>NZ_JADOBQ010000003.1 GCF_015644665.1 Roseobacter sp. MH60115
TGTCTAGCTCAGACAATACAACCAAATCCGGCCACATCACGCGCTTGGCATGCGCCCTCCTGTGCCTGAAACCTTATTAGAGAAACGCCAAATTAGTGGTACTGAAACTGGGGGCTAGACACGCAGCGATTTGTTCGGCACTTACGAACTTGTCCTTGGCGGACCTTTTGGTCACGCCGGGAGGATTGATGTATGAGGCATCGCTGCCAGATATCTGCAAGGTAGCTGCGGCCATTTCGTTGTACTCCTTTAAACTTGAGCGACCAATGGCGGTCGTTCGGGCTTGGCTGAGTACGAATTTAGCCGCTCTTTAAATGCAAAAAAAATTCGGTGAAAATTGCATTTTGCTGCAACGGGTTGCATCAAGTCCAGTTGCTAGAAAATGTGGGTCATGCCTTGCTCGTTGCGTTTTTGGTTAGTTCCGCAAGCAACGCATCTTTGTACGATTGAACGCAGTCATTGTCGGTTTTTTCTATACCCAGCGCAGAAGCAACCCAAGGGAGGCTCGGTTCCGACTTTATAGTTTTTGGAGATTGACACCATTTCTCCAAGAGCAAATTCAGTTGTCTCCTAAAGGCTAGACGGTGATTTTTTCGCGGCACCAAATCTTTATGCGGTGTTCCTCTACCTACGACGAATTCAATTTCCGCCGTAATTTCTCTGGCGATTTGAAATGGAGGCTTACCCCGGCAGTAGAGGGTTTTTTTATGAACATTCGCATAAACGGGTCTTCGCAATTGTACTTCTGATCGTTGATCGTTCTTACATTCCAGCGCTCGTCAATGCGCGGAAATAGACGGCCTGCGACTTCTCCAGCTCGGTAATATTGAAGGGCGTCTTCGTAACTTCTAAGTGCTACGGGCTGTGATCCGGGATGCGCTTGCGTGCAAAGAATATCTTCTAAGTCTGGCACTCCGTGTTCACCGCACCTTTTGTGCCCTATTGACCCTACCCGCCAAAAATAATCAAATCCAATCGCATCTACTAGACCTCAATCCGACAACAAACTGTTCTCAGATCTGATAAGATACTGAAAAGTGTAGGATAGTATCAACCTCGTTACACTCGATCGTAGGGTAAGCTGGCGGAGAGACAGGGATTCGAACCCTGGGTGGGCTTGCACCCACAACGGTTTTCGAGACCGCCCCGTTCGACCACTCCGGCACCTCTCCGCGGGGGTCTGGTGCAGCGGCGTTTATTCGGCTTTTCGGCTTGTGACAAGAGCGGATTAGCCAACCGAGCCTTTACACGGGAAATTTCATTGCCCCGACGCGGAAAACACTTAAGTTTTCTGTAACAGGCAAAACGCCCCACAGGAGACCGACATGATACCTCTGATCCGAGTTTGCGCTGCGTTCTTAATGATCACAGTGATGGCAGGCGTGCTTGCAGGCCCCGCACGCACGGCCGATCTCGACCGGCTCGAAGCTTTTCTGGAAGTGACCGGCTTTGACGTGGCGCTTGAGAGCATCAAGCTGACGGCAGAGACGGCGCCCAACATGATCGGGCTGGAGGCGGATGATTTCGGGTCGGAGTGGACCCGTCTGGTGGAAGACGTCTTCGATACCGACCAGATGCACGCCATGGCGCTGGACATCCTGTCCCAGACCCTGAGCGACGAGCTTCTGACCCATGCTGTGGATTTTTACGCCTCCGACCTGGGGCAACGTCTCGTCGTGGCGGAAAACGCCTCGCATATGAAGGAAGACGAGGAGCTCAAGAGCGAAAGCGGAGAGGCGATTGTTGCCGGGCTGGTGCAGATCGGCTCGCCCCGTCTGGAGGAATTGAAGCGGTTGAACAAGGCGACGGGATCCGAAGATGCCTCGATCCGCGCCATTCAGGAGGTGCAGGTGCGGTTTCTGATGGCGGCGGCAGCGGCGGGTGTGATCGAGCTGCGCATGGACGAGGCTGATCTGCGCGAAAACCTCAAGTCGCAGGAAGGGGAGATGCGGCGCAGCATGCAGATCTCCGCGCTCTCCGGCTCGGCCTATACCTATCAGGCGTTTTCTGATGCCGATGTCACGGCCTATGCGGATGCGCTCGAAGACCCCAAGATGCAGCGGGTCTATGAATTGATGAATGCGGTGCAGTTTGAAATCATGGCCAACCGCTATGAGGCCGTGGCCGATCGGATGAGCGCGTTACAACCCAGTCAGGACCTCTGAACGATGCGCGCTGCCGTCCTTGCCTTTGCGTTTTGCCTGACGGCCGCGCCGCTCTGGGCGGACGCGCGGGTGACCGTGCTGATGGATGCGCTGCGGGTGCCGGAACTTGTAGATGCCTTGCGCACAGAAGGGTTGAGCGACGCCGAGGGCCTCAACGACGATATGCTGAACGGGCAGGGGGGCGCCTTCTGGCAGGAGCAGGTCTCTCAACTCTACGCGCCCAATGCCATCGAGGACAGCTTTTACACGGCGTTGAAAACGGGCATGGACCCGGAGGCGCTCGACGTGGCGGTGCAGTTCTTCGACAGCCTGCGGGGGCAGCGGATCACAGCGCTGGAGATCGCCGCGCGCCGGGCCATGATGGATCCCTCCGTGGAAGAGACGGCCGCCGATGCCTTCGCCGATCTGCCGGAAGATGATCCGCATCGCCGTTTGCTGACGGCGTTCATTGCGGCCAATGGTTTTCTCGACCTGAACGTGGCTCTGACCATGAGCGCCAGCTACCAGTTCTCGCGCGGCCTGGCGGATGGCGGGTTGCTGCAGATGACAGAAGACCAGATCCTTGCGCAGGTATGGGAGTCGGAACAGACGTTGCGGACAGAGGCGCAATCCTGGCTGCACGGATACTTCCTGCTGGCCCAGCAACCGCTGGAGATCAGCGATCTGGAGGCTTATGAGGCGTTTTCGCGAAGTCCGGCGGGCAAGCAGCTGAACGCGGCTCTGTTCAAGGGGTATGAGAATGTCTTTACCGACATCGCCTATGGTCTGGGGCGGGCGGTGGCGCTCAATGCTGCGGGCAACGATATCTGAGGGATCGTGCTTGACATGGGCGTGCGGGTGGTGCACATGGCGGCTTCATAAATGAGGTCCGGTTCGCCGGGCCTTGTTCTCTTATAAAACGATCACTCCGACCGGAGTGCGCTGTTCGAGGTGGCCATCAGGCCAAAACGCCCAATGCTGGGGACCACAGGACGCGGTTGAGCAAAGGAAATGCTATGTTTGCAGTCCTCAAGACTGGCGGCAAGCAGTACAAGGTTCAGGCGGGCGATACGCTCCGCGTTGAGAAACTGGCTGCTGATGCGGGTGAAACCGTTCAATTCAACGATATTCTGATGCTGGGGGGCGACAAGACCGTTGTCGGCGCACCCTTCGTCAAAGACGCCGGCGTTCAGGCCGAAGTCGTCGATCAGGTCAAGGGCGAGAAGGTCATCAACTTCGTCAAGCGCCGCCGGAAGCACTCTTCCAAGCGCACGAAGGGCCACCGTCAGAAGCTGACCCTGATCAAGGTCACCGATATCCTGGCCTCCGGTGCGGATAAGTCGGGCGTGAAGGCCGCCATGGGCGCGGGCTCCGTTTCCGCAAAAGCGGTCGAAGCGGCAGCCCCCAAGAAAGCGGCCCCGAAGAAAGCCGAAGCCAAGGCCGATGCGCCCAAGGCAAAAGCAGCTCCCAAGGCGGCCAAGGCCGACGCGGGCGCGGACGATCTGAAAAAGCTGTCCGGCGTGGGCCCGGCGCTTGAGAAAAAACTGCATGAAGGCGGCGTCACCTCCTTTGCGCAGATTGCGGCATGGACCGAAGAGGACGTTGCTGCTATGGACGAGAAACTGTCGTTCAAGGGCCGGATCGAGCGTGAAGGCTGGATCGAACAGGCCAAAGAACTCAGCAAAGGCTAAGGAGAGACCAAATGGCACATAAAAAAGCAGGTGGTTCATCCCGGAACGGTCGCGACTCAGCGGGTCGTCGCCTTGGCGTGAAACTCTACGGTGGCCAGGCGGCCATCCCCGGCAACATCATCGTGCGTCAGCGCGGCACCAAGTTCTGGCCGGGTGAAGGCGTGGGCATGGGCAAGGATCACACGATCTTTGCAACTGTCGATGGCGCCGTGACCTTCCACAAGGGTCTCAAGAACCGTACGTTTATTTCGGTCCTGCCGGTGGCGGAGGCCGCTGAATAAGCCCTTTCCCAAGGACATGACACATTCAGGGGGATCGGCGACACCGCCGGTCCCCTTTCTCATTTTCGCCACACCCACGTGTTAGGCCAAGCCGATGTCAGAATGCATCCAGACCGACCGCCTCGTGCTGCGCCCCTTCCGGGACGCGGATGCGGCGCGTGTGGCGGAGCTCATCGGCACGCTGTCGGTGTCGCGCTGGCTGACGCGCGTGCCCTATCCGTATTCGCCGCAGAATGCGCGCGGGTTCTTTGCGCGCCACGCCGGGGACGACATGGTTTTGGCGGTGACCCGCGCAGACGATACGTCGGATAAGGTCATCGGCTGCTGTTCGATCCAAAACGAACTTGGCTATTGGCTGGGGCAACCGTTCTGGGGGCTGGGCTATGCGTTCGAAGCGGCGACCGCGCTGGTCGGTCGCTACTTTCGCAGGCACCGAACCGATCTGCGATCCGGTTACATGCAGGGAAACGCGGCTTCGGCCCGCATCCTGTCAAAGCTGGGGTTTCACCCCACCCGGATCGAGGTTGCGGAGTGTCTCGCCACGCGCACGCCTGTGACGCTGCAGAAAATGGCGCTGTCGCTCGAAGCATGGCGGGGCACGACATGAGCGTCGCGGTCACCTCTTTTGCGATTTTCGCGGCCAGTCAGGTCGGCACGCCGGGACCGGCCAATATGGCCCTGATGACCACCGGGGCGCGCTATGGCTTTCGCGCCGCACTGCCGTTCGTGGCGGGTGTCGCGCTTGGCAAGCAGTTGGTGATCTGGCCCGTTGGCTTCGGCCTGATGGAACTGGCAGAGCAGGCGCCCTGGGTCTTCGAGGCGCTAAAATACGCCTCGGCTGCCTACATCATCTGGTTGGCCTGGCGCGTGGCGCATGCGCGGTTGGGCGCCGTGGATCAGGCGCAGGCGGCCCCCGGTTTTGCCGCGGGCCTGATCGTGCACCCGCTCAACCCAAAGGCCTGGGCCATGATTGTGGGCGGATTCACGGCCTTCGTGGCCCCCGGCACGCCGGTTATTGAGGCAACAGCAACCATTGCTGCTGTATTGCTCGGTTGCCAGGTTCTGCTGCATCCGCTCTGGACACTTGCCGGTGAGGGGATCGCGCGCACCATAGCGGGAACGGCAATGGAACCTTATCTAATGTGGACCCTCGCGGCGGTAACCGTCGCGTCGGTGTTGTTCGTATTGTTCGGAGGAGGGACATGACGGTGGAAATGGGAAAGATCACGGTACAGCCGACCGTTGAAACGGAGCGTTTTGTTCTGCGGCCCCTGCGCAAGTCTGACATGGGGCTGATTGAGCTTTATGGCGGCGATGAACGCGTGGCGCGCATGACCACCGGCATTCCACACCCGCTGCCGCCCGGCCGGACCGAAGCCTTTGTTACCCGCGCCATGTCGAATGACCGGGACGAGGACGTCTGGGCCATGGATGGCACCATCGCTGACGGCTCTGAGCTGATGGGCTTGATCTCGCTGGAGCGGATGGATCGCGACCAGTCGGAGGTCAGCTATTGGGTCGCACCGCCCTATTGGAACACAGGCCTCGCGTCGGACGCGGTGCAAGCGCTGGTCGAGGCGAACCCGCTGGAGAACAAGACCATGTTCGCCAGTGTCTTTCAGGACAATCCGGCCTCGGCGCGGGTGCTGACACATTGCGGCTTTGAATACCTCGGCGATGCCGAAAGTTTCAGCGTGGCGCGCGACACCACGGTGCCCACCTGGACCTATTTGCGAAAACTGTGATTGAGGGCTGCGCCCCTTAAGGCTAGGAAGCCCCCATGAAGTTTCTCGATCTGTGCAAAGTCTATATCCGCTCTGGCGCGGGCGGCGGTGGCTGTGTCAGCTTCCGGCGGGAGAAGTATATCGAATACGGCGGGCCCGACGGTGGCGACGGCGGCACCGGTGGCTCGGTCTGGGCCGAAGCGGTGGAGGGGTTGAACACGCTCATCGATTTCCGCTATCAGCAACATTTCTTTGCCAAGAACGGCATCCCCGGCATGGGCCGCCAACGCACGGGCGCGGATGGCGATGATATCGTGTTGCGGGTGCCGGTGGGCACCGAGATTCTGGATGAGGATCAGGAAACGGTGATCGCCGATCTCACCGAAGTGGGCCAACGTGTGCAACTGGCCCGGGGCGGCAATGGCGGGTTTGGCAACTTACATTTCAAATCCTCGACCAATCAGGCACCGCGCCGGGCCAATCCGGGGCAGGAGGGGGTCGAGCGCACGCTGTGGCTGCGGCTGAAACTGATTGCGGATGTGGGGCTGCTTGGGCTGCCCAATGCCGGCAAATCCACCTTCCTCGCGACCACCTCCAACGCGCGCCCCAAGATCGCCGACTATCCGTTCACTACGCTGCACCCCAATCTCGGGGTCGTCGGTGTGGACAATACCGAATTCGTCGTGGCCGATATCCCGGGCCTGATCGAAGGCGCGTCCGAGGGTAGGGGGCTGGGGGATCTCTTCCTGGGCCATGTGGAGCGCTGTGCCGTCCTCTTGCACCTTGTTGATGGCACCTCAGAGACCGTCGCCGAAGACTACCAGACAATCATCACCGAACTCGAAGCCTATGGCGGTGATCTTGCGGAAAAGCCCCGCGTGACCGTGCTGAACAAGATCGACGCGCTGGACGAAGACGAACGGGCCGCCGCGCGTGAGGCGCTTGAACAGGCCAGTGGCGGCGCGGTGATGCTGATGTCCGGTGTCGCCCGCGAGGGTGTAACTGAGGTGCTGCGCACGCTGCGCGGGCAGATCGACGACGACCGTTTGCGCCACAAACCTGTCGTGGAGGAAGAGCCGTGGCATCCCTGACCGCCGCCCGGCGGATTGTGGTCAAGATCGGCTCTGCCCTGCTGGTAGACCGGCAGACCGGGCATCTGCGCGCTGACTGGTTGACGTCACTGGCCGAAGACATCGCCTGGCTGAAAGCGCGGCAAGTTGATGTGGTGCTGGTCTCCTCCGGCTCCATTGCCTTGGGGCGGGGGGTGTTGGGACTGCCCTCGCAGGAGCTGGCGCTGGAACAATCGCAAGCCGCTGCGGCCGTCGGACAAATCCGGCTGGCTCGCGCCTATGAAGAGGTGCTGGCCCCGCATGGCATCACCACCGCGCAGGTGCTGGTCACGCTCGAGGACAGTACCAACCGCCGTCGCTATCTCAACAGCCGCGCCACGTTGGAGCAGCTTTTGTCGCTGGGCGTTGTGGCCATCGTGAACGAGAACGACACCATTGCCACCGATGAAATCCGCTTTGGCGACAACGACAGGCTGGCGGCACAGATCGCCGTGACCGTGGGCGCGGATCAGCTGATCCTTCTGTCGGATGTGGATGGGTTCTACAGCGCGAACCCGAATGACGATCCGCAGGCAAAGCGGTTCGATGTCATCGACAAGATCACCGGCGAGATCGAGGAGATGGCGGGCGACGCGGGCTCTGGTCTCTCAAAAGGCGGGATGAAGACCAAACTGATGGCTGCCAAAACGGCCACCGCCGCCGGCTGTGCGATGGCGATCACGGAAGGGTCACCGATGAACCCGCTGCGCCAGCTTCATACCGGTGCGCCCGCCACCTGGTTCACCGCCGATACGGACCCGCAGGCCGCCCGCAAGGGCTGGATTGCAGCGATGAAGCCGCGCGGCACGGTCACTTTGGACGCAGGTGCCGTGGCCGCATTAATGTCCGGCAAGAGCTTGCTGCCAGCAGGCGTTGCCGCCGTGTCGGGCACCTTCCAGCGCGGCGATGCCGTCGCGATCGCGGATGGGAGCGGCCATATTCTGGGCCACGGTCTGGCCCGCTATACCGCAGAAGAGGCCCAGATCATCAAAGGCAGGAAATCGCAGGAAATCGAGGCGCTGCTGGGGTATCCCGGGCGCGCCGCTTTAATCCACCGCGACGATATGGCATTGTAGCAACGTGTTGAGCGCGGATTTCAATCTTTACGAGAATTAAAAACGGGATGTAGTGCAATGAAAGATATGGATAATATCCCAGTGATGATGGCCGAGATCGGCGCGCGGGCAAAAGCCGCGGCAGCCAGCCTCGCCTTTGCCAGTGCCGAACGCAAGCACGCCGCCCTGATTTCCGCGGCAGAGCAGGTCTGGGCGGACCGCGCCGCCATTCTGGACGCCAATGCCAAGGATTTGGACTATGGGCGCGACAAAGGTCTGTCCGATGCGATGATGGACCGGTTGGCGCTGGACGAAGACCGGCTGCGCGGCATCATCGACGGGCTGCGCGCCATCGCGGAGCAGGTCGATCCCGTGGGCGAGGTGATCGCGGAGTGGACCCAGCCCACCGGGCTGCACATTCAACGGGTGCGCACACCGCTGGGCGTCGTTGGCGTGATCTATGAAAGCCGCCCCAATGTGACGGCCGACGCCGGGGCGCTGTGCCTCAAGGCAGGCAACGCCGTCATTCTGCGCGGCGGCTCGGAGAGTTTTCATTCGTCCTCAGCCTTACACGCGTGCCTCGTGAAAGGGCTGCGCGATGCCGGTCTGCCGGAGGATGCCATTCAGCTGGTGCCAACCCGCGACCGGGCGGCGGTGTCTGAAATGCTGACCATGACCGACACGATTGATGTGATCGTGCCGCGCGGCGGCAAGGGCCTTGTCGGTCTGGTGCAGCGCGAGGCGCGGGTGCCGGTTTTCGCGCATCTCGAAGGCATCGTGCACATCTACATCGACAAGGACGCCGACCCAGAGAAGGTGCTCAAAGTCGTGCTCAACGCCAAGACCCGGCGCACGGGCATCTGCGGCTCTGCGGAATGTCTGCTGATCCATGAAGATATCGCGCAGACGATGGGGCGTGGCCTTATCCGCGCGCTGATCGACGCTGGTGTCGAAGTGCGCGCCGATGCGACATTGTCCGCGATCGAGGGCACCGTGGCGGCACAGGAAGACGACTGGGGGCGGGAGTACCTCGATATGATCATCGCGGCACGGGTGGTACCTGATCTTGATGCGGCGATGGATCACATTCGCACACACGGGTCGAACCACACGGATTGCGTCCTGACTGAAGACGCGGAGGTCGCGCGACGTTTCATGATGGAACTGGATTCCGCGATCCTGATGCACAACGCATCGACGCAATTCGCCGATGGCGGCGAATTCGGCATGGGCGCGGAGATTGGCATTGCCACAGGCAAAATGCACGCGCGCGGCCCGGTCGGGGCCGCTCAACTGACCAGTTTCAAGTATCTGGTCACCGGGGACGGGACGGTGCGCGCCTGATCGCCCTGAGAGCCGCGCGCTTGGTGACGTGGTTGCAGGGCCTCAGAACCGCAGCTTGACCTGCGTGTCCGACATTTCCGTGACGATCCGGCGGCTCGCGTCCCCCGCGATGATCGGCAGCAAGGCGAATTGAACCTGCGCCGGCCGCAGGTCTGCAGGCGCGTCCCGGGTGGCCAGGATGTTCCAGAGCGGCTCATCGATATTCAGCTTGTCGGCCTGGCCATGCAGCAGCCAACTGCTGTCGTCATTGCTGATCTCGATACGCCCGCCATACGGCATCGCATTTTCCAGGCATTGCAACGCGAGAAAGGCCATGCGCACTTCGCCACGGGGCTGCGGGTCGAGCGGCCCCCAGGCCACATCCAGACGGCCACCGTCCATCAGGTCGTCAAGGATCGAGATCACCTCGGCACGACCCATCATCTGCTCCCCCGCCGCGCCAAAGGCGATACGGAAGAACCGGATGCGGGCGCTGGCATTGCCGACGCTTTCCTGGATGAGATCAATTTCCGGGCCGGGTGTGCCACCCGACATGCCAAGAAGTTCCAGACCATTGTTGATGGCGCCAATCGGCGATATCAGGTCATGGCAGATGCGGCTGCCGATCAGTGCGGCAAGGTTAATATTGCTGTGGCCCATCTACTGTCTCCTGCGCGAAAGGGTGCCATGGAAGATTTAAACGCGATCCTGTCACCCGGTATGCTTGTACGGCATCCGGACCGCCCCGAATGGGGGACAGGACAGGTCCAAAGCAACATAAACGCCCGTGTCACCGTGAATTTTCGCGACGAAGGGAAGATCGTCATTGATAGTACCCGTGTTGCCTTGACCCCGGTGTTTGATGGATGAAGAACCTTGCCAAAAGGTTAACGCACACCTCTGGATTGTAAACCCGCGACAGCTGTTGCGTTGCAAGCACGCCGCCAATTCACTAAGAGCAAACCAGATTTCCGAAAACCAGGATGACCCCCGCAAAAATGGACGCAAAGCTTAAATCCACGTTCTCGGTCAGGCTTGCGGAGACTGATGCGGACCTCGAAGCGGCACAGAGGTTGCGCTATGCGGTTTTTGTCGAGGAACTGGGGGGCGGCGGTGCGTTGGTGGATCACGCGGCCCGTCTTGAGAAGGACAGGTTCGATCCGTTTTTCGATCACATGCTGCTGACCGATGAGACCCGGGGCGAGGTGGTCGGGGTCTACCGGGTGATGCGCTCCGATCAGGCAGAGGCGGCGGGGCAGTTCTACTCCGCCGATGAGTACGACCTCTCGATTTTGCTGAAGTCCAACCGCCGCTTGCTGGAGCTGGGGCGCTCCTGTGTGCATCCGGCGTATCGCGGCGGCATGGCCATGTTTCACTTGTGGCGCGGGCTGGCCAATTACATCGCGGACCATGAGATCGAAGTGCTGTTCGGCGTGGCGAGTTTCCACGGGACGGATGTGGGAGCTCTTGCACAAGCCCTGTCACTTCTGCACCACCGCCATCTGGCCCCGGAAGAATTACGCGTACGGGCGCAGGAGGCCGCCTACCAGAACATGGACCTTGTGGCAGAGGATGCGCTGGACCCGCGCGCCGCGATGCTCTCCGTGCCCGCCCTGATCAAGGCGTATCTGCGGCTGGGTGGATTTGTGGGCGAGGGGGCCTTTATCGATCATGCCTTCAACACCACGGATGTCTGCCTGATCCTGGACACAGCGCGGATGAACGAACGGCAGGCTCGCCTCTATCAGAGCGACGCGGTATGAACACGACGTGGTTCGGGGATGCGCCGCCGCCCGCGCCGCGGCGGACAGCGCTTGGCTATCTGTTGATCCTGCTTCGGGGCCTGCCGCTGGCCGTTCTGGTTTTTGGCGGGCTGGCGCTGCTGTTGCTGGTCCGCTTGATCGAGCGCCCCGTTTTTGGCATTGCCCGCCCGATCACCCCCCATATCACCGTTTTTGTCTGCCGGATGGCGCTGCGCATCATCGGTGTGACCCTACGCGTAAAAGGGGACCCGGCGCATGGACCGGGGGCGGCGGTGGCCAACCACGCCAGCTGGCTCGACATCTTTGTGCTGAACGCCTCGAAGCGCATCTATTTCGTCTCGAAATCCGAGGTTGCGGGCTGGCCGGGGATCGGGTGGCTGGCACGGGCGACGGGCACGGTGTTCATTGAGCGCAGCCGCGCGCAGGCGGCGGCGCAGGCAGCGCTGTTCAAAGAGCGGCTCAGCGCAGGCCATCGCCTGTTGTTTTTCCCCGAAGGCACCAGCAGCGACGGGCAGCGCGTCTTGCCCTTCAAGACCACGCTTTTTGCGGCCTTCTTTGCGCCCGAGTTACGCGAAACGCTGGAAATACAGCCTGTGTCCGTTATCTACGACGCCCCCGCACAGGCGGACGGCCGTTTTTACGGGTGGTGGGGGGATATGGATTTTGGCAGCCATTTTCTAAGAATGCTGGCCACCCTGCGCCACGGGCAGGTCACCGTCGTCTACGACAGGCCGTTGCAAGTTGGCGCATTTGCGGATCGCAAAGCGCTGGCCGCAGCCTGCGAAGCCCGCGTTAGGGCAGGCTTCGAGGCAGAGGGGCAGGGCGCCCGCAAATCAGTGGAAGAACGCTGAATCGGGCACCAGTTCCAACCCGTCGCTGTCCGGTCCCCACTCCATCATCAGGCAGGCCGTGCCCTTGCGCTGAAAATAGGTGGCCTCCAGCGGATAATATCCGGCTTTGGGCACCGCCACTTCGATCTCGCCCGCGTACCCGCAAGAGTGCACTTCGTCATAGTCGCCCACGACCTGCCCGCCGATGCTGATCTCCAGCCCGTCATTGTTGAGGAAATCGAGAACATAGGTGCCCGGCGTGTCAAACTTGATATAGCCCGAGATTGCGGCGGCCACCTTGGTCGCCTTGTCCGATGTCAGCGTCGGATCGCCCTCGCTGTTGTCGTCATAGGACAGCCCCGCGAGCGGCGCGCCCGCGACGCTCTTTCGTTTCAGCGCGTTCTGTGCGTCCTTGACGGTGCGCACATCACCCGGAAACGCATAAAGCACCGCAAGGCCCGGGGTCAGGCTGCTGGCAGCGGGCTGCGGGTTGGCGGGGTTGAGCTGCACGGGCGCAGCCAGGGCGGAAACTGGAACAGAAAAGGCAATCGCCAAAATGGCGGACTTGAAGGTAAAGGTCATGGTCACTCCCGGTGGTAGATCATTGGATCGTCCGGCCCTCTGCGGGGTCGGTTGAGAAGATACTAGAATGTGCTTTCCGCCAGTGACAAGCACCCAGCGCCGCAAATGCGGTCACATATTGCGCAAATGAGGGGTTTCCGCCCTTGCGGTAAGGCAATGACTGGCCTATACGGCGGCCACTGAAACCCGCAGGCGGGGTTTGGGCCTTTTGGGGGAGACATCCTCAAGGGTCCGCCGGTTGGCAGAAATCTGTCATGCCCCCGCCGAGGATAAAACCGGAAAGGTATACTGACATGGCTCTTCCAGAGTTCACCATGCGCCAATTGCTTGAAGCAGGCGTACACTTCGGCCACCAGACGCAGCGTTGGAACCCCCGCATGGGTCCGTTCATCTATGGCGCGCGCAATGGCATCCACATCATGGACCTCACCCAGACCGTTCCCATGCTGGACGCGGCCCTGAACGTGATCCGTGAAACCGTCGCTAAAGGCGGCAGCGTTCTCTTCGTCGGCACCAAGCGTCAGGCCCAACAGCCGATCGCGGATGCGGCAGAGAAATGCGCACAGTATTACATGAACCACCGCTGGCTGGGCGGCACGCTGACCAACTGGCAGACCGTGTCCCAGTCGATCAACCGCCTCAAGAACATCGACGAGCAGTCGGAGAACGGCTTTGCCGGCCTGACCAAGAAAGAGCGTCTGGGCATGGAACGGGATCAGGGCAAGCTGCAGGCTTCCCTCGGCGGTATCCGCGAAATGGGCGGTCGTCCTGACCTGATCTTCGTCATCGACGTGAAGAAAGAAGCGCTGGCCGTCGCCGAAGCCAACAAGCTGGGCATTCCGGTTGTGGCCGTGGTTGACACCAACTGTGCGCCGGATGGCATCGACTACATCATCCCCGGCAACGACGACGCAGCCCGCGCCATCTCGCTCTACTGCGATCTGGCGGCCCGTGCGGCCCTCGACGGCATGAGCGCGCAACTGGGTGCGGCAGGCGTTGATCTGGGCGCGATGGAAGAAGCGCCGGTCGAAGAGGCCGTGGCCGAGCCCACAGGCGTCGAAGTTGGAGAGGCGTCTTCGGAAACAGTTTCCGACGATGTGATGTCGGGCGATGCACCGCTGGACATCGAATCCAAAGAAGAGACCGTGGAAAAAGCGGCAAGCTGATCCTGTCACACGCATGACATATGGGGCAGGGATGACCTGCCCCAGCACGACCTGACTTACGACGGGCCCGCGGCCCGATTTTATGACGGACATGTGGTCCGACGATTCCCAAAGGAGAACCTCAGATGGCGATCACTGCATCTATGGTCAAAGAGCTGCGCGATACCACCGGCGCAGGCATGATGGACGCAAAAAAAGCGCTGACCGAAACCGACGGCGACATGGAAGCGGCACAGGACTGGCTGCGCACCAAGGGTTTGGCCAAGGCAGCCAAGAAATCCGGCCGTACGGCGGCGGAGGGCCTGGTTGCTGTCAAGGTTGACGGCGGACACGGTGTTGCGGTTGAGGTGAACTCGGAAACCGACTTTGTCGGCAAAAACGCCGAGTTCCAGGAAATGGTTGCGGGCATCGCCTCCGTTGCGCTGTCCGTGTCTGATGTGGACGCGCTGAACAACGCGGATATGGGCGGCAAAACCGTCGCCACCGTGGTCACGGACAAGATCGCCACCATCGGCGAGAACATGTCCGTACGCCGGATGTCCGCCATTGATGGCGACACCGTTGTGTCTTACGTGCACAACGCCGCAGCGCCCGGCATGGGCAAAATCGGCGTGCTGGTGGCGATGACCGGCGGCGACGAGGCTTTTGGCAAGCAGGTTGCGATGCATATCGCGGCGGTGAACCCGGCCTCCCTGTCCGAAGCAGATCTGGACCCGGCGGTTGTCGACAAGGAAAAGCAGGTCCAGATGGACATCGCGCGCGAAAGCGGCAAGCCCGAGGCGGTGATCGAGAAGATGATCGTTGGACGGATGAAGAAGTACATGTCCGAAGTCACGCTGCTGAACCAGTCCTTCGTGGTCAACCCCGATCTGACCGTGGGCGATGCCGCGAAAGAGGCCGGTGCCACCATCACCGGCTTCGTGCGCCTTGAAGTGGGCGAAGGCATCGAAGTGGTGAAAGAGGATTTCGCCGCCGAGGTTGCCAAGGCCGCTAAAGGCTGAACCGTACAGCCTCAACGACATGAACAGGCGGCACCTCGGTGTCGCCTTTTTATTTTTCAGACAGTTACGCGTCGAAATTAATCTTCGATATGCTGCTTCATGGCGTCGAGTGCCAGAAGATAGCCATGTGCACCAAACCCGCAGATCAGACCAATCGCGACCTTTGCGATGAAGGACCTGTGCCGGAACTCTTCGCGCGCGTGCACATTGCTGAGATGCAGTTCGATGGCAGGGATCTCCACCGAGGCCAGCGCGTCCATCAAGGCGATGGACGTATGCGTATAGGCACCGGCATTCAGCACGATCCCCTGATGAACCCCGCGTGCCGCATGGATCGCGTCAAGCAGCGCACCTTCATGGTTGGACTGCATGAAGCTGACGTCACAGCCGTTGTCCGTCGCCCAGTTGGAACAACTGACCTCGATATCTGCCAATGTCGTCGTGCCATAGACCTCAGGTTGGCGCGTGCCCAACAGGTTGAGGTTCGGTCCGTTCAGAATGAGGATGGAGGTCATAGGGTACTCGCAGTCGGTGATGTGCATGCATAGACCTTCAAACCGCGCGGTGTCCAGCACGGTGGGATAGGGCGGGTGCAAAGGCTTCTCCACACTGTCAGGGCGTCCCTGCGCCTGCTAGGGCTCGGCCAGATGACTTCCGTCAAGAGCATGAACTGCAAACGTTCCAATGTGTGACCAGAGTTGCCCTCTGGCGCATCCGTCTGGCCCGGAACTCTACCAGCTCGCTTTGAAGGATCGCTTTAGTCCGCGTATCGGTCGCTACGTAAATCGTAAGATCTGATATCAGCCACCACGGGCCTCCACGCGCCCGGATATCTTGGCCCCGGAACTCATTGTCATGCTGCCCGCCGTCACGTCAGCTTTCAACTCGGATTCTTCATCCAAAGCCAGCGCACCGCACTTCACACTTCCTTCGAGAAGGCCAGCAATCCTGACCTCATCAGCGCCAATTGCGCCTTTCACGACACCTTTCGCCAGGACCCCGACTGATCTTGCGTCGATATCCCCCGTAACTTTGCCGCCGACGGAGATTGCCCCGTCCTTGGCCACGAGGTTACCTTGAATCGTCATGTCCTCTTGGATCACGGTCTCCGCCACGTCTCTCACTCCCAGCTGGTTCCTGTCGAGGAATACCCTCCGCCGCGTCGGAATGCGAACGCCGGTGCCAGCAAGCAGCATACTTTTGCCGAAGACGATGTCGTGACCTCTGCCGACTGAAGGTGAGAAAAGGCCCATGCACAGACCTTCCGACAGATCAGATCAGAGACCCGGTCACCGACAGGGGCAGGCGTGCCGAGTTATCGGATATGTGGCAACTTCTATCCTGTCTATGGTCGCGCGCACACGCGCATTCGGACAAATATAAATAGATTCAGTAATCTGGGAAAAATACTTAATCCAAAAAGCAGTGGTTGATGGACCGGCTGCGAGCGTTCTTCACTGGACAGACTACGTCGGCGGAGAACTCAGTGACTGAGTGTATTTCAATCGCAAGATTCCGCTATCCGTTGATTTGGGTCTAGCTGTCATGCTGGGCTCGGAAGTTGAAACAGCGTACGTACGGTTCAGTTCCGGAAGGGACCTAAACGTCAGAGCAAGCAGAGTTGTTCAACGGCAGTTCTGTAAATTGTATAATCAACATTATGTAAATTAAATATCTATTCACAATATGGGCGTTCCATTGAGCTCATCTTGAACCAAGCGCTGTGAAAGTATCAACTTCCCTCGGAGCATGCGCATCCTTTATGGTGGACGTGGACCAGTGCCAAACTGGCCTTTGGGGAGAGCTATGTCAGAACGCTACACGAATGGCATGCGCAAACGCCGCGAGGTTCTGGGCGACGCGCATGTAGACAAGGCCGAAGCTGCCAAGACAGATCTCGATGCCGATTTTCAGCAACTGATTGCCGAAGGCACTTGGGGCACGGTTTGGGCGTCGGACGGCATCAGCCTGCGAGAACGCTCGATGCTGACATTGGCGCTGCTGGCAGCGCTCGGAAACTTCGACGAAATCCCGATGCACATCCGCGCGACCATAAACACTGGTGCCAGCAAGAGAGACGTGATCGAGGCATTCCAGCATGTTGCGATCTACGCCGGTGTGCCACGCGCCAATCACGCGCTGAAGCTGGCCAAGCAGACCTTTGCCGAGATGGAAGACAAACCATGACGGATACCAAAGGCGGTTACATGGCGCGCGACTGGACGCGTCAGCCGCCCGCGCTCACGCCGCGGTATAAGACCAGCCTGACACGATCACCGCGCCTGGCCAAGATTTCCCTGCCCAGCACCTTGAGCGAAGAGACAGGCCCGGTTTTCGACCAAAATATGCTGGGGCCGCTCGACAATGACCTGATCACGAATTTCGCAGCCCCCGGTGAAATGGCGCTGGGACCGCGGATCATCGTGCACGGGCATGTGCTGGACGAAACCGGGCGCGGCGTGCCCAATGCGCTGATCGAGGTCTGGCAGGCCAATGCCGGCGGTCGCTATCGTCACAAAAACGAAGGATATCTCGCGCCGCTTGATCCGCATTTCGGCGGATGTGGCCGGGTGATGACGGACGAGCAGGGACACTACAGCTTTCGAACGGTGAAACCGGGCCCCTACCCCTGGCCCAATGGCGTGAACGACTGGCGGCCTGCACATATCCATTTTTCCGTTTTTGGCCAAAGCTTTGCACAGCGGTTGATCACACAGATGTACTTTGAGGGAGACCCGTTGATCTGGCGCTGTCCCATCGTGGCCGCGATCCCGGATCGGGACGCCACAGAGCGGCTCATCGCGCCCTTGGACATGCAGCACACAATCCCCATGGATGCGCAGGCGTATCGTTTTGACATTGTGCTGCGGGGCCGCCGGGCGAGCTACTTCGAAAACCGGCCGGAGGGTATGTGATGTCGAAACTGTTTGAGAGCGCATCGCAGACTGCAGGACCTTACGTCCACATTGGCTGTGTGCCGAATTTCTGCGGAATTTCAGACGTTTATCCAAATGATCTGGGGGAGCGGATGGTGACAGACGCCGCGCCGGGTGAACGGATCAGCATCACGGGCGCAGTTTTTGATGGTACCGGCGCGCCGCTCAAGGACGTGCTTGTCGAGATATGGCAGGCGAATTCGGACGGCCACTATGGCAATGATGCGTCGGGTTTTACCGGCTGGGGGCGCCAGGCCGGTCACGGTGAGACCGGAACCTGGCAGTTCGACACGATCAAACCAGGGCCTGTGGCCCATGCAAGCGGGCATCTGATGGCGCCGCACATCACCTTCTGGATTGTGGCGCGGGGCATTAACATCGGCCTGCACACCCGGATGTATTTCCCGGAAGATGCCGCCGCACATGCCGATGATCCTGTGCTGGCCCGGATCGAAGATAAATCCCGCATCGCAACCTTACTCGCCAGTCGAGCGGATGATGGCATGTATCACTTTAATATTCACCTTCAAGGCCCTCAAGAAACGGTATTTTTCGATGTCTGATCCCTGTATTCTCTGTGTCGCGATCACCGGCAGCGTGCCAACAAAAGCGGCAAACCCGGCGGTGCCGATTTCCGTCTCCGAGCAAATTGAAAGCACGCAGGAAGCCTTTGAGGCGGGGGCGTCGATCTGCCATGCCCATGTGCGCAATGCTGACGAAACCCCCTCTTCCGACCCGGAGAAGTTCGCACGGCTGAAGGAAGGTGTTGAAAAGCATTGCCCTGGCATGATCATCCAGTTCTCGACCGGGGGCCGGTCCGGCGCCGGGCAAGAACGCGGCGGTATGTTACCCTTGCGCCCGGACATGGCGTCCCTCTCCGTCGGGTCCAACAACTTCCCGACCCGTGTCTATGAGAACCCGCCCGACCTGGTGGACTGGCTGTCGTCGGAAATGCGCACCCATGAGGTGACGCCCGAGATTGAAGCCTTTGATTTATCTCACGTTCTGCACGCGATCCGGATGCATGAGGCCGGCAAGCTGCACGGGCGACTGTATGTGCAATTCGTCATGGGGGTTAAAAACGCGATGCCTGCGGACAAGCAGGTCTTTGATTTCTATGTGGAAACCGTGAAGTCGCGCGCGCCGGATGCCGCGTGGTGCGCGGCCGGCATCGGTCCGGCGCAGATCGAGGTGAACGAGTGGGCCATTGCCGCGGGCGGTCACACCCGTGCAGGTCTGGAAGACAACGTGCGGCTGGACCGCGAACGGCTCGCGCCGTCAAACGCGGCGTTGATCAAGCGCGCCGCTGATCTCTGCGAAAAATACGAACGGCCCGTCGCTACATGGCAGCAGGCGCGTGAAATTTTGCGCCTGCGCCCGTTTGCTGCGTAAGTAAGGCCCCCTACCCCAGCGCGTAGCCCGCGCCGCGCACCGTGCGCAGCGGATCCGACCCGCCGAACTGTGTCAGCGCCTTGCGCAAACGCCCGATATGCACATCGACCGTGCGGGTATCGACGTAGATGTCGCGGCCCCACACGCGGTCCAGCAGCTGTTCGCGGGAAAACACCCGTCCGGGCTTTTCCATGAAGGTGGAGAGCAGGCGGAATTCCGTCGGCCCCAGTTTCAGCTCACTGGCGCCCCGGTTGACCCGGTGGCTGGTGGAATCGAGCACGATGTCTTCGTATTCCAGCCGTTCCCCGGCAGCAGCGGGCCGCACGCGGCGCAACTGGCTGCGCACCCGCGCCATGAGCTCAATCACCGAATAGGGTTTGATCACATAGTCATCGGCACCTGTTTCCAGCCCGCGCACGCGGTCCACCTCTTCGGAGCGGGCCGAGAGCATGATGATCGGAATGGCCCGTGTCTCGGACTTGATCTTGAGACGGCGGCACACTTCGATCCCGCTCAGGTTCGGCATCATCCAGTCGAGCACGATCACATCGGGCGCCGTCTCATCGACCAGCATCAGGGCTTCTTCACCGTTTTCGGCACGGCTGACGGCAAATCCTTCGGCCTCCAGATTATAGGCCAGCACTTCGCGTTGCGCGGGCTCGTCTTCGACCACCAGAACGCGGGGTTGATCGGCGGACATGGGGCTTATCCTTCTGCTACCACTGATGTTTTATCGGCTTTGGGGCGCGCATCTTCGGGGTGCTCACCGGTCACCAGATAGACAACCTGCTCGGCAATCGATGTCACGTGATCGCCCATGCGTTCCACGTTCTTGGCGATGAAATGCAGGTGCATGCAGGCGGTGATGTTGCGCGGGTCTTCCATCATGAAGGTCAGGAATTCGCGGAAGAGCGCGTTGTACATCTGGTCAACGTCGTGGTCGCGGTTGATGACCTCGCTCGCCAGTTCCGGGTCCCGCTGAATGTAGGCGTCCAGCGCGTCTTTCAGCATCCGCTCCACCTCGCGCGACATCCGCCGCAGCGCTCCGGTGCTGTCATCCACCGGCGCCATCTGTGACAGAACGCCCGTGCGCTTGGCCATGTTTTTTGCGTAATCGCCAATGCGTTCCAGATTGGCGCTGATCTTGATGACGCTGAGGATCAGGCGCAAATCCCGGGCCGTGGGCGCGCGCAGAGCAATGACACGCGCAGCCTCTTCATTGATCATCTCTTCGAGCTCATCGATGGTGCGGTCGTTCTTGCGCACCTGCTCGGCCAGTTCCTCGTCACGGGTATCCAGCGACTGCGCGCCATCACGGATCGCGGCCTCGACCAGCCCGCCCATTTTCATGATTTGTGCCTGAATAGCCTCCAGGTCACGGTCGAAAGCAGAGGCAATGTGTTGATCTTGCATGTGGTTATCCAATCCGACCTGTGATGTAGCTTTCCGTCCGGGGATCTTCGGGGTTGGTAAAGATATTCCCGGTCTCACCATACTCCACAAGGTTGCCCAGGTGAAAGAAGGCGGTTTTCTGGCTGACCCGCGCCGCCTGCTGCATGGAGTGGGTCACGATCACCACCGAATAGTTCTGGCGCAGCTCGTCGATCAGTTCCTCAACCTGGGCCGTGGCAATCGGGTCGAGCGCCGAGCACGGCTCGTCCATCAGCAGCACCTCGGGTTCGGTGGCGACAGCCCGCGCGATGCACAGGCGTTGTTGCTGACCACCCGAAAGACCCGTGCCCGGCGCGGTCAGACGATCCTTGACCTCGCTCCAGATTGCTGCCCGGCGCAGGGCGTTTTCGACGATCTCGTCCAGCTCGGCCTTGTTCTTGGCCAACCCGTGAATGCGCGGTCCGTAGGCCACATTGTCATAGATCGACTTGGGGAACGGATTCGGTTTCTGAAACACCATGCCAACCTTGGCGCGCAGCTGCACCGGATCGACGCGCTTGTCATAGATGTCTTCACCGTCGATGTGGATGTCCCCCTCGACACGGCAGACATCGATGGTGTCGTTCATCCGGTTGAGGCACCGCAGAAAGGTGGATTTGCCACAGCCCGACGGGCCAATGAAGGCGGTGACCGTTTTGTCCTGGATGTCGACATCCACGTCCTTGATCGCGTGGTTGTCGCCATAGTAGACCTGAACGCCACGTGCAGCGATCTTGATGGTATTGGTGTCCACGTCTCTCTCCAGTATTCTCATATCGTTCATTTTCGTGTCTCCCCTTACCAACGGCGCTCAAAGCGACGACGTAAAATCACGGCGATGGTGTTCATCGTGACCAGGAACAAGAGCAGGATGATGATGCCCCCCCAGGCGCGTTCATAAAAGGCGGGGTCGGCGCGTTTTGCCCATTCGTAGATCTGCGCGGGCATGGCCGAGTTCGGATCGAGCAGACCGCTGGCAATGCTGTCGGGTGGGTTCGAGGCGATGAAGCCGACCATGCCGATGAGCAGGAGGGGTGCGGTTTCCCCCAGCGCCTGTGCCAGCCCGATGATCGTGCCGGTCAGGATGCCCGGTGCAGCCAGCGGCAGCACGTGATGAAAGACCGATTGCATTTTCGAGGCCCCTACCCCCAGGGCCGCATCCCGGATCGACGGCGGCACCGCCTTGAGCGACGCCCGCGTCGAAATGATGATGGTCGGCAGGGTCATCAGCGTCAGCACAAGCCCGCCCACCAGAGGGGCAGAGGTAGGCAGGTGCATATAGTTGATGAAGACCGCAAGGCCCAGGATACCAAAGACGATCGACGGCACCGCCGCCAGGTTCGAAATATTCACCTCGATGATATCAGTCAGCCAGTTCTTGGGGGCGAATTCCTCAAGATAGATGCTGGCCGCCACGCCGATGGGCAACGCAAGCGCCAGCACCACCAGCATCATGAAGAACGAGCCCATCATCGACACGCCCATGCCTGCGGCCTCCGGTCGGGCGTCAGAGCTGTCGGCGCCGGTGATAAAATCCAGGTTGAAGCGTTTTTCGATGGCGCCGGAGGCCGTCAGCTGATCCACGAAGTCGAGTTGCTCTGCGCTGATGTTCTTGTCATTGGCAATACTGTCGCGGCTGACGCGGTTCTTGAGGTAGCCGTCCACGCGGCTGGACGCGAGGAATTCAAAGGCGACGGTTGATCCGATCACCGTTGGATCCGCCAGCACAAAATCCCGCAGCTGCGCCGCGGCACCGGCGGACAGGATACCGGCCATTTCCTTGCCCGACAGCTCGGTCTCGATGTTCTTTTCGGCGATCTTCGCTTCAAAGGCATCGCGCAAAAGCGGGGTGTAGCCAAAGGTCGACACCTTCTTGATGTCGTCGAGATTGCGCGTGCCGTTTTTGTCCAGCTTCTCGGCGGGCAGTGCCACCTCCAGCGTCACGAAGGTCTGTTGGAACGCCCCGGTGCCGCGCGAGACGATGTTGTAGACCAGCACCAGCAGCATCAGCATCCCGATAGTGATCGCAGCAATCCCATAGGCCTTGAACCGCGTCTCAGCCGCGTTGCGTTTGCGCGTGCGCGCGTCCTGCTGCATCAGCGAGCCCTTGCCGGAAACCGGTGTCGCGGACGGCAGGGAAGAGGTGGTCGCGTCGGTCATTCGTATTGCTCCCGATACTTGCGCACAATGTAGAGGGCGAGGACGTTGAGCCCGAGGGTCAGGACAAAGAGGGTCAGGCCGAGGGCAAAGGCCACGAGGGTCTCGGGGCTGGCGAAATCGGTATCCCCGGTCAACTGACTGACGATCCGCGTGGTGATGGTGGTCATCGCCTCCAGCGGGTTCAGGGAAAATTTCGCAATGGCCCCTGCCCCCAGCACCACGATCATGGTCTCGCCAATGGCACGGCTGGCGGCCAGCAGCACGGCGCCGACAATCCCCGGCAGGGCGGCAGGCAGCACGACCTGCCGGATGGTTTCGGAATGGGTGGCACCCAGCCCGAAGGACCCGTCCCGCATCGATTGCGGCACCGCGTTGATGATGTCATCGCTGAGCGAGGACACAAAAGGGATCAGCATGATGCCCATGACCAGTCCGGCGGTCAGCACGGCGGTCGCACCGCTCATCCAGTCCACGCCCAGCAGACCGGCCTCGCCCCGTCCGAAGATGCTGACCAAAGCCGGTCCGACCGTGAGCAGGGCAAAAAGACCGTAGACGATTGTCGGGATACCCGCGAGGATTTCGAGCAGGGGTTTCGCCGCCGAGCGGGTCTTGGGCCCCGCGTACTCGCTGAGATAGATCGCGGCAAACAACCCGATGGGGACGGCGACCAGCAGGGCGATCACCGAGATATAGAGCGTGCCCCAGAGCAGCGGCAGAATGGACAGATCGCTGTCGCCGCGAAAGTTCGGCGCCCAGCTGCCGCCAAAGAAAAAGTCGGTCCAAGGGTGCAGGCGGAAGAAATTGATGCTCTCAAAAAGCATCGACAGAACAATGCCGACCGTGGTCAGAATGGCCAGCGAGGCGGCAAGGATCAGCAGCGCCAATGCGCCCCGTTCGACCGTATTGCGGGCTCTGAAATCCGCGTTGGTCACAAAGATCGCGAGCGCCGCCCCCAGGGCCGCCAGTGCCACAACCGCAACCGACATCCAGAAAGTGCCCGTTTCGGATTTTGCGCGATACTGTTGCGCCGCGTAGAGCACTTCGGGCTCCACATTCGACCCCAAGGCGACACCCACACTGCCCAGAATGCTGCGCACATCCTTGAATTCGGTGCGGATATTATCGGCCTCGTCATCGGTCAGCGCGCCCTGGGCCACGGCAATGTCCAGCCCTTCGGCAACACGGCGCACGTCGCTCATCACCAGCCCGCGTGACGAGCCTTCGCTGACAATCCGCTCCGGGATCAGTTTGAATACGGAATTTTCGATGATCATCGGCTGCGCCAGCAGCCAGATCATCAGAACGCCAAAGGCAGGCACGGCTGCAAACATCGCGGCATTATAGCCGTAGTAGTTGGGCAGCGAGTGCAAAAGCCGGATGTCGCCCCCTGCGGTGGACTTTGCCCGGCTGCGCGCCATGAAAAAAGCAGCGACTGTCAGAAGAATGATGGCGAGGACAACATATCCCGTCAAACCAAGTGCCATGCGGTCCACCCCAGAAATTGCATGATGCGTCTTTCGTCAGTTTCGGGGGCGAAGAGATCCGCCCCCGAAAAAACCTTGTTCAGGCAGATTAGGAGTTGCCGCCCAGAACCGCTTCGTCGGCCACTGCGGACTGCGTGTCTTCCAGCTTGGGATCCGCCACCAGACCGTATTCGGACAGCGGGCCATCGGGGCCTGCAATTTCGTCTGCCACGAAGAATTCAGCGAATTCCTTCAGGCCGGGGATGACGCCGATGTGGGCTTTCTTCACGTAGAAGAACAGCGGGCGGGACACGGGGTATTCGCCTGTTGCGATGCTTTCCGTGGACGGTGTTATACCGGACATGGTCGCAACCTGCAGCTTGTTGGTGTTGTTCTCGTAGAACGCCAGACCAAAGACGCCGATGCCGTCCTTGTTGCTTTCGATACGCGCCAGGGTCTCGGTGTAGTCGCCGTCGATGTCGACCGATTTACCGTCTGTGCGCAGACCGATGCAGGCTTTCTCGGCGGCTTTCTTGTCGTCGCCATTGGCGGCTTTGAAGGCCTCGAAATCGCCGGTTGCTTCACAGCCTGCCAGGATCACCTTGTCTTCGAAGACTTCACGGGTGCCGTGCTTGGTGCCCGGAACAAAGGCCTGGATCGGCTGGGCGGGGAATTCCGGGTTGACCTGATCCCAGGTTGTATAGGGGTTGGCGACGATTTCGCCGTCGACAACAACCTCGGCAGACAGGGCTTTGTACCAATCCGTCGGCGTGAACTCAAAGGAGTTGCCGGCGATGTCGGAGGCAAAGACGATGCCGTCATAGCCGATGCGTACTTCGATGATGTCGGTCACACCGTTCTCGGCGCAGACGGAAACTTCGCTGTCCTTGATGGCGCGCGATGCGTTTGCGATGTCGATGGTGTTTTCGCCCACACCTTCGCAAAACCGCTTGAGGCCCGCGGAGGAGCCACCGGATTCGACAACGGGTGTCGGGAAATCAAAATTTTCACCAAATGCTTCGGCCACGATCGACGCGTAGGGCAGCACGGTCGACGATCCGGCAACTTGCACCTGATCACGCGCGGCAGCGGTGGTTGCGGACACGGCCGCAATGGCCAGCGCGGAAGTGGTGAGTTTTACGAACGACATGATATCTCCTGTCATTTTCAATTTCGAATCTGATCACCCCCATGGCGATCTTGGGGCCGGTGGTACGGGCCTGTGGCAATGCTTTTGTGACAGTTACGTAACAGTTTTATGACGTATGGCGTCTGGCATCTCGTTGCGTTTCAAATAACTGATTTCAAATGATTTTATCACGACCCGCTTGGAGGGAAGGATTCAATCCACGGTGGAGAAAAAGCGACTCAGACGTCAGATTCGGCTGCGGGCACCGTTGCTTGCGTCGGCAAAACCACGGTGAACCGCGCGCCTTTGCCCAATTCACTTTCCATTCTCAAACGCCCGCGATGCCGGTTGATGATGTGCTTCACGATGGCCAGCCCCAGACCGGTGCCGCCCAGGGCCCGGCTGCGGTGGCTGTCGGCGCGGTAAAACCGCTCGGTCAGACGCGGCAGGTGAATGGCGTCGATGCCCGGACCATAGTCGATCACATGCACGCGCACGCCGGGCGCACGCAAGGCCGGGTCCCGATCCGCCAGGTCGATCTGGACGGTGACACGCTTGCCCGATGCCCCATATTTGATCGCGTTTTCAATAAGATTGGTGAACACCTGCATCAGCTGGTCAGGGTCACCAATCAACTCAACCGGTGCGTCGCCAAAATCCGGTTCCAGCGTGACATCCGCCTCCTCCGCCAGGTGTTTCAGCGTGCGCAGGACGGATGACAGGATGTCGGTCAGGTTGACCCGATCCCGGGGCCGGACACGCTCATCCCCCTCCACACGGCTCAGCGACAGCAGATCGCCCACAAGCCGGTTCATCCGGCCCGCCTCACCTTCCATAATGTCCAAAAACCTGTCGCGCGCGGCGGCATCCTCGCGGGCCGGGCCGCGCAGGGTTTCGATGAACCCCATCAGGGCCGTCAGCGGGGTGCGTAATTCATGACTGACATTGGCGACAAAATCCCGACGCATCTGCCCCGCCTGCTCCAGATGCGTCACATCCATAAAACACAGCAGCAGGGCTTTCTGCTCCGACAAGGCCCGCGCGGTGACCTGAAAGGTCGTATCCTGCACCCCGTCATTCGCCAGGTATTGCGCCACGCGCGGGCGGCTGTCGCGCAGAACGGCCTCAACCGTGTCGATCAACCCGGGCTGACGCAGCATGGTCACGAAGTTGCGCCCTTCGATCCCCTGCCCGATCAGGTTGCGCGCCTCAGCATTGGCGCTGACAATCCGCTCGCTGCCATCGATGATGAGGGCTGGCAAGGGCAGCGCGGCCAGAATGTCGGTCAGAGCCTGGCTCATCGCACCCGTGTCCCGTCAGTTGCCCGTCGCGGCGGCGACGGCGTCGGTGAAAATCTGGCAGAGCGCGTCCGCGTCTTCCAACCCGACGGATACGCGGAAAAACCCTTCGGACATGCCAAGCTCGGCGCGTTTTTCTGCCGTCAGCGCCCGATGCGAGGAGGAGGCAGGATGCGACAGCGTGGTGCCGATATCCCCCAGTGTCGGTGCGAAGTTCAAGCCATCCGCGGCGCGTGTGAAGGCGTTGGCGGCCTCCCGATCCCCGTCCAGCTCAAAACTGACCATGTTGCAGAACTGACCGTGCAACAGCTCCGTAGCGCGGGCGCCGTCGGGATGATCGTCACGGCCCGGATAGATCACGCGTTTCACCCCCTTGAGAGTGCTGAGGTGATCGGCCAGCCGGGCGGCGGTGGCCTGGGTCCGGTCAAAGCGCAGATCGAAGGACAACATGCCGCGTTCCGCAAGCCAGCAATCAAAGGGGCTGGGGTTCATCCCGGCGGTCACCGTAAAGACCCGCAACTGGTTGTTCAGCGCCGCATCGCGCGCCGCCACATAGCCCAGCATGACATCGGAATGCCCCGCCAGCAGCTTGGTGATCGAGTGGATCACGATATCCGCGCCCCAGTCAAAGGGCCGGATCGCGCGCGGTGTAGTGAAGGTATTGTCCACCACCAACAGGACATCCTTTTCTTTGCAGAGCGTCGCGAGGCCTTTCAGATCCGCCACGCGCAGTGTCGGATTGGAGACCACTTCGATCAGCACCATGCGGGTTTCGGGGCGTAGCGCCGCGCGAATCGCCTCGATATCACCAGGATCGATCATGGAGGTGGCAATGCCCAGGCGGGGCAGATCGTCACTCATCATCCGCAGCGACCGGCCATAAAGCTGGTTGCCACCGATCACATGATCCCCCGCTTTCGTCAGCCCCAGCAGCACCGCAGAGACCGCCGCCATGCCCGAGGCCGTCACGACACCCGAATGCGGCGCGGCCTCAAGACGGTCCATGCGTTTGGCGACCACATCGGCGTTGGGATGACCTTCGCGCGCATAGGTATAGCCTTGCAGCCCGCCTTCGTATTGCCGATCCAGCATATCGGGCGTGTCTGACGCATAGACAACCGAAGGGCTCAGCGGGGTCACCACCGGGCGGCTGGCGCTGTCAGGCAGTGCGTCGGGGCGCACCAGCGATCCTTTTTCGTTTTTCATATCAGCCTTCTATCGGGCGCAGTTCATCTCGAAACTTGCGCATGTTTTCCTGGTAATGCAGCGCGCTCAGCGTCAGGCCATGGATCGCTGCCGCATCGAGTTCACGGACGACCTTGCCCGGCACGCCCATCACAAGAGAGCCATCCGGGATCACCTTGTTCTCCGTGATCAACGCGCCCGCACCGATCAGGCAGTTCTTGCCGATTTTAGCCCCGTTCAGCACGGTCGCGCCCATGCCGATCAGGGAATTGTCGCCAATGGTGCAGCCGTGCAGCATCACTTTGTGCCCGATGGTGCAATTTTTGCCTATGGTCAGCGGATAGCCCGCGTCGATGTGAAAGACACAGTTCTCCTGCACGTTCGATCCCTTGCCCACGCGGATTTCCTCGTGATCAGCGCGGATGGTGGTGCCGAACCAGACCGAGGCGCCCTCTTCCAGCACCACCTGCCCCACCAGGTTGGCATCCGGCGCCACCCATGTATCCGCATGCACCTGCGGGCTGTGATCTCCCAAAGCGTAGAGTGTCATGACAGCTCCTCGAATTCCGATTGCAAATGGCGCACGTGTTCGGTCAGCCCCGGTTGCTGGCTGCGCCGCAGGCGCGTTGCCGAAATGATGGTTTTCAGCTTTTCTTCGGTCTCATCCAGATCGTCATTCACGATCACGAAATCATAAGCGCCCCAGTGGCTGATCTCGTCCCAGCTCTTTTCCATACGCCGCGCGATGGTCTCCGCATCGTCCTGACCGCGTTTCTCCAGCCGGTTGCGCAGCTCGCGGATCGAAGGCGGCAGCAGGAAGATCGACAGCGTATGCGCGCCAAGGGCCGAATTGGTGATCTGCTGCGCGCCCTGCCAGTCGATGTCAAAGAGCACGTCCCGGCCCTGATCTATCGTCGCCTGCACCGGCGCCCGAGGGGAGCCGTAGAAATTACCAAAGACATGGGCGTGCTCCAGCATGCCGCCGTGGCTTACCTGCGCCTTGAACGCGGCCTCATCCACGAAATGGTATTCGCGCCCGTCTTCCTCGCCGGGGCGCGCCGCGCGGGTTGTGGCGGAGATCGAGAATTCGATATCCGCGTCCCAGGTCCGCAGGCGCCGCGCCAGCGTCGATTTCCCCGCCCCCGACGGCGAGCTGAGAATGATCAAAAGGCCCCGGCGTGTCGCGGTCATCGTCTACTCCACATTCTGGACTTGTTCGCGCATCTGGTCGATCACCGCCTTCAAAGCCAGACCGCAGCGGGTCAGATCGGTGTTCTGCGCCTTGGCGCAGAGGGTATTGGCCTCGCGATTGAATTCCTGCATCAGGAAATCGAGCTTGCGTCCGACCGGCCCGCCCTGCCCGATCAGGTCGCGCGCCGCCTCGACGTGGGCGGCAAGTCGGTCGATCTCTTCTGTCACGTCGGATTTCACGGCAATCAGCGCGAGTTCCTGCGCCACGCGGTCGGCATCAGCGCCATCGGTATTGTCCATGACCTTGGCCAGATTGCGCCTCAAGGTCTCTGCCAGCGTGCCGCTGCGGGCCTCCGCCAGCCGTGCCGCTTCCGCCGTCAGGGTCGCAACTTCCTCCAGTTGACCCATCAGCACCTTGTGCAGGGCAGCGCCTTCACTGTCGCGCATGGCGTTGAAATCGGCAATCAGGGCCTCCGCCTCCGCCAGCAGCGCCTTTGCCAGGGGTGCGGCATCATCTTCGCTGGTGCTTTGTTCTAGCACGCCCCGCAAGGCGACAATATCGGAGGAGGTCGCAGGCGCCAGAGAGACGCCCGCCTCCATCGCGCGAGCCTCGATCACCGCCATAGCGTCCAGAACGGACGTCAGCTGCGGCTCATTGATCTGCAGGGCGCCTGCCTGCTCATCCCGTGCCAGCCGCAGCGACAGGGTGACATTGCCGCGGGTGACCTGAGCGGCCAGCAGCTTGCGCAGCCCCGCTTCAAGCCCGTCGATCCAGTCCGGCACACGCAACCGCAGATCGAGCCCCTTGCCGTTCACCGCCCGCAATTCCCAGGCCCAGGAATGGGGCGACAGGCTGCCCGTGGCCGAGGAAAAACCAGTCATGGAGCGGATCATCAGTTCTTGCCCTTTCGGCCGTCGTTCCCGCCAGCCTTATGGCGATTCAAGTGGTCAGGGCAACCCCTGCGCGATGCTTCGCCGACCGCAGGCCCTTGCATGTACCGGTTAACCAAATCTAAACATATCCCACCATTTGTAGAAAATTGTTGATATTAAAGTTCCAGTAACCAGTTTGGCACCGTGCAAATAAACGCTATGGGTGCCTTCGTAACGATTTCAGACTGTGCGCAAGCACCGATTTAAGAAAAGGGTTGGGCGATGGACAACGGCGGGCAAAAGACGCACAATGTATTTAGTATGACGCAACGTGTTTCACATTCAGGATTTGCACCAATCGCGCAGTTGGAGGCCTATTGGGAAGCCCTGCGTGGCAACCGTCTGATGCCGAACCGTGCAGAGATTGATCCGCGCGGAATCGAGCAGGCGCTGGAGTATTCCTTCATCGTCGAGAGAATTGCGCCCGGCATTGCCCGGTTGCGTATCGCCGGCAGCCATTTGAGCGATCTGATGGGCATGGAAGTTCGTGGCATGCCGCTGACCTCTTTCATCACGCCGACATCGCGGCGTCAGCTGAGCGATATCCTCGAAGAAGTCTTTGAGACGCCGGCGACATGTTCTTTGGAATTGCGTTCCGAGGCCGGTGCAGGCCTGCCGCCACTGGAGGCGCGCATGGTGCTGATGCCGCTGAAAAGCGACCTCGGCGACGTAAGCCGCATTCTCGGCGCGCTGGTTTCAGTGGGTGAAATGGGCCGCAGCCCGCGCCGGTTCGACGTGGCGCGCAGCGCGCTACGCCCCATCGTAGCAGATGCAGCACTGCCACCTGTGCTTCAAAAGGACAAACCCGCACCGGTGAAAAAGCCCGCGACAACACCGGAGCAGGCGTTCCGCGAGCCCAGCGTACCTTTCCGCAGCGAAACGCCGCGTCAGCACGCGCCTTACCTGCGGCTGGTGAAGTCGGACGACTGACCGCATTTCAGTACCAAAATCCTTTGATCAGGACGGCCGCCCGCACAGAATGTGCGGGTGGTTTTGTTTTGGCAGCCGCCACAAAAAAGCCCGCCCGCAGATACATCCGCAGGCGGGCCTTACCCTGATCGGAGAACCGACGTTACCCCGCAGCCTGATCGCGATGCGCGGCGCGGCGGTTCGACAGCTCATCCGCCACCAGGAACGCCAGTTCCAGAGACTGGCTGGCGTTCAGGCGCGGATCACAGGCGGTATGGTAGCGATCTGACAGGTCTTCATCGCTGACGGCGCGAACACCTCCGGTGCACTCGGTCACGTCTTGCCCGGTCATCTCGAAATGCACGCCCCCCGGCACGGTGCCTTCGGTCGCATGCACGGCAAAGAACTCGCGCACTTCGCGCAGCACGGAATCAAAGGGCCGCGTTTTGTAGCCGGTCGAGGATTTGATCGTATTGCCGTGCATCGCGTCACAGACCCAGGTGACATTGGCCCCCTCTTCGCGGACCGTCTTGATCAGGCGCGGCAGGTGCTCGCCCACGGAGCCCGCGCCGAAACGCGCGATCAGGGTCAGGCGTCCCTCTTCGTTTTCGGGGTTCAACTTGGCCATCAGTACCTTGAGGTCTTCCGACGTCATCGACGGACCCGCCTTCAGGCCGATCGGGTTCTGCACGCCGCTGGCAAACTCGACATGCGCACCATCGGGCTGGCGCGTCCGGTCGCCGATCCAGATCATGTGACCCGAGCCTGCCAGCCACTTGCCGGTGGTGCTGTCGATACGCGTCAGCGCCTCTTCATACTCCAGCAGGAGCGACTCGTGGCTGGTGTAGAATTCCACGGACTTCAGCGTATGGGCCGTATCCCCGTTCACCCCCGCCGCCGTCATGAAGTCCAGCGTGTCGGAAATCCGGTTGGCAATCTCGCGGTAGCGGTCGACCTTCTCGCTCTCGGTGAAGCCCAGCGTCCAGGCGTGCACCTGATGCACATCCGCGTAACCGCCCGTCGAGAACGCGCGGATGAGGTTCAGCGTGGCGGCAGCCTGGGTGTAGGCGCGCAACATCTTCTCCGGGTCCGGGATGCGGGCCTCGGGCGTGAAGTCGAGCTCGTTGATGATATCACCGCGGTAGCTGGGCAGTTCCACACCTTCCACCGTCTCGGTGGGCGCCGAGCGTGGCTTGGCGAATTGCCCGGCCATACGCCCCACTTTGATCACCGGCACCTTGGCCCCATGGGTCAGGACGATGGCCATCTGCAGCATCACCTTGAACGTGTCGCGGATCGCATCCGAGCTGAACTGGTCGAAACTCTCGGCGCAATCACCGCCCTGCAGCAGAAAGGCCTCGCCACGGCCAGCGGCGGCAAGGTGCTTTTTCAGGCGACGGGCCTCACCGGCAAAGACCAGGAGCGGAAATCGGGCAAGCTGGGCCTCGACAGCCTCCAGGGCGGCCTGATCCGGATAATCCGGCATCTGGATCCGCGGTTTGGCGCGCCAGCTTGATTTTGTCCATTCGGTCATTTTTTCTACTCCGGGTTGAGCCCGCATTCCTGCGAGCGCTCACATCTCAGCGCCCTCTATACAAAAGCCTTAGAGCAGTGACCATATCACAAATTCGACCTCTTGACGTGACGTTTCGGTCGTGACCATGTGAGCCAACAGACAGCGGAGAACGCCCCCTGTCCCGGGAAGATAAGATCAAGAGACGGCAATGTCCCAGATGCAACCAGCCCTGCGGAAAGATCCGCCCGCCGACAAACCGAAGCGGTTCGTGTTTGTTTTGCTCGACGATTTCACATTGCTCTGTTTTTCCGCTGCCGTCGAAAGCCTTCGCATCGCAAACCGGATGGCAGGTCGACAGCTCTATGAATGGCGGATCATCGGCGAGGGCGGTGATATCGTCTATGCCTCCTCGGGTAGCGGCTTCAAGCTGGACGGAGATCTGGAAGATCTGAACCGCGACGACACGGTGATGGTCTGTGGCGGCATCGACGTGCAGGCAGCTACCACAAAACGCGTGCTGGGTTGGCTGCGCCGCGAGGCCCGCAAGGGGCTTTTGGTCGGCGGGCTCTGCACTGCTGCCTACACACTCGCCAAGGCGGGGCTGCTGGACGGCAAACGCGCCACGATCCACTGGGAAAATCAGGACAGTTTTTCCGAGGAGTTCCAGGAGGTCGACCTGACGAAATCGGTCTTCGTGGTCGATGGCAACCGGATTACCACCGCTGGCGGGACCTCCTCCATCGATCTGATGCTCAAGCTGATTGCCGATCACCAGGGCGAAGAACTCGCCAATATGGTGGCAGACCAGTTGATCTATGCGTCGATCCGCACCGATCAGGACACGCAGCGCCTGTCGGTGCCGACCCGGATTGGCGTGCGCCACCCGAAGCTCAGCAAAGTCATCCAGATGATGGAGGGCAATATCGAGGAGCCGATCAGCCCGTCGATCCTCGCCAAGAACGTCGGCATGAGCACGCGGCAGCTGGAGCGGCTCTTTCGCCGCTATCTCAACCGCTCGCCCAAGCGCTACTACATGGAATTACGGCTGCAGAAGGCGCGCAACCTGCTGATGCAGACCGATATGAGCGTGATCAACGTGGCCCTGGCCTGTGGCTTTGCCTCACCCTCGCATTTTTCCAAATGCTACCGGTCGCATTATGACACCACGCCCTACCGCGAGCGTGGCAGTCACGCGGCGCGCCTGTCCATCTGATCAGGCGCCCGCGCGCGCCATGCGGTAGACAACCCCGTCGCCTACAGAGACGAACCAGATGCTGCCATCAGGCGCTTCGATCAGGTCACGTACGCGGCTGGTCTGATCAGACTTGATCTGACCGGCCTCACGCGCGGTATTCCCTGACACCTCCAGCCGCGAGATGTAATCGAATTTCAGCGACCCCACAAAGATGTCGCCCCGCCACTCCGGGAACATCTCGCCCTGATAGACCAACAATCCTGAGGGCGCGATGGACGGGTCCCAGTAGTGCAGCGGCTGTTCCATCCCCGGCTTGGTGGCGCCTTCGCCGATCTTGGCCCCGGAGTAATGCCGCCCGTAGGAGATCACCGGCCAGCCGAAGTTGGCGCCTTTCTTCACGCGGTTCAGCTCATCGCCCCCCCGCGCGCCGTGCTCTGACGTCCAGAGCTGCCCGGCGGCGTCAAAGCCTGCGCCCTGCGGGTTGCGGTGTCCAAAGGACCAGATCTCCGGCAACACATCTGCCTGCCCGACAAAGGGATTGTCGCGCGGCACCGACCCGTCCCGATTGATGCGAACAATCGCGCCATTGTGGGTGCTGCGATCCTGCGCGGACGGGCGGTCGCCCCGGTCGCCAATGGTGACAAAGAGCGTCCCATCCGCCGCCTCCACCACGCGACTGCCAAAATGCCGCCCCCCCGCACTGCCGGCGGCCATTTCGAAAAGAACGCGCGGATTTTCCAGACGGGTGGCGTCCTGCGACAGGCGGGCCACCGCCAGCGCCGTCCCGGCACCGCCCCGCTGTGGTTTGGAATAGGTCAGGAAAAGCTCCCGCGTCTGTGCGAAGTCACGCGCCAATGTGATGTCGAGCAGCCCGCCCTGCCCCCGTGCAGCCACATCCGGCACCCCCGCCACCTCGCGGCGTGCGCCATCGCGGAAATGCAGCAGCGCGCCCTCCCGCTCGGTGACCAGCAGACCGCCGTCCGGCATCAGGGCAATCCCCCAGGGCGTATCGAGCCCCTCTGCCATCGGCGATAGGGTGATCCGCGTGTCGGCCTGCACCGCCATGACCGCAAAGGTACTGAACAAGGCAGAGAGGATGAGGGCTCTCACTGGAAATCGGCGGGTCATCTGTCGGGTCTCCCAAGCTGCGCTTACCTGATGGAAATAGGCGAAAAGCCCGGTTTCTCAAGGCGCGCTGACCCGATTGTGAGGCCCTCGAAAAGCGCTTTTCTTTTGAGCACGGCGCGCATAACCTGTCGCCCGAACGTGATGTTCCAATATGGGAGAAAACAATGAAAAAGATGCTTTTGGCCTCCACGGCTGCAGCACTTGTCGCGACCTCTGCGTTGGCAGGTGGTCACGCAAAGGAAGTAAAACTGGGCATTCTCATCGGCTTCACCGGCCCGATTGAATCGCTGACCGGTCCGATGGCGGCGGGTGCTGAATTGGCGATGAGCGAAGTGACTGAGAGCGGCAAGCTGCTGGATGCAGCCAAGGTGACGCCGATGCGGGCGGATACCGGCTGTATCGACAACGGCCTGTCCACCTCCAACGGGGAACGCCTGATTGCGGATGGTGCGCATGGCATCATTGGCGGCGACTGCTCCGGCGTGACCGGCGCGATCCTGCAGAACGTGGCGATCCCGAACGGCATGGTGATGATCTCGCCCTCCGCCACATCGCCGGGCCTGTCCACGGTTGAAGACAATGATCTCTTCTTCCGCACCGCCCCGTCGGATGCGCGCGAAGGCCAGGTCATGGCCGAGATCCTGCAGGAGCGCGGCGTGCAATCCATCGCTTTGACCTACACCAACAACGACTACGGCAAAGGTCTGGCCGATGCGATTGAAAGCAACTTCAAGGAAGTTGGTGGTGAAGTGACCATCGTCGCGGCCCATGAAGACGGCAAAGCGGATTATTCCGCGGAGATGGGCGCGCTGGCCTCTGCCGGGGGCGATCTGCTGGTCGTTGCCGGGTATCTGGACCAGGGGGGTCTGGGCATCATCAACGCGGCGCTGGACACAGGCGCGTTTGACACCTTCGGCCTGCCCGGTGGCATGATCGGCGACAGCCTGCCGGCAAATGTCGGGGATGCGCTGAACGGCTCCTACGGTCAGATCGCAGGCTCCGGCGGTGAGGGCATCGAAAAGCTGACCGCGATGGCCGGTGACGCGTTCGACGCCACCTCGCCCTACACGCCCGAAAGCTATGATGCGGCGGCACTCTTCATGCTGGCCATGCAGGCGGCGGACAGCACCGACCCTGCGGACTATGGCAAGCACATCCTCGATGTGGCCAATGCGCCCGGTGAAAAGATCTACCCCGGTGAGCTGGGCAAGGCGCTCGACATCATTCGCGAAGGCGGCGACGTGGACTATGTCGGTGCCTCGGCGGTTGAGCTGATCGGCCCCGGCGAATCCGCGGGCACCTACCGCATGATCGAAGTGAAGGATGGCAAGAACGAAACCATCGGTTTCAAGTAATCCGTCCCGTAAGACAACGAACGGCCCGACGCTTTGCGCGCCGGGCCGTTCCAATGATACAAGGCGCCAATGCAGCGCCGACGGGGAAAACATATGATCGTCGTAGACGACATTCATAAGCACTTCGGCGGTTTTCACGCCGTGGATGGTGCGTCGCTGGAAATCGAACAGGGCAGGATCACCGGGCTGATCGGCCCGAACGGCGCGGGAAAAACAACTCTTTTCAATGTGATCGCGGGCGTTCTTCAACCAACCTTTGGCCGTGTGACGATGCAGGGCGAGGACATCACCGGCCTGCCGCCGCACACGCTCTTCCACAAGGGGCTCTTGCGCACCTTCCAGATCGCGCATGAGTTTTCGTCCATGACCTGTCGCGAGAACCTGATGATGGTGCCGGGCGCGCAGTCGGGTGAGACGCTCTGGAACACCTGGTTCGGGCGCAAGCGCATCGCCGATGAGGAACGCGCCTTGCGGGCCAAGGCCGATGAGGTGCTGGAATTCCTGACCGTGGAGCATTTGGCGGACCACAAGGCGGGCCAGATCTCCGGCGGGCAGAAGAAGCTGCTGGAACTGGGGCGCACCATGATGGTGGATGCCAAGATCGTCTTTCTGGACGAGGTCGGCGCAGGCGTGAACCGCACACTGCTGAACACGATTGGTGATGCGATTATCCGGCTCAACCAGGATCGGGGCTATACTTTCGTGGTCATCGAACATGACATGGATTTCATCGGGCGCCTGTGCGACCCGGTGATCTGCATGGCCGAGGGCAAGGTGTTGGCGCAGGGCACGCTGGACGAGATCAAGGCGAATGAGCAGGTGATCGAAGCCTATCTCGGCACCGGCCTGAAGAACAAGGACAAGGTGGGCGCATGAGCATCGGTCGGATATGCTGGCCGCTGCGCGGCGGATTTCATGCCTCCGGCGGGGATATTTGTGGCCAGAAGAAGCGGGAGTGGTTCGGATGAGCACTGATCCCTATTCCGACCGCGGCAACAAGGACCTGTCGCTGGGTAATCCCAGGGGCATGGGCACCGCGACGCCGGTGAAACCGGGCGGCAAGGCGTATGCCTCTGCCGGTGGGCCGTTCCTGATTGGTGAGGCGATGACGGGCGGCTATGGGAACGGCCCCGACATTCTGCACGATTGCACCATTGCGGTGGACCGTGGCGAAATCGCGGTGATCGTCGGGCCAAACGGGGCAGGCAAATCGACTGGCATGAAAGCGGTGTTCGGCATGCTGAACCTGCGCGCGGGGCATGTGAAGCTGGATGGCGAGGATATCACCGCGCTTTCTCCGCAGGACCGGGTGGCCAAGGGCATGGGGTTTGTGCCGCAGACGTCGAACATCTTCACCTCCATGACCGTTGAGGAGAACCTGGAGATGGGCGCGTTTATCCGCACGGATGACATCAGGCCCACGATGGAGCAGATCTATGATCTGTTTCCGATCCTGCGCGACAAGCGACGGCAACCGGCAGGTGAGCTGTCGGGGGGGCAGCGGCAGCAGGTGGCGGTGGGCCGGGCGCTGATGACGCAACCGAAGGTGTTGATGCTGGATGAGCCGACGGCGGGAGTGTCGCCGATCGTGATGGATGAGCTTTTCGACCGCATCATCGAAGTGGCGCGCACGGGCATCCCGATCCTGATGGTGGAACAGAACGCGCGGCAGGCACTGGAGATCGCCGACAAGGGCTATGTGCTGGTGCAGGGGCGGAATGCCTATACGGGAACGGGCAAGGAATTGCTCGCCGACCCTGAAGTGCGCAAGTCGTTTTTGGGAGGGTAGAGGTGTCCACGAAACGTTTGTTCTTTGGAATGGTGATCATCGTAGCACTCATCGGCGTCTCTAGCTTTGAACTCTCAAAGAGGTCGACAGCAGAGCAATTGACGGACCCTCTGGTCGCATTCGCGATGAAACCAGCCAAATGTGCTGTGACGATGGTCTGTCGGGATGATCATGACTGCAGTGACGCGCAGACAACACTTGAAATCGACGTCAAGAAATCCGACGAAAACGAAAAATATGAGGTTTCGATACGCGAAGGATCTTCGCACTATTGGATAAACCCTATCCCTTGGGAGGAAAACGCTTCCTTCTTTCTAGGCATGCATAATGAAGGATATACGATGCTTGTCAGGAACGCTGACGGGCGGATGGTCATGACTAAATACTTCGGCTCCACGGCCGCCGTCGTTACCAGTTTTGGTGTGTGTGAGGCAATCAGCTGATGGACTTTCTCAACGCCTTCATCGCCCTCTCGAATTTCGTGATTATCCCCGCTGTGGCCTATGGCTCGCAACTGGCGCTTGGGGCGCTGGGAGTTACGCTGATCTACGGCATTCTGCGGTTCTCGAACTTTGCCCATGGGGACACGATGGCCTTTGGGGCGATGGTGACCGTGTTGGTGACCTGGCTCTTTCAAAGCTGGGGAATTTCGCTGGGGCCGCTGCCCACCGCGCTGCTCGCCCTGCCCTTTGGCATCCTTGGTTGTATGGCGCTGGTGCTGACCACCGACCGGGTTGTCTATCGGTTTTATCGCGCGCAAAAGGCCAAGCCGGTGATTTTCGTGATTGTGAGCCTCGGCGTCACCTTCGTGCTCAACGGGCTGGTGCGGTTCATCATCGGACCGGATGACCAGCGGTTTCTGGATGGCGAACGCTTTATCATCTCGGCCCGCACCTTCCGCGAGATGACGGGCCTGCGTGAGGGGTTGGCGTTCAAGACAACGCAGGGCATCACCATCCTGACGGCGGTGATTGTCGTTGCCCTGCTCTTTTGGTTCCTCAACCGCACCCGGACGGGCAAGTCCATGCGGGCCTATTCCGACAATGAAGACCTGGCGCTGCTCTCGGGCATTAATCCTGAACGGGTGGTGATGATCACCTGGCTGATCGTGGCGGGGCTGGCGACCATCGCAGGCGTGCTCTACGGGCTCGACAAGAGCTTCAAACCCTTTACCTATTTCCAGTTGCTGCTGCCGATCTTCGCCAGCGCCATCGTGGGCGGCCTGGGCAATCCGCTGGGGGCGATTGCCGGCGGGTTTGTCATCGCCTTTTCCGAAGTGACCGTGACCTATGCCTGGAAGAAGGTGGTGACCTATGTCGTGCCGGAAAGCATGGCGCCGGACACCTTGGTGCAGCTGCTCTCCACCGACTACAAGCTGGCGGTCAGCTTTGTCATCTTGCTGATCGTACTACTGGTCAAACCGACAGGCCTGTTCTCGGGGAAAGCGGTATGAGTGCCTCTGTGAAAAACCTGATCCTTTTCGCCACCGTCTTCGCGATGATCCCGCTGATCGCGCAGTTTCAGGGCTGGAATGCCGCGCTTTTCGTGCTCAACATGGGGCTTATTTCCGCGATTATGGCGCTGGGGGTGAACCTGCAGTGGGGGTTTGCCGGGCTCTTCAACGTGGGCATCATGGGGTTCGTGGCGCTGGGGGGATTGGCCGCCGTGCTGGTGGGCATGCCGGTGACGCCGGGTGCGTGGCAAGCGGGCGGTTTCGGCATCGTCGCCAGCCTGTTTCTCGGCGCGCTGACCATCGGGATTGCCATTATCGTCGCGGGGCGCATGGCCAAAGGCTGGACCCGCTCGCTGGTGGTGTTCGGCATTCTGGTGGTGGGGTTCCTGATCTACCGGGGGCTCTTCGATCCGTCGGTCGAAGCGGTTGAGGCGATTGAGCCTGCGCTTACGGGCTATCTTGGCGGCCTTGGTCTACCGGTGATCCTGGCCTGGCCGGTGGGCGGCTTGCTGGCCGCAGGCGCGGCCTGGATCATCGGCAAGACAGCACTGGGTCTGCGATCCGATTATCTGGCCATTGCAACGCTGGGGATTGCGGAGATCATCATCGCCATTCTCAAGAACGAAGACTGGCTGTCGCGCGGGGTGAAGAACGTGGTCGGCGTGCCCCGGCCCGTGCCCTATGAAATCAATCTGCAGAATGATCCGGTCTTCGTGGAGCGGGCCGCAGGCTTTGGTGTCGATGCCGTGACGGCCTCGACCATCTACGTAAAGCTGCTCTACTGCGGGCTTTTCGCCTTTGTGCTGGTGCTGCTCTTGTGGCTGGCGCAACAGGCGCTGAACAGCCCCTGGGGCCGGATGATGCGGGCCATTCGCGACAATGAGGTCGCGGCGGAGGCCATGGGCAAGGATGTGACCGCGCGGCATTTGCAGGTGTTCATTCTGGGCTCGGCCATCTGCGGCATCGCGGGCGCGATGATGACCACGCTGGACGGGCAGCTGACGCCCGGTACCTATCAGCCGCTGCGCTTCACCTTCCTCGTCTGGGTGATGGTGATCGTCGGTGGGTCGGGCAACAACCTCGGCGCTGTTCTGGGCGGCATGCTGATCTACCTGATGTGGGATCAGGGCGAGACGATCGGCCTGCAGGTGATGGAGTGGATCACGGCGGGCTTGCCGGATGGCAGCGCGGTCAAAGCGCATCTGATCGCTTCAGCGGCGCATATGCGGCTGCTGACCATAGGGGTGCTTTTGCTGCTGGTGCTGCGGTTCAGCCCACGAGGGTTGATTCCAGAGCGCTAACCAGTCGCTCGTCACTAAGCAAAAATGATTTCGCTGCCTTCAGGACCATGGCTGAACTTGTTAAAATCATTGGTAAAAACGGATTTTCTTAAACGATAGCTTCAGATTCTCCAGCTACGACTGCAAGTGGTAGTGTTTTTGTAAATCAGGAGCAGTGTTAGCATGGTATCTTTAGTCAGTATGAACATCGCGACCAGTCTGATTGGTCAAGCAAATGCCAACGCGGCCCAGCTGAACAATCAACAGAACGGGACGTCATTGCCGGACCCTGTGCTTGCAGCGACATCCGAGCCGTCGAAAAAAGGTGACGAACCTTTTGCTAAGAACCTGAGCCGATCTCTTGCTGACCAGCAAACAGAAGCGGCGTTGACACAAATCAAGCTGGAAGCGCAGGCGAAGGAAAGTTCTGAAAAAGGAGATGCCTGGGGCTTTGCAGCCGCAACGGTAGCGCGCATTGAGTACTCAAAAGTCGCCAAGGAAATCGCCAGCGAAGTGGCATCGAAAAATCAGGCGGAGGCTGCCAGAGGCGTTGCTGCAATTGAGCTCGGTATCAAGCAGGACATCTCGGAGATGATCGCAGAGACCACCGATACGGATGCGGATAAGACCGACAGCGGAAAAGCCGATGCTAGCGATGCCATGGATAAAGCCGCTGAGAAAGCCGAAGAAGCTGTAGAAGCGATGACGGACGTGCGAGTGTAGGTTCATCTGCACGCCCGGCGGTATGAGTACCACCGGGCTCAAATATCGACGAAACCGGCGATTGGGAGCATAGCAATGACCAATGCAAGCTTTCTTAAGGTGGTCATCACGGTGAACCTTCAAGCGAGTTTGACGCAACAAACGAATTCATACAGGCGTGACGCTGCGCCCATCATCGCCCCTTGAACAACCCGCCCAAGATACCGCGGACGAGGCGGCGGCCGGTGGTGCCGGAGAGCTCCTTGATCACCGCGTTGGCGACGGCGCCGCCGAGGGTTTTGCTCTGGCGGCGGCTCGCGCGAGAGGTGGAGCGGGCGACGCGGGCGCCGGTGTAGCGGCGGGCGGCGCTGAATTCGCGGGCGAGTGGGGACTCTTCCTCCTCGGCGGCTTCTTCGGCTTTTGCGGCCTCTTTAGCGGCCTGGTCGGCGCGCTGTTTGAGGATTTCGAAGGCGGATTTGCGGTCCACAGGATCATCGTACTTCCCGGCCATGTCGGAACCCGTCATGATCTGGGCACGCTCCACCTTGGTGATCGGCCCCAGCTGCGACGACGGCGGGCGGATCAGGGTGCGCTCGACAATCCCCGGTACGCCCTTTTTCTGCAGCATGGAGGTGACGGCCTCGCCGACGCCGACCTCGCGGATCGCCTCTTCGGTCTCGAAAGCCGGGTTCTCGCGGTAGGTCTCGGCGGCCATGCGCAATTCCTTGCGGTCCTTCGCGGTAAAAGCGCGGAGCGCGTGTTGGATGCGGTTGCCCAGTTGGCCCAAGATGTCTTCGGGCACATCCGCCGGGTTCTGGGTGATGAAATAGACGCCGACGCCCTTGGAGCGGATCAGGCGCGCCACCTGTTCGACCTTATCGACCAGCGCCTTGGGGGCGTCGTCGAACAAGAGATGCGCTTCGTCGAAAAAGAAGACCAATTTGGGTTTGTCGGGGTCACCCACCTCGGGCAGTTCCTCGAAGAGCTCAGACAGCAGCCAGAGCAGGAACGTCGCATAAAGCCCCGGAGCGCCCATCAGCTTGTCGGCGGCGAGGATGTTGATTTCGCCCTTGCCCGTGGCGTCAACACGCATCAGATCGGAGAGCGCCAGTGCCGGTTCTCCGAAGAGCCCTGCCCCGCCCTGATTTTCCAGCACCAGCAGACGACGCTGGATCGCGCCAATGGACGCGGAGGAGACATTACCGTAGCGCAGCGACAGATCCTTGGCGTTCTCGCCGATCCAGACCAGCAGGGATTGCAGATCCTTCAGATCCAGCAGCGGCATCCCGTCCTCATCTGCGAGCCGAAAGGCGATGTTCAGAATACCTTCCTGCGCCTCGGTCAATTCCAGCAGACGGGCCAGCAACAGCGGGCCCATTTCGGAAACCGTGGTGCGCACCGGGTGGCCCTGATCGCCGAAAAGATCCCAAAACGTCACCGGAAATGCCTCGTAAACGTAGTCGGTGAAGCCGATGGTGCCCGCGCGCTCGGTGAAAGGCCCGTGCAGTTTGTGATCCGCCGTCCCGGCCTTGGCCAGCCCGGACAGATCCCCTTTTACGTCCGACAGGAAGACCGGCACCCCCGCCTTGGAAAACCCTTCGGCGAGGATCTGCAGCGTAACGGTCTTGCCCGTGCCCGTGGCGCCCGCGATCAGCCCGTGGCGGTTGGCATAGCCAAGGCTGAGATGTTGCTGCACGCCGTAGTCCGGCCCGCCGCCGCCGATAAAGATGTCTGATGTCACGCCAAAGGCCCCCGCTGAAAAAACACGTCCCCTGACCATACGATTTTAACCTTTGAGGGCCATAGTCAATTTGCCCGGCTGGTGGTTATGTCCTTCCCGGCCTGGGCATCCTCCCTGTCAGACTGGCCGTGCCGATTTTCGGTACGGCCCTTTTTACACGATGATTTTATCCTATCAGTCTCAATTTCTACGACTTTCCGGTTGACGGCACGAAACCGGTTGCGTAGCCTTTTGCCAATAAGTCGGCCAGTCCGACGGGGAGAAGAAAATTTGGGAAGGGATGCATTGCGCATCCCTTTTCTTATTGAACGGCCCTGGCCATAAAAAACTGCCGGGTCACACAGCGATTTCATGCGCATGGGACTGACACTGCGCAGACCACATGGTACACCGCAGAAAACCCATGAACACGGAGCAATCATGCCCAAGCTGACGTCCTTTTATTCCACTGCAACAGCGCTGTCCCTGCCGCTGATCCTTGCCGCGTCGATGGCAATGGCCCAATCTACAGAGACCGAAGAGCCCGCCGATGAACCTGCACAGGAAACACCCGGTCCTGCGGATGGTCTGAGCCTTGGCGAGGAGGCCACCGAAGGTCCGAAAGTCGGCGAAACCTACGTCAAGGAAACATATGGCGACTGGAGCATGCGGTGCATCAAGACGGAGGAAGGCGAGGACCCCTGCCAGATGTACCAGCTTCTGGCCGATGGCGAGGGGACGCCCATCTCCGAGTTTACCCTGTTCCGCCTGCCGGATGGCGGACAGGCCCGCGCCGGTGCCACGGTGATCGTCCCGCTGGAAACCTCGCTAGCTGCGCAGCTGACCGTCAAGATCGACAGCAACCCCGCCAAACGCTATCCTTTCGCATTCTGTAACAGCATTGGGTGTTACGCGCGGATTGGGCTGACCCAGCAGGACATCGACGGCTTCAAGAAGGGCAATCAGGCGGTGCTGACCATCGTGCCGGTGCTGGCGCCGGATCAGAAAGTCGATGTGTCCCTCTCCCTGACCGGCTTCACGGCGGCCTACGACAATGTGTCTGTAATCGAACAGTAAACCGATCAGAGACCTTCAAACCGGCCGTTCCCGCATCGGGGGCGGCCTTTTTGTTATGCAGCGCGCAGGGCCAGCACCGCGTTCATACCGCCAAAGGCAAAGGCGTTGGAGATCGCGACCTTGATCTTGGCCTCACGGGCCTCGTTCGGCACCACGTCCAGCGCGCATTCCGGATCAGGCTCTTCATAGCCGATGGTGGGCGCGATAATCCCGTCCCGCAGCGCCATGATGCAGGCCAGCAGTTCCACCGCGCCGGTACCGCCGATCAGGTGCCCGTGCATCGATTTGGTGGAAGAGATCATCAGCTTGTCGGCGTGTGGTCCAAAGACATCCGCCACTGCCGCGCATTCGGTCTTGTCATTGGCTGCGGTGCCGGTGCCATGGGCGTTGATATATCCCACTTCGTCGCGATCGATCCCGGCGTCGGCGAGCGCACCGGCCATGGCCCGGGACGCGCCGTTCTTGGACGGCATCACGATGTCGCTGGCGTCCGAGGACATGGCAAACCCCGCCACCTCGCAAAGGATGTCCGCCCCCCGCGCCCGTGCGTGTTCGTATTCTTCAAAGACGAACACGCCCGCGCCCTCCCCCTGCACCATGCCGTTGCGGTTGGCCGAGAACGGACGGCAGGCATCGCGGCTCATGACGCGCAAGCCCTCCCAGGCCTTCACGCCACCAAAACAGAGCATGCTTTCCGATCCCCCCGTCACCATGGCCGGTGCCATGCCGGAGCGGACCATGGAAAACGCTTGGGCCATCGCGTGGTTCGACGAGGCGCAGGCTGTGGACACCGTAAAGGAGGGCCCTTTGAGGTTGTGTTCCATGCTCACATGCGAGGCCGCGGCATTGTTCATCAGCTTCGGCACGACAAAGGGATGCACGCGGTTTTTGCCGTCCTCATAGACGGAGCGGTAGTTGTCGTCCCAGGTGCTGACACCACCGCCCGCCGTGCCCAGAACGACACCGGATTTGGCCGCGAGTTCACCGCTGAAAGTTAGGCCCGACTGGTCGATGGCTTCCTTGGCCGCGGCGAGCGTGAATTGCGTGAACCGGTCATAGAGCGACATCTGCTGGCGGTTGTAACGGCCTTCGGCCTCAAAGCCGCGCACCTGCCCGCCGATCTGGATCGACAGGCGGTCCACGTCCCGCAATTCGAGCGCGGCGATGCCGCACACACCCTCGCGCATCGCCGTCAACGTCGAGGGCACATCATGCCCCAGCGCGTTGATGGTCCCTGCCCCGGTGATGACCACGCGTTTCATGAGGGGGTCAACTCTGCTCCGCTTGCAGGCGTTCGATACCCGCCACGATAGAGGCCACGGTGGAGATATCGAAATCCGAGGCCTTGGGATCGTTGGCATTGAACGGCACGGAGATATCAAAGGCCTCCTCGATGGAGAAAATGCTCTCCACCAGCCCGAGACTGTCGATCCCGAGATCTTCGAGCGTGCTGTTCATGGTGACATCGGATGGCTCAAGAACAGCCTGTTCCGCGATGATGGCGATGACTTTGTCTTTCGTGCTCACGCGCTCAATCCTCCGGACTTACCCGCTCTTGGATTTAGTCACTCTCACCTGATTTGAAAACCGCTTTCTGCAGGGCCGCAACGTCACGCAGGATGCGCGGCAGACGGCGCGTGGCTTTGTAGCTTTCAACGTGGGTTTCCATCTTCACCGCCGGGTAGCCAAGGATAGAGCGCCCTGCAGGCACGTTGGAGAGGATCTTGCTGCCCCCACCCGCGATCACACCGTCCCCGATGAAGATATTGTCGCTGACACCGACCTGCCCGCCAAGGATCACGTAGTTGCCAATGTCAACCGACCCCGCAATGCCCACGCAGCCGCAGAGCAGGCAATCGGTGCCGATGACGCAGTTGTGGCCGATGTGTACGAGGTTATCGATCTTGGTGCGATCGCCCACGATGGTGTCGCGGATGGTGCCGCAATCGATGACGGAATTCATGCCGATCTCGATGTCATCGCCCAGCGTCACCGCGCCCAGCGAATGAATGCGGGTCCAGGATTGCGCCTCTGTCTCCTGCTGGTCGCCCAGCGTGCTGCGCGTTGCTTCGACGGCAGAGCGGTCCGGCGTCACAAAGGAAAAACCGTCACCACCAATGCGCGCGCCGGGCTGCGCGATGAACCGCGCGCCAATACGGACGCGGGCGCCGATGCCCACGCCTTCGCGCAGAAAAGCGTCCTCGCCCACTTCCGCGTTCCAGCCGATGAAACACTGCGGGCCGATAACGGAGCGCGCGCCGATCTTTGCACCCGCACCAATCACCGTGAAGGGTCCGACGCTAACGCCCGCGCCCAATTCCGCCGTCGGGTCGATCACCGCAGAGGGATGGATACCCGCGCCGAACCCCTGACCGGGGTCCATCAGCCTGGTGATGCCAGACATCGCATAGCGCGGGCGGTTGGGAATGATCGCCGCTTTCAGCCCCAGCGCTTCCCAGTCCGCCCCCTGCCAGAGCAGCGCGGCACGCGCCTGACCTGCGCTCAGCGCATCGGCATAGCTCTGGCTGGTCGCGATGGCGATATCATCGGGGCCCGCCGTCTTCGGTTCCGAGGCGCGGCTGACCCGCAGGCTCGTATCACCAAAGGCGTCCGCTCCCAGCGCGGCGGCAATCTCCTGAACGCTGTGGCTTGTCTCTGTCATGGCTCTGCCCCCGCTCTGATCCGGGCGCAGATTTACCCCTGAACGGCGCGCAGCGCCACCCCTGCTTTGGACAGAGCATCCCAGATACGTCCGTCCCGTCCGTAGATGTCACGGCGGAACTGGGTTTGGCCTTTCCCGTCCACGAATGCGGTGCGGTAGATGATATGCACCGGCACGGGTTGCTTTAGATCGACCTGCTGTTCCTTGCCGGTGGCCAGACGCGCCTGGAAGAATCCTTCCGGATCGCTGGTCTGCTTGGCGAGCAGCGCATAGGCGAAATCAAACGGATCCGCGAGGCGGATGCAGCCGTGGCTGTAGGCGCGCACTTCGCGGCCAAAGAGGTTCTTGGCGGGCGTGTCATGCAGGTAGATGTTGTATTTGTTCGGGAACATGAACTTTACCAGACCCAGCGCATTGCCACGGCTGGGGGGCTGACGCATCGCAAAGGGGAAGGTGCGCGCCGTGAACTGGGTGAAATCCACCGCCGACCGGTCGATGCGGCGCCCGTTCCGATCCGTGATCTCGATGTGGTTCACGGCGTTCGGGTTGGCCTGCAGCTCCGGCAGATACTCCTTGGTCACGATGGAGCGGGGCACATACCAGCTGGGATTGATCACCATGAACTCCATCACGTCGGAGAACTCCGGGGACTGGCGGTCGCGTTCGCGGTGGCCAATGACGGACCGCGTCTCAAAGGTGACTTTGCCGTTGTCGATGATCTTGGCGGTGAAATCGGTGAGGTTGACCTCGATGTGGCGCTTGCCCCGTTCCTGGTTCAGCCAGCGTTCGCGTTCCATGGCAACGATGACGGACTGCAGGCGTTCCTGCACGGAGACGTTGACTTCGGTCATCGTGCCGGGGCCCGCCACACCGTCCTGGGCCAGACCATGGGCGCGCTGGAACTGCTGAACGGCGGCGGTCATCTTTGCGTCATAGCTCTGACCGGCGTTTCGCTTTAGAAAGCCCATGCGCACAAGACGATCCCGCAGCGCCACGACGGCCGTACCCGATGCGCCGGGTTTGAGGGTTTTCGCGGGAACCGTCGGCCCCCACCCGCCCTTCGCCAGCAGGCGTTCAAGGCGCAGTTTCTCTTTCATCAACGCGGTGTATTCGTGGGTCTTGGGGGCCAAAGCGCGAAAGAACCCCTTGGGCGAAGATTTCGCAAAATTCACAAGATATGAGGTGCGATCCCGGTAGGGAACCTTGCGCACGATAGCCTTGTCCACGCGGCTGGGGATCAGCACACCGGTCTGCAGATCACGGGCGAATTGCAGAAAGACGCGGCTGATCTCAACTTCGAGCAGTCCCAGATCCCGTGGCGTGCGGGCCGCCTTCATCTTGGCCTGCAGCCCCTCAACGTCATATCGCGCAGCGGGCAGACCGTGATCTCCGGCGGCGTTCAAGGCCTGGAGAAGGGCGGCACGTCTATTCCGGTCACGCCCCTTGCCGGTCCAGATACCTTCATAGCCATTGGCCTGATAGAAGGCCGCGATATCTTTGTCGCGCGCGGCGCTTTCCGCGACCGCTTGTTTAAATGCGGTGACCTGCGCCGCAACGGGGGTCGGTGTCACGTAACTGAAGAGCGCCAGCAGCAACCCCGTCAGAGCAAAGATCAAGGACCGATTGCGTAGAACCAAAGAAGACATAGAACCCCCGCTCAGGAAAATAATCGTTACGGTTTTGACCGCCCGTCCGAACCATGTCCAATAACATTTCGGCTTTCGGTCAAGGAAAGGTGAAATTGATGCATGCGCGCATCGCCCCAGCAAAATTTGCGCCCCCTTCTTATTATTGGCGATATTTTGCCTAAAATTGCGCAAAAACAGATGCTCTCCCTTTCAGCACTTGGTTAACAATCGGGGCTATGACATACCCATGTTGCATCTGGGGAAGAGATGACACCCCCGTGTAACATCACGGGTAAAGGCAGAATACGGGGCGAAGACCACATGACGATTGACGGTTCATCGAGCATGTCCCGCCGTGCGCTTCTGGGCGCATTCGCGGCGACAGCGATCACAGCAGCACCAACATTCGCAAACGCGGCGGGCTTTCTGCGCGGCGGGGGCGACATCCGACGGATCAAGATGTATTCCGGCAGGACCGGCGAACGCATCGATATGATCTACTGGATCGAGGGCAACTACGTCCGCGAAGCAGTCAAGGAAATCAACCACTTCATGCGGGATTGGCGCACCGACGGCGTCAAGTCCATGGACCTGCGCACGATCGACATCATGTCGGCCGCGCACAACCTGCTGGATGCCACGGAGCCCTACATGCTTCTCTCTGGCTACCGCAGTCCGCAAACCAACGCGATGCTGCGCTCGCGCAGCCGGGGCGTGGCCAAAAACTCGCTGCACATGAAAGGCCAGGCGGCCGACCTGCGTTTGTCGAGCCGATCGGTTGGTCAGGTGGCGCGCGCCGCGGCGGCCTGCAAGGGCGGCGGTGTTGGTAAATACTCGCGGTCCAATTTCGTGCATATGGACTGCGGCGTTGTGCGCACCTGGGGGCGCTGAAAACCGCTTATTCCGTAAAAATCGAGACGTTGAAAGCGACCCTAGGGTCGCTTTTTTTGTGCAATTCTCGGCATTGTTCTCCGCGGTGACGTCGGGATTATCGCTCGTAAACCCGACCTCTAGAATGGTCCCCGGATAGTCGTTGCCATCGAATGCGCGGTCATCTGGGGAGGAGGAGACAGACCGGGATCGAGCAAGGCGACTTTTCGGCGGCATCCGGTGCGTTGCAACCCGCCAGTGTGCAGTGGATTGCAACGCTCTTCCGGCTAGCCCAAGCGATACACACTTGAATCCTTGTTCCGGATGCGAAAATGGAACTTCAAATGAGCAGCTAGTTAAAAGCAAAACGTCAGTACTCGTTACTCGGCTACACGTAACTGTGCACACGATATCCAACACCCACACTGTGCACCGTTCATGCGCGAAAAGCGTCCTTGGGTAAATTCGTGTGATTGCCTAGGTAGATTTACCTATGTCCGTTTTTCGGGGTTTTCGAAAAGCTTCGTGGTGTTCGACAAATCGACAAGTTCTGCGACCGAGTTGACCCGCATCTTCTCCAGGATGCGGGCGCGGTGGTGATCCACAGTACGCGGGCTGATGTCCAATTGCCGCGCGACGTCCTTGCTCGATGCACTTGACGGGTTGGAAACGAAAAGCCCGGCGATCTCGCGTTCGCGCTCCGTCAGCTTTTCGAACCTCGCGCGGGCGTTGCGCGCCTTGTCCTGACCCTGACGGCGCTGCGCGTCGAGTTCAAGGGCCGTGTCGATCTGCTTGATCAACGCTTCCTGTCGAAAAGGTTTCTCCAGAAAATCGATGGCGCCCAGCTTCATCGCCTGCACGGTCTCCGGCACCCCGCCATGCCCCGTGATGAAAATCACCGGCAACGAATAGCCGCGTACGACCATCAGCTTTTGCAGTTCAAGCCCGGACATCTCCGGCATGCCGTAATCCAGGATCAGGCAGCCGGATTGTTCCGCATCATACCCGTCCAGAAACGCTTGCGCCGACGCGAAGACGCAGGTATTGTACCCGCGGGTACGCAGGGCGCGGGACAAGGAGGTGCGAATATCCTCGTCGTCGTCGACAATGAAAACGCAAGGATCAGGCGCTGAATTCATCAAGTTTCTCATTCACCGTCTTGGGGACCAGAGGGGGCAGCGTAAAGCAGAACTGCGAATGGCCTTTATTGTCCTGCTGGTACCACAGCTTACCCCCGTGCGAGTCAATGATGGACCGACAAATCGACAGGCCCAGTCCCATACCGTCTTCCTTGGTGGTCTCGAACTGCTCGAAGAGATTGGCCTCTGGATCAAAGCCGGGCCCCGTATCTGTGATCGATATGGTGAGGCCCTCATTGGTTTCCTGCCCCCGCAGCCAGACAATGCGCTCTGATACATCACTGTCTCCGATGGCCTCAATGGCATTGCGCAGCAGGTTCAACAAGACCTGCGCAATCTGAACGCGGGATCCATAGACGGGTTCTACGTTGCGAATGTCGATCCGAATGCCGATGCCATTCTCCTTGGCCTCCGAGCGTACCAGATGCAGCGTTTGTTCCAACAGTTCCTCAAAGTCGAATTCGGCCTTTTCGACCCCGTCCTTCTTTACGAACCCGCGCAGGGCCCGGATGATATCCCCTGCCCGATGCGCATGTCGGTCCGTTTCCTCCAGAATGGTTTTCAGCTGTTCAGGATCGCCGGACTTGTCCTTGAGCGCAAAGAGCGCGGCATCCATGTTCTGGGTGATCGCCAGAAGCGGCTGGTTCAGCTCATGCGCCAGGCTGGTGGCCATTTGCCCCATCACGTTCACCCGCGAGGAATGCGACAAGTCGCGGTTGAGCCGCTGGATCTTGCGTTCGGCATCCTTGCGTTCGGTGATGTCATCAACCGTCACGACGGCGTGGCGCGACTGGCCTGCGTCATCCCGGATTACAATCACGTTCTCACTCACCCAGATGACACCGCCATCTTTGCACAAAAGCCGCTTTTCATGCAGGTACTCGGATCGTTTCTGGCCGCCATCTTCGAAAAAGAAACCGGCCACCGGGTCATCGGGATGCGAAATGTCATGGGCCGTCAGAGACAGGATTTCATCCGCATCATATCCCAGCATCGATGCAAACCTGCTGTTCACGCGCATGATCCGCCCGGTTTTAGCTTCGATCTGGGCCATCCCCCGCGAGGCCAGGTCGAATGTGCGGCCGAATTCGGTTTCGGACTTCTTGCGCTCGGCGATAGCCTGCACCAGCGTCTCATTGGCGCGTTGCAGTTCGCGGTAGGTATTGGGCAGCGGCTCGGACGCGGAAACCTCGCCCTGCGACACCAGCGAAGACCGCACCGCAAAGGCGCGCACGGGTTTGTGGATATAGTTGGCCAGGATCAGGCCGAAGACACCGGAGATCAGGGCAATCAAGGCCGCGATCCAGACATTCAGCGTCCGGTTGGCCTTGATCTCGCCGGTGAAGTCGGCTTCGGGCGCGTAAACCGCAATGGTCCAGGGCAATTCCTCACTGATCACCGGCATCACCGTCGAGACATATGTGGCATCGCCGTACTCGAACCGGGATGAGACCTCGCGTTCGACCGAGACCTCATCGCCTCTGATCAAGGGGCCGAATGCGGCCTGCGCCACCGGATCACCGATCTCGTTGATGCTGACAAAGCGAAAGGTGCCATCTGCATTTGCCGTACTGATGAGGTCCTGGTTGGGGTGTGCGATCACGTCGCCATTCCGGTTCAGGATCAAGGCCTTGCCGCTCTCCCCGATGTTGAGCCGGGACAGGAACTCCGAGATCGCCTCGATCCCGATATCGACCCCCACAACCCCCTGTATCTGCCCGCTCTCGAGAAATACGGGCGAGGCGGCGGTGATGCCTGGCGTTTGCGACGTGAAGAAAATGTATGGATCCGTCCAGATGCTGGCGCGTTCGGCAGAGGCTGTCTGGTACCAAAGGCGCGTGCGCGGATCATAGGTGTCCAGCGGATCCTGGCTTCTGAGCACTTCTGCATATCCGTTGTCGCGCCAGATCAGCTCGACAAAGCGGGTGTTCTCTTCCTGACGGATGATCTTGGTTCGAAAGGGCGCCGGCCCGGAACTGCGCATCACGTAGACAAAACTACCCGTCTCGTCGCCATAGAAGACGCCAGCAAACTGCGGCGATATCTGCAGTTGCTGAAACAGGAGTTTCTCAAGCTGTTCAAAGTTATCGCTTGCGATGACCTGGCTTTCCGCGAGCCGCGTGGCCAGTTCGGCGGCCCCCTTGGCCGGTTTCAGAAAACCTCTGGAATGCTCGATCGTATTGGTGCCCACATCGCGCAGCAGGTGGCGCGCATGATCCAGCAACACTTTCTCGGAGGTGAGAAAGGAGGAAAATACCACGATTGTCACCGCAACGAATTGCAGCCCGGCAAGACAAAGCGCCAGCATGAGGCCGAGTGAGAGTTTCACGACAGAGCCCGCCTGTCGAAAGGCGTCGCGCTGTCGGATACTGCGGAAATGCGGTGTTTCACGGCACGCGTGCGAAAAGACACGCGCCCGTTTGTGCAGAGTGCACCTGCCCTGCCCCCGATCTTACTGTTTTTTATCATCCCGGTCCGAGATTCGTTGTCATTCGATACCCCTTACCCTGTATGTTACATAATTTCAGGGTTGCGAAAGTCGCCGCGCTTCAAATTGAGCGACAATTCGCCTCACAATACGGATATCGCGATCAGTCCACCATCGTGCGGTTGTATCCACCGTGCAAATCACTCCGATAAGCTGTTCTTGGGGGCCACGCAGAGGCGCTCCGGCAAACGACCGTATCCTGTGACCCGATAGAATACTGTCACGGCGGATCAGCGGATGAGCGTAGATATCATCAATTCTGAGCACATCCCGCAGCGTTGTGGCCTGCTTGGCCAGCAGCAAGGATTGTGCACGCAGAATGTCGTCATGTGTGCAGCAGGCTTCTGGTAAACCACGTGAAGATGCCATCTGAAGAGATTGATATGAAAACAGAAATGATGCAGTGGACTGGAGCTGTGCGGTCATGAGATGCGGCAGTATCCGTGCCTCCGCGCCAAGCGGGTCGATATCGAACACCCGCGCATCCATGCGGTCATCCAGCACGGTGTCGCCCTCTTCAGTGGACGGGTGGCGGACCGATGGGGAGAGCGTTTTCATGGCGTGCCTTCCAAATCGGATTGGACAAGGCATTCTGCCTGACGTTGTCTGCCGGGAGAATAGGCAGAACTGCCTAGGTAAAATCGCCTAGCGCTTTGCGTGGGCCTCCCCAAATGGTCGCTTGGCTTTTTGAGGCCCGGCGGCCCTGGCGGAGCACGTGCGAACAGGCAAGGACGGCGGTTGTCGTCACTCGCTGCGCGTTATCCGATGCTGCGAACTGACACTGTGCATTCCGCTGCATTGCCTATTCCGGGTGGCGCAACGGTATTGGCCGTGCCTCTGGATTGCGGGAACTCACCGCCTTGCAGATCAGAGGAGTCCTTGGGCGGTGTCAGACGCAGCAAAACATCGTTGGGTGATGACAAACGCTGCGACGGAGGCACACGTCTATAGGTGTCTTGCGGTGAATTGCGCGTCAACACCTCGGGGTGTGCGCTGATGTGGGATGCGGGTTCAAAACTGATCTCTGCCCTGTCGGGCAACCGCAGTGTCTCTCCGCTGCCAAGCGCAACCGTCACCATGCCACCGCCCAGGTCTTGCGGGAAGTGAAAATGCACATGCCAAAGGCAATGCCATGGCCGCACCTGCTGCGCCGATCTCATTTCCACAAGCACGCGGTCCGGGCCGAGGTTTGGTTGCGCCCGGCTCGCAATGATGGGAATGCCCTTCCGATCAAAGAAATTCTTTATGACGGTGTTGCGCTTGGGGCCCAATTGGTCGGCGTCAAAATAGGTTTCGGCGTCATGAACCACGCCAAAACTGACGTCGGGCCGATCCACGAAGGTGGTTTGCAGCATTTTGAGCCTGTCCACATAGAGATTAAGCTCTGCGTTCGAAGACGACTGAAGCTGCAGGCCCGTGGGCACGAAATCCAGGGAGAAAACCGAACTGCTGACTTGATCCGCATGCGCGGGATGTGGCGCAGCGACAGAAAGCCAGGCAACCGCAAGAAGGATCAGCTTTCGCATCTGACGACTCTTTGGTTGTCGGGCGCGATGGCTTCAAACGGAATCTCGATATAAGAACCGCGGATGTTGGCCAACCAGCGTGCCTGGGCGTTGAGCCGTGTTTCCTGTGGAGCGTTCTCAAAGGTTTCGCGGACCCCTTGGTCCAGGCGGTTGGTGTTGAACCCGCCCAACTGGCGTGACAGCGCGACGATTTTCATTTCCTCTTCGGGAGGTTGCACCGGGAAAGCGGCACCGAAGCTCAGCCTGCCGTTCACCTTGCGGATCGGCGTCGCACCCGCGTCGGCCTCCGTGTTGAGCGCTTGTTTGGGTTCGAATATTTTGGGCTGGGATTTCTCGCCGATCACAACAAACACCGCAGAAAAAAGACTTTTGGGCAACATCGTCTGACTTGTTTCGATGTTGACCGAAACATAATCCTCAAACTGTACCAAGGACAATCCGGTTTTCGTGGTGCAGGGCGGCACAGGCCGAAAGGTTTTGGCGCCCTTTTCATCAGCAACCGAGGCGCGCAGGACCGTCGGCGTGGGGAGAGGTCCGAGGAAATAGTCAATCTTTCCCGGGCTCAGGTCCACCGGTTGCAACGCGGCCGCCATGAACGCCACAAAACCGAGGACCGCCAGGACACCGGCACGCATCATGCCCTCCTTGGCGTCAAAACGCGGTTTGACAGCCCCCAGATGACGCGCTCCTTCGGCAAGGCTGCGCAATGGCGTCACGGTCAGTTCGACGCCAATTGCGGCGGCTCTTGTTCTGGCCCGCTCAATCTCTTCCCGGTACGCCTCAACGGTCAAGCTGCCGTCCACCGTGCGCGCTGGAACAAAGAGCGTTGCATGCTTGCCCCACGGCCCGACCTTGTGTCGTTCCAGCCATGTCGTGACGGCCTCGAATTTCTGTGAAAGGCCCTCGACCGGGCCAACCGGCCCATCGTTGGGATGAACGCTGTCGAAATTCGACCCCTCCAGAGACCCGGTTGCGAAAAACACGCCCGGTTTGCGGCCGCGTTCCAAAAGGCAAAGCGACAAGGCCAGACCAAGTTCCGCACTGCTTGCATTCCGGGGGTCCAATCCACGGGCCTGGCGCGAGTCGAGCGGCGTCATCACGGTGTTTGGAGAGCTTGGCCGGGTTAGTCGCATGGGCAGGCCAAAGCGCCTTTTGGGCAGGGGCAACCGACGTACGATGTCCAACGCACGCTGTCCGGCTCCGGCAAGTTTGACGTCCAGCAACGGCACGATGGCGGGATCGAACCCACCCCGGGCTTCCGCAGCCCGGTCCGTGAACGCTGCCCTGATTTCACAAATCACACCGCCCACATCGCGTCCGGCGGCCGCCAGAGGCACAAGCACATCTACATAATGGGATGTCGTGGACACCGACTAGGCCTCGAGGCTAATCTGCCAGCCCGACATGAGCGCCCTGCGCACGTCGGGGGTGTCGGCCAGCAGAACCGATCCGCAGCCCATTTTGTCGAACCGGAAATCATAGTTCAGCAGCCCGTCCTGGCTGCGCACATTCGCAAAGCGTCCAGCCACCTCCTGAGCCCGTGTAAATCCCAAACTCTCGATCGACAGACGCAGGCTGTTTCCTTCGGCCTGCAGTTTAACGACCATGTTGTCGTCGTCAGGTGATGTTGTCTCTACCGGGAGGCTCGTGTCACTTGTTTTCGCGGCCATCGGCACAAAAGCCAGCACCTCCGTACGGGTGCCCAAGTCGTTTAGATGCTCATCTAGCTCCGCATGGGCTTGCGCAAATTTCACGTTCAGGCGGGCCACCAAGCCGGCCTTGGCAGTTTCTTTCCGAGTCTCATCCATTGGATTGGGTCCGTGTGTTTGGCCGGGCATGTCAAGACACCGCGGCAATCACGCGATCCTGCAAGTCATCAAGGGCGGCGCTCAGGTCTTCCAGGCGCGGATACTTGATGCGGATCGACGCATCGTTTTCATGTAAGTGTTGCAGTTTTTTGCCTTCTGCAACGGCGAAAAGAAGCAGCAGATCGACATCGTCAAGATCTCCCGATGTTTTGATATCTGCAAGCTTGTCCATAACGTCGGTATGGCTCGCAAGAGCCACCTCATCCGTGTCCTCTGCAACGCCCAGAATGCGCGGATCATCGGCATCCAACCGAACAACGCCATTCTTTTTCCCATTTGAAACAATAGCCTGACCGGCGGTCGATGTCAGAAAATCGTCAAAGCTCATTCGCTTGAGGATGGGCCTATTCTCCCACGCCTGGCGAAAATCATCAACGGTCGGCGTCTGACGTCCTGCGGTCTCGGCCAGGCTCTGTGCTTCTTTCACAAGGGCAAGAGCGGTCAGGGCCTGGGAGACGGAAAGCGTAGCGAGCCCGCGTCCCTCCTCTTTGGCCTCATCGTCGATCCAGGCCGGGGGCGACAGGCCCAAAAGGCGTAACGCGTCCCAATGCCTGTTGGCGACATTGAATGCCCGCGCGAAGAGATGCACCAGATTATCGGCGTCGTCCCCGCTGAATTCATCACAGATCTCGGGGGCGGCACGCATCGCATCCCAGAGCGACAGGGCATCAATAACCTCACAGCTGCCCATACCGATGCGTATCCAAAGCGGCCCGGCCTCTCGCCGTGCTTTCAACGTGCCTTCCGGGTTCCCCTTTTGGGTCTTGATCCGTGCCAGCGCAGCCTTGGAGGGCTGGGCCACCTTGGGAACCTGATCATCCGGCAAGGGCTGGGACATTGCCCTGTCCATCGCCACGTCAGGCCAGCCATGACCCTGCTTGCAGAGGCTTAGCAGCACATTGTGTGCTTCGTGAACGGACTGGCTGGAATGAACCTGCCGCGGGCCATCCAGAACATGTTTCATCCATAACCCGGCACCGATCTCTGCATCTTCGAACTGATCGCGATTGTAAGCGGTTCGATACTCGTCACGGGGCTTTTCCAGCCCTAGCTCTTCCAGGCCCACCAAGGTGATCTGATAATATCGCTGCGTCAGAATTCTGCGAAATTCCCGGTCCAGGAACCAGGGCTCCAGTCGCACAGTCACCTGCCCTTTCGCGGGTTGGAACAGCGTCTTGGCAACCCGTGCGGCAAATCTTTCAGCAGGTCGTTTGTATCCAGCCATAGGTATGCGCTCCGACTTAAAACTTGTACGGCAATTGCGCGATCCCGAATTCGACTTTTCGGTTTTCGCTGTCGTTGTGCCAGGTTCCGTTTAACTCGCGCATCAACTCACCAAAAAATGTCATCGGATCCTGGATCGGCGTCAAATCCCTGTTGCGTTGACTTAACTCTTCGACAAGCCCGCGATCATGCACGACGAGGGCCAACAGCGTGCCGGACCCGCTGGGGATCCGGAAGTTCGCCCTGGTATAGGCATCTGGGATACGCAGCACGCGGTTTGCCGCCACCGGTGTGTTCTTGGCAAAGGCACGGCTGGGGAAGAGTTGCATGACCTGTCCACCGTCCCGCAGGTCAAACAGCAGCACTTCACCGTCCCGGTCCGAGGATATCTCAAAGGCCACGATGTCGTTGCCCCTGATCGGCCCGGACTTGCCCGGGTCCATATGCACCAACGAGAGCTGCGCATCCTCGCGGCCACCGGTGAGCAGGTCCAGCATCTGCGCGACGCTTGGTGCGGTGACGGGTTGGGGATTGTCCTCCGGCCACTCAACCACCGAGAGGATGCGCGAGACCGGCGGCGCGGAAAGCTGCGGGGTAAACCCCTTGGACTGACATTCAAAATCCGTTTTACAAAAGGCATCCGCCTCAGCGGCCAGATAGCTCAGCAACTCTTCGCGGCTGGTGGTTCCGTTCTGGTTGGTGTCCGCCGTACCCTCGCGTAGCGCGGTTGCGAAGTGATAGGAGAAAACGCCGTGAGAGCGGCCGTCGATCATGGTCTCCCAGGCCAGTTGATAAGGTGCGGAGGCCGACCAGACCTCCAGCCTCTGTTTGGGTGGCACCTGAATGTCACCGATCAGGCCGGTGTCGCGCCGTAGAACGCCACCATCCGGCACAAGCGTACTTCGTGAGCTGCTGCCATCCGCCTGAGGGCGGGAGATCGGTGCGACAAACCGGGCGCGCTGCGACGGCGCAGAAGCGGTTCCGGCAAGAGAGCGCGACACGGTACCGGAATGGCAGGCATCCACCAGCATTGTGACCCGGCGGTCGGCCAGCTGGTCAAGCATGCGTCCGATCTCGTCGTCGGTGACCAGACCGGCAAGGGGGTCGGACCTGTCGTAGTCAACCATCACGAGGGCCTCGTCCATGCCTTCGGGCCCCTCGTCCCCGCCGACCTCATCGTAGATCTGAGTTCCGTGTCCGGAGTAGTAGATGAAGACCCGATCATTCGCGCCTGTGCCTGCAATAAGCCAGTTCTGAAAGGCCGCGAGGACTGCAGGGCGCGATGCCTGCGCATCGCTCAGAACCAGAACCTCTTCCGGGGCAAAACCCATCTCGGTCTCGACGAGATCGCGCATCATGACCAGATCGTTGGCTGGCCCTTCCAATGGGGCGGCATCGCCACTGTAGGCGCCGATGCCGATCAACAGGGCACGATCTGCGGCCAGCGCCCATGTGCTGGCGAGTGTCGCGGCTGCCGCTGCTACCGCCATCAGGGATGCTCTTCTCATGCTAGCCTCTTTTCGTGAAAATGCTGATATGCCCGAAGGTGGCCCCGCCTTCGCCAAGGATGCGGGTCAGTATCGGGATGAATTCACCTGCAGGCATCGCCCACCTGAGGGCCTGACGCAGATCAACCGGTTCATAATCGGTGATGATGGCGATCAGTTCGTCCGCGCCATAAGGTTCGGCGGCGACCGCGTCAAAGGACAGGACTTCCCCAACGCGCAGCGGTCCGCGCTGACTGGGCTCAAACGGAAAAACCGCCTGCACTTCGCCGTTGTTGGCCAGGTTGAACACCGTCAGATATCGCCCGGTCAAGGGCCCCACTTCGACCGCGAACTCCTGACCTTCCGTCAATTCGCGGTGCCATGGGCGACCGTTGCGCAGGGTGGAAACCGTCGTCCCGTTGCGGATCATCCCTTCGCGGACAAGGTTCAATACGGAGAACTTGTCATCAACTTCGCCCAGTCGGTTTTCCGCGATGTCATAGCCCACGATTTCACCGGTGGCATCATGGACGTTGCCGGTCTCGCGATCCCAATAACTGCCCGGCTGTGCCGCGAGCGGCACCCGGTTCGGGTCGAATGACGCGGTCACATCGTCCCCGTTCTCGTCAATGCTCCAGGATGGAACCTCGTCACTGACCGGGGTTGATTTATCCGGCGTCAGAACATCGAAATCAGGGCCGTCCGATGGGTTTATTTCCGGCAAGTAGCGCGATCCGTTGAAACTCTTTGCAGTCCGGGGAATGAAGGTTTCAAGGTCATTCCGACCCAGCACACCATCTCCGTCGAGGTCCGCATCCATCGACAGGGCCCGCGCAAAGGCATAGCTGAGCGCGCCGTGATAGCGCCCGCCAATCGCCACTTCGATCACGGGTTCCGCTTCACGGCTGCCCGCCAGAAAAACCACGTTTTCAATGGTTTCCTCTTCGGTTTCCGCCAGTGCCTTGAGAGGTTTGCGCTCCACCTCGTCCTCAAACCCCAGCAGGTTTTTCAGAAAGCGGGCACGTCCCCCCCGGGTCAAGGTGCCTGAAAAGCAGCTGTCGGCCACAAACACCACCTGCACGTCCTTTGCGCCCGCTGCCAGGAACCATTGGTGCAGTTCGTCATCCACGATCTTTTCGCGCAGACCCGCTGGCGACTGCGGATCAAATCCGGGCAGCACCAGCATTTCATCCGTCACGTCATCGGGCTGAGACAGGCTCGCCTCATCGCCGTTGATATCCGGTGTCCGCGCGCCATGCCCGGAATAGGTCAGGATAATCGTATCGCCCGGTTGAGCCCGCTCCAGAAGGTCCTGCCAAGCACTGGAAATTGCATCATATGATGCATCGCCATCCAACAACACGCGCAACTCGCTCACGCCGAAATCCTGAAGGGCCGTTGCAATCAAGCGCGCGTCATTCAACGCCCCCCCCAGATCGGGCTGCGTTTCATAATCGTCGATGCCAATGACCAGCGCGTAGTTGGCGGCCTGAACGGGCGCGGAAACGCTCAAGGCCAGCGCCATGGCCGCCGATGCCAGGAAACCCTTCGCCATGCCTATTGCTCCACCTTGATCACGTCCACCTCGACTCGCCGGCTCATCTGCCAGCGTTCTTCCTGGGAATAATTGAACGCGTCGTCCGGCTGAAAGAGCTCGCTCTCGCCGCGCCCTGCAACCTTCAGGGTCAACTGAAGGCCCCGGTTCTCAAGATAGGCTTTGACGGCTTGCGCCCGCCGTTCCGACAAATCCTGATTATAGGCGGCCTCGCCGCGCTCATCCGTGTGACCGATCACGGTAATGCTCTTGATCTCGGACGGTGTGAGGGCAGACAGACAGCTAAAAAGCTCTTCTGCGGCCTCGCTGCCCTTATCTGTCATCACCGTCTCGTTGGTCACGAATTGTATCGGGACGACCACCTCGGCAATCCAGGCATTGCTGGTTTGAAGCTGGCATGCCGGTCGACCGGGCAGGGTCACAAAGCCGCTGGCCAAAAGTCTTGTATCATTCACCTTGGCATTAATCGCCTGAAACACCTCCCTCGACGGCGCCAGATCCAGATAGGTCGACGCAGGATCGGCGAGCAGCTCTGCATCCTGCAGGGCAAGCTGGTAGCGCAATGCCGCCTCGTCGAAGTCACGGCGGTCGCGGGCGGCATCCCCGAGGACATTCTGGACCTGCCAGATGCCCGCAATATCCAAGGCCTCCCGCAAAAGCGGCAGGGCTTCTTCGTAGGATTGAGCCTCACGCACCGCCTTTTGCGACATCGCCAGCGCCAGCCAGCGCGAAATCTGCGCCCGCTCATCCGGGGTGCAGCCCTGGTCAAGGGCTGTCTCGCGCAGCGCGCCCAGACGGAACACATCTGCCGAGTTCAGCGACGCAATGAGGCTGTCGGCCTCCTGCAACGGTGCGCAGGCGGCGCGTGCCTTGTCGGGCTGGGCGACCAAACCCAAGCCAATTGCCACAAGCAAGCCCGTCAGCCTTCTCATTTCGTGACCTTCAGTATCCAGGGGACAAAAGCGGAAACACGCGTGTAAACACCATAGTTTCCCTGTCCATCACACCCTTCCGCGCCCCAGGCGACGACCCCGACCTGCACAAGACCGGTTGGGCCTTCGCGGATGACCAGGGGCCCGCCGCTATCTCCCTGGCAACTCGTTCTGTTGCCGGCCGGGTAGCCCGCGCAGAGCAATCCGCCTGTAAATTGGGCGCCGCGAAACTTGCTGATGAATTTGCGGCATTCGGATTCCGGCCGAATTCGCAGGTTCACGCCCAGCAAATCCTCGCTTGTTTTGCCGTCTTCGGTCACGCCGTAGCCGGTGACACGCGCGCAGGTGTAGTCGCCCATCAGGGCACGCTCCATCTGAGGCGATGCAAGCGTGATGATTGATGTGGGATCGACATCCAAGGGTCGCGCCAGTTTCAGAACCGCAATGTCCGAATTGCCGTTCTTGCCGTTGTAATCCGGATGGATGTAGAGATCCGACGCTGGTCTGATGTCCTTGTCTTCGACCATTTCCGAGACGTTATCCCCCCCGAATACGGCATAGACGGCATCTGGCTTTGCCGGAACGATCCCGCTGGCGCTTTTGCTGGAAACACAATGCGCCGCCGTCAAAACAAAGCCTTGGCTGATGATGGAGCCGCCGCAGACGGACGACCCTTTCCCGTCAGGGGATTTGGTAATCAGGAAGATCTGATAGGGCGCGTCACTCTGGTTCACCGGCGCGCCGCCGATGACGCGGCTCACCGTTCGCCCGGTGCTGTCCTTGCAGGTAAAGGAAGACTGCGCCAGGGCGCCTCCTGTCATGGCAAGGCTGCAGAACGCCGCTGCCAGATGTCCGAACACCTTATTCATCTGTCAAATCTCCTTCGTTCGCGGCAACGACCCGGTACCGCAAAACAGTGGCGCTGTAGGGTGCCGACGCACTTCTGGAACTGGTTGATCCGTGGTCGGGAATGACCGGGATATCTTCAGGCGCAAACTGGCCCCCGAGGTCCGGGCTCCAGTGCAGATAGACCTCCGCAGGCGCCAGGGGCTCTTCCACCTGGAAACCATAACCCTGTTGGGCGTCACCAAGGCAAAGCTCTTGCCCGGCCTCCATCTTGCCCCCTTTTACCTTGCGCTCTTCAGGTGTGAGATCGTTGGGATAGATCCGCACCGGGCGCTGGCCATCCAGGGTGCGGGACCAGACCGACAGATAGCCGCTGCGCTTAGCCTTGGCACAGACCGCAACGAGGTCTCCCAAACTCAAATCCGGATTTGGGAAATCGACCTTGGCCCAGCTGTCGCTCTGGCGGTCATAAAGCTTGAGGTATGCCTGCAGGCTATCGCCCGCGGATCGCGACACCGGCACCTCGTTCGTGCGTTCCTGTGCGTGGGCGATCTGGGTGCCGAGCGTCATCGCAGCACCGACAATGGCAATGATGAGCAGAGCGAACGCCTTGGCGCTGCAAGGGAGGGATAGAGGTTTCCGGATCACGGGATATCTCCTTGCAAACTGGGTCATGAGGGGTCGCGGATGACGCCAGCGATCAACGCCGTGTCGATGCCCGGCATCATCAGGAAAAACTCAAAGGGGCGATCAAACTGCACCAGAGGCGCTTCGTTGACCTCCACCGAGCGGACACCAATTGCGGCCGTGGCAGCAGCGGCTTCCACCCCTGCTTCGTCCGCCTTGAACACCACAGATTGGACAAGTGGCCCTGGAACTGCGCCCCCATCAACGATGGTTTGCATGCCCTCTGCCAACGCCCGCTCCATGCCAAGCTCTTCCATCACCGCATTCAGATCGCGGCTGCTTTCCAGATCCAGAAGCGGCATCGCGACGCGCACGAAGCTTGCGGCCTCCGGGGCCAGCAGAACGGGTGTCGGCGCCTGGTCCGTTTCGCCCTCTGTCGATTCATCCTGCGGCGATATCTCTGCGGGGGTTTCTGTGGCTTCCTCATCGCGCGCAGGTAGCCTCATCAGCACATACCCACCGTCCTGAAAGCCCATGGCGACCACCAGACCGTCATCCGTTTTCCAGGATGGGAATGTCTTGCTACTGGTCATGAAGCGCACATCGACGGTGCTGCGATCCGGACGCGCAAATGGTTTTTCAGCGGTTTGAGCCGGTGGAAACGGCATCGACCAGTTGTCTTTGAAGTGAAGGGCGCTGGTGACCACCACAGTGGCACTGTCCAGCGGATCACTCAGCAGTTTCGGAATAAGTCCCTTGGTCGCTTCTTCCGCCCAGGCATTGATACGGTCGATGCCATCCTTGGCAAGGCTGAGCGTCTCCTGATCTGCCTGCCAGACATCTGTCAGGTTCGATGCCGCGGCCTCCGATGGGCGTGTCGCCGTATCATACCAGACCGCATAGCTGAGATTGACGGTCGGCGGCATATCGGCCGGCGGCTGTCCCGGTTCCAGACCCGCGCGCGCAAGACCCATGGTCAACAACACGCTCAGCGGTGAAACCAAGGGATTGCCAACACCATCGTCAACGGCAGCGAGAATATCCATGGTTTCCGCATCAGGCAGGCCAAGCGCCATTACCGGTTCGTTGGCGAAGGTCGGGACAGCAACGCTCATGCAAGCGCCGAGGCATATGGCACGGGTGAGGCAGGTTTTCATGCTTCTTTCCTTTTTGTGTACGACCGAGGTCGGCACGTGAGCCGCCCTTCGTCGGTTCGCGACGCATCGGTCGCGACATCAGTCAAGTTCAGGTATCCGCGCGGCCAGTCTGATCTCTCTGCGTGAGATGTCCGGTGACAGATACGATTCCTCAGCGGCAACGGTGCTGAGCAACACGGTAAACTCTCCCCAAAGGCCCACATCGGAGACGTCCCCGCCCGCGCCATCGGACCCATCGCCGGGCTCTGCGCCTTCGCCGACAGCTTCCGGGCTCTCGTCACTCCCGGACGCAGGCCCCGTATTCACCACGCCCAAGGCGCGGGACAGGCGACTTCCGCTGCCCGGAGGCGCAACCTTGAAGGGACCGACAGGGGCCGAGACAGAAACGTCATCAATGGTCAGCGGACGTTCGGTTGCGATAATCTTGATCAGCTCAGTGCCCGCAGGGCCTGCCGCCACAATCCGTGCACCAGGTCCCGGCAGCAAAAGCTCGGTGTCGGCGGGGACGTAGTTGTCCTCGTTGAACTTGTTGGGAAAGAGCTGGGCGACGCGACCCGCTTCATCGACATTTACCACCAGAAGATAGGCCGCCTTATTGAGGCGTACACTCAGGTCGATCTGTTCGCCAATGCTGTAGACGCCATCGGCATTGCTCAGCGTGGCGGTGATTGTATAGGCTTGGCTGGGGGGTTTGGTGCTGGCAACGGTCGCCTGCTCTACACTGAGGATCCGACTGCTTTGCGCGTCAACCGCCCCGGTAACACTCGCATAGCTCAAGACGGCCCACAGCATGATATCCTTTATCATCTCAAATCCTTTGGTCGGGAGCCCGAGTGGCCCTTGAAATCTACAGTCGGTATGGAAATCGCCCACAATCAGGTTGTGTGATCCATTTTTTTTCTAATCAGCAATAAATTTTATTAAAAATTGCGCGGAAAGCCTCGTTGATGCAAGTAAGAATCCGGTTTCCAGCACTCTGTACAAAGGGCGGAGTGCTATTTGCCTTAAGAGAGCGGCACTTGTCCCCGACACGCGCCCAAAGGTTCCCGTAAAGCGGGAATTTTCCTCCTCTTTTCCGATGCATACCCCATTTGCAGGATCGCGCCATGCAGGTTGATTAATGTCACTTCCGCACCGGCAGTATGTGCCTGCGCGCGGCCAGGTTTGATCTTTTCCAAAGCGGGATGAGCGCCCGCGTTAGCCGGGACGCACCACGTCGAAAAACCACATCACAGACGGACGCGCGGGGATTAAATCCGTTGGATCGACGGCAATGATCATTCCAAATGGCCTCTCTGTTTGGACTGACTGCGGATTTATGCGAAACCGCCCACGCCCAAAGGACGGGCAGATTGGATCAGGCAGGACTATTCCCGGTTGGGCAGGCCCGAATGGAGACGTGTCAAGAGAAAGGACACCGCGTCAGACACCCTGCTTATGCCGAAGCCGGGTCATAAAAATCACCAGTGCCGGATGGCCGCGCCGCCATGACGTGAACACGACCCGCCCGGTTGCGGGTGCCAGACAGGTCATTTTGTCGATCCGGATTGACCCATGTCAACGCATCCGCAGCGGGCGCTTTCTATGGTGCAGTACACATCAACAAGGGAGCCCCTCATGCGGTTTTTGATTGTCGCAGCACTTTGCCTCGGCCAACAAGTCCACGCACAGGACGCACAGGAAGGTCAGTCACTGTTCCGTCTGCATTGCGCAGCCTGTCACGGCATCGAAGGGCGGGGAAATGGTCCGATGTCGCCGGTCCTGCTGGTGCAGCCTGCCGACCTGACCACGCTGTCGAAAAAGGAGGATGGGACCTTCCCGACCTACCGTGTGGTGAAACGGATCGACGGGCGGGACCCGCTGGTCAGCCATGGCAGCGACATGCCGGTCTACGGGTGGTTCTTTGAGGGCAACGACGTGGCGATTTCCGCCCAGAGCGGGCAGCCGATCATGACCAGCCAACCGGTTGCCGATCTGGTAGCGTGGTTGCGCACCATTCAGGAGTAGCGATGGATCAGGGTGTTTCGCGCGGGTCCAGAATGCGCGCGATCACCCCCCGCTTGGTCACCTGCCCCACCAGATCGCCGTCGTCCTCCACACCCAGCGGGCCATCGTTTTCCAGCAGCATGCGCATGACGGTTTCGACCTCCATGTCCGCTGGCACGGCCTGCTCGGGTGCGGCTTTTGCGGGCTCCATCACGTCGCTGGCACGCAGCACGCCAAGCGGGTTCATATGGGCCACGAAATCGGCGACGTAGTCATTCACCGGTTGCGAGAAAATCTCCTGTGGCGTGCCGCATTGCACGATGCGCCCGCCCTCCATGATCGCAATCCGGTCGCCCAGCTTGAAGGCCTCGTCGAGGTCGTGGCTGACAAAGATGATCGTGCGCTGCAGATCGCGCTGCAGGTCCAGCAGTTCATCCTGCAGCCGGGTGCGGATCAGCGGATCGAGCGCGGAAAACGGCTCGTCCATCAGCAAAATCGGCGCGTCCGTCACAAAGGCGCGCGCAAGCCCCACGCGCTGCTGCATGCCACCGGAGAGCTCGCCGACCTTGCGGTCTGCCCAATCGGACAGTCCCACCAGCTCCAGCTGCTTGTCGGCACGGGCCAGACGGTCCTTCTTGGACACATCCGCCAGCTCCAGCCCGAGACCCACGTTTTCACGCACCGTGCGCCAGGGCAGCAGCCCGAACTGCTGAAAGACCATGGAGACACATTCGCGCCGCACCCGCCGCAAATCCGGCGCGGAGCTATGGGTGACATCGCAGGACCAGTCGCCGTCGTGCACGCGGACCGCACCGCGCACCACCGGGTTCAGCCCGTTCACCGCCCGCAAAAGGGTGGATTTGCCCGACCCCGAAAGCCCCATGAGGACAAGGATTTCCCCGGCCGGCACGCTGAGCGAACAATTGTGCACGCCGAGCACCTGATTGGTCGCCTGCTGGATCTCGGCCCGCGATTTGCCTGCGTCCATGTCCGGCAGGGCCTTTTCCGGCGCGTCGCCAAAAACGATGGAGACGTTGTCGAATTCAACAGCCGTTGTCATTTGCGATCCACCCGCAGCATCCGGTCCAGCATGATGGCCACAACCACGATGATAAATCCGCTTTCAAATCCAAGCGCCGTATTCACCTGGTTCAGCGCCCGCACAACCGGCACCCCAAGACCGTCGGCCCCCACAAGGGCGGCGATCACCACCATCGACAGCGACAGCATGATGGTCTGGTTCAGCCCGGCCATGATCTGCGGCAGGGCATAGGGCAGCTCCACTTTCCACAGTTTCTGCATCGGGGTGGCGCCGAAAGCATCCGCCGCTTCCAGCAGCGGCTTGGGCGTCGTGCTGATGCCCAGATGGGTCAGACGAATGGGCGCGGGCACCACAAAGATCACCGTGGCGATCAGACCCGGCACCATACCAATGCCGAAAAACACAATGGCTGGAATGAGATAGACGAAGGTCGGCAGCGTCTGCATCAGGTCCAGCACAGGCCGCATCGCCTGAAACAGGCGTGGCCGGTGGGCCGCCGCAATGCCGATGGGCACGCCAATGGCCATGCAGACCACGCAGGCCGACAGAACCAGCGTGATGCTCTCCGTCATCTCTTCCCAGTAATCCTGGTTGAGAATGAACAGGAAACCCAGCGCCACGAAGAGGCAGACTTTCCAGCTGCGCTGCAAGGCCCAGGTCAGGGCCACAAAGGCCAGGATGATGATGAAAGGATGGGGCGTCTGCAGCACCCAGAGGATCGCGTCGATCATCCCCTCCATCGCAACGGCGAGCCCGTCAAAGAACCACTCGCCGTTGGTCTGTAACCAGTCAAAGAACGCCGCTGCACCCTTGCCAACAGGTATTTTCGTCTCGGTCAGCCAGTCCAGCAAAACACGCACCCTTCCCCGGAAAAGTCATCGCCCCGCACGATTTGGCGTGCGGGGCGTTTTGATCACAGGCCGAGGGCCGATTTCACTGCGGCGACGCTGTCGCCGCCATCCACTGTCGTCACGCCGTCCAGCCAGGCGACAAAGGCATCCGGGTTGGCCGTCAGCCAGGCACTGGCGGCGTCGGAAGGTTCTTCGCCGTCGTTCAGGATCGCGCCCATGATCTCGTTTTCCATGGCCAGCGTGAATTCAAGGTTGTTGAGCAGCGCGCCTACATTGGGGCACTCGCCTACATAGCCCGCGCGGGTGTTGGTATAGACAGAGGCGCCGCCCAGATTGGGGCCAAAGAAATCATCGCCACCGGTCAGGTAGCCCATGTCGAAGTTCGCGTTCATGGGATGCGGTTCCCAGCCGAGGAACACAATCGGCTCATCCTTCTTGGACAGACGCTCGACCTGCGCCAGCATGCCCTGTTCGGAACTTTCCTTGACCTCGAAACCGCTCAGACCAAAGGCGTCCGCGTCGATCATGGATTGGATCAGGCGGTTGCCGTCATTGCCGGGCTCGATCCCATAAATTTGGCCATCCAGCGCATCGGCATGTTTGGCGATATCGGCGAAATCCTTGATCCCGAGGTCGGTTGCCGCCTTGTTGACGGCCAGCGTGTATTTGGCGCCTGCAAGGTTCTCACGGACGGTGTCGACAGTACCTGCCTCGCGGTAGGGCGCGATATCCCCTTCCATCGTGGGCATCCAGTTGCCGAGAAAGACGTCGACATCTCCCTGCGCCATGGAGGTATATGTGACCGGAACGGAGAGAACCTTGATGTCTGTCTCATAGCCAAGCGCGTCGAGGATGACGGTTGTGGCGGCCGTCGTGGCGGTGATATCGGTCCAGCCGACGTCGGAAAAGGTCACTTGCGTGCAGTCGGCGGCGGCCACGCCGGTCATGGCGAAAAGGGCCAGCGCACTTGCGGTTGTCTTGAGCGTCATATCGGATCTCCCATCTGATTTTTCTTTATACATGCGCAGGTTGGATCAGGGGGTCAAGGCGAAACCCCTGAACCCTGCTGCGGCTCTTGGTTGTGTGGAAGGTCGGTGTGGTTCTCAGCTGTCCGGAGGCAGGTCGCGGAACACGCCAATGATCTTGGTGATCTCGCCAGAGGCATCGGCGCGGGCAAGCCCGAAGGATTCCACGTGCACGGTGTCGCCGTCCTTGTTGATCAGCCTGTGCCTGAAGTGGAAATCCCCGCCCTTCTTGGCCACGCGATCCACCTCCTTTATCACCGACTTGCGATCATCAGGGTGATAGTACTCTAGCGCTTCTTCCAGAGTGGGCGACGTTTTTGACGGGTCCATTCCATGGATGCGATAGACTTCCGATGACCAGTGCAGTTGCTTGGTATCGACGTCCAGCGCCCAGAACCCGACCTTGGCAAGATCCTGCAGCAGTTGCAGATGCGCCAGTGCTTCCTCTGCCTTGTCCCGGGCGTCCACCACATCCGTGATATCCGTCCCGACCGAATAGATCGAAGAGCTTGGCAGCGACGGATCCGCGAAGATGAAGTTCTCGGTGCTCATCCAGTATTTTTCACCGTCGTCCTTGGAGATGACCTCGCTCACATGGCGTTCGCTTCCCGACGCGCTGTTCATCAGCGCGTTGTCACGCTCCTTGACGGCATCGGCGGTTTTCTTGGTCGCCAGCTTGAAGAAATTCTGGCCTTCCGCCTCCTGCCGCGTGGTGCCCAGAATCCCCGCCGACTTCTGGCTGATCCGCAGGATCGTCCCGTCGGTTGCCCGGTTCAACATGAAAATTTCCGCGTGATCAAGGATCAGGTCGAGTTCCTGCGCCAATCCGGGGAACTCCGAGACCACCATGGTGGAGCCCTTCATCTGTCCGCGCATGTCGAAGAATGGCGAGCAGGTGAGTTTGAAACGGGATCCCCTGGAGGTGAATTCGCGCGAAATCGGCTCCCCCAGCTTGAGGGTCTCATTGCAGATCGGCGCCAGTGACGGGCAGTTTTCCGGCAGCACACATTGGCTGACGTGCGGGTTGGAGACCGGGCGCGACAGGCCGAACATCTCGGCGGCCGCATTGGTCGCCTGCGAGATTTGCAGGGCCGTATCCAGCACCATGATCGCCAGCGGCGCGGTTTCGAGCACGGACATCAACTCGCCCGTCCGACCGCTGAGTTCCGCGGCGGTGACCTGCAATTCCTCGTTGACGGTGATCAGTTCCTCGTTGGTCGATTGCAGTTCTTCGTTCGAGGTTTCAAGCTCCTCGTTGGTGGCCTGCAATTCCTCGTTGGTCGATTGCAACTCCTCGTTCAGCGATTGCAGTTCCTCGTTCGAGGTTTCCAGTTCCTCGATGGTTTGCTGCAGTGCTTCCCGGGTGGTGGCCACTTCGTCTTCGAGCAACCGGATACGATCGCTTTCAAAGGCGGCACCGCCCGTTTTGACCTCGGTATCCAACCCTTTGGAGCGATCCACCTGGATTTCGCTAAAGACAACCAGTGCCGCACGTTCATTGATGTCCCGCGCAATGATCGGATAGACATCCAGCCGGATTTCAGCGTCATCGTCATCGGCCAGCAGGTGCCGGACACCGGAGCGGTGTTCGCCGTTCTTCAGCGCCAGGGTGACAAGGCTCCGGGCCTCTTCGCGGAAGGGCCGCCGCAGCAGGTCGATGTGCATTTTCAGATTGCTGGTTTCGTTCATTTCAATGAACGAACTGACATTCCCGTAGATGCGCACAATGGAGTATTCATCCGTGACCAGCACGGAATTCTTACCCAGTGCCAAAGCCAGCGCTTCGAACATCTGCCGTTCGGTAGAGTGACCAGGGGTTGGTGTCGTCGCGGCGGTTGGTGCAATTTTGCGCGCGCGCGGCACGTTGCGGGTGTTGGAAAAGGGCGCGTGTTCGGACCGCCGGATCGATCGGCGGCGATATATATGCGCGGATTGGCTGTCCTGGATAAAGAGCTCATCGGAGCCCGCCACCGTCTCGGCGGTGCCGAGGAACATCAAAGAGGCGTCGGTAAGCGCATAGTGGAACCGCGACATCACCTTGTGCTGCAGGGCATTTCCAAAGTAAATCAGAAGGTTACGGCAGCAGAGCAGGTCGACTTTCTGAAATGGCGGATCCTGGCACACATTGTGATCGGAAAACAGGATCGCCGAGCGCAACGAGTCGATGACCCGGATACCGTCGTTCTGCTGGATGAAATACTGATCCGACAGCTCCTTGGGAATGTCGTTCAGAGCCGCCATGCCGTAGATGCCCTTGCGCGCGACTTCGAGGGCGTCCTTGTCGATATCTGTAGCGAAAATCTGGACGTGGTCCTTGAGCTGGACCTTTGCGCCCCCCAGGGCTTCACAGAGCAGAATGGCGATGGAATAGGCTTCTTCGCCCGTCGCACAGCCCGCAATCCAGACCCGGAATGGCGTATTGGTTTTCTTCTTCAGCAGCGCTGGCAACAGCTCTTTCAGCGCCTCGAACTCGCTTTTGTCCCGGAAAAACCGGGTGACCGAAATCAGCAGATCCTTGAAAAGCGCGTCCACCGCATTGGGGTTCACCCGGCAGAACTGGGTATATTCCTCGTGGCTCTCGATCCCCAGCGCGATCATGCGCCGCTCGATGCGGCGGTTGATCGTGGTTTGCTTGTATTCCCGGAAATCCACCCGCGTGCGCGCCAGCAGGATCTGCAACAGATCCGAGGAGGGGCTCTTTTCCGACGCCTCCTGCCGGAACGCATCGAAATCGCGCGGCGAGGTCAGGATTTTCTGCAGATGGGTGCCAATTTCAAAGGGCCGCAGCACCAGATCAACGCAACCGGTCTGCATTGCGGCCATGGGCATGCCGTCGTATTTCGCACTTTCAGTGTCCTGCGCGATGGTGATGCCACCGGCTTCGCGGATCGCCTGCACACCGTAGGCACCATCGGTACCCGTGCCGGAGAGGATGATCGCCATGGATTTCTCGCCATGCTCATCGGCAAGGCTCAGCAGGAAGCGATCCACCGACGGTTTGGGCGAGGCCACCTCGTGGCTGGGATCCACCAGATTGAGTTTGCCATTCTCGTAGACCACGTCCGTCTTAGGCGGCGTGACATAGATGACGTTCGGCTCGGGCAGCGATCCGTGGACCACATCGCGCACCACAAGGCTCGTCTGCCGCGCGACCAGTTCGGTCATCAGGCTTTTGTGGTGCGGCGACATGTGCTGCACAACCACATAGGCCACCTGCAGATCGGTCGGCAAAGTGGCGACAAGCTCGCGGATTGCCTCCAAGCCCCCTGCCGATGAGCCGATACCGATAATTGTTAACTCTTCAGTGTCTGCCCCGTCCACGTGCTCTACTCCCCACCGAGGAAACCATCACAGGTTGTACACGCAGAGTTCGCCCCCGCGCAGCCTGAGTTTGGCAACTCATAGTTGCAATCCTAGTGACTCTGCTATTATAGATTCAACCCTAAGATAGGGCGTTGCGTAATATTTCTCTACCCGTTGCGCAACAGGTACCGTACGGTGCATTTACTCTTGCCTACGTATTTTGGGGCACCTTGGACCAATTGATTGCAGTTTATGGATAGAAATAATGACAGATCCCAATAGAGTTGTGCCGTTGCCCTCGGATTTGTCCGACCGTGTGATGACATTGAACCTGACCGTGAAAGAGGACAAGAGCATCAGTGTTCGGTCCTGTGAAGTCCTGGGGCGCGGGTTTCGCAATCGGGTTTCCTTTCAAGAAACAAGTGAACTGGAGCGGGTTCTCGTGGCAAAACTGGCGCATTCGGTGCGCAAGTGTATTTCAACGATCCCGGATGGGGCACATGTGCTGTCCCTGCCCGACTTTCTTGTCGAGGTGCCGGGGCTTGTTCTGTCCGGCGCGCATATTCTGGTCATGGAAATCAAGGACGGGATGCGCAACGCCATCGTCCGGTTCAAGGAATTCATGGGCGCGCTCAACAACGCTTTCCATCCTGACATTGGCTTTCAGGAGCCCTACTCCAACCACGCGGAACGGCTGGCCACCAATGTGCTGGCCGACATCTGCCTGCCGCTGCTGAACATGTGCCGGGACATGGAGTACGCCCAGGTGGACGCGCATGAGCGCCTGCCCCAGGGATTTGCCGAACGGGCGCGGGAATTCGAATTCCAGACCGAATTGCTCAAGCGTTTCATTTTCAACGCTGGCATAGGCCATGCGCAACCGACGCAGGTGTATCTGGAGCCGGAGTACCGGGCGAAACCGCTCCCGCTGCCTCGGTCCTGACCAGGCAAAAAAGGGCGCGTTGATCACCGCGCACCCGCTCAATTCCGCTGGTTGAACCGCGTGGCTTTGTTGCCAAAAGCTGAACATTTTCTCGAAAATCCCGTTTTAAATGCCACGATCTAGACATGTCGCTGCCCTGTGACCGGCAGAAAAGCCCGGTACTCCCTTTGGCCGAGGCGGCCCTCCGCTTCATGCGAAAGGACCGAACCGATGACCAAAGAAACGCAAAAACCTGCCCCTGCACCGACCTCCGACGGTGCCAAGAAACCACCACCTCCACCGCCGCCCATCACGGATTACGCGAGCCTTTAAGGGCATTTTGGCAAGTGACAAACACCTCGGTGGCGGCATAATCTCCTGCCATGTCCACCCCTGTGTCATCCATCCGCAATCTCGGCCCGGCCTATGAGGCCTCCTGCAAGGCTGCGGGCATTCATTCCGCCGAAGACCTGCGCGATCTCGGCGCCGACGAAGCCTACGGGCGCATGCTTAAAACCGGCCTGAGACCGCATTTCATCGGATATTATGTGCTGGTGATGGCCTTGCAAAACCGTCCGTGGAACGACTGCAAGGGCGAAGAGAAAAAAGCACTGCGCAAGCGGTTCGATGCGATCAAGGCATCGTCCTTCGATGCGGGCCTCGATGCCTTCGAACAAATGATGGATCAGATCGGCGTGCGTCCGGGCTGAGGCGCAAAAAAAGGGCCTCCCAGCGGAAGGCCCTCTCAAAAATCATCCTGCGGTGACGATTAGCCGACCAGTTCCAGACCGGAGAAGAAATACGCGATTTCAACGGCGGCGGTCTCAGGCGCATCCGACCCGTGTACCGAGTTTTCGCCAACGCTTTCGGCAAACTCTGCGCGGATCGTGCCGGGCGCTGCGTCCGCGGGGTTGGTCGCCCCCATCACTTCGCGGTTCTTCGCAATGGCGCCTTCGCCTTCCAGCACCTGCACGACAACCGGCGCCGAAGCCATGAATTCACACAACTCGTCATAGAACGGGCGCTCCGCGTGCACCGCATAGAAAACACCCGCCTGTGCCTTGGTCATGTGGATACGCTTTTGCGCAACGATCCGCAGGCCGGCGTCTTCGAACTTGGCGTTGATCTTGCCGGTCAGGTTGCGGCGAGTGGCATCGGGTTTGATGATCGAGAATGTGCGCTCAAGGGCCATGAGTAGTCTCCGTGATGTTTCGCGCAAGGCCCATGCCCTGACGCGCTTGAATTTCGCGGCCCACCTAACACGGGCAATCAGCCATGAAAAGCGGCGATTGACGCGGACCAGAGGATGCGGCACACCGCGCCCATGTTACGCATTTCCGACATCACCTATGCCGTCGAAGGCCGCCCGCTTTTCGAAGGCGCGAGCGCCGTTATCCCGGAGGGCCACAAGGTCGGCCTGGTAGGACGCAACGGCGCGGGCAAGACCACCCTCTTCAAGATCATTCGTGGAGAACTTGGGCTGGATGGCGGCGATATCTCTCTGCCAAGCCGGGCCCGGATCGGTGGGGTGGCGCAGGAGGTTCCGTCCTCGTCGACCTCGCTCATCGACACGGTACTGGCGGCGGACACCGAACGCGCCGCCCTGCTGGGCGAAGCCGAGACCGCAACAGATCCGGGCCGCATCGCCGACATCCAGACACGGCTTGCCGATATCGACGCCTGGTCCGCCGAGGCGCGCGCCGCCAGCATCCTCAAGGGCCTTGGCTTTGACGCCGCGGACCAACAGATGCCCTGTTCGGATTTTTCCGGTGGTTGGCGCATGCGCGTGGCCCTTGCCGCCGTGCTCTTTGCCCAACCGGACCTGCTGCTGCTGGATGAACCGACCAACTATCTCGACCTCGAAGGCGCGCTCTGGCTCGAAGCCTATCTCGCGAAATACCCGCATACGGTCATCATCATCAGCCACGACCGGGGCCTGCTGAACCGGGCCGTGGGCGCCATCCTGCACCTCGAGGACCGCAAGCTCACCTTCTATCAGGGCCCCTATGATCAATTCGCCCGCCAACGGGCCGAACAGCGCGCGCTCCAGGCCGCTATGGCCAAGAAACAGCAGGCCCGGCGCGACCACATGCAGGCCTTCGTCGATCGGTTCAAGGCAAAGGCCTCCAAGGCGAAGCAGGCCCAGTCCCGCCTGAAAATGATCGAAAAGATGGATATGATCGCCAGCCCCGAACAGGTGGCCAAGCGTGTCTTCACCTTCCCGGAACCCGAAGAGCTGTCGCCCCCCATCATCTCCATCGAAGGCGGCTCGGTCGGCTATACCGACACGCCCGTGCTCAGCCGCCTGAACCTGCGCATCGATCAGGACGACCGCATCGCGCTGCTGGGCAAGAATGGCCAGGGTAAATCCACGCTCTCCAAACTTCTGTCAAACCGTCTGACCCTGATGTCCGGCAAATCAGTGCAATCCAACAAGCTGCGCATCGGATTTTTTGCGCAACATCAGGTGGATGAGCTGCACATAAACGAAACGCCGTTGCAGCACATGATTTCCGCCCGCCCCGGCGTGTTGCATTCCAAACTGCGCGCACAGATGGCCGGGTTCGGGCTGGGCCCGGATCAGGCCGAAACCGAGGTCGGCAGGCTGTCCGGCGGCCAAAAAGCACGGCTCTCCCTGCTGCTGGCCACGCTGGACGCCCCGCATCTTCTGATCCTCGACGAGCCCACCAACCACCTCGACATTGAATCGCGCGAGGCGCTGGTGGAGGCGCTGACCGCCTATTCCGGCGCGGTGATCCTTGTCAGCCACGACATGCACCTGCTGTCGATGGTGGCCGACCGGCTCTGGCTGGTCTCGGACGGTACGGTGAAGCCTTACGAGGATGATCTGGAAGCCTACCGCAAGATGCTGCTGACCCCGGTCAAGCCCACCAGCAAATCGGCGAAAAAACCACTCGAAGCACCCAAGGCAAAACGCGCCAGCCGCGACGAAATCCTCGCCCTGAAATCGGAGACCCGCAAATCCGAAGCCCGCGTCGAAAAACTCAACGAGATGCGCGACAAGCTGGCCAAGAAACTGGCCGACCCCGCGCTCTATGAAGATGCCAAGGCGGGCGAACTCGAAGTCTGGAACCGCAAATATGCAGAAGTGATGGAGGCGCTGGAGCGCGCCGAAACCCTCTGGATGACAGCGCTTGAAAAGCTCGAAAGGGCCCAGGCCGCATGACCACCACTTCTTCTGGCCTGAAGTATCCTGGGGTTTGGGGCAAAGCCCCAATTCATTTGTAGTGATGGATACCGCTTTCTTCATCACCGCTTTCGTGACCATGTTCGTCGTCATCGACCCGATTGGTCTGGCCCCATTGTTCGTGGCGCTGACCCAAGGCATGACCAACGCCGCCCGACGGCGCATCGCGCTGCGCGCAACCCTGATCGGCATCCTGATCCTGCTGGCCTTCGCGGCTTTCGGCGAGGCGTTGCTCTCCTTCATCGGCATCTCCATGCCCGCCTTTCGCGTGGCAGGGGGCATCCTGCTCTTTCTGACCGCCCTCGACATGCTCTTTGAACGTCGTACCAAGCGGCGGGAGGACAAACAGGGAGAGGATCGCGATGACCCCTCGGTCTTCCCGCTGGCCATCCCGCTGATCGCCGGACCGGGCGCCATCGCCTCGGTGATCCTGCTGATGGGTCAGCGCCCCGGTGTCGAAGGCGCGGCCCTGGTGCTCGGCGCAACCGGGATCGTCATGCTCATTGTTATGGGCTTTTTTCTGGCCAGCGGCATGATCGAACGCGCGCTTGGCAAAACCGGCGTGACCGTGGTGACCCGTCTCCTGGGCATGTTGCTCGCTGCGCTCTCCGTGCAATTCGTCCTCGACGGGCTCAGCGCTTTTGGCTTCGGCCCGACGGCAGGCTGATTTCCCGATCTGAACGCCTATATTGAGGACAACAGGCGACAGGAGCACCTCATGGACAGCTTTGACACCGGCAGATTGATCTATCTCGCCCTTCTCGGGCTGATGGTCTGCGCATGGTTTTTTGCGCAAAACCGGCTGTCGACGAACAAGCTCCTGCAGCAGGCGGCGGTCTGGGGGCTGATCTTCCTCGGCGCCATCGCCGCCTTTGGCCTCTGGGAAGACATCCGCCAAACCGTGCGCCCGCAACAGACCGTCTTTGCCGATCAGGGCAAGATTGTCGTCCCCCGCAGCCCCGATGGCCACTACTACATCGCGGCAGAGGTTAACGGTGCCCCCGTCGAGTTTGTGCTCGACACCGGTGCCACCACGCTTGTGCTGACCCGCGAGGATGCCGCCGCAGCGGGCCTCGCCCCCGACAGCCTGAATTTCACCAGCCGGGCGATGACCGCCAATGGCGAGGTGCGCACAGCACCCGTGCGTCTGGACAGCGTCACCATCGGCCCCGCCACGGACAAGGACATCACCGCTGTGGTCAACGGCGGCGAGATGTCGCAAAGCCTGTTGGGCATGACCTACCTGCAGCGCTGGGGCAAGATCGAGATCACCGGCGGTGAGTTGACGCTGACCCGCTGACGCCGGCAGGTAAGGTGGGCTTTCAGGCCACCGCTGCTCAGGTCTCGGCCTTCTTCTCCCAGCGCCCGCTTTCTTCTGACCAATATTGCGCAGCGGCACCGGCGTCCTTGAGAGATTTCCACTGACCGCGCGCATGCTCCAGTGCTGCGGGATCGTTTCCGTCAAAAAGGACGCAGACCCGCTCCATCGCCGCCACCTCTTCCGCCTCCACGGGCGCGCCATCAATGCTCATCAGACAGCGCGCGCCATTTACGGCCTCCTGGGCCGTGGTCAACAGCACCGGCTGATCCGCATCATGCGCCCCACCGGCCAGCCCATGCGGCAAGAATCCGTCGTCCGCCCCAAGCCAGAGCTTTTCATCCAGCCACCCCAGACGCCCCAGGTCGGTGCCCCGCACCACCACGCGCATCTCCGCCGCCACGGCCTTGCCAAGCAGCATAGCCAGGGTCTCCTCCATCGGGCGGCGGGTCAGGTGGTAGAAGAGTGCGGTGCCCAAGCGCTCAGCCTTTCTCGAACATATCCGCAACCAGACGATCCAGCGCGCGTACGCCCCAGCCCGTGGCGCCTTTGGGCGCAAGCTTTGTCGCCGTTTTCAACGAGGCGACACCGGCGATGTCCAGATGAATCCAGGGCGTGCCCTCTTTGACAAACCGCTGCAGATACTGCGCCGCCGTGATCGATCCCGCCGGACGCCCGCCAATATTTTTCATATCCGCAATGGGCGATTTCAACATATCGTCATAGGCCTGCCCCAAGGGCATGCGCCACGCCCCTTCCGCTTCGGCTCCGGCGGCTTTCAGGAAAGCGTTGCACAGCGTGTCATCGTTGGAAAACACGCCTGCATTCTCATGGCCCAAACCGATGATGATCGCCCCCGTCAGCGTGGCCAGATCAATCATGCCGGCAGGCTCGAACCGCTCCTGCGCGTACCACATGACATCACAGAGCACCAAGCGCCCCTCGGCATCGGTGTTGAGGATCTCAACCGTATCCCCCTTCATCGATTTCACCACATCGCCGGGACGGATCGCGGTACCGGAGGGCATGTTCTCCACGAGCCCCACCAGCCCCACGACATTGGCCGGGGCCTTGCGCAGCGCCAGCGCCCGCATCACGCCCGCAACCGTGCCAGCCCCGCCCATGTCCATGGTCATGTCTTCCATGCCCGCCGCCGGTTTCAGGCTGATGCCGCCGGTGTCAAAGACAACGCCCTTACCGATCAGCGCGAGAGGTGCGTCATCTTCGTCTCCGCCATTCCACTGCATGACAACCACCTTGGAGGGGCTGGCAGAGCCCTGACCGACCGCAAGCAGGGTGCGCATGCCCAACTCCTCCAGCTTGTCTTCCTCCAGCACTTCGACCTTGAGACCCAGCGCCGTCATCTCTGCCAGCCGATTGGCAAACTCCGTCGTGGTCAGCACATTGGCAGGCTCATTGACCAGATCGCGGGTCATGAAGGTGCCTTCCACGGTCGCCAGCAACGGCGCTGCCGCCGCCTCGACCGCTTCGGGATCGTTACACATCACCTCGATGGTCCCTTCTGCCGCATCGTCCGAGGTTTTGTGATCGCGGAACTGGTAGTCCCGCAACACGGCCCCCTGCACCACATGCGCCGCCCGGCGCGCCGACCCAACGGCCAGCAGCACATCCGCCTTCCCGCGCTTCTGCCCGAAAAGCGCGCCCGCATCGCGCGCTGCCGTCTCGGAGGCGCCGCGCGGCAGGCAGATCACGTCCACCGCCTCCGCCGCCATCCCCGCCGGGTAGGCCAGCGTCAGGCTGTCGCCTTCCTTGAGACCCTTTTCCACACGTGCCTCAAGCGCGCGTTTCAGCGCCCCCTTGCTCAGCCGGTTCACCCGCCGTCCGGCCACGTCCAGACGCCCCGTGGCATCGACGATCAATCCAATCCGACCGGCATGATCTGACAGGCGGTCGATGTCGGTTTTGCTGAAGCTGACGGCGGTGGGCGTGGTCATGATGGAGCCTTTCCTGAATGAGGTGCCCCCACGACCTAGCGCGCCCGTCCGCCAAAGACCAGATTGCAGTTTTACACGCCCGCCGATTGGTCTATCGTCGCGCAAGAAACGTCAGTTGGTACGAAGGGGAGAGCGGTGAGCAAGATCGACAGATATGTGCTGTCGCAACTGCTGCTGTTGTTTGGCTTTTTCTCTCTGGTGCTGGTGGCCGTCTTCTGGATCAACCAGGCGGTGATCCTGTTTGACCGGCTTATCAGTGATGGCCAGTCGGCGCTGGTCTTTCTGGAATTCACTGCCCTTGGCCTGCCCAAACTGATCACCACGGTGCTGCCGATCTCTGCTTTCGCCGCATCGGTCTATGTGACCAACCGGATGAACAATGAAAGCGAGCTGACGGTCATGCAGGCGACGGGCACCGGCCCCTTTCGCCTGGCGCGACCGGTGTTCGTCTTTGGCGTGATCGTGTTTTTCATGGCCTCGGTGCTGAATCACTTTCTGCTGCCGCTGGCCCTGCAGCAACTCAGCGAACGGGAAGCCGAGATTTCGCAGAATGCGACCTCGCGCCTGCTGACGGAGGGCGCTTTCCTGCATCCGTCGCCCGCCGTGACCTTCTACGCCCGTGAAATCACCGAAGACGGCGTGCTGCGCGATGTGTTTCTGTCGGATCGGCGCACGCCGGAAGAGGGTGTGATCTATACCGCCGCAGAGTCCTATCTGATCCGCAATCAGGATATCACCACCCTGATCATGGTCGACGGGTTGGCGCAACGGCTGAGTACGAGAACCAACCGTCTCGCCACCGCCAACTTCCATGATTTCTCCTTCGACATCAGCGCCTTGACGCGCAATGTCAGCGCCCAGAATCTCCAGGCCCGAAACATGCTGACACCACAGCTTTTTACGGCGTGGGACGTGCTGGCCGCGCAAACCAACCAACGACCGGGTGACTTTGCGGAAGAATTCCACGCCCGGTTTGCAGAGCCGCTTTTCTGCATCGTCGCCGCCATGATCGGCTTTACGACCCTGCTGGTGGGCGGCTATTCGCGCTTCGGGGTCTGGCGGGAAGTCGCGATTGCCTTTGGCCTGCTTTTGCTGATCGACGGGGCCAGGTCCACGTTGCAGAAACCGGTACGCGATGACGCAAGCCTGTGGCCGACCCTTTACCTGCCGGTCCTTGTGGGCGCCCTTCTGAGCATCGCCATGATGTGGTATGTCGCCCGACCAAAACGCCCGCGCCGCAAACGACAGCCCGCACAGGAACAACCGGCATGATCCTGCATTTCTATTTCGCGCGTCGCTTCGCCATGAGCTTTCTTCTTCTCGCTCTTGTGCTCTTTTCGCTTGTGGCCCTTGTCGATCTTGTCGATCAGACCCGTAGTTTTAGCGACCGTGGCGTCAGTTTCGGGCGCATTATCGGGCTCACGCTGCTGAAGACGCCCGAAACCGTGAACGAGATCCTGCCCCTGATCATCATTCTGGCAACCATTGCGCTTTTTGTTAGCCTCGCGCGGTCTTCCGAACTGGTGGCGACACGGGCCGCGGGCCGGTCTGCGTTGCGGGCGCTGGTCGCGCCCTCCGTCGTGGCGCTGATCATCGGGGGGCTGGCCGTCAGCACCCTGAATCCCATCGTCGCGGCCACCAGCAAACGCTACAGCGAGCTATCCGAGAGCTACCGCACCGGTGGCGCGTCGTCCCTGTCGATCTCGGATGAAGGCCTGTGGCTGCGTCAGGGCGGCGCGCAGGGACAGACCGTCATCAGCGCGTGGCGCTCAAACGCGGATGCCTCCATCCTCTATGATGTGACATTCCTGTCCTACGCGCCCGACGACGGACCGATCAGACGGGTGGCAGCGGAAAGTGCGGCCCTGGCGGAAGGCGGATGGGTCTTGCGCAATGTGAAGCTCTGGCCTTTGCAAGTTGGTGTAAACTCCGAGGCCAATGCTGAAGCCCATGACGAATTCTTTATTCCCTCGACCCTGACGCTGGAGCGTATTCGGGAAAGCTTTGGCCGCCCAAGTTCGATCTCGATCTGGGAATTGCCTGAATTCATTGCGCAGCTGGATCAGGCCGGGTTCTCCTCGCGGCAGCACCGCGTATGGTTTCAATCGGAACTTGCCCGCCCGCTGTTCTTGATGTCGATGGTTCTTGTTGCGAGCGCTTTCACCATGCGGCATACCCGATTTGGGGGAACCGGCATTTCGGTGCTGGCGGCAGTGCTTTTGGGGTTTGGTTTGTATTTTATTCGCAGCTTCGCGCAAATTCTGGGCGAGAACGGGCAGATTCCGATTTATCTCGCGGCCTGGACACCACCTGTTGCCGCCGTTCTGCTTGCCCTTGGACTTTTGTTGCACGCGGAGGATGGCTGAGCCGTGACGCGTGCCTTTCTCACTCTGCTGATGCTGGTCTGGCCCTTGCTGAGCTGGGCGCAGGAGACGCCCAACCCTCCGGCCGTGCTGATCGCCGACGAGCTCTTTATCGAAAATGACAGCGCGTTGGTTGCGCGCGGCAATGTCGAGGCTTTTCAGGGCACAACCCGCATCACCGCATCCGAAATCCGCTATGACCGGGCGACCGGCGCGCTAACGATCTCCGGCCCGATCACCATGCAGGAGGGCGACGACATCCGGGTCCTGGCCTCCGCAGCGGAGTTGGATGCCAACCTTCAGACGGGGCTGCTGAGCGGTGCGCGCATGGTGCTGGATCAGCAGCTGCAATTGGCTGCGGTGCAGATCCAACGGGTCAACGGGCGCTACAGTCAACTTTACAAAACCGCTGTAACATCTTGTAAAGTCTGTGAAGATGGCACGCCGCCCCTATGGCAGATCCGGGCAAAGCGCGTCATCCACGACAAGCAGGCGCGGCAGCTTTATTTCGACGGCGCGCAGTTCCTGATCCGCAACACGCCGGTCCTCTATATCCCGCGCCTGCGCTTGCCCGACCCGACACTGGAGCGCGCCACGGGGTTTCTGACCCCTTCGCTGCGCACCACGTCGCAACTCGGCACAGGGATCAAAATCCCCTATTTCATCAATATCGCCGAAGACCGGGACATCACCCTGACCCCCTATATCTCTTCGGGGACGCGCACGCTGGAACTGCGGTACCGGCAAGCCTTTGTGAACGGGCGGATCGAGTTCAACGGAGCAGTCAGCCGCGATGATGAGCGCCCTGGCGAGACGCGCGCTTATGTCTTCGGTCAGGGGAGTTTCAGTCTCCGAAACGATTTCACCCTGGCGTTTGACATCGAGCTCACAAGTGACGATTCCTATCTCAAGGACTATGGCTATTCGGACAAGGACCGCCTGGACAGTGCGATCTCGATCAGTCGCGCACGGCGGGACGAGTTCATCTTTGGCAGCCTGACGGCGTTCAAATCGCTGCGGGACGCGGATATCAACGCAAATCTTCCAACGGTCGTGGGGGACGCGATTTACGAGGCACGGTACTTCCCGGCGGCCATTGGCGGGGAATTGCGGCTCGGGGCCTCGGCGCAAAGCCGCTATCGCTATTCGGATGTTGATATCGTCGGGCGGGACGCCTCGCGGTTCAGCACCGAGGTGGACTGGCTGCGGGGCTGGACGTTGGCGAGCGGTCTTCGCACCGAAGTCACTCTGGGCGCCGTGGCGGATCTCTTCAACATCACGCAAGACAGCACCACGCCGCAGACACAAACGCAACTGACCCCGCGCGGCGCCATTGCGTTTCGCTATCCGATGGCCCGTGGTGGCGAAAACGGCGTCACGCAGTTTCTGGAACCGATTGTCCAGCTGGGCTGGGTCGGCGGTGATCGGCCCAATATTCCCAACGAAGAAAGCACACGGGTGGAATTCGATGGCGGCAACCTGCTGTCTCTGTCCCGCTTTCCCGAAGCCGACCGCCGCGAACGCGGACGCACGGCAGCCCTTGGCGTGAACTGGGCGCGGTTCGATCCCAACGGGCTGGACACATCCCTGACCCTCGGACAGGTCCTGCGCGACGATGCGGAGCCGGATTTCACAGAATCCTCCGGGCTCAGAGGCATTTCCTCGAATTATCTGGTCGCCGGGCAGCTAAAGTCGGTAGACGGGTGGGCCCTGACCGCGCGCTCGCTCTTTGACGCCGATTTCGATTTCACCAAGGCCGAGGTGCGCGGGTACTTTGCCAACAACCGGTCCAGCCTTGGCGGCAGCTACATCTGGCTGATCAGCGATCTGGCCGAAGATCGCCCGGAAAGCATCGCGGAGATAGCACTTGATGGATCCTACCGGGTCGACAAATACTGGACCGCGAGCGCCGACTGGCGTTACGACATCTCGATCAATCGTGCCTCGAATGCCGGAGTTGGAGTGACCTATGAGAACGAATGCGTATCGGTGGCATTTTCCGTCCAACGCAGTTACTCAACATCGACAAGCCTTGAACCCTCGACAACTTTGGGCCTAAGCATCGGACTACGGGGATTTTCGGCGAAAAAAGGCACGGAAACCTACACCAGAACATGCGGGTAACAAAAACAATGAACGCAGTGAGCAGTATGAAATTCGTTATCGCCTTTGTGGCCGCAATGGCCGTGACGCCGCCTGTTGCCGCGCAGGGGCTGTTTGACCCGGTGGTGCTGGTCAATGACGCGGTTGTGACTGAATACGAGGTCAACCAGCGCATCACGTTCCTGCGCTTGCTGAATGCTCCGGGGTCCAGCCGTCAGGCGGTCATCGACACCCTGATCAACGAACGCCTGCAGGCGCAGGCCATTGCAGCCGTTGGGCTGGAACTGACCGAAGAAGACATAGAGGCCGGCATCGAAGAATTCGCGGGCCGCACGAGCCTGACCAAGGATCAGTTCGTCGCAGCCCTTGCCGATGGCGGCGTTGCAGAGGAATCTTTCCGCGATTTCGTGGAAGTCGGCATCGCCTGGCGAGAGCTGATCGGTGCGCGCTTTGGTGGCCGTGTGCAGATCTCCGAAGCGGAGATCGACCGTGCGCTTGGAACGGCGGGGGGGACGTCCGGCGTCCGCGTGCTGGTCTCGGAGATCATCATCCCGGCCCCACCGGAGCAAAAAGCCGAGGTTGATGAGCTTGCGCAGCAGATCGCCACCAGTACCTCCATCGAAGAGTTCTCGAACTATGCGCGTGAGTTTTCCGCCACCGCCTCGCGGGAAGCTGGCGGCCGCCTGCCGTGGCAGGAGTTGAACAATCTGCCACCGGTGCTGCGCCCGATCCTGTTGTCGCTGGCCCCCGGGGACGTCACCGACCCGCTCAGCATTCCCAACGCAGTGGCGCTTTTTCAGTTGCGCGATATCGAGGAGACGGGAACGCCCACACGGGAATATGCCGCAATCGAATATGCGGCCTACTACATCCCGGGCGGGCGCACGCCAGCGGGTCTGGCCGCTGCCGAGAAGGTCCGGGCACAGGTAGACGTCTGTGACGATCTCTATGGCGTGGCCCAGGGCCAGCCGGAAGAGGTGTTGGAACGCGGCAGCAAGCCGCCGTCGGAAATTCCGCAGGATATCGCCATCGAGCTCAGCAAGCTTGACCCCGGCGAGGTGTCCACAACGCTGACACGGGCCAACGGCGAGACCCTTGTCTTTCTGATGATGTGTGGCCGAACCTCTGCAGTGAACGAAGATGTAGCGCGTGAAGACGTCGCTGGCGCCCTGCGGTCCAGCCGCATCAACGCCTATGCCGAAGGATTTCTGGACCAGCTGCGCGCTGACGCCCGTATCGTGACCCCATGACCGGCCACAGGCCGCCCGTTCTCATCAGTTGCGGGGAACCGGCCGGGGTTGGCCCTGAAATCGCCGCAGCGGCCTGGGCGGCGCTTGGCGATCAGGTTCCAATGGCATGGATGGGCGATCCGCGCCACCTGCCCTCCGGTACCCGCTATCACGTCATCGACACCCCGGCAGAGGCCGCCGAGATGTGCGCGACGTCCCTGCCCGTTTTGCACCACGCGTTCCCCAATCCGGCGACACCGGGCACCCCGGATCCTGCAAATGCGCAAGGGGTGGTCGATGTCATCGCAGCCTGTGTCGCGCTTGTGCAATCGGGTGAGGCCAGTGCCCTCTGCACGGCACCCATCCACAAGAAGGCGTTGATCGAAGGGGCTGATTTTGCCTATCCCGGTCATACCGAATATCTCGCCGCCCTCTCTGGGGGCACCCTACGCGCGGTCATGATGCTTGCCTCCGACGCGCTGCGCGTGGTCCCGGCAACGATCCATATCGCGCTCGAAGAGGTCCCCCGGGCGCTGACCCCTGACCTGCTACGCGAAACGATCGAGATCACGGACCACGCCCTACGCCAGCAGTTCGACATTGCGGCACCGCGTATCGCAATTGCGGGATTGAACCCCCATGCAGGCGAAGGGGGGGCAATGGGCCGGCAGGAAATGGAGTGGATCGCGGCCCTGCTTGCCGAGATGCAAGAAGCCGGGTTTGATCTGCGCGGCCCCCTTCCCGCAGACACGATGTTCCATGCCGCCGCGCGGCGCAGCTATGATGCGGCGATTGCGATGTATCATGATCAGGGGCTGATCCCGATCAAGACACTGGATTTCGACCGCGGGGTGAACGTCACGCTTGGCCTGCCGTTCATCCGGACCTCTCCGGATCACGGCACCGCCTTTGACATCGCGGGCAAGGGCGTGGCGACGGCCACCAGCATGATCGAAGCGGTGAAGCTGGCCGCCCGGATGGCCCATCTATGAGGCGGTCGATAAGCATATTTGAGGAACAATGAAGATGGGCGCCATCGACGATTTGCCACCGCTGCGCGAGGTGATCCGCACCCATGATCTGCAGGCGCGCAAATCGATGGGGCAGAATTTTCTGCTGGACCTGAACCTGACCGCCAAGATTGCCCGACAAGCCGGTGATCTGACAGGCTGCGACGTGCTTGAAATCGGGCCCGGCCCCGGCGGGCTGACCCGCGGGTTGCTCTCCGAAGGGGCCCGTCACGTGTTGGCGATTGAGAAAGACGCCCGCTGCCTGCCCGCGCTGTCGGAGGTCGCCGCCGCCTACCCTGGACGATTGACCGTGCTGGAGGGCGACGCGTTGGACATCGACCCGCTGGCACATCTGACCCCGCCCATTCGCGTCGCGGCCAATCTGCCCTATAATGTCGGCACGGAGCTACTGGTGCGCTGGTTGACGCCGCAGGACTGGCCGCCCTTCTGGCAGAGCCTGACGCTGATGTTTCAGCGCGAAGTGGCGGAGCGGATCGTGGCAGGGCCCGGCAGCAAGACCTACGGACGGCTTGCGATCCTGGCACAATGGCGGGCAGACGCGCGGATCGTGCTGCAGCTGCCGCCGGAGGCCTTTACGCCGCCGCCCAAAGTCTCCAGCAGTGTTGTGCATCTGCAAGCATTGCCCAAGCCGCGCTTCGAAGCCGATGCCGCAGTTCTGAGCCGCGTTGTCGCTGCGGCCTTCAACCAGCGCCGCAAGATGCTGCGGGCCGCTTTGAAGGGGGTTGCCCCGGACATCGAAGACCGCCTGATCGCTGCGGGGCTGAGCCCCACGGACCGCGCGGAACAAATCCCGCTCGAAGGATTCTGCGCCCTGGCCCGCGCTGTGGCACAGACATGAAAAACCCCGCCGGTGGCGGGGTCATTTCAGGGCATCATTCTGCTGCTTTTGGTGCGTCATCCCCGCCGGGCTGATCATCATTCGACGCCTCGGGCTTGGGGCGCGGTTTGCGACGCGGAGCACGCTTTGGCTTCGGCTTGGGCTGGCTTTCGGGCGTTTCCACCAGATTGCTTTCACCCTCCCGCATATCAGCACTCGGCTGAGGGTGCGCGGCGTGATCCGCTGCTGCCTGCTGGCTGGAGTCGCGTTCCTGACGCTCGGCGCGTTCGCGATCCCGTTCGGCCTGACGCTCGCGGTTCTGGCGTTCCTGCTCTTCGCGGCGCGCTTCGATCTCGCGCTGCGCTTCGGCGAGCATCCGCGTGTAGTGCTCGGCGTGTTGCTGGAAGTTTTCAGCCGCCACGCGGTCATTGCTCAGCTGCGCGTCCCGCGCCAGCTGATTGTATTTTTCGATGATCTGCTGCGGCGTACCGCGCACCTTGCCCTCCGGGCCCGAACTGTCGAACACGCGGTTGACGACATTGCCGCCTTGATTGCCTTGGGACCGGTTGCGGTTGCTCTTCGAGCGGGACCGGGATCTCGATGATTTCATGAAGCTCGCTCAGCCTTCGTGCTGTGGATCGTGTGACCGGATGCGCTTTGTGCTGCTTTCATTCCGGGGTGTCGATATGTTGGGCATAACGCCGCGCGGGACCGCCAGTGTTGGGCATCCACCGCTGCAACATCTTTGAATAAACACGCACATCGTCCTGCCGCAAGAGGTAATGATCGATTTTAACCAGATTTGCGGAATTTTCCTGCATTTTCAGGACAATTTATCCAGGTTTCGCGGCAGACACCACACGATCCTGCCCCCCCAGATCAGGGAGAATCGCCACTTCGCCCCAGCCCTGCGCCTCAAAGATCGCAGCCACCGTCGCCGCCTGCTGCCAGCCCGTCTCAACCAGAACGCGACCACGCGCATTCAGGTACCCTTGTGCTTGTGCGGCAATGACGCGGTACGCCGACAGCCCGTCCTGTTCATCGGTCAGCGCCAGGCGCGGTTCATGGTCCCGCAACTCGGGCTGAACCTGCAGCATTTCTTCCGCGGTCAGATAGGGCGGGTTGGAGACGATAAGGTCGTATCGCCCTTCGACCACCTCGAACCAATCCGATTTCAGGACCGTGGCACGATCCGCAACCGCATGCCGCGCGGCATTCGCGCTGGCGTGCAGACAGGCGGCTTCGCTGAGATCGACACCGACCCCTTCCGCTTCCGGGCGTTCCGCCAGCAACGTCACCAGAATGCAGCCTGATCCGGTTCCCAGATCAAGGATGCGCGCGAAGGGCTCTGACAGGGCGACCTCGATCAGCGCTTCGGTCTCCGGGCGCGGGTCCAGCACGTCGCGGCTGATCTCAAAGGCGCGCCCGTAGAATTCCCGCGCCCCGATCAGCTGCGAGACCGGCACACGCACAGCCCGCAGGGCAATCAGATTGTCGTAGCGTTCGGCGATCTCCGGTGCGATGTCTTCGGGCGCGATCAGCGTGACCCGCGCCGCATCCACCTTGGCCGCATGGGCCAGCAGCACCCGCGCATCCCGCGCCGGGTCCGGAACGCCTGCCGCCCGCAGCCGCGCCATCGCGGCCACCATGGCCTCGGCCGCGGTCACTGCCCCATCTCCGCCATCTGCCGCGCCTGGGCATCTGCGGTCAGCGCATCCACGATCTCGTCGAGATCGCCCTGCATCACCGCATCCAGCCGGTAGAGCGTCATATTGATCCGGTGATCCGTCATGCGCCCCTGGGGGAAATTATAGGTGCGGATGCGCTCGGAGCGATCCCCGGACCCCACCTGTGCCGCACGGTCCGCTGACCGTTCGCTATCCACCCGCGCCCGCTCCTGATCGTAAAGGCGCGCGCGCAGGACCTGCATCGCGATTTCACGGTTGCGGTGCTGTGACTTCTCGGAACTGGTCACAACAAGACCGGTGGGGAGATGGGTAATCCGCACGGCAGAATCGGTGGTGTTCACGTGTTGGCCCCCGGCGCCGGAGGACCTCATCGTGTCTATGCGCAGATCATTTGCGTCGATCTGGATGTCCACGTCCTCGGCTTCGGGCAGCACGGCCACCGTCGCCGCCGAGGTGTGGATGCGCCCGCCGCTTTCGGTGCTGGGCACGCGCTGCACCCGGTGCACGCCGCTCTCGAATTTCAGCCGGGCAAAGACGTTCTGACCCTTGATATGGGCCACCACTTCCTTGATGCCGCCCAGCTCGGTCTCCTGCAGCTCGATAATCTCGAACTGCCAGCCATTGCTCTCGGCATAGCGCTGATACATCCGCAGCAGATCACCGGCAAAGAGTGCTGCCTCATCCCCGCCCGTGCCGGGCCTGATCTCCAGCATCGCCGGTTTCGCATCCGCCTTGTCCTTGGGCAAAAGCGCCAGCTGCAGCGCCGCCTCCGCCTCGGGCAGCGCCGCCTTCAGCCGGGGCAGCTCCTCCTCCGCCAGCGCTGCCATATCCGGGTCCGACAGCATCTCCTGCGCCTCGTCCAGATCGTCCAGCAACTGACGATAGGCCGCAATCTGCTCCACCACGGGGCGCAGATCGGAATACTCCTTGGCCAGCGCCGCAATGTCCGCCGAAGCATCGCCCGCCGACATTGCCGCCTCGAGATACTCGAAACGCGCCGTTATCTGTTCCAATTGCTGCACCGGGATCATTCTGCGTCTCTCCGACATTGAAAGCCGTTGGTCAAGAGCAGGCACCATGCTATTGTTTTCGCCATGAAACGACTGACCCTGCTTCTGATCTGGGCGGCCCTGCCGTGTATTGCCGATGTCACCAGCCCCAGCGGCAAGACGGTCGAGTGCTATTGCACCGACAAATCGGGCGAGCGGGTGGAGCTTGGGCAGACCATTTGCCTGCAGGTCGATGGGCGTATGTTCATGGCACAATGCCAGATGTCGCTGAATGTGCCGATGTGGCGCGAGGTGCAACAGGGGTGCCTGTCATCCTCCCTGCAAGGCGGCGATCACCCGCTCCAATCGTTCCCGGTTGACGCCCAGATCTGACACACCAAACCGCAGCCGGGCGAACATGCGGATCTGCCCGTCCCGCGCCTCCACGGTCGTCATATCCGGAAAACCAAACACCGCGGACCGCGTCACATAGGTGATCCGCCCCGCCTCCACCGATCCGGCCAGCACCTGGGTGCGCGGCAGCGCGCGCAGCACCGCATCGACCTGCTGCATCACCTCCGCATCGCCCGGGATCACCCGCACGGCACCGCTGGCAAAATCAGTACTCTGTGCATGGGGTACCGGCTGATGCCAACGTGCGGGATTGATCGGCGCCAAACGCACATAGCCCAAACCAAACAAAAGAAGCAGCGCCACCGCCAGCGTTCCCATACGCATCCGCCTTCTCTTGGCCACAAATATCCCCCGCGGAGCGTCCCGCCCTCTCAGCGATACGCGACGCCCGGCAGAACGCACAACAGCTCAAAAAGGATGTTCGCCCCGGTCAGCGCGGTGTTGCCGGTTGTATCATAGGGCGGCGACACCTCCACCAGATCGCAGCCCACAATGTTCAACCCCTTCAACGCCCGGATAAGTTCCATCGCCTGCGCCGTCGTCAGCCCGCCGATCTCCGGTGTGCCGGTGCCGGGGGCAAAAGCCGGGTCAAGGCTGTCGATGTCGAAACTCACATAGGTAGGCTGTTCGGGGCCGATGTCGCGGCGCACCTCCCCACCCAGGGTGGAGAGGCTGCGGTGCCACAACTCCTGCGCCGGGAACTGCTGAAAGCCCCAGGCTTGCGCCTTGGTGAAATCAGCCGCCGTGTAGCCGGTGCCGCGCAGCCCGATCTGATAGGTCTTCTCCGGCAGGATCAGCCCCTCTTCATGGGCGCGCTTGAAGACCGTGCCATGGGTTTCCCGTTCGCCGAACATATCGTCATTCACATCCGCGTGGGCGTCCACATGGACCAAGGCCACCGGCCCGTGACGTTTGTGCATGGCCCGCAGGATCGGCAGGGTCATCGAATGATCGCCGCCAATGGCCATCGGCATCGCGTCATAATTCAGGATCGCCTCATAGCTCTCCTGAATGATCTTCAGACTATCGGCCAGCGAAAACGTATTGATCGCCAGATCACCGATATCGGCCACCTGCAGGCTGTCAAAGGGCGCTGCCCCCGTGCCCATGTGATAGGGGCGGATCATCGCACTCTGGGCGCGCACCTCCTTGGGGCCGAAGCGCGTGCCGGACCGCCACGAGGTGCCGATGTCGATCGGCACGCCCAGAAAGGCCACATCCAGCCCCTTGAGATCATTGACAAAAGGCAGGCGCATGAAACTGCCCGGCCCGGAAAACCGCGCAAGATCATTGCCGCTGATCGGTTGGTTCTTACTGCTCATTCTTTGCTCTCTTCACGCATCCGCCAGCCCAGCAGGCTCAGGAGTTCTGTTGCCACATGCGCCCCCGCAATGGCTGTCGCTCCGGTTGTATCAAAGGGGGGCGAAACCTCAACAACATCGCCGCCACGAATGTTGATGCCCGCCAGATCGCGCAGCATGGATGCCGCCTGCGCGCTGGTCAGCCCGCCCCAGACCGGCGTGCCCGTACCCGGCGCAAAGGCGGGATCAAGCGCGTCGATGTCAAAACTCAGGTAGCAGGGCCGGTCGCCGAGGATGTCCCTGATCCTTGCCACCGCCGCGTCCGGCCCCTTTTCGTGAACCTCGCGCGCATCGATGATGTTCACGCCAAGCGTATCCGCATTTGTCGTGCGAATGCCCACCTGCACGGAGGTCGCGGGATCGACGATCCCGGATTTCACCGCCTTGTAGAACATCGTGCCGTGATCGACGCGGCCCATGTCGTCATCGGCCCAGGTGTCCGTGTGCGCGTCGAACTGCAGCAGACTGATCGGCCCGTATTTTTCGGCATAGGCCTTGAGGATCGGAAAACTGATGTAGTGATCGCCACCCAGCACCACGCTGGCGGCCCCGGCGTCCAGTATGCCTCGGATATGTGCGGTCAGCGCATCGGGGAAGGCGGGGATATTGGCATAGTCAAAGGCAAGATCGCCGTAGTCGACAATCACCCGCTCGCTCAGCACGTCAAAGGGCCAGCCATAGGGCGCGTCGGGCGCCTGCAGGGTCGAGGCCTCGCGGATGGCGCGGGGGCCCAGCCGTGTGCCGGGACGGTTGGTGACCGCCTGATCGAACGGCACACCCGTCACGGCGATATCCACCCCCGTCAGGTCCTTTGTGTACCGCCTGCGCAGAAACGACAAAGCGCCGCCAAAGGTTAGCTCAAAGCTTGGCCCCTTGGGATCCTCGCGGGTAAAAGCGTGATCCATCTGGGTCTTGGCGTCTTCCAGCGCCATGGATCAGGCTCCGGCCACGGGCTGCGCCCGCTCCACAAGCCGCGCAAAGAAGGAGGCGCCAATCGGGGCGATCTCGTCGTTGAAATTGTACTTGGGGTGGTGGACGCCCGCGCCTTCCCCCTGCCCCAGCATCAGATAGGCGCCGGGCCGCGCCTCAAGCATGTAGGAGAAATCCTCGGCCCCCATGACCGGCATGATCGCGTCATCCACCGCCGCCGCGCCTGCTATTTCAGCGGCCACCTCTACCGCAAAACCGGCCTTGGCGGCGTCATTGACCGTCGGCGGGTAGCCGAATTCGAACTCCAGCCTGGCCTCCAGCCCGAAGGACGCCGCCTGCCCCGCCACGACCTCTTCCATCCGGCGCACCACCATTGCCTGCACCTCCTTGTCGAAGGTGCGCACCGTGCCGTTGATATAGGCAGTTTCAGGGATAACGTTATCGGTGGTGCCGGTGTGGATCTGCGTGGTGGAAATCACCAGCGATTGCATCGGATGGCGGTTACGGCTGACAATGCTCTGCAGCGCCTGTACGATAGAACAGGCGGCAACAACAGGATCGACACAATCATGCGGACGCGCCGCGTGCCCGCCAACCCCGGTGATGTGGATGTGAAACGTGTCGGCGGCGGCCATGATCGGCCCGCGCGTGGTGTTGAAACTGCCAAAATCGCGACCCGGTGAATTGTGGATCGCATAGACCTGGCTGACGTTGAACTGCTCCATGATGCCTTCCTGCACCATGACCTCGCCCCCACCGCCAAACTCTTCTGCCGGTTGGAAAATCAGCGCGACGCGCCCGGCGAAATTGCGTGTCTCGGCCAGGTATTTCGCGGCCCCCAGCAGCATCGCCGTGTGCCCGTCATGGCCGCAGGCGTGCATCTTGCCGGGATGGGTGGAGGCATAGTCCACGCCGGTCTCTTCGGTGATCGGCAGCGCATCCATATCGGCGCGCAGCCCGATGGTCGGCCCTTCGCCCTGCCCTTCGATGATCGCGACAATGCCCGTCTTTGCGATGCCTTCGTGGATCGCGTCGACACCGAATTCGCGCAGGCGTTCGGCCACAAACGCGGCGGTCTGGTGACACTCCAGCCCCAGTTCCGGGATGGAATGCAGATGCCGCCGCCAGGCCGTCATCTCATCACTCAGATCAGCGATCCGGTTTACCACGGGCATGGGCTGGACTCCTTGTGGAATTATTTGTCAGGTGCATGTGACACGACAGATGGGCGCGCTGCAATGGCTGAAGACTTGATCCACGACCGGAATGCGGGAATTGAGCGCCTGCTGGAGATCATGCGCCGCCTGCGCGATCCGGAAACGGGCTGCCCCTGGGATATCGAGCAGGATTTCGACACCATTGCGCCTTACACCATTGAAGAGGCTTACGAAGTTGCCGATGCGATCCAGCGGCGCGATTTCGCGGAGCTGGAGGGGGAGCTGGGCGATCTGCTGTTGCAGACGGTTTATCACACGGCCATAGGCGAAGAGGCCGGGCATTTCTCCTTTCAGTCCGTGGTGACCGCGATTTCCGACAAGATGGTGGCGCGCCATCCGCATGTTTTCGGCGATGAAAGCCGGGACAAATCCGCCGACCAACAGACCGCGGATTGGGAGGCGATCAAGGCGGCGGAACGGGCGGGAAAAGCGCAAGGCGGCGCCCTGGACGGTGTGGCCATCGGCCTGCCCGCCCTGCTGCGCGCGCTCAAGCTGCAGAAACGTGCGGCCCGTGTCGGGTTTGACTGGCCGTCGACCACGCAGGTGCTGGACAAGCTGACCGAAGAATCCGCAGAGTTGGTTGAGGCAAAGGACAGCCTGACCGAGCGGGAGGTCGAGGAAGAATACGGCGATCTGCTTTTTGTCATGGCCAATCTCGGGCGGCATCTCGGCCTTGATCCAGAGGCAGCCCTGCGCGCGGCCAATGCCAAGTTCACCCGCCGCTTCGAAGCCGTGGAGGCCCGGCTGGCGCAGGCGGGCAAAACAGCCACGGACAGCAATCTGGCAGAGATGGACGCGCTCTGGGACGACGTGAAACGCGCCGAACGCCCGTAAAACTTTCCAGGGTGCCGTCACGACCGACCTCTGTGCGCGCTCCCCTGCTCAGGTGAAATTGACCGTCTGGACAAAATCGGTGCGACTTGCGAGTGTCGCGCAAATTTTTGGACAGGAGCATGCATGTCCCCCCGCAAAATCATCATCGATACCGATCCCGGGCAGGATGATGCCGTCGCCATCCTGTTGGCGCTGGCCAGCCCCGGCGAAATCGACGTTCTGGGCATCACCTGCGTGGCCGGCAACGTGCCTCTGGCGCTGACGTCGAAAAATGCGCTGATGATCTGCGAGCTGGCGGGGCAAACGGATGTGCCGGTCTTCGCCGGATGCGACCGGCCCCTGGGGCGTGATCTGGTCACCGCAGAGCATGTGCATGGCGAAACCGGCCTGAACGGCCCGACCTTGCCCGACCCCAAAATGCAACTTCAGGACCAGCATGCGGTCGATTTCATAATCGACACGCTGCGGGGGGCCGCGCCGAAGTCGATCACCCTGTGTCCGTTGGGCCCGCTGACCAACATTGCCACCGCGCTGGAGAAGGCGCCGGAAATCGCCGAGGCGGTGCAGGAGATCGTACTGATGGGAGGCGCCTATTTCGAGGTGGGCAACATTACCCCCACTGCGGAATTCAACATCTATGTCGACCCGCAGGCCGCTGATATCGTGTTTAAATCCGGCATTCACATCGTGGTCATGTCGCTCGACGTCACCCATAAGGCGCTGGTCACCCCCCCTCGGAACGAGGCATTCCGGGCCCTGGGTACGCCCGTGGGCAAAGCCGTGTCCGAGATGACCGATTTCTTTGAACGGTTCGACAAGGAGAAATACGGCTCCGAGGGCGCACCGCTGCATGACCCGTGCGTGACGGCTTATCTGATCGATCCCACCTTGTTCAAAGGACGCCATATCAACGTGGAAATTGAAACCCAGTCGGAACTGACCTTGGGCATGACCGTTGCCGACTGGTGGGGTGTGACCGACAGACCCGCCAATGCGCTCTTTATCAAGGACATCGATGCAGACGGGTTTTTCACCCTGCTGACCGAGCGGCTGTCGCGGCTGTGAGCGCGGCTTTGACACTGGCCACGGCGGACCATGCGGACCGTCTTGATGCGCTTGTCGCCGCCTTTCATGAAGAACACGGCATTGCGCTGGGTGCCGAGGCGCGCAGGGCCGGAATCACACCGCTGCTGGAGGGCTCGCCCCATGGCGCGGCCTATCTGATCGGCCCGCCGCGCGCGCCCATTGGATATGTGGTCGTGACCTTTGGATGGTCGCTGGAATTCGGTGGCCTGGACGGGTTTGTCGATGAAATCTACGTGCGCCCGGGTGTGCGTGGGCGGGGCATCGCCTCGGAAACCCTGCAAAGCCTTCCCCGCGCGCTCGCCAGTGCCGGGTTGAAGGCCCTGCATCTGGAGGTGGATCGCACCGCAGACGGCACCCAGCGTCTCTATGCCCGTGCCGGTTTCACCCCGCGCCCGGACTACATGCTGATGACCCGCAGATTCTGAACCCGTTGCGCAGCGGCCCACGCGACATATGTTAAGACCATGAGTTTTTCCGTTCCCTTCGACAACAGCTACGCCGCCCTGCCGGACGCCTTTTACGCGCGGCTGGACCCGACGCCGGTCAAAGCGCCCAAACTGATCACCTTCAACGAGACGCTGGCACAGAAGCTGGGCCTGCCGGAGGCATCGGACGACGTGCTTGCCGCCATGTTTTCGGGCCAGAAGGTGCCTGAGGGCGCGACACCGATTGCCCAGCTCTACGCAGGCCACCAGTTTGGCACCTTCAACCCGCAGCTTGGCGACGGGCGCGCGCTGCTCTTGGGCGAGGTCGTGGGCACCGACGGCATCCGCCGCGATATCCAACTCAAGGGTTCGGGCCCCACACCCTATTCCCGCATGGGCGACGGGCGCGCATGGCTGGGCCCGGTGCTGCGGGAATATGTGATCTCGGAGGCCATGCATGCGCTGGGTATTCCAACGACCCGCGCCCTCGCGGCCACCACCACCGGCGAGGACGTGATCCGCGAAACGGTGTTGCCGGGCGCGGTGCTGACGCGGGTGGCGCAGAGCCATCTGCGCGTCGGCACCTTTCAGGTCTTTGCGCACCGGGGCCAGAAGGCGGAGCTTGCCCGGCTGACCGACTATGCGATGGCTCGGCACTATCCGGACGCCAAAGGCCCGATGGACCTTTTGCGCGCGGTCTGTGCCGCACAGGCGGAGCTTGTGGCGGTCTGGATGTCGGTGGGGTTCATCCATGGCGTGATGAACACCGACAACTGCGCGATTTCAGGCGAAACCATCGACTACGGGCCTTGCGCTTTTATCGATGACTATCATGCGGATACGGTCTTCAGCTCCATCGACCAGATGGGCCGATACGCCTATTCCAACCAGCCGCGGATCATCGTCTGGAACATGGCGCAATTCGCCACGGCCCTGCTGCAGCAGTTGGACGACCCCACCACCGCGCTGGACGAAGCGACGGAGATCGTGCACGCGATGCCCGCCCAGATCGAAGCAGCGTGGCTGTCGCGCTTCGGGGCCAAGATCGGCCTCGCCGCGCCAACGAAGGACGACGCCGCGCTGATCCAGGACCTATTGACGCTGATGCAGGCGCAGGGGGCCGATTTCACCAATACCTTCGACGCGCTGGCGCGCGGTGACGCACGGGATCAGTTCCTGGAGCGTGAGGCCTTCGACGCCTGGGCAGCCGAGTGGCAGACACGGCTGCAGGGCGAGGGAGACCCACAGACCGTAATGCAGGCAGCCTCTCCGCGGATCATCCCGCGCAACCACCGGATGGAAGAGATGATTGCCGCCGCGGTTGCCGGGGATTTCGCGCCCTTTGAGCGGCTTCTGACCGCGCTCGCCAGCCCCTTTGACACCGATGATCTTGACCTGATGCGCCCGCCCACCAAGGCGCAGCGCGTGCCCGCGACCTTCTGCGGGACCTGACGCTCAGACCACCTTTGGGCGCCGGTTGATCAGGTAAATCCCCAGCGCCACAAGCCCCAGCGCCACCCAGACCTGCGGCCCCACATCCTCGCTCAGCAGCAGCCAGCCGAGGATCACCGCAAAGACCGGAGACAGGAAGCTGAAGGAGGCCACTGACGAGGCAGGATAAATCGACATCAGCCAGAACCACGCCAGAAACCCGAGACTCGCAACCGCGATGATCTGGAAGAGCAGCCCGGCGATGTGGATCGGCTGCAGGTCGCGGATCAGATCGCCAAAGGCCAGCGAGGCCAGCAGCAACAGTGGCGCGGAGACGATCACCTGGAACATCAATTGCTGCGCGGGCGGCACCGTGCTCAGCGGCGTGATCTTGACGCAGAGCGCTATGCCCGCCCAGCAGATGGCCGAGGTCAGCGCCAGCAGATCCCCCGTCAGGCTGGCGGAGGCATCGCTGCGGTCCAGAAGGGCCAGCGCCACCCCGCCCATCGCCAGCACCAACCCGATCCCCCGCAGCCCGGTCAGCTTGTCAGACGGGATCAGAAAATGGCTGGCGATGGCGAGCCAGACCGGCATGGAATAGAAAATCACCGAGGCGCGGCTGACGGTGGTGAAATCCAGCGCGGTAAAAAGACACGTGAATTCAAGCGCAAAGAGGCAGCCCGACAGAATACCGGCGGGCACCGCCTCACGCGGGACGGTCAGGCTGATCCCCCGCAACCGCATCCACAACAGCAGGACAAGGACCGCGCCGGCGGACCGCAGCCCTGCGGCAAAAACCGGGTTGAACCCGCCGTTGGTGACCTTGATGACCACTTGGTTGAACGCAAGATGCAGGGCAAAGGTGATGAGGGCGGCTGCCCCAAAGGCATCCATGTGAGTCTTGCGGTCCATGGCGCCAGATGGGGGGCTGTGCCGGGCAATGTCAATCGCCCGGCGGGACCCGCGCCCGCAGAGGGACGCAGGTTACTTTAAATCAGACGTCCGAGATCAGGCGACCCTCTGCCCGTCTCCACCGGCACTGGGGCGTCCGCCCGGCTTGCCACCGCGCCGCCGTCTGCGACGCCCGCCTGCGGGCTTGGCGCCCTGCGGCTGACCGGATGCGGATTTACCCGCGCCCTGTGGCCTGCCACCCCGCCCACGACCGCGTCCACGGCCTTTGGGCTTGGTGCCTTCGGGGATATCCATGGCTTCCCAGGGCCGCCCGGACCCAATGGGGATCGAAATACCCATCGTCTTTTGAATGGCCTTCAATTCACCCATCTCGTCAGGTGCGCAGAAGGCAATGGCCGCGCCATCCTTGCCCGCCCGCGCGGTGCGGCCAATCCGGTGCACGTAGTTGTCCGGCACATTCGGCAGATCATAGTTGTAGACGTGTTTCACATCCGGGATATCGAGGCCCCGCGCGGCCACATCCGTGGCCACCAGCACCTTGATCTCACCGGATTTGAAGGCGGCGATCGCGCGGTCGCGCTGGCCCTGACTTTTGTTGCCGTGGATCGATCCCGCAGCATAACCCGCCTTCACCAGCGTTTTCATCAGCTTTTCGGAGCCATGTTTCGTCCGGCCGAAGACCAGCGCGCGCTCGTCGCGGTGCTTGTCCAGCATCTCGATCAGCAGACCGGCTTTTTCGGATTTCGCGATGAAATGTACTTCCTGCGTGACCTTGTCCGCGGCCTTGCCCGGAGGCGAGACTTCTACGCGAATGGGGCTGCGCAGATAGCTTTGCGCCAATTCGTTCATCTGCTTGGGCATGGTGGCCGAGAAGAGCATGGTCTGCCGCTCCTTCGGGATCACATTCGCGATCTTGCGCAGATCATGGATGAAGCCCATGTCGAGCATCTGATCCGCTTCGTCGAGCACCAGAAACGTCGCTTCGTCCAGCCGCACCGCGCGCCGGTCCATCAGGTCCAGCAACCGGCCCGGTGTCGCCACCAGCAGATCGACCCCGCGTTCCAGCCGTTTGATCTGGTTGTTGATCGACTGGCCGCCGACGACCATCGCCACCTTGATCGGTGTGTTTTCGGCAAAGGCTCTTAGGTTCACGCTGATCTGGGTGGCCAATTCGCGCGTCGGGGCCAGCACGAGACCGCGCACGGATTTCGGCGCGGGCCGTCCGTCCAGCTCCAGCATCTGCGCCACCAGCGGCACACCAAAGGCCGCCGTCTTGCCGGTGCCGGTCTGCGCCAGACCCATCACATCGCGCCCGTTCAGCGCGTGCGGGATGGCCTGTTTCTGGATCGGGGTCGGGTCGTTCAGACCCATCGCTTTCAGACGTGCCACCAGTTTGGTCGGCAGGTCCATCATATCAAAATCGCTCATTCATATCTTTCCGGCGCACCGCAACGGGCCGCCACATTCTTTGGCCGTGCCACCTTGGACACCGCTTGGGACACGCAACACGGATCGCACGTGTCGGCCATATGCCCACACCTGTCCGCAGCGTTTGGACCCACGCGTGATTTTGGGAACATCGGCGGGCCTTTCTGGATGAGCGCGTGGACCGGCATGATTGCCGGGGCGCTCACAACTGCTCACGCGGCAGAAGGCTTCGCTTGCACTGCACATGGGGGTTTGCGCGGCGGAAGTCAACACAAGCCTGAAAAGGCGTCTGGATGCAGGACAAAAATGCCGCTAAATGTGGCCTCCAGCGATCAAGGGCACCGACATGGGCAATACCATCATCAACCGCTGCGAGGCCAAGGGCCTGCGCATGACCGGACAGCGACGTGTGATCGCGAAAGTGCTGGAAGACAGCGATGATCATCCCGACGTCGAAGAGCTTTATGCCCGTGCCTCGGGCATCGATGCAGGCATTTCGATTGCCACGGTCTACCGGACGGTCAAGCTTTTTGAAGAAGCGGGCATTCTGGACAAGCTGGAGTTCGGCGATGGCCGCGCCCGCTACGAGGACGCCGAGCGGGATCACCACGACCACCTCATCGACATGAATTCAGGCGAGGTGATCGAATTCGTGGACGCCGAGATCGAGGCGCTGCAGGAACGCATCGCCCGCAAACTCGGCTACGAGCTGCGCGGACACCGGTTGGAGCTTTACGGCGTGCCGCTGAAAAAGCAGTGACGCAATCGTGCCGCGTGAGGGCGAGGCGGCGCGTCAGGAGGGGCGACATCCACCTCCTGGCCAATATATTGACCTGCAGGCGCCTCAATCAGGACGTCGCATCCTTGATGTATTCCTCGGCATAGATCCCAAGTCGCTCGATGTTGTCCCGAACAAAATCGCTGTCCCCCACCAGCAACCGATGGAAGGCCTCTTTCTTCCGCTCGCTAAACTCCCAGGCTTCATCAAAGGCAGCAGTATTCGCCTCATTCACCACAGTCTCTCCGGAGGCCATGTCAAACGTCTTATAGGTCTTGTCATAGTTGGCGGCATGGGTGCTGGCGAAAACGGTTACGTTGACGTTCAACTCACCGCGTTGATATTGTGCCCTCCGCTCTGCCAGCAAATCACTGCGCAACGTGGCTAGTTCTTCATCGGTCAGCGGCCCGGTCACATCCGTCGGGATGCCTGTTCCAGCCGAAAACCTGATGAATTCTTCACTTTTGGACAGCTCCAAGGTCATTTTTATTGCCTTGATCTGGTTGTCGACCAGCGCGTTAATCTGATGCTCCGCGAGTTCCGCGTCGTTCATCTCGACGTATTTCTCACCAAATAGAATGGACCCAAAACCTTTTGGAGTAACCCCTCCTTGAGTTGCCAGTGTCGTGTAGAGGGACAGCTGGAGCTCAAGCCTTGCTGCGTCACGGGTGTCTGCTGACAACCTTCCGACTTGCTCAGACGTCAAATCTCTAATTCGCGTGTCCTCCGGCAGTTTTTCTTCCGGCTCAAACTCAAGGTCGACCTCCGCCATTTGGCGAAAGGTCGCGCCGATTGTTTTCAACTCATTGCTGACGATGGAATGGATGGTATCCAATATCCTTATCGTGGCATCTGACATCCGGGCCGGGGTCCCTTGCCCCACACGCGGATCCGCATAGATGCCTGGCAAGCTCGTATCGTCAGTCGGTGCGAAATAGCTCGCAGGTCCGGGCTGCGCAGCGGCCAGATTTGATTTCTCACCGGAGCTTGCGCCCTGAAACAGGGAAAGCGTGTAGGAATTCACAGATTGACTAACTTGCATGACACCTCTCGCTGATACGCAGACACCCACTATGTCCGCCTTCAGAGTGATGGCCGGTGGTTGAGAAATAGTGAACCACAGCTGGCGTAAGTGACTGCAAATTTAGATATTTTCCGGACATCTGGCCTGGCTCTACCCTCTGCTGCACTGCCCGATGATCGGCTCCCTGCACGAAAACCTTCCTACGCCGCCAATTGACCTTGCGATTGCTTTCTGAAAGGAGGCGAACGGAACCCCAAAGGACACCCCATGGACAATTTACGCGGCGCGACCTTCATGGTGGTGGCCATGCTCGGCTTCGCCATTGAAGACATGCTGATCAAGCTTATGGCCGCGGCCCTGCCCGTTGGTCAGATCATCGGCATGTTGGGGCTTGGCAGTGCAGCGTTGGTCAGCGTGATCCTGATTGTCCAACGCCAGCCGCTTTTCACCCGCGCGATGCTGACGCCTGCCATCGCCCTGCGCGCCTTTGGTGAGTTGATAGGAACCATGGGCTTCGTCACCGCGATCGCACTCACCCCGCTCTCCTCGGCGTCGGCCATTTTGCAGGCCACACCGCTTTTCGTGACCCTCGGCGCCGCGCTGTTCCTGCAAGAGGCCGTGGGCTGGCGGCGCTGGTCCGCCATCCTTGTGGGCTTCATCGGCGTGCTGATGATCATTCGACCGGGCATGGAGGGGTTCAGCTGGCTGTCGCTCTTCGCGGTCCAGGGTGTCATCGGGCTGGGCATCCGTGATCTGGCGACACGCCGCGTCCCACAGGAAACTTCGACCATGCAGTTGAGTTTCCTGGCCTTTCTGGTGCTGATCCCTGCGGCCGCCCTGCTGATGTGGATCAACGGGACAAGCCTGGTGCCTCTGTCGCCAGCCAATTGGGTCTATTTCACCATCGCATTGCTGATCGGTATCGTGGCCTACTATGGCATCGTTGCCGCCATGCGCATCGGCGAGGTCAGTTTTGTGACCCCCTTCAGGTACTCGCGCATTCTTTTTGCCCTGATCATCGGGATGTCCGTCTTTGAGGAACGGCCCGACGTTCTGACCCTGCTGGGCGCTGCGATCATCGTGGGATCGGGGCTCTACACGCTCTGGCGCGAGAGGAATGTTCGCGCTAACAGCGCCTAAGGGTTCCAAACCGCAGCCCGGCCCGCTATGAGGCAGATAACCTTTGACCAGAGGAGCCTCACATGAGCACCATCATCGACATCCACGCCCGCGAAATTCTTGACAGCCGGGGCAACCCGACGGTCGAAGTTGACGTGATCCTCGAAGACGGCACCATGGGCCGCGCCGCCGTGCCCTCCGGCGCCTCCACCGGGGCCTATGAGGCCGTAGAGCGGCGCGATGGCGACAAGGCGCGCTACATGGGCAAGGGTGTGCTGGAGGCCTGCGCCGCCGTGAACGGCGAGATTGCCGAGGCGCTGGTGGGCATCGACGCCACCGAACAGGTCGAGATCGATGGCGTTATGATCGAGTTGGACGGGACGGAGAATAAATCCCGCCTCGGTGCCAATGCCATCCTCGGCGTGTCGCTTGCCACCGCCAAGGCGGCTGCCGACTTCTGCACCCAGCCGCTCTATCGCTATGTGGGCGGCACCTCGGCGCGGGTCCTGCCGGTGCCGATGATGAACATCATCAACGGGGGCGAACACGCCGACAACCCCATCGACATCCAGGAATTCATGATCATGCCGGTGGCTGCGGGCAACATCCGCGATGCCGTGCGCATGGGGGCCGAAGTCTTTCACACGTTGAAAAAGGAGCTGTCCGCCGCGGGCCTTTCCACCGGGATCGGGGATGAGGGCGGCTTTGCCCCCAACATCAACTCCACGCGGGATGCACTTGATTTCATTCTGAAATCCATCGAAAAAGCGGGGTACAAACCTGGCGATGACATCTATCTGGCCATGGATTGCGCAGCGACAGAATACTACAAGGACGGCAAATACGTGCTGGCGGGCGAAGGCAAGACGCTGAGCTCGCAGGAAAATGTCGACTACCTTGCGGCGCTGGTGAACGATTACCCGATCATCTCCATCGAAGACGGCATGTCTGAAGACGACTGGGACGGCTGGAAGGCGCTGACGGATGCGCTGGGTGACAAAGTGCAGCTGGTGGGCGACGATCTCTTTGTGACCAACCCCGCGCGCCTTGCCACCGGGATCGAACGCGGATCGGCCAATTCCATGCTGGTGAAGGTGAACCAGATCGGCAGCCTGACCGAAACGCTGCGGGCGGTCGATATGGCGCATCGCGCGGGTTTCACCAATGTGATGTCGCACCGCTCGGGCGAGACCGAGGATGCCACCATCGCCGATCTGGCCGTGGCCACCAACTGCGGGCAGATCAAGACCGGTTCGCTGGCCCGCTCTGACCGGCTGGCGAAATACAACCAGTTGATCCGCATCGAGGAAGCGCTTGGCGAAACGGCTGAATATGCCGGGCGCTCCATCCTGCGCTGATGGCTGCGGTGACGGTACGCGCGGCAGACCTGCCGCGCGACCTGCCAGAGGTACAACGCCTGTGCTGGGACTATCGCGACTACCTGGCAGGCTTCAGCGATGAGATGCGCATCCTGACGGAAACCTTCTATCCGGCAGAGGCCTATGGAGAATTGATGGCAGCGCTGCCCGTCAAACATGCGCGTCCGCGCGGAGCGATCCTTTTGGCCGAACGGGATGGCGCGGCGGTCGGGTGCGGGATGATCCAGCCGCTCAACGACGCGGATGCAGAAATCAAGCGTGTCTACATGTCCCCTGCCGCGCGGGGTACAGGTGCCGGGTATTTGCTGTCGCAGGCCCTGATTGATCAGGCCCGGGCGGATGGCTATGCCCGCGTTTTGCTCGACACCAACCGGGAGTTCGCCCCGGCCCGTGCGCTCTATGAAAAGCTGGGGTTCCGCAACCGGGGCCCTTATTCAGAGGTGCCGCCAGGTACCGAAGAGCATTTGGCGTTCTACGAGCTCACCCTGTAAACCGCTGCGGCCTGTAGGGGGCCACCAGCGCCGATTGCGTGTTGGTCAGGTCTTGCTCCAGCACCTCTGCGGCCACCAGTTCTGCCGCCAGCGGCGCAAGCGTCGCGCCCGAATGCATGGTGCTGACATAAAGCCCCTCCGGCCCGCAGGCCCCCATCACCGGCAAGCCGTCCTGCGGCACCGGGCGCGCGGCGAGCGTGACCACCTCCCACCTGAGCGGACAGTTCAACAGGGTCGACACCCGCGCCATCGCCTGATCTGCCAGCCTGTCCGGTGTCTCGGGCACGCTGTCCGTTGTGTCCCCCTGATGGCTGGCCATTGTCGGCGCCAACAGCTCCCCCTGCGGCAGTTGGCGCAGCTCCTGCCCCGGGCTGACAAGCACATGTCGCAGCAGCGCCGGCAGGGGTTCCGATCGCAGGATCAACCCCGGACGGTGCAGCATCGGCAGGGCGACACCGACCCTTTCCAGCAGGCCCTGGGTGGCAACCCCCGCGGCAACGACACAGCGATCCGCCTCCAGCACACCACCTGCCAGCCGCACGCCGCGCAGCACATCGGCCCGCACGTCAAATCCCGTGACACGCACGCCCGTGATCAAACGCATCCCGAGGTCGGCACCAGCCTGCAACGCCCGTACCGTGAGCTGACCAAGGTCAACCACCCCTTCGTCCATGAAATGCAACGCGCGGTCCGGGGCGGTCACTGCCGGTTCCAGTTCAGAAAACGTGGCCCGGTCGATTTCCCGCACCTTATACCCCAACGCCACCAGCGACCGATGCTGCGCATCGAAGGCCGCGCCTTCCTCCTCCCACCACAGGCACCCGGGCCACTGCACCGCCTCTGAGGCAAGCTCTGACGACAGCCGCCTATGTGCCTCCATCCCGGCAAGCCTCAGGTTGAAGTGATCCCTGTTCGCGTGAAAGCTGGCGTTGATCCAGCCAAAGGAGGCGCCCGATGCCGCCGATGCGGGATGTCCGGCGTCGATCACGGTCACCTCTGCCCCGGCTTGCGCCAGACGCAGGGCTGTCAGTGCGCCGATGATCCCCGCGCCGATAACGATGACTTTCAAGCCCCTACCCCCTTGGCCTTGGTTCCCGGTCAGACTAGCCTCGCAGTATGACAGCACAAGAGATCATCGCCCATCTGGGGCTTGCCCCGCATCCCGAAGGCGGACATTTTCGCCAGACATGGGTGGCCGAGAACGACGGGCGGCCCAGCGGCACCTGCATCTATTTCCTGCTGGCGGCGGGCGAGGCAAGCCACTGGCACCGGGTGGATGCCACGGAAATCTGGCTCTATCACGCGGGCGCACCGCTGGTGTTGTCCTTGAGTGAAACAGACAGCGGCCCTGCGCAGGATCACCTATTGACCCCGGACCTGACCAAAGGCGCGCCGCAGATCATCGTGCCCGAAAACCACTGGCAGGCTGCGCACAGCACAGGCGATTTCACGCTCGTCAGCTGCACCGTTTCACCTGGGTTCCAGTTCGAAGGGTTCACGCTTGCAGACCCCGGCTTTGACATTCCGCGCGCTTAAACAGCGATGTCCTTGGCCTGCGGCCAACTGACTGTCCCGCCACCCACGGCAGCCCGAACGCCAGTTGTGCCCGGGCAGGACGTGGGCAAGCCGCGCGCCACGCGCACCGCCAGATAGGCAAAGGCCTGCGCCTCCAGCATATCACCGTCCAGACCTACGTCTTCGACCGGCCCCACGGGACAGTCAAGCGAGACGGCCAGCATCTGCATCAGCACCGGATTGTGCCGCCCGCCGCCGGTCACGAGGATGCGCGCGGGGAGCTGCGGGCAATGCTGCATCCCTTCGGCTACACCGGCCGCGCACATGGCAGTGAGGGTGGCGGCAGCATCGGCATCACTCAACTCACCGACCAGCGCCACCATCTCCGAAAAGTCGTTCCTGTCCAGCGATTTGGGCGGCACGCGCGCAAAATAGGGTTCGGCCAGAAACAACTCCAGCGCACCCTGCTCCACAGTACCGCGCCGGGCGATCTTGCCGCCCTCGTCATAGGCGAGACCCAAACGGCTCTGCAGCAGATCGTTCAGCGGCGCGTTTGCCGGGCCGGTGTCAAAGGCCAGCAAGGCTCCCGGCTCTTCGGGATGATCAAACGCGGGGTCCACATAGGTGAGGTTTCCCACCCCGCCGAGGTTCAGAAAAGCGAGCGGTTCCGTCGCGCCGATGTGATGCGCACAGGCAAAATGGAAAAACGGCGCCAGCGGCGCACCTTCGCCGCCCAGGTCGACATCCGCACTGCGGAAATCCCAGACCACCGGCGTCTCAAGGGCCTGCGCCAGCCACGCGCCATCGCCCACCTGCAAGGTGCCTTGGGTGCGGGGCGCATGGGCCAGAGTCTGGCCGTGAAAACCTACCAGATCAACCGCCTCAAAACCCTCCAGAAGCGCCAGATGCGCCTGTTCCACCACATCCCTCGCGGCCTCCACCGCGGCCCCGGACCACTGTCCCAGACTGGCGCGCAACACGGCCTGTTCCGCCTTGGAATAGGCACGATAAGACGTCGCGCCGAAACCGTCGATCCTATGCCCGTCGGTGATGACCACGGCGGCGTCCACGCCGTCCAGTGACGTACCGCTCATCGCGCCCAGAGCGGTCACCTTTCCGGTTTTCTCAATGGCCCTGTTCAAAGCCTTTTCCTTTGCCTGCGCACCGCCTATAGAGTGGGCGCAATTCAAGCCGAGAGCAAGCAAGATGACCTACCATCCCAAATCCGATTTCGTCGCTGTGATGATGGAGCGCGGCTTTCTCGCCGATTGCACCGACTATCAGGGGCTGGACGAGGCGCTGCTGACCGGCGGGCAGCCCGCGTACATCGGGTATGATGCCACGGCCAAATCCCTGCACGTGGGTCACCTGCTCAACGTGATGATGTTGCGGTGGCTGCAGAAATGCGGTCACAAGCCGATCACCCTGATGGGCGGCGGCACCACCAAGGTGGGCGATCCCTCGTTCCGGGCGGATGAACGCCCGCTGCTGTCGCCTGCCCAGATCGACGACAACATCGCGGGCATGCAGAAAGTCTTTGCGCAATATCTGACTTATGGCGATGGCCCATCCGATGCGCTGATGCTGAACAATGCGGAGTGGCTCGACGATCTGAACTACCTCGATTTCCTGCGCGACATTGGGCGGCATTTCAGCGTCAACCGGATGCTCAGCTTTGAAAGCGTAAAATCGCGGCTGGACCGCGAACAGTCGCTGTCTTTCCTGGAATTCAACTACATGATTCTGCAGGCCTATGACTTCATGGAGTTGCACCGGCGCTATGGCTGCATCCTGCAGATGGGCGGCTCGGACCAATGGGGCAATATCGTCAACGGGATCGACCTGACCCGGCGTGTGATCGACGGGGAGGTTTATGGCCTGACTTCGCCTTTGCTGACCACATCGGACGGTCGCAAAATGGGCAAATCGCAGGGCGGCGCTGTCTGGCTCAATGGCGATATGCTGTCGCCTTATGAATTCTGGCAGTTCTGGCGCAACACCACGGACGCCGATGTGGGCCGGTTCCTCAAGCTTTATACTGAATTGCCAGTGGAGGAGTGTGACCGCCTTGGTGCGCTGCAAGGGGCAGAGATCAATGCAGCCAAAGTACGTCTTGCCAATGAGGTGACCACGCTTCTGCACGGCGCGGATGCGGCAGCCACAGCGGAAGCGACGGCGCGCGAGGTCTTTGAAAAAGGGGGGGTGGGGGATGATTTGCCCACCCTGACGCTGAGTGCTGCGGATGTGGGGGACGGTATCTCGATCGTACAGTTGATCGTGAAGTCAGGTCTGGCCGGGTCCGGCAAGGAGGCCAAGCGCCTGATTGCCGAAAACGGCGCGCGGCTGGATGATCAGCCCCTGACCAACGCGGGCCTGATGATCGATACCGGTGCGCTCTCCAGCCCGATCAAGCTCAGCGCGGGCAAGAAACGGCACGCGCTTGTGCAATTGGGTTAGAGCCAGAGCCAGTCAATCAGCGTCAGGATGGCAAAGACCGGGATAGAGAGCCCGGTGGCGATCAGGAAGGCCGTGGTTTTTGTCATACGCGGGGCGGGGGCAGCAACGCCTTGGACCGTTTTTTTCATGGTTCCATTAACCCGGATTTAGGTTTCCGGACGGTTAATGCAGGTCATGTTTGATGCCGCCCCTGCCTCTGCCCCCTCCCCTTTACAGCAAAGTGACGCCTTTGCGCGGGCGCTGAACGCGCTTGGGACTCCGCCCCTGCGGCTGGAGGATGGCACCTTGGCGCTGCACCGGAAAATAGGCCCTCTGCCGGTGCATATGATCACCCGCCCCGGTGCCGAAACGCCCGAGGCGCTAAGGGAATTGGCGCGCGGCATGAAGGTCAGGGGGCCGGTACTGCTGGCCCCGGACCGCCCGATGCCGCTCAGCCGGATCGGCGCCCTGCCCCTGGCCAGCCCCAGTACGGTCGCGCAGCTGGACCTGACGCCCGATGAAAAGACTTTGTTTGCCGGGCTGCACCAGAAATGGCGCAATCGGCTGCGCCATGCGCAATCGCAAAAGCTGCGCGTCACCCGCCAGAACATGCCCGACGATCCGGGGCATTGGATGCTGCAGGCCGATCTGGTCCAACAGCACCAGCGCGGCTATCGCAGTTGGCCACTGGCGCTGACCCTGGCCTACGGGCGGGCCAACCCGGGCCAGGCCAAACTTTTTACCGCGTTCTGGGGGCGCGAACCGGTGGCGGCGCTGCTGATCCTGCGACATGGCAGCGGCGCAACCTACCACATCGGCCATACGCGACCGTCTGGTCGCCTTGTCTCCGCCCATACGCTGCTGCTGTGGTCGGCCATTCGATGGGCCAAATCCAAGGGCGTGCAGAAACTGGAACTCGGCACCTTCGATACCGAAGAAAACGCCGGGCTGGCGCGGTTCAAACTGGGCACTGGCGCGCGACCGCACCGGCTTGGCGGCACGTGGCTGTGGTGGCGCCCCCTCACCTCCCTGCTCCGCCCGCTTGCGCGGCTGGACCGCGGGCTGATGCAGGGCGGCTAGACAGGCTGCGCGCCGCGTGATTAACTGAACAGATGTTCAAATCATGAGGGAAGCGCCATGCCGCTGAGCAATACAGCCGCCGTTGTGACCGGAGGAGCCTCTGGTCTGGGGGAAGCAACCGCCCGGCATTTCGCGGCACAGGGGGCTATGGTCACGCTCTTTGACCGGGACGTGGCGCGCGGCGAGACCGTGGCAGCGGAAATCGGCGGGCATTTTGTGCAAACGGATGTGACGGATGAGGCATCTGTGCAGGCGGCAATCAACTTCGCCAAGGAAAAAATGGGGCGTATCACGGCGGCGGTAAACTGCGCCGGGATCGCGGATGCCGCAAAGACGGTCGGGCGCGATGGCCCGCACCCCCTGCCGCTCTTCCAGCGCACCATCGACATCAATCTGGTCGGCACCTTCAACGTGGCGCGGCTGGCCGCAGAGGCGATAGAGGAAAACCATCCGGCACCGGATGGGGCGCGGGGCGTGATCATCAACACCGCCTCTATCGCCGCATACGACGGGCAAAAGGGGCAGACCGCCTATGCCGCCTCCAAGGGCGGGGTTGTCGGGCTTTGCCTGCCCATGGCGCGGGACCTCTCCAAGTTGGGTATTCGGGTGATGACCATCGCGCCGGGCATTTTCATGACGCCGATGCTGGCCGGGCTGGGGGAAGAGGTGCAGGCCGGATTGGCCGCCGATGTGCCCTGCCCGCCCCGCCTGGGGGACCCGGCGGAATTCGCCGCCCTGGCCGGGTTCATCGTGCAGGCGGGGTATCTCAACGGCGAAGTGATCCGCATCGACGGTGCCCTGCGGATGCGCTAGGCGCTCGCCTTTTCCTCAAGCATCAGCCATTCCTCTTCTGCGGCACTGAGCTTTTCATGCCGTTCGACCAGCGCGTCGGTGGCCTTCTGGAATTTCACCGGCTGGTCGGTGAAAAGCGCCGGATCCCCCAACAGCTCTTCGAGCTTGGCGATCTCGGCTTCCAGGCGTTCAATCTCTGCAGGCAAAGCCTCCAACCGGTGCTTTTCGGTAAAGCTGAGCCCGGATTTTGCAGCGGGTTTGGGCTTCTCCGACGGCGTGCTCGACTTGGCTTTCACAACGCTGCCGGCGAAATCATCCTGACCCCGCTGGCGCAGATAATCACTCCACCCGCCGGCGTAGATTGTCGCCTTGCCATCCCCCTCCATCGCGATTGTCGTCGCCGCGACCCGGTCCAGAAAGTCGCGGTCGTGGCTGACCAGCAGGACGGTGCCATCGTAGGTGCCCAGCAATTCCTGCATTAAATCAAGCGTTTCCACGTCCAGATCATTGGTCGGTTCGTCGAGCACCAGCAAGTTGCTGGGCCGCGCCATGATCCGCGCCAGCAGCAGCCGGGCCTTTTCGCCCCCGGACAGGGCCCGCACCGGCGCGCGGGCCTGTGCCTCGTCGAAGAGAAACTCCTTGAGGTAGCCCACCACATGTTTCGGCTGCCCCCGCACCATCACCTGATCGGCCTTGCCCGAAACACGCATCTCCGGATCGCCGGTCAGACTGTCCCAGAGGCTCATGTCCGGGTCCAGCTGCGCGCGCGCCTGATCGAAGAGCGCCAGTTCCAGATTGGTGCCCAGCTTGATCGTGCCTGCATCCGGCGCTTCCTTGCCAATCAGCATGTTCAGCAGGGTGGTTTTGCCCACCCCATTCGGCCCCACCAGCGCGATGCGGTCACCCCGCTGGACGGTGATCGAGAAGGGCTTGAGAATAGCCTTGTCGCCAAAGGACTTGCTGATATCCGTGGCCTCAATGACCTTGCGACCGGATTTGGGGCCCGCGTCCAGCGCCATGGCGGCCGTGCCCTGCCGTTTGATCTGGGCCGCCCGTTCGGCGCGCAGGTCCTGCAGCGCCCGCACGCGCCCTTGATTGCGTTTGCGCCGGGCGGAAATCCCTTCGACGGCCCACCGCGCCTCGGCCTTGATCTTGCGGTTGAGCTTGTGGCGCTGGGTGTCTTCCTCGTCCCAGACCGCATCGCGCCATTCCTCGAAATCGGCAAAGCCCTTTTCCTGCCGCCGCACAGCCCCCCGGTCAACCCAGAGCGTCGCACGGGTCAGCGCGCGCAGAAACGCGCGGTCGTGGCTGATGATCACATAGCCCTTGCGGCTTTGCTTGAGTTCAATTTCAAGCCAGGCGATGGCCTCGATATCCAGATGGTTGGTGGGCTCATCCAGCAGCATCAGATCCGGTTCGCGCGCCATAAGACGGGCCAGCGCCGCCCGGCGGCGTTCCCCGCCGCTGGCGGTCTCGACCGGGCGGGCGGGATCGAACTTCAACCCCTCGCCCGCGCGTTCGACCAGATACATCTCCGACGGCTCCAGCCCATGGGCGGCAAAGGCCCCCAGGGTGTCGAACCCCGACAGATCAGGCTCCTGCTCCATGTATCCCACGGACACACCCGGCCCCGGCGTGACCTCTCCCCTGTCGGGTTCCACCAGCCCGGACATCACCTTCATCAGCGTCGATTTACCGGACCCGTTGCGCCCGACGAGGGCCACCCGGTCGCCCGGCTGCACCACGAGGTCCAGACCCTCAAAGACGGGATCGCCGCCGAAGGTCAGGGAGATATCATTCAACTGCAAAAGAGGGACACGTGCCATGCCCCGCAGCTATGCCGCATCCGGGGTGAGGTCAACGTATCCGGTTTCCCGATGCGGAAAATTTCGTCACGTGGCGCGCAAAACCTCAGGCGAGCGCGCGAAGCAGCCGCTTGCGGGCCGCCGGGATCGCGCCAATCTCCACCCCGGTGAAGACATGCAGCGTGTTCATCTGACGGTCCACCACCGCATGATCGCTGACCCAGCCCCCCATCAGCAGGTAGGTCCGCAACAAGGGCGGCATATGCGCCATCGCCTTTTTCAGATCGGGTTTACGCCGTAGTCGTGCGGCGAAACGGAATACATCTGGTGCCTTCACCCGCGGCAGCCAGCGTTTCGGCGCGAGGTGGCGCGCCTTGAGCATGGCAAAGGCATCCAGATAGGCCGCCGTTTCCGTGCCCGCAAAAGACGAACAACCAAAGAGCAGCTGCACATCGTGATCGTCTACATAGGCCGTCATCGCCGCCCAGGCGACGCGCAGGATGTCCGGGTCGCGCACATCCGGGTCAATGCAGAACCGACCCATTTCAACCATGCGTCCTTCGAAAGCTTCCAGCGCGGAGAGCTCATAATACTGTGCGGCGTAGCTGGCGGAGACATCCGCGCCGGTCAGTTCCTGCATGCGGAAGGTACACACCAGCACCCGGTCGTCCCGGTCTTCGATCAGGATATGTGCGCAGCGGGCGTCAAAAACATCCGAATCGCGGTCCACAGACAGGCCGAAACATCGGGCTCGGAGGGTCTGGGCGGCTTCAATGTCGCCGGGCGATGATGCCACCCGTGCGGTGTAGCGGCCTTTTGTCAGCGATATCATTGCGGGCCTCCGGCACGGCATTCTGATATCAGGCTTCTAGCACAGCATTTTTAAAGCGCGCATGACAAATTCTAGTTGTCGATGCCGAGGTTACCCGGTGTGAAGCGGCCCAGGTTGCCCAGAAGCTGACGCAGGAAGGTCACGTCCCGCACGCCGGAGCTTGTCACCCGGCGGGTCAGCGGCACCACCTGTCCCCGCTCCAACCCGAAGGTTTCGACGTTGGAGACGACATCATTACCATCAAAGCTGATGGCCAGCACTTCGCGCTCCACCACTTCGGGGGCCAGCATGGCGAAGGTCCGGATACGGCTGCGCACGAAAAAGATGGCGCCATCGTCCGTGACGGCTCTGGACGAGGCGGATCCAAGTGTCTCTTCGACGCTGGACCGTGTGTCGATCCCCACCACGATTTGTTCAAGGTCTTCGGGCGGCGGAATATAGCCGTGATCGCGAAACCGCGCGGCACAGGCCGACAGGCTCAGGCACAAAAGGGCCACCGCCCCCCAGCGCGTGGCTTTGGGCATGGCCCCGATAACCGTCTTCGTGATACCCATTTAACCTGCCCTCTTGCCCTTGTGCGTCGCGGCTTTTATCTCGCTTACACCATGCACCGCCCATGGTTCAAGAAACGAAAGTATCTCATGGCCAAGCAATCCTCTCCGAGCGCTGGCGCCCTGCGCGTCGCGGACCTCAATCAGAACAGCAGCACCGCCTTTTCTCTGCGCCCCGATGCCGCCGCGTTAAAGGCCATCGCCACAGAACTGGATCTGCTGGGCCTGCGCAAGCTGTCCTTCTCCGGTGAGGTCGCGGCCCATGGCGGGGCCGACTGGCGGCTGACCGGTACGCTTGGCGCAACCGTCGTGCAGCCCTGCAGCGTCACGCTGGAGCCGGTCACGACACGGATCGATGTGCCGGTGGAGCGGATGTATCTCGCGCAATACGAAGAAATCGACGCCCCGGAGGTCGAGATGCCCGAGGATGACACCACGGAGCCGCTGGGCCCGTGGATCGACCCCGAGCAGGTGATGATCGAGGCGCTGGTTCTGGCGCTGCCGCTCTATCCGCGCAGCGACGGCGCCGAATTGGGCGAAACCGTCTACGCTGAGCCAGGTGTCACGCCGATGCGCGATGAAGACGCCCGCCCCTTCGCCGGGCTGGCGGATCTCAAGGCGCAATTGGACAAGACGTCAAAGGACTGACCCCCCCCTGCACCGGCGCAGGCCCACGCGCCGGATTCGTCTTGATCCCCAAAAGGAACGCGCCCGTGCTGCATACATCCCTTCAAGGTCCGCAGGATGCGCCGGTCATTGCCTTTCTGCATGCCGTTGGCATCAGTTCATGGATGTGGCGGGACGTGGCCGCCGCATTGCCGGACTACCGCATTCTGCTGATCGATTTGCCCGGTCACGGGCAAAGCCGCGATGTCCCGTGGGTGTCGCTACAGGACAGCGCTGATCAGGCCGCCGGGGCGATCAGGCAACAGGCAACCGGTGGTAAGGTGCATCTCGTGGCCCTGTCGCTGGGGTCCTATGTGGGCTTGCAGATGGTGATGCAGCATCCGCAGCTTTGCGCCTCGGCCCTGCTCAGCGGTATCCACCCCGGTGACATGCCGCACAAAGGGATGATGAAACTCATGTCAGCCGTCATGGCCCCGCTGGCGCCACGCCCCTTCATGGCCCGGCGCACCGCCCGCATGATGGGGGCGAACGCAGATGTCGACGGGTTTGTGTCTGCAGCCGCCCAGACCCGCCCTGCCGCCTTTCGACGCGCCACCAATGACGTTGTCGATTTCAACCTCTCCAAAACGCCCCCGCAACCGGAAACCCGTCTGGCTTTCGTGGCCGGATCGCGGGAACACACGCTTATTGTAGACGGTCTGGACGTCTTCAATGCGCGCTTTCCCGGCAGCGTCTCCGCCACGGCAGAGGGTCTTGGGCACGGCTGGGCGGGCGAAGACCCGACGCTCTTCGCCGGGTTCGTCAAAGCGCATATCAACGGCAATCTGCCAGCCACGGCGCAGGCCTTGCAAAACAGGTAAAAAAACCGCTTGCACCACGGCGCAATCGCAGTATTTTGCGCCGCTCACCCAAATAGGGTTGGACAAGTGCCGGGCTTGGGCCTAAACGCACGTCACACCCGAAGACTGGGAACTGAATTGAAACCCGGCCCCGCGCCCGTTTGCGCGCCCGGCCCCGAATGACAAAAGGCCCAAGACAATGGCTGTTCAACAGAACAAAGTCTCCAAATCGCGCCGCAACAACCGTCGCGCGCATGATTCCCTGGTTGCGGCAAACCCGAACGAATGCACCAACTGCGGCGAGTTGAAGCGCCCGCACCACGTCTGCGCCGCCTGCGGTCACTATGACGACAAAGAAGTGGTTGCGCTCACAGAAGAGATTGATCTGGAAGACGACGCGGCCTAAACCTTTCCCTTAAACAATAAGGGCAGAAGGTTTTGGGGGCAGTCGCACTATGACGGCGCAGACCGATCAGGCATCCGCGAAGGCCAGACGCATCATCATATCCGTAGATGCGATGGGGGGGGACGAAGGTCCCGCCGCCGTTGTTGCGGGCTGTGATGCCTCCGCCCGCAAGAATCCCGACATCCAGTTTATCCTGCACGGGCCGGAAGCAGAGCTTTCCGGCCTTGTCGCACGGAAACGCGCGCTCGATGGTCGTGTTGAAGTGCGCGACGCCAGCGGCGTGGTCAGCATGGATGACAAGCCCAGCCACATCGTGCGCAACGGCAAGGAAACCTCCATGTGGTCCGCCATCGAGGCGGTGCGCGAAGGCACAGCGACGGTTGCCGTGTCCTGTGGCAACACCGGCGCGCTGATGGCGCTCTCGATGATCCGCTTGCGCAAACTGCCGGGCGTGAACCGACCCGCGATTGCCGTGCTCTACCCCTCGTCCAATCCGCAGGGCTTCAACGTGATGCTGGACGTGGGCGCCGACGTGAAGGCAGATGCCGACGATCTGCTGCGCTATGCGCTAATGGGCATGTCCTACGCGCGCAACGGGCTCGACCTGCCGCGCCCGCGCGTCGGTCTTTTGAACGTCGGGACCGAGGAACACAAAGGCCGCACCGAGCTGAAAGAAGCCTATGATTTGATTCGCGATCAACGCGACACCGCAGGCTTCGAATTCGTGGGGTTTGTGGAAGGCGGCGACATCTCGGGCGATATCTGCGATGTGATAGTCACGGACGGGTTCACCGGTAACGTCGCCATCAAGACCGGTGAAGGCACCGCCAACCTGATCGGCGACCGGCTGCGCGAGGCGTTCAAATTCTCGCCGCTGTCGCGCCTGGCCTCCGTGCTGGCCTATACGTCGTTGCGCCGCCTGAAAAAGAAGATCGACCCCAGACGCGTCAACGGTGGCGTGTTCCTGGGCCTCAATGGTACGGTGGTGAAATCCCATGGATCGGCGGATGCCACCGGCGTCTCCGCTGCCATCAAGCTGGCCGCTCAGCTGGCCGATATCAAGTTCACGGATAAACTGGCAGCACGGGTCGCCGCCCTGCCCGCGGAGGAAAGCGAAACATGAGCCTGCGAGCTGTTGTCAGAGGTGTCGGCCATTACCTGCCGGAACGTGTTGTGCCAAACAAGGAGTTCGAGGCGACGCTCGACACCAACGACGAATGGATCAAGTCGCGCTCGGGCATTGAACGGCGGCATTTTGCGGGCGACGGCGAAACGACCTCGACCATGGCGACGGCAGCGGCCCGCGCGGCCCTAAGCGACGCGGGGCTGGAGCCCAAGGACGTCGATGCCATTATCGTGGCCACCTCAACCGCAGATCTGACCTTTCCCTCTGCGGCCACCATGGTGCAGGCCGAACTGGGCATGGAAAACGGCTTTGCCTTTGACGTGCAGGCCGTCTGCGCCGGGTTCATCTATGCCCTCAGCAATGCCAATGCGCTGATCCTCTCCGGCCAGGCCAGCCGGGTGCTGGTGATCGGGGCGGAGACCTTCAGCCGCATCATGGACTGGACAGACCGCTCTACTTGCGTGCTCTTTGGCGATGGCGCCGGCGCCCTGCTGCTGGAAGCGCAGGACGGTAAGGGCACGTCGGACGATCGCGGCATTCTCTCGACCGATCTCAACTCGGACGGACGCCACAAGGATCTGCTCTACGTCGACGGCGGCGTCTCGACGGGCACCACCGGCTATCTGCGCATGCAGGGCAACCAGGTCTTCCGCCACGCGGTCGAAAAGCTGGCCGCCACCGCGAATAAGGCGATGGCGCGTGCGGGCGTGACCGCCGAAGACGTGGATTGGATCGTGCCGCATCAGGCCAACATCCGCATCATCCAGGGCACCGCCAAAAAGCTGGGCCTGCCCATGGAAAACGTGGTGGTGACGGTGCAGGATCACGGCAATACCTCTGCCGCATCGATTCCCCTGGCCCTCTCTGTCGGGCGGGCGCGCGGGCAAATCAAAGAGGGCGATCTGATCGTGACCGAAGCTATCGGCGGCGGATTGGCCTGGGGCGCGGTGGTGCTGCGCTGGTAGCGCGGTATTTGCCGCTCAAACCGCATCGCGCAAGCCATTGATATTGACTCTGAAAATCCCCGTCCCCTATGGTTGCTGAAAACGCAACGGGGGATAACATGGCCGAAAAGACTTTGACACGTATGGATCTGAGCGAAGCTGTGTTCCGCGAGGTGGGATTGTCGCGCAATGAAAGCGCGCAACTTGTGGAATCCGTGCTGGAGCATCTGTCCGACGCGCTGGTGCGTGGCGAGCAGGTCAAGATTTCCTCCTTTGGGACTTTCTCGGTGCGGGATAAATCCGCGCGTGTCGGGCGCAATCCCAAGACCGGCGAAGAGGTGCCGATCAATCCGCGCCGGGTGCTGACATTCCGCCCCTCACATCTGATGAAGGATCGCGTGGCCGACGGGAACAAGTCCTGATCTGATGTCCAAATCACCTGATGCTTTTCGCACGATCTCGGAGGTTGCCGACTGGCTGGGCGTGCAGGCGCATGTGTTGCGGTTCTGGGAAAGCAAGTTCACGCAAGTGAAGCCCATCAAGCGCGCGGGTGGGCGGCGGTATTACCGACCTGCGGATATGCTGCTGCTGGGGGGCATCAAGAAACTGCTGCACGAGGATGGGTTGACCATCAAGGGCGTGCAGAAAATCCTGCGCGAACAGGGCCTGAGCCATGTCGCGGACCAGTCGCAGGCCCTGGACGATCTGACCATGGCGGTGATCGAAGGCAGTTCCGACCAGCCCGCGCAGACAGCACCGGCAGACCCTCCTGCCGAGGAAAGTGTCCCACCTGAGCCCGAGCAGACCGAAGATGCTGTGGATGTGGCTGAGGAAGCTGCGCCCGACCCGATTGATGTGCCGGAGCCAGCGCCCGAGACGCCCGAGGCAGCCGAAGCTGATCCGGTTGATGCCTCTGAGCCCGAAGGCGAGGTATTGGACGCAGAGCCCGAACCCGACGCGGAACCGGAACCCCTGGAGGACGCGCCGGACGAGGCCGAGCCCGCCCCGGACATGGTCGAAGAAATTGCCGAGCCGATGCTGGACTTTTCCGATGCGGAAGAAGTTTCGGAACCGGAACAGGCCGCGGATGAAGCCGCTGCAGATGAACCGGAAGAGAAACTGTCTGAGGAGGCTGACCCGGTAGAGGCAACGCCCGCGCCGGACACCGAGACCGTTGAGGCATCTATCGAGGCAAGTGCCGGTGACGATGCGGCGCCCGAGGACACACCTGTCGCTGCAGAAGACGACGCCGCGCCGGAACCGGTCGAAGAGACCGCAGCAGAGGAGGTCGCAGACGAAGCACCTGCCTCTGACAGCCTGCCCAGCTTCATCCGCCGCCCCTTGGCGCCACCGCCAGAGGAAACCCCGGAAGACCCAGTTCAGGAGGCCGATGAACCACCTGAAGCTCCCGACGAAGGGGAAAGCGCACCCGAAGAAGTCCACGCCGAGGCTGCGGCGGAGCCCGACGCACCGGCGGCGGCCCCCAAAATACGGGTGATTGAACTTGGCCCCCTGCCCCAGGAGGCCGATATGCCAGCGCAGCCTGCCGCGCTCTCGGTGCTCGCACGGACAAAGACCTTGGCCCCGGATCAACAGGAGGCCGCCAAGCCGCTTCTGGCGCAATTGATCCGTCTGCGCGCCAGCATGGCCAGCGCGCGTAAAGACGTCCGCAAAGACTGACAGATGCCAATTCGCTCTTGCCTCGGCCCCCAGATCGGGTATGTAGCGCCTCATGTCGGGCTATGGCGCAGCCTGGTAGCGCGTCCGTCTGGGGGACGGAAGGTCGCAGGTTCGAGTCCTGCTAGCCCGACCACTATCCGACATTTGCCAAGTGCCCGCGCCTGCAGTGCGCGGGCCTTTGCACATTCAGGAGACAGAGCATGAGCGGCGTGCTGCCCAACCAGATGATCACGCAGATGATCGCCGACACCCAGATCGCCGCAACGCGCGAGATCAACGTCGCACAGATTCAACCCGCCAGCCTCGATTTGCGTTTGGGTACAACGGCTTACCGGGTGCGCGCCTCCTTTCTGGCGGGTCATGGCGAACGGGTCTCTGACCGCTTGAAGGAATTTGAGATGCACCGCGTGGATCTCAGCGATGGCGCGGTATTGGAAAAGGGCTGTGTCTACGTCGTGCCGCTGATGGAATCGCTGGCCCTGCCCGAAGACATTCAGGCCGTGGCCAACGCCAAAAGCTCGACCGGCAGGCTGGACCTGCTGACCCGCACCATCACCGATGGCGGTACAGAATTTGATCGGATTGCGCCGGGGTACCACGGCCCGCTCTATGCCGAGATCTGCCCACGGTCGTTTTCTGTTCTGGTGCGTCCGGGCATGCGGCTGAACCAGATCCGTTTCGGCGATGGGCAGGCGGTGCTCGATGACGATGCGCTGCGGGCGCTGCATGCCGACACACCGCTGGTTGACGGCCCTGCGGTGATTGACGAGGGTTTGGGATTTTCCGTGGATCTGCGCCTGCCGGAGACGACCCTTGTGGGCTACCGGGCAAAGCCGCATACCGGCGTGATCGACCTCGACCTGATCGACCACTACCCGCCGTGCGAGTATTGGGAAGAAGTGCACAGCGAAAACGGGCAGATCATTCTCGACCCCGGTGCCTTTTACATTCTGGTCAGCCGCGAGGCGGTTACCATTCCGCCCGAATACGCCGCTGAAATGGCGCCCTTCCTGGCCATGGTGGGCGAATTCCGCGTGCATTACGCAGGCTTTTTCGACCCCGGTTTCGGCCATGACGCGGCAGGCGGTTCCGGGTCGCGCGGCGTGCTTGAGGTCCGCTGTCACGAGGCACCGTTTGTGTTGGAGCATGGGCAGGTCGTGGGTCGCCTGGTCTATGAACGCATGGCGGAGGTGCCGACACAGCTGTACGGCGCGGGCATCGCGTCAAATTATCAGGGCCAGGGCCTGAAACTCAGCAAGCATTTTCGCGCAACCTGAGGCGCGCGTTACATCCGCGTGGTGCGGCGCAGCATCTTCATCGCCTGCTTTGTTCGTTGGGCGCTCTCTTTGCTTTGCGGGGGCGCAGGGGTGTTGCCCCCATCATCCTTGCGCGGACGCATGGAAGCGGCCTTGTTGATCCCGGCATTGACGCCCTTGTTGACCAACCGCCGGGTGATCTGGCGCAGGATCATGCTGATAAGTCTGTCCATTGTGCTGCCCTGTGATGCATTGCCTCACCGTCACTATAGCACCAATTGCGGCAATTTTCAGGACAAGAGGCGTTAGTCCTCGAAAAGCTCGCTCTGCCCTTCGGCGCTTTCCTCTTCTGCATCGTCTTCGGGACCGGGCAATCCAAGGCCCGGCGGCGGCCGGTTTTCCAGCAGGCCCGCCGCGCGCAACTCCTTGAGGCCCGGCAGATCGCGGGCATTCTCCAGCCCGAAGTGATCCAGAAACCCTTCGGTGACCACGAAGGTCACGGGCCGTCCGGGCGTCATCTTGCGACGTCCAAAGCGTATCCACTCCATCTCCAGCAGTTGATCGACGGTGCCGCGGCTGACGGAGACCCCGCGAATTTCCTCGATCTCCGCGCGCGTGACCGGCTGGTGATAGGCGATGATCGCCAGCGTTTCGATGGCGGCGCGGCTGAGCTTGCGCGTCTCCACCGTTTCGCGCTGCATCAGAAAGCCCAGATCCGGTGCCGTGCGCATCGCCCAGGCATCCCCGATCTTGCACAGGTTCACGCCCCTGCCCTCGTACCGCTTGCGCAGATGCACCAGCGCCTCTGCCGGGTCGGACCCATGCGGCATGCGCGCACCCAGCTCTTTAAGGGACACCGGTTCGGCGGAGGCAAAGAGAATGGCCTCCACCATCCGTTCCTGTTCGCCCATGGGCGGGGCCTCGAACAGGCTCTCTTCCGGTGCTGCCGATGTCTCGTCACTCACGATGGGCGGTCCTTCTTGCGCAGCTGGATAGGCGCGAATGTCCCTGACTGGCGGATTTCCAGATGGCCCTCTTTAACAAGCTCCAGCGAGGCCGCAAAGGTCGATGCCGTGGCCGACCGGCGCCGCACCGGGTCAAGCTCCCAGCCCTCGGGCAGGTAGCTGGCGATATCCGTCCAGTCGCCTGCAAAGCCCATCAGACCGCGCATCCGCTCCAGCGCCTGTTCCATGGTGAACACCGCCTCCCGGTCCATGACGAAGGGGCGGAATTCATCCCGCGTGCGGATACGCGCATAGCCCTGCATCAGGTCCAGCAGCGTCGCGGTATATTCGATTTTGCGGGTGCGGGTGACCTCATGCGGCTGCCCCCGGCAGAAGAAATCGCGTCCCAGTCGGTCGCGCCCCATCAGCCGCGCGGCGGCATCGCGCATCGCTTGCAAACGTTCCAGTTGAAAGGCCAGATGCGCGGCCAGTTCCTCACCTGACGGCCCCTCTTCGGTGGGGTCCGGTGGCAACAACAGACGCGATTTGAGAAAGGCGAGCCAGGCCGCCATCACCAGGTAATCCGCCGCCAGTTCCAGCCGCAGCGCCTTGGCGCGTTCCACGAAAGCGAGGTATTGCCGCGCCAGCGCCAGAACGGAGATCTTGCGCAGATCGACCTTCTGCGTGCGGCTGAGTGTCAGCAACAGATCGAGCGGCCCCTCAAAGCCGTCCACATCGACGATCAGCGCCTCGGCGGCGAGCCGATCCGCAACCGATGTCTTGTCTTCCTCAAAGGGTATTTCAGCCATGCACCATAACGATTTTACGCCCCGCTCAACAGCGTCTCAAGCTGCGCGCGTGTGGCGTCAATGTCAATATCGTCAGGGGCTTTCCGGTAGCCAAGGGCCCGTTCCGCCCTGGTTTGCCCGGCCTCACTCATCTCGCCCGCCGCCCCGGCCACCCGCTCGCGATTGGCAAGCGGCGCATTGCAGTGCAGGACCACGTCGCACCCGGCAGAGAGGGCACCGGTTGTGATCTCTTCCAGACTGCCGCTCAGCGCCTTCATGCTGATGTCATCGGTCATGATGAGGTTATCAAATCCGATCTTTTCCCGGATCAGCCGCATGACCTTGGGGGACAGGGTCGCGGGGCGGTCATCCAAGGCCTCATAGACAAGATGCGCCGTCATCCCCATCGGCAAATCTCTGAGCACTGCGAAGGGGGCAAAATCATGCTGCGCCAGTTTTTCAGGCGCGGCGCTGACGTGTGGCAGGTCATGATGACTGTCCAGCGTAGTGCGGCCATGGCCGGGCATATGTTTGATCACCGGCAAAACACCGCCCGCCAACAGGCCATCGGCCACGGCACGGCCCAAACGCGCCACGGTGGCCGGGTCCGACCCGTAGCAGCGATTGCGCAGGAAATCATGCGTCTCATTGCCCGCCAGATCGACCATGGGCGCGCAGTTGCTGTCGATCCCCAGCGCCTTCAGCTCCGCCGCGATCAGGCGATAGCGCAGGTACATGGCCTTTTCGGCGTCTGCGCCGGCTGCGGTCACGAAATCCAGCGGTGGCAGCCATTCAGCCCAGTGCGGCGCGCGTAGGCGCTGCACCCGCCCGCCTTCCTGATCGATGGTGATGGGCGCATCCCGCCCGACCGCATCGCGCATCTGGTCGCACAGACGGCGCACCTGATCCGGGGTATCGATGTTGCGGGCAAAGAGGATGAAGCCAAAGGGATTGGCTTGCCGGAAAAAGCTGGTCTCGGCAGGCGTCAGCGCCAGCCCATCGGCGTCCAGAATGGTGGCGCCGAACCTGCTCACTTGGACGCGACAGGGATGCAATCGACCCCTTCGGCCTTGAAGGCGGAACAGAACCGACGCGCATCTGCCAGATCGACAAACCCCATGGCCCGCAGACGATAGAAGGTGCGCCCGCCCGATTGCGCCTGCTGCACCACGCGGGATTTGTCCTGCAGATAGCTGCCAAAGCGGCTTTCCAAACGCGCCCATTCGCTGCGCGCCACATCGGCGCTGTCAAAGGCACCCAACTGCGCCAGACGCGTGCCTGCCGGGATGGCGGCGGCGTCAATCTCGGCCGTCGGGGTCTCTGCGACAAAGGCGGCAGTCTGCAATGTCGCGGGCGCGCCCGGTCGCAGGCGCGGGCGTTTCACAATCTGTGCCGGGCTGGTTTCAGGGGGGGCTTCCTGAGCGTCCGCTGCGGTCGCTTCATCTGCTGCAAGGGTGTCCGCTGCCGTATCGGCAGCCTCTGCCAGCGGGGTCACGCCAGAGGTCAGCTCCGCCACAACTGCATCAATCGCACCGCTTTGCAGGTTTTCCGCCAGCGTGCTCTCCACCCGTGCAGGGATACGTTTGGCACCGCCCACAACCTCCGCCGCCGGGGCGAGCGGTTCGGGTTGCGCCACCGGCGCCACGTCCGTGGCAGAAATCGGCTGATCTTCCTGCGCCAGATCGGTGTCCCGCGGGGCCAGTACCACCTGATCCACCGGACCTGCGGCAACGCCCTCTGCGGCGACGGCGTTGACGGCCAAGCCCTGATGCCGGGCCACCTGCCCACCGGGATCGTCGGGGCGCACCCGCATCTCCCCTTCGGCGGCGCGCACCACCGGGATGCCGGAGACATCGCGCACCATCAGCTTGTAGCCCCAGACGCCAATCCCCGCGATCAACGCCAGAGAGACCACGGCGCCAGCCACATTTGTCATCATTGTCAGGGCGTTGGGCGACAGTTCTTCATCACCCGGCGCCTCGCGCTCGCGCCCATACGCGCCCATACCATGGGAAAATTCAACGTCCGCCATCGTCGCCTCGCTGCCGATGGGATACGATGCCCCGTCGGTCTGTCTATGACTGCCTGCTCGGGCGAAGGTCGCGATTTGCTACCGCATTTCCTGCGCCGGTGTAACGCCAAGAATACCAAGACCGGCTGCAATTACAACGCTCACGGCCTTTGCGAGGGCGATTTTCGCCGCTGTGACTTTTGGGTCATCCTGCACGAAGCGCAAGGACGGAACCTCGTTGCCCTTGTTCCACAGCGCGTGGAAAGTTCCGGCCAGCTCATAGAGATAAAAAGCCACCCGGTGCGGCTCGTTGCTGCGCGCGGCGGTTTCCACCAGACGCGGCCATTCGGCCAGCTTGGCCGCCAACCCCAGCTCCGCCTCGTGATCGAGCAGGCTCAGGTCCGCCGCCTGCAGCGTTGCGTCGTCCACAGGAATATCCGCTTCGGTGGCCTTGCGCAGCACCGAGGCGACCCGCGCGTGGGCATATTGCACGTAGAACACGGGGTTCTCGCGGCTCTGCTCCATGACCTTGTCGAAGTCGAAATCCAGCATCGCGTCATTCTTGCGTGTGAGCATGACAAACCGTGTCACGTCCGGGCCCACCTGATCGACCACATCGCGCAGGGTCACAAAGGTCCCTGCCCGTTTCGACATTTTGAAGGGCTCGCCGTTCTTGAAGAGCTTCACTAACTGGCAGAGCTTGATGTCGAGCGGCACGGTGCCGTCCGAGAGCGCGGAAACCGCCGCCTTCATCCGCTTCACATAGCCGCCGTGGTCGGCCCCAAAGACATCGATCAGGGTGTCGAAGCCCCGGTCGATCTTGTCGTAGTGATAGGCGATATCAGGCGCAAAATAGGTCCAGCTGCCATCGGATTTCTTGACCGGGCGGTCGACATCATCCCCGTGTTCGGTGGACTTGAACAGCGTCTGTTCACGCGGTTCCCAGTCCTCGGGCTTCTTGCCCTTTGGCGGCTCCAGCACGCCTTCGTAAATCAGGCCTTTGTCCCGAAGATCATCGATTGCCGCTTCGATCCGGCCCGTCCCGTAGAGCGATTTTTCGGAGTAGAAGACATCCATCTCAACGCCGAGCGCCTTGAGATCGGCGCGGATCATCTCCATCATCGCATCCATTGCGAAAACGCGAAGATCCTCAAGCCAGTACTGCTCGCCCTTGTCGAGATAGGCGTCGCCCACCTTGTCTTTCAGCGCCTCGCCCACGGCGATCAGATAGTCGCCCGGATAGGTGCCATCGGGGAAGGCCACCCCCTGCCCATGCGCCTCTAGATACCGCAGATACACCGACCGGGCGAGCACATCGACCTGTGCGCCGCCGTCATTGATGTAATACTCCCGCGTCACGTCAAAGCCCGCGAAATCCAGCAGGGAGGCCAGCGCGTCGCCAAAAACGGCACCGCGCGTGTGACCCACGTGCAAGGGGCCGGTGGGGTTGGCGGACACATATTCCACATTCACGCGTTTGCCCTGCCCCAGCTGCGCGCGGCCAAAATCCGGACCTGCCGTGAGAGCGGCGGCAACGACGGACTGCCACACCGCTGGCGCCAGCCGCAGGTTCAGGAACCCCGGTCCCGCCACATCTGCGGAAACGATCCGATCATCCTCGGCCAAGCGGGCGGCCAGCGCCTCGGCAATGTCGCGCGGTTTCTGACCGGCAGGTTTTGCCAGCACCATTGCCGCATTGGTCGCCATGTCGCCATGGGCCGCATCGCGCGGCGGCTCGACCGTCACGTTGTCCATGGCCAGCCCGGCGCGCAGTTGCCCGGCGGTCTCCATGTCCTGCAAGCACCCCAAAACAAGCGCGCGGATATCGGCAAAAAGGTTCATGTCAGCGTCCTTCGGCAGAGATTGGCGCGGTGTATCACGCCCAAGGCGCGGGTCAACCGGACACCGCGCTGCCGCAGGGTTTAGGCGATCTTACCCGCCCGAAATCAACCGCTCATGTTCCTGCAGCGCAAAGCGGTCCGTCATGCCGGAAATATAGTCCGACACGATGCGCGCCAGATCGATTTCGTCAGACACCTCCTGCACATCCTTGCGCCACTGCTTTGGCAATTGATCCGGATGCGCCATGAAGTAGGGAAAGAGCTCCTCCACCACCTGCGTGACCTGCGCGCGCATCTTCACGACGCTGGGCGCGCGGTACATGCGGTCAAAGAGGAAAGACCGGATCACCTTGAGATCAGAGAAGACATCATCTGAAAAGCGGATGATGGTACGCCCGGCGCCCCGGACATCATCCACCGACTGGGGCTCCAGTTCACGCAGCCTTTCCTGCGCAAAATCAATCACATCCTCGACCAGAATACCGAAGAAGCGGCGCAGGGCCTCGTGCCGCCTGCGGTAGTAGTTCAGTCCCGGATAGGTGCCATCCACTTCCTCGAAACAGGCGTTCAGGATCGGCAGCGCGGCCAGTTCGTCGGTGGAAAACAGCTCCGCCCGCAGACCATCGTGCAGATCGTGATGGTTGTAAGCCACATCGTCGGCAATCGCCGCAACCTGCGCCTCCGCACTGGCATAGGTGTAGAGTTCGAGATCGTGTTGATCGTTGTACGCCTTCAGCGCCCAGGGCACCGGACCGACGACCGGCCCATTGTGCTTGGCGATGCCCTCCAGGGTCTCCCATGTCAGGTTCAGACCGTCGAAATCCGCGTAGTGCCGCTCCAGATGGGTGACGATGCGGATCGCCTGCGCATTGTGGTCGAACCCGCCATAGGGCGCCATGAGCACAGAGAGCGCGTCCTCGCCTGTATGTCCGAAGGGGGTGTGACCCAGATCATGTGCAAGGGCCACCGCCTCCGTCAGCTCGCCATTCAGCCCGAGGGCCCCCGCGATCGTGCGGGCCACCTGCGCCACCTCGATCGAATGGGTCAGCCGCGTGCGGTAGTAGTCGCCTTCATGCTCGATAAAGACCTGGGTTTTATGTTTGAGCCTGCGAAAGGCGCTGGCGTGAATGATCCTGTCCCGATCCCGCTGGAAGCAGGACCGAAACGTGCTTTCCTCTTCCCGTACACGCCGGCCGCGGGCGTGGTTCGGATCGGAGGCATATACTGCCGTCATGACGTGCTGGTCCTTGTCGCCTGTCCCGAGAGTTTCTATATTGCACGCGAAGACTTAATGAAACCGCTTGACGGAGCACGCAGATGCAACTCCCGCCCAAGGTCACGCCCCGCGCGTTTGACAGACTGGCTGAAATCGGTGCCGCCACTGACGGCAAAGCCTTGCGCGTGGCTGTCGAAGGCGGCGGATGTTCCGGGTTTCAGTATGAAATCGCGCTCGATGAACCCCGGGCGGATGATCTGGTGCTCGAAGGCGCCGGTCAAAAGGTGGTTATTGACGCAGTATCGCTGCCCTTCCTCGGCGACGCGGTCATCGATTTTTCCGAAGAGCTGATCGGCGCGCGCTTCATCATTGAAAACCCCAATGCCTCAAGCTCCTGCGGGTGTGGCACCTCGTTCTCGATGTAGATTAACATCGGCACGTATATCTTTGGTTTTATATATCTTTAGACGTCGGCACGCGCGAAGCTTTCAAAAAACGCATCGAAGCGGTCAGAGGATTGTTCTGCGCCGCTGAGGATGTCTTCCCCGTCCTGGCCAACCGCATCCGTCATCGCTGCCCGCATCTGGCTCCAGTCATTGCTGCGTGCCGGTCCAAGGTGGAACATATACTCCGACATTGCCCGCAACGGCCCCTTGCGCGCCGCATGCCGTGCGACGTAGAGCCCGGTGGAACATGCCTCACCGGGAAAGCTGGGACGATCCGCAAACTGCGCCCACCAGCAGGTCACCAGATACTCATGATAGGCATCAGAGCCTTTCGGGCCATCCGCTTTCAGCACGAAGCCGCCCATTTCCTGCGCAATCCAATCTTCCCAAATCGCACTTGGCCGCTTCCCGGAAAAGCGCATGGCCACGCAGATTTCCGCAAGTAAATCAATGTCCTGATCCAGATAGGCCAGCAGGCCGGCAAACTCGAGACTGGCAGTGGCCGCGTCCTCCAGATGTGGATCAACCAGGCCATAGTCCGACAGGTAGAATACGATATGGGTCAGCTCGTAGGCGGCCTTCTTGTTCGGCAGCGTGAAGGTTTCGGAGCGGTTGATGAACCGGTGCAACCGTTCTGTCAGCATGACATCTTCGCTGCCCACGCCGCGTCTCTTCAGCAATCGCTGCGCCTCGGCGCGTTGCAGATCGGAAAGCTCGGCTTCGACAAGCCCCATTTTCGCGACCCAACGGCAGAGTTCCGTGCCCTTGCCGCTGCCCAGCCCGAGATCTTCAAGGTCGAGACAGATTGACAGCAGGAACCGGTAGTATTGGGGGAAGAACCGCAGCCGCTCGTCGAGACCGTCGTAGACACGGCGATAAGGGGCCAACGCGCTCTCCGGCAGCATCGCACCGCTGCTCGCCAGCACATTCAGAACTTCGGCATTTTCCTTCAGCCAGAACACATCGTCCGGGCTACGCCTGTTGCAGGCAAAATTTCCGATCAGTACGGTCTGGCGTTCTGCCAGATCCAATCTACGCGGCAGACCCAAAGAGACGACGTTAGACATGGGGGTTCTTCCTTTGTCCGATGGATCTGCCGCGCAAGGCTCATGACCGGGCGAGATGGGTGTCGGGCCCGGTCCAGAAGCCCTGTGGTTACATGGAGGTCGTGAACAGACCGGTTGCATCACCCGAGAGCGCGTCGCGGCCTGCGACCATGCTGGTGGTGAACTGACCGGTTTCAGCACCGGACAGGGTGTCTGCTTCGGGGGCCATCGACGTGGTGAAAAGCTCGGTGGCCTCACCGCGCATCATGTCGCCGCTTGCCGGGCCCATGCTGGTGGTGAAAAGTGCGGTACCTGCGCCGCTGTGCAGGTCTGTTTCAACGGCAAATGTGTCTTCGAGTGCGGGTGTCGCAAACAGTACGTTCGTCTTCATCGCATATCCCTTTCAAATGAAGTTTTTCGCCCTTTCACGCTTGCCCGTTTAAGGAGAGTTTCCAATAAATTTTCACGTTAAGAATGTGTTAACCACTAGTTATCCACAATAGGGTCGCGCCCTACCGACTGACGGTGCCGCGAAACTCACTTTGGTAACCTTGGTTAATTTTTTTTTATCCACAGTGGATAAATATGTGGATATTAACTTATAACTGCCGTTTTTCGTTAACCGTTAACGAGAATCACTGGAATCACCTCCAGTCCGGCGGAAATTTTGGCCCCACTGCGGCGCTTGCTCTGACCTTCTGATTGCGCGATAGCTTGCACATATCTCGGGAGGGCCGACATGAAGATTGCCACCTTCAACATCAATGGCATCAAGGCACGGATCAACGCACTACCTGAATGGCTGGACGATGCCCAGCCCGATGTCGTGGTTCTGCAGGAAATCAAATCGATCGATGAGGCTTTTCCCACCGAACTCTTTGAAGAACGCGGGTACAACGTGGCCACCCACGGGCAAAAGAGCTTCAACGGCGTTGCGATTCTGTCGAAACACCCGCTGGAAGACGTCACGCGCGGTCTGCCCGGGGATGAGAGTGACGAGCAGGCGCGATGGATCGAGGCCACGGTCGTGGGCGCCTCCCATGCGCTGCGGGTCTGCGGGCTGTATCTGCCAAACGGCAACCCCGTGCCCGGCCCTAAATACGATTACAAGCTTGCCTGGATGGCCCGGCTCAAAGCACGGGCGGAGACGCTTCTGGCCGAAGAGACCCCCTTCCTGATGGCCGGGGACTACAACATCATCCCACAGACCGAAGATGCCGCCGCGCCCGACAGTTGGCGGGAGGACGCCCTGTTCCGGCTCGAAAGCCGCACAGCTTTTCGCGCGCTGATCAATCTGGGGCTGACGGATGCGTTTCGCGCCCGAACGCAAGGGCCGGGACATTATAGTTTCTGGGATTATCAGGCCGGTGCGTGGAACAGAAACCAGGGGATCCGAATCGATCACCTGCTGCTTTGCCCGCAAACGGCTGACATGCTGACGGACTGCGTGATCGACAAGGATGTGCGCGGGCGCGACAAGCCCTCTGACCACGTCCCCGTCTGGATTGATCTCGCCGCCTGACACCAGGCGCACAGGCTGTCCGACCCCACCGGACCGGACGACGGGCGCCGCACAGAATCAGTATCAGCCGTCTCAGCGACCAGATCCACCGGTCACCTGATGTGCACTTCTGATGAAAGACCCCTTTGTGCGATACCCGCTGATTGCGTACCTCTTGCCGCTGATCTTCCTGTTTGCAGGGCCCGCCACCTGGGCGCAGGCCGATATCATCGGCGCGCAACGGCTGGTGTTGTCCAGCCCGGATCTGATCGATGACCTGACCCCGAAGATGCAGGAGATTCTGACCCGCGCCAATGGACGCCGCGACAGAGATCTGATGGTGCGCATTTGGTATCCGGCACGGGCCCCACTGGATGCGGACAGCCGAAAGCACTACGGGTTTCACAGTGACGCGGTCGATTTTGCCATCGATCCGGATGGCAGGCACAATATTCTGGACAAACTGCAGAACCGCAAACGGCGCAGCAATACCTATCAGAATGCCATACCAGACACGTCGCGGGCCTTGCCGGTCATCCTTTATTCGCACGGAAACGGCAACGCGGCAGAGGCGAATGAACCCTATTTCGAAGCATTGGTTGCGCGTGGGTATATCGTGGTCTCCATCGGCCACAGCTATTCCGCCAGCCTGGTCACGCTGCAAAACGGCCGCGTCGCCAAGGTCGACAGCGCGCTGCAGGACTACGTCGACAGCGAAATCCCGGAGGAGGCGCGAGATTCGGCCCTTACCTTTGATCAGGCCAGTGCCGATGCCCTCGCCGCCTTGCCTCTAGGGGCCGCGCCACGCGACGATCTATTGGACCGGTATCACTATAGCGTTTCCGGCGCGCGGATGGGCGCCCGCGCACAGCTTGCCCTCTGGGTTGCCGATATCCGGTTTGTTCTCTCGGCGCTGGCGGACATCAACGCGCCCGGCGGTGCAGAGGGGTTGAGCGGGCTGTTTGATCTGTCCCGCATCGGTGCGGTCGGCCATTCCTTTGGCGGGGCGGCCTCCCGGCATTTTTGTGACCGCGAGCCGCGGTGCAAGGTCTCCATCAACATGGACGGGACCGACCCGACGCAGCGAGGGGAACGCATCCGCGACCCCCACATGCGGTACTATTTCGACGTCAAGGCACAGGTCGCGCAGGAAGTCCGCGATGGCGCCCACAGGGACCGGGAGTTTCTGCGCCTTGTGCGCAAGCTTTTCCACCAGAGACAGGTGCATGAGACCCATGCGATGATCGCGGCAGCGGACAGCGACCTCGTTGTCCTGAGCCCGCGGAAGATTTCGCATCTGGATTTCACCATCGGCTGGCTGAACCTGCACCGCTACGGGCCCGGCAAACGCATTTGGCAGCGGGTGATCCGGCAAACCTCCCTGCCCTTTCTCGATCTGCACCTGAAACCCGACACGACGGGTGAGGCGCCAAAGGAGATCTGCGAAACCCTCGAAAAACCGCGCGGATTTCGGCTGATCTATACAAATCTATGTGGCTAGACGGATCAGGCTATGAGCGATCATGCCCGCCCAAAGTGTCAGGACCGAAACGCCTAGGCTTCGAGTTCCGCATCCCAGTAGAGGAAATCCATCCAGCTTTCGTGCAGATGGTTGGGCGGGAACTTGCGGCCCATGTTGCGCAGCTCTTCCGCACCCGGCTGGCGTGGCGGTTTGCGCAGGGAAAGACCCGTGCGGTGCAGCGGTTTAGACCCTTTCTTGAGGTTGCAGGGCGAACAGGCCGCCACCACATTCTGCCAACTGGTCACACCACCAGAGGCACGCGGTACCACGTGATCGAAGGTCAACTCCCCCTTGGCGCCACAATACTGACAACGAAATTCATCCCTCAGAAATAAATTAAAGCGCGTGAAGGCCACGCGCTTTTGAGGTTTTACATAGTCTTTCAGAACGACGACCGACGGAATTCTGATTTCCGTACTGGGGCTTCGGACGATGTCGTCATATTCGGCGACGATGTCCACCCGGTCGAGCCAGGCCGCCTTGACCGCCTCCTGCCAGGGCCAGAGCGATAGCGGGTAGTAACTCAAGGGGCGATAATCCGCGTTCAGCACCAGCGCGGGTCGGTGCCTCAGGCTCGCAGGGTTGCGGGTAAAATCCGTTCTGAAATCGCCGTCCATGATTACACGCACCCTTTGCCGTTCCGCGTCCGGTCCAGCGGGCCAGTCCCGCCGATAGGCCGACTATATCTCGTGGTTTGCGTCTTGCAAGCCCCTGTTTGACCACAACATGTCGCAGGATGCATAGGGTAACACGGTAACGGTTAAGTGACAGTTATCCACAAGGTCCGGCACAACCCTGAAACGGCGGAACCGGACCTTGTGTCCTTAGTGCTGAGCCACAACGCCAGTGGCCCGCAGATGCGTGATGATCAGATCATAGATGCGATCGTGCTGGGCAATCCGGGCGTCCTGCCCTTTGACACAGACGATCTCATCTCCCGGCTCTTCGCGCTTGAGCAATTCGTATCCGCCTTCGACACAGACGCCCATGAAATCGAAGTGACCGGCATCTTCCACCTCAACATGGGTGACAAGGTTTTCCGGCAGGTTAGCCACCAGAGCACGGGATTCGATGGTCTGGTCCAGCATGTCCTGACGTCCGGAGCCGAGGACCAGCACGGGGATGTCGATCTCCGCAAGGCTGTCGGGCGCAAATGTCTGTGTGCCCCCCAGATCAAGCGGGATCACGGTGCGCAGGCGCGGATCGGACCGATCGCTTTGCAGGTCTTCAAGGTCATCGGGGCTGTGCCCCACCTTCCACATCTCCAGCGCCGCGCAATCCGGCCGCGCCGCGGCATCCGCACAACTTTGATTGAAGTGGGCCACATCGTGCCGGGCCCCGGCGGCGGCCATGACCGTGTAGCCGCCCAGCGAATGGCCCGCGGCGGCCACCCGCGTCGGGTCCATGTGGTCGGCAAACCGCGGGTCGGTCAGCAGTTGGTCAAAGCTAACGCTGAGATCGGTGGCGCGCAGCCACAGCTGGCGCGCCTGATCGGGGTCACGCCCGAAGCTTGTGGTGCCGGGGTGGTTGGGCTGCACAACGATGATCCCGTCAGCAGCGAGCCGTTTGGCCAGCCAAGCCTGGTTCATCGAGTTGCCGTACATGCCGTGTGACATCATCACCACCGGAAAGACACCGGGTGCAATGCGGGCATCGAGATGGCCGGAAATGTTGCGCCAGACGGCGCTGCCCTTGAGCAACCGTTCCGGCTCTTGCGACAGCGACGGGTACCACACATGCCCTTCCAGCACGCGATCCGTCTCCCTATGCGCCGCGCGGTATTCGGCGACGGCGGGGGCGAAATCGGCGGCATCCGCCGTCGCTGCAAATCCCAGAATAATGGCCGCCGACAGGCAGAATTGGCGAAGATTGGTGTTCATGTCAGACCTCATGAATTGGTGTTGCGATGATCCTGACTTGAGCAAAGAGCCGTTTTCGGGCAATGCCTTGACTGTCCTGAAACGGCTTTCAGGACAGCTCTACGCAATCGAGGACAGGCCTGCCCCCGTGATCTCCGTCCCCCTCCCCCTGTTTCTGACCGGATTGGCCGCGATTTTTGGTGTCATGGTGCTGACGCGGGCCTGGCTGCCGGGGCCTGCCAAGGCGCTTTTCACAGCGCTCGCAGGGCTGATCGTGGTGGAAACGATCCTGGTCGCTCTGCGGTTCGCCTATCAGGTCGACGCGGTGCTGGTGGTCCAGCGGCTGCTGCCATTCTGGATCGGGCCGTTGATCTATCTTGGGTACTTTGCCCTGTCGGACCGCGCGGCACGCCTGCAAACAGCGCTCCTGTTGCATCTCGGTTGCGCTGCCGCTGCGACAGCCGTCGTGGCCGCTGTCCCGAACGTCCGGGTGGCGCTCGATCTGATGATCGGGCTCAGCTACGCCATCTACGCGCTGCTGCTTCTAAGGCTCTGGCGCGGCGGGCCGGACCGCCTGTCACAGTTGGCGGTGGCCCATGTGGGGTTCATGCGCCGTTTGATCCTGATCGGGGTCGGCCTGCTCGTGATCACCTGCGTGATGGACACGCTGATTGCCATCGATTTTGCCCGCAATGAGGGCGCCAACGTCGGCTGGCTCCTGTCGCTGGCCAGTCTTGTGATGATTGCCATGATGGGCGTGGCGGTTGCGGCGACAATCCGCAGCGGCGATGCGCTGCCCAAGCAGAGCCAGCAAAACAGCCAGGATGCGGAGATCGCGGAACGGGCCCGCGCCTTTCTGGAAGAAAGCCGCCTCTTCGTTGATCCGCAGCTGTCGCTGACCCGGCTGGCGCGGCGGTTGGGCGTGACGGATCGGGCGCTGTCCGAGGCCATCAACCGAACCGGGGGCAAGAATGTCTCACAGTTCATCAACGAATTCCGCGTCGCCGAAGCCGCACGGCTGCTGCATAGCACATCCGACCCGGTCGGCGCCGTGGGCGAAGCCGCCGGCTTCCTGACCCGGTCGAACTTCTACACCGAGTTCAAGAGGGTCATGGGCCAAAGCCCGGGCGCCTATCGCAAGACCTGAACACACCCACCGCGCTGTCTTTCATGGAAAGGCTACTGGCTGCGCCCCGCTCTTGCGCTCATTGCGCATCAGAAATGGCGGCCTCGTGCAGGATCACATCAAGCGATTTTTTGAGCCGAAGGAGCCTCTGTCACGCGCCGACCTGGAAGGGTGAAGGCAATGACAGCGCCCTGTCTATCCGCTCGGTTGGAGACCGTCAGGGTGCCGCCCCGGGCATGTATCAGGCGCCTGACGCCAAACAGGCCAAAGCCGCTGTCGACGCGCAGTTGACCGGTGTCAAGAAAGAGCAGCGCCGGATCGGTGAAACCCTGCCCATTGTCCGTGATCGTGACCTCGAAAAAACCGTCTTCCAGCTCTGCCAGATCGATGGTCAGTTCAAGGGCCTGCTGGTCGGCGGGCGCCGCCGCCGTACCGCATAGAGTCCAATGTTTTATGGCATTGTCCATCAAGTTGCGCAGAATAATCTGGGTGGCCGTGCGATCGCCCTCGACAATTCCGTCGGCTTGCCGGATCACGCAGTTGCCCATTGGGTCCAGTACCGTGGAAATTTCCTCCACCAGCCCGGCAAAGTCGAAATGCACGGTCTGATTGGCCAAAGACGTTGCCTGCGCATGTGACAGCACGTCGCTGATGAGCCGCATGGCGTTCTTGCCAATGTCCTCCAGCGTATTGATCAGATCCAGCTTGCCATCGCCGAGATCTTCAAAATCCTCGCGCAGCATTTCGGCGATGAAGGACACATTGCGCATCGGTGTGCGCAAGTCATGGGCTGCGAGATTGATAAAGTCCTCCATCTCGCTGGTCAGGGTGGCCATTTCAGTCCGCGCCTCGCGCAGGCCATGACCACCGGAGATATCGGTCGAACTTCCGATGATCCGCACCACCGCACCGCTGTCGTCACAAACGGGCCGTAGCGTGGTGCGCAGCAGCCGCTGCACCCCGTCCAGTGGCAGTAGGATTTCATAGATCAACGGCTTGGCCGATGTCATCGCGGTCACATGATGCGTGTAGGCGACCTCGCCCAGACGCCCCGGATAGAGTTCGGCAGCGGTGCACCCCAGTATCTCGTCCAGGGGGCGGCCCAGCACATTGCGGGCATAGGCATTGAAGGCCGCGTAGCGCGGCACGCCATCTGCATCCGGTTCCAGAACGAATACCGGGTGCTCCACCATATCCAATAAATCCGACTCGACGTCCTGCATGGGCCTTCTCCAGCCGGCACCATGCCCCGTCCGCGTTAAAGTAGTATTGATCTCGCTTGCGCTCAGAGCCCCAGCTTGTCGCGCATGAAGGCGAGCGCCACGGAAAGACCGTCCGGCGCGATGCCGTGGCCCGTGCCCTTCATGATATGGGCGTAGACGTCCTGCCAGCCTGCTTCCTGCAGGGCCTCGGCGGCCTGTGGCAGGGATTGCGGCGGCACGACATCATCGGCGTCGCCATGCACCAGAAGCACCGACGGGCGCACGACCACTTCATCCGCAAGGGTTTCGGGGCTCAGCAACCGACCGGAAAAGCCGACCACACCGGCCACCGTGTCTTCGCGGCGCGGCGCCACATGCAGCGCCATCATCGTGCCCTGGGAAAAGCCAAAAAGCACCACCTGCTCGGGCAGCACGTCTTCATCGACCATCAGCGCGTCCAGAAAGGCGTTGAGATCGTCGATGGCCTGCATCATGCCGCGCATGCTCTCTTCTTCCGACGAGCCATCGATCCACGGGATCGGAAACCACTGAAATCCCATGGGCGCGCCCGCACAGGCCTCGGGCGCATCGGGGGCCACAAAGAGCGTATCGGGCAGATGTTCGGCCAGCGGGTCCGCAAGCCCCAGAAGATCGGCGCCATTGGCCCCGTAGCCGTGCAGAAACACCACGACGGACCGCGTATCCCCCGACACCGGCGCGCGGCGGCCTGCATTCAAAACCCGTGTCATGTGATCCCGTCCCTCTGTTTGGCCACCCGGTAGTACGCAAAGAGCAACCGCGCTGCAACCGACCGCCAGGGCGACCAGCTTTCCGCCCTTTCCCGCAAGGCCCGTTCCCTGGGGCGCTCGGGCAGATCGTAAAGAAGGCGCGCCGCTTCCTGCAGGGCAAGATCGCCGGGGGCAAAGATATCCGCGCGGCCCAGCGAGAACATGGCGTAGATTTCCGCGGTCCAGACACCGATGCCGGTGACACCGGTCAGCACCCGGATGACCTCCTGATCAGACGCCGATCTGAGGGCAGCAAAGTCGATCTCTGCCGCGGCAAGCGCATGCGCGTAACGCGCCTTCTGGCGGCTGAGACCCAACGATCGCAAGGCCTCTGCGCTCAGGGCCTGAACAGCGGCAGGCTCCGTCGCGTCCGCCTCCTCCAGCCGCGCCCAGAGCGCACGGGCCGAGGCGGTGGAGACCTGCTGGCTGACGATGGCACTCAACAATTGTGCAAAGCCATCCGGCCTGCGGCGCAGCGGCAAGGGGCCGGTTGCCTGCAGCGCTGACGCCAGGCGATCATCCTGGCGGGCGAGCCAAGCCGCCCCCTCCGCCACATCCGCATCGGTTTCAATAATCCGCCCAACGCTCATGCGTCAGCTTCCCAGGCCAGCGCCTCGGTCACGGTTTCAACGATCTGCATACCAACGGGCGGGTCCGGCCGCGCAACCATGGCCACGCGAAGCCCCAGGCGCCGGGCGGCCAGCAGTTTGGAGATGCTGGCCGATCCCCCGACATTGCGGCAGATCAGGCGCGAAATCCGCAGGGTCTGAAAGAGCGCCTCTTCGCTGTGTTGAGAGAACGGCGGCGTGCCGGTGACGTAGCGTACAAAGTCATAGGGCGGTGGCGCTTTCTGGGCCTGTGTCTGGCGCAGAAACAGCACCTGCCCGGCAAATGTCTCGAACTCCGGCAGCGAGGCCCGCCCGGTATTGCTGAACACACGCTCGCCCGCCGGGATGTCTTCGGATGCCTTGCGCACGGTGCGGTAGTCCGTCCAGTAATCCTGCCCGGAGGCGCGCCACGGCGGGCGCAACACCCGCAGATACCGCAGGTTCAGACGTGTCGAGACAAGCGCGGCGCGGCGCGAGACCTCCGCGTCAAAGGCATGGCTGGCATCGAGCACACAGACCACGTTGTTCGTGTCCACCCAGGCCTCGAAACTCGCGTTGTCCTCAAAAGCCCCCACCCGCGTCGGCACCGGTAATGGCTCAAACACCCGTTCGGGCTCTGGCAGGCTGGCGACAACCGAGCGACCACGTGATTTAAGACGGGATACAAGGCCATGCGCCTCACGCGCGCCCGCCATGACCAGAATCGAACCCGCATTTCTCATATCGCGACTTTAGGCCACAAGCCCCCGGTGGCAAGGGGACTTGCCCCGACCCGGCAAGCAGATTACCCAAGGCGCATGCACGCAACAGATGATAGTCGCGCCAAGCGCAATGTGATGGTTCTGGTCATGGCGCAGGCGTTTCTGGGCAGCCAGATCACGATGATTTTTGTGATTGGCGGATTGGCGGGACAGCAGATGGCGGTCAACGCCTGTCTTGCGACATTACCCATTTCGATGATCGTTTTCGGGTCGATGACCACCGCGCCCTGGCTCTCGAGCCTGATGCAGCGGTTTGGCCGGCGCGCGGGCTTTCTCGTCGGCGCCGTTGGCGGGCTGATCGGTGCGGCCATCTGCGCCTATGCACTGACGCTGGACAACTTCTGGATCTTTCTGGTCGGCAGTTATCTGACCGGTATCTATATGTCTTCCCAGGGTTTCTTTCGATTTGCGGCGGCTGATACAGCCTCGGACAGCTTCCGTCCCAAGGCAATTTCCTATGTCATGGCAGGCGGGCTGTTGTCGGCCATCATCGGGCCGCAGCTGGTGGGCTATCTGACCAGTGCAAATCCCGATGCCACGGTCATGCGGTTCTTCCCGGTCTATATGGCGGCGATGGCGCTGAACGTGCTGGGCATGCTGCTCTTTGCCTTTCTCGACATCCCCAAGCCGCCGAAACCTTCGGCAGAGGCGCCGCGGGGACGGTCGGTCATGGAATTGTTGAAGACGCCGCGCATCGCGGTTGCCGTGATCTGCGCGATGGTGTCCTACGCGCTGATGAACCTGGTGATGACCTCCACGCCCCTGGCCGTTGTGGGCTGTGGGTTCGCGGTGGCGGATGCCTCCAACGTCGTCACGGGCCATGTTTTGGCGATGTTCGCACCGTCGTTTTTCACCGGCCACCTGATCGTCAGGTTCGGGGTGGAGCGGATCATGGGGTTGGGGCTGCTGATCCTTGGTGCCGCGGGGGCCGTGGCGCTGTCAGGCGTGGCGCTTGCGCATTTCTTCGTCGCCCTCATTCTTCTGGGACTGGGTTGGAATTTCGGGTTCATCGGGGCCACCACGATGCTGGCGGGTGCGCATGAACCGCATGAGCGCGGACGCATCCAAGGGGTAAATGATCTCTTGGTCTTTGGTGGGGTTACACTGGCCTCGCTCGCCTCGGGGGGGTTGATGAACTGCTCCGGCGGGTCCGCCGAAGAGGGTTGGGCCGCCGTCAACATCGCCATGATTCCCTTTCTGGTGCTGGCGGGCTGTGCTCTGATCTGGTTGGTGATGCGGCCCAAGCCGCAGACGGCCTAGAGGGCTCTGCCCTCGGCGCGTGCCGCGCCTCACCCGGGATATTTGCAGCCAGAAGAAGTCAGATGCGTCTGGTCAAACGGGCGCGGATCAGGGTGAGACTGCGCTGCAGCTCCGGGGTGACGAGCGCGCCGCGCGCGACGCGCCCGGGCTGGCGCGCGGTGGTTTTCAGAATGTGACGGGCACGCCAGCCGGAGAGCAGAACCAGACGCGACGCGCGGCCGAGGGCGGATTGCGCCTTGAGGTCGCGGAGGGCGGTTTTGGCCAGGGCGGCCAAGGTTTCGGGCCGTCCATCGTGCATCGGACGCTTGCCCCGCGCTTCGAGCTCAGGCAGGGCCTGCAACCAGTTGGCCAGCGCCACGGCGCGGGTGGTTTTGAGAAACGCGGCCTGCTCGGCGGGCGCGGCGCCCAGAGCTTGCGCAGCGGTCCAGAGCAGTGTACCTGTTGTCGCCCGAAGATAGCGCCACATCTCCGCTTCATCCTCAAAGGGATCCGCGCCGATATCCCACCGGCGGGCATCGATCAGTTCGTCCAGCGCGCGGGCCTGATCCGGCGTCAGAAAACCCGCCAGCGGGGTGACCACCTCGTGTCGTCGCACCGGGCGGCTTTCGGCGATTTCCTCAAGCGCATCCCGCCACCATTGCAGGCGCATCTCGGCGATCATCGGTTCCTGCGTCACCCATGGCGCGCGCGTCACTTCGATGTTGAAGGCGTAGAGCGGAAAGAGGATGTGGCGTGCTGAAACAGGGCTTGCCATGGTGGCGGTAAAGCGGTCCGCGTCGCCCTGTTCGACCAGCGCGGCGCAGGCATTCAGATCGGCGTCAAATCCCATCCGGGCGCACCACGCTCAGCAGGTAGCCAAAGCTCTCCGGGTGCACGCGCCAGACATCCGCCTCTCGGCGCGCTTCGGCGAGTACCTGCTGCAGTTCCGGTGTGTTGCCAGGTGAGAGTGCCGCGATCCGCTTGTCCATGGGGCCGTAGTAGTTTTCCCATGCCGCGGCAGAGAGCTTGCGGGTGCCCAATGTGGTGTAGCCCGCCGCCTGCACCTGCGCGTCGATCCCCGCCGCATCGGTCATTGCGGGATACTCCTCTGCCCAAAGGTCGGCGGCCTGTTGTGGCCGGGCATCGGTGAACCAGCAGGGTTCGGAAAAGGCAACGGCCCCGCCCGGCGCCAGTGCCGCGCGCCACGTCTTCAGCCCCGCGGTGATGCCGAGAAAGTAGAGCGCGCCTGCACACCAGATCAGATCGAAGGGGCCGGTGATCTGGCCCATGTCGCCGGTGGCGATGGTCACGGCCGGGTCACCGCCGTGCAGCGCCTGCGCCTGAGCCGTGAAATGCGGGTATTTGTCGAGTGCGATCACATGTCCGTCCGGGGCGACCCTTCGCAGCGCCGCAATATCGGCGCCCGGCCCACAGGCCGCGTCACAGATGCGCCCGGTCCGTGGTGTCCCCGCGACACCTGCCGCCCAGGTGATATCTGCAGGCTCACCAGGCCCTTCGCGCGGCAGATCGCGGTGCAGCGTGAAGAAGGCCTCCCGATAGGCGTCGCTCATGACGACCCTCTCGTGTCCCGCAGGATTTTCCAGCGGATCGCGTCGAGCAAAGCCTCGAAGGAGGCATCGACTATGTTCGGGGACACACCCACGGTGGACCAGCGCCGCCCCTGGCCGTCTTCGCTGTCGATGATCACGCGTGTGACCGCCTCGGTGCCCCCTTGGGTGATGCGCACCTTGAAGTCCACCAGGCGCATGTCGTCTATGATCTGCTGATATGGCCCGAGGTCCTTGGCCAGCGCCTTGGCGAGTGCATTCACAGGGCCTCGGTCGGAGCCGCTTTCATCCATGGATTCGCTGACGGAGAGCTTCTTGTCGCCGTCGATTTTCACCACCACGACCGCCTCGGAGAGGCTGATCATCTTGTCGTATTTGTTTTTGCGCCGCTCGACGGTGACGCGGTAGCGTTTGACCTCGAAGAACTCCGGCATCTGGCCCAGCGTGTCGCGCGCCAGCAGTTCGAAACTGGCCTGCGCGGTATCGTAGGAATACCCTTCCGCCTCACGCGCCTTGATCCGGTCGAGGATCAGTCCCAGCGCAGGGTCGCCCTTGGCGACGGTGAGGCCGGCACCCGCGAGCCGTTCGCGCAGGTTCGACTGGCCCGCCTGATTGGACATCGGGATGACACGGGCGTTACCCACATCCGCCGGGTTGATGTGTTCGTAGGTCGTGGGGTCTTTCAGGATGGCGCTGGCGTGCAGCCCGGCCTTATGTGCAAAGGCCGAGGACCCGACGAAGGCGGCTTGCCGGAAAGGCACCCGGTTGAGGATTTCGTCCAGCATGCGGCTGATCCGCGTGAGCCCTGTGAGCGCGTCACGCGTCACGCCGATCTCGAAGCGGCTGGCGTAGGGCTCTTTCAGCAGCAGGATCGGAATGAGCGCTGTCAGATTGGCATTGCCACAACGCTCGCCAAGCCCGTTGAGCGTGCCCTGGATCTGTCGCGCGCCCGCATCGACGGCGGCCAATGTGCAGGCAACCGCGTTTTCCGTGTCGTTGTGCGTGTGAATGCCAAGGTGATCGCCGGGAATACCGGCGGCGATGACCTCTGATGTGATCCGCCCCACCTCCTCCGGCAGGGTCCCGCCGTTGGTGTCACAGAGCACAACCCAGCGCGCGCCCGCGTCATAGGCGGCCTTCACAGCCTCCAGCGCATAGGCGGGATTGGCACGGTACCCGTCAAAGAAATGCTCGGCGTCGAAGAGCGCCTCCCGACCGATGGATGTGAGGTAAGCGATGGAGCGGGAGATGTTGTCTGTATTCTCCGCATTGGAAATCCCCAACGCCGCACTGACATGAAACTCATATGTCTTGCCCACGAGGCATACGGCTTTGGTCTGCGCGTTCAAAACGGCAGCCAACACGTCGTCGTTCTCAGCCGACATCCCGGCCCGCTTGGTCATGCCGAAAGCGGTCATGCGCGCGCGGGTTTTGGGGGCTGCGTCGAAAAAGGCGCTGTCGGTGGGGTTCGCCCCAGGCCAGCCGCCTTCGATATAGTCGACGCCCAGCGCATCCAGAGCTTCGGCGATGGCGCGCTTTTCCTCGGTGGAGAACTGCACGCCCTGCGTCTGCTGACCGTCGCGCAGGGTGGTATCATAAAGGTACAGGCGCTCGGTCATAGTGATCTTTCGCAAAGGTGGCCTGAAGCCCACCCTACCTGTGGGCTGGCAGGTAAGGTGGGCCTTGGGCCACCGGTGCACGGGTTTCCGATAGTGCCGCAGCCTGTGTGACAGAATTCGTCTGTGCCGCTTGCGGCACGGACAGCGCCCGACCGCCCCCGCGGGCGGGCGCTTCGCTTCCACCCGCGGTCGGGCACTATCCTCTGTTGGGAGATCATTTCAAAGCCTCGAGCTTCCCAGGGTCGAAGTTACTTTGCCGCTCCCATTTCGTACCGCTCGGTGTATTCTTAACAATCACACCGGCATCAACCAGCCCGCTGCGCAGTCGATCCGCCTCTTCGAAGTTTTTCTCTGCTCGAGCTTGATCAAGCTGATCGACCAAGAGCTGTACCGCATCCACTGTTCCGAACACTTTGGTAAATACTCCTCTGCGCTCATCTCTAGCTCGAGCCGCATCTTCCGCAGTCACTGATGCCTTTAGATCGAAGCCAAGCAGTAACTGACTAGAGTAGTTCTTGGCTAATTCGGCGACCCTTGCATCTGGGTCGGCAGGCAGCGCCTTCAGGTGTTTGCGGATTGCAGCAATTGCTCTTGGCGTGTCCAAATCGTCTTTAAGAGCGGACAACACCTCGGGAAGCGCATCCGTTTCCTCGAGAAGATGCAGCGAAGCCAGCCCGCCTCTTCCAAGACCCCTCGCAAACTCGTTAACCACCACACCAGCTTCGTGGCGCCGCTGAACCCCAAGATCCATAACAGAGCGATAGTGCGAAAGTAGGAACGCGGCGCGTATCTCTTCGCCGCTCATTCGGACAGACATTCTGGCATTGAAGTTCTTATGAGCAATCGTCAGACCGTCCAAGACTTCGCGCACGGTGAAGAAATTGCCCAGAGACTTGGACATCTTCTTACCCTCGACCTGCAGCATCTCGTTGTGCATCCAGACATTGGCAAACCCGTGGCCCGCGCAGCGCGATTGGGCGATCTCGTTTTCATGGTGCGGGAACTGCAGATCGATCCCACCGCCGTGGATGTCGAAACGCTCTCCCAGCAAATCACGCGCCATGGCGGAGCATTCGATATGCCAGCCCGGTCGGCCTCTCCCCCATGGGCTGTCCCAGCCTGGCAGATCCTCCGAAGAGGGCTTCCAGAGCACGAAATCCATGGGGTTGCGCTTGTAGGGCGCCACTTCGACCCGCGCGCCGGCGATCATGTCGTCCACGGAACGACCGGACAGCGCGCCATACTCAGCATAACTCTCAACGGCAAAGAGCACATGGCCCTCGGCCTCATAGGCGTGACCTTTCGCAATAAGGTCTTCGATCATCGCCACCATCTGCGCGATATACTGCGTCGCACGTGGCATGGCCGTGGGCTCCAGCGCGCCGACAGCCGCCATATCGTCGAGGAACCACTGGGTGGTCTCGGCGGTGATCTCGCCAATGGCGCGCCCGCTCTCTGCGGCCCGCGCGTTGATCTTATCGTCCACATCCGTGAAGTTGCGCACATAGGTCACGTGTTCTGCACCATAGACGTGACGCAGCAACCGAAAGAGCACATCGAACACAATCACCGGCCGCGCATTGCCCAGATGCGCGCGATCATAAACGGTCGGCCCGCAGACATACATGCGCACATTCTCTGGGTCGATGGGCTGAAACACCTCTTTCGACCGGGTCTTCGTGTTGTAGAGCTTCAATGTCGTCATGACAGGCGTCCTTGCGCAGGTGTGGCGCGGGCTTAGCAATCTTGTGACAGGTTGAAAACGACCTAAAACCGCCCGCTGGGGGAGTTCAGCAAATAGTACAGCAAATGGGCGTGGTTCTGGTCATGCCCCATCCCTAGCCCGACGCAGAGGCGCCGGTCAAGGCCGATTGACGAATCGTGCCACCTCTGCGCCCCTGCGCAAGAGACTGACGGAGGCAGCCATGCATCAATCCACGCGAATAACGGGCCTCACCGGGGGCGGATCAGACGGCTGGGACGTTTTCCTGAAAGCGCGCCGCATGATTGCCGATGGCATTGCGGTCACGGAACTGACGATTGGCGAACATGACATCCGCACCGCCGCACCGATCCTGCAGAAGATGCATGCCGCCGCGATGTCGGGTCACACAGGATACGCTGCGGTACCCGGCACGGACACCCTGCGTGACACGGTGGCGGCGCGGGTGCAGGCGCGCACGGGCGTGCCCACCACTCGCAACAATGTCGTGATCACACCCGGCGGGCAAGCCGCGCTCTTTGCCGCGCATATGGCGGCCTGCGACCCGGGCGACACAGCGCTTTATATTGACCCCTACTACGCGACCTACCCCGGTACATTGCGGGGCGTGGGGGCCATCCCCCAAGCGATCAAGACCCACGCGGCGGAAGCGTTTCAACCGCGTGCAGAAGAATTGCGCGCGCATTCCCGCAACGCATCCTCCTTGCTGATCAACACACCGAACAATCCCACCGGCGTGGTCTATTCCGACGCGACCCTCGCCATGATCGCGGAGACATGCCGGTCCGATGATCTGTGGCTGATCTCGGACGAAGTCTATGACACCCAGGTCTGGGAAGGACGCCACCTATCCCCCCGCGCCCTGCCGGGCATGGCAGAACGCACGCTGGTCGTGGGCTCCATGTCCAAATCGCATGCCATGACAGGCTCGCGCTGCGGTTGGATCGTGGGGCCGGAGGCGGTGATTGCAAACCTGATTACGCTGGCCACCCATACCACCTATGGGGTGCCCGGATTCATTCAGGATGCCAGTGATTTTGCGCTGAAACAGGGAGCCGCCTTCGAGGCGGAGATCGCCGCACCCTTCCAGCGGCGCAGAGCCTTGGCCAAGCAGGTGATCGCCCGCCAAAACACCGTCGGGCTCGTACCGGCGCAGGGGGCGATGTATCTGATGCTGGACATCCGGGCGACCGGGATGACCGGTGAGGCCTTTGCGTATGACTTGCTGGAGACACACCATATCGCCGTCATGCCCGGCGAGAGCTTTGGCACCTCGGCTGCCGGTCATATCCGCGTGGCCATGACCATCGAAGACCGAGCGTTCGAGCAGGCCCTGAGCAAGCTCTGCACCCACGCGGAAAAACGCGCGGCATGAATATGGGCCCGGCGCCTTGCGACAACCGGGCCCGTTCCGGGGAGGAAACTTAGATCAGAACTGCCAGGACGCCCGGACCGTGAAGGTATCCGCTTCCGCGTCCACGCCAGCGGCACCGCCGATGTCGCTGAAGTCATGCATCAGGTACTCGCCCGACACGATGAACTGTTCTGTGGCTTTGTAGGAGACGCCGACACCGTAGAATTCACCGGTGTCGCTGCCGACAGATGTATCCAGATCGGCAAAACCGGCAGTGGCGTAAACCAGCGTGCGGCCGAAGTCATAGCCGCCGCGCAGTTTGGCGCGCCAGACGGAATCGACGGAGGCACCGTTGGATAGATCCACGCTGGCATCGTCATAGTCGAGTTCACCACCCACAACCCAGGTGCCGAAATCGTAGTTGTAACCGGCGTGCAAACCGTAGGTGGTGTCATCGCCACCAACGCCGGCCAAACCGTTTTCACCGTCCACGTCCAAGTTACCGATTTGCGCACCGGCGTAGAAACCGGTCCAGTCACCCCCTGTGTAGACGGGTGCAGGCGGTGGCGCGGTGGGTACGGGCGTTACGACGGGTTCATCCAGTGCTCCGGCAAATGCGGGCACGGTCATCAGGGCTGTCGCGGTCACCGCGGCTGCTGCACTCAAAATCTTTTTCATTGTCACGTCCTTGTCTTGGGTTGCGAACGTCTTTTTGTGACGTCCTCTGCGGGATAACTGTGGATGCTGCGATTTGGTTCAATGCCCAGACGATCAATGAAACGTGAGGCGGCGGAAATGGGCTCAAATCGCCTTCTTTCGGGCGCAAAGGTCGGCGGGTCTTTGCTGCGTTCATCTGTCGCTCTCAAAAAGTCCAAAAACGACGTGGGGTCGCAAACAGGCTTGACCGGTTCGGCAACAGCAACGCAGGCTGGGATCAGGAGAGGACATTTCGATGCAGGACGATCTGAGCAAGATCAACATCGTGATCCGCACCATCGGTGCGGAACGGGGCCGCGCGGCGCGGGGGCGACCGGCGATGGTGTGAGCCATATCCACCCCCTTCTTCTTCTCAGGACGACCCAATGACACAAAAAACACAATCACGCAGCGGCGGGCGCTCTGCGCGCCGGGCCGCGCGCGCGGCACCTCTGGCCACCCACCTGCGCCCGATCCGACCCGGCATGTCGGGCGGCATGTACAAACCTTTCTCCCCCGCCGATATGGACAAGATCCACGGCGCTGCCCTTGAGGCGCTGGAAGAGATCGGCCTCGCCGACGCGCCCCCCTCCGGCATCGCATATCTGACCGGCGCGGGTGCCCTTCTGGGCGACGACGGTCGCATCCGCTTTCCCCGCGCGCTTGTCGAGGACACGATTGCGCGGGCCAACCGGTCTGTCACCCTGATGGGCCGGGATCCGGCGCATGATCTGGAGCTATCCGGTCACCGCGTGCATTACGGCACGGCGGGGGCCGCGGTACATCTGGTCGAGGTGGATGGCAGCAGCTACCGCGAATGTGGTGTGCAGGACCTGCATGATGCCGCGCGCATCGCCGACCAGCTGGACAATATCCATTTCGTGCAGCGCCCCATGGTCTGCCGCGATATCTCCGACAATTTGGAGATGGACCTCAATTCCATCTACGCCTGCTGCGCGGGCACCAGCAAACATATCGGCACCTCCTTCACCGAACCGGGTTTCGTGAAACACGGCGTCGAATTGTTGCATATGATCGCTGGCGGCGAAGAGGCCTGGCGGGCGCGGCCTTTTGTCAGCAACACCAATTGCTTTGTGGTGCCGCCGATGAAATTCGCAACGGAATCCTGCGAGGTCATGGAAGAATGCATCAAGGCAGGCATGCCGGTCCTGTTGCTTTCCGCTGGTATGGCGGGGGCCACGGCGCCCTCGACCATCGCCGGGGCCATCGTGCAGGCGGTGGCGGAATGCCTTGCGGGGCTGGTCTACGTGAATGCCGTGAAACCCGGCCATCCCGCGGTCTTTGGTACATGGCCCTTCGGGCTCGACCTGCGCACAGGTGCGATGACCGGCGGCTCCGGCGAACAGGCGCTTTTGACCGCAGGCTGCGCCCAGATGCACAAATACTATGATCTGCCGGGCGGGGCGGCTGCGGGAATTGCCGATGCAAAGCTGCCCGACATGCAGGCCGGATGGGAGCAGATGTGCTCCAACGTGATGGCCGGGCTTGCCGGGCTCAACATGGTCTATGAGGCCGCGGGCATGCATGCGTCATTGCTGGGCTTCTGTCATGAATCGTTGATTTTGGGCGATGATCTGATCGGTCAGGCGATGCGCTGCGTGCGCGGGATCGAGGTGACGGATGAAACCCTGGCCGTCGATCAGATCCGAGAGGTCTGTCTGGGCGGACCAGGACATTACCTTGGCACCGAACAAACGCTGGGGCGCATGCAGCAGGACCACGTCTACCCGACGTTCGGGGACCGTACATCGCCAAAGGAATGGGTGGAACGGGGAAAACCCGACCTGATCGAAAAGGCCACCGCGCGCAAGGATGAGATCTTGGGGCGACGCGCCACAGCACGCTTTGATCCGGTTCTGGATGCGCAGATACGGGCGCGGTTCAACATCCACCTGCCCGATTGAAAAAGAGATGCCCGGCTCTTGGGGGAGAAACCGGGCATCTCGACCTGAGCGCCTGCCATTAAAATCGAAAGGCGGTAGTCTCAGGCCTGTTGGCCGCTTAGGCTGGCATCAGGCCAGCTTCCTGCGCGGATTGCACTTCGGCTTCATCCAGCGCGCCGTCCGCATTGAGATCCATCGTGCTGAAGGACTCGGCGGTGATGTCAGGGTAAACTGCCTGGACCTCATCGATTGTCAGAACGCCATCGCCATTCGCATCCGCCGCCAGCTGTGCGAAGGCCGCAGAGGCCGACAGAAGAGCGATGGTTGCAACTGTGGTTTTGGTGATCAGTTTCATTTGGGTACTCCCATTAAGGTTTGAACATAAGTGTCCAAGGCGCAACTCTCGCGCCTCAGTTGGGTAGATGCGCAAAACGGCTGTTTCGTCCCTGCTGCGGTGCGGCACCGGCAGATCGCGCCATTCCCCGCCGATTGGGCCATGGGCAGGTGGCGGCGGCTCGCCGAAAAAGGCCTCAAAACCGCGATCGGCAAAAAGCCCCCGTCTGGCACCCCGGAACAGACCTGCGATGCTGGTGTTGGTCCCAATCAAAAGGAGCCCGACATGTACCCGACACACGACATGCCTTCCGATCTGGACGCCCTATTGCCCCGCCTTGCCGGGCGCGCCCGGCGCCTCAGCGACAGCCAGAGTGACGCCGACGATCTGGCGCAGGAAACCGCGCTGAAACTCTGGGCAGCCCTGCGCAAGGGTGCAGAGGTCGACGATCTCGACCGCTATGCCATGACCATTCTGCGCAATCTCGCCCGACAGCGCTGGCGGTCGGACAAGCCGACCGATCCGCTGGAGGAGGAAAGTGCCGCGGTCCCGCCGACAGCGCCTGCGCGCATGGCCTGTGCCGATCTCGCGGCTGCGGTCGAAAAACTGCCTGAGACGCAGGCCTTGCTGATCAACATGATCGCGGCCGGTGAAACCAGCCCGACCGTCCTGGCGCAACGCACCGGATTGCCGCTGGGCACGGTGATGTCACGCCTCGCCCGTGCGCGCTCCAAACTGCGCGCAGAGATGGGGATTGCCCAGAAAGCCCCGGTCTCCGATCTCTTCTGATCTGCAAGGGTGGCCTGAAGCCCACCCTACCTGTTGGGGTCAAGCAGTGCATCCGGCAGGTAAGGTGGGCTTTCAGGCCACCTTTTTTGAAGTCCTTGTGGATCATGCGCGACAAAATACGGGGGGCCTGAGCCCCCCGTTGAGTTTCGCCGTTCAGGCTCAATATGTTAACCGCTCGGTATTTTTCTGCCTGCGGCCTGAACGTCGTCGGGGGCGAGCGCACCCGCCCCTTGTACGCGCGGGTTTTCACGGAAAACCCGCCGGGTTGGATAGAGCGGGTTTCGCAGAAACCTGCGGAGTCCAACTCTGTCCCAATTGAAGAGGCCAAGGTCCCACCCTGCCCCGCTCCAATTTCGTCGGGGTGCGGCCTGCTCGTGGGCAGAACCGCCACCCCTACACGTCCCCAGGGACGCGTTTTCAGTAGTGCTCCAAGGCGTTCGTCCCAAAGACCCCACCCATGGCGTGCTGGGTGTTGAGCAGCGGGCGAAACTCTTGGATCAACTGCTTTTCGTTGTCTTCGAACAGTTCAGACAGCAGGCCTCCTGGCGAGTAGACGAGCAGCGTCGTAGCGCCATATCTCTTGGCCTCGTCACGGCGCTCATGACCGCTCAGACGACTGTTTAAGTCGGTTGCCTTGCCTATGTAGATCGGGCTGTAGCCGAAAATCCCGCAAGCGCAAAAGAGATAGATGTCACGATCACCCTCCGGCTTGTAGTCTATCGGATACTCCGAGAACACAAACTGTCTACCTGCTGAGTTTGTCCAGGTGCACTTTCCGTAATTCTCGGATAGTGCATTTGTATTTTTCAGTATCATCAACCCGCTCCTCAGCTACACCCGGACGTCCCGCCGCAGGTGTTGCACTTCATACACGTCCCGTTGCGCACCAGCGTGTAGTTGCCGCATTCGCCGCAGGCTTCACCCTCGTAGCCCTGCATCTTGGCCTTGGTGCGGGCGTCCATGCTGACCGATCCGCTGGTGACCGCCGTGGTGGCCATGGCCACCGCGACGCTGCCCTCGGAGACCGGGGCGAGCCCGTCGAAGGCAACCGCTTCCTCCGCAAAGCCCTGCTGGCCACCCTGAAGCACCACCAACTCTTGCGGCAGACGTTTGCGCAGGTACCCGGTGGAGCTGATTTGTTTCAGCACTTCCAGTGACTTTGTTGCAGCAGTTTCAGAGAGTTCCGAGACGTTGCTCACCCCTTCTTCTTCGCCGCGCCCCAGATCGTCGAAGGTATGCCCCTCAGGCTGAACATGCGCCAGATCGGTGCGGTCGAGGTAGGAGACGGCCAATTCCCGGAACACGTAGTCGAGGATCGAGGTCGCGTTCTTGATGGTCTCATTGCCCTGCACCATGCCCGCAGGCTCGAATTTGGTAAAGGTGAAGGCATCGACGAACTCCTCCAGCGGCACGCCGTACTGCAGACCCACCGAGACGGCGATCGCGAAGTTGTTCATCATTGCCCGGAAGCCCGCACCCTCTTTGTGCATGTCGATGAAGATCTCGCCCAGGTTGCCGTCTTCGTACTCGCCCGTACGGAGATAGACCTTGTGGCCGCCAACGATGGCCTTTTGCGTGTAGCCCTTGCGCCGTTGCGGCATCTTCTCGCGGTGCGATTTGACGATTTCCTTGACCACAACTTTTTCGACGATCTTTTCAGCGAGCACGACCGCCTTTTCCTGCTGCGAGCCGCTTTCCAGCACCTCCTGCGCGTCGTCGTCATCCTCGACCAAGGCTGCCGCGAGCGGTTGGCTGAGCTTCGAGCCATCGCGGTAGAGCGCGTTGGCCTTCACCCCCAGCGACCAACTGAGTTCATAGGCTTTCTGGCAGTCCTCGATGGTCGCGTCATTCGGCATGTTGATCGTCTTGGAGATCGCCCCCGAAATGAAGCTCTGCGCCGCGGCCATCATGGTGATGTGGCTGTTCACGGAAAGGAAGCGCTTGCCTTGCTTGCCGCAGGGGTTGGCGCAGTCGAAGATCGGCAGGTGCTCCTCCTTGAGGAAGGGCGCGCCTTCCAGCGTCATGGTCCCGCAGACGTGATCATTGGCCGCATCAATGTCCGCTTTCGAGAAGCCCAGGTGTTTGAGCAGATCAAAGGTTGGATCGTTCAGTTTTTCGGCAGGGATGCCAAGCACTTGCGTGCAGAACTCTTCGCCGAGCGTCCACTGATTGAAGACAAAGCGAATGTCAAAGGCCGAGGCCAGTGCCGCATCCACCTTGGCCAATTCATTGGCGCCGAAGCCGTGACCCGCAAGCGAGGTGTGGTTGATCCCCGGCGCATTGCCGATGGTGCCGTGACCTACCGCGTAGGAGACGATCTCCTCGATTTGCGCGGACCCATAGCCCAACTTTTCAAGGGCGGCAGGCACCGACTGGTTGATGATCTTGAAGTAGCCACCACCGGCCAGCTTCTTGAACTTCACCAGCGCGAAGTCGGGCTCGATGCCTGTGGTATCGCAGTCCATGACCAGACCGATGGTGCCGGTGGGTGCGATCACGGAGACCTGCGCATTGCGATAGCCATGCTTCTCGCCCAGCTCCAGCGCCTGATCCCAGGCACCGCGCGCCACGTCGATCAACCGATCATCGGGGCAGTTCTTGTAGTCGAGCGGGACCGGCATGACGGAGAGGTCTTCGTAGCCGCCCACTTTGCCGTTTGCCGCGTTGCGGTGGTTGCGGATGACCCGCAGCATGTGCTGCGCGTTCTTGGCATAGCCCGGGAAAGCGCCCAGCTCGCCCGCCATTTCGGCGGAGGTGGCATAGCTCACCCCGGTCATGATGGCGGTCAGGGCGCCACAGAGGCTGCGGCCCTCATCGCTGTCGTAGGAATAGCCCATGTTCATCAGCAGGCCGCCGATGTTCGCATAGCCCAGACCCAGTGTCCGGAAGTCGTAGGAGCGTTGCGCAATCTCCTTCGACGGGAACTGCGCCATCATCACGGAGATTTCCAGCGTCACGGTCCAGAGACGCGTGGCGTGCATGTAATCTTCGACCTGGAACGTGCCGTCCTTGAGGAAGGTCAGCAGGTTCATCGACGCCAGGTTACAGGCCGTGTCGTCGAGGAACATGTACTCCGAGCAGGGGTTGGAGCCGCGGATCGCCCCATCTTCCGGGCAAGTGTGCCAGTCGTTCACTGTGTCGTGATACTGGATGCCGGGATCGGCACAGGCCCAGGCGGCGTGGCCGATCTGCTCCCACAACTCGCGGGCCTTCACAGTCTTGGTGACCTTGCCATCGACCCGGTTGATCAACTCCCAATCGGCGTCCTTTTCGACGGCGGTCAGGAAAGCGTTTGTGACGCGGATCGAGTTGTTGGAGTTCTGCCCGGAGACGGAGTTATACGCCTCGGAGTCCCAATCGGTGTCGTATGTTGGGAACTCGATGGAAGTGTGGCCCTGCTTGGCATAGTCCAGCACGCGCTTGACGTAAGTCTCTGGGATAGATACTTTTTTCGCCGCGCGGATCGCTGTTTTCAGCGCGTCATTCTTGGCGGGGTCATAGGCATCGGCTTCCGCCCCGTCCCATGTCTTGATCGCCTCGAAAAGACCGTTGAGCTTCTGCTCGTGCATCTTGGAGCCCGCGACGATGCTCGCCACTTTCTGCTCTTCGATGACCTTCCAGTTGATGAAATCCTGGATGTCCGGGTGATCCGCGTCGACGATCACCATCTTGGCGGCCCGGCGCGTGGTGCCACCCGATTTGATGGCCCCCGCCGCACGGTCACCGATTTTCAGGAAGCCCATCAGCCCGGATGAACGGCCCCCACCGGACAGGCTCTCTCCCGCAGCCCGCAGGCTGGAGAAATTGGTGCCGGTGCCGGAGCCGTATTTGAACAGACGCGCTTCCCGCACCCACAGATCCATGATGCCGCCGTCGTTTACGAGGTCGTCTGAGACAGACTGGATGAAGCAGGCATGCGGTTGTGGGTGCTCGTAGGAAGATTTGGATTTGGTCAATTTGCCGGATTTGTAATCGACATAGTGGTGCCCCTGGGCCGGGCCGTCGATGCCATAGGCCCAATGCAGGCCGGTGTTGAACCACTGCGGGCTGTTGGGGGCCGCGCGCTGGGAGGCCAGCATGTGGCGCATTTCGTCAAAGTAGGATTTGGCGTCGCTCTCGGAGGTGAAGTAGCCCCCCTTCCAGCCCCAATAGGCCCATGCGCCTGCCAAACGGTCGAAGACCTGTTTGGAGGAGGTTTCGCCGCCCATCTCCGCGCCCTCTGCGGGCACCGAGCGCCACAAGAATTCAGGCACGCCCTTTTCTTTCACCCGACGGGTTTTCGAGGGGACGCCCGCCTTGCGGAAATATTTCTGAGCAATGACGTCGCTGGCGACCTGGCTCCAGGAACCGGGCACTTCGACCTCATCGAGGCGGAACACAACGGTGCCGTCCGGGTTGCGGATTTCCGATGCAGTCGTGACGAAATCGAGCTCTGCGTAAGCGTCTTGCCCGGCCTTGGTGAATTTACGTTCGATTTTCATTTTGTCGCTGCCTCATTTCCAGCAATTTCATCTTCAGACCAACGCCGTCATTGCCGCGTTACTCCAGCCTCGCGCCGTGGGTCATAGGCACAATCTCCTTGTCCGGAGCTGCCGCGTTCAGCGCTCCGGCCTTGGATCAGATCGAAAAAAGTGTCGTCTGTCGGCCCCTGTCCCGTCGATCCGCCCCTGAGCGTTAAACCACTACATGTTGTGGCGTCATCGTCGGCCTCCACAAACTGACGTATCTTGCCCTACCCGGTCAACGATATTTTTAAGATTTTTTAAAGTTTACGGACTTGACGCATCCGCTGATTTGGTCTGCCCGGAGTGCGTTGTGATTCAAATCATTAACACCCGGTTAATATCCCCAAAGGACTGTTTACAAGTTGCCGTAACCGCCGGATGCAATAATCAAATGGTTTGGCTGATTTAGCTTGTCTGGCTTATGCAATGCTTGAAATTATCCACAGGGTGAGAAGGTTAAGAAACGGTTACCTCCGGCAAAGGCCGACCTTTTTGCGACTCGCGCGCTGTACTCACGCAATGTTACATTTTTGTGTCGCACCCCGACTGTTTGGCGCGGGCGGTCTCCCCATATATGGGGAGGAGGCCGATATTCGAGCCGCGGCACCACTAGATATAGTGGCACAGCATCGGCATGATTTGGCGGAGATCCGCGCGTGCGCAGCCCGATTCCATCTGTGCATTTGGGGGCAGCATCGACTTTCGGTGGGATGATTCCTGCAGATGTCATTGCCGACCGGCAGGGTCGTGACTGTTTCCGGCGAAACCAGCATTGGCTGGCATTGACGTTTCAACGGATCACAGAGAAACCTGAAATCGCCGCGCGCTTGGCCTACGCCTGAACCCGGCTCGTCACCACAGTCAATCGTGCCCTGACGCTTTGCGCGACAATAACACTGATGCGCCGCACCGTCGGGCGGGTCTCAGCACATCGAAAGGGGCAATGTCCTGCTGCCCGCCGAGGGCAAGACAAGACGCAGCAGCTGGTCGGGAACCGACCGTGAAGGCTGCTGCATCTTGTCTCGGTTCATGCCGCGGCGGTGGCTTCGATTTCGAACAACAAGCCCGGAATCGCGAGACGGGTCACGCCAAGCAAGGTCATCGGCGGGGCGCATCCAATCGGTCCGAACCGCATGCCAAGCAGATCGAAGTTCTTCAAAGCTTCATCCACGTCCGTGGCAAAAACCCCAAGACGTATGATGTTGCCCAATCCCATGTTCGCCTCGGACAATACCGCCTCCAGATTGTCCAATGCCAGGCCAATCTGACCGCGCATGTCCCCGGGGTGCTGTGGATTGCCTTCGCCGTCTACCGCCGTTTGGCCCGCGCAGATCAACTGCCGCGACGGGCCTTCGATGATTTCTGCCTGATTGTAGCCAAGTTTCAGGGACCAGTCCCATGGGTTTACCGCTGTGCGTTGCATCGTCAGAATCTCCTTGTTCATGTGCCTGCACCCTGACTAAGGCAAAAAGGTGCCATATTTTGTCACCAAAAGTGCTAGTATTACAGAGTGAGCATTCGCCTTCGTCATGACGCCATCGTGCGCAGCCTGCGCCGCAATGGCACATCCACCGTCAACGACCTGGCCGAGGAGGTCGGGACCTCCCGTCGGACGATCCTGCGCGACATCAGCGCCCTGCGCGATCAGGGCTTTGTCATCCACTCGGAAGCCGGGCGCGGCGGGGGCCTGCAACTTGATCCGCAATCGGTGCAGACAACGGCCCGCCTGTCGGTGGATGAAGTGTTTGCGCTTCTCATCAGTGTTGCGGCAATGCGCGCGGCGCGCAGCCTGCCGTTTTCGGATCTTGCCGACGCGGGGCTTGCCAAGATCGAGAAGGCGCTGCCGTCAGACAAGATCCGCGATCTGCGTCAGTTTCTGGATTGCCTGCACATCGGAGAATTATCGCCGCATCAGGACATATCGGACATGGGCTCCATGGATCCCGCGCTGTTGCCAGCCTTCGAGGCGGCCTTTCTCAAGCGGATGCATCTGCGTTTTCGCTACCGCGATGCAAAAGGCCGTGAGACAGACCGCGCGATCGAACCGCAAGCCATGCTGATCCTGCCGCCGCTCTGGTATCTTGTCGGCTGGGATCCCGCGCGCGATGATTTCCGGCATTTCCGCATGGACCGGATCCGGCATCCGGAAGTCATCGAAGGGACACAGTTTCGGCGCCGACATGTGCCGTTTGAGGATGACGTCTGCCCATTTCGCGAAATGTCGCGGCAATAGTGCGTTTCCCGGACGCTCGATACGAGGCGCTAGACAGCGCTTTCGCCAAGACCCGGTTGATCAGGCGTGTCGCGGATTTCGACCGTCCGGCAGATCCCTTCCTGCGCCATCATTTGGTCAGCAGACCGCTGCGATCCCATAACACCGCAGCCCATGCATACAGATATTTTTGAAAGTGGTCGGAGCGAGAGGATTCGAACCTCCGACCCCCTGTACCCAAAACAGGTGCGCTACCAGGCTGCGCCACGCTCCGACGAAGCACTCCTTAAACGGGGCGTGCGGGTTTGAAAACCCCTAACAGGGCCAACGGGCGTCTGTCGCTGAAAATGTTGGGTGGCGCAGCACGGTTCCGGCCGTGATCCCCAGCGCCTTGGCCAGCCCGCCGTTGATTTCCAGCACATGTGTCAGGCCGGAGCCGCCGGGAATCGGTGTCTCATCGAGCGGCTGTGCGGAATGATGGATGGTCCGGACGGTGCCGGTTTGGTCAATGAAGATGAGATCGAGCGGGATCAGCGTGTTGCGCATCCAGAACGACAAGGTCTGCGGGCGGTCATAGACAAAAAGCATGCCCGCCGAACTCGGCAGATGCTCCCGGTGCATGAGCCCCTGCGCGCGCTCCCGGTCATCATCGGCGATTTCAACGGCAAATCGCGCGTCGCCCCAATCGCCTTTCAGGTACACCGTGTCGTCGCGGCAGGTCTCGGCCGCAGCCGCCTGCGCCAGTGCGCACATCAGCACCGCGGCGCGCAGGATCATGCCTCCGAGACGTCCAGCGCTGCTTCCCAGGCAAAGACTTCCGCGGCCATATGCCCGCGCTTGCCCTCGATGACGCGCAGCGCCAGTGCTTCGCCCGGGGCCAGATCGGAGAGGCCCGACCGGCGCAGCACCTCCATGTGCAGAAAGATGTCTTCGCGCCGGCCAAAGACATTGGCAAAGCCAAAACCCTTGCCCTTGTCGAACCATTTGACACGTGCAGGTTCCAAGGGTGCGGCGGCCACAATGGACGGATCCAGTGCCGCGATATCCGACAACCCCACCGACTCGCCCGCCTGCGGCGGCAAGAGGGCCAGCACCTGCGTCGCCTGAACGCCCCGTTCCGTGCGCTGCACTTCCAGCTCGACCCGTGCGCCATCGGCGACGGAGCTTTGCCCGAAGTTCCGCAAAACGTTAACGTGCAACAGAATATCCGGACCGCCTTCGTCGGAAACGACGAAGCCAAACCCCTTTACCGGATCAAACCATTTAACAAGCCCCTTCACGGGGGAAGATATTTCTTCGGTCTCGCTCACTCGTCTTCTTTCAGCCGTCGTAAGGTCTTCTAACACAGTCTTGCGCGAATTAACTTTCTTCTTTCAAGTTGAAACAAAAAAGTTGAGACGAATTTCTTCGCGTACATCGCAAAAGGCGCTCGCACAAGCATCACACATTCGCGATTTCTCAGGTCATTCTAGCCACAGTTGAATTCCACCTCATAAATGACTGAAAAATCAAAACTCCCCCGATGTATGCACAATATTATGTGCGCTGACAAACAGTGAATTATTGAGACTCGCGCTTTTTTTCGCCCCTCACGGGTTCAGGCGCGTGATCGACCAGGTCTCGTCGAAAGACGCCCGGCGCCAGACAAACCGGTCATGCAGGCGAAACTCGCCATCCGCCCAGAATTCGATCTCCAGCGGCTTGATCCGAAACCCGCCCCAGAACGGCGGGCGCGGCGGGTTTGTGCCCTTGGTCGCGGTCACTTTCGCCACCTCGGCCATCAGTGCCGCACGGCTGGACAGCGGGCGGGACTGTTTCGAAGCCCATGCCCCCAACCGGCTTTTCAGCGACCGCGTGGCAAAATAGGCGTCCGCGTCCTCCGGGTCGCCCCGTTCCGCAAGGCCCCGCACGCGTATCTGACGGCGCAGGCTTTTCCAGTGCATCACAAAGGCCGCCTTGCCCGCGCCGTCAAGCTCGCCCGCCTTGGCGCTGTCGTAATTGGTGTAAAAGACAAAGGCATCCGGCTCGATCGCCTTCAGCAGGACCATGCGCACGTTTGGCAGGCCGTCCGCATCCACCGTGCTCAACGCCATGGCGTTGGGGTCATTGGGTTCGGTTTTCCCCGCTTCGTCCAACCAGATCTGTGCCAGATCAAAGGGATTGTCGCCCGCGAATTTTCCACTTCTGCTATCCATGGCATCCTCACATGTCTTTCCCCGCAGCAAGTGGCGGAACCAGCGCAAAGGTCAAGGGGGTGTATTGACCTACCTTGATGGGCCTGCCGCAATCGCCTAAAGGACGGAAAGGACAAAAACACCACATGACAATCGAGGGACCTTTATGGGAAACGATCTTCTGGCGGGCAAGCGCGGGCTCATCATGGGCCTGGCCAACGACAAATCCATCGCCTGGGGGATCGCAAAGGCCTGCGCCGATGCGGGCGCAGAGCTGGCATTCTCCTACCAGGGCGATGCGCTGAAAAAACGCGTCGATCCGTTGGCCGCGCAACTGGGCAGCGACATCGTCCTGCCCTGCGACGTGGGTGATGAGGCGTCGATTGATGCGCTGTTCGAGGCGCTCAAGGAGCGGTGGGGTACACTCGATTTCATCGTGCATGCCATCGGGTTTTCCGACAAGAACGAGCTGCGCGGCCGCTATGTCGACACCAGCCGCAGCAACTTTGCCCTCTCCATGGATATCTCGGTCTACTCCTTTACGGCCGTGGTGCAGCGCGCCGAGAAGATGATGACAAATGGCGGTTCCTGCCTGACGCTCACCTACTACGGAGCGGAAAAAGTCATGCCGCATTATAACGTGATGGGTGTCGCCAAGGCAGCGCTCGAGGCCTCGGTGCAATATCTGGCCGAAGATCTGGGCAAGGACGGCATCCGCGTGAACGCGATTTCTGCCGGGCCGATCAAGACGCTGGCCGCCAGCGGCATTGGCGATTTTCGCTACATCATGAAGTGGAACGAGTACAACTCGCCGCTGCGTCGCAATGTGACCACCGAGGATGTCGGCAAGGCCGCACTCTTCCTGCTCTCTGATCTCGGCTCCGGCACCACCGGTGAGAACCTGCATGTGGATGCGGGCTATCACGTGGTCGGCATGAAGGCGGTGGATGCACCGGATATGGCCAAGGAATGACCCTCTCCGCCCTCGCAGGTCTGGCGCTCTTGCAACTCATGCTCGCCATGAGCCCCGGCCCTGCTGCGGTGCTCACCATTCGGACCGCCGCGAGCGAGGGGCTGCGCCCGGCCTTGCTGCTGAACCTTGGTCTGACATGTGCCGTACTTGTGTGGGCCGTGGCGGCGCTCGCCGGGCTGTCGCTGGTGTTTGAGCTGATGCCCTGGGTGCAGACGGGCCTGCGCATCATCGGCGGGCTTTTCCTGGTCTGGATTGGCATCTCTCTCTGGCGCCATGCCGCGGAACCGATGCCCGAGCCGGGCGCCCTGCCCCCACGCAGCACGCTCGGGGCTCTCTGGCTCGGTCTCTTGACCAATCTGGCAAATCACAAGGCGCTCGCCTATTTCGCAGCCGTCTTCACCGGGATCATCCCACCGGGCATGACCTGGCTGGATGGGGCCATGATCCTCGCGGTGATCTTCGTGGTCGAGACCGGCTGGTACGCCTGCCTGGCCCTTGTCTTTTCCCGCAGCGGACCGCGACAGCTCTATGCCCGGATCAAGGCGCGTGTGGAGCGCTGTTTCGGCGTCATTCTGGGCCTTTTCGGGGCACGTATCGCAGCGGGGTAACATATGACTTTTGACTCTCTGATCGCCTTCAACCTCGTGCTGCTCGCGGCGCTTGCCAGCCCGGGCGCCGCCCTGCTCTATGCCATCAAGACCTGCGTGGCCTCCGGGCGTGCTGCGGGGTTTGCTACCGGCATTGGCCTGGGATTTGCCGCAGCCCTCTGGACGCTCGCCGCCCTTCTGGGGCTCGAAGGGCTCTTTCGCCTCTTCCCCTGGACCTACACGGTGCTGAAATTTGGCGGCGCGCTCTATCTGATCTGGCTCGCGATCCAGACGTGGCGGCACGCGAAATCTCCCGTTGGCGACGCAAGCCGTCCGCACGGGCGCGCGTTTCTCTCCGGGATGCTGATCAACGCGGGCAATCCCAAGTCCATGCTGTTTGCAGCCGCCGTGATTGTCGTGGTTTTCCCCCAAGGGTTGGCCGCGACGGAGATCGCGATCATTGTTGCGAACCACTTCGTGCTGGAGGTCTGTTTTTACGGGGTCGTCGCCCTGCTGCTCTCCAGCGCCCCGGCGCGTCGTGGATACCTTGGCGCGAAACCCATCCTGGACCGTATTGCCGCGACACTGCTGGGCGCTTTGGGACTGCGCCTGCTGACTGAAAGGAACTGAGATGAGCAAAGATCCAAGCCGCTTGCCCCATGAGAAGGGCTTTCACATCAGCTGGGACCAGATCCACCGTGACAGCCGTGCCTTGGCGTGGCGGCTGGATGGCCGCGGGCCCGATGAGGGCGCCTGGCGCGCGATTGTGGCGATCACCCGCGGCGGCATGGCGCCAGCCATGATCGTGGCGCGCGAGCTTGACATCCGCACCGTCGACACGATCTCGATCAAATCCTACGACCACCAGCAGCAGTCCGAGGCCAAGGTGCTGAAGGCGCCGGATGACGCCTTGATGGGTGACGGCACCGGCATTCTGATCCTCGACGATCTGGTCGACAGCGGCAAAACGCTCGAAGTGGTGCGTGCGCTCTATCCCAATGCCCATTTTGCGACCGTCTATGCAAAGCCCAAGGGCGAGCCGCAGGTCGATACCTTTATCACCGGGGTCAGCCAGGACACCTGGATTTTCTTCCCCTGGGATATGGCGCTGCAATACGTGGAACCCTATCGCGGGACGGAGTAGCCTGCCAAAAGAGTTTTCTTGCCTTCGGCGAGGATATTTTGAGCCAGAAGAAGCCGGAGCCGCCAGTTGACCAGAGCCGCCACATGATCTTGACACGCACCGCCGCCACCTTTGCCCCGCCCGTGATGGAAGCCCGGCGCTGGCTGGAAGGTGTCGCCTTTCCTGCGGACAGGCCGTTGATCAATGTCAGTCAGGCAGCCCCTGTCGATCCGCCCCCCGATGCTCTGCGGCAGGTGATGGCAGAGGTGGCGCTGGCGCGGGATGATGCGCATCTTTACGGGCCGGTGCTGGGCTTGCCGGAACTGCGCGCGGCACTGGCGCAGGAAACGGGGCGGATCTACGGGGGCGCGGTCTCGACGGATCAGATCGCCATCACGTCGGGCTGCAATCAGGCCTTTGCCGCCGCCATCGCCACGCTTTGTGCCGAAGGCGATGAGGTTATTCTGCCGACCCCGTGGTACTTCAATCACAAGATGTGGCTGGACATGTCCGGCGTGCGGACGGTGCCGCTGAAGACGGATGCAGCGCTGCTGCCCGATCCGGAGATGGCAGAGGCGCTGATCACCTCCCGCACCCGCGCAATGGCCCTGGTGTCGCCCAATAATCCCAGCGGCGTGGAGTATCCCGCAGAGCTGCTCCGTGCCTTTTACGATCTGGCGCAGCGGCGCGGCATCGCGCTGATCCTCGACGAGACTTACCGCGATTTTCATGCGCAATCGGGGGCGCCACATGGTCTGTTCGAGGACCCGGAGTGGCCCGATACGCTGATCCACCTATATTCCTTTTCAAAGGCCTACCGGCTGACCGGCCACCGCGTGGGTGCCATGGCAACCGGGCAGACCCGATTGGCCGAAGTTGAGAAATTCCTTGATACCGTGGCCATTTGCCCGGGACAGATTGGACAGCACGCGGCCCTCTGGGGCATGCAGAACCTCGGTCAATGGCTGGCCGGGGAACGTGCGGAAATCCTGGCGCGCCGGGCGGCCATCAGTGACGGGTTTCCGGTTCTGGCCGAACAGGGCTGGGCGTTGCTGGGACTGGGTGCGTATTTCGCCTATCTGCGGCATCCCTTTACGATGCAATCGGACGATCTGGCGCGACATCTGGTGCGCGATCAGAGCATTCTGTGCCTGCCCGGCACAATGTTCTACCCCCAGGACGACCCCGACGGCGCGCGTCAGCTACGCATTGCCTTTGCCAATCTGGATCAGGACGGGATCGGCGTGCTCTTTCAGCGCCTAGCGGGGATGGACAAGAGCCTGTGAGGCCCCTTGCCCCCCGGGGCGGCTGCGCATAGACAGAGCGGCAAAACGTGACAGGCGCGCCAGCGCAAAGGGGTGATATGGCCAAGGGCTCATCAAGCATTTCGAAAACCGCCGTCTGGATCCTGTTGGGTCTGCTCATCCTCGGGCTCGGCGGCTTTGGCGCCACCAGCCTGACCGGCAATATCCGCACGATTGGCACCGTGGGTGACATGCCTGTTTCCGTCGACAATTACGCCCGCCAGTTGCAGCAGGAAATCCAGGCCGTGCAGCAGCAGACCGGACAGGTTCTGCCCTTTGCGCAGGCCCAGCAGATCGGGCTCGACCGCGCCGTGCTGCAGCGGATCATCGACACCCGCGCGCTGGACCACGAGGCCGCGCAAATCGGGCTGTCCATCGGCGACAGCAACCTGCGTGACCGTATTCTGGAAATCGGTGCATTCCGGGGTATCGATGGTGCGTTTGACCGCGAAGGTTACCGCTTTGCGCTGGAGCAGAGCGGCATTTCCGAGGCACAGTTCGAAACCCAGCTGCGCGAGGAAGTGGCGCGCACGCTGATGCAGGGCGCCATCCTCAGCGGCGTGGTGATGCCTGATGCCTTTGTCGAAACACTGGTCAACTACGTGGGCGAGCAGCGCAGCTTTACCTGGGCGCGGCTTTCCGAGGCCGATCTGGAAACGCCGATTGAGGCGCCGGAAGATGCTACCCTGCAGGCGCATTACGAGGAGAACATCGCCGATTTCACCCTGCCGGAGACCAAGCAGATCACCTATGCGCTGCTGAGCCCGGATGCGATGGTGGATCAGGTAGAGATTGCCGAGGCCGACCTGCGCGAGGCCTACGATCTGCGCAGCGAGGAATTCAATCAGCCTGAGCGCCGCCTGGTGGAACGTCTGGCCTATCTGGACGCGGAAAGTGCGGCCACCGCTGCCGCCGCGCTGGAAACCGGCACCGATTTCGAAACGCTGGTGGAAAACCGTGGGCTGACGCTGGCCGATATTGATCTGGGGGATGTGACCCTGGCGGATCTGGGGGCTGCAGGCGAAGGTGTTTTTGCCGCCGAGGTGGGCGCGGTTGTTGGCCCCCTGCCCAGCTCGCTAGGGCCGGCGCTTTTCCGGGTGAACGCGGTGCTGCCGGAACAGTTCACCTCTTTCGAGGATGCACAGGCCATTCTGCGCCCCGAGGTTGCCGCTGATCGTGCCCGCCGTCTGGTCGAGGCGCAGGCGGAAAACCTCGATGACCTGCTGGCGGGCGGTGCCACCTTGGAAGAGTTGGCCGCAGACACCGATATGGTGCTGGGCAAGGTCGACTGGAGCACCGACAGCGCCGAGGATATCGCCGCTTACGAGGCGTTCCGGCGCGCCGCGCTGGCTGTGACCGCAGAGGATTTCCCGCAAATCGGCCAGTTGGAAGACGGCGGGCTGTTTGCCCTGCGACTCGATGCGGTATTGCCTCCGCGTCCGGCCCCTTTTGAGGATGTCCGTGAGGATGTACTGGCGCATTGGCAGGCTGCGGAGGTGGAATCGCGCCTCGCGGCTCAGGTCGACGCGCAGATGCCGCAACTGACCGAGGGCACCCCCTTTGCGGAGCTTGGTTTGGATGCGGTGCGGGAAGAGAACCTGCTGCGCAGCGACTTTGTCGGCGGCACCCCGCCCGGTTTCCTGTCGGAGGTGTTCGATATGGCCGTGGGTGATATCTCCGTGCAACCGCATGACGGCGCAATTGTCGTGGTCCGGCTCGACGGGATTTCTGGCCCTGCAGACGATGAAGAGACGGCAACCATGCGTGCGCAGCTGGCCGAACAGGCCGATCAGGCACTGGCGCAGAATGTCTTCGAGATTTTCGGCACCGATGTCAGCCGACGCGCCAATCCGCAGATCAACCCGCAGGCGCTTCAGGCCGTGCATGTGAACTTCCCCTGACCCATGGCTTTGACACCGGATTTTGAAACCTTCGACGCGGCCTATGCAGAGGGTCGCAACCAGATCGTCTATACGCGGCTGGCCGCAGATCTGGACACGCCCGTTTCCCTGATGCTGAAGCTGACGGGGGCGCAAAAGGACGCCTTTGTGCTGGAATCGGTCACGGGGGGTGAAATCCGCGGGCGCTATTCCATCATCGGCATGAAGCCGGACCTGATCTGGCGCTGCCGAGGCGAGACCAGCGAGATCAACCGCACAGCGCGCTACGATGCAGATGCCTTTACCCCGCAGGACGGCAATCCGCTGGACACGCTGCGCGCCCTGCTTGCGGAAAGCCGCATCGCCCTGCCCGATGACCTGCCGCAGGCGGCCGCCGGGCTCTTTGGCTATCTGGGCTATGACATGGTGCGGCTGGTGGAGCATCTGCCGGACATCAACCCCGATCCGCTGGGCCTGCCCGATGCGGTGATGCTGCGCCCTTCGGTGATTGCCGTGCTTGACGGGGTCAAGGGTGAGGTCACCGTGGTCTCCCCCGCCTGGGTGTCGGAGGGTCAATCCGCCCGCGCGGCCTATGCGCAGGCCGCCGAACGGGTGATGGACGCGGTGCGCGATCTGGAGCGCGCCATGCCCGTGGCCACCCGCGATCTGGGCGAGGCGGAAGCCCCCGGCGCGCCGGTCAGCAACTTCACCCACGAGGGCTATAAGCAGGCCGTCGAGACCGCCAAGGATTACATCCGCGCGGGCGATATCTTTCAGGTGGTGCCAGCGCAACGCTGGGCACAGGATTTCAAGCAGGAGCCCTTTGCGCTCTATCGTTCGTTGCGGCGCACCAACCCCTCGCCCTTCATGTTCTATTTCAACTTCGGCGGCTTTCAGGTCATCGGGGCCAGCCCCGAAATCTTGGTACGCGTCTTTGGCAATGAGGTGACGATCCGCCCCATCGCGGGCACCCGCCCCCGCGGCGCCACGCCGGAAGAGGACAACGCGCTGGAGGCCGATCTGCTGGCCGATCAGAAGGAGCTGGCGGAACATCTGATGCTGCTTGATCTGGGGCGCAACGATGTGGGCCGCGTCGCCAAGATCGGCACCGTGCGCCCCACCGAAGAGTTCATCGTCGAACGCTACAGCCACGTGATGCACATCGTCTCCAACGTGGTGGGCGAGCTGCAGGACGACAAGGACGCGCTGGATGCGTTTTTCGCGGGCATGCCTGCGGGCACTGTCTCAGGCGCGCCCAAGGTCCGCGCGATGGAAATCATCGACGAGTTGGAGCCTGAAAAACGCGGGATCTACGGCGGCGGTGTCGGCTACTTCAGCGCGGGCGGCGATATGGATATGTGCATTGCCCTGCGTACGGCGGTGGTGCAGGACCAGACGCTCTACATCCAGGCGGGCGGCGGTGTCGTCTACGACAGCGACCCCGAGGCGGAGTTCCAGGAGACGGTGCATAAATCCAACGCCATCCGCCGGGCCGCCGCAGATGCCGCGCGTTTTTCGGGTCAGGGCAACAGCTGATCCATGCCGCGCCAGCCCTTTGAAATCGCGGGACAACACATCGGGCCCGGCAATATCGAAACAGTCCACCTGCCTGTCTCCATCCTGCCCGATCATACGCCGGTGAACCTCTCCGTGCAGGTCCATCACGGCAAACGCGCGGGGCCGGTGATGTTCATCTCGGCGGCTGTACATGGGGATGAGGTGATCGGGGTTGAAATCGTGCGGCGTCTGCTGCGCGCGCCGCAACTCAAATCCCTGCGCGGCACGCTGCTGGTCGTGCCCGTGGTGAACACCTTTGGCTTTCTCAACCGCTCCCGCTACCTGCCCGACCGGCGGGATCTGAACCGCTGCTTTCCCGGCCACCCGTCGGGCTCGCTCGGCTCCCGTCTGGCGCATATCTTTCTCAACGAGGTCGTCTCGCGCTGCGATGTCGGGATCGATCTGCATTCCGCGGCGATCCACAGAACGAACCTGCCGCAAATCCGTGTCTCGCCCGGTGATGCAGGAACACGGGACATGGCCGCAGCCTTTGGCGCCCCGGTTGTTCTGACATCGCCCTTGCGTGACGGGTCCCTGCGGGCGGAAGCCGCCGCGCGCGGCACGCCGGTTCTGCTTTATGAGGCGGGCGAAGGCCTGCGCTTTGACGAAATGGCCGTGCGGGCCGGGGTCGCCGGGATCCTGCGCGTGATGCGCAGCATGTCGATGCTGGCGGCGAAGGGCATCGCCAAGGCCAAGGCCAAACCCTATGTCTGCACATCCTCCACCTGGCTGCGGGCCCCTGCCGGGGGCCTCTTGCGCACCTTCCGCGCAGAGGGTGAAACCGTTGTCGCAGGGGAGGTGTTGGCGACGATCTCGGACCCCTTTGGTGGCTTTGAAACCGATCTGGTCGCCCCCTCGCCGGGCATCCTGATCGGGCGCGCGATCCTGCCGCTGGTGAATGAGGGAGACGCGGTCTTTCACCTTGCCGCCCTCAGCCCCAGCGTTGCCGACGACACCGTGGAAGACCTCGCCGCACAGCTGGAAACAGACCCGCTTTTTGATGAAGACGAGATCATCTGAGGTCGGAAACTGCGTCGGATTTTCCCTAAATCTGTCTTAATTACGGGCTAAAAACCGGGCTGCGCGCCGCCTGAACCCCGTTTTCTTGAGGGTATCGAAACTCCAACAGGTCATTTTGCCGCAATAAGCAGGGAATATGATCCGTGGGTGGTCGCCTTGCATCGAGCAATGACGTCTGGGGCCCCGGTTGACTGGCACTTTCAAAAGGCTGACGCGCGGTTTTATCCGCCACGTGTGTATCACCAAGCCACAATCCTTGTGGAAACGATACGCTCTCGGCCTGAGTATTGTCTGCATCACGATCCTGGGCGCGCATTACGCCTCCATCGTTGCCATCTCTGAATCGGAAGCGGATTCCGAGGCAAGCCGCATCAGCACCAGACAGGTCATGCTCAGCCAGCGCATTCTTTTCCTGATGCGCGAGAGTGAACGTAACCCGTCGGCGGAGACCGAAGCGCGGTTGCTGTCCGCCATCAAGCTGTTTGAGGATTCGAATGTCTGGCTGACGACACGCAGGGATCTGTCACAAAAGCTCCGGCATCTCTACTTTGACCATCCGGACTTCCCGCTGGACTACTTCTCCCGCAGATTTGTTTCTACGGCGCGCTATACGATTGAGGCCTCGGGCGAGGTGAAGGCGAACATGCAGAACCAGCTGGTGGCGATGGGCCAGCTGAACCTGCTCTCTGCACTGAACAGTGCGGCCAGTCTGCACGAAGCGCAATCCATTGCGCAGACACGCTGGCTGCACCGGCTGGAAACGATCGCGCTGGCCATCGCCCTGGTGATCCTGATGATGGAAGCCCTGTTTATTTTCCTGCCCGCGCAGGTCTCTGTCAGCCGGACAATTCATCGGTTCGAACGGCGGGGAAGGCAGCTGAACGCTTCCTTCGAAGCCATTCGTCAGCGCAACAAGGAGCTGGTCGCGGCGCGCAACAATCTGACCCACGCGGCCAATCACGACGCGCTCACCGGTCTGCTGAACCGGCGGGCGCTTTATGACTATCTGTCCGGTATCGAAACCGGATCCAGTGGTGATGTCGCGGTCAGCGTGATGAAGATCGACCTTGATCGCTTCAAGGCCGTCAACGACAGCCTCGGGCACAAGGCCGGCGACGATGTCCTGGTCGAGGTGGCCCGGATCCTGCTGGCGCACGCGCGGTCGGACGATCTGGTGGCGCGCATCGGCGGCGACGAGTTCGTGATTGTGGTGAAAGCGCCGAAATCAATCGATGATCTGGAACATCTGGGGGAGCGCCTCGTCGCGGCCATTAGCCAGCCCATGACCATTGACGGCGCCCCTTGCGAAATCGGTGCCAGCATCGGCTTTACGCTGGCAACGTCATCGGCGGCGACACCGGATCAATTGCTGATCGAGGCTGATCTTGCGCTCTACAAGGCGAAACGGGATGGCCGTGGGCAGGTCTGTGCTTTTTCCGGCGATCTGCGGGACGAAATCAACGATCGGGAGGCGCTCTTTGCCCAGATCACCGACGCCCTCGAGGCCGAACAGTTCGAGCCGCATTTCCAGCCGCAGGTCTGCACCGAGAGCGGCAAGCTATTCGGATGCGAGGTGCTGGCCCGCTGGCGGCATCCGGCGCGCGGCATCATTCCACCCGCCACCTTCATCGCAGCGGCAGAAGAGGCCGGGCTGATCCGGCAGATCGACCTGATGATGCTGGAGAAAGGGCTGGATACGCTGGAAGACTTCCGGGCCCGCGGCATTGATGTGCCGACCATCTCGATCAACGCCTCGCCCGCGACCCTGCGCGATCCGAACCTGCCGGACCGCTTGCTGCAGGAGGTGCTCGCCCGCGGCATGGCGCCCACCGATCTGACAATCGAAGTGCTCGAAAACACGCTCATCGAAAGCGATGATGACAACGCCATCCAAACCGTTGAGAACCTGACCAGAGCGGGCTTTTCCGTCGTGCTGGATGACTTCGGGACGGGTTATGCCTCCATGTCGAACCTGTCCCGCCTGCGCATCGACGGGATCAAGCTCGACCGATCCATCGTGCTGCCGGTGCCGAATGTCCGCGCTGAAAGCATCATTTCAGCATTGGTGGCGCTGTCCCGAAACCTCAACATGCGCGTTGTGGCCGAGGGGGTGGAAAACCAAGCGCTCTTTACCCGCGTGACCGAATTGGGATGCGATGCGGTGCAAGGATACGCCATCGGGCACCCGATGGCCGCCGAAGACTTCGCCCTGTGGTATGCTGATTTCGTCGAAGAACCGGCGCGACGCGCCTGAGCCCCCTATTGCTGCGTGGTCAGCGCCGCCGATACCGGCACCAGCGCCACCTGTTCGGCACGGTCCTGCAATCCCCACAGTAACAAGGCGGAAATCGTGTCTTCGCGCAGACGGCCCAGCATGATCACCGACCCATCCCGCCCGGCCCTGAAAGCGGCCTGATCCAGAAATCGTCGGATCACGACGGGGGTCTGGTCGCTACTGTCGAAATCCCGAAAGACGACGGCGGACGGCACGCCAGCCTTGGCGGCAAGCTTCTGCACGGTGTTGAGCCCCTTGTTCTGGGTCACGAATCCATGCCCCGAGGCGGCCAGAATTTCCGTCACCTGCTGGGCCGCATCCCGCGAGGTCTGCACCCCCTCTCCGACACCTTCCAAGACGCCAATGGCTTCCGGGACGGCATCCAGCGCCACGGCCAACGACACCTCGGCATCGCCCGCTTTTGCCCCCTGCGGGAGGTTGACCGTGGCCAGCACTTCAAACCCCTCTGCGCGGTATGCCGCCATCCGCTCCTTGGCATCCGGCAGGCCACTGTCGACCGCAAAGCTAATCGGATAGGGGAAACTGCGCAGAGCGGGCAACCCTATGGTATCGCGAGACAAATCAACGCCGTCATCCATTAGCACAATGGCCATCACCGGCTTCCCGTTGAGGTTGCCATGAGGCACGGCAAAGCGGTCCACAGGGCGGTCGGAGGCCTCCGGCCCGCCGTCCACCGCCTCTTTCGCATTGGGCAGAAGCACGTCCTGAGGGGTTTGCGTGGCAGGGTCGCTCAACGTGGGCAAGCGGTTGATCTGAACATCGGGCGCCAGGTTACCGAAAGTCCCGACAGGCGCGCCGATGCCTGCCAACACGTCGTCCGAGGCAAGTTCCGGTGCATTTTCGCTGTCCTGCGGAAGGGCCTGCGGGCGCGCTTCAGTCGTTTCTGTGTCCTCGGGCGTGCGTGGTGTCGGCGCCGCCACGGCCGTCTGCACCGGTTGCGGCGCTGGCGCATCTTCCGCCGTTGCAGGCGTTTCAGCGGGCACAGGCGCCTTTACCACCGGCTCGAAGGCCTGCGTCTCGGAGGGAACCTCCGGCAGCGGCGGCTGCACCGGGTCCGCGGAAATGGAGGCGTCTGTAGGCTCCGCGCGCGGTGCCGGGTCGGCGGCAAGACCCGACGGCTCGGTACTCACCAGAGGTGACGCGGGCTGTACCGGGTCCTCGCTGAGGGCAAGGTCCTGACCGGCCTTTGGCGTGATCTTTGGCGGGCGCGGCTGGGCAGGGTCGGTGGAGACGTTGATGCCCGCATCGACAGCGGGGGCTTTCAGTCCCAAGGCTTGCGCATTGGCCACGACCGGTGTTTCCGCTGCACCCGCCTCGATGCCCGATTGGTCACTGCCCAGTCCCGGAGCCGCCAGGAGCGCCGCGGTCCCCGTTTCCGGCTGCGCCGCGGACCGGACAGTTTCCTCGCGCACCGCGGCAAGCGTATCGGGTTGCGGGGCGGGCGCTTTCGGCGCCTGCTGGCCGGTCACCGGCACGCGGTCCCCGCTTGTCGTCGTCGCATCGGTCGCTACCGGCTCCGGCGCGTCATTTGCTGCAGGCGCCGAGGCTTTGACCACCGGGGCCGCCGGTCCCTCCGCGATTATGGATGCGCCGCCCGCCACACAAAGGCTGGCGACCGTGCCCCACAAAGCGCCTCTCAGAAATCCTCGTGCCACGCTCCACTCACCTCTTTGTCTCACACCCGGCTCCGCTGCTGCGTCGAAGACCGGGTCCACTGCGCGGTTCAGACCACAGCTCACCTTTGCGCCCCTTGACGCAGCGCTGCAAGCCTGAACATGTATGCGCGATATATACCGTGCTAGAGCCCCTCGCCTCCAGCCCCGAATTCAAAGTTTTGGACATGCTGCTGCTGATCGACAACTACGACAGTTTTACCTACAACCTTTTGCATTATCTGGGCAGTCTTGGGGCGGATGTAGTGGTCCACCGCAATGACGCACTGGATGTGCAACAGGCAATGGCCATGAAACCCCAGGGCATCCTGCTCTCGCCCGGCCCCTGTGACCCGGATCAGGCAGGAATTTGCCTAGGCCTCACCCTTGCAGCGGCGGAAACCGGCATCCCCCTGATGGGCGTTTGTCTGGGGCACCAGTCCATCGGGCAGGCTTTTGGCGGCAAGGTTGTCCAGGCCAAGGACATCGTGCACGGCAAGCTGGGTCAGATCAGCCACACGGGCAAAGGCCTCTTTGCCGGGCTGCCCTCCCCCTTTGCTGCCACGCGCTACCATTCGCTGATCGTGGATCGGGAAACGCTGCCCGACACGCTGGAGATCACTGCCGAGCTCGACGACGGTACCATCATGGGGCTGCAGCACCGGCACCTGCCGCTCCACGGCGTGCAATTCCATCCAGAATCGATCCGGTCCGAGCATGGCCACGCGCTCTTGCAGAACTTCATCGACGAGATGAAGGTACCGGCATGAGTGACGCATTGAAGCCGTTGATTGGCGCGGCAGCCACCGGCCCCTTGACCAAGGAGCAGGCTGAAACGGCGTTCTCCATTCTGTTCGAGGGCGAGGCCACGCCGAGCCAGATCGGCGGGCTTCTGATGGCACTGCGCACACGCGGCGAAACCGTGGATGAATACGCCGCCGCCGCCGCCGTGATGCGCGCCAAATGCAACGCCGTGCGCGCGCCCGAGGGGGCGATGGATATCGTCGGCACCGGCGGGGACGGCAAGGGCACGCTGAACATCTCCACCGCGACGGCCTTTGTGGTGGCGGGGGCCGGTGTGGTTGTGGCCAAACATGGCAACCGCAACCTCAGCTCCAAATCCGGCGCGGCGGATGCGCTGACCCAGATGGGGCTAAACGTCATGGTGGGCCCGGAGATCGTGGAAAAGGCGCTGAACGAGGCCGGGATCGGTTTCATGATGGCCCCGATGCATCACCCGGCGATTGCTCATGTCATGCCGACGCGGGCGGAGCTTGGGACGCGCACGATTTTCAACATCCTCGGCCCGCTGACAAACCCGGCCGCTGTAAAACGCCAGCTGACCGGCGCGTTTTCCCGTGATCTGATCCGCCCCATGGCTGAAACGCTGGGCGCGCTGGGGTCGGAGAAGGCCTGGCTGGTGCATGGCTCGGACGGCACGGACGAGCTGACCATCACCGGGGTGTCCTGGATAAGTGCGCTGGCGCCGGACGGGACGGTCTCTGATCTGGAGGTGCACCCCGAAGATGCCGGTCTGCCCGTGCATCCCTTCGAGGCGATCATCGGCGGCACACCGGAGGAAAACGCGCGCGATTTCAATGCCCTGCTGGATGGGGAAACCTCCGCCTACCGTGATGCCGTTTTGCTGAATTCCGCCGCAGCGCTACTGGTTGCCGATGCAGTCGCCGACCTCAAGGAAGGGGTCGAAAAAGCCGCCATGTCCATCGACAGCGGTGCTGCGCGGGCCAAAATCGACGCGGTCGCGAAAATCACGCAAGCCGCGTGAGCGCCTATTCGCTCAAGGCCTTGGGGCAATGGCGCACCCTGCCCTTTTTCACGCAGACATGGCCCGACGTCGAACAGCGGCTGGCGGCAGATCCGCGCCAGATCCTGCCCCCCGCGCCCCAGGTGTTCCGCGCTCTGGAACAGGTTCAACCCGATGAGGCGCGGGTCATTATCCTTGGGCAGGACCCGTATCCGACGCCCGGACACGCCCATGGGTTGGCGTTTTCCGCTGATGCAGGCACGCAGCCGCTGCCCCGCTCCTTGAACAATATTTTCAAGGAGATGCAGGAGGATATCGGCACACGCCCACGCACCGCAGACCTTGGGTTTTGGGCCGATCAGGGCGTTTTGCTGCTCAACACCGTGCTCACGGTCCCCGCAGGTGAGGCCAAGGGGCACGACAAGCTCGGATGGCAGGCGCTGACGACACAAGTGCTGGACCGTTTGTCTGATCAACCCCGCGCCTATCTGCTTTGGGGGGCGGGCGCGCATAAAGCGGCGCTGGAGGTCGATGCGGACGTCAATCTCAAGATCGAAACGGCCCATCCGTCGCCTCTCTCCGCGCGGCGTGGTTTTTTTGGGTCCCGCCCGTTCAGTCGCACCAATGCGTGGTTGCAGGCCCGCGGTCACCGCGCCATAAACTGGGCCAACCCGCCGGAGGCACCATGACTGAAACCATTCTCGATAAGATCAAGGCCTACAAGCTGGAGGAAGTGGCCGCCGACAAGGCCGCCAAACCGCTTGCAGAGGTGGAGGCCGAAGCACGCGAAGCACCCCCCGTGCGCCCCTTCGCCGATGCGCTGCATCACGCCTCGATCCATGGCTATGGGCTGATTGCGGAAGTGAAAAAAGCCAGCCCGTCCAAAGGGTTGATCCGGGAGGATTTCGACCCCGCTGCCTTGGCGCGGGCCTATGCCGAGGGGGGAGCAACCTGTCTTTCCGTGCTGACCGACACGCCGAGTTTCCAGGGCGCCAAGGAGTTTTTGGTGGCCGCACGCGGTGCCTGTGACCTGCCCGCGCTGCGCAAGGATTTCATGTACGATCCCTATCAGGTCGCCGAAGCGCGCGCGCTTGGCGCCGATTGCATCCTGATCATCATGGCCTCGGTCAGCGACGAGCAGGCCGAGGAATTGGAAGAGGCCGCGACCGAATGGGGCATGGATGCGCTGCTTGAAGTCCACGACGAGGCGGAACTGGACCGGGCCGGTCGGCTGAAAAGCCGCCTCATCGGCATCAACAACCGCAACCTCAAGACCTTTGAGACATCCCTGGATACGACGCGCACCCTGTCCCGCCGGGTGCCGGAGGATCGGTTGATCGTCGCGGAATCGGGCCTGGGTACGCCCGCGGACCTGGCGGATATGGCCCAATATGGCGCGCGGATTTTCCTGATCGGAGAAAGCCTGATGCGGCAGGAGGATGTCGAACAGGCCACGCGCGATCTTCTGGCCAACCCGATCACGGCCGGAGGCATGTAGCATGGCCGGCAAGCTCACCCATTTTGACGGCAAGGGCGACGCGCATATGGTGGATGTCGGCGAAAAGCCGATCACCGACCGGATTGCGACGGCACGCTGCAACATTAAGATGGCACCAGAAACCTTTGATATCATTTCAGAAGGACGCGCCAAGAAGGGTGACGTCCTCGGGGTGGCGCGTTTGGCGGGGATCATGGCGGCCAAGCGCACCTCCGATCTCATTCCGCTCTGTCACCCGCTGCCGATCACAAAGGTTTCCGTGGAATTTGCGCCCGATCCTGCGCTGCCCGGCTTTGAGATCGAGGCGACGGTGAAGACAACCGGCCAGACCGGAGTGGAGATGGAAGCGCTGACAGCCGCCTCCGTCACGGCGTTGACGATCTATGACATGGCCAAGGCCGTCGACAAGGCCATGCAGATCACCGACCTGCGTGTGGTTCTGAAAGATGGCGGCAAATCCGGCCGGTTTGAGGCGTCATGATACCTGTTGCCGAGGCGCTGGCGCATCTGTTTGCTCTGGCGGACCCGATGGGCACGGAAACCGTGCCGCTGCGCGTGGCGGCGGGCCGTGTTCTGGCGCAGGATGTTCAGGCCAGCCGCACGCAGCCGCCCTTTCATGCGTCTTCCATGGATGGCTATGCGCTGCGCCGCGCAGAGGTTGAACCGGATGCGATGTTCAAAGTCGTCGGCGAAGCGGCGGCAGGGCACGCGTTTGACGGCAAGGTCGGCCCCGGCCAATGCGTGCGTATTTTTACTGGTGCCCCGGTGCCCGACGAGACGGATTTCGTTGTCATTCAGGAGGATGTCACCCGGCGCGGCGATCTGATCACGCTGAACCGCGACATGGGAAATAAGGACAATATCCGCCCCGCCGGCGTCGATTTCAAAGCGGGGGACAGCATGACAGCGCCCCGGCGTCTTGGCCCCTCCGATGTGGCCTTGCTGGCGGCGATGAACATCGCGCAGGTACCGGTGATCCGGCGTCCCTCGGTGGCGATCATGGCCACGGGCGACGAGCTTGTCATGCCGGGAGAGACACCCGGCCCCGATCAGATCATCGCCTCCAACACCTTTGGGCTTGCCGCGCAACTGGAGGCCGAAGGCGCCGACGCCCGCCTCATCCCCATCGCGCGGGACACAGCGGCCTCGCTGAAAACGGCGTTTCAACTGGCCGCCACCGCCGATCTGATTGTCACCATTGGCGGGGCGTCCGTGGGTGATCATGATCTGGTAGCGCCTGTTGCCGAAGAGCTTGGCATGCAGCAATCCTTTTACAAGGTTGCGATGCGCCCCGGCAAACCGCTGATGGCGGGGCGGTTGAACGGTACGCCGATGATCGGCCTGCCCGGTAATCCGGTGTCCGCCCTAGTCTGCGGCACCGTCTTTGTCACGCCGGTGATCCGCGCCATGCTGGGCCTTGGGGCGCATCCCGCCGCCCAGAGGCAGACAACACTTGCCGCTGCCCTGCCCGCCAATGGCCCGCGCGAACACTACATGCGTGCGACCCTCAACGCCGACGGGCTGCGCGCCTTCGATCAGCAGGACAGTTCCCTGCTCAGCATTCTGGCCCGCGCCGACGCGCTTTTAGTCCGCCCGCCACACGACCCAGCCCGCGTCGCGGGTGAGCGGGTTTCCTACCTGCCCCTGTGAGATCCTTGTGACACCGTTGACACAAAACGGGAACATCTCTAGAACAAATGTTAATTCAGGCGTCGGAGGACCATAAGATGCTCACCAAGAAGCAGTTGGATTTACTGGAATTCATTCACAAGCGCGTGCAACGCGATGGCGTGCCGCCCAGTTTCGATGAAATGAAGGAAGCCCTCGACCTGCGGTCGAAGTCCGGCATCCATCGGTTGATCACGGCGCTGGAGGAACGCGGCTTCATCCGCCGCCTCGCCCACCGCGCGCGCGCCATCGAGATTGTCAAATTGCCCGAAAGCCTCGGCGGGGCTGCAACCACCGGGTTCGCGCCGCGTGTCATCGATGGCGACAAGCCCGACGTGCCCATGCCTGCCAATGCGCAACCGGTCAGCCCCGTGGCTGCGACAGAGGTGCCCTTGATGGGCCGGATCGCCGCTGGTGTGCCCATCGAGGCGATCAACCAGCGCTCGCACAGTGTGGCCGTGCCGGGCCAGATGATATCAGGATCCGGCGAGCATTACGCGCTGGAGGTCCGGGGCGATTCCATGGTCGACGCCGGGATCAATGATGGCGATGTGGTTGTGATCAAGGAAACCAATGTGGCGGACAATGGCGACATCGTCGTGGCGCTGGTCGAAGACCACGAGGCGACCCTGAAACGCTTTATGCGCAAGGGCAGCACGATCGCGCTGGAAGCGGCCAACCCGGCCTATGAAACCCGTATTTTCAATGATGATCAGGTCAAGGTGCAGGGCAAGCTGGTCGGGCTGATCCGCACCTACTGACGCCGCATCTTGTCACGGTACCACGGGGTCCAGAGCCTGTCGCCCGTCCTGTCGCGGACGGAACTCAGGCGCACCCCGTCTCCGCTCTGCATGATGGCGACGGCCCCCATGTCCTGCAGACGTTCCGGGTCAAGCAGAATGCAAGCTGACGCGCGTTTCGGCAGGTCCTGATTGGCGACGACAATCTGCCCCTCGGCGCATCCGTCAAAAGCCGCAACCGCCTTTTTGCCGGACAGATGGGTCACACCGATGCCACCCGGCAGAGGGGCAGCAGGTGTCTCGGGCCAACGCGCGGCCGCTGTGAACTGATCGGTCGCATCGCCGTCATTCTCAAGCCAGTTCTGCGCGATAAAGCCCGCACCCTTGGCCTTGCTGAGCGCGCGGCCCTGATCCGTCATCACCCCCACAAGCGCGCCATTCTCGGCGATCAGCCCCACAGGCCGGTCCGTTGTCGCCCAGAGCCAGAAGGCGGCGAGCACAGGTGCCACCCCGATCAGCCGCGTACGGCCCTGCCACAGGCAGAGCCACAAAAACCCAAGGGCAATCATCGGCAAAACAATGACTTCGGGCCCGTGCACAAAAGAACGTGCGCCATCCAGATTGGCGACGAAACTGCCCACCCAGAGGATCCAGCGCAGCCCGACCCCCATGATCCACAACCCGATCCAGTCCAGTCCGAGAGGGGCCAGGATCAGCGCCAGCACTGCGGCGGGGATCACCACCGTGCCCATCATCGGCACCGACGTGAGGTTGGCCAGCAGCCCGTAATGCGAAATCGCGTTGAAATGCGCCGCTCCAATGGGCGCCGTGGCGAGCCCGGCAACGCCAGAGGAAATCAGCACAGCCACCACCGGTTTCGCCCATTTCGGCCCCATGCCGATGCGGTGATCGCGCATGTAGCCAAAGACCGCTACCAAGGCGGTTGTCGCGGCGAATGACATCTGGAACCCCGGGCCCAACAGGGCTTCGGGCCGCAAGAGCAAGACAATCGTGGCGGCGATGGCAACGGCACGCAGGGAAATCGCCCGACGGTTCAGCATCAGCGCCGTCAGCGCCACGGCCACCATGATAAATGCCCGTTCGGTTGCGACATTGCCGCCTGACAGGGCCAGATAGCCGGAGGCCACGATCAACGCGCCGCCCGCTGCCAGTTTGCGCGCGGGCACCCGCAGCGCCAAAGGCGGGACCAGCGCAATTGTCAGGCGCAGCAGGGCAAAGACAAACCCGGTCAACAGCCCCATGTGCAGCCCGGAGATTGCCAGCAGATGCGCCAGATTGCTGGCGCGCAGATCATCGAGCGCTTCCTGGCTGATCGAACTGCGCGCACCGGTGGTCACCGCGACGGCAAATCCCCCAACATCACCGGGCAGAATATCCAGCATGCGTTTGGCAACGGCCATCCGCACCCGGAACACGGCCAGTTCCAGTTGATCATCCTGCGGCGGCGCGATTGCCAGCAGGGGCACCCGCGTGTAGCCGACCCCGCCCAATTGCCCGAACCAGGCGTGGCGCTGGAAATCAAAACCTCCGGGTTCCACAGGCCCGCCCGGCGGCGACAGATGCGCGGTGGTCATGACACGCAGGCCCGGTGCCGGGGCGATGCTGAGGCTCTGATCACCGTGCAGCGAGATGCGCACCCGCTCCGGCGTGCGTTGGGGTGAGACCCGTTCCAGCACCACCTGATCCAATGTCACGCGCAGCGCGTCGGAACTGCTGCGGTCCAGATTGACGACACGCCCCTCCACGGGGCCGTAGTAGCGCCAGCCCATGACCGGGCTTGCCACGTCATGCGCCCGGTAGGCCGCCAGCAGGAAACCGGAGGCGACAAGGACAAGGGCGATGGCCAGCGGGCTGAACGCCTCCCCCAGCCACCTGCCCAGCAGCAGGGTCAGAAAGGCCCCGAGCCCCACGCTGGCCAGAAAAACCGTGGAGGGCTCAAAACGCAGCAGAAAATAGAGACCAATGCCAATGGCCAGACACACCGGCACCCACTCAAAGAGGGACCCGCGCTGATCGAGCAAAATGGTCCGGATCCGTGTCACGCAGCACCTCCTTGCCCCCGGTTAGCGCACTGGATAGACAGACACTCTAGATTTACGCCCCTCATGGTTACTGAAAGGTAAACACCTGCATGTCCGCGCCCGTTGTCACCCGTTTCGCGCCCTCTCCCACCGGTTTCCTGCACATTGGGGGCGCACGTACGGCGCTCTTTAACTGGCTTTATGCGCGGGGACGCGGCGGCAAATTCCTGCTGCGGATCGAGGATACGGATCGCGCCCGCTCCACCCCCGAAGCCACCGCCGCCATCCTGCAGGGCATGGCGTGGCTGGGCCTCGATCACGATGGCGAGATTGTTAGCCAGTTCGAAAACGCGCCCCGTCACGCCGCCGTGGCCGAGGAATTGCTGGCCGCTGGCAAAGCCTACAAATGCTTTGCCACACAGGAAGACATCACCGCCTTTCGTGAAGCCGCGCGCGCCGAAGGCAAAAGCACCCTCTACCGTTCTCCGTGGCGCGATGCGGACCCAAGCACCCATCCCGATGCGCCCTATGTGATCCGGATCAAGGCACCGCAATCGGGCGAAACCGTGATCCGGGACCGCGTGCAGGGCGATGTGACGATCCGTAACGACCAACTCGATGACATGGTGCTGTTACGTTCCGATGGCACGCCCGTCTACATGCTGGCGGTTGTTGTCGATGACCATGATATGGGCGTGACCCATGTGATCCGGGGGGATGACCACCTCAACAATGCCGCGCGCCAGATGATGATCTACGAGGCGATGGGCTGGGATGTGCCGGTCTGGGCGCATATCCCGCTGATCCACGGGCCGGACGGTAAGAAACTGTCGAAACGCCACGGCGCATTAGGCGCACAGGAATATCAGGCAATGGGTTACCCGGCAGCGGGCATGCGTAACTACCTCGCCCGGCTGGGGTGGAGCCACGGTGATGACGAATTTTTTACCGATGCGCAGGCCCGCGACTGGTTCGATCTGGATGGAATCGGCAAAAGCCCGGCACGGTTCGACCTAAAGAAGCTCGAAAACCTGTCGGGCCAGCATATTGCACAATCCGATGATGCCGCGTTGCAGCAGGAAATTGCGGAATACCGCGTTGCGGCAGGAGAGCCTGCCTTGACGGATGCACAGTCAGACGCCTTGCTGCGCGCCATGTACTGCGTGAAGGAACGCGCGAAGACCTTACCTGAACTCCTTGATAAAGCACAGTTTGCACTAACCTCTCGCCCCGTAGAGCCGGACGAGAAAGCGGCAAAGGCGCTTGATACGGTATCCCGTGGTATACTCAAGGATTTGACGCCGCAGTTGCAAACTGATAGCTGGGTCAGAGAAAATCTGGAGGATATCCTGAACCGCTTTGCCGAGAGCAAGGACACCAAGTTCGGGAAACTGGCCGGGCCCCTGCGTGCAGCGCTTGCAGGTCGGGCGGTCACACCTTCGGTTTTCGACATGATGCTGGTTCTGGGCCAAGAAGAGACCCTCGCCCGTTTAACAGATGCAGCTGAGGATGCAGGGGGACCCTCTGCATAACGAATTGGCCCGATGCACCCCGCATCAAGAGCCGGATGGCGGGTGCGCCCGCGAGCAAGACAGGAAGGACCTCCCATGGCTGAAAGCACGAAATCTGCAAAGCTGAGCATTGATGGTAAGGAGTATGATCTGCCGATCTTCTCCCCGACTGCCGGGCCGGACGTGGTTGATATCCGCAAGCTCTATGCTCAGGCCGGGGTGTTTACCTATGATCCCGGCTTCACCTCCACCGCAAGTTGCGACAGCACCATCACCTTCATCGACGGTGACAAGGGTGAGCTGCTGCACCGGGGCTATCCCATCGACCAGCTGGCCGGCATGTCGCATTACCTGGAGGTCTGCTACCTAATGCTCTACGGCGAGCTTCCCTCGCCCGCGCAGCTGGAGGATTTCGAGAGCCGTGTGACCAATCACACCATGCTGCACGAGCAGATGATGAATTTCTTCCGCGGCTTCCGCCGGGATGCGCACCCCATGGCCGTTATGGTCGGCGTGGTCGGCGCGATGTCCGCCTTCTATCACGACAGCACCGATATCGCCGATCCATGGCAGCGCGAGGTCGCCTCGATCCGCCTGATCGCGAAGATGCCGACGATTGCCGCGATGGCCTATAAATACACGATCGGACAGCCCTTCGTGTATCCGCGCAATGATCTGGACTATGCCTCCAACTTCCTGCGCATGTGCTTTGCGGTGCCCGCCGAGGATTACGAGGTCAATCCGATCCTCAGCCGCGCGATGGACCGGATCTTTACCCTGCACGCGGACCATGAGCAGAACGCCTCCACCTCCACGGTGCGGCTCGCCTCCTCTTCAGGCGCGAACCCCTTTGCCTGTATCGCCGCCGGTATCGCCTGCCTCTGGGGTCCGGCGCATGGCGGGGCAAACCAGGCCTGCCTGGAAATGCTGAACGAGATCGGCACCGTGGACCGCATCCCCGAATTCATCGCCCGCGCAAAGGACAAGGAGGACCCCTTCCGCCTGATGGGCTTTGGCCACCGGGTCTACAAGAACTTCGACCCGCGCGCCAAGGTGATGAAGCAATCCGCCGACGAGGTGCTCGACCTGCTGGGTGTGGAAAACAACCCGATCCTGCAGGTCGCCAAAGAGCTGGAAGCCGCCGCACTTGCCGACCCGTATTTTGCGGAGAAGAAGCTCTTCCCGAATGTGGATTTCTATTCCGGCATCATTTTGGAGGCGATGGGCTTCCCCACGTCGATGTTCACGCCGATCTTTGCGCTGAGCCGCACGGTGGGCTGGATTTCCCAGTGGAAGGAAATGATTGCCGATCCACAGAACAAGATCGGTCGTCCCCGCCAGCTTTACCTTGGCGAGACATCGCGCGACTATGTGGATATCGAAAACCGCTGATCCATACCGCCCCGCGCCGGTTCTTTCCGGCGCGGGGCGAATCACACGGCAAGGCCCAGGTGGACAAAGCCGCTGTTCCGGCAGGATTGCGGATGGTTGCGATCCGGACTGTCTCCGATCCCCTCCGCGAATTATGGTTGAAATGTGTCATTGTTTCGGACCCCGGCATAATGACCCGCATTTCTTGACCCTTTTAACCACGACCCTTTAGGTAGAACCAGCAGCCGTGCAAGCGGGGCGCTGATCCCCGCCCGTGTCGCGGTGGGACAATAGGCACCAAGGTTTCTGCTTTGGATGGAACAGGTTACGCGGGGCGACGGTGCATTGGGCATGTGCAGGATGATCGTCGCAAAGTGAAAAAGTGTTGTGAGGCGCGAATGACGGGACAGATCGACAGTTCTCACCGGGAAGGCGGACCGCTGGCGCAGCGCATGCCGGTCGCGAGCCACCCCTGCAGCGGCCCGGAAGGCGCCATCATCCCCGATGTGGCCGAGGATGAAGACAAGATCGCCGTCATCTATGACAGGGGCCAGACACCGCCCACCATCACCATCACCGACATTGCGGGCGGGGTGCAGACCGTACATGCGAACGGCGTGGCCGTGGCGGTCGTCGCCTGTGCGGATGGTCCTCGGCTGACCGTGGACGATGTCTTGCTGGTGGAACGCTTCGTGACTGCCGGGGGCTGATCCTAGCGGCCTTCGAACTGCGCGGGTCGTTTTTCGGTGAAGGCCAAAACGCCCTCCTTGAAATCCCGTGACTTGCCACAGTGGCCCTGTTGTTTGGCCTCTAGCGTCAGCTGGTCTTCCATCGAATTATCCCAGCTGCCACGGATGACCTTCTTGATCGCCGCATAGGCCGCCGTCGGACCTTGCGCCAGATGTGCTGCACGGGCCTTCCAATGCGCGTCGAATTCCGCATCCGGCACCGCTTCCCAGATCAGGCCCCAGTCATCAGCCTGCCGGGCGCTGATCTTATCGGCAAAAAGCGCGGCCCCCATGGCCTTGGCCATGCCCATGGTGCGCGGCATCACATAGGTGCCACCCGCATCCGGGATCAGGCCAATGCGCGCAAAGGCCTGCAGGAAATAGGCGCTCTCCGCCGCAATCACCACATCCGCCGCCAGCGCAAGGTTCGCCCCTGCCCCTGCCGCCGGGCCGTTCACCGCCGCAATGGTGGGCACCGGGCATTCGATGATCGCGTGCAGCATCGGCTGGTATTCATCACGCAGGGTGCGTTCCAGATCGAGGTTGGCGGCACTGACCCGGTCGCCCAGATCCTGACCGGAACAAAAGGCCTTGCCCGCGCCGGTGATCACCACCACACGCGCGGTCTTGCCCGCCTCGGACACGGCATAGGCGATCTCCGCCCGCATCTGCGTGCTGAGCGCATTCATCTTCTCGACCCGGTTCAGGGTGATCGTCGCCACGCCATCCTGCAGCGTGTAGATCAGCGTCTGATAGTCCATGTGGCTTCCTTTTCTTACCGCGCCCCCTGTCATAGCAAACTGAACGGTTCAGAAAAGAGCAACGAGGCGTCAATCTTTCAGGATTTCACGCAGGCGCGCCTCTTCCTCCGCTGACAAGGCCGCTTCCTGCGGCGCCTTGGCATGGGATCGCCCGCGCAGATATCCATAGCCCACGCCCAGAGCCAGCAGCAGCATCGCCGGCCCCGCCGCCCACAAAAGCCAGGTCGACCCGCTGGCCCGCGGTGACATCAGGACAAACTCGCCGTATCGGGCCACGAAGAAATCCAGCACCTCGGCATCGCTGGCCCCGTCAGTGATCAGCTCGCGCACGGTGCGGCGGGCGTCCTCGGCCCAGTTGGCGTTCGAAAAAGCCACCGATTCCGACTGGCACACCACACAGCGCAGGGCGTGATCAATCGTGCGGGCCCGCGCCTCCAGCACCGGATCGTCCAGTGCCGTAGACGGGTCCAGCGCCCAGAGCGGGCTGGCCAGCAGCATCAGGATCAACGCGAGGCGGATCATTCCGCAGGCACCGGAACAGCGCCCTTGCGCGCGCCGGCAGCAACGCGGAACCGCCGATCCGAAAGGCTCAGCAATCCGCCTAGGGCCATCAGGCCGGAGCCGATCCAGATCCAGTTGGTCATCGGCTTGATGTAGGTCCGCACCGCCCATCCGCCATCGTTCTGCCGATCGCCGATCACCACGTAGACGTCGCGCGCCAGATCATAGTCAATCGCCGCCTCGGTGGTGGGCATCTGGGCCACCGGGTAGATGCGTTTTTCAGGCCGCAGCTGTGCAATCTCGCGCCCATCCTGTGCCAGCGTGATAAACCCCGTGGTGGAGAGGTAATTCGGTCCCTCGCTGTTCACCACATCATCCAGCGTGATCGTGTAGCGCCCGATGCTGTAGGGCTCGCCAAACTGGGCAACGCGGATGTCCTCCTGCTGCCACGCCATCAGGCCCGACACACCCATCATCGTGATGCCAAGACCCGCGTGAGCAACCATCTTGCCCCAATCGGCGCGGGGCAAGCGCATCAAGCGGCCCAGGCGCCCGGACCCACGCCCGGTGCGTTGTGCCAGATCGACAATGGTGCCCATGACAACCCAGGCCGCAAGGAACATGCCGATGGGCCCCAGCAGGGTCCGCCCCGATTGCATCGCATAGGCCAACCCGCCAACCGCCAGCGCCAGCACGAAGACGTAGCGCAGGGGGCGCATGGCCCGCATGATCCGCGCGCGCTTCCATGGCATGGCCGAGCCGATGGGCAGGATCAGCCCCAGCACGAGCATGAAAGGTGAAAACGCCATGTTGAAGAAGGGCGGGCCGACGCTCAGCTTGCGGTCAAAGAACATCTCCGCCACCAGCGGCCACATTGTTCCCACGAAGACCACGAAACAGGCCACGGCGAGCAGCAGGTTATTGGCGAGCAGCGCGCTTTCGCGGCTCACGAGGCCAAAGACGCCCTTGGCTTCCATTGTGCTGGCCCGCAGCGCAAAGAGCATGAGTGCGCCGCCCATGAAAAAGCCCATGATCATCAGGATGAACACACCGCGTTCGGGATCATTGGCAAAGGCGTGCACGGAGGTCAGCAGGCCGGACCGCACGATGAAGGTACCGATGAGCGAGAAGCCAAAGGCAAGAATGGCCAGCAGGATCGTCCAGCTTTTCAGTGCCTCGCGCTTTTCCACCACGATGGCGGAATGCAGCAGGGCCGCAGCCAGCAGCCAGGGCATGAAGGAGGCATTCTCCACCGGGTCCCAGAACCAGAAACCGCCCCAGCCCAGCTCGTAATAGGCCCACCAGGAGCCCAGAGCGATGCCGATGGTCAGGAAAATCCAGGCCGCCAGCGTCCAGGGCCGGACCCAGCGGCCCCAGGCTGCATCGACGCGGCCCTCGATCAGCGCGCCGACGGCAAAGCTGAACGCCATGCTCAAGCCGACGTAACCGAGATAGAGAAAGGGCGGATGGAACGCGAGGCCCGGATCCTGCAGCAGCGGGTTCAGGTCCTGCCCGTCGAAAGGCGGCACCGCCAGCCGCAAAAACGGGTTCGACGTGAAGAGGATAAAGGCGAAAAACGCCACCCCGATGGCAGATTGCACCGCCAGCACCCGCGCCCGCAGGGTCGGTGGCAGGTTGCCTCCGAACCATGCGGCCATCGCGCCGAAGAGTGTCACGATCAGCACCCAGAGCAGCATGGAGCCTTCGTGGTTGCCCCATGTGCCACTGATTTTATAGATCATCGGCTTGGCCGAGTGGCTGTTCAGCGTGACCAGACGCAGGCTGAAGTCAGAGGTGATGAAAGCATACATCAGCGCAGCGAAGGAGAAGGCCGTCAGCAGAAACTGCGCGGAGGCAGCGGGTTCCGCCACCGCCATCCACGCGGGCCAGCGCTTGTGCGCGCCGACCAGAGGTACCACCATCTGAACAATGGCCACCAGGAAGGCCAGGATCAGCGCGAAATGTCCAAACTCTGTGATCATAGCCCTGAGTATACGGGGCCATGCAGAGGCTTCCAATGACAATCGCGCCAGCCAAGGCGATCACTTTGTCGCGGCTGGACCTTTCCGGGCGCGCCAGTCGACAAGGGCGGAGTTGTCATCCGGCAGGACCGACAGGCTCGCCAGGCGCGCATCGTGACCGGTATCGGCAAGACCCGGCGAGGTGGGTCGCAACGCGCGGAGCGTGGAGAGATTTTCCGCCACCTTCGGCGCCAGCGACATGGTTTGCGCAATGGACCGTTGGAATTGCTGGCTTTTGACCTGATGCCGCGCGCCGAAGTAGAAGGACACCACCACCCCCAGCAGCCACCACAAAGGTTCCGGCACCAGTGCGATGCCCTGCATGCGCGCGGAAAACCAGATCGGGTCAATCATCGCCGCAAGGAAAAGCCCCAGCGTACCCAAGGCCAGCGCCGGACGTGGTATCCGGTTGACGCCATCCATCACCTGATCGAACCAGCCCTGTTTGGAGGCTTCGAATTCGCGGGCGAACTGTTTCATCGCCTCGAGGCGCAGCTCCTGCGACCGCTCCGCTCCCTCTTCGGTGTTCTCCCGAAAAACCTCTGCGGTCTCCAGTATCACGTTGCGATCATTTCCAAAAATGATGTTGAGAAGTCCTGAGATCAGACCCATCCTGCCACCCTTTGCTTAAATTGCTGCTCTGTCATGTGATATTGCCGGGAGATGAACTCCTCGGCCCGCTTGATCCAACCGCCTTTGCCGCCTGCGCGTGTACGGGCATATTTTCGGCTGGCCACACGTCTGTCCGCGATGCGGAAATAGTAGTTCCGCCGGGCAATCCCGTAGGCGTCGGCCAGATGATTTGGCGCGTCAAGATAGGCTGCCTGTGCCGCCGCAATGCTCTTGGGCCCCAGAATGCCATCCACGGCGATCTTATGCCCCATATCGCGCAACAGCCGCTGCAGGATTTTCACCGCATTGGCGCCCGCGTTGACATACATGTCAAAGACCGAGGCTTGCAGCACCGGTGGCAGCAAAGCGATCAGCGGTTTCTCGAAATAGTGTTTTTCGAAGATTTCAATTGCATGCTCCCGGGTGAGCGCGCGCACATCGGAGATCGTCACCGCCCCATCCCGGTCCAGATCGATTCCCAGGGCCCGCATTGTATGGATCGTCACGCCGTAGTTGGTGGCCCCACCCGGGTCGTCGGGGTCGTTCACGAAGCCCCCTTCGCGTGCAACGATTTCCGTCGCGATCTCTCTGACCGTTTGCATATTGACTGCCCTCCGCTCGCATCACGTCGCGGCGGATAAAGTCAATTAATGGTAAACATGGGCTAACGGTGCGTTCTTAACCACCGTACGGTGCTAGCCGTTCGGGTCCTGATAGACCCCTTGCTCCTTGAGCGCATCCACAACCTCTGCAGGCATGTAAGTCTCGTCATGTTTTGCAAGGATTTCATGGGCTTCGAAGACGCCGTCAATGTAACGCCCGGTGCCGACCATCCCCTGATTTTCCTCGAAAAGATCGGGTAAAACGCCGGTATAGGTCACCGGAACAACGGCGCCACCATCGGTCACGCTAAAGCGGATCGTCTCGCCCTGACCACGCACGATGGAGCCTTCCTCGACCAGCCCGCCGATGCGGAAGACCTCAGATGGTCCCGGGGGTTCGGCCACGATCTGGCTGGGCGCGCGGAAGAAATTGATACCATCGCGCATCGCATAACCGATCAGCGCCGTCGAGAGCGTCAAGGCCACCACCGCCACGGCGATGACCTGAATACGGCGCTGTTTCTTGAGACTTTTCATCCATCCTCACGGGAAAAGCGGGGCCATCATCAGCCCTTCGGTCTCTTCAATATCTAACATCAGGTTGGCATTTTGCAACGCCTGCCCGCTGCTACCTTTTGTCAGGTTATCAAGCGCACCAATGATGATCGCCCGGCCCTCGATGCGGTCCGCCGCAACGCCGATATGACAGAAATTGGAGCCACGGACATGGTGCGTGCTGGGCGTTTCGCCAAAGGGCAGCACCTCGATGAAGGGCTCGTTCGGATAGGCATCCACCAGCGCCTGATGGATCGCATCTGCCGCCCCCTTGACATAGGCAGTCGCCAGAATGCCGCGATTGGCCGGGATCAGATGGGGCGTGAACTGTATCTTGACCGGCCTGCCTGCCAGGGCGCTGAATTCCTGATCGAATTCACCCAAGTGCCGATGCGTCCCACCCACGGCATACCCGTGGTAGCCTTCAGACAATTCGGCATGCAGCAGGTTTTCCTTCAGGCTCCGCCCTGCCCCGGACACGGCGCATTTGAGATCGAGGATGATCTCGTCGAGGTCGATCAACCCGGTCTGGATCAGGGGGCGCAACACAAACTGCCCGGTCGCCGCATTGCACCCGGTGCCAGCGACAAGCCGCGCCGCCTTGATCTGCGCGCGGTAGAACTCGGTCAACCCGTAGACCGCTTCCTTCTGATGCGCCACCGCGGCGTGTTCATTGCCATACCACTGCTTGTAGGCCTCCGGGTCCCGCAGACGGAAATCCGCACTCAGATCGACGATCTTCAGATCAGCGGGCAATTTGGCGATCACCTCCTGGCTGGTCTTATGCGGCAGGGCGCAAAAGCACAGATCGATGTTTGCAAAGTCGATGTCACCTATTTGCAAAAGCGTGGGCAGGTCGAGATGACGCAGATGCGGGAACACCTGTGCCATGGACTGCCCGGCTTTGGAATGCGCGCCAAGCGCGGTAATGTTCAGATGAGGATGCTCGGCGATCAGCCGAATGAGTTCTGCGCCCGTGTAGCCAGAGGCGCCAAGGATGGCGATGGAATAGGTCATGGAAGGTCCGTCTCGATAGAGTTGAAATGCTCAGGCAGATTGAAAGGTGATCTGTCGTCGCAAAAACTGTGTCGCCCGGTCGCTCACACGGCGCGGATCGCCGGTGGTCAGGAAATCGCTGTCGCCTGCCCCGGCCATATCGGCATGACGGGTCAGATAATCCGCCAGGCTCTCTGCAACCAATGTCGCCTGACTGAATACCCGCACGTTCTCGCCAAGGGCATCCTGAAAGATGTCCTGCAGCAGAGGGTAGTGCGTGCAGCCCAGAATGGCAGCGTCCGGCTCCGGCATCTTGCGCTTGAGCGCATCGACATGACTGCGCACCAAGGCCTCCGCCAGGATCATGTCACCGTCTTCTATGGCATCCACGACACCGCCACAGGCCTGCGCCTCCACATCAACGCCGATGGCCCGAAACGCCAGTTCCCGCTGGAACGCGCGGCTGGCAACGGTGGCGGGCGTGGCAAACAAGGCGACATGTTTCACATCCACTTCGCGCGGCGGAGAATTGTCCCCCCATTGCCGTTCAGTCATCGCCTCGATCAGCGGCACGAAAACGCCCAGCACCCGCTTGTCCTCGGGCACCCAGGATTCCTGCATCCGCCGCAATGCCGCCGCCGACGCGGTATTACAGGCGAGAATCACCAGATCACACCCCGTCTCGAAAAGCCGCGAGACTGCCGTACAAGTCAGGTCATAGATGTCATCAGCCGTACGTACCCCGTAGGGCGCATGGGCACTATCCGCCAGATAGACAAAGGGCACCTCAGGAAGACGCGTTTGCGCTGCCTCCAGAACGGTTAACCCGCCCAATCCGCTGTCAAAAATACCAACTGCCATGCGTCCGGTGCCCTTGTGGCACCTGCTCAGGACCGGTGCCGCTCTTCGAATTCATAGCCCAGATCAAATCGTTTATCCGGGTCCGTGGAAAGCTCATACGTTGCTTTGCGCAGGAAATCCATCATCGCTTTGCCGTCTTTCGCCAAAGGGTCGAGCACGTCGCGCCCAATGGGCTGCCCAACGGCAATGCGGACGGGCGTGTCCACACGTTTTCGGAACTCCTTGATCAGCAACCCCATGCGCAGCGTGGAATGCATGTGACTTGCGATCTGAAACAGGCGGCTGGTGTGCCCGTCAAAGTAAACCGGCAAGACCATGGCACCGGATTTGCCGATCATGCGCGCGGTAAAGCTGCGCCAGCCGGGATCCATGGGTCGCGAAAACGGGCGCGCTGCGGTGCTGACCGTGCCGCCCGGAAAAATACCAATCGCCCCCCCATCGCGCAGATAGCCGAGCGCCGTTTTCCGGGTGGCAATATTGAGCGCCAGCGCGTCCTTCGTGGTCTCGAAACTGATCGGCAGGATGACGCGGTTCAGATCCTCGGCCTTGCGAAACACCGAATTGGCCAGAATGCGGAAATCGCCCCGCGTCCGCGCCAGAATATGGCCCATCATCAACCCGTCGAGGATGCCGTAAGGGTGGTTGGCGATCATGATCAGCGGCCCCGTGCGGGGGATATTCTTCAGCGACCCGGAAACCACGTCGAGGGAAAGACCATAGCGATCAACCATGACGTCAAAGAAATCGCGTCCCTTTGCGACCTCACGCTCATAGCCACGGGCCCGTTTGATCAAACGCAGACGACCAGTACTATTCTCCATCACCCGGATCAGGGCGCGGCCCCCCCGTGTCTCGGCAGAGTGCGAATAGCTGATATCCCGCGCGATGTTGCGGCGCATCATGATGGCTCCATGCATGATCTTGTGGCCAAAACTCTAGCTTCGGCAACGCTCTATGCCCAGCGATTATAACACCGATGTGACACTACTCCGCGGCGCGGGCCGTTTCCGATCCCCCGGCGCGTATCACCGCCAGCAGTTCTTCGCGCCGCTTGGCTGCCTTGGCTTCATGCGCTTCCTTGACCGGGCCGAACCCCTTGATCTGAAGCGGCAGCTCCGCAAGCGCAATCATGGCGGGTTTGGTCGTGTCGCTCAGCAAGGGCAGAACCTCGCGCATGTCGCGCTCATATTGTTTGATCAGGGCGCGCTCCATCCGGCGTTCCCGCGTGTATCCGAAGGGATCGAAAGGCGTGCCGCGTAACCGCTTGAAGCGAGCCAGAATGCGCAGCGGTTTTTCCAGCCAGGGACCGAAGGTGCGTTTCATGGGCCGCCCGTCAGGGCCCTTTTTGGACAACATCGGCGGGGCCAGATTGAAAGTCATTTTGAAATCACCGTCAAACTCTGCCGCAGCCTTCTCACGGCTCGACAAGAGCAGGCGCGCCACTTCGTATTCATCCTTGTAAGACAGCAGCTTATGATACCCTTTTAAAGCGGCATCGCGCAGATCCTCGTCTGAAATTCCCTCAAGGAACTTGTGGTACTTCCGCGCCAGCCGACCGCTTTGATAGGCGGTGAGGTGATCCGCCCGGAAAGCAATCTTCTCCTGCTGCGTCTTCGGAAGCTGAACGACCTTGGGCGACAACACCGCCGCCGCATCTTTCGGGAACAGCACCGCCCACCGGCCAATGTCAAAGGCGCGCAGGTTCCGCTCCACCGCAGCGCCGTTGAGCGTGATGGCTTGCGTAATGGCCTCCGCCGACAGAGGGATCAGCCCCCGCTGCCAAGCCCCGCCGAAGATCATCATGTTGGAAAAGATGGAATCGCCCAAGGTTGCCTTGGCGAGGTCTGAGGCGTCAAAGAGATCAAGCCGGTCTTTCAGCCGCGCTTCGAGTGCCAGGGACAACCGTTCGCTGGGCAATTGAAATTCGGTGTCGCGGGTAAAGTCGCCGGTGATGATTTCATGGCTGTTGACCACGGCCCCGGTGCGGTCCGCGCGCGTCAGCCCAAGTGTCTTTGCCCCGGCAGAGACCACAAGATCACCGCCAATCAGCGCATCCGCTTCGCCGGTTGCCACGCGGATTGCGTTGATATCACCGGGTTTTTCCGCAAGGCGGCAATGGATATGCACGGCGCCGCCCTTTTGCGCCAGCCCGGCCATCTCCATCATGCCAGCGCCCTTGCCATCGATGTGCGCCGCCTGCGCCATCACGGCCCCAATGGTCACGACACCTGTGCCACCGACGCCTGTGATCACCACGTTCCACGTGCCGTTGATCGTGGGCAGATCAGGCTGTGGCAGGTCGGGCAGGTCCAGCTTTGTGGTCGGGTCCTGGCGGACTTTGGCCCCCTCCAGCGTCACAAAGGACGGGCAAAAGCCTTTCACACAGCTGTAGTCCTTGTTGCAAGAGGATTGATCGATGGCGCGTTTGCGCCCCAATTCCGTTTCCTTTGGCACGATGGACACGCAATTGGACTGCACACCGCAATCGCCGCAGCCTTCACAGACATCGGTATTGATAAAAACGCGTTTGTCCGGATCAGGGAACAGCCCCCGCTTGCGGCGCCGGCGCTTTTCAGCGGCACAGGTCTGGATGTAGACAATCGCCGAGACACCAGACAGCTTTGCAAACTTCTCCTGTACAGTTTGCAAATGTGCTCTCTCGTGGATTTCAACATCGGAAAACGCCTTGAGATCAACATCTTCTTTCTCATCATAGACCACGGCGATGTTCGGCACACCCATCGCCTGCAGCTCTTTGACGATCCGCGGCGCATCCAGATCCCCTTCATTGTGCTGTCCGCCGGTCATGGCCACGGCGTCATTGTATAGGATCTTGTAAGTGATGTTGGTTTTCGCGTTCAACGCCGCGCGAATGGCCTGCACACCGGAATGGTTATAGGTGCCGTCTCCGAGGTTCTGGAATACGTGGTCACGCGTAGAAAACGGCGCCTCACCGATCCAATTCGCGCCTTCACCGCCCATATGGGTGAAACCGGTGGTTTCACGGTCCATCCACTGCACCATATAGTGACATCCGATGCCCGCGTAGGCACGGGACCCCTCCGGCAGTTTCGTGGAGGAGTTATGCGGGCAGCCGGAGCAAAAGTACGGCAACCGGGTCGCGATATCCTCGGCATTGTCGTTGCGGCGGGCGTCTTCAAGAACTTTAAGGCCTGCACGTAACCTATCGTTATCACGCCCTTCTTCGATCAGAATACCGCCCAGCTTCTCGGCAATCATGATCGGGTCGAGCGCGCCGCGTGTCGGGAACAGCTCTTCGCCGTGCATCGACCCCGCACCGCCGCCCTTGTGCCAGCCATAGACCCGCCGGCCGCGGCGATCATCAAAAATCGCTTCCTTGATCTGCACTTCGATCAGCTTGCGCTTTTCCTCGACAACAACGATCAGATCGAGGTCTTCGGCCCAGTCGTGGAAGCCTTTCATGTCAAGCGGGAAGGTCTGGCCAATCTTGTAGGTGGTGATGCCCAGCCGCTCCGCCTCCGCACCGTCGATGTTCAAGAGCGTCAGCGCATGTTCCAGATCCAGCCAGTTCTTGCCCGCCGCGACAAAACCGATCTTGGCACCCGGCTTGCCCCACACGCGCTTGTCCATCTTGTTGGCGTGGCTGAAGGCTTCCGCGGCAAAGCGCTTGTAGTCGATCATACGCGCTTCCTGCGCGTGTGGCGTATCGATGAGCCGGATGTTCAGCCCGCCGTCCGGCATCTCAAAGGTCGGCAGGACAAAAGACGCGCGTCCAGGATCCGCGTCGACGACGGATGTCACTTCGATGGTGTCCTTCATCGTCTTTAGCCCGACCCACAGGCCGGAAAACCGGCTGAGCGCAAAGCCGTAAAGCCCGTAGTCCAGAATTTCCTGCACCCCCGCCGGGCTCACCACCGGCATATAGGCGTCCACCATGGCCCATTCCGACTGGTGCAAGACCGTGGAGCTTTCCCCGGTGTGATCATCGCCCATCGCCATCAGCACGCCACCGTGCGCAGAGCTGCCCGCCATATTGGCGTGGCGCATCACGTCGCCGGTGCGGTCCACCCCCGGGCCCTTGCCATACCACAGACCAAAGACGCCATCGAACTTGCCCTCGCCGCGCAATTCCGCCTGCTGGCTGCCCCAAAGTGCCGTAGCCGCCAGGTCTTCGTTCAGACCCGTCTGAAAGGTAACGTCATGATCGGACAGGGGTTTCAGCGCCCGCTGCATCTGTATGTCCACCGCGCCCAGCGGTGAGCCACGGTATCCCGTGACCAGCCCGGCGGTATTCAGCCCCGCCGTCCGATCCAGCGCTTTCTGCATCATCATCAGGCGCACAAGAGCCTGCGTGCCGTTCAGCAGCACCGGGCTCTTTGTCAGGTCGTAACGGTCATTCAGCGATATTTTCTGAGTGCTCATTGGTCGCCTCCCCAGCGTTTTCCCAGTCTTGCACAGATTTACCGCAATAATAGGTCACAAAGACTGACCTGTATAGGGGGTTTTTTTGCATTTCGCCGCTCAGACCGCCACCTTCTCTGTATTTCGAAACAATATGTCGCTAGGAGGTGCCGAAGGATTTGCACGGGATGCGACATGGATTGGGATAAGCTCAGAATATTTCACGCGGTGGCGGACGCAGGGTCTTTGACCCACGCTGGCGATAAGCTGAATCTGTCGCAATCGGCGGTCAGCCGGCAGGTGCGTGGGCTCGAAGAGATGCTCAACACCACGCTGTTTCACCGCCACGCACGGGGCCTGATTCTCACCGAACAGGGCGAATTGCTGTTCGATGCGACATCGGCCATGACCAAACGGCTCGACACGGCATCTGCCCGCATTCGCGACAGCGAGGAGGAAGTGTTTGGCGAGCTTCGGGTCACGACGACGACCGGGTTCGGCACGCTCTGGCTCGCGCCGCGTCTGCCCAAGCTCTACGAGCAATACCCGGACCTTAAGATCGACCTGATGCTCGAAGAGCGCGTGCTCGACCTGCCGATGCGCGAGGCGGATGTCGCGATCCGCATGAAGGAACCCAGCCAGGCGGACCTCATTCGCAAAAAGCTGATGATGATCCGCATGTGTCTGTTCGCCACGCCCGACTATCTGGCAGAGAACGGCACGCCAAAAGAAATCGAGAACATCGCGGACCACAGGCTCATCTGCCAGAATACGGACAGCGATCAGGTGGGCGCCGGTCTGAACCTCGTGCAGCACCTGATGACCTATGACATCCGCTCGCTTCTGACGGTCAACAATTACTTCGGTGTTCTGCAGGGCGTCCTGCACAACCTCGGAATCGGCGTGCTGCCGGACTACGTCACACAGGACTTTCCCGATCTGGTGCGTGTGCTGCCGGATCTGGAATCCGCGGATGTGCCTGTTTTTCTGGCATATCCGGAAGAATTGCGGCATTCCCAGCGGGTCTCTGCCTTCAAGGATTTCGTTCAGGAAGAGATCATCAGTTACCGCAAACAGTTGAGAGACAAACAGAATCCTTGATCATCCGGTCAGCTATGCAAAATCCGCATATCTGACATGCTGACACTTATACAGAATTAGCCTTGATCGTGTGCAGGTCGCCACTTATTTGATCTCGTGAAGGAGCGGATGCCCTGCATCTGCCTTCATACCTCCCTGTTGGACTTGGCCGAGCTTCGTGCTCGGCCTTTTTTTTCGTCAAGGCCGATCCGGCTTTGCCCTTTTCCCTGCCTGCCCCTTCCTCTAAAGACAGCGCAACACTGCCACGGGGGGCCTGACGCGCGATGACTGAACCTGCCATCACACCGGATCTGATCGCAAAACACGGGCTGAGCCCGGATGAATATGACCGCATCCTCGAGATTGTAGGCCGGGAGCCGACATTCACCGAGCTGGGCATTTTTTCAGCCATGTGGAACGAGCATTGCTCCTACAAGTCGTCCAAGAAGTGGCTGCGCACCCTACCCACAGAAGGCCCGCAGGTAATCTGTGGCCCGGGTGAGAACGCGGGCGTCGTGGACATCGGCGACGGCCAGGCGGTGGTGTTCAAGATGGAGAGCCACAACCACCCCAGCTACATTGAACCTTATCAGGGGGCGGCCACCGGGGTGGGCGGCATTTTACGTGATGTCTTCACCATGGGTGCACGGCCCATCGCGGCGATGAATTCGCTGAGCTTCGGGGAGCCCGCGCATCCCAAGACCCGGCAATTGGTCAACGGGGTGGTCGAAGGCATCGGCGGCTATGGCAATTGTTTCGGCGTCCCGACTGTCGGTGGCGAGGTCCGTTTTGATCCGGCCTATAACGGCAATTGCCTCGTGAACGCCTTTGCCGCAGGTCTCGCGGATGCAGACAAGATTTTCTACTCCGCCGCCTCGGGTGTCGGTATGCCGGTGGTCTATCTGGGGGCGAAGACCGGGCGCGACGGTGTCGGTGGGGCCACCATGGCCTCTGCCGAATTTGACGACACCATCGAGGAAAAACGCCCCACCGTGCAGGTCGGCGATCCCTTCACCGAAAAGCGCCTGATGGAAGCGACGCTGGAGCTGATGCAGACGGGTGCGGTGATCTCCATTCAGGACATGGGGGCTGCCGGGCTGACCTGCTCCGCTGTGGAGATGGGCGACAAGGGCAACCTCGGCGTGCGGCTCGATCTGGAAAACGTGCCTGTGCGCGAGGAGGCCATGACCGCCTATGAGATGATGCTGTCGGAAAGCCAGGAGCGCATGCTGATGGTGCTGCGCCCCGAGCTGGAGGCCGAAGCCAAGGCGGTGTTCGACAAATGGGACCTCGATTTCGCAATTGTCGGCGAAACCATTGCCGAAGATCGCTTCCTGATCGTGCACAATGGCGAGGTCAAGGCCGATCTGCCGCTTAAGACACTGGCAGGCACGGCTCCGGAATACGACCGCCCGTGGGAGGAAACCCCCGCCCCCGCCGCCTTCACCGAGGATCTGGAAGTCGATCCGATGGAGGCCCTCAGGAAACTTATCCTGAGCCCGAATTATGCGGCCAAGGAATGGGTATACACGCAATACGACACAATGGTCATGGCCGATACCGTGCGCATTCCCGGTATCGGCGCAGGCATCGTGCGGGTGCATGGCACCGACAAGGCGCTGGCCTTCACCTCGGACGTCACGCCGCGCTATGTGCAGGCCAACCCGGTTGAGGGCGGCAAACAGGCCGTCGCCGAAGCCTACCGCAACCTGACCGCCGTCGGGGCCACCCCCTTGGCAACGACCGACAACATGAATTTCGGCAACCCGGAAAAGCCGCGCATCATGGGCCAGTTCGTCGGCGCGATCAAAGGCATTGGAGAGGCTGTGAAGGCGCTGGACATGCCCATCGTCTCCGGCAATGTGTCGCTTTATAATGAGACCGATGGCGCGGCGATCCTGCCGACCCCGACCATCGGCGCGGTGGGTCTGATTGCGCATGTGGATGACATCATCGGCTGTGACGTGCGCGAAAACCACGTGGCGCTGGTGCTGGGGGAAACCGCCGGGCATCTGGGGCAGTCGGCCCTGCTGGCAGAGGTCTTTGACCGCGCCGAAGGCGACGCCCCGCCGGTGGATCTGGCGCAGGAAGTGGCGCATGGCGATTTCATCCGCGCCAACCGCGCCACCATTGCCGCCTGCACGGACCTCTCCGACGGAGGTCTTGCCTTGGCTGCCTTCGAGATGGCCGAGCGCGCCGGGTTGGGCGTGACACTGGAGACAGGCGACACGAGCAAGCTCTTTGGCGAGGATCAGGGGCGCTATCTGATTTCCTGCGACGCGGATGACGCGGACACCCTGTTGGCTGCGGCCAAAACGGCCGGTCTCACGCTGGAGAAAGTCGGCACCTTTGGCGGCTATGACGTGAAGATGGGCGGCAGCACCGCGTCAATGACGGCGCTATCCGTCTTATACCGCAGCGCCTTTGCCGATGCGGTCGCCTGACGTCTAGCTGTCGATCAGCCGCATGAGCCGGTCTTTCTCGCCCATATCATCGGGGCGGGAGAGCGAGGTTGCGAGGTCTTCAAGCGAGGCAATGGAATGGCCCGCGCGAAAGCTGTCCACATTGGGCAGCATCGCGCGGATACCCTGCGCCTTGGGGGCAAAGCCCTCCCAGCGCAGCAAGGGGTTCAGCCAGATCAGGCGACGGGCAGAGAGATGCAACCGCTCCATCTGACGGGTCAGCGCCGCCGGGTCATCCCGGTCCAGCCCGTCGGTGATCAGCAACACCACCGCGCCCTGCCCCATGACCCGGCGGGACCAGTCGCGATTGAAGCTGGTCAAGCAGTCGCCGATGCGCGTGCCGCCTTCCCAGTCCTGCGCCTCGGCCCCGGCGGCGGCCAGGGCCGCGTCCACATCCCGCTGCCGCAGATGCCGGGTGATGTTGGTCAGCCGCGTGCCAAAGGTGAAGGCATGCACCTTGGCCCAGCCCGCCCCCTTGGCATTGGCCACCGCGTGCAGGAAATGCAGCACCACCCGGCTGTACTGGCTCATCGAGCCTGAAATATCACAGAGCACGACCAGATTGGGCCAGCGCGGGCGCGGCTCCTTGAGGGCAATCCTGTGCATCTCGCCACCCTGCCGCATTGCCGCTCGAAGGGTGCGGGCTGCATCGACCCGACGGCCAGTCAGGCTCGCCTTGGCGCGGCGCGACAGGATCGGTGGCACCGGCAGGTTTAACCGGGCCAGCATGCGTTTGGCCGCCGCCATTTCCGCCGTGCTCATCTGTTCAAAATCGAGGCTGCGCAGCCGTTCCTGACTGGACATGGTCAGGCTGGCGTCGATCTCAATTTCGGTTGTGTCCTCATTCTCGGGCGCGTCCTCGCCGAAATCCGGTGCTTCGGCCCCGTCCAGCAACGCTTCGGCGGCGCGTTTCTCAGCGGACTGCGCCTTGCGATCCTCCTGCACCCCGCGCACCGCCGGGATCATGTAGGACATCATATGTTCCAGATAGCGCGGATCGCGCCAGTAGAGCCGGAAGATCTGCGCAAAGACCAGACGATGCTCGGGCCGGTTCACGAAACAGGCGTGCAGTGTCCAGTAGAAATCGCGTTTTTCAGTGAAACCTGCCGCTTCGACCGCGCGGATGGCATCGATCACCCGCCCCGGCCCGATAGGCACACCGGCCCGGCGCAGGGCGCGGGCGAAATGGGTGATGTTGCCCGCCAGTTTCGGGTTTTCGGGCAGATCGAGGGGGGCGTATTCAGGCATTGCGGTCCAAGGGGCGCTGCCCCCGCGCTGCGCGCTCCCCCGGGATATTTTTGGCCAGAAGAAGCATCAGGCGGGCTCCAGCGTCGCCTTGACCTGATCGAGGATGCGTTTGGCCTCGGAACCCTGCAGTTTCTGGATATCGTCCTGATACTTGAGGATCGCGCCCAGCGTATCGGCGATCACCTCGGGGCTGAGGTTGATCACATCCAGCGCCAGCAGACATTTGGCCCAGTCGATGGTTTCAGCCACGCCGGGTTTCTTGAACAGATCTTCGGTACGCAATTGCTGCACGAAAGCCACCACTTCGCGGCTGAGCGCTGCGGCCGCTTGGGGCGCGCGCGCGTTCAGGATTTCCATCTCCCGGTCGAAGTCGGGATAGTCCACCCAGTGATAGAGGCAGCGGCGTTTCAGCGCGTCATGCACTTCGCGGGTGCGGTTGGAGGTCAGGATCACGATCGGCGGCTCTGGCGCTTTGATGGTGCCCAGTTCCGGGATCGTCACCTGAAAATCGCTCAGCGCCTCCAGCAGGAAGGCCTCGAAGGGTTCATCTGTCCGGTCGAGTTCGTCAATCAGCAGCACCGGCGCGCCGTTCTCATCCGGGCGCATTGCTTCCAGCAGTGGCCGTTCGATCAGGTAGTCGTCGCTGAAAAGCTCCGCCTGCAAATCCTTGCGGGAGTGATCGCCTGCCGCCTCCGCCGTGCGGATGGCCACCATCTGGGCGGGGAAATTCCATTCATAGACCGCCGTGGACGCATCCAGCCCCTCGTAGCATTGAAGCCGGATCAGCCGCCGGTTCAGGCCTGCAGACAATGCCTTGGCAATCTCGGTCTTGCCGACGCCTGCCTCCCCTTCGAGGAAAAGCGGTCGCCCCAGCCGCAGCGCCAAAAAAACCACTGTGCCAAGCGCACGGTCGCAGACATATCCCTGCGCCGACAGCATTTCCTGAACGGCGTCGATCGTATCAATCCCGGCCATGCTTTCTCCTCTTTTCCCGCCAACAACCTGCACTCCACAGCAGGCGGGTCAAGCGTTGATGCCTTGCCTTTTGGTCTACGTTGACGCGAATTATCCAGGGCGGGGTGATCCATCGGCGATACCTGAGAGGATCGGAAATGACCGATGTTCCCGGGCGACTGAGTGCATTCTTGGGCACAGGCGCAGTTGAAAAGCTCCCAGGTGGTGTCTGGACAGTGACAGCGAATAGTGGCCTTTTCTCTGTCAGAATTGAAACGCTACTTTGCTGGACCGACGTGCTCATTCTCACGGCCAACATCACGGGGTGTGAGGCCGGGTTGCAAGTGAGCGCCGCCGTGCAATGGATCACGGATGTCACGGTGAGCCGACGGTTCACGCGCTGCCCTGCAGACATCGCCTTCGGGCGTGGCGCGGCAGCCGTGCCCGCACACTTCGCCCGGCAGAGCGGTCCAAAAAGCGACAATTAGCGAAAATTCCGCATGTTGTTTCCGCAATTTTGCCTCAAATGGCGCGTAGAATCACCAGACAAGCCTTTCGGCACAGGACCGGGGGCAGGGTGAGGAAACGTGCCATGCCGGACGCGGCAATAAGTTTTGGCCACACGCTGGGGGACATGACCCGGCAGGCGTGGATGTCCGAAGTGACCGACCTGATCGGCGCGCGCGGCTCCCTGACGCCACTGGGTTCAAAACACTGCGCCAGTTTTGTCGAAGACGGCACCACTTTGCTGGTGACCTTCGAGACCCACCAGGGCATTCAGACGCTTTCCAGCCAGGCGCATCCTCTGGGATGGAACATGGTCAAGAGTGTCGGATGGTCCCATCTGGGCGTGATCAGTGATGGCGACACATGGTTTCGCGACCCTGCGGTCTATGCGTTTTTTGACCACCTTGTGGATGACGGGTTCTTCGATGCATTCGATAAGGTCCTGTTTTACGGCGCTGGACCCTGCGGCTACGCAGCGGCGGCATTTTCCGTCACAGCGCCGGGCGCCAAGGTGCTGGCCATCCAGCCGCAGGCAACGCTCGATCCACGGGTGGCGGCGTGGGACAGGCGTTTTACGCATATGCGCCGGGTGAGTTTCAATGATCGCTACGGCTTCGCCCCGGACATGCTGGACGCGGCCTCAGAGGCCTGGATCATCTTCGATCCGAGCGAGACAGAAGATGCAATGCACGCTGCTCTTTTCACCAAACCGCAGGTAACAAAGCTGCCGATGCGCAACATGGGGCAGATCCTGCAGACAAGCCTGTTGCAGATGGACCTGCTGCATGGGTTGATTGTGGCCACCGGACAGGGCGCCCTGACACCGATCCGCTTTGCAAGACTGATGCGCGCGCGGCGCGACCACCTGCCCTATCTGCGGCGCCTGCTGGCAAAGCTAGACCAACAGGGGCGGCACAGGTTGCTCCACGCGCTGTGCAGAAATGTCGCGGACCGCCTGAACGCCCCCCGATTTGTCAAACGATTGCAGCTGCTGAGTGAGGCGCAGGACGGCTGATACTGGCACTGCGCACAAAGCTGTGCTAGCGCAGCGACATGAGCCAGACACTGACCTTGCGACGCCCTGACGATTGGCACCTGCACCTGCGCGATGGCGCGATGTTGGAAGCTGTCCTACCTGCCACTGCCCGACATTTCGCCCGCGCCATCATCATGCCCAATCTGGTGCCGCCGGTGGTGACCGCCGCGCAGGCCAGCGCTTACCACGACCGTATCCGTGCCGCGATTCCCGAAGGCATGGATTTCACCCCCCTGATGACCCTCTATCTGACCGAAGACACCGATCCAGCGGATGTCGCAGCCGCCCATGCCTCAGGTCTTGTGCATGCGGTGAAACTATATCCGGCGGGGGCAACGACGAATTCCGCCAGCGGTGTGTCCAACTTTGACAACGTGCGTGCGGTGCTGGAGAAAATGGCCGAAATCGGCCTTCCACTCTGTGTGCATGGCGAGGTGACAGATGCCGAGATCGACATCTTCGACCGCGAGGCAGTGTTCATCGACCGGGTGCTTGACCCGATCCGTAAGGCGACGCCCGGTCTGCGCGTCGTCATGGAACATATCACCACGCGGAACGCCGTGGACTACGCCCGCGCGCAGGACGACAGCCTGGGGGCTACGATCACCACGCATCACCTCGTGATCAACCGCAACCACATCCTCGCGGGCGGCATCAGGCCACATTACTACTGCCTGCCGGTCGCCAAGCGGGAAGAGCATCGTCTGGCCCTGCGCGCGGCGGCCACATCCGGCGACGCGCGGTTCTTCCTCGGCACCGATTCCGCCCCGCACACGGACGCCAACAAGCTGCTGCCCTGCGGCTGTGCGGGCTGCTTTACCGCGCCCAACACCCTGTCCATTCTCGCCCATGTCTTCGAAGAGGACGGCGCGCTTGACAAGCTGGAGGCGTTCACCTCGCTGAATGGCCCCGCCTTTTATCGCCTGCCCGCCAATACCGACACCATCACCCTGGAAAAAACCGGCGCAACCTACCCCTCCCACATCGAAACCGCTGACGGGCCGGTCACCGTTTTTGATCCCGGCTTTCCGCTGGCATGGGCCGTGCGCTAGTTTCTTCTGGCCAGAAATATCCCCGCCGGAGGCAAGACTCTTTCCGGCACGACAGCAAAGGACCACATGATGACCCCCAGCAGCTACCCCGACGCCACCGAAATGGCCCGCCTCACCGCGCGCATGCTGCTGGAAATCAAGGCCGTCCACTTCAACGCGGCCGAACCCTTCACCCTCGCCTCGGGCCTGCCCAGCCCCACCTACATCGATTGCCGCAAGCTGATCAGCTATCCGCGCATCCGCGCAACACTCATGGATTTCCTGACCGTCACCGTGATGCGCAACGCGGGCTTTGAAGCCTTCGACAACATCGCGGGCGGCGAAACGGCAGGCATCCCCTTCGCGGCGCTGGTCGCCGAACGGATGGGTCTGCCGATGACCTATGTGCGCAAAAAGCCCAAGGGCTACGGTCGCAATGCACGTATCGAAGGCGATATGAGCGAAGGTCAACGCGTACTGCTGGTCGAAGACCTCACCACCGATGGCGGCTCCAAGCTCTCCTTTGTCGATGCGATTCGCGACACGGGTGCGACCTGCGGGCACACGGCGGTGATCTTTTACTACGGGATTTTTCCCGAGACGGAAAAGACCCTTGGCGATCATGGGGTTGCTCTGCATTCCTTGTGCACCTGGTGGGATGTGCTGGCTGAAGCCAAGGCGCAGGCTGCGTTTGACGCCACAACGCTGAGTGAAGTCGAAGCCTTTCTGAACGATCCCCGTGCTTGGCAGCATGCGCGCGAAAACACCTGATCTCCCACCACATCTTGTTATCTTCGTGCATGAAGCGCCAGCATGATGTAGTCTTGGGTTTATCCACAGGTTGTCCAGAGAAACATACAATTTGCCTCTGGTGAAACGGACGAGCTAAGAAACCGCCGGGACAAGGTGAGACAGGCATGAACGAAATCGCAGCATTCAATCCAACCGGCGTCGACGTGCAATCGCCGGAGACCATGCCGCACTCCATCGAGGCTGAGCAACAGCTTCTGGGCGCGATCCTGACCAACAATGACATCTACGACCGGGTGGCCTCTATCATCGGTCCGAAACATTTTTATGACCCCGTGCATGCGCGCATCTTTGAAATTGCCGCCGCCCGGATCGCCAAGAACAACCTTGCCTCTCCGGTCACGCTCAAGGCCTTCATGGAAGACGATGAGGGGCTGAAGGAGCTGGGCGGCCCCGCCTATCTCGCGCGCCTTGCGGGTGCCGCGATTTCCGCCTTTGCCGTGCGCGACTACGCGCAGATGATCTATGATCTTGCCGTGCGCCGCGACCTGATCCAGCTGGGCCGCGAAATCTCCGACAAGGCGGCGACGGTCGATGTCGCCTCCGAGCCGCGCGAGCAGATCGTTGAGGCTGAACAGGCGCTCTATAAACTGGCGGAACAAGGCCAGGTTGAAAGTGGTTTTCAGAGCTTTCTCAAAGCCGTAACGGACGCTGTTAATGTAGCTAATGCCGCCTATCAGCGTGACGGCGGCCTTGCGGGCGTTTCGACCGGCTTGATCGACATGGACAAGAAACTGGGCGGGCTGCACCGCTCCGACCTGCTCATTCTTGCGGGCCGTCCGTCCATGGGCAAAACCTCGCTGGCCACCAACATCGCCTTCAACATCGCCAAGGCCTACAAGCGCGGCCAATTGCCGGACGGCTCCGAAGGGGCCATCGACGGCGGCGTTGTCGGCTTCTATTCGCTTGAGATGAGTGCCGAGCAGCTCGCCGCGCGGATCCTGTCAGAGGCAGCAGAAGTGCCCAGCGAACAGATCCGTCGCGGCGATATGACCGAGACCGAATTCCGTCGCTTCGTCGATGCCGCCAAGGCGCTGGAGGCCTGTCCGCTTTACATCGATGACACGCCCGCCCTGCCGATCTCGCAGCTGGCGGCCCGTGCGCGGCGTCTGAAACGGACCTACGGGCTCGACGTGCTGATCGTGGACTACCTGCAGCTGGTGCGTGGCACCGGCAAATCCGAGAACCGCGTGAATGAAATTTCCGAGATCACGATGGGCCTCAAGGCCATCGCCAAGGAGCTGGACATCCCGGTGATCGCGCTCTCGCAGCTCTCACGTCAGGTGGAAAACCGCGAGGACAAACGCCCGCAGCTCAGCGACCTGCGCGAATCCGGCTCCATCGAACAGGACGCCGATGTGGTGATGTTCGTGTTCCGCGAGGAATACTACAAGGAACGCGAAAAACCGGGGGATCACGATCTGGAAGCCATGGCCAAGTGGCAGGAAGAGATGGAACGCCTGCACGGTCGCGCCGAAGTGGTCATCGGCAAGCAACGCCACGGCCCCATCGGCACGGTTGAACTGAGCTTCGAGGGCCGCTTCACCCGCTTTGGCAACCTCGTGCAGCCCTGGCAGCAAGGCGGCGACCGGGAATTCTGACCCCGACCGGGTATTTTCACGTATCCTACAACAGTTAAGTGCTGTCGCGTTCAACCGCATGCGCAAGGCGCAGTACGTCATCGACGTTCGCGCTGCAGGAAAGCCGCCCCTCTAGAACATCGGTTGCAGGCACCCAGGCCGCTGCGCTCGCGTCGTCATTCGCCTCCGGCGTTCCACCCAGGTAGTCGCAGAGCACCGCCGCGAGCAGGAAATGAAACTGCATGTCGCCGTGCGTGTCGCGGTGTATGACATCAACATTTGTGAGATACTGCACGGGTCGCCCAAGCACGCCAGTTTCCTCCCGAAGCTCCCGCGCCGCCGCTGCAAGCGCCGTCTCTCCGAGGTTCACATGCCCGCCGGGAAACCCCCAGAGGCCTGCATCCGGCGCGTTTTTGCGCTTTACCAGCAGGACATGGTCCACGCGGATCACCACGGCAAGCGCTGCCAGTCTGGGCGTGCTGGTCATGATCGGTGCGATTCCCCCGTGCCGTGTCTTCAGATCACCATAGGTGGAAAAGAGGGCGCTTGCGCAACAAACATCATGCAACGACAATCCAGCCGGATGATCTCAACCCAGCGTGCTGGTTGTACATCCCCACCCGCTACTCTCGACATACGCGGGTGCGGTTTGCGTCGGATACCCTGCCCGAATCTTCGCGAATTGCCCCGTCGCATGCAGCTTTATCATTTGTGATTGGACAGGCTCCGCATTCTCTGGCGCAATGGGCACATGCGACACTGGCTTGCCTTGCTCCTGATCCTGCCCACCTTCCTGTCCGCACAAGATGTCGAAGTGGATGTGGAGCTCTTCCTGGCCGTGGATGTCTCGCGTTCCATGTCGCCTGCGGAGCTGGAAATCCAGCGGCGCGGCTATGCCGAAGCGCTCACCAGCCCGCAGGTGATGGAGGCCATTGAGAACGGTCTGTTGGGCCGCATCGCCATTACCTATGTGGAATGGGCGGGCGAGTACTCGCAGCGGGTTGTCGTGCCCTGGACCTTGCTGGCCACACGACGGGAGGCGCAAGCGATTGCGCACAGGATCACGGCCCGGTTCGATGCGGGGCTCAGGCGCACGTCCATCTCGGGTGCCCTGCTCTATGCCGCGGAGGATTTCGATGGGAACGGCTTTCAGGGCCTGCGCCGGGTGATCGATGTCTCCGGCGACGGGCCGAACAATCAGGGCCGCCCGGTGGAACGCGCCCGTGATGCGGCGCTGGCAGAGGGGTTCATCATCAACGGTTTACCCCTGATGACGCAGGATCAGCTCAGCGAGATCTGGGGCATCCCGGATCTGGACATCTACTACCGGCACTGCGTGATCGGCGGACCGGGGGCCTTCGTGATACCGGTTCTGGCCTGGGACCAGTTCGCCGATGCCGTCAAACGCAAGCTGGTGCTGGAGATCGCCGGCCTGCCCGCGCGCATCTACCCTGCGCAACTCGCACAAGAGCAACCCTACGATTGCCTGATCGGCGAAAAGATGTGGGAGCAGAACCGGGCCTACTTCGATATTCCCTGACAGGGCGGCACCATCTGCGCATGGGCTTGCCCAAGGCCCAATTTCCACTTGACGCTCGCCCGATCCCTGTCAAAACGCGGGGATGGCCAGTGCAGTTCTTTCCATCGATATGACCGCCTTGATTGACAATTGGCGCAACCTCAGCGCCATGGCGAAATCGGATGCCGGTGCCGTTGTCAAAGCGGACGCCTATGGTCTGGGGTTGAAGCCCGTCGCCAGCGCCCTGGCCCGGGCGGGCGCCCGCACCTTCTTTGTCGCCATGGCCGAAGAAGGTGCTGCCCTGCGGCAGATCCTTGGCAAGGGCCCGCAGATCAACGTCTTTTCGGGACATATGGAGGGCGACACCGCCCTGATCCGCGACGCCGACCTGACGCCGATGCTGAATTCCATCGACCAGATGCTGCGCCATGTGGAGACCCTGCCCGGCCACGCTTTTGGCATCCAACTCGACACCGGCATGAACCGGCTGGGCATGGAAGACGCGGAATGGGCGGCGCTGCGGGATGTGGCGCTTGGCCAGAACCTGACGCTTGTCATGTCGCACCTCGCCTGTGCCGATGCGCCCGATCACGCGATGAACGCGCGACAGTTGCAAACCTTCGTAGAGATGACGGACGGGATTGACGCGCCCCGTTCGCTGGCCGCGACCGGTGGCACCCTTTTGGGGTCTGACTATCACTTCGACATGATCCGCCCCGGGATCGGGCTCTACGGCGGTCTGCCGTATGTGGATGCCCGCCCGGTCGTGTCCCTGCACATTCCAGTGATCCAGATCCGTGATGTAAGCGTGGGCGAAACGGTGGGCTATTCGAACACCTGGGTGGCGCGCGGCCCGTCGCGGATTGCCACCATCGCTGCGGGATATGCCGATGGGATCATTCGGGGCATGGGACCAAGCGCGCATCTGCACACCGGCAGCTCCGCCGTCCCCGTGGTCGGGCGGATTTCCATGGACATGATCGGTGTCGATGTGACAGGCCTCGCCGAGGAGCCCGAAACCCTGGAACTGATCGGCCCGCATCAATCGGTGGACACCGTTGCCGGATTTGCCGATACCATTGGCTATGAAATTCTGACCTCTCTGGGAGCGCGGTACAAACGCGTTTACGTCTGATGAAACCGCTCGCCCTGATAGGCCGCACCGTGATGGCGGCACTGGCCACGATTGGCCGCATCGCCCTCTTCGGCGTGCAGGCCGTCAGCCATATGCTGCGCCCGCCGTTCTATGGCCGCGAATTCCTCTCTGCCCTGCTCAACATCGGCTGGCTGTCGCTGCCGGTCGTGGGTCTCACAGCCGTCTTTACCGGGGGCGCACTGGCGCTGCAGATCTACGCGGGCGGCTCACGCTTTAACGCCGAGGCCGTGGTGCCGCAGATCGTCGCCGTGGGCATGGTGCGCGAACTTGGCCCGGTGCTGGTCGGCCTCATGATCGCTGCCCGCGTGACCTCTTCCATTGCCGCCGAAATTGCGACCATGAAAGTGACGGAACAGATTGACGCGCTGGTGACGCTGTCCACGCATCCGATGAAGTACCTGACCGTCCCACGGGTACTCGCGGCCGTTCTGGTCGTGCCGCTGCTGGTGGGCGTGGGTGACATCATCGGCGTCTTTGGCGGCTATGCCGTGGCCACAGGCACGCTCGGGTTCAACCCGGCGGGCTACATCCGCAACACCGTGAATTTTCTGGAGCCGCTGGACATCATCTCCTCGCTCACCAAAGGCGCGGTCTTCGGCTTTGCCGCCGCCCTGATGGGGTGCTTTCACGGCATGAATTCCGGACGCGGTGCCATGGGCGTGGGACGGGCCACGAAATCCGCCGTCGAAGGTGCCGCAATCCTGATCCTCGCCGCCAATTTCGTGCTCACAGGGGTGTTTTTCACGCTATGATCGAGATGAAGGGCATCCAGAAAGCTTTCGGGTCGAACCACGTGCTGCGCGGCCTCGACCTGTCGATCCCCAAGGGCACCTCCATGGTGATCATTGGCGGGTCGGGCACCGGTAAATCCATTGCGCTGAAGTGCATCCTCGGCCTCGTCAAGCAGGACAGCGGCAGCATCACCGTCGATGGTCAGGACGCGAGCAAAGGGGATCGCGATGCCTTTCTGGCGCGGTTCGGCATGCTCTTTCAGGGCGGCGCGCTCTTTGACAGCCTGCCGGTCTGGCAGAACGTCGCCTTTCGCCTGCTGCGCGGCTCGCTTAAACGCCCGCGTGAAGAAGCGCGCGAGATTGCCATCGAAAAACTGCGCCGCGTCGGCCTGAAACCGGATGTGGCCGACCGTCTGCCTGCTGAGCTATCGGGCGGTATGGCCAAACGTGTGGGTCTCGCCCGCGCCATCGCCGCCGAACCCGAGATTATCTTTTTCGACGAACCCACAACCGGCCTCGACCCGATCATGTCCGGCGTGATCAACGAGCTTATCCGCGAGATCGTGGTGGAGATGGGCGCGACGGCCATGACCATCACCCACGACATGACCTCCGTGCGCGCCATCGCCGACAATATCGCCATGCTGCATGATGGCGTGATCCAATGGACCGGACCGGTGAGCCAGATGGATACCAGCGGCAATCCCTATCTGGACCAGTTCATCCAAGGTAAGGCCGACGGCCCGATCGAAGCTGTCAGGTAAGGGTTTCGGCGACAATCTTCGCCGGAACAAACGGTTGATCACGCCCCGCGAACAATCTTCGCGCATAGGGTGCGCCGTTCACCAATATCCTGCTTTCATTATAATTTTCGCCAGTTTTATGTTATTCTTGCTTTGTACCGGCGTTTTCTTGCCGATCTGTAGTGATTTTGTTCGGAGTAATTCATCATGGAACAGGCCCGCCCTCTTGTCGCGATTGCCCGCTCTGTCTGTCAGACCTTTTCGCTCTTTCTGATCGTCACCTCCGCGATTGTGCTGGTGATTGGTTCCGCACTGGCGTTTGCCGGGCTGCTGCCCTGGCTGGAGCTGCAGGTGGGTGTGAACGGTGTGCCGGTCGATCAGGCAGGCATGTACGCACAGCTGGCCTTGACCGCCTTGCTTCTGGTGCTGTGCTTTTTCGTGCCCACCAACAGCCGCATCCTGCGGTTGGAGGCAGCGCATCACGGGTTTTCGATGCGCATGGAGGACGTGACCCGGGCCTATGCGCTGGCCCATGCGGAAGACCGCAAGGGTGTTTTTCAAGCCACGGCGGAATATGACGCGGTCAAGGAGCGCATGGAATTTCTGCGCGATCATCCGGATCTGAGCAGTCTGGAGCCCGATCTTCTGGAAGTGGCCGCGCAAATGAGCCAGATCAGCCAGAGCCTCGCGCAAGCCTATGCCGACGAAAAGGTAGATCGCGCGCGGGAGTTTCTTGTGCAGCGGCAGCAGGAGGTTGCGCTGTTTCAAGACCGGCTCGACCATGCCAAGGCGCTGAACTACGACATCCGTCAGTGGCTGAACCGGGTAGAGATGGACGAAGCGGTGGCGCAGTCCCAACTGGACCGGCTGGTCAGTGAGTTGGATGAAGTATTGCCCGAAGCCCGAAAGCAGGCAAAGGGCACCGCCGGACGCGTTGTGCGTCTGAGCAACGTTGCCGCTGAGTAGCCCACGCTTTACCCTTTGACGCGGCAGGACGGCTGGGGCATGAAAGCCGAATGGCAAAATCCCCCTCCTTTTCCTGTTCCGCCTGCGGCAATGTCACCACCAAATGGGCCGGGCGCTGCGAAGCCTGCGGCGAGTGGAACACCATCTCCGAAGACGCCGGCATCTCAAAAGGTCCAGCCAAATCGCTGGGCGGCAAGCGCGGTGCGTCGATTGTCCTGACCGATCTTGCGACCGAAGAGGCCCCGCCGCCCCGGACCAAAGCGGGGATCGAGGAATTGGACCGCGTTCTGGGTGGGGGTCTGGTACCGGCCTCTGCGATCCTCGTGGGTGGCGATCCGGGCATCGGCAAATCCACCCTGCTCCTACAGGCCGCGGCGCAATTTGCCCGCTCGGGTCTCAAGACCATCTATGTCTCCGGCGAAGAGGCCGCGGCGCAGGTGCGCATGCGCGCGCAACGGCTCGGGCTGGCGGATGCCCCGGTAAAGCTGGCCGCCGAAACCAACCTACGCGATATTCTGACCACGCTGGAGGCGGAGAAACCGCAGCTGGCCATCATCGATTCCATCCAGACCATGTGGGCCGACAATGTGGAAAGCGCGCCCGGCTCGGTCAGCCAGGTCCGTGCCGCCGCCCATGAGTTGACCAGTTTCGCCAAGCGCAAGGGGATCAGCGTGATCCTCGTGGGCCATGTGACCAAGGAAGGCCAGATCGCAGGCCCCCGCGTGGTCGAGCATATGGTCGATACCGTGCTCTATTTCGAGGGCGAGCGTGGCCACCAGTTCCGCATCCTGCGCGCGGTGAAAAACCGCTTTGGCCCGGCGGATGAGATCGGCGTCTTCGAGATGACCGGCCAGGGGTTGTCCGAGGTCGCCAACCCCTCCGCGCTCTTTCTCTCTGAACGGGGGGAACCCTCACCTGGATCTGTCGTCTTTGCCGGGGTTGAAGGGACACGCCCCGTTCTGGTGGAATTTCAGGCCCTTGTCGCCCCCTCCCCCCATGCACAGGCGCGCCGCACGGTTGTGGGCTGGGATGGCGGGCGGCTCGCCATGATCCTCGCGGTGCTGGAGGCGCGCTGTGGCATCCCCTTTGCCGGCCTCGACGTCTATCTCAATGTCGCAGGCGGCATGAAGGTCTCCGAGCCTGCCGCCGATCTCGCCGTGGCCGCGGCCCTCCTGAGCGCCCGGGAAGACGCGGCATTGCCCGCCGACACGGTGGTTTTTGGCGAAATCAGCCTCTCCGGCGCGCTGCGTCCCGCCACTCAGACCGAAAACAGGTTGAAAGAGGCGCAAAAACTTGGTTTCACCGCTGCAATTGCCCCCGGGGGCGGCAAAGCTGTTGGTGTCAGCGGGATTTCCCTGAACACGATGAGCGATCTGACCGGCTTTGTGGGCGAAATATTTGGCGCAGGCTGAAAGCCAAAAACGGAGAGGCGTTGAGCACTATGGAAGGTTTTACCATCATTGACGGCGTTGTGGCGCTGGTCATCATCGTCTCGGCGCTTCTGGCCTACGGGCGCGGGCTTGTGCGCGAAGTCATGGCGATTGTCGGCTGGATCGCCGCTGCTGTGCTGGGGTTTCTCTTTGCGCCGCAGGTGGAACCGCTGGTGCGCGAAATCCCCGTTGTCGGTGAATTCCTCGCAGACAGCTGCGAGCTGTCGATCATCGGCGCCTTTGCCCTCGTCTTTGCCGTGGCGCTGATCGTGGTGTCGCTTTTTACGCCGCTCTTTGCCTCGGTGGTACAGCGATCCGCCCTTGGCGGCATCGACCAGGGGTTTGGCTTTGTCTTTGGGGTGGCGCGGGGCGTGTTGCTCGTGGCCATCGCCTTCTTTGTCTATGAGACCGTGGTCACAGGCGAAACCTACACCGTTGTCGATGAAAGCCGTTCTGCCGTGGTTTTTGGGCAAGTCTCCGACCGCATCCAGAACTCAGAGCCTGAGCAGGCGCTTGGTTGGATCACCCAGCAATATGAAACGCTTGTCGGCAACTGCGGCGCCTGATTTTTCTGCGGAGAGCTGCAGGTTTCCCGCAAGACGTGTTGCCACCGTTGCCGCGAGGCGACAATTCCGCGTGAGATCATGATAGTTTCGTGACAGTAGCCGCCTGACACCCTACATACGGGGCGACGCCTCTTACCGGATTCGGAGCTGCCCCGTTGTCCAAGATCATGCCTCCCGCACATCCTTTTGACACCTCCTTTCTGCGCGACGCGGAGGAGGACGACAAGCTCAAGGAGGAATGCGGGGTTTTCGGGGTCATCGGCGTCGGGGATGCCGCGAATTTCGTGGCCCTCGGTCTACACGCCCTGCAGCATCGCGGGCAGGAGGCCGGCGGTATCGTCAGCCATCACCCGGAACACGGGTTCCAATCCGCCCGGCGCTTTGGCTACGTGCGCGACAATTTCACCTCGCAGAAGGTGATGGAAACCCTGCCCGGCCCGCTGGCCATCGGCCATGTGCGCTATTCCACCACCGGCTCCAAGGGCCAGACGGCGATCCGCGACGTGCAGCCCTTCTTTGGCGAATTCGCCATGGGCGGGGCGGCGATTGCGCACAATGGCAACATCACCAATGCCAACGCCCTGCGGCGCGAGCTGATCGAGCGTGGCTCGATCTTTCAATCGTCTTCGGATAGCGAATGCATCATCCACCTGATGGCTCGCTCGCTGCAACGCACCATCCCCGAACGCATGGAGGACGCGCTGCGCCGGGTCGAAGGCGCCTTCTCCGTGGTCGCCATGACCCGCACCAAACTGATTGGCGTGCGCGATCCGCTGGGCGTACGTCCGCTGGTGCTGGGCAAGGTGGGCGAAGGCTGGGCGCTCAGTTCCGAGACCTGCGCGCTGGACATCATCGGCGGCGAATTCATCCGCGAGATCGAGCCGGGCGAAATGGTGGTGATCACCGCCAACGGCGTGGAATCGCACTTCCCCTTCCGGCCGCAAAAACCACGCTTCTGCATCTTTGAACATGTCTATTTCAGCCGTCCTGACAGCATCCTCGGGGGCCGCTCCGTCTATGAAACGCGCGAGGCCATCGGACGCGAGCTGGCCAAGGAATCTCCCGTCGAGGCCGATCTGGTCTGCCCCGTGCCCGACAGCGGTACACCGGCGGCCATCGGCTATTCGCTGGCCTCGGGCATTCCCTACGCCATGGGCATCATCCGCAACCAATACATGGGCCGCACCTTCATCGAGCCGACCGAGCAAATCCGCAACATGGGTGTACGGCTGAAGCTCAATGTCAATCGCGCGCTGATCAAGGGCAAGCGGGTCATTCTGGTGGACGACAGCGTGGTGCGCGGCACCACCAGCCGCAAGATCAAGGAGATGATCTTGGATGCAGGCGCCAAGGAAGTGCATTTCCGCATCGCCTCGCCCCCCACTGCCTGGCCCTGTTTCTACGGCGTGGATACGCCCCAGCGCGAAAAACTGCTGGCCGCCACCATGTCCGAAGAGGAAATGCGCGACCATCTGCAGGTGGACAGCCTCAAGTTCATCTCGCTGGATGGCCTCTACCGTGCCGTGGGCGAGGCCGATGGCCGCAACAGCGTGCAGCCGCAATACTGTGATGCCTGTTTCTCCGGCGAATACCCGGTTGAGCCCGCCGACCAGATCGAAAGCGGTTTCGAGATGAAGGCGGCGGAGTAGCCCTCTCCTGACAATAGCCGTCAGCAGAGGGCGTCAGAATAACAGAATGCACCCCCTACCCGATGACATCGCCGCGACGATTGAAGCCTGGCCCAAAGCCGCACAGGTTCGATTTGCGGCCTTGCGGGAAGCCCTGCATGACGTCGCTGCTCGCGCCGATATCGGCGAGGTGACCGAGACCCTGAAGTGGGGCCAACCGTCATGGCTGCCTGCCAAACCACGGATCGGCTCCACCCTGCGCTGTGGCTGGCATGCCAGCGATCCGGATCGTTTCAGCCTCTACGTGCATTGCCAGACCACCCTCGCGGAGGCGATGCGCAGCCTTTATCCGCAGGCCTTTGACTATGACGGCCAGCGGGCCCTGCGCATGTCGCTGGCGACCCCCACCCCGATGGAGGCGATGGAGCACTGCGCCCTTCTGACGCTGACCTATCACCGCAAGAGCGCTTGACGCGCGCGCGCAACCCGCGCATGACCGCCGCATGACAAAAACAGCCCTTATCACCGGCGCGTCCCGTGGCCTTGGCGCCGCCCTCGCCGAAGCCCTCTGCCCCTCCCACCACATCATCGCCGTGGCCAAAACCACCGGCGCGCTGGAAGAGCTGGACGACCGGATCACCGCACAAGGCGGCAGCGCCACACTCGCCCCGATGGATGTGACCAACGCAGAAGCCATGGCGACGCTCTGCCGGGGTATCTTCGACCGCTGGGGCAGCCTTGATCTATGGCTGCACACCGCCATCCACGCGGCTCCTTTGGCGCCCGCCGATCACATTGATGCCAAGGATTTCGCCAAATCCACCGCCTGCAACGTCACCGCCACCGCCACGCTGATCAGCTATGTTGCCCCTCTGCTGGGCCAAAACGGGCAGGCGGCATTCTTCGATGATCCAAACGCAGGCGCAAAATTCTTCGGCAGCTACGGCGCCACCAAATCCGCGCAAATCACCCTCGCCAAAAGCTGGCAGGCCGAAACCATCAAAACCGGCCCCAGGGTTCACATCCTGACACCGGAACCGATGCCTACGGCCACCCGCGCCCGCTTCTTTCCCGGCGAGGACCGCGCGCCCCTGAACGATCCCGCTGGGCAGGCGAAACGGCTTCTGGCAGAGATACAGGTTTCATCGGCACTATAAATATGCCCGCCGGAGGCACCCACCCTTGCCGCCTGCACACCCCTCGCCTATCAAGGCGCAAAGGGACCCATTCATGCGCATTCTCATCACAAATGACGACGGTATCAACGCCCCCGGTTTAGAGGTGCTTCATGCCATTGCAACCGAGCTTGCCGGCGAGGGCGGCGAGGTCTGGACGGTCGCCCCCGCTTTTGAACAATCCGGCGTTGGTCATTGCATCAGCTACACCCATCCGATGATGATCAGCGAGTTTGGCCCCCGCCGCTTTGCCGCCGAAGGGTCACCCGCCGATTGCGTGCTTGCCGGTCTGCATGACGTGATGAAGGACACGCCCCCCGATCTGGTGTTGTCGGGCGTGAACCGGGGCAATAACTCCGCAGAAAACACGCTCTATTCCGGCACCATCGGCGGCGCGATGGAAGCCGCCTTGCAGGGCCTGCCCGCCATTGCCCTGTCGCAATACTACGGCCCCGGCAATGCCAAGACGGCGAACCCGTTCGAGGCAGCGGCCCAGCATGGCGCCGAGGTGGTCCGGCGCATTCTGGCCCGCACGCCGGAAGAAAACGGCGGCTACCGGCTGTTTTACAACGTGAATTTCCCGCCGGTGACCGGCGCGGACGTCAAGGGCATCCGCCTCTCCACGCAAGGCATGCGCCCGGGCACGGGGTTTTCAACCGAACCACATCTCTCCCCCTCGGGCCGCCGCTTCCTCTGGATCAGGGGCGGTAACCAGCAGATCGCCACGGCGCCCGGCTCGGACGCTGCCGACAACCTTGAGGGCTATGTGTCTGTGACACCGATGCGGGCGGACCTCACGGCCCACGACATGATGGAACATCTCTCGGGCATCGCCACATGAGCGAGGACGCGGAACGCAAAATGCAGTTTCTCTATGCGCTCCGCTCCAAGGGGGTCACAGACAAACGCGTGCTTTCCGCGATGGAGGCGATTGACCGCGGGCCGTTCATCCGGGGCATCTTTTCGGGTCGCGCCTATGAGGACATGCCGCTGCCCATCGCCTGTGGCCAGACCATCAGCCAGCCCTCGGTTGTCGGGCTGATGACCCAGGCCCTGCGCGTCAGCCCGCGCGACAAGGTGCTCGAGGTCGGCACCGGCTCGGGCTATCAGGCCGCCATCCTCAGCAAGCTGGCGCGGCGTGTCTATACCATCGACCGGCACAGCCGCCTGGTGCGCGAGGCGCGCGACCTCTTCGACGATATGGGGCTAACCAACATCACGGCCATCACGGCAGATGGCAGTTTCGGCATTCCCGATCAGGCCCCCTTCGACCGCATCATCGTCACCGCCGCCGCAGAGGACCCGCCCGGCACCCTGATGGAACAGCTCAAGGTCGGTGGCATCATGGTGGTCCCTGTCGGGCAATCCGATGCGGTGCAGCACCTGATCGTGGTGCGCAAATCGGCAGAAGGCATTGAATACGAAGAATTGCGTCAGGTTCGTTTCGTGCCTTTACTCGAAGGCTTGGGAAAGGACACATAAGCTGTTATAAAGGGTGTTATAAAGTGTTGGACCAACCGACGCGTGGCCCGATTGAGGACAAGCAGATGACCCTGACGATTTCGCGCAGACGAGCGTGCCTTTCGCTGATGACCGCAACGTCACTGGTGGTGTTGACCGCCTGTACCGATCCGCTGGATTTCGACCTGCGCGGAGGCCTCGGCGGCTTCAGTACCGCAGGCGCAGCAACCGGCGTGACAACGGCAGAGCGACCGCAGCCCGATGATCGCGGCGTCATCTCCTACCCGAACTATCAGGTGGCGGTGGCCGAACGCGGTGACACGATCCAGAGCATCGCATCGCGCCTCGGCGTCAGCACGCCGGAACTGGCGCGGTTTAACGGGATCGAGGCCGACGTGCCGCTGCGACAGGGTGAGGTGATTGCCCTGCCGAAACGGGTGGCCGAACCCTCCGCCGCAACCGGCGCCGTGGCGACAGGCCCGATCCAGTCCGGGAACGTCGACATCGGCACGCTGGCCGGTGATGCGATCAACCGGGCCCCCGAAGGTCAGGGGGTGCAAACCGCCGCCCTGCCCCCCGCAACAGCGGCACCAGCCCCGGGCCCGCAAAGCGGCGAAGAGCCCACCCGCCACAAGGTAGAGCGGGGCGAGACTGCCTACACCATCGCGCGCCTCTATCAGGTGCCGGTCAAATCACTGGCGGAATGGAATGGTCTGGGCTCGGATTTTGCTATCCGTGAAGGGCAGTATCTTTTGATCCCGGTCGCGAAACAGGCAGCCCCTGCCCCGGTTGCAACCGCCGCGGTGACCCGACCCGGCGCGGGCTCTCCGACACCGACGCCGCCCAGTGCTGTGAAGCCCTTACCGGACACAAAACCACAGAAAACCGTTGCCGCCCCGCCGCCCGTGGATGTGGGAGAGCAGACGCAAACCTCCTCTGACGCGCGTATGGTGTTCCCGGTCTCTGGCTCGATCATCCGTGAATACGCCAAGGGCAAGAACGAAGGCATCAACATCAAGGCCGATGCCGGCGCGCCCGTTAAAGCGGCCGATGCAGGCACGGTGGCTGCAATCACCAAAAGCGCTGACGGTGTGCCGATCATCGTCGTCCGGCACGACCCGGAACTGCTCACCGTCTATGCGAATGTGACGGATGTCTCGGTTGAGAAAGGCACCAAGGTGACACGCGGTCAGCCCATGGCCAAACTGCGCAGTGGCAGCGACGCCTACGTGCATTTCGAGGTGCGCAAAGGTTTCGACAGTGTTGATCCGATGCCCTACCTGCAGTGACGGGCGCATCGGTTCAATTAGTCTAAAACTGTCAAAGCACTGAAGTGGCAGGGGAAATGCCGTGATCTTACCCTAGTAGAGGGTCACGCGCCCTTTTGCGGCCGTGTTTTGCGGTCATGACGCAGCTTTCAATCGGGCTACCCAAACCTTCCCAGCCTCATTTTCCCTAGAAACTCAAGACAGGCGAGTTTGCAAATCACTGCGCACAACTTTGCAAAGTATTCGAGCTGCAGTCAGGCCCTGTGCACGCCGCGCCGAGGTTGTTCGCTTGATCCAACCGGTCAATCGGCGAGTACCACACCCCGCCTACCCGCCAAATCGGTGAAATACTGCCAGGCCACCCGACCTGACCGCGCGCCACGGGTGGCCTGCCATTCAATGGCTTCCGCGCGCAGGTCATCTTCCGAGATTTTTACGCCATAGGCATCGCAATAGCCGCGGATCATCTCCAGATACTGGTCCTGGTCACAGGGGTGGAAGCCCAGCCACAGCCCGAAGCGATCAGACAGCGATACCTTTTCCTCAACCGCTTCGGAGGGGTTGATCCCGCTGCCACGCTCGTTTTCGATCATGTCACGGGGCATCAGATGACGCCTGTTCGATGTGGCGTAGAGCACCACATTCTCGGGTCGCCCCTCAATACCACCGTCCAGCACCGCTTTCAGGCTCTTATAATGCGCATCGTCATGCCCAAAGGACAGATCGTCACAAAACAGGATAAAGCGATACGGTGCGCCGCGCAGCAGGTTCAGCAACCGACCAACAGAGGGCAGATCCTCGCGCTGCAGTTCCACGATACGCAAAACCTCATGTCGTGCATGAACTTTGCCATGTATTGCCTTCACAAGGCTTGATTTTCCCATACCCCGCGCACCCCAAAGCAGCGCGTTATTCGCCGGCAGCCCGCGGGCAAGCTGTTCGGTATTCTTCAGCAAGGTGTCCCGGGATCGGTCCACACCAACCAGCAAAGGCAGGTCCACCCGCGCGACACGCTGTACCGGCTCCAGACGATCCGGGTCCACATGCCAAACAAAGGCCGGCGCCACGGAAAAATCAGGCGCGGGTTGCGGCGCTGGCGCCATGCGCTCCAGTGCCGCCGCGATGCGGTCCATCGGATCGTCGATCACTTCAGCTGATCCTCGGAGATGTCATCGGCTTCTTCATCGTCATCCTCGAACCAGACACCTTCCTCGCGCAGCTTAGCTTCGCGCTTGGTCTCCACCCGCCGGACAAGGAAAATAGACACCTCGTAGAGCCCGTAGACCACCGTAAAGAGGATGCCCTGCGTGATGACATCGGGCGGCGTGACCAATGCAGCCAGCACAAGAATGGCCACGACAGCATACTTCCGGACGTTGCCAAGCCCCTCGGCATTCACCAACCCGGCCTTGCCCATCAGTGTCAAAAGCACGGGCAGCTGAAAGCAAAGCCCGAAAGCCATGATGAATTTCAGCGTGATATCTAGGGATTCGTTCACCTTGCCGAAGAAGGTAATGCGAATACCCTCCTGCGCGGCACCGGCGACAACCGGCACCTGATCGGCACCGGTGATAGACCCCATAAGATCGGCGATGATCGAAGGCACATCCGCAAAGCCGAGGAAAAACGCCATGGCCAGCGGGGTCACGACGAAATGTGCAAAGGATGCGCCCAGCAGGAACATGACGGGCGAGGCGATCAGGAAAGGCAGAAAGGCGTTCTTTTCCGTGCGGTAAAGCCCCGGCGCCACGAAGCGCCAGAGCTGCACCCCGATCACCGGAAAGGCCAGCGCAAAGCCAAAGACCATCGAGATGCGGAACAGCGTAAACAGGTATTCCTGCGGCGAGGTATATTGCATCGTGGGCGATGGATCGCCCAATTCGCGCAGGGTTTCCTCGATCGGCCCCAGGAGGAACTGCAGGATCGGCTCCGCCACCGTAAAGGCCAGCACAATGCCGATCAGAAAGGCGATCACCGAGCGGATCAACCGCGTGCGCAGTTCTGCCAGATGTTCGATCAGCGGGGCGGCGCTTTCGTCAATGTCGTCAGATGCGCTCATGTTTCACTCTTTGCGGGGGGTTCGGCATCGCGCGCGGCCTCAAGCTCGGCCGCCTTGGCCTGCGCTTCCTGCGCCTCTTTCATCTTGCGATCCGCTGCAGCGCGCGCCGTCGCGGCCTGAATTTTCTTTGTATCTTTTGCCCGCTGCTCGGCCAGCTTGCCGGTCTCACTGTCAGGATCGAACTTCCCCAGATCGGCAGCGGCGTTTTTCACGCCATCCATCGCGGAGTTGATCGGGTTCGTTGCCGTTTTCAGCCCCTTGGCCACGTCCTTCATGCCGGTTTCATCGGCGGCATCATTCATGGCCCGGCTGAACTCGCGCGCCATGCCCTTGGCCTTGCCCACGGCCTGCCCCAGCTTTCGGAACAGAACCGGCAAATCCTTGGGACCCACAACGATGAGCGCGACGATGCCGATGACCAGCATCTCCGTCCAACCGATATCGAGCATGGTTTAGACCTTGTCTTTCTCGGTCTCGGGCGTGACGTCCTTGGCCTCTTCGGCCTTGGCGATTTCGTCCTGGCCTTCGCTGATGCCTTTCTTGAACGAGGTGATGCCCTTGCCCACTTCGCCCATGAGGCTCGAGATTTTGCCGCGGCCAAAGAGCACGAGCACCACCACGGCAATCAGCAGCAGGCCCGGCAGACCAATATTGTTCAACATATCATTTCTCCCATATCGTGCGAATCCCGACAACAGGGACCCGCTCAAGTCGCGTATAGAATTACGGAAATCCCGCAGGCCCCGAAAGCGCAGATGCGCCCAAACGGCTTTGAACGCCCGTCACTTATTCAAGAAATCGCGGTCCTTGAACATCAACTGACAGGTTTATGTCAGTTGATGTCTGCCATGTCCACGTCGAACGCAAGATACAGAAAGGATACGTTCATGCGCAGACTCACGCGTCTTACCCCCCTTGTACCCTTTGCGGCAGCGGATGCTGCCGGGGGCGGCACGGCACAGATGCCGGTTGCCGAAATTGTGACCTACACCGTCAAGGAGGGTATCAAAACCGAAGACCTGTTGCAGGCGGCGCGCAAGACCGAAGCCTTCCTGCGCGACACCGGTGCCGTCCTCTCCCGTCAATTGTCGCGCGATGAGAGCGGCCTCTGGACCGACTACATCCTCTGGACATCGCTTGAGGCGGCCAAGGCCACCGAAGCGCAGGCAATGGAACGCCCTGAATTCGCTACATTCTTTGCCATGATGGCGGAGGGATCAGCGCAGTTGCGCCATGCGCCGGTTCTGATGCAGATGGACTAGACGGCGGGTCGGTGGCAGGGTCGACCCATGCGCCGCACTGACCGCCTTTTCGACATTATACAGATCCTGCGTGACGGGAAACTGCACCGCGCGCAGGACATCGCGGAAACCCTCGAAGTCTCAACCCGCACGATTTACCGCGATATGGATACGCTCGTGGCCTCCGGCGTGCCGGTGGAGGGTGAACGCGGCGTGGGCTACATGATCACCGAAGCCATAAGCCTGCCGCCGCTGAACCTCACCGTTGCGGAGCTGGAGGCGCTGAACCTCGGCATGGCGATTGTGGCGGAAGCCGCTGACCCTGATCTGAAAGCCGCCGCGCTCAGCCTTACCGACAAGGTTGATGCGGTCCTGCCCACAAAGACCATCGCCGATGCCGATCAGTGGAAATTTGCGGTCTACCCTTTCGCGGATGCCGCACGCGGGTTCGCCCACATGCCGACGCTGCGCGCGGCGATCCGGGCCAAGCAGAAACTGCGCCTGACCTATACCTCCAAGGAGGCGCGGGTGACCACGCGGACGATCCGCCCCCTGCACATGGAGTACTGGGGGCGGATCTGGACGCTCACATCCTGGTGCGAATTGCGCAATGATTTCCGCGTGTTCCGGGTCGATTTGATCCAAACGGCAGAGGCGCTTCCGGAGCTTTTTGTCGATGAGCCCGGAAAGACGCTGGCCGACTACGTGCCCTGAGGCGTCGCAGATCGGTCACCGCGCAAGGAGTGTGGGACGCTAACGCTTTTGCGCTCAGCAGCCCGCCGCGTTGTTCCCGGCAAGACCACCTGCCACCGCACCACCTGCGGTCAGGATATCTCTGCCAGATCCGCCACCCAGCTGATTGCCAACAGCAGCACCGGCCAGAGCACCGGCGACACCGGCGCCGGCACATCCGACCTGCCGTTGTTGTTGCGGGGTTGTTGCGCAGGCCTGCAGCACTGCCATCACACCCAAAGCGCTGAGAATACCGAATTTTTTCATCGTACTGGTCCTTTTTCAAACATTAGGTCGCCCGCGACATGCAGCGCGCCCGTAAAGGGATAACGCATAAAGTCCGAAAATAGTCCAAACTATCAAAAAAAGTTACTGGCTTTGAGCGCGCAGCCGCCAATCGGTTTGCGGCGGCAGAAAAGCCTCGACGCTGGCTTGCGCGATCACAATCGGGTCATCCGTGTCCGTGCCGACGTTCAGCCCGCCCTTGACCACGCGCACCTCTGCGCGGCCCCGCGGCAGGGTAGACACGAGGGTGTCCACATCCACGGCCTCGGGGTCTTGCACCCCGACGGTGACCTGAACCCGCATCTGGTCGTGGCTCAGCCCAACCGCACCAAAGATCGGCAGCGACGAGTGCCGAAACGCATCCTCGATCGCACGTTTGGCCGCCTTGGTGTAATCCTGCCCGTGCAGGTCGTTGCCCATGCCCATTTCGATGATCAGACGTTGTTCAGCCATCGGCCCGCTCCATGTCAAAGCCCACGGTCAGCGCCACATTGGCCATGATCGTCGGGTTGCCCTCGCCCTCCGGGCGCGCAATATCCAGCCCGCCGTGCTGCACATGCACCTCTGCCTGACCGTAGGGAAAGACCTTGAGCACCTCGGCCACATTCACCGCCTCGGGGTTTTGCACGCCAATGTCGACGCGGATCTGCATATCCGTTTTCTCAAACCCGAACAGCTCCGCCAGGTTGATCGAATTGTGCCAGAGCGCGTCCTTCACCCCCCGCACCGCCGCCTGCGTATAGTCGCCGCGCCGCAGCGAGGTGCCCATCCCGAATTCCACCAACAGTCTTGTCATCGCCATCCTCCTCTGTGCCCCTCAGGCATCGAATACAAAACACCTGTCACGCCGGATCGTCAGCCACATGACGGTCCCCGGCTGCGGCAGGAATACATTGGGCACCGTCGCGCGCAGAACGGAACCGTCATAGTCCATCGCAAATTCCACAAGGCTTTCATTGCCCATGAACCGCGCCCGCTGCACGACGCCCCGCGCTGCGGTGCCATCCGTCGCGGTCGGTTTGGGCCCCTGCCCGTTCCGGTCGAAATCAATGCGCAGATGTTGCGGCCTGAAAACGATGTGCACATCCGTGCCATCCGGGACCCCGGGGGCGAGAAACTGGCCGAAGGGGGTTTCCGCCAAGGCGCCGCTCACCGTGGCCTGCAGCACATTTGCATCCGAGAAGAAAGCCACGGCAGCGCGGTCCACGGGACGGGTGTAGACGTTATAGGGCGCGCCCTGCTGCACGATCCTGCCGTCGCGCATCAGGGCGATCTCATCGGCCATGCGCATGGCCTCTTCGGGCTCGTGGGTGACCAGCAGGACGGCGGTATTCTCTTCCTTGAGGATGGTCAGGGTCTCGTCCCGGATGCCATCCCGGAGCCGGTTGTCGAGGCCGGAGAAGGGCTCATCCATCAGCATGATCTTGGGCCGGGGCGCCAGCGCACGCGCCAGCGCCACCCGCTGTTGTTCACCGCCCGACAGCTGATGCGGAAACCCGTCGATAAAGCGTATGAGGTCGACCCGCTCCAGCAATTCCTCGACGCGCGCGCGTTTCTGGGCTTTGGTGGCCTTTTTCAGGCCAAAGGCCACATTTTCGGCCACGCTGAGATGCGGGAAGAGGGCGAAATCCTGGAACATCAGGCCGATCTCGCGCCGCTCCGGCGGCAGGCGGAAAATCGTGTCGCAGACCAGCTGACCGTCCACGTAAATCTCGCCGCTGTCCTGTATTTCCACGCCCGCGATCATGCGTAGCGTGGTGGATTTACCACAGCCAGACGGGCCCAGCAGGCAGGTCACCTGCCCCGGCTGAATGGCGATGCTGACATTATCGACCACGGCGCGCCCGTCAAAGACGCGGCACAGGTTCCTGATGTCCAGCCGTGCGGGGGGAGTGGTCACGTGGTCGCCCAAATCCGATAGATTTCATCGGATAACGGGCTATCAGCCCTTTGCCGTGCCCGCAAGCGCTGTGGCCTCATGTTGCATTCTGCGGCGCGGGCAGATCGTCTTGCGCGCGGTTCAACCGGTGCAGCCAAAGCCCGCCTTAGCGCAGTTCGAACGACGCCTGCGCGCGGTCCACACCATTGACCTGAACCGTGATCAGATGTGTGCCGGGATGTAGTGTGAATGTCGTCGCGTCGCCTTTCAGCTTGTGAACCTTGCGCACCTCGAAGGGTTTTGCCGGTGTGCTCTTGCCCTGCTTCAGCTTGAACACTTTCTCCGCCTGTTTGCCGCCCGGGCGGGCAAAGGTGATCCTGTAGTCCACCAGGAGCGGCAGATCGACCTCCGCCGCGACACGGCAGGAAAAGCACAAGGCCTCCCCCATGGCGACCTGCGGCGTTTCGATACCAAGGGCGACGGACACCGGCACCTCGCCGTCAAACCCCAGGGCGGTCATCGCGCCCGGATGCCCCTGCTTGATCAGGGTGCGCAGGGCGTGACGGGTCATCCAGTCCAACTCCTTGGGTGTCTGCGTCGCCTGTGCCTGCCACGCCGACAGCCTGCCGAGCACCAGATCGTCATGGGTTTTCGAGAGGTCATTGAGATGGTTCGCGACAGAGCGTGTCACATAGCGCGTGGAATCCCCCTGCAGCCGGTCGAGCAGCGGCAGGGTCTGATCCGGTGTCAGCGTCACGGCCTTGGCCCAGGGCAGTTTCGGACGCGTGCCTTCGCTCACCAACCGCCGGACATGGTAGTTCTGGTCCGCGGCCCATGTGTCCAGATCAGCAAGCGTTGCCTCGGTCCAGCGGTTGAGGAAGGGGCGGATGTAGAATTCCATCGAGAACCGCTGCGTGGCGCGGTAAAGCAGCTCCATCGCCCGGTCCCGATGGTCCTCAAGCCCGTGCCGCACGGCCAGAATGCCCGGTACCGCGTGAATGAACTTGCCAAAATCATCGTCTTTGAGGCTGGGGTCCAATGGCGGCGGCATGGCGGCTTCCAGCTGCTCGGCCATGGTCGGAAAGTCACCCGCCAACTGCGCCTCGATGCAATCGGCGAGCCAGTCCAGTCGCGCCATCAGTTCACGGTCGGGAAATCCGGCGAGCGCCTCCGCCTGGAACCTGTCGGCATCAAAGCCAGGGACAGCATTGGCGTATTCGCTGGCCAGCTGGCCAACCGTCTCGGCATTGAAAAGCGCATCTTTGAGAGAAAACCGTTCCGCCATGGATCAGATCGTGGCGTTGGTGGCGCCGCCATCGCACAGGATGTTCTGCCCGACGATGAAGCCTGCGTGCTGTGAACACAGGAACGCGCAGGTGGCACCGAATTCCTCTGCCGTGCCATAGCGTCCGGCGGGGATGGTGGCGGAGCGGCGCGCGCGCGCTTCTTTGATGGTGATGCCGTCCCGCTTGGCCACGGGGCCGTCCAGCGCCTCGGCCCGGTCGGTTGCGTGGATGCCCGGCAGCAGGTTGTTGATCGTCACGCCCGAGCCCGCCACCTGACGGCTGGTGCCCGCGACATATCCCGTCAGCCCGGTGCGCGCCGCATTGCTGAGCCCCAGCTGCGGAATCGGCGCCTTGACCGATTGCGAGGTGATGTTGACCACCCGGCCCCAGCCCCGCTCCATCATGCCGGGCACCAGCGCCTTGATCATCGCGATGGGCGTCAGCATGTTGGCATCCAGTGCCTTGATGAAATCTTCCCGGTCCCAGTCGTGCCACATGCCGGGAGGCGGACCGCCCGCGTTGTTGACAAGGATATCGACGTCCCGGGCTGCGTCGAGCACAGCCGCGCGCCCCTCTTCCCCAGTCACATCCGCCGCCACCGTTTGAACAGAGACACCATGGGCCGCGCGAATGGTTTCCGCCGCGGCCTCCAGCGCATCTGCGCCGCGCGCATTCAGGATCAGATCGCACCCCGCAGCCGCCAGTGCCTGCGCGCATCCAAACCCCAACCCCTTGGAAGAGGCACAGACAACCGCCCGTTTACCTTTAATCCCCAAATCCATGTCATGCTCCTCCGGTGATTCATCGCATGCGTAGCACCTCCCACGCGGTGGAGACCAGTAAAACACCGGGAAGTTGACCGGGACCGACCAGAATTCTAAGTAACCGCCTTGACGCACCCTTTGGAAAGCACCACCGCCGGATGTCTTTGATCACCACCAGCCAATCCGTCTCCGTTCTGCGGGCTGCCGATATCGTGGTGACCTCTGGCGCGAACGAAGGGGATGGTCTGAGCTTTGCCGATGACCTGATCATGGATGATATCTACATGGTGCGCACAGGGACCGAACTGGCGCGGCTGGGGCTGCTGCGGTCGGACAGCCAAGAGATGATCGTTGGCGCCGATACCGAAACGGGCACGCCGGGTGCCGAGGTTCATCTGGATTGCGCGCTTACCTTCATGTCGCAGAACGCGCCGGTGACAGAAGTGTTGATCCTGGTGCAGGTGGATGCCGATGGCCATGCGGAGGATGTATTTGCCCTGCCTCTGGCGCCGCTGGATGCCAGGACAGAATACCAGCTGGTCGGGATTGATCGTTCCGACGCCGCCCGCAAACTGGCGCAGGTGGCCTGTGTCTCCTTCTCGCGCGGCACGCATATCACCATGGGATCCGGACGCCAGCGCCCCATCGAGGAATTGCAGCCGGGAGACGCGGTGCTGACGCGCGACGACGGGGTGCAACAGGTCCGCTGGATTGGACACAGCACGCAACGGGCGGTGGGTGCGTTTGCCCCGATCCGCATTGCGGCGGATACGCTGAACAACGCCCGGGACCTGATTGTGAGCCCGGACCATCGGCTGTTTATCTATCAGCGGACCGACCGGTTGGGTGCGGGCCGCGCCGAATTGCTGGTCAAGGCCCGGCATCTGGTCAACGGGCGCAATGTGACAGTGCAACAAGGCGGTTTTGTCGACTATTTTCAGCTTCTTTTTGACACACACCAGATCATTTATGCAGAAGGGATTGCCGCGGAATCCATGTTTGTGGATGGCCGGACGGCGCCATTGTTGCCCCCTGTGGCGGGATGGGATCGCCAGGGTCCTCAAGGGCATCATGACGCGCTGAAAGGTCTCGACGTGCAGCAAGACCTGCTGGACCATCCCGATGCAGTCGAATTGCTGCGTCGTGCTTCGCTGCGCTGATCACGGGTGGCCTGAAGCCCACCCTACCTGCTGACCGAAAGCGCGGCGCTTGCTGTGCCCGGTCTGCCTCGCTATATGCTCGCTCATGTTGGACACCACCAAAAACCGCCCCGATCTGCCGCCTGAAATCGCGCGCCGCCGCACTTTTGCGATCATCAGTCACCCGGATGCGGGCAAGACCACGCTGACGGAAAAATTCCTGCTGTTTGGCGGGGCGATCCAGATGGCGGGCCAGGTGCGCGCCAAGGGCGAGGCCCGCCGCACTCGGTCGGACTTCATGGCGATGGAAAAGGACCGGGGCATTTCCGTATCTGCCTCGGCAATGTCGTTTGATTTCAGGGAGTTCCGCTTCAATCTGGTGGACACGCCGGGCCACTCCGACTTCTCCGAAGACACCTATCGCACACTCACGGCAGTGGATGCGGCAGTGATGGTCATCGACGGTGCAAAGGGCGTCGAGAGCCAGACGCAAAAGCTCTTTGAAGTCTGCCGCATGCGTGATCTACCGATCCTGACTTTCTGCAACAAGATGGACCGGGAAAGCCGCGACGTCTTTGAGATCATTGACGAAATCCAGGAAAACCTCGCCATTGACGTGACACCGGCAAGCTGGCCCATCGGCGTCGGGCGCGACTTTCTGGGGTGTTACGACATTCTACGCGACCGTTTGGAATTGATGGACCGGGCCGACCGCAACCGGGTCGCCGAAAGCGTCGAGATCAATGGGCTGGACGACCCGAAACTGGCCGAGCACGTACCCGCCGAGCTGCTGGACAAGCTGCGCGAGGATCTGGAAATGGCGCGCGAATTGCTCCCCCCCCTCGACATGGCGGCGATGCACGAAGGATCGCTGACGCCTATCTGGTTCGGCTCCGCGATCAATTCCTTTGGTGTCAAGGAGTTGATGGAGGGCATCGCCTCCTATGGTCCGCAGCCCCAGATCCAATCTGCCGAGCCGCGCCAGATCCTGCCCGAAGAGAAAAAAGTGGCCGGATTCGTTTTCAAAGTGCAGGCCAATATGGACCCGAAACACCGCGACCGCGTGGCCTTTGTGCGTCTGGCCTCGGGGCATTTTGAGCGGGGCATGAAGCTGACCCACGTGCGCTCCAAGAAACCGATGGCGATCACCAACCCGGTGATGTTTCTGGCCAGTGACCGTGAGTTGGCCGAAGAGGCCTGGGCGGGGGATATCATCGGCATCCCCAACCACGGGCAACTGCGCATCGGCGACACATTGACCGAAGGTGAGGCGATCCGCGTCACCGGCATCCCCTCCTTTGCGCCAGAATTGCTTCAAGGCGTGCGGGCGGGCGATCCGCTGAAAGCCAAACACCTTGAAAAAGCCCTGATGCAATTTGCAGAAGAGGGCGCGGCAAAGGTCTTCAAACCCTCCATCGGGTCGGGCTTTGTCGTGGGCGTTGTCGGACAGTTGCAGTTCGAAGTTCTGGCCAGCAGGATCGAGCTGGAATACGGGCTGCCGGTGCGCTTCGAAGCCTCCCAGTTCACCTCTGCGCGTTGGGTCAGCGGCGACAAGCAAGCCATTGATAAATTTAGCGAAAGCAACAAGCAGCATATCGCGCATGATCACGATGGCGACATTGTGTATCTGACCCGCTTGCAGTGGGATATCGACCGGGTTGCGCGTGACTATCCGGACGTGACATTGACCGCCACCAAGGAAATGATGGCCTGACATCAGGCGCGGCATGCCCCTGGGAAAACCCGGTGGCCGCGGGGCGCACAGCGTTCGGTCAAATCCTGTGTCACGGCGGGCTGAAATCGGGCGTGACGCCGGCGCATCCCGTCATTTCCCTTAATTCATCAAGACATAGCGCATCTGTTTGACGCTGGAGGCACATGTTGCTATGGACGCACATCATGTCGCGACATCGGTCGCCACTTGGGCCATGCGGGCCGACATGGATGCTGCTGCGGGCCAAGAAAGTGTCCGCCAAAACCGGACACATATGACCAAATTTTCTGACCTGAATCTGAATCCAAAAGTTCTGAAAGCCATTGACGAAGCGGGCTATGAAAGCCCCACCCCCATCCAGGCCGGTGCGATTCCGCCCGCTCTGGAAGGCAAGGACGTCCTCGGCATCGCCCAGACCGGCACCGGCAAGACCGCCAGCTTTACGCTGCCGATGATCACCATGCTGGCGCGGGGCCGTGCGCGGGCGCGCATGCCGCGCAGCCTCGTGCTCTGCCCCACGCGGGAACTGGCAGCACAGGTGGCCGAGAACTTCGACACCTACTCCAAACACCTGAAACTGACCAAGGCGCTGCTCATCGGGGGCGTGTCCTTCAAGGAACAGGACAAGCTGATCGACAAGGGTGTGGATGTGCTGATCGCCACGCCAGGCCGTCTGCTCGACCACTTCGAACGCGGCAAGCTGCTGCTCACCGGCGTGCAGATCATGGTGGTGGACGAAGCCGACCGGATGCTCGACATGGGGTTCATCCCCGACATCGAACGGATCTTTTCGCTGACCCCTTTCACCCGTCAGACGCTGTTTTTCTCAGCCACCATGGCGCCGGAGATCGAGCGGATCACCAACACCTTCCTCTCCGCGCCCGAGCGGGTCGAAGTGGCGCGCCAGGCCACAACCGGCGAGAATATCGAACAGGGTGTGGTGATGTTCAAAGGTTCGCGCAAGGACCGCGAACCTTCTGAGAAACGCAATGTTTTGCGCGCCGTGATCGACGCTGAGGGTGAGAAATGCACCAATGCCATCGTCTTCTGCAATCGCAAAGTCGATGTGGATATCGTCGCCAAGTCACTAAAGAAATACGGGTATGACGCAGCCCCGATCCACGGTGATCTGGACCAGTCGCAGCGGACCCGCACCCTTGACGGCTTCCGCGATGGCACGCTGCGGTTCCTCGTGGCCTCCGATGTGGCCGCCCGCGGGCTCGATGTGCCGTCGGTGAGCCACGTGTTCAACTTCGACGTGCCAAGCCATGCAGAAGACTATGTGCACCGCATTGGCCGCACCGGGCGCGCCGGGCGCGATGGCAAAGCGGTGATGATCTGCGTGCCGCGCGATGAAAAGAACCTCGCCGATATCGAACGGCTGGTGCAGCGGGAAATCCCGCGCATAGACAACCCGCTCAAAGGTGCCGCACCGGTGGCAGAAAAGCCCGCCAAGGCAGAGCAGACAGCTGATGAAAAGCCCAAGCGCAGCCGGTCCCGCAGTCGCAAAACGGATGAGGCGGACATCGCGCAACCGGAAACTGCGGCAAAACCCGAGCCCAAGTCGGATCCAAAACCAGAAGAGCAGCCCAAACGCAGCCGGGGCCGCCGTGGTTCAGGGGGTGGCCGGCAAAACGACCAATCAGACCGGAGCGGCAACAAGGTCGTGGGCTTGGGCGATCACACACCCGAGTTCATCGGTCTCAGCTTCAAGGAACGCAGCGCAAGCTGATACGCCCGCTTCTTCTGGCCTCAAATATCCTCCCCGAAGGGCCGGGTTGCCAATAGCGCCCCGGCCGTTCGCGTCAGCTCAGACGGCTCACCACAATCGTGACTTCCGGCTTACGCCCGATCTCGTCGAGCGCAGTCTGACGCACCGTTCGTTTCAGCCCTTCATGTAGCTTGTCATCGTCGCGCAGGGTCTTGGCCCCTGCCCGCGCCAGCCATTGCCCCAGATCGGCCTCCAGCACGTCCACCAGCGACGCGCGGCTGCTGCCGCTCTCCGGCAATCCTTTCAACTCGCACCACGGCTCACCCAAGGGTTCATCCTCGTCATCCAGAATGACCGTGACCACCACGTGGCCGTTCAGCGCCATGCGGATCCGGTCGCGCACGACCCCGTCCAGCGCGCCGATCTGCACCGACCCATCCAGATAGGTGCGCCCGGTCTCGATGTAATCCGCGATCTTTGGCTGGTTGCCGGACAGATCCACCATCATCCCATTCACCGCCAAAACCCCGGTCATGCCATTGTGCTCCGCCAGCTTCACATGTTCGCGCAGATGCCGGTGCTCGCCGTGCATAGGGATCACCACCTGCGGCTTCACGATGCTCGTCAGCCGTTCCAGATCAGGCCGGTTCGCATGGCCGGAGACGTGATAGCGCCCGGTGCTGTCATCGACCACATCAACCCCCTGCTCGGAAAAGGCGTTGATGATCCGGATCACACCTTTTTCATTGCCCGGAATGGTCTTTGACGAGAAGAGGAAGAGATCGCCCTCTTTCATCTCGATCCCCTGATACTTGCCCCGCGCCAGTTGCGCCGAAGCGGCGCGGCGCTCCCCTTGTGACCCGGTCACCAGCAGCATCAGGTTTTCGCGCGGGATCGATTTGGCATCTTCGGGCGGCACAACAGGCGGAAAATCTGTGAGCACACCGGTTTCCACCGCCGCTTCCACCATGCGTTTCATCGCCCGCCCCATCAAAACGATCGACCGCCCGGCGCGCTCGCCCGCCTCGGCCAGCGTTTTCACGCGCGCGACATTGGAGGCAAAGGTCGTGGCAACCACCATGCCTTTGGCGGATTGCACCAGCTTGGTAATCTCCGGGCCGACACTCGCCTCGGACCGCCCGGGGTCCGGGGAAAAGACATTGGTACTGTCGCAGATCAGCGCCTTCACGCCCCCCTTGCTGACCTCTGCCCAGAGCTCCGGGTCAAACGGCTCGCCCACCAGCGGGGTCTCGTCCAGCTTGAAATCACCGGAATGGATGACCCGCCCGTCCGGGCTGTCGATCACCATCGACGCGCTTTCCGGGATCGAATGCGAGATCGGCAGGAAACCCACGGAGAACGGCCCCGCCTGCACCTGTTCGGGCCAGGCCGTGACCACCTGCACCGCATCCTCGGGATGTCCGTGTTCTTCCATCTTCCGCGCCGCGATATTGGCGGTAAAGGGGCGCGCATAGATCGGCGCCTTGAGCTGCTCATAGGTATGCGCCACGGCACCGACATGGTCTTCATGGGCATGGGTGATGAACACCGCCTCGATCTGGCTACGCCGCTCGATCAGCCAGCTGATGTCCGGCAGGATCAGATCGACGCCCGGGCTTGTTTCCATGTCGGGAAAGGCCACGCCAAGGTCGACCACGATGAGCCGCTCCTTGCCGGAGCGACCGTATCCGTAGACATAGCAGTTCATGCCAATTTCACCCGCGCCGCCAAGCGCGAGGTAGATCAATCGTTCATTGCTCATATTGATTAAGCGGCGTCCTTGTTGAATTGGTGGATCACGGTCAGCCCGTGAATGGTCAGATCATCCTCGAAGGCGTCGAAAAGCGCCTCGGATTGCTGGAAAAGCGGGGCCAGCCCCCCCGTTGATATCACGCGCATCTCGCGTTCGCGTTCTGCCTTGATCCGGGCACATATCTCACGCACGAGCCCGACATAACCCCAAAAAACACCTGATTGCATGCAGGTCACCGTATTGGTGCCGATGACCGCCTGCGGCTTGGAAATGTCCACATGCGGCAGGGCGGCAGCGGCCTGGTGCAGCGCCTCGAGGCTGAGGTTCACGCCGGGCGCAATGACCCCTCCGATATAGGCCCCATCCCTGTCGACCACATCAAAGGTCGTGGCCGTGCCAAAATCCACCATGATCAGGTCGCCACCATAAAGATCATGTCCCGCCACCGTGTTCACCAACCGGTCGGGGCCGACAGCTGTGCCCTGATCCACTCGTACATCCACCGGCAGCAGGCAATCCGGTTTACCCACCACGAGAGGCCGCGTGTTGAAATATCGGTCCGCCATGACGCGCAGGTTGAAGACCACGCGCGGCACCGTCGAGGAGATGATCATGTCGGTGATCGTCACGTCCAGCGACTGTAGTTTCATCAGAGTACTCAGCCAGACATAGTACTGATCCGCCGTGCGCTGCCACTCCGTCGAGGTACGCCAGGACGCCAGAAACTGCTCGCCATCCCAGATCGCAAAAACGGTGTTGGTGTTGCCGCAGTCGATGGCCAGAAGCATGGCACTCCCCCTTCAAAAAAATACATCCGCCGCGGCGATGGCACGGCGCCCTTTGGGCGTGCGCAACAGCAGGTTACCATCCGCGTCCACATCCTCAAAGGTGCCGGTGATCTCCTCGCGCCCAGTGCGCGCAATGATCGTTTCCCCAAGGCGCGCGGCATGCTCCATCCAGGCGGCGCGGATCGGCCCGAAGCCCAAGGTCGTGAACTGTTGCTCCAAAGGTGCATAAGCGCGGGCCAGGGCGTCCAGAAAGGCCTCTGGTCCCACGGTGATCCCCGTTTCACCGCGCAGCGACACCGGTTGCACAGCCCCCGCCTCTACCTCATCCGCCACTGGGGCCGCGACGAGGTTCACGCCAACGCCGATGGCCAGCGGCCCCATCGCAGCCCCCTGCCCGGTGCTTTCGAGCAGAATGCCCGCCACCTTGCCGCCGCGCAGCAGCACATCGTTTGGCCATTTCAGGGCAAAGGCATCCGCCCGTCCGCAGACCTCGACAAAGGCGCGGTGCAGCGCCAGCGACATGACAAAGGAACGCAGGGCGGCGAGATGCGGGGGTTCTGCTGGCCGAAGCACCAAAGTCGCCGCGAAGTTGCCCGGGGGCATAGCCCAGGCGCGACCGCGCCGCCCTCGCGCCGTGGTCTGCCGGTGTGCCAATACCCAGAACGGTGCAGGCCTGTCCGAGGCCATTGCAAGCCCTTCGTCCAGGGTTGAGCCCACCTCCTCCAGAACCACCCGGCCATATCCGTCAGGCCACTGGCTCACGGCTTCTTCTGGCCAGAAATATCCCTCCCGGAGGGTCGCTCTGCCACGCGTCGCACCGGATCAGTTGACAAGCATGGCCGCTGCCGCCGCCGCTGCGGACTCGACCCCGAACATATTCGCGATGCCCAGAACCATGATCGCCGCGGAGGCCATCAGGAAGCCGGACAGCAAGGGCGAGCCGCCCGCGTCCACGCCCTCGTCGGCCTCATCACCGAAATACATGAAAAAGACGATCCGGAGGTAGTAATAGGCCCCGATCACCGACGCGATCACACCCGCGACGGCCAACCACGCCAGCCCCGCTTCATAGGCGGCCCGCAGCACGTAGAATTTGCCAAAGAACCCCAGCATCGGCGGCACGCCTGCGAGAGAGAACAGCAGCACAAGCATCGCCAGCGCCTTGCCCGGTTCGCGCTTGGCGTACATGTTCAGCGCCGCGATATCGGTGACCGGCTGGCCGTCCTTTTCCATCATCAGGATAAAGGCGAAGGTGCCGACGTTCATGGTCACGTAGATCGCCATGTAGATCAGCATCGCCTGCACGCCGAGCACGGTGCCCGCCGCCAACCCCATCAGCGCGTACCCCATATGCGCAATCGACGAAAACGCCATCAGCCGCTTGATATTGGTCTGCCCAATTGCCGCCACGGCGCCCAGGAACATGGACAAGACCGACAGGAGCGCCACGATCTGGCTCCAGTCACTCACCGCATTACCGAAGGCGTCGTGCAACACGCGGGCAAAGAGCGCCATGGCTGCGACCTTGGGGGCCGTTGCAAAGAAGGCTGTGACGGGGGTGGGCGAGCCTTCGTAGACATCCGGCGTCCACATGTGGAACGGCACGGCAGAGACCTTGAAGGCCATGCCAGCCATCAGGAACACAAGACCAAAGAGCAGGCCCAGCGAGACCTCCCCCGCCTGCGCGGTTTCGATGATGCCCGAAAAGAGAGTGGTGCCTGCGTAGCCATAGACCAGCGACGCGCCATAGAGCAACAGACCCGAGGACAGCGCGCCCAGCACGAAATACTTGAGACCCGCTTCGGTGGATTTCACGCTGTCCCGGCGCAGCGAGGCCACCACGTAGAGCGCCAGCGATTGCAGCTCCAGCCCCATGTAAAGCGCCATCAGATCCGCCGCCGAGACCATGACCATCATGCCGACAGCGCTCAACGCCACCAGCAGCGGGTATTCGAACCGCAGCAGATCGCGGGATTTCATGTAGCCTTCCGACATGATCAGCACCGCCGCCGCTGCCAGCAGGATCGTCACCTTGGCAAACCGCGCAAAGCCGTCGATCATCAGCATGCCGTTGAAGGCGCTCTTGGCCCCTTCGCCGGTGACACCAATATAGGCGGCCAGAGCCACCATCACCCCGGCGGTCATCCAGACCAGCGTCGAGGCCAGCCCGTCCTTGGAGGTGTAGACCGCAACCAGCAGCATCACCATGGCATAGACCGCCAGCAGGATTTCCGGCAGCACGAGGGTCAGATCAGCGGAAGTCATGCGTTAATCCTTCAGTTCGACGCAAGCTGGGAGGCGGCTTCTGCCGCGGCCAGCGCCGTATCGTAGTTTGAAACCAGGGCTGCCACCGCAGGTCCGGTGATATCCAGCACAAGCGCCGGGTAGACCCCCAGCAGCAGAGTCATGGCCACCAGCGGCGCAAAGATCCAGCGCTCACGTGGTGTCATGTCAGAGATCGAGCGCAGGCTCTCCTTGATCAGATCACCCATGACCACCCGGCGGTAAAGCCAGAGCGCATAAGCCGCCGAGAAGATCACACCTGTCGTGGCCACAGCTGCCACCCAGGTATTCACCTGGAAGATCGCCATCAGCGTCAGGAATTCACCCACGAACCCGGAGGTGCCGGGCAGGCCCACATTCGCCATGGTGAACAGCATGAAGATCAGCGCATAGGCCGGCATCCGGTTCACGAGACCACCGTAAGCGTCAATCTCGCGCGTGTGCATCCGGTCATAAATCACACCGACGCAAAGAAAGAGCGCACCGGAGATAAACCCGTGGCTGATCATCTGGAAGATCGCGCCATCCACGCCCTGCTGGTTGGCTGCGAAGATGCCCATGGTCACAAAGCCCATATGCGCGACCGAGGAATAGGCAATCAGCTTCTTCATATCCTCCTGCACAAGTGCGACCAGCGAGGTGTAGACAATCGCAATGGCGCTCATCCACAGCACCAGCGGCGTCAGCACCTCCGCCCCCACAGGGAACATCGGGATCGAAAACCGCAGGAACCCATAGCCGCCCATTTTCAACAGGATCGCGGCCAGCACCACCGAGCCCGCCGTTGGCGCCTGCACGTGCGCATCGGGCAGCCAGGTGTGCACCGGCCACATGGGCATCTTCACCGCAAAGCTCGCAAAGAACGCGAGGAACAGCAGCGTCTGGAACCCACCGACGATGGTCACACCGGCAATGCTGAAGGTCTCGAAATCGAACTGGTGGATCAGCAGCTGTTCAATGTCCGTGGTGCCCGCTTCGGCGAACATGCCGACCATGGCCACCAGCATCAGGACCGAGCCCAGGAAGGTGTAGAGGAAGAACTTGAAGCTCGCATAGATGCGGTTGGCACCACCCCAGATCCCGATGATCAGGAACATCGGGATGAGCCCCGCCTCAAAGAAGAGGTAGAACAGCACCAGATCGAGCGCCATGAAGACGCCCAGCATCAGCGTTTCCAGCATCAGGAAGGCGATCATGTATTCCTTGACGCGCACGGTCACGTTCCACGACGCCGCGATCACGAGCGGCATCATGAAGGTGGTCAGCATGACGAAGAGTACAGAGATCCCATCGACGCCCATCTTGTACTGCAGACCCAGCAGCCAGGGCGCCTCTTCCACGAACTGAAAGCCGGTGTCGTTGGGGTCAAACTCCGCCAGGATGAACAGAGACACAAGGAACGTCACCGTGGTCGCCGCCATCGCCAGCCACTTGGCATTACGGTTCGCGGCGTCATCGTCCCCGCGCAGGAAGACCAGCAGGATCAGCGCTGCGACGGCAGGGATGAAGGTCACAATCGACAGAAGGTTGTCCATCAGTTTGCTCCCCCGCTCAGCGACATCCATGTGACCAACACCGCGATGCCGATCACCATGGCAAAGGCATAGGTGAAGATGTAGCCGGACTGTGCGCGGCCCGCGAGGCGGGTGAAGAACGGGATGATGCCCATCGCCACGCCGTTGAGGCCGCCGTCAATCACGTCGCCGTCACCGCGCCGCCAGAAGAAGCTGCCGATCCATTTGGCGGGTCCGACGAAGATGACCTCGTAGAGCTCGTCAAAATACCACTTGTTCTTGAGGAACAGATACAGCGGGCGCTGGTTTTCGGCCAGACGACCGGGCAGCGAGGGGTTCTTGATGTAGAACCAATAGGCGGTCAGGAAGCCCAGCAGCATCGCCGCGAAGGGCGAGGTTTTCACCCAATAGGGCACCTTATGCGCATCATCGAGCAGCGTGTTGTCGGGTGCGATATAGAGCGCGCCCTCGCCCGGCTGACCGGCAAAGGCATAGTGATGCGCGCCCTCTTTGCCTTTCGCGCCGCCGTGATCGTCGCCATGGTCATCAGCCTTTGCTTCCCCGTGATCGTCGCCATGCGCGCCTTCTTCCGCGTAGGGAATGCCGTAGAAGGTCGCGACCTTGTCGGTGTGGCCAAAGAACGATCCGTACCAGACCATCCCGGCGAAGATCGCGCCGAGGCTCAGCACACCCAGCGGCACGATCATGGTCATCGGGCTCTCATGCGCATGGTCATGCGTGTGCTGGTCGCCACGCGGGGTGCCATAGAAGGTCAGGAACATCAGTCGCCAGCTGTAGAAGCTTGTGAAAAGCGCCGCGATGACCAGCGCCCAGAAGCCATACGTGGACCCCGCCGCATAGGCACTTTCGACAATCGCATCCTTGGACTGGAAGCCCGCAAAGCCAATGGGGATCTCGCCAAGGGTCAGTATCCATACCGGGATGCCCACGCCGGTGATGGCCAGCGTACCGATCATCATCGCCCAGAAGGTATAGGGGATTTTCTTGCGCAGCCCGCCATAGTTCATCATGTCCTGTTCGTGGTGCATCGCGTGGATGACCGAGCCCGCGCCCAGGAACAGCATCGCCTTGAAGAAGGCATGGGTGAACAGGTGGAACATCGCCGCGGAATACATGCCCACGCCCGCCGCCACGAACATGTACCCCAGCTGCGAGCAGGTCGAATAGGCGATCACGCGTTTGATGTCAGTCTGCACCAGACCCACGGTCGCCGCAAAGAAGGCCGTGGTGGCGCCGAGCACGGTCACGAACATCATCGCTTCCGGTGCGAACTCCATGATCGGCGACATGCGGCAAACGAGGAAGACGCCCGCCGTCACCATGGTCGCCGCGTGGATCAGCGCGGACACGGGTGTCGGCCCTTCCATCGCGTCGGGCAGCCAGGTGTGCAGCAGCAGCTGCGCCGATTTGCCCATTGCGCCGATGAAGAGCAGGAAGGCGACGAGGTTCGCCGCGTTCCATTCGCCCCAGAGGAAGGTCAACTGCGTCTCAGCCAGGTCCGGAGCGGCGGCAAAGACATCATCGAAATTGATGCTGTCGGTCAGGAAGAACAGCGCAAAGATCCCCAGCGCAAAGCCGAAATCGCCGACGCGGTTGACCACAAACGCCTTGATTGCCGCCGCATTGGCCGACGGTTTGCGGTAGTAGAACCCGATCAGCAAGTAGGAGGCGACGCCCACGCCTTCCCAGCCAAAGAACATCTGCACTAGGTTGTCGGCGGTCACCAGCATCAGCATCGCGAAGGTGAAAAACGACAGATAGGCGAAAAACCTCGGCTTATAGACTTCGCCCTCTTTCCACTGCGGATCGTGGTCCATGTAGCCGAAGGAATAGAGATGCACGAGGCTGGAGACGGTGGTGATCACGATCAGCATGATCGCCGTCAGCCGGTCGAGCCGGATCGCCCAATCGGTGCTGAGCGTCCCGCTTTCGATAAAGCGCAGAATCTGGATTTGCTCGGTGGTTCCGTCGAAGGTCAGGAAGACCACCCAACTGAGAATGGCCGAGACAAAGAGGAGCGACGTGGAAATCCACATCGCTGCCGTCTCGCCAAAGATGCGCCAGCCGAACCCGCACAAAAGCGCGCCAACCAGCGGGGCAAACAGGATAATGGTTTCCATGGTCAGCTTATCCTTTGGTCTTGGCCTTGGGGAGTACGGTTGAGGCCTCGGACACCAGGTCCATCCTCGCGAAGCAGTAGACGCCAACAACGCCGATGGCCACAGGCAGCACCCAGATGTAGTCCAGTGCGATCGTCATAGCATCAGCCCTTCATCACGTTGACGTCTTCCACGGCGATGGTGCCGCGGTTGCGGAAGAAACAGACCAGAATGGCCAGACCAATCGCCGCCTCCGCCGCGGCCACCGTCAGCACGAAGAGCGTGAAGACCTGCCCCACCAGATCGTCCAGAAAGCTGGAGAAGGCCACCAGATTGATGTTCACCGCCAAGAGCATCAGCTCGATGCTCATCAACAGGATGATGATGTTCTTGCGGTTCAGAAACAGCCCGAAGATGCCGATGACAAAGAGCGTCGCCGCCACTGTCAGGTAATGTTCAAGTCCGATCATATCTCATCCTCAGGCATACTCATCTTCATCACTTCTCGTGCCGCTCCGGGCCAGCACCATAAAACGCGTCACAGCCACAGCTGGCGCGGTCCAGCCTATACGTCGTTGAACGGGCGCCCATGGCATCCAGACGCGCGCCCAGTTGCGCAAGAGACACCGCGTCCGGGGCGTCTGCCGCCTGCCGGATCGCCTTCACAACGAGGTCCTGATCCACGTTGATTGTCGCCACGGCGCCCTTTTCGGCGATGTGGGTAAAGGCTTCCATCTGGGTCAATGACCCGCAATGCGTCACCACGACAGAGTGCATCTGGTCCCCGTCAAAGGAAACGAAGCGTTCGTGCATCACCGCCCCGCTGCCCAAATCCACAGGCTCGGAGGTGAAGTCGTGATGAGACCCCGCCGTGCAGGTCTCTGCCGCCCCACCTGACGACATCATCGCAACTGCCGCTGATGCAACTGCCGTTTTCACAGAGCCTGCCCCAGTTTGATGTCGTTCAGTTCCATTACATCGTCCTTGCCGGTCTCAGGACCGGTTGAAATATCCAAACGCCGCGAGCACCGCGACCGCAACGGCGACCAGAATTGCGATCTGATCGCCCTCCATTACAAACCCTGCCCCGGCTTGACGTCTTTCAGTTCCATCGCCAGAGCCGGGTCACGCATCATCTGGGCCACAACATCCTGCCGCTTCACATCCGAGCGGTGGCGCAGTGTCAGCACAATCGCCCCGATCATCGCCACCAGCAGGATCAAACCGGCCAGCTGGAACAAAAGGAAATACTGATCATAGAGGATCATCCCCAGCGCCTCGGTGTTGTGCCGATCCACGGGGGTGACATTCGCGCGCAGACCTTCGGCGGCGGCATTGGCTTCCCACGACCCGAAAGCCATGACAAATTGCATCAGGATCACCACGGCAATCAGCAGAGCCAGCGGCATGTATTTCGCCATCTCCGCCTTGAGTTCGGCAAAATCCACGTCGAGCATCATGACGACAAAGAGGAACAGCACCGCGACCGCGCCCACGTAGACGATGATCAGCAGCATCGCCACGAATTCGGCGCCCAGCAGCACGAAGAGCCCGGCAGAGCTGAGAAACGCGAGGATCAGCCAGAGCACCGAATGCACCGGGTTGCGGCTGATGACCGTGAAGAGCCCGCCCGCGATCACGCTGATCGCAAAGAGATAAAAGGCAAAAACCGTCATTCCTCGTCCTTTCCTTCGTCGAGCACCTGTTGCGCCAGTTCCAGCGCCCGCGTCATGGCTGGCAGGCCCGCGAACATCGACATCTGGCCGATGGTCTCGACAATGTGCTGTTCGGTGGCCCCGGCTTCCAGCGCATGGCGCACCGCCTGCCGGAACGCCACATCATTCTGTGCGCCCTGCATGGTCAGCCCCGCCAGCGTCAGCAGCATCCGTGTGCGCGCATCCAGCGAGCCTTCGTTCAGCGCATTGCCGAACATCATTTCCATCATGTCCTTGGGCATGGTGCCCATCATCTTCTCGAACCCTTTGGGCGAAAATGCCTCCATCGCGGGAAAGCTTTTCGCCATCTCCTGCGCTTGGCTGAACATCGCGGCAAAAGGGTTCGCGCCTTCGAAAGGATTTTTTGGATCGCTCATGCAGCCTCCTCCTGCTCGAAAACTTCGAGCGCCGCGTTAAGCGCGTTTATCATCGCCGGGAAACCGCCATAGAGGGTCATCTGAAAGATGATCTCGCAGACCTCTTCCCGGCTGGCCCCGACGGCACGTGCACTTTTGATATTGACCTGCAATTGCGGCTTGGTCTGACCTCCGAGAGCAGCAAGCGCCGCAATCGTGGCCAGCAGCCTTGTCTTTTCGTCCACCACGCCCCGGGCATAGAACTGGCCGTAGGCCACGTCGACCACGGTGCGCGCCATGCCCGGCACCAGGGCGTCATAGCGGGCGCGCAGGGCGTCCTCCATGCCTGGATTAACCTGCTCGGAGAGCGCCTTGCCCTTCGCATAGGCTTCCATATGTGGCTCGTCGAGGCTCATCTGTAGGGCGCGTCCAGTTCCAGGTTGCGGGCGATCTCGGCTTCCCAGCGCTCGCCATTGGCCAGCAGCTTTTCCTTGTCGTAGTAAAGCTCTTCACGCGTTTCGGTGGAGAACTCGAAATTCGGACCTTCCACAATGGCATCCACCGGGCAGGCCTCCTGACAGAAGCCACAGTAGATGCATTTGGTCATGTCGATGTCATAGCGCGTGGTGCGGCGCGAGCCATCTTCGCGCGGTTCCGCATCAATGGTGATCGCCTGTGCGGGGCAAATCGCCTCGCAGAGTTTGCAGGCAATGCAGCGTTCCTCGCCGTTGGGGTAGCGGCGCAGCGCGTGCTCGCCCCGGAAGCGCGGGGACAAAGGTCCCTTTTCATGCGGATAGTTGATCGTCGCCTTTGGGGCAAAGAAGTATTTCAGCCCCAGTTTCATGCCGGTCCAGACATCCTGCAGCAGGAAATACTTGGCGGCGCGGGTGTAGTCGATCTGTGTCATGTCATTCCTTTCCGGCAGCGATCCCGCCGCCCAAGGCCGCCCAGTCATTGAGCGCAGTCACGATTCCAGCTTCCTCCACTTGGGAAGCTTCATTTGTCTCGGCGTTCAAGGTCTGCACCTTGAACTTGGAGGTGAGAAAACAGGCGAGGTCGTGCAGCTCACTGTCCGATGCCTGCGCCAAAGCGTCCGCCAGTTTACCGTTCATCCGCCCATCCCCCAGCGCGCATAGGCCCCCCAGAACCACTCGAATTTGGCGGCAAAGGCCACGAAGACGACCCAGACGAGGCTGAAGGGCAGGAACACCTTCCAGCCCAGCCGCATCAGCTGGTCATAGCGGTAGCGCGGCGTGATCGCCTTGACCATGGCGAAGAGGAAGAAGAAGAACGCCATCTTCGCCACCATCCACAACGGGCTGTCCGGCAGGAACGGGATGGGCGAGAGCCAGCCGCCGAAGAACAGCAGCGAGGTCAGCGCGCACATCAGGAAGATCGCAATGTATTCGCCCGCCATGAACAGCAGGAAGGGCGTCGAGGAATACTCCACCTGGTAACCCGCCACCAGTTCGCTCTCCGCTTCGGGCAGATCGAAGGGCGGGCGGTTGGTCTCGGCCAGACAGCTGATGAAAAACAGGAACACCATCGGGAAATGCGGCAGCCAGTACCAGCTGAAGAACCCGTAGGGCCCGTCTTGGGCGGCCACGATGCCACCGAAATTCATCGACCCGGTCGAGATAATCACGCCGATGATGATCAGCCCCAGCGAGACCTCGTAGGAGATCATCTGCGCGGCGGACCGCAGGGAGCCAAGGAACGGATACTTGGAGTTCGACGCCCAGCCGCCCATGATCACGCCGTAGACTTCCAGCGAGGAGACGGCGAAGACGAAGAGGATCGCGACATTGATGTCGCTGAGCACCCAGGTCTCGTTGAAGGGGATCACCGCCCAGGCGATGAGCGCCAGCACGAAAGACGTCATCGGCGCCAGCATGAAAACGGTCTTGTCCGCGCCCGCAGGCACCACGACCTCTTTCACCACGTATTTCAGGGCGTCCGCCACCGTCTGCAAAAGCCCGAAGGTGCCCACCACGTTGGGCCCGCGCCGCATCTGCACGGCGGCCCAGATCTTGCGGTCGCCATAGACCAGAAACAGCAGCGAAATCATGACAAAAGCCACAACCGCGAGCACCTGGGCCAGGATCAGGACAGCAATGCCGCCGGGGGTGGTAAAGAAATCAGCCATAGGTCCTCACACCGTGGGAATGCGTTTTTGCCTGCAGTGAGCGGCGACCGCCGCGGCGTCGATCACCCGAATGCCCCGCGGCCGCTCCGACGAGGTGATGTAAACTACATCTGCAGCCCACACACCACCCTCTGTATCGAAATTCGACCGCAAGTATCGCGCATATGGCACAGCATCGCGCTGCATGAAAGATGCCAGTGCGCAATCTGCGTATTCAAAGACATTGGCGGCTGTCTGTGCCTTGGTCATGCGGGCCTCGACCTGCACCAGATCCCCGGCCAGCTGTCGGATGTCCGCGCCCAGATAGTCGGGCACGAAGTCCGTCGCCAGCGGGGCCTGTTCGCTGCAGGCTCCCAGGATCATCGCAGTGCTCAGCATCGCGCACCTCATTCCGCCGCAATCGCCTCCTGCCGGCGCGCCTTGGCATTGGCGGAAAGCTCCGCCATCAGCTCGGACGCCCGGGCAATCGGGTTGGTCAGGTAGAAATCCGTGATCGCCTGTTTGAACGGCGCATCCGACAGGGTGCCGCCGTCGATCGGGCGCAGGGTTGTCTCGGCGATCTCGTCGATCTTGCCCAGATGCGGAATCTCCGCGACCAGCTTGCCGCGCAGAGCTGCAATGCTGTCGAATGGCAGCTGTGCGTCCATCTCGGCTGACAGCGCCCGCAGGATCGCCCAGTTCTCTTTGGCCTCGCCCGGTGCAAAGCCCGCGCGCAGCGCCAGTTGGGGACGGCCTTCGGTGTTCACGAAAAGCCCCGGTTCTTCGGTATAGGCAGCGCCCGGCAGGATGATATCCGCGCGATGCGCGCCGCGATCCCCATGGCTGCCCTGGTAGATCACGAAAGGCCCGTCGTCGATGTCGAACTCATCAGCGCCGAGGTTGTAGATGACCTCCGCCTGGCCGACAGCCTCCATGCCGCCGGGGTTCGTGGCACCGACGTCCAGCGCGCCGACGCGGCTGGCCGCGGTGTGCAGCACCATGAAGCCCGCGCCCGCCGCGTCGGCAATCGCCATGGCTTCGGCCAGCACGGCCAGCCCATCGGGGCGTCGCAACGCGCCCTGACCGACAATCACAAGCCCGTCACTCGACAGGTTCTCGACAGCACAGTCGCGGTACTTGATCAGATCCGCCGGCGTGTTCCCGAAATGCGCATACTCATAGGTCAGATCGACCTTCTCGCCGACCAGCGCCACGTCGCACCCCTTGGTCCAGGCCTTGCGGATACGCGCATTCAGCACCGGTGCCTCAACCGCTGGGTTCGACCCGATCAGCAGGATGTTACGCGCCGCGTCGATATCCTCGATCACCGCCGTCCCCACACAAGCCGACCGGTTGGTATCGGGCAGCTGCGTGCCCGCCGTCCGGCATTCCACAACGCCACCCTGCCCCTCGATCAGCTGTTTCAGCGTATAGATCGCCTCGACCGGGGCCAGATCACCGATCACACCTGCGACCGACTTGCCCGCCATCGCCTGCGCCGCAGCGCTCAGCGCCTCGGGCCACGTGGCCGCCCGCAGCTTGCCGTTCTCCCGGATATAGGGCTTGTCGAGCCGCTGCCGTCGCAGCCCGTCCCAGACAAAGCGCGTCTTGTCGGAAATCCACTCCTCGTTCACGCCGTCATGGTTGCGCGGCAGAAAACGCATCACTTCGCGCCCCTTGGTGTCGACCCGGATGTTGGAGCCAAGCGCATCCATCACATCGACGCTCTCGGTCTTGGTCAGCTCCCAAGGCCGCGCGGTGAAGGCGTAGGGCTTGGAGACCAGCGCGCCCACGGGGCACAAGTCAATGATATTGCCCTGTAAATTGCTATCGAGCGTCTGTCCGAGATAGCTGGTGATCTCCGCATCCTCGCCCCGGCCCGTCTGGCCCATCTGGTGAATGCCCGCCACTTCGGTGGTGAACCGCACGCAACGCGTGCAGGAGATGCAGCGCGTCATATGGGTCTCGACCAGTGGCCCGAGATCAAGGTCTTCGGTGGCGCGCTTCGGCTCGCGGTAGCGCGAGAAATCCATACCGTAAGCCATCGCCTGGTCCTGCAGGTCGCACTCGCCGCCCTGATCGCAGATCGGGCAATCGAGCGGGTGGTTGATGAGCAGGAACTCCATCACCCCTTCGCGCGCCTTCTTGACCATGGGCGAGTTGGTCTTCACGACTGGTGGCTGACCCTCCGGCCCCGGGCGCAGGTCCTTGACCTGCATCGCACAGCTTGCCGCAGGCTTGGGCGGTCCACCCACCACCTCGACCAGACACATGCGGCAGTTGCCCGCAATCGTCAGCCGCTCATGGTAGCAAAACCGCGGGATCTCGATCCCGGCCTCTTCACAGGCCTGGATCAGCGTCATCGCGCCGTCTACTTCGACTTCCTGATCATCAATTATGACTTTGCGTAAGTCGCTCATATCATGTGCCTCTGTTCCACATGCGGCCTCGGCCGCAGATCAATTCTTCTCGCGCAGCAGCACGCCCACGGCGCTGTTGCGTTCAATTTCCGCCCGGCCCAAGGCACAGTATCCCGCCGGATCAGGCGTCAGTCCCTGCGCGGCCATATAGCCCGCCGCGCGTGCGCGCAGACGATCCTTTTCCACATCCGAGTCGATATGGGCGTCGATTTCCGACTTCTCATACCCCATCGCAAGCGCCTGAGAATGCAAATCCTGAAGCGCGCCCAACGCCCGGAAGACCCGTGCCGAGATATCCGGGCAATTCTTGCGGATTTGATCGGCAAGACCAACCACAAAAAGCCCGTCATCGATGGATTTCACGTCCCGTAGGGGCGGGTTGTCGGCCATTGCACTTGTTACGGTCAACGCAGCCACAGTGGTCAGCGTCAAAACACTCTTTTTCATATCCGATCTCCTGTGCGGAGCGGCATGCCCCGTCCCCCCACAAGATGGGAAGCGCAGGTTCCGCTATGCAATAACATGCGGCAAGACGCCAGATATGCACCGGGCCGGATCACTGTGGGCAGGCCCCCTGCAATGTCAGCGTGTTGTTGTCGATGGGCAGCGTCTCGTCCGGATCATCGGGCCCAACGACCCATTCGATGGCCGAACTGCCGTATTCGTTCACGCAAAACACGATCGCCTCGTAGCGCGCCGCTTCGCGTGCCCCTTCCAGAGAGGCCGATACCGGCGAGGCCGTCACCTGAAACTTGTGTCGCTCATCCAGATCAGAGAGCTTCGTGCGGTAGAACTGCCCGTCAAAGCGCAGCTTCTCCGCCTCGCTGCTGCATCCGGCCAATACCGCACAGACAATCAAACTTCCAACGGCCAATCTCATCACATTCACTCCGCCGCCACTGGCGCACAGGTATTGTGCTGCCACAGGCGGGCCTCTTTTAAGTGCGCCCAGCCAAAGGCGTGGTCGCTGTCCCCATGTTTTTTCCGGTACTCCAACCGGTCGAGCGCTTCCTGAAGCGTCGGCTCATGCCCCTCGGGCACCCACCACATCACGAAATGCATCTGTCCGAGCACCTCGAACCATTCGGCCCGACGGTCATAAAACTGCTTGTGGATGGTGCCCCAGACAAAGGTCTCCAGCGCCTCCGCCGTTTCCCAGACGCTCAGGTTCGGCACAAAAAGCGGGTCACCCCCGATGGCGTTGTCCGTATTGCCCCTGCCCGGCTCACCAGAGCCTTCCATCATCCACACAAACCCCGGCATGCGTTTGCCCAAGCCGTTGACCCGGTCGAGGTTTGCCATGAAATCAGCGACGCGCGGATCGTCCGTGGGGGCCACAAGGCGTCCGACGTTCAGCTCTGCAAGATGATGTCCGATCATGCCGCATTCCCACATTGTTTATGCTTCCAGAGCTGAGCATCTTTCAGATGCGACCAGCCAAAGGCATGTTCCGTTTCGCCGTGTTGTTCCAGATGACGGAACCGCGCCATGGCTTCCTCGATGGAGGGCCGATGCCCTTCAGGGACCCACCACATCACCAGCCGCAGCGTCTCAACCGCGCCGTACCATTCTTCCTTCCGGTCATAGAACTGCTTGTGCGCCGTGTTCCAGACAAAGTGTTCGAGGCTTTCGGCATCCTCCCAGACCGAGAGCGTCGAGGCCGTGCGCGGGTTGCCCCCGAGCGGCCCGTTGGGATCAGCCTGCGCCGCTTCCATCGCTTCTTCGTCCATCATCCACACAAACCCCGGGCTGCGCTGCGCGATCCCGTTCACAAGGTCCAGCCCGTTCACGAAATCCGCCACACGCGGATCGTCCCAGTCGTACTTGAGTGTACCGATGTTGAATTCAGCGAGGTGCATGCTTAGCCAACGTCCATCGTTGCCAAATGAAATCCGTAGATACCGCCAGCGACAAGCAAGCCGCCGCAGAACAGTCTTAACCACTGGCGCGATGTCGGATGCGTGAGGCGCTGATATTCACTCTCGTCGATCATAGAACGGCACGACCCACAGACGAACTGACCAATCTTTACCCCATTCTCATGGCCGCACTGCGGACAGGTCCCGCTATTCGACCGGGACATACGGTAAATGAGAAAAGACAGGCTGTTCATCCAACTATTCCGCCGCAACCGCGCTCACGCGGCCCGTGCGCTTGTGTTTGATCCGGTCCTCGATCTCGTCGCGGAAGTGGCTGATGAGGCCCTGGATGGGCCATGCTGCCGCGTCGCCGAGCGCACAGATCGTGTGGCCTTCGACCTGTTTGGTCACATCCAGCAGCATGTCGATCTCTTCGGGTTCCGCCTCGCCGGTGACCAGACGGTCCATCACCCGCATCATCCAGCCGGTGCCCTCGCGGCACGGCGTGCATTGCCCACAACTCTCGTGCTTGTAGAACTTCGACAGCCGCCAGATCGCCTTGATCACATCCGTCGAATTGTCCATCACGATCACCGCTGCCGTGCCCAGACCCGACCGCTGCTCGCGCAGGTAGTCGAAATCCATGATCGCGTCTTTCATGTCCTTGCCCGGGATCATCGGCACCGAGGACCCGCCGGGAATGACCGCCTTGAGGTTGTCCCAGCCGCCGCGGATACCGCCGCAATGGGTCTCGATCAGTTCCTCGAAGGTGATCGACATGGCCTCTTCGACCACGCAGGGGTTGTTCACATGGCCCGAAATCGCAAAGAGCTTGGTGCCTGCGTTGTTCGCGCGACCAAAGCCTGCGAACCACTCCGGCCCGCGCCGCAGGATCGTCGGCACTACCGCAATCGATTCCACGTTGTTCACCGTGGTCGGGCAGCCATAGAGCCCCGCGCCCGCCGGGAATGGCGGCTTCATGCGCGGCATACCCTTCTTGCCCTCAAGACTTTCGAGCAGCGCGGTCTCTTCACCGCAGATATACGCGCCTGCGCCGTGGTGCAGGTAGAGATCGAAATCCCAGCCCGACCCGGCCGCATTCTTGCCAACCAGACCCGCGTCATAAGCCTCGTCAATCGCGGCCTGCAGCGCCTCTTTCTCGCGGATGTATTCGCCCCGAATATAAATATAGCAGGCATGGGCATTCATCGCGAAAGACGCGATCAGACAGCCCTCGACCAGCGTATGCGGATCGTGCCGCATGATCTCCCGGTCCTTGCAGGTGCCGGGCTCGGATTCGTCAGCATTCACCACCAGGTACGCGGGCCGCCCATCGCTCTCCTTGGGCATGAAGGACCACTTCAGCCCCGTGGGAAAGCCCGCGCCACCGCGCCCACGCAGACCAGAGGCTTTCATCTGGTCCACGATCCAATCGCGGCCCTTCTTGATGATGTCCGCCGTGCCATCCCAATGGCCGCGGCTCTGCGCGCCCTTCAGCGTGCGGTCATGCATGCCGTAGATATTGGTAAAGATCCGGTCCTTGTCCTGAAGCATTGCGCTCCCCTCTCACTCGTTGCCGCGCGCGTGTTTGCGCGCACGCCGTATCTGTAATGACACCACCAGCGCCCAGAAGAGCCCTGCCAGTGCCGCAAAATCGAACAGAAACGCATAGCGTCCGGGCATGCCCAGCTTTGGTCCCAGCCAAAGTGCGAGCAGCCACAAGACCATCGTGCCCACGATCACAAGGCTGACCAGCCGCCCCTTGGCGGCCAGCGCGCGCTCGCGCGCCTGCCTGTCCTGATCCTGCGCACTCATGAACGGTCTTGCCTTCCGTCTTTCGCTCTATCGTTTCGTCGCGCCTATTCGCCGCTGGCCAGTTTCTTGGCCTGTCCCACCCAGTCGTCCCGTTCGATCCGGCCTTTGAAGCGCAGACGCTCGTCAACCCAGGCGATGTCATCCTGCGTCAAGCTGGCCACCTGATCAAAATGCCAGATCCCGAGGCTGTTCAGCGTTTCTTCCAGCTTCGGGCCCACACCGCTGATCTTTTTCAGGTCATCCGCCCCACCCGCGCGGGGTGTATCGGACAAGGCTGCGGGGCGCTCCGCAGTTTCGGTCGCCGGTGCCGCCTTTTTCGCGACTTTCTTCACCGGCTTGGCCACAGATTTGGCTTCCGGCTCCTTTTCGTACTTCCAATCCCCCTTGCGCGCGGACAGCTCTTCCTGACCCGGCAGGCGCTTGGACGGTTTGACCTTCGCCTCCTCCGACGGGCTTGGTGCGACAGCCGGGGCAACCGGGGCGGCCTGAGCCGCGGGTTTTGTGGGGGCTGCCGCAGGCGCATCCGTTGCCTGAGTACGCGGGGCGTTCGGCGCAGACAGCGGACGGCTCATGATCCAACTGATGACCCCGCCAAAGATGACAAAAACCAAGAGCCCGACAAAGGCGCCCTGCATGAAACTCCATCCGCCCAGAACCCACAGCAGAACGGCCGCCAAGACGCCCCCTGCCAGTGCCACAAGCCAACTCCCCAGAGCCATGCCGATCATTCCGTTATTGTTGTCCATCCCGGTACCTTTTTTTCCTGTTTTTCCCTGTCAGTCTCTCACATTATCGGATTTTAACAATTTTGGAAATTCACGTGGATGCGCCCTCGGCGAGGCTGCGCGCCTGCGTGACCCAGTTGTCCCGCGTCACGCGGCCCTTGAAGCCCTCCAGGTTGTCATCCACCCAGGCCACTTCCGTCTCCGTCCAGGCAGCGATCTGATCAAAGTGGTAAAAGCCCATGGTGTTCAGCAGCTTCTCCAGCTTCGGTCCGACCCCCTTGATTTTCTTCAGATCATCCGCGCCACTGTCCCGTGCGGCGGAAAGGGCTTGCGGCTTCTCACCCGGGCCCGGGTCTTCCTTTGACGGTGGCTTGGCCTTGGAGGTCTCAGTGGCCTGCTGTTCGGTCACGCCCGTCCTGTCCGCCGGAGCCCCTTCGGCCGGGCGCGCGTCTTTCGCGGGCTTACCGGATGTATTGGCCGGTTTGCCCTGCCACGGCATCAACAGCGGCACCTCTGTCCCGTCGATCCGCTTGACGGTGTCGCCGATGTCCACGGCCAGCTGTACGCTCGCATTGTACTGCGTCTTACCGCTGTCATGCTCTTTCAGCGATGTCAGCCCGTCCAACGGCTCTGCGGCATAGCGCCCGTTCTGCGGGCCCGGCACCGGCACCTTGCCTGCGGCCAGCTCATCAATGAGTTCGCCCATCCGCGCGGCGGTCAGATCTTCGTAGTAATCTTTGCCGATCTGCGCCATCGGCGCATTGGAGCAGGATCCAAGGCATTCCACCTCTTCCCAAGAAAAATTCCCATCTGCCGACAGTTCATGAGCATTCGGCGCGATCTTTTCCTTGCAGACAGCGACAAGATCTTCGGCCCCGCAGATCATGCAGGAGGTTGTCCCGCAGACCTGAATATGTGCAATCTTACCAACAGGCTGCAGCTGAAACATAAAGTAGAATGTCGCCACTTCCAAAGCGCGAATATAGCTCAACCCCAGCATTGTCGCCACATGCTCGATGGCAGGACGGCTCAGCCATCCTTCCTGCTCCTGCGCCCGCCAGAGCAGCGGGATGATGGCCGAGGCCTGTCGCCCTTCGGGGTACTTCGTGATCTGGCCCTCCGCCCAGGCCTGATTATCAGACGTAAAGGCGAAGCTCTCGGGTTGGTCGGGGTGAAGGCGTCTCAGCATTTAACTCTCAAGCTCATCTATGGCGACGCAGATTGCGCGCGCGTCCTGAACACCGCGCGTTCCTTCGGCGGCGAAACGGGTGAAGTCATCATCGGAAATCGCGACCTGACACAGGGAAGTGGCAGCACCATCCTCGACCAGGATCACGCCGTCGCGAACGTTCTCATACCCCTCCGAGTCGTCGATGAAATCGGTAAAGTCGCGTTTGCCGGAGGAGACGAAACCGGCATCGAGCACGTCGTAGGGGATGCAGGTGATACTGCTGCCGGTTGCGGGGGTGCCTTGGGCAAAGGCGGCAAAAACCTCGTCACCGACGTCAATCTTGCAAAAGCTTCCGCCGGTCTCCGTCTCAATGAACACGACATTGTCGCGGATCTTGACGTGGCCTATGGACGCGTCGATCAGTTCGGACATCGTTTCCGCCGACGCCACCCCGCCGCTCAGACAGACTGCAGCGCTGGTCAGAACCGTCGTAACCCGTGATCCGGTTTTCGGACTGACGTTCAACGGTCGACCTCCCCGAAGACCACGTCCATGGTTCCGATGATCGCCGCCACATCCGCCAGCTGGTGGCCGCGCGACATGTGGTCCATCGCCTGCAGGTGCAGGAAACCCGGCGCGCGCAGCTTGGCGCGGTAGGGTTTGTTGGTGCCATCGGCCACCAGATACACGCCGAATTCGCCCTTGGGGGCCTCGACGGCGCAATACACCTCGCCCTCAGGCACGTGGAAGCCTTCGGTGTAGAGTTTGAAGTGGTGGATCAGGCTTTCCATCGAGGTTTTCATGTCAGAGCGGCTCGGCGGGGTGATCTTGCCACGGGCGAGGATGTCGCCCTGCCCGTCCGGCGCGCGCAGCTTTTCGATGGCCTGATGGATGATCGAGATCGACTGGCGCATCTCTTCCATGCGCACCAGATAGCGGTCATAGCAGTCGCCGTTCTTGCCGACGGGGATCTGGAAGTCGAACTCGTCGTAGCATTCATAAGGCTGCGCGCGGCGCAGGTCCCAGGCAAGGCCGGAGCCGCGCACCATCACGCCGGAGAAGCCGTATTCCAGGATATCTTCCTCGGTGACAATGCAGATATCCGCGTTGCGCTGCTTGAAGATACGGTTCTCGGTCAGCAGCCCGTCGATATCGACCATAAAGCCGGTCATGAATTTCTTGGCCCAGGCCTCGATATCGTCGAGCAGCTCTGGCGTGAGGTCCTGATGCACGCCGCCGGGCCGGAAATAGGCCGCGTGCAGACGCGCGCCGCAGGCCCGCTCATAGAAGATCATCAGCTCTTCGCGTTCCTCGAAGCCCCAAAGCGGCGGGGTCAGCGCGCCCACGTCCATCGCCTGCGTGGTGACGTTCAGCAGGTGGTTCAAGACGCGCCCGATCTCGCAGAAGAGCACGCGGATGAGGCTGGCGCGGCGCGGGACTTCGACGCCCGTCAGCTTTTCGATGGCCAGACACCAGGCGTGCTCCTGGTTCATCGGCGCCACATAGTCGAGCCGGTCGAAATAGGGCAGGTTCTGCAGGTAGGTCCGGCTTTCCATCAGCTTTTCGGTGCCGCGGTGCAACAGGCCGATGTGCGGATCGCAGCGCTCGACGATCTCGCCGTCCAGCTCCAGCACCAGCCGCAGCACGCCATGCGCGGCCGGGTGTTGCGGCCCGAAATTGATGTTGAAGTTGCGGATTTTCTGTTCGCCCGTGAGGGCGTCTTCGAAACCTTTGGTGCCGTCCATCATCGTGTTACCTCACCAGAAGTTAGTAGGATATTTCCTACCATGAAGTGTTTTTTAAAAAGAGGCATCGCCCCTGCAAGTAGTAAAACTGCCGCTGCTAGCTCCAGCACTTCCGTCAAAAACGGGATCATCAGCGCTTCTCCAGCTCTTGCAGCTTCAGACCCATCCACCACAGCAGAGCAATGGTGCCCAGTGGGATCAGGCAGGCCACCGCCCAGTATTTGTTGATGCCGAAAAACGGCAGCAGCTTGATCATCGGGATCGCTGTCAGGGCCGAGAGGATCAGCCACCACATGCCGTCCATTACTTGGCCTCCTGCTTTTCATCTCCCGGCAGGATGTATTCCGCGCCCTCCCAAGGGCTCATGAAATCGAACTGCCGGTATTCCTGCACGAGGCTGACGGGTTCGTAGACCACGCGCTTTTGTGCCTCATCATAGCGGACTTCGGTGTAGCCAGTGGTCGGGAAATCCTTGCGCAGCGGGTAGCCGCGGAAGCCATAATCCGTGAGGATGCGCCGCAGATCCGGGTGGCCGGAGAAGAGGATGCCGAACATGTCAAACACCTCACGCTCGAACCAGTTGGCCGAAGGATGCACCGAGATGATCGAAGGCACCATGGCATCCTCGCGGATGCTCACCCGCAGGCGGATGCGGTGGTTCTGGTACATCGACAGCAGGTGATAGACCACGTCGAACCGCTTGGCGCGGCCGGTGTAATCCACCGCCGTGATGTCCACCAGCGAGGAGAACTGACAGGTCGCGTCGGCCTTCAGAAATTCCACCAGGCCAGTAATGTTCGAGGGCGTCACGTCAAGGTTCAGCTCGCCATGGGTCACGTCCCAGGCCAGCACACAATCGGTGCGTTTGGCCTCGATATACGCGCCCAGTTCTTTCAATGCGTCAGACATGGGGCCTCCTCAGCGTACGATTGTGCCGGTGCGGCGGATTTTGCGCTGCAGCTGCATGATGCCGTAGAGCAGCGCCTCCGCCGTCGGCGGGCAGCCGGGCACATAGACGTCAACCGGCACGATGCGGTCACAGCCGCGCACGACGGAATAGGAATAGTGGTAGTACCCGCCGCCATTGGCGCAGGAGCCCATGGAGATCACATAGCGCGGCTCGGGCATCTGGTCGTAGACTTTGCGCAGCGCGGGTGCCATCTTGTTGGTCAGGGTTCCGGCGACGATCATCAGATCGGACTGGCGCGGGCTGGCGCGCGGTGCCGTGCCAAAACGCTCCAGGTCATAGCGCGGCATGGAGGTGTGCATCATCTCCACTGCGCAGCACGCCAGACCAAAGGTCATCCAGTGCAAGGAGCCCGTGCGCGCCCAGTTGATGATGTCCTCGGTTGAGGTCAGCAGGAAGCCTTTGTCCTGCAATTCACGGTTCAGATCCTGCGTGGCGACGTCGCGGTCTACACCGGCAACGTTGGCTCCGGCGGCTACTGCCATTCCAGCGCTCCTTTTTTCCATTCGTAGGCAAACCCGATCGTCAGCACCGCGAGGAACACCATCATCGACCAGAAGCCCACCATGGAGATGTCCTTGAAGGCCACGGCCCAGGGGAAGAGGAAGGCGATCTCCAAATCGAAGATGATGAAGAGGATCGAGACGAGGTAAAACCGCACGTCGAATTTCATGCGCGCATCGTCAAAAGCGTTGAACCCGCATTCATAGGCAGAGACCTTCTCGGGGTCCGGATTGCGCACCGCCAGCACCACGGCGGCCAGGATCAGAACAAGGCCCAACCCTATGGCAACAGCCAGAAACATCAGGATGGGTAGGTATTCCCGCAGCATCTCGTCCAAGGGTTGGCTCCTTTTGTCTGCTCTGACGCGCGACACGCCATGCTGCCCCGCAGCGATTGGGGCTGCAAAGGGTTTACGCCGCTCCTCCGGCAGGGTCAACAGATGCCGCCCCGGAAAACCCCTTGATTTGGTTGCATTCCGGCGAGCGGCGTTAGCGCTGTCATTGTGCGTATTTCCGCTCAAAAAGCCAGTGCAACCGGACATATGTGATCTGATGTCACACCCGGGGCGTAAACTGTTTCTACGATAGGGAAACAAGGCCGGACTGGCCTTGATCAAAAACGACCAACATCAAAAGGACAGACCATGAACAGACGTTCCGCCCTCAAAGCGACCATCGCCGCTGGCGCTCTCGCTGCCCTCACCGCCTGTGCCCCCGCACAACAGGGCAGCGACATCGTCGATATCGCCGCCGCAAATGGCAACTTCAACACGCTGGTCGCCGCCGTTCAGGCCGCAGGTCTGGAAGACACGCTGCGCAGCCCCGGCCCCTTCACGGTCTTTGCACCCACGGATGCGGCCTTTGCCGCGCTGCCTGCAGGCACGGTTGAGAGCCTGCTGCTGCCGGAGAACAAGGATCAATTGGTCAGCATCCTGACCTACCACGTGCTGCCCGGCGCCGTGCAGTCCGGTGATGTGCTGGGCTCGGTGACCAATGTGGCAACCGTGCAGGGTCAGACCGTGCGCGTCGATGGCACGGGTGGCAAATTCGCGGCAGCGGTGCGGGTGAACGATGCCAATGTGACAACGGCAGACATCCTTGCCACCAACGGCGTGATCCACGTCATCGACAAGGTGCTGCTGCCGCAATAATCCGGGCGCAGCCCCGCAGACCTTGAAACCCGCCATATGCATCTGGCGGGTTTTCCTGTATCGATGCGGCTTTGCCGGGACAAACCAGCCTTCATGCACAAGGCGAGGCATCGACCACTAACGGCCCAGAACGCACCTTTTTTGATTGATGTCCGTTTGGCGTGGAGTATGGTCATTTTCAAGCTCTGACCCTGTCCATGGAATGCATATCTCCGGTGAACGAAATTGCTTGTGCGGGACCTGAAACCGCCACCGATACGGTGAACATCTACCATAGTCGCGCCGACAACGTGGGAGACAGGATGTGCGGCCCCGCGCAGTTTTTCTGGCCGGACCGCGTTACCAATGTCACCTTCGCCTATGAGCTTACGGCCCCCGAGAACGCGATTGTGGGCGGCGGCCAGGTTTTTGGCCAAACCAACGACTTATCCAGGAAGTGGGTGGAGAACCCAACCGGCGCCCTGGTGGCCTGGGGCGTTGCCGTGCCGCAGAAAGGCAAGGATGACGCCCTTGTGCGAGACGTCTCTTCCAGATTTGGCTTGTTCGGCACCCGGAATTTCGAATGGCATGACGAGCTGGCCTTCGTGCCCTGTGCAAGCTGCATGTCACCGGCCTTCGACAACGCCCCGGCGCCGACACATGAATTCGTCATGTATATACATCAGAAAAAGACGCCTGCATTGACCGAGCGGGATGGTGTGCCGTTCATGACCAACAAGAACCAGGAGATGAAAGCGGTTGTGGACTTTCTTGCATCGGGCGAAACGGTTGTGACAAGCTCATACCATGGCGTCTACTGGGCACAATTGCTTGGCCGTAAAGTCGTTTGCGTGCCCTACAGCCAAAAGTTTTCAACACTTCAGCACAAGCCGTTCCTTGCGAAGGAGGCGGCATGGACATCGGCGCTCGGGCTTGCAAGCCGGACAGAGCCGCTGTTGGATGAATACAGAGAAATCAACAGGAAGTTTGCCGTGAAGGTTGCGGAACTGCTGGACCTGGATGGATAGTCTGATCGCCCCAAAGAATGTGCTGGTACATATAGGACCGCACCAGACCGGCTCCGCGGCGATCCGGAACAGCCTGACATCCATGGTCGAGGAGTTGGAGAGCGCGGACGCATTCTACCTGCACTCACCTGATACCCGCGCATCGGCCCTGGACCTGGCAAACGAACGATTTGAGCAGGCAGAAGCCGGGCTTACCGGTATCTGCAAGACCATTGGTCGCCTGCTGCAAAAGAACGTCATATTGAGCCATGAAGACTTCAGTGGAGAACTCATCGGACGGTCGAACAACCGCGCGGTCTACCCGACACTGACCAAAAACCTGCGGATTCTGCACAGAAGCCTGCGCCCTCACGCGGTCACATTCGTCTTTTTCCGGCGCAATGAGGCGGATTGGCTCAAGAGCTGCTATCAGCAGCACCGGAAGTATCGCGCCAGATTTGACAGCTTCGAGGCGTTTTCAGAGCGCTTTGGCGCGGGGTTGTCCTGGCCCGCCATTCTGGAAAAACCCAAAGACGTGTTTGGGGAAAATCTCGTCGTGCTGGATTGCGAAGGGGATCCCCGATCAGAGGTGATGAAACTGATCGGCGTGCTGTCGCGCGAGGCGCTGCCGGACACCGACACTCTGTTGTTCGAGGATCAGAACCCATCACCACATGCCGACCGGATCGCGCAGCGTGAGAGGACGAATGAGATTGCTGACTCCCACCCTGGCGCCGTTTCAGATTCTCTCCTCGCCGACGACACACCGCCTGCGTCCGACGCGTGGTGTTCGGCATGGCCCCCGAGCAAGAGCGACACGGTGTCTTGCACCCTGCCCGCTCTGTTACGGCGCACCAATGCCCGTGTGCGGACACAAGACGCAGAGGACATCCTGCCGCCGGTCACTGTCGATCTGGAGCAGCTTGCACAGGAACACCTGCCGCGCGACGTCGAGATGCCCAACCTGCGCCGCGTGGATATTCGCCATCAATCCACCCTGCTGGACTATCGCCTGCGCGGCAAATCCCGTCTGCACCACTTGACCAGCCTGGTCATCAGCTATCTGCGCCGGGATACGCCGCATACCGAAAAGGCCCGCACGCTCTTTCACCGGATCTGGCGGGAACAAGGATCAGTGCTGGTCAAGGAAATGTCCGTGCGGTGGCTGATTTCGACCCTGCAGACCTTCCTCGACCACGGCGAAAACGAAGCGCAAAGATCCATCGGCATGGCCGGCTACTTCTATGGAAACATGATGAAAATCTACGAAGGAGAGCGCGCCATCGAAGGTCTGGAGCAGGATGCGACCTACGCACAGGTCAAGCCGAACACCAAAAACCACTTCAAGGGCTTGGACAGGTACACTGTCGGCGGCACCGATCTCATGCTGAATACCAATGCATTGGCCCTGGAAATCGCCCTGCGCGACGAGGTGGCCGGTCTGGTGCTGCAGGAGTTCCTGTTGCGCGTCAAGACGTCGGAAAATGTATTCTCCCGCCACGACAGAACGCGCCGGGACAAAGGTATTTCGATCTCAGGGTTCAAAGATGCCTGGACGTTTTTTGAGCCTTGGGAAGATTGAGCGGAACGGGCCGGTCTGACCCTCCGAGAGCGAGGGCTGGGAGCAGGTGTCAATTTGCATCCGAACTCTCCGGTGGACAGTCGCATCTCTTGCGTCAGGCACAGCGGAGTTTTGAGGTTCAGTCCACCCAATCCGGCTTGCGCTTGTCGAAAAACGCACCGATGCCCTCGGCGGCCTCCTCGGTCTCCCACCGCGCGGCCAGCGCTGCAATCGTGTGATCCACCACTGCACCGTCGATGCGCGGCCCCAGATCGCGGGCCAGTTCCTTGGCCGCCGCCACGGCCCCCGGCGCGCAGGAGAGATAGGGGGCCACTTCCGCTTCAACCGCATCGGCCAGCGCATCGGCAGGCACCGCGCGCGCCAGAATACCCAAGTCGACTGCCTCGGCCGCACCAAAAATCCGCGCCGACATGAAGACACGCCGGGCGCGACCCTCTCCCATCCGCGCCAACACGTAAGGGCCGATGGTCGCGGGGATGATGCCCAACCGGGTTTCCGTGAAACCGAACTTGGCGCTGTCGACCGCAATAGCCACATCACAGACGCAGGCCATGCCGACCCCGCCGCCAAAGGCATTGCCCTGTACCGCGCCGATCAGCGGTTTCGGCAAGGCGTTGAGCGCCCCCAGCATCGTCGCCAGCTTGCGCGCCTCCGCCGATCGCGTTTCCGCATCCATTTCCCGCTGTGCGGCCATCCACGCGAGGTCGCCGCCTGCGCAGAAACTCTTGCCCGCCCCGGTCACCACCACCACCCGCACGGCGTCATCCGCGCCCAGATCGGCGGCCGCCTGCGTCAGATCCGCCAGCATCTGCGCCGACATCGCGTTGTGCTTCTCGGGCCGGTTCAACGTCAGCGTCGCCACGCCGCGCGCATCTGTCTCAATCGTCAGGGTCTCAAACATGCAAGCTCTCCAATCCCGGCACGGCGCGGCCTGCGCGTACCCAATCTTCGTATATCCAGACCATGCGGTCCACGAACCATACTTTCGGCAGCGCCGTCAGGATCATCCCAAACACCGCCCCTTCCCACCAAAGCGCATAGAGGCCCCAGATCATGATCCCCGCGCCCGGCAGGCTCAGCGCGCTCAATACAGCCGCAACCCGCCGGTGATGCCCCGCAATCTCGCTGCGGTGCGCAAGAAAGATACGCTCTCCCAGCACGCCCCTGCTGGCCCAGCTGTCGAGACGTTGGGGCGGCGGAAAAGCCCGCGGGTTGATCCAGATCCAAAGCAGCGCCAGCAGGATGGGGACCAGTGCCCAGACCCCCAGCCAGACCCGGCTCCAGATCGCCATTACCAGCAATGGCAGAGCGGTCAGCATCCGCGTCCAGACCGACCACGGGTTCGCATGGCGCAGCCAAACCGCGTCATCCATGGTCATCAGCCGTTCCGCACCCCTGAAAATATCCATAGCCTTGGCCGTCAGCCGTCGCGCATGGCGCGCGCCATCTCTGCCGCCTCCTTGATCACCTCGAGGTCGAGGCCTGTGTCATAGCCCAGTGCGGCCAGATGTTCCGCCACCGCTTCGGTCGCCACGTTGCCTGCCGCGCCCGGTGCATAGGGGCATCCGCCCAGGCCGCCAACCGCTGCATCAAAGACCCGCACGCCGAGGCTGAGCGAGGTGTCGATGTTCTCGATCGCCCGGCCATTTGTGTCGTGGTAGTGCCCCGCAAGCCGCCCCACCGGCACCACATCGCGCACCGCCAGCAACATGCGCGCGATGCTGTCAGGCGTGCCTGCCCCGATGGTGTCGCCGAGGCTGATCTCGTAGCATCCCAGGGCGAACAGGCGGTCGGCAACCTCAGCCACGGCAGCAGGGGCCACGGCCCCGTCATAGGGGCATTCGACCACGCAGGAAACATAGCCGCGCACCGGCAGATCGATGTGGCGCGCCTCTTCGAGGATCGGCTCGAACCGGGCGATGCTCTCGGCAATACTTGCGTTGATATTGGCTTTGGAAAACCCCTCCGAGGCGGAAGCGAAGACAGCAATCTCATCGACACCCGCCGCCTTGGCATCCTCGAACCCGCGCGGATTTGGCGTGAGTGCGGCGTAGCGCACGCCCTCGGCACGGCTGATCCCGGCCATGACGTCCGCTGAGCCCGCCATCTGCGGCACCCATTTGGGAGAGACAAAGCTCGCCACCTCGATCCGGGAGAACCCGGCTCGGCTGAGGCAATCGACAAGCGCCACCTTTTCGGCCACGGGGATATCCCGCTTTTCATTCTGCAGCCCGTCACGCGGGCCGACCTCGAAAATCTCGCAAGGCCCCAAGCTCATAATTCATCCTCCCCGGTATGGTCTGGCCTAGTCTACAGGCCAGGGCGCGTAAAAGTCTTGCGCATAAATCCCGTCATCCGCTGGCAGCGACTCCTTGAACCCCTCACGCGCCGTGATCCGCGCATACCACGCAGCCGTCGCCGGAAAGTCATCCAGCTTTGCGAAATGCCGCGCCATGTAGACCGCCTGCCCCACCGAGATATCGACCGCCGTGAAACCCGAGCTCAGCAGGTGGTCGAGGGGTCCGTCCTCGGTGCTCAACCCTGCCTCGATTGCCGCGTAGCATTTGCGCACGCGCGCGGCCTCCAGCTTCATCACGATGGGACTGCGCATGTGGTCTTCGTAGAGCGCCACGTGCTGCTGCGTGAGCGCCGCTGTATGCTGGCTCAGCGTTTCCGAGAAATGCAGCCAGATAAGCCATGTCATCCGCTCAGGGGTGCCCGGCATCCGGCCCAGACCGTCGGGGCTGAACCGCTCGCAGAGGTATTCGGTGATGGCCCCCGTCTCGAACATGCAGTCACCGTCGATTTCCAGCGCCGGCACCCGGCCCGCAGGCGACAGGTTCAGGAACGCCGGGCTGCGCAGGGTGCGATCAAACGGGTAGCTCTGTAACTGGAACGGCACTTCCAGTTCGTGCAGAAGCCAGAGCGTGCGCATGGACCGGGTCTGCGGACAGTGATGCAGGGTGATCATGTGCTCTCTTCCGCCTCCAGCCGGATGAGCGCGGCGCCCGCTTCGACCTGAGCGCCGGCGCTGGCCAGCACCTCGGCCACCACGCCGTCGCGGGCCGCCAGCAGCGCGTGCTCCATCTTCATCGCCTCCAGCACGGCCAGGCGGTCGCCTGCGCTGACGCTCTGGCCGACGGATGCATCGATGGCCTTCACGAGGCCCGGCATCGGCGCTTCGATGAGATTGCCATCGCCTGCCGCCCCGCCCGCCTGATCCAGTGGATCGATGTGGGTAAAGACAAGCCCATAGTGGTCGAAAACTGTGATGTCATTCCCTGCAACTGCCACCTGCGGTGCGACATGTCCGTCGAGTACCCACCGCCCGCTGCTGCGCTGCGCCGTGACCTGCGCGCCTGCCACGTCCCAGCGTTGCAGATCAGCGGACACCACCTCTACCGAAAGCGTCTGGACCTCGTCCTGCCAGAGCAGTTGAACGCTGCGCCGAAGGGGGGCCCACAGCGTGAAACCGGCTCCGGGACCGGGGTCGGTCAGGCCAAGAGCGGCCATACCCGCCAGCGCCAGATGCCGCGCCTGTGCCTGTGGTGTTTTGGTCAACGCGTCAATATCGCGCGCGATGAGACCGGTGTCGACATTGCCCTTGCCAAAGCCTGCGTGCCCGGCGAGTGCTCCGAGAAAAGCGAGGTTGGTCACCGTGCCCGCCACCTCGCATCCCGCCAGCCCCTGCCGCAGGCGCGCAAGCGCCACCGCGCGGTTCGGTCCATGCACGATGACTTTGGCAATCATCGGATCGTAAAACGGGCTGATGGTGTCCCCGGCGCGCACGCCACTATCGGCGCGCACCATATCGGGGAAGTGCAGGTGGCTCAGCGTGCCCGTGGCGGGCAGGAAGCCTGCGGGCACGTCCTCGGCGTAGAGCCGCGCTTCGAATGCATGTCCGTTGATCGACAGTTGGTCTTGCGCGGTCGGCAGGCCTTCGCCTGCGGCCACCCGCAGCTGCCACTCCACGAGATCGACGCCCGTGATCGCTTCCGTTACGGGGTGTTCCACCTGCAGGCGGGTGTTCATCTCCATGAAGAAGAAGCCATCGGGGCTGAGCCCGCCCGACCCGTCCACGATAAACTCCACGGTCCCGGCGCCACTGTAGCCGATGGCCTCTGCGGCGCGCACTGCCGCCTCTCCCATGGCGCTGCGCATTTCCCCGGTCATGCCGGGTGCGGGGGCCTCTTCGATCACCTTCTGGTGGCGGCGCTGCAGGGAGCAATCGCGTTCAAAGAAATGCACCGCGCGGGTGCCATCGCCAAAGACCTGCACTTCGATGTGACGTGGTTGGGTCACGAACTTCTCCACCAACACGTCCGGATTGCCAAAGGCGGTCTGTGCCTCGGACCGGGCAGAAGCGAGCGCGGCGGCGAAATCACCTGCCGTCTCGACGAGCCGCATGCCCTTGCCACCGCCGCCGGCCACGGCCTTGATCAACACCGGGTAGCCGATCTTTTCAGCCTCCCGCGCCAGCAAGGCGTCGTCCTGATCCGCTCCGTGATAGCCCGGCACCACCGGCACGCCAGCCTCGATCATCAGCGCCTTGGCCGCATCCTTGAGGCCCATGGCGCGGATCGCAGAGGCGGAGGGGCCGATGAAGACCAGGCCCGCGGCTTCGACGGCCTCGACGAAATCCGGGTTCTCGCTGAGAAAGCCGTACCCGGGGTGAATGGCCTGCGCGCCACAATCCAGCGCCGCCTGAACGATCTTCTCACCGCGCAGGTAGCTTTCCGCCGGGGGGGCGTTCCCGATGTGCACGGCAGTATCGGCCATCGCGACATGTTTTGCCCTGGCATCCGCCTCGGAATAGACCGCAACGCAGCGCACGCCCATGGCCTGCGCCGTTTCCATGACCCGGCAGGCGATCTCGCCCCGGTTGGCGATCAGGATCGTGTCAAACATCTGCCTTCTCCAAATCTGATCCGTGACCCCGTGCAGGGCCCCACGCAGTGGCGGCAGTGCGTGAAACGCCCCCTGATGGGTTTCTGCGTGCGGTCTCGCCGTTCTGACGCGCAGCACCTGCGGATGTGCATTGTCTATCTGTCATCTGTCACCTCACATCCGGAAGACGCCAAACCGCGTCTCCTCTATCGGGGCGTTGAGCGCTGCGGACAGCGACAGAAACAGCACGTCCCGCGATGCGCGCGGGTCAATAACGCCGTCATCCCAAAGACGTGCCGAAGCGTAAAGCGGATGGCTCTGGCGCTCGAACATGTCGATGGTGGGTTGCTTGAACGCAGCCTCCTCTTCCGCGGACCAACTCTCACCCGCGCGCTCGATCGCATCCCGCTTGACGGTGGCCAGAACGCCCGCCGCCTGCGGCCCGCCCATGACCGAAATCCGTGAATTGGGCCAGGTCCACATGAAGCGCGGCGAATAAGCCCGTCCGGCCATCCCGTAATTGCCCGCGCCAAAAGAACCGCCCACCAGCATGGTGATCTTGGGCACATTGGTTGAGGCCACAGCCGTGACCATCTTGGCCCCGTGACGCGCGATGCCTTCGTTCTCGTATTTGCGTCCCACCATGAAACCGGTGATATTCTGCAGGAAAACCAGCGGGATACGACGCTGTGAGCAGAGTTCGACAAAATGCGCACCCTTTTGCGCAGACTCGGAAAATAGCACGCCATTGTTGGCCACGATTCCGATGGGGCAGCCTTTGAGATGCGCAAATCCGGTGACCAGCGTCTCGCCGAAACGCGGTTTGAACTCATCAAAGCGCGAGCCATCCACAAGCCGGGCGATCACCTCGCGGATGTCGTAGGGGGTGCGCAGGTCGGCGGGCACCACGCCCAGGATTTCCTCGGGGTCATAGGCGGGCTCTTCCGGGTTTTCCCACTGCACGGTTGCGGGTTTTGTCCGGTTCAGCGACACCACGGCCCGCCGCGCCAGCGCCAAAGCGTGGACGTCATCCTCGGCGAGATAGTCGGCCACCCCGCTGAGCCGCGTGTGCACATCACCGCCGCCAAGGTCTTCGGCGCTGACGACCTCGCCCGTGGCCGCCTTTACCAGCGGCGGGCCTGCCAGAAAGATCGTGCCCTGATCGCGCACGATGATCGTCACATCGGACATCGCCGGGACATAAGCGCCGCCCGCCGTGCAGGACCCCATGACCACGGCGATCTGCGGGATACCCAGCGCCGACATCCGCGCCTGATTGTAAAAGATACGGCCAAAGTGATCGCGGTCGGGGAAGACCTCATCCTGATTGGGCAGGTTCGCGCCGCCGCTGTCGACCAGATAGATGCAGGGCAGACGATTTTCCTGCGCGATCTCCTGCGCCCGCAGATGCTTTTTCACGGTCATCGGGTAGTAGGTGCCGCCTTTCACCGTGGCGTCATTGCAGACCACCATGACCTCCTGGCCCTGCACCTGACCAACGCCCGCGATCACACCCGCACAAGGCGCCGCACCGTCATAAAGCCCATGCGCGGCGGTCGCACCGACCTCCAGAAACGGGCTGCCGGGGTCAAGCAGGTTCGCCACCCGTTCACGCGGCAGCATCTTGCCCCGGCTTACGTGGCGCGCGCGGGATCGCTCCCCACCGCCCAATGCGGCCGCCCCGGCCGCCTCGGCGATCTCCGCCAAGGCCGCCAGATGGGCGGACCGATTGGCCTGAAAACTCTCCGAGGCAGGCAAAGCCTGTGATATCAGTTTCATGGAACCTCCTTCATCGCAGGGCAGCACCTGCGCGGTCTCTTCATGTCTGGGGCACGCCGGGCTGCGGCACCCCATCGACCAGATCCAGCAATCGCCCGAACCGGTCCACAGGGTAGTCGAACCGCTGCCCCGCCCGGACGCACCGGACGATGATCCACACCCCCTCGCCCGTGCCCGGCAGACCGGTGCAGTCGGTCAGACGTGCCGTAGCCCCGGCCTCCTCCAGATAGCGTTGCGCGTAGGTATTGATCACATCGGTTTCCGAAATGGTGACGGCGATCCACCCAAGCCGGAACGCCCAAATCGCGACGGCGACCACCAAAAGCGCCAGAGGGGTAAACCATAGCCATCGCGGCATCAGCGCCAGAGGCCAGAGCGCTGCGGTGCAGCCTCTGCCGTGCCGCATTTGCGGTCCATCAGAGCCGGTTGAAGCGCGGCCCTTCGCACCTGCGGCAATTTTGCACAGGCTCTCTTCACACTCTCTTGATCTGCATCAATGCCCGCGTTCCGGGTCCGGCGCATCAGGGGCGAGAACTCAAAAACGGAAAGAGAAAGATCATGAAGATCACCATCAAAACCCTCCTCCTGACCAGCGCGCTCGCGTTTGTCACAGGCCCCGCGCTTGCCCAGTCCCAAGGTGATCTGACCTTCGGCATCGGTATCGGCAGCGTGAACCCCAAATCCGGCAACGGCACCGTCGCAGGCGTTGAGGCGGATATCGCCAGCGACGAGGCGATCACGCTGACCCTGGAATACTTCATCCGCGATAACATCGGCATCGAATTGCTCGCAGCGACCCCGTTCGAGCATGACATCAGCCTGCCTGGCGTCGGCAATGCGAGCACCAAGCACCTGCCGCCCACCCTGTCGGTGAACTACCACTTCACCAATGCCAGCCCGTGGAAGCCCTACGTCGGCATTGGCGTCAACTACACAACCTTCTTCGAGGAAGACTTCGGAGCTGCCAACCTCGAGCTTGACGATTCCTTCGGCCTCTCCGCGCAGGTCGGCGTTGACTACAAGGTCAGCGAGTCGGGATGGATCCGGGCAAATGTGCGGTGGTTCGACATCGATACGGATGTCAGCTTGAACGGCGCGGATATCGGCGAAGCCGAAATCGACCCCTTCCTCTTTGGCGTGGCCTACGTGCACAAGTTCTGAAGCAAGAAAGGTGCTGGTGTGGGTTGATCCGGTTTCCCCCATCGGGTCAGCCCATCGCCGCCATCAACTCACGACCCACGAGCATCCGCCGGATCTCTGACGTCCCTGCGCCAATCTCCATCAGCTTGGCATCCCGGAAGAGCCGCGCCACGGGGCTGTCGTTCAGGAACCCCGCGCCACCCATGGCCTGCACGGCCTGATGCGCCTGTTTCATCGCCTCCTCCGAGGCATAGAGACAACAGGCCGCCGCGTCCTGACGGGTCACATCACCCCGGTCGCAGGCCTTGGCGACCTCATAGACATAGGCGCGCGCGGAATTCATCGCGGTATACATGTCGGCGATCTTGCCCTGCATCAGCTGGAAATTCCCGATGGGCTGGCCGAATTGCTTGCGCTCGGAGAGATACGGCATGATCGCATCGAGACAGGCGGCCATGATGCCCGTGCCGATGCCCGCCAGCACCACGCGCTCATAGTCGAGCCCGGACATCAGCACCCGTACGCCCTTGCCCTCTTCGCCGAGCACATTCTCGAAGGGCACCTCGACGTCCTCAAAGATCAACTCGGCGGTGTTTGACCCACGCATCCCCAGCTTGTCGAAATGCGGAGAGGTCGAAAAACCCACCATCTCCTTTTCGATGAGAAATGCAGTGATGCCCTTGCTGCCCGCCTCCGGGTCGGTCTTGGCATAGACCACCAGCGTATCCGCGTCCGGGCCGTTGGTGATCCAGTATTTGGTGCCGTTCAGCCGGTAGTGATCGTTACGCTTCTCGGCGCGCAGTTTCATCGACACAACGTCCGATCCCGCGCCTGCTTCGGACATTGCCAACGCGCCCACATGGGTTCCGGCAATCAGCCCCGGCAGGTATTTTTCCTTCTGCTCCTGCGTGCCGTTCAGCTTGATCTGGTTCACGCAGAGGTTGGAATGCGCGCCATAAGACAGTGACACAGAGGCGCTTGCGCGGGCGATTTCCTCGATGGCCACGGTATGGGCCAGATAGGACATGCCCGCCCCGCCAAATGCTTCATCCACGGTGATGCCCAGCAGGCCCAGCTCACCCATTTCCGGCCAAAGCTCTGGGGGAAAAGCGTTTTTCTCGTCGATATCCGCCGCCATCGGTTTGACGCGGTCCTGCGCCCAGCGGTGCACCATGTCGCGCAGCGCGTTGACATCCTCGCCCAGATCGAAAGCCATGGTTGCCGTGAACATCGCGCCGCCCTCCCGCCAGATTTTATTGAACACGCGTTCATAAATGACACACGCCCTCTGATTGGTCAAGATAACATGCCGCCCGGCGCGTGTTACTCGGCCGCTGTCGACTGCGTCTGGTAGACCGCGCCAACCTCTGCGCGGATGATCCGCGCAATCAAATCGCAGTCTTCCAGCGAGAACGTCAGGGGCACGCGCATGTCCACGATGCCCGCCAGTACCCGGTCGGAATCGGGCATCTGCGGTGTTTCGGCATAGCGCCAGCTGTCGTAGCGGCTGGTGAAGCCCAAAGGCTCCGGCGCGCCGAACCACTTCAGCTCCACCCCGCGCTCCGCGCAGCGGGCCAGAACCCGCCGCACATCATCGGCGGCCCAGTCGAGCAGCAGGAACTGGATGGAGGACCCGACAATCGTTTCTTCTTCAGGCCGGTCAATAACGGTCAGCCCCGGCGTGCCGCGCAGCCCGGCCTCCAACCGGTGATACCGATCGTTCCACCGGGCACATTGTGTTGCCAGATCAGCCACCTGCGGCCGCAGAATCGCCGCGCGCAGGTTGTCCATCCGGCCCGAGATGTTCGGCGTTTCATAGCGGATGGTCGCAAAAGCCTCTTTCGGCGGGGCCGCCAGATGGCGTTCATAGAGCATATAGGAGCCGGACAACATCACCGCGCGGGCGGCCACCTCTGGATCATCGGTCACCAGAAACCCGCCCTCGCCGGAATTGACGTGTTTATACGTCTGGCAGGAATAGCAGCCGACCAGCCCGTGCCGCCCTGACGGAACCCCGTTCCATGCCGCACCCATCGTATGCGCGCAATCCTCGATCACCTTGATGCCCGCTGCGTCGCAGATCGCCATCAGCGCATCCATGTCGCAGATATGACCGCGCATGTGGCTGAGCAACAGCACCTTGGCCTGCCCCGCCTTAGCCCGCAGATCATCTAGATCAATGGTCAGGGCTTCGGTCACGCCGACAAACACCGGCGTGGCCCCTAAGGCGGCGACGGCCCCCGGCACCGGGGCCAGCGTGAAGGCATTCGACAGCACCGGATCGCCGGGCTGCACGCCCAGCGCGCGCAGGGCCGTGGCCATGGCATACCCGCCCGAGGCAACGGCCAGACAGTATTTGGCACCGACGGCTGCGGCGAATTCCTGCTCCAACAGGGCCGTTTCGCTGATCTCTTCGGCGGAGGTGTTGTAGCGGTGCAGCCGACCATGGCGCAGCACCGTGAGCGCCGCCTCAATACCGGCTTCGGGAATGGGCTCCTGCTGGGTGAAGCTGCCCTTGAAAATCTCTGTCATCTGACACCCCTTGGTTGATTGCAGCTTTGCCGATGGCCCCGGCCCCGGTCAAGCCAGCAGACGGTCCACCATCTGCGGCAGATCGGCGTAGTCCGCCAGCAGGCCTTCCGGTTCCAATGCCGCCATATCGCCGCCCGCCGGGCCAAAGGTGACCAACACACAAGGCACCTGCGCCGCCCGCGCCGTGTTCCTGTCCGTATCGGAATCGCCAATGAGCACGCTACGCCCAGGGGCCCCGCCCGCTCGCCGCACCGCCTCATGCAGCGGCTCCGGGTCCGGCTTGCGCACCGGCAGCGTATCGGCCCCCACAAGCGAGGCAAAGGCATCCCGCACCCCCAGCTTTTGCAGCAGAACATCGGCAAGACGCTCTGGTTTGTTGGTGCAGATGCCCACGCCGTAGCCGCCGGTTTTCAAGCGCTCAACCGCCTCCATCGCCCGCGGGTAGATCTGCGTATGCACGTCAATGGCGGCACCATAGGCGTCCAGCAACAGCGGGTAGTAGTGATCAATCGTCGGCTCCATCTCCGCCCGGCCCAGACGCGTGAGCCCCGCGCGCAGCATCGCCCGCCCGCCCCGCAGGGCCGTGCCCGCATCGGCGCCAGGGTCCAGCACATCACCTTCGCCCATGTCACGAAAGCAATGATTGGCCGCTGCAATCAGGTCCCCGCTGGTGTCCGCCAGCGTCCCATCCAGATCGAAAATAACCGTTTTCATGCCCGTTCCCCGCCCTGTTCCTGGGCGAAAGCCCGCCCAAACATGTTGCAAGCCGCAACCTTCTTTGATGTTTGCGTGGCTTGCGCCGCTGTGCCAGACGGATAAACAGGGCCACAGCAGAACACAAAGAGAAACGACATGAAAACCGCTTTGGTCATCCTTGCCGCAGGCAAAGGGACACGGATGAACTCGGACCTGCCCAAGGTCCTCCACCCGCTTGCAGGTGCGCCGCTTTTGATCCATGCGATGCACGCGGGCGCGCGACTGGTGCCCGAAAAAACCGTCATTGTCGCGGGGCATGGTGCTGACCGGGTGCGGCGTGCCGCACTCAGCCACGATGCATCCGTCGAAATCGTGTTGCAGTCTGAACAGTTGGGGACCGCACATGCCGTGGATCAGGCACGCGCAGTACTCGAAGGCTTCGACGGTGATGTTGTGGTACTCTTTGGCGACACTCCTTTTTTGCAGGCGGAAACCCTCGAGCGCATGCTCGCCGCAAGGGCAGAGCACGACATCGTTGTGCTCGGATTTGACATTGCCGAAGTGCAACCGCGGTACGGGCGCCTGATCATGCAGGGTGACCGGCTGGAGCGTATAGTCGAGTACAAGGATGCCACCGAAGAGGAGCGCGCCATTCGCTTTACCAACAGCGGGTTACTGCGATGCGATGCGCAACTCCTCTTCGAACTGATTGCGGAAGTGGGCAATGACAATGCGTCGGGTGAATACTATCTGACGGAGGTTGTGGCGCTGGCCAACGCGCGGGGCCTCTCAGTGACAGCGGTCAAATGCGATGAAACCGAAACGCTTGGCATCGACAGCCGCACCGATCTGGCAGCCGCCGAAGCCGGGTATCAGACCCGCGCGCGGACCAAAGCGTTGACAGACGGCGTCACCCTGCCCGCGCCTGACACGGTACATTTCGCCTTTGACACGGTGATCGGGCGCGACACGGTCATTGAACCGAATGTCGTCTTTGGTCCCGGTGTCACCGTGGAGTCCGGCGCGACCATCCGGGCGTTTTCGCATCTCGAAGGGTGTCATGTGGCGCGGGGTGCGGTTGTCGGGCCATACGCCCGGCTGCGCCCTGGTGCCGAGCTCAGCGAGAACGTGCGGGTCGGCAATTTCGTCGAGATCAAGAACGCGCAGATCGGCGAAGGCACCAAGGTCAATCACCTCAGCTATATCGGGGATGCCACGCTTGGGACGCAAACCAACGTCGGCGCGGGCACCATCACCTGCAACTATGACGGCGTTCTGAAACACCGGACCGAAATCGGCGATAACGCCTTCATCGGCTCCAACACCATGCTGGTGGCCCCGGTGTCGATCGGAGACCGCGCCATGACGGGCAGCGGATCGGTCATCACCTCGGACGTCGAGGCCGATGCCCTGGCCATCGCCCGCGCGCCGCAGGTCGAGAAACCCGGCATGGCAACGAAATTGTTTGATATTTTAAAGGCCAAGAAGGCCAAACTGCAAAGAGGCAGCTGAAAATGTGTGGAATTGTAGGTGTTCTGGGCAGCCATGAAGTGGCACCCATTCTGGTTGAAGCGCTGAAACGGCTTGAATATCGCGGCTATGACAGCGCCGGGATTGCCACCGTCGAGAACGGGCTTCTCGACCGCCGCCGCGCCGTCGGCAAACTGGTCAATCTGTCGGATCTGCTGGTGCATGAGCCACTGACCGGCAAATCGGGCATTGGCCATACCCGCTGGGCAACCCATGGCGCGCCGACCGTCGTCAATGCGCATCCCCATCAGGCGGGGCGCGTGGCGGTGGTGCACAATGGGATCATAGAAAATTTCCGTGAACTGCGGGCGGAACTGGCCGAGCACGGTGTGGAGTTCCTCACCCAGACGGATACCGAAACCATCGCCCTGATGACTGAGCACTATATGACACAAGGCGCAGGCCCCGTTGAGGCGGCGGGCAAGACGCTGGACCGTCTGACCGGTGCCTTTGCGCTTGCCTTCCTGTTCTCGGGCGAGGACGACCTGATCGTGGCGGCGCGGAAAGGCTCGCCGCTGGCCATCGGGCATGGCGAGGGTGAGATGTTCGTGGGCTCGGATGCGATTGCGCTGGCCCCGCTCACCGACCGTATCAGCTACCTCGAAGAAGGCGACCGCGCCGTTGTCACCCGCACGGGTGTCGAAATTCGCGATGCGCAGGGCGCGCTGGCGAACCGCGAGGTCAAGACCGTGAAAATCGGCGACACGCGGATCGACAAGGCGGGCCACAAACACTTCATGGCCAAGGAAATCGCCGAACAGCCGACCGTTATGGGCCAGGCGCTCGGGAACTATCTTGATGCCAACGGCGAGATCATCCTGCCCGACCCGGGCATGGATTTTTCCAAGGTGGACCGGCTGACCATGGTGGCCTGCGGCACCGCCTATTATGCCTGCCTGACGGCCAAATACTGGTTCGAGCAGATCGCCCGCCTGCCGGTTGATGTCGATGTCGCCTCCGAGTTCCGCTACCGCGAACCGCCCGTGCCCGCGCGCACCACCGCGCTTTTTGTCAGCCAGTCCGGAGAAACCGCCGACACGCTGGCGGCCCTGCGCTATTGCGAGGGCAAGGCAGAGCGCATCGTTTCCGTGGTGAACGTGCCCGAAAGCTCCATCGCGCGGGAAAGCGATCTGGTGCTGCCGATCCATGCCGGGGTCGAGGTCGGTGTGGCCTCCACCAAGGCGTTCAGCTGTCAGCTTGCGGTACTGCTCATCCTGGCGCTCAAGGCGGCGCGGGATCGCGGTGAAATCGATGCCGAGACGCTGGCCGACCACCTGTCATCCCTGCGCGGCATGCCCAATGTGCTCTCCATTGCGCTTGAGGCAAACGAGGCCATGCAGAAAGCCGCGCTCAACCTCGCCGAGGCGCGCGATGTGCTTTTCCTGGGCCGGGGCCTGATGTACCCGCTGGCTCTCGAAGGGGCACTGAAACTCAAGGAAATCAGCTACATACACGCGGAGGCCTATGCCTCCGGCGAATTGAAACACGGGCCCATCGCCCTGGTCGATCAATATGTGCCGGTGGTTGTGATGGCCCCGCGGGATGCGCTTTTTGACAAGACCGTCAGCAACATGCAGGAGGTGATCGCCCGCAAAGGCCGCGTGATCCTTGTCTCTGACCGGCAGGGGATCGAAGAAGCCGGTGACGGCACCTTTGCCACCATCGAACTGCCCACGGTGCCCGACATCATGACGCCGATCCTCTATGCGATCCCTGCGCAGCTGCTCGCCTATCATACGGCTGTGGCCAAGGGCACGGATGTGGATCAGCCACGCAACCTTGCAAAATCCGTGACGGTGGAATGAGCCATGGCCAAGCAATTTGATGACCTGAGCGATGTGCTGATCCGCTTCATCGAAGCGCAGCATCTGTTTTTCGTAGGCTCTGCGGCGGCAGAGGGAAGGGTCAATATTTCGCCCAAAGGCATGGATAGCCTGCGGGTGCTGGGCCCCAACCGCATCGTCTGGCGCAATCTCACCGGTTCGGGCAACGAAACCGCCGGGCATCTGGCGCAAATCAACCGAATGACCCTGATGTGGTGCGGTTTCGAGGCCAAGCCGATGATCCTGCGCTGCTATGGCAGTGCCAGAACCCTGCACCCGCGGGATGCGGAGTTTGACGCGCTGAATGCGCTGTTTCCGGCCTCTCAGGGCGCGCGGCAGATTTACGATGTTGCGGTTGATCTGGTGCAAACCAGCTGCGGCTATGCCGTGCCCTTCATGGACTACGCGGGCGAGCGTGACGTGCTCGGGAAATGGGCCGAAGATCGCGGGGCCGATGGGATCCGAGAGTATTGGGAAACGCGCAACCAATCTACCATCGACGGGGCGCCGACGCATATTCTAGGCCGTCACGCCGACTGACCTTACGAACTGACGTCCACGGTGACGAGATCGGCAAGGCCGACCTCTAGCGCCCGCATGGCGGACAGCGACATGCGGCTGCCCGCGGTCGCAGGCCCGTCAATGGGGATCAGCGTGACAGCGACGGATTTCCCGGTTGCCGGGTTTCTCACCCGCCCAGCCGATTGCGCGCTCACCAGCGGCGTTTTCAGCCAAAAACCCGGTTCAGAGGGCGTGCCGAGGGAGGCCACGGTCTGCCCCAACGCCCGGCCCGCTCCGCGCGACCGGGTGGCAGCCACGCGCTCCTCGGCGGTCGACTGATCCAGCGCCTCGGCGGTCTGCGCCGACCCGGTTGGGATGGCCTGCGTCTGCTGAGGTGCAGAGACGGTAGGTTCCGTTCTGAGATCCCCCCCACCCAACGCCAGATTGAGCTGGTTCAACGGCGCACAGGCCGACAGGCTCACCACAGCGGCAAGGGCGGTCAGGCGAAGTGAAAGACTATGGGACATACCCCCTCTAAACCACAGCCGCCATTTAGCATCAATGGCGTTAACCTCTTGCTGCGCCTGCCCGGGAGGATTACCTATTAACATATGACAGCTCCATTGATTGATCCCTTTGCCCGCGCCATCACCTACCTTCGGGTGTCCGTCACCGACCGGTGTGACTTCCGATGTGTCTATTGCATGTCCGAGAACATGACCTTCCTGCCGAAAAAGGAACTGCTGACACTGGAAGAGCTTGACCGCCTTTGTTCTACCTTCGTGGGCCTTGGTGTCGAGAAGCTGCGGATCACCGGGGGCGAGCCCCTGGTGCGCAAGGGTATTCTGACCTTTTTCCAGAGCATGTCGCGACATCTGGAGGCGGGCACGCTGAAAGAGCTGACGCTGACCACGAACGGCAGCCAGTTGGAACGTTTTGCAACGGATCTTTACGCGGCTGGCGTGCGCCGGGTGAACGTCTCTCTCGATACGCTGGACGAAACCAAGTTTGCCGAAATCACCCGCTGGGGCCGTCTGCCGCAGGTGTTGCGCGGGATCGATGCGGCCCAGGCCGCCGGGCTGCGTGTCAAACTGAACGCGGTCGCCCTGAAAGGGTTCAACGAGGAAGAACTGCCTTATATCACTGAATGGTGCGCCAAACGCGATATTGACCTGACGTGGATTGAGGTCATGCCCATGGGCGACATCGGCAACGAGGACCGGCTCGGGCAATACTGGTCTTTGAAAGATGTGCGTGCACGCTACGCGGAACACTACACCGTGACCGATCTGGCAGAGCGCACAGGCGGGCCCGCGCGCTATGTGCGGCTGGAGGAAACCGGGCAGAAAATCGGCTTCATCACCCCGCTCAGCCATAATTTCTGCGAAAGCTGCAACCGGGTGCGGATCACTTGCACCGGTGAGATTTTCATGTGCCTGGGGCAGGAAGACGCGGCAGATCTGCGCGCGCCCCTGCGTGCCCATCCGGAGGACGACGGCCCGCTGGAGGACGCGATCCGCGCGGCGATTGCACTCAAACCCAAGGGCCATGATTTTGACTATTCGCGCCAGCGGCTGGATGGGCAGATGCCACGCCACATGAGCCATACAGGCGGCTGAATACGTCCATGCGCGCGCCGCCGCTCTTTCATCTGTACGTGGCGGCGACGGTGCTGCTGGCCCCCTTTGCCGCCTGGGCTGAAATCCGCAAGTTGCGCGGGCAAGGCGTCACCGCCCTGCGCGCCCATGAGAAAATGGGGCACGCGAGCCAGCCGCGCTCGGGCAGCGGGCCGCTGATCTGGTTTCACGCGGCCTCCGTTGGTGAAAGCCTCTCTGTCCTGGCCCTGATCACCCGGATGGGGGAACTGCTGCCGCGCGCGCATTTCCTGATCACCTCCGGCACGCCGACCTCCGCCAAACTTGTGGCCGAGCGCATGCCCCCCCGCACCGTGCATCAGTTTGCGCCGCTGGACGCGAAGGGGCCGCTCAGCCGGTTTCTGGGGCACTGGCGCCCGGATGCAGCGGTTTTTGTCGAAAGCGAGCTTTGGCCCCGCATGCTGCGCATGACACACGAACGGGGTACCGCCATGGCGCTGGTGAACGCACGGCTGAGCGCGAAATCCCGCGCCGCCTGGGCACGCCATCCGGAGCTTGCCGCCTATATCCTGGAAGTATTTGACCTGATCCTGACGCAGAATGACGAAATGGCACAGGCGATGGTGGATATGCACGCGCCCGTGGACCGGGTCGCGCGTGGCACCAACCTCAAATCCCTCTCCGCGCCGCTGCCAACGGACCCGGCGGTGCTGGCGCAGGCGCGTGCCGCGCTCAAAGGCAGACCGGTCTGGGTTGCCGCCTCCACCCACCCCGGCGAAGAAGAGATCGTGCTGGCGGCACACAAGGCCCTGCTGGCCGATCATCCCGACCTCATGCTGATCCTTGTGCCGCGTCATCCTGATCGCAGCGACGCGGTGATCGACCTGATCCGGCAGAGCGACCTCAGCTTTGCGGTGCGTTCACAGGAGGCCTGGCCCCGCGCGGGCGAAGCCGTCTATCTCGCCGACACGTTGGGAGAGCTGGGCAATTGGTATGCCCTGACCGATATGGTGTTTCTGGGCGGCTCGCTGCGGCCCATCGGCGGACACAACCCCTTTGAGGTTGTCGAGGCCGGGGCCGCCGTGCTCTCCGGGCCGCATGTGACAAACTTCGCGGAAACCTTCGCCGATATGGAAAACGCGGGCGCAGTAAAGATCGTCTCTGACGCTGGCGCGCTGGCCCAGGAGGTCGATACCCTGTTGCAGGATCACACCGCGCGGGCGAAGGCCTTGCAGGCCGCAGCGACGGTTGTAAAAGGCAAGTCCGAGGCGCTTGGCAGCATTGCCGCCCGCCTTGTCCATATGCTCAAGCTGGAGGATACCCCCGGATGACGCCGCCCGCCGCCCTGCCCCTGCGCGACATCGAGGTGATTGCCCCGAATTTCAAACGCCGCCACTCCGGCGTCACCTCCACGGTGATCCGTCTGGTCCCCCTGCAGGCACGGGACATTGCGATCACCGCCTCGGCCCCCGATCTGCCTCCCGACGTGCCCAACATCGCCCCCACCCGCCTGCTGTCGCTGCCCCGGTCCGGCCCTTCCGGCACGCGGGTTTGGCATGCCCGCCGCAACGTGGAAATGGTGGCGGGTCTGGCGCTGAAATACCTCGGGGCAAAGCGTCTGAAACTGCTCTTCACCTCGGCGGCGCAGCGGCGTCACACCGGCTTCACGCGCTGGCTCATCCGGCAGATGGACGATGTGATCGCGACCTCCGCCAAATCCGCCAGCTATCTTGAACGCCCGGCCACCGTGATCCGGCATGGCGTGGATTGTGAGCAATTCGCCCCCGTGGCGGACCGTGCCGCTTTGCGCCGGTCACTGGACCTGCCCGAAGAGGGCCCGCTGATCGGCTGTTTCGGGCGTATCCGCCACCAAAAGGGCAATGACCTCTTTGTCACCGCCATGGTGGAGGTCTTCAAGACCCATCCGCAAGGCAAGGCTTTGATCATGGGCCGGGCCACGGCGGAGCATCAGGATTTCCTCAAGTCCCTCAAGGAGGAAGTTGCGACTGCTGGTCTGACGGAGCGCATCCTCTTCCGCGACGAAGTGCCGATTGCCGATCTTGCACGGCACTTTCAGGCACTTGACCTCTATGTTGCGCCACAGCGCTGGGAGGGTTTTGGCTTGACCCCGCTTGAGGCCATGTCCTGTGGGGCACCGGTTGTCGCAACAAAGGTCGGCGCCTTCGAGGAGCTGATCGTCGAAGGGGAAACCGGCTATCTGGTCGACATCGAAGACGCCGCGGCCATTGCCGAGCGTGTCAGCCGCATGCTGTCCGATCCCCAAACATTGGATACCATGTCGAAGGCAGCGCGGCAGAACGTGCTGGACCATTTCCGGATCGAGCAGGAAGCCGCCGCCATTATCGCGGTGTATCGCGCCCTGCTCGCCGCCTGATTCATCGCCGAGCCGCTGGCGTTTAGCGCGCTGCGGGCAGACGCTGTTCCACAATCTCCGCCCACCAGCTACAGCCAGCCGGGATGGCGTCGTCGTTGAAGTTGTACTCCGGGTGGTGTACCGCCGCGCTGTCGCCATTGCCCACAAGAATATAGGCGCCGGGGCGTTCTTCGAGCATGAAGGCAAAATCCTCGCCCCCCATAACCAGCGGCGCATCTTCACAGGCCCCTGAGACGGAGGCCGCGACCTGTGCTGCGAATTCCGTCTGCTCGGGGTGGTTGACCATCACCGGGTAGTTGCGCGTGTAGTCCACCCGCGCCTCTGCGCCGAAGCTTTCGGCCACACCTTTGGCCACCTTTTTCAGGCGCATCTCCGCAAGGTCACGCATGCCATCCGACAACGTGCGCACGGTGCCTTTGAGGGTCACGCGCTGCGGGATGACGTTAAAGGCCTTGGAGGAGGTCTCGAAGGAGGTGACGGAGACAACGATCTGATCCACCGGGTCGGCGTTGCGGCTGGCAATGGTCTGTGCGGCGATGACGATGTGGCTGGCCACCACGGTGGTGTCGATGGTCTCATGCGGTTTGGCGGCGTGACCACCCAGGCCCTCGACCTCGATCTCGAAAATATCCGTGGCCGCGAAAAACGCACCGGGGCGAATGGCAAAGCTGCCCAGCGGGCGGCCCGGCCAATTGTGCATGCCGTAAACTTCCTGAATGCCAAACCGTTCCATCATCCCATCGTCGCACATTTCGCGCCCGCCAGCGCCGCCCTCTTCGGCAGGTTGAAAGATCACCACCGCGATGCCATCGAAATTGCGCGTCTCCGCCAGATATTTCGCCGCCCCCAACAGCATCGCCGTATGCCCGTCGTGCCCGCAGGCGTGCATGGAACCGGGCGTCTTGGAGGCGTAGTCGACACCCGTCTGCTCCAGTATCGGCAGCGCGTCCATATCCGCGCGCAGCCCGATGACTTTGCCCGAAGTGTCCGATTTGCCCTTGATCACCCCGACGACACCGGTGCGCCCGATCCCTGGGACAACCTCGTCGCAGCCGAATGCGGCGAGCTTTTCCGCCACCAGGGCCGAGGTGCGATGGGTGTCGAAAAGCAGCTCCGGATGCGCATGCAGATCACGTCGCCATTCGGTGATCTCATCGTGCAATTCGGCAAAACGGTTTTTCACGGGCATGGTGGGATTCTCTCCTTGAGGTGGTGTGGGCCGTCCGGGCTGACGTCGCTGTGGTTTTGCTCTGCGCCTGACGCGGGTACATCTGTCTGCACCGGGAACTGTGAATGATTCTGGCCCCTTGGCGCCATCTTACCCCTCTGCTCGGCAGCTTCAACCAGAAGGTGAATACACCCGCGCAAGCAGCGTCACAGCGCCGGTCCGAGCCGCATCGACGTGCCATCGGTGAAGCGGTTGAACCGGAAACGGGTCAGGTCGTGGCCCGTCGGGTTGCCCATCACCATATCTGCCAGAATGCGGCCCATGGCGGGGCCGATGCCGAAGCCATGGCCGCTCATCCCCGTGCCCAGCGTCAGGCCCGGCAGTGCGGAAACGCGGTCCACGACGGGCACGACATCGGGCATCGTATCGATCATCCCCGCCCAGGCGTGCGAGATATCGAACTGAGGAAGCTGAGGAAAGAGCGTCGCAAATTTGCGCTTCAGATCGCGGACCTTCGCGGTGTTTGGCTGGGGGTTCAGCACCCGCTGGTTCTCGAAAGGGCTTGGCGCGTCACCGGACCAGCGGCGCGCTGTGCCCCAGGCATCCGGATACCCTTTGGGCGCCGTCGGCAGGAAACGGGTGCCAAAGGGATCGGCCCGCAATTGGGTGAGGAATTTCGGCAGGGCGCGCAAGGCATCCCACCCGAGGAACAGCTCGTGGAACCCGCCGGGGGCCAGCGTGTAACCGCCATCCGCGCGGTGACGGAAGGCAATCCGGTTATCCGCCACACCGCCCGCTGCCACGGCGGGCAGGTCGGTCGTTTTTGCAACCGTCGCCCGCACGGAGAGCTGTGGCAGGGCGACGCCGTGGTTGCGCAGGAAGAGCGATGACCAGGCGCCCCCCGCCAGAACCACCTCCGACGTGGCGATGCGTCCGGCTTCGGTGACAACGCCTGCCACACGTCCCGCCGCCAGATCGAGGCATCGCACAGCGCAGCCCTCGCGGATCTGCGCGCCCGCCCGCGCGGCAATTTCCGCAAGCGCCGGTACGGCGACCCATGGTTCCGCGCGCATGTCGGAGGCCGTATGCAGGGCCCCTGCGTAGGATTTGCCAGTGCCGGGCAGCAATGCGCGGGTCTCGGCGGCGGTGAGCAGGCGTGTGTCGACACCCTGCGCCTGCGCAACCGGCAGCCAGTCGGCGTAGCGCGCCATCTGCGCGTCATTGTCGGCCAGATAGGTCACGCCGCCCTGGGTCAGACCGATATCACGATTGGTCTGCGTGGCGAGGTTGCGCCAGTGCTGATTGGCCTCCACCATGATGGGCAGCTCATCCGGATCGCGGCCCTGCTGGCGGATCCAGCCCCAGTTGCGGCTGGATTGTTCCCCTGCGATCCGGCCCTTTTCGAGCAGGACGACCGATTGGCCGGCCCGGGCCAGAAAGAGTGCGGTGCAGACACCGATGACGCCACCGCCGATCACCACCACATCCGCCTCTGCGGGCAGCGGGTCAGAGAAACGAACAGATGTCTGTTCAGAGATTGGAAAGGGCGTCACCGAGGGTGATCCCCGTGGGGCGATCCGGGTGGCCTGAAGCCCACCCTACCTGCCGGGATGAACGGTCGTGGCCTTGAATGCCCGCGCATCATTGCCGCAGGCGGTCGACAAGGCGCTGCATGAAATCATGGCCTGCCTCGAAATCGGCGACCGAGATGAACTCATTGGGTTGATGCGCCTGCGCAATATCACCGGGACCGCAGATCACCGCGGAATACCCCGCCTCCTGAAACTGCCCAGCCTCGGTCCCGTAGCTGACCACATTGCTGGCGTTGTCGCCGGTGACCCCGCGCACAAAGTTCTCTGCCGCGCCATCCTGTTCCGGTTGCAAGGCGGGCACGTCGAACCGCGGTGAAATCTCGATCCGTGTCTCCGGTACGATCGCCTGCATCTCGGCTTCGACCTCGGCCACGCGCGCCCGGTAGCGGGCTTCCCATGCGCGTTTGTCCTCACCCGGCACCACGCGGAAATCCATGGCAAAATGGCAATCCTTGGCCGTGATATTATGCGCGGTGCCGCCCGAAATCATGCCCACATGCACGGTGGTGAAAGGGGGATCGAACATGGCCGCCAAACCCTCAGGCTCTGCCGCCTGATTGATGGCATTCATCTGGTTGGCCCAGTCGATCAGTTTCGCCCCGAACATGATCGCGTTCACGCCGCGATCGAGCAGAGAACTATGGACCTCGAACCCCTGCACATGGGTGTCAAAGCCGGTGCCGCCCTTGTGCCCCGTCACCGCGCGCATCGAGGAGGGTTCACCGACGATCACCGACGCGCCCTTGGGCAGCACCGGCTGCATCGCCGCAATCATCGGCGGCGCACCGGTGCAGCCGATCTCTTCATCAAAGCTCAGGGCAATCTGCAAGGGACGTTTGATCCCTGCGTGATGCGCCTCGACCATGGCCCAGAGCGCCAGCGCGTCAAAGCCTTTCATGTCGCAGGTGCCGCGCCCGAAATAGCGACCATCCTTCTGCACCACATCAAACGGGTCCGTGTCCCAGGGCTGACCGTCCACCGGCACCACATCCGTGTGACCGGAAAGGACAACGGCCCCCTCTTCCCAAGGGCCTACATGGGCAAAAAGGGCGGCCTTGGGCTGATCCGGGTCGGTGTAGCGGTGGGCGGAAATGCCATGGCCGGAAAGGTATTCCTCGACCCAGTCGATCAGGGGCAGATTGCTGTCCCGGCTGACCGTAGGAAAACGGACGAGCTGTGTCATCAACGCCAGCGGGCTCAGCCTTTCAGTCATAAAGGCGGCGTCCGCTCAGGCCTTCGGGGGCATCCTGCCCTTCGCGCAGCTTGTTTTCGGTGCGCATCAGCGCGTCACTGCGCGTGTACCCGCCCCAGTCGCCCTGCAGCACAAAATGGCCGGGCTCGACCTCGTCATACCGCGAGGGTTCAGGCACGTAGTCAGCGGCATGGATAGGAGAAGGGATCGGTTTGAAATTCAGGTCGCGCTCATCCTTGCGCTGGCGGGGATCGGCGATGGGCACGGCCTTCATCAGCGCCTGGGTATAGGGGTGCTGCGGGTTTTCAAAGAGCCGCGCACGCGACCCCAGTTCCACGATCCGGCCCAGATACATCACGCCGACCTGATGGCTCACCCGCTCCACCACGGCCATGTCGTGGCTGATGAAGAGGAAGGACAGGCCCAACTCCGCCTGCAGTTCCAGCATCAGGTTCAGCACCTGCGCCTGTACGGAGACGTCCAGCGCCGAGACCGCTTCGTCGGCGATGATCAGCTTGGGGTTCAGCGCCAGCGCCCGGGCGATGGCCACGCGCTGACGTTGGCCGCCGGAGAGTTCATGCGGAAAGCGGCGCATGAAGCTGCGCGGCAGTTCCACCCGGTCAAAGAGCATTGCAACCCGGTCCTGTACCGCCTGCCCCTTGAGCGTGCCGTAGTTGTGGATCGGCTCTGCCACCTGATCGGAGAGCTGCATCTGCGGGTTCAGCGAGGCAAAGGGATCCTGAAAGATCATCTGCATATCGAGCCGCGCCTTGCGCAGCCGGGTCTGGTCCAGCGCCATGATATCTACGCCATCGAGGTTGATCTCGCCCGAGAGCGGATCGACCAGCCGCAGGATCGACCGGCCAGCCGTCGATTTGCCGCAGCCGCTTTCGCCCACGAGGCTGAGGGTCTGGCCCTTGTTCAGCGTGAAGGAGAGGTCTTCGACGGCATGCACATTGGCCACCGTGCGGCGGAAAAAGCCGCCCTTGACCGGGAACCGCGTGGTCAGGTTCCTGACGCTCAGCAGGACCTCATCCGTGCCCTTGATCGGCTTGATCTCGTCGCCTTGCGTGCCGAGCAGCTTCATCGGTTCGGGATAGGCCTTGCCGCGCATCTCACCCAGTTTCGGCACCGCCGCCAGCAGCGCCTTGGTATAGGGATGCTGCGGGTTTTCGAAAATCTCGGCAACCGGCCCTTCCTCGACCTTGTTGCCGCGGAACATGACCACCACACGGTCAGCCATCTGCGCCACCACGGCCATGTCGTGGGTGATGAACATCACCGCCGTGCCGGTCTCGCGCTTGAGCCGGTCCATCAGGGCCAGGATTTCCGCCTGAATGGTCACATCAAGCGCCGTTGTCGGCTCATCCGCGATCAGCAGGCGGGGTTTGCAGGCGAGCGCCATGGCGATGACCACGCGCTGGCGCATGCCGCCCGACAGTTCATGCGGGTATTGGTCGAGCCGCCGTTCGGGCTCGGGGATGCGCACCTCGCGCAGCAGCTCCAACGCCCGTGCGCGCGCCTCGGATTTGCCCATCTTCTTGTGCAGACGCAGCCCTTCGGTCAGCTGTCGCCCGACGGTGAACACCGGGTTCAGCGCCGTCATCGGCTCCTGAAAGATCATGCCGATCTCATTGCCGCGAATCGAGCGCATCATCTCGGGATCGGTTTTGGCAAGATCCACATCATCCGCGCCGGGCCGGTCAAAAAGCAGCTGCCCGCCGGTGATCTCACCGCCGCCGAACTCCACCAATCGCATCAGGGACAGCGAGGAAACGGACTTGCCCGACCCGCTTTCGCCCACCACGCAGACGGTCTCGCCGGGATTGATGTCAAAGGAGACATCCTCCACGCCCACCACCGGGCCATCCTTGGTCTGAAACTCAACGCGCAACCCCTTGAGCTGCGCAATCGGCTGCAGCGCGGTACCTTGTTGATCCTGATCCAGCATTCCCGCCCCTATTTTCATCTTTGCGAGACGCTAAGGCCATCCAGCAGGCAGTGTCAAACCCGTCCGGCACAGTTGCCACAAAGTCATCCATGACAAGGGTTGCTTTTTCCACAAAAGATGCTTCGATATGCGCATGCACCCGGGAGCCGGCTCAAAAACTGCGTCTTTCCGCAACGTTAGGCCAGTGCATTTGCATTGCTCCCGGTCAGCACCATTGCGCCCACGCGGAAATCGAGGCGCACATCGGCATTCACGTGTCCAACATGGAGTATAAAATGAAAATCAGAACCCTATTGATGGGGGCAATCGCAACAACCGCCGTCGCACCTGCCGTCTATGCGGACGGCCACGCAGGCGAGCGCGGTCGCGATGGTCAACTCAACATCATCTACTGGCAGGCGCCCTCGACGCTGAACCCGTTTCTGTCGGGCGGCACCAAGGAGAACGAAGCGGCCAGTCTTGTTCTGGAATCACTCGCGCGGTTCAACGAGAACGGAGAGATGGTCCCCTGGCTGGCAGAGGACATCCCCACGGTCGAAAATGGCGGCGTTTCCGAAGACCTGACCTCGATCACCTGGACGCTGAAGGAAGGCGTGGAATGGTCGGATGGCACGGCGCTGACAGCGGAAGATCTGATCTTTACACATGAGTACTGCACCCACCCCGAGGGCGGATGCGCCGGGGTAAGCTATTTTGACGGCATCACCTCTGTCGAAGCCGAGGGCGAGCGCGGCGTCAAAATCTCCTTTGCTGCGCCCAAGCCCTTCCCCTACACGGCTTTTGTCGGCGCGGAATCTCCGATCCTGCAAAAAGCGCAGTTTCAGGAGTGCCTCGGCGCACGGGCGCCTGAATGCACCGCCGCCAATTTCGGCCCCATCGGCACCGGCCCCTTCGTGGTCAGCGAATTCCGTCCCAATGACGTGATCACCTACGTGGCCAACGAGAATTTCCGCGAGGAAGGCAAGCCCGCCTTCGCCACCGTCACCTTCAAAGGCGGCGGCGATGCAGCAGCGGCCGCGCGCTCAGTTCTGGAAACGGGCGAGTTTGACTACGCCTGGAACCTGCAACTGGCGCCTGACGTCCTGACCCGCATGGAAGAGGTGGGCAAGGGCACAGTTGTCGCAGCCTACGGCACATCCGTGGAACGTCTGCACCTGAACCAGACCAACGCGGACCCCAACCTCGGCCCGGACAAGCGATCGGTCTTCATGGGGGGCGACAACGCCCACCCGTTCCTGACCGATCCGGCGGTGGGCAAGGCCCTCTCTATGGCCATTGACCGCGCGCTGATCGTCGAGGTTGGCTACGGCGCCGGTGGCCAGCCCACCTGCAACGTTCTGCCCGCGCCCGAGCTCTATGCCTCTACCGCCAATGACGACTGCCTCGTGCAGGACATCGAAGGCGCCAAGGCAATCCTCGACGAAGCGGGCTGGGTCGACAGCAACGGCAACGGCACACGTGACAAGGACGGCATCGAGCTCTCGGTGCTCTATCAGACCTCCACCAACGCTGTGCGTCAGGACACGCAGGCGCTGATCAAGGACTGGTGGAGCCAGATCGGCGTCGGCGCGGAACTGCGCAACGTGGACGCCTCGGTCTTCTTTGGCGGTGATCCGGGCTCGCCCGATACCTTCCAGAAGTTCTATGCAGACATCGAGATGTACACCAACAACTTCGCCGGTGTGGATCCCGAGGCCTATATGGCCAACTGGCTCTGCTCGGACATCCCGACCCCTGCAACACAGTGGCAAGGCTCCAACATCCAGCGTTTCTGCGATCCCGAATATGACGCGCTGGTCGAGAAGATGTCGATGACCGCCAACCTCGAAGAGCGTGGCGCACTGGCCAAGCAGATGAACGATATGATCATGCAAAGCTACTCGATCATCCCGCTTGTGCACCGTGGTAACCCCTCGGCACACGCCAATACCCTGGGCGGCGTGAAAATGTCCGACTGGGACAGCGAGTTGTGGAACATCGCGGACTGGTATCGCATCAAGAATTGATGCAAATACCGGCGGGCGGGGCCCTGTCCCCGCCCGCACAACACCGGCGCACCGTCGCCCATTCCAACAAAAATAAGACTACCGCATAAAGGCGTAGCTCCATGCTCACATATACGATCCGCAGATTGGTGCTGTCGCTGCCAACGCTGCTGTTCATCAGTCTGGTGATCTTCCTGCTGCTGCAACTGGCGCCGGGTGATCCGATGGCCCAGGTGCCCCTCACCGTTCCCCCCGAAGTCAAACAGAAGATGCGCGAAGCCCTGGGCCTCGGTGCGCCCATCCACGTGCAATACTGGAAGTGGCTGGTGCAATTCTTCTGGATTGAGCCGCAGGTCTTCATTGACTGGCTGACCCGTGACAGCTTTCTGCTGGGGTGGCTGCCCGACACCAACCTCTACAATGGTCAGCTGCGCGTGATCTCCTGGCAGACCCGCTCGCCGGTGATGGACATCGTGATGCAGCGCATGCCGCAAACGCTCTGGGTCGTGGGCATGTCCTATATCGTGGGCATCCTGATCGCCCTGCCGATCGGTATCTACTCCGCGTACAAGCAATATTCACTCTTCGATCAAGCGGGCACTTTCGTATCGATGATCGGCTTCTCGATCCCGCCCTTCTTCTCCGGCGTGCTGGTGATCGTGATCTTCTCAGTCAATCTCGGCTGGTTTCCGTCGATCTATGACACCACCCATGTGGTCACCGACTGGGCCAGTTTCAAAGTCCAGTTCAACCAGATGATCATGCCGGTCATGGTGCTGGCGCTGCAGACCACCGCCCAGATCAGCCGCTTCATGCGCGCATCGATGCTCGACAACCTCAACCAGGACTACGTGCGCACCGCCCGCGCCAAGGGGCTGAAAGAAAGCGTCGTTGTGCTGGTCCACGTGCTACGCAACTCAATGATCCCGATCATCACCGTGATCGCCCTCGGCATCCCGTCGATCTTCGGCGGCGCCATCATCACCGAGACGCTCTTCAAGGTGAACGGCATCGGGCAACTGTTGCTGACGGCCCTCTTTGCCAATGACCTGCCGATGGTGATGACGCTGACGTTCATCTTCGCCATCCTGATCGTGCTCTTCAACCTGATTGCGGACGTGCTCTACGGCATTCTGGATCCGAGGATTCGCTATGACTGATCAAAATGTGAATGCCGCAGCCGCCGAGATTGAACTCTACGGCGCGCTCAAGGACAAAGAGCCGCCCAAGGAACCGCGCAGCCAGTGGCGCGATGTCTGGGACCAGTTCCGCAAGCACAAGGGCGCGCTCATCGGGGGCGGGTTCCTGCTCTTCATCACGCTGGCTGTTCTGATCGGGCCGCTGATCTGGCAGGTCGATGCCAAGCAGCTCGACATCCGCAACAAGGACATGCGCCCGCTCTACACCCTGCTCTGGGACGGGGATGCGCGCACCAGTTGGGCCAAACCCCTGGGCTCCGACAACCTCGGCCGCGATATCCTTGCAACACTGATCGCCGGCGGGCGGGCGTCGATGGCCGTGGGCTGGACGGCAATGATCCTGGCGCTTTTCATCGGCACGGCGGTGGGCGTTTCTGCCGGGTATTTCCGGCGGCTCGACGGACCACTCATGCGCCTGACGGATCTGTTTCTGTCCCTGCCCATCCTGCCGCTCCTGCTGGTCGCCGTAACCCTCTTCCGCCAGCCGCTCAGGGCAAGTTTCGGGCCCGAAACGGGCATGTTCATCCTCATTGTCGGCGTCATTGGCATCACCTCCTGGATGCAGACCGCGCGCATCGTCCGTGGCGAAATACTGGCGCTGAAGGAACGCGAATTCATCCTCGCCGCCCGTTCCATCGGCACCACGCCGTTCAAGATCATCCGGCGACACCTGCTGCCCAACGTGGTTTCCCCCATCATGGTCTCCGCCACGCTGGGACTGGCCACAGCCATCATCACCGAAAGCGCGCTGAGCTTTCTGGGTGTCGGTTTCCCATCGGATTTCCCCACCTGGGGCAAGCTGCTGTCGGACGCGGTGCCGCGCATGGAGGAATTCCCCGAACGCGTGATGCTGCCCGGCATTCTGATCTCGCTGACGGTGCTCTCGGTGAACTATCTCGGTGACGGGCTGAGAGATGCTTTGGACCCCCGGATCCGCGGTCGATAGACCGCGGATCCGCGTGCGGACAGAGCGCAAATCCGCAGGATTTTTGCGGAGTCCGGCACCCCGTCTCAATTCCGGGTACCAGACATGGGACGGCGGGCGGGGCGTCTTTCGCGCAAGCAGAAAGAGCGCCGTCCCGCTGTCCTATAAATACTGAACCGGGTGCTGGACCGCAGGTTCGCGGCGCGAACCCACTAGTCCACACTGGTCGACTTTTCTGCGAAAAGATCGACCTATTCCACACTCTTCCTGAGCCGCCGGACCAACCACCAAACCAGTAACACCACCGGCACGGTCGCCAGCGCCGTCAGCATCCCCTTGCTCATCCCCGTGGCCTGCGTCAGCGGATAAAGCAGGTACCCCACCAACGACACGGCATAATAACTGATCGCCACGACAGACAACCCCTCGACCGTGCGCTGCAAGCGCAACTGCAGATCGGACCGCTTGTCCATGCTCTCCAGGAGCGTCTGGTTCTGGGCCGACCGCTCCACATCCACCCGTGTCCTGAGCAGGTTCGACGCCCGGATCGACCGGCTCGACATGGCCTCCAGCCGCGCCTCCGCCGAATGCACCGTGCGCATCGCCGGTGCATAGCGCCGCATCATGAACTCGCCAAACTGCTGCCGCCCCTGAAACCGCTCTTCGCGCAACGCCGCGATCCTCTGGTCCACCAGCGCCTCATAAGCCCCCGTCGCCCCGAACCGAAACGACGACCGTGCCGACAACGTCTCCAGCTCCGCCGAAATGCTGAGCAGATCGTGCAACGTCTCCTCCGCAGACGCACGCTCATCACTCATCGTGCCCATCAGCCCCGTCAGCTTGGTATCAAGCTCGTTCAACCCCGGCTGCAATGCCCGCACCCGCGCAAACCCCAGCATCGACATGGTCTTATAGGTCTCGATCTCGCACAGACGCTGCACAATCCGGCCAATGCGCCGCGCGCCGGTCTGCGCCCCGGCAAAAACCGCAAAGCGTAAATGGCCGTTCAAATCGATCCTGAAATCCCCGGCCATGATCGCCGCACCGTCCAGCACCTCCGACGCCGCCAGGCTCTCCGAAACAAACCACTCATCCAACGAACCGGTCACAGCCGCATCCTCCGCAGGCCTCGGCACGATGTTGAGCAGGATGGACGTCATCCGCTGGCCCGGCGCGTTCTCTAGCCAGTCCGACGGAAAGACATCGAATTCAGCCGGATCAAATGGCCGCGCCACGACCCCGTCGGAAAAGGCGGTATAGGTCACGAACTCCGTGTGCTGCTCCCACTTCAGCCAGTATTTCCCGATCTGACCATAATAGTGTGTCGCCCCCGGTTGCGGATGCGGCGCACCATGCCGATCCAGCAGCGCCGTCAGATGCGCCAGATCCTGCGCACGGTCCCGGCTCACCGCGTCCTCAGGCTGCTTAATCGCAACATAGGCCGCGGAGCAAGGCGCTTTCATCGATGGAAAAGGCCGCGCGTGCAGCTCGTTCGCCAGTTTGTAACGCAAGGGATGATCAGAAATCGATGACATGGTTCGCTCCAGTTTCACCCTCAAGGCTTAATGCTCGAACACTTGATGTCAAATCATTTTATGAATATTTTTCAAGGCGTTAACCGAGTACAATCGTATACAGAGATGAGCATCGGAAGCAATTGGCCAAGCCATAGCCCGCAAAAGCCACCAACACTCTCTCCAACACGACACCATCCAATCCGACAGGTAGGGTGGGCCTTGGGCCACCTTTCCCATAAAAAACGCCGCCCCTCGGGACGGCGTTTTTCAGTATATTTCACCTCTGCTCAGTCGATCATCGGCAACAGTTTATCGAGCGATGCTTTGGCATCACCGTAGAACATCCGCGTATTCTCCTTGAAGAACAGCGGGTTCTCGATCCCCGAATACCCGGTGCCCTGTCCGCGTTTGGACACAAACACCTGCTTGGCCTTCCAGCACTCCAGCACCGGCATCCCCGCAATGGGTGAGTTCGGATCATCCTGCGCCGCCGGGTTCACGATGTCATTGGAGCCGATCACGATGGCCACATCCGTCTCCGGAAAGTCCTCGTTGATCTCGTCCATTTCCATCACGATGTCATAAGGCACCTTGGCCTCGGCCAGCAGCACGTTCATGTGTCCGGGCAGACGCCCCGCCACGGGGTGAATGGCAAAGCGCACGTTCTTGCCCTTGGCGCGCAGCTTCTTGACCAGCTCGCTGACCGCCTGCTGCGCCTGCGCCACGGCCATCCCGTAGCCGGGGATGATGATGACACTGTCGGCTTCATTCAACGCCGTGGCCACGCCGTCCGCTTCGATGGCCACCTGCTCGCCTTCCACGGCCATCTGCTCGCCCGCCGGGCCGCCAAAGCCCCCGAGGATCACCGACACAAAGGAGCGGTTCATTGCCTTGCACATGATATAGCTCAGGATCGCACCGGAGGAGCCCACCAGAGCGCCCACAACGATCAACAGGTCGTTGCCCAGCGAGAAACCAATCGCCGCCGCCGCCCAGCCGGAATAGCTGTTCAACATCGACACAACGACCGGCATATCCGCCCCGCCGATCCCCATGATCAGATGGTACCCGATGAAGAGCGCCAGCAGCGTCAGCAAGACCAATGTCCAGCTGCCCGCCCCGCTCAGATACATGATCGTAAAGAGCAACGACAGCACCGCAGCGCCCGCGTTCAGCAAGTGTCCACCGGGCAGCTTGTTGGCGGATGTATCCACCTTGCCCGCAAGCTTGCCATAGGCGATCACGGACCCAGTAAAGGTCACCGCTCCGATCCAGATGCCCAGCACCAATTCAATGCGCAAGATGTTGATCTCTACGGAGGTCTTCTTGGCAATCAGCTGACCGAAGGACGACAGCCCCTCATAGATGTCCTTGGGCAGACCAACGGCCGTGTAACCATCTGCAGCCACCGCGCCCAGCACACCGCCGTTTTCAACAAAGAGCGCGCTCATATTGTTGATCATGATGTCCGCGTTGAAACCGACGAAGACCGCTGCAAGCCCCACAAGGCTGTGCATGATTGCCACCAACTCCGGCATCTGCGTCATCTGCACCTTGGTGGCCAGTTGGTAACCGACTGCGGCCCCCAGACCGATCAGGATGATCGAGACACCAGACAGCCCCCAACCGGGCCCAATTAACGTGGCCAGAACCGCAATCGCCATACCGGCAATCCCGTACCAGACCGCGCGTTTCGCACTTTCCTGCCCGCTCAATCCGCCCAGGCTGAGGATGAAGAGAACTGCCGCGACCGCATAGGCCGCAATCGTAAATCCGTATTCCATTGTCCCCTAACCCCTTACGATTTCTGGAACATGGCGAGCATGCGCCGTGTCACGAGGAAGCCGCCAAATATGTTGATCGACGCCATGAAGACCGCAAGCGCGGCCAGCAGCGTGATCAGCATCGAGCTTGATCCGATCTGGATGAGCGCGCCCAGAATGATGATCGACGAGATCGCATTCGTGACCGCCATCAGCGGCGTGTGCAGGCTGTGCGCCACGCCCCAGATCACCTGGAAGCCGATAAAGACCGACAGGATGAAAACGATGAAATGCTGCATGAAGCTCGCCGGGGCCACCAGACCCACGGCCAGCACCAGCGCGCCGCCCACGGCCAACAGACCCACCTGATTGCGCGTCTGCGTCTTGAATTCTGCAAGCTCCTTGGCGCGCTTCTCTTCCGCTGTCAGCTCCTTGGGCGCTTCTTTCTTTGGGGCTGCTGCAATCGCGGCCACCTTGGGCGGCGGCGGCGGGAAGGTGACCTCCTTGGCATGCGCAATCGTCGCACCGCGGATCACGTCGTCTTCCATGTTGTGATCGATCACGCCGTCTTTTTCCGGCGTCAAATCCGTCATCAGATGCCGAATGTTGGTGGCATAAAGGTTCGACGCCTGCGTGCCCATCCGGCTGGGGAAATCGGTATAACCGATGATGGTCACGCCATTGTCGGTCACGATCTTCTCATCCGCAACGGTCAGCTTGCAGTTGCCGCCCTTCTCCGCCGCCAGATCGACAATAACCGACCCCGGCTTCATGGAGGCCACCATGTCTTCGGTCCAGAGCTCCGGCGCCTCGCGGTTCGGGATCAGCGCTGTGGTGATCACAATATCGACCTCGGGGGCCAGTTCTCGGAACTTGGCCAGCTGCGCCTCGCGGAACTCCGGCGAAGACACGGAGGCATAACCGCCCGAGGCGGAGCCATCCTGCTGCTCTTCCTCGAAATCGAGATAGACAAATTCGGCGCCCATGGATTCAACCTGCTCGGCCACCTCTGGCCGCACATCAAAGGCCAGCGTAATCGCGCCAAGGCTGGTCGAGGTGCCAATAGCCGCCAGACCGGCCACACCGGCGCCGACCACCAGAACCTTGGCCGGGGGCACCTTGCCCGCTGCCGTGATCTGACCGGTGAAGAAGCGGCCAAAATTATTGCCCGCCTCGATCACCGCGCGGTAGCCCGCGATATTGGCCATGGAGCTGAGCGCATCCATCTTCTGGGCGCGGCTGATGCGTGGGATCATCTCCATCGCGATCACGGTCGCACCCTTCTTGGCGGCCTGCTTCATCTTGGCTTCATCCGCCACCGGGCTGAAGAAGGAAATCAGCGTCTGATCCGCGCGCAGCCGCTTCATCTCCGCATCGTCGGGCACCCGCACCTTGGCCACCACATCCGCAGCCTTCCACAGCGCCGCCGCCGTTTTGGCAACCTCGACGCCTGCCTCCTTGTAATCGGCATCAGCAAATCCGGCCTTCGCCCCAGCGCCTGTCTCGATGATGCACTCATGACCCAATTTCTGAAGCTGGGCGGCGCTCTCGGGCGTCATGGCCACCCGTGCTTCGCCATCAAAAATCTCTTTTGGTGTCCCGATCTTCAACTGAAGCTCCCCCGTTCTGGTCCGTTTCGGCGCGCGATCTCGCGCAAAGGTAATTTGTCCACTACCGCGCGCTGCGGCGAGGTACAAGCACTTGGCCCCGAGGGTCGCGCAATAAATGCAAAGAAATCAGAGCCACCTGCGCACTTTTTGCTCATATCGCGCAAAGTCGGCCCGAAAGACACGGCGCATCCGGTTCTCTTCCGGCACGATGAAGCGCCTCTCCAGCACCCAGACGAGAATGGGTACGAGGGCCAGGGCCAGCACGGCGTCCCACCAGAGGCAAAGCCCTGCGAGGATCAGCACATCAGCCAGATAAATGGGATTGCGCGAGCGGCCAAAGACACCGGACTGGATCAGGCTGTCCGGGGTTTCATGGGGGATGATCGTGGTTTTGTGACGCCGGAACTCCATCACCGCCAGCAAGGTCAGCACGATGCCCGCACCGACAAAAAGACCGGCCAGCAGCAGGGTGACGGGATGCGCAAGGCTCAGATCGAAGGAGACATACTGGCTCTGGAGCCAGGCCAGCACCGCGAAGCCGACCAGCCAGACTGGCGGCACATCAAACCATTTCATACTTTCGCTTCGACCTCTTGCGGCTGCCAAAGCTCGATCGGGTTGCCTTCCGGATCGTAGACCCGCGCAAAACGCCCGTTAGGCAGTTCTTCGGGGTGCATGTCCACCTCTTCGCCTGCATCGCGCAATTGGGCAACCATCGCATCGAGATCATCGACGCGGAAATTCAACATCCACTGTTTTTCCGAATTGCCGAAGTATGTCGTGTCCTTGGCAAAGGGCGCAAAAACGGTAGGCCCCTGATCTTGCGTCCAGACCGGCGTTTCGTAGTCCTTGGGCACTTCGGAAATTCCGAAATGCCGCGCATACCATGCCGCCAGACTTTCGGGATTTTCCGCACGAAAAAAGAAGCCACCAAACCCTGTAATGCGCTGCATGAGCCCCTCCAATCACATTGGACAGAAACAGATTACGCCGATGCTGCGTCCAAGACAATCACCCGCTGCCCTTGTGCTGCCCCGTGCCGCAGCTAAGCTGATCAGAGGTGGCACAAGGAAAGAGACAGGATGACGCTTGCAGGGAAACACGCATTGGTCACGGGCGGTGGTACAGGGATCGGTCTGGCGATCGCCAAGATGTTGGCGGCAGAAGGATGTCAAGTCACGATCACCGGCAGACGGCAGGCGGTTCTGGACCAGGTGGCTGGTGACGGGATTTTCGGCATGGTCATGGATGTGCGGGACGAGGCCCAGGTGGTGGAGACCGTCGGCGTCGCAGTCGAGGCGCGTGGACCGGTACAAATATGCGTGGCCAACGCCGGCATCGCCGAAGGCCGCGCCCTGCATAAAACCGATCTGGCATTCTGGCGCGATATGATGTCCACCAATCTCGACGGTGCCTTCCTGACCATCCGGGAAGCTCTGGCGTCCATGCGCACGACAGACTGGGGCCGGGTGATTGCGGTGTCCTCGATTGCGGGGCTGCGCGGATTGCAGGGGGCGTCCTGCTACACGGCGTCGAAACACGGGATGATAGGTCTCATTCGCGCGCTAAGCGAGGACTACTTGGGCAAACCCATCACGTTCAACGCCCTGTGCCCCGCCTATGTGGACACGCCGATCATCGCACGGAACACCTTGTCTATCGCGAAACGCGCAAGCGTGAGTGAAGACAAGGCGCGCGCCATGATGATCTCCGCCAACCGCCATAACCGGTTGATTTCCCCGGAGGAAGTGGCCGTCGCAGCGCGCTGGCTGGTATCGCCGGGATCGGAAAGCGTCAACGGACAAGCCATCGAAATCGCCGGCGGGCAAATGTAGCCGGGTGGCCTAAAGCCCACCCTACCTGCCTATCTCAACCGGTGCGCCCAGCAGGTAGGGTGGGCTTTAGGCCACCCTTGTTTGGGATTTCTTAACCATAGGGTTGATACGCTTGCCTTATGTCCAAATACATCCGATCCCAGACACCCGGCGGCACGTATTTCTTCACCGCGCGCCTAGCAAACAGCCGCAGCACCTTGCTGACGGATGAGGTCGATTTACTGCGGCGCTGTGTGCGAGAGACCATCACCCGCTACCCCTTCGCAATCGACGCAATCGTGATCCTGCCTGCGGCGATCCATACCCTCTGGACGCTGCCGGAAGGCGATGCGAATTTCAGCACAAGGTGGAGTTTCCTGAAATCGCAATTCTCCCGCGCGCTTCCGGACCCGTCTGCGCGCACAAAAACGCAATGCGACCGCAGGGAAAAGGGCATATGGCAACGCCGCTTCTGGGAACATCGCATCCGCTCTGCACATGATCTTGCCTTGCACCGCACGCTCATCCACACGGCGCCGGTTCAGGCCGGCCTCGTGGACCGGCCATCCGACTGGACCTGGACATCATTGCACCGGGATTTGGCAACGTCAGATGTAACGGCAAACGCGCCGCCGCCCGTGCGCTTCAGCACAATGGGCCTGAAGACAATCGCGCCCGCTGATGCCTAAGCGACCTGAGCGGGCGTGAGCTTGCGTCCATTTGACCACGCACGCGCTGCACGGCCAAAGGCCGAGAACAGCGGCTGCGACACCGGATCTTTCGCGGCTTCATACTCAGGGTGCCACTGAACCGCCAGGGTGAACCCCGGAGCATCCTTGATGAAAATCGCCTCCGGCGTGTTGTCCGGTGCAACTCCGTCGACAACCACCCGCGGTCCGGCCACCTTGATCCCTTGCCCGTGCAGAGTATTGGTAACCACCTCCTGCGCCCCCATCAAACGATGAAAGACGCCACCCTCGGTAAAGGACACGGTATGTCGGTTCTCGAACTTTTCCTGCAGGGTCCCGTCAGGCGGCATGCGGTGGTTCATACGTCCCGGCAAATCCCTGATCTCGGGGTGCAGAGAGCCGCCCATCGCCACGTTCACTTCTTGAAACCCGCGACAAATGCCCAAGAACGGCTGACCACGTTCAACGCAGGCCCGCACCAGCGGCAAGGCAATCGCATCCCGCGCGCGGTCAAAATCGCCATGCGCCTCCGTTGCCTCTTCTCCATACTCCTCGGGATGCACATTCGGGCGCCCACCGGTCAACAGAAAACCGTCGCATGTCTCCAGCAGGTCATTGATGGACACATATTCAGGGTCAGATGGGATGATCATCGGGACGCAGTCCGAGACGACGGAGACCGCGTCCGAATTCATCTTGCCACCCGCATGCACAGGGTATTCGTCATTGATCAGGTACTGATTGCAAATGATGCCAATGACAGGCCGCGCCATGGATATTCCCTTCGGTTCACTTCCCGCAGATATAGCTTTGCACGGCGCAGGTTAACAGTCCATGACCGCGCAGAAACCTGTGCAGAATTGCAAAATGCTTCAACTTTCAGCACTCAGCCCCGCCGCATCAATACCCGCAAGCCCCGCAATCACATCATTATCCGATGTATCACCGGTCACGCCGACGGCACCAATCACCACGCCCTTCTTGTCGCGCAACAGGATGCCTCCCGGGACCGGGATGACCTTGCCGCCATAGGCGCCGTTCACACAGGTCATGAAGTAAGCCTGTTGTTCCGCCCGCGCCATTTGCGCCGAGCCCGGAATACCCAACATGACCGACCCGTAGGCCTTGCCAAAGGCAATCTCGAACCGCCCGGGTGCGGCACCATCCTCACGCTCAAACGCCTGCACATGACCACCGGCGTCCAGCACCACAGCGGACAGCGGCTTCAAGTCCAGTTCACGCCCCTTCTCAAAAGTCTTGCGGATGATGGTACGGGCTTTTCTCAGGCTGATGGTCATGACGGCTCCTCATTTCATTGTTCAAAAAATATGCTGGCGCGCGCACGAAACGCGCGTAGAGACGGGCTATGGGGTCACCGGCGGCCTCAGGCGCTTGCCTTCAATTCCAAACGTCGCGCATGCAGCACCGGCTCCGTATAGCCTGACGGCTGAACCCGCCCCTTGAACACCAGATCACACGCCGCCTGAAAGGCGATCCCGTCAAAACCCGGTGCCATCGGACGGTAGAGCGGATCATCCGCATTCTGCCCGTCCACCACAGCAGCCATCTTGCGCATCACCGCCATCACCTGCTGGGCATCCACAACACCGTGGTGCAGCCAGTTGGCAATATGCTGCGCCGAAATCCGGCAGGTGGCGCGGTCTTCCATCAGGCCCACATCGTTCATGTCCGGTACCTTGGAACAGCCCACGCCCTGATCGACCCAGCGCACGACATAGCCCAGAATGCCCTGCGCGTTGTTCTCCACTTCACGAGTCTTCTGATCATCGCTCCACTTCTGATACTCGGCCAGCGGGATGTTCAGCACCGTATCCACATAGGCGCGCCGTCCGCCCGCTTTCAGCTTCTCCTGCGCCGCAAAGACATCAACCTTGTGATAGTGCAGCGCATGCAGGGTCGCGGCCGTCGGGCTCGGGACCCAGGCGCAGTTGGCGCCGGACTTGGGGTGTTCGATCTTCTGCTCCAACATCGCCGCCATCAGGTCGGGCATCGCCCACATGCCCTTGCCGATCTGCGCCTTCCCGCTCAGCCCGCATTCCAGACCGATATCCACGTTCTGGTTCTCATAGGCGCCGATCCAGGCCTTGCGCTTGATGAAATCCTTACGGCTGAACGGCCCCGCCTCCATCGATGTGTGGATTTCGTCACCCGTCCGGTCGAGAAAACCGGTGTTGATAAAGGCAACCCGCGATTTCGCCGCGCGGATGCATTCCTTGAGATTGACGGAGGTGCGCCGCTCCTCATCCATGATCCCCAGCTTCACCGTATATTGCGGCAGCCCCAGGATCTCCTCGACCCGCGTAAACGTCCGGTCGGCAAAGGCCACTTCTTCGGGCCCATGCATCTTGGGTTTGACCACATAGACCGAGCCCGTCAGCGAATTCCCCCCATCCCTTTGCAGATCATGCATCGCGATCAGCGTGGTGATCATCGCATCCATCACGCCTTCGAAAACCTCACTGCCGTCCTTGTCCAGAATAGCAGGGTTCGTCATCAGATGGCCGACATTGCGCACCAGCATCAGCGCCCGCCCTTTGAGCGTAACCTCTGCCCCATCCGGCCCGGTAAACACCCGGTCCGGATGCAGGGCGCGGGTCACCTGCCGGCCACCTTTCTCGAAGGTGTCCTGCAGATCGCCCTTCATCAGGCCCAACCAATTGGCATAGGCAACGACCTTGTCCTCGGCATCGACACAGGCAACTGAATCCTCACAATCCATGATCGCAGAGACCGCACTCTCCATCTGCACATCCGCAAGCCCCGCCTGGTCCCGGCTGCCGATCGCATGTGTCCGGTCGAAGACCAGCACCACATGCAGGCCGTTGTTCCGCAGAACCACACTGTCCGGTGCCTTCGGGTGGCCGGTGTAGCCGATGAACTTCTCGGGCTTCATCAACGGCTGATCGTCGATCAGCAGAGCGCCATTGTGAACGTAGTAGCGCCGCGCATCGGCGTGACTGGTTTTCTCAACCGGAAACGCTTCATCCAGGAACACGCGCGCCCGGGCAACGACGCGCGCGCCGCGGCCCTGATCGTAGCCGCCTTTTGGTGGGGCGCTGCCCATGGCATCCGTGCCATAGAACCCATCATAGAGGCTCCCCCACCGGGCATTGGCCGCATTGAGGGCATAGCGCGCATTGGTGATCGGCACCACCAATTGCGGGCCGGGCACACGCGCGATCTCGTCATCGACATTTGCCGTGTCGATCTCGAAAGCGTCGCCTTCTTCAACCAGATAGCCAATCTCACGCAGGAAAGCGCAATAGGCCTCGTGGTCATGCGGGCTGCCACGCCGCGCCACATGCCAGGCATCGATATTGGCCTGAATGTCCGCGCGCAGACCCAAAAGCTTGCGGTTCTCGGGAGCCGTCTCATGCACCAGGTCGGAAAATCCCGACCAGAATGCTGCTGCATCCACCCCCGTGCCGGGCAGTGCCTGCTCTTCGAGAAATGCGACAAGTGTGTCCGCGACGCTCAGGTCACCTTTTTGCTGAAAACCGGCCATGCGTTACACTCCTCGCTCTTGATATTCTGGCATATGCCAGAAGGTGTAAGAGGAATGTTTCCGATAGGCAACAAAGTTGGTAATGTTATTTTACCAATCAATGCCCCGCGCCGCTGGACCGGGCGCGACGACAGCGATCAGAGCAGTAGCGCACCTCTGCCCAGACCTTTTCCCATTTCTTACGCCACGCAAAGGGTCGCCCACAGACCACGCAGGTCTTTTGCGACAGATCTCCCTTGCGCCGCATAAACGTCAGACCACCAGGTGCAGCGCCTGAACGGCAGCAGCCACTTCGTCACCGCTCATCAACCAGACGAAGATGGCAATCACGATCACCGCCAGAAACAACCCGCCCCACAGACCCCAAATGGCCGGTTTATGGCGTTTCTTCTGGCGTTCGATGTTTGTGTCAGGCGCTGACATGGTCTCTCCTTTTCACGGCTGCGCAAGCCGACTTGCGACTTGCTTCTCATCCTCCTAACGTTTGCGCTGTCTGTTCCGTTCCATGAAAGATGAAGGTGACCCATGCGAGACGCTGCCCCGCAAACCATCTATCTGAGCGACTACAAGCCATTCGGGTTTGAGGTCACCTCCGTTTCCCTGACTTTTGACCTCGATCCAACCGCAACCCGCGTGAAAAGCCGTATCGCCTTTGTACCAAAGCCCGACGCCGGGGGGCGCATGTTCCTGCACGGTGAAAAGCTCAAGCTGATATCTGCCCAGATAGACGGGGCCCCTGTCACGCCGGACCTGAGTGACGAAGGTCTGACCTGCGCCGTTCCGGATGCACCTTTCATCTGGGAAGCCGAGGTCGAAATCGATCCGCAGAACAACCTTGCGCTGGAAGGGCTCTACATGTCGAACGGCATGTATTGCACGCAATGTGAGGCTGAAGGGTTTCGCAAGATCACCTACTACCCCGACCGCCCGGACGTGATGAGTGTCTTCACCGTCCGTATCAACGGCCCCCATCCGGTGCTGTTGAGCAACGGCAATCCGGTCAGCGCCGCTGACGGTCACGCCGAATGGCACGATCCCTGGCCCAAGCCTGCCTATCTCTTTGCCCTCGTTGCGGGCGAGTTGGTGGCCCACCCCGGCAGCTTCACGACCAGGTCGGGCCGCACCGTCGATCTCAATCTCTACGTCCGTCCCGGAGACGAGGGCAAATGCGCCTTTGGCATGCAGGCGCTCAAGGACAGCATGAAGTGGGACGAAGACGTCTATGGGCGCGAATACGATCTGGACATCTTCAACATCGTGGCCGTGGACGATTTCAACATGGGCGCGATGGAGAACAAGGGGCTGAACATCTTCAACTCCGCCGCCGTGCTGGCCTCGCCGGAAACCTCAACAGATACCAATTTCGAGCGGATCGAGGCGATCATCGCGCATGAGTATTTCCACAACTGGACCGGAAACCGCATCACCTGTCGCGACTGGTTCCAGCTCTGCCTGAAAGAAGGCCTGACTGTCTTTCGCGACAGCCAGTTCACCTCGGACATGCGCTCTGCCGCGGTGAAACGCATATCAGACGTGATTGAACTGCGCGGACGGCAGTTTCCAGAGGATCAGGGGCCACTGTCGCATCCGGTTCGGCCTGAAAGCTTTCAGGAGATCAACAACTTCTACACGGCCACCGTTTACGACAAAGGCGCCGAGGTCATCGGTATGCTGCGCCGCCTGGTGGGCGCCGATGCCTATGCCAATGCACTGGACCTCTATTTCAACCGCCACGACGGTCAGGCCTGCACCATCGAAGACTGGCTAAAGGTATTCGAGGATGCCACGGGCCGCGACTTGACGCAGTTCAAACGCTGGTACAGCCAGGCGGGTACGCCGCGCGTGACTGTCAAGGATGCCTGGTATGCAGGGAATTACATCCTGAGCTTCACGCAGAATTTGAAGCCGTCGGCGACCACGCCCGACCCGCAACCGCAGGTGATCCCGATTGTGACCGGACTGCTGTCGCCATCGGGTGAAGAGCTGGTGCCCAGTCAGGTGCTGGAGCTGACGGAGGCGACGCAGTCCTTCACCTTCGAAGGGCTGCCGGAACGGCCCGTCCCGTCTGTCCTGCGCGGATTTTCCGCGCCGGTGGTGCTGGAAAGCGAGCTGTCGGAGGATCATGCGGCCTTCCTGCTGGCCCATGACACCGACCCGTTCAACCGGTGGGAGGCCGGACGCGGATTGGCCAGGGCCAGCCTGCTGGCGATGATCCGCAGCGGCAGCGACCCGGACCCTAAGTACCTGGATGGCATTCGGGCGGTCCTTGGGGATGCAGAGCTCGACCCGGCCTATCGCGCGCTGATGCTGAGCCTGCCCAGCCAATCCGATCTGGCAACCGCGCTGCACGACGCGGGCGAGACCCCCGATCCGGCGGCAATCTGGACCGCCTCCGAGGCGATGCGCGAGGCGCAGGCGCAGCACCTCGCGGATCTGCTGCCAGGGCTCTATGCAGACCATCAGATCACGGAAAGCTTTGCGCCTGATGCGTCCCAATCCGGACGCCGCAGTCTCGCCAATGCAACGCTCTCTCTGCTGGGCCGCCTGGAAGGCCCTGAACGCGCGCAGGCACAGTTCGATACCGCTGACAATATGACCCAGCAGCTTGCGGGCCTTGCCGTGCTGTTGCGCCAGAAGGCTGGCAAGAGCGCCCTTCAATCCTTTGAAACGCAATGGAAAGAAGACAGGCTGGTGATGGACAAATGGTTCGGACTGCAGGTGATGCAGGCCGAACCGGACGCCGTGGCATCGACCGCCGCCGCGCTGACTGGCCACGCGGATTTCAACTGGAAAAACCCCAATCGGTTCCGCGCCGTTCTGGGCGCGCTTGCCACGCATCACGCCGGGTTCCACCACGCCAGCGGCGCCGGGTACCGGCTGCTGGCGGATTGGCTGATCAAGCTGGATCCGCTCAACCCGCAGACGACCGCGCGCATGTGTTCCGCCTTCCAGACGTGGAAACGCTATGACGCGGACCGTCGGGCGCTGATGGCAGCCGAACTTGATCGCATCCTCGCCCTGCCCGACCTCTCCCGCGACACCACCGAAATGCTGACCCGAATTCGAGGATCCTGACCCATGAAACCTGTCCTGCTCATCACCGGTGGCTCTGCCGGCATCGGCGCTGCCTGCGCACGTATTGCTGCTGAAAAAGGCTATGATCTGGCGCTGAACTTCCGCACCGATACCACCGGGGCCGACGCCGTCGCCGCAGAGTGCCGCGCGGCAGGTGCCAAGGTCATTCTGTGCCCGGGTGACGTGTCCGACCCCGAGGCCATCGCGGCTGTCTATGCCAAGGTTGATGCCGAATTCGGTCGTCTCGACGCGCTGATCAACAACGCCGGTGTGGTCGATCAGACGGCCAAGCTGACCGACATGGATCACGCCCGGCTGAGACGGATGTTCGACATCAATGTGATCGGCGCGATGCTGGTCGCCAAGGAGGCGGTGCTGCGGATGCAGGCGCAGGGCGACGGCGGTGTGATCGTGAACATCTCCTCCGCCGCCGCACGTCTGGGGTCGGGCAACCAATATGTGGATTACGCCGCCTCCAAGGCCGCAATTGACTGCTTTACCAAAGGCTTGTCGGACGAAGTTGCCGCAGACAACATCCGCGTCATGGCCATCCGCCCCGGGTTGATCGAAACGGAACTGCACGCCAAGGGCGGCGAGCCGGGCCGCGCGGACCGGCTGGCGCATATGGTGCCGATGAAGCGCAAGGGCTCCGCCGAAGAAGTGGCCCAGGCAGCCGTCTGGCTGCTCACGGATGAGGCCAGCTATGTGACCGGATCGACGCTGGACGTCACGGGTGGCCGCTGAGCCGTTCAGCTACCAACGCCAGGGCCGCAATCGGGCAACGCTCTGGGCGGTTCTTGGGGTCTGGACCGTTTTGCTGCTCGCCATCCTCTGGATCGAGGCCGCGCCCTGGCTGATGGGGATCGTGGCGCTTTTTACCCTGCCCGCGCTCTGGGAGCTTTACGCCAACCCCGCCGCCGGGCTGACCATGGACACGGAGGGCATCTACTGGTCCACCGGCAGGCGAGAGGCCGCGCTGCGCTGGTCAGAAGTGGATCACATGCGGCTCAACACCCGTCTCGATTTTTCGGTCCGGGCAACGGCGGTACTGACCTCGGGGCGCAAAATCCGCCTGCCTTATGAATGCACGCCACCTCACCAGCGTTTCGAGGACGCGCTGCACAGGCTAGGCATCCGAACCGAACGGCACCATTTTTCGCTGATCGGCTGACCTAGCGGTCTTCTCCGCGGGTTTGACGGGTTCTTCGGCGCTCGGCCCGAACCGGTTGTGGCGGCGCGGCACAATAGGGCTGCTCCTTGACCCAGGCGGCGATGTCGCGGCGTTTGGACGGCACCCGCATCGGGCCCCAATCAGCGGCCACGCCGCGCCATTTGGTGTCCCGACCCGCGATCACCCCGTCGCGCGGCACCGTCACCGCCATGATGCGGATGGCGCAGCTGAGATTGTCACCGCCATCCTTCAGCGCCTCGCCACTGCCTGCACGACACTCATAGCCGCGCGCAGTCGCCGGCGCGATCTGCAACAGCCCGTACCACTTGCCGCCGCCCCCCACGGCCCAGGGTTTGTAGGTGCTTTCATGTTTCGCAAGCGCCGACATGAACCCGACCCAGAAAGCCTCGCGCCCGGGGATGCCCGCCATTTCATAGTAGGGGCACCAGTCGGCGATGTCCGCAGGCACCATATTCACCAGCGGCTGGCCGTGGCTTTGCAAAGCGCGCAGGGCGGCGGCATTCCACAGGCTGTGGTTTTCCATATGGCTCCACCGCATGCGCGGCAGGGGCTCGCGCGGCTCTGCTGCCGGGGCGGCCTGTGCAAAGACCGGGCTCATCGGCAGGGACATCAGGCCCGCGACAAAGGTCAGAATGAGTTTCATTCCGTCTCTATGCGACGAGATCGGCCCGGGGTGCAAGCGTTCCGCTTGTGCACAATCGAAGCCGGTCGCAATTCCGCTCACCCCAGCGGGAGGCGGGCGAAATCATCGTTACCAGATGATGAACAACGGCAGCCCATTGTCCCTGCTGGCGGGTGCAATCAACGAGATATCTCCGTGCCGCTGCCATGTTTCAGCCCCAATGCCCCGGCATCCTTTCCTCTGTACCAAGTTGGAAATGTTAAATGTCTTTGTTGTCTCACTACGCCAAAGCCGCTTTGGCCCGTTTGCGTCGACTTCCGCCAGGATCTGCGGATCGGTCGGTCCCTGCGGGACGACCGCGATCTGCCCAACCGGAAAGCGCTCTCATGATCGCCTGTCCGAACCCCACCGAAGAGGAAAACGCCCGCGACAGCCATCAGCTGCGCGGCCAGTTTCTGGCCCGTCAGGACCGGTGGATGGAATTGGCCGACGACATTCGCACTGCGGAAACCGAGCGGCGCGCGACCCCCGGGGCCATGCCGGTGGCCGATCTGCTGAGCTTTGGCGCCCGGGCGGATGTGGTGCTGGCGGTGGAGCATGCGCTCTTTGACGGGCGGCCTGCGCAGAGCGCTCCTTTGCTGAGCGGCATCGAAGCGCTGGAGAGCATGCTCAAAGAGGCCGACAACGACATGATCCTCTGCACGATTGTGGCCCAGGCCCATATGGACATCGCCTGGGCGTGGCGCGGCACCGGGTGGGACAGCCAGTTGCCACAGCGCAACCGCGACGCTTTCAGGGCACATTTCGACCGCGCACGCGACATCCTGATGCCCTTTGATGTGCGCGAGATCGAATCCCCCGCGCTGGCCACGGCGAAATCCGCGCTGCACGGTGCGGGGCGCAGCACCACGGATGATCTGGTGCGCGACTGTGAACGGTTGATCGACCTGGATCCGCGCAACCCCGGCTCCATGCGTGCCCTTGGCAACTATCTCAGCCCGCGCTGGTTCGGCACCCACGCCCGGCTCGAACTGGAAGCGCGCCGCACCGCGGCCCGGACCCAGTCAACCTGGGGCGCAGGGGGCTATACCTGGGTCATGTTCGATGCGCTGTCGGGCGACGATACGGCCTGTGCAGAGCTCGATCTGGAGTTTTTCATCGAAGGGCTGCACGACATTCTGGACCGCAAGCCGCATCAATATACGGTCAACCTGCTTGCCGCCTATTGCGCCAACACCATCGGCAGCAATTTCACCGGTTCCGATCCCGCCGACCAGGCGCGCTCGCAAATCGCCGCCTGCGCGGACTGGATCGTGCGCGAGCACATGACCGAATTGCACCCGCTGACCTGGGCCCATGCCGCAGCCGGGTTCAACAACAATCTGCGGGTGCATTCCCCGCGCGGTTTTGCCGCTGCAGGTCGCGCCGAGGCTTTGCGCATCATCGCGGATCTCTTTCGCCGCGAGATTGCGCAGGGCAATCGCGTCGTGTTCACCGCAAATGGTCCCGTGACAGAACCTGCTTGATCCGGAGGAGAGAAAACATCATGGGCACGATACCCGCAGACGCCACCCATTGGGACAGCGGAGACTGGATCGACTGGCATCGCCATGTCGCGGCGCCGCCGAGTGATGTGTGCGCTGCGCCTTCCGAAGACACCACCGCCCGGCTGCACATGCTGCACATGCGCCTGCTCCAATCCGCGCGGGCCTACTTCGAGCTGACGGGCACCCATCTGCCGGTGTACGACGGCATCGCACGGCTGCATGCAGCCATCGCCTTTGACCTGCCACTGCAGGGGCCGCTCTGCTGCGATGGCAGCGCCGACCCGGCACAGGTGATCGCCCTCGTGCCGCACGGGCCCCATAACATCGTCAGCGTTGACCTCTCCGCCCCGTTCTGTTGCCTGATTGTCGTACGGATCAAGGACAACTTTACCAGCGAAGCCCGCATACTGTCGCACCACGCCCTGCCTGAGAGCGGCGAAGGCAGCATTGACCTCTGCTGGCGCGACCTGCCGCGCCCCCGCTGACAGCATCGAACCGGGGGCTTGCAGCACTGCGCATGCTGGCCTAAACCCGGTCCGGTACCGAGACCTGCCGCATGAGGGACCACGATGCTGGATCTGACCTACGACACCCCCAAACCAAAAGTCATTTCCGGCGCGAAACACGACTGGGAACTGGTCATCGGCATGGAGGTGCACGCGCAGGTCACGTCCAAGGCGAAACTCTTTTCCGCTGCCTCCACCAGGTTCGGGGCGGAGCCCAACAGCAATGTGTCCTTCGTCGATGCGGCCATGCCGGGTATGCTGCCCACGATCAATGAATATTGCGTCGAACAGGCGGTGCGCACCGGGCTGGGGCTGAAGGCGGAGATCCATCTGGAGAGCGCCTTCGACCGCAAGAACTACTTCTACCCCGACCTGCCGCAGGGTTATCAGATTTCGCAGCTCTACCACCCCATCGTGGGCGAAGGAGAGGTGCTGGTGGAAATGGGCGACGGCACCGCACGGCTGGTCCGCGTGGAACGCATCCACTTGGAACAGGACGCAGGCAAATCGATCCACGACATGGACCCCAATATGTCCTTTGTTGACCTCAACCGCACGGGCGTGGCGCTGATGGAAATCGTCAGCCGCCCCGACATCCGGGGCCCCGAAGAGGCCGCCGCCTACCTGGGCAAGCTGCGTCAGATCCTGCGCTATCTCGGCACCTGCAACGGTGACATGCAATCAGGGGCGATGCGCGCGGATGTGAACGTGTCGATCTGCCTGCCCGGTCAGTATGAAAAATATCAGGCGACGCAGGATTTCTCACACCTTGGCACCCGCTGCGAGATCAAGAACATGAACTCCATGCGCTTCATCCAGCAGGCCATCGAAATCGAAGCCAAGCGCCAGATTTCCATCGTCGAAGCGGGCGGCGAAGTCGATCAGGAAACGCGGCTGTTTGACCCCGACAAGATGGAAACACGCTCCATGCGGTCCAAGGAAGAGGCGCATGACTACCGCTATTTCCCGGACCCCGACCTGCTGCCTCTGGTGATCGAACAGGCCTGGGTCGATGAGATCGGCGCAAATCTGCCGGAACTGCCGGACGCCAAGAAGGCGCGGTTCATCGGCGACTTCGGCCTCTCAGACTATGACGCGTCGGTGCTGACCGCTGATCTCGATTCCGCGGGCTATTTTGAGGCTGTGGCCGCAGGCCGTGACGGCAAGATGGCCGCCAACTGGGTGATCAATGAGCTGTTCGGGCGCCTCAAGAAGGACGACAAGGACATCACCGACAGCCCCGTGAGCCCCGCGCAACTGGGCGGCGTGATCGACCTCATCGCGTCCGACGCGATTTCGGGTAAAATCGCCAAGGATCTCTTTGAAATCGTCTACACCGAGGGCGGCGACCCGGCCGAGATCGTCGAGGCGCGTGGCATGAAGCAGGTGACCGACACCGGTGCCATCGAGGCCGCCGTGGACGAAATCATCGCGGCCAACCCCGACCAGGTTGCCAAGGCGCAGGAAAATCCCAAGCTGGCCGGCTGGTTCGTGGGACAGGTGATGAAAGCCACGGGCGGCAAGGCCAATCCCAAGGCCGTCAACCAATTGGTGGCGCAGAAACTGAAGGGCTGATCGCGACCGACAAACTGCGCGAAGGCAACGCAATACACTTGAAAATCTACGGTAACATGGGTGCCCCGCCGACAATCAATTGGCGGCGATGCACCGACTTGATATAAAACAGATCACAACGCGGGAGACCGGCCAAATGCCACAGTATCAGTACCGGGTGATCAGCGCCCCAAACCGGGGCGTGAAGGCCAAGGGGATCAAATCTGCGGAGGACCGGTTTTCCCATGCGCTGGAAGAGGTGATGAACCAGATGGCCGCCGACGGCTGGGAGTATCAGCGCGCTGAAACCCTGCCCTCGGTTGAACGCTCCGGCCTGGCCTCGACCACCACAAACTGGCGCAACGTGCTGGTCTTCCGCAAACCGCTGGAAGAGGCGTTACCCGCCCCCGCCAGCACCGTCATGCCGATCTCGGAAGAGCGCACCGAACCGCCACTCGCTACGCCTCAGACACCTCAAGACGACGCCTCGCAAAGTGCGGGCGCCAGCCGGATGCTCAGCGACAATGGCGTTGAGGAAGCCAGTGAAGTCTCTGGCATGACCAGCTCTCTGAAAAAACTGGCAGCCGTCAGAAAAGAAGAAAAATCAGACAGCTGACCGGCGGGCTTAAACATCTGCGTCAATCGCCAGGGCGTGGATTTCCGAAATCAGCTGCGGCCCGAGCGCTGCGTGGATCGCCCGGTGGCGCGCCACCCGGGTCATGCCCTTGAACTGGCGCGCCCGGATCGCCACGTTGAAATGGCTTTCACCGCCCTCCGGGTAACCGGCATGGCCGCGATGGCTTTCGCTGTCATCGACAACTTCCAACATGTGGGGCGCAAAAGCTTCGCGCAACCGATCTTCAATCTCTTGTCGTTTCGACATTTTTTTGCCCAGACCCCTTCACTCTTTCCGTGTGCAGTCTAAACTAAGCGGCCTCGACTCGTATAGGTGCCAATATGCCAAAACAAGATCCCTTTGGATTCGATATGTCCGTCTCTTCTTCCAAGAAGAAAAACCCACGTGGTCGGCGTGGCATGTCCGGTGCCTCCGAGACCTCGACACGCGTTTGCGATCACGAGGGATGCAACGAACCGGGCAAGTATCGCGCACCAAAAGCGCCGGACGTTCTGGATGATTTCTTCTGGTTCTGTCAGGCGCATGTGCGCGAGTATAACCTGAAGTGGAACTTCTTTGACGGCACCACCGAGGCAGAGCTCAACGCCCAGATGTCAAAGGATAAAGTCTGGGAGCGGGCAACCAAACCGCTGGGCGACCCGGAGGCGCGCGCCTGGGCGCGGCTGGGCATCGAAGACCCGCATCAGGTGTTGGGCGCGAATGCCACGCAGAACCCGGGACGCGGTGCGCAGGCGGGCCGCCGCCTGCCCCCCACCGAGCGACGGGCGCTTGAAATCCTCGAGGCCAAAGACACTTGGACCAAGCCGGAAGTGCGCAAAGCCTACAAGGCGCTGATCAAGGTCCTGCACCCGGATATGAACGGCGGTGACCGCAGCCAGGAAGAACAGCTTCAGGAAGTTGTCTGGGCCTGGGATCAGATCAAGGGCAGCCGCAACTTCAAGGATTGATGGCACCATCACTTTCGCCCAACTGGACCGCCCCTTCCCCTTGCACCTGCGCAATATATGTTGCACCAGATGATCCGGGCCTGCGCGGCCCGCTTTTCGCATTTTTGTAAAGGGGTATGACCTCATGGCCGACGGCGCACTGGACATCAACACAAAGCCCACCGAAGAGATCCACGTCCGCGACGTCTTTGGCATTGATACGGACATGGTGGTCAAGGGCTTTGCAGACCGCAGCGACCGCGTGCCGGATCTGGACACGACCTATAAGTTCGACCCCGACACGACGCTGGCGATCCTGGCAGGTTTTGCGCATAACCGCCGCGTGATGATCCAGGGCTACCACGGCACGGGTAAGTCCACGCATATCGAACAGGTTGCCGCGCGCCTCAACTGGCCCGCCGTTCGGGTGAACCTCGACAGCCACATCAGCCGGATCGACCTGATCGGTAAGGATGCGATCAAGTTGAAAGACGGCAAGCAAGTCACTGATTTTCAGGAAGGTATCCTCCCTTGGGCTCTGCGCAATCCGACCGCGATTGTCTTTGACGAATATGATGCGGGCCGGGCGGATGTGATGTTCGTGATCCAGCGGGTGCTGGAGGTGGACGGCAAGCTGACGCTGCTTGACCAGAACCAGGTGATCACCCCTCATCCCTTCTTCCGCATCTTTGCAACGGCCAACACCGTGGGCCTTGGGGATACTACCGGCCTCTATCACGGTACCCAGCAGATCAACCAGGGTCAGATGGACCGCTGGTCACTGGTCGCGACGCTGAACTATCTCAGCATCGATGCCGAAACCGCGATTGTTCTCAGCAAGAACCCGCATTACAACACCGAAAAGGGCCGCAAGATCGTCAAGCAGATGGTCACCGTGGCGGACCTGACGCGCACCGCCTTCATGAACGGCGATCTGTCGACCGTGATGTCGCCGCGGACGGTGATTGCCTGGGCGCAGAACGCTGAAATTTTCCGCAATGTGGGCTATGCGTTCCGCCTCAGCTTCCTCAACAAATGTGACGAGCTGGAGCGGCAAACCGTCGCGGAATTCTACCAGCGGCTCTTTGACGAAGAGCTGCCGGAGAGCGCGGCCAGCGTCAGTCTGGGGTGATCTGCATGCGGGGATCAGAACCATGCACCTGGGGCTGATCGGAGGCATCGGCCCCGCCGCGACCGTCGTTTATTACCAACGGCTGACCTCCCTTGTGCGATCTAGGGGGCATCGGCTGGAGCTGACGATTGTACATGCGGATGTGGATGAATTGGTTCGCAACAACCTTGGCGATCTGCGGCAGGAACAGGCACAGGCCTATGCGCGACTGATTGATCAGTTGAAGGCGGCGGGCGCCGATTGTGCGGCGATCACCTCTTTGGGCGGGCATTTCTGTTTCGCCGAGACCGAAGCCCTCTCCTCCCTGCCTCTGATCAGCGGCGTGACCCCTCTTGATGCTTATTTTGCAGAGCAAGGTGTCAAGAGGATTGGGCTTTTGGGCACCGAAGTTGTCATGCGCACCAAGCTCTACGGGCAGTTGAGCCGGACACACGCCGTGGCGCCCGACGGCAACATGGAAGAGGTCGGCACCGCCTACCGGAACATGGCCGTGCGCGGCGACTGCGCCGAAGAGGATCGCGCGCTGTTCTTCGAGGCCGGGCGCCGGATGGTTGCGGATCAGGGTGCCGATGCCGTGGTTCTGGCCGGGACGGATCTGAACCTTGCATTTGACGGGCACGATCCGGGGTATAAAGTGATTGATGCGCTGGATGTGCATGTTGCGCTCCTGGCCGATCTGGCCACGGGCAAGGCGGCCCTGCCGCACCCAACGAGAGGCACCCAAGGATGAGCAAACCGTCAGACAATCCGGCAGACGCGTTCAAAAAGGCGCTGTCCGAGGCCACCAAGGTGATGGCGCATGATCCGGAATTGACGGTGTCCTATTCCGTGGACCCGGCAGGCCTGTCGGGGGACGCCATGCGCCTGCCGCAGGTCAGCCGCCGGATGACACGGGACGAGGTGATGCTGGCACGGGGCACGGCGGATGCGCTGGCGCTGAACCGGCGCTATCACAACGGTCAGACCCATGCGAAGTATCAGCCGCAGGGGGACATGGCGCGCGATTTGTACGAAGCGATGGAGACCGCCCGCTGCGAGGCGATGGGCGCGCGCGACATGCCCGGCACGGCGGGCAACATCGATGCCAAGATTGCCCATGAGGCGATGCGCAAGGGCTATGATCAGGTCACGCAGGCAGCGGATGCGCCGCTGGCGACGGCGGCGGGATATCTGATCCGCCATCTTGCGACGGGCCGTGACCTGCCGACGGGTGCGCAGAACGTGATGGAGCTCTGGCGCGGGTTCATCGAGGATCAATGCGGCGGGACGCTGGACAATCTCGATGAGACGCTGAGCGACCAGTCTGCCTTTGCAAAGTTTGCCCGCCAGATGATTTCCGATCTGGGGTATGGCGATCAGCTGGGCGACGATCCCGACCAGATCGACGAGGATCAGGAAGACGAGGCCGAGGAAGGTTCCGAGGACGACAGCGAGCCTGACAGCACCGGACAGGACGATCAGGACGAAGAGGAAGCGGAGGGGTCGCCCGAGCAGAGCCAGGAAGAGCAGCAGGACGCCAGCCAGGCCCAGGTTTCCATGGATGACATGGCCGATCAGGAAATGGGCGACGAGGCGGAGATGCCGGAGGGCGAGGCCCCGATGGAGCCACCTGCCCCGCCCCCTGCCTCGGACGCGGACCCGAATTACCTTGTGTATTTGAACGATCATGATGAAGAGATCGGGGCGGAAGAGCTTGCCGAGCCCGTGGAGCTGGAGCGGCTGCGGGCCTATCTCGATCAGCAGTTGGAGCCCTTGAAAGGCGCCGTGAGCCGATTGGCCAACAAACTCCAGCGCCGTCTGCAAGCGCAACAGAACCGGTCCTGGGAATTCGATCTGGAAGAAGGCATGCTGGATGCCGGGCGGTTGGCGCGGGTGGTGGCCAACCCGACGACGCCCTTGTCCTTCAAGGTCGAGAAGGACACCGAGTTCCGGGATACGGTTGTGACCCTGCTGCTGGACAACTCCGGCTCCATGCGGGGGCGGCCGATTTCGATTGCGGCGATCTGTGCCGATGTGCTGGCGCGCACGCTGGAACGCTGCAACGTGAAGGTCGAAATCCTGGGCTTTACCACGCGGGCGTGGAAAGGCGGACAGGCACGCGAGGCCTGGCTCAACGACGGGCGCCCACAGCAACCGGGGCGGCTCAACGATCTGCGCCACATCATCTATAAATCCGCAGACGCGCCCTGGCGGCGGACAAGGCCCAATCTGGGGCTGATGATGAAAGAGGGGCTGCTGAAAGAGAATATCGACGGTGAGGCGCTGGAATGGGCGCACCGCCGGATGCTGATGCGGCATGAGGCGCGCAAGATCCTGATGGTCATCTCCGATGGCGCGCCGGTGGATGACAGCACCCTGTCGGTGAATCCGGCGAATTATCTAGAGAAACACCTGCGCGATGTGATTGCCATGGTGGAGAAACGCCGGGCGGTGGAATTGCTGGCCATCGGCATCGGGCATGATGTGACGCGGTATTATGATCGCGCCGTCACGATCACGGATGTGGATCAGCTGGCGGGGGCCATGACCGAGCAGTTGGCGGCCCTTTTTGACAGCGATCCCCGGGCGCGGGCGCGTGTTATGGGGATAAAGCGCGCAAGCTGATCCCGGCCCTCCGGGGGGCATATTGATCGGAACAATGAAAGGGTGTCCATGTTTCAGAGCTTTGAAGTCACCGCAAGGCCCGAGCAGGGGCCGCCCCGGCTGAAGGCCCTGAGGGAGATGATTGCAGGCGAGGGGCTCGATGGGTTTCTGGTGCCGCGCGCAGATGCGCATCAGGGCGAATACGTCGCTGCGCGTGATGAGCGGCTGGCCTGGTTGACCGGGTTCACTGGCTCTGCCGGGTTTTGCGCGGCACTGGCGGAGGTGGCCGGGGTGTTCATCGATGGGCGCTACCGGACGCAGGTCAAGGCGCAGGTGGCGGAGGTGTTCACGCCGGTGCCCTGGCCCGAGACGTCGCTGGGTGCGTGGCTACCGGAGCAGCTGCCAGAGGGGGGTTTGGTCGGGTTTGACCCCTGGTTGCACAGCGCCGGGCAGATCGAGATCCTGCGCAAGGCGCTGCAGGATACCGGCGTGGAGATGCGGGCCTGCAACAATCTCGTGGATCGCATCTGGTCGGATCAGCCCGAGGCGCCTTTGGGCGCGGTCAAGGTGCATCCGCTTGAGTTTGCCGGGGAAAGCCATGATCAGAAGCGCGCCCGGCTGGCCGAAGAGCTGCGCGAGGATGGGCATAAGGCGGCGGTGATCACGCTGCCGGATTCGCTGTGCTGGCTGCTCAATGTGCGTGGGTCGGATATTCCACGCAACCCTGTGGCGCAGGGGTTTGCCATCCTGCACGACACGGGCGCGGTGGATTTGTTCATGGCGACAGAGAAGCTCACGGATGTGCGCGACCATCTGGGCCCGGATGTGACGCAGCACGCACCAAGCGATCTGACGGCGGCGGTGGATGCGCTCGACGGGCAGATCCGTGTGGATCGCGGGACCCTGCCCTTTGCGCTGGCGGAAATTCTGGGAGACCGTGCGGTCTTTGACGGGGACCCCTGCGCCCTGCCCAAGGCACGCAAAAATGAGGCCGAGATCGAGGGGGCTGCCGCGGCCCATTTGCGTGATGGTGCGGCGGTGGTGGAACTGCTGGCCTGGCTCGATGCGCACCCCGCCGGCAGTCTGCGCGAAACCCAGGTGGTGACCAAGCTGGAAGGCTTGCGCCGCACGGATAACGCGCTGCAGGACATCAGCTTCGAGACCATCGCCGGCAGTGGACCGAACGGGGCCATCATGCACTACCGCGTGACGGAAGAGACCGACAACGTGCTGGAAGACGGTCAGCTGATCGTGCTGGACAGCGGCGGGCAATATCTGGACGGCACCACGGATATCACGCGGACCATCGCCATTGGTGCCCCGCCTGAGGAGGCCTGCGCGGCTTTCACCCGCGTCCTACAGGGAATGATCGCGATGAGCCGGCTGCGCTGGCCCGTCGGGCTGGCCGGGCGCGATATCGAGGCCATCGGGCGGATGCCCCTTTGGCTTGCCGGGCAGGATTTCGACCATGGGCTTGGCCATGGCGTCGGCGCTTATCTGAGCGTGCATGAGGGGCCACAACGCCTCAGCCGGGTGAGCCATGTGCCCATCGAGGCCGGAATGATCCTGTCGAATGAACCCGGATACTACCGGGAGGGCGCATTCGGCATCCGCATTGAAAACCTGATCGTGGCCCAGGAGGCGCCGGATAAACCCGGCGGCGACAGTCACCGCAAGATGCTGAACTGGCGCACGCTGACCTTTGCCCCGATCGACAGCCGCCTGATCGTCGCTGAGCGGTTGACGTTGGCCGAGCGCGACTGGCTCAACACCTATCACGCTGAGGTTTCAGAAAAAATCGGCCCCCGCCTATCGCCCGCTGCAAAAACGTGGTTGGATGCCGCAACTGCGCCCATCTGACGCCCGCCGCGGCGTCATCGTCCTGTTACAGGCGGCGCGGATAGAGTTTGACGTCAAGAGGGGGAGACGCTGGCCATGGCAGACCATATCACCATACGGAAGGCGGAAGGCACGTGGAGCGTGCGCGCTGGCGGTGCCGTGCTTGGGGAAAGCACCGAGGCGCTGGAACTGGTCGAGGGCGACTACCCGCCCGTGATCTATTTCCCGCGTGGTGATATTGCGATGGCCTTTCTGGACCGGACGGACAAATCCACCCATTGCCCGCATAAGGGGGACGCCAGCTACTATTCCGTTGTGACCAAGAGCACGACGCTCAAGGACGTCGCCTGGTCCTATGAGCAGCCCAAAGACGGCGTGGCGCGGATCAAGGATCACCTGGCGTTTTATGCAAACGGGGATGTGACGGTAGAGCAGATCTGATCAGGAGTGCTCTTCGGCCGCCGTGGCCGCCAGGGCGCGGTTGTAGACCTTGAGCGCGTCCACATGGAAGAGCGCACCCTGCAACTCCGGCGGCGCAGCATCGGCGCTCAGCGTGACGACGGGGATGAAGCGCACGCCGGTCTCAAAGATGGGCATGGCCGATTCCAGCGTGGCGTTTGTGTCGATATAGACCCCGTCGCCGATCATTTCCCAGCAGGCGTCTTCGCTGGCGGCCCGTTCGTCGTCCATGGGCCGCATCACGCTGCCGACCCGGAACATCGCCAGCAGATAGGCTTGCGGTCCCGCTGCCAGGTGGATGCCGCGGCGTTCCAATTGCGTCAGGAAGAAACTGCGGTCGACCAGACGCGAGGCGAGCGCGGTGGACATCGAGACGGCCACCATCACCGCAAGCCCGGTCTGCCAGTCGCCGGTCAGTTCGAACACGATCAGCGTGGTGGAGATCGGTGCACCGAGCACGGCGGCGGCAACAGCCCCCATGCCGGTCAGCGCGTAGAGGGCGAGCGAGCTGGAGACATCCGGAAAGACGCTGGTGGCGATGAGGCCAAAGCTGAGACCTGAAAGCGCGCCGACCATGAGCGAGGGGGAGAAAACCCCGCCGCCCATACGCCCCGCCATGGTGATGGCCACGGCAACGGTCTTGAGGACCGCGAAAACGATAGCGTTCCAGAGAGCGAGCTGGCCGGTCAGCGCCAGCGAGGTCGTCTCATATCCAACACCGATGATATGCGGGTAGAAGATCGCGATCCCGCCCAGCATGGCCCCCGCCACTGCCGGGCGCAGCCACCCCGGCAATCCGGTCTTGCGCTGCACCTTCGTGCCGAAATCCTCGGCCCAGAAAATCGCTTTCATGAAAGCAACGGCAATCAGCCCGCAGACCAGGCCCAGCATCAGATAGGCGGGCATCTCCTGATAGAACTGTACGGCACCGGTGGTGGAGAGGGCGAATTCGGTCACCCCGCCAAATTCCAGCCGGTTGATGATCGTGCCCGCCGCACTGGCAATCACGATGGGGGCAAAGGCGTGCACGGCAAAGTGGCGCAGCACCACTTCAAGCGCAAAGAGCGCCCCGGCAATGGGCGCATTGAAGCTGGCGGAGACGGCAGCGGCCACGGCACAGCCCAAAAGATCGCGCCCGGTGATCCCATCTGCGTGGATGCGCCGGTTGACCCAGGTGGAGATCACTGCCGCGAGGTGCACCACCGGGCCTTCCCGGCCCGTCGATCCCCCGGTGCCCAGCGTGATCATCGAGGCCAGCGCCGAGGCCAGCCCCGCGCGGGTTTCCACACGGCCATCATGCATCGCGGCCCCGTGGATCACATCTGCCACCGACCGCGCCCGACCATCCTTGGTAAAGATGTGCAGGATCACCCCCACCACCAACCCGCCGCAAATCGGGATGATCAGCACCAGATACCACGGCAGGGATTCCGCGAAGCTGTGCAGCAGGCGGACATCCTCGGTGCCATAGAGATAAGTTTGCAAGGCGTTGACGCCCTTGCGGAAAAACAGCGCCGCAAACCCTGCAGCGATCCCGATGATCAGCGCGATAAACCAGAACTGGATTTGCGTGGGTCCCCGGTGACGCAGCAACCGCCACCCATCCCGGCAGCTGGTCAGCGCTACGTCGAGCTGCTGGGATAAAATGGATCGCTTGGACATCACTTCGTACTCTGGCTACATCCTGTCTAGGCCAAGCCGCCGATGGGGGGAAGCCTTTTGCCTCCTCTATCCCGCGAGGAGGGCGCGCGCAGCCCCCCGTGCCTCTTCCGTGATCGTATCGCCCGAGAGCATGCGTGCGATTTCATCGATCCGGTCCGGCGTGGGCAGCGGTGTCACCGTCGAAGTCGTCATCCCGCCCGACACCCGTTTTTCCACCCGCCAGTGATGTGCGCCCAGGGCCGCAACCTGCGGCGAATGCGTCACCACCAGCACCTGACCGTCGCTGGCCAGCGCCGCCAACCTGCGCCCGACGGCGTCTGCCGTGGCCCCGCCGACGCCGCGGTCGATTTCGTCAAAGATCATCGTCAGGCCGGTCTGGCCCTTGGTCAGACAGACCTTGAGGGCCAAGAGAAAGCGGCTGAGCTCTCCCCCCGAAGCGATCTTGTTGAGCGGCCCGGAGGGCGCGCCGGGGTTGGTTGCCACGGTAAAGGCCACGGCATCGACCCCTTCGGGTCCCGGTGTGTCCCCGGAGATCTGCGTCTCGAAAACGGCCCGCTCCATCTTGAGCGGCGCCAGCTCCGCGCTGACGGCCTTGTCCAGCTTTTTGGCCGCCCGGCGGCGCGCCTCGGTCAGACCTGCCGCTGCGGATGCATAGCGCGCTTCTGCTGCCTCGCATTGTTGGCGCAGCGTCGCCAGATCGGCATCACCGGCATCGAGGGCCGTAAGCTTGTCCCGCAGGGTGCCCGCAAAACCGGCCAAATCATCGGGGAGAACGTCGTGCTTGCGGGCCAACGCGCGGATGGCAAAGAGACGCTCCTCGGTATCCTCAAGCTCCGTCGGATCAAAGGACAGCCCGTCAATGGCGGCGACAATCCCGTCCATCGCCTCGTCCAATTCCACCAGGGCGCGCGACAGGGAGGCCATTGGGGCCTCCAGCGCGCCCTCCGCCTGCTCAGCCGCCCCATCGAGCCAGCGCAAGGCGTCGCCCAGGGCGGCTTCGGCCCCCTGCTGGCCCAAAATTTCATGGGCGCGGATCACATCACTGCGGATTTTCTCGGCGTTCTGCATGCTCCGCCGGCGGACGTCCAATAGGGCCTCTTCCCCCGGCTCCGGCGACAGGGCATCAAGCTCGGCCACCGCATGACGCAGGAACTCTTCCTCGTCGCGGATGGCCGCCATGGCTGCTTCCGCCGCCGCCAGCGCCTTTGCCGCCTTACCCTTGGCACTCCACGCCGCGCGACATTTTGTGATGGCCGCTTCCAGCCCGGCAAAGCTGTCGAGGATCAACCGATGCCCCCGCGGGTTCAGCAGCCCCCGATCGTCATGCTGGCCATGCAGTTCCACCAACGTATCCGAGAGTTGACGCAACACATCACCCGAGCAGCGCCGGTCATTGACCCAGGCCGTCTTGCGCCCCTCCGAGGTATTGATCCGGCGCAGGATCAACTCATCTCCCCCCGGCAATCCCGCCTCCTCCAGCAAAGCATGGGCGGGGTGGTCGTCAGGCAAATCGAACCAGGCCGTCACCTCGCCCTGCGCCGCCCCCTGCCTGACCAGATCGGCACGCCCGCGCCAGCCCAGCACAAAGCCTAAGGAATCCAGCAGGATCGACTTGCCCGCCCCGGTCTCGCCCGTCAGCACGTTCAGACCCGGCTGGAAACTCAGTTCCAGCCGGTCGATGATCAACATGTCGGAGATATCAAGCCCGCGCAGCATATATCGCCCCGCTTGTCATGGCTGTCGGATCAGAGCCATTCGCCCTTCACCGTCTGGCGGTAGACCTGCCGCAGCCAGCTGTCACCAGCAGCCTCCAGCGTCAGCCCCTGCCCGGTCAGCAGCGCAAAACTATCCTCATACCAATCGGTGGAGCGATAGTTGAAGCCCAGGATGGCGCCCGCTGTCTGCGCCTCATCGGTCAGGCCCAGCGACAGATAGGCTTCGACCAACCGGTGCAGGGCTTCGGGCGTGTGGGTGGTGGTCTGGAAATCCTCAACCACGACACGGAAGCGGTTTATTGCCGCCGTGTAATGATTCCGGCGCAGATAGTAGCGCCCGATTTCCATTTCCTTGGCCGCCAGATGGTCAAAGGCGAGGTCGAATTTCAAAATGGCAGAGCGCGCGTAGTCACTGTCCGGGTAGCGCTCAATCACTTCGCGCAACGCCTGCAGGGCCTGAAACGTCAGCCCCTGATCGCGCCCGACCTCGTCGATCTGGTCATAGTAGCTGAGCGCCAAGAGATACTGCGCATAGGCCGCATCATCATCCTCGGGGTAGAAATCAATGAACCGCTGGGCCGCGGACCGGCTGTTGGGGTAGTCCTGATCGCGGTGATAGGAAAACGCCTGCATGATCAGCGCGCGCCGGGCCCAGTCGGAATAGGGGTAAAGCCGTTCGATTTCGGCAAAGTAGAAGGCCGCATCCTCGGGTCTGCTGCGGTTCAGCTCAAATTCGCCGCGTTCGAAAATCTGCTCGGGCGAATAGGTCTCCAGCGGAATTTCTTCGGGGTTAAAGAAGTTGCCACCGGTGCGCCCGGCATTCCCGCCACCACATGCCGCCAGCGTTGCTGCCATCAGCAGTGCCGTGATTACCCGCTTTCGCGACCCAAGCTTACTCATGCTTTGCCACCTTTATTCCGTACCCCCGCACGACGCAATTTGCGCGAACTCTGAGAGGTCCTAGCACAGAAATTTCCCGTGCAAAACGCCCATTGCGCCGTTTGTGTACGCAGGTGTGATAAAGCTTGCTTGAGAAGAGAAGTGTCCGGGAACGACAAGGCGCATCACCGCGTTACGCGACAGCTGGAATCTCGTCCCAGATCAGGCCGTAACCGGGCAGACGCGCTGCCGTGCTTCTGTCACAGACCACCATGCGCACCGCATCCGGTGTCGCAAAGAGGTTGCGCAGCAATGTATTGGTCAGCGAATGACCCGCGCGGACACCGGAATACCGTCCGATGAGCGGCGCACCGGCCAGCGCCAGATCGCCCAGAGCGTCGAGCATCTTGTGACGCACGGGTTCGTCCCGGTGCCGCAGGCCGCCCGGGCTCAACACACGGTCGCCATCAAAGACCACCGCGTTCTCACCCGGCGTGCCACCGAGTGCCAAACCGTTGGCGCGCATCGCATCCACATCCGCCTGACGGCAGAAGGTGCGGCTGTCGCACAGCTCGCGCGCGAAGCTGCCATTGTTCATGACCAGCGATTTTTTCTGATGACCAATCGCCGCGTCGTCAAAATCAATCTCAAAGTCGATCTGCAGCGTGTCCGCAGGGGCCAGCGTCGCAGACGCTTCACCATCGGTTACGGTCACAGTCTTCATCACTTCCAGCGCACGTACCGGCGCAGGCAGCGTCCGCAGACCGCGCTGCATGATGCCGCGCACGAAAGGCACGGCAGACCCATCGAGGATTGGCACTTCGGGGCCGTCAATCTCGACCAGCGCATTGTGCACACCACAGCCAGCCAGCGCCGCCATGATATGCTCGACGGTAGAAACCTGAAGGCCAGATGCGTTCTGGATTTTGGTGCAAAGCGGGGACCGCAGGACAGCGTCCCAGCGCGCCGGGATCAGACGATCGCCAACGGCAACGTCAGTGCGCGAGAACCAGATGCCATGCTCTGCGGTCGCCGGTCTGATCGTGACCGTCGCCTTGTGACCTGTATGAAGGCCACAGCCCGAAAAGCTGATCGCTGATTTGATCGTTGTCTGCACAATAGCCCCACAAAACCCACGGACCCTCCGGCCCTGTTGAACTCGTACCTATGGACTGAACCCATGAGGCTCAACTCAATCTTTGCAACGGACTGAAACACATCTGTTACATTTGGGCACAAAGGCGCCTGCGCGCTACTAAGGTACTGATAATAAAATAAAACGGGCCGCAAAGATGCGGCCCGTTTTTGGCAATTCGTGAAGAGATCAGTTGGCTTGGCGGCGCAAAAATGCGGGAATTTCGATGCGCTCCTGGTCCGGATCAGCCTGATCCTGGGGCATTGGCGCGGGTTCTGCCGCACGCTGCTGCACCGGGGGTTGCTGGCGTGGCGCCTGCTGCGGGCCCCCTTCGGCATGGCCCGTCATCCGGTTGATCAGCGAGTTGATACCAAAGCGGGGCCGTTCCTCTTGCCCAGCGGTCGGTTGTGCTGCGGCCGGGCGATGTGCCTGCTGTGGTGCCGCCTTTTGTGCCGCGGCGCGCAGGCGGGCCATCGCTTCAGGCGAGGGTGTGCCGGGTGTCAGGGCGCGCGGGGCGACGAAGGCTTCAGGCTCCGCCGGTGTATCGACCCGACTCGGTTCAAAAGCGGCAACCTGCGGCTGATAGGCCGGTGCCGGAAGATCATCGTCGGCCTCCTGCGCATAGGTGTCTTCTGCCGCCGTTTGCTCAACATCGAGCGATTCAAACAAGGTCGGCTCTTCCGCTGCTTCTGCAACAACGCTTTCCTGTGTCTCGGTCATCGTCATGACCGCCGCCATCGGTTCTGCCTCTTCCTCGGCAACCACAGCCGGTTGCAGCGGCTGCGACAGGGACCGGCGTGGCACAGGCATCTCCGTGTTCACATCCGTTGCGTCGATGCCGGTGGCAACCACGCTCACCCGCATCAAGCCGCCCATTTCGGTATCCAGCGTGGAACCAACGATGATGTTCGCTTCCGGGTCCACTTCTTCGCGGATGCGGTTCGCGGCTTCGTCCAACTCAAAGAGCGTCAGATCGTGACCGCCGGTGATGTTGATGAGGACACCTTTGGCCCCGCGCAGGCTGATTTCATCCAGCAGCGGGTTGGCAATGGCCTTTTCGGCGGCCTGGATGGCGCGATCTTCACCATCATCTTCCCCTGTGCCCATCATCGCCTTGCCCATCTCGTCCATCACGGCACGCACATCGGCAAAGTCGAGGTTGATGAGACCCGGACGGACCATCAGATCGGTCACACCCTTCACACCCTGATAAAGCACATCGTCGGCCATGGAGAAGGCTTCGGTGAAGGTGGTTTTTTCGTTCGCCAAACGGAAGAGGTTCTGGTTAGGGATGATGATCAGCGTATCGACGACCTTTTGCAGCGCCTCGACGCCGTCTTCGGCCTGGCGCATCCGCTTGGCGCCTTCGAACTGGAAGGGCTTGGTCACAACGCCAACGGTCAGCACACCCAGCTCGCGCGCAGCCTGCGCGATGATCGGTGCGGCCCCGGTGCCGGTGCCCCCGCCCATACCGGCGGTGATGAAACACATATGCGCGCCGGCCAGATGATCGACGATCTGCTCGATGCTTTCTTCCGCCGCTGCCGCGCCAACGGTTGCCCGCGCGCCCGCGCCCAAACCTTCGGTGACCTTGATGCCCAGCTGCACGCGGTTGTCCGACTTGGCCTGCTGCAGCGCCTGCGCGTCCGTATTCGCCACAACGAACTCGACGCCGTCCAGCTCCTTCTCGATCATGTTGTTGACCGCATTGCCCCCGGCCCCACCCACACCGAACACGGTGATACGAGGTCTGAGGTCCGCCTGTCCCGGCATCGAAAGAGTAAGGGTCATAATACAATCCGCCTGTGCTGCTGCCCCGCATTCGCGGGTGCTTTTGGTGCCTATTCAGGGCTAACACTACCTGTTGAGCGCCGCAGCGTCACGTAAAAAACACAGTTTTGCCACAAAATATGGGCTGAAAGCGGCATCAAACCCCTGCTGACGGTAGGCATTGGCAAGATGTCGCGCAAAGCCACGCAATCGGCACTAAAAAACGCGCAAAGGATTCGGTCGGATGCGGTGCACCCGGTACGCGCCCTGCGCGGTGAGTCTGACATTTTCGGACGACTGCTCGGTCGCCTTTGGGCCTCTGCGGGCCTTGTCCAAACAGTATCACAGCGCAGCACATGCGTCACCGTGATTCGTGTTTTCAATGTCCTACCAGTTGTCGCGGAACCAACGGACCGCGCGCTTGAGCGACCGGTTCGGATAGCGCTCTGCCGGGATATCGAAATCCCACCATTCATCCTGCGGGTGGGCGGCAAAAAGCGTCAAACCAACCACGGAGGCAAAGCTGGGGCCGGTCGCGACCTGCGGCAACCCGTGCACACGCAGGGGCCGGCCCAGCCGCACCTGCTGGCCCAGGATCTTGCTGGCCAGCCCGTCGAGCCCGGGGATCTGGCTGCCCCCGCCCGTGAGCACGATCTGCTGGCTGGGCAGATGGTCAAACCCGGCCGCATCCAGCCGGGCGCGGACCTCTTCGAGGATTTCCTCCACCCGGGGGCGCATGATGCCGATGACTTCCGCCCGGCTGGCGGTGCGGCGGTCGTGTTCGAAATCGCCGGTGTCGCCGCCAATCTCGATCATCTCGCGGTCGTCCATCCCCGTGGCATGCACACCACCGTGCATGGTCTTGATCCGCTCGGCCATGGACATGGGTACCTGAAGCCCCATGGAAATATCGCCGGTCACGTGATCACCGCCCATACGCACGGTATCGGCAAAGATCATGTGTTTCTTGATGAAAATCGACACGCCCGTGGCCCCGCCGCCCAGATCGATGCAGGCGGCGCCCAGCTCCTGTTCGTCCTCCACCAGCGCGGCAATGCCGCTGACATAGGCCGAGGAGGCGATCCCCGCCAATTCCAGATCGCACCGTTTGATGCAATGCGCCAGGTGCTGCACCGCCGAGCCATCGACGGTCAACATATGCATATCCACCGACAGCGCATTCCCCAGCTGCCCCCGCGGGTCGCTGAGGCCCGAGCGGTGATCCAGCGCAAAATTCACCGGCTGTGCGTGCAGCACTTCCCGGCCCGCGCCATAGTCGGGCACATCGCAGGCTGCCAGCGCCCGCGCCACGTCCTGTTCGTCCACCGCCTGCCCGTCGAGATCGACCTGGGCGTCCAACCCGTAGGATCGCGGATCGGCCCCGGCAAAACAGGCGATCACGTGATCCACCCGGATACCCGCCATCTTCTGCGCACCTTGCAGCGCGGTGCGAATGGCACGCTCGGTCTCCTGCATGGCGCAGATCTCGCCAAACCGCACCCCGCGCGAGCGGGTGGTGGCCGCGCCGATCACACGGAACTGCGACTGCCCGGCGAGCGAACCGATCTCGCCCTCCTCGCCCAGATCGCCGATGCCGTCAAAGCGCAGCACGAGACAGGAGATTTTAGAGCTGCCCACATCCAGAATGGCCACCACACCGCGCTGCATGGCCGCTTTGCGCATGTTGCGCATCTGACGCTGGCTTTCGTACAAGTCCATCATTCTACTGCCCTGAAACCTTCTTTATTTCCCACCACAGCGTGGCCGCCTGTTCGCTCATCTGCACGGTTGGCCGCGCGGCAAGACGCAGGTCAACCCGCACCACATCGCGCGCGAGCACATCCTCTGCAGCATCGAGTGCGATCACCCGTTCGAGCGCTTCAACCGCGCCCTGTTCCGGCAGCAGGATCCGCTGATCCCGGTCCAGCACCACGTCCCAGCGCCGCGCGCCCATGCGCACGATGCCGCGCAACCGGACCCCAAGAGGGGCGGCTGCCCGATAGAGGTTGAGCGCCTCTTTCACCTCGCCTTCCGCCCCTTCGCCCGCGATGAGCAACAGGTCAGGCCGGTCCATGCGCTTGTCCAGCTTGCCCAGATGCGCGCCGGTGATGTCGACCAGGGTCAGACCATCCCGGCTGCGCCAAATCGCGACCGGCGTGCGCGGCGTGACGTCCACCTGCAGCACCCCGCCGGGACGGATGCGCACGCCCACCGTCTTGACCGGCGCGAGCCCGGCAATGGTGTTCCGGATCTCCGTCAGGTTGAGGTCAAAGGAACTGATCGGGAAGTCCAGCGGCACCACTTCGCGGATGTCTTGCGCAAGGTCGTCATCGCCGCCGTCGATGGCCATCAGATGCACCATGAACTCAGGACGGGTCTCGAAACTGGCACGGGCCTCGGCCACCGTGTCGCGGATCATCTGGCGGTTGGCCTCCTCCGACAGCCACCATGTGGCCGCCCCGAAGGTCAGCGCCATCGGCACGCCTGCGCGCAACATCAACAGGAAGGCGGGCGTCAGCATCAGCCGCTGCATCCGCCAGGCCCAGCGGGACGGGGCCGGATCACTGGGGCCGGGTCTGCGCGATTTCAGCGATCGCATGAGGCGTCCTCCACCATCCAGGCGCAGAGCTGCCCGAAACTCATGCCACAGGCCTGCGCCTGTTCCGGCGTCAGGGAGGTCGCCGTCATACCCGGCTGCGTGTTGGTCTCCAGCAGGATCAGCCCGTCGGCGCCCTTGCTTTCATCCCAGCGAAAATCAGTGCGGCTCACGCCCCGACATCCCAACGCCCTATGCGCCCTCAGGGCATAGTCCATGCAGAGGTCAAAAATCTGAGGCGGCACATCCGCAGGCACCACGTGCCGCGACCCGCCGGGTTTGTATTTGGCATCGTAATCGTACCAGCCATCGGTCAGAATATCCGTGACCGTCAGCGCCCGGTCCCCCAGAACGGTGGTCGTCAACTCACGCCCCGGCGCAAAGGCCTCGACCATCACCTCTTCCGGCATGTCCGCTGCCAGTTGCGGCGGGCCGTTGCTGTCTTCATGCACAAGATAGATGCCGACGGACGAGCCTTCGTTGTTGGGCTTAACCACATAGGGCGGCGGCATGACATGGCGGCTGCGCACCTCGGCTGAGGGGATTAGGATACTGGGGACCGTCGGCAGGCCCGCCGCGGCAAAGGCCGCCTTGCTGCGCTGTTTGTCCAGGGCCAAAGCGGAAGACAGCACACCGGAATGGGAATAGGGTATGCCGATCCACTCCAGCAGCCCTTGCACGCAGCCATCCTCGCCCCAGCGCCCATGCAGGCAGTTCAGAACAGCATCCGGTTTGAGTTCCGCCAGAACAGAGCACAGATCGGGGCCTGCATCGACCTCGATCACCTCAAATCCTTCTCCCCGCAGCGCGGCAGTACAGGCTTGCCCACTTGACAGAGACACTTCGCGCTCAGCCGAAGGGCCGCCCATCAATACCGCCACACGTTGGGGTGTCCTGCTCGACTGACCCACTTGGTGCCTCTTTACCAGACCTCTGGGGCCCGTTCTTCGTTGTTTTGGTCCGACTTTTGCGCCGGTTCACCGTCGTTTTTCTGCATGCAGTCTGGCGGGATCGTGGTTAAGGAACCCTTAATTCTCGCCCACGCGCTTGATTTCCCATTCTAGCGTGATACCGCTTTGGGCGTAAACCTTTTTTCGCACCGCTTCACCCAATCCCTCAAGATCCGCCGCCGTGGCGTCCCCGGTGTTGATCAGGAAGTTGGAGTGTTTCTGGCTCATCTGTGCGCCACCAAGCTGCGCCCCGCGCAGGCCTGCGTCGTCAATGACTTTCCACGCTTTGAGATCATGCACGTCATCCGCCCGCCCAGTGGAGGAAAACCCCGCCGGATTGCGAAAGGTCGACCCGGCGCTGCGGTCTTTCGTGGGCTGGGTCGCGTCACGCTTGGCGATCTGATCGGCCATACGCGCGTGTAATTCTGCGGGATCGCCTTTGGGCGCGGCAAATGTGGCCTGCGCCAGGACGCAGCCCTCGGGCACCTGGCTCTGGCGGTAGGCGAAGCGCAAATCGTCTGGCCGCAGCGTGATAATCTCACCCTCACGCGTCACCGCCTGCGCCTCCACCAGCACATCCGCCGTATAGCTGCCATAGCAGCCCGCGTTCATCCTGACCGCCCCGCCAATGCTGCCCGGAATGGTGCGCAGGAACGTCAGATCGCGCCCGGCATCCGCAGCCCTTTTCGCCACATGGGCATCCAGTGCGGCAGCCCCGGCGATCACAAAGCCGTCCGTCACCTCGATCCCGTTGAAGCCGCGCCCCAGGCGGATCACCACGGCGCGCAACCCGCCATCGCGCACGATCAGGTTGGAGCCGACACCCATTGGAAAGACGGCGATTTCGGGTGACAGGGCAGCCAGAAAATCGCTCAGGTCCTGCAGGTCAGCCGGTTGAAAGAACCAGTCTGCCGGGCCTCCGACCCGCAGCCATGTCAGCTCGCTCAAGGACCGGTTTGGCGTCAGGCGGCCACGGACGTCAGGCATATCTGTCATGCCGTGATCCTAGCGCAGGGTCCGGCGTTTGATCCAGCGGCCCAGATAGATCACCGGCCAGCGCAGCACGGAGACCCCGCCCGCCATGACCAGCAGGCCAAGCCAGGGCCCGTGCAGCCAGGTAACATAGCCCACGATCGGAATGCCGATGGCGATCAGCATATAGGCGTTGCGCCAATGGTGGTCCTTGCTGGGGGTCATGGCCAGAACATTGGCCACCACGGCCCAGAGCGCCGCCAGGATGAGGGGGAGGCTCATTTCGGGATCTCCGGTCTTTCGCCACGGGCCCGGGCCAGAAAATAACGCAGCGGATTACGAAACATGGATACAAAAGCAAAAAGCGCGAGGGCCGCGGCCCACCAGCTGACGTCAAAACCGATCCAGAGGATCAGGCAGGGCGCGGCGAGCAAGAGCGCAACACCGGGGATGTATTGATGGCGCATCGGCAGCATCGCCACCAGGGCGGAGGCAAAGACCCAGGCGACGCAGGCCCAGAGCAGCATCAGGCAGCTCCTTTGCGCAGACGGTCGGGCAGGCCATTCGCCCAGGTGCTGATGGTACCGGCACCGAGGCAGACCACCATATCACCCGGACGGGCCTGCTCGCGCACGAGGCGTTCGAGGTCATCCTCTCCCACGACCGCGCGCGCGTGACGGTGGCCGTGGCGGATGAGGCCAGCGACCAGATCATCGCGGCTGGCGCCCTCGATGGGGTCTTCGCCGGCACCGTAGACTTCGGCAATGCCAACCACATCGGCGTCGTTGAAACAGGCGCAAAAGTCATCGAAAAGACCGGAGAGCCTTGTGTAGCGGTGCGGTTGGTGCACAGCAATCACGCGGCCTTCGGTCGCCTGCCGCGCCGCTTTCAGTACCGCAGCGATTTCAACCGGGTGGTGGCCATAGTCATCGATGATCGTCACACCACTAACTTCGCCCACACGGGTGAAGCGCCGGTTAACGCCGCCAAACTTGGCTAACGCGTCGCGAATCTGCTCGCCCTTCATGCCCAGATGGCGCGCCACGGCAATCGCGGAAAGCGCGTTGGAGACATTGTGGTCCCCCGGCATCGGCAGGGTGCAGCCTTCGATCAGGATGTCTTCGGCCTGCAGCGCCACATCGAAATGCGCGATGCCATTTTTGTAACTGAGATTGGTTGCGCGCACGTCGGCCTGCGCATTGAACCCATAGGTCACGACGCGTCGGTCGGTGATCTTGCCCACCAGCGCCTGTACCTCGGCATGATCGGTGCAGCAGACCGCGACCCCGTAGAATGGGATATTGGAGACGAAATCCAGAAACCCCTGCCGCAGCGTGTCGAAATCGCCCCAGTGCTCCATGTGCTCGGGGTCGATGTTGGTCACGATGGCAATGGTGGCGGGCAGCCGGTTGAAGGTGCCGTCGCTCTCGTCGGCCTCCACCACCATCCATTCGCCCTCGCCTGCCCGCGCGTTGGAGCCGTAGGCGTGGATGATGCCGCCATTCACCACTGTCGGGTCAAACTCGCCAGCATCCAGCAGGGTTGCCACCATTGTCGTAGTGGTCGTCTTGCCATGGGTGCCCGCTACGGCGATGTTGGATTTCAGGCGCATGAGCTCCGCCAGCATCTCCGCCCGTCTGACGATCGGCAGACCCTGCGACCGCGCGGCATCAAGTTCGGCATTGCCGGGTTTGATGGCGCTGGAAATCACGACAACCTCGGCGTTGGCGATGTTCTCAGCACGCTGCCCTTCAAAGACATGCGCGCCCAGTTCTTCGAGCCGCCGGGTGATCGGCGTCGCCTTGAGATCCGAGCCCTGCACGGTATAGCCGTGGTTCAGAAGCACCTCGGCGATGCCCGACATGCCGATGCCGCCAATGCCGACAAAGTGGATGGGCCCGACGTCGCCGGGCAGTTTGGTTGCTGCGCTCATGTGCTTTGCCCTTTTGCTGCCAGCTGCTCGACCATCTCCACCAGCGCCTCCGTGGCGTCCGGCTTGCCGAATCCGGCAGCGGCGCGCGCCATGTGCATGGCGGCGTCCGGATTGTCCAGCACCGTCAGGATGTGTTCCGCAACGGCATCTACGTTCAGGCGGCTTTCCGGGATCATGATCGCCCCGCCCGCCTGCACCAATCCGCGGGCATTGGCGGTCTGGTGATCGCCTGTCGCTGCCGCATAGGGGATGAGGATGGACGGTCGGCCAATGACCGACAGATCGGCCACGGATGACGCCCCTGCCCGGCTGATCACCAGCTGTGCTTCGGTCATGCGGCGCGGCACATCGTTGAAAAAAACCTGTACATCGGCGTTGATCCCGTGTTCGGCGTAGAAACCCGCGACCCGCTCCAGATCTTCCTCCCGCGCCTGATGGCTGACCCGGATGTTGCGCAGCATCTGCATCGGCAGGGCGGCAATGGCGGGCGGGATGACGTCGCTGAGAATACGCGCCCCTTGCGAGCCGCCAATCACCAGCAGCTCCATGGGATAGTCGCCCGGAGCGATGTATCCGGCCTCTGCGCGATCAAGAATGGCACGCCGTACCGGGTTGCCGGTGTGGTGACCCTCCACACCCTCGGGCAGGTCGGTGGGCCAGGTGCCACAAGCGATGGCATCGACGCGGGGGGCAAAGACCTTGTTCACCCGGCCCAGAATGCCGTTCTGCTCGTGGATCATCCGGGGCAGTTTCATCAGATGCGCCGCCGAGAGCGCCGGGATCGTCGGATAGCCGCCAAACCCCACAACCACGGCGGGCTTGTCCCGCATGAAGCCCCAGATCGACGCCAGCGTCCCAAGCACAAGGCGCGGGGCCACCACCGCCTTGGCCAGCAGCCCGCCGCGCGCAAAGGTGGCGCTGCTGATCTCCTCGATCTCGGTGGAATGCGGGAAGCCCTTCGTGTACCGCGCACCCCGTGCGTCGGTGCTGAGCTTCACCCGCCAGCCGCGATGCAACATCGCTTCGGCCAGCGCCTGCGCAGGGAACATGTGCCCGCCGGTACCGCCTGCGGCGATCAGCAGGAGAGGTTGCGCGCTCACGGGGCGCGCCCGCGCGACAGCAGATCGCTGATTTCACCCTGTGGCCGTGTCCGCGTGAAAGCAAGCAGCATGCCCACGGCGATGCCGCTGGCAATGACCGACGACCCACCGTAGCTGACAAACGGCAATGTCATGCCCTTCGCAGGCAGCAGGCGCACCGCGACCCCCATGTTGATCATCGCTTGAACACCCAGCGTGCAGGCAAGCCCGGTTCCGGCCAGGCGGATGAACGGATCGCGTTCACGCACCAGCCGCAGCAGCGAGCGCACGACCACCGTGGCGTAGAGCGCAATGATCACCAGCACGAGGATCAGCCCGTATTCTTCGGCAGCCACCGCGATGATGAAGTCGGTATGCGCATCGGGCAGCGACCATTTCACCTGCCCCTCGCCCACGCCGACGCCAAAGAATCCACCCTCCTGAATGGCGTTGGTGGCATAGCCAAGCTGTGTGCGCGGATCAATTTCCGGCGACAGGAACCCGTCAATCCGGCGCGCGAAATGCTCGGACCCGGAATAGGCCAGCGTGCCCCCAAAGACGACCAGCGCCGCCATTCCCACCAGCAGCACCATCGGCGCACCCGCCACGAAATACATCACGCCCCAGCTGAAAAGCACCAGACAGGCCTGACCGAAATCAGGTTGCAGCACCAGCATCGACGCAATGGCCACACAGAGGGCGAGCGACCAGGTCTTGCCCGGTGGACCGTTCAGCTCCGTCGAGGCCGCCATCATCCAGGCCGCCACAATCACGAAGGCAGGCTTCAGGAACTCAGACGGCTGCACGGAGGCAAACCCGAGCCCGTACCAGCGCACAGCGCCCTTGCCGAAATCCGTCCCAAAGAAGGGCAGCAAGGCGAGGCCAACAAAGGCCGCGACAAACCCCAGGACCGCCAGACGCCGCACCAGCACCGGCGACATCATGGAGGTGATGATCATGGCCACCAGGGCAAACACGCCAAAAACCGCCTGACGCTGCACATAGTGAAACGGCTCAAACCCGTTCTTTGCGGCAAGCGGCGGGGAGGCCGCGAGCCCCAGCAAAAGCCCCACGGCAAAGAGCATCAGAATGCAGGACATCGCCCATTTATCGATCGTCCGCCACCATTTGGGAAGGATCGGTTCGCCATCACGAACCGGAACTGCGCCATAGACCATTTCTGTCATGGGTGCCTGCCTTGGATTACCATACTGCCTCGATGCGCCCCTTTTCGGGGTCTACAAGGCCGATAGTAGCGCGAAATCATCCTCAGCACCAGCCTCAAGACTTGCTATTGGTCGGTTTTCGCGCCAGTTGGCGGCGATGCAGGTTGATACGGCAATCATAGGCGCAGGGGCCGCTGGCATGATGTGTGCCGCCCACGCAAAAGGGCGCATTCTGCTGGTGGATCACGCACGCGCACCGGGGGAGAAAATCCGCATCTCTGGCGGCGGGCGCTGTAACTTCACCAATCTCTACACGGACGCCGGGGCCTTCCTGTCGCGAAACCCGCATTTCGCCAAATCCGCACTGGCCCGCTACACGCAATGGGACTTCATCGATCTGGTGGACCGCCACGGTATCACCTGGCATGAAAAGACGCTGGGCCAGCTCTTTTGTGACACCTCGGCCAAAGAGATCATCGCGATGCTCCGGGGATTGATGCAGCAAAACGGCGTCGATCTGCGGTTGCAAACCACGGCACATGGTTTTGCAAAATCCCCGGATGGGTTCACGTTCAGCCTGGAAACAGACGGCACCACAACGCAGATCACCGCGAATACCCTCGTCATCTGCACAGGCGGAAAGTCGATCCCCAAGATGGGGGCGACCGGTCTCGCATACGACCTTGCCGCTCAGTTCGGCCTGCCGATCACCGAAACCCGCCCCGCGCTGGTCCCCTTCACCTTTGACAAGGAACGGTTTGCCGATCTTGCGGGCGTCTCCGCCAAAGCCCGGATCACAGCGGGCGCCCAAAGCTTTGACGAAGCCCTGCTTTTCACCCACAGAGGCCTCTCTGGCCCGGCCGTCCTGCAGGCGTCCTCCTATTGGCGGGAGGGCGAGGAGGTCTCCGTCAACCTGTCGCCGGATACCGACCTCATGGACAAGCTGCGCAACCAGCGCCACCAATCGGGTCGGCGCAACCTGACGACAGAACTGGCCACCCACCTGCCCGCGCGTCTGGTCGATCATCTGGCGCGCGAAATCGACCTGACGGGCAATCTCGCAGATCAATCCGACCAACGACTGGGTACCATCTGCAAAAAACTGTCCGACTGGCGTCTGAAACCAACCGGCACGGAAGGCTACCGCACCGCCGAAGTCACGCTGGGCGGCGTTGACACCGATGCACTCTCCGCCCGGACGATGGAAGCAAAATCCGTGCCGGGGCTCTACGTCATCGGCGAGGCAGTGGATGTCACCGGCTGGCTTGGCGGATACAACTTCCAATGGGCGTGGTCGTCCGCCATGGCCGCCGCACGGGCCCTTAACAGCTGACCTTTCATTGTTCTGAAAATATGCCCGCCGGAGGCAACCGACAGCCCCCGCAAAAGCAAACAGCTCAGAGATAGGCCCGCACCGCGGCCACGAAATCATCGCCGCGCTGCTCGAAGTTGTCATATTGATCGAAACTGGCCGCCGCAGGCGCCAGCAGAACAACATCCCCCTCTTCCGCCTCGGCCACGGCACGGGCCACCGCCTTGTCCATCGTGGTGCAAACCTCAGCGTCCATCGGCAGTTGCATGGCAAAGGACGCTGCCTCCCGACCGATCACATAGGCCTTGCGCACCGAGGATGCGGCGCCGAGCTCCGCCAATCCGCCCTCTTTTTCCAACCCGCCGCAGATCCAGCGCACCCGCTCGAAGGCAGACAGCGCCTTGGCCGCCGCATCCACATTCGTGGCCTTGCTGTCGTTCACAAACCGCACGCCGTTCTTTTCGCCGATCAGCTGGCTGCGATGCGGCAACCCGCTGAAACTGTGGAACGCGCCTTCGATCACCTTCGGCGCCAACCCCAACGCCCGACAAACCGCATAGGCCGCGCAGGCATTCTGGTGGTTATGGGCCCCCGGCAACCCCGGCACCCCGCGCAAATCGATGGACCCCACCTGTTTGCCCTTCCGGTATTCCGACAGGAACCCCTTGCGCGCAAAGACCTGCCATCCCGGCCCGGTCAGCTTCCCGGCCACGGAGACGCGGATGACCCGGTCATCCCTGCGCCCCTCGGAGAGCTGTCCGGCCAGATACTGCCCCTCGGGTTCATCCACGCCAATCACCGCCCGGTCCGGTCCGCCTTCGGAAAAGAGCCGTCGCTTGGCGGCAAAATACCCCCCCATCCCCGCGTGCCGGTCCAGATGATCCGGTGAGAGATTGGTAAACACTGCGATATCCGGTGTCAGGCTGCGCGCCAGCTCGGTCTGGTAGCTCGACAGCTCCAGCACCACCACCTCGCCATCAATGGGCGGCTCCAGATCGAGCACCCCACGCCCGATGTTCCCGGCCAGCTGACAGGGACGCTCAACCTCCGACAGAATATGGTGGATCAATGCGGAGGTCGTGGATTTCCCGTTCGACCCGGTGACCGCCACAACGCGCGGTGCAACGTCAAACCCGTTCCACGCATGTGTCGCAAAGGACTGAAAGAAGAGACCAATGTCATTGTCGACCGGCACCCCCGCCGACAGCGCGGTTGCAACAACCGGGTTCGGGGTGGGGTAGAGATGCGGAATGCCGGGGCTGACGATCAGCCGTGCGATATCGTCAAAATCAGCCGCCGTGCGAAACGGCTGGCACCTGAACCCCTCCGCCTCGGCGCGCGCCGTCGCCGCCGGGTTGTCATCCCAGCAAAGCGGCGTCGCCCCACCCGCCGCCAGTGCCCGCGCGGCGCTTAGTCCCGAGCGACCCAACCCCAGCACGGCAACTTTCTGACCTTGCACACCTACAACCGGAATCACGCGCGGCTCTCCTTTCACGTTTCGGAGACACTGCCGCCCGGAGCGTCCGGGGGCAAGCCGGTTAGCGCACCCGTGACAAGGCGCGGACGGCATTGGAGAGCGTCTTACAGCATTTTGCGTTTTGCCTGAGCCGACCTCATTCCAAAGCCCCTTCGAGCAAAAGGAGAAGTGGTCTCTTGCGTGTCAAACTAGACACAGAGTGCGTCGCCCCCGCGCCAGTTGAACAGCGTTTGAGGCGACACCCCGCCGCAAGCATCAGATCCGTAACCCATCGGTTTGGCATCGCCGTGAACGCCCCCCGGGCAGGCGTCTTCAACCCAATCTTGTGCTCAAATCGGCAAGGGTGTCCTGAGCCATCGTGATGCGGCGGTCCCCCTCAGGCAGCGATTGACGGTAGATGTCGACCACCTGCTCCGCCAGTGGCAGCGCGTCCGCAATACGACCCTGATCTCGCATGAGGTCAATCAGATTGCCAAGATGAAAAGCATAGTCCGGGTGCATTTCCCCAATCGTGTCGCGATCGATTTTCAAGACATCCGCATAGACCTTTTCAGCCGCGTCATACGCGCTTTGTGAGTGCAGCACCCGGGCCAAGTTGTTGAGATGGGCGGCATGGGTCGGATGCGCCTCACCAATCGTCAAACGGTCGATCTTGACCACCTCGTGGTAGATCTCCTCGGCTTCGTCATAGCGCCCCTGCGCCCGCACCGCGAGGCCCAGATTGTTAAGTGTCGTGGCATAGTTGGCATGGGTCGCCCCGACGGTTGCGCGATCAATCTCGAGGACTTTGCGAAACATCTCCTCTGCCGCGTCATGTGCGCCCCGGGCACTCAAAGCACCGGCAAGATTGGACAGTTGGCTGGCGTAGTCTACGGAGTTTTCGCCGGCAGCGGGCTTGATGATCTCAAGCGCGGCCCGGTAGAGCGCCTCCGCGGCCTGAAGCTGATTGAGCGCTTTCAGGGTGCTGCCATGGCGCCCAAGCGCGTTGCCGTAGCTGATTGATGTAGCACCGAATTCCAGCCGCGCAAGCGGCACCATGCGACGGGCAGCGATCTCGGCCAGCCGGTAATTGCCCGCGCGCTCCAGAGTGACAGACAGCGTGTAGAGATCAAATGCAGACAGCGCGCCCCAGTTCAGCACCTCAATCGGTTCACCGCGCGCCAAACCTTCTGCCCGGGCACGGGTCAGCTCTTGCAGGTCGCGCAGGCGCTCCGACGCGGGGTCTGCCGCAAGACCGATCTGCACAAAGCGCGCGGCCTCGTCGAGAGCGGTCTGACCGTCGGTTTCGCTGTCGATGATGCGCTGTTCGGTCAAGATTTCAGCTGCGCGACCGAAGGCTTCGGACTGGCGGTTTGTAAAATCGAGGGCCGCTGTTTCTGCCGCGTCGAATTTACCAGCACTATATAGCTCATTTGCCTTGTCGATAAATCGTTCAGGATCCACATGGCCCAGACGCACTTCGGCGGTGTCGAGCTTTTTGCGACATGCGTCGCGCTCCTGCTCGATATAGATCAGATCCTTTAACGTCTTGCTGCGCCGCCGGAGCAAGCCCAACGTGCTGAGTGTGCCGATGATGGCCAGGATCAGAGTTGCCACATCCACTCCCTGATCCCAGAACTGACCAATGAAATCCCACATCCACGCGCCTCCATGACCCGCCGAGCAGATTAACGAACATCTCTCATTTGCACAGAGGCTTGTTTGGTCCACCCGCCCCTGCGGACGGGGTGGGTGGGTGGGCGTTCGCAGGGGCGGTGCGCGTCAGCGCACTTTTAACGTGGCCAGCCCGATCATCGCCAGGATCAGGGAGATGATCCAGAAGCGGATCACGATGGTGCTCTCCGCCCAGCCTTTTTTCTCATAATGGTGATGGATCGGGGCCATCAGGAAAACGCGTTTCCCGGTGCGTTTGAAATAGAGGACCTGAATGATCACCGACAGCGCCTCGACAACGAAAAGCCCGCCGACGATGGCCAGCACGATCTCGTGCTTGGTGCTGACCGCGATGGCGCCCAAGGCACCGCCCAGAGCAAGGCTGCCGGTGTCGCCCATGAAAACGGCGGCGGGGGGCGCGTTGTACCAAAGGAAGCCAAGGCCACCGCCAAAGAGGCCTGCACAGAAGATCAGGATCTCGCCCGTGCCCGGCACATAGTGCACATCGAGGTACTCGGTGAAATCGACCCGGCCCACCGCATAGGCAATAACACCCAGTGTACTGGCCGCGATCATGACCGGCATGATGGCAAGCCCATCCAGCCCATCGGTGAGGTTCACGGAGTTGGCCGCGCCCACGATCACGATCATGCCGAAGGGGATGAAGAAAAGCCCCAGATTGATCAGCACATCCTTGAAGACAGGCAGCGCAAGCCGTCCGGCGAGCGGATCATACTCCGCCACCCGCGCCGCAAGCTCCACGTCATTCGACGCGTGAATCGACATGGCCCAATAGGTTGCAATCCCGGCGATGACGAACCCCAGCAGCAGCCGCACCTTGCCCGGCACCCCCTTGTGATTGCCCTTTGACACCTTCGCGTAATCATCGGCAAAGCCGATGGCGGCAAAGCTGAGCGTCACGCAAAGCACGATCCAGACAAAGGGGTTGTCGAGCCGCGCCCAGAGCGCCGTCGACGTCACCAGCGCGCCTACGATCAGCAGCCCGCCCATGGTCGGTGTGCCCGCCTTGGCGAAATGCGTCTCGGGACCGTCATCGCGGATGGGCTGGCCCTTGCCCTGACGCTTGCGCAGCACGGCGATCAGCGGTTTGCCAAAGAGGAACCCAAAAACCAGCGCGGTCAGAAAGGCGCCGCCAGCGCGGAAGGTAATGTAGCGAAAGAGGTTGTAAAAATCCCCCCCGTCCGACAGCAGCGTGAGCCAGTAAAGCATCGATTATCCTTCTTCCACATCCAGCGGGGCATGTCCCATTTTGCGGATGGCGTCAACGATGAGACCCAGCTTCATGCTCAGCGACCCCTTGGCCAGCACCACATCGCCACTGTCGAGCCTACGTTTCAGACTAGGCAGCGCCTCCTCCGCGGTCTCGAACCACGCGCCGCGCTGCGCCTCGGGCAGAATATCGTACAGTGATCGCATGAGGGGTCCGATACAATGCACCACGTCCAGCGATTGCATCGCCTGCAAGTGCGCGAGACCGGCATGCAGGGCAATCTCATCCGGCCCCAATTCCTTCATATCACCCAGGAAAGCGATGCGTCGCCCGCGTGAAACGCGCCCGATGTCATTGGTGACGGGGGCTGCGGCAAGCACCTCCAGCGCCGCCTGCATGGACGTCGGATTGGCGTTGTAGCTATCGTCGATCAGGTCCAGCGTCATGCCCACTTCGACAGCATCGAGGTGTATGCGCTCGCGTTGCCCCCGCCCCTTGTAGGGCTTCCACCGACCCAGGGCGGCGACGGCCAGCGCGATATCGGCATGCAGGGCAGCCACCACCGCCAGCGCCCCCAGCGCGTTCATGGCAAAGTGACGTCCCGGCGAGGCGATTTTGTAAAGAAGGGGCTCCGCCCCCATCTGCGCCTGAACGACCGTTGTGTCCTCCCGCAGATCGGCTCGGATCAGTTTGAAATCATAGCCGTGTTCGCCAAAGCTGATATCGCGCAATTTGCAATCCTGGGCCTTGGCCATGAGGATTGCCGCAGTCTCCACATCCGCATTCAGCACCGCAACACCGTTCGGGACAACGCCGTCGAAAATCGAGGCCTTCTCAACTGCGATGCCGGTGATATCCTCAAAAGCTTCCAGATGTGCGGCGGCCACGGTGGTGACCAGCGCCACATGCGGCTGTGCCATTTTAGAAAGCGGGGCGATTTCGCCGGGGTGGTTCATGCCGATCTCGATCACGGCGAATTCGGTGTCGGCAGGCATGCGCGCCAGCGTCAGCGGCACGCCCCAGTGGTTATTGTAGCTGGCGACGGAGGCATGGGTGCGGCCCTGCACGCGCAGCATCTCCAGCAGCATCTCCTTGGTCGAGGTCTTGCCGACAGAGCCGGTGACGGCGGCAACCTTACCTCCCATGCGCGCACGCCCCGCCCGTCCCAGAGCCTGCAGCCCCGCCAAGACGTCGGGGACAATCAAGAGGGGCGCATCCTCCGCCACGCCATCGGGCCGGTGCGTGACAAGGGCTGCTGCAGCGCCTTTCTCCAGCGCCTGGGCCACAAATTCATGACCGTCACGCTGGTCCTTGAGGGCCACGAAAAGGTCACCCGGTTCGATGCTACGGGTGTCGATGGATACGCCCATCGCGGTCCAATCGGTGGTCGCCTGCCCACCTGTCGCCGCCGCCGCGCCCTGCGCGCTCCAGAGGGTCATGCGAACTTCCCGTCCAAGGCCGCCACCGCGACGCTGGCCTGTTCAACATCATCAAAGGGCAGAACATCGTCGCCCACGGTCTGGCCCGTCTCGTGCCCCTTGCCCGCGATCAGCAGCGCATCCCCCGGCCCCAGCGCGTCAACACCGCGCAGAATGGCTTCGGCCCGGTCACCTACCTCTTGTGCGTCTGGCGCGCCCAGCAGCACCGAGGCGCGGATCGTCGCGGGGTCTTCGGTGCGGGGGTTGTCATCGGTCACGATCACCAGATCGGCGTTCTCTGCTGCCGCCTGCCCCATCAACGGGCGTTTGGTGGCATCACGGTCCCCGCCTGCGCCAACGATTGCGATCAACCGCCCGACAACATGCGGGCGCAGCGCCTTGAGCGCGGTGGCAACGGCCCCCGGCGTGTGGGCATAATCCACAAAGACCGTGGCGCCATTGTCGCGTGTCGCCGCCAGTTGCATCCGACCCCGCACGGTCCTGAGATCCTCGAAGGTGTCGAACACCACGTTGGGCTTTTCACCGCAGGCGATCACCAGCGCGGCGGCCAGCAAGACGTTTTCGGCCTGAAAATCCCCAATCAGGTTGAGACGGCGCACGTAGGATTTGCTCAGATGAAAGAACTGGACCGTCTGGCCGGTGGCATCGACCTGAATGTTGCCGAGGTGAAAATCACCGATGTCCCGCCCGACGGAGACCACCGGGCAGCCGCGCGCATTGGCAATCGCGGCCATATCGACGCCGCGCTCTTCCTCAATATTGATCACGGCCTTGGCCTCTTCGGGCAGCACCCGCGCGAACAGCCCCGCCTTGGCGTCAAAATAGGCCTCGAAGCTTTCGTGGTAGTCGAGGTGGTCCTGCGAGAAATTGGTAAACCCGGCAGCCTTGAGGGTCACGCCGTCCAGGCGCCGTTGATCCAGCCCGTGGCTGGAGGCCTCCATCGCCGCATGGGTAACATCGTGCTCGGCGGCCTCGGCGAGCGCGCGGTGCAGAGTGATCGGCTCGGGCGTGGTGTGCATCAGCGGCGCGGTCCACGCGCCTTCCACACCGGTGGTGCCAAGGTTGATCGCGGCGTGGCCCAGCAGCGTCCAGATTTGCCGCACGAAGGTGCTGACCGAGGTTTTGCCATTGGTCCCCGTGACCGCCACCATCACCGGCGGCTGCCGACCAAACCAGAGCGAGGCGGCGCGTGTCAGAGCCTCGCGCGGCTCGGACGTCACGACCAGGGCAGCTTCGCTGGTGCTTAGCTCCTCTGCGGCGATCTTGGCCCCTTCGGCATCTGTCAGCACAGCCGCCGCCCCCATGCGCAGCGCATACTGGATGAACTCCGCGCCATGCATCTTGACGCCCGGCATCGCGGCAAAGAGAAACCCCTCCTGCACATCGCGGCTGTCTACAGCCAGGCCGGTGACCTCCGGATTGCGCCCGGCTTTGGCCGTCAGGCCGAGGGAGGAAAGTGTCTTTGCGTCTGTGCTCATCGGCTCCGCCCTTTCCGGCTCAGTTCCGGGTGAGCTTTACATCGGTAAGCACAGCAGGTTCAACGGTTGGCCTGAGACCCAGCAGCGGGGCGATGCGTTTGATCATCTCCGCCGCCACGGGCACGGCGGTCCAGCCGGCGGTGCGGCGCGGCTTTTCACCGGTGGTGTCGACGGCCTCGTCCAGCGTCACGATCAGCACATAACGCGGATCATGCGCCGGGAAGATCGAGGCAAATGTCGCGATCACCTTATCCTCGTAATACCCGCCCTGAGGGCGCGGTTTATCCGCCGTCCCGGTCTTGCCGCCGACGGCATAGCCCGCGACATCGCCAAAGCTGGCGGTGCCTTCGGTCACCACCCGGCGCAGCATCTTGCGCGCAGCACCGGCGGAGCGTTCGGAAATCACCCGTTCCCCCACCTGCGGCCCGTCCTGCTTGAGGATCGTCGGTTTCACCTTCAACCCGCCATTGGCAATCGCTGCATATCCCACCGCAAGGTGCATCGGGGAGGTTGACAGCCCGTGGCCATAGGAAATGGTCATGGTGCTAAGCTCGGACCAGTTCTTGGGCAGCAGGGGTTTGCCCGTCGCCGCCTCGACGATCTCGAAACCCGTGGCCTCCAGCATGCCCATGGTGCCCATGAACTCCCGCTGCCGCGCCACGCCGATCTGCTGCGCAAGGCGCGCGGTGCCAATGTTGGAGCTCTTCTCAATGATCTTGCTGACCGTCATCGCATTGCCGTAGTTGCGGAAATCACGAATACGGAACTTGCCCCAGCGCAATGGGCCTTTGGTGTCGATCACCGTATCGGGGCTCACCAGCCCCAGATCAAGCGCCTGTGCGACGGTGAAAATCTTGAAGGTCGAGCCCAACTCATAGACGCCCTGTACCGACCGGTTAAAAAGCGGGCTGTCAGAGGCATCGCCAGTGACCGCCGGACGCGGGCGGTTGTTGGGATCAAAGCTCGGCAGGGACACAACACTGACGACTTCGCCGGTGTGGACGTCCATCAGAATGGAGGTCGCGCCCTTGGCGTTCATCAGCTTCATGCCGCCATAGAGCACACGCTCGGCCGCGGCCTGCACGGTCAGGTCGAGCGACAGTTCCAGCGGCTGGTTGCCATTGGCAGGATCGCGCAGATGATCATCAAAATACTTCTCGACCCCGGCGACGCCAATCACCTCGGCGGCATGCACCCCTTCGCGCCCGTAACTCGCCCCGCCCAGCACATGTGCAGCCAGGCGGCCGTTGGGATAGAGCCGCATGTCGCGCGCGCCAAAGAGCAGGCCCGGATCGCCAATCTCATGCACCGCCTGCATCTGTTCGGGGCTGATCTTGCGCTTGATCCAGATGAATTTGCGCTTGCCGGTGAAATCTTCCAGCAATTCCTTTTCATCGAGATCCGGGAAAACACGCGCCAGTTCGCGTGCCGAATGCGCCGGATCGACCATTTGGGGCGGTTGCGCATAAAGGGAATGCGTCTCGAAATTCGTGGCCAGCAGACGCCCGTGCCGATCCACAATATCGGCGCGGCTGGCGTGGATGCGGGCGCCCGGTGCCTCGACGCGCGGCTCCATCGGCTCGGCAGTCGCCAGCAGCCCCATGCGGGCACCGATGACGCCGAAAGCCACCACGAAGAAGAGCCCCAGCACCAGCAGACGCCCCTCGGCGCGCTGGCGGGATTGGTCGCGCATCTGCTCGTGCCGGATGCGGATGTTTTCCCGCTCGATCGCGTCGGGGTTCTCCCCCTTGGCGCGGGCATCGAGAATGCGCGCCAGAGGGCGCAGAGGTGTGCGGATCATGGGCGCGTCTCCCCGGTGTCATCACTGGCAAGGCTGGAGACGTCCACCGGATTGGTGATCGGCAGCAGGGGATCGGGCGGATAGGCCACCTGACCCACCAGGCCAAACTGTTCGGGGTGCAGCTCCAACAGGCCGAGCCGGTCGAAATTGATCTCTGCAAGGTCCCGCAGGCGGTCGGGCCGGTTCAGATAGGCCCATTCCGCGCGCAGCACCGCCAGCCGTTCGTGCGCCGCGCGGATGTCCTGCCGCAAGTCGCGGGTGTCGGCCAGCGCCGATTGTGTCGCATAGTTTTCGCGGTACGCCCAGAAGGCCAGGCCGATCACCGCCAGCGTGGTCAGGATGTAAAGAACCGTGCGCATTAGCTTACCTCTTTGACCACCGGCATGCCGATGGATTTTGCGTCGATCTCGCCTGCCGGTGCTTCTGTGCGGGTTGCCACCCGCAGCTTGGCCGACCGGGCGCGCGGGTTGCGGGCGATCTCTTCGGCATCTGCCGCGATGGCCTTGCGCGATTTCAGGGTGAAGGCCGGGGGAGCCTTCTCCTGTTGCGGGGCGTATCTGTTGGCATTGCCACCTGCCCCGGCACGCGCGGTCAGGAAACGTTTGACCATGCGGTCCTCGACCGAATGAAAGGTCACAACGGCCAATTGCCCGCCGGGCTTGAGCGCGCGCTCCGCCGCCATAAGACCCTGAAACAGCTCACCATATTCATTGTTCACGGCGATCCGCAGCGCCTGAAAACTGCGCGTGGCGGGATGCGACTGCCCGGGCTTGGCGCGCGGCAGGCAGCCCTCGATAATGCCTGCAAGGCGCAAGGTCGTCGTGATCGGGTCCTGTGCGCGCTCGCGCAGAATGGCTTTGGCAATCCGGCGGCTGGCGCGTTCTTCGCCATATTGGAAAAGGATGTTGGCAAGGGTCGCCTCATCCGCCTCGTTCACGATGTCGGCGGCGGAGGGGCCATCCTGGCTCATGCGCATGTCCAAAGGTCCGTCGCGCATGAAGGAAAACCCGCGCTCAGCCTGATCAAGCTGCATCGAAGACACGCCCAGATCGAGCACAATGCCATCGAGGCTCTGCGCGTATGTATCCAGTTTCGAAAAGACGCCGCGCTGCTGCACCAAGCGATCGCCATAGTCAGCGGCCCAACCCGCAGCCATCTCGAAAGCCAGTGGATCGCGGTCCACGGCGATCACCTGCGCGGCCCCGGCGTCGAGAAACCCGCGCGTATACCCGCCTGCGCCAAAGGTGCCGTCAAGCCAGACGCCGGTCACTGGTGCCACCGCCCTCAGAATGGCGGGCAACAGGACGGGAATATGGGGGGCAGATGTGTCAGAGGAGGCCGCAGCAGCCATGGCTTACTCCCCTTGCTTGGAATCCAGGAAGACCAGCGGATCGAAATCATCCGGCAATTCATCAAGCCAGGCTTCGGTCTTGGCCGCTTCCTCCGCCTCGTAGGTCTCGGGCTTCCAGATCTGGAAGGTGTCACCGGCGGCGATGAAAAACGCCTCGCCGTCCAGATCGATCTTGTTGCGCAGCTTGGCAGGCAGCACCAGACGCCCGGTTTCATCGACGGACGTTGGGAAAGACTGCCCGTGAAACAGACGCTGGAGCATCTTGCGCTCCATCGCACCGCGCGGCAGCGCATCTATCTTTTCGTCCACCTCGTTGATGGCCTCGATCGTGTAGCATTCCAGGTAATTGCGGCGATGATCACCGTAGACAATAACCAGCTCAGGTGCATCGCCCGAGGCCCAGTTGGGATCAGCGGCCTCGATCACACGGCGAAAAGAGGCTGGGATAGAGACCCGCCCCTTGGTGTCGACCTTGTGATGGCTTTCGCCTCTGAACCTGCGGCTCACTGCCTTATCCCAATCTTTGACGTCACTTTAAGATTGACGCCTATCCCCCTGCCGTGAAATGGAAACGGCGGGTCGATCTGCTGCCACTGATCAACCCGCCGCCCTCGTCCCGCATCTGCGGGGAAGTCCAGCTGCGCGCGCCACCTGGGGGGATGTCTGCTCGCTCGCGCGCCGGATCTCTTTGGTCGGATGAAAGCGAGGTGCCTGTATGAAACCTGCTAGAGTTTTGTTTGCGTGGGGTCGTTTGTTGCCCCGGGCTCGTTCTCATCTGATGCATAAGGGATACAGTGGGAAACTATGGGTTGGCAAGGGATTTTTAGTTACCAAACTCCTAATTATAGGGGAGTAGGTTAAGACTATTGCTGTGATTTGCTTGAGTATTGCCCCGAAAGTCGCATAAATTGTGACAACATGGTTTGCGCATACAATATATAGACAATACAGATTGGCCTGTTTTGTCCCGCGATTTCCCAGAAAAACTTGAGGCTTGAGAACACACCATCAAGTGTTCCCCTTTTGTACACATATTCGCGGAGAAAACCAGCCAGCTTTGCAACGAATCAAACGGGAATCTGCGGGATTTACCGTTTTAACGCGGCCTTCCCATCTAAACCGCGTTTAGTCCCATCAATTCCCATCCCTAAAATTTAACCAGAATTTTCTTTGTATATGGATGTCGGGCGCCCGTGACGGTAATCCGCCATGGCACCTAAAGAGAAATTTTGCGCGTGAACATTCCCATCGGTATCCTCAGTCGTTCATTTCAGCTTATCTTTGCACAGCCGCATAGAACCCTATTCGTGATCGCACCGGGTGCTGTTCTTTACCTCTTTGCCGCCGCCTTGCTGTTCATGAGCGTGGACCAGGCCGCCGGGCCAGAGGCATCCAATGCTATCAAGAGCTATCCGATGCTTGCCGCTGCTGTGGTTGTTACCTGCCTGGCCTGGATGAGTTTTGCGATCCTGTGGCATCGCCACGCGCTGTTGGAAGGCGACCAGCGGGCAAAGGTCATGCGGCCCGGTGCCGATGTCTACGGCCAATACTTCAAATCTACGCTGGTCATCTTCCTCATCATGTTTGTTCTGGTGCTGGGCGGGGGCATTGCAACCGGGATCGCAGCGCTTGTCGTTAATGTGGCTGCCGGTCCGATGATCGGCGGCTTTGCGAGCATCGGTCTGCTTATTGCATTTTTCACAGGTCTTTCATGGGTTTTGCTGCGGATCAGCCTGATCCTGCCCGCCGCAGCCACCGGTCATGATATGGGGTATCAGCACAGCTGGGACGCGACGCGGCCTGTCGCGCGCGATATCTTCTGGACCGCCGTGCTGCTGGCAATCATCAATACGGTGCTGCAACAATTGGCCATCGGGCTGGCGGGCGCCCTGCCCGCCTACACGTTGATTTTCGACATCGCGTTGGCGGCGATACAAGGATTGGTCTACGTGAGCGTGCTCAGCACGCTCTACGGCCACCTGATACAGGGCCGCTCCCTGAGCTAGGCCATACCGCCCTGAATGAGACCCTGCGCGATGCGCCCGTAGGCCTCGGCCATGGGGCCATCCCCGGCAGCGACCGGCGTACCACCGTCGCCCGCAAGGCGCGTGTCCAGATCAATCGGCAGCGCCCCCAGAAGCGGAACGCCCAGTTTCTTCGCCTCTGCGGCCACCCCGCCCTGGCCAAATATCTGGTGTTCGGACCCGCAATCGGGGCAGACGAACATCGACATGTTCTCAATCAGCCCCAGCACCGGCGTCTTCAGCGTGTCGAACATGTCGAGCGCCTTGCGGGCATCTATAAGGGCCACATCCTGCGGGGTGGAGACGACAATGGCCCCCGTGAGCTCAGATTTGGTGCAAAGCGTCAGCTGCACATCCCCAGTGCCCGGCGGCAAATCGACGAGCAGGATGTCCAACTCCCCCCACTCCACCTGCCCCAGCATCTGCTGCAGCGCGCCCATGAGCATGGGCCCGCGCCAGACCACCGCCTTGCCCTCCTCCAGCATGAAGCCGATGGACATCAGCGTGACCCCATGGGCGTGCAGCGGGATGATCGTCTTGCCGTCGGGCGACGCGGGGCGCTTGTTCACCCCCATCATGCGCGGCTGAGAGGGACCGTATATATCAGCGTCGAGCAGCCCCACCTTGCGGCCCGCCCGCGCCAATGCCACGGCGAGGTTCGAGGACACGGTGGATTTGCCCACCCCGCCCTTGCCGGAGCCGATGGCGAGAATGCGTTTCACCCCACTTGGCTTGGTCGGTCCTGCCTGCGGTTTCGGGTGCCCGCCGATCTTGAGGCTGGGCGGCGCGGGCTTTTTCTCCGCGGGGCCGTGTGCGGTCAGCGCGACCGAGGCTGTCTCAACGCCCGGCAGCTCCCGCACGATCTTCTCGGCGGCATCGCGAAGCGGCCCCATCTGGCGCGCGACCTCCGGGCTGGGCGCTTCGATCACGAATTTCACGGTATCGCCGTCAATGGTCAGGGCACGAATCAAATCATGTTCAATGAGGCTCTTGCCATCCGGTAACGCCACACGCGCCAGCGCTGCCTCAATTTCGGCCTTCGTTACAGACATGCTCAATTTCTCCTCATATGCGCCGTTTTGGTAAGCGCCTGTTTCCGCTAACAGTATTTAGGGTTGATAACTGCTTAACCCTATAGCAACACGCATAAATTTACGCTAGGTCGCCCATGCATTTGCTGCATAGCAGCATTGTTTAGCTGTCTATTGTGCAACCGCAGCATAAGCATAAATATGGGTCACAACAGAACGACGAACGAAAGATGAGGCACAGCAAATGGCCTACTACACACAAACGAATTCCGCATCCACCAGCCTGATCGAACGGGCGCTGGCTGTAACCGCAAACCTGCTTCAGGCTGCCGCGCAGCGCTATGCGACATATCGCGTGTACCGCGAGACGTACAATGAGCTGGCACAGCTGAACGACCGCGACCTGAACGATCTGGGCCTGTCCCGGTCGATGATCCGCGGCCTGGCACTGGAAGCAGCAGAAAAATACGCAGGTAAGTGAACCTGTTTACAGATCAGACATTCGTCTCCTCCCTAGAGTGTCTGTAACATGCAACGGCATTCATCCTCCTCCCGGATGTCGTCGCCCTTACAAAAGCGCATGAAAATGCGCGCCTCTCCCTCCGGCCCGTCGGGCAGCCGGGACAGGTTACCAGATCAGACGCGCCTTTCCTCCTCCCTGGGGCGTCTGTGACCAGGCAGCGGCATTCATCCTCCTCCCGGATGCCGCTGTCCCTAACACCCAAGCCGAGATGGCTTGTTGTCATACGCTGCAGGGGCTTTCCTCCTCCCTAGTCGCTGCAGCGGACAAAGAAGGCGGCTCCCTCCTCCCGGGCGCCGCCTTTTTCCTTTTCAGGCCCCAGCTGCAATCCTTTGACCGGGGCAAGGACCACTAGCCGAAAATAGCTCAAAGTCTCGCGATTGAAGTGGCTGGACCCCTGTTCTGGTAACCTTGCGCCACCGGGACCATCCAGCGCGGTCCTGCCCTTGACGCCAAACCTCAAGAACGTAGAGACAACGACGGCCTCTTCAGTTACAGCGAAGTACTTTGGCACCAGGACCGTTTCATGTGTCGGTTTCTGCCATTTCTGCAGCTTCCCAACCTACCAGCTTGGGAAATGGCGTCACAACGTCGTCTGAGTAAAATGGCAAATTGTCGAACCAACCGTTCGCGCTTGCCGTTGCCAGCGCTTGAAAGATCGTTTCCACATTGAGTTTTCGCCGAATTGATACCTGCAGGGAGTTATTCCCTCCATATGGCGAACTCATGGTCAGCGCGCTGGCGGGGTGCGAACTTGTAGCCAAAGTGTGCAGAAACCGGAGTTCCTGCGCTGACAGAGTATTGTCGTCTAAGTTCGTCAAAGAGGCGCAGTGTTGGAAACCTTCTATTGCGAGTTGAGCCACGGCTTCCAGGTCCGAACGGTTGAACCGGATATTCTCGCTAAACTTTTCTTCGGTGTCTGAAGATGAAAACGTGACTGCGATACGTGCGCCATTTGGCCGTGTGCTCGCATAACACATTCCCTTGGTCCCGACATTGTGCTCTTCCCTGTCATCCCAAAACTCTCTTACAAGCGGAGATGACGTACTCAGATCGCAAAACAGAAAACTGGCATTTCCGGACTTTGCTTCCAGAAAGACCGGATCGACGAATTGATATGACTTCTCCTCGTGTCGCCGAAGCCAATTTTGCCCGTATGACGTACACATGCGCGATGAAAAATTTGCGGATCGTCCCTGCTCGACAACAAACAGAGAAAAGTGCTGGAATCCCGAGTTGGTCGCAGCCTGCCATAGAAGCTGCGAAAGCTCAGTAAGGTTGTCACACACACTGATCGAGTTGGCCAGTTCCTCCATGTCATCCGTGCGAAACTGGATGGCATCAGACCCTTCGATGATGTGCGAAATCCTTTTCAGCCCCTCCATAACTTGGGCTGATCGCTGTGCGCCACTACCGATGGCTTCTTCCAGAACTGCTCTTACCCAGTGCGACATGTGCTCTTTCCAGCTGCCTTCACCTTGGTATCGATAGTTCTGGTTAATATAGGCTAAATCTTGCCGATAATTTTTGACTTTTTTTCTGTATGTTAGCAGGATTCAAGAAACCATCCGCAACGCATCGGCAGATTACCGCTAATTCTAAGGAGTATTGTTGAGTGTCACCAAAAGCTCCGGTTTCGATCCAGAAATAAAAAGCGCGCATTGTCGCGGCTTGGTTGGCCGAAGTTGGTTTCTATCTTCTCTCATATGGTCGAAAATAATGCGAGAAGCTACTCGCCATTTATGGCTAGGGACCAAAAAACGCGCAGTGAAGTTACTCATATTGAGAGTAGCAAGCTGACCTGAGCGATCTTCGGAGCTAGCAGCAACACAGATCAGACACTCTTGCTATTCACTTTGTTTACAGAAGCGTCTGTTTGCGTCACCGGAATCCAAAACAGCTTGGTTACAGCAGGACCCGGACAGCGTTTGTTAGAACGGGATATCGTCGCAGCCGGTCACGAATTTCGCGACGACCTTCTTCACCCCCGCCTTTTCAAAGGCAATCTCCAGCTTGTCGCCTTCGATGCCCTGAATGGCACCGTAGCCGAATTTCTGGTGGAAGACGCGTTCCCCCATCGTGAAGCTGGAAACCGCAGACATATCGATCACCGTGTTCTTGCTTTCGCGGGGCTGGCTGACCGGGCGGTCCTGGCTGCGCGCCTGCAGGCGGCGCCATCCGGGTGAGTTGTAGACATTCGCCTCGGCGGCTGCATTGTGCAGGTTCGATGTCGGTGCCGCCGCGCCATAGCCGCCCCCATAAAGGCCCGGCGGGGTCAGCACCTCCACATGGGTCTCGGGCAGTTCATCGATAAAGCGCGAGGGCATAGACGACTGCCACTGCCCAAACACCCGACGATTGGCGGCAAAGGAGATGGTGCACAGCTCTTCGGCCCGCGTGATGCCCACATAGGCCAGCCTGCGTTCTTCTTCGAGGCCCTTCATGCCGCTTTCATCCATCGACCGCTGCGAGGGGAAAAGACCGTCTTCCCACCCCGGCAGGAAGACCACGGGAAATTCCAACCCCTTGGCCGCATGCAGCGTCATGATGGAAACCTTTTCGCCGCCATCATCGGTCTCGTTGTCCATGATCAGGCTGACATGTTCGAGGAACCCCTGCAGGTTCTCGAAGTTGTGCAACTGGTTGATCAACTCCTTGAGGTTTTCCAGCCGCCCCGGTGCTTCGGGCGTCTTGTCGTTCTGCCAATGCGCGGTGTAGCCGCTTTCATCGAGAATGATTTCGGCAAGCTCCACATGGCTCACATCGGGGTGACAATACTCCAGCTTGACGGGGCCCTCGTCGATCACATCGTCGGTCTCAGAGACGGAGATCAAGCGCCCCTTCGTCATCTGGCCCCAGCGGTCGATCCCCTCAACAAGCTGCGCAAGGGCCGCGCCGCCCTTGCCGCCGATGGCGCGTGTTTCCACAACCAGACGCGCGCCTTCCAGCAGGGAGATCCCGTTTTCGCGCGCGACGCGCTGGATGGTCTGCCGCGCCTTGTCGCCAAGGCCGCGTTTGGGCGTGTTCACGATCCGCTCAAAGGCCAGATCGTCATCCGGGCTGACAGTGATGCGAAAATACGCCATCGCATCGCGGATCTCCATCCGCTCATAGAACCGCGGGCCTCCGATGACGCGGTAGGGCAGCCCGATGGTCAGGAACCGATCCTCAAAGGCGCGCATCTGGTGAGAGGCGCGCACCAGAATGGCCATCTGGTCGAGGCCAAATGGTTTCATGCCCCGGGTGCCGCGCTGCGCCGCTTCCACTTCTTCGCCGATCCAGCGGGCTTCTTCCTCGCCGTCCCAATGGCCGATCAGACGCACCTTCTCGCCCTCGGTGAGGTCCGTGAAAAGCGTCTTGCCCAATCGGCCCTCATTGCCTTCGATGACCCCGGAGGCGGCGGCGAGGATGTGCGGGGTGGAGCGGTAATTCTGTTCCAGTCGGACCACATGGGCACCCGGAAAATCCTTTTCAAACCGCAGGATATTGCCCACCTCAGCGCCGCGCCAGCCATAGATCGACTGGTCATCGTCACCCACGCAGCAGATGTTCTTGTGTCCGCCCGCCAGCAACCGCAGCCACAGGTACTGTGCCACATTGGTATCCTGGTACTCGTCCACCAGAATGTAGCGGAACCAGCGCTGATACTGCTCCAGCACATCCGGGTGGGTCTGGAAAATCGTGACCATATGCAACAGCAGATCGCCGAAATCCGTGGCGTTCAGTTCAATGAGACGCCGCTGGTATTGCGCGTAGAGCGCGACACCCCGGTGATTATAGGCGCCTGCGTCGCTGGCAGGCACCTTGTCTGGCGTGAGCGCACGGTTTTTCCAGCCGTCAATGATGCTCGCCAATTGCCGCGCAGGCCAGCGTTTGTCGTCGATCCCGTCCGCCGCCACCAGCTGCTTGAGCAGCCGCAACTGGTCGTCCGTGTCCAGAATGGTGAAGTTTGATTTCAGCCCCACCAGTTCCGCATGACGGCGCAGCAGCTTCACACAGATCGCATGGAAGGTCCCCAGCCAGGGCATCCCTTCGATCTGCTGCCCCAGCATCTGACCCACGCGCTTTTTCATCTCCCGCGCGGCCTTGTTGGTGAATGTCACCGCCAGGATTTCATTGGGTCGGGCAGACCCGGTCATCAGCAGATGCACGATGCGGGCGGTCAGCGCGCGCGTTTTGCCCGTGCCCGCCCCGGCGAGCATCAGGACCGGCCCGTCCAGCTTCTCAACCGCCTCGCGCTGCGCCGGGTTCAGACCATCCAAATAGGGTTGCGGCCGCGCGGCCATCGCCCGCGCCGACAGCGATGCGCCGTCAAAGGCGTCCATTTCATCGTAACTGCTCATGACCATATCGTACCGAAGTCAGGCAGCGATTTAAAGCTATGTTCTTATAATGTTCAATAATCTGCACATCAGACGCAAAACGGTCCAATCCGACGAAAACTTGACACAAAAGCCGGACACACGCGGGGCGCGGCTCCCCAAAGCTTAAGGAATTGGAAACGTTAACGCTTCATCCCTTGGCGTAAGGGTGTCCAAGGAGTGTGGTGGTGGAAACGGCAGAACAGTCAAAGAAGCTCGCTGAGATCGTATCGCAGGAAAATGCCAGCGCGAAGGCCCGCAAATACGGCGTGGTCGCGCTTTTGATCTTCATGGCGGCGGCCAACATCTTTGCGAATGTGAAATTGCCCTACCCGATTGTCGACCGCATGCTTGAGGCCGACATCAAGGAGGAAGCCAAGCTCTGGCGCAAACGCGTTCTGGACCAGCTCGGTCACGGCGCGGAGACGTTCGAGCTGACCGCCGACGTAGACACCTCGGGCGAGGACTTGAGCGCCTACGGCGGTGCCGGCGGCAATCACCACGGCCTCACGGATCTGGACATTTCCTTTCTCAGCCAGATCACGCGCGCCTCGGACATCTATCGCTTCAAGATGTTTGACGCCGAGGGTCGGGTTTTCTGGTCAAGTCGGCCCTCCGATATCGGCACCACAAACACCAGACCCTACTTCATCGGCGAGGTGATGAATGGCGAATCCTATTACGAACATGCTGCGAAACCGGCCTCCGAAGTCGATGACTTTGAACTGCACGCCCTGGCCGATACCAATGAGATGATGCGCGAAGTCGCCGAGGTTTACACGCCCGTCGTCCGGAATGGTTCGGTGATCGGGGCGATCGAATTTTACACCGACATCACGAAAAAGCGTGACACCTTCGCATGGCGCATTGAATGGTTGATGATGATCGTCTCGACCATCTTCATGACGATTTTCTCCATCATCGTTTTGTCCGTCCTGCGGCGCGGACGGCGTCAGATGCACGAGTTGGAGACGCGCACCACCAAGGAACGCAAGACCCTGGAACGCCAGATGCAACTGGCCCGTGAGGTGAGCCTTCTGGGTGAGTTGAACGAGTGGCTGCAATCCAGCCGGTCGCTGGATGAATTGTTCGAAATGGTCGCGCGTTTCATGACCCATATGCTGCCCGATTGCGAAGGCAGTGTGTATGTCTACTCCAATTCCCGGGACGTGTTGGATGGCGCGACTTCCTGGAATGAAGGCGACCACAAGGCCCATATCCATCCCGAAGAATGCTGGGGGCTGCGTCGCGGTCGGACCTATGTTTACGGCACGTCCAGCATCGATTTTGTCTGCGAACATGCCGAACCCCATGACGACCGGCCTTATTTCTGCTTCCCGATCCTCGCACATGGCGAGACGGTTGGCCTGATGCATCTGAAAGCGAAGACGATGATGTCCGTCGATGCCTTCAAGGAATATCAGAAGCTGGCGCAGATGTGCGCAGAACAAATCAGCCTGGCCATTGCCAACGTTCAGATGCGCGATCAGTTGCAGGAACGGTCCGTGCGCGATCCCTTGACGGGGCTCTTCAATCGCCGCCACATGACGGACTATCTGCGCAAGATGATCCAGAGCGCGCAGCGCACCGAAGAGGTGTTCAGCATGCTGTACCTCGACGTCGATCACTTCAAGAAATTCAATGACAACCACGGCCATGATGCGGGTGACATGGTGTTGCGCACGGTTGGTGAGGCGCTGGAGCGGGCCTGCGATGGCGATGAAATCGCCTGCCGGATGGGAGGCGAGGAGTTCATGCTCCTGCTGCCGGGCACTGACCGGAAGACCGCTGAAAGCCGGGCGGAAAAGCTGCGCCGGGCGATCGAGGCGATCACGCTGCGCTACGGCGAAAAGAACCTGCCCCGGATCACAGTGTCGGTCGGCGTGGCGCTTTTCCCCGATCACGGGCACATGCCACAGGACCTGCTGCGCGTCGCTGATGACGCCATGTATGAGGCGAAGGCGCAGGGTCGCAACCGGGTGGTCCTGGGCAGCACCGAGGTCGACGCCTTTGACGGGGACGCCGAGGCAGAGGCGGACCGTGCCTTTGAGGAACACGCCAAGGTCGGGACCCTTCCGGCCGCCAGTTGAACGACACTGGGTGGCGCGTGCGGAAGGCAGGCAAAGGACGCTTTCCGCGCCGCCCATTGGTTGCTAGCCTCGCGCCATGGACCTGCACAATACCTACCCCGGCCTCGTCGATCTGCGCCAGCGCGCACAGCAGCGCATCCCGAAATTTGTCTGGGAATACCTTGACAGCGGAACCGGGCATGAAGCCACAAAGGCGCGCAATCGCAAGGCCTTGGACCGCATTGGCTTTGTCCCGTCCATCCTGCACGGTGAATTCGATCCTGACTTGAGCACGCCGCTTTTTGGGGACACCCTGCCCCTGCCCTTTGGCATCGCGCCCGTTGGCATGTCGGGGATGATCTGGCCGGATGCCGAAGCGCATCTGGCCCGCGCCGCGGGTCGGGCGGGCATCCCCTACAGCCTGTCTACCGTGGCCACCCAGACCCCCGAAGACATCGCCTCACACCTCGCGGCGGACGGCTGGTTCCAGATGTATCCACCACGAGACGAGGCCATTCGCACCGACATGCTGAACCGCGCCCGTGCCGCGGGTTTCTCAACGCTTGTGTTGACGGTAGACGTGCCGGTGGCCTCGCGCCGCGAGCGCCAGACGCGCTCTGGTCTGACGCTGCCGCCCCGGCTGACGCCACGTTTGCTGGCCCAGGTCGCCCTGCGCCCCCGCTGGGCATTTGAAATGGCGCGGCGCGGATTGCCCCGGATGCGCACGCTGGAGAAATACGCCAGCGCGGCCACCACGGCACTCTCCTCCACGGCACATGTGGGTTATCTGCTGCGCACCTCACCCGATTGGGACTATGTCGCCTGGCTGCGTGATGCGTGGGAGGGCCCCTTGCTGATCAAGGGCGTTCTGCGTGCCGACGACGTGCCCGCCTGTGAAAAGATCGGTGTGGACGGGCTTTGGGTGTCCAATCACGCGGGGCGCCAGTTCGACGGTGCGCCAGCCTCGATCAACATGCTGCCAGGTATCCGGGCGGAAACAAGCCTGCCGGTCATCTTCGATTCCGGGATCGAAGGCGGGCTCGACATTCTGAGGGCACTGGCAAGCGGCGCGGATTTCGTCATGCTGGGCCGGGCATTCCACTTTGCCCTTGCCGCCCTCGGCCCCCCAGGCATCGATCACCTCCTCGATATTCTGCGGAAGGATCTGATCGCCAATATGGGACAATTGGGCGCGCGGGATCTGGCAAGCCTGCCGCCCCCCATCGTCCTGTCTTAACCTGGATCGACCCCAACGGTGACATGCGTGTTCCGTGTGAGCAGTCCCGGTCTTGCGCGCCTCTACCCTGAGCGGCCAGGACATATCTAACCATTTCGAACTCTCTGTCAGAGGGGATCACATGACGTTGGCACCCCGGCCAATATGCAGCTTGTCCAGACGTCAGGGAAGTTACCGGGAGGCTCAATCAGGAGGGAATATCCCCGCTCCAACGGCGTTTACAGAGGGTTCAACCGTCGCAAAACGCCGTTCAAACATGGATTCTTGCGATATACCCACTACTACGTGTTGTTGCAGTTACCCAAACGTCATACACGTTGCTGCACCTGCACAATAGCGCGAAAGACCGGAGCCCCCTATGACTGACTTCCGCAAAATCCTGATCGCAAACCGCGGTGAGATTGCCATCCGCATCATGCGCGCCGCCAATGAGATGGGCAAGAAAACGGTGGCCGTTTATGCGGAAGAGGACAAGCTTGGCCTGCACCGGTTCAAGGCGGATGAGGCCTATCGCATTGGCGAGGGGTTGGGGCCCGTTGCTGCATATTTGTCGATCGATGAAATGATCCGGGTCGCGAAGGCCTCCGGCGCGGATGCGATCCACCCGGGCTACGGGCTGCTGTCGGAGAACCCCGATTTTGTCGATGCCTGTGATCAGAACGGCATCACCTTCATCGGTCCGCGCGCGGAAACCATGCGTGCCCTTGGCGACAAGGCCAGCGCCCGCCGGGTGGCCATGGAGGCCGGTGTGCCGGTCATTCCCGCCACGGAAGTGCTGGGCGATGATATGAAGGCCATCAAGTCGGAGGCGAAGGAGATCGGTTACCCCTTGATGCTCAAAGCCTCCTGGGGCGGTGGCGGGCGCGGCATGCGTCCGATCCAAGGCGAAGATGAGTTGGAAGAAAAGGTTTTGGAAGGTCGCCGCGAGGCAGAAGCCGCCTTTGGCAATGGCGAGGGCTATCTGGAAAAGATGATCCTCAAGGCACGCCACGTAGAGGTGCAGATCCTTGGCGACAAGCACGGCGGAATGTACCACCTTTACGAGCGGGATTGTTCGGTGCAGCGCCGCAACCAGAAGGTCGTGGAACGCGCCCCTGCCCCCTATCTGACCGACAAGCAGCGCGAAGAGATTTGCGAGCTGGGCTATAAAATCTGTAAACATGTGAATTACGAATGCGCGGGCACCGTCGAATTCCTGATGGATATGGACGACGGCAAATTCTACTTCATCGAAGTAAATCCGCGCGTGCAGGTCGAACACACGGTGACCGAGGAGGTCACCGGCATCGACATCGTGCAGGCGCAAATCCTGATCGCAGAGGGCAAGAGCATTGCCGAGGCGACGGGCAAGCCCACGCAGAAAGACGTGCATCTGAACGGCCACGCGCTGCAGACCCGGATCACCACCGAAGACCCGCAGAACAACTTCATTCCTGACTATGGCCGCATCACCGCCTTCCGCGAAGCCACCGGCATGGGCATCCGACTGGATGGGGGCACCGCTTATTCCGGGGGTGTGATCACGCGGTACTACGACAGTCTGCTGGTCAAGGTGACCGCCAAGGCGCAGACGCCGGAGGCGGCGATTTCCCGGATGGACCGGGCCTTGCGCGAGTTCCGTATCCGGGGCGTCAGCACCAACATCGCCTTTGTCGAGAACCTGCTGAAGCATCCGACGTTCCTCGACAATACCTACCACACCAAGTTCATTGACGAGACGCCGGACCTCTTCCAGTTCACCCGCCGCCGGGATCGCGGCACCAAGGTCTTGACCTATATCGCGGACATCACCGTGAACGGGCACCCGGAGACCAAGGACCATCCGCGCCCTGCAGCCCATGTGCGGAACCCCAAGCCCCCCGCGCTCAAGGCAGAGCCAATGATGGGCACGCGCAACCTGCTGGAACAGAAGGGGCCGCAAGCGGTTGCCGACTGGATGAAACAGCAACGCCAGTTGCTGATCACCGACACCACCATGCGGGATGGGCACCAGTCCCTGCTGGCCACGCGGATGCGCAGCCATGACATGATCAAGGTGGCCCCGACCTACGCCGCCAACCTGCCGCAGCTTTTCAGCGTGGAATGCTGGGGCGGCGCGACCTTTGACGTGGCCTACCGCTTCCTGCAGGAATGCCCCTGGCAGCGCCTGCGCGATCTGCGCGCCGCCATGCCGAACCTGATGACGCAGATGCTGCTGCGCGCCTCCAACGGTGTCGGCTACACCAACTACCCCGACAATGTGGTGCAGGAATTCGTGCGGGTGGCGGCCAACACAGGCGTCGATGTCTTCCGCGTCTTCGACAGCCTGAACTGGGTGGAGAACATGCGCGTCGCGATGGATGCGGTGATCGACAGCGGCAAGGTCTGTGAAGGCTCGATCTGCTACACCGGCGACATCAATGACCCGGACCGCGCCAAGTATAATCTCAAGTACTACGTTGATATGGGTAAGGAGTTGCGCGACGCAGGCGCCCATGTGCTGGGCCTCAAGGACATGGCCGGGTTGCTGAAACCCGCCGCCGCGCGGCAACTGGTCAAGGCGCTGAAATCCGAGGTGGGCCTGCCCATCCATTTCCACACGCATGACACGGCAGGCGTGGCCTCTGCCACGATCCTCGCGGCCTCCGAAGCCGGGGTGGATGCGGTGGATTGCGCGATGGATGCGCTCTCGGGCAATACCTCGCAGGCAACGCTTGGTTCTGTCGTGGAGGCGCTCAAGCACACGGATCGTGACACCGGGCTGTCGATGCAGGCGGTGCGCGAAATCTCGGACTACTGGGAAGAGGTGCGCAGCCACTACGCGGCCTTTGAAACCGGCATGCAGGCCCCCTCCTCCGAGGTTTATCTGCACGAGATGCCCGGCGGTCAGTTCACCAACCTCAAGGCGCAGGCCGCAAGCCTCGGTCTGGACGACCGCTGGCACGAGGTGGCGCAGACCTATGCCGATGTGAACCAGATGTTCGGCGATATCGTGAAGGTGACGCCCTCCTCCAAGGTCGTGGGTGACATGGCGCTGATGATGGTGTCGCAGAACCTCTCCCGCGCGGATGTGGAAAACCCCCAGACCGATGTCGCTTTCCCCGACAGTGTCGTCGACATGATGCGCGGCAACCTCGGCCAGCCTCCGGGCGGTTTCCCGGACGGTATCCTGAAAAAGGTGCTGAAAGACGAGGCGCCGAATACCGAACGCCCCGGCAAGCACCTGCCCCCCGCCGATCTGGAGGCGCTGCGCAAGGAAGCGTCCGACGCGATGGAGGGCAAGGAGGTCGATGACGAGGATCTCAGCGGCTACCTGATGTATCCCAAGGTCTTCCTCGACTACATGGGCCGTCACCGTACCTATGGTCCCGTGCGCACATTGCCGACGAAAACGTTTTTCTACGGGATGGAACCGGGCGAGGAAATCTCTGCCGAGATCGACCCGGGCAAGACGCTGGAAATCCGGCTGCAGGCGGTCGGCGACACCAATGAGGATGGCGAGGTCAAGGTCTTCTTTGAACTCAACGGCCAGCCCCGCGTGATCCGCGTGCCCAACCGTCTGGTCAAGGCCAGCACCGTGCAGCGCCCCAAGGCCGAAGCCGGCAATGCCAATCATATCGGTGCGCCGATGCCGGGTGTTGTCGCCTCCGTCGCGGCCAGCGTCGGCGGCAAGGTCAAAGCGGGCGATCTGCTGCTGACCATCGAGGCGATGAAGATGGAAACCGGCATCCATGCCGAGCGCGATGCGGTGATCAAGGCGGTTCATGTCACGCCGGGAGGTCAGATCGACGCCAAGGATTTGCTGGTCGAATTGGAGTAATAATTCGCCCCGCTGTCTCCGCTCATTCGCGGACAAAGCGGGGCGGGACTCATCTTGCAGGGCGGTAAGTACCGTTCTCGTGAGGCGCCAAGATGTCCACCCAAACCACTGTACCATAGGGGGCAGTATGCGCATTTCAGCTTTCACCGTGATCGTGCCGGACTATGGCTCGGGCATCGACTTTTTCTGTGGCACGTTGGGATTTGACCTCGTCGGAGACATCCCGCAGGGGCACAAGCGATGGGTGACGGTGGCCGCCCCCGGGACCGACACCCGGATCGTCCTCGCCCGGGCGGAAAACGACCGGCAGAAGGCAGCCATAGGGGACCAGGGCGCGGGACGTGTCTGGCTGTTTCTGGAGACAGATGACTTCGCGCGGGATCATGCGCGCCTGCAAGAAAAGGGCGTCGTTTTCGAAGAGGCACCGCGCACGGAAGTCTATGGCACTGTGGTCGTCTTCCGCGATCCTTTTGGCAATCGGTGGGACCTGATCCAGAAAGCCGCTTGAGCGCGCAGAGCCCGGTTTTTCCCCTCGCCCAGAAACTGGAATTTTTTGCCTCCCCGGACTATTTTTCCCTTGCAGGCACCGCGCAGCGGAGGTATCTCACGCCTCACCCAAGGATGCGGGCGTAGCTCAGGGGTAGAGCATAACCTTGCCAAGGTTAGGGTCGGGCGTTCGAATCGCCTCGCCCGCTCCAATGGGTCCTTTCATGGATAGTCGATACGAACGTGGTTGCGTGGTGTTTTGCAGGCCATCCGACCACCGTCGTGCCACGCCCCCTACGATGCAGCCTTTCATATGATGCCTGGAAACGCGATCCGTCCTGACGTCATTGGGTTGTGACCTCTAAGCTTCCGGCACAGTAGCGAGCACCCGGAAAAGCGTCGGCTATGTGTTCAGGTCTTTCAGCAAACGCCCGTGCTTTTGCGTGGCCTGCGTCAACGCTCCGAACGTATCAATCCCCTTCCCCTCCAGCAAAGGTAACAGCTTGACCAACGCGCGCCCCGTCGCTTGCGCATCCCCCAGCGCGGTATGACGCAGATGGGCCGGGATAGTGACCTCCAGACGGTCGCAGAGCACGTCCAGAGAATGCTCTTCGGTAATGCCAAACACGACCGCAGAGAGCAGCACAGTGTCCAGCACGGGATGGTTCCAGTCGACCCCCATATCCGTCTGGAACCGGCGGAGCAGGCCGATATCGAAAGGCGCGTTATGGGCAACAAGCACAGCCTCGCGGGCGAAATGGTGAAATCTGCGACCCGCGGTGGCGATATCCGGTGCGTCTGCCACATCGGCGTCTGTCACACGATGGATTTTTGTCGAGGCGGGTGGGATCGGACGACCCGGATTGACGTAAGTGTCCAGCACTTCTCCCTCGACGATGCGGCCGTTCAGCACCCGGACCGCGCCCAGTTGCACGATCGCATCTTTCTCGACGCTGAGCCCGGTCGTCTCCGTATCAAACGGCACAAAACACAAGTCGCGCAGCGGCGTCTCGGCGATCTCCCGTGTCTCTGATGCATTCATCAGGTCGAAATCGAACACCAGCGGGCGCGGGTGTATCGAGGGGCTTTTCGGGGTTTTCACGTCCAGGCAAAGCATATGACCGTCGTCCCCCAGGGCCTTCAGCCGGGCGTCGAACCCCCCGTTTCCGCCCGTATCCTGCAGTGTGAACGTCACCTCTCCCGCCCCTTTGGACAGCCTCTCCATTGCCGCGTTCAGCGGGGTGAGATCGAAGTAATCGGCAAGTGGCGCCTTCAGGCGTGGCGGCGCAATCTGCGTCAGAACATCGGCGGCCTGCGCGTCGTACAGAACAATTTCCCGCGCCGGATTGAGAAGGATCGTTGCAATCGGGATTTCGGTCAGCAAGGCCGTGAGCCGTTCGCTTTCCGCCTTCAAGCGCTGCGTCTCCTGCGCGACCTGGGCCGCCGTCTGCATGACGGAGGCGTTCATTGTCTCAGACAGCGCGCTTGCCGCGGGCGCCAGATCGCCAAGGTAGCGCGCAGCATCCCTGTCCACGGCACTATCCACACCGGAGTGGGCGCGCAGACGTAAATCGGCGGAGAGGCGCGTGATGGGTTTGGCCATATTCTCATCAAAGAGCAGCCAGATGCCGAGCGCGAACCCGGTGTTCAGAAAGGCAAAGGCGATAAAGGCGGTGATGAAGGGACCGGCGGGCAGGCCAGCTTCGCCTCTGGACCAGCCAAAGGCCAGTGCGCCTGCCGCCAGCGCCGCGCTCGCGAAGGCTACGAGGCAGAAGAAGAGAAAGACGCGCAGGCGGAGGGAAAGGGTGGTGAGCATATCAAGTCTCACACACCAGTTTCAGGATCGGATCATCCGCAGGCACGGCTTGCCAATCGGCATCAGCTACGGTGCCATCTGCGGCGAAATCGGCCCCATCAATCAGCAGGGCGGATTGCGATTGACCACAGTCAAACAGCATCGGCGCCTGATTGACCGGCGACCACCGCCCGAAGAAATAGATATCCGCAAGCCGCTGATCGGGCAGGTTCGGATGTTTGCGCGCCGTGCCCGTATCGACAGCGGCAAAGCGTTTCGTATAGGGCCAGACCTGCGTCCACGGGCGCAGCCAGCCCTGTTCCTCGACCGTCATGGCGATCTGAACGCCGCCGGGCAGGCGCTCTGCCGTACGTCCAAACCAGGTATATTCGTTCGAGATGGTCATGCCGATCATGCCCGCGCCTGCCGCCACCGGCATCACCCACTTCGGCAGACGGCGACCCGTCATGATATTGAGCAGCATGGCAAGGCCAGCACAGGCGATCCCGGCGAAGATGGTGGCGATGAGTTCGACAAACATGGGCCTATCCTAACGCGCCTTTGCCCGATCCCACAGCAGATTGCATCGTTTTCACGACCACAAAAGCGTCACGCAGGTGGCTGCGCTCGAAATCCGAGAGCGTTGCGGGATCGAGATAGTTGTTGGGCTTGGCCCCGGCCTTGACCTGTGCCGCCTGATGCTCCAGCCGCGTCATGGCGATCAGGTCATAAGCGCTGAGCAGGTCGGCACCGCCGGCGGGCGAGAGCACGCCCGCCTTCTGCGCGGCCTCCAGCCGGGCGCGGGTGTTCACCGGGCTGAGCTGGCCTTGCAGCGTGTAGACACGGCCCAAATCGACCACCGGCACCACGCCGTTGTGTTTGAGATCAAGCCGGTTGCGGTGCTCGCCCGAGCGGATGGTTGCCAGCCCGCGCAGCAGACCCAGCGGTGGCTGATGCTTGAGTGAGTTTGAGATCATATGCGCGGTGAAGATCGAGTTCTTCGACGCCTCTGCCAAGGTCTTCTGCTGCAGATCGTCGAAGAGGCTACGGTCACCCCCGATCGGGCGCAGGTCGAACATCACAGAGGCCAGCATCTGCGCTTCGGGGTTCGGTGTCGCGATCCAGCCCCGGAAATACTCTTGCCACACGCGCAACGGCTGGCACCAACGCGGGTTGGTCGCCATCATATCGCCAGGGCAGTAGAAATAGCCGCAGGTGTCGAGCCCGTCGCTGACGTATTTCGCGAGGGCTGCAAAATAGGGCATCTGCGCCTCAGTCACATCGTCAGACAAGATCAGGCAATTGTCCTGATCGGAGACACCCGTTTGTTCCTGCCGCCCCTGACTGCCGCAGGCGAGCCAGAGGTAGGGCACGGGCGGCGGGCCAAGTTCAGCTTCGGCAAGCGCGAGTAAGCGCCGGGTTGCGGTGTCGGCGATGTCGGTGATGAGGCGGGTGACCACCTCATGCCGGTTGCCCGCCTCGACCAGCTGCACCAACAGATCCGGGATCTGCGCCGTGACGCGGGCCATTTCACCCGCGTCTGCAGCCTTGGCCACGCGCCCAACCAGATCAGCCGACGACATCGCCTGCGCGCGGGTGAGATCGGTCTGTGTGACGATGCCGACAAGGTCCGATCCCTCGACGATGGGCACATGGCCAATGCCGCGCTCGACCATCAGGTGCAGCACGTCGGTGACCAGCGCGGTAGGTCTGAGGGTGAGGGGGTGTTCCGTCATGATCGTGGACAAAGGCGCACCAGCGTCATGCCCTTCTGCCACCACGCGCCCGGTCATATCGCGCAGGGTGACAATACCGCGAAACCCCTGCGCTTCGCTGACACAGATCGAGGAAATGCGCTTGGCGTGCATCTGGGCTGCGGCGTCGCGGATCGGCGTTTCGGGCGCGCAGGTCATCGGATCGCGGGTCATCAACTGCCCCACCGGCAGCGTTGTGAGGTCTTTTTGATCGGAGCGCGGCGGACGGCGGCGATCAAAGAACTTGGCCACCGGCGCATGGGCGTCGATCAGCGCGAAAAACGTATCCGCTGGCACCGCGATCAACGTGCAGTCTCGCGTCACGGTGGCGGTACGGCTGGCCGCTTCATCCCGCAGCAGCGCGCGTTCCCCGAAGGAATTCCGCGGGCCGAGGATCGAGATTTGCACATCCGTCTCATCGGTGATTTCGACCTCTCCGCCCGCGATGATGTAGAGGTTTTCCGCCGTGTCCCCGACCACAAAAACCGTCTCGCCGGGGGCATAGTCGGTTGCCGTGCAGAGCTGCGCTAGCGTGTCGAGATCAGCGTCTGACAGGCTGTCATACGGGTGCACAGAGGCAAGGAACTGTCGCAGATGGGCCGGAAGGGGCATGGGTTAGCCTCTGGAAGCGGGATGTCCTGCCCGAGGGAGGATCGGGCAGGACGGGCCTGATATGGGAGGCACCGCCACCCATGGGTGGCGATGTCAGGCGTCTTTAGTGACCTTCGACGGACACGCCGGCACCGCGCGGGATGCGCACGCTTTCGACGAGGTCCTTGATCTCCTGCGGGGTCTCCTTGGTCATGCCGGAGACAAAGTAGGCCACCGCGAAGTTGACCGCAGCCCCGATGGCGCCGAAAGAGGTCGACTTGATCGGGCCCAAGAGCGGGTCGGCATCCGTGAACGAGTTGGTGTCCGGGATGAAGAACCAGCCTTTGTGCAGGAAGATGTAGAGCAGCGTGACCACGAGGCCTGCGAGCATGCCTGCCACGGCGCCTGCATTGTTGATGCGGGTCGAGAAGATCCCCATCATCAGCGCCGGGAAGATCGAGGCTGCCGCGAGACCGAAGGCCAGGGCCACTGTCTGCGCTGCAAATCCTGGTGGATTGAGCCCCAGAAGCACGGCCACCACGATCGCCGCTGCCATCGAGACCCGCGCCGCCAAGAGCTCGGATTTCTCTGACATGTTCGGCGTGAGCTGACCTTTCAGCAGGTCATGTGAGACAGCTGAAGAGATCGCCAGCAACAACCCCGCCGCCGTCGACAGCGCCGCAGCCAAGCCTCCCGCTGCCACAAGGCCGATCACCCAACCGGGCAGGCTTGCGATCTCGGGATTGGCCAGCACCAGGATGTCGCGGTTGAAGTTGGTCAGCTCATTGCCTTCCCAGCCATTCTCAGCCGCCTTGGCTTGCAGATCGGCGTTCTGATCATTGTAGTACTGAATCTTGCCGTCGCCGTTCTTGTCTTCCCAGCCCAGCAGGCCGGTCTTCTGCCATGTGGCCATCCAGGCGTAGTCCGGGTCGGTCTCGATCTGCTCGACGCTGACCGCTTCACCGCTTGTGCCATTGGGCCACATCAGCTCGGAGATGTTGAGCCGCGCCATCGCACCCACAGCCGGAGCGGTGAGGTAGAGGAGCGCAATGAACACCAACGTCCAACCCGCCGACCAGCGCGCGTCCGACACTTTCGGCACCGTAAAGAAGCGCATGATCACATGCGGCAGACCCGCCGTGCCGATCATCAGCGACAGCGTGAAGAGCACCATGTTGATCGTCGATCCATGCGCTGCCGTGTACTCAGCAAAGCCCAGGTCGGTCACGATCTGGTTCAGCTTGACCAGCAGCGGCTCGCCGCTTTCTGTGCTGCCGAAGAGGCCCAGTGCCGGGATCGGGTTGCCCGTGAGCTGCAGCGAGATGAAGACCGCCGGGATCGTATAGGCAGTGATCAGCACGCAGTATTGCGCCACCTGCGTATAGGTCACGCCCTTCATGCCGCCAAAGACCGCATAGGCAAAGACCACGCAGGACCCGATGAGCAGCCCCCAGAAGGCATCGATCTCAAGGAAGCGGCCAAAGGCGATGCCCACACCCTGCATCTGGCCGATCACGTAAGTGATGGAGGCCACAAGCAGGCAAATCACAGCCACCATCCGCGCGGTGCTGGAGTAGAACCGGTCGCCGATGAACTCGGACACCGTGAACTTACCGAACTTGCGCAGGTAAGGGGCCAGCAGCAATGCGAGCAGCACATAGCCACCGGTCCAGCCCATCAGGAAGGACGAGTTGTCATAGCCGGTGAAGGCGATGAGCCCCGCCATGGAGATGAAGGAGGCGGCAGACATCCAGTCAGCAGCGGTTGCCATACCGTTGGTGACAGGGTGCACGCCACGACCAGCAGCGTAGAATTCTGATGTGGAGCCCGCGCGGGCCCAGATCGCGATGCCGATGTAGAGCGCGAAGCTCGCGCCCACAAACAGCAGGTTGAGTGTAAACTGATCCATTGTGACTATTCCTCGTCCACGCCGTGTTCACGGTCGAGCTTGTTCATGCGCCAGGCGTAAAAGAAGATCAGGATCAAGAAGACGATGATCGACCCTTGCTGCGCGAACCAAAAGCCCAGGTCGGTGCCGCCCACGGCGATCCCGGCCAATGCCGGGCGCAGGATGATCCCGAACCCGAATGAGACCAGCGCCCAAATGACGAGGCTGATCAGGATGAGACGCACATTGGCTTGCCAATACGCGTTGGTGTCGTTTGTTTGGGACATGAAGCCCTCCTCCGTATGGTTCCCTGAGGCCTAGAGGCCTCCCTCAGTTGGCTAAGCCGTGGCCGCAGCGACGACGCTGTCGAGCGCTGTGGCGATCTCCTCAATTGCGCCCATAGCGGGGATGCGCGACAGCGCGCCTTGGCCGGCGTAGTAGTCGATGAGCGGTGCGGTCTGTGCATGATAGGCAGCTAGGCGCTGTGCTACCGTTTCGGCGTTGTCATCCGCGCGGCGCTTCATCTCGGTGCCGCCACACATGTCACAGACACCGGGTTTGATCGTGGGCTTGAAGGTATCGTGATACCCTTCGCCGCAGCTGCCACATGTGAAGCGGCCCGAGATGCGCAGGACCATTGCGTCATCATCCACCTCAAGGCTGATGGCCACGTTGATCCGCTGCCCGGTGGCCCGCAACAGCACGTCCAGCGCTTCGGCCTGCACTGTCGTGCGCGGAAAGCCGTCGAGGATGACGCCCTTTGCACAATCCGCATCACCCAGCCTGTCGCGCAGGATGGCAATGACAATCTCGTCGCTGACCAGATCGCCTGCTTCCATCACCGCCTTGGCGCGTTGGCCCGCTTCTGTGCCCGCAGCCACCGCTGCGCGCAGCAGGTCTCCCGTGGAGAGCTGCACAAACCCGTGGTTTTCTTCCAGCTTGCGCGCCTGCGTGCCCTTGCCCGCGCCGGGAGGCCCAAGCAGAATCAGGACGGGAGCTGTGACGGGGATTTTGGAGCCGTCCATCATGCGTCCCCCCGGTTCATGCGGTTTTCGATGAGATCATCGACCACGGAGGGGTCCGCCAGTGTCGAGGTGTCGCCAAGCGCCCCGAAATCATCCTCGGCAATCTTGCGCAGGATGCGCCGCATGATCTTGCCGGAGCGTGTCTTGGGCAGGCCCGGCGCCCATTGAATGAGATCCGGTTTGGCGATGGGGCCGATTTCCGTACGGACCCAGGTTTCCAGCTCCTTGCGCAACGCATCGGAGGGCTCTTCGCCGTTCATCAGGGTCACATAGGCATAGATGCCCTGACCCTTGACCTCATGCGGGTAGCCGACCACGGCGCTTTCAGCGACCTTTGCATGGGCCACAAGCGCGCTCTCGACCTCCGCCGTGCCCATCCGGTGACCAGAGACGTTGATCACGTCATCGACGCGCCCCGTGATCCAATAGTCACCGTCTTCATCGCGCCGACAGCCATCGCCGGAGAAGTAATAGCCTTTGTAATCAGAGAAGTAGGTCTTCTCGAACCGCGCATGATCGCCCCAGACGGTGCGCATCTGACCGGGCCAGCTGTCGGCCATGCAGAGCACGCCTTCGACGCCATTGCCCTCAATCACCTCGCCGGAGGTCGGCTCCAGCACCACAGGCTGCACACCAAAGAAGGGTTGCTGGGCAGCACCCGGTTTCAGCTCGGTGCAAGGCAGCGGGGTCAGCATGTGCCCGCCTGTCTCGGTCTGCCAGAAAGTGTCGACGATGGGGCATTTGCCCTTGCCGACAACCTCGTTGTACCAGTTCCACGCTTCGGGGTTGATCGGCTCACCTACCGAGCCCAGCAGACGCAGGCTCGACAGGTCATGCTTCTCAACCCACTCCTTGCCCGCACCCATTAGGGCGCGGATCGCGGTGGGGGCGGTGTAGAACTGGTTGACCTTGTGCTTGGCGCAGACCTCCCAGAAGCGGCCCGCATCAGGATAGGTGGGCACGCCTTCTAACATGATCGTCGTGGCGCCATTGGCCAGCGGGCCATAGACGATATAGCTGTGGCCGGTCACCCAGCCCACATCCGCCGTGCACCAGAAGACATCGCCGTCGTGGTAATCGAAGGTGATTTCATGTGTCATCGCGGCATAGACCAGATAGCCGCCCGAACTGTGCACCACACCCTTGGGCTGGCCCGTTGAGCCGGAGGTGTAGAGGATAAACAGCGGGTCTTCCGCGTTCATCTCAACCGGCGCGCAATCGGCCGAGGCCGCAGCCATCAATGCGGTGCAATCGTAGTCGCGATCTGTCCATGTGGTCTGTCCACCGGTGCGTTTGACCACGAGACACTTCACATCGTCGTTGCAGTGCAGCAGGGCCGTGTCTGTGTTCGACTTCAACGGTGTTTCGCGCCCGCCGCGGGGGGCGTAATCCGCGGTGATGACGACTTTCGCGTCACAGCCGTTGATCCGCGCGCCCAGCGCGTCCGGGGAGAAACCGGCAAAGACAATGGAATGGATGGCCCCGATCCGCGCGCAGGCGAGCATGGCATAGGCCGCCTCCGGGATCATGGGCAGGTAGATCACCACCCGGTCGCCTTTTGCGACGCCCAGCTCCCGCAGCACATTGGCCATTTTGCTGACAGAGCGGTGCAGGTCGTTGTAGGTGATGTGCTGAGCCGCTTCCTTCGCCGGATCATCCGGCTCCCAGATGATGGCGGTCTGGTCGCCGCGCGCCTCAAGGTGGCGGTCGATACAATTGGCCGAGACGTTCAGCGTGCCATCTTCGAACCAGCGAATGTCAATGTTGCCGGGCGCAAAGGACGTGTTCTTGACCTTGGTGAAGGGCTTGATCCAGTCGATCCGTTGACCTTCCTGCGCCCAAAAGGCGTCGGGGTCCTGCACGGATGCGTTGTATCTCCGCGTGTAGTCATCTGCGGTCACATGCGGGCGGTTTGGCGCCGCGCCGGTGGCCGCCACATCAGCTGGCGCCAGCAGTTCGTCCGTTGTCATTGGTATCCTCCTCGTGCTGCGCCGCGATAGATCCCAACCATCGGGGATATTGGCGCTTGCCGTCAGAGCATACTCAAACTTGTAAACAGGACACACTGATTGTTGGTTTTATTGGGATTTTTTGTAAAGTTTTTTTCGACAGGGTGGAGTATCTGTAAATTTTTTCTCAGGTAAAAGGATTTGTTAATGATTTCTTTGGTCTATCATTTCCAATTCAGCCAATCCATCTTTCGCAGATGTATGCAAATGTATACGATTTAGGAGCGGCTCTGACTTTTGGCCTGCGACATATTGTCAATCCAAGCAAAAATTCCCGTTTTTCGCGAATCGCTAGACGCCTTACGACATGGAAATCGGATAGCTCTGGGCGCTCCCGGTGTATGTGACTCACTCCGGATTGAGCTCGCCACGCATGCAAAGGTCGCACATCGATGCTCAGGTTCCATTCGCCAAGATCATTCAGCATGGCATCGGCTTCACGGATACCGACGCGATAGTCGCACCTTTCAAGATTGGCTAGCGGAGCTGCGCCTTTAGGAGCCTGGGAAGAAGTTCTTGCGCAAGAACCATCAAGCAGCGACCCCTAAGGTACGGGCTCTGTGTCTCCCCCCACACGCCTTCACTGGTCAATTGCAGGACCACCCTCCGATGGCAGAGAGCGGGACAGGTCTGCAACGCCTCTTGGTGAGGAAAAATCCGGATCACGTGTCTCTTGCGCCAATGACCGCCCTCTCTTCAATTGTCTTCGGAGCATTCACGCGACCAGGAGTTTCCCTTGGATACGTCGCGCCCTTGGCAATTGTGATCCTGTGGGACCATCACCGGGAGAAATACACATCAGCTACCGGGTGACCTGATGATAGCGGCGCAATACCGCCTCCCCACGGCTCTGGGCGCTGTCCAGCGCGGCCTGCGCGTCATTCTCACCGGACCAGACGGCCTCAAGCTCCTCGTTTATGATGCCGCGAAGCTGGTCGAGAGCGTGCAGCCGTAAACCCCTGGAATTGTCGGTCACGGCATCGGCAGAGACCTGCGCCACCGCAACCTCGCTGCCAGGGTTCGTGAGGTAAAACCCCCGCGCCCGTGCAAGCGCCACCGCACTACGCGCAATCGGCAGGAAACCGGTGTTTTGATGCCAATTCGCCTGAACCTCCGCTGCACTCATATAGCCCAGGAAGGCGGCGGCAGCCTGATACTCCACCTCCGTCTGCCCCGCCATCACCCAGATAGACGCGCCACCGACAATCGAATTGCGGGGTGTCTCCGTCAGCGCCGCCCAATAGGGCAAGGGGCGCACATCCAGGTCGAAATCCGCATGCACGCGGATCGACATATAGGCGGCCGAGCTTTCGGTCAAAAGCGCGCATTCTCCGGCCCGAAACCTGGCACCGGCGGCGTTGCGCCGCCCTGAGTAGATGAATTTGCCTTCCTGCGCCCAAGCGCCCAACGCGTCGATATGCGCAACCTGCGCGGCGCCGTTCAGCACAAGAGCGGCCTCGGCATCACCAAATCCGTTCGCGGATGTAGCAAAGGGCACGTCGTGATAAGCGGAGAAATTCTCCAGATGGATCCAACTGGGCCAGGTCGTGGTCAATGGGCAGTCATTCCCTGCGGCCCTTAGGAGACCCAGCACCTCGTCTACCTGCTCCCATGTGCTGAGATCGACCTCAGGATCAATGCCCGCGGCAGTCAGCGCGTCGCGGTTGACCCACAAAACGGGTGTCGACGTGTTGAACGGCAAAGAGAGTATCCGGCCATCACCCTGGGAGAATGAGCCTCTGATCCCCGGGAGAAACGCGTCGCCGGTAAAGTCAGGATCCTGCAGGGCCATGACCTCGTGTAGAGGTTTGAACGCGCGTGGTGTCGACACCATCCCGGCGGTTGCAACATCGTGGACCATCAAGAGACTGGGGTGGTCCTCCGTGCCAAAGGCCTCAATCCCGGCACGAAACGTCTCCGCATAGTCTCCCTTGCGGGTGGCGACGACAACCACATCGTCTTGTGACGCATTGAACGCGTCGACCTGTGTCGACAAAAGCTCCGCCAGCCCGCCCGAAAACGCGTGCCAAAAAGTGATCTCCGTCTGCGCGGCGACCGGAGAGATCGTCGACCAGAAAAAGGCTGCGGCCAGAATCACGCCATTGGACTTCACCGGAAACTCCATGTCAGGTCACCATCGCCGCCACACGCGCGGCGGATATCCCAGTGATCGTATAACGGGAAGTTTGAGACAAGGTTTATGAAAGTGCATTTGCCACATCGGTGCGCTCCCACTCTTCCGACGTCACCCCATAAAATGCAGGGTGATCCCGTGCGATCACAGGCCGCGTAGAACCCGCAGACCCGGTGATCGGTTCGATTGCCGCACTCCCCGACTGATCGAAGATGCGATGTTACTGTGGCACAACAACGTCTCGCGACGCTTTCAGTTGATGGGAAACTGCACCAGACACTGATTGGCGTAGCGCCGGAAATCATCAAGTGTTTCGATGACATCACGCCGGTCACGCACGATGCGAAGCGCCGCCTTTTTCTGTCGCCATGTACCGCTGACATGGTCAACGAGGATGCGGACGGTGATGTCCAGCATCACGTCTTTCTCCAACTGACCGATCCCGCCCGACGATTCCAGCGCCACCGCTGTGAAGGCAAGCGTATTGGCACAGCGCAAGGCGGCGGCCTCTTCGCCGGCATAGGTTTTCTGCCCTGCCGCCAGGGGTCCGGCACAGATCACCAGCGCCAGCGCGCCAAGGCCACGCCGCAGCCTCAAAATACCTTGAACGTCATCGTCGTCAACGACCGCTCAATCCCTTTGATGTCCAGCAGATGATCATTGATGTATTTGCCCACATCTTCGTCCTTGGGGATGTAGAGTTTCATCAGCAGGTCGAAATCGCCGCTGGTCGAATACAGCTCAGAATGGATTTCGCGCAGGGCGATCTCCTCCGCCACCCGGTAGGTCGTGCCCGGTGTGCAGCGGATCTGGATAAAGACGCATGTGGCCATGAATGCTCCTGATTGGGCGGTTCGCCTCGGCCCCAAGCTGACATATACGGCACGGGCGCTGCAATCCCGAATGTCACATCTTGGCGCGGACCCGCAGGCTGCTATAAGGGCGCGCACTCACTTCGGCCCGGAGGCCCCTATGCGCAGCCACACCCTCACCCGTTCCACCGCGGAGACGGAGATCACCGTGACCCTCGATCTGGATGGCACAGGCTCTTACGACAATCAGACCGGTGTTGGATTTTTCGATCATATGCTGGACCAGCTGGCGCGCCACTCGCTGATTGACATGACCGTGCGGGCACAGGGCGATCTGCACATCGACGACCACCACACGGTGGAGGACACCGGCATCGCCATCGGTCAGGCGCTGGCCACCGCGCTTGGCGACAAACGGGGCATTCGCCGGTATGGCGCTTGCCTTCTGCCGATGGATGACGCGCTGGTGCGCGCGGCGCTGGATCTGTCGGGGCGGCCTTTTCTGATCTGGAACGTGGATCTGCCCACCGCCAAGATCGGCACCTTTGACACTGAATTGGTGCGCGAATTCTTTCAGGCGCTCAGCACTCATGGGGGCATCACGCTGCACGTGGATATGCTGCACGGGCTCAACAGCCACCACATCGCCGAGGCCGCGTTCAAATCCGTCGCCCGCGCGCTGCGCGACGCGGTGGAGGTTGATCCGCGTAAAGCGGATGCGATCCCTTCCACCAAAGGTGCGCTCTGACGTGTTGACGGCGATTATTGACTATGAAAGCGGCAACCTGCATTCGGCGCAAAAGGCGTTCGAGCGCATGGCACGCGAAACCGATGGCGGCGAGATTGTCGTGACCGGCGATGCCGATGTTGTGGCCCGCGCCGACCGGATCGTGCTGCCCGGGGATGGTGCTTTTCCGGCCTGCATGGCAGAGTTGAAAGGTCATTCCGGCCTCTATTCGGCGATGGTCGAAGCGGTGGAGACCAAGGGGCGCCCTTTCATGGGGATCTGCGTTGGCATGCAGCTGATGGCCAGCTGGGGGCGCGAATACACCGATACCGAAGGGTTGGACTGGATCGCGGGCGAGGTGCGCAAGATCGAACCGTCAGACCCCGCGCTCAAGGTGCCGCATATGGGCTGGAACGATCTGGTGCTGGACGGCGCGCATCCGGTCTTTGACGGCATCAAGAGCGGGGATCACGCGTATTTCGTGCACAGCTATCACATGGATGTCACGCGACCGGACGAGCGCTTGGCCCATGTGGAGTATGGTGGCGACGTCACGGCGGTGATCGGCACTGGCACGATGATCGGCCTGCAGTTCCATCCGGAGAAAAGCCAGGCTGCGGGTTTGCGCATGATCGGGAACTTCCTCACCTGGCGCCCCTAAGCGGACCGACCGAGTGTTGCATGGGATGGGCATCCGCGCGCTGCCCGCGCGGGTGTCACTCCTGATACTGGCTCGCGACCACGATTGGCGGCGAGCCGAAAGAGACCGTGTTGCCCTCATTGTCCAGCACCGACCAGCGTGCCGCAAAAAGGTAATAGCTGCGGGTTTCCCACCCGGCCTGGTCACGCTTGAAGCGCGGCCGCCACGCGCCTTCGATCAGAACCGGCAGTCGAATGTGGTCGGTATCCGGCTCTCGCGCGCCGCTTGCCGCCGCCTTTTTGACGGCCTGGGTCATCATGGCGCGCAATCGCGCCTCCAACGGGCCGACCTCCTTCACCCGCCTGCCCGCAAAAGCCACTTCAATCTCGATCGTGCGGTTTACGAACCCGCGCACCACAAGATCGTTGCGCCCATTGCGCATCATCTGCGGCACCAGCTCGACCGAGAGCTGCCCGACCTTGTTCTTGAAGAGGCCCGAATCCTCATATTCAGGCGTCACTTCGGATGCTGGTTTGCGACGTTGCGGCATGGATCGGCCTGGTACGAGTTCCCACGAAAAACACCCTGCCCCCGATGGCAAGGGGGCAGAGAAGTCTCATCGTTTTAAGCCATCACCCGTTAATGAAGCGTTGAACCACGCGGGTTTGTCACGGCAAGCCGAGGTCGCTTGTGCGCCCCCGCCCAGGCCTGACGCGCGGGCCTATTTTACCCGCGACCACGTCTGCTTGGAGCAGATCAACCCACCGGCCACACAGCCCGACAGAAGCATGCTGTCGCCCTGCAGCGCGATTTTTCCGATGTAGACCTTGTCGTTGGACGGGCGCCAGACCTTGCCCTTGTATTTACCGCCGCCGTCCGCCGCCATGTCGATCACCAGCGTCTTGCCGATATTGTTGGAGGCATATTCGCCGGTCGCATTGAACGTCCGCTGGATCGTGCCGCAGTAATTCGGCCCACAGGGCGCCATTTCGACCAGCGCATAGGCACCGTCGTCCGGCTCGGTCTGCCAGATGCCTTCGATGGGGTCGGCCAGCGCCACACCGCCAAAGGCCGCGCAGGCAAGTGCTGCTGTCATCAGTTTCTTCATGTTGTCCTCCCTTTTGCGCAGCAGTCTCTGCGTTTGGGGACGCTCTGTGCAAGCATGACCCTGCGTCGCGTTGCAAACCCCGGCCAAAGCGTGCAAGAGACGGTCTGCAACATACCCCGATATCAAGGACCCTTGCCATGATCCTTTACCCCGCGATTGACCTCAAGGACGGTCAGGCCGTGCGCCTTCTCCACGGGGACATGGATAAATCCACCGTCTTCAACGATGACCCGACGGCCCAGGCACTGGACTTCGTCGCCGCAGGCTGCGAGTGGCTGCATCTGGTTGATCTCAATGGCGCTTTTGCAGGAGCGCCTGTGAATGCCGCCCCGGTCGAGGCGATCCTCAAGAGCTGCACCATTCCCGTGCAACTGGGCGGCGGCATCCGCGACATGGCCACCATCGAATCCTGGCTTGAAAAAGGCCTCACCCGTGTGATCCTCGGCACTGTTGCCGTCGAAAACCCCGATCTGGTGCGCGAAGCGGCACGTACCTTCCCCGGCCATGTGGCGGTGGGTATCGATGCGCGCAACGGGTTTGTCGCCACCAAGGGTTGGGCCGAGGAAACGGACGTCCGGGTGACCGAGCTTGCGAAATCCTTTGAGGACGCCGGGGTCGCGGCCATCATCTACACCGACATTCTGCGCGACGGCGCGATGAAAGGCCCCAATATCGAAGCTACCGCGGCGCTCGCCCGGGCGGTGTCGATCCCGGTGGTCGCTTCGGGCGGTGTCTCATCGCTGGAGGACCTGATCGCCCTGCGCGATTGTGGCGCAGATCTTCAAGGCGCAATTTCCGGCCGCGCCCTCTATGATGGGGCCATCGACCTGAAAGAAGCACTTGCAGCACTGAAGGCCTGACAAGCATGATTCCAGTCGTCACCAAAACCGACTTGCCTGTGCAAAGCCGCCTGCACGCACGGATGGCACCGGGTGACTTTCTGGATTGCTACCGGGTCGCCAGCACTCTGCCCGCGCCCTCGGCGGCCCGTATCATCGTGGATTTTCCGGGATGGGCAAAGGGTCTTGTCGCCCTGCGCAACCTGCTCACCGCGCCCTTTGGTTTAATGAAGGACGGTCCGGAGGCAGCGGAAAAAATTGGATTTTTCCCCGTTGAGCACAGTGCCGATGACGAAGTCATCGCTGGCTTTGACGACAGGCACCTCAATTTCCGCGTCAGCGTCATGAGCGATGCCGGCCTCGTTTTTCTGGCCACCTGGGTGCATCCGCATAATCTGGGGGGGCGCCTCTACCTGCGGTCCATCCTGCCGTTTCACATCCTGATCGCCCGCAATGCGCTGGCCCGGGTTGCCCGCGCTGAACGCGATGGCCGGTCCACCCTCCTGCCGGAATGAGTGCCACATGCTGAAAACCCGTATCATCCCCTGCCTGGATGTCGCCGAAGGGCGTGTCGTGAAAGGCGTGAATTTTGTCGATCTGCGCGATGCGGGCGACCCGGTGGATGCGGCCATTGCCTATGACGCGGCGGGGGCGGACGAGCTTTGTTTCCTCGACATCACTGCCACCCACGAAAATCGCGGCACGATGTTCGACGTGGTCAGCCGGACGGCCGAGCACTGCTATATCCCGCTGACGGTGGGCGGCGGTGTGCGTACCTCGGCCGATGTGCGCGCCTTGCTGCTGGCGGGCGCCGACAAGGTATCGTTCAATTCCGCCGCCGTGGCCAACCCCGATGTGGTAGCGGATGCAGCGAACCAGTTCGGCAGCCAATGCATCGTGGTGGCCATCGACGCCAAAACCGTCAGCCCCGGCAAATGGGAGATTTTCACCCACGGTGGCCGCAAGCCAACCGGCATCGACGCCGTCGCATTCGCCCGGACCGTGGCGGCAAAGGGCGCGGGGGAAATCCTGCTGACCTCGATGGACCGGGACGGCACGCGCGCCGGGTTCAACCTGCCGCTGACCCGCGCCATTTCCAATGCAGTAGCGGTGCCGGTGATCGCCTCGGGCGGTGTGGGCACGTTGGATCACCTGGTGGACGGGGTCACCGAAGGCGGGGCCTCTGCGGTGCTGGCCGCGTCGATCTTTCACTTTGGCGACTATACCATCGCCGAGGCCAAGGCGCATATGGCCGCTGCGGGCATTCCCATGAGGCTGACATGACCCTAGACGACCTGTTCCAAACCATCGAAGCCCGCAAATCGGCGGACCCGGACAGCAGCTGGACGGCACAACTCCTTGCGAAGGGCCCGGAGAAATGCGCCGAGAAATTCGGCGAAGAGGCGATAGAGGCGATCATCGAGGCGGTGAAGGGCGACAAGGAGCGTCTGACCTCAGAGGCGGCAGACGTGCTCTACCACCTGCTTGTGATGCTGGCCGCCTCGGACGTGACGCTGGATGAGGTACTGCGCGAGCTTGACCGCCGTCAGGGCCAATCCGGTCTGGCGGAGAAAGCGGCACGCTCCTAGAGCCGTGATGAGACGATCCCGGTGGCAAACCCACCCATGCGCAACTCTCCGAACAGGCGCTGATATTCGATCTTGGGGCAGCGGTTCTGGATCACCGTGACGCCGCGCGCTTCTGCCCGTGCAGCGGCATCGGCGTGTTCCACCCCAATTTGCATCCAGATCGTCTGAAGCTTTGGAAAGTGCGCCAGAGCTTCATCGACAATTGGCGGCACGGCGTCCGACCGGCGAAAGATATCGACCATATCCACATCACCCTCGATGTCGGACAGCGCGCCCTGCACCCTTTGCCCCAAGAGCACCTCACCCGCGTGACGCGGATTGACGGGCACCACCTGAAACCCCTTCAGGGACAGATACCGCGCCACGTAATAGCTGGGCCGCACCGGGTTCATCGACACGCCCACTACCGCAATACGGCGCGTGCGGGTCAGAATTTCCTTAAGCTGGGCGTCCGAATAGGTCATGCCTCTTCCTACCTGTCCCGACGCCGGAAAAAAAGAGCGCCCGATGCTATAAAGCAAGGGGCGCGCAGAGGTACGGAACGAGGGACAGTCATGAAATCAAAAAGCGTTCCGAGCTCTTTGACATGACACTTAGATATGCGTGCAAACCCGCATATCCAGACTGTCTCGCAAATCTGTGAACGAAACGTTAAATTTTCAGGCTGAAACCTGCCAAGATGCTCAATCGAAGATATCTTCGATCACATCAAAGGCCTCTTCCATCAGATGCTGCATGAAACCCTTGCGCCGCTTGTAACTCTTGCGTCGTGGTTTTTGCTTTTTCATTTTCGGGGTTTTGGCCGGTTTCGACGATTTACGCACGGCGGAGGGGCGCACAAGCTCGGTTTTCCCGGGATGCTCCTGCGGCAGGCGTTTCAACTCGTGCAGCGGTGCGCCACAGCTGGAGCACACCAGTTCGTGCCGGTCCCGCCCCAGCACGAGTGCCGCTCGCGCCCCGCAGTAGCAACATGTCGCAATCTTTGTGGAATACCCCATTCAGCGCATCCTAACCTGGCGCGTCATCCAGACGCTCTGCTTGCATATAAGGCGAGCGCCGCCGCGTTCGAGACGTTGAGCGAGCCGAATTGACCGGCTGCGTCGATCCGCACCAGCGCGTCCACCGTTTCCTTGGTTTTCTCGCGCAGCCCCGGCCCTTCGGCGCCCAGCACCAGCGCCACGGGCCGGTCGCGCTTGCCCTCGACCGCCGCCTCGATGGTTTGGGTCGCCTCACCATCCAGCCCCAGCACCAGATAGCCCATGTCCTGCAGGGCCTTGATCGCATCGGCCAGATTGCGGACGCGGATATAAGGCTGGCGCTCAAGCGCACCGCTGGCGGTCTTGGCCAAGGCCCCGGTTTCAGGGGCGGAATGGTGCCGCGTGCCTACCACGGCGGATGCCCCCAGAACCTCGGCCGACCGCAGGATCGCGCCCACGTTATGCGGATCCGTGACCCGATCGAGCATCACCACGCGCGGCGATGCCGGGCCTATGCAGACATCCTCCAGACGCCCCCAGTCCAGCGGTTTGACCTCCAGCGCGGCCCCCTGATGCACCGATCCAGGATCGAGCGGGGCTGCAAATTTGCGCGAATCGACCACTTCCGGCGTTACGCCGGCGCTCTTGATGGCCTCCGCGAGCTTGTTCTGCGCATTCAGCGTCACCACCAGCCGCAGTTTTTCCCGCGCGGGATTCATCAACGCATCACGCACGGCATGCAGGCCAAAAAGCCAGACTGTCTCGCGCCCCTGTGCCTTTTTGTCCTGCTCTTTCTGCACAACCCACTTGGGTTTTTTCATCGGATCGATCCTGTTCATTCCAGCGCCAAAAAGGTTCTGATTTCGCCTTGACGCCTCTGGGCACCGCTTGTAATCACGCCTTCACCGCAGGTGCAATGCATCAGCGGCGTGGGCGACAGGCCGCAAGGTGTGGCAGGGGACTGTAACTCCCTCGCGGAGACGCACGCCTGGTTCGATTCCAGGGTCGCCCACCACCTCCAAATTCTTGGTAGAAAAATCGCCTAACACCTTGAAAGGTAAGGCCGTTTTTGCGGTTCGAAGACCCTCATTTCTGCAATAGACCAAAGGTTCCGAAAAGACCAGATTCAGGACGTTTCGCTTGAGATCAAAGCTACCTTTTTCCCATACTTTATAGGGGTTTGAGAGGAATCGCATGGCGTGTTCGAACGTCTTGCTGAAGGTATCCTGTTTGACAGCAAGGTTATTGATGCGCTCCATAAGTACCTTCTTGTCTTGCTGCATTTTCGCAATGCGCTGTTCATAAGCTTCGATCACACTGTCACCAGTCGCATTCACCAAGCGATCAATCAACTTGTCGATCTGTTTTTGGAGTTGACTTGCTTCTCTGAGAAGGCTCTGAGTGGTTGCCTCTGACTGGGCGGCGCGATTGTTCCATATGTCTTGGAACATCTCTCCTGCCAGCTTTGAGAGCTTCTGGGCTGGTACAAGTCTTTCAAGCACGCGAGCGACAGCTGTTTCTAAATCGTCTCTGCGGATCGACTTCCTCTTCGAGGGACACGCCTTCTGAGCGCACAGGTAGTAAGGGTGCTTCACACCGTTCCGGCTCTTCGACCAACAAGACGTCATCGGCGCTCCGCAGTCCGCGCAACACACAAATCCTCTCAAGGGGAAGTCTTCATTTATGTCCTTGCGTCGCGGGGCCATGGCCTTGCCATCAAGCACGTCCTGAACACGCAGCCAGTCTGCGAGCGAGACAAGCGGCTCGTGGATACCTTCCTGATCTACAATCCCCCACTTCTTGACCGTGATCAGCCCTGTGTAGAGCTTCCGCCGAAGGATATCAGACACAACGGACCAATGCGCTCCGCCATTGGAGCACCGTGAGATATTCGAGTGCTCATCGAGATAGTGCTTCACGTCACCGATTGAGCGGAAGCGCCCGTGGGCCATTCCAGCGAACGCTTCCCTGACAATCGATGCAGCAGGCTCATCAGGCACAAGCATTCTGCCGCGACCTGGCACCTTTTCGTATCTGTAGCCGTAGACAGGTGCAAAAAGATAATAGCCTGCCTGAACACGCGCCTTCATTTTCTGGATAACCTGCCGGCGGTTCTGCTTGCGCTCAAGTTCGCCCTGAGCAGCCATAATGGTTTCAATAAATTCGCCTTCGGGCGTATCTTCAAATTTGAAATTCAAGCACTCGACCTTGGCACCGACTGTGTTCAGTTCCCGCCGCAGTTTGATATGAAATTCGGCGTCCCGCGCAAATCTTTTAAGATCATCAAATATGACTGCGAAGCGTCGATCCGGCTGTGCTTTGAGAAAGGAAAGTAGGGCAACCATGCCGGGTCGCCCCATAAAGTCCCCTCCCCCCGACACGTCATCAGGGAAGACTGCCAGTACGTCGTAACCGTGTTGCTCAGCATACTCGCGGCAGCGCACCTCCTGCGACTGAAGCCCGTGCCCCTCGATGGTTTGTTTAGTTGTTGAAACACGACAATAAATTACTGCCGCGTCAATCTGACCTGCTCTTGACTCAGGAAACTGCTCTGCGCTCATTCCGGCTCCTCCTTGTTTGCGGTGTTGGGGGATGCCACTGTTTCAGGCGCTGTCTCTTCAGGGATGAGGTATCTTAGCACATCATCCATGCCGTGGTCACTTTCACTGGTGAACTTGTCCCCAGCTTTGAGGGAGAACCCGTAGTCCGCAAAGGCGGACATGATCTGCCAAAGCGCCAGCAGGCACTCTTTGCGCTGCGCCTCCGTCAGGTCTTCCCCTTCAAGATACCGACCATACCTTGCGAGCAATCGCTCTTCTAAGCTTGGTGGATCGCCGGAAAGGCTTGTCGTTAAATCCTTGAGATGTTCGGTCATAGGGCAGTCCTTTCTTGAGTGTTGTTTGCGTTCCTCATTCATTTGTTGCGTTCAAAAACGAACGACGCCCCCACAAGGCTGGGAGGCCGTTTTGATCTTTTGCGTTATCTGTGACGGCGCTCTGGGGCTGCTTTTGACGGTTGTGGCTCCGCTTTGCGTTCGACAGCATGTTCTCTGTTCAAACCCCGGATCACAGTATGCGCTTCGCGGGCGAGTTCTGAGACGCGCAACATTTCCCCGGCAGAGAACGAGTTCGTCTCTTTCAGCTTGCCATCACGATCCTCATACACCTTGGCGAGACTCACCGTGTAATAACGGCCCTTATCATTTTCGTTTTGCCAAACGGCAGCCTTCAGGCGTCCGTCGCGCAAGGTTTCAACTGGTTTATTGGGCATAACTTGTCTGTCCATGGAACAACTCCTTTCCTTGGTTGGTCGGTTAGAATGTAGAAAAATCTTTGCTCTTTTGCGGTCGCAAGATCAGCGCGCACGCATGAGAACATAAAGTGAACATATCATAAGTTGAGTTGGAACCTCAAGGTTTTTCTCCTTTTCATAAGGACTTAGCGCCTGTGATGATGCTCCTGCTTGCGAAGTTCCTTGCTCACAGACACACGCAAGTCCGTCCATGAGCGTTCTATCTGGTCAGTGTGGTCATCGCGCATTTGGATCGCTTCGGGCGTTTGCCTGAATGCGACTTGCAGTTTTTCGAGCTGCTTTTGGTACGTATCTTCATTGGTATACCCTAGACCGGGTTCCAGCTTGGGATTGAGATTTAGGTGTCTGTCCACAAAGGCGTTTTGTGCCGCCTCAAACCGGGCATCTAACTTTTTCTCCAACTCGAAGTTGGACTGTAGCTCGTGCTGTTTCGCGGTTCTTGTTGTGGGGTTGCGCAGACGCTCGATGTCAAACCTCAGCCGCTCTACCTCCAAAATTTGTCGTGAGGCCTCGAACTCTGGTACAATCGGTTCTGGATTTTTAGAATTGTCATTAAAGGAGTTATTGGTCATGGAGTTATCCCCCGAACAGAAAATTGCGGTACTGAAGCTGCGTAGCGACCTGCTATTGCTTGGAACGGATTTGGTAGAGAAAGGCGTGGACGCGCCATTTGTTGCGGCGCATATGCTGGATATCTGTCATGAAGTGGCCGCCCTTGGCGGCCCCCTCGGCGACTTCAACCATTCCCTTTGGGTCGCCAAACAAAGCGAGTTGCTGAGCAAGAAATTTCAAGACGACTACAGTGGCAAGATAGATATTGACGCGCTCTGTGAAGGACGCGTGGTGATGCTGGAAGACGCCGTCAATTGAGCATTTTTCGCTATAAACCCTCATGGCTTATACCCCTCAACATATGACCACTGCCCGTCCGCATATTGCGGCAGATGCGCGAAACGCGGATCAACCTCTTCGGTGATGACGGCGCGGCGGCGCTGTCCCCACCTGGTCTGTACCAAGACGCTATCCATAGGCGGGTGATACGGGTCCGGCAGATACTTCCCCGCCAGGGAACGCCGCTTCCAATAGGGCATCCGGTCCACCAGCAGCGGCCCCGGCAAGCCGTCTGCAAAGAGCAGCATTTTTGTCTGAAGCTGGATTCTGATTTCATCAGGCGTCATCAAAGACCGCCCGACCTTACGGCGATGCGTGGCTTCATAGGACTTTTGCTGAAAGGCCAGGCCCACTTCAAACGGATCAGCCCCCATCAGGATCGCGCGCTTCATGGCGTCCCGCTCATGCCGCCCGCGACTTTGCGTCAGCGGATCATCGACCTCCAGTGTTTCGCGCCCGACCATGTCCGAGAGCATGCGGCAGGTTTCCAGATCGCGCGTGCCAAAGAACATCTGTGTTTGGGCATTGGCAAAGATGGTCTGACGTGCGCGCGGACCAAGCGCATCTGCCTGCTTGAAATTCTGAAACACAAACCACGGCCTGATCCCGAAACCGGGGCCGTAGGACGCCAGCGTTTCCACCATCGGATAAGACCCCAGCAAGGCCGTCTCATCGAGAATCCAGTCCTGACCCAGCGCGCCCGGCAGGCGCGCCTTGGTCAGAAACAGCATATTCAGCAGCGCCTTGATGATGGGCGCATGCGTCTCCAGCTTCTCCGCTTCGCAGATGATGTAGAAGTTCGCAAAGCGCTCCGCGCTGCACAGATCATTCTTGATAGAGACGCTGAAGGGCGGCGTCACGGCGCGCATGGCGTTCGGATCGCTGGCAAAGGACATCGCATTCCCCAGTTCGCCGATGATATCCTTCATGCCGCCGCCATGTGGATCGGCATGATAGAGATCAAGCTCTGCGCGCACGCGCTGACACAGAGGATTCTCCGTATCAGCCAGGTCCTCTGCGAGTCGTTTCCACGCTGCGCCGCCTGTACGCACAGCATTGGTCGCCCCATAGAGCGCCGGGAGCGTCACGACGCCGTCCCGTTTGGCGACTGCGTAGCACAGCGCCTCCATAATCGCGCGCCCGCCCGTGGTGAAGTACTTGTCTTTCCCGCTGGCACTATCGGGGATCAAGCCAAGGCAGACAGTCTTGGTATCCGACTCCAGGGTGCGCGATTGCCACCTCATCCCTTCAAACGGATTGACCCGGTCTTCGGGGACGTCCGGTCGGCCATCCAGGTTCCAGCAATAGACGGCCTTGTCATCGGCCGCCTGGTTTTTGGTGATGTGATACAGATCGCCCTTGGTATTGAGCACAACCTGCGTGCGCCCCGATTGCACACCTGTCATCAGGTTCGGTGTGACTAGCTCCGATCCTTTGCCTGCGCGGCTGGGGGCGACAATTAACATCGCCCCCGGATGGTCCCCATAGAGCGGGCGACCACCCCGCAGCCCCAAAAAGCAGGACGTGGCGGTCTGCCTGTACATCTTCATTCGGATGGCATCCGCTTCCGTTGCAAAGCGTGCAGAGCCCTGCTCAAAGCGCGCGTTCCAATCATCTTGGGACATCCGTTTACCCTCCTGCAAATACAGACAGGCAGGCGAAGGCCGCAGCGCCCAGCACCCCGCAGATCACGGGCCAGTTGAGAACGCGGATGGTCTCTGCGGTCTCTTCAACAATGCGGTGTGTGATGACCCGTTCATCCTTGCAGAAAACAGTATCGAGACATTTATGAAATCGTTCCATGGGATCAGTCCTTGTTGCTGAAGAAGCGCATAACCAGGGCGAGACCGCCTGCCGCAATCAAGGCGGACAGCAGCGCGCGGATCGTGCTGAAGATCAGGAAAGCCAGAACAGCCATCCAGCAGAGCGAGACGAAGGCGAAAAACCCTTCATCGCGCGAATAGACGCTGGCAAAGCTGAGGATCCAGGTCTCCGTCGCCCTGAACAGCCAGGGAAAGTTGATGTAGGTGATGATCAGCGACACAAGCCACGTGATCGTGCCTGCCGATTCCATCAGCGGGCTTTTATTCGAGGGATGAGACATATCCAGTCCCTTTCATTGAGATGTGAACAGACAAGCCGGACCCATGCCCTGAACGCAAAAGCGCAGGACCGACTGACGGGCGAAAAGCCCTATGGTGTGAAAAGACGCGCTAGAGGTGCGTCAGGACGTGCCGCCCATCATCAGGCATCAGCCTGCAATAGAGGCAGCGCCGGTGCTGATCCGGCAGACACATCGGGCAAGGTTGGCAGTGGCGGGCCGCCATTATTTCTTGCTGCCATGCGCAAAGCCCGCGCCAAAGGTCTGCTTTGCGGTGTTCGACCAGCCCGTCATCTTCGGCATCGCGCCACCGCTCTGCGCCCAGTTCCGGCCCGCATTGAAGGTGCTTGTTTTAGACATTGTGGTTCTCCTCTTGGTTGATCGCCGCCGCATCTGTTAGAAACGGGACATGTCTGGAGAAAACGTCATTTCTTTCGAAGCATTTGCGGAAAATCACCGCAAATTGAAGAGCGCAACGACGCAGCAACCACGCCAACAGGCTTTTTCAAGCGAATGGAAGAGAGTCAGTTTAGAAATCTTAATTATCTATCAAGAGGTTGAGCGAAAAAAGCGAGGCCGCTCAAAGTTCAAATGGATGGCTACACGAGACGCCATAATGGCCGACTACGATGACGCCAGTGGCAACAAGATACTGGCCCGTGACAGCGGTCTATCCTATAGCCAATTATACGACTGGTACCGTCACGGTTCTATACCAGATACAGCATTCCGCTTTGTTGATCGCTTTGTTCGGTCTTTGGCGATGACCGAGGAATATGAGCATATCTACCCAATCGCTAAGCGCGCACGTGATGAAAAACACGCGAACGCTCTTTCTGAAATTTATCAGACAAGACAACTGAATGCGGAAGTGGCAGACTACATTTTTCAGGTTTCTGGGGAGTATTTATTCACCGACGATATTCTAGACGCTTTTTATGATAGCATTATTTTCAGATTTGATTTTGTTATATCAGGCGTAATAAAGCTCACAATTGCATATTGCCGGTTTGATGTAAAAAGGGAGTCACCACAAACGTATGACGATACAATTTTCTACGAAGGATATATGTTTGTCATACCGTTTTCGACACTTTCAGATAGGAAACTGGAAGCCTACGAACTCGAAGGCTGGAACTGCTGGATAAAACTTATTCGGCCCCGAAATAGAGGGTCGTGGCAAAATGGATGCGCCGATGGGCTTATAAGTTATAGCGTTCTGGATCGTAAAATGGATACATCTGTTCTAGACATTAGAATCGATTTTCCAAACAATATCTTAGCACCGAGAAGCCCTGCCGATTGCGTCGATGAACGATTTATCAGTGGTATAAAAAATGGCAAAACGACTAGAGTTACCACTCCAAACCTCCAAAGAGGCAAGGAACTATCTGTTTCTTTTGACAAAATTTTTGATTTGGCCTATTTTGGATACTTGTTTTAATGAGTAATCCAGAGGTATATCTGCAGCCAAGAAGACGAGATCCAAACTTATTTCGAGCCGCATTGAACGACGATGTTGGAGAAATGCTGGATGCTCTAAGTCAAGGACAGTCTTTATCAACTCAAGATGACGAGCGGCTTAATTTTACGCCGGTTCACATTGCTGCCGAACGTTCGAGTAATAAATTTTTAGCTGCCGCTGCTCAGCATCCGTCTTTTGACCCATGGGTAAAGGACGCCAATGATCGAGTTCCATGGGACCATGCGCGCGCCTTCAATAACGTCAAAGGTATGAAATTACTGCACGATTCTATGTACAATGATCTGAAGCCGGACCCAAGCAGGTTGGACTATTCTGATAATGAGCCTAGCGATTTTTATCCGGGCTAAAGCTCCACCTGCATAAACATCGCTATTACTACCTACCATTTCGGGGGGCCGCATTCACTATTACCATTAATTTTGAGTGCCACTGAAGAGCTATTCGTAAAAATGCTTGAAGGATCTTATCATTTTGACTAAATTGGCAATAATGAAAGAAGAAAAATCCGAAAAGGAGCCGCCGGATATTTTTCACGCTGCAAGAAATGGTGATATTGTAGAGTTAAATGCTGCAATAGAAAGCGGCCAATCACTTTCCGACGTAGATGAGCTTGAAAAAACTCCTTTACACTTGGCTGCAGAGTATGGCCATGAGGAATTTGTTATAAGCGTTTTGGCGCGTGATAAATCCCAAGTACACCAGTTGGATCATTACGGATGCCGTCCATATGATTATTCTGAAGGACGTAGCGACGAAAGAGCCATGCAGGCGCTGACGCTGGCTATGTATCCTCCCGAAAGTACTATCGAGAGATAGGCAAGTACTCTCACAACTCCACCTGCATAAACAGGGAGGCGACTTCATCGGACTGGATGCAGAGGTATTCGAGGGTCTGCTGCTGCCTGGAATGGCCATATGCTTCCATCAGAAGGGGCAACACCAGATGCGGCGGGGTCTGCGTATTGCCGCGCAGCTGGTGAAACCCCCATGTCTTGCGCAGGGTATGAGAGCCGTAATTGCCCTGAAGTCCCACTTCCCGGCACCACCCCTTCACCATGTTGATAAACGGCGACACCGTCAGCGCTCTGCGCGTGCGCTGCGACAGGAACAGGGGCGCGTCCGGGTCGCCCGCCTTGGGATGTTCCGCCAGCCAGCCCTGCACCGATTGCACCGCCGTGTGGTTCAGCGTCGTCATACGGTAACGCCCGTTCTTGGATTGCTTCAATGCAAGGGCGTCTCCGGCGGATAGATGCGCCACTTGCCCGACCGAAATCGAAAGCAGCTCATTCGCCCGGTAGGCTGTGTTAATCCCCAGCGTGAACAAACACAGATCACGCGGACGATGTGCCAACAGCGCTTTAATCGCACGAATGTCAGCCACATCGCGCAGCGGCTCCACCTTCGTCGTTGAGCCCGCTTTGGGATGATTGGGATTCCTGAGTCCTGTCAAAGGCATAGCCCAGATCACCACGCCCAAATCATCAAGTCAACTTCTATCCATAAGTTGACATAAGCCGATAAGTGCCACGTCGTCAATAATTTACAGCGCAGGACGGTAGAACTGTGAGGAGCCAATGCCGCTCTCAGCATGCCTTACACGAGATATCCCAACTTCTGGATAAGAGTTAAGGAGTTGTAACATGTTGGATATTCGCGCTTTGTTGGTCGGTGCCTCAGTGGCTGTTTGCTATGTCGTGTTGGTGCCAATGTGGATCGACTCCGCTGGACAAAGCGCTATGGACAACTTTGCAGCGATGATGGCAACTGCGCCAGAAGGGCTGGACGGCGACGATCTGACTAATTGGTTGGCGGTACAGGAACATGATCACCGATGGTCGCCTCTTCTGACCATCCTTCTCTTTCCCGTTGTCCTCGTAACATCTTCTGCAACACAGGGAAACGTACCGTTCTTTGCCGTCCTTGCGCAGAGCATATTGTGGGGAGCACTGGGCTACTGGTTGATGCGCAAAATAAAACCCAAAGGCACGTAGCACCCAGGAACAGTTTCCCCGATTTAACGACGCCCGCAAGCGGAAGGCGACGTCATATTCGGTTTTGATCGGCAGCTCGATTCACGGCCTACTTCTCATGTGTGGCATAGGCCTGACCGCTTCTCTCATGATTCAATAGATCATCATTCCACGGCGGATGAAAAATCTTACAGGATCATCTCAAAACGAGCCTCAATCCAAGCAAAGCAGATCGATCCACTGACCCCGTTTGAACCAGTATTGACGCACTAAACCAAATCCAATTTCCACCAGATTTCCCACTTAGCGACGAACGCAAGATGTGTGCTGTAGTACAAAATCTACGATTTTTTACTTTGCACATCTTGGCAAGGGGACCCGCTGCGCGCCCCCGTTGCATCCCCCCGGCCTTTGGCTGGTCTCCGGGCATCAAACCCATCATCCAGCCAGAGAGCGCAATCGCCGCTCAACCACGAGCAAGGAGACTTCGCTCTCCCTGCACCCATCGACTTGGCGGGCGTTCCTGCCCCCAAGACCCCAGACCAACCTTCCGTAGATTGGATACCGCCATATCATGGAGACGATTTCATCGGGACCAACCTTTCGCCGGTTGGAGCGCGTGTGTTTTCTAGCGCTGTTTTACTATTGGTGATGTGCCTGTGACATCGCCTGCAAAGCTCCGTGAATGGCCACCATCGCCCAAGTATCGCGCGTGCAATACTCGACCAGATCAGCATAGACTTTCTCACGTTCCGGGGCCTGCGGATTGGTCAACGTGACCTCTTTCCAAAGCCGGGCTGCGCTTGCGCCTTCACGGATATCGAGGTCATCGTATGAGAGCTCCGGCAGCAAGGCGGGCAGGACGGCCTTGATCGATGCGCTTCCCTTGAACGCGGGATCGGTAATGGTCTCATCATAAAACGGGTTCATGAGATCGATCACGCGGTCATTGAGCCCTTGCAGGAATGCGGCATGCTCCGGGAAAGCCTCAGCCATCTCGTTATTGCGGGTCTTTTCGAAAGCTTGATACCAAACAAGCACCGAACCCGTCTCTCCGACGTCTTCTCGTAGCCTTTCGAGAAGCGCTGGCATCGGGTTGCTGTCATTGCGATGAAGGTACTCCAGGTGCTCGACTTCGCCACTTGGTTCCCGACGGATATGCAGTGAATACTGAAAAGGTACTTGCTGATAGGGGCGCGTCCCATCCCATGGTGGAAGCAGGCTTTGAGAGGTCTCGTAATCGAAGTAGTAGACCGGATAGGTGATCTCGCTGAGAAAGCTATCCAATGCTTTCTGGTCCACGGTTCTCAATCCGTGGCTGCGCGCATTCAGATATCTTCTCGTTGACTTGCTCAGCACAGACGGATCGGCAATCGCATCGTTTGTGCTAATACCTGCCCCGATCAGTTCTGTGGCTTTTTCCGCGTTCATGAACGGAAGCCTGTGGATGCTGTCTTCGGCGAGAGGTGGATCGAGCTTCTCACGTATTTCCAGCCATTCGCTGTAGGACTTGAGGCGAGCACGTTCCGGAGCCGGATCGGGCATGTTAGGGCTCGCTGCTACATCCAGTGCCTGATCGATCCGTGCTCGTGTGCTCTCGATCTGGGCGGCGACCTCTTCAGTGATATCTGTGATTGCCACCAATTCTCGCGGATCGATCTCGCCAGCTCTGACGTAGTCACGATTGACGCGTGCCACCTCACAGCGGGTAATCGGGAATTCGGCGGCCTCTAGGACAACGCGCTGGAAGGCAAGGTCGAAATAGTGCTCAGGCTTGACCGAGGTGCCACTCTTGATCTCAGTCAGGACGAAGGCGTCGCCATCGCGACTGACGATGTCTGAGATGCATGTGAGGGGGCCACCTTCGTAGCGCCCTTGCGCCACGCAGGTAGCGCCATTTTGCCAAGTGTTCGAAGTTAGCGCTGTTAGCGTCTGGTAGCTTGCAAAGTCAGAAAAGCCGAGCCGGACAAGCTCAGGGAACAGCGCCTCAGCATAGGGCTCGAAAGCGTGCCCCTCATCAAACCGAGCCTGCAGCCCCGCATCGACCGGCGGTAGAAGGTGTTTGGCATGCTTTTTCAGCCAGAGCCACGCAGGATGCCTTAGGAACAACATGTAGTCGGATTTTGATAAACTCATACAACATTTATCCTAAATTGCGCCTTGTAAGTAAATGTCGAAAGTTCCTTAGGTTCTGAACAGGCTGCCCAAAATCGATTTACCTAGGAACTAGTCGCGCTGAATAACGGCTTCCCCTAGCCCGCAACGCAATTCTCACATGCCATACAGCCTACACGATAGTTGTATGACTCCTGTGGAAAACTCCAAATCTTGTGCAACTCGGGATGCACAGCACAACCCGAACTGCTAAACTCGCAATATAGAGTAGGAGTTCGAGTACGTGAATGCGGCAACAATCAAAAAAGCCCTTTCGGCGCTCTACGCGAGTCCTTTGACAATCAGGGCTAGCTTAGACATTACCTTAGGTCCGCGCGAATGGTTCCTAGTTCAATCAGCTATGGATGGTATCCAAGACGGCAGTATTTCTGAGTCTGCTTGCTACTTGAGAGAAGACTGTTTGACGTCTCGAAAAGAAAGAGCTCGGAGACATACCAGCCATGCTTGATCAGTCATTTTCAGCAGAAAACTTCAGAAAAATCTTCGATATCGAGAATCGAAAAGGCAACTACCTCGAAGGTGAATTCTTCCCAGAAATTGAAGGTAAGAGCCATGAAATTCAATCATGCATTGGTAAACTTCGTACGCTCAGAAGTGAAAAGGACAATCATACTCCTGAAGACTATGAGGCGCTACGCGTTGACCTTTCGGTGAAACTGGAAGCTCTACGAAAAGAACGCGAGGAGATGCTCCAAGCGAAGCTTGAAGAGGTAAGCACGAACGTATGCGCAAAGGACTTTTCATTTGGAATTCAGGAAATTGATATCGGCAAACCAAAGAAGGTGTTTGTGGCCGAACGAAGCGCTGAGACACAATTCGCGCTAAAGCAAATTCAGTACAACATAAGACGTCTTTATAAGGTTAAACAGTCCAATAGGCATGAAATCATCTGCCAGCTGCGAGAATTGCTGGCGGATGCGATGCCAAAGTACATTGTTCGCACGGACATATCATCATTTTATGAGAGCATTCCGAGAAACATCCTTCTAAGAAAATTACGCAATGACCCACTGCTGACTCTACAATCAAAGAAGATCATTCGAAGAATTCTTTATGAATACAGCCAAATTACCGGACTTGACGAAGGGCTGCCACGTGGCATCGGTATAAGCGCATATTTGGCAGAGCTGTATATGCGCGACATCGACACTAGTATCCGCAACCATCCCGGTGTCTTGTATTACGCACGATATGTGGACGACATAGTCATCATTTTTTGCCCACCACCGAATGTGGGAACAAGACTTTTTAGACAACTAGTGGCGCGCTCGTTTCGAAGCATGGGGCTAAAACGAAACCGAACAAAGACTCAAATTCTAAGTGTGGCATCCAAGGCGTCTTACCAACTGACATACCTGGGCTATAAATTCGAGGTTGGGCCAAAGACTGTTGACCTTAGAATGTCTCCTGAAAAACTTGCACGTTACAAGAAGCGGTTGGATTTAACCTTCAATGCTTACTACCAAAATGCAAAAAAATCTGAGCTAAATTCCCGCCGACTACTAGAGAAAAGATTACGGTTTCTGACTGGCAATACAAGGTTAGTGAATAACAAGAAGAATGTGGTATCAGGAATATTCTTTTCGAACCCTCTGTTGAGCGCAATGCGGGACCTGGATGCTCTAGATTCATATCTTAAATCTAAAATTGCAGCACTACCCTCTGGACGCCTAAAGAGCCGCTTGCAGCTAATGTCGTTCAAGTATGGATTTGAGACAAAGCAGTATCACAAGTTCTCGGCGCAAAACTTATTTGAAATCGTGGGGGTCTGGAAAAATGTCTCCTAGAAAGCTACGTCTCTCTTACAAGAAGGAGCGCAGCCTCTTATCGGATGTGCTCCCTTATGAGATTCCTGTCTCATTTTCCAATCGCCATTTCTATTCATTTATACTCCGCCACCGAATTCAGAAAAATGGAGATACAGAAGTAATATGGCTTAAGAGCTCCGCAGCACTTGATCGAATCATTCATTTGCTATTCTGCCTTCCCGATAATCCACACCGGCTTTCTGACGTAAAACGATGGGTTGGCGAACAGGAGTTAGATTTCAGGAGATATCAGCTGGACGACAGAAAAATACCCTCGACCAACCGACACCCTAAGCCGAAAGATTTCCTAACTCCATTTCGTTATAAGATCAATCATAAAGAAACAGAGTTCCGAGAGCTTTGCGTGCCACACCCGCGCAGTCAACTGCATGTCTCGGAATTTTATGATCGATGCAAGGAGACGATTCTCTACTACACCTCGCTAAGTCCATTCTCGATACGCGCACCTTCAAAAGTGGCAAAATTCACTTTTCACAACGACAAGCTTCACAAGGAGAAGCTGTCCTTGGAGGCGACTCGGATTGAAACTTTAGGTAATGAATATGAAAGTCTTCGTTCTTTCTTTGTATACAGAGAATACAGCAATATCTACAAGTTTTACGAATCCTACCGATATCACCGATGTGAAAAGAAATACAATAATCTCACCAAGCTAGACGTCTCCAAGTGTTTCGATAGTATCTACACGCACTCGATTGGCTGGGCGACCATTGGGAAGGATGCCCAAAAGGAGGCCTTGGGCGAAAGCAATGGATCTTTCCCAGATCGTTTCGATAGATTGATGCAGCGAATGAATATGGGTGAAACCAACGGGATCATCATCGGCCCGGAGTTCTCCCGAATCTTCGCTGAGATTATTCTTCAGGCCATCGACCGTGAGGTCGAACACACACTCCGGAACAGTGGCTCCCGGCTAGAGCATCAGGTGGACTATGAGGTGTTTCGGTATGTTGATGACTACTTTGTGTTCTATAACCGCGATGAGGATAGGGTACGCATTGTCGACGAGCTCCAGCACGCTTTGCGGCGGTACAAGCTATCTCTAAATGCAGCAAAAGCTGTAGTGTATGAAAAACCTATCATAACTGAAATCACGATGGCTAAGCAGCAGATTGCCCAACTGCTGGAAAAGAGAATAAACTTCAACCTTGACGAGATCGTTGATGAAAATGGTGAAGTGCTGGAGACCAAGGGGAGTGTTTTCGTCAACTCGAATGCATTGATTACGTCATTCAAGACAATCATCAAAACGTGTGAGGTAGAATACAAGGACATGCTTAATTACACCCTTTCGATTGTCGAGAGGAAGAGTCAAGGTCTTGTTGATGACTATATGAAAGTAAGTCCGGACAATCGTTCACCTAGGCAGATGGTGAATGCCATCACGAGTGTTATTGAGTTTGTATTTTTTATATACGCAGTGTCGCCGAGAGTTAATACTACCATTCGGCTTTGTAGGATACTGGAAGTATTTAATGCATTCTTTCGCCGCAGAGAACTCGACCGCACACAAGAACAGATTGTTCACAAACTTGTCTATGACAATACTTGCTTCATCATCAAGAAGAACAAATCTTCGGAACATATACAAGTCGAGACTCTATACTTGCTTATCGCTTTATCCGCATTGGGCCGTGATTATTGGCTGGAGCAAGGGGTATTAGCGGACTATCTGGGCATCGAATTACCGTCTCATGGAAGTAAACAAAGTTTGAACAACTCACTGAGTTATTTTTCGATTACCGTATCGCTCTTTTATATGCGCGATAAGGTTCGGTACAATGTACTTCGCGAGCATGTTGTAGATACGGCGATCAAGCGTATTCGTGATCGTTCAGAGACATGTCACAAGGATGCAGAGCTCGTTTTGTTGTTGTTTGACCTGATTTCCTGCCCATACATACCCACTGTTAAGAAAGCAGAAGCGCTTAAGGTCTTTGGGGTGTCTGATCCAGCACTTGCCTCAGATATCATCGGATACTCCGACGATGCTTCGAAGTCCCAGCGTTGGTTTACAAACTGGTTAGAGTTCGACTTCGCAAAGGAGCTGGACGCCAAGAGGAGTCAAGAGGTATACTAGTTACACGCGCTTCGTCAGACAGTTAATGGCTGTATGCAGCTACACACACATGCGCGGCGGAGAGGCTGAATTCAAAACGGTCTTTTGGCAAAAAGGGTGGTCTTGGCGTGCCACCCCTATTCCATCCCTTGCGTTGACAAGGCTTAGGGCTTCGCCCTCAGCGCACTGCAGGCAAAACAGATCGAACAGATTATGATCGTTGTCGGCTCCCCCTGAAGGTTGCCTCCAACAACGACAGAATCTTTCGCCGATTTTCCCTTCCGCTTGCACACCCACTGTTCGCCACGAGGCAGGGGTTGCAGGAGCAACCCCATACCCTACGGAAGGAGAAGAAAATGAAACAATCACAAGGAGATATCAGAATATACGTTGCCTGTCTGGCAGCATACAGTAATGGCATTCTGCATGGGCGCTGGATCGATGCGGAGCGAGACGCTTTCGACATCTATGCAGACATCCGCGAGATGCTTGCAGCCTCACCAGTAGAAAATGCGGAAGAGTGGGCAATCCATGACCATCAAGGGTTCGAAGGGGCGGACGTGTCGGAATACATGGGCATCGAAGAGGTCGCAGAGCTGGCGGCCTTCATCGCAGAACATGGTGAGATCTTGTCCGTTAAACAGCGTGCCGTGCATCACTTCGCGTTTCGCACGTGCCGCACGTTCCTGGGTCAGGCCATCGTCCAGCGCAATTGTTTGCTGACCAAGCTTGCGACTGAGGTGCTGGGCGGTCTCCAGATCGGAGATGCCGCCGCCGAGATAAATCTCGACATCGGCGCTGGCCGAGAGTGTCATTGCGCCTGTCTCGCCCAAGTTGCGCTTGATCTGGCCAATATCCTGGTAGACGCAAAACGGGCTAAGACCAAAACCCCGGCCAATGGCGTAAAACTCCGCAATCTCGGGAAAGCGCCCAAGTTGTGCGGCTTCATCAATCACGAGGTTGATGGTCGGAGCATGGGGTTTGCGCTGCTTCAGCGTGCGCACGGTGGAAAAGCACTGCCTGATCAGCACGGCGTTCTGCGCGATTAACTCGGCAGGCATCATCAGGAAGACAAAAACCGGGCGGTCGCTGTCTTCGGTCAGCACATCCAGTGTGAAATCCGCACCCGCATTGCTGGTGAACGTGTTTTGCAGATTGGCGTCATTCATGAAAGCGAGCGCGTTCGCGATCTCGCTCAGCACGGAATCATAGGTCTTACGGCTGTCTTCGGCCATTTCGATCATTTCGGTGTAAGTCACGTGCAGATCAGGCTCGCCCATTCCGGCCATGGCGTCCGCCATCTGTTCCCACGCCTCAGGCGCAGCACGGATCATGCAGACCAGATCATAAAGGCTTTGCGGCGAGACGCTGCCATCGGCATGCACCAGCCCCCGCAGCAGCGGATCAACCCAGTTTTGCGCCTTCTGTTCAAAGAACCGCGCATCGCCGCCCCCGCTTTCTGGCAGGAAGGTGCGGGCCGTGCGCCGTGCATCAGCCACCAGCGTGTTTGACGAGGATTTCAGATGGCTTAGTAGCGAGAGGGAATGGCTGGGCAGGTCGTGCAAGTCGTAGGGATTGATGTAATAGGCATGCGCGCGGCTATGAACGAGGCTCGGTCCCATCACCGCTGCCATCTCGCCCTTGGGATCAAGGATCAGGTAACGCGGCGGCTCACCCTTGCGGCCTGATTTGCGACCCGTAGCGCCCATGATGTGGGCAAGCTTGGTCGTGAACTTGCCGCAGCCCGCACCGCCGATCAGCAATGCCCCGGCTTGTGCGGAATGCGAAAGCATCCGGCCTTGATGAAAGCCAATCGGCACGCCGCCTTTTTTGCGAAATGCGCGGCGCACTTCAAAGGGATCGGCAAACCGGGCCGAGCCATGCGGGTGTTCCTGGTAATGGGTCATTGCGGTTCCTGCAAAGTGGGAGGGGTGGATCGGCCCCACTTGGGGGCCGCCCCGGTCAGGTGAAAATCGCGATCAGAAAGATGATCCCGAGCGCGATGACGGCAGCGCCTTGCAGGACTTCTTTCACGTGATCGAAGAAGGTCTTCTCGATACGCGTGCGGTGGATTTCACCGACTTTTTCACGGACTTTTCTGGGCATGGTTCTCTCCTTTTTTTGCTCAGATTTGGATTGAATTCAGGCGTAGCGCAGCGCAAGCGCCGTCACGCCACTGGTGAGCGCCACAAAGATCGTGACGCGGGCTGAGAAAAACACCGCCGGATACATGAGGATGAGCCACGCGATATCCAGCATTTCCAGCATGTCGCGGCCATAGGACCGCGAGGCGGCACTCAGGAATAAATCCCGCGTCCAGTCGTAAAGCAGCGGCGCGAGGATCATGGCCGCGATGAGGGCAAAGATATTGGCCATCGCATCCGTGGATGCCTGCATCATCGACTTGGACGGCCCCTGCCGGGGATCGTTTGGATAGTTCATTGCCTTCCTTTCAACTATGCGCCGGGCGCACTTGTCCTGTCGCTGAAAACGGCTGTTTTCAGCGTGGCTTGATTTGGTCTTCGATCTTGGTTCGTTGTCGGCAGCAGAAGCTGTGGCCGATGTCAGATGATGTATTTCCCCGTACGCTCTTTAAAAGATGACCGAGATTGCCATCTCTAAAGCTAGAGAAGTTTGCTGTACCAAATTGAAGTAAGCCACTGTAAGTACGGATATATTTTTATGGCCAGAACCATCTATGTTTCGAAGAACCGCTTTGTTCGTAGATCAAAAATGAGCGAATCCCAGTTCGTCACGCTCTTGTTTTTGTTCCTCGAAGGGTTATCAGCAAAAGACGCACGGCACCGGTTTTCTTCCTATCTCAAATCTCATGATGCTTTAGTTCCAAGCGTAAAAACCATTGCACGCCTGTTCACCCGTGTCGGTCGCTACACCTTCCACAAAGTCGTCGAACCACAGCTCTGGATGACAGACGCCGCTATATGCCAATCCCATCTGGACGACGGTCAGGACGCCTACCAGAAGTTTCTGGATCAAACCGCGCAGAACCTCATCCTAAACGCCAGAGAACAGATGTCGTTGGAAATGTTCCATACACTCGCAGACAGCAAGCATGTTGGTTCTCCTTCCGATATGCTGAATATGGAAATTCGCGCCTTGCTTGTTGCGCGAAAGGGGGTCACCGACATTCGCGCTGATGTCGGACTGGCCTGTTACCGCGCGGAAGCGCCTGGAGGTCTACCTAGGAGACGGGTCGATAAGGAGCACATCGATAAAATGGCAACTGGACTGCTTCAGGACATGATTACAGACCCATTGGACAATGACGGTAACGTGCATAGCTACATTCGCACCGAACCTTACCGGTTCCCATACGCGAACTTTGGATATCCTGATTGGGACCAAATGCACAAAAAGGGTTTTTCCATCAAGGCATGGAACAAACGCCATGCGCAAAAAGCACCTATGAAACAGAAAAAACCAGGAAAATAGTGGATGCTCTTGGCTATCAGACTGCTGCTCAGGCCTTGAGTGGGTAGGAATTGGCATCGGTCTCATATGGGTGCGTTCCAGCTTAAACCTTCACTGCGTGGGCACACCTGTTAACGACATTTTAACGGAAAATATATATAATATACAATGTGATACGAGATATTGATCTAGAAACGTTTAGCCTGAAAGCGCAATTTGCCAAACACGCGCAGGATTTTGACGACCTCCAGAACGAGATGGCCGGACGTGATGTCGGGCGGATCGAACGGTTCCTGAACGCTGACATCCGCGAAGACAAGATCAACGGCAAACGCGGCACCCGCAAGGAAGCAGGACTGACCAATCTGCAAATCCTGATGATGAACAACCCGGCCTATGCCGCGCTGTTCGAGGAAACCGTTCAGGTTCTAAGCGACGCTCAGCGCAGGTTGGATGACTTGCTCCGGCGCGTTCAAGCCGAGGTCAAGCACGCCAATGCTGCGCTTGATGACAAGCTGGATCGTGCGGCGAGGCTACCGGATGGAACCAAGGTGTTCAAAGATCAAAACGGCGATATCCGCACAGAGGACGGCACATTGGTGGCCCCGGAACTTGCAGCCACAATCCTCTGGCGCGGCGATGAACCAACACTTGAAGCGATCAATGCGGACAAGGATCGGCTCAATCGCCTGAGTGATTTGGCCGATGATGTGCGAGCTGGCCAGGCCGAGATCGGTGGCATGCAATCCGGCATGGCGGATGAAACCGAGCCGCCAAGCGCCGATGACTTGAACGGTTTCAAGAAACGCGCCGAGGAAATCACCCAAGGCACCGAACAACGATTTGAACAGGAAATGACGCGTTCAGCGCCAACGGTCGCTAAGACCAGCGTGGAAGCTACGTCTGACTTGGTCGTGCCAAAACTCTAACCAGATCAGAAATCCCCGCATTCCTTCTCAATCACGGCCAGGATGACGGCTTGAGGGTGAAAGTCCGGCAATCCGCGCATCACTTCCAGAATTCTGGCGGATCGCTGCGGTTGGCTGGCATCGCCGCCGCCAAACCATGCATCAATGCATTCCGCAATATGGCCATGCTCACCCGTTTGCGTTGCGACAATCCCGATCATGGTGACAGAGGCCTGAAAGTGACCGTCCTGCTTGTCTGCGCTCCATTCCAGTACATCCGCACCGGTGAACCCATCGGCAAAAGATTGCTGTGGACAGATCAGGCAGACCGTCAGAAACGCTTTGCCGGATGCCTTTAATGCGTTGATCATAAACGAAGGTTTTTGATCACCCGCACTTTAACAGGAGGAAATATGGGCGTATACACGGAAAGCCGCGATTTGCGGCGCATCGCATCGGCAAAACGGGTCAAATCGGTGCCACAGCGGTCTTGCTCAGAAAGGTTCGTTTTTGAGCAGCGCAGGAGGCAACCACTCATGCATGTTTGGCCCAGTATCGATGCGCCGGGGCGGCGGATCGGCTACGCGCGCGTGTCCACCAAGGACCAGAAACTGCGCATGCAGCGCGACGGGCTGAATGACGTGGCTTGTGAAAAGATATTCGAAGATCACGGCGTCTCCGGCAGCAAGGCCAGCCGCCAAGGGCTTGATGCCATGCTCAAGGAACTGCGCGAAGGCGATACGGTCGTGGTGTTCAAGCTGGACCGTCTAGGGCGCTCAGTCCTGCACCTGTCCGACCTGCTGGTGCGGTTCCGCAACCAAGGCATCCACTTTTGCTCCTTAAGCGAGGGCATCAACACGACCACCCCCGGCGGCAAACTGGTCTACCACCTGTTCAGCGCCTTCGCCGAATTCCAGCGCGACATCATCGCCGAGAACACCATCGCCGGATTGGAAGCGGCAAGGAAGCGTGGCACGCGACTGGGCAGACCGCCTGTGCTGGATATTGAGACGGTTTTGCTTGCGCATCAGCATATCAACCAAATGGGCCTGTCAGTTTCAGAGGCAGCGCGCAGGATCGGTGCAGATCGCTCAACCTTGGGCCGATGGCTTGGGATGTTAAGAGCTAAGCAAGGTGACTCGACACCCGGGATGTGATAACGGTTGACATGGAGTGCATTTGCTTCGTCAGGTTGACCATCATACCCAATTTCACGCCCTAGCGATTCTGGAGTATTATTTTTGAAGCATTTTCTGTCGTGCCTCTTAATTCTTTCGGCCAGTTTGTTTCTGCGTCCACACGTCGCCATGGCGTCACCGGAATTGCGAAAGGCAGCGAATGTTATGGTGATGGCGGAAGCCCTATTGGCCGAGACTTCATTGCTCAGTGAGCGGTTTGGCGAAAACATAGAGGAACTTGTATGGTCCGCATCATTCTCGGAGCGTCAGTGGGTGGTGAACATCAGTAGCGTTGTTAACGGGCAAGAAGCTAACATGACGATGACTGGTTATGCTTGGGGTGATGACGACGAAACCATAGCGATTAATTACTCCGGTTTGGGCAGGGTAGGCGCCGAACCCGTTCTGATGCACGGACAAGCTGTTTGGCTTTACGATCCCGAAGCGCAGGACTATCAATCCATGGATTTTCATCATGTCACGCGAATTGGTGAAAACTCTATTTGGGGATGGGTGCTTGGAGCTGAAATCATAGTTGGCAGCCTTGGGGGAAGTGCGCTCGCGGTTGGAACTTCTGCAGCAGCAACGGGCGGTTTGGCATTGGGGGCCGCTCCATGGATAGCTGCGGGAGGCGCCGCAAAAGGTGCGGCAGGTCTTGTGACTTTCAGCGCTGCTGCGAGTGTATTGCTAGAAGCTGACGAGGCTCCAGAGCCACCTCCAACTCCGACGCGCCCATCTCTCCCAAGGAGCAACGAGGAACTTTTGCCAGAACGCGGAAACATCATTGTCGCACTGTCAGGCGACGGTCAGCTAACGGGTAGCGCAAGTGACGGAACTCATTTCTTGAATGGCTCATACAACTGGAACGAAGGCTCTGCTAACGGATCCATCTCATCACAGTAATGTGTTGCAATGTTACAGTATTTGCTTTAAGCATATGTTTATGAAAGAAATTTTTAATAGTGAATCTTTTCGAAAGGTGAGTTGTATCGGCGCGCTGGCTCTTGGCGGGCTTGGAATACTAAGTGGCATCTTCCTTGCAGCGCATGGAAATCCCGCTGCTCTAGGGATACTTCCTAGTGCGTCAATGTTTGGATTGGGTTGTGCTGGTATGGCAGGGTTGAGCAAGCATAGCGTTTGATGATCCTCTTGCTTCTATTGGATTGATATTATTGGCCCATAGCGCAAAATGCGAGAAGTGCCCTTTTGGAGCGATAATGCAGTAGGCAAGTTTTGGACGCCATGCTTAATCATCTGCGCGAAGGCGACACGGTAGTGGTATTCAAGCTCGACCGTTTGGGCCGCTCGGTTCTGCACCTCTCGGATTTACTAGTACGGTTCAGTAATGAAGGCATCCAATTTTAAGCTTGAGCGAGGGCACCACCACCCCAGCCAGCAAGCTGATCTATCACGTGTTCAGCGCCTTCGCCGAATTCCAACGCGACATCATCACCAAAAACACCATCGCGGAACTAGAGACAGTAAGAGGCTCGGCAGGCCGTCCGTGTTGGACTTTGTGACGGTGTTGGCTGCGCACCAGTGTATCGATCCGACGGGTATTCTTGTCTCCGAAGCAGCGCGCAAAATAGGTGCAGATCGTTCAACTTTGTATCGCAACCTGTTTAGGTTGATCGGGGGTGCTGATTTTTCAACCAAAGTATGATATTCGATTGCTGTGAACGTCGTGGGGGCGAAGTTTATGAAAGTCGGATATCCAAAACTGCGTCAATTTCGAACAGCATTCTCGTGCCTTGCCATCGCCACCATGTTTTGCACCGCTCCGGTTGAAGCATCCCTATTGGGTTGGTTGGGGGTCAGGGAAGCTGGAAAGGACAGTGCTGACACTGTTGCGGCAGCAATTGACCGGGCAACGAAAGCCCTCGAACGACTGAGTCGGGAGTTCGGGACAGATGTCGAAGGCTATATTGCCGACATCGACAGAATTTCCGCTGCACGGCTTGGCGAATTTCAACAGGGCGTGGCCGAGAACATTGATTCAGTGGGCGAAATTGCAAGTCAGACAATTAGAGAGATAGCAAGAATCGAACAACAGGCATTCTATGATGCGCGTCAGTTGATCTGGGACGCTGAATGTTTAATTCCGGTCTTCGCAGAACAGGTGAAGGAAGTACTCGGAGACGCTTTAAACATTATCTCGGACTCACAAGCCGAATTGAAGATTCCGATCATAGGGAGAGCCAAGGTAGTTGTTCAGAAAGTTAGCATCGCCTCGCCGGATATAGCTTACGAAGAAATCAAGAAAGGGTACATCGACGCCCTTTCACAAATTGACGACAGCGAACCTGTCATCCGGCTGATAGCGGCCTATGGGAATATCGCGCGTATCGCGCGAAAAACATCATGTCACTATCGTGGGGGTGTCCTCGCAGAGTACTACTTGGCTGAAGTTGCTTATTTTGAGGACTTGTCGCACCCGTGGGCGCAAGTCACAGGCCTAAGATCATATTGAGGAGAAATCAATGAAACGGCTCATTATTGTATTTGCCTTATTCCTGTGGCCGACGGTTTCCCAGTCGCAGGTTCTGGAATGCACCACAGTTGTTGATTGTGCGCAGGCTTCGGTTACCGCTGCGTCTGAAGCGAAATCTGCCGTTGCTGAATTGGCGGCGAAAGTTGATCAAGAACTAACGGCGCTTCGGCAAGAAAATGAAAACCTCAGGGTGGCTTTGGAAACATCCATATCAACAAATGTTGGTGCCTTAAAGGCTATTCCCGCGCGTTCTTACGTCGGATACACGCCTCACCGAGGTGGCGGCAGCAATGCGATGTCAATGGCATCGCAATGCCCGAACGGACAAGTGATGGTGGGTATAGAAATGATTATTGGCGGGACGTGTCGAGGGCAATGCAACGCTGATGGTGGAGCATTTCACAAGTATCGTATTATATGCTCGCCGCGCTTTAATTGAAAATTCCCAGCAGAAACCGAAGCGCTGCTCCTGAAGACACTACGACAAGAGCCACCAAAATGATTGGCTGGATCATAGGAAACCATGTCACCGTATTTTCTAGCGATGCCGTGTTCGGAGTTATCGTCTCGCCAATGCGGTAGGCATCGTTCCAGTACGGCCCGAACATAAGTAGTTCCCAATCAACCATGTGCCAAGCCGAGACAACCGTTGATCTATCAGCAAGGTTAACTACATCCGCGCTCATGACTTTTCGAAGAAAGTGCATCAGTGAGACAATGGGGATTAGAATGAAAATTAGCAGAAAAAAGGCCTGATAGGACTTTCCTGCCTTTGAATCTGTGTCCAGTCCTTCGAGCCAGACAAGGGGCATTCTATTTTGCCACTTTCTTGAGTGCGACCCTTTGGCAAACTGAAGACCAACTCGCGCCAGTATGAAAAGAAGGACTGAGCATATTGGAATAGCAATCAAAGCTCCAATGACTGGGCGCTCGTCTAATATCTTCACATTGAGAATTGCATTCGCACCCTGACTCGATAACCAAGTATTCACGCTGTAAAAAACCAGAATTGTCCCAAACAGCGTCCACAGCTTTTGTAGGTGTTGTTGTGTCATGGAGGTCCTCTCGTTTATTCGCACGCAGGTAAGTCGACACTGGAAGGCTACTCGCAAAGGTCTTCCCGAAGCTGGCCAGAACTACCCAAGCAAAGGATTCTTAGTCTTCAAAATTCACTTCATCACGGCGTCTAGAATATCAACTCGTTTCCAAGCGTTCTATGAGTTCGGGAACCGACAATTCGGATCTTAACTCCGATGACCACGGACACCAGTGATTTCCGGGTAAAAAAGCCCCGCCAACATCTGCAAGATTTTCTTCCACATAGTCGCTGGCAGAGTCACACACTTCGATTGCAAACTCAAAAAAATCTACTGAAGTCGGGTCAAGGTGGTAGCTCCAACCAGGATTATAGCTTGCCGTCGAAGGTACAATTGTACCCTGCACATGCACACTTTTCGTCTCTTCGCCAGATAAAATTCTCCGCGCGGTTCGGATTTGGCTTTCGCTGACGAGCTTGACTACAAAAGGCTTTTTTGCGACGTCTATCATTTCGAAGTACACAGGACCAACCAAGTTATACTGATGAGGTCTTTCTGCGTGAATTCCAGCGTATAGATCGGTAGCGACTATGAAGCCACCCGCCTCGCCGTTGACGAAATCGAGCTTCCAACGTACGTAGTCTGTTGTCAGTGCTGACTTGGCCTTCGCAATAGCGTTGTTTAGTGCTTCCGTAAGGTCATTGCTGGCCGAATGGCCGATAAAATGGTCGGTCATGAAGTTGCTCCCAAGATGTAAATGCAGTCAAATCATAACACATTGTTGAAACATTGAAGCGACCGGCTCCAGAAACAGCCCATCGGTGTCACTGCAGGAAAGCTCCCTGGCGCAGCTTACCCAGGTCGTTGGGTCAAAAGTCTGAAAAAGGATATGCGCTGGTTGGACAATAGCGTTGAACGCGAGATTTGCCCTTTTTGAGCGATAGCGCAGAAGGCAAGATGTTGGTGGTAGTACCACCAATCTTGGCAAGGGAACCCGCTGCGCGTTCCCGTTGCATCCCTCCGGCGCTGGTTCTTCCAAGGCATTGAGCCTAATCCAGAACCATATGGGAGACTTCGCTCTCCCAAACCCATCGATCCTTCCAGGAAGATCAAAGGGGCTACCGCACCCCCTTGAAACCCACTCGTCAGACTTGGAGAATTCCCTCTCCACCGACACCGAACCATGCATAAACGGCTGCCCGTTCAATCACCAATCAGGGGAGCGTTCCTGCTACCCCCAATACCTCCATGAGGACTTCATCCAGACCACTTCATGGAGACGATTTCAGCGCGACCAGTAAGGGAGCGTTTGATAGCTGCCCTTGCCTTGGAACCACCCCACCTGACCAACCCTGCGCGGATTGGATGAACGCCACCTTATCAAAGGTGAAACACGATCGAGGATTTTAAAATAGTTCTTGCTGCTCTTCCCCTGACTCCGACACTTTCGTGTCGAGCTTGGTTAGCTGTAGCTTCCCTTCCTTGATTGAAATTCGGTACCGCGCGAGGTCATCTTGAAACGAAAAAATTACCCCCGGACCTTTGGAAGTTGATACGAGCGTACTGGGCGGAATCTCAACGTAGTTTTTCCTACTTTCAACTCGACCGAGGTCCGAAATACGAACATGTTCAGCACGTTCAATAGGACTATCGCGATGAGGTAAAGCTGTCTCAATCAAGACCCTGCCATCCCTAAAGCCGCCCCGCTTTTTAGCCTTTTCCTTTGCCAATCGCTCTATTTTGCTCCAGCTATGTCCAGAAGTGCTGGCAAGCCCTTTGACCACTTCCAAGAGATCTGCAAGTTCTGCAGCGCTATCTTCTTCCTTGTGTGCTCGCAAAAACTCGTCTAGTTCTTCCAACAGTTTACCAGCCAGTCCGACTTGCATGTCACCTTTGGCCAGCCTCGCTTCCTTAACGGTCTCTCCGCCTTCCGCAATGCTAGCAGGAATCTTATCTCGGACTAGTTTTCCAAAGACTTGTGCATTGCGCTTTCGGTAATATTTCGGAGCATTCGTCAGTACGACTGGTATGTTCTCCTGATTGAGCCGATAGTAAGCATGCCCAAGTATCGACCCCTCCAATTGAACAGGTAGGCTTCGCTGTTTTGCTAGAGAAATGACCGCTTCTAGAAAACTGTCATCCCTTATCAAGTCCGCTTCGGGGGACAACTGGATTGTGACCTTCTCCGCGGGGACTTTTTGAAGGTCATTCGGGTTAGCAACACGGAAAGGCTTGTATTGCACCTCTTGCCGTGGGGATGGATCAAGAATTTCGCGCGATCTAAACCAAGGTAGATTGCGACCAACCTTGTACTCCATTGGGATATTGCAGAACCACATAATCTGAGCATCTTCGTTCAATTTGCTCGCGATCTTTGACGTTCTCGTTGCAATCTCCAACTTATCCGCCTCCGAAAGAACCTGCCAACGCCCTGCGTGCGTTTTAATGCTGCGATAGTCCCATTTTCCGCCATCCACCTCCACCAAAAATAACGGTTTATAAGTAGTTTTTGTCTTTGCAACCTTCTTCTGCCCAACATTGATCTCGTAGGTATCAACAGGAAGAACCTGCATACCATCTGGAAGCCCCCATAAAGCATCGACTATAACTACAGGGTTGCCCGGTCTCGCATACGCCCAAGCAGCGGCTTTAGCAGGAAGAAAGGCGTGAAAAAGGAACATTACCTTATCTTTCCCGACCCCCTGTTTAGCAAACTGAGAAAGGGTATCGCCACACCATTTTATCGCGTTCTCAACATCAATCGTGTCGGTGCGAGGTAGGTTGAATTTGTTGGTACTCTCTTTGATGCAGTCGGTTCTGACAACCAGCCGATCACCTGTTAGCGCTTTCATTTCTACAACAAGTCGTTTGTACTCAGACTTATCAGATAAGGCGGAAATCACACGATTTGGATCGAGTGGATATATTCTCGGTGACGGAGCACTATCTATCCCGAAATCAAAATCTGAAAGATTCTTCAGTTTAGGCCACTTCGTCCTCGATCCCACTTTGTAGGGTGCAATAGTTGTCTTGGCCTCTAGGTCCAATTCTGCCGGTGCTTGTAGCTTGAGGTCTTTCTTTGGATCTAGACCGATATCGATTTGCGGCCATTCGAAGTCTATTTGCATTAAGTACAGCGTACTTTCGTGTACAAGCCATTCTAGATGGCATCTTTCCACGAATTCATCCACCAAATAATGCGCGACAGAGCGCAACGGTTGATGCGGAATTTGACTCCCACACTTCAGTGGCGCTGTTGGATCAGGAGAAGTCGTAAGTTTTGAGTTGATGCCCTTGGACGGTGCCCACTGGGGGAGTTCCAACTCGTATGACCATTGATTTATCGTGGGACTGACTCTGTGCTCATTGGACAAGTGCCCTGCAAAATCGGCCCGAACGTATCTCTGAACGACGACACCGAGGTCGGCATCAGCATCTACTTTTGCCGCATCCTGATAGAGTTTTCCAAGTTCGTCGATTAGCGATGCAAAGGTCCAGTTTGTCTTTAGGATTCTGGATTTGAACTTACCTCGATCTTGTAGGGTCTCAGAGCTGCCACTAGATCGAAGGATAATCTGCTCAAATGAACGATCCTGAAGCCAGGAACATAATGTCTTCAACTCCTTGTTCTTGCTTAGATTGGTGTTCTGACGCCAAGCGCTATGAACGTCAATTGACAGAGACGCAAACTCTAGTCGCCAACTTGAAGGGAGAAAAGCTAGTCCAGCCGCCTTCACACCATATTTCTTTGAAATCTTCTCGTGTGATTTGAAATCCTTCTTGGTCGGCGGCGTAACATCTGTCAGCATGGTTAACTGTCATCCAACGTACCGAAGGCCTTCTTCGCGAGATTCTGTAAGGCAGCAAGGATGTTGTCAGAGAAGTAACCAAAAACAAAGCCAAAACCTAACAACACGTATATGTTTTCAAAGCTTTCATTCTTCAAAAAAGGTATGACCCCGGAAGCAAACAAAAATCCAGTAAACAAGGATACCATTGCAGAGTTGAACGGAACTATTATGCGCCAGAGACATCTGTCAATGTTCCAAATACCCTTAGCCACAGAGTGGTACATCCACTTTAGGTCAAAAACTGCGCCTCCCACGAAACCCGCCAAGGCCAGTGCAATCCATTTGGCTTTCTCTTCGGCGATATAGACGCCAAACAGAGCGCTATAAATGAATCCTTCGCGTGTATTCTCTTCAGGCTTTTCGGTAATTGATTCAATCAGCAAGTAGTTTGCGGCAATGAGGTAGAAAAAGAGAAGTATGAACTCAAAGACAATTTGCACCCATGCACGTGTCTTGTATCGTGACGTCCAATCCCCAGTCTCTCTTCCATCATCATAGTCAGGTACTTCTTCTTCAGCCATTTGCACCCATGGCTTTTATGGTCGAGGTGACATTTTCCATGAAGTCTTCAGAACGATAATCCCATAGCCCTGAGTGGCCAGCTTTACGAGCAATGATTCTTCTAAAGAACTGCGAACACGGCTTATCGACGGTTTTGAATTTTGCCGTATCGCCAGCTGATACAAACCAGTATTCACCTTCAGCAAGTTCGGCGCTCGGAAAAATCGCAGAGCTGGCATCTATCCAACTTCCTGCTGTCTCGGACATTGCTGCTTGAACGAGGTCAAAGTCCAGCGCAGCGATGTGCAGATGAGCTTGATCTACGCCACACGAAATTTTTGAGCCCTTCAAACCACCATGTTCAAATGTGTAAGTATTGCCAAACGCAGATTCCAACTTTCCAGACACACGCTGTACCAACGCGCCGAGTTCAGCGTGCAGCTCTTCCGGCACATCAGCTATCCGCGGCGTCGGGAACTTCGGAACAACGAGCACCCATCCGGGCACTATCGATCCCTTTGTGGGAAGAACCGCAAAATTTTGCGTCTCTTCTACAACCGTGTCGTAGATGGCAGTTGTTGAACTCTGTCCCTGCAGGAAGAGCCAATGAAACTTGTTGCCTGAGTCAGGTTGTGTGTCCTTGAGATCCATTGCTGCCATATCTTGAGGTTTCCTCACAACAATATACCACATATCGCCGCGATGGGAAGGCTTGTTCGTCGCCCGCTATTATTGAAAACATAACCTCAAGTTCTCTCTAAATCAATCTGATACGTGCGCAAGTTCAGTTTTTCCACCACGTCGTTTGACGAACAGGGGTAAAGCGAGTCGCACTTTTGTGGCAATATCGAAGCTGTACTGCCATCTTGAATATTCGCATGCCTTGCCTGCGGCCCTCCTTTTCATGGAAGACGATGGCGCGGGGTTGGTTCTCCAGACCAAGCTGGATTTCGATCTGACCGATGGCCGTTTCAAATGCCTCAATCGGCACATCTTCATTTTCTGGCGGATTGAGGCTTAAGGAAAAGAAAGGCTTTGTGGAGCGCGTCCCGCGCGCCACAGCTTCACCTTCCTGCATCGCGCCGTGCAGGTCATCCGACACAAACCCGCGCAGATCATGCAATTCGACATGCTCGTTATCGCGGGCATTCATCAAATGCCGGGCGAGCTCGGTGCCGGAGCCGCGTATGTTGCCTTTCAGGATCATGGACCACCATCCGATCCAAGCGCACGCAGCAACTCATTTCGCATTTCAGCAATGTCCGCGCAGGCATTCAGCAATTCGGCTTCGATTTCAGGATGAACAGGCAGTGTTCCCGTGTTTACAGCCCGTGCAAGCTGGTTGAGGTTGTTAGACAGGCGCGAGTTGCCCAGAGACGCCAAAACGCGCCCCAGAGCCGCGTGATCGGCTACAGGATTGGTGTTGCGCCGCCGGACCTTGGACAGATCGCCATCGAACAGAACAGCCTTGATATACGCGCCCAAAGGCACGCCATTGGCGGCAGCCTCAAGCTTGGCGCGCTCTTCGAAGGTCAAACGCAGAGAAAACGGCGCTTCCCGCTTCTTTTTACCGACTTTGGCTAAATCATTGAAATCATGGCGCGTTATTGTCATTGTCGCACCTCGGATCGTCTAGATCAAAGTGCGAAAGCTGACTTTCCCAATCTTGTAGTATCTCGAACAAGCGGTTCGATTCCTCTACAGTCAGGCCCACCATTCACGACATCTCATGCAACCTCCTATGTGCAAAGCGCTTTAGTCGCGCCTGACTTGGCCCTATAATTGCGGCCAAACACCTTCAACGAACAGGCGCATATGGCCGCAACGGCTGAGAATTTCACACCAGATTTCAACGTCGTGGTCGTCGCGCAGGAGGGTCGTCTGACCTATGAGGCCCTGCTGTTTGCGGCCTCGCTGCGCCATGCCAGCCCGGGTTTCACGGGTCGTCTGTTGATCGCGGAACCGCAACCCGGCCCTTTGTGGCCGAAAGACCCCCGCATTTCAGACCGAGGCGTGCGGGAGATGCTGGACCGTCTTGAGGCAGAGATCATCCCCTTCGAGACGCGTCACTTCGGCGCCGATTACCCCTACGGCAATAAGATCGAGATGCTCAGAGCGCTGCCCGAGGGCCAACCATTTGTCTTTTTTGACACCGATACGCTGATCACCGGGGATCTGACGTCGGTGCCGTTCGACTTTGACCGCCCCTCCGCCTCGCTCCGGCGGGAAGGCACATGGCCAAAACCGGAACTCTACGGGCCGGGATACAGCGATTTATGGCGATCACTCTACGACAAGTTCGGGCTGGACTTCGAAAGCACGCTCGATCCGGACCAGCCGGATGAATATTGGCGGCGCTATCTCTACTTCAATGCAGGTTACTTCTTCTACAGCTGCCCGCGCCGCTTTGGCGCGCTTTTTGAAGACTACGCGTTGGCCATCCGGGATGATCCGCCAAAGGAGCTCTGCGCGCAGGAAATGACGCCCTGGCTGGACCAGATCGCGCTGCCGCTGGTGATCCATGCCTTGGGGGGCGGGCGTGACACGCTGCCGGAGGGGCTGCTCGACGGCTCCGTCAGCTGCCATTACCGCATGTTCCCGCTGCTCTATGCCCGCGAAAGCGACAGGGTGATCGAGGTGCTCGAAGAGGTCGCGGCCCCCAACAAGATCAAGAAACTGCTCAAGGCGCACGCACCGATCAAGCGGAATGTCTACCAGGGGCGTGGGGCGAAGGTGCGTGCGCTTTTCGATCAGGACAACCTGCCGCGCCGCGAGGCCGCCATCCGCAACCGGATCAAATCGGCGGGCTTCTGGATGCGCTGAGGCACATGCCTTGCGGGCTGGCACTCTTGTATGCCTGCCCCCCATCGCCTAACGATACCGTTAACGAAGTCCTCAGGAGGAACCCCATGACAGACGGCCCCGACTACGGTTTTGACACCCTGCAGATCCACGCAGGCGCCCGTCCCGACCCCGCGACCGGTGCGCGCCAGACCCCGATTTACCAGACAACGGCCTATGTGTTCCGGGATGCCGACCACGCCGCGGCCCTCTTCAACCTGCAGGAAGTGGGCTTTATCTACTCCCGCCTGACCAACCCGACCATCGCTGTGCTGCAGGAGCGGATTGCGACGCTGGAGGGCGGTGTTGGCGCGGCCTGCTGTTCATCGGGGCATGCGGCCCAGATCATGGCGCTCTTTCCGCTGATGGGGCCGGGCAAGAACATCGTGGCCTCCACGCGCCTTTACGGCGGCACGGTCACGCAGTTTAGCCACACCATCAAACGGTTTGGGTGGGAGTGCACCTTCGTCGATTTCGACGACCTTGATGCGGTGAAGGCGGCCATCAACGACGACACCCGCGCAGTCTTCTGCGAGGCGATTGCCAACCCCGGTGGCTACATCACCGACCTTGATACGATCTCGAAGATCTCCGATGCGGCAGGCATTCCGCTGATCGTGGACAACACCTCGGCCACGCCCTACCTCTGCCGCCCGATCGAGCACGGCGCGACGCTGGTGGTGCATTCCACAACCAAATACCTGACCGGCAACGGCACGGTCACCGGCGGCTGCGTGGTGGATTCAGGCAAATTCGACTGGTCGGCCAATGACAAGTTCCCCTCGCTCAGCCAGCCCGAACCAGCCTATCACGGGCTGAAATTCCACGAGACCTTCGGGCCGCTGGCCTTCACCTTCCACTCCATCGCCATCGGGCTGCGCGATCTGGGCATGACCATGAACCCGCAGGCTGCGCATTACACGCTGATGGGCACTGAAACCCTCTCGCTGCGGATGGAGCGACATGTGGAGAATGCCGAGACCGTGGCGGGTTGGCTCGAGAAAGATCCGCGCGTCGATTATGTCACCTATGCCGGGCTCAAATCCTCGCCCTATTTCGACCGGATCAAGAAAATCTGCCCCAAGGGCGCTGGTGGGTTGTTCACCTTTGCCATCAAGGGCGGCTATGAGGCCTGCGTGAAATTCGTCAATGCGTTAGAGATTTTCAGCCATGTGGCCAACCTTGGCGACACCCGCAGCCTGGTGATCCACTCCGCCTCCACCACCCACCGGCAGTTGACGGCGGAACAGCAGGAAGCGGCGGGCGCGGGTCCGGGGGTTGTGCGGATTTCCATCGGCACGGAGAACGCTGAAGACCTCATTGCCGATCTGGATCAGGCCCTGGCCAAAGCCACGAGCTGATACAAGAAAGGGGCGCTTCGAGAGCGCCCCTTCCACTTACGGCCAGCGCGGGATCAATCCGCGATGGCAAAGACGATATTGACCTGCGCCGAGACGGTCAGCTCTCCCGCGGCAATCGGCACATCCGCGGCAGAGCGCGCTGCGGCCATTTCCATCATCTGCGGCCGTGCAAAGCCGCCCTGTTCGCTGATCGACTGGATAGGCCCCAGCGTCACGCCAGCGGCCTCGGCCAGCTGCTGTGCCCGGTCAACAGCATCCTTGACCGCATCGGCCCGCGCAGCATCCTGAGACGGCTTTGGCTCCTGCAGCCCAAACGACAACCCATTGAAGGAATTGGCTCCATCCGCGATCACCAGGTCCAGCACGCTGCCCAGCGTGTCCAGATCACGCACCCGGACCGTCAACATATTGGTGGCCAGAAAGCCGGTGATCTTGCGTGCGTCTCTGCTGTTGGAATTGTAGTCGGACCAGATGGGCTGCAGCGACAGCTGGTCGGTCTGCATGTCACGCGGCGCAATCCCGGCGGCTTCCAGACGGGCCAGAACGGCTGTGACCCCTTCGGAGGTCGCCGCCATGGCCGCCGCAGCTTCCTTGTTCTCATGCGTGACACCCAGCCGAAGCGTTGCCATATCGGGCGTGGTTTCCACCGTGCCGATGCCGGTGGTCGTGATCACCCGCGCGTCGTCCGCCAACGCCATCCCGGCACTCAGAACGACAGCCACAAGGCCCCTCAAAACATATCTCATCGTTATTCTCCTGATTGCTGCGGCATGTGATACCGCATGACCTGCCTGAGCAAGTCGTTTGCCATCGGTTTGCTTTTCCTCGGCAAAGACCTGCTATATGCTCTGTCTATATATGAACGATCTGTGCAAGAGCCATGATGACTGGTAAACCCACGCCATGAAACCAAACTTCGCGCTTTCCCTCTCCTTCGACGGCATCCGCCTGCTGCATCGCTCCGGGCAGGAATGGCGCCTGATCGGCGAGGTTTCGCCGGAGGCAGAAGACCTGGGCGCAAAGCTGGCCGTGCTGCGCAAGACCGCCACCGCGATGGCGCCGGACGGTCTGCGCTGCAAACTGGTCATCCCCAACGAACAGATACGCTATCTCCGGGTGTCGACCCCGGGGCTCGATCTGGCGGACCGGCGCGATGCGGCGCGCGATGCGCTGGCCGGGGCCACGCCCTACGCCCTGGATGATCTGGCCTTTGACGTCATCGCAGAGAACGATGTCACGGACGTGGCAGCCGTGGCGTTGGAGACCCTGCAGGAAGCGGAAGAGTTTGCAGTCGAGCACCGGTTTCACCCCGTAAGTTTCGTTGCAATACCCGAGCCGCAGACCTATGCGGGGGAGCCCTATTTCGGCCCGACCCGCACCGCGCGGGAGCTACTGACCCCGGGCCAGACGGTCGAGCCGGACACCACGGCCATCACCATCGCCGGGGATACGGAGACGCCGACAGGTCCGGTGGCCGAAGAGCTGCCCGGCATGCCGCCGGTGGCTGAGCCTGCAGCCGATCCCCGACCTGAGACGCCCACATTCAAATCGGCCCGACAGGCGGAGGCGGAGCGCGAAACCAGCCTGCAGGATGCCCTGCAAAGCCTGAAGGCCACGGAGCCCAAGGTCGCCGATGTCACGGCCCCTGATCTGCCGCCACGGGAGGTGACGACCGAGGTTGCCGCGTTTTCCAGCCGCCGTAGTGCGCCGGACCCCGCACCGCTCACCTACGAGACAGGCTCTGCACCCGTGGTTCTGGGCTTCGCGGAACCGGCTGAGCCCTTTGTACCGAAACAAAGCGCCGCGCCCAAGGCCAGGTCCGTCCGCGCGCCCCTGCCCGCCACGGCCCCGGTGACGACGAAACCGGCAAATGAAGCTGACCGGTTGACGGTTTTTGGTGCGCGTGACGCTCAGGAATCGACACCGCAAAAGCGCGGCATTCCTTTGGGCCTCGCTGCCGTTCTTGTTCTGGCCATTGCAGGCATCGGCACCTGGTCGTTCGGCAGCCTGCGGGACCGTATTGCCGGGGGTCCCGGGGGCGAAGCGTCGGAGATCACCGCGATCGAAGTCTCCCCGCCCATCCAGCCCTCCGCCTCCCTGCTGGACCCCGAGACAAGCGATGCGCGGGAACTGGCCTTGCTGGATCCCGGCCTTACGGATGAAGATGCTGCGGTGCTGGACGCTCTGCGCGCCCCCCTTGCCGCAGACCCCGCGCCCGAACAATCGCCTGAGGATTTACGGGCAAGCTACGCCGTGACCGGCATCTGGCCCCAGGCCCCCGACGTGCCCGCGCCGCCCCCTCTGGTCGATATCGAAGACCTCTACGTCACCAGCATTGACCCGATTGAACCCGCCTTTGATGCCGTGGCTTTGCCGCCCGTGACTGCATTTGCCCGCGATGTGGCACCCGATGCGCCAATCTCGCCTGCTGCGGCAGGGACGACCTTTGCGCTCGATGACCGTGGCCTTGTGGTCCCAACGGCCCAGGGCACGCTCAGCCCCGATGGGGTGAAAATCTTCGCCGGTGCGCCGCCGGTGCGGCCTGGGTCATTTCCGTCGCGCGCGGCCACCGCGACCGAGCTTGATCCGGTGCAAACAGCCCTGGCCGCCTTCCGGCCACAGACGCGCCCCGCCGATCTGATCGAAACTGCCGAACGGGCAACCCTTGACGGGCTTACCCGTTCCGAGCTGGCCGAACTACGCCCCCCTGCCCGACCGGCGCCCCCTCTTGCGCCGTCCAGCGCCGCCACCGCAAGCCTCGTCCCGCTTGAGGACGGTGCCGCGCCGCTGTCAGAACAGGGATCGGAGCGGATCGTGGCCAGCAACAAGGATCTGGCGCTTGCCGCCTCATTGCGCCCCGACGCCCGCCCCAGCAACTTCGGACAGATCGTGGAGAGAGCGCAGCGCACCGCCGCCTCGGCTGCTGCCGTTGGCGCGGCAAGCATCGCCCCACGGGCGGTCGCTCCGAGCATCCCCTCAAGCGCCTCCGTGACACGTGAGGCCACCGTCCGCAACGCGATCAACCTGCGTAAAGTGAATCTGATCGGGGTCTATGGCACGCCGTCGAACCGCCGTGCGCTGGTCCGGCTTTCGAATGGCCGGTACAAGAAAGTCCAGGTCGGCGACCGTATCGACGGCGGCCGCATTTCCGCCATCGGCGAAGGCGAGTTGCGCTACCAAAAACGGGGGCGCAATCTCGTCCTGAAGATGCCCAAAGGATAGCGCTGCCGCCGGTTTTACGTAGGCACCTAGGCGCCAGCAGGTAGGGTGGGCTTCAGGCCACCCCTACTCCGCCGCCAGTTCTCCGCTATCGATCTGCTCCTGCTCGATGCTCTCGAACAGCGCCTTGAAATTCCCCTCGCCAAACCCATCATCGCCCTTGCGCTGAATGAACTCGAAGAAAATCGGCCCGATCACGGTTTTCGAAAAAATCTGCAGCAGGATCTTCGTCTCCCCGCCGTCCACGACCCCTTCGCCATCGATCAGGATGCCGTGCTTCTTCATTCTGTCCACGGGTTCGTCATGGCCAACCACGCGGTCGTGGCTGAGCGTGTAATATGTTTCCGGCGGACCGGGCATGAACTTCAACCCACGCGACGCGATCTCATCTGTGCTGTCATAGATGTCGCTTGAGCCCACGGCGATGTGCTGAATACCCTCGCCCTTGTACTTCTTCAGATAGGAAACGATCTGCCCTGTTTCCCCCCGATCCTCGTTGATCGGAATGCGGATGCGTCCACACGGCGAGGTCAGCGCCCGGCTGAGCAGCCCGGTAAACTTGCCCTCAATGTCGAAAAACCGGATTTCGCGAAAGTTGAACAGGTCCTCATAGAACTTGAACCATTTGTCCATGTTCCCCTTGTGCACGTTATGCGTCAGATGATCGAGATAGTAGAACCCAACCCCTGCCGGTTTCGATTGCGCAATCCAGTCATACTCTTCGTTGTAAGGGCTCGTGTCATAGTATTGATCCACGAAATAGAGCAGCGACCCGCCGATCCCGACAATGGCGGGCACGTCCAGCACTTTGCCCGCCCCCTCATAGGGCTCCGCGCCTTTCGATACGGCATGGTCAAATGCGGCGCGGGCGTCCGCGACACGCCAGCCCATGGACGGCGCGCAGGGGCCATGCGCCTCGACGAAACGCGCCCCGAAACTGTCTGCTTCTGCGTTCAGCACATAGGTGATATCGCCCTGCTGCCATAACTCGACATTCTTGCTTTTGTGATTGGCGACATGGGCATAGCCCATACGCGCAAAAAGATCGCGCAACTCTTGCGGATCGGGATGGGCAAACTCAACGAACTCGAACCCATCCGTCCCGGCGGGATTCTCCTCGGTGATCGTGGATTTCGGTGCGTCATGCGGGAAAGGGCCCATGGTGATCTCCAGTCAGCAAAGCGAGTCGCGCCCGATGCGCGAATTTCGAGCAGAATACAGCCTTTCAGGCGCATTTTCCGCGCAATCTCCAGGGCAAGCATGGACGCAGACGCGGAAATCCCGCATGATAGCCAAGCCAAATGCGAAAGACCCGCATCATGCTCGACGATACCGACACCCGCCTCCTGCAAGCCCTGCAGCGGAACGCCCACCTGACGGCGCAGCAGTTGGGCGAGATGCTGAACCTCTCCTCCAGCCAGGCGGGCCGCCGCCGCCAGCGGCTGGAAGCCGACGGCTACATCCGCGCCTATGTCGCGCGGCTCGATCCTGCCCATCTGGGGCTGCAGGTTCAGGGCTTTGTGCAGGTGCACCTGGGCACGCACGGGCCGGATCACTCCAAGAGCTTCGCCCGCCTCGTCAACACCCGCCCGGAGATCACGAGCGCATGGACAATGACCGGCGATGCGGATTATCTTTTGCGGGTTTACTGCGCTGATTTACCGGCCCTGAACGCGCTGATCCACGACGTTTTGCTGCCGCATCCGGCTGTGGCACGGGTGCATAGTCAGATCGTGATGGACCAGCTGAAATCCGATGGGCCCCTGCCCACCTGACCCCCGATGAGGAGACGTCACCCACATGGATAGCTTCCTGTTCCAGGCCTCGATCTACCTGGCCGCCGCAGTCATTGCGGTGCCCTTCGCCTCGCGTTTGGGGCTGGGGTCGGTGCTGGGCTACCTGGCCGCCGGGATCATCATTGGTCCGGTCCTGGGCCTGGTCGGATCCGAGACCGAAGATCTGCAGCATTTCGCCGAATTTGGGGTGGTGATGATGCTTTTCCTGATCGGGCTGGAACTGGAACCCCGCGCCCTCTGGGACATGCGGCACAGGCTCATCGGCCTGGGCGGGCTGCAGATCGTGATTAGCGCGCTGGCCCTGATGGCCATTGCCATGGCCTACAACCAGCCATGGGGCGTCGCCTTGGCGATCGGTCTGGCGCTCTCGCTCAGCTCCACCGCCATCGTGCTGCAAACCCTGTCGGAAAAGGGGCTGATGCAGACCAGTGGTGGCCGATCCGTGTTCTCAGTCTTGCTGACACAGGATATTGCGGTGATCCCGATCCTCGCCTTCCTGCCGCTGCTGGCCGCCACTGTACCGGCGCAGATTGCCACCGATGGCTCGATCCAGCGCGGTGGCGAGGACGCGCACGACAAGGCCCACCACAGCCTCTCTCTGGTCGAAGGCCTGCCCGGTTGGGGCGTGACGCTGGTCACCATTGCCGCCATCGCCGCCGTCATCTTTGCAGGCGTCTTCCTGACCCGTCCGCTGTTTCGCTACATCCATTCCGCGCGGCTGCGCGAGATGTATACCGCGCTGGCGCTGCTGATCGTCGTCGGCATCTCCTTTCTGATGACACTGGTGGGTCTCTCGCCCGCGCTTGGCGCTTTTCTGGCGGGCGTCGTCCTGGCCAGTTCCGAATTCCGCCATGAGCTGGAAACCGACCTTGAGCCCTTCAAGGGCCTGCTGCTCGGGCTTTTCTTCATCACCGTGGGCGCCGGTATCAATTTCACACTGCTCTTCAACAATGTGGCGGGCATCGTCGCCATGGCGCTGCTGGTCATTGTCGTAAAGGGCGTCATTCTTTTCTTCCTCGGCCGCGCCTTCAAGCTCAAGGGCAAGGACCACTGGCTCTTCACGCTCGCCCTGGCGCAAGCTGGCGAATTCGGTTTTGTCCTGGTGTCCTTTTCCGTGGTTCAGGGGGTTATTCCACGTGGGGTGGCGGAAACCCTGCTGCTCGTCATCTCGATTTCGATGCTGATCACGCCCCTGCTCTTCATCATCTACGATCTGCTGTCGAAACGCGCGCCCGACACCAGCGAACAGCATCCAGACGACGAGATCGACATCGAAGGGCCGGTCATCATCGCGGGCATTGGTCGGTTCGGTCAGATCGTGAACCGGCTGGTGCAGGCAAACGGTTTCAACACCGTCGTGCTCGATCATGACATGGAAACCATCGCCGTCATGCGCCGGTTCGGGTTCAAGGGGTTTCTGGGCGATCCGACCCGACCGGATATCCTGCGCGCGGCGGGGCTGGAATCGGCACGGGTTCTGGTCGTCGCGCTGGACGATCCGGAGGCCGCCATCAAGCTGGTGCAATACGCCCGCAAGCTACGGCCCGGGTTGCACATCGTCGCCCGCGCCCGCGACCGCACCCATGTCTACCGGCTCTACCAGGCCGGTGCGGATGACATCGTGCGCGAGCTTTTCGACAGTTCCCTGCGCGCCGGACGCTATGTGCTGGAGAACATGGGGCTCAGCGAATATGAGGCCTCGGAAGCGGAGCGGATTTTCTACCATCACGACCGCCACTCCGTGCAGGAGTTGGCACAGCTTTGGGATCCGGCGGTTCCGGCCAGCCAGAACCCCGCCTACCTCGCTCGTGCCAAGGAGTTGCAGAAAGAGCTGGAGACCGCCTTCCTCAGCCGGGATGCGGAGAAAAAGCAGGCCTGAACTCGTGTTGGTTCTATCAGCCCAAGCGGTCAGGCGTCGGTGACACCGGCCTCTGCGAAAGTGGCCATGCCGCTCAGGCAGGCAACGGCGCCTTTCAACACACCGATGGAGAGCGCCGCGCCCGAGGCTTCGCCCAAGCGCAGGCCAAGCGACAACAGGGGCTCTTTACCCAGGGCGTCCAGCATCCTTTGATGCGCGCCTTCGGCACTGAGATGGCTGGCAACGCAATGATCCAGTGATCCGGCCACGGTCTTTTCCAGACAGGCGGCGGCGGCACAACAAATGAAACCGTCCAGCAGGACCGGGATACGCAGGCTCCGCGCCCGCGCAATGGCCCCCGCCATGGCCGCCACCTCGCGCCCGCCCAAACGGCGCAGGGTCTCCAGACCATCGCCCTGTCCCCCGTGCAGCGCAACGCCATCAGCCACCACACGGGTCTTGATCTCCAACCCCGCATCATCCACGCCTGTGCCGCGCCCGGTCCAGTCCAAGGCGGTGCCGCCAAAAAGAGCCGCCGCCAGCGCCGCCGCAGAGGTGGTATTGCCGATGCCCATCTCGCCGGTGACCAGCACGTCTGCGCCTTCATCCACCGCTGTCCAGCCTGTCTGCAGGGCCTCGACCAGGTCCGCCGCGCTCATCGCGGCGGTTTGGGTGAAATCCGCGGTCGGCCTGTCGAGCGCGAGCGCATGCACGTCAAGCTGCGCGCTAAAGGTGCGCGCCAACTGGTTGATCGCGGCCCCGCCGTGCTGGAAGTTCAGCACCATCTGCGCGGTCACTTCCGACGGGAAGGCCGACACCCCCTGCGCCGCAACCCCGTGATTTCCGGCAAAGACAATGATCTGCGGTTTCTCGACCACCGGGCGCGCGGTGCCGCACCAGCCCGCATACCAGATGGCGAGTTCTTCCAAACGCCCCAACGCGGCGGGCGGTTTGGTCAGCTGGCCATTGCGCGCGGTGGCAGCGGCCATGGCTTCTGCGTCGTTGCCCGGCTGTGCGGCCAGAAGGGACCGGAAACCGGCCATGTCCGAAAAAGCTGCTGTCATGGGGTCCCTCGGTTGCAACATCCTGCGCACCTGATTACCCAATGAACACGTCCCCACAAGCCTCGAACGACACGGCACCGTATGAAAACCGACAAAATCCCTTTCTGGCTGACCGATCTACTGCTGGCGGGCACCTTGCTGAGCCGCTTGCCCCTGCCGCATGTGCCGGACACCGCATTCGAGCGCGCGGCACATGCCTGCTGGGCCTATCCGGTGGTGGGGGTGGTGATCGGCGGGCTTGCCGGGATCGCAGCCAGCATTTTCCTGGCGATGGGGTTGCCAGCCGTTTTTGCGGCAGGCGGCCTGCTGACCGTTCTGATGCTGCTGACCGGTGCCATGCATGAGGATGGGCTTGGCGACACGGCGGACGGTTTCTGGGGCGGTTTCGACCGGGCGCGGCGGCTTGAGATCATGAAAGACAGCCAGACCGGTACCTACGGCATCCTGGCCCTGCTGATCGTAACCGGGCTCAGGTGGTCTGCCTATACGGCTCTCCTGCCCCTGGGTCTCTGGTCGGCGGTTGCAGCAGCGGCCCTCTCGCGCGCGATGATGCCCTGTATGATGGCCGCCCTGCCGCATGCACGGGAGGCTGGCCTGTCGCAGAGCGTGGGGCGCCCCGATGCGCCGACGGCGGTTCTGGGATTGGGCATAGCACTCTTGCTGGCCGGGCTATGCGTCGGAGGTGCTGCCATTGGCGGCCTGCTGATCGCGCTGGCCGTCACCGGCGCGTTGGGCTGGCTCGCACACCGGAAGATCGGCGGACAGACCGGCGATGTCCTCGGCGCGACGCAGCAACTGGCCGAGGTTGGCATTCTGGCAGTTTTCGTGCTGCTGCTGACATAGAAAAACCGCGCGCCCGGCGGACACGCGGTTTTTTCAAGAGCAATAGGGGGATCAGGCCGCGACGCGGCTTTCCAATACGTCGCCCACCTGTTTGGCAGCGGCCAACTCGTCGCCCCCGCTCACAGCGGCCACTTCGCGGGTCAGACGCTCCAGCGCGGCCTCATAAAGCTGACGCTCCGAATAGCTCTGCTCGCGCTGATCATCGGTGCGGTGCAGGTCGCGCACCACTTCGGCAATCGCAATCAGGTCACCGGAATTGATCTTCTGCTCGTATTCCTGCGCCCGGCGCGACCACATGGCCCGCTTGACCTTGGCTTTCCCTTTGAGCGTCTTCATCGCATGGGTGATCACATCCGGCGAGCTCAGCGCCCGCATCCCGATTTCCGTGGCCTTATGCGTCGGCACCCGCAGCGTCATCTTGTCCTTCTCGAAGGAGATCACAAAAAGCTCCAGCGAAATTCCGGCCACTTCCTGTTCCTCGATCGACAGGATCTGACCCACGCCATGCGCGGGGTAGACGACAAATTCGTTCGGGCGGAAATCAAGTTTCTTCGATTTGGTCATTCAGTGTTCCTTAGAAAACGGCAGCGGCCCGCAGGATTTTGACAGTCAAAAACACACTGAGCGTTGACCGTGAGGCCGCGCGTCCGAGTGTGTGCCTATCGATTTTCCAGTGCCAGCCACCGATCAGGTCGCAAGGCGATGAGCATATCCGTTATTGCTTTGTGACGACAATATAACACAAAAACGGACCGCAAAAAAGCGGACCCTACGTCAATTCACGGAAAACACCGCGAAACGAAGCGATTAAAGAGGAAATACCGGCGCGAATTACTTCGAATCAGCGCGAAATTTGCCTCATCCGCCCTCGCCGGGCTTCTCGGAGAAGTATTTTTCGAGCTTCCCGGTCTCACCATCGCGCTCTTCAGCATCGGGGAGCGGGTCTTTCTTGGTGATGATGACCGGCCACATCTCGGAATACTTGCGGTTGAACTCAACCCATTTCTCCGTGTCCGGCTCGGTATCGGGGCGGATCGCATCCGCGGGGCACTCAGGCTCGCATACGCCACAATCAATGCATTCATCGGGGTGAATGACCAGCATGTTCTCACCCTCGTAAAAGCAATCCACCGGACACACTTCGACGCAGTCGGTGTATTTGCAGGCAATGCAGCTGTCGTTCACGATATAGGTCATCGGACCCTCTTTTCCCCGGTCTCTGAAGGGTAGCTAAATGAGCCAACCCGATCATTCAAGGGAGCGCGCCTTAGAAAGATCAAGGATGCGGCGATCCCGCTTTGTCGGGCGACCTTTTCCCTCAAACCCGGGGTTTTCCGGGGCAGTGTCCTTCGATCTGGGCTCCGGCGGGGACAAATCGGTATAAAGCGTCTGCGCTTCGGGGGCCGGACCGCGCCGCACGCCGATGGCCTGGATGCGGATCACCCGAACGTGATCGCCCTGAGCGAAGGTCAGGACGTCCTCGGGGCCCACCATCTGGCTGCGTTTCTCCGTACGCACGCCGTTGACGCGCACATCCCCTGCCGCCACCCGCGTGGCCGCCAGCGAGCGGGTTTTGAAGAACCGCGCATGCCAGAGCCATTTGTCGAGGCGGAGTTTTTCAGCCAATCACTTGGTGTCCTTCAGCCCCATGAGCGCGGCGGCAAAGGGGTTGTCCGGGTCGATCTTCTTCTCCGGCTTGGGCGGCCGGGCGGAGAATTTCTGCGCCCCCTTGTCCTTGTCTCCACGGGGACCGCCACGTTTGCCTTTGCCTCCCGGTTTGCCCTTACCCTTGCCTTGCGGGCGATCCCCGCCCTGACGGCGGTTGGACGCCCCGGCGTTGCGCGGCGGGCGACCCCAGGTGAACGTATAGAAAGTTTCAAGCTCCGGGCCCGCTTCTTCCGCATCGGGGGCTTCCCCAAGGGGCGTCTCTTCGGCAGGTGTCACCGGAACGGGCGTTTCGCTGTCAGGTGTCTCCGGCGTTGGGACGGCAGGAGCCTCGGCTGCCTCCGCCTGATCCATGACCGGCGTGTCGCCTTCCACTGGTGTGGGCTCGCTTGGCGTCACCACGGCATCGACCGGTTTCACCTTGGTCCGCTCGCCCTTGTCGGCCTTGTATCCAAGGCCCTGCATGAGATCGGCAAATTGCTCGAGCGTCATCCCGGTGATGGAGAGCATGTCAGCGTTGGCTTCGAACCCGGCGCGCGAATTCTCGCCGCGCAGCATATCCGCGAGCCGCTCCAGCATGTCGATGCGGATCGCGCGTTCCCCCGCAATGCGGTAGCCGGACATCGTGTCGGCACCGGCCGGGGCCGTCTTGTCCGCAGGAATGGTCACCAGACCGGGCGGCGGGGCTTCAGGGAAATCCTGCACGCCCTGCATCAAGGACCACAACACCAGCCGCAAGCGCGTCGGCGCGGGTTTCAGCAGAAGCGGCATAAAGATCGTGAACTGACCAAAACGGATACCATGCTTGCGCAACGCGCCGCGCGCATCCTGATCCAGTGCCTTTACATCATCGGCCACGGCGGCCCGCGGCAGCACACCCAGCGCCTCCACCATCTGGAAGGCGAACCCGCGCGCCAGACCGGTGAGTTCCTCGTCCCGGCTGAGGTTCAAAAGCGGCTCGAACAGGGCTGCGATCTTGCGGTCGATGAAATGCTGCAACCGGCGCTGCACCTTTTGCGCAACCTCCGGGCCTGCCACATCATCCACGAACACCTCGACCTGCGGCTTCAGCGCATCGGCACCGGCCACCAGTTTGCCAACGGCGTCCTTGCCCCAGACAAGGCCCCCTTGCTCGGTGAAATCGATCTCCGTATCGGGCGCATTGTAGAACCGATCCGCGCGCAGATGGAATTGCGGCCCAAGCGCCTGCAGCGCCGCCGATTTGATCGTCTTCGCCTCGGCGCCACCGGCACCCTTGTCCTGTGAAAAGCGGAAACCTTCCAACCGCCCCACAAACTCACCTTCGACGGTTACTTCGCCGGTATTCGATACTTCTGCCACCATGGCTTCCTTCTGGCCGAGCCGGCGCAAGAGCACGGATGTGCGCCGGTCTACAAATCTTTGCGTCAGACGCTCGTGCAGCGCATCCGACAATCGGTCTTCTACAGAACGCGTCTGCTCCCGCCAATGACTTTCATCAATCGTCCAGCCTTTGCGCTGCGCGACATATGTCCACGTGCGGATAAACGCCAATCTCTTGGATAACGCATCAATGTCGCCATCGGTTCGATCAATTCTGTTGATGCGCTGCGCCAGCCAGTCGTCGGGCAAGCTGCCACGCTCATGCAAATGGTTGAAAATCGCCTCCAGAAGGCCCGTGTGCTCGGCGTGGCTGATGCCGCGAAAATCGGGAATGCGGCACACGTCCCAGAGCAGCCTGACGGAGGGCCCGTCGGTGCACCGCGCCGCCACTTCGGCGTCCTGTGCCAGCACCTTGAGCGCGCCCAAATCGTCCGCTTCACGGGCCTTGACCAGCACCTCGTCACTCGGTGGGGCTTCAAGGCTGGCAATCAGACCGTCGATGGAGCCGAATCGCAGCGCGTGATTGCGCCAGTTGAGCTTTTTCAGCGGTGTGAACCGATGCGATGTGATCGCCTCAGCCACCCCTTCGTCCAGCGGGGAAGCATCGCCCGTGACCCCGAAGGTGCCGTTTTTCATACCCCGCCCGGCGCGCCCGGCGATCTGGGCCAGCTCGTTCGGGGCCAGGGGCCGCATCCGCCGCCCGTCGAATTTGGAAAGCGCCGAAAAGGCCACGTGATCCACGTCGAGGTTCAGCCCCATGCCGATGGCGTCCGTGGCCACCAGATAGTCCACTTCACCGTTCTGGTACATGTCGACCTGCGCGTTGCGGGTGCGCGGGCTGAGTGCCCCCATAACCACCGCCGCACCGCCCTTCTGACGCCGAATGAGTTCGGCGATGGCATATACATTCTCAACCGAAAACCCGACGATGGCGCTGCGCGGCTTCATCCGGCTTATCTTTTTCGGACCAACATAGGTCAATTCGGACATGCGCTCGCGCTGGACGAATTGCGCCTGCGGCACCAACGCGCGGATCGGGCCGCGCATGGTGTCGGCGCCCAGAAACAGCGTCTCATGCAGCCCGCGGGCACGCAGCAACCGGTCGGTAAACACATGGCCACGCTCCGGATCGGCGCAGAGCTGGATTTCATCCACCGCGAGAAAATCACAGCCGATCCCGTCCGGCATCGCCTCGACCGTGCAGATCCAGTATTGCGTGCGCGGCGGCACGATCCGCTCTTCGCCCGTCACCAGGGCCACCACGGAAGGGCCCCGCGCCGCCACCACACGGTCGTAGACTTCGCGCGCCAAAAGCCGCAGCGGCAGGCCGATCACCCCTGTGCGGTGGCCCAGCATCCGTTCGATGGCATAGGTGGTCTTGCCTGTGTTGGTCGGGCCCAGAACGGCCACAACCCGCGTGTCACCTGTCACGGCGCTGTCCTTCGTTCGTTGCTGCTCAGAGGGTCCGACCGATGCCGCGCCGCTTGAGCTGCTCCATCGCCGTTTTCGCGTTCTCATGGTTGGGATGCAAGGCCAGAACACGTTCGAAGGCCGCGGCGGCCCGGTCATGATCGCCGAACTCCTGCAACATCACGCCAAGCCCGAAGATCGCATTGTAATTGTTGGGATTTAACGCCAGCGCGCGTTCCAGATCATCCAGCGCGGGACCATAGAGCCCGGCCTGATAGAAGGCGGTCGCGCGCGCATGCCAGCCTTCGGCAAAATCCGGCGCATGGTCGGTCAGCGCCGTCAGGTGATCGATGGCCTTGCCCGTCTCCTCCTGCTCAAGCGCGTCGCGGCCGCGCTTGAGCAAAAGATCCATCGACGCCGACCCCGAACTGCCCCAGATCAGGGCCAATTCGCGGTCCAACCGCTGCGCATCCGATTCGGGCGCCTCGCGCAACTGTTGCAATAAAGCCTCTTCGCTTTGCTGAGCTTGCGCTGGCGCGACAAAAACGAGCGCGATGACAAATGCCGTAACGACACGTTTGAGGAAATAGAGTTTCATGGCCATAACACATTTGAATGTAACAGGCATGCAGGGCAATTCCAGTGCCCAAAGATGCCGCTAACCCAAAAGGGCGTGAAGATGAGCGATATTGTGACCGAAGCCGTGGCGGCGCTGAACGAAAAACTGGCAGGATCGGACTTTGGCGGCACGGCCAAATTCGACATCGCGGGCGAAGGCTGCGTGATGATGGACAGCTCTGGCGCGCGCGCGGGCGATGAGGCCGCAGACGTGACGCTGAGCGCGGATGCCGAAACGTTCAAATCCATTCTGGACGGGGACACGAACCCCACAAGCGCCTTCATGACCGGCAAGCTCAGCGTGGACGGCGACATGGGCATGGCCATGCAACTCGCCTCTGCGCTGGCCTGATGAGCCTCAGCCCCGCCCCTTTTCTCAGCGACATCGCTTTTGGAGAGAAAGGCGGGGCTGCGCATTGGGCGCAGACCTCTGACGATCTGCGCGTCCGGATCGGCCAATGGTCGAAATCGGAGGCAAAAGGTACGGTGCTGATCTTTCCCGGACGCACCGAATTCATTGAAAAATATGACGGCTGTGCGGCTGCCTTGGGTCAGCGTGGTTTTGCAAGCATGGCCATCGACTGGCGCGGTCAGGGTCTGGCGGATCGCATGCTCGACAATGCGCTGGTGGGTCATGTGGGGCATTTCACCGACTACCAGAAAGACGTGAATGCGCTGGTCCGCGCCGCCCGGACACTGGAGATGCCGCGGCCGTTTTTCCTGCTTGCGCATTCCATGGGCGGCGCCATTGGCCTGCGCGCCGCGATGGAGGGATTGTCGGTGCAGGCCACGGCCTTCACTGGCCCGATGTGGGGCATTCGCATTGCGCCGCATTTGCGACCGGTAGCCTGGACGCTCAGCCATGTGATGCCGCGCGTCGGACAGGGTCATCGCCTGCCCCCCGGTACCACGATCGAACACCATGTCCTGACCGACGGGTTTCAGGACAATCTGCTCACGCGCGACCCGGAGCAGTTCGAAATGATGCGAAAGCAACTCGAAGCGCACCCCGAACTGGCTCTGGGCGGCCCCAGTTTCGTCTGGCTGCGCGAGGCCTTGCTGGAAACACGGCATCTGGCCAGCCGCCCGTCGCCCAACCTGCCTTGTGTCACCTTTCTGGGCACCAACGAACGCATTGTCGATATCAGCGCCGTACACCGCCGTATGGACGCATGGAAACGCGGCACCCTCGAACTGGTGCCGGACGGCGAACACGAGGTTCTGATGGAAAGCGCGGCCACCGCCGATCCCCTCTTCGACCGCATGACCGAGCTCTTTCTCAGCGGCGGACACGGCTAGGGTCTGGGCAAACGGTGCCAGCCGCCTAGATTGGCTGACATGAGCCCTGCCCCCGTCCTCACGTTCACAGATCGCGGCATCTATTGCGCTGCCGGTGATTTCTACATTGACCCATGGCGTCCGGTGGACCGCGCCCTGATCACCCATGGTCACGCGGACCACGCCCGCAGTGGCCACCAAAGGTACCTTGCGACCAACACGGCCTTGCCCGTGATGCAGCACCGTCTGGGGGAGATCACCGCGCAGGGCGTGCCCTATGGCGAAATGGTTACCATCGGCGATGCGCAGGTCTCGTTCCACCCCGCAGGCCATGTGCCCGGCTCTGCGCAAATCCGGGTCGAGGTGGCCGGGGAAATCTGGGTGGTCTCGGGGGATTACAAGACCGAAGACGACGGGCTGTCAGAGCCGTTCGAGCCGCAGAGCTGCCACCACTTCATCACGGAGTCGACCTTCGGGCTGCCGGTCTTTCGCTGGCAGCCTCAGGCCCAGATCGCGCGCGAGATCAACGACTGGTGGGCGGCCTGCGCAGCGGCGGGCAAGACCGCGTTTCTGGGGGCCTACGCCTTGGGCAAGGCACAGCGATTGCTGACCATGCTGAATGCGGATATCGGCCCGATCCTGACCCATGGCGCCGTGGAAGCCACCAACAAGGTGCTGCGCGCGCAGGGGATTGACCTGCCGGACACCGTACATGCGACGGCTGAGATCGACCCCAAGGCCTATCCGGGGGCCTTGGTTCTGGCGCCGCCCTCCGCACTGGGCAGCGCCTGGGCCCGGAAATTCGGGACCCAGGAAAACGCCTTTGCCAGCGGCTGGATGCAGTTGCGCGGGGTCCGGCGCAGGCGCGCGGGGGATCGGGGTTTTGTCATCTCCGATCACGCAGACTGGCAGGGACTGCTCAACACGATCAAGGAGACCGGCGCAGAAAACATCTATGTGACGCATGGGTATACGGATATCTTCACCCGTTACCTGACGGAAAACGGCTGGAATGCCCGCGTTGTCCCCACCGAGTTCGAAGGCGAGATGCTGGACACGGAGGGCAAGGAATGAGGCGGTTCGCAGCCCTTTTCAACGCCATCGACCAGAGCACCAAGACAACGGTGAAGGTCTCCGCTCTGGCAGATTACTTTGCCGAGGCGCCCGATATGGACCGGATGTGGACCATGGCGCTGTTCTCCGGGCGCAGACCGAAACGGGCGGTGACCACCACCAAGCTGCGCGAGTGGGCGGCGGAAGAGGCGCGCATTCCGCTCTGGCTCTTCGAGGAGAGCTACCCGATTGTCGGCGATCTGGCCGAAACCATCGCGCTGGTGCTGCCCCCGAATGAAACGTCTTCTGATGAAAGCCTGTCGCATTGGATCAACGCCTTGCGCGCGCTGGCCAGTGTCGAGGAAGAGGACCAGAAGGCCGCGGTTCTTCAGGTTTGGGCGCAGCTTGGCGGAACGGAACGCTTTGTCTTCAACAAACTGATCACCGGCGGGTTTCGCATGGGGGTCAGCCAAAAGTTGATGACGCGCGCGCTGGCCAAATCCACCGGCAAATCGGAGGCGGAGCTGGCGCACCGCCTGATGGGCAACTGGCACCCCGACGACACCACATGGGAGGCGCTGATCGAGGCCGAGGATGCCTCTGCCGATGCCTCGCGTCCCTACCCTTTCTATCTCGCTTATGCGCTGGAGGACGGACCGGAGGCGCTCGGCGCGCCGAACGACTGGCGGGCCGAGTGGAAATGGGACGGCATCCGCGGCCAGCTGATCCTGCGGGACGGGCAGCATTTTGTCTGGTCGCGAGGCGAGGAGTTGATGACCGACCGGTTTCCGGAACTGGCCCGTGCGGTGGATTTCCTGCCCCCGGGCACGGTGCTGGATGGGGAACTGCTCGTCTGGCATCCGCAGACCGAAAGCCCTGCAAGCTTCAACGCACTTCAGCGCAGGATCGGGCGCAAGACGGTGCCGAATAAGCTGCTGACCGAGGCGCCGGTGGTCCTGCACGCCTATGACCTGCTGGAATGGGACGGCGCGGATATGCGGGACAAGCCCTTCGCCGAGCGTCGCGCCCTGCTTGAGCGCGCTTGCGCAGACCTGCCAGCCGAAGCGCCGGTGCGCCTCTCGCCCCAACTGGACTTCAAGACCTGGGACGATCTGGCCGAAATCCGCGCTATCGCGCGGGATAAAAACGCCGAAGGGCTCATGCTCAAACGCGCCGACAGCCCCTATCTGGTTGGCCGCAAAAAGGGCGACTGGTGGAAATGGAAGCTCGACCCGCTGACCATCGACGCGGTGATGATCTATGCGCAGGCGGGCCACGGGCGGCGCGCCAATCTCTTCACAGATTTCACCTTTGCGGTCTGGAACGGCAATGATCTGGTGCCCTTCACCAAGGCCTATTCCGGCCTCACCGATGCCGAATTCCGAGAGATCACCAAATGGGTGCGCAAGAACACGCTGCAGCGCTTTGGCCCGGTGCGGCAGGTGACGCCGCATCATGTTTTCGAGATCGCCTTTGAGGGCATTCAGGCCAGCCCGCGCCACAAGTCTGGCGTTGCCCTACGGTTTCCGCGTATGTCGCGCTGGCGGCAGGACAAACCCCTGCAGGAAGCCAACACGCTGGCCGATTTGAACGACATGCTGAGGATTTATGGATAAACCGGACGCCCTTCTTCCACCGCCCCCACAGGCGCCCCTGAAACGCGCGCCCGATGGGGCCTGCGACGCGCATGTGCATCTGGTCGCGGGTGCAGGGGAGTTTCCCTTATGGAATGGCCGGGTCGAAAACCCCGCGCCGGGGCCTGATCTGGACAACTGGCTTGAGATGTTCCGCACCCAACTGGAAACATTAGGCTTTTCGCGCGGGGTGATTGTGCATTCCATCCTCTACGGCACGGACAACAGCGTCACGGTCGAAACCGTGAAACGCATGGGGTCCGGTTTCAAAGGCGTCGGGCTGCTTGCCGATGACGCGTCAGACCGGCAGATGGATGATTTTGTGAAATGGAACATGGCGGCCGTGCGGCTCAACTACGTGCACGGCGGTGTTCTCAGCTGGGAAGGCGCCAAAGCCATGGCCCCGGCCTTGGCCGAACGCGGCCTGCACCTTCAAATGCTCTGCCACGCAGATCAGCATATGACAGAGTTGATGGCCGACGTCCGGCGCTTGGCGGTCGATGTGGTTTTCGATCACATCGGCTGGCCCAGAGATGCCTTGAGCCCCGACAGCGACGGGTTCAGGGCACTCTGCACGCTCTTGGCGGAGGGGCGCGCCTGGGTGAAACTCTCGGCTCTCTATCGCATGTGCACGGCCCCCTACACACAGGCCGATGCCCTGGTGGCCGCGCTGATCGCGGCCAACCCGGAGCGTTGCCTCTGGGGCTCCGACTGGCCGCATCTGATGCTGGCGGATGCGCAGATGCCGCAGGTGGCGGATCTTCTGAACGCCTTCGACCGCGTTGTGCCCGATGAACAGACCCGGCAGCGCATCCTCGTGGACAACCCGGCACGCCTTTTCGGGTTCAACACTGCATGAAGGCACAAGCCCCGCTTGTCCCGCCGCCCTGCCCGACATAGGTATAGCCAAACACTGATGAGGTCCTTGATGTTTCAACTCCCCTTTCCCCTGCGCGATGCAAATGCTGCCGGTAGCGGCGCCCCTCTGGGCGATTTGCCCGAGTGGAATCTCGATGACCTCTACACCGGGGAAGACGCCACCGAACTCAAGCGTGATCTGGACTGGCTGGAACAGGCCTGCGCGAGCTTTGCCACCGACTACGAAGGCAAGCTGGGCGAGCTGGATGCCCCGGGATTTCTGGACTGTGTGTTGCGGAACGAAAAGATCAACCAGATCGCCGGGCGCATCATGTCCTTTGCCGGTCTGCGCTATTACCAGCTGACCACCGATGCGGGCCGGGCCAAGTTCATGTCCGACCTGCAGGAAAAGATCACCAATTTCACCACGCCGCTGGTGTTTTTCACGCTGGAGATCAACCGCCTGCCGGATGATCATCTGGAGGGTCTTTACGCCCAGAACGCCGATCTGGCGCGCTATAAGCCGGTCTTTGACCGCATCCGGGCGATGAAACCCTATCAGCTGAGCGACGAGTTGGAGAAGTTCCTGCACGATCTCGGTGTCGTGGGCGATGCCTGGGAGCGGCTTTTTGATGAGACCATTGCGGGGCTGGAATTCGAGGTGGAGGGCGAGACGCTCAACATCGAAGGCACGCTGAACCTGCTCACAGACCCGGAGCGTGGCAAACGCGAGGCGGCGGCGCGGGTGCTGGCCGAGGTGTTTTCAGAAAACATCAAGACCTTCGCGCGGGTGCACAATACGCAAGCCAAGGAAAAGGAAATCGTCGATCGCTGGCGCGGGATGGAGACGGCGCAACTGGGTCGCCACCTCAGCAATCAGGTGGAGCCGGAGGTGGTCGAGGCGCTGCGCAATGCCGTTGTCGACGCTTATCCCAAGCTCAGCCACCGCTACTATGAGCTCAAACGCAAGTGGCTGGGCCTCGACAAGATGCAGGTCTGGGACCGGAATGCGCCGCTGCCGATGGAAGATACCCGGATCGTGAACTGGGCCGAAGCCGAGAACACGGTCATGGACGCCTACAACGCCTTTGATCCGCGCATGGGCGAGATTGCGGCGCCCTTTTTCAGCAAGGGCTGGATCGACGCGGGCGTGAAGCCGGGTAAGGCCCCGGGCGCCTTTGCGCATCCCACTGTCACCAACGTGCACCCCTACGTGATGCTGAACTATCTAGGCAAACCCCGTGATGTGATGACGCTCGCGCATGAGCTGGGCCACGGCGTGCATCAGGTGCTCGCGGCGGAACAGGGTGAAATGCTCTCCTCCACCCCGCTGACCTTGGCCGAAACCGCCAGTGTCTTTGGCGAAATGCTGACCTTCCGCAAGATGCTGGACGGGGCCGAGACGCAGGCCCAGCGCAAGGTGCTGCTGGCCGGCAAGGTTGAGGACATGATCAACACGGTCGTGCGCCAGATCGCCTTCTATGATTTCGAATGCAAACTGCACGCCGCGCGCCGGGGTGGCGAGTTGACACCGGATGACATCAACGCGCTGTGGATGAGCGTCCAGGCCGAAAGCCTTGGGCCTGCCTTTGAATTCATGGACGGCTACGAGACCTTCTGGGCCTATATCCCGCATTTCGTGCATTCGCCCTTCTATGTCTACGCCTATGCCTTTGGCGACGGGCTGGTGAACGCACTTTATGCGGTTTACGCCGAAGGCGACGCGGGTTTTGAGGACAAGTATTTCGACATGTTGAAAGCGGGCGGGTCCAAACACCACAAGGAATTGCTTGCGCCCTTCGGCCTCGACGCCTCGGACCCTGCGTTCTGGGACAAGGGGCTCAGCATGATCTCGGGCTTCATCGACGAATTGGAGGCGATGGAGGACTGAGCTCAGCCCTCCGGCCTGCAACCCGCCTCGAAAACCATGTTCATCATGGCCTGCGTGCCCTTGCTGAATTCCAGCGGGCACGCATAGGGCACGCCCTCGCGGACCGATGCGCCGAAGGCTTCCACCTGCAGGACGTAGTGGTTTACACCGGGAAACCTCTCAATCACGCGGGTGTGGACTTTGGATTCCAGACATAATTCCGCCTGATCGAAGACGCCTGCATTGAATGGGCAAGTCACGCGCAAAACGCCCTGATCGCCGTGAAACACGATCTCCTGCCGGTTGAAGAGACGCATGGAGACCACCGCAGAATAGGTGAAATCGGGGAATTTTGCGGCCATCTGCACGAAGGTATCGACCCCGTTTTCGTAGTCGATATGCGCATAGGGCACCGAAAGCGGTTCCTGCCCGGTCACATAGCGCACCGACCCGAAGGTATAGACGCCAATGTCCGGCAACCCGCCGCCCCCCGCCGCAGCCTGATTGCGGATGTTGGCCTGATCCGCGTTGAAATAGGAAAACACCGCGTCCACATGGCGGAGGTGCCCGATTGCTCCCTCCGCGATCAATTCTTTGGCCCGCACGAATTGCGGATGATGCACGATCATGAACGCCTCGGCGGCCAGCAACCCGGAGGCATCGCGCGCCGCAATCAGCTCATCGAACTGATCTGCCTGCAGGGTCATCGGCTTTTCACAAAGCACATGTTTGCCGGCCGCCAGCGCTTTCAGGCTCCAGTCGACATGCAGGTGGTTGGGCAGCGGGATATAGACGGCATCCACCTGTTCATCCGCCAGCAACGCGTCATAGCTTTCGTGCACCCGAAGCCCCGGTGCAAAGGCGTCGAAGGGGGCCGCTTTGGCAGTGTCTGAGGTTGCTAGCGCCATCAGTTGCGCCCCTCTGGCGGCATGGATGGCGGGGCCCATGACGTTTGCTGCAAAATTGGATGCGCCCAAAATGCCCCAGCGTAGTGATGTCATGCCCATATCTCCCTGTTTCAACGCAGGTTAGCGCAAACAGGCGGACAGAGGGTAGGCGTCTTTTCGAAAAAGAATCCCCCGCAACCGTCAGGCTGCGGGGGTTCGAGAAAGTGCTATGTGACGTCGGATCAAGCGCTGGCCATCATGCCCTTTTCCTTGGCAAGATCGCGCATCTTCTTCTGAAGTTTCTCAAAAGCGCGCACTTCGATCTGCCGGATCCGTTCCCGGCTGACGTCATACTCCGCGCTGAGATCCTCCAAAGTCACCGTCTTGTCGGACAGGCGACGCTGCGTGAGGATGTCTTTCTCGCGGTCATTGAGCACGCTCATCGCCTCGCCCAGCAGCTCGCGCCGTGCTTCGAGCTCATTACGCGCCTCATAATCGCCAGCCTGATCGGCATCTTCATCTTCCAGCCAATCCTGCCACTGCATCGCCCCTTCGGTCTCGGAGCCGACGGTGGCATTCAACGAGGCATCCCCGCCCGACATGCGCCGGTTCATGGAGATCACCTCATCCTCGGTCACCCCCAGATCGGTGGCGATACGGGTCACGTTTTCAGGACGCAGATCGCCCTCTTCCAGCGCGCCAATGCGGTTTTTCGCCTTGCGCAGGTTGAAAAAGAGCTTCTTCTGGCCGGAGGTCGTCCCCAGCTTCACAAGGCTCCAGCTGCGCAGGATGTACTCCTGAATAGAGGCACGAATCCACCACATGGCGTAGGTCGCAAGGCGGAACCCTTTTTCCGGATCAAACCGCTTCACGGCCTGCATCAGACCCACGTTGGCCTCCGAAATCACCTCAGCCTGCGGCAGACCGTAGCCGCGATAGCCCATGGCGATCTTGGCCGCGAGACGCAGGTGAGATGTCACCATCTTATGCGCCGCAGCGGTGTCTTCCTTCTCAACCCATGCCTTGGCGAGCATGTATTCCTCTTCAGGTTCCAAAAGCGGAAACTTGCGGATTTCCTGCATATAGCGGTTCAACCCGCCTTCCGGCGTTGGCGCCGGTAGATTTGCATAATTTGCCATAGAAGCCTCCCAATGTTTACGGGCTTAACATGCTAGATAGGGTCTGAACTGATCAGTTCAAGTTGTCAGACCCGAAAATGTTAACGGAAACGATACAACCGTCGGATTAACGAAAGACTGACATAAAGCGCCAGCGTTAACACTTCACGTATCAGTGCGCTCACGCAGGCTTGCTGTTTGTGTCAGAACCGCGCGCAGCATCGAGCAAATCGCTCATGTCCTGCGGCAAAGGTGCCTCGAACCGCACGTTTTCGCTGGAAACAGGGTGTGTGAACCCCAAAACAGCCGCATGCAGCGCTTGGCGCGGGAAATTTTTGATCGCTTCGGCCGCTGGCTCGCTCATCGCCTTCGCGGCGAGTTTGCGTTTTCCGCCATAGGTGGGATCGCCCACCAAACCGTGCCCGGCATGGGCCAGATGCACCCGGATCTGATGCGTGCGGCCCGTTTCCAACCAGCATTCCATCAGGGCCAGAACCGGGGGTTGGCCAAACCGCTCCACCGTGCGTGCCCGCGTCACCGCGTGACGCCCCCCGTGAAACAACACCGCCTGACGCTGCCGGTCTGTGCGATGGCGCGCCAGCTGGGTGGTCAGCTTCAAGATATTGCCAGGCTCAAAACTGGCCCCTTTCACGCCGCGCAATCGTGGGTCATTCGCATCGGGCACGCCATAAACAAGTGCCTGATAGTAGCGCTCCACCGAATGCGCCTCGAACTGCGCGGCCAAGCCGTGATGGGCCGCATCCGATTTCGCCACCACCAGCAGGCCCGATGTATCCTTGTCGATCCGGTGCACGATACCAGGGCGTTTCAACCCGCCGACGCCGGACAGATCGGCCCCACAATGCGCCAGCAGCGCATTGACCAGCGTGCCCGACGGCGTGCCCGGCGCAGGGTGTACCACCATGCCTGCCGGTTTGTTGATCACGACCAGATCGTCATCTTCGAACACCACGTCCAGCGGGATATCTTCGGGCAGAATGTGGCTGTCCTGCGCCTCCTCCACGTCAATGATCACCTCTGCGCCCGCGTCGACCCGTGCCTTGGGGTCCTGCGCCACGGTGCCGTCTACCCGCACCGCCCCTTCTGCGATCAGGCGCCCGATGCGGGTGCGCGACAAGGCCGCCTCCACTGGCACATCGCGCGCAAGCGCCTTATCAAGGCGCGACGGCGGTGTTTCGTCGATGGAAAAGCGGATTTGGCGGAGCGGCATGGATAGTCCTGAATTGAGGCCGGAAGACGAGGGTCAAGAACCCGCCAACCTGAGGTTTCTGCGGCGGTTGGTGACAGTGCTGACCGCGACGATGATTGGCGGTGTTCTACTGATCATCTTCCTGATTGTCATGCGTTTCAACGACCCCGCACCCAATCTGCCGACAGAGATCACCCTGCCCGGCGACGCGCGGGCCATTTCCTTTACCCAGGGACCCGATTGGTACGCCGTGGTGACGGATAACGACGAGATCCTGATATTTGACCGTGTCACGGGTCAGCTCGAAAAAACGATTTCCGTTCAATAGCTTGACTGCAGTTTCAAGTGGTCGGAGGAAGGGTGGTACCACCTCCCCGGCTTGAACGGGGGACCTCCTGATCCACAATCAGGTTTTGCCACTTATGGGCTTGCAAAGGAGGCGGTAAACCCCTTATTTTCAAAGGGAAAGACCGCTTCACTTCGAAATACACCGGTCAGAAAGTGTTGGAAAAGTGTTGGAAAGAACTCTGACGACACGGGGCACTGCGCCCACGGCGGCACACCAAAACGAGGACTCGAAAATGCCCAATCAGAAGCTCAAGCTGACCGTCCGCGCCATCGAAAACGCGGAGCCCGAGGCGAAGGCCCACATCCTTCGTGACACGCAGGTGACCAGCCTCTACGTGCGCGTCGCCCCGACCGGCAAGAAGGCGTACTATACGAACTACCGACTACGCACCGCCGACGGTCTGAAGCAGAAGGAGGTGCGGCTGGCCGCGACGGGTGAGATGACGCTGGAGGTAGCCCGGCAGGAGGCCACAGAGCGCAAGCTGGAAGGCCAGCGCGGTTTTGACCGTGACGCCGCTATGCGGGCTGAGCTGGAGGCTCAGGCAGCCGTTGAGGCCGAGGAGCAAAAGATCGCGACCAACACCCTGCTCAACCTCGCCGATACCTACCTGTTCGAGAAGCGGCACAAGAAGTCCATCGGCGAGGACCGCCGCCAGATCGAGAACGGCCTTATCCCGCACTTCGGTGCTGACAAGCCACTGGGCGACATCACCAAGGCCGCCCTCATGAAGCGCAAGAAGATGCGGGCCGACGATCCTACGGCGTTCAACCGCGAGCGTGCCGTCCTTTGCACCATGTTCAACCTCGCGGTCGATCTCGACATGGCCGACCGCAACCCGGTGCTGGGTGTGAAGGCCTTCCCGAAGAATGCCCCCAAGACCCGCGTCCTGAGCGACGAGGAGATCGCGAAGCTGTGGAAAGTCACAGAGGGCCTGGACAGCCCGTACGGGGCTGCTCTGCGCTTCGGTCTGCTGACGGGCCAGCGCCCCGGCACCAAGGCCAACAACCCCGGCGAGATCGCCGCCATGCGCTGGGGTGAGGTGGACATGGATGCTGCCGTCTGGACGATCCCGGCGACCCGCACCAAGAACAGGCGCGAGCATACCGTGCCGCTGTCTCCCATGGCGCTGGAGGTGCTGGAGGGTATTGAACGACGTGGCGACTACGTCTTCACTACCGACGGCCAGACGCCGTATCAGGGTCTCGTGAAGGCGCTGCGGGTGCGCGTGCGCCCGGCCATGGAATGCGAGAACTGGGGTGCCCACGATCTGCGCCGTACGCTGTACACCGGTATGCAGCGCCTGCGCATCCCCAGCGACATCATCAAGCGGGTGGTCAACCACACCGACGACGATGTGCTGGTGCAAACCTACGGACACTATGACTTCGAGGAGGAGAAGCGCGCTGCGCTGGAGGCGTGGGCTGACAAGGTCCGCGAGATCGTCACCGGCGCGGCGGCTGACAACGTCCTGCGGCTGGAGGCCTGAGCGATGGTGACCCTTACAGAGGCGCAGAGGGCCGCGCTGGCAGCCATAGACTGGGACCAAATCGATGGGCAGGAAGACGAGGACGACCGCCAACCGGTGCAAATGAGGGACGCCTCGTGGCGACCACCGACACCGTACAGAGCAACGGCGGTGCCACCGCAGCAGTAAATCTTGAAGGCTCCTCGGTTTTGATACCTGCTCTTTGCAACGGTGGACCGTAGTCGGAGCCGCCTGCTGAACTGAGGCTGCGAGGCATCATCGGTTAAAAGGAGCCGTAGGTAAATCGCTCATGAGATACCACGCAAGGGCGGAGTCGCCGTTCGCCTTGTGCTTCTTGATGGTCGCAAAGCCCCGGAAGCCGACATTGGATTTGAGCGACGAAGGTCGGAAGCGCGGACGACGCGCTCTTTCGCTGCGGCTGCACAAACGGCGGCTTCTGTGCCGCACGATACGGCTCGCGCCATCGATATGAATTTTCGGATAGCAGCCGTCGTTTCATCGCACAGTATAGATCAATGAGGGCTCGCAGCGGACATCCGATCCTGATTACTGGGTCGCTTCAGCGCGGACAAAGAACGCTTTCGTTCTGCCTTGGTAGTTGGCTGCTTTTTCGACATTCTGATCATTGATGGAAAAAGCTAATTTCTCCCGCGATGACCTTACTAATAGTTCCACCAGCATTTACGGCGCTATAGATTGACCTTGGCGGTCGAGCGGTGTCGTCGACGCTGCGATGCACCCAATCTTTCGCTTCCATAGCCTTCAGTGACTGTGACAAAGCGCGATCGGTGATCGTTTGCAAATTTCGCTTGATATCGTTGAAGCGGCTTGGTGTCTGAAGTGAACTCAGCACCGGCAAGGTCCATGATTTACGCAGCAAGCTCTGATCGCCCTCAGGAGATACACATTGAATTTTGCGCGCGATTGCCGCCGCCTTTTCTCCAGGCTGCGTGAGACGAAACTCGGGTCGTAGCGGATGGCCATAACCGGGATTTCTTTCTAACAGTCCAATCTCGATAAGATGATCCATGCTCTAAGCGAATGTAGTTCTGCTTGCGCCCGTGGATGCCAATAGTGGCGCTTGTCGCCCTGCAACACCTGCATGCGAGTTCGCTAGCAACCGCCCTGCCGACGTGCGGGTATCGAGCTGCAGATTGACGATATTAAGGGCGATCCCTCGCTGTTGAAGCGTATCTACCGTCTGGATGGCATCAAGAGTCGAGCGGAATGCGCAGTCAAGATCCCAAACGTACAGGGTGTCGCCTTCTTCCAAGGCGGTCAGAACCTTCTCGAAGATGGGTCGTTTCATCGTCGCACCCGAGGCGTACTCGATGAACAGCTCGTCACATAAGCCTTTCATTCCGTCGATCTGGCGATCAGGACGCAGCTCTTGTGTGGAAATTCTTAGATATGCCAGTTTCTTCATTGCTGCGTGCTTAGCGTTTTGCAAACCGCCTCATGCGACTGCAACCGTAAGGACCCTTTCTGTGTCTTTGCCTGGCTCTTGGAATTCGCCGAACAGGTTTGGCGAAAATCTCAAGTTTTCAGGCGTTATCTTCAGTATACGTTAATTCAATTCTTGATACAAATTATTCATCAAAAACAGTATTTTATTTGGATCTGAGATAACAACGAAAATGCGGTGAAAGCAGCGGCGCTGGCCCTGTACGGGCTGCTGCCAACAGCAGGCTCTGCAAGTGACTTCACAGCTGGCAAGGTCATTTCCGACATGAACGCGGCGGAGCAGTATTCCTATCTGGCAGGCTTGACGGAAGGTCTGGCCTACGCCCGCTACCGCGCCGATGGCAGTATGACCAACGGCATGACCTGCATCTATCAATGGTTCTATGACGAGGACGGCACTTTCGATGTGATATTGGCCGCCTTCGCCAAGTTTCAGGAGCGCACGCCCGGCGCAATCATGGCAGCACTCATTCAAAGGCGGTGCGATGCATGATGACAGATTTTGAAACAGCACTAGACCTAGCACGGGAGATACAGTTTGACGACGCGACACGCCTGCGAGAAGAAGGGTTTCGCCTGCAGGACGAGCGGATCGAAAAGCGCGCTGCCCAGATCGTCGAAGAGCAGGCAGAGAAATCAGACCTGATGACGGCAATCCTGGTGGATGGTGGCGCTGCATATGCCGCGCGGCTCAACGAACTGACGAGCAGGATCGATCTGCATCAACCGACAGCAGAACCATAATCAGGGTCCGGCCCGCGATGCTGTTGATCGGGGGGGCGATACGCCCGCGCGATTTCAGGACCGTGATGGGCAAAACCACTCTCAGCCGCGTATGGAACGCTGAAGCGGTGATCTAACCGGAGCCAAAGGGGCGCTGCGCCGAGATGGCCAGCGCCCTCTTTTGTATCCACCCAAACAGAAAGGATCACGCCATGGCTGACACCCAGAGACCGAGAACACCCCAACTTCACCGATGTCCTTGGACGACCGCCTTCTCGAAGAGTACCGAGACGACCTGCACGGCGTCGATATCTCCAATGAAGCCGCAAAGGTCTTCCTGATGTCCCTCTTTCGCATCATGAGCGCCTTTGTCGACCTAGGCGTAAAGATCGGCCCTACCGATGTGGAAGACATTATAATCAAACAAGAAAAGCATTCCGATCTTCGCGTTGATGTGCTACGATTACTGCACCCTGAAGACATGCCGCATGAAACAGTTGCACCCCGTTCACCCGATAACGAGAAGGAGCAACCGTGAGCACATACCGCACAGATATTAGGTCCCAACAACCCGCTGTCATTTACAGCCGCGTCTCAGGCGTCAAGCAGGCCACCACTGGTCACGGTCTCGATAGCCAAGAGACCCGCTGTCGGGATCACGCCGAGCGCCAAGGCTATGTCGTAGAGGCCGTCTTCCCCGATGATGTCTCTGGCGGTGGCGACTTCATGAAGCGCCCCGGCATGGTAGCCCTGCTCAGCTACCTCGACGCGCAGAAGGACAAATCCTACGTCGTCATCTTCGATGATCTCAAACGCTTTGCCCGCGATACTGAATTCCACATCCAACTGCGCCGGGCCTTCAAGCAGCGCGGTGCGCAGGTCGAATGCCTGAACTTCCGGTTTGAAGATACGCCGGAAGGCAAATTCCACGAGACAATTGTGGCGGCCCATGGCGAGTTGGAGCGCGAGCAGAACCGTCGACAAGCCATGCAGAAGACCAAGGCACGGCTGGAAAGCGGCTACAATACTTTCCCGCCACCTGTCGGTTACAGATGGGGCAAAGTCGCCCCACACGGCAAGCTCTACGTCCGCAACGAGCCGGAGGCATCCATCGTCGTTGAAGCGCTTGAGGAATTTGCCTCGGGGCGCTTTGCCAGCCAAGCCGAAGTGCAGCGCTGGCTTGAAGATCAACCTGCTTTTCCAAAAGCGGCGGGCGGGCGTGTCCGTCCGCAGCGCGTGACCGATATCCTAACGCGCCCGGTCTACGCAGGCTTCGTCGAGCATGAGGCGTGGGGCGTCACCCGGCGCAGGGGCCACCACGAAGCACTTATTAGTGCGGAAACCTACCAGCGCATTCAGGACATCCGCGCAGGCCGCACCAAAATCAGCAAACGCGCGGATCTCGGTCAAGATTTCATCCTGCGCGGCGCGGTGCTTTGCGCTGAGTGCGACGCGCCCTACCGCTCTGCCTGGTCGAAAGGAAAGTACAAGAAATATGCTTACTATGTGTGTCAGACCAAAACCTGTGAGAGCTATGGCAAATCGATCCCGCGCGCGCAGGTCGAAAGCGCATTCGAAGATATTTTTGAAAGACATCGCACCGACTTCAAACATGATCACCATTGCCCGCAAGATGTTCCGCAAGCTTTGGGACACGCGCGTGGCACAGGCAAATGCTCAAAGTAGCACTATCAAAGAAGAGCTGAAAGCCCTTGAAACGCGCATGCAGAAAACTCTGGACCGCATTGTCGGTGCCGACTCTGCAGCCGTGTCAAGCGCACTAGAGCAAAAGTACAATGAAATGGCGCTACAGCGGGCGGTTCTGGCCGAAAAAGCCGCGATCCCGTCCTCAAACAGCCATCACTTCAATGAGAAACTTGAACTTTCGCTGCAATTTCTAGCAAACCCTTGGAAAATATCGGATAAAGGTAGTTTTGAGTTACGCCGAAAAGTGCTCAAACTGGTCCTCACCCACCCTTTCCGCTACCATCGTAAAACAGGACCTCGAACTCCAAAAATATCATTTCCATTCAATGCCTTAACGGGAAATTGCGACCAGTTTGGTAAGATGGTGCGGGTGAAGGGACTTGAACCCCCACGCCTTGCGGCGCCAGAACCTAAATCTGGTGCGTCTACCAATTCCGCCACACCCGCACATCGCCGGTTAGCAAAACCGGTTGGCGCGCTGCTTAGCAAACCCGTGCAGGCAGCGCGAGAGGAAAATTTCGAACCTCTTAAGCAGATGTTATAATTATCCATGATCAACTTGGAGACAGGTTGAAGAAGGAAGAACGCCCATGAAGCCGAAAACGGTCGGGCGCGTAGACAACAGGCGCTGTCCGGTGCGCGACGGTGCGTTAGAAGGGGCCCGCTTTACCGGGCTGGTCTCGGGCGCGCGCATACTGACACTCAAGGGCGAACGCCCGGTTGATGGCTTGCGTGCGGGTGAACGTGTTCTGACCCGCGAAGGTGCTGTGCCTGTGACCCGGGTAGAGGTTGTCAGCGTGGTCGCGCCGACGGTCTATATCATCGCCGGGTCCCTGGGCCACTGCAGGCTGGAGCGCGATGCCTTGCTGACGGCCCACCAGACCGTCCATCTGCGCGATTGGCGCGCGCCGGCATTCTGTGGCACGCGCAACGCCTTTGTCGAGGCAGCCCAGCTTGTTGATGGGGAGTTCGTGCGCAGTCTTGGCCAGCAGGTTGTGACGCTGCACCGCGTGTTCTGCGCCACACCGCAAGTGCTCTACGCCGATGGTCTGGAACTTGGTACCGCGGATACGGCAGGTGTCGCCCGCGTCAGCAGAGCAAGCTAGACACCCATCTGGCGAAAAACACCCGGAAGCGCCTCTGGCAAATCCTCTGCAATCAGTCCCGGGCCGAAGGATCGCGCGCATTCATTGTGAAGGGCGGTGCCTGCGGCAGCGGCCAACAGGGGCGGCAAGCCCCTGGCGAGCAGGCCGCAGATAAATCCGGCCAGCACATCCCCGGATCCCGCCGTGGCCAACCAGGCGGCGCTGTCGTCTGGCGGGTTGATCACGCACCTGCCATCCGGACCGGCGATCACGGTATCCGGCCCCTTGAACAGCACAACACAACCCGCCTTTCTGGCCGCGTCACGGGTTGCATCGACCTTGGAATAGGCCGGGCCCCGCGTCGGCGGCGTGGCGAATTTCTCTTCGATCTCGGGGAAGAGCCGCACGAATTCACCACCGTGAGGCGTCAATACACAGCTGGTGTGCAAAGCGGTAAAGAGCTTTGGCCGCTCTGCCAGAAGCGTCAGCGCATCCGCATCCAGCACCGTGGCGCGCTCCAACGCCAGCACCGCGCCAAGCAGCTCTGCCGCGACATCATCTGCCCCCAAGGCAGGTCCCGCGCAAAAGGCATTCGCACGGGCGTCATCGGCAAACTGGACCTTCAGATCAGCGCCACCCTCCACCTGCCGGAGCATCACGGCGGTCTGATGTGCCGCAAGCTCGGGCAGCGCCTGTGCGCGCGCAGCGACGGTCACCAGCCCCGCGCCGATCCGCAAGGCACCACGGGCGGCCAGACGCGCGGCCCCGGTGTGCGCAGCGGGGCCACTGATCACAACCGCGTGGCCGTAATCGTATTTATGCCGTTGCCCAGATTTGCGCAGCACATACGGGGTGACAGGCTCATTTTTCAGGATGAAATTGGTATCAGAGGTGTGTCGTTGAAACTGTGGGAGGCCGATATCAACAACAACCACTTTTTCTGAGTGAGCCAGAAGTCCATGCGTCAGGAGATGGCCCGGTTTCTCGCCGTGGAATGTCACGGTCAAGTCGGCGCGCAGGCTGTCTCCCAAAACCCGCCCACTGTCGGCACAGACACCCGATGGGATATCAACAGAAAGGATTTTTGTATCTCCCCGGGCGGCATGCGCATTGATCTTCGAGAACAGGAGATCCAGTGAAGCGTCAATGGCGCGCGTAAGACCGGTGCCAAACAGGGCGTCCACCACCAGATCGGGTTTGAAACCCTGATCAATCTTCAATTCTTCTATCGAGACAACCGGCCCTAAATCCGTCCAGCGGTCAAAGTTCCGGCGGGCGTCGGGCGGCAAGTTTTCGGGCGCTCCGAGGCAGAACACCTGCACCCTCCAGCCATGTTCTTTCAACAGACGGGCCACGACAAAACCGTCGCCGCCGTTGTTGCCCGGACCGCAGAGCACAATGGCGCTATGATCGCCCGCCTGCATATCGGGCCACTGTGCAAACATCGCATCGACAACGCCCTGCCCGGCCCGCTCCATCAGGTCCAGACCCGTAACCTGACCCGACTCAATCGCCTTGCTTTCATGGGCGCGCATCTCTGCACCGGTCAGAAGTTCAGTCATTTTTGACCCTCGCGATTCACTTTCGCTTATTTTTTGTGCGACACGCCGCTAAAATAAGCGCACATTTGCCAAATGCACTTCGGACAGAAAGCAGTTTACGGCAATCCATGGACCGCTCCAGCCCGAAATGATCTGAACCCAAACGAAACATAGGCAGGGAGGCCCCCATGAAGAAGATCGAAGCGGTGATTAAGCCGTTCAAACTGGATGAGGTGAAAGAGGCCCTGCAAGAAGTCGGTGTCCAGGGTCTGTCCGTCATCGAAGTCAAGGGGTTCGGCCGCCAGAAGGGCCATACCGAGCTTTATCGCGGCGCCGAATATGTCGTGGATTTCCTGCCCAAGGTGAAAATCGAAATCGTGCTGGATGATGACATGGTCGACGCGGCCATCGAGGCCATCGTTTCGGCCGCCAAAACCGAAAAAATCGGCGACGGCAAGATTTTTGTCACGCCGGTCGAGCAATCGATCCGCATTCGTACAGGGGAAACCGGTTCCGACGCGCTCTGACCGGCCAACAGATTATCATTCCAACCAAGAGGGATATACGAGAATGAGCAAAGAATTACTGAAGATGATCAAGGATGAGGACGTCGAATATGTCGACATCCGCTTCACCGATCCGCGCGGGAAACTGCAGCACGTGACCGTGATGGCCGATCAGGTGGATGAAGACTTCCTTGAAGAAGGGTTCATGTTCGACGGCTCCTCCATCGAAGGTTGGAAATCCATCGAAGCCTCCGACATGAAGCTGATGCCTGACACAGACAGCGCCTATGTCGATCCTTTCTATGCGGAAAAGACCGTCTGTCTGCACTGCTCCGTCGTGGAACCGGACACCGGTGAGGCATACGAACGCGACCCGCGCGGCACGGCGCAGAAAGCCGAAGAATACCTGAAATCCACCGGCGTGGGTGACGTGGCCTATATGGGTCCGGAGGCGGAATTCTTCCTCTTCGACAACGTGAAATATTCCACCTCGATGAACAAAGTCTCCTACGAGGTCGATGCCTCCGACGGCGCATGGAACACCGACACCGATTACGAGATGGGTAACATGGGCCACCGCCCGGGCGTCAAGGGCGGTTACTTCCCGGTGAACCCCGTGGACGAAAGCCAGGACCTGCGCTCTGAGATGCTGTCGACCATGAAGCGTCTGGGCATGAAGGTGGACAAGCATCACCACGAAGTGGCCTCCTGCCAGCACGAGCTGGGTCTGATCTTTGACAGCCTGACGAAACAGGCCGATGAGCTGCAGAAATACAAATACGTGATCCACAATGTGGCCCATGCCTACGGCAAATCGGCGACCTTCATGCCGAAGCCGATCGCGGGCGACAACGGCACCGGCATGCACGTGAACATGTCAATCTGGAAAGACGGCAAGCCCGTGTTTGCAGGTGACAAATACGCCGATCTGTCTCAGGAAGCGCTGTATTTCATCGGTGGTATCCTGAAGCATGCCAAGGCGCTGAACGCCTTCACCAACCCTGGCACCAACAGCTACAAACGCCTGATCCCGGGCTTTGAAGCGCCCGTGCTGCGTGCCTATTCCGCGCGCAACCGCTCGGGCTGTGTGCGGATCCCATGGACCGAAAGCCCCAAAGCCAAGCGTGTCGAGGCCCGTTTCCCTGATCCGTCGGCGAACCCCTACCTGTGCTTTGCAGCACTACTGATGGCCGGTCTTGACGGCATCACCAGCAAGATCGATCCCGGTGAGGCGATGGACAAGAACCTCTATGATCTGCCTGCGGAAGAGCTGGCCGGCATCCCCACCGTCTGCGGTTCCCTGCGTGAAGCCATGGAAGAGCTGCAGGCCGATATGGACTTCCTGCTCAAGGGTGACGTCTTCACCAAGGATCAGATCGAAGGCTACATCGAGCTGAAGATGGAAGAGATCGAACAGTACGAACACACGCCGCACCCGGTCGAGTTCGCGCTCTATTACAGCTGCTAAAAACTTCTCTTAGCAGAGCAGGGTTTCACGAAAACCGTCTGCCTTTGATCTGCGAAAAGACTACGGAAAATCATCAAAAGCGCCCCTAGACCGGGGCGCTTTTTTCGTTGTCGCCTGCCCGGATTTTGAAATTTCCCATTCTTGGTGCATCATTGCCGCATTTGAACGATGCCGATTTAAAGATGGAGATTTGACCATGACGCTGTTTTTCTCGCGCCGCACCTATAATGCCTCGAAACAACGCTTCACCAACAACCCCGCTGACGTGACCCGCTATGTGCGATTGACCAGCGGCCCGGATGCCAGCGGAAAGTGGACAGGCGGGATCATCAGCAAGGACGACTGGCTGGCCCACGTCAAGGCAGAGGCCGCCACCAATGAGATCACGATCTACGTACATGGGTTCAACACCGATCAGATCGACAATCTGAACCGCATGAACAAGATCCGGGCCGGGTTGAACGGTGAAGGTTACCGCGGCGCCCTGATCGCCTATGACTGGCCCAGCGCGGGCACGGTGACGGCCTATGACAGCGACAAACGCCATGCCAAGCTGACGGCGGAACACCTTGTGCGTGATGGCATCCTGCCCCTGCTGGCGCTCTCCCCGCGCCCCAAGGTCAATCTGATCGCGCATTCCATGGGGGCCTATCTGGTGCTGCGCGCACTCTCTGAATTCGACGATGATGCAGGCCCCGGATCGGGGGCATGGAAACTCAATGAGACGTTGTTCGTGTCTGGCGATGCGGATCGCCGGTGGTTTGGCAAGGGCGCCTGGGGCGCGCTTCTGCTGGCGCATAGGTCCAAGCGGTTTACGAATTATTACAGCCAGTTGGACGATGTTCTGAATGCGGCTGTGCCTGCCAACGGGTTTCGTAAACGGGCAGGCCGCAGCGGCATGCCATCCGGTATCCACAAAAACCACGTCGATCTTTACAGCCATGAGCAGTATCTCAAGGATGTGGACGGGCCGAACCGGACCGTGCTGAACTCCCATCGCTGGTGGTTCGACAATGCCAAGTTTTACAGGGACGCGGGGTTGACGCTGGCCGGTCAGCCTGCCTTCCCGCTGCCAACACGACGCCGGACGACAACCACGGATCTCGCGCTGCTGAGTTGAGCCACCGCCGTCTCAGAGACGGAAATGTCTTGTCTTTAACAGCGCACCAGCGTAGAGGCAGCGAAGGCGCGTGGTGCCTGCCGTTCGCATTCTGGTGAAACCACGATGGTCCTTCCGATTTCTGATCCCATGGGTCGCGCATCGGTGCTGGCAATGCGGACACCTGCCCTCTCCTGCGACCTGAATGGAGATGAACGTGGATACACCTCTTCCTTCCCGCGACGCGTTGAAGGCCCAGGCCCGGCGGCTGCGGGCCCGGCTGATCGAGGCCGGTCAGCCCATGTCGCATTCGATGGCGCTCGAAGCCGTGGCGCACCAATGGGGCATGCGCGACTGGAACACGCTCTGCGCGCTGGCCGGTGATGCGCCCAGAACCGCATGGCAGATTGGTCAACGTGTGAGCGGCCGCTACCTCGGGCGGCGCTTTCAGGGCGTCGTGAAGGCGGCAAACCAGCGCGCGCAGGGGTTCTGGCGCATGACCATCCGGTTTGACCAGCCTGTGGATGTGGTGCGGTCAGAGCAGTTTTCCTGCCTGCGTCGCCAGATCAACTGCAGCCTAGACGCACGCGGGCGCAGCCCGCAGAAAACATCCGATGGCGTGCCGCAGGTCATTCTGAATGATCACTGGTCGCGCCCCTGACAGCGGTCCGGGCGTTCGATCACCGCGCCCGGATCACCCTTGCGTGGCTTTCACCACATAGCTGTGAATGGAAAAAACCACCGCGCTGCTCTCGGGCATGCGCACGATGCACTGACGTTCCGCCCGTTGGTAGGCGGCCTCGGCCTCGCCCGGTGCAATCCGGCGGGGCGACAGGGTCGAGCGGGGCTGAAACAGGTCCGGATCGTCATACCACAGGCGATTGTAGCGCCACATCGGGCGGCCCACCTGCACCCCGTCAAACAGGCGCTGCACCCGGCGGGCGATGCCTGCGTCGTATTCTTCCACCGTGTCGTGGATGCCGATCAACGGGCGTCCGACCTTCTCGCTCAGCCGCCAGCTGGCGGGAAAACACAGGCAGGCAGCCACCAACACATGTTCATCGCCGCGTTTGTCCATGATGCAGATGTCTTCCTGCACCAACTGGCCCAGCACGATCAGCGGCGCATCCCCGTCGAGCGGAACGATCTGCCCATCCGGGCAGCGGCACTGCCCGCCTGACACCTCAAAGCCCAGGCCCGTCAGCAGTTTCAAGGCCTGCGCCAGCACCTCACGCGCCGCCGCATCCGCGCCCGGATCCTGCCAATAAACCTCCGCACGCCGCGCCGCGATCAGCGACCGACGATGTGCCATCTGGGCGGCATAGGCGTCATCGACACGCAGCCAATCATCAGGGCCAAGGGGCTGCACACCCGGCAAGGCGCGTTCGTCCAGCATCTCCTGCGGCAGCTTTTCCTGTAAAATCTCCACCATAACAGCCACTTAGAGAGCGGCAGCGCCGTTGTCATCAAAAAACGACCCTGAATCGTGTCGCATTCGAGCAAACCTGCCGAAGAAATTGCGCCCAAGCTTGAGGGGCGACAGAGACAGCGAGGTCCACGATGAACCAGCATTACCGCGATAGCCGCAAGATCGACCCGACCCAGGGTGCAACGCTGGGCGATGGCTCGCCAAATGACATGGACCGGGTGGAGATCGGCCCGACACAGCTGGCCTTTGCGGAATGGGCGAATGCGGGGCTGGAATTGCCTGACCTCGCCGCGATGCGCGCCTATCGTCACGCCCGCCTGACGCAGCATATCGTTGACCGTGGCTATGCCGGGCTGCTGATGACCGACCCGCTCAACATCCGCTATGCGACCGACAGCACCAATATGCAGCTTTGGAACACCCACAACCCCTTTCGCGCCGTCCTGCTCTGCGCCGATGGCTATATGGTGATGTGGGACTACAAGAACGCGCCCTTCCTCAGCAAATTCAATCCTCTTGTCCGCGAACAGCGCTCCGGCGCTGATCTCTTCTACTTCGATCGGGGTGACAAGGTGGACGTGGCCGCCGACCATTTTGCCAATGAGGTGCGGGTGCTGCTGGCCGAACACGCACCGGGGCTGAAACACCTGGCGGTCGACAAGGTCATGCTGCACGGGCTGCGCGCGCTGGAAGCGCAGGGCTTCACGATCATGGACGGCGAAGAGGTGACCGAGAAGTCCCGCGCGGTGAAAGGCCTCGACGAGATCAAGGCGATGCGCTGTTCTTCTCACGCCTGCGAGACCGCGATGCGGGTGATGGAGGAGTTTGCCCGCACCCATGTCGGCGACGGTGTGACCTGCGAAGATGACATCTGGGCGATCCTGCACGCTGAAAACGTCCGCCGCGGCGGTGAGTGGATCGAAACCCGGCTACTCTCCTCCGGCCCCCGCACCAACCCGTGGTTTCAGGAATGCGGCCCGCGTGTGTGCCAGAAAAACGAGATCATCTCCTTCGACACCGATCTGGTGGGGGCTTACGGCATTTGCACCGATGTCTCGCGCAGCTGGTGGATCGGCGATGAAAAACCGCGCCCCGATATGATCTACGCCATGCAGCACGGGGTCGAGCACATCATGACCAACATGCAGATGCTGAAGCCCGGCGTGATGATCCCGGAGCTGTCTGCAGGTACCCATGTGCTGGACGCGCCGTTCCAGAAACAGAAATACGGCTGCCTGATGCATGGGGTCGGGTTGTGCGATGAATGGCCGTTGGTGGCCTACCCCGACCGCGCGGTGGCCGGGGCCTATGATTACCCTCTGGAGCCGGGCATGTGCCTCTGCGTGGAGGCCCTGGTCAGCCCCGAGGGTGGTGATTTCTCGATCAAGCTGGAGGATCAGGTTCTCATCACCGAGGACGGTTTCGAGAACCTGACCACCTACCCCTTCGACGATGCGCTGATGGGGCGTTAGCGCAGGTTACGGCGCGGGGAAGATATCCAGCCGGGCCAGGACATGCCGGGCCAGGATTTTGCGCTGCGGTGCCTCGTCAAAGCCACCCAGATCCATGTTGACCGCAAAAACATAAGTTTCATCCGCGGTCTCGACCCAGCCAACATACCACCCCAGATCCTCTTGCCCGCTGCGCAGGTTGTAACCGGTTTTCGCATAGAGCCTTGCGTCACCGGCTTCCGCCTCCATCATGATCTTGCGCGCATCCACATAGGTCGCGGGCGCGAGCGGCAGGTCCTCCTGTGCCAGTTTGCTCAGAAAGTCGATCTGTTCCTCGGCGCTGATCGCAAGCGGGCCACGCAGCCAGTATTTGTCGAGCGCGCTTTCATCGCCGATCTCCGCATTGCCATAGTCGAACGCCTGCAACCAGTCGGCCATCTTGTCGCCGCCGAGGCTGGTGGTGATATGCTGGTAAACCCAGACCGCGGAGCGCTGATAGGCGGATATCAGCGATTGATCCTGGTTCCAGCTGTCCATGAACCTTTCTTTGCCATCCCATTCGAAGGTGGTCTCCGGGGTGGCAAAGCCGCTCTCCAGCGCAATCAGCGTATGGGGAATTTTCGATGTCGACGCAGGCTGAAAGCGTTCCTCGGCCCGGGCAAAATTACTGCTCCATGTATGGCCGTCCGACAAGCGTTTCACCACCACCGCTGTGGTTGTATTCTCGACCCCTATCTCTGCAACATAGTCAGAAATATCATAGGGTTGTGCATAGGCACCTGCCGCAAAAAGACTGCAAAGCGCAGCAGTTCTCAACATCGACATCATAACGTTTCTCCTGAATATACATACTGTGACGGCACATTCGCGACGTCCAGAGTTTGGGTTTTTTATCGGGATGACTGCTTCTTTTATCCCACCCCGTTTCTAGTATTGCGGGAAGTCGGCGGCAAAGGGGAAATCATCGGAAATCCACCGGCATGTGCCCCTGCGCGGCAATCCGCCGGTAGCGGGGCCAGCGGGCCGCCTCCCGTGAAGACAGCGACCTGCGATCTTTCCGTCACCTCCCCGTGATCCTGCTGTCACACCTCTTGCATGCGTCCTGCCATGGCCCCACTCTGATCCCTGACAAAGGAGCGCTGCCATGCCCACTCAACGCATCACTTTTCCCGGACATGACGGCTCGGAGCTTGCCGCGCGTCTGGATGTCCCGGACGGGCCGCATTTGGCGACGGCGCTCTTTGCGCATTGCTTTACCTGCGGCAAGGATATTCCGGCCGCCCGGCGCATTGCCGCGCGTCTGGCGTCCATGGGGATCGCCGTGCTGCGTTTTGATTTCACCGGTCTGGGGCATTCTGCGGGCGAGTTCTCCAACACCTCCTTTACGTCCAATGTGGAGGACCTGATTGCGGCCAATGCATATCTCGCGGATCGCGGTATGACGCCGTCACTGATGATCGGGCATTCGCTGGGCGGTGCGGCGGTGCTGAAAGCCACCTCAAAGCTCGACACCATCAAGGCGGTCGCCACGCTGGGGGCGCCTTTTGATACCGAACACGTCACCCACAACTTCGCCGACGCCCTGCCCGAGATCATGTCCAAAGGCGTGGCCGAGGTGTCGCTGGGCGGTCGCCCTTTCCAGATCGGCAAAGGGTTCGTGGAGGACGTCGCCCAGGAGAAACTGAGCCCGGCCATCGCTGCCCTGAACGCCGCATTGCTGGTCCTGCACGCCCCGCGCGACGAAATCGTATCGATCGACAACGCGGGCCAGATTTTTCTAGCCGCAAAACATCCCAAAAGCTTTGTGACCCTCGACAGCGCCGATCACCTGATCACCCGCGGCGAGGACGCGGAATATGCGGCAGATGTGATCGCCACCTGGGTGCGGCGCTATATTACGCTGAAACCACCCGCCCCGCCCCCAGGCGCGCCGGAAGGCGTGCTGCGGGTCTCCGAAGCCGATCCGCAGGGCTATCTGACCGACATCACCTCGTCGGACGGGCACCACCTGCTGGCGGATGAACCGCTGGCCTATGGCGGCACCAACAAGGGGCTCAGCCCCTACGGATTTCTTTCTGCCGGTCTGGGGGCCTGCACCTCCATGACCCTCCGCATGTACGCGCGCCGTAAGGGCTGGCCGCTGGCCCATGTCTCCGTCGATGTGAGCCACAACAAGATGCACGCCCAGGACGCTGAAACCGCCGTTGGCGAGAAAATCGACACGTGGCGGCGGCGCATCACTTTGACCGGGGATCTGGATGCCGAACAACGCGCGCGCCTGCTGGAGATTGCCGATAAATGCCCGGTGCACCGCACGCTGGAGCGCAGTTCCACCGTCATCACCGAACTGGCGGAGTGACGGGCTCAGGGTGCCTCAGGCGCCAGAATGAAATGAGGCGCAGCCATCGGCTGCGCCTCGTATTTTAACAAAGCTGCGGGTCGCTCAGCGGCGCGCGTCGCCGACCATTTTCCAGATCGCTGGCAGAACCAGCGCTGCCAGCGCCAGCTTGATCGCATCGCCCAGCAGGAAGGGCGTCAGACCCCATGCGAGGATCGGCTTGTCCCAACCGTAAAGCTGGCCCAGCCACAGCAGTCCGGGCACGTAGAGCAGGATGTTGCCCAGCAACATCGCCACCGCCATCCAGACCATGGAGCGGTCCCAGCCGCGCTGCGCCAGCGCGCCCAGCAGCACCGTGGCCATCACGTAGCCCACCAGATAGCCGCCGGTGCCCCCCATCATGTATTCGATGCCGTTCAGATCGGCAGTGGAGCTTTGGAAGACATCAAATCCCAGCGCGCCGATGATCATGTAGCCCAGGATCGTCGCCAGACCGAGCCGCGCACCATAAGCGGCCCCGATGGTCAGCACGGCGAATGTGCCGAGGTTCATCAGCACGGGCGATCCCGGCACCGGCACCTTGATGTTCGCCGCAATGGTCAGCAGCGCGATGCCCAGAGCCACAAGCACAGCCTGTTTGATCCGACGCGCGGTGCCCTCGGAGGATACGAAATGATCTGCCAGAACAGAATGTGAGGCGGACAATTGCATGAGAAGAGGTCTCCTGTTGAGAATGCTTGGCCCCTGAATGCCGCAGCCACCCGCCCGGTGCAAGACCTGTTGCGCTAACGGCGGCTGTATTGGCTGACCATGCTGTAGGCTTTTCGCGGACCCGTCACCTCCCAGAGCGTCGAAAACGCGGGCCAGCGCGTAAAATCATAGTGCACCACATAGCTGTCAGGGTCGCACCAGTGCCTTGCAGTCCCGCCCTCGGCAGGCACGCGGTGAAAGAACCGACCGTCCTCGAAACAGACGTCCAGATCCGCGCCCCACAGGTACACCCGCTCTGCCTGCAGGGTCGGTCCGCCTGCCATCTCCAGCTGTCCCGTCTCGCGGTAGACCATGCCCTGCGACGCCGGTGTCCAGACCGCCTGCCCGACAAACTGTGCCGTCTGGCCGCCTTCGTGTTCGATCTGGCGGTGCAGGTCCCACCGGCCTTCGAAATCCGCCAGCACGCGCTCTGCGGCCTCAGTCTGCATAGACCGCATCGGTGATGTCGCCACCCGTCCCGATAAAGCGTATCCTATCGCCGGACCGCATCATGTCATAGCAGGCCCAGAGATCGGACGGCGGCCACTGGCTGCAATACCGGTCGCCCTCAACCCGCCAATAGCCCCAGCTGTCGACCCCGGCATTGTGAAGCGTGCGGCCCGAGGCCCGAAACTCCTGCCAGGCGCTGTCATACTGTAGCTTGCGGTCCGTCAGCGCCTGCTGCACCTCATCGCCCGTCAGCGGGGTCCAGACGACCGTCTCCGCCGCCGCCAGAGCAGGCCACAGCCCCATCAGAGCGATCCACACCAAACGCATAAACCCCGGCTCCCATCTTGTAGCGCCATGCCCGTCAGTCTATGAGCGCAGGCGAGCCGACACAAATACGAAAAGGTGCGCCGATGATCCCCCGCTACTCCCGCCCCGACATGGTTGCCATCTGGTCTCCGGAGACGAAATTCCGCATCTGGTACGAGATCGAAGCCCATGCCTGCGACGCGATGGCAGATCTGGGCGTGATCCCGCGCGAGAATGCAGAGGCCGTATGGAAAGCCAAGGATGTTGAGTTCGACGTCGCCCGCATCGACGAGATCGAGGCGGTGACCAAGCACGATGTGATCGCCTTTCTGACCCATCTGGCCGAACATGTGGGCAGCGACGAGGCGCGTTTCGTGCACCAGGGCATGACCTCCTCGGATGTGCTGGATACCTGCTTCAACGTGCAGCTGACCCGCGCCGCCGACCTGCTGATCGAGGATGTGAAGGCCCTGCTCGCCGCGCTGAAGCGCCGCGCGCTGGAGCATAAGGACACCGTGCGCATCGGGCGCAGCCACGGCATTCACGCGGAACCCACAACCATGGGCCTGACCTTCGCCCGCTTCTACGCCGAGATGGATCGCAACCTGGACCGTCTGGAAAGAGCCCGCGACGAGATTGCCACGGGTGCCATCTCGGGGGCCGTCGGCACCTTCGCCAATATCGACCCGGCGGTGGAAGAGCACGTCTGCAAGCAACTGGGGCTGGAGCCGGAGCCGATCTCCACCCAGGTGATCCCGCGCGACCGGCACGCCGCCTTCTTTGCCGCCCTCGGCGTGGTTGCCAGCTCCATAGAGAACATTGCAACCGAAATCCGTCACATGCAGCGCACCGAGGTGTTGGAAGGCGCGGAGTTTTTCTCCATGGGGCAAAAGGGCTCCTCGGCCATGCCGCACAAAAAGAACCCGGTGCTGACTGAAAACCTGACCGGGCTGGCGCGCATGGTCCGCTCTGCCGTGATCCCGGCGATGGAGAATGTGGCCCTCTGGCATGAACGCGACATCTCGCATTCGTCGGTCGAACGCATGATCGGACCGGATGCGACCATCACGCTCGACTTTGCCCTCGCCCGCCTCACGGGCGTGATCGACAAGATGCTGATCTTCCCGGAGAACATGCTGGACAACATGAACAAATTCCCCGGTCTGGTGATGAGCCAGCGCGTGCTTCTGGCGCTCACACAGGCCGGTGTCAGCCGCGAGGACGCCTACACTTTCGTGCAGCGCAACGCGCTTAAAGTCTGGGAACATCGCACGGACTTCAAAGAGGAACTGCTGGCAGACGCGGATGTGACAACGGCGCTCAGCCCGGCGGAGATCGAAGAGAAATTCGACCTCGGCTACCACACCAAACATGTCGACACGATCTTTGCGCGGGTGTTCAAGGACTAGGCAAAGCGCCGTTACCGCCAGAGCGGACCCGGCATTTTTGTTGACCATACGTCAACCGCTGCTACCTTGGAGGGTATTCAACACAGGAGACCCGCAATGACGATCAAGACCTTGGCCGCCGCGGTGGCCCTCACGCTTGCCCCTGCCCTGGCTTTTGCCGCCGGGTGCAATTACGGCAAAGAAGAAATCACCATGTCCTGCGCTGCAGGCACGGTTTATGATACCGACAGCAAATCCTGCGTGGCCACGACCACCTGATTTCAACTTTTTTATGCGATCACGCTTCTGTGATCGCATAAAATGACCCTCTGCCTTGTTATCGGCGTACAGTAATTAACCCGTGCAAGGAGATTTCTTAAATGCGTATTTTTCTGACAGCAGCCTTCCTGTTGCCCACCGCCGTTCTGGCCAATGGGGGCAACGATGATGCTCCGCCCCCAAAACCGGCTGTGAGCTGCGACGGCGCAAAGATCTATGACAAGAAAACAAAGACCTGTGTGGATGCTCAGGAAAGCAGCCTCGAAAGCGAACAGCTCTATCTGGCCGTGCGCCAGCTGGCCTATGCAGGCCGCTACCAGGACGCCCAGACCGTCGCGCAGGCACTGCCCCGCGATCATGCCGGGCGCCTCACCTACATGGGCTTCACCCACCGCAAGATGGGCAATGTCGATCTGGGCATGATGTTCTACGAACAGGCGATTGCCGAGAACCCAGGCAATATTCTGGCACGCTCCTACATGGGCCAGGGCCTTGTCGAGGCGGGCGATGTCAAAGGCGCCATGGTGCAATTGCGGGCCATTCGTGCCCACGGTGGCGCAGGCACATGGTCCGAGGCGTCGCTGCGCAATGCCATCGCGACGGGCACCACATACAACTACTGACTTCAGCCAATCCTTAACCTTTATCTGCGAGAACAAAGAGAGATCAGGTTCAGGCAGGTGAAGATGACAGATATGGTTCCAATGGCTCCGTTTCCGGCTTTGCCGGAGACGGAAAACAAGGCTCCGGTCTCCTTGAGCCGTAAGGCAAAGGCGGCGATTGTGGTGCGGCTGCTGTTGAACGAAGGGGCAGATATCCCGCTTGAAGATCTGCCCGAGGAGCTTCAGGCGCAACTGACCAAGCAGATGGGATCCATGCGGCTGGTCGACCGTGGCACGCTGGGCAGCGTGGCGTCCGAATTTGCCGATGAACTCGAAAGCATAGGTCTCTCTTTCCCTGGTGGGATCGCAGGCGCGCTGGATTCGCTCGACGGGCGGATTTCCAAACATACCGCAGCGCGCCTGCGCAAAGAGGCAGGTGTGCGCCAATATGGCGACCCATGGGCACGGTTGCGGGACATGGGCGCGGAAAAGCTCCTGCCGGTGCTGGAGAATGAAAGCACCGAGGTTGCGGCCGTGCTGCTGTCGAAAATCGACGTATCGCGGGCTGCCGAGTTGCTGAGCAAGCTGCCCGGACCGCAGGCCCGGCGTATCACCTATGCAGTGTCCCAGACCAGTGCCGTAACGCCTGACGCGGTGGACCGTATCGGCCTGTCGCTGGCGGCACAGCTGGATGCGGAACCGATGAAAGCCTTCGACGACGGACCGGTGGAACGGGTCGGCGCGATCCTGAATTCCACCCCATCCGTGACGCGCGACGACGTGCTGGAAGGTCTGGACGAGACTGACGCCGGATTTGCGGATCTGGTGCGCAAGGCGATCTTTACCTTCGCCAACATTCCGAAACGGATTGCAGCCCGCGACATCCCCCGGGTCATTCGCGAGCTGGATCAGGAGGTGCTGGTCACCGCGCTGGCCGGATCAGAAGCTGCCGGCATGCAAGACAGCGCCGATTTCATTCTGGAGAATATGTCGGGGCGCATGGCCGATCAGCTGCGCGAGGAAGTCTCTGAGCGCGAGAAGGTCAAGCCCGCCGAGTGCGAAGAGGCAATGGCAACGATCGTGACGCAGATTCGCGACATGGAGGCCTCTGGCGACCTGTTGCTGGTGGTGCAGGACAGCGACGACGACTGACGGTGGGCACTCGGAACCGGTTGTCTGATTTAATCAGGGAACTGCAGCTTCGAGACGTTTGCCTGTGCACCGGTTGTTCTGCGCCGTCCGTTTGCCTGCGCCGAAAGATGCGCCGAACGGTTTGCCATGGATGTGTCACATGCTCGCTGTGGCCAAGCCGACGCGCAAAAGCGATTTCCAGGCGCGGGTGAAAACGCGCGAGGTATTGAGCAGTCATGCTGGATCGGCGACTGGCCTGACCTTTTGACAAAGATTGGCGACACCGTCGGAGGACATCATCCGACGGTGCAACGCCACCTCATCACTTCAACTGCGCGGCGGCTCGAATGGGTCCCATCCTGGCCGCCTGGATCAGAACCACCACCGGCGCATCGCCGGGTGCGGCAGCAGAGAGGGAGAGCGGCGCGCGACCGTCCCATTCTCCAAGCACTTTCCAGTCCTCGGTCACATTGGCATACTTAATCGTCCGGCCCGCATTTTCGCCGCGCGTGATCCGCGCCTTGCGCTGAGGCCTGTAGCGCAGCATCTGTACCACCATTGCCTCGCTGTTGCCCTGCAGGCGAGAGGCCTCGATCTGCACCTCATCACCGTGGCGCGTCAGCGACAGCGTGACCGGTTGCGACTGTTCCTTGTGCATCGCAATCGCTTCCGAAATCTGCATCGGTTTGGCGCCGACGATATCCGTCAGACCGTTCACGATCATTTCGGGCGTGTAGATCGACCGCCGCCCGGCAACCGTTGCATAGGCCCGCTGGCGCTCAGCATTGCGCGGATCGGCAAACTCATCTTTCCAGCCGATATAGTCCCAATAGTCCACGTGCAGCGCCAGTGCGATCACGTCATCGCGCTTGGCCAGCGCGTGCATCAACTCATCCGCTGGCGGGCAGGACGAACATCCCTGCGACGTGAACAGCTCCACGACAACCGGCGAGTTTTGCGCAACACCGGGCGTGGCCAGCAACCAAAGCGCGGCAAAGGCCTGCAACATTCGTTTCATGTGATTCCTCTTGCGGCCGTCAGAGCCGTTTCATGCACCGTAGAATCTCCCGACTGTAATGACCAATCAAGGTTTCTTGAGAGATTGCGAGGCAAATCCACTTGAAACGGTACACAATGGTATACAATTTTCAACCAACCGGGTGGATTTGAGTTGAACTGCCTTGCTCCATAGGGCATTGAACGCGCAACCCAAGACATGATCCAGCCCAAGCCAGAGGACACCCCTTATGCCCATTACCGTTGGTCACGACACTTCCAAAACCCGCAAAACCCTGAGTGTTGGCGCACAGAGCGTCGACTATTACTCCATTCCAGCCGCCACCGAGGCCGGTCTGGGGGACTTTGCAAACCTACCCGCTGCCCTGAAAGTGGTGCTGGAAAACATGCTGCGGTTCGAGGATGGCAAGACGGTCACCACCGACGACATCAAGGCCTTTGCCGAATGGGCGCAAAAGGGCGGCAAGAACCCCCGCGAGATTGCCTACCGCCCTGCCCGCGTGCTGCTGCAGGATTTCACCGGCGTGCCGGCGGTGGTCGATCTGGCCGCGATGCGCGACGCGATCATCAGCCTGGGTGGGGACGCGGAGAAGATCAACCCGCTGAACCCGGTCGATCTGGTCATCGACCACTCGGTCATGATCGACGAATTTGGCAATCCGCGCGCGTTTCAGATGAACGTGGACCGCGAGTATGAGCGCAACATGGAACGCTACACCTTCCTGAAATGGGGTCAGAAGGCGTTCAACAACTTCCGCGTTGTCCCCCCCGGCACCGGCATCTGCCACCAGGTGAACCTGGAATACCTCGCGCAGACCGTCTGGACTGACACCGATCAAAACGGCGCCGAGGTTGCCTACCCCGATACGCTTGTCGGCACCGACAGCCACACCACCATGGTCAACGGTGCCGCTGTTCTGGGCTGGGGCGTCGGCGGGATTGAGGCCGAAGCGGCGATGCTGGGCCAGCCGATCTCGATGCTAATCCCGGAGGTTGTCGGTTTCGAGCTGACCGGCCAGATGATGGAAGGCACCACGGGCACCGATCTGGTGCTGAAGGTGGTCGAGATGCTGCGCGAAAAAGGTGTGGTCAGCAAATTCGTTGAATTCTATGGCGCAGGCCTCGACAATCTGCCGCTGGCGGACCGCGCGACAATCGCCAATATGGCCCCTGAGTACGGCGCCACCTGCGGGTTTTTCCCCATCGATGACGAGACCCTGCGGTATCTGCGCAACACCGGTCGTGACGAAGACCGTGTCGCGCTGGTCGAAGCCTATGCCAAGGAAAACGGGTTCTGGAGGGGCGCCGATTACAGCCCGATCTACACCGACACGCTGCATCTGGACATGGGTACGATTGTCCCCGCAATCTCCGGGCCCAAACGCCCTCAGGACTACATCGCGCTTACCGAAGCAGCCGAAGCCTTTGGCGCCTACGTGAAAGGCCAGCGCCCCGAGCCCGCCGCGCGACCCGACGAAGAGGCCGAGATGACGGCAGAGGGCGGCGCGCCCGACCCGCATCATATCCCAGGCGACATCGGGCATCACAACTCCGCCGCCGTCAAAGGCGAGGACTACAAGCTGCATGACGGCTCCATCGTGATCGCCTCGATCACCTCCTGCACCAATACGTCCAACCCTTATGTGATGATCGGCGCGGGGCTGGTGGCCCGCAAGGCGCGCGAACGCGGTCTGACCCGCAAGCCCTGGGTCAAGACCTCGCTGGCGCCGGGCAGCCAGGTGGTTTCCGCCTATCTGGAAGCGGCTGAACTGCAGGACGATCTCGACGCCATCGGGTTCAACCTCGTGGGCTACGGCTGCACCACCTGCATCGGCAACTCCGGCCCGATCCAGAAAGAGCTCTCCGAAGCGATTGCAGAGGGCGATCTGATTGCGACCTCCGTGCTCTCGGGCAACCGCAATTTCGAAGGCCGGATCAGCCCCGACGTGCGTGCCAACTACCTGGCCTCGCCACCTTTGGTGGTGGCCTATGCGCTGGCGGGCGACATGAACATCGACATCGCCAAGGACCCGATTGCCCAGGACAAGGACGGCAAGGACGTCTACCTGAAAGACCTCTGGCCCACGTCACAGGAAATCGCGGAACTGGTCGAGGCCACGGTCACGCGCGATTCCTTCCAGGAGAAATACGCCGACGTCTTCAAGGGCGATGACAAATGGCAGGGTGTGGAGACCACCGACAGCAAAACCTATGACTGGCCGGTGTCCTCGACCTATGTGCAGAACCCGCCCTACTTCCAGGGCATGGGCAAGGAGCCCGGCACCATCAGCAACATCGACGGCGCCAAGGTGCTGGCCGTGCTGGGCGACATGATCACCACCGACCATATCTCCCCCGCCGGGTCCTTCAAGGACAGCACCCCCGCCGGTCAGTACCTGATCGAACGTCAGGTGCCCGTGCGCGAGTTCAACTCCTACGGCTCGCGCCGCGGCAACCACGAGGTGATGATGCGCGGTACCTTCGCCAACATCCGCATCAAGAACGAGATGCTGGACGGTGTCGAAGGCGGCTATACCAAGGGCCCCGACGGCGACCAGACGTCGATCTATGACGCGGCGATGGCCTATCAGGAAGCGGGCACCCCGCTGGTGGTCTTTGGTGGCGAGCAATATGGCGCGGGCTCTTCCCGTGACTGGGCCGCAAAGGGCACTGCGCTGCTGGGCGTCAAAGCGGTGATCGCGGAGAGCTTTGAGCGTATCCACCGGTCCAACCTCGTTGGCATGGGTGTCATTCCCTTCGAATTCACTGGCGGCGATACACGCAAATCGCTGGGCCTGACCGGGGAAGAGACTGTCTCCATTGCCGGTCTGGACACCATCAAGCCCCTGCAGGAAGTGCCCTGCACCATCACCATGGCCGACGGCTCGGTAAAGGAAATCACGCTGAAATGCCGGATCGATACCGCGATCGAGATTGAATACATCGAACACGGTGGCGTGCTGCATTATGTGCTGCGGAACCTCGCCCAAGCGGCCTGATTACGGCCATCCCAGAACGTCAGAAAGGCTCCGGATATGCTCCGGGGCCTTTTTCATGTGCACCTTTTCTCAGGAAGAGACGCTCCCTAGTCACCGTCAGGTTCGGCGGCATCCTGTCTGCGTTCTTCGATAAAATGGCGGCCTTCTTCACGCGCGGCTTCAAGCGCGGCTGCCCCGATCAATGCTCTGGGCAGTGGACCGCCCTGACCCTGGAGCCCGTACTGTGGATCGGCGGGATTTATGACCCTGCTTGAGGAGGCGGTCGAACGGCTGCCGTCAAAGCGTGGCGGTTCCGGCACCGTCTGGGCCTGAACGACGCTGGCCAGCAAGGCCGCGCAAAAACCGCAAAAGAAGTATCTCACAGACATCATGGGATAAGCTTTCCAACAGAAACCAAAACATAGCATGCTTCACTGCAATAGCGGTGACGGACTTAAATCATGATTAAGAACGGGTGATCTGACCGGATATGCAGACGCGAAAAGACGCCATCCACAGCGCTCGAAATCACTTTCCAATGGTTGAGAACTGCCACAAGCAAAGCGCCAAAGGCACACTTGCGATGCCCCCAACCGTTTCCATAACAAAGAAAATCCGGCGCAGAGCCTCTGGACCGCGGCGATTCAGTGGGGTAGCGATCACAGGCAGGCAACCGCTGACAGCATTGGACCTTCTCTCATCACCGGCATCGCAATGGATACCAGGGCCAATCTGATCGGCAGTATGTGGATGATCGCCTCCATGGCAGCTTTCACGGTCGAGGATAGCTTCATAAAAGCGGCCTCTGCCACGCTGCCGGTGGGGCAGATCCTGATCATCTTTGGCCTCGGCGGCGCCTTTGTCTTTGCCGGTCTGGCCCTGCTGCAAAAGGAACCGCTGGCCCCGCCAGAGGTGGTATCGCGCCCGATGCGCATCCGTGTGCTTTTTGAAATTGTCGGGCGTCTTTTCTTCATACTTGCCATTTCGCTTACACCGCTGTCTTCGGCCACGGTGATCCTGCAGGCGACACCGCTTGTCGTGGTTGCCGGGGCGGCCGTGGTCCTTGGCGAAAAGGTTGGCTGGCGCAGATGGGCGGCCATTCTCATTGGGCTGGTTGGGGTCGTGATCATCGTGCAGCCGGGCACGGAAAGCTTCTCCACGCTGTCGGTTCTGGCCATCATCGGCATGGTCGGATTTGCCGGGCGCGATCTGGCCAGCCGGGCCGCGCCGGCATCGCTCGGCACCTCGGTCCTGGGGCTCTACGGGTTTTTGTCTGTCGTGGTTGCCGGTGTGATCTTTGCGATCTGGCAGGGGGCGCCGTTCGTTGTGCCAACCGCAGGTGCATCGGTTTTCCTGGTAGGCGCAATCCTGGCCGGTGTCGTCGCGTATTCCTGCCTGATGAAGGCGATGCGCACCGGTGAAGTCTCTGCCGTAACGCCCTTCCGATACGTACGGCTGCTGTTCGGCATAGGCTTTGGCGTGATCTTCTTTGGCGAGCAGTTGAGCGCGTCGATGCTGCTTGGGTCGGCTGTGATTGTTCTGTCGGGCCTGTTTATCCTATGGCGCGGCAAACGGGCTGGCGCGCCGTCCTGACACCCGGATTTGCACAGCACACCGACACCCCTTGCCCGCGCGGGTGCGCTTACTGCGCCGCGCGTGCCTTTTCCAGTTCCGGCAGGAACCGCTGTTCATAATCGCTACCGATCAGCGGACCGGCAAAGCGGAAAAGCACGGTGCCTTCGGCGTCGAGAATAAAGGTCTCCGGCGGGGCGGTTACGCCCCAGTCGATTGCAGTGCGGCCCTGCGGGTCGAAGGCGACCGCCTCAAAGGGATTGCCGTCATCATCGAGATAGCGCGTCGCAGTGGCTTCCTGATCCTTGAAGTTCACACCGATGATCGGCATGCCCTCTGCGGCCATGCGCAGGAGGTTTGGATGCTCCGCCCGACATGGCGGGCACCAGCTGGCCCAGAAATTCACCAGCGTCACCTCGCCCGTGGCCATCGCCTCTGGCGTGACTGCCGGATAGTCGCCCAACGCATCCGTGGTGATCGCGGGCGCCGCCTGGCCGATCATCGTGGAGGGCAGATCATTCGGGTTGTCGCGGAACATGCCGATCCCCGCAAGCGCGACGAACCCGGCAAAGATCAGCGGCGGGGCGATCATCAGGGGCGAGACTTTAGGCATTTGGCTTGCTCCTCTTCTCCACGTCCTGCAGCGCGCGGCGGGCGCGGCGGCCCTGACGCAGGCTCAGTACGACCAGCAGGACCAGCAGCAGAATGGACACCCCGTAAGCGGACAGCACCGCATCGGCGTATTTGCCAAGATCAGGCATCACAGACGGGCCTCGCGGGCCTGTAGGGCGCGGGTGCGGCGCAGACGGATTTCCGTGCCCGTGCGGTAGAGCACCAGCGCCAGAAAGAGCAGCACGAAACCTGCGATACAGACCAGCAGCGGAATGTAGAAGACATCCGCCACGTTCTCTTCCTTGTCGAGGCTCAGGGACGCGCCCTGGTGCAGCCCCTGGTTCCAGAAGTTCACCGCATAGCGCGACAACACCGCGAAGACCGACCCCACAAGGCACAGTACGGAGGTGAGGTCAGCAGCCGTGTCCGGGTCCTCGATGGCTTCCCAAAGCGCGATGTAGCCCAGATAGAACAGGAACAGGATCAGAAAGGAGGTCAGGCGCGGATCCCACGCCCACCACGTGCCCCACATCGGCTGGCCCCAGATCGCGCCCGTACAAAGCGCAATCAGCGTCATCACAACACCAACCGGTGCCGCGGCCTTGGCGGCCAAAGCGCTGACATGGTGGCGCCGGATCAGCCAGATCAGCGAGGCCACCAGCATCATCACCCAGGCATTGATCGCCATCATTGCCGATGGCACGTGCAGGTAGATGATCTTGACGGTGGAGCCCTGCCGAAAATCATCCGGCGTGAAGAAAAACCCCCAGATCAGGCCAACGATCAGCGAAAGCGCCGCCAGACCCCAAAGCGCGGGCAGCACCCGTTCGCTGAGGCCCAGGAACTTCACCGGGTTTGCATAGCTCCAAAAGCCGGAGGGGCGTTTGGGTGTGGCTGTGTCTTCGGTCATGGACATGGCACTGATCTAAGCCTTTCGGCCATTTGGCTCAATGGGCAAATGGTCCTGCTCACCGCAAGTTCACCCGCAGCGCGGCGGCAGAGGCGAAGGGCATGATGGCCACAACGCCTGCCGTGATCCCCGCCAACATCAAGAGCGGCGTGAGCGGGTCCATCCCCGTCGCGCCGCGCCGCGCAGCCTCTGCGCCAAAGATCAGCGTCGGCACGTAGAGCGGCAGCACCAAGAGCGACATCAAGAGCCCGCCCCGTTTCACCCCCACCGTCAGCGCGGCCCCGAAGGTCCCGATGACCGAGAGCGCCGGGGTCCCGAGCAGCAGCGACAGGACCAGCCAGCCATACCCCGCCGTAGGGAGATTCAGCAGGATGCCCAGCACCGGCGCGGCCAGCACCAGCGGCAACCCGGTGGTGATCCAATGGGCCAGCGCCTTGATGCTGAGTGCTGCCTCCAGCGGCAGCGGCGAGGTGGCGAGCAAGTCGAGTGTGCCGTCTTCCCAGTCGAGCGCCAGCAGCCGGTCCAACGACAAGAGGCAAGCCAGCAAGGCACCAAGCCAGAGAATGCCCGGCGCGATGCGGGATAAAAGCTCCGACTGCGGGCCCACGCCAAAGGGCACCAGCACCGTCACGATCAGGAAAAACGCAAGCCCCAGGCCAAAGCCGCCCCCGGCCCGCACCGCCAGTTTCAAATCGCGACGCAGCAGCGCTGTCATAGGAACGCCTCGTCGCTGGCGCCCGCGCGTGTGTCCTGAGTCGCGCGAAAGGGCGTGACATCCAACACCTCAGATTCCAGCCCAAGGTCGATGTGGGTGGCGATCAGCGCTGCGCCACCAGCCCTCAGATGGGCGCGCACGGCGGCGGCAAATTGCGCCACGGCGTCCACGTCCAGCGAGACGGTCGGCTCGTCCAGCATCCAGATCGACCGCCCCGTGACCAGCAGGCGCGCCAGCCCCAACCTGCGTTTCTGCCCCGCCGACAGTGTGCCCGCCAGCCGGTCGATCAGCGGTGTCAGAGCGAAGGCGTCGAGGGCGGGTGCAATATCAGTCTGCCCAAACACATCGGCCCAAAAAGTCAGATTTTCCCGCACGGAAAGCATGGCCTTGAGCCCATCGGAATGCGCGGCATAGGCGATCTGCTCCTCTGCCCCATCGATCTGCCCGGCAAGCGGCGGTTGCAGCCCGGCCAGCGTGCGCAGCAAGGTGGTCTTGCCCGATCCGTTTGGTCCGCGCAGGATCAGCGCCTGCCCCGGCGCGAGTGTGAAGCTCAGCCCCTGCAGAACCGGCAGACCGCCGCGCGCCACGCAAAGATCACGGATCGTCAATGTCATGAGACAGCGTTAACCGATTGCCCGCGCAACCAAAAGCCCGATCAGGCGGTTATGATCAGACGGGGATCAGCGCCAGCGCGATGCGGCGGCCTTCGCTGAGCAACACGTTGTAGGTCCGGCAGGCGGCGGGTGAGGCCATGACCTCGACGCCCATGCCGGCGTCTTCCAGCGTGGCGCGCAGGTCAGACGGCAAGTGCGCGGTATCCGCCCCGGTGCCGACAAAAAGCACGTCGATGTCGTCTTTCAACGCCAGCAGCGCATCGACATCCTCATATCCTTGCCATCCGGTGGTCCCCTTGGGCCCCGCGATCACCGGGCCCTGGAAGACCTCGCCGCCGATGCGGAAGAACCCTGCGCCGTATCCTTCGATCGGCTTGGCGTCGGTAAATGATATTTCGTTCAGGCGCATGCCGGTCTCCTAGCCCCAGATCGGTAGCCCCAGAATAGCCGATGTCGCGATGATGAGGTAGGCCACCCGGCGAAAAAGAACCTCTGCCGTCGGATCGAACAGCCGGGCGCCGATCACATTGGCGATGATATTCGGGATGCCCGCCAACAGACCCAGCAGAGCGATTTTCCACACGAAAAGCTCCAGCACCGCGAAGGTGGTGATCAGGACCACATCGAACGCCAGCAGGTAGAGCAGGAAATTTGCGCGGATGACCGCAATGGGCAGGCGGCTGGACATGTAGAGCATGATCACCGGGGGCCCGGGCACCCCGGCAAAGCCGCCCATGAACCCGCCCAAGCCCCCGGTTGCGACTGTCATGGGGCGGGCCAGCACGCCTTTGTAGCGCCAGCCCGACATGACCAGGACCAGCAGGACCATGACGCAGATCGACACCACCCAGCCAAAGAACGTTGTGTCCATATACGACAAGCAGAAGACACCGACAGGAATGGTCAGGATCGCGCCGAGCATCAGCCGCCCCACATCACGCGGGGCACCGTCGCGCCAGGCTGCGGGCAGGTTCGGTATCGGGCCGACCAGTTCCGCCATCATCATGAAAATCACCGCCTCGACCGGAGAAAGCACGGAGGCCGCGACGGGCATGATGATCATGCCGCTGCCGAAGCCCGCAAATCCCCGCACCAACCCGGCCGCGAGGACGCCCAATGTCAGCCAGATCAGTCCGCTTGTATCGACACCACCTGAGAGCGCCTCAAGCATCTATGTTGGCGTATTGGTTGCCGGAATTGGCATCCGGCTTGGACCAGTCGCGTTTCACCCCCAGATAGAGCAGCGCGGCAGAGGCCACGAAGATCGAGGAATAGGTCCCCACGATCACGCCCCAGATCATCGCAAAGACAAAGCCGCGGATCACGTCACCGCCCAGCACAAACAGCGCGATCAGCGCCAACAGCGTGGTCACGGAGGTCATGAATGTCCGGCTGAGGGTCTCGTTAATGGAGATGTTCAGCACCTCGCTCAGCGGGCGTTTCTTGTATTTGCGCAGGTTTTCCCGCACCCGGTCAAAGACCACCACGGTATCGTTCAGCGAATAGCCGACGATGGTCAGCAAGGCCGCGATGATCGCGAGGTCAAAGCGGATCTGCAGTTCGGAAAAGACGCCAATGGTCAGGATCACGTCATGCACCAGCGCCAGCACCGCGCCCAGGGCAAACTGCCATTCGAAACGCAGCCAGATGTAGATCAGCACCGCCCCGATGGCGAGCACGACGGCAATCGCCGCTGTCTGGATCAATTCACCGGATACTTTTGGCCCGACGGATTCGACGGAAACGAATTTGATATCCGGCCGCACCGTTCTCAGCGCCTCCTGCACGGCGGCAATCACTTCGGTTGTCACCGCTTCCTGCCCGTCCTGCGCCTGAATGCGGATCATCGCCACATTCTGATCGGGTCCGAAGGTCGGGTCGAACACTTCGGTGATCGACACGTCCCCCAGCTCCAGCACGGCAATGGCGTCGCGGTAGACGCCGATCTCGACCGGCAGCGGGCTTTCGGTACGGATCGTCGTGCCGCCCCGGAAATCGATGCCGAAATTCAGCCCCTGGATCATGAAGGAAGCAAAGGCCACCACCATCATTAGACCGGAGATGCCCAGCCAGAGCTTCCAGCGTTTGAAGAAATCGAAATTCGTATTCTGTTTGACCAGTTTCAGGCGCATATCAAATCTCGATTGTTTTGGGGCGGCGACGCTCGAACCACATCACCACCAGCAGGCGCGTGACGAAGATCGCTGTGAAGACCGAGGTCAGGATGCCCAGACCCAGCGTGATCGCAAAGCCGCGCACCGGGCCAGAGCCCATGGCAAAGAGGATCGTGGCGGTGATGAACGTGGTGATATTGGCGTCGAGGATCGCGCTGAGCGCTTTTTCATAGCCCAGCTCAATCGCCCGGGCGGGACCTTTGGACGTCTTCAATTCCTCGCGAATCCGTTCGAAGATCAGCACGTTTGCGTCCACCGCCATCCCGACCGTCAGCACGATCCCGGCAATCCCCGGCAGGGTCAGCGTGGCGCCGATCAGGCTCAGCAGCCCAAAGATCAGCCCGATGTTGATGATCAGCGCGATATTGGCAAAGACACCGAAGAGCCCATAGCTAAGGAACATGAAGACGAGCACGGCGCTGAAGGCCACGATGGTCGCGATCTTGCCCGCGTCGATGCTGTCCTGGCCCAGTTCCGGACCGATGGTGCGTTCTTCGAGGAATTCGAGCCCCGCAGGCAGGGCCCCTGCCCGCAGAAGCACCGCGAGATTGGTCGATTCCTCCACCGTGAAGCGCCCGGTGATGATGCCGGACCCGCCCGGAATATGGCTCTGGATCGTGGGGGCGCTGACCACTTCGTCGTCCAAAATGATCGCAAAGGGCGATCCGATGTTCTCCGCTGTGTAATCGCCGAACTTGCGGGCGCCGGAGGTGTTGAACCGGAAGTTTACCGCCGGGCGACCGTTCTGATCAAACGCAGGCTGCGCGTCCACCAGTTCCTCGCCGGTCACGACGGGCGCCGCTTCGATGGTGTAGAAAACGCCGGGTTCATCCAAAGACGGCACGATCTTGTTGCCGATCCCGGCAGAGGCGTCAGGGTTCGTGCCCCGCGTCACCACCGGGTTGAAGGTCAGTTGCGCCGTGGTGCCGATGATCTCTTTCAACTCGCCCGCCGACCCGATGCCGGGCACCTGAATGAGGATACGGTCCGCACCCTGACGCTGGATCGTGGGCTCGCGGGTGCCGACCTCGTCGATGCGGCGGCGAATGATTTCAAGGCTCTGCTGAACGGTGCGTTCGTCTGTCGCGAGCTTTTCAGCCTCCGATAGGGTGACGATGATCAGGTCGCTTTCCGCGCGCACCTCAATGTCATTGGCACCCACCCCGGTCAGGGTTTGCACCGGGCGCGCCAGCCCGCGCACGATTTCCAGCGCGCGTGGCATGCCCTCCGGCTGACGAATACGAACGCGCACCTCATCTGCGGCAGACGGTTGTTGAACGACCCCACCAATAATGGCGCGTTCTTGTGCAAGAGCGTTGCGGATTTCCGGCCAGGCCGCCTGCATGCGCGCGGTGTAGACATCCTCGACCTGCACCTCTGCCAGCAGATGCGCGCCGCCGCGCAGATCGAGCCCGAGGTTCACCAGCCCCGAGGGCATCCAATCCGGCCACCGGGCCTGATCCGCCAGATTTTCCGGCGTGGTGGCACCCAGTTCAATGGCCTGAACCGCGTCATTGTGTTTTTCAACGTTTGTGTAGAAGGCGTTGGGCATCGCAAGCCACAGGCCCACCGCACAGGTCAGCCAGATGGTGATCCGCTTCCAAAGATCGATTTGCAGCATGTCTACGCCTTTTCGAACGCGTCAGGAGGCGTTGTTACTTCGCCGGTTCGGTCTTGGAAACAACGGTGGCGATGGTGGATTGCACCACGCGTACCTTCACGCCGTCGGCGATTTCCAGCTCCAACTCACCGTCTTCCTTGACCTTGGCCACCTTGCCGATGATCCCGCCCTGGGTCACCACCTGATCGCCGCGGCGCAGCGCGGCCACCATCGCCTGATGCTCTTTGACTTTTTTCTGCTGGGGGCGGATCAGCAGGAAATACATGATCGCAAAGATCAGGATGAGGGGCACAAATTGCGCGAACGCTTCCATGAAAATGGTCCTTCCGGGTAGAATGCGGCCGCCTCTGTCCGGGCCGCAAAGTTTGGCGGAACCTATGGGCTGAAAAGGCGCTTTGCAAGGGAGACAGCGCAGGTTTCGCGTTTGTTTTGCCCCGAAGGCGCATCCCTTGCAGCCGGGCCTTGGCCAAACGCGCAAAAGGCGTCATGGTCAGCGCGATGAAGCGTTGTGAAAGCCCCTGTCCGAATGCCGCCTGTCCGCCTGTCCACCCTGATTTTCCTGTGCGTCTGCGCTTGCCTCGGGGGCGTGGCGGCGCAGGCCGAACCGATGCCCGCCCTTGCGGAAGACGCGCGCAAGTTCTGGACCACCGTGGGCCTTGTGAATGTCGCCGGACACCGGACAAAATCATCCTGCACCGGCACCCTGATTGCGCCCGACCTTGTGGTGACGGCGGCGCATTGCGCAGGCGATGATCGCCATTTCGTCGCCGGTTGGGATCGCGGCACCTTCGCCGCGCACCGCAGGTCTGCGGAGGCCGTGGTGCACCCCAACTACCGGACAGCAAAGGGCAATGACCGCTTCCGATACGATGTGGCGGTGCTGCGGCTGGCCGACCCTATCAGCCCGGCAGAGTTGGACCCGGTTTCCCTGAATGCCCAGCCCGCGCGGCGTGTCGGCCCGTTTACCGTTCTGGGTTACCATCGCAAACGCCCGCACATTCTGAACGGGCGTTCGGATTGCGCGTCGGCAAAAAATGCCGGACCTTCCATATTGGTGCTCGATTGCGAGGTCATACCCGGCAATTCAGGGGGGCCGGTGCTGGCTGCTGATGGCGACGGTTGGACGATTGTTGCAATTGTCTCGGGCCGTGTCGGCGGCGAGGTGCCGCTGGCCCTGGCGGCCCCGGTTGATGATTGGCTGATCGGCCAATGGCAGGCAGCCCTTGACCGGGCCGGAACATCCGCCACGCGCTGAATTCTCATGGTTACGTGTCGGCGCAAGATCGGTCATAAGCATGGGAACTGGACGACTCAGACCAAGGACTGCCGACATGCATGATATCCGTGCCATTCGTGAACATCCCGATACTTTCGATGCCGCATTGGCGCGGCGCGGAGAAGCGCCTGCATCGGCTGCGCTTCTGGCGCTGGACGCGGCGCGCCGGGCCAAGATCAAGGCTGCGGAGACCGCACAGGCAGATCAGAACAAGGCCTCCAAGGAAGTGGGTGCCGCAAAGGCCGCAGGCAATGAAGCGGAGTTCGAACGTCTGCGCGCGCTGGTCGGTGAGAAAAAGGCCGAAGTCGCCGCCATGCAGGCGGAAGCCAAAGAGCTTGACGCCCAGCTGACCGAGAAACTGGGATGGATCGCCAATCTGCCCGCCGAGGATGTGCCGGATGGCGCGGATGAAGAGGACAATGTCGAAGTGAACCGCTGGGGCGATGTGCCGAGTTTCGCATTCGCGCCGAAGGAGCATTACGAGATCGCAGGCGTTGCCGCGTCGATGGATTTCGAAACCGCTGCCAAGACCTCGGGCGCGCGGTTTGTGATGCTCAAAGGGGCTGTGGCACGCATTCACCGCGCGCTGGCGCAGTTCATGATCGACACGCATGTGGATCACAACGGGTTGACGGAAGTGAACTGCCCGGTGCTGGTGCGCGATGAGGCGATGTATGGCACCGACAAGCTGCCGAAATTCTCCGAAGACAGCTACAAGACCACCGAAGACATGTGGCTGATTTCGACCTCCGAGATCACGCTGACCTATTCGGTGGCGGGCGACGTGCTGGAGGAGACGGATTTACCGCGCCGGATGACCGCGCATACGTTGTGTTTCCGGTCCGAGGCAGGCAGTGCGGGCCGGGACACAGCGGGCATGCTGCGCCAGCATCAGTTCGAGAAGGTGGAGATGGTGTCCGTCACCCTGCCCGATCAATCGGATGCGGAGCAGAAGCGCATGCTGCGCTGTGCCGAGGATATTCTGGAGCGGTTGGGCATCCCCTATCGCACCGTGATCCTCTGCACTGGTGACATGGGGTTTGGGGCGAAGCGGACCTACGATATCGAGGCGTGGTTGCCCGGTCAGGACAGCTACCGCGAGATTTCATCGGTCTCCACCACCGGCGATTTCCAGGCGCGGCGGATGAATGCGCGCTACAAGCCTGCCGATGGCGGCAAGCCCCGGTTCGTGCATACGCTGAACGGGTCGGGTCTTGCGGTCGGGCGGTGTCTGATTGCCGTGCTCGAGAATGGGCAGCAGGAGGATGGCGCGGTTGTCTTGCCCGGCGTGCTGGCGCCCTATCTTGGCGGCAAGACGACACTGACCCCGGAAGGTCAGCTGGTTTGAAACAGGCTTGGGGCGCTGCCCCAAACCCCGGCATATTTGGCGAACAATGAAGATCAGCGGTTGGGGGTGACCTCGTAGCCGCGCGCTTCGGGTTCGTCATCGATCAGTTCCAGCGGGAATCCGGGGGCGCGGATCTCGAGGCCGGTGGCCTCTTCCAGCCGTTCGATCATGCGGTCGGACTGCGCGCGGGCGCCGTAGCGCGCCTGTCCATCCGCCATCATCTCGATCACCTTGGGGGAGAGTTCGAGCGGGACCCCGTGTACATCGGCCAGTTTTTGGAAGAGCCCGATGTCTTTTTGCACCAGATCCATGGTGAAGTTCACGTCGCGGGATCCCGACAGGATCAGCTGGCTTTCTGTTTCATGCACAAAGGAGGTGCCTGACGACATCGCAATCGCCTCGTAGGTAGTACCCATGTCCATTCCTGCGGCTTTCATGACCGTGAGCGCCTCGCACAGGGTCAGCAGGTTAGCCGTTGCAAGATAGTTGGTCATCACTTTGAGAACGCTGGCGTTTCCGATCTCGCCCACATGCAGGATACGGCGCCCCATAGCGGTCAGGACCGGCAGCACGCGCTCGAAGGTGGCCCTGTCACAGCCTGCGTAGATCGAGATGTTGCCGGTGTCCGCGCGGTGGCATCCGCCTGAGACCGGGCAGTCAACGGCGGCGCCCCCCCGAGCGATGACCAGCGCGCCCAGGCGTTTGACTTCGGCAGCATCCGTTGTCGACATCTCCATCCAGATTTTACCGGGTGCGACGTGGGGCAGCATCTCCTCGAGCACCGCGGCGGAGGCCGCAGGCGATGGCAGACAGGTGATCACCGCATCGCAGTCCTGCATCATCCGGGCCGGGTTCTGCCCTTCTGTCGCGCCCTGAGCGACCTTTGCCGCCATCAGTTTCGCATTGAGATCAAAGACCTGCACGTCCATCCCGTTGCGGATCAGCGAGCCGCAGAGCTTGCCGCCGACATTGCCCAGCCCGATAAAACCGATTTTCATGTCGTATTCCCTCGCCGTCTATTTTGGGCAGCCTGCGCATCGGTGTGGACGGGGTCGCGTCTGTTTGCGACCTTTGCGATTGACCCGTGAAATGCGCGGCGTACCCTGAGGCAATGGCAGAGAGGGTGCAGCAAAAAGCGTCGGACAAGGCCGCCGGGATCGAGGTCACCGACGGGTTTGAACCCTTTGCGCAGCGCAATGACATTTTCACCCGGGCGTTCTGGGATCCCGCGGTGCGTAACGCGCGGTCGGATGCGTTTTTTGCCTCTTACCGGATGGAGGCAATCCCGCGCCGGGGCGACGGGTTTGGTCAGCGGGACTTTGCGCTGCGCAATGCGTCCTGGCTGATCTCGGATGTGATGACGGACCGCTTTGCCGATCAGGGCCGTCGCGAAGGGTTTCAGGCCCCGATCAGTGCGGACACACCCGTTGCCCCGGTGGCCCTCGACGTCCCGAACGTGGGCGCGATGTCACATGAGATCAAAAAGGTGGCGCGTTTTTTCAAGGCCGATCTCTGCGGGATCACCGGGGTTGATCCGCGTTGGCACTACAGCGCCCGTATCGACACGCGCGATCTTTCTGACGCGCCGAACGATCTGCCGGAGGGGATCACGTCTGTCATCGTGTTGGGGCATGAAATGGACGCCGATCTTGTCGATACCTACCCGGCAGCAACCGCGGGTGCGGCCACCGGGCGTGCCTACAGTCAGGAGGTTGCCACCGTGATGCAGCTGGCCGCCTACATCCGCAATCTTGGGTATGAGGCCGTCCCGTCGATGAACGACACGGCGCTGGTGATTCCCTATGCGCTGCAGGCGGGGCTGGGGGAATATGCGCGCAATCAGATGGTGATCACGCCGGAATTTGGGCCGCGGCTGCGGTTTTCGAAGATTTTCACGTCCCTGCCCCTGGCGCATGACGCCCCCAGACCACTGGGCGTCCGGGCATTTTGCGACATTTGCACCAAATGCGCCGAGGCCTGCCCGGTCAAGGCCCTGCCCTTCGGTCCGCCGGAGGTCGGGGGTCACAACATCTCCGCGCTCAAGGGGGTGCGCAAGTGGACGTCGGACGCGGAGAAATGCTTTGGGTTCTGGGCCAAGCTGGCCTCCGATTGCGCGATCTGCCTGCGGGTCTGTCCGTTCAATCGGGATTTTCGCAAATGGTATCACCGGCTCTGGCTGCGCCTTGCGCTATCACCCCTCAGGCAGGTGGCGCTTTGGCTGGATAAGGGGCGTGGGGGGCGGAAGAAGCCGGGCGCCTGGTGGTCCGCCCCCTAGGCCATCAGGGGATCGACCGGCGCACGTTGCCGTGCCAGTCTTCGCCCGCAATCGGTTGTGCCTCGAAGGCTGCGCGCGCATCGCTGTCCATCGCAACATCGCGCAGCTCCGCCAGCATGATGCCAAGAAATACGCCTGTTGCCAGAAGCAAGAGCGTGTGGGTGACACTCCGCAGTGGGCTGTGACGTTCTTCAATCGCTGTTTCGTAAACCATCTGAGCCTCCTTTCAGCTAAGCCCGCTCGGGGCCTATGCCGATATAGAGGCGCATCAGAAATAATGTAAACGAATATATGACATGCCATGCATCACATATCGTGATGTCTGATGTTACGGCTCCAAGCCGCCCGATGCCGACACCGATTTGCACACCATCTGCCAATACTGCGCCGTGACATCGTCCAGCGACAACCTGCCATCCGCGCGGAACCACGTGTTGATGCCGGTCAGCATGGCAATCACCGCGCGCGTTGCGATCTTGGTATCGGCCACGGCAAAATCACCGGTAATCACACCTGCCCGCAATATGGCCTCCAGCCGGTCTTCATAGGCCCGGCGCAGGGTTTCGATCTGCGCGAAATTCGCCGGGGTCAGGTTGCGCAATTCCATATAAGCGATGAAAACCGCATCCGGGCGATCATGGTGGAAGTGGATATGAAACTGGACAAACTGCTCCAGCCGCACCACCGGATCAGCCTCGATATCGTCCTGGAACGCTGCCAGCAGCGCATCCAGGTGGCTTTGCATGAGGTCAAAAAGCAGGCTTTGCTTGTCCGGTGTGTAGTTGTAGAGCGCGCCGACCTGGACCCCGACCTCGCGCGCGATTTCACGCATGGAAACCGCCGCAAAGCCCTGACGGGCAAAGAGCTTTTGCGCCGCTGCGCGTACGCGCGGACCAGTGATACCTGAATGTGAACCTGCGGTACGGGCCATGATGGCGCAGGATATCTGAACAAGCGTTCAAAACAAACCCTCCTTGCGCGCGTCGGGCGCTTGGGGCACAACAATTGCGACCAACAGGAGCCCTTTCATGCGCCTTGCCGCCCTTTTGATGCTCATCCTCGGCGCCGTCGGCTGTGTGCAGTTCCCCGAAATCGATGATGCAACCGGGCAGGCAGCGCGAGACGCGGATTTTCCGGATCTGATTCCCTTTGATCCGCTGTTGGCCTCCACCGAAGCATCGCAAACCGAGAGCGCCGGGACACAAGAGCAGATCGAGGCCCGGGTCGCCGGTTTGCAGGCGCGCGCCGCAGGGTTGCGCGGATCGGTGCTCAGCGGTCAGGAGCGGAACCGGCTGGAAGAAGAGGTGCAATAGCACCAAGCGCGTTGCACGTCGCGGCCGAACCCGCTACATGGCGAAAAACAACCGCTTCGCCCTGAAATTCAAAGGAATTGCCGTTATGTCTGCGCCGCTGCGTCTTGGAATTGCTGGTCTGGGCACGGTTGGGATCGGCGTTCTGCGCATCATTCGGCAACATGCCGCTCTGCTGGCGGCGCGCAGCGGGCGCGAGATCGTCATTTCCGCCGTTTCAGCCCGCGACCGAGCCAAGGATCGCGGTGTGCCGCTGGACCGCTATGCCTGGGAAGATGACCCGGTTGCTCTGGCGACGCGCGATGATGTGGATGTCTTTGTCGAACTGATCGGCGGCGATGAAGGCCCCGCCAAGCAAGCCGTCGAGGCGGCGCTGGCGGCGGGCAAGGACGTGGTGACCGCCAACAAGGCCCTGCTGGCGATCCACGGTCAGGCGCTGGCGGAACAGGCCGAAGGGGCCGGGCGTGTCTTGCGCTATGAGGCGGCGGTGGCAGGCGGCATTCCGGTCATCAAATCGCTGACCGAGGGGCTTGCCGGGAACGAGATTACCCGGGTCATGGGGGTGATGAACGGGTCGTGTAACTACATCCTGACCCGCATGGAGAGCGCGGGCCTCAGCTATGAAGAGGTCTTTGCCGAGGCTGACGGGCTGGGCTATCTGGAGGCCGATCCGCAGCTTGACGTGGGCGGTATCGATGCAGCCCACAAGCTGGCGATCCTTGCTTCGCTGGCCTTTGGCACCAAGGTGAATTTCGACGGCATCACGCTGGAAGGCATCGACCGGGTGAGCATCGATGACATCCACGCTGCCGCCGACATGGGCTACAAGATCAAACTGCTGGGCGTGGCTCAGAAAACCGGGCGCGGGCTGGAGCAGCGCATGCAGCCCTGCCTCGTGCCCGACACCTCGCCGCTGGGGCAGCTGGAGGGCGGCACCAACATGGTGGTGTTGGACGGCGACGCCGTGGGCCAGATTGTCCTGCGCGGTCCCGGAGCGGGCGAAGGCCCCACTGCCAGCGCCGTCATGGCCGACATCTGCGATATCGCCAAGGGATGGCGCGGACCGGTCTTTGGCCTGCCCGCCGACAGCCTGACAACGGCAAACCCGGCCCGTGCGGAAATGCCCGCGCCCTATTACCTGCGCATGTCGCTTGAGGATAAACCCGGCGCGCTGGCCAAGATCGCCACGGTACTGGGCGACGCGGGCGTTTCCATCGACCGGATGCGCCAGTACGGCCATGACGACACCTCGGCGCCGGTGCTGATCGTGACCCATAAGACCACGCCCGATGCCCTGAACGCCGCACTCGCCGCCATGGAAACCACCAGCGTGCTCTCCGGCGCGCCCGTCGCCCTGCGCATCGAAGCGGTCTGACCGGCGCTTGTACGCAGCAAAGTCAAACGATACACCTAGCCCAAATTTAAAAGCCCAAAGAGGACAGTTTCATGCCAGCCAACGCTCAATTTCAGGATCGTATGCTCTCACTCGGCCTCGCCCGCGTCTCCGAGGCGGCGGCGCTGGCCTCTGCACGGCTGGTGGGGAACGGCGATGAAAAGGCGGCGGATCAGGCAGCGGTCAACGCGATGCGCGAACAGCTCAACATGTTGGACATCGCGGGCGTCGTGGTGATTGGCGAAGGCGAACGGGACGAGGCACCGATGCTCTACATCGGCGAAGAGGTCGGCACCGGCAATGGCCCCGGCGTGGACATCGCGCTTGATCCGCTGGAAGGGACCACGCTGACCGCCAAGGACATGCCCAACGCGCTCACCGTCATCGCCATGGGCCCGCGCGGCTCCATGCTGCACGCGCCGGATGTCTATATGGACAAGCTCGCGATCGGGCCAGGCTATGCGGAGGATGTGGTCACGCTGGACATGAGCCCCGCCGAACGGGTCGCGGCCCTGGCCAAGGCCAAGGGCTGCAGCGCCTCTGACATCACGCTGTGCATTCTGGAACGTCCCCGGCACGAGGAAATGATTGCCGAGGTGCGCAAAACCGGTGCCTCCATCCGTCTGATTACCGATGGTGACGTCGCTGGTGTCATGCATTGCGCCGAGCCGGGCACCGGCATCGACATGTACATGGGCGCGGGCGGCGCGCCCGAAGGTGTGCTCGCCGCTGCGGCGTTGAAATGCATGGGCGGGCAGATGTACGGCCGCCTGCTCTTTCGCAATGACGACGAAAAGGGCCGCGCCAGCAAGGCCGGCATCACCGATTTCGACCGCATTTACAGCCGCGACGACATGGTCACCGAAGACGTGATCTTTGCCGCCACCGGCGTCACCGATGGCAACATCCTGCCCGCCGTCAAACGCGAACCCGGCTGGATGACAACCGAAACGCTTATCATGCGGTCCAAGACCGGCTCCGTCCGCCGGATCAACTACCGCACGCCGGTTGAGGCCTGAGATCTCTGCAGTGGCCCGCCTGCCGCTGCTCTTGATATGGGAGATGCGGTGAGTTTTCTCGGCGTGGAGCAAAGCCTGACAGGGCGGCGGTGGATTGGCCCGCCCGTCGAGATTGCCCGTGCCGCCGAAGCCATCGCTCAACAGAGCGGCCTGCCCGATGCGGTGGCGCAGGTACTGGCCCGCCGCGCGGTGCCCCCTGCCGAAGCGAAGGGCTATCTCACACCGTCCTTGCGCGACCTCCTGCCCGATCCCCATGCCTTGAAGGACATGGAAAAAGCGGCGGCACGTTTCCTGCACGCGGTGCAGCACAAGGAAAAAATCGCGATCTTTGCGGATTACGATGTGGATGGGGGCGCCTCTGCCGCCCTACTGCTGGTCTGGCTGCGGCAAATGGGGCGGCAAGCCACGCTCTACATCCCCGACCGGATTGACGAAGGCTATGGCCCCAACGAAGAGGCGATGGCCGATCTCGCCCGCACGCATGATCTGATCGTCTGCGTCGATTGCGGTACCCTCTCCCATGACCCCATCGCCGCGGCTGTCGGCGCCGATGTCATGGTGCTTGATCACCACCTGGGCGCCGAAACGCTGCCCGATGCCTGCGCCGTGGTGAACCCCAACCGACAAGATGAAACCGGCGATCTGGCGCATCTCTGCGCGGCGGGCGTGGTGTTCCTGCTGCTGGTGGAGTTGGGTCGTCAGCTGCGCAGCGCCGGACAGTCCGGCCCGGATCTGATGGGGATGCTGGATCTGGTCGCCCTGGCCACGGTGGCCGATGTCGCCCCGCTTGTTGGCGTAAACCGCGCTTTTGTCCGGCAGGGCCTGCGCGTCATGGCCCGGCGCGCACGAGTCGGCCTGGCAGCCTTGTCGGATGTGGCGCGGATGGATACCGCCCCCACGGCCTACCACCTTGGCTTCCTTCTCGGCCCCCGGGTCAACGCCGGTGGGCGCATCGGGGCCGCTGATCTGGGCGCGCGGCTTCTGGCCACGGATGATCCGCATGAGGCGACAGCTCTGGCGGAGCACCTGGACGCGTTAAACACCGAACGGCGCGATATCGAAGCGAGCGTGCGCGCGGCTGCACTGGCGCAGGCGGAAACCAGGGGTCTGGACAAGGCGCTGGTCTGGGCGGCAGGCCCCGGCTGGCACCCAGGTGTGGTGGGGATCGTAGCCTCGAGGCTCAAGGAAGCCTCCGGGCGCCCCAGCATCGTGATCGGGCTGGAAGACGGCATCGGCAAAGGCTCCGGACGGTCCATATCGGGCATTGATCTTGGCCAGCCGATCCAGCGGCTGACCAGCGAAGGATATCTGTTGAAAGGCGGCGGTCACAAGATGGCAGCGGGCCTGACGGTCGCCGAAGACAAGCTGGAAGAGGCCATGGCGCGGCTGACAGAGCTTTTGGAAAAGCAAGGCGCGCATCTGGCGGGTGCTGCGGATCTGAAGCTCGACGGGTTGCTCATGCCCGCTGCTGCCACGGTTGAGCTGTCGGAGCTGATTGAACAGGCGGGCCCGTTCGGGGCCAGCGCCCCCGCGCCGCGCTATGTCTTTGCCGACATGGCGATCCGCTTTGCCAAGCGCGTCGGCGAGAACCACCTCAAGATCAGCTTTGGCGAGCAGGGTAGTCCCCCCCTGGACGCCATTTGTTTCGGGGCTTTTGACAGCCCTCTGGGCCCGGCTCTGGAAAACCACGGCGGGGCGCATTTTCACCTCGCCGGACGGCTGGACATCAACACATGGCGGGGGCGGCAAAGCGTTCAGTTACGGCTTGAAGACGCCGCACCGGTTGCACGCTGACTGCGGCAAAGTTTCTTTGTCAGACGCGAAATTTCCGCTTGCGCGCCGGGCGCGGATTGCCTAATCAACCGCTCACGACCAAGTGGCCCGTTCGTCTATCGGTTAGGACGCCAGGTTTTCAACCTGGAAAGAGGGGTTCGATTCCCCTACGGGCTGCCACTTTTTCAGACATGATGTTGAAATATACGCGCGAATAGCTCTTTTGCATCGCCCTTACCAACAACTGTCCCAACATCGAGCAGTCGCTTGCTCGCAACATGCAGTTACCTGACCGGTGCGAGGCAACAGCGCCTCATTTCTTTGGCCCCTTACTGAACCATTGGCCGTGAACATGGCCGAAGAGTTGCAGCGCTCCCTTTCTCGCTCGATGCCAGGTGATCATGGGATAGTCGCAAGCACCGGATTTAGCCCCTTGCGATCGGTGACTTCAGTTAGGTCAGTGACCATGGTCTCGGGAAGCTCTTGGTCCGTCTCCCCATCGCGATTTTCAATGACCAGAGCCGCTCCGCTCCCGGCAACCGTACAAATAGGCTGGCAAACCACCGTTGATCTTTGGCCTGTTGACCGAAAGCAAAGTCTCTAATGATCCAAAGCACGTCATCGGGGCCAACTTTGGACGACAGATTCTGCAAAAGCACGGCATCCATATGCCTCGCTGATTTGAAGGGGCGAGCGCCATGTTTGATGATGCTCTCACGCCCGAAGTACCTGTCTGCTGTGTACCAATAGTTCATTTATTCCCTCAAAACTCAACGACTTCTCTTAGGGTGAGCCTTCTATTCCGATCTCAACTAGCCAGCTGATCTCCGAGTTGCCATGTGATGCCAAAACACTCGACCTCATAAGACGGACTTAGGACCGCTGCAGCGACGAAATCGAAACCTTGTAAGTCCCGGACCGCGCCAAGCTGAACCCGCACAGCGCTGGCTTTTACGCGCTTACGGTCCTTGATCTATATGACGCCCCCGCTTGGTCAGTAGCATCGAAAGCCTTCTCCGATGCCGGGGCCAGCGTCCAGCCGAAGGTCGGGCGAACATCGTTTCAACGAGATCCCCGATGACATTGGCACCCCGTATTACGCCCCGCCGCTACAATTCGGACTGGATCGCATCCATGCCCTGGACAAGGGCGAGCGGGTCGGCTGCTTTGATATCGATTGAATCTGTTATTGTGCCATTTCTCCCTGATTGAACCGAAGGTGACAACTCGGACGGTGGTGCAAAGAGAATTTCAGTTTTTGCCACCAAGGAGGATTGAATAGCGGGCAACCTCCACACCACGCAAAGGCTGACAAAAGGCGCTATTGCCGTGTTCAAAGCCCGGCTTTCAGCACCAGCAATGCGTTTTTTTCCACAGAATGGGCGGGAAGCGATCATTCGCGGCATTTGCGGAGCAACTGCATCAGCTGCATCTAAGCGGACGTTCTCAACCCAATCCCGTCGCCATTTTCACTTTGCGAACTGTGATCGTTCTGGCCTGATGCCGGTGCCACGACATATGCCAATCCCATGCACTTGGCGCCATTCCAGGGAATCGTCAATGAGGCTCCGGGCGTGTTTGAGTCTTGGATTCATCAATGGTTTCTTAGAAGCAGCTCGGTTTGTCACAAAGAAAAAGCACTTGATGCAAAATGTGATTTGGCGCACTCGTAACCTATGACGCAATCACCGCTTTTGATTGGATTAACGCTTCAATATCCGAGCTGTCATACCCAATCTCGGCCAGCACTTCGCGGCTGTGTTGGCCCAGAACCGGGGCGGCCTGATCCACCTTAGCGGGCGTTCGGCTGTATTTGACCGGATGGCCAATGGTTTTGACCTGGCCCGCCGTGGCGTGATCGACATCAACGATCATATCGCGCGCATTGGCTTGAGGGTCTGCGTGCATCTGCAGGATATCGTTGACCGGCCCAGCGGGAAGTTTTGCCTCGTCCATACGTGCCAACCAGTTCTCGGTTGTGTCCCGCGCAAGATAGCCGCTCAGAATGTCGATCAAAGCGGGCAAGTTCTGAATACGCGCCGCGTTTGAATTAAACCGCGGATCCCCGTCCAGCTCCGGTGCGGCGATGACATCCAGAAACCGCAGCCAATTGCTCTGGTTCGCGGCGCCGACGTTGATCCAGCCATCGCTGGTTCGGAAAGCCTGATAGGGCGCATTGAGCGGGTGTGCAGAGCCGAGCGGTTGGGGCGTGTCCCCTGTGGCAAAGGCAATTGCCGATTGCCAATAGGTTTGCACGATGGCCGCTTCAAAGAGGGATGTGTCCACCTTTTGACCAAGGCCCGTTTGCAGCATGTTCGCATAGGCTGCAGAGACGCCCATTGCCCCCAGAATACCCGCGTTGATGTCCGAAATCGGTGCGGCGACTTTGACCGGCGGGCGGCCCGGCCCTTCGCCGGTGATTGACATTAGCCCGGACATGCCCTGCGCGATCAGATCAAATCCGCCGCGATCCGCGTAGGGACCCGTGCGGCCAAATCCGGATATTTCGCAATAGATCAGGCGTGGGTTGACCGCTGCAAGATCTTCGTAAGACAGGCCGAGTTTCTCCATCGTGCCCATGCGGTAGTTCTCGACCACCACATCCGCCTCGGCCAACAGTTTGCGCAGCACTGCGACACCGGCGGGATCTTTGAGGTTGAGCGATATGCCGCGCTTGTTGCGGTTCATCATCATATAGGCCGCCGCCTCGCCGCCAATGTCCGGCGGTACAAACCGGCGACTGTCATCGCCGGTGGGCTTTTCGACCTTGATGACATCAGCCCCCATATCGGCCAGCATCAGCCCGCAGACCGGGCCCGCCATGATATGGGCCAGTTCGATGACACGCATACCGCTGAGCGGACCCGTTTTGGTGCTCATTTGCCTGTCCACACGGGTTTTCTCTTGGCCAGGAACGCCTCCATGCCAATGCGGAAATCATCGCTCATGTAACACGACACGATCAGATCGGAATCGTCCACCGGCAACGCTGACCGGTTGCGGCGCAGGGCTTCTTTCGTGGCGCGCAGGGTCAGCGGAGCCATTGACCCGATCTTGTCGGCCAGCTCGGCTGCGCGCGCCATCAGGCCGTCCTCATCGGGGAGGATTTCACTCACCAGTCCTGTCGTAAGTGCTTCATCGGCTTCGATCAGGCGTGCGGTAAAGATGATCTCCCGGACCCGTCCGGCGCCAATGAGCTCTGACAATCGCGCAAGATTACCCGCCGCCAGGCAGTTGCCAAGGGTGCGGGCGATGGGAAATCCGAACTTCAGGCTGGCCGAGGCGATCCGGATGTCACAGGCCGCAGCGATGGATCCGCCGCCTCCTGTACAGGCCCCGTTGATCGCGGCGATGGTGGGCACCGGGCAGCGCTCAACCGCGTCCAGCACCGCATCAATCTGCTGCTCATAATCCAGCGCATCCTGCGGCGTTTCAAAGGCGCGGAACTGGGTCATGTCCGTCCCGGCAGCAAAGGCCTTGCCCCCCGCGCCCGAGATCACGACGGCCCGCGCCGACCCGTCCGTTGGCATCCGGGTGCATATTTCGGCAAGCCGGTCATACATGCCGAAGGTCAGCGCGTTCCGCGCCCCGGGCCTGTTGAATGTAATCCACAGGATGCCATCGCGCAGCACATCGGTGATTTCTGCAGGCTGGTCGGTCATCGGTAGAAATACTCCACAAGGAACATCGGCACGGAGGGCACATAGGTGCACAACATCAGCACGGCCAAAAGCACGCCGACAAACCAGATGTTGACCTTGGACACCTCCCAGATATTGGCGCGTGCAACCGAGCAGGCTGTGATCAATACCGATGCCACGGGCGGGGTCTGCTGACCGATGGCGAGGTTCAGCGTGACCACCAGCCCAAAGTGCACCGGGTCAATGCCAGCAGCTGTGATCAGCGGGATCACAATCGGGATCACCAGGATGATGGCGGCCGCGGAATGCAGGAAAAACCCGACGATCAGAAAGAAGAAATTCAGGATCAGCAGGATCACCCATTGCTGGTTGGTGATCGACAAGATGCCTTCGGCCAGTTGCTGCGGGATTTGTGCGCGTGTCAGGAAGCCGCCCATGAGTACGGAGGCGGCAACCAACAGCATGACAACGGCTGTCTGGATGCCCCCATCCAGCATCGCGCGGCGCAGATGGCTGAAGTCAAGATTGCCGTACCAGGCCGACACCGCCAGCGAGGCCAGAACGGCAAGACCTGCCGCCTCGGTTGCCGTGACATAGCCACCAAAGATACCGCCCAGAATGATCACCGGCAGCGTGAAGGCCGGCAGCGCATCCACAAAGGTCTCGCGCAGGCGGGCAAGGCGAAAGGCGTCTTCGGTCGGGAAATTGTAGCGCTTGGCAAAGAGATAGGCGACGGTCATCAACCCGCCAGCCCCCAACAACCCCGGCACAATGCCCGCCACGAACAATTGCTCTACCGAGGTGTTGGCCGAAGCAGCGTATAAGATCATCGGGATCGAGGGCGGAATGATGATGGCAAGCGAAGCAGACGATGATGTGACCGCTGCCGAGAATTCCTTGCTGTAGCCGCGTTTTTTCATCTGCGGGATCAGGATGGAGCCCATGGCGGCCACGTCCGCCACGGCTGAGCCGGAGATTTCCGCAAAGAACAGCGACACACCGATGTTGACCATGGCAAGGCCGCCGCGAATGAAGCCGATGATGGCGCCGACGAAGTTGATCAGCCGGTCCGTAATCCCGCCCGCGTTCATGATGGCCCCGGCCAGCACGAACATCGGGATCGCGATCAGCGAAAACTTGGTGGACCCGTCGTACATGTCCAGCGCGATGGTCACGAGGCTGTCGGTCCCTTCGGTGAGCAGCAGGCCAAGCACGCCGCTCATCGCCAAGGCCACGGCGATGGGGATGTTGATGCAGATCATGATCAGCATCGCGATGAAAATACCGGCCATCAGCATCAGACGCGATCCTTGTTCTTTTCAAGCTCAGTTTCGACCTCTTCTTCGATCTCCGCATGCTCCAGCGAGACGCCCGCGGCCGTGATCTTGAGGTAACCCGGCAAGCTGAGCAGCTGACACAGGATAAAGAGAATGGCCCCAATCGGAATGATGGACTGGGTGACCTGGATCGGCACCCAGGTGAGCGAGATCAACGTGTCGCCCGCCAGCACTTCGAGCACCTGAAGTCCGGCGCGCGCCATCAGGAAGAAGAAGATCAGCACTATCGCTTCGCCAAAGAACACTGCCGCAATCCGCAGATTGGGCGGAAGTTTCAAAAGAACCGTATCAAAACCGATGTGGCGTCGGTGCAGAGCCGCAAGCGCCGATCCGTAGTAGGTGATCCAGGCCAACATGATGGCGGCCACCTCGTCGTACCATGAGAAACTCTGCCCCATCAGGCGCGCAAGGACCGCTGCGGTGACCACAAGCGTGAGCAGGATCATCAGGCTGATCGTGACCCATTCGAGGATTTTGCTAAATCCCCGATTTATTCGCGACAAGGTCGGGTAGGCGTCATTTTCCATGCTGGCAGACCTGTTGGAACTCTATCGGGTCGCCTCCGCCCGCAAACCACGGGCGGAGGACCATATTGGACTTACGAGAATGACGCGCGGCGAAACGGTGCCGTCGCACCTCCCCTTGATCAACCGGAGGTGCCGAGACCCAGAACTTTGTCGATCATGTCCTGACCGCCTTCGACCTCATCCGCGAACTGTTTGTAGATCGGTGCAGAGGCCTCAATGAATGCGGCTTTGTCGGCGGTGTTCACCTCAACACCCGCATCTTCGATCACCTTCAGCAGGCTGGCTTCCAACTCTGCTGCCTTTTCATAGGTAAAATCCTGTGTCTGGTTCGCGCAATCCGTCAGACCGGCCTGTACCTCGGCATCCAGCTTGTCGTATTTTTTCTTGGACATCAGAATGTAGGCAGGCGTGTAGACGTGGCCTGTCACCGACAGGTATTTCTGCACTTCCTGAAATTTGGCCGACGCGATTTGCGCATATGGGTTTTCCTGCCCGTCAATCACGCCGGTTTGCAAGGCGGTGAACACGTCGGAAAACGCCATTGGTGTCGGGTTCGCGCCATATTCCTGGAACATCTTCAGACGCCAGACACCATTTGGCGTGCGCAGCTTGATGCCCTCAAGATCCGCAGGCACGTTGATCGGGCGCGTGTTGTTGGTGATGTTGCGAAAGCCGTTCTCGGCCAGACCCACGATGTGATAGCCATTCTTGTTGGCCGCATCCTGAAAGACATCCATCATCTCGCCCTGCACGCGGCGCATATGGTCGCGATCCGAGATGATGTAGGGCATCTCGAAAATGCCAAAGGCATCGTCCACCGAAGACATGACGGAGGACGGCAGTGAGAAATCGACCTGACCCAGCTTGAGCTTTTGCAGCAGTTCCTTGTCCTTACCCAATTGCGACGATCCAAAGGTCTGGACCTCGACCTTGTCGCCCATCGCGCCATTCACGCAGGCCGCAAAGTTGTCGACCGTCGCTTCGAACAGCGAGCCCGGCGCACCAACGTGACCAAATTTCATGGTCACGTCCGCCGCAAGGGCGCCCGTCGCCATGCCAATCGCTGTGGTGGCTGCAAGTATTCTTGAGACTACTTTCATCATGTTCTCCTCCCAGAGATTTTCAGTTTTCTTGGTTCTTATTGATCTTGGCCCGTCTTGCGGGCAGTTCAGTCAGCTCAGGTGTGCCATCGCCTCCTGCACACCGCCTGTCTCATGCGGAACATTCGCCTGTTTCAGCCCCATCTCGACCCCTGCAAGGGTCGCAATCAGCATCAGATCGTTGAAGTCGCCCAGGTGCCCGATGCGGAACACTTTATCCGCCACCTTGGACAGCCCATTGCCCAGCGACACGTCATAATGCTCCAGCGTGGTGGCACGGAACGCATCCGCGCTGTGACCGTCCGGCAGTTTCACGGCTGTCAGCACGCCGCTTTCCTGACCTTGGGTGGCACAGAGCACCTCGAGCCCCCATTTGCGCACGGCTGCCCGCGCCGCAGCACCGTGGCGCGCATGACGGGCAAAGACATTGTCGAGCCCTTCTTCGTGCAGCATATCAATGGCTTCATTCAGCCCATAGAGCAGGTTCGTGCCCGGCGTGTAGGGGAAATATCCGGTCTTGTTCGGCCCGACCATGTCGGCCCAGTCCCAGTAGGACCGTTGCAGTTTTGCTGTCGTGTTGGCCGCCATCGCCTTGGCACTTGCCGCGTTGAACGACAGGCCCGGCGGCAACATAAGACCCTTCTGGGAGCCTGATACCGTGACATCCACCCCCCATTCATCATGGCGATACTCCAGTGACGCCAGACCAGAGATCGTGTCGACCATGAACAAGGCGGGGTGCCCCGCCCGGTCAATCGCCTTGCGCACTTCGGCAATCGGCGACACCGACCCGGTGGACGTCTCGTTGTGGACCACACAGACCGCCTTGATCTCATGGGTCTTGTCTTCGGCAAGGTAAGCCTCGATCTGATCGGGATCGGCACCGCCGCGCCAATCGCCTTCGATGAACTCGGCTTTCAGGCTCAGCTTCTCGGCCAGCTTTTTCCACATGGTCGCAAAGTGGCCGGTCTCGAACATCAGGACGCGATCACCGGGAGACAGGGTGTTGACCAAGGCCGCCTCCCAAGCGCCAGTGCCGGAGGCAGGATAGATAAAGACGTGTTCCTCGGTCTTGAAGATCGACTTCATGCCCTCCAGCGCGCGCAGGCCAACCTTGGCGAAATCGGGGCCTCGGTGGTCGATGGTCTGCTGGCCAATCGCGCTGAGAATCCGGTCCGGCACAGCGCTTGGCCCGGGTATTTGCAGAAAATGGCGGCCAGCTTTTCTCATAACGGCAGGTCTCACAATCAGGTGTTTGAGTGGACATCACACAGCAGCGTGTCCTGGAATTTTGATTTTTGTTGTACCAGCGTAATTTTGAATTCATAATTAAGTCAAACGAAAAGACGACCCATGACATTGGACAAATCCATGCAGCACCTCGCCGACGCCCTGCAAAACCGCATCGAGGGCGACGTCCTGTTCGACAGCTTTTCACGCGGGCGCTATGCGACGGATGCCTCGCTCTATCAGATGATGCCGCTGGGCGTGCTGTCCCCGAAATCCGAAGACGACATTCGTGCAGCCATCGACATCGGGCGTGACCAGGGCGTGCCCCTGCTGGCACGTGGTGGCGGGACATCGCAATGCGGCCAGACGGTAAACAATGCCCTGGTTCTTGATAACACTCAGTATTTCAATGATATTCTCGAACTGGATGTGGAGGGCATGCGCTGCGTCGTGCGGCCTGGCATTGTGCTTGACGCATTGAACCGCGCGTTGAAACCCCATGGTCTGTGGTTTCCGGTGGATGTCTCAACCGCGTCCCGCGCGACCATTGGCGGGATGACCGGCAACAACTCCTGCGGGGGCAAATCACTGCGCTATGGCATGATGCGTGACAATGTCCTGTCCATCGAGGGGTTTCTGGCGGATGGCAGCAAGCACCGCTTTGGCCCTGTTGGCGCGGGCAGCGCGGCGGATTTCACCGCACTGCAAGACGACCTGTTGAGACTGGGCGCGCGCGAGGCCGCCGAGATTGATGCGCGATTCCCCAATGTGATGCGGCGGGTGGGTGGCTACAATATTGATGCGCTGGTGCCCAGGGACACGGCCAACAACCTTGCCCATCTGCTGGTCGGCTCCGAAGGGACACTGGCCTATTCCACGGCGATTGAATTGAAGCTTTGGCCGGTCCTGTCGGAAAAGGTGCTGGGCGTTTGCCACTTCCCCACCTTCCATCAGGCCATGGATGCCGCACAACATCTGGTCACACTGAACCCGCAAGGGGTTGAGCTGGTGGACGCCACGATGATCGCGCTGGCCCGCGACATCCCGATCTTCCGCGACACCATCGAAGAATTTGTGACCGGCAAGCCAGAGGCCCTGCTGCTGGTGGAATTCGCTGAAGAAGACACCAGCAAGCATCCCCAAAAGCTGAGAGAGCTTAAGGAAATGATGGGCGATCTTGGATTTTCCTGGGATAAAAGCGGGAAGAGCTGGGGCGGTGTCACGGCTGTGCCTGACCCCAAGATGCAGGCGCGGATCGCGGAGCTGCGCAGCTCAGGCCTGAACATCATGATGTCGATGAAAGCAGATGGCAAACCGGTGTCCTTTGTCGAGGATTGTGCCGTCGAACTGCCCGATCTTGCCGACTACACGGCTGGTCTGACCGAGATTTTTGAGAAACACGGCACGCGCGGCACCTGGTATGCCCATGCCTCCGTTGGGTGTCTGCACGTGCGCCCGGTCCTGAACCTGAAGCTGGACCAGGACGTCAAAAAGATGCGCGCGATCGCCGAGGAATGCTTTGACCTCGTGGCGCGCTACAAGGGCTCGCACTCGGGCGAGCACGGCGATGGGCTGGTCCGGTCGGAGTTTCACGAGAAGATGTTTGGCCCTCGGATGGTGGCCAGTTTCGCTGAGGTAAAGCAGCGGTTTGATCCTGATGGTCTGTTCAATCCCGGCAAGATCGTGGATGCGCCCAAAATGGATGACCGGTCGCTCTTTCGCTACAGCCCTGACTATAAGGTACCGGAGTTTCAGACCGGGCTCGACTGGTCCGAATGGACCGGCAGCGGCGGCGGATTTCAGGGCGCCGTTGAGATGTGCAACAACAACGGGGCCTGTCGCAAGCTGAAAGGCGGCGTGATGTGCCCCTCTTTCCGGGTGACGCGCAAGGAACAGGACCTGACGCGGGGGCGCGCGAACACGTTGCGTCTCGCGATCTCGGGGCAGTTGGGGCCGGATGCGCTGACCTCGGATCAGATGGCCGAAACAATGAAGCTTTGTGTGTCCTGCAAGGGATGCAAACGGGAGTGTCCCACAGGCGTTGACATGGCCCGCATGAAGATCGAGGTCCAATCCGCGCGCCTCAAAAAACACGGGCTCCGTCTGCATGACCGTCTGGTCGCCTATCTGCCACGCTACGCCCGCTGGGCGGCGCGGGTGCCCTTCGTGATGAATATGCGCAACAGCGTGCCCGGTCTTGCCCGGCTGACTGAAAAACTGACCGGTTTCACCGCCACGCGCGATTTGCCCAGATGGCATGGGCGACCCTTTGAGGATGGCGAAATCGCCCTACCGCAAACGCCGAAAGCGGTTCTTTTTGCGGATACCTTCAACCGGTATTTTGAACCAGAGAACCTGCGCGCGGCCGCAAAGGTGCTCAAGGCCGCAGATGTCCCCGTGCATGTGGCGACCGCCCCCAAAGGTGAACGCCCCTTGTGCTGTGGCCGCACCTTCCTGTCCGCAGGTCTGGTGGATGAAGCAAAGCGAGAGGCGCAACGTCTTGTTGAGGCGCTGCTGCCCTTTGCCCAGCAAGGCATTCCGATCATTGGTCTTGAGCCCAGCTGCCTGCTGACCCTGCGCGATGAAATCCCTGCGCTTTTGCCCGGCAAAGAGACCGAAGTACTGGCCCAGCACGCCCGGATGCTGGAGGAATTCATCGCGGATCAGGACGACAACCCGGATTTCAAACTGCCTCTGTCTTCGCCTGCACCAAAAGTGCTGCTGCATGGCCATTGCCACCAAAAGGCGATGGGGGTGATGTCCTCCATCGAAAAGACCCTGACGCGCCTGCCCGGCACAGAGATCGAGGTGGTCGAGACGAGCTGTTGCGGCATGGCGGGTGCCTTCGGCTATGGCGTCGAAACACACGACATATCGCGCAAAATGGCGGAACTTGATCTTGTGCCTGCCGTACAGGACGCAGCACAAGATACAATAATTGTTGCGGATGGCACCTCTTGCCGTCATCAAGTGGCAGATCTGACGGACCGAAAACCTATACATATTGCACGCTTGCTCGAACGTGCCCTGACGCAATGAGGTGACGCGATGACATTGCACACATCCCAAACAATCCTGCGCAAATCCCTGCATCATGAGCTGGTCGACCGCCTGCAACCTCTGATCATCAATTCGGAATTGAAGCCAGGCACCAAGATCCCGGAAAAACAGCTCTGCGAACGGTTCGGGGTATCCCGCACCCCTTTGCGAGAAGCGCTGAAGGTGCTGGCATCCGACGGGTTGGTCCGGTTGGAGCCAAACCGTGGCGCATGGGTGACACAAGTCACGCAGGAGGAAGTCGACGAGGTCTTCCCTGTACTGGGCGCACTCGAAGCACTATCCGGCGAATTGGCCTGCAAACATATCACCGACGCTGAGATCGAGGAGGTGCGCGCGCTGCACGCGCAGATGATCCGGAGCTATGAAAGCCGGGATCTGGACGCCTACTTCAGCGTCAACCAAAAGATTCACCGCGCCATCCTGCTGGCGGCGCGCAACGCGACATTGACGACGTCCTGTCAGGCGCTGTCCCTGCGTATGCAACGCGCACGCTACCTGGCCAACATGTCCGAAGGCCGGTGGTATGACGCGGTGCAGGAGCATGAGAAAATCCTGCAATGTCTTGTCGCACGGGATGGCCCCAATCTCGCGGCTACGCTGCTCCATCACATGGATGCAAAGCGCGCATCTGTGGTGAAATGGCTGCAATCGCAAGAGACCACGGACGCCATCTAGCAATAGGATCTGCTTACGGTGTCCCTCGTCACTCGACAGCCAGAGCAGGTATTGCCGAACCAATCCGCCCATTGGTCAGATTGATCTCTCAGATGTCAGCCTCTATGCCAAACGGGACCCAAAGCATGGAGCGGCTCAATGTCTGACTACGTTATCCCCACGCCACCCGTTACGTCGATCCCCGTCGCATCGGGCGGCGCTTTCCCGGTGCGTCGGGTATACTGCATTGGCCGCAACTATGCAGCGCACGCCATTGAGATGGGTCATGACCCGGACCGGGAGCCTCCCTTCTTCTTTCAGAAGAACCCCGACAATCTCGACACAACGGGGGACTTTCCCTATCCGCCACACACCTCTGACGTGCATCATGAAGCGGAATTGACCGTCGTGCTGAAATCCGGTGGCAAGAACATCCCGGTCGAGCGTGCAATGGATCACGTCTACGGCTACGCACTGTCCCTGGACATGACCCGCCGGGATCTTCAGGGCGAGATGAAAAAGGCGGGCCGCCCCTGGGAAATCGGCAAAGCATTCGAGCGCTCGGCGCCCATCGGCCCGATCCACACCGTCGAAGAGGTTGGTCACCTGGAGGAGGGCGCGATCACATTGAAAGTGAACGGTGACCTGCGTCAGGAAGGCGATCTCAATCAGTTGATCTGGAAAACGCCCGAGATGATTTCCTACCTGTCGGAGTATTTTGAACTGGCAGCGGGCGACGTGATCATGACCGGAACACCCTCGGGGGTCGGCCCTGTGGTCAAAGGCGATGTGATGGAAGTCGAAGTCTCGCCACTCGGCACGCTCTCCGTCACTGTAACCTAGGTTACCAATCCGCACCCTCGCATCAATGGGGCCGTCACAGAGGCTCTTGTCCTGCGGGGACCGCCGCTTGAGTACAGCGCGTCAATCCGTTCTTGGCGTCGCAGTCTTGTCCAGTGACGGCAGAATGCGCCCGTAGACCGAATGCAGATGCTCCCTCATGAGTTGCGCGGCACCGTCGCCGTCATTCTTTTCGATCGCCTGAACGATCAGATCATGTTCCAGAAAGCTTGAGTAGTTTTTCGCGGGCTTGAGCGTCGTGCGTGGCTGGCCCCAGACCATAGAGCGCCTGACCACGTTCAGCGTCTCGAAATAGTACAGGAAGAGCTTGTTCTTTGCGCTGCGAGCAACCGCGAAATGAAACTTGTTATCCCACGCCTCATAGCTGCGCCAGTCAGGAACTTCGCGGCAACGCTCGGCACAGGTGCGAAGCTCTTCGCGATCAGCGGGCGCGCTATGCAATGCTGCAAGACGCGCCAGTTCCGGTTCAATGGCCAGCCGGACGGTCGCGACCTGCGGCGGTGTCACCTGGTCCCGAAGGTATGTGACGTCCTCAAGGTTCAGAACAGGACGCTCGCCGACAAATGTGCCACGGCCCACATGGCGCCATATCAGGCCCCTCGATTCAAGCCTGGCCAGCGCGGACCGCAATTGATTGCGCGTGACCCCCAGCATCGCACACATCACCCGCTCGGGGGGCAGTCGGTCGTTGTGAACATAGCCGTCAGACGCAATCATCTGCCTGATGCGCTGCACAAGAAGCTCTGTTTTCGCCATTGAGACCCACCCAATTGGTGAATTGGTCAGTTGATTTCACGGTGCCGAGCGCGCTTTGTCAATACATGGGGACGTGTCTGTGGTGAGCCTGCTGCGTTGAGGAATGGATCCTCAGGCGCGCGAAAGGCCACCCTAAGCAGCACAGTATGCGAGGGGGCCGAAGGGAGAGGCGACATGAAATTGGCGACACTTTCAATGGACGGCAAACCCTGCCCAGCGGTCCAACTTGGAGATGGAAGCTGGCTCCATCTTGCGCAGGCGGGCACTGGCTGGGACAGCCTTCTGGCCATCATCGAGGAGGGCGCTGATGCCATGGCCGCGCTGCGCGCCTTGGTGTCGCAGGCCGAGGCTGGCCAACATGCGGATGCGGTGGTTTCTGATCCTGACTTGTTGGCCCCCATTCCCCAGCCACGCAAGAATGTCTTTTGCGTCGGACGAAACTACGCCGAACACATCGCCGAGGGAGACCGAGCGCAGCAGCAGAATGTCGGGGTCACAGAGCACCCGGTATATTTCACCAAGCCGCCCACATCGATTGTGCCGCCCGGTGGCGACATCTTGCTGTTCCCACAGGTCTCCACCTGTTTCGATTACGAAGTCGAGCTTGCGGTCGTCATCGGCAAGCCCGGGCGCAACATCGCCAAGGAAAACGCCTTCGATCACATCTTTGGCTACACGATCCTGAACGATATCTCTGTGCGCGACGTACAGCGACGTCATGGCGGGCAGTACTTCAAGGGCAAGGGATTTGATGGCTCTTGCCCGCTTGGCCCATGGATCGTGACCGCCGACGCGATCAGCGATCCCCACAAGCTGTCGATTGGCCTGACCGTCAATGGCGCGCAGCGTCAGGATGGCACCACAGCGGATATGATCTTTGATATCCCAACGCTTATCGCCTCCTTGTCGGAGGGTATGACGCTGGAACCCGGTGACATCATCGCAACCGGCACGCCTTCTGGCGTGGGATACGCGATGGACCCACCCCGCTTTCTGGCAGCAGGCGATACCGTCGTGTGCACCATCTCGGAAATCGGTGACCTGAGCAACTCTGTCCGCATCGCCTGACCCAGGCCGTGCTCCATAAGCAGAGACTTCAGAACGAAATCAATCTAGGGAGGAGACCCGAAATGACAACCAGAAGAACCTTTGCAAAGCTTCTTGCAGCAGTTCCACTAGCCGGCCTTTTGAGCACCGGCGCACTTGCGCAGGATATGCGTGACATCACCTTTGTGCAGCCCAGCCCATCGGCCATCAACTCGTTCCCGGTCTTTGTGGCCATCGGCGAGGGATTTTTCGCGGACGAGGGCCTCAACGTCACCGTCGAGGCCATCAATGGCTCGGGTGCCGTCATTCAGGCCTTGTCGGCCGGTCAGGCTCAGTTCGGCCGCCCCGGTCCGGGCCCGATCCTTGCAGCACGCTCGCGTGGCGTTGAGGTCGTTCACATTTACAACGTAGCCGCGCGCAGCAACTTCGGGATTGCGGTGCAGGAAGGCTCTGACATCCAGAGCATCGAAGATTTGCGCGGCAAGGTGATTGGCACCGGCACCGCCGATGGTGCGGAAGTTGGATTTGCCCGCAATGTGATGTCGGGCGCGGGCATGACAGAAGGTACGGATTATGAATTCCTGACCGTTGGCGATGGCGGTCCTGCAACGGCGGCCTTCCTCAATGACGAGATCGTCGCCTATTCCGCCTCCACCGCCGACACCGCCATTCTCAATCAGCGTGGCATGGCCGTGCGGGACATCACGCCCGCCGAGTTCGGTCGCTTTTTCGGCAATGGCATCGCCACAATGGCCGACATCATCGCCAATGATCGTGAACTGGTTGAAGCCTGGAGCCGTGCCTTCGCCAAAGGCCATGCCTTTGCGCTGGATGATGCCAACCGCGAGGCGGTCCTGAAGCACCTGGCCGATGGCAACCCGCAGGAAGGCGAAGACAAGGAGTTCCAATCGGCATTGTTTGATGCAGTTCGCTCCAAGACCATTTCGACAAGCCCGGAAAACGGTCTGGGTTGGTACCCCGCCGAAGTCTGGGCCGAATGGCAGGATGCCTTGGTCACCGGCGGCGAAATCTCTGCCCCGCTTGACGATCTGAGCGCCGCCTGGACCAATGAGTTCGCAGCCATAGGAAACGCGGCCGTCGGCGAATGAACACCGGGTTGGCAGAAACGCAAACTGGCGCCCCTTTCGGTGCGCCGGTTTACGAGTTAAGCCGCGTCAGCAAGACCTATGCGCGCAATCTCGTTGTGGCGCTCGAAGGGGTCGATCTGACGTTGCGCAAAGGCAGCTTTACCTCTGTGATCGGGTCGAGCGGTTGCGGGAAGTCCACATTGCTCAAGATCATGGCCGGTCTCATTCCGCCCTCTCAGGGTCGTGTCGTCCTGCAAGGCGAACCTGTGACCGGCCCGCGCCGCGACATCGGCATGATGTTCCAGCAAGCAACGCTTTTTCCCTGGAAGACGGCGGTCGAGAACATCGTGCTGCCCATCGAAATCCGCGACGGCAAAGCTGCCGCCAAGACGGCTTTGGAGAAGGCCCATGCGCTTCTGGACATTGTCGGGCTCAAGGGATTTGAAAACGTCTACCCCAACGAGCTTTCGGGCGGCATGGCGCAACGCGCCTCGATTTGCCGGATGCTGATCACCGAACCGGCGGTGCTGCTGTTGGATGAGCCGTTCAGCGCGCTGGACGAGCTTTCCCGTGATATGATGAACATGGAATTGCAGCGGATTTGCCGCGAGCAGGAGGCCACCGCCTTTCTCGTGACCCACTCGATCCAGGAGGCGGTGATCCTGTCGGACGAAATTGTGGTGATGAAGCCGCGCCCGGGTCGTGTGGCGGAGGTCGTCAAGGTTGACCTGCCGCGGCCCCGCACGCTCGACATGATGACGACCCCGGAGTTTGGTGAGATCGTCGAATACATCCGCGGACAATTGGACAAGGGAGAAGACATGTGACCGATCTGTCGAACAACTCATCTTCCACCACCAACACGGACTTGCTGGAAGACACCGTCTGGACGCAGGAAGTCGCGTTTATCGACTCCATGCCGCGTTGGATCGCGATGAGCTTCGTGGCCTTTGTCTTTATAGGCACGTGGTGGGTCGTGACCGCCTTTGGCTTCGTCTCCCCCATCATCCTGCCCACGCCGGGGGAAACACTCAAAGACATGATCTTCGTCGGCAAGAACCTCGCCACCGGCGGCTACATGCTGACCGCGCTCTGGATCACCATTCTGGAGGTGATCTACGGTTTCGCCCTGGCCATTGCCATCGGCTTCACTTTGGGCGTGCTGGTCGGCGAAACCGCCTTTGGGGAGAAGGCCGTCATGCCCTATCTCGTGGCCATTGATACAATGCCCAAAGTGGCCTTTGCGCCCCTGTTTGTGGCGTGGTTGGGGTTCGGGATCGAATCCAAAGTCGCCCTGGCCGCCTTCATCGCGACCTTCCCGATTGTGGTGGGCACCGCCGCAGGCCTTCACGCCGCTGACGAAAACGCCAGGATGCTGTTCAAGACAATGGGTGCCAGCCGCATGCAGACCCTGATCAAGATGAAACTGCCCACCGGTCTGCCGCAGATCTTTACAGGTCTGAAAATTGGCGCAGTGGGTGTGATGGCCGGGGCCATCACCGGTGAATTTCTGGGTGGCGGAAAAGGGTTCGGGGAATTGATCCGTGTCGCGGCCTCGCAGCTGAACACACCGCGGGTCTTCTCGTTGATCCTGTATCTCAGCCTTGTGGGTCTGGCGCTTTATCTTCTGGTTCAGTTCGCACAGCGCAAGGTCGTGTTCTGGCACAAGGAACGCGTGGGATCCTACGATGGCTGAGACCGCGCCGATCAAGCCCGAGGCTTTGCGCCGCTTTGTTGCACAGGCTCTTGCATCCCAGGGCGTGCCGTCAGGTGACGCGGCAAAGGTCGCCTCCTTGATGGTTGAGGCCGATGTCTACGGCTACGCAACACATGGCGTGTTCCGCTTGCGGCAATATCTGGCCCGTCTTGCAGGCGGCGGCTGCAACCCCACGCCTGCAGTCAAAGTGGCGCATGAAACGGTTGCCACGGCTGTGATAGACGGGGATGACGGTCTGGGGCATCTGGCCATGGCTGCAGCCCGCGACCTTGCCATGAAAAAGGCGCGCGAGGCCGGGATAGGCTGGGTCGGTGTGCGGCGCGGCAACCACGCGGGGCCATTGGCGCTCTATGTGCGCCCGCAGGCGGAGGCGGGTTTGCTGGGCATGGCCGCGGCTGTGGGCAGTGCCAACCACGTGCCGCCCTATGGCGGCTCAGACCTGCTTTTGGGGACCAACCCGATCGCCTTTTCCGCCCCAGGCGATGGCACCGATCCCTTTGTCTTTGACATGGCAACGACCGTCGCGGCGATGGGCAAGATCAAGACACTTCTGCAGCAAGGTGACCCCATGCCCGAGGGGTGGATGGTTGGCCGCGATGGCCGCCCGCTGACCGACCCGGCCCGCAAATCCGAAGGCTTTCTGCTGCCTATTGGCGGCCCCAAGGGTTTTGGATTGTCGGTTGCGATTGGCCTTATGGCTGGTGTTCTCAATGGAGCGGCCTTTGGCTCAGACGTGGTTGATTTCACCAGCGACACCACCTCTTCGACAAACACAGGACAGTTTGTAATGGCTCTCAATCCTGTGGCCTTCGGCATTGCAGATTTTGGACCGCGCGCTGAACGTGTGTTTGACGAGATGCGCGCATCAGAACCTCTGCCTGGCCACGCCCCTGTGCGCCTGCCGGGAGATGGCAAGACGGCAATGGCCAAGGCACGCAAGGACCGAGGCCTTGATCTCAAGCCCGCCTTGCGACGCGATCTGGAAGCCCTGAAGGCGGAATACGAATTCGAAGCCTCCTTCATCTGACGCGTGCATTTTGGACCTGTACAAGGCGGCCTCAGCAAAGCGGCGCAAACACCAGCTGATGAAGACCATTCATTTGTCGTCTGCGACAAGGGCCGCGATCTTGACAGGCGCGCAGCGTCAATTGAACACGATGTCCGGCGTTTTGTTCATGGGGCCATCGCCTGACGGCCCTCCGAACAACTCCAGCCGGCTGTTTGCTCGCAGAAAACACTGGCAGCATGTCTGGAAGGGCCCCTTCTCTCCGTGCAGCCAGAAGGCGCTCAAGCCCCTTCAACGATCAGAAAATCCGCGTCGGCGTTCGCTTGCCGGATGACGCGCGCCGCGCTGTACTCGGGCGACTCGTAACAGGCCACTGCTGTGTCGAAATCCTCGAACTCAACGACCACGTTGCGATCACGCGCCACGCCTTCCGGCGCAATGTAGCGTCCGCCACGCACGTGAAATCGCGCGTTGTACCTCTCAAACGCGGGCCGGGCCGCTTCCAGATAGTCAGGATACGCCTCGGTATTGTGAACCGATACGCGCACCACCCAATATCCCTTTGACATTCTTTCTCTCCATATGTCTCTAAAATCAGGCGGCGCGTTGGGTCTGGAACCCAACCAGGACATGGGACAGAATTGCCTGCCAAGCCGCCGCCCAGGCGTTCAGATGCGCTTCGGTCCAGTGATCGGCCAATCCGCTTGCCAGCGTCGCCAGCAAAGCTTCACCAACCAGATCAAAGTCGCGTTCGGCGACCCGGTAACTTGCATGGCGTGCACCCAAGTCCTGCAAAGGGCGTACCAGTGTTTCGGGTTGGTGCAAATTGCCGACAACCAGATTGATTGCGCTTGCGAGATGCGACCTCTGCGATGCCATGTCCGTGTCCGCGAACGGCTTTGCCAAACCAGCATCGGCATCAAAAAGCCGACAATAGAACTGCTTCATCGCGGCGTCGGCGATGGGTACAACCTGTGCCCAGCTTTCCTGGACAAGTGCTACGTCATCTTCCGTCATTTCAAATCTCCTTACGTCTGCTTCTTGTTTGCACTGCTGCTCTATGGCAAATGTAGCATCACAAAAAATGAGAAATATCGATTAAATCGATCGATTTTGGAGATGTGAGATGGAGCTTTCCGATTTGCGTGTGTTCCGTGCCGTCGTCCGCGAAGGCGGCGTCACCCGCGCGGCGAACCATCTGGGACGAGTGCAGTCAGCGGTCACGTCGCGCATTCGACAGCTTGAAGACCGTCTGGAGCAGCCGCTGTTTTCCCGTCAGGGCCGCAAGATGGTGCTCACGCCCGCAGGCCGCACGTTGCTTGACTACTCGGAGAGGTTGCTGGCGCTGGCAGATGAGGCGGAGGCGGCCCTGAATTCAGAAACGCCGCGCGGTGTTCTGCGCATCGGGTCTATGGAGAGCACGGCAGCCGTGCGCCTGCCGGCGCCCCTGGCTGAGTTCTCCGAACGCTATCCGGAGGTGGTGCTGGAAATGCAGACCGGCAATCCGGTGATGCTGGCCGATGCATTGCTGCGCGGAGACATCGATGCGGCCTTTGTCGCGGAACCCATCGCAGAGAAGCGCTTTGACCACATTGCGGCCTTCGAGGAGTCGCCCGTCATCGTGACCTCGGAGGCGCATCCCCCCATCGGCGGCGATCACGGATGCCCCCGGACCGTGTTGGTCTTTGAACATGGCTGCCCGCATCGCAAGCTGTTAGAACAGTGGTATGCACAACAAAAGGATACACCAGAGCGAACCATCGAGATGGGTTCCTACCATGCTATGCTGGGGTGTGTCCTTGCCAGCATGGGGGCAGCGCTGGTGCCGAAAAGTGTGCTGAGCACATTCTCGGAAGCAGGCAGGCTGCGCCTTACCCCTTTGCCCAAAGGCAGCGATAAGCTGCGCACGCTTTTGATCTGGCGAAAAGGTGTTTCCTCGCCCACGATTGCAGCGCTCAGAAACGTTATCGCGAACGGTGCACATTGATTGTCCGAAACCGGTATTTTTGCAGGGGATAGAGCGAGACGCTCCCTCCGGCCTGACGTGAGCTGCCATGTGACTTCGCCGCCGCAATAAGAGTCTGCAACGGGCCATCTGCGAAGACGACCCTTTTGGACGAGATTCCAATTACTTAAACGATGACCAATGGATCTCCGAGTTCTATGCCAAGAACTCGCACGGTGCTGTTGATGACCACGTTGAATGATATCAGATCACGATGGGGTTCAGTGGTCGCTTCTGACCGACAATGCCGCCTTGGTCCAGGCCGGGTGCACGGCGTGCGTGGCAGGTCAGTTTGGTGTTTGCATGATTGCCCCTCCGATCCGCCCTCCCCTCCCGCAACGACAACCCCACGTTAACGCAGCATCATATCACGGGCATGTTGCGCACGCTCTGAGGCCTGTAATGAGCCCATTTCACCTGATTCCAAGTATTCCACACCACCGGCGGCTATTCATGATCTGACAAGGTTTTGCACAGGTTGGATGGCCGCGCGCTCCCCTCCTGACTTCAGCCGAAACGCGCGTCAAACACAGCGGCGGATTCGCTGGGCGGTGGTGCTGAAGCCGTCCGGGCCAGCGCAAGAAACGAAAGCTCTATTGCTCGCGGAAAGCGCGGGTCATGCTGTCGACAATCGGCTTTGCAATGTACTGCGCAAATGTCCGTTCTTCGGTCTGGATCATGATCTCGGCTGGCATGCCCGGAGTCGGCGTGAAATTGGCAACCCGCTGCAGCTCCCTCGGACTCATCGAAATCCGTGCGACATAGACCTCCTTGGCAACGCCCGATGAACTGTCCGTGATGGCATCGGCGGAAACGTAGAAGACCTCTCCATCCAGAACCGGCGTTGTCCGCTGGTTGAGCGCGGTCAGCCTGACGGTTGCCGGTTGCCCGGTGCGGACGCTGTCAATGTCTGCCCTGGGGATCTGCACTTCGACAATAAGCGGCTGCTCTCCCGGCAAAATCTCCAGGATCGGCCGGCCACTCTCGATCACCCCGCCGGCGGTATGATAGTAAAGACGCACGACGGTGCCGGACACCGGGGCCGCAACGTCCGAGCGCTGCTTGACATTGAGCGCCGCGCGAGCCTGTTCGCGGACGCCATCAAGCTCGCCCTGAACAACCTGAAGATTATCCAACGCGGTCTGCCGATAGCGGGCAAGCGTCTGGTTGATCTGCTGCATGTACTTCAGCTTGATGGTCTCGATCTCGTTGACCTCCGCCAGCAGACGCCCGATCTGCCCCTCTGCTTCGATGGAGGTGCGTTCCACCGCCGACAGCTCGGATCGACGGATCAGCCCTTCATCCAGCAGCGTGCTTTTGGTTTCCAACTCGTCGTTCAGCAATTCGATCTGCCGCTGGTGTGACACCAATTGCGTCTCATACCCCGCCCGGCGGATCTCCAGCGCATCAAGATTGCGCTGGAAGAGGGCAAGGTCTTCCTCCAGCGAGGACTCCGCCACCTGGAACGTCAGCATTTGCCCGTCAAGGATCGAACTGATTTCATAATCGGCACGGGCAGAGGTGAGATGCTGCGGGAATTCCAGCACCGTTTCCCGATTGTACTGGGCCAGCAGGCGCGCTTCGGTTGCCTCAAGCCGCATCTGCCGCAGGTGAAGTTCCCGCTCACTGGCCGCCGCCGACGTCTGATCAAGGCGCAGCAGCAGCTGCCCGGCGGTCACCCGGTCGCCTTCGTTGATCATGATATCTTCAATGATACCGCCCTCAAGATGCTGGACGATCTTGTTCTGCCCGGTTGCCACAAAACTACCCTGTGCAATCACCGCCGCTGCAAGCGGCGCGCGAAAGGCCCAGAGCGCGAACCCGCCGAAAGAAAGAGCCATCAGGAGGAGGCCAAAGACGATCTGCCTGGTGACCGAGCGCGGCACTTCCGCATACCATTCGTCATGCTGGATGGGCGCCGGTAAACTAGTCATCTTTAGACACCTGCTTGTTGGGGTTCACTTTGCGGCCCGCCAGTTTCTCGAGCACGTTCTGCCGCTCGCCGAACATCTGGACGGTGCCATCCGCCAGCAGCATTATCTTGTCCACCACGGAGAGCAGCGAGGGTTTTTGCGTGATGACCACAACCGTGATCTTGTTGTCCTGCGCATGTTTGATGGCACGGGCCAGCGCCTTGTCCCCGGTGGTATCGAGATTTGAATTGGGCTCATCCAGAACAACAAAGCGTGGCCCGCCAAAGAACGCGCGCGCCAGAGCGATGCGTTGTTTTTGCCCGCCTGACAGGGGCGCGCCATCGGCTGCAACCACGGTTTCATAGCCCTGCGGCAGGTTGGCGATCATCTCATGAACGTCGGCCAGACTGGCGGCTGCAAAAACCTGCTCGTCGGTTGCATCCGCGCGCATGCGGCCAATGTTGTCCTTTATGGTGCCCGGGAAAAGCTGCACGTCCTGCGGCAGATAGCCGATGTTTTCGCCAAACTGACGCTGGTCCCAGTTCCGCAGATCCATCAGGTCCAGCCGCACGTTCCCCGACGTTGGCAGGATGGAGCCGACCAGCATTTTGCCAAGTGTGGTCTTCCCCGCGCCAGAGTTACCGATGACGGCCAGCGCCTCACCGGGGTTGAGCGAAAAGCTGATACCATTCAGAATGACCTGTTTCGTGCCGCCGGGGACATAGAGCAGCCGTTCCACATCCAGGCGGCCTTGAGGCTTCGGCAATTGCAGACGCTCAAACTGCACTTTGGACGACTGCAGCAAATTCCTGATCCGCTCATAGGCCGAACGCGACAGGGAAAAACCGTTCCAGCCCTCGATTGACCCTTCAATCGGTGCCAATGCGCGCCCCGCGATGATGGAGGCGGCGATGACCATCCCACCGGTGATCTGACCATCAATGGCGAGATAGGCCCCCCACCCCAGCATCGCGACCTGCGTCAACAGGCGTATTCCGCGGGACACAGCAGCGGTCACGATGTTCCTGTCCTGTGCGCAAACCTGTGCGGTGAGCGATTTGGCGGTGTCCCTGCCCCAGATCACAACGGCCTCCGGGATCATGGCCAGCGCGTTGATGATCTGGGAGTTTCGCGCCATGGAATCCAGATGCATATTGGCTTTGGACTGCGCCAGATTGGCCGCAGCGAAGGGTTTGGCCGTTATCTTCTGGTTCACGATTGCGACGATCAACAACAGGATCGAGGTGCCGACGACAATGGACCCGAGATGCGGGTGGATGAAAAAAATGCAGGCAATGAACAGCGGGGCAAAGGGCACGTCCAGGAAGGATATTAACGTCCCCGACACCAGAAAGCCTCTCAACTGCTGAAGGTCTCCCAATGTCTGATACTCGCGCCCGGTGCCGTGCAGCGAGGCATGGGACGCGGCGCTGAGGATCGGCGCGCCCAAGCGAATGGCGACCTCCACGGCCGTTCGCATCAGCATGAACCGGCGTACCGCATCGAAAGTTGCCTGCAGGATCACGGCACCGGCAATGATCACCGTCAGCATCACCAGGGTATCCACGGACCGGCTGGTCAAAACCCGGTCGGAAATCTGAAAGAGATAGATCGGAATCGCCAGAATCAGCAGGTTTGTGGCACAGGTCAAAAGCAGGACAAATGCCAAGTTCCCGCGCACCGCCAGCACCCCTTTTCTCAGGCTGTCTGAGAAGTCATCGGGGCCTTTTCTCTTATGAAACTTGGGCGGTGGGCCGCCTTTTCCGCCGCCTCCTCCGCGCCCGGCGGGGGGCGTGGGTCCGCGGTGATCCACCGATTTTTTCAGAGGGCCAAGGTCACCCTCGATCGTCACACCCGGCATCTCCTTTGCGTCCGGCATTTTGTCTACCGTCTTTTGCCGGAGCTGCTCGCCCGTCGCGGTTGCGGATGGCTGAGGATCACTCTCAGGGTCGCCACGGTCGTTCCTGACACTCTGAAATCCAGGGGGCTCCACCGCATCAAATGCGGCGGTATCCGGCTTTTCCAGGGTCGTTTCCGCCTTTGCGGCAGATGTGCCCGGCATAGTGCTGGCCCCAATTTCCGGGGCAGCCTGAGAGCGGCCTTCCGGTTGCCTGGCAACTGCCTCAGCAGATCGAGGTGCCGTGTCATCGCCAAGGTCGGCGCGCTGCTCCACCTTGAGGTAGAGCGGTCGCCTTACATGGTTTGGAAAACAGGTATGTTTTTCGGCCTTTGAAGTTTGGTCGTCGCGCGGACGCGCAAAAGGGTAAGAAACATCGTTCACTAGTACTGGCCTTTCCAGTTACGTCCGACCTCAGGTCAGTATGGTTTCCATGCCGTCTGTCTGCTGGCTCATCGCGTCGGCGATCATATGGTTCGTATTTGCCACGATGTTTTCTGCGAGGCCCGGGTCGATCAGATCCTCCGCCAGAAACGCAACAGCTTCATTTGCCAGGGCCGAAATACTCGTGGCGTCGGTCGGCATGGCATCTGTTTCCACCAGATTGGCCTGATGGATGAGCGCGTCAGAATAGGTATCGCCCTGCGCCATGACCGTGCTGTCGACGCCATTGTCCCTGATCGCGGCAAAGTTGGCTGCGATGTTAGACCCGGTTGTCACCGTGATCTCTTCCTGTAGGGCGGCTGCAAAATCATCGCGGGCAATGTGAACCTGATCGGAATCCCCAAGGATATTGGTCTGGTCCAGCGCATTTACGGTGGTGAAGTCCCCGTCGATATAGAGCACGCGCAGCAGCTCTGTCCCGTTGAAGAGATCATCCTCGACGATCGCCTCGCTGACATCCTCTGCGCCCTCCGACAAGGCGCTGATCGCGTCTGCAAAATTCTGTGTAACCTCGGCGTCGATATCAACGCCGATTTTTTCGATGCTGGCCTTGTTGTAGAGAAGGTTATCAGCGCTGGATGAACCCTTTGTTTCTGCGGCCGGCTCCCCGACATCAGGTGGCGGCCCAGGGTCATCCGAATTCTCGGACACCAAACCCTGAGCCGACAACTGAGCCATACTCTCCCCGGGAGCAGCATGTGTTGAGGCTTCTATCAGCCCTTGCGGATCGCGATGGCTGGACCCGTCCGCTGAACCCTGTGCAGCCATATCCGTAGTTTCGGCAGGTGCAGGGGTCGACAGAGCACCCGTGGGATGCATGGCCACGTCGAAATTCATGGGGTGCGCGGGGGCTGCAGTAGCACCCGTACTCGCCACGCCCTGCGCCAATGCCGCCTGATGCAGACCGTTACTCTGGGCAACGCCCGCTGAAGGCGCGGTGACCGGTGACGTGGCCGCAAGCGTATCGCTGTCGAGAACCACGTTGTGCTGATTGACAAGGCTGACGTCGATCATGTCACCGCCAACCACAATCAGGTCGTATCCAAAACCGAACTGCTGGGTGGTAAAGCTATTCGCGATCGCGTTTTCCCCCAGGCCCAGAAACGTTGCTGCCCCGCTAAAGGAGAGAACAGCCTGATCCATATCAGTCGAAAACGTGTACTGCTTGACCCAGTTGAATTGATCGATATCGCCCTCGTGGCGCACAACAACCCAATTCGCGGGACTGCCACTGTCGGCTCTCGCGTCTTCTTCGACAGTTTCGATGTCAGATGGGCCGGCGTCTTCCGCCTCTGCCGCAGCGGCGATTCTGGCCTCGTCACGGGTCATTGCATCTATCGATGCGGCGTTGATGGTCTTGGAGGCGGTTCCGTCCAGAACCTTCTCGCCAAATGAAAGATCATTTTCGACGAGAATATTGACCTGCGAAATGGCGTCGAACCTGAGGACATCGCCGGAGACCGCAAACACCGGCGCATCCAGCCAGCTGGAGCTGATCGCCACGGTGTTGATCAGGGTATTTGCCCCCGCAACCACTTCGTGACCGGCATCGACTTTGAAAGGGTTGGGCGCGTCTTCCTCGAAATCACGGTCAAAATCGTGAGGCCCATGCGTTTTGGCGGCCATCTCTTCGGCCTCTGCATCCTCCTCCTCCGCCTGTGCAATTCTCTCGGCATGATAGGCGGGGACGATATCTTTCCATTCAGGAAGGCTCTCCACTTCCACGCCGTTGACATACATCGCCTGCGCCGCCTCCCCCTGAAAGAGGGCGACGCTCATCAGCCCGTCGGAGCCCGGCACCACATCTGCCGCCGCCTGTGAAACGTCCGCGACGATTTCAAACCAATCCGCGTCGATCGAAAGCTGGTCAAAGGGGATCAGGCTCAGGTCTTCGGCCAGAACACCCAACTGTTCCAGTGCCTGTGTCAGTTGCGCAATCGGCAACACCCCATAGGCTGCCACCTCGCCGAAAATGTCATTGTCGAAAAGTTTGATCACCTGATAGGTGACAGTTGCCACAGCCGCTGGCAGCGGCAGGTTGAAGTTCAAACTGACCGCGCCACCCTGTTGGACGCCCAGTATCGGGAACTCAGCCGCCTCCTTGAACATCGGGATCGGGCCGATTTCAGGCGCAACATCCAGAGGCAGTAGATCGGTGTCGGCATGTCGCTCCGGTGGCGTCAGCGCCTGGGGAGGCACCTTGTACTTCAGTTCGGGGTCATAGTCTTTGAGTTTGTACGATTGTTTGGCATGGGCCGTCGCCAACTCCAGTCTTGCCGCCTCTTCTTCGGCGGCGCGGAGGGCGCGAAACTCTTCATATTCGGCACGCATGCGCGCCTGCTCGTCGAGCATGTTAAAGGAACCAATGAAATGTGCGATTTTTTCGGTGATTGGGTCTAGTGACATTACCGTTTGCATCCCCGAATTTTTGGCGGCTCAGATGAAAAAATGCGCGCCTGCATCTCGTTAAAATTACTTTGGTCATATCCCAGGGCCGCTTTGACCCGGCCCTGGGCGTTGCTATCGAGGCTTAGGAGCCGTCGCTGCTGTCGTCGCCGACGTAGTTCGAGCTGAACGAGCCGCCGACGACGTTCATGTCGACGGTGTTGCCCAACACGTTGGCGCCCATCACGATGCTTTGGTTGAAGGCCGCCACATCGACTTGGGCCGCGGCTGAGGCGTAGGATTCACCAGTGACATAACCGTCGTCACCGTTACCCGATCCCCAGCTTCCGGCGTCACCGCCCGCGCCACCGGCGCCGTTGGTTGCCGTGCCGCCCATGCCGCCGGTGTTGGTGCCGCCATCAGCCGCACCGCCGGTGGATGTACCGCCCATCGCCTGGCCGGACGCACCGCTGGCACCTGTTGCCGCGCCGCCCATACCGCCGTCACCGGAGGTGGCCATCGCATCACCAGTCGCAGAGGCATCGCTTGCCGCATCCGCCATGTTGCCCGCGCCGCCACCAGCACCGGTTGATACGTCGGTATCATTGTCGGTCATGGAGTCGGCCAGAGCTTCGGCTGCGATGTCAGACAAGCCGCCGTAACCACCGTCACCGTCGGCATAGCCATCGGCTGCGCCTTCAGCGTAGGCATCGTTGGTCGATCCTGTCGAACCACCGTCGCCGCTCGCGGCGTCAGAGGTCGCCGAGCCATCCGCAGATACTGTCGCATCTACCGACGCATCGGAGTCGCCATCGCCACCGGTCGCGGTTGAGGCGCTTGAGCCATCCGCTGTCGCGTCGTCGTCACTGGCTGCGTCTGCGGTGCCACCGTCTCCGGATTCTGAATCCGTCCCCGCTGTGGTTGTCGCATCGGCGTCATCGTCGGTTGCTGCATCCGCTGCAGCGCCCGCACCAGTTGTCGCGTCATTGGCCGCGTCACCCGAGACATCATTGTCGATCATCCCGGTTGCTGCGGTGCCACCGCCGCCGGCGCCGGACTGGTTGTCCGAGTTGCCGTTCGCTCTGGCATCAGCGTCGTTGTCGGCAGAACCAGCCGCACCCGCACCGCTTTCAGAATCGGTACCGCCCGCCGCATTGGCGGTGGCATCGTCATCTGTTCCGGCATCACCTGCTGCACCGGCACCTGCGGTCGCGTCATTATCGGCGGTTCCTGTGGTGTCGTTGTCAGCCATGCCCGCGTCGCCATTGGCGTCACCGGCTGCGCCACCGTCATTGTCGGCAGAGCCATCGCCGCTGGCGTCGGCATCATTGTCGGCGCTTCCCGCACCACCGGCACCGGACTCCGAGGCGCTCGAGGCCGTTCCGGCTGCGTCGGCATCGTCGTCGGTTGTCGCGTCGCCGCTGCCACCTGCGCCGCCTGCGCCATCGCTGGTCGCATCGCCGGACACATCGCTTTGTGCCATGCCAGCGGTTGCGCCATTGGCGTTGCCGCCGTTACCGCCTGTGCCGGTTCCGGTGCCTGTGCCGGTTGCAGTTGCATCGCCGGAGGTGGCATTGCCATTACCGCCGTCGCCGCCGTTACCACCATCAGGCACGCCGTCACCGCCATCACCGCCACCGCCAGCTGCATCACTGGCTGCATCGGTTGTGCCGTCTCCGGTGCCATCACCCTGCGCGCCGTCTCCGGCTTCGGGCTCAGCTTCGGATTCCGCTTCACCGTCGGCGTTGCTGTTGGCGCTGTTGGCGGGGTTGCCACCTTCGCCGCCATCACCGTTGGCGTCACTGTCCGTGTCAGCGGACGGGCTTGCGTCGACATCGCCGTCGATGTTGCCGGACCGGCCACCATCAGCAGCACCGGCTGCATCGGCCATTGCATTGCCGTTTGCATTGCCGTCGCCGTCGCCACCATCGCCACCGTCGCCTTCAGCTTCGGATTCGGCTTCGCCCTCGGACGTGTTTGCAGCGTCCTGCGTATTGTCGCCGCCATCGCCGCCCGTGGCGTCAGCGCTGCTGCTGGTGCTCGCGTCGCTGGTGTTATCGACGTCACCGTCAATATCGCCACCGTCGCCACCATCACCATCGCCATCCGAAGTGGATCTGGCATCACCGGTCACGGTGCCGTTGGCATCGCCGGTGTCGCCACCGTCGCCATTGGCATCCGAGGTCGCGTCGCCTTCGGCGTCACCTGCGGCATCCTGGGTGGCATCACCACCGTCGCCACCTTCTGCATCGGCGGAACTGCTGGTGCTGGCGTCGTTGGTCGTATCGACGTCACCGTCAATATAGCCCCCTTCGCCACCGTCTGCGTCGGTATCGCTGTCGGTTGATGCGTCTCCCTGACCGGTTGAATTGCTGTCGGCATCGCCGCCCTGACCGCCCGAGGAATCGGTGTCATTGTTGGACCGCGCATCCGACGCCTGATCTGACGCAGAATCTGCATCGCCTGAATCTCCGGCATCATCGTCGGAGTAGGCCTCTGCGCTGTTGGTGCCATCAACGGTACTGCTGGAAGCGGAATCGCCGCCGTCACCAGCACGACCATCGGCCTGGGTATCGGCCGTCGCATCGCTGTCACCGTCATTGGTGGAGTCGTTGTCGCCACCATCACCGCCATCGCCGTAGGCATCAGCCGTGGAGTCGCCGCTCTCTACGTCATGACCGGCTGCATCCGCATAACCGGAATCGCCGCCATCACCACCGTTGGAATCGACAGAGCCGGTGTCACCGCTGGTGCCGCCGCTGGCTTTTGACATGCCGCCTATCGCGTTACCACCATGGGCATCCCCACCATCCGCATAGGCATCGCTGCCGCCGTGGGCACCGTTGGTTTCAACCTCGATACCTTCGTCAGCCGTTGCCGTGCCACCGGTGGCATCGCCATTCTGTGTGAATTCGCCGGTGTTATCGACCGTGGCGTTTTCCAGATGGTCGCTGTCATTCAGGTTGATGGTCTGCGTATTCACCACGCCGGCGTTGTTGCCATCGCCGTTCAGGGACTCATTGAGGAAATCGTTGAGATCGACATCATCACCGGGGTCATAGTCCAGATCGCCCTGCGCGAAGATGTTGTCATAGACACTGGATCCCCCTTCGAGATCGAAATCAGCAAAATCATCGTCCGTCGGCTCGTATCCCTCCAGGTTCATCGACACATCAACATCTACGTCAACGCTTGTGTCGCTGTCGTTTTCGTTGCTGTTGCTGTTGGTACTGTCGTTGGAGTTATCGTTGTCGCTGTCGGCCTGCGCATCCGCGCTGGCGTTGTTGTCAGACGACTGCGAACTTTGATTGTTGTTCGCATTGGAGTTGTTGTTACTGCCGTTGGACGAACTGTTGCTGTCACTATTGCTATCGCTGGAAGCGGAGCTGTCCGTGGTGCCGGTATTGTCATTCGTGTTGGTTGTTGTGGTTTCTGACACGTCGGTGTTCGAGTTCGAATTTTCGTTCTCGTTGCCGTTGTCATTGTCATTATCGTTTTTGTTCTTGTTGGCGTTTTTGTTATAGCCCTTGCCGTGGCCATATTCATGACCGCCGTCACCGCCTTCGCCCTCACCAAAACCGATCAGATTGTTTCTCTTGGCCATTTTCTTAGTCTCACTCTTTGAAGAGCCAAAACGCACCGCCACTCATTTCAAAAGCGGTCACCGCCTGGCATAGTTACAAGTTTTCAGGAATTCCGGCGCTCAATGACGCGATCGCTATCATCGGCTGCCGACAGGTGATCTGTGCAATCTCTGTGTGCTGTGTCCCCCTTTCAAATGTCTTGGACGACCGCTTCAAAAAACGATGTGGCGCACTTCTCCGAACAGGCCAAAATTGCCCGGCAAAACTCTTTGCAGAATTCGTCAAAGTGATTCTCGACGTGAAATGGATCACGACAAAAACCATGATGGCCGGAACCGTATCGCGAGATCAGCCCGGTAATTTGATTAGGAAGGAGGCGGTGTTGAAACTACCCCGGGTTGCATTCAAGAAACCGGCAACATCCGTGGCGGTAAATGGATCTATCGCGCGTTGAAGATGCTTCTCGGGTTACCTAAAATCACGTGTCGCGTTAACCATTTGCAAACATTATCGTTTAACGTGAACGGCGGTGATACTTTCGATTTTGCGCACTGATCCACAACAATCTTTCGGTCAGGATAATCAATCCTAACCAGATGTATTATTTACGTAAGCCGTACGATCAGGCAAAATAGCCATATTAATAGTCAATTTGAGAACAATCGGGGTATTCGAGCGTATTAACAAACAGGTGTTTGGAGTAGTATTATGACAAGTGCTCGGTTTAGTAAGAGTTTTGAGAACGCAGAGACCAATAGACCCAAGACCCGAAAGGATAGTGTTGTCTTTTTAGGCAGCCGCTTTCGATTTTCGCAACGCCTGCTCGATACATTTCGATCAGAATTCAGCTGGCTGGACTTCAAGCTTACCTCCAACCTGAGCGAATTGTCTCAACTGACAAGTCAGGATGACAGCGTGGTCATGGTTGTTGTGGAAGAGGACCGCATTGATCGCCTCATTCACAGTTCTGGCGCCTATTTTGATGCAGCAGGACAGGCGCGTATCATCGTCGCATATTGCGATGCGCATCAGGCAACCAAGCTTATCTCGGCTCGAAAATCGTCAGCGCAGCTGAAGGAAATCGGTTTCCTGCCGCTTAGCGTTCAGATGGATGTGTGGTTGTCGGTCATGAACCTGCTGCTGTGCGGAGAGGTCTTTTACCCCGCAGAGCTTATCGATGAGCGGCCGGTATCGACTGATATTTCCAAGGGGCCCATGGACCCGGACGCCAACCTGACCCCGCGGGAGTGGGAGGTATTGGAGCTTGTAGCCCAAGGGTTGCAGAACAAGAATATCGCCTCTGATCTCGGCCTGTCGCAACACACGATCAAGCTGCATATCCACAACCTGCTCAAGAAGATCGGCGTTTCGAACCGCACTTGTGCGGCAAGGTGGTATGACAGCATTGGTCTCCGGGGTCGTGGTAGCGATCTGGATCCGTCCTTCGCACGAAACAGCTCAAAGCTGTGAGATGGGAACGCCTGCGGCCAATCTGGATGCGCTGCTGCTTCTGACAGGGCGCCTCAACTACGCCTGGGCAAACACGGAAAGCCTTTTGATCCACCTGATTGCAGGGCTGGCGGGAACGGATAAAGACGCGGCCGTTATCATCTTTCTGACGCTCAATACCACCCGTGCGCGCATCGATCTGGTGGAGCGATTGGCAAAGATGGAAAAGACACCCGAGGCGCAAAAGAAGCGCGTCCTCGGGCTGACGGGCCGTGTCATGAAACTCTCTGCGTTGCGCAACAGGTACAGCCACAGCATCTACGCCTTCGATCCCGAAAGCGGAAATCCCAGAACAATCATGATGCGGATCGCAGACCGTAGGAACGAATTGAAAATGGGAAGAAGTGATCTGGTGGACGAAAAGGCGATCGCGGAAATCGAGGATGCAATATCATCACTGAAAACGATAAACCGGGAATATTGGGCACTCATTCAGGAGTTTGGATACCCGATTTGAACAAAGACCATCTGTTGAGCAGATCTCGTCCGGTCTTGTTGATTTGAGCAGGGCGATGCGTGCTCTTGGGACATCTCCTGCAAAATCGCAATTCTGGCACAAATGAAAATAGAGCGCCAAACGACGAACGCGAATTTCAACATGCCAAGAAGGTCAGCGAAGCCCCTATCACGCGTCGACGGTGGGAGCGATAGTCCATCCAACCAAGCAGGATGCCCCCAATTCGGCGTACATCTGGAACGCTCTATCCGAATTGGTGGCAGCTAAACGATATCGAGCCCGCACTGCAGTACAGTCTGCGCCAAGCCATACCGGGAAATCGCCCCTTGCAACCTTCCACGCCGCCGCGGCGACTGTTCAACCTCGCGACGTGGCCTTCCGCACGCTTCTCAACATGGGCGCGTCAGATCGCGGAAAGCCGTTCCCAGTCCCAGAAATTGAGAGGCTCACATGGTGACAAAACGCCAATCGGCGCAGTTTTCGAGCAATCGTTGCCAGTCCTTAGTCCGGAATGGTTGCCGTCTGCAGAAAGCTGATCAGGTCTTCGCGGTCCTGCGCTTTCGTGATCCGCTGCATGGGCATCTTCGAGCCCGGTATGTAGTGATCCGGACCAAGATCGAACAACAGATCGATCGTCTCTTCGCTCCAGACGATCTGCGCCTCTGCAAGGGTTGGTGAATACGCATATCCTGCGATACTGCCCGCCGGTCGCCCAAAGAGCCCGTGCAGTGACGGGCCTGCCCGGCGTTTCCCATCCGGCTCCAGCGTGTGGCAGATAGAGCATTTGCGCTGAAACTGACGCTCTCCGTTGGACATCTCTTCTGGATCCTTCAGAAAGGACCGTTCGGTGCCTGTCATCTGTGTCGCATCGTCCAGACCGTTTGTTGGCCAGCTGTACATTGCATCGGCGATCCCGCCGGCATGCAGGTTCTGACCATCCGGTGAGAAGGCCAACGCCCAGACCGGCCCGGACGCGGTTGCGCGAAAATCCTCTGCAATCCGCCAGGCACCGGTGTCGATCATCATGATATAGCCCTGGGCGTCCCCCACCGCGATCCGCCCGATATCCGGCTGATGGGCCATTGCCAGAATAGGCCGCCTGTCCGCCGTGAAGTCGCCCATTTCCGTTGCCTCCGGCAGCGCGACCACCCGGGTGCCGCCATCAACGGCGCCATAGGCCAGCCAACTGTCATCGCGGGCGACCAGCAGCGCATTGATCCCAAAGCCGTGCTGTACCAGACGCCGAAGGAATTCACCTGTGTGCGCATCCCAAAGCCGTATGGTGCCATCTGCCGAGGCCGTATAGACCTGTGCGCCATCGGCAGAGAACGCGACATCACTGACCGTGTTTGCGTGGCCTGCCAGCTCGACCGGCGCGCCGCCCTCCAAAGACCAGAGGCGCACGGTGCGATCCCAACTGGCGGAGGCAACGCGCAGCCCATCGGGAGAAACGGCAAGACGGATGACCTTGGCGCTGTGCCGACCAAGCTCACGCATCGACCCATCCTGCGGGTCCCAGAGGCGTACAGAGTAGTCGTCACCGCCGGATACCACCCTGCCCCCGGCCACAGGGACCACCGCATTCACCGCAGCCTCATGCCCTTCCAACCAGGTTGGCACGCCATCCCGCCACAGGCCCACGGAGTTGTCGAAGCTTGCGGTCAGAATGGCGCCATCCGCGCGCGCGCTGATGCCCTTGACCGGTCCTCCGTGCCCTTCAAGGGTAAATGCCTCCTGCGCCGCCGGCAGATTGGGGCCGATGCCGAAAGCAAGACAAAACACTGAAAGCAGCAACCGCCGGGCTGCGCGCGTCACTCGTCCATTCTTCATACCTGCATGCGTCGCCTTTTCCATTCCGGGTCAGAGTTCCCGCACCGATTGCATTGCACCCTAGCAGGCCATACCTCGCCCCGTCCATTCATCGCCTCGCGCCCGCACGATATTGGGCGCATTGCGTCAGAAGACAACATTCATGACGAGCAATGACACGACCAGAAATAGGATCGTCATCACCCCGCCACTCTTGATGAAATCGGTCACCCGGTAACCGGCCGGCCCCATGATCAGCGCATTGACCTGATGGGTGGGAATAAGAAAGGAATTGGAGGTCGATATCGCGACAGTCAGGGCAAAAATGGCCGGATCGCCCCCCGCCGCGACGGCGATCGACACCGCCAGGGGGACCAGCAGCACCGTGGCCCCGACATTCGACATGATCAGCGTGAACACCGTGGCCAGCACCGCAACCCCGGCCTGCAGAGACCAGAGCGGCCAGCCGTTCAGCAGGGACAGGATCTGATCGGCAATCCAGGCCGCCGTGCCTGTTGTCTGCACCGCCTGCCCAAGCGGGATCAGGCTGGCCAACAGGAAAACGGTGCTCCAGCTAACGGCCTCATAGGCATCGTCAATGTCCAACACGCCCGTCAGGATCATGCCCACGGCACCCGTCAGCAGGCAGAGGGACAGGCGCAGATCCGTGAAGAGGATCAGGGATATCGAGATGATGAAGAAGAGCAGCGCCCACCCGACTTTCTTGGGGCGCAATTCTTCCTGCGGGAAATCCGTGGTGACCACCACGAAATCCCGGTCGCGCGTCAGCCGGGTCAGGGCTTCCCAGGTGCTGTGGATCACCAACGTGTCCCCTGCATGAAACGGCACCTCCCCCACGGCCGTCGGGGCGTGATCTTCGGTCTCCACGTAACTCATCGTTTCTTCATCGCGGTGGATGGCCAGCAGGCTGGCCCCATAGGTCTTGCGAAACACCAGATCATGCGCGCATTTGCCGATAACCGAGGAACCGGGCGGAATGACCATCTCGGCCACCCCGGATTTTGTCGCGGCGTAGTCTTCGGCAAAGACCTCCAGGGATTTGTGCAGGATGTACCCGCCTTCCTCGACCATACGCTGAATGACCTTTTCCCGCCCGAGCACGGCAAGGCGGCAGGGGGCGGTGATCTGCGTCTGGATAACGGGCGCGAACCAGCGCTTGCCCTGATATGCGCTGCCGATGATGTAGACATGATACCGCTGCATTACGTCATCGAAGGTTTCGCCCACACAATCATGCCCTTCCGGGATCGTGATCTCAAAAATATCCGTCTTCAGACCGTATATGCTCTTCAGGTAGTCCTTCAGGGATTGGCCGCTTGTGCCGTCCCCGGTCTTTCTGCCCTTTGGCAGCACCCAGCGGCCCAGGAGCGTGAAGTACAAGATACCGGTCGCAACGAGACAGACACCCACAGGCGTTACGGAAAACAGGCTGAAGGTGGCCATCTGCTGCTCCGCGGGCAGCGATTGATTGGCACTCAGAAGCAGATCATTCAGCAAGATCAAAGGTGAGGATCCGACCATCGTCATCGTTCCGCCGAGGATGGCGCAGAACCCCATGGGCATCAGCAACCGACTGAGCGGCAGCTCCGTGCGCACCGAAATCCGGCTGACCACGGGCAGGAAAAGGGCAGCGGCCCCTACATTCTGCATGAAGGAGGAAATCACTCCAACCGTGCCGGAGACAATCGGGATGATCCGGGTTTCAGTTTTGCCACCGTGTTTCAGGATCAAGGACGCCACCTTGCTCATCAGGCCGGTTTTGTCCAATCCCGCACCGATGATCATCACCGCAATGATCGAGACGACGGCATTGGAGGCGAGACCGTTAAAGAGGTTGCTGACGTCGGCCAGCGACCCAAGGCCGGGCACTTGGCTGAGCAGGCCCAGCAGGACCATGACCAGAATGGCCGCGAGATCTATTCGAACGATTTCAGAGACAAACAAAAAGACCGTGAATGCAAGTAGACCAAGAACCACCGACATTTCAAAAGTAAGACTGATATTTTCCAATTCACGCCCCCCGTTTTCAATTGTTACTGCCAGAAGAGCGCACGCGCAACAATCCGTCAGAGCATGGGGTGTCCGCGCACGTCAGTGCCCTCTTTCTTTGGATAGGAGCTCTTTCTAGTTGCACGTCCGCAGCTCCGAGGACATCGACGTAAGCATCCGGGCATGGATCACGTTCAATGCCCGAGGTCGGAGCGGACCGAATGTGGCTTCCAATTGTGGCGCCGAGCAGATCAAGAAACCCATGATCACTGACTTGGAAGGTGACCCGTGTGGCAAGACATCCAGGGCGGGACATGTATGATTGTCAGGTGCATCTTCTCGTAGGACGCGGCAAGATGTTTTCGATATTCTATAAACTGCTGTGCGTACGTCCAGTTTCCACGCGTGACATCCGTTGAAAGACTGCAAAAACCAATATTTCGGCGCGCGAAAGATCACTTACATCGACCTTGCCTGAGGTCTACACCGAAAAGACCCGTCGACACCAGGGTCACTTGAAAAAGGAACTCCAACACTGTCAGGGTGAGCGCTTAAACCCGGTTTAAACGAACCGTTTTCCCGGCATCCCTGCCTTGACTGTTTACGCAGGAGGTTGGTGTCTCAAGCATGTTTTACGATCGGCGTACGGGATGACGCCAATGCGGGATCCCGCTCTTTCTCGCGTAGATCTTCAGAAAAGAATGTATGGCGCCCGCGCCCACGGTACTTCGACTCGTAGAGCGCAACATCGGCATCCCCCAGCAGGTTATCCGCCGTCAAAACCGGATAGTTGCTCGACAGGGTTGTGCCGGCGCTGCCGGAAACCTCACAGCGCGCGCCTTCGAAATAGATGGGTTCGCTCAGCTTTTTAATGATGCGGTTTGCGATCTGATCAATGATGGCGGGATCTTCCACATCGCGCAGCAGCAAAACAAACTCGTCCCCCCCCACGCGGGCAACCGTGTCGCGGCTGCGCACTTCGTTCAACATGATCTTGGAGACCTGTTGCAGCACATGATCACCAGCCGCATGGCCCATCGTGTCATTGACCGCCTTGAAGTAATCCAGGTCCATGTGCATGAGGGCAAAACATTCTCCCTCGGCAATCAGGTCCGCGAGGACCTGATCCATGGCACGCCGGTTCTTCAGTCCGGTCAGCGTATCGGTCAGGGCCTGCTCCTCTGCGGCAATGCGTGCACCCTGCAGTCGGCGGTTTAACTGCCGCGATGCCTCCATTGCCGCCGACTTTGCCTCTACAAGGTAGAGCATCTCGATCGTCAGATCAGTCGGGGCAAAATCCGCCGCTGTAAGCTTGTATTCCTGCACTGCATCCACGACTGAAATGCCAAAGGAAAGGTTGACAATCATCTGCCCGACTTCGGGCCCTTCCATCAGAACGCCCTTGAGTTCACGGTGCGGAGGATCACGAAACTGCATATGCAGTTTCATGCCAGCCTTCTCGCGCAACGCACTTATCGATTTGATTTCCCTGGGTCTTTTGATCTCGAACACGTCCAGAAAGGAACGACCTACAAGGCTGCCATCCGGCAGCAATTTCTGCGCTGTAGGGCCCGCGAACCTGATATCGCCATTGCGGTTGAGGATGACATGCATCGGGCACATCACGTTCAACATCTTGTAACACAGGGTGCCGCCGCTCATCAGACACTTACCCCCAGTTCGAACCCACGACCTTCTGCGAAATCCGTCTCGAGAAGAGCGATCGCGACGGTCTCGACGCCGTCCTTGACCCCCTGATGCTCCAGAAATACGAGCGCGCCATAGTCATCCGCCATCGCCCGCAGCACCCCGGTAAAAAGATGTCCACAGCCGGGAATGTCGCCTTCGCAGTTCAAGCTGAACTGGTGCGGATTGTGTTCCCGCAGCTCAATCCGGGGCAGGACCAGATCAGCCACGGCCAATCGGGCGCGGTCGGGCAAATCATCCAGCGAATGCAGGAAATCCAGAAAATTGACGCCACCAAAGCGCAGCAGCCTGCGCAGGGCTTCCAGGTTGGGATGCGAGACCAGGTAGGTGCCGATGTCTTCCATCAACTCGTCGTAGGGACGGTCGAGCACATCACAAACGGCTGCCAGGACACGGGGTGTCAGGCTGTCTTCATAGGTCCACATCGCCTCGAACTCAACGAACCCGAGGTCCGCATTGCGCGCAACGGCAGCCCATTGTGCACTGCCGTAGCTGTCAACGACAAACCGTTGAATAGCTCTGTTCACAAGCCCATGCATGGTCGCCTCATTCCAGTATTGCCCCGGATAATGAAGCGTAGCGGTTAATAAAGAGCCAATATCGCCAATTGTACGGATAATTGCGCCTGAAACAGCGTGTTAGAAGTCTGTCGGAGCGCCACCTTCCGCCTTGCGACGGGCGACAAAGTCAGCCAGTTCTTCGCGGATGGCGTCCTCCATCGGCGGCGCCTCGAAACTGCCGATGATCTCCTTGAACATCAGATGCGCGCGCTCCGGCGTCCAGACGGCACCGGCCACCTCCCAACCCTCGTAGTTTTTCCAGTCGCTCAAGAAGGGTTGGTAGAAGGCGGTTGTGTACCGATCTTGCGTATGCTGGATGCCGAAAAAATGGCCTGCGTTGCCAACGGATTTGATGGCATCCAGCGCAATCTCATCGGGACCTGTCGCGGTGATTGTCGGGTCCATATAGCGTTGAATTTGCTGCAGGATTTCGCAATCCATGATGAACTTCTCCGGGCTTGCAATCAACCCGCCCTCAAGCCAGCCCGCTGCGTGGTAGACCATGTTCGTGCCTGACTGCACCGCAGCCCACAGGCTGTTAGAGGTCTCCCACATCGCCTGCCCATCCGGCACATTGGCCACACAGACGCCGCTTGACCGCATCGGTAGGCCGTAGAACCGGCACAGCTGCCCGGTCATTTGCGTGGCGCGCATGTATTCCGGCGTGCCAAAGGCCGGCGCGCCCGATTTCATGTCCACATTCGACGTGAAGGTACCGATGGCCACCGGACAGCCCGGCCTGATGATCTGCGCCAGCACCACCGCGCAGAGCGCCTCGGCCAGGGATTGGGCCACGGCCCCGGCCATTGTGACGGGCGCCATCGCACCGGCCAGAGTGAAAGGTGTGACCACCAGCCCCTGTCCACGTCGGGCCATGCGCATCCAACCATCCAGCATCGGGATGTCGTGCTTGAGCGGTGAGGTTGAGTTAATATTCGTGTACATTCTAGGAGTTGCGTCGAACTCTTCATGTGATAGTTCACCGGCAATACGCACCATTTCCATCACATCTTCGACACGCTCTTTGCCCAGCGAGTAGGCGTGCATCACCTTATCCGTGAGCGTGAGTTTGTCATAGAGCACGTCCAGATGACGGACCGACGCGTGCAGATCCACAGGCTCCACCGGGTAGCCGCCCGCGAAATGGATACAGTTGAAGTACTGGGTCAGTTTCAGCAGGTTGCGACACATCTCGCGCGTGCCGGGCACCTTGGTGCCCCGCTCCATGTCCCAGTAGTTGGGCGGCGACGAGACATTACCAAAGAGCAGATTGCGCCCACCAACGGTGATCCTGCGGTCCAGGTTGCGCGGAGTCAGGGTGAATTCGGATGGCGCCTTGGCAATCCACTCCATCACGAAATCCCGGCCCATGCGAACGTTTTCGCCGTCGGTGGTGCACCCTGCCTTGCGCAGGATGTCCAGTGCTTCGTGGTTCAGGAATTCGACGCCGATCTCTTCCAGAATGCGCATGGCGCCATCGTGAATGGCCTCGACACCCTCGGGCGAAAGCGGCTCGGTCGGCGCGTCCGTGTTGACGGGCGGATTCCAGGGCATCTGTTCGATCACAGCGGTGCCGCGCCGGGTCGCGGCGCCTGCGCGCCCGCCACCCCGTGTCCTGCGTTTGGTTGCTGTTGTGGCCATCCCGTCGCCCTCCTCGCACATCTGCTTTCATAAAGGGCAGAGGTGCTGGCAGGCAGCCGTCTTATTCGCGACGGATTCAGTCGTTTTTATGCGCGTTCGGCGGCGGCCGTCACTTGCCTTGCGCAGCAATCCAGGCCGGGAGCGCGGAGATATCGTCAAAAACCGCATCGGCGTGCGGTGCCAGGACATCGCGGTCGGCAAGCCCCGTCAGCACGCCGACACAGCGCATACCGGCGGCGCGTCCCGCCTGCAGGTCGTGGGTGCTGTCGCCCACCATGACAATCTGTTCAACCGGCAGATCGACAGCCTCGGCAAAGGCCAGAAGCTGCCCCGGCGCAGGCTTGCCACCATGACCACTGTCAAAGCCGGCAATAAAATCAAAAAACCCGGTGACGCCTGCGCGCGCCAGATGTGTCCGAGCGGGCGCTTCGGCATCGTTGGTTGCCACGCCCAGACGCAGGCCCTTCTGCCGCAAACCGCTGAGGAAGGGGACCAGCGGCACCGCCTCGACCTGCGGCGCCTGTTCGGCCTCCTCATTCAGGAAATCCAGCAGGCTGGCCACCGAATGACCCGGCATATGGGGCAACAGGGTCTCGGCAACCTCACCGGGTGTGCCCGCAATGACAACACTGTCGGGCTGAAACCGGCGCTGCGCGTAGTCGAATCCGATGACCTTGCCCAACGCTGCCGCTTTTTGGGCGTCGGATGTCAGACCCTCCAGAAAGGCAGCGGCCCAAGCCTCCCATGTCGCGGCAAAATCGAACAGCGTACCGTCCTTGTCGAACAACGCGCCACGCACCACGCTCATGTCCAGTTGACCTCTTCACCACCTGGAAGCGCCTGACGGGCGCGCATGACGCTCTCATAACCCACCCCGAGCGTATCACAGGCCTGCACCACCCATGTGTCGTCCATCATCACGAAATCCATGACCGATCCCAGAAATACCGGGTCCGTGGCCCCTGCCCGCAGATCGGATTCCGCAGCCCCCGTCGCGCCCAGAAACACCGGCAGAAGCTCTTCATTCCCCGCCAGCCAGCCCAACAGCCTGATGCCGAAGACTTCGGCGGATTCCCGCGTGTACATGATGGCCCGCCTGCAGATTGCCCCCAATTCGAAACCCTTTGTTAACCAAATTGAGCGCAATGTCGATCATCGGAAAATAACCCTCGAAAGGACGCAGAGCGCGTGCAGGGCAAAATTCTCATCGTGGATGCGATCTCGACAAATCGCATCGTTTTAAAGGTCAAACTCGCCTCCGCTTTCTACGAGGTGATGCAGGCCGCAACCGCCGATGAGGCCTGTGTCGCGGCGCTGCGGCACGACCCCGACCTGATCATTTCCGCGATGGCCCTGCCCGATTGCGACGCGGCAGAGCTCTGCAACAGGTTGAAGCGCAGCCCCCAGACCCGTGCGATCCCGATGATGGTGGTCGGATGCCGCCCGGATGCAGACACGCGGCTCAAAGCGCTTGAAGCAGGCGTGCAGGACGTGATGCTGAAACCCATCGACGACACGCTGCTGCTGGCGCGTGTGCGCAGCCTGATCCGTGCCCATAACTCGGCGGCGGAATGGCAGATGCGCGATGACACCTCGCGTGCCTTGGGCTTTGCGGAGGAATCGATGGAATTCGGGCCTCCGGGCCGGGCCGTGCTTGTGGGTTCGGACGCCGCGGCGGCGCACAACTGGATGACCGTGCTCCGCCCGCATCTGCGCACCAGTCTGGATTTCAGCACGCCCGAGACCGCCCTGCGGGATCTCTCGCCGGGCAAGGTGCCGGATGTCTTTATCCTGACCCTGGCCGAGGACGACAATAACACCAGCGATGTCTTGCGCCTGTTGGCTGCAATCCGCGCCACAGCAATCACAAGACATTCCGGGATTCTGGTGCTGCAATCGCGGCCTGACCCCGGCCTGGGCGCCTATGCGCTCGATCTCGGGGCTGACGATTTGATGACCGACGGCTTCGACGTGGCCGAGCTGACCCTGCGGGTCAAGGCGATGCTGCGCCGCAAGCGGATTGCCGACCAGTTGCGGGCCACCGTGCGCACCGGCCTGCAGGCGGCTGTGTCCGACCCGCTGACCGGCCTGCACAATCGCCGCTACGCCATGCCGCATCTGGCGCGCGTGGCGGAGCACTCTGCTGCAACGGGGCGCAGTTTTGCCGTGATGGTGGCTGATCTGGATCACTTCAAACGGATCAACGACCTTTACGGCCATGCTTCGGGCGATGCGGTGCTGGTGGAAACGGCACGGCGGCTGCGCGATAATCTGCGCGGTGTGGATCTGATCGCCCGGATCGGCGGTGAAGAATTCCTGATCGTGATGCCCGCGACCCCGCTGTCAGAGGCACGCGCCGCGGCCAGTCGACTGTGTCGCAAGATCGGCGGGCGCGGGTTCACCGTGCCCGGCGCGGACGAGCCCATCAAGGTCACCGTCTCTATCGGCGTCACCATCGGCGGCATGCGGGCCAAACACGAACGCAAACAGCAGCAGGACGCCAACATGCTGCTCGACGCAGCGGACAAGGCGCTCTATGCGGCAAAGTTGCAGGGCCGCAATCAGGTCAACCTCAACCGGCCCGCAGCCTAAGCAATTTCAATATCTTACATCGCGCTATTGATGCAATTTCCGCGACTTCGGGCCGCGACGCAGAACCTCTTCGATCTCTTCGGCATAGGCCGCGCGCTCTGCATCGCTCATATTCGCGACAACTTCCAGCCACGCGTCTTGCGCCACCTGCTGCACCCTGATCGTGGTCTGTGCCTGACGGGTCACAACATCGGACAAGGCCTGCGCATCAAAGGGAGAAGCGCGCAGCGCCGTCAGCGCTTCGAGATAGAGCGCGCGCCGCGCTGCACGGTCGGGCAGATCGCCCTTCTTGCCCGCACGAACCGCCTGGATCACGGATCGGCGTTCCTCCCGTGGCAAGGCAATCATGTAAGGCAATCCATACGCCCCGAACCCGGCAGAACGCGGCCCACCCCGCTTTTCATCACCGTGCCGCAACGCCGTGCCGGCGATCAGCCCCACAACAGCAAGGTTCAGCGCCAGGGACAGCCCAAGGATCACCTTGATCCGGCGCGATATCCGCGGTCTTTTCGGGGGGGTGTCCTGCATGGCTCAGTCTCCGTCCAAATCCCAGCCGAAGCTGGTCAGTTCCGCGGTCGTGCTCATGACCTCTGCACTCTCGTACCCCAGAATCAACGCACCTGCATCGGGCAAGGTCTCGGGCGGGCTCCACCCGATCCACACGCCTGCCGCCGCAGCCGCCGCCAGTCCGCCCATACCCTGCCAGCCCCCGAGAAGATCAGCAATCCATGCGCGGAGCCCCAGGCGCACCGCATGGTGTCGACCGTGAGTTGGTTGCAAGACATCCGCATCCGCCAGCACCCGCGCCATCAGCGCCTGTGGTACCTCCGGCGGATGCGCCCGGACGGTGTCAAACAAGGCGTCCAGCGCCTCCAGTTCCGCGTCATTATCCTGCTTTTTCATCTTCATATCCCAATTCTGCACGCCGTCCGGCCAGGAGGTCGATCAGCGCGCGTTTGCCCCGCGCGGTCAGGCTTTCCACAGCACGGGGGCCGATCTCCATCACCTGCGCAATCTCGGGGTTCGACATTCCCTCGATATGACGCAGCACCACCGCCTGCCGTTGCCGTGCCGGCAACTGGTCCAGCGCATCCTGAAGCGCATCGTGGCGCGCCCTATTCTGTATCTGCTCCACCGCGCCGGGGCTCGGATCCTCCGGTTCGGCAATCTCGTCGAGGCCAACACCGCGCCGCTTGCGCAACCGGTCTGTGCAGAGGTTGGCCGTCACACGGTAGAGCCAGGTCGTCACCTGCGCCTCGCCCTGCCGCCAGTCCGGAGCCATCCGCCACAACCGCACCATCGCCTCCTGTGCCACGTCCTCCGCCTCGGCCCCATCGCCAAGCAGACGAAGCGCATGCCCAAAGACACGCGGCAAAAGCCGCGCCGTCAACGTGCGGGCCGCCGTGGGATCGCCGTTGGCATAGAGCACCAAAAGCGCATCATCCGTCGCAGAAACTGGGTCGTCCGGCGGCATATCCATTCCGAGCATCGATAAGTGGCTGCGGACGTGCAATCAAGTCACGCCGCAGCCCATTGTCTTGATCTGAGACGTTACTCGGCGGGCGCACGCCCCTTGCGGTGCCCTTTCATATTGGCCCGCGCCGCATCGAATTCAGCCTCTGAAATGGTGCCGTTACCATCCGTATCGACCCGGTCGAACCGGCGCTCTGCACGGTCCGGCTTTTGCATCTCTTCAGCGGAAAGCTTGCCGTCCGCATTCGCATCCAGCCGTTCGATCATTCGGCTGGCAAAGGCACGGGCACGTTCCGCCCCCGCCGCTTCAAGCTCTTCCTGGGTCAGGAAACCATCGCCGTCGGTGTCGGCGCTTGCCATGCGGGCAGCACCGCGCGCCTGCATCTCTTCCTTGGTGATCTGACCATCGCTGTTGCTATCCAGCGTCTCAAAATCGATCGGTGCGCCATGGTGCCCGCCACGGGCATGGACAGCCCCACCTGCAACAGCGATGGCAGTGGCGGCGATCAGGCCGATAAACACGGTATTTTTCATCTCGATACTCCAAAAGGTTATGTCCGTTTGCGACCCTCTTTGCGGGGTTGGACAGTCTTTTTACGGAGGCATGCACCATTCCCGTCGCAAATTTTTTCGGCAGGTCTTCGCGACATCCCGCCGCAGCGACAACGCCATGTCTTTTATTTGTCGCGTTAAAGGCGCATTAGGAAGGAATGTGAAAGGATCCGGTCCATGTCAGATATCTCGCAAGCGCCCTCCAGCCTGTCCGCAAGCAGTGCCGAGGCGCATCAGGAAGAGCGCGACACCAAGCGTGCCATGCTGCGGGGATGGAGCCGTAAATGCCCGAATTGCGGCAGCGGTCCCTTGCTGAAATCCTATCTCAAGGTCAACGACAGCTGTTCGGTGTGCCGCGAGGAGTTGCACCATCACCGCGCCGACGACGGGCCCGCATATTTGACGATCCTCTTTGTCGGCCACCTGATGGCGCCGTTGCTGCATCTGGTCTTTGTGAAATGGCGGCCGGAACCAATGACGCTTTTTACCATTTTTGCGGTTGGCTGCGTTGGCCTGTCGCTCTACCTTTTGCCGCGACTGAAGGGGGCCATTGTCGGCTACCAATGGGCGCGCGGCATGGGTGGGTTTGGCAAATCGCTCTAGCTGCACGCGTTGAACCTCCGGACGCCAGGGGAGCAGCGCATGCCAGAGACACGCACACAGGATAAATCAGCTATACGACATGCTGCGACGGTCATCGTGCTGCGGGATCGTGAAACGCATCCGAAAATCCTAATGGGCCAGCGGGGCGCGCGGGCCGCCTTTATGCCGAACAAATTCGTCTTTCCCGGCGGTGCGGTGGATGCGGGTGACGCAAAGGTCCCGCTGGCGGGCGCACTGCCTGCACTCTGCGCCACCCGTTTGGCCGAAGATGCCCGCGCCGCGACCCCGCACGCCTTGGCAGTCGCCGCGATTCGTGAACTCTGGGAAGAAACAGGCCTTGTGCTGGGCGCACCCGGCGCCTGGCCCGACAAGGTCCCCAATGACTGGCAAGGTTTTGCGGCGAGAGGGTATCTCCCCTCGGCGGCGGGGTTGCAATTCGTTTTTCGTGCGCTCACTCCGCCGGGACGACCCCGCCGCTTTGACGCGCGTTTCTTTCTCGTGGATGCCGAAGACATTGCGAACGATCCCGATGATTTTTCCGCCGCCAGCGACGAGCTCTCACATCTGCAATGGGTCAGCCTGCGCGATGCACGCTCCTTCGACATGCCGTTCATCACCGAAGTCGTTCTCTCCGAGATCCAGGCCCGTGCGGCGGACAAAGCCCCGCCCGCCAGCATCCCCTTTTTCAAGAACAATGACGAAGAAAGCCTGTTTCTGCGGCTGCGGGGCGTGCCGATGTCCGGTTGACGTTAGAGAAGCAGAACCAGCATCAGTATCGACAGGCACAGCACGGCCATACCGCCCAACTCCCGCAGGCTCGAACGCTCCTTGAAAAAGAAAACGGACGCGAGCAGGCTCATCACCAATTCCACCTGCCCCACGGCCTTAACATAGGCGGCGGTCTGCAGCGTGAAGGCCAGAAACCAGCAGAACGACCCTGCCATCGACAGCATCCCCAGCCATCCCGCCACCCGGCGTGCGCCCCAGACCGCCCCGATCTGCGCGGCATCGCACCACACCAGCCACAGCGCCATGCCGATCATCTGCGACCCGGTCACCGCCGCCAATGTCACGCCCGCGCGCAGCACCGGGTCCGTCGATGCAAGCTCCAGTGACGCGCCACGATAGCACACCGCAGAGACGGCAAAGAGCACGCCGGAGGCGAGGCCCAACCCGATCCCCCGGTTCCAGATGGCGCGCCCACCCCAGCCAGTGACATCCGGCGGCGTGGACAGCATCAGGACACCAACCAGCCCCAGGCCAATCGCCCCGAACGCAGCCCAGCTCACGCCTTCGCGCAGCAAGACCAGTCCCACCACAACGGACAGGATGACTTCGGTTTTCATCAGCGTCACGCCAACAGCGAAATTGCGCAGCTTGAAAAGGCTGACAACGCAGACGGTTGCAACAACCTGCGCCAGACCGCCGCTCAAGGCATAGACCCAGAAACGCGCGTCCAGAGAGGGCAGCACCTGCCCGGTGCCCTGCAGGTAGACCACCAACAGTAGTGACACCAAGGGGGCGGAGTAGAAAAACCGCGCGAAGGTCGCACCAGTGGGCGAAAGTGTCGCGGTGACGAGCACCTTTTGCAGCATGAAGCGCAGGGTCTGAAAGGCTGCAGCGGCGAAGGCCACGAGAATCCAGAGATGAGGGGAGGCAAGGCTCATACCTCCTCTTGCCGTATAAAGACAGGAAAAACCAGCGACTTACGAAGAGTGCGCGCGCCATCCGGTGTCTGCGGCCTGGACCAGTGGGGTTGCTACCGCGGCGCCCCCACCGCGCGGCCTGCCCCCTCGGGGCGCGGCAGATGCTGTTGTGCCTCGGCAAAGCGGCGCAGGGCCGCGTCGATTTCCACACTGGGCTCGGCCGGGCGACGCGTCTGGAGGCTCACATGCAGCAGGAAGTGCTCCCCCGTGGCCAGCAGCCGATCGCCCTCGACCATCTCGTGCCACAGATGCATCTTCTTGCCGCCGCCCGCCAGCACGCGTGTATGGACCTCGATCACAGCGCCCGCATGCACCTCGTCAAGATGCCGGATATGCGTCTCTGCGGTGAAATAGCTGCCACCCGAAGCAATGTAATCCGCGTCACAGCCGATCAGCTCCATGAACCGGTCGGTGGCATCGCCAAAGGCTTGCAGGTATTTTGCCTCGTTCATGTGGCCGTTGTAATCAGTCCAGTCGAGCGGCACGGCGCGGCGGATCGTCAAAATCGGGGCTGCCGGATCATCGACATCCGCGGCGCGCTGTCCCAGCGCGGTACCCTCCCGCAGCTGGCGTTCCTGCGCCTGCAGTAGTGCCCCCGCGCCCCAGTCTTGTGCCTTCAGCGCCCGCATCATGGCCACGAGGTTATTGTCCCGAATGCGTTCCAGGTCGCGGATCGAATGCTGCCCCGATTGCGCATCCGACTGACCCGCGATCAGATCGACCAGTTCCTCGGTGAACTCCGGCACATCCATCAGCTTGGTCCACGGCCACTTCAGCGCGGGGCCGAATTGCGCCATGAAGTGTTTCATGCCCGCCTCACCGCCGGCCACGCGGTAAGTCTCGAAAAGCCCCATCTGCGCCCAGCGGATGCCGAAGCCATAGCGGATCGCGTCGTCGATTTCCTCCGTGGTGGCGATGCCGTCCTTGACCAGCCACAGCGCCTCGCGCCAGACCGCCTCCAGAAAGCGATCCGCCACATGAGCGTCGATTTCCTTTTTAAGATGCAGCGGATGCATGCCAAGTCCGGTCAGCGTGCTCTTAGCCGCCTCCAGCAGGCCCGGATCGGTGGCGTCGGTGGTCACGACCTCGACCAAGGGCAACAAGTAAACGGGATTGAACGGGTGGCAGACCATGATCTGCTCAGGCCGCCGCGCATCCGCCTGTAACTCTGACGGCTTGAACCCGGAGGTCGACGAACCGATCACAGCACCCGGATCGCAGGCCGCCTGTATCGCGGCAAAGGTCCGATGCTTGACCTCAAGCCGTTCCGGCACGCTTTCCTGTATCCACACTGCGCCCGCTACGGCGTTTTCGATCGTGTCGTGGAAGGACAGCGTACCTTCGTCGGGCAGCGCCACGTCCAGCAGCCCCGGCAGCGACCGCCGGGCGTTGCCCAACACCGCGCCGATCTTGCGCTGCGCCTCGGCGTCGGGGTCGTAGACTTGCACGTCCCAGCCGTTCAACAAAAAGCGCGCGGCCCAGCCACCGCCGATCACGCCCCCTCCAATGATCGCCGCTGTTGTCATTTGATCCCCTCCTGCAACCGACTGACGTCGTAGCCGTTGAACGCCATGATCTCGCGCGCCGCAGCAAATCTGTCGGCACGCAGCCCGCGCGACCTGTTGAGAATCCACCCCATTTCACCCGAGGGTGTGCCGATCACTGCTGTTTGCGCGTCCTCATCCATCCACATCACCCAAAGGGCGCGTGCGGATACGTCCAGATCAGGGCTTTGCGCCTGCAAGACCCCACGCGGGTTCACCGCCAAGGGCACATCAAGGGCTGAACCGCCAGCACCGCAGAACACCGCAAGCCGAGGTGGCGCTGATGCCGTCGTGGCCTGCCAGCGCTGATCGAGGCAGGCCGGGAAGAAATCTGTGGGATAGGCTGCGGCAACGTACCAGACGCCGTCGAAATTCTGCGGCGTGAATCGGGTTGTGGCCGTGATCGGCACGGATTGATCGCGAAATCCCGGGTCTGGTGGCGGTGCACAGGCGGTGATCAGGGCCGCAGCGGTGCAAAGCATCCCCAACCGCAGCCACTGCCCTATATCACTGAAGAGACGCAAAGCCGGTGCGAGAAATTGCTTTGAAACGGGGGTGCTTTTCATGAACATGGCGCCCGTTTGACCAGCCCCAGCTTCTCCCGCACCTCGGCGGCGCCAATGACCCGCGCGCCCATGTTCTCGATGATCGTACCCGCGCGTTCGACCAACTGCCAGTTCTCGGCCAGAACCCCCTTGTCGAGCCAGAGATTATCCTCTAGCCCGACGCGCACATGCCCTCCCGCCAGCACCGCTGCTGCCACATAGGCCATCTGGTTACGCCCCAGCGAAAAGGCTGAAAAGGTCCAATCCTGCGGCACATTGTTCACCATCGCCATAAAGGTATTGAGATCATTGGGCGCGCCCCAGGGCACCCCCATGCAGAGCTGCACCAGTGCGGGTGCGTCCAGCACGCCATCCGCCACCAGCTGTTTTGCGTACCACAGATGACCGGTGTCAAAAGCCTCGATCTCTGGCTTCACGCCCAATTCCGTCATCATGCGGCCCATCGCAGTCAACATACCCGGCGTGTTGGTCATCACATAATCGGCTTCGGCGAAATTCATTGTGCCGCAATCGAGCGTGCATATCTCCGGCAGACACTCAGCCACATGCGCCACGCGCGCCGCAGCGCCGATCATATCGGTCCCCTCCTGCTTCAGCGGCAGCGGGTTTTCGGTGTCACCAAACACCATGTCGCCCCCCATCCCCGCCGTCAAATTCAGCACAATATCCACGTCGGCGTCGCGAATGCGGTCTGTAACCTCGCGGTAGTACTCAAGTTTCCGGCTTGGCGCGCCGGTTTCCGGGTCGCGTACGTGGCAGTGTACCACCGCCGCCCCGGCCTTGGCGGCTGCAATCGCGCTGGTGGCGATCTCTTTGGGCGACCGCGGCACATGCGGGCTGCGATCCTGCGTGCCCCCGGAGCCTGTCACGGCGCAGGTGATGAAAACCTCGTTGTTCATGGTCAGCGGCATCCGGAATCTCCCTTGTCTTCGCGGCCAGCATGGCCGAGAACCAACTGCGATACTTGCCGCAATACGAAGTCAACTTGATGAAATCTGCACATCTCATGCGGACAACCGTGCTGGTGCTGGAGGAGACCAACACCTTGACCTTCGCCGCCGCGGTGGACCCGCTGCGCGCGGCGAACCGGCATGCCGGTTACCCGGTTTTTGACTGGCAGTTTGCCACGCCGACGGACCGCGATGTGACCCTGACCAGCGGGTTGGTTGTTCCTGCAGCCGCTCTGAACCGGGCGCCACCCTGCGATCTGCTGATCGTCGTGGCAGGCTTCGATCCGGACACTAAAGCCACGCCTGCCTTATGTGCCAGCCTGCGCCGCCTCGCGGCAACCGCCCGCATCGTGGCGGGCATTGACGGTGGGCCCTGGGTCATGGCCCGCGCCGGTCTGCTGGACGGATACAAAGCCACGACCCATTGGGAAGACCTTCCGGAGTTCACCCAGCAGTTTCCGGATGTGATCACCCTCGACGCCCGTTTCGTGGAGAGTGGCCCCCGGATGACCAGCGGCGGTGCCGCGCCGGCCATTGAAATGATGCTGCACCTGATCGCGGTGCAGAACGGTGCCGCACTGGCCGACCGCGTCGCGGGCAGCTTTATCTACGACGTCAGTTCGACACCGGCGCGGCCGCAAGGACGGCAGCAGCTTGGGATGCGCCACTCGCCGGTGACTGCGCGCGCGCACGATATCATGCAGGCGCATCTGGAAGACCCGATTGCGATTGCGGCCATTGCGCAGGAACTGGGGGTGAGCCTTCGGGCTCTGCAATTGCAGTTTCGCACGCGTCTGGACCGGACACCACAGGCGCACTACCTAGGGCTGCGTCTGGCGGAAGCGGACAGATTGGTGACGCAGACGGCCCTGCCCCTGCAGGATGTGGCCCTGCGCACGGGGTTTGGATCGCAATCGAGCTTTGCGCGCGCTTACCGGCATCATTTTGAGAGCTCCGCGCGACAGCGGAGGAGGTCGATGGGCGGGATCAATAGGGCATCGGATGCTGGCGATGTGCCGCGTTGATCTCTTTCATGACTTCATCGCTCAGCGTCAGATCGATGGCGCCCAGACAGGTTTCCAGCTGTGCCATCGTGGTGGAGCCAAAGATGATCGACCCCATGAAGGGCCGGGTTTTGCACCACGCCAGCGCCATCTGGGCCGGATCGAGACCATGACGCTGTGCGATATCGAGATAGGCATCCACGGCGTCAAAGGCCCGAGCGCTCTTGCGCCCGCCGAGATCGCCGTTCAGTGACATGCGCGATTTGTCCGGCACCGCACCGTTTTGGTATTTGCCCGTCAACAGCCCCGCAGCCAGCGGTGAGAAAGCCAAAAGCGGGACGTCTTCCTGCACGCTCATCTCGGCCATGTCAGTGTCATAAAGACGGCAAAGCAGCGAGTATTCATTCTGCACTGACGCCACGCGCGGCCCGCCCATCTCTTCGGCGGCCTCCAACCATTTGGTGGTGCCCCAGGCGCTTTCATTGCTGAGCCCAAAGGCGCGGATGGTGCCGCGCTTGACCTCTTCCTGCAGCGCCCCCAGCGCATCCACCATATGTTCCTGCGTGTCCAGCATCAGCTGGCTGGTTGGGTCATAAGACCAATTCTTGCGGAACATGTAGCTGCCGCGATTGGGCCAGTGAAACTGATAAAGATCGATGTAATCCGTCTTGAGGCGTCGCAACGACCCCTCGATGGCTTCGGGAATTGTCTCCGATGAAATGGGCGCCCCTTCGCGCACCGCGGCGAGCCCTTCGCCGGAATGCTTGGTGGCAAGGATCACGTCCTCGCGGCGCATGTCGCGTTCGAACCACAGGCCGATGATGCGCTCTGTCCGGCCGATGGTCTCGGCGCTGACCGGGTTCACGGGGTACATTTCCGCCGTGTCGATGAAATTGATGCCCGCATCGAGCGCCCGGTCGATCTGATCATGCGCTTCTTCCGCGCTGTTCTGTGTGCCCCAGGTCATGGACCCCAGGCAAAACTCGGAAACCTCGATTTTCGTACGCCCGAGCCTGTTCATGTTCATCGCGGGATCCTCTTTGTCGCCTGTCGCGCGACACACTACCCGGCAACGCCGTGGCTGCAAGCTGATTTACCTGCGAAAACTTCCTTAAAAATCGCAGAAAACGATTGAGAACAAAAAGGGAACTAAATAAAGTTGCGCCATGTCTGCCCCGCACCCCCTTTTAAGCCGACGGCCCGCACGCAAGGCATCGGCGGTGCCGCTTTTCCCCGCGCCCGACTTTCATCTGGCGCAGGCGCGGGTGCATGAGGCCTGTGGCCTGGCCCGGCGCACCCTGGCCCTGTGGATCGCTGCACAGACCGAAGGGCCGGTGATTTGGATCGCTCCGTCCTGGGCGCAGGAACAATTACATTGCGCTGGTGTGGCCGACTGGATCGACCCTGCGCGGCTCACCTTTGTCCAGCCGCGCCGCCCGGATGATGTGCTTTGGACCATGGAAGAAGTATTGCGCACCGGGGCTGTAGCACTGACGGTCGCGGATCTGCCCGGCCTGCCGGGGTTGACGCAGGTGCGCCGCATGCATCTGGCTGCCGAGGCCGGGGCGGGTGCGGGACACTGCGCGCCCCTGGGTCTGCTGCTGACACCTGGCATCGGGGGCGCTGCGGGAGTGGAGACCCGGTGGCATCTTTCGCCAGCCCACGCCAAGGGCCCCGAGGGGTGGCTGCTGGAGCGGATGCGGGCGCGGACCGCGCCCCAAAAAGCATGGGACGTTCATCGCCCCACACGAAAAGCGCCCCCACAAATCAAGACAGCGTGAAAGAACTGGCAAGCGCGCTGAAAAAGCTATTTACATAAGGAGTTTCTAGGAGACGCGCATATGTCGCTGCAGCTTTCAAGACGCCTGCTGATCACCGCCGGTCTGGCCAGTTGGGCAACTGCCGGGCTGGCAGCCTCGCAACGCTATGATCTGGTGCAGGAACGTTCTCGTGTCGCCTTTATTTTCGCAGTCAGCGGTGCCAGCCAGACCGGCACCGTGCCCATCCGCTCCGCCGACATCCGCGTGGATACGCGCAACCTTGCCCGGTCCAGCGCCGATGTCACCGCCGATATCCGCAATGCCAGGGCCGGGATGCTCTTTGTGACGCAGGCCCTGCTCAGCCCCTCCGTGCTCGACGCCGAAAACCACCCGATTGTGCGGTATAAATCCACCAAGATCACGCTTGGCCGCGCCGGGCGCATCTCGGATGGGGCGCGGATCGACGGGGAGCTGACATTGCGGGGTGTGACCCGCCCGTTGCAATTGGCAGCCAGCCTGACGCGACCTGCCGGCACCGCGCCGGATGATCTGTCCGTCCTGAACATCCGGCTGACCGGGATGCTGAGCCGCGCCGCTTTTGGCGCAACCGGCTATCCAAAACTGGTCGACGATCCGGTCAATCTCGACATCAGCGCAGAAATCCGGCGCAGCGGCTGAAAACGACTCGCTTTGTCGAATAACCGATAGGTCACCACGCCCAAGCTGCTATGGCTTCGGTCACTATGCGCCTGCTCATCTCCTTTGCCGCCCTCTTCCTCTCGGTCCTGCTCCTGCAACTTTCCTCCGGCGGTGTCGGCCCGCTCGATGCGCTTTCGGGGCTGGCGCTTGGCTTCACCCGGCAGCACATCGGTCTGCTGGGGTCTGCGCATTTTCTGGGATTCTTCATAGGGTGCTGGTGGGCGCCGCGCCTCATGGGCAGCGTCGGCCATTCCCGCGCCTTTGCTGCCTTCACCGCTGCGGGCGCCATCGGATTGATGAGCCACATGCTGGTGATCGACCCCTATGCATGGGCGCTGATGCGGGTGGCCTCGGGCATGTGCGTCGCCGGGTGCTACACCGTCATCGAAGCCTGGTTGCAGGCCAAGGTCACCAATGAAACGCGCGGACGCACCATGGGGGTGTACCGGGTGGTCGATATGACCGGGTCGATGGCGGCGCAGATGATCATTGGCGTTCTGGAACCCGCAAGCTACGTCTCCTACAACCTGCTTGCCATCGTATGCTGTGCGGCCCTTCTGCCGCTGACCCTGACCACCGTGCGCCAGCCCGAAACGCCCGCATCGCCCCGGCTGCGCCCGCGTCTGGCCCATGAGCGCTCTCCTCTCGCCGCCGCCGCCGTTCTGGTCGCCGCCCTGTCCAGCGCGTCCTTCCGCATGGTGGGTCCTGTCTATGGACAGGAAGTCGGCCTGAGCAACGACCAGATCGCCTATTTCCTGACGGCCTTCGTTTTCGGAGGCGCTCTGGGTCAGCTGCCCATTGGCTGGCTTGCGGATAAATTCGACCGGCGGCGGGTGCTGATCTGGCTGTCCATTTCTGCCGTTGCCAGCTCGGCCATCACCATTCTTGCTGCCGATCTTGGAACGTTGGGGATTATGCTGACGGCCGGGCTCTTCGGATTGACCACCTTCCCGATCTATTCCGTGGCCGCAGCACATGCGCATGATTTTGCCAGCGACGATGAACGCGTCGAGCTTTCAGCGGCATTGATGTTCTATTTTGCCCTGGGCGCAATCGCCGCACCTTATGTGGCCTCCATGCTGATTGACGGGTTTGGTCCCAAGGCACTCTTCGTGATGATTGCCGTCGGTCACATCCTGCTGGTGGTCTTTGGCCTGACCCGCATGCGCGCGCGTCCCGCGCCATCTGACCGCACACGGTACACCTACGCGCCGCGCACATCCTTCACGATCGGGCGCCTCATCCGACGTGCCCGGACCCGGCCAGACGACTGAAATTGGCGTATGTGCGACGTGAATTCGCCGTGGCCCTTACGCAAAACCTGCGTTAGATGAGGCGAACAGGTCAGAACTCACGGGGCTTTCGCCATGGCGCGCCATCTCATCACATCCGCAATCCCGTACATCAACGGGATCAAGCACCTGGGAAATCTGGTCGGCAGCCAATTGCCAGCCGATCTTTTTGCGCGCTACCAGCGCGCGCGCGGCAACGAAGTGCTGTTTCTCTGCGCCACGGATGAGCACGGCACCCCGGCAGAGCTTGCCGCGGCAAAGGCGGGAAAGCCTGTTGCGGAATACTGCGCCGAAATGCACGCGGTTCAGGCCGAAATCGCGCGCGGTTTTCGACTGTCCTTCGATCACTTCGGACGTTCGTCGAGCCCGCAGAACCATGCCTTGACCCAGCATTTTGCCGGTCGACTGGCCGAGGCTGGCCTGATCAGCGAAGTCAGCGAAAAGCAAGTCTATTCTCATGCCGATGCCCGGTTCCTGCCGGATCGCTATATCGAAGGCACCTGCCCGAATTGCGGATACGACAAGGCGCGCGGCGATCAATGCGAAAACTGCACCAAACAGCTCGACCCGACCGACCTGATTGACGCACGATCCGCCATTTCCGGCTCGACCGATCTGGAAGTGCGCGAAACCAAGCATCTCTATCTACGTCAGTCGGCGCTGAAAGATGAGCTGGATACCTGGATCGAATCCAAGACGGACTGGCCGGTTCTGACCACTTCGATTGCAAAGAAATGGCTGCATGATGGTGACGGCTTGCGCGACCGGGGCATCACCCGTGATCTGGACTGGGGTATCCCGGTACGCAAGGGCACTGAGGAGTGGCCGGGGATGGAGGGCAAGGTTTTCTATGTCTGGTTCGATGCGCCGATAGAGTACATTGCCTGCGCAAGCGAATGGGCCGAAGCGCATGGGTTGGAGGACGCCGATTGGCACAGGTGGTGGCGCACCGACAAAGGTGCAGACGATGTTCGCTATACGCAGTTCATGGGGAAAGACAACGTGCCTTTCCATACGCTGAGTTTTCCTGCGACTCTGATCGGATCGGGGGAGCCGTGGAAGATGGTGGACCACCTGAAATCCTTTAACTACCTGAACTATGATGGCGGTCAATTTTCCACGTCGCAGGGCCGCGGCATTTTCATGGATCAGGCGTTGGACCTGTTACCCGCAGATTATTGGCGGTGGTGGTTGCTCAGCCATGCGCCGGAAAGCAGCGATTCTGAATTCACCTGGGAGAACTTTCAAAGCTCTGTAAACAAGGATCTCGCCGATGTTTTGGGTAACTTCATCAGCCGGATCACCAAGTTCTGCCGGTCGAAGTTTGGCGAGGCCGTTCCGGGTGGCGGTGCGTATGGCCCAGCCGAAGACGCGCTGATTGCCGATCTGACCACGCGCGTCGCGCGCTACGCCACGCTAATGGACGGGATGGAAGTACGCAAATCCGCTCAGGAGCTGCGGGCCATCTGGGTGTGTGGCAATGAATACCTGCAAAGCGTCGCACCCTGGACAACATTTAAAACCGATCCGGATGCGGCAGCAATGCAAACCCGCCTGGGCTTAAATCTTGCCCATCTGTTCGCGGTTTTGTCGGCCCCCTTCCTGCCCGACGCCAGTAGAAAGATCCTGGAAAGCCTGAACGTCGGGGAAGCTGTTTGGCCGAAGGACCAGTCCGAATTCCTGTCACAGCTGTCACAAGGACATGCCTTCGAAGTCCCGGAGGTCCTCTTTGCAAAAATAAGCGAAGAGGAATGTGAAAGCTGGAAGACACGTTTTTCCGGAATTCGACAAGCTTGACGCGGTTCTGACGAGAACAGTCGCATCCTCCGATACGACCTTCCTGTGACAGCTGTTGTCAGAACTCTTCCCATCCAGAGTCGAGGTCTACGTCCTCTTCCATTTCTACTTTGAGCGCAGCATTCCCGTGCGTCGCGCTCGCCGCGCGTGGCGTGGCTGGCTCCGCACTTGGTGCGCTTTCCTTTGCGGGAGCCGCCGGCTTCGCGACTTTGGCAAAATCGAGCTTGAATCGCGCCACCGCCGCCGCCAATGCATCCGCTTCCGTCGTGAGAGCGTGGCTCGCGGCAGTCGTTTCTTCGAACATAGCCGCATTCTGCTGTGTTACGTGATCCAACTCGTTCACCGCAGTGTTAATTTCGTTCAGGCCCGCTGACTGCTCGCGCGCGGACGTCGCGATGGTTGAAACACGTTTGGAAATCTCAGAAACTGAACTCACAATTGACGCAAGGGCGCTACCGGTCTTGTCAACCAAATCCACTCCCTGCTCTACTTGATCTCCAGAACTCGAGATCAGTGCATTGATTTCGCGGGCTGCATCCGAAGAGCGTTGTGCCAGGGCGCGAACCTCCGTGGCAACCACTGCAAACCCGCGCCCTGCCTCACCGGCACGCGCTGCTTCAACCCCGGCGTTCAGGGCCAGCAAATTTGTCTGGAAGGCAATGTCGTCGATCACGGTTGTGATTTTCGAAATCTCTTGTGATGACGTCTTGATACCATCCATTGCCTCAACCGCCTGACGGGCAACCTCCCCACCTTTTTCGGCATTGGCCTGTGCATCTGCCGACATCGAGGACGCCTCGTCTGCACCTTCAGCAGCAGACCTTACGGAACTCGTCAGCTCATCGAGAGCCGCAGCGGTTTCTTCCAGTGTCGCCGCTTGCTTTTCGGTGCGTCGTGACAAGTCATCTGCAGCTGTCGTAATTTCCCCCGTCTCGTTCCGGATCGATTCAGAGTTGTGCATCACAGCGCCGACGGCTTCTTTCAACGCGCGCACCGCTGCGTTGAAATCGCTCCGCAGTTTTTCGTAGTCCTCCGGGAAGGCTGTGGCAATTTCGATTGTCAGATCACCTTCGGAGAGGCTCTGCAGCCCGACACCCAACGCCTGGACCACCGCCTTCTGCTGCTCAGCCACCAGCGCGCGTTCCTCGTCAGCGAGACGCACCGCTTCAGCACTTTGTGTTACATCCGTGCCGAGAAAGATCGCACGGTCCAGTTTCCCATCAGGCGATGGCACGGACGCAAAGTTGCCTTCGAGGATCATTGTCTTGCCATCAGACGCGCGATTGACTGCAAAACGACCGAAAACCGCGTCGCCTTCCAAATCGCTGTTCAGCGCTTTCCGCTGCAACTCCTCCGCGCTCACGTCACCTTCGGCGGACCCAGCAAAAACCTTTGAGAATGTGCTGGAATGAATCGCATCATCGGAGACATCCAGCAAGGCAACCATATTGAGATTTGTCCCAATCACCTGCCCCTGTGCATCGAATTCGATACGCAGCTGGCTATGATCAATCGTCTCAAGCAACGCAGAATTGCGAGCGGCTTCGGTGTTGTCCGCCCACTCGATAACGGCGCCGATCATCTCTTCCGCGTCATTCAACGCCGCGTTCATGTTAATTTCAATCAGCGCATCACCAATCTTTGCAATATGCGACACCGGCAGTGCATCCTTCCCACGAGACAAAATCTCCGTGGCGTAGTCACGCATCTGGTCGAAGTTTGCCAGGCTCGCTCCCATGGCCGTTCCCTCTTTCAGGTCAGGCCAGTTTTTTTGCAGATCGACTGAAATCTCCTGCAGAAGTGTCTCACAGGTAGGATTCAGAAAAATCACCTGCAGCTGCTCGTCCACCATCATCATCGGCGCAGTGGATCCGACGAATGCAGCACTCTTGAAGGCGCTTTCGCGCTCGGCTTTCTTGGCAACACTCAAGGCCTCGCGAAAGGTGTCGAGCCGGCGGGCCATTTGCCCGACTTCATCCCCACGACTGGTGTAGGGGACTTCGATGTCATAGTTTGCGTTTTCCACCTCCCCCATTGCCGATGTCAGGCGCATGAGCGGCTGGGACATCTGGCTGCGCAGAAAGTAACCTGCCAAAGCGACCGCAATGATCATGACAACCATGCCGGTGCTCAGCGCCTTTGTTTGAAGCGCTTCCAAACGCGCAAGCTGGCTCGCATCACTCCAGCTTGTCACCACAACGCCCGAAATGGCGTCGCCATCGCCGAAGACCGCCGGATAAGCGACCGACAAACCATCCTCGGACACGACCACTTGCGATTGATCCAATGCTTCCTGTGCCAGCGCAGTGGCCATCTCGGCATCGAAGCTCTCGATCCCTTTGTTGTACAGAACTGCCCCCGTACCGCTGACCACAAGGGCGCCTTTCGCATCAGGTTTTGCGGAGGCAATGACACCATCCACAATCTGTTCAACCGCATTTGTGTTCCCGAACTTGATCGCGCCTCCCATCTGCATGGCCAGCAACCCAGTCACTTCCGACGCACGTTCACTCAGCGCATCAGAGGTCAGTTCCTCTTTCATGTTGTTGCTCATCAGGGCGACTGCAGCCACAACGGCAACCACGCAAACAACCACCATGACGGTACATTTGATAAAAAGACTGTTGAGCGGGTTTGTCTGTTGCGTGGAGCGTTTCAGAAATGACATCGCCGGGTCCCCTTGTGCGCGATCTTGTGTAACCGTTTGCAGAATTCTGGCAGGGCAGACGGTGTTTCAACTCTCCTCTCTACAATCGAGTTCTTACGGAGCGCTTAACGCCAACCAAGGTGGGTAGACATCTGGCACCGACAGAGATTTCAAACACGGGGATGCGTCCGGCGCACACCGCAAAATCTGTATCTTGGAAAAGAGTTCCGATGCATATCGAGAGCTCTTGCGCTCGGTCTCCCACCGGTGCTTGGAGGCCCTTGGCGAATGGCCGGGTGGAAGACGGTCAATCACACATCACTGCATTGAACGCGCCATGATCCGATCAGAGCTTGTTCCCCCACCTTACGGCTTGGCTGTCACGAGCTGATTTCGGACAAATACGTCTGCATATCGGACAAAATACACGCGTCGTATTTCAATCGTCACACCCGTCTGCGTTGAATTGATCACGGATCAGAGAACGCCTGTCTGATCGCAGGAAGCGGCCAGGTCGGGCCGGTTTCGGGGCAATCCACCGCAGGACCTCAGGCCGCCTGATACGCCTGCCCGCCATCCACTGAATCCAGGAGCGTCAGCGATGGAAGATCTTGCCGATCAGCATGTCTTTGAAAACCACAACGCAGACAAAACCGCTCCTGCGGGTGCGTCGCACAGAACGCCCAATGATGCGCCCTCGCCCTTTGCAGCGCACACCCGATGGTGGCACCACATCCCCGCGATCCTCGCGGCAGGGCTGATCTGCGGACTGCTGGCCGCGATGTTCTCGATCTCGGCAGCGGCTTTGCTGTTCTCCAACGTGCTGGGCGAACAGATCACGCTGGCCATCGGCATCTGCCTTTTTGGATCCATCGTGTTGAGCATCGTGATCGCGCTCTTCAGTTCCTGTCCCGGGACGGTGTCCGTGACCCAGGAGGTCACCGTGGTGACGCTGGCGGTCATTGCGGCCTCCATCCATGCAACGATGTTTGCGGCACATAGCGAGGCGGAGATCCTGGCGACCATCGTGGTGATGATCGGGCTGGCAACATCCATCACGGGGCTGGCGCTTTTTGTCATGGGAACGCTGCGGTTGGGGCGGCTCATCCGGTTCATTCCATACCCGGTCATAGCCGGATTTCTCGCGGGCATGGGGTGGCTGATCGTTGCAGGTGCCTTGGCCGTGGTCCTGGGGGAGGCACTGACGCGCGCAACCCTGCCGACGCTGCTGGACCCGGCCACCCTGGCCAAATGGGTCCCCGCTGTCGCCTTTGCTCTTTTCGTCGACACGGCCTCGCGGCGCAGCGGCAACCCGCTCGTGGCCCCGGCGGCACTTGTCGCCTCGCTGGCTTTCTTTCACGCGGTCGTCTGGATGATGGACATATCCGCGGCGCAACTGCAGCTGCAGGGCTGGGTATTCGCCCCACCGCAGGAGGGTCGGATTCTGCTCCCCTTTGAAGGTAACCCTCTGGCCGCTGCGGATTGGGCTGTGATCTGGTACGAGGCCCCAAAAGTGATTGTCCTTGTCGCCGTCAGTGCAGCGGCCCTGCTGTTTGCATCGAGCGGTATCGAAATGTCTGTCAAACGGGACATTGATCTTGATGTCGAACTCCGCGCGGCCGGCATCGCCAACATGTTTGCCGGTGCAGGCGGCGGGGCGGCCGGGTTCCAGGGGCTGGGGCTCACCATGCTGGCTCATCAGCTGGGCGCGCCCTACCGCATCACCGGCGTGTTGGTGGCAGGTGTCTGTACGGCGGTCCTGTTTTTCGGCGCAACCCTGCTCAGCTTCGTGCCTATTCCACTTTTTGGCGGCCTGCTGCTCTGGATCGGCGGCGGGCTGCTGTACGAATGGCTGATCGCCATTCGCGCGAGAATATCGCGGCGGGAGTACCTGATTGTTCTGCTGATCGTTGGCCTGATCGTCTCCGTCGGGCTGCTCGAAGGGGTGGTCGTGGGCATTTTTGCAGCCGCTGCCCTCTTCACGCTTGAGTATGCCCGCGTCGAGGTTGTCAAATACGCAGTAACCGGCGCGGAATTGCATAGCCGGATCGAGCACGCTGACGACGACCGTGCCTATCTCACCCGTCAGGGCAGGCATACAGTTGTCCTGCGCCTTCAAGGGTTCGTGTTTTTTGGTAGCGTTTACCGGCTGCACCAGTTCATTCTTGACCGTATCGCCTGCAGCGACACGCCCAGCATCAGGTTCCTGATCCTGGATTGTCGGGATGTCTCAGGGTTCGATTCATCGGCCATTCTGAGCCTGGAGAAAATCCGCGATATGATCCTGAAGGACAATGGCGAATTGATCGTCAGCGGCCTCAAGCCCGCCATCGCCGAGAAATTGCACATGGCTGTGGGGCCCGAAAGAAATCAGCGAACCTGCCGCTGTTTTGACACCCTGGATCAGGCGATGGCCTGGTGTGAAGACCGCCTTTTGCAGGGCTGGCAGGATCGACCGTCCAGGGATCATCGACATAGCCTCGCAGATCACCTGAATCGCGAGATCGACTGTCCGGATGCGGTTGAAAACATGCGCCCCTACCTTGAGAGAGTTGATATTGCGCCGCAAACCCGTTTGATCCGTCAGGGTGCGCAATCCTCTGACATCTTCTTTATCGAGCGCGGCACCGTCATCGTTCAGTTGGACGCAGGTGGGATGTCACCCGTTCATCTGCGGACGCTTGGACCGGGAACAATTGTCGGAGAAATGTCCTTTTTCCTGAAACGTCCACGCACGGCGTCGGCGGTCGCACAGACCGACACCACCGTCTGGCGACTATCTCGCGACAATCTCCAGCGTATGACGACGCGGGAGCCGCAACTGGCATACGCGTTTCACAGCTACCTGCTGCGCATCGTCTCGGAGCGCCTGAACCAGACAAACCGACTTGTCAGTTCCCTGACAAACTAGCCACTCACAGCGGTTGAGACGACGAAGGCGCATGCGCGGGGCTTTCTCTCCACGACCGCCGTAGAATGGGTTTGGTTTTCCCGTCCCCGCCAAGGCCCTGCGCATGTCCTAAGGACCACGCATCTCTCTCTGAGGCGCTTTCCCAAATCACGTTACGCGGGAGATCGGCCAGCCTTTGCCCCCGTCCCGTCCAGCAATCACGGCCCTCCTTTTCACAAAGAATATGTTGCAGGTTTAAGCGGATGAGCGGATAACCGGGCAGGCTATCGACCTTCTCAGGCTCTACAGCACAGTTGTCTCGACATGTTCGAAAGGCAGGTCATAAGCAATGAAGACCGTTGGGACGTTCCGAACATGGGTGCAGGCCGTCGCGACCCTGAGGCCAATCCGACAGATCCTGCCAGCTTTGATCGTCTTGAGTGTCATGCTGCAGGAGGCCGCGCCCGCTTTTGGGAATGAAGCATCAGAGCCTGCTGGAAAGAGCGATACAGCCAGACTGATCAACACGCTTCCAAGTGCCTCTCAGGAACAACTGCGCGCTTTGTCAGCCACCTATTTAGTCGATCCGGGCGGCGACCTCGACATCAAAGACATTCAGCAACAACCCTTCGTCACCGCAGCGCGCGAAGGGAGGTTCCCCGTTCCGTCCGAGGGGGCCGTCTGGCTGCGGTTCGACATCTCCAACCCGCACGCGGATGTCAAAAGGTGGATCATTGCCGCGATCGAGTTGTTCGTCCATGAGTTGGCGCTCTACGAGGTGACACCCGAGGGTGTTTTGCTCTTGTCACGAAACGGCCGGTCGGTGCCGTTGAATGAAAGACCGATCAACGTGGTTCAACCCGCCGTACCCGTCCAGATCAATGCCGGCGACACTAGAACATTTTACCTGCGTGTTTTCGGGATGCTGTCACCCAGCGTCAGCCCGGTGCTGGTCTCGGCGGATATGTTCACGTCCTGGTCGACAAAATCCGGGATCACTATCGCACTGCTGGCCGTTTTTCCGGGCATCATGGCGGCCTTCAGTTTAATTTTCTTTCGGCAGGTCGATCCCCGATCCTACCAGTATTATGCGGCCTATATGATGAGCCGCTTTATTTTTGCGGTCTTTTACAGTGACTGGTTCGTACAAGTGTCCGGCGTCATCCTGTCGCCGACAGTCAACACCCGGTTGGTTCAGTTTTTTTCGGGCACCGGCACTCTCTTCCTCATCTTGTTTTGCAGCGTGCTGCTCTCGGCGAAAGGCACGTCAAAACTGGAGAAACGCACCATTCAACTGCTCCTGATCGCCGGGGTGGCCGTTGTTGCCGCGACAACTCTGAGCCCTTTGCTGCTACGGACACCCCTGTTTGTCTTCAATGTGGCAGCGCCGCTCGTCCTGTTCGTCTTGGCAGCCATCAAGTTCCGCGCAGGTTTGCACTATGCCGGATGGATCTGTGTGGGGCTTGCTGCCTTGATGGTTGGAATGTTCTTTGCGATTTTGGGCTTCCTGTTCCCAAATGAAATCACGCCCACGTCCTCGATTTGGGAATTGAGCCTGATGAGCCCGCTGAAACTCGGCTATCATTTCGCCGTTTTGAGCGAGCCGGTTTTCATGATGATCGCCTTGTCGACAATGGTAAGCTCCATGCAACGGCAAAGACGCAGGGCAATCGCACAGGCAGGTGCCTTGCAACAGAAAATGAAAGCCGCCGAGAAAGAGCGCGGTGAGATGCAAAAACACGCCGACGCCCGGATTAAGGCGCTCGAAGCGCGACTGGTGGACAGTCCTGCCAACGAGCTGCTCGCGCCGGTTGAGCAACGTTTTCTGGAGCGCGCCACGGAATGCGTTCTTGACAACATTACCGACGAGAGCTTTGGCGTTCGGGAACTTGCATTGGCACTTGCCACCAGCGAGAAAACCCTGGGGCGGCGGATACAGAACTCTCACGGTCAGACATCGCTCGCCTTTATCCGCTCCATCCGCCTGAGTTTTGCACGAGACCTCATCCTGACGCGTCAACACAGGACAATAAGACAGACCTCGCATGCCGCCGGCTTCTCCAGCGTCAGTCATTTCACAAAGCTCTACAGGCAGGAGTACAGCGAAACGCCCAGCGAAACCTACAAGCTGGTACTGCCGGATGCCCTGAGTAAAAAGTCAAATTTCTGATGGCCCTAAGGTCTTGTCCGGCATCACAGGTTGCAAGTGCCCGGAGCTTTAACAGCTTTGTCAAATTGGCCGTAACGCGGAGATGTATTGGTTTCGCCGGAACGATAGCCGGATGATGACAGTCTTTCGCTTTTGCGAGAAATTGAGTTCCGCTTTGGCTTGGTTCCGATGGCACTGGAGACTGCTGGCGCAAGGGCCGGATGATGAACGGCTATGTCGTATTCTGCGCGCCGATAGGATACCTCTACAAAAAAGGCCGGTTCATACGGTAGGCTGTGGACTCGTGTCGCGTCCTTGACGTCCATCCTCAAAGGCTACACCTCGGGCCGCATCGCGTCCCGGGCTGAGTTGAAACGCTTCTTTTAGGAACAGCCGAAGTTTCCCAAAGACTTGCCCAGTGGACAGATCCGCCGGCAGCGCTTCACTGATCTGCTCAAGCCGACCTTTGAACCAGACATAAAGCCGCAGCTGTTGGACAGCCCTTGGATCGGCCCTGCCTTTGCGTTTTACGCCTTCCACGTGGTCTGCTTGCTGTAGTTCGAGAGCTGGCCCGCCTTACAGGAAAACCGTTCGCTTCTGTGGGTATTTGCATCAGCAGCGCTCATAGGTGCTATGGCCTAGGTGACCCAGCCCCCTGAATTCAGGCCACTGAGGTGCTAGTGATCCGTCCAAGCAAAGGATGGACTATGAAACGCAGATTTAGTGACGAACAGATCATTGGGATGATCAAAGAATACGAGGCGGGCGTG
>NZ_JADOBQ010000004.1:0-5000 GCF_015644665.1 Roseobacter sp. MH60115
ATCGTGCAAATGCACGTCAATCTCACGCAAAAGCTTCAACGCATCTTCATCCGAATACCGCTTCCGCGCCATCCATCATCCCTCCTGTGACACCAAAATAGTGGCACAGTTCTACGGGGCTAAGACAGGTGGAGAATAATCGAAACAAAAGCCTATCTGGAGTTTGCTTCGCCAGAGTCAGACGGAAGCAGCCTAAATCATAGAGGTTTGAGAGTATTCAAAGCGATGAACAGCTTTGACTACCACGGCGAGTTGTCCTCCAGTGAAGTGGAGAAGATCTTAAAAACAACAATTCCGCGCAGAGCCGCACAAGCGATGGGAGAGCTAATGATCGATCCGCAAACTGGACAATGTATCATAAGCTTTAGTGAATTTTGCGAGAGATATGAAAGTGATAAGAAGTATCAAAAGTGGTTCAGGTTTGCGCTTCGACTTTTCGAACAAGCAGAATCAAAAAATGACATCAATCATATTGAGCGAATTGAATTAATGCTGTGTGCTTTCGATATTTTCCATAGAAATCTGCTTCGATTAATTGGCACAAAAACGGAACCCATTTCGGAAATTGAGCTAAGATCTTGCGAGCACATGCGGAACTCGGTGAAGATTAACTTTCTTCATAATTACCGAAAAGAAGGATACGAGATCAAGATAGGGCCTCTCTCAAATAAGTCGGTAAAGCGATCTGCTACTGAGCAACTGGCGCTTACTCTAGAAAGCTAGGGCGAGAGAGCGACCGCCGATATTGGTACTTTTGGCAAACCGAAGGTCCCGAAGAAGTTCGGCTTCTGTACGACTGAAATCAAGCGCGCATGCCAAACGGCTGAACTCGCGGCGGTCACTAAGGCGTTGGTCAACCATTGCTAGGTGTCGCTTCTGCAGCGAAAGGCAGCTTCGACGGGCTGCGCCGCAGCATCGATACCACATTGCGGAAGTCAGGTTAGGGCCGGAAGTCAAAAACTGTTCTATATATTGGCGCGTAGCGCCAATATACGCCTTAGGTGTCTAGGTCGGAAGAAGGTAAATAGGGGGTAGCTTGCATCGCTTACGGTAAGACACCAAATTAGGGGTCAGATGCAACGCTTACGACTTAGTTCGACGCCTCAACAATAAGCGTGCTGAGCAGGCCCTGCCTGCTGAGATGGACCGGGTGCCTCTGAAGCAAAGCACGTGTCTATCAATGGACGCTTCGAAAATACACTAAGGGATTTGGAAGACTACCGGAAGAGAGATACTTTAACAGAGGTTTTACTAGGTTTGGCGGTGACTTACTCTCCCACGTCTTAAGACGCAGTACCATCAGCGCTACGGCACTTAACGGCTGGGTTCGGGATGGGACCAGGTGTTTTGCTCGTGCTATGACCACCAAACCATGAAAAACCTCTGTTGTCCAAGTCTCGCACTCTAATGTGCTGTGTATGCTTTTGATTGTCCTAGAAAATCTCTCTTCTACTGGATCAAATCAAGCCTATCGGGCAATTAGTACCAGTCAACTGAACACATTGCTGTGCTTACATCTCTGGCCTATCGACGAGGTGGTCTACCTCGGCCCTCAGGGATACCTTGTTTTGAGGGGGGCTTCCCGCTTAGATGCCTTCAGCGGTTATCCTTTCCGATCATAGCTACCCTGCACTGCTGCTGGCGCAACAACAGGTCCACCAGTGGATCGTTCACCCCGGTCCTCTCGTACTAGGGGCAACTCCTCTCAAGTATCCTACACCCACGGAAGATAGGGACCGAACTGTCTCACGACGTTCTAAACCCAGCTCACGTACCTCTTTAAACGGCGAACAGCCGTACCCTTGGGACCTGCTCCAGCCCCAGGATGAGATGAGCCGACATCGAGGTGCCAAACACTGCCGTCGATATGGACTCTTGGGCAGTATCAGCCTGTTATCCCCGGCGTACCTTTTATCCGTTGAGCGATGGCCCTTCCACTCGGGACCACCGGATCACTATGGCCGTCTTTCGACTCTGCTCGACTTGTCAGTCTCGCAGTCAGGCTGGCTTCTGCCATTGCACTCAACGAGCGATTTCCGACCGCTCTGAGCCAACCTTCGCGCGCCTCCGTTACGCTTTAGGAGGCGACCGCCCCAGTCAAACTACCCACCACACAGGGTCCCGGATCCGGATAACGGACCGCGGTTAGACATCAAGCAGAACAAGGGTGGTATCTCAAGGGTGGCTCCACGCAAACTGGCGTTCACGCTTCAAAGCCCACCACCTATCCTGCACATGTTCGGCCTAATGCCAGTGTGAAGTTGTAGTAAAGGTGCACGGGGTCTTTCCGTCTAACCGCGGGAAACCTGCATCTTGACAGGTAATTCAATTTCGCTGAGTCTATGTTGGAGACAGCGGGGAAGTCGTTACGCCATTCGTGCAGGTCGGAACTTACCCGACAAGGAATTTCGCTACCTTAGGACCGTTATAGTTACGGCCGCCGTTTACCTGGGCTTCAATTCAAGGCTCTCACCTCTCCTTTTAACCTTCAGGCACCGGGCAGGCGTCAGACCCTATACGTCGTCTTGCGACTTCGCAGAGCCCTGTGTTTTTAATAAACAGTCGCCACCCCCTGGTTTGTGCCCCCAGCCAATACTTGCGTAGAAACTGGGCCTCCTTCTCGCGAACTTACGGAGGTATTTTGCCGAGTTCCTTCAACATAGTTCTCTCAAGCGCCTTGGTATTCTCTACCAGTCCACCTGTGTCGGTTTAGGGTACGATCTAGCGATGGAGCTATTTCCAGGAACCTCTAAGCAGCCCATTCAATCCAATAAGGATGAACTACCCTCGAGATCCGTCACTTCCATCTGGCCCAGGAATATTAACCTGGTTCCCATCGACTACGCCTTTCGGCCTCGCCTTAGGGGTCGGCTTACCCTGCTCAGATTAGCTTTAAGCAGGAACCCTTGGACTTTCGGCGACAGTGTCTCTCACACTGTTTGTCGCTACTCATGTCATCATTCTCACTAGTGATCTCTCCACCGGATCGCTCACGCGCCGGCTTCACAGAAAACTCCGCGTGTCCAATATCCCCGAAGGGAGTAAGGACACATGGAATTATGTCACACTACGCTCTGCTACCATGCAATAAATGCATCCTAAGCTTCGGCTCATGGCTTGAGCCCCGTTACATCTTCGCCGCAAGACAACTTATTTAGACCAGTGAGCTGTTACGCTATCTTTAAAGGATGGCTGCTTCTAAGCCAACCTCCTGGTTGTTTTGGTCGTCTCACCTGCTTTCCCACTTAGCCATGAATTAGGGGCCTTAGCTGTAGGTCAGGGTTGTTTCCCTCTCCACGACGGACGTTAGCATTCGCCGTGTGTCTGCCATCTAGTACTCCTCGGTATTCGGAGTTTGGTTAGGATCAGTAAGCCTGTGGGGCCCCATTACCCATCCAGTGCTCTACCCCCGAGGGTATTCGGATGACGCTCTACCTAAATAGATTTCGCAGAGAACCAGCTATCTCCGAGTTTGATTGGCCTTTCACCCCTAGGCACAGCTCATCCCGATCCTTTTCAACGGATGTGGGTTCGGTCCTCCAGTACGTGTTACCGTACCTTCAACCTGGCCATGCCTAGATCACTCGGTTTCGGGTCTGATCCCACGAACTCGACGCCCTATTAAGACTCGCTTTCGCTGCGCCTACACCTAACGGCTTAAGCTTGCTCGTGAGACCAAGTCGATGACCCATTATACAAAAGGTACGCCGTCACAAGACTAGAGACTAATTTGGACGCATCAGAAGGACCGGCCATATCTGATCCAGATCGCTTCACGACCCGGATTGACATCTTCGATCCCTGCGTTCGACAGATGGTCTATAGCAAGCGAGATCCGTGCCTGATCGGAAATCCTGTAGCCAAAACCAACGAGGGTTCTGAACTGAAGATTGCCGCCAAGGTCCGTGCCTCCGCTGCCCTCATCGTAGTAGCCTGCTGCCAGGCTGCCCTCGATGAACCATTTGTCTGATGTGTTCCATAACGTCGACAGGCCGATGCCCAAGTAGGCATCTCCGTCTTCGTCAACTTGGGCTGCAACCATCCCAGAAACTGATCCCCACCGATACTCGCGTAGCGGATTGGAATGAACTTCAAGCTGGATGGCAAAAGCCTCCGATGCCCGCCCGTCCAAATCATCCTGACCGATCCCGAAGACGTATTCGGAAGCTGCGAGAAATGTTGAGGATGCGAGGAGGATCGGTACGGTAAGTATAAGCGATTTCATGCCTATTCTTTTCCGTCCAAATTAGACTCTAGTCAAGCTCCGACTGATTGTAGGCGTTCGGTTTCAGGTACTGTTTCACTCCCCTCGTCGGGGTGCTTTTCACCTTTCCCTCACGGTACTGGTTCACTATCGGTCAGTAAGGAGTACTTAGCCTTCGAAGGTGGTCCTCCGATCTTCAGACAGAATTTCACGTGTTCCGCCCTACTTAATACGTCCAATCATGCTTCTTATACGGGACTATCACCCACTCTGGTTGCGCATTCCAACGCATTCTAACCACACTCATGGCTCGGCTGGTCCCCGTTCGCTCGCCGCTACTAGGGGAGTATCAATTGATTTCCTTTCCTCCGGGTACTTAGATGTTTCAGTTCCCCGGGTTTGCTTTTATAACCCTATGTATTCAGGTTATAAATACCTGTTTTACCGCATTATTAGCCGATCCCGAGGGATCAATAATAACACAGTATCAGGTGGGTTGCCCCATTCAGAGATCCATGGATCAAAGCTTATTCTCAGCTCCTCATGGCTTATCGCAGAGTATCACGTCTTTCATCGCCTCTTACTGCCAAGGCATTCACCAAACGCCCTTTTCGCGCTTGATTTGATCCAGAAAAAGAAAGACTTGCGTCAATCGCGGGCCTCTCAGCTGGTAACTAAAAGACGCCCTTTATTCTGAACCAAAAGCATACTTTTTCCCGCCTGGGTCCGTGCGGACCCAGACAAAGAGCAATCTTGCGATTGCTCGGGTTAGTGTACTTGACTTGGACAACTCTGT
>NZ_JADOBQ010000004.1:7500-529659 GCF_015644665.1 Roseobacter sp. MH60115
GCCGCCGGTGAGGGGGGGTTCTACGGTTAGTACGGGGGACCCGCAACCCCTTTTTTCAGGAAACGTCATTTTTTTTACATGTTTCTTGTTTTTCCTTTGAAAACAGGTGGTTGCTTACTCAAGATTTCGCAAAATATGGGTTTTGAGCAGGATTATTTCGTTTGGCCACATCCAAGGCCCACCCTGCTTCCGCTATATATAGCGTTATCCACAGGGCTATCCCCAAGACTCCGCGAGTCACCGGGCAAATCAGGCACGACTCGGGGCGTGAATCAGGTGAATCGCTGCCGATTCAGGTGCACCGGGTCAAAGGATTCGTCCAAATGGTCAAAAATGAATCGGTTTGGCGGGGTGATTTGCGGTCGAATCTGCAAATCACGGGTTTCGAAACCGCTCAACAATGATGCGGATGGGCCTCAGGCCGCCTGTTTGCTGCGCAGCTTGGGCAGCCGCAGCGCCAACAGGCCCAGAATCACGGCCATATAGATCACCGGCTCCAGCGCCCAGGTCTTGGTCAGCATCATATAGTGCACCCCGCCCAGAATAACGGCCACATAAGAGAGACGGTGCAGTTTGCGCCAACCGGCTCCAAGTTTGCGCACCGACCAGTTGTTTGACGTCAGCGCCAGGGGGATCAACAGCATAAAGCCTGCCATACCGATTGTGATATACGGGCGCTTGAGGATGTCCGCCCAGATCTGGCTCAGGATGCCCACGTCCAGCACCAGCCAGACCAGCAGGTGCAGGGACACATATATAAAGGCGAGCAGGCCGAACATGCGGCGGAACTTCAGCAGGTTGATCCCGAGGTAGCGGCGCAGCGGCGTGATGGTCAGGCCGATGATCAACAGTTGCAGGGCAATTTCGCCCAGTTCATGTTCCAGCGCCTTGATCGGTTCGCGGCCCAACCCCCCCGTCTGCGCGAGGTAGAGCAGCCAGGGCACCGGCAACAGATACAGTATATAGAGCACCCATGTGGGCACCCGGCGCGCGAAGGCGTTGATACGGTCAACAATTGTCATGGCATCAGCCTAACACAGACGGCTTAATAATTGACCGTCAGGTCCATGCCCTCATAGAGGCTGGCGACCTCCTCTTCGTAGCCGTTGAACATCAATGTGGGCACACGCTTTGAAAACAGACCGCCCCCGACCTTGCGTTCCGTCGCCTGGCTCCAGCGGGGGTGATCCACGGTTGGGTTCACATTCGCATAGAAACCGTATTCGCTGGCTTGCAGCGCCTGCCATGTGTTCACGGGCTGATCTTCGGTCACCGTGATCCGCACAATCGACTTGATCGATTTGAACCCATACTTCCACGGCACCACCAGACGCAGGGGCGCGCCATTCTGGTTCGGGATGGTTTTACCGTAAATGCCGGTCGCCATGATGGTGAGCGGATGCAGCGCCTCGTCCATGCGTAGACCTTCGACATAGGGCCAGTCGATGGTGCGATACTTCTGCCCCACCATCTCTTCGGGCCGGTAGAGCGTTTCAAAGCGCACGTATTTGCCCTCGGGCATCACACCGGCCAGCGCCAGCAGGTCCGCCAGTTCAAATCCGTTCCAGGGGATCACCATCGACCAGGCCTCGACACAGCGGAAGCGGTAGATACGTTCCTCCACCGTCATCTCGGCCATGATGTCCTTGAAGCTGTAGTCGCCCGGCTTTTCGACAAGCCCATCGATCGCCACCGTCCAGGGATCGGTCGTCAACGCGCCGGCATACGTCGCGGGATCGCTCTTGCCGGTACCGAATTCATAGAAGTTATTATATTGCGTGATGTCTTCCCACGGGTTCGGTTCCAGCGCCTCTTCGGCCTGCGCGCCCGCACCGATACCGGCAAGGGCCACGCCGGACGCCGCGCCTGCCATCAGTTGGCGGCGGTTCATGAAATGCGCCTGCGGCGTCACATCTTTATGCGTCAGCGTGTTGGTCCACCGATGTGCCATCATCTACTCCAAAGCAATCGCGTTTCAGCTCATGTAGAGAGTAGTACGTGCAGGACCAAACCAATTCGAGTCACGAATGAGACAGCAGTCTGTAACTATTCACGCCAGCGCGCGCAGGTTCAGCATGCCGGGCAGGTCGTCCATGCTTTGAAAGAGAGCGTCACAGATCGGGGCCAGACGTTCCGGATCGGTCTCTGCCACATAGCCGAGGCAATACATGCCCGCCGCCTTGCCCGCACGGGCACCACTGGCGCTGTCTTCGACCACCACGCAGCGATCAGGTGAAACACCCGCCTCGGCTGCCGCCTTGAGGTAGACGTCAGGCGCCGGTTTGGGTTGGGCGACATCTTCGCGCGAATAAATCTGACCATCCAGACGCTGGCGCAGCCCGGTGCGGGTCAGGGTGATTTCCATCTTGCGGTGCGGCCCGTTGGAGCCGACGGCGTAACCGATCCCGGCTGCATCCAGCGCGTCGAGAACACCGACAACCCCGGGGACAAGGTCAACCCCGGCCTCCAGCGCCTCGAACATCTCACTATATATACTGTCGAGCCAACCGTCCGGCAGCTGTGCCCCCATCTCGCGAGCGGTAGACATCACGCCCGCCATCGTCCCCCCGACAAAGAGATCGACAATACGTTCAAGGGAGATTTCCAGCCCATGACGCGCAAGATTGTCCTGAATGACCACATTGGTGACCGGTTCGCTGTCCACGAGGACACCGTCACAGTCAAAGATCACCAGGTCTGGAGGGAAATTCATAAAAAAGGCCGGGGTTAAGTCCCGGCCTTTGTGCAGTTATTTTGACCGCGCCGTCAATGTACGACGGCATCATCCGGTTTCGGGCGGTTCGACGCGGCAATCCGGTCGCCGATGATCAACCCTTCGCTGCCCGCACTGACGCTCACGCTCTCGCCGTCTTTGACGTCACCCGCCAAGAGCATCTCCGCCAGGGGGTCCTGAAGCGCCCGCTGGATCACGCGCTTGAGCGGTCGCGCCCCGAAAACCGGGTCATAGCCTTCATCCGCCAGCCAGGTCCGCGCGCCGTCGTCCAGATCCAGCGTGATCTTCCGCGCGGCCAGCCGCTTGAGCAGACGCGCCATCTGGATATCAACGATGCCGTCCATATCCTCGCGGCCCAGACGATCAAAGATGATGGTCTCGTCCAGTCGGTTGAGGAATTCCGGACGGAAATGCGCCCGTACCGCATCCATCACATCGCGCTTGGCATCCGAGGCATCCGCCCCATCCGGCAAGCGGCTGAGGCTTTGCGCCCCAAGGTTCGACGTCAGGATAATGAGCGTCTGCTTGAAATCCACGGTGCGGCCCTGACCATCGGTGAGCATCCCATCGTCAAGCACCTGCAACAGCACGTTGAAGACATCCGGGTGCGCCTTCTCGACCTCGTCGAAAAGCACAACCTGATAGGGCCTGCGCCGCACAGCCTCCGTCAGCACACCGCCCTCGTCATAACCCACATAGCCGGGAGGAGCCCCGATCAGACGCGCCACGCTGTGTTTCTCCATGAACTCCGACATGTCGATGCGCACCATCGCGCTGTCATCGTCAAAGAGGAACTCGGCCACGGCCTTGGTCAGCTCGGTCTTGCCCACACCGGTCGGACCGAGGAAGAGGAAAGATCCCAAAGGCCGGTTCTCGTCGTTCAGACCAGCACGTGCGCGCCGTACCGCATTGGCAACCGAACGCACGGCGGTTTCCTGACCGATCACGCGCGTGTGCAACTGATCTTCCATGCGCAGCAGCTTGTCGCGTTCGCCTTCCAGCATCTTGCCCGCCGGGATACCCGTCCAGCGTTCGACAACACTGGCAATCTGGTCGGGGCGCACGGCCTCTTCCACCAGCACATCGGTTTCGTCGCGACCCTCGGCCTCGCCCAGCTGTTTTTCAAGCTGAGGGATCACCCCATAGGACAGCTCACCGGCCTTCGCCAAATTGCCTTCCCGCTTGGCAATCTCAAGCTCGGCACGGGCGTGATCCAGTTTTTCCTTGATGTCCCGCGCGCCTGCCATCTTGTCCCGCTCGGCCTGCCATTTGGCGGTCAGCGCGTCGCTTTTCTCCTGCAGTTCCGCGAGGTCCTTTTCAAGCGTGGTCAGGCGGTCCTTACTCGCCGCGTCATCTTCCAGACGCAGAGCCTCGGCCTCGATCTGCATCTGCAAGATCTGGCGGTCCAGCGCATCCAGTTCTTCGGGCTTGCTGTCCACTTCCATGCGCAACCGGCTCGCCGCCTCATCGACAAGGTCGATGGCTTTATCCGGCAGGAATCGGTCGGTAATGTAGCGGTGGCTGAGTGTGGCTGCGGCCACCAGCGCCGAGTCCGAAATTCGCACGCCGTGGTGCAGCTCGTACTTCTCTTTGATACCGCGCAAAATAGATACGGTATCTTCCACCGTCGGCTCCAGCACCATGACGGGCTGGAACCGCCGCGCAAGGGCTGCGTCCTTCTCCACATACTTGCGGTATTCATCGAGCGTGGTCGCACCCACGCAGTGCAACTCACCCCGCGCCAAGGCAGGTTTAATCAGGTTCGCGGCATCCATCGCGCCGTCTGCCTTGCCTGCCCCCACCAGCGTGTGCATTTCGTCGATAAAGAGGATGATCTCCCCTGCGGCCTCAGTGACCTCGGTCAGAACAGCTTTCAGCCGCTCTTCGAATTCACCCCGGTACTTCGCGCCAGCAATCAGCGCGCCCATATCCAGCGCCAGCAGCTTCTTGTTGCGCAGGGATTCGGGCACGTCGCCGTTCACGATACGCAGAGCAAGGCCTTCGGCAATCGCCGTTTTACCGACACCGGGCTCACCAATGAGGACGGGGTTGTTCTTGGTCCGACGGCTCAACACCTGCATGGCGCGGCGAATCTCTTCGTCACGGCCAATGATCGGGTCGATCTTGCCTGCCTCAGCGCGCTCCGTAAGGTCCATCGCGTATTTCTTCAGCGCGTCGTATCCTTCTTCGGCGTTGGCGGTGTCGGCGGTGCGGCCCTTACGAACGTCGTTGATCGCCGTGTTCAGCCCCTGTGCAGTTACGCCACCTGCGTCCAGCGCGGTTTTGGCAGCCGATTTCACCATGCAGAGCGCCATCAGGATGCGCTCAACCGGGACAAAGCTGTCGCCTGCCTTCTTGGCCAGGGCCTCGGCCTCTGCCAGCACCTTCTGCGTCGCATTGTCAAGATAGACCTGGGCGGCATCGCCGCTGACCTTGGGCATCTTGGACAAGGCCAGCTCAACCGATTGCACGACATCTGCAGGCTTGCCACCCGCAGCGGCAATCAGGTTGCTCGCCAACCCCTGATCGTCGTCCATCAGTGCCTTGAGGATGTGTTCAGGCGCCAGCCGCTGATGGCTGTCGCGCGTCGCAATTGTCTGTGCCGCCTGAATGAAACCGCGCGATCGCTCCGTGAACTTGGTCAAGTCCATGGGTATTCTCCTTTATGTAAAGCGTCCCGGATGTGCTGCGCCCGGCATAGCGGCACGACAGCGGTCAGGACCTTGAGGTTTATTTGGGGCGCAGGCGAGCCCGCTTCAAGAGGCTGCTACGCCCCGCATTTGCGATACCTTATCCTGCAAGTGGTTGCTCTGATATGAATCAAACGAGCAACCCTTGTGGGAATAGCCGCCGCCCTTTCCCCGTTTTTGACCCCCTCTGATCCCCTATCTTTGATGCCATGTGAAGGCGTACCCGCACCGCAGTCCTTCATCGTATGTAACCAGTTGGCTTGTTCTGCCAGTTCCAATTGTGCCCCGGGTCCTCACAGTTCCACTTCAGGCCCGGGGGCGCAATCTGCCACAGGAGCAAACCTCGGTTTGCCGGTAACTTGCCCGCTTGACGGGAAGGCCGCACGCTTCTGATCGGCTTATCACCTTGACCCGGAGCGCATGGGAGATGCCTCCGGGTCTTTTTCCGCCCTGCTGTGCAATGGACAGGCAGACCCGTTCCGCCTAAGAGACACCGATGGCAAAAGGAGCGGCATATGGTGGATGACAGACTGATCGTGGCGCTGGATGTGCCAAATGCTCTGGCAGGTCATCAGCTGGCCACGCAGCTCGGCGACGCCGTCAATTTCTACAAGATCGGTCTGGGCATGCTGACAGGCGGCGGTCTGGCGCTGGCCAATGAGCTCAAACAGGAGCATGGCAAACGCATCTTCCTGGACATGAAACTCTTCGACATCAGCGCCACGATAGAAGCCGCCGTCCGGGGACTGGCACAGTTCGATCTCGATTTTCTCACCGTGCACGGTGACCCGCATGTGGTCGCCGCCGCAAAGGAAGGCGCGGGCGGGTCGGAGATGAAAATCCTGGCCGTTACCATCCTGACATCGCTGGACCGATCCGATCTTGATGCCTGCCAGATCCGTCAGGGCGATGTGCCGGATCTGGTTGTCGCACGTGCCGCCGCGGCCCTTGAGGCCGGCGCCGACGGTGTGATCGCCTCCCCCCAGGAAGCCGCGCGAATCCGCGCCCTGCCAGAGGCCCGGGATCGCCTGATCGTCACCCCCGGCGTCCGTCCTGCAGGCGCGGATCTTGGTGACCAGAAACGTGTGGCGACCCCCGCGAATGCTATTTCTGCGGGTGCGGACCATGTCGTCGTCGGCCGTCCGGTCTGGCAATCGGCAAATCCGCGCGCGTCTGCAGAGGCGATTCTGGCCGAATTGAACAGCCCGCAGGCCCACAGCCCAAACCACTGATCCAACGTCAGAATTCGGAATTGTCCACAACCGGAACGCACCCATTGGGTCCAAAGAGGGACCGCAAGACACTGTGGCCGTAACACAACAGACCACAGGATGTGGTCTTTAAGACTTTTTGGTTATTAGGCGAATTCGCCTTTAGGTGGTAAGTTGACGTAAGGTGATACTCCCCAACGAACCACGTCTTCCTGAGGTTCGTTACCTCCCCCCGCTCAGATCAGCGGGGGGTTTTTCCTTAAAAGCTCCCGTTCTTCTGCCAGGTAGATGGCCAGCCGTATCTTGAAATTCGGCACGGCCTTGGGGTGGTTCAGAAAGTCGGTGACAGCCATCACCTCCCAACGCTGGCCCTCATCTCCAAACCGGATGGAACCCACGATCTCTTCGGGCACATGCGCGACAAAGAACCAGTTCACCTCGCTCTCAGAGGGGAAACACCGCCCCCAGGAAATCACGTCGGGCCGGATCGTCAGACCCAGCTCCTCAAAGGTCTCCCGCAACGCGCAGGCCAGCGGTGGCTCTCCCGCCTCCCGCCCGCCCCCTGGCAGGTCCCAATAGCCCGGAAACGGGATCGTCGGAATGTCATCGCGCAGGATCACGATGATCCGGTGGCCCACCAGCAGGGCCAGCTTGGCCCCCGTGAACGGCATGTTCATTTCATCTGCAGTGGCGTAAGATCGGGACATGCACGCACCTTAACCGAACCGCCGGATTATGCCCGCACTTTGCCGCGATTGCCTGACCGAATTTGACGACAGCCGCCGTTGCCCCGCCTGCGGCAGCCCGCGCGTGGTTGTGCATGACGAGCTTTATACCCTCTCCATTGCCCATATGGACTGCGATGCCTTCTATGCCTCGGTGGAAAAGCGCGATGACCCCAGCCTGATGAGCAAACCGGTCATTATCGGCGGCGGGCGGCGCGGTGTGGTTTCCACCGCCTGCTATGTGGCGCGCATTCGGGGTGTCCGCTCGGCGATGCCGATGTTCCAGGCGCTGAAACTCTGCCCCGACGCGGTGATCATCAAACCACGGATGGAGGCCTATGTTGATGCCTCCCGCGCCATTCGTCAGATGATGGAAGAGCTGACGCCCGACATTGAACCCCTGTCGCTGGACGAGGCCTTCATGGATCTCTCCGGCACCGCGCGGCTGCATGGTCACCCGCCCGCGGTGATGCTGGCGCGACTGATCAAACGCATGCGTGACGAGCTGGGCCTGACCGGCTCCATCGGTCTCAGCCACAACAAGTTCTTGGCCAAGGTCGCCTCCGATCTCGACAAACCGCACGGGTTTTCGATCATCGGCAAGGCGGAAACGGATGATTTCTTGCGGGACCAGCCGGTACGGCTGATCTGGGGCGTGGGGGCCGCCACGCAAGCCTCACTCGACAAGGCCGGTATCCGCACCTTTTCCGATCTGTTGCGCTGGGACCGCACCGAATTGATTGCGCGGTTCGGATCGATGGGGGACCGCCTGTGGCACCTGGCGCGGGGTCAGGATCGCCGCCGTGTCTCGGCACATACGCCGATGAAATCGATCTCCAACGAGACCACCTTTCACGAGGACACCTCCGACCCTGAGCTTTTGGACGGCCATCTCTGGCGGATGGCCGAAAAAGTGGCCGATCGCGCCAAGGCCAAGGGGCTCGCAGGCCGCGTGGTTACGCTGAAACTGAAACGGGCGGATCACTCGCTGATCTCAAGGCGGCTGAGCCTGCGCGACGCAACGCAGATGGCCGATACGGTCTATCGCACCGCGCGTGGACTTTTCGATCAGGTCGGCGATCAGGGTCCCTACCGGTTGTTGGGGTGCGGTCTCTCCGATCTGATCGGAGCCGAGGATGCCGACAGATCAAGTGATCTGCTTGACCCACAGGCGAAACGGCGCGGCGAGGCCGAGCGCGCTACCGATGCCATCCGTGCCCGCTTTGGGCCGGATGCCATTCTGAAAGGTCGCGCGCTGCGATAGCGCCTATTCAGCCGCCAGCGGCGTCCGTTCCTGACCGATTTGGGCAATGTCCGCGATCACACCACGCAGGGTGCGCTGAACATCGGCGAAATGCTCGGAAGGGCGGATCAGGGATTCGTCCATGTAGATGGCGCGATCGATCTCCACCTGTACCGCATGCTGGCCGCGCGTGGGGCGTCCATAAGCCTGCGTCACATAGGCGCCGGCAAAAGGCGCGTTGCGGGTCACGACAAAGCCGGCCGAGGCAAAAGCCGCTTCAACACGGTCCACAACGTCACCCGCTGCTGCTGCGCCAAAACGGTCCCCCAGCACAATCTCTGGGCGTTTCGCACCGGAACGGGCGATGCCTTGCACCGCCTCATGTGGCATGGAGTGGCAATCGATCAGTACCGCCTGCCCATGGTGATTCACTGCCTCATCCAGCAGACTCTGCAACGTGTTGTGATAAGGATGCCAATAGTCATCCAGCCGCCGCTTGGCTTCCACAAGGGTGATCTTGCCGCGGTAAATCGCACGGCCATTGGCCACCACGCGCGGAATGACCCCGAGGCCCGAAGCCACACGCGGGTTGTGCCCCCGGCGCCGCACGCCTTCGATCAGGGCGGGGTCAAGCTCGTCGCTGCTGCGGTTCAAATCGACGAAGGCGCGGGGCGCGCCAGCCTTGAGAAAAGTCGCGCCAAATTGCGGGGCGCAGTCAAACAGCTGATCCACAAAGGCATCTTCGGAGGTGCGGATCGCCAGATCATCCAGAACGGTTGTGCGCAGCAGAGACCACGGGTATTCCCGTCCGCTGTGAGGGGACGCGAAAACCACGCAGGACGCATTGCTTTCGGGATAACTGACTTCAAACGCTGACTTCGACATACGCCTTCCTCCGGCCCTGACCATAGCGCAGAAAAACCAAAAACCAAAAGCCCTTGATCTTATGCGCGACTCCTTTTAAAGACCCCGCTACCGGCGCGACTTTTCGCGCCCCATTTTTGTTTGGGGCACAGGGTTTCGCGCAGGTAAAGTGGGTGATTAGCTCAGCGGTAGAGCACTTCGTTGACATCGAAGGGGTCACTGGTTCGATCCCAGTATCGCCCACCACCTGTTTCACCCGTCCGGCCCGCCGGACGACCCGCAACCCCGGCGCTGGCCAGCGCGCCGACTGAGAAGAAGACATGAGGAGACGACCATGAAGGTTCGCAATTCGCTCCGCTCGCTCAAGAACCGGCACCGCGACTGCCGCATTGTGCGTCGCAAAGGCCGCGTCTACGTGATCAACAAGACCCAGCGTCGGTTCAAAGCCCGTCAGGGCTGATCAAACCACGTGATGCAAAAAAGCCGCTCCCTCGGGGCGGCTTTTTTCATTGGGGACAGGTCGCCGTGTTTGGACCGTCGCATACCCCGGCATGGGTGCCGTGCTGTGCTGCCGATGCTTTGTCACCCCTGGTCGAGATGTCGTCACCCAGAAAGGCGAATGTCACGACGGCGAGGTCGCCCGATATGCGGATCTGGGGCTCTCCGATGGGCACGATGGACCAGCTGCGGAATCCCGACAAGGTCCAGGTGCGGGCGTAGGCGTCGAAACTCTTCAGCACCACGACCTTGTCGTCGAAACTGTCAACGACATGGATCTGGCCGGTCGAGAACAGCGCGCGCAGCCTCTCGATATCAAAGGGATTGGTGCCGATGTTCCAGGCCGCGAACCATCTGTTCATGCCTTCGGTAATCTGCGCGTGCGGTGTCATGGTTTCAGTCCTTTCGGTCGTGGATTGTCTCAGCCAGCCTCGACCCAGCGGCCGAAGCGCGCCATCAGATGCGGCATAATGAGAAAGTTCAGAAGCGGGACGACGATCAACGTCAGAACCAGCGTTCTTGCGATCAGCGGCCAGTCCCCGATGACCGGCCCGGTCAGGGCCAGCACCAGGGTGATGAGGGGGAAGATGGCTGCCCATAGAAGGGCAGCACGCCGTAGCGATGACTTGTTGATCAGGATTGGCGTCGTCATGGCCTTGCTCCTCAGTTGCGGTCATCGCTGATGAGCGACCGTGTGGTCTCTGGGTCCGGGAAGGGAACCGCAGACGAGCCGTGCTCGTGGATGATCCGCCACGCCCCGTCCTCCTGTTTTTCAAAGATCAGGGTTACGCGGGCCTCCGGAAAGGCAATCGGATCTCCGTTAGGCATGGTGCCCGATCCCGACAGCGATACGGTGGTCCAGGCGATGTCACCCCGGACCGTGACGCGCATGTCGTCCGCCGGGACCAGCATCCATTCCGCAGGCAGCGCCATGAAACCCTCATAGTAGCGCGATGCGGCGTCCCAGCCTTCGACGCCATTATGCGGCCGGCCAAAGTCGTAGGAAAACAGACGTTCGTCCTGAACGTAGAGATGGGCGATCTGATCAATCGAGAACGGGGCGTCGGGGCTGGTGCTCCAACCCGCCACCCAGGCACCGGTCAATTGGCGCAATTCCGCGTCGTCCGCGGTGTCTTGGGCCTGTCCTAATCCAGCGACGCCAAGCGCGAATACGGCTGCGAGAGCGGTGGTTTTGAAAAACTGTGTCATGGTCTTGCTCCTTTCGATGTGTGTCAGGCGGCCACGGTTGCGGCTGCCGGTTTGGTCAGTTGTTTGGCCAGTTGTGAAAGTGTTTGCGCCGCAGCGGCCTGCTGGTCCGGCAGGTGCGCCTTGTCAACGGCGGTCAGTTCGACGGCCACCTGAGTGACGTCCTGGATGCCGATAAATTTCAGCGCATAGTCGAGATAGCGCGCCTGGAAATCCCAGTCTTCGACGCCGGTTCCGGGGGCGACGGTGCCGCCGCGCGCGGTGATAACCACAGCGGATTTGCCGCTGAGCAGCCCCCAATTCTCATAAGGGGCATCCGCACGGGGCTGATAGGTGTAGCCGGGTTGCGCGATGATATCGATCAGGTGCTTGAGGACATAGGGCACGCCGAAGTTCCACATCGGGGTCGAGATCACGATCAGGTCCGCATCGGCGATGCGATCAATGACCTGCGTCACGCTTTTCCAGGCACGGGCCTGGTCGGAGGTCGGATCCTCGCCATTCAGCAGGGCATATTTGGCATCGATCAGCGCACCGTTGAAGTCTGGCAGGTCGGTGTTCCACAGGTCCATCCGGTCGATTTCGACGGTTGGGTTTGCAGTCTGGATGTCAGCCAGAAATTGCGTCGCCAGTGCGATGGAATGTGAGCGTTCCTTGCGTGGCGAGGCTTCGATATAGATGATCTTGTTGAGCGGTTTCATTGTCATGTCTCCGGTTTGATCTGTTGTCTGGTCCTCACAAACATCACGCTGCTGGGGCTTGATTGCCAATTCGAATGGCCCGTTCTGTGATAGGCATTGCTTATTAAAGGCTGTTCTGGCAGATTTGGGTCATGTCAGGATTCAGGCGATACGAGTGTTTTGTGGCGGTCGCCCAGACGCTGCACTTTCGCAAGGCGGCCGAACAGGTCGCGATGACGCAACCCGCGCTCAGTCAGCAGATCGCAGCGCTTGAAAAATCCCTGGGTGTGAAGCTCTTTGATCGCGATCGGCGCAAGGTAAGTTTAACCCAGGCCGGCAAAGTCCTGTTGCCTGCTGCTCGGGACGCACTAATGCAGCTGGAGAAGGCCCAGGCCGAGATCAAACGCCTTGCAGCGCAGGACGACACGCTACTGCGGATTGCCTTTCTTGAGTATCTGAAGGTTCCGCATCTGAGCCAAGTTCTGGGTGATCTCAGGCAGAAACACCCCGAGATCGACGTCCGGATGTCAGAGCTGCATTCCGACGCTGTGCTGCATGCGCTTGTTGCCCGCGACATCGAGGTCGGTGTCGGCTTCCTGCCCCCGGACCATCCCGATCTTGCGGGGCGCGAGACCATGAGCGGCGTCTGGATGGCAGCGATCCCAGAGGACCACGCCTTGTCGCAGTTCGACGAGCTTCCGCTGGACCGGCTGGCTGGGGACAGCGTGATCACCTTCGCCCGACATCTCAATTCACCGCTTTATGACAAGGTGCTGCGCCTGATGCAGTCCGCACATCCCGAGGCCCGCATTGCCTACCACGTGTCCCAACCCTCGACGGGGCCGGAGTATGTGCGCGACGGGCTCGGGTGTTTCCTGCATGCGTCCTATGTGTTGCCCGATCTGCCGCCGGGGGTGACCCGTCGGCCCGTGTCGGGCTTTGATCCGATCTCCATCGGGCTGATGTGGCGATCAGACCGGAAAACGAAGGCAGTTCGGGCCTTTCTTGAGGCGCACAAGCGTGAGATCGCGAAAAACGGTTGACGCACCCACAGCGGTGGACCCAGCCCCGGGTCATAACCGCGCGCCCGCGCAACGGTCACTCGCTCAATCCGGCGGCCTTTTCGACGATGTACCAATTGCCCTCATTCCAGGTGATCGTCTGCACCATCTTCGTGATCTTCCACCCCATTTCAGTGCGCACCAGCCAGTTGTCATAATATCCGATCATGGTCTGAACCGGGCCACCCCTGACATTGGGCAAGTGATACTGGGCGTGCAACATCACGCGGACATAGGCCGTGTCTCCGTCGATCTCGATGATCAGCGGCATGGCGATATGCTGCGTGCCTTTGAGATTGGCAAAAAGGGTTTGACCGCGTTGACCCAGGCGTCGACCGATATGCTCTGCAATCCTCCGCCCAATGACGCGGTGAAATCCATCTGGATCTCATCGGTGAAGACTGATCAGTGCAGCTCCCAGTCCTGCATGTCGAACGCCAGACCATAATTGGTGATGACCTGGCGGATTTCTTCGCGGTCCAGCAGCGTCTGCAGCTTCGCCTCGACAGTATTCGTTGGGTCTACGAGGGGGGCTTGCTGCGGGGTTGCAGCGGTCGGCACCATCAGCGCTGTTGCTGCGGCCAGAAGGAAGGACTTTATCGGTGTCATCGGACGATCTCCATTTACGAGGGGGATTGGATCGAGGCAGCATGCCGCGTCGATCTCTTTCGTTGTGCCGCCTTCCCCTGAGGCTCCACTCAACGACTACCGTAGGAACTTGATAGCACCTACCTACACGCTCACATCGCCCAGTGTTTCGTCGCAGCTTTCCCTGATGTCATCTCTGTGGGGTTCTTGGGAGGTGCGACTTTAGCGAAGTGGTAGTAGTCGTGACCGCGTGAGGTCTTGCCCCCACGATCAGGCTCAGGAGGGACGCAGGGGTTGCGTTTGTCATGGAGTGACTCTTTTCTAAAAGATTGGGGGCAGCAAATCTGAATGCCTCGTTCCCAGAGTTTGGGGGGGCTTCAGATTGCAGAGCTGGTCTGCAGATGTTTCGGTGGGCTAGTTCAGTACCCGGCTCGATTGGGAGGCTTCCTGTGCGAGTTGTGCTTGCTGTGAAGCCATGCCATCGACTTCTTCGTTCCCTTGGTCATCTGAATGACCTTTGACCCATGCCCAAGTAATTTGGAGGCCTGTACGGTGTTCAGCTAGACGCTGCGTTAGGTCCATGTTCTTGACGGGCGAAGGGATCGCCTTTCTCTTCTAGTGCATATGTGCATGAAAAGGCCAAGGTCAGCGGCCACTTGCATCATCTGCCATCCAATCTCTCCGGTTTTGCCGTAGAAGATCAGAACGGCCCTGTTTGGATTAGATGAGGCGAGGTCAAACAAAGCGGGAACAGCATATTGTTCCCCCTGGCATCTTTGGGCTGCGGCTAGCAGGTATCACAGAGGCGACACCCTTTGATAGCATGCGTCTGATGGACCAAACCGACCCGCAGATTTGACAGCAGATCTTTGTCGCGCGCTTGCGAGCGGCAGTTAACCAAAATCAAATGTATTCGTATTCGTGTAAAATTTTTCTCAATATAGTGGAGACATCTTAACTTCTTCAGTCACGGTTCGGAGATAAAATGTCAGCAACACCGAAACATGCAGCCCGCGTCCTGGGCTTGACTGATGAAGCAACGCTGGCCGATGTACGGCGGGTACGGCGCGCGCTGGCGCTTAAGTATCATCCTGACCGGTCCAGCGATCCAGTGCGGTCATCGCGTCACATGGCACGTATTAATGCCGCCGCCGACACATTGATCGCTCATCTCAGAGACCAAGCCCCGAAAAAGCCTGACGGAGAATGCCGCGACCGCCAGGAGTTTGCACAACGGAATACTGAACGCCGCGCGTCGGGCACAGGCCAAACCTCCAGAAAAGCAGGAGACCGGGCCAAAGCTGCGGCAGGGGAAAAAGCATCGCGCACTGACAAAAATGGTGCCCGCCCAGAAAGCAAAACGACGGCGCACGTGATGACGGCTCAGCCCTCTGCCCGTAAAACCTCGCCAGCAGAAAGCCTGCTGATCCGGTTGGCGACGGCCTCCTACCGCAACGTATTGGACCGGATTGGCACGGTTGCGCCTGCCCCGACGGTAGACACAAGAGTGCTTTGCTATCCGGCTGCGCATTAAGCCGCCCCGGAGCGCATAACGTCTCTGCTCCGGCACTCTTGCGGCAAACGGGCGCTTGGGCGTGGCACGATAATCACTTTGGTCAAACTGCGCCTTTTAAAAGCAGACGTCGAGAAAAAGAGCCGCTCGCGAAAAGCGGCTCTCTCCATATCAGGCGGCCTCCCCATGCACAGCCTTGCGCATGTCCATGAGATGCCCATCCCAGCCATTGTCGAGCGACAGCGTCAGATCAAAGGCTTCAGCGCCCTGCGGCAAGCCTGCGTGCTCCAGTGAAAGCTGCGTGCCGCCGGGCACGTCCGTCAAGGTCCATTTCACCAGGCTTTCCGCATCCCCCATCGGCTTCACCGTGAAGCTGTACTCAAGGTATTCCGGCTCTCGGGCGACCTTGACCTCTCCCCAGATCAGCTTGTCGCCGCTTTGCGCGCCGAACATCTCCAACCTTGCGCCTTCTTTCAGGGTGACCTTGGGAGGATGGAACCATTCGGCCAGGTGTTTGGGCTCGGTCAGATAGGCCCAGACCTTGGCCCGGGGTGCCCGCAGGAAAATGGTTTTCCGTAAAACTGTGTCAGTCATTTTTCATCCTTTTCGATTGCAATTTTCAGTGCGGAAAGATTGTCATCCCAGAAGCCGTCAAAGTAACTCAGCCAGTCGAAAACAGGCGTAATCCCTTTTGGATTCAGCTGGTTGATCCGTTCGCGTCCTTGCGGATGGACGGTTATCAGGCCGCCATCGCTGAGCACGGTCAGGTGTTTCTTCACTGCCGCGCGGGTCATGTCGAAGTTCTGTGCGACCTCGGCAATTGTCAGATCGCGGTCCCGCAACATCAGCAGAATGTCGCGCCGGGTCGGATCCGCCAAGGCGCGAAAGGCGGATTGTACAGGGGTCATGTGTCCTCCAATGTGATACTATATGGTATCTCTTTTATATAACCAAAAGGTATCACGTCAAGCCCAACGATACTTGGCGGCAAATGTGAGGATCAGAAGGGCGCTGCGGCCCTTATTTTCATGGATCGCCCGCCCTGCGGATGCTTGAATCGAAGCTCGAGGCTGTGCAGCATCAGCCGCGGAAAGTCACGCGCCGGGCCTGTGGCGTAGAAAGGGTCACCGAGAATCGGGTGGCCGAGCGCCAACATATGCACCCGCAGCTGATGACTGCGCCCGGTCTTGGGGTGCAGCCGGACACGCGCGGTATCGCCCTCGTCTTTCAGCACGCGCCAATCGGTCTGTGCCGGTTTGCCCTTCTCAAAGTCCACCATCTGGCGCGGGCGGTTGGGCCAGTCGACAATCAATGGCAGGTCCACGGTGCCGGTCTTCTTCGTCGGCACGCCCCAGATCCGCGCGACATAGGTCTTCTGGGTCATCCGTTTCTCGAATTGCAATCCGAGGTGGCGTTGTGCATGGGGTGTAAGCGCAAAGATCATGACACCGGATGTATCGCGGTCTAACCGGTGCACCAGCAGCGCATCCGGGAAAGCCGCCTGCACCCGGGCCAACAGGCAGTCCGCGAGTTCAGGTCCCTTGCCGGGCACAGAAAGCAGACCTGCAGGCTTATCGACCAGCAGCACCTCTGCGTCCTCGTGCAGAACAACCAGGGGATCCTGAGGGGGAGCGTAAGCGTCACTCATGCCGCCTGCTCGCAGATGCGCGCGCGATGTTCAACCCTTGCGGTGCGCGCAACAGTCGGTGGCCTAAAGCCCACCTTACCTGCTTTCAGGTAGGGTGGGCTTCAGGCCACCCTTATCTCAGACTTTCACGCGTTCAGACTTCGGGTCGTACATTGGTTTCAGCGAAGCTTCAGCTTTCACCAATGTCCCGGCCACATCGATGTGATACTCGGAGGCCAGCACCTCGGCCGCGGTCTCACCAGAACAGGGCACATAGCCCAGACCCATCGCACCACCCAGGGTGTGCCCATACGCGCCCGACGCCAGATACCCCACCAGCTCACCATTCCGCATGATCGGCTCGTTGTGATAGAGCAGCGCCTCCGGATCGGTCAGCTTGAACTGCACAAGCCGGTTCTTCAGGCCTTCCTCTTTCTTGCGCAGCACCGCATCACGGCCCACGAAATCGGGCTTATCGGTCTTCACCGCAAACCCAAGCCCCGCCTCCAGCACGTGATCTTCGCAGGTGATGTCATGCCCGAAGTGGCGGAAGCCCTTCTCCATCCGGCAGCTGTCCATCATATGCATGCCGCAGAGTTTCAGGTTCAGATCCGCTCCGGCTTCGATCAGCGTCTCACAGACATGGGCGGCCATCTCTGAGGAGACATAGACTTCCCAGCCCAGCTCGCCCACGTAAGTGACCCGGTGCACCCGCGCCAAGCCATGGCCGATCTCGATCTCTTGCGCCGTTCCGAACGGGTTCACCTCGTTGGAGAAATCATTCGGCGACACCAGATTGAGCAGCGCGCGGGAATTGGGGCCCATGACCGCTAACACGGCCTCGCCCGCCGTCATATTCGTGATCACCACGTTGAAATCACCCACGTGACGGCGCATCCAGGTCTCATCGGCCAGACGCGTCGCCGCTGGCGTGACCACCAGATAGGCGGTCTCGCTGACCCGCGTCACCGTCACATCTGCCTCGATCCCACCGTTCGGGTTGAGAAATTGCGTATAGACGATCTTGCCCACCGGCACGTCATACTGGCCACCGCCCACGTAGTTCATGAAGGCCGTGGCATCCCGCCCCTCGACCCGGATCTTGCCGAAGGAGGACATGTCATACATGCCGACATTGTTGCGGATCGCGGTGTGCTCTTCAGCTATGTTGTTGAAGAAACTCTGGCGTTTCCAGCTGTATTCATACTCCGGCGTCTGCGTCGGTTTCGCGATCCAGTTGGGCCGCTCCCATCCTGCAAACTCGCCCATGACCGCGCCGCGATCGAGGAACTGCCAATAGACCGGCGAGCGGCGGATTTTGCGCGCGGTTTCCTTCTGGCGGAACGGGAAGTGGTCGGCATAGAGCAGACCCAGCGACTCAGTAGAGCGTTCGTAAAGGTAGCTTTTGTTGCCCTGAAACGGCTCCATCCGGGAGATATCCACGTCGCCCAGATCGAAAGGTTTCTGCCCGTCTTCCATCCACTGTGCGAGCGCCATGCCCGCGCCGCCCGCGGACTGAATACCGATTGAATTGAAGCCAGCCGCCACCCAGAAATTATCCAGCTCCGGCGCAAGGCCCAGATGGTAGGCATCGTCGGGCGTAAAGCTCTCGGGCCCGTTAAAGAACGTATGGATACCCGCTTCGGCCAGCATGGGCAGACGCTCGACCGCCGCCTCAAGGATCGGCTCAAAGTGATCGAAGTCCTCCGGCAATTGGTCAAACTCGAAATCCGCCGGAATGCCGCCCATGCCCCAGGGTTTCGCATTGGGTTCAAAGGCACCGAGCAGCATCTTGCCCGCATCTTCCTTGTAATACGCACATTCATCCGGCACGCGCAGCACCGGCAGCTGTTTCAGCCCCTGGATGGCTTCGGTCACAATATAGAAGTGCTCGCAAGCGTGCAGGGGCACATTCACCCCTGCCATGCGGCCCACCTCATGCGCCCACATGCCGCCGCAGTTGACCACCATGTCGGCGGTGATATGGCCGCTCTCGCCACCCTGCTCCCAGTCGACACCGGTCACCCGACGACCGTCTTTCACGATGCGTGTGGCTTTGGTGCGCTCCAGCACCAGCGCGCCGCGTTGACGGGCGCCCTTGGCCAGTGCCAGTGCGATGTTCGCCGGGTCACCCTGCCCGTCCTTGTCGAGGTAGACCGCCCCGGTCACCCCGTCGATGTTCAGATGCTCGTAACGCTCCTTGACCTCGGTGGGCGAGATTTCCTCGACCTCCACACCAAAGGCCCGCGCCATCGCGGCCTGGCGCAAAATCTCTTCGCGGCGTTCTTCGGTCAGCGCCACAGTGATCGACCCGCAGCGTTTAAAGCCGGTGGCCACACCGGTTTCTTCTTCCAGATTGCCGTAAAGCTCCTGGGAATACTTCGCCAGCTTGGTCATATTCGCCGTCGCCCGCAGCTGTGCAATCAGCCCTGCGGCATGCCATGTGGTGCCCGAGGTCAGCTGCTTGCGCTCCAGCAAGACCACATCTTTCCACCCCAGTTTTGTGAGGTGGTAAGCAACGGAGCAGCCAATGACGCCCCCTCCGATGATGACAACGCGCGCGTGCGACGGTGGCAAAGCCATGAGCAGTGTTCCTTTAAACGATGGTATGACCGACGGCCTGCAGCCGCCGGGCGAGTTCAGCGATATGGGCGGGGCTGACTTCACAGCATCCGCCGACGATGGTGGCTCCCAGACCAACCCATTGCAGGACGTATCCGGCATAGGCACGCGGCCCCATGTCCCGCCGGGCGGTTAGCGCCTCGACGGTGGGTTTGGCCTTGAGAAAATCTTCAGTGATCATTTCAAACGCATTGGCATAGCCACCGAAGGGCTTGCCGAGCGGTGCGAGGATCGGCAGCGCCTGGGTGACCGCTTCGGGGGCTGAGCAGTTGATCAGCACCGCGTCTGCCCCGGCGGCCACCTCCAGCGCATCGGCCAGTGGCTCATCCGAGCGCAGTCGCGTGCCATCGGTGTCCGAGACGGTCAGCGACAGCCAGACGGGCAAATCCGTCGTGCGGGCACCGGCCAACGCATCACGCGCATGGGCGACGGACGCGCAGGTCTCCAGAATGAGAACGTCGCACTCTGGCGCGAGCGCCTGCGCCACTTCGGCAAAGAGCGGCACAGCCACCTCCGCCTCCGGGTGCAGATCAGGGCGATAACTTGCTTGGAGCGGGCCGATCCCTCCCGCGATGCGGCCCGCTCCATGTGCCGCGCGTGCGGCTTTGGCCTCTGCAAGTGCTGCTGCATGCAGGGCCTCAAAACGCCCCTCTAGGGCTGTGTCTTCCAGACGGTCGCGATGGATCGCGTAGGTGTTGGTCGTCGCAATGGTGGCCCCTGCGGCAAAGAAATCCGCATGCACCCCCTGCACCATGCCGGGATGGTCCGACATCACCTGCGTCGACCACAAGGGCGTGGGCCGATCCCCTGCGCGGTGGATCAGCTCCTGCCCCATGCCTCCATCCAGAAGCGTGATTTGTGTCACGCACGGATCCTTTCGTTTTCCGGATCCCACAGCGGCTGGTCGGGTTGCACGGTGGCCTTGCGGCGGTGACCGTAGATTTCCACCTCCACTTCGGTGCCCGGTTCGGTCAGGTCCTCGCGCAGCATGCCCAGAGCCACGGATTTGTTGATCCGGTAGCCCCAGTCACCACTTGTGGTTTCGCCGACAACCTCGTCACCGACAAAGAGCGGCGACATGTAAGGCGCGTCCTGATCACCCGCATCGACGATGAGTGTGACGAACTGCTTCTTGCTGCCTTGTTGCTTTTCACTGAGAAGTGCAGCCTTGCCGATGAAGTCCTGCGGCTTGTCGAAGCGAATGAAGCGTTCCATCCCGCCTTCGAGCAGGGAGTAGTCGGTGGAGAGGTCGCCCTTCCAGCTGCGATACCCTTTCTCGACCCGCATGGAGTTCAGCGCGAACATGCCAAACGGTGTGGCGCCTGCATCGCGGATGGCCGTGTAGACGGCAGCACTGTCCTCAAAGGAGGTATGCACCTCCCACCCCAATTCGCCCGCGAAGGAGATGCGGAAGAGTTTGGCCGGCTTGCCCGCCACGGTCGCCTCTTGGATGGTCAGCCAACCAGTGGAGAGATCCGCGCCTTCGACGATGCCAGACAGCATGTCGCGCGACTTCGGACCGGTCAGCAGGTGCGTCGACCATTCCTTGGTGATGTCGGTCAGCGTCAGCGACCCGTCGGCGGGCAGACGGCCTTGCAGGAACTCAAAGTCATGCCACTGCGCCACGGCAGCCGTCATCAGCCAGAAGTCGTCTTCCCCCCAGCGGATGATCGTCACCTCGGTCACGATCTTGCCGCGGCTGTCGGTGAAATAGCCGAGGTTCATCCGGCCCGCCTTGGGCAGCGCGCCTGCGATTTGCCCGCGCAGCCATTCCGCAGCCCCTTCACCCGAGAGCGTGTAGCGCGAGAAGCCCGGCATATCGAGCACGCCTGCACCATCGCGCACCGCTTCGACCTCCTCTTTCACACGTACCGCCCAGGGGCCGTTGCGGTCCCACGTCTCGGTCGCGGCTTCAGAGGTATCGTCGCCATCCTTGGCAAACCAGTTCGCCCGCTCCCACCCGTTGTAGGCGCCCATCTGGCCACCATCAGCCAAGAGGCGGTCATGGTTCGGCGACAGCTTCTTGTCTCGCCCCGCAGGCCATTCGTGATGCGGGAAGTGCATCGCGTACTCGTGGCCATAGGTCTCCAGCGCTTTCGACAGGCAATAGTCGCGATCCGCATAGTCGGTGTAGCGGCGCGGGTCGACGGCCCACATGTCCAGCTCGGTCTCACCGTGCATGATCCATTCGCTGAGGCACTTACCCGCGCCCCCACCTTGCGCGATGCCGAAGGTGAAGGAATGCGCCTCAAAGGCGTTCTTCACACCCGGCATCGGGCCGATCATCGGCAACCCGTCCGGCGCATACGGGATCGGGCCGTTGATGTTCCGGCCAACCCCAGCGGTGCCCAGAGCAGGCACCCGCTCCATCGCGTCTTCGATGTAGAATTCCAGCCGCTCCAGATCATCCGGATAGAGCTGGAAGGAGAAGTCTTCCGGCATCGGATCGTCCGGCGTGACCCAATGCGCCTTGCAGTTGCGCTCATAGGGCCCGAGGTTCAGACCGTTCTTGTCCTGTCGCAGGTAGTAGGAGATGTCCACGTCGCGGATCATCGGCATCTTGTGGCCCTTTTCCTTGGTCCACTCGGCCAGTTCTGGGATTTCATCGGTCAGGAAATACTGGTGCGACATGACAACCATCGGAACGGTGCGCCCGCCGAAGGGCTTGAACATCTCGCCCACGCGCTGCGCGTAGTAGCCCGCACAGTTGGCCACATACTCGCAGCGAATGTCCCCCTTCTCGGTCTTCACGATCCATTCATCACCGTCACGCTCGATACCCTTGACTGGGCAGAACCGCTCGATCCGCCCGCCCGCGTCGCGCGCACCCTTGGCCAGTGCCTGGGTCAGTTGTGCGGGGTCGATATCGCCATCCAGCGGGTCCCACAGACCCCCGGCCAGATCGTGGGTTTCCATGAAGGGGTTGAACTCTTTCAGCTCCTCCGGCGTGCAGATGTCCATCTCCAGCCCTTGATAGCGCGCCTGCGACGCAACCCGCTCGAACTCCATCATCCGGTCTTTGCTGTGCGCCAGACGCACCGCCCCGGTGACGTGGTAGTTCATCGGATAGTCGACATCCTTGGCCAGGGTGCGGTACATCGACAGCGAATAACGCTGCATGTTCATGACCGCCCAGGAGCCTGCGAAGTTCGGGCAGTTGCCCGCCGCGTGCCAGGTCGAGCCCGCCGTCAGCTCGTTCTTCTCCAGCAGCACACAGTCGGTCCAGCCCGCCTTGGCGAGGTGATAGAGCGTCGAGGTGCCGACGACACCACCGCCAATGATGACCACGCGGGCCGTTGTTGGAAAATCTGCCATGTCTTAGGTCTCCCTTTGCGGCTCGTCGGCCGAGATTGTGTAGTAATCGCCCTGTGTGGCGGTATGGATATGGCCGCGCAGGCGCAGCTCCGTCGGCCCGTCAATCGAGCCGGTTGAAAAACAGATGAAATCGTCGTCGTCGTGGTCCCAGAAGAGCGCAGAGCCGCAGATCGGGCAGAACCCGCGCCGCGCCTTCTCCGACGACTGAAACCAGCGCACCTCGCCGGAGATCTCCAGCGCGCCGTCGTCGACGTAAGACGACGCCCAGACATGCCCCGATTGCTTGCGGCATTGGGTGCAATGGCAAGCGGCGGGCGCGCCCGGCGTGCCTTTGGCTTCGTACGTAACCGCGCCACACAAACAGCTGCCGGTGATCATCTCACGTCCTCCCCGGTGTGGCGGAGGTGCCCAGCAGAACGCCGTAAATCACGAAGCACGCCGCCAGCACCCGCCGCACCCAGATGTTGAAGACCGCGCCCAAAGCCGCGCGCCCGAGGCCGGCACCGAGCAGCGTAAATCCGGTGTAGCTCAGCGCCGTGATGGTCAGCGCCGTGGGCACAATCACGGCCATCTGCTCCCAGATCGGCACGCCGGGCTGCACGAATTGCGAAAAGGCGGCGAGATAGCCCGCCACGCTCTTGGGGTTGATCGTGGCGACAGCCAGCGCGTGCAGGTAGACCGACTTCGCGGGCCGGTCGCCCACGACAACGGTACGCTTGGCCATGATCCAGCCCCGCAAACCGAGGTAGATCAGGAACCCCGCCCCGATGAGCTTGGCAATGAAGAAGCCGGTCGGCGAGGCGGCGATCAGCGCCGTGATCCCCAGTGCCGAGAGCACAAGGAACAGCGTCGCCTGCGTCAGGATTGCCAGCACGCCCACCATGGCGCGGGGAAAACTCAGGTGCATCCCGTTGGTGATGCAGTTGACCGCATTCGGCCCCGGCGTCGTCACGAAGACCACCCAGAACAGCGCGAATATGGTCCAGGCCTCGAAGCTCATCAATACACCGGCGGCGCGATGACCCAGATGGCCACAGCGGGTGTGTCGTAAGGGTTGGCCCAGCGGAAAGCTTCGCCGCGAATGCGGAAGCTGTCGCCGGGAGTGATCGTGTGCGTGGTGCCGCTGATCTCCAGATCGAGCCGCCCTGACACCAGATAGCCCACCTCCTGCGTGGGCCGGGTAACCGTTTCGGTGATCCGGCTGTTGGGCTCAAAGGTGGAATGCACCATCTCAAAGTCGTCCGTGAGGTCCGGCGAGAGCAGCTCTTCGACCAGCCCCGCGACCGTGTTGCCAATGCGCCGCCGTGCAGTGTTGCGCACGACATATCCTGCCTCATGCGCCGGGGCGGCGGCATGACGGAAGAGGATCGACACGGAGACCTCTAGTGCCCCGGCCATCTGGCGCAGATCGGTGATGGAAGGCTCGGACAAGTCCCGCTCCACCTGGCTCAACCACCCAACTGACCGGCCCAGGCGATCGGCCAGATCAGTGAGCGTCAGACCGCGCGACTTTCGCAAAGCCCGCAGGTCAGCGCCAAGCGTATCGGAGTGGGTAGGCAGGTCGTGGCGCATCGGGCTCGTGAAAAAAATGGTGATTTATTCACGTTAACGATTCTGATGAAAAAATCCAGAACTTTTTCACGGTCGGCGATGGTATACAGTTCGGTTGAATGTCCGTCGCGCGGCAGCAAGACATCCGCGCATATTAACAGCCGTAGCGGTCAGGACCGGCCATGCCGTCAGAGTGATGGGGCGCATGCCACAGATGGTTGGAGAGACTGCACTCCGGGCATGTTAGACATGCGCGAACACAGATTTCAAAATATCCGCCAGCGCCCCTGCGTCTTGGTCGGTGAAAGCATCCGGCTGGTCGCTGTCGATATCGAAAACGGCAATGATCTCGCCTGCCCCATTGCGCACCGGCAACACCAATTCAGACCGCGTGGAACTGGCGCAGGCAATATGCCCGTCAAAAGCCTCGACATCCGGCACAAGCTGCGCCGCGCCGGTGCGCGCGGCCGCCCCGCAAACGCCGTGCGAAAACGGGATGACCAGACAGCCGTGCCCGCCCTGATAGGGACCGATCTTCAACAGGTCGGGCGCGGTGACCCGGTAAAATCCGGTCCAGTCAAAACGGTCATCCGCGTGATGCACCTCGCAGGTCACGGTCGCCATGAGCGCCACGGCATCCGTTTCGCCCTCCGTCAGCGCCGCGATGGACTTCGCCAGCGCCTCATAGTCCACTCTCATCGGCGTTCTATGGCGATGGCCGTGCCCTCCCCGCCCCCGATGCAAATCGCGGCCACGCCCCGTTTGACGTCCCGTTTCTCCATCGCATTCAACAGCGTCACCATGATACGCGCGCCGGAGGCGCCAATCGGATGACCCAGCGCGCAGGCCCCGCCGTTCACGTTGACGATCTCATGATCGAGCCCCATTTCCTGCATGAAGGCCAGCGGCACCACGGCAAAAGCTTCATTCACTTCCCACAGATCGACACTGGCCTTGTCCCAGCCAATCCGGTCGAGCAGTTTTTGCGCAGCAGGCACCGGCGCCGTGGTAAACAGCCCGGGCGCCTGGGCGTGACTGGCATGCCCCACAATATGCGCACGCACGTTCAACCCCTGCGCCTCGGCGGCCTCCGCGGCGGCCAAAACAAGAGCGGCACCCCCGTCCGAAATGGAGGAGGAATTGGCAGCCGTCACCGTTCCGCCCTCGCGGAAAGCCGGTTTCAACTGTGGAATCTTTTCGGGGCGCGCGTTGCCGGGTTGTTCATCCGCCGAAACCGTCACCGCCCCCTTGCGCGACGGCACGGTAACGGCTGCGATTTCACCCTCAAACGCGCCGGTTTTCTGTGCGTCCAACGCGCGTGACAGCGAGGCCAGCGCATAGCTGTCCTGCACCTCTCGCGTGAATTGATAGGTCTCCGCGCAATCCTCTGCAAAAGTGCCCATCAGACGACCCTTGTCATAAGCATCCTCCAGCCCGTCGAGGAACATGTGATCGATCACCTGACCGTGCCCCAGACGCGCACCGTCACGCATTTTTGGCAGCAGATACGGGGCTTTGGTCATGCTTTCCATGCCACCCGCAACCATCACATCCGTCTGCCCGAGAGCGATTTGGTCAAAGGCAATCATCGCGGCCTTCATGCCTGATCCGCACATCTTGTTCAGGGTCGTGGCGGGCACCTCTTCCCCCAGTCCGGCCTTGAACCCGGCTTGTCGGGCGGGTGCCTGTCCCTGTCCCGCGGGCAGGACGCAGCCCATCAGCACTTCCTGAATCTGTGCCGGACCTGCATCCGCCATCGCGGCCTTGATTGCGGCCCCTCCGAGCTCAGAAGCGTCCAGGTCGGAAAAATCTCCCTGAAACCCGCCCATCGGCGTCCGGGCCGCCCCAGCGATCACGACGTTGCGCATGCTCTCGTCCTTTCGATGCCTAAGAATTTCGTAAGATTTGCCAAGTACAGAACAATCAAACGAGTAGTGAGGCTATATAATGCAACTCTTCACGAAAACAGAAGAGCAGTTGCGCATCGTATCGGTGAAGGAAGACCGCATCGATGCGGCTGTTGCGCTGGAATTCAAGGATGCGATGCGTGTCGAGACGGAGGACGGGCCTGACACGGTGGTGCTCGACCTGAGTCAGGTTCAGTTCATCGACTCAAGCGGACTTGGTGCGATTGTTGCCGCCATGAAAAGTCTTGGGGCCGAACGCAAGATGGCGCTCGCGGGTCTCACCCCGACGGTTGAGCGCGTGTTCCAATTGACCCGAATGGACACGGTGTTCAGCGTTTTTTCGACGTTGGATGGCGCGTTGGCCGAGTTGCAACACTGAGCAAACACCAGGAAAAGACCGGACAAATGGCACATTTGCCCCCCTTCGAGATATCAGTGAAATGCAGCGAGTTGGCTGTCCGCGATGCGCTGGAGCAGTTTCTGCACGCACTACAGCCCCTTCAGCTCAGTGTAGAAGAGGCCGGTACGGTTGAATTGGTTTTGGCCGAAACTCTGAACAACATCGTTGAACATGCCTATCCGGACCCGGACACGGCTGGGGATTTCACCGTTGCCTGCACACATCAGAAGGACGGTTTGCACCTACAGATCACCGACCAGGGTTTGGCGATGCCAGACGGCACGACACCAGTAGGTCAATGCGCCTCGGTCGATGTGGATCTGGATGATCTGCCAGAGGGTGGTTTTGGCTGGTTCCTGATCCAGGGTCTGGCAAAGGATGTGTCTTACCAACGTATTGGGCCAGACAACCAGCTCACCATGCGACTGGCGGTTGCGGTTCATTGACCTCGCGGCGCTGCAGCAATCCAACCCCAAGCCATATTTCGCCTTATTCTTCCCCTAAAGCGCCCCGGTGCGATCATATTGCTGCCTTGTTCCCTTCGCATATTGAAAATGTAGCTGCATAAAGCTTCCCTCGGCGCTGCGCGTAATAGCCCCCACCCAGTGCGCAGCGTCGAGGAATTTACCTCCCAAATCGTGAAAATCGCAGCCATGGACATTGGCGCATCACGCAGTACTTTGCACAGAAATTGTACAAAGAGGCCGTAGATGCGCGATTTTCACTTTCCCGGACGCTCGCCCGTTCTTGCCACCAACGGCATGTGTGCCACGTCGCACCCGCTGGGCGCCAAAACCGCCATCGACATACTGGAGCGTGGCGGCAACGCGATGGATGCGGCCATTGCCGGTGCCTTGGTATTGGGCATTTGCGAGCCGCAAATGACCGGGATCGGCGGGGATTGTTTTGTGCTCTGGCAGCAGGGAGAGGCTGATGTTCAGGCGCTGAATGGGTCCGGCCGCGCGCCGGCGGCCCTGGACGCCGCTGATTTGCGCAGCACAGGCGAGACAACTGTCCCGATCCAGAGTGCTCATTCCGTGACGATTCCCGGGGCCATCGACGCCTTTTGCCACCTGTCTGAAACCGTCGGCAAGCTCGGGTTGGACGCCCTGCTGGCACCGGCCATCTCCGCTGCTGAAAACGGCGTACCTGTCGCGCCCCGTGCGGCATTCGATTGGGAACGCGATGCGACTGTTTTGCAAGGCAGGGCGCGGGATTACTACCTCGTCGATGGACAGATCCCCCAAGTGGGACAGCTGTTTCGCGCGCCCGGTCAGGCAGATGTCCTGCGGCGCGTTGCCAAACAGGGGCGTGACGCGTTCTACACCGGTGAAATCGCCGAGGATATGATCAACACGCTGACGGCGCTGGGGGGCCGTCATACAGCCGAAGATTTCGCAAACGCGGCCTGCACCCACACCACCCCCATTTCAGGGGGCTACAAAGACATTGACGTGGTGGAACACCCGCCCAACGGCCATGGCGCAACAGCGTTGTTGATGCTGAACATCCTCGCCCAATTCGACATCGCGACCATGGATCCGTTCGGCACACTGCGCACGCATCTCGAAGCGGAAGCGGCCAAACTGGCCTATGACGCCCGCAACCGTTTTCTGGCCGATGCGGATTACACCACCCGACTGGACCACATGCTGAGCATGGACACCGCCGAGGCGCTTGCTGCCCTGATCGACCCCGGCAAAGCGATGGCCGATGCCACGCAGATTTCTGAAAACACGCATAAGGACACGATCTACATCACAACTGTCGACCGTGACGGTATGTCGGTGTCGCTGATCTATTCGATCTTCAACGGTTTCGGTTCCGGCATCGCCTCGGATAAATTCGGGATCCTGCTGCAAAACCGCGGTTCTGGCTTCACATTGGAAGAAGGCCACCCGAATGAGCTCAAGGGCGGCAAACGACCGATGCACACGATCATCCCTGGCATGCTGCGCAAAAAGGGAAAAATCATCATGCCCTTCGGCGTGATGGGCGGTGCCTACCAGCCGAACGGTCACGCACGATTGGCCTCAAACGTCGTGGATTTCGGCATGGACCCGCAGACAGCAATTGACGCGCCCCGCGCCTTCTCTGACCGGGGCGATATGAAGGTTGAAAAGGGCTACACCGACACGGTGCGGCAGGAGCTTGCAGACATGGGCCACACCGTCAGCATTCCTGAGACCCCCATCGGCGGCGCCCAGGCGATTCTGATCCGAGATGATGGCGTGCTCGAAGGCGCAAGCGACCCACGCAAAGACGGATGCGCATTGGGGTATTGATCAGCAGGTAGGGTGGGCTTTCAGGCCACCTTGCCTCAGTTCAGCTGGAAATGCAGCGGGTAAGTCCCGTTCTGAAACGGTCCAAAAAGATCGGGGATGTCCGGGTGATCCACGGGTTCCCCAGAGTAGTCTGCAATCAGGTTCTGTTCTGAGACATAGGCCACATAGTAGCTCTGCTCGTTCTCCGCGAGCAGGTGATAATATGGCTGTTCCTTGACCGGACGGCTGTCTTCGGGGATCGCCTCGTACCACTCTTCCGTATTGGAAAATTCCGGGTCGACATCGAAGATCACACCGCGAAAGGGGTGTTTCTTATGTCGGACCACTTGTCCGAGATGGTATTTGGCACGCGTTCTTAACATTACAAACAAGCCCCTTACCGACTGAAGTTAAACGCTTCAAGGGGGATTTGTCCAATCACAGCCTCGGATTTTTGCGAAACAGTTTGTGAACATCTCGCCGACAGTCGCTCAATTGCGGCGGCAGACCGCCATATCTCTGCTAAGCGATTAGAAAAGCGCCAAATATCACGACCCGGGTAGAAAACATGATTTCCCAAACCGCATTTTTCAGCTAAACTCACAAAAAACATAAAAGAAGCGAGAGGCAGATGAGCAGAACTCTTCGCGCTATGGCATTGGTTATCTTGGTGGCCTCCTGTGGGGGTGGCCAGGGCACAGCACCGCGACATCTGGATGACGCGTGCAGAATCGCCAATGAGCGCCCGGAATACATCAAAGCGTTCCGCAAGACGGAACGGAAGTGGGGCGTGCCGGTGCACGTTCAGATGGCGACCATCCATCAGGAGAGCAAGTTCATCTCCAATGCGCGCACGCCACACCGATATGCACTTGGCGTGATCCCGATGGGGCGTCAGTCCAGCGCCTATGGCTACGCGCAGGCTTTGGATGGCACGTGGGAAGACTACAAGAAGGCCACGGGCAAACGCTTTGCCCGGCGCGACCGGATCAGGGACGCCTCGGACTTCATGGGGTGGTATATGGTGACAAGCCGTTCGAAGAACGGGATCCCCCTCACGGATACGCGTAACCAATACCTAGCCTATCACGAAGGCCACACAGGCTATGCCCGCGGCAGCTACAACCGCAAATCCTGGCTGCTCAGCGTGGCGAACAAGGTGGATGCGCGCGCCGATGTCTATCAGGCGCAGCTCGCCACCTGTAACCTCCGACGCTGACGACTACCGATCCCGGTTTTGCAAAGCGATGCCGGGGTCGAACAAGCGGTTCTGCAGGCGCACACCGGTTTCGAATTCTCCCAGAATAACCGTTGTCCGACCGCCATTCGCATCGTTGATCACCCATTGCCGCAGCTGCACGGGATTGTCGGTAAAGCTCATCTCGATGGTGCCGTATTCCGTGTTCTTCGGATCCTGCGCGGTGACAATTGTGGCGGTGCCGTCAAAATCATGGCCCGTCACCATACGGGCCTGACCAAGGTTGACCTGCCGCGCAAGGATCAGGGACAGCGGCGTCCGGCTGAGCGGGTAGGTTTCCGGGGGTTGATTGGATTTGTTGTCAATGATCACAACCGCATTGGCACTGGCCAGAACCAAGGCCTGTTCCGGCGGATCATACTCGAACCGCATCTTACCCGGGCGGCTGATGTAAAGCGTGCCCGAACTGATCGATCCATCGTCATTGATCTGCGTGAACGCCCCCTGCGCCGTTTTCAATCCATTCAGATAGGTGGAAATCTGGTTCAGCGACAACTTCTCCGCTGCTGCGGGGAGGGCCGCGATGCCACTGAGGCACATGGCCAAAAAGACCGGGAACAAGCGTTTCATCAAGGGCTCCTTGCACATTCAAACTTGCACCTCAGATAGGGTTCAACGCGCTGATATGCGATATCAGCGGCGATCATACGCTTCAATCCGCTGTGATCGCTGGTGTAACGCAGGAACCTCTACCCTTGTTCCGGCACCAGAATCTCGCGCTTGCCCACGTGGTTCGCCGGCGACACCAGGCCCTGGTCTTCCATCTGCTCCACAAGACGCGCGGCCTTGTTGTAGCCGATGGCCAGTTTGCGCTGAATATAGCTGGTGGAACACTTGCGGTCCTTGATCACCACCTGGACGGCCGTGTCATAGAGGGCGTCTTCCCCATCGGTATTCCCGCCCAGCCCTAGAACCGCGTCAATATCGCTTTCCTTGTCCTCGGAGGGCCCTTCAACCACACCTGAAACATAGTCCGGCTCGCCGTAGGCCTTGAGATGATTCACGATCTCTTCGACCTCTTCATCCGACACGAACGGCCCGTGACAACGGGTAATCTTCGCCCCGCCCGCCATATAGAGCATGTCCCCCATGCCCAGCAGTTGCTCAGCCCCCATTTCACCCAGAATGGTGCGGCTGTCGATTTTCGAGGTCACCTGGAAAGAAATCCGCGTGGGGAAGTTCGCCTTGATCGTCCCGGTGATAACGTCCACCGACGGGCGCTGTGTCGCCATGATCAAGTGAATGCCGGAGGCCCGCGCCATCTGCGCCAGCCGCTGGATGCAGGCCTCAATCTCCTTGCCCGCAACCATCATCAGGTCGGCCATCTCGTCGACGATCACAACGATATAGGGCAGCGCCTCGGGCGTGTTCTCTTCGGTCTCAAAGACGGGTTCGCCGGTCTCATCGTCAAAGCCGGTCTGCACTGTGCGCGTGAACATCTCGCCCTTGGCCAGCGCCTCGCGCACGCGCCCGTTGAATCCTTCGATGTTGCGCACGCCCATCTTGGACATCTTGCGATAGCGCTCTTCCATCTCGCCCACGACCCATTTCAGGGCCACAACCGCCTTTTTCGGGTCGGTCACAACGGGGGAAAGCAGATGCGGAATACCGTCATAGACGCTGAGCTCCAGCATCTTGGGGTCGATCATGATCATGCGGCATTCTTCCGGCGTCAGCTTGTAGAGCAGGCTGAGGATCATGGTGTTGATGGCCACCGATTTACCGGAGCCCGTGGTCCCCGCGATCAGCAGGTGGGGCATCTTGGCGAGGTTGGCCACGACCGGATCGCCCCCGATATCCTTGCCGAGGGCAAGCGGCAAGCGCTGGTTGCTGTCGCCGAAATCGCGGGCCGACAGGATCTCGCGCAGCACCACCTTCTCGCGGCTGTCGTTGGGCAGTTCGATGCCAATCACCGAGCGGCCGGGCACGGTCGATACCCGTGCCGACAGCGCGGCCATTGAGCGCGCGATGTCGTCGGCCAGCCCGATCACGCGGGACGCCTTGAGGCCGGGGGCCGGTTCCAATTCATACATGGTCACAACCGGACCGGGGCGTACCGCAACGATCTCGCCCTTTACGCCATAGTCATCAAGCACCGATTCCAGCATCCGCGCGTTTTCCTCCAGCGCCTCATCGCTGAGATGCAGGCGCGGCACGTCGATTGGATTTTCCAGGAGGTTGAGCGGCGGCAATTCGAAGCCCGGATGAGTATCGTCAAACGAAAGTTTCGGCTGCGCCTCTGCCTTGGCGCGGGTAGAGGGCTGGACGGGTTTGCGCGTGGGCTGCTGCACCACGCGGCGCGGCTCTGCCACGGGCACATCAACGACAGCCTCGTCGTCGAAAGGTGCAATCAAATCCATATCTTCCGGTGCGGGCGGGATGGCCCCGGCCTGCTGCGCAGTCAACGGCGGCTCGGCCCGCGCGCCATCGGTGTCCAGAAGCAGCGGGTCCGGCCCACGCCCGCGGCCCCTTGTCAGGGGAGCGGTTGTCGGCGTCTGCACCGCCAGACTGGTGCGGGCACGGGATTTGATCACATCCGCGATGCGCGCTCTGATCCGGTCTTCCCCCGGCGCATCATCGACATCCATCGCCATGCCGCTCTCGACCAGTTCCGGTTCCGGCATGATCTCCGGCCGCTTGATCAGGCCCGGCATGCGCGAAAACAGCCCCGCCTTGGGTTCCTCATCGAGTTCCTGAAAGCTCGGCGCGCCATGGGCGGGGGCCACTTCGGTATGGATGGTCTGGGCGGCAATCGCCTCTGCCGCCGCTGCGCGTTCTTCACGCACCTGCGCGCGGCGTTCGGCATGGCGTGCAGACAGGTTTTGCGCCGTGATCAAGGCACCGCTGGCACCGCGCCCAAGCAAGGCCATGATGCCCGCATAGATCATCACGACCCCCACCAGCAGGAAACGTCCGATGCGCATCAGTTCCGGCTTGGTGAACCCTGTCACAAAGGCGCCGAGCGCAAGGATACCCACCGCCATCAGCACCGACATCAGTTTTACCGTGAAGGTGGAGCCAATGGGCAAAAGCGTCAGTAGAAAGCCCATGACCGTGTCTCCGAACAGCCCGCCGAGGCCAAAGCTGTGCGTGTCCAGCCAGTTGCCGTCCGGTGTCAGCGTGGCGGCGTAGATCGAGCCCAGTGCAATCGCGATCGGCGCAAAGATCAGCCGCCCAATCGCCCGTTCCGCCCCCTGATGCAGGGCAAATCGCACACCCCAGGCCACCAGCACGATGCCGATGCCCCAGGCGCCCCAGCCCACGATCATGAAGAGCGGTGCGGCAATGGACGCGCCTGTGCGCCCCAGCCAGTTCTGCACCGCCGCATCCGTGGAGACCATCCAGTTGGGATCATCCGGCGTGTAGGAGGCGATCATCGCGCAGGCCATGCAACCCAGGGCGATCAGCACCAGCCCCAGCAGTTCCTTGCCACGTTTTTCGACCGCCTCAGCCATATTGCTGTCCAGCAGCGGGTCGCGTCCACGTGTTTGATATGCCATGCTCTGATCCCTCGTACCTTATTGCGGGTAAAGGCAGTCGCGGATCAGTTCGATCCCGCGCGCCGTTTCCGCTTTTGGGGCCACCATGGCGGCCCTGATGTATCCCTGTCCGGGGTTCACCCCGTCATAATCCTGCGCCAGATACCCGCCGGGAAGCACCCGAACACCGGTTTCGCGCCATAGCTTGACCGCCGCTGCTTCGTCATTCTCCACCGGCAACCACAGGAAAAACCCGGCCTCGGGGCTCGCATATCCGGGCACATTGCCCAGGACACGGTCGGCGATGTCGTATTTTTCGACGTAAAGCGCGCGGTTTTCGATCACATGCGTCTCGTCGTCCCAGACGGCGGCGGCGGCAGCCTGCAGAGGCTGTGGCAAGGGCGCACCGGCATAGTTCCGCAGCTGCTTGATCTCACGGATATTCTCCGCGCCGCTGGCCACAAACCCCGACCGCAGTCCCGGCAGGTTCGACCGTTTGGACAGCGAATGGAAAATCACGACGCGGTTCAGGTCTGCACCCATCTCCTGCGCCACCTGCAGGGCACCCACAGGCGGGGTGTCGCGGTAAATCTCGGAATAGCATTCGTCGGCGAAGACCTTGAAATTGTATGTTTCCGCCAAGGTGATCAGGTCGCGCCAGTAGTCTCGGCTGGCCACAACACCCTGCGGATTGGCGGGCGAGCAGATGTAGACCGCCGTGGCGCGATTCAGAACATCTTCTGACAGGCCCGCAAAATCGGGCAAATGGCCATTCTCGCGCGTCGCAGGCACCATGATCGGATCGGCAGCAACAGAGAGCGCCGCGATCATGTAGACTTGGTAAAACGGGTTCGGCATCAGAACCGTCGGGCGCTGACCGTTCTTGGTCTCCGGACAAAGCGCCATAACGGCGTTGTAAAGCCCTTCGCGCGTGCCGTTGAGCGCCATGACCTGCGTGTCGGGATCAAGCGGCACACCGTAGCGGCGGTTCACGAAACCGCAGATCGCCGCGCGCAGCTCGGGTGACCCCTCATTTGGCGGATAGTTGTTAAATCCGGCCGCGTTTTGCGCAATCACATCCATAACCCAGGCCGGGAACGCATGTTTTGGTTCACCGATGGTCATGTGAATGGCCGGGCCACCCCCGTCGGATACGCCCAACAGAGCGCGCAAACGCGGCCAAGCATGTGCCGGAAGGTTCGAAAACCGCTCAGGATACACCATTAAAACTGCCTCAGATCGGGATCATTCGCGTCCCGTTTCTTCCAAGGTACCCAAGGCGGCGGCCTGCGTCCAGAAAAACGCGCAGCTTATTCGGAATTTGTTGCTTTTAAGCCAATGCCTTCTCGACCGCTGCGCCAAGACGCAACAGCGCGCCTTCGCCATCGGGCGGGGCCATCATCATCAGCCCGCAACTGGGCACGCCGGTGGGCAGGCTCAGCGCACAGAGCCCCAGCAAATTGCCGATACGTGTGTTGCGCAGGGCCAGCAGATTCTCGGTGACGTAATAGTCATGATCCGTATTCAGGCGCTCAAGGTTTGGCGGCAAGATAGGCGCGGTTGGCAAGAGAACGGCGTCATAGCCAGCGGTCGCCTGACCGTAGGCCTGCCGCGCCGCTTCGAGCGCTGCCCAGGCAGCAACATAATCTGGTCCGGTGTGATTCTTGCCCAGACGGAACCGCTCCAGAATCTCGCTGTACATGGCATCTGGATTGGCCTCGATGACATCACGCCACAGGCCGTAAGCCTCTGATGTGTAGACACAAGTGCTCTGCGCCATGGCCGTTTCAACCTCGGGCACATGGATGCGGTCGATGCTGGCACCCGCGGCACCAAGTTGCAGAACCGCCTGCTGGAAGGCGGCCAACGGTTCGGCGCGCACGTCTTGCAGGGCCACCGTTTCGAGGATGGCAAACCGCTTGTTGGTGAGCGTCGCACCTTCAAGGTCAAACGCCTTGCGCCCCTCCATCACCGCCATCAGCAGATTTGCATCCTCAACCGACCGGCAGAGCGGCCCCACGGTGTCAAAACGCAGCGCCAGCGGAACCACCCCTTCGAGGCTGAGCCGACCCGATGTGGTCTTGAGCCCGACAAGATCGTTCCAGGCAGAGGGGATACGCACCGACCCGCCCGTATCTGACCCGATGCCCGCCGCCGCGAGGTTGAACGCCACCGACGCAGCGGCACCCGAGGAGGACCCCCCGGGCACGGCACCTTCATCGTTGACGCAAGGCGGCGTATTCGTGCTCGGGTTATACCCCAACCCGGAAAAAGCCAGCTCCGACATATGGGTCTTGCCCAGGCAAACCAGCCCGGCAGCGGTTGCATTGGCCAGCACATGGGCATCAGCGTCGGGTACCCGCCCGGCCAGCAATTTCGAGCCTGCTTCGGTTCCCACGCCCGCCGTGTCAAAGAGGTCTTTCCAACTGATCGGCACGCCATCCAGCGGCGACAAACGCTGCCCCGAAGCCGCGCGGACGGCGGCGGCGGTGGCTTCTGCAAGCGCCCGGTCGGGTGTCACACGCGCGTAAATCCGGTCTTTCAACGGGTGGGCATCAATCGCCTCCAGATAGGTCTGCGTCAGCGCCACGGGGTCAATCTCTCCCGCTGCGATGCCACGCCCCAGCGCGGCTGCCGTCATCTGCAACCAATCCTGCATGTCTTACTCCCCGATGCCCCGGCGAAAGGGTAGCGACGCAAGCGCGCATGGACAATCCCCCATCCCCGGTCCTATTGAGATGTATGGATTTTGACTGTGACATTCTCATCGTCGGTGGCGGGTTAAATGGCCCCGCTCTGGCGCTGGCGCTGGCCAGCGCGGGACAGGCCGTCACCCTGGTGGACGCCCTGCCGGTGAAGACGCGCAAGAACGCGGCTTTCGATGGGCGCTCCTACGCGCTGGCGCTGACATCGATGCGGCTGTTCAGCGCTCTAGGTGTCTGGGACGCCATCGAAGATCAGGCGCAGCCGATGCTCGACATCAAGGTCAGCGATGGCCGCGCGGGCGAAGGACCATCGCCCTTCTTCATGCATTTCGATCATGCCGAGATCGAAGAGGGCCCGATGGGCTATATGGTCGAGGACCGGCATCTGCGTCCGGCCCTTCTTGATGCTGCCAAAAAGGCCAAAGCGATCCGGCAGATCAACGGCGACGAGGTGATCGCGCAAAAGGTGGACACAACGGGTGTCACGGCGACACTTGCCTCTGGAAAGACCCTGCGCGCGCGGTTGCTTGTGGGGTGTGACGGGCGCGGGTCCGGCACGGCCACGCGCGCGGGCATCACGCGCACCGGTTGGGGGTACGACCAAACTGCCCTGGTCTGTGCACTGGCCCATGAACTGCCGCACCATGGCGTCGCCCATCAGTTCTTTATGCCCCCCGGTCCCCTGGCCATTCTGCCGCTCACCGGCAACCGGTCCTCTATTGTGTGGAGCGAAACCACGCAGAACGCACGGGAAATCAACGCCCTGTCAGAGGCCGATTACCTCGACGTGTTGCGACCACGTTTCGGCAGCTTCTTGGGGGACATCTCACTGGCCGGGGCGCGGTTTACCTACCCGCTGTCGCTCTCGCTGGCGAATGATCTGATTGCGCCGCGCGTGGCGCTTGTGGGGGATGCCGCGCATGGCATGCACCCGATTGCCGGGCAAGGCCTGAACGCGGGTTTGCGGGATGTGGCTGCGCTGGCGGATGTGATCGCGGATGCATCACGGCGCGGAGAGGACGTTGGATCCACCCCGGTTCTGGGCCGCTATCAGCAATGGCGACGCTTTGACAACACGGCGCTCGCAGTGGCCACCGACAGTTTCAACAAGCTGTTTTCCAACGACAATCCGCTCCTGCGCGGATTGCGTGATTTTGGCATGGGCGTGGTTGGGCGTATGCCTGCCCTGCGGCGCGGTTTCATTCGCGAGGCAGCAGGTCTCACCGGTGACCTGCCCCGCCTGATGAAAGGCGAAAACCTCTAGTCGAGCGTGCGCGCCTCATCCACCAGCATCACCGGAATGCCATTGCGGATCGGATAGGCCAGATTGGCGGTGGTCGAGATCAGCTCCTGCCGTTCCGCGTCATACTTCAGCGTCGTCTGGCTGCGCGGGCAAATCAATGCCTCCAGCATGCGGCGGTCGAATTCCACGGTTGTTTCCGTCATTGGATCATCTCGCTCTCGGCACCGCCGCGCAGTTGGTATTCGATCAATGTCACCAGCGTTTCGCGGCGCGTGGAGAGCGAGGGCGCTTCCAGCAGTGCCTGCTTATCCTCGGGGTCGAAGTCCAACATCATCGACAATGAATTGATCAGAAGTTCGTCGTCGGCTTCCTTGAGGGTATCCCAATCCGCCGAAAGCTCCCGCGCGTCGAAGTACCGGCCCAGCAGGTCCATGAACCCGGCCCGCTGAAAACAGGGGTCTTTTTCGTCAGGCCCCAGGTCACGGTCGAAACCATCCCATTTTACGTCACAGCGTCTGTAGGGCGTGAAGCCCTGCACCTCCTGAACCACGCGAAACCGCGAAACACCGCCAAGTGTGATCAGGTAGCGGCCGTCTTCGGTTTCCGAAAACTGCGTGATCCGGCCCGCGCATCCGATGGAATGCAACCCGCTGCCGCTGCGTCCCGGAATCTCGTTGGGTTGGATCATGCCAATGAGGCGCGTGCTGGTTTTCAATGCGTCTTCAAGCATTTGCAGATAGCGCGGCTCAAAAATATGGAGCGGTAATCTTGACCGCGGCAGCAACAGAGCACCGGGCAGCGGAAAAATCGCAATTGTGTCGGGAAGCTCTGCGGCTTTTATCATAGACTGCCACCTAGCCCGCGGACGGCCTCAGGCAAATATCATCGAGCTCAGTTTGCGCCGTCCATTCAACATGATCGGGTCGTTTGGCTTCAGCGCTTCGAAAATGGTGAAAAGCTGCGTCTTGGCGGCACCGTCGTTCCATTCCCGGTCGCGCCGGAAAAGCTCAAGCAACTGATCGACCGCCCCTTCGATATCGTCATTGGCATGCATCGCCAGCGCCAGATCAAAACGCGCCTGCGGGTCTTCCGGGTTGGCCTCAACCGCAGCCTTCAGGTCATCCACCGGCCCGGCCCCTTCGGCCTGCCGCGCCAGTTCCAGCTGCGCATGAGCGGCTTCGAGTTCGGGCGATTTGGAAATCTCTGCCGGTGCCCCGTTCAGAATCGCCTCTGCCTGGTCCAGCTCGCCCATCGCGATGTGCGCGCGCACCATACCACCATAGGCCCCCGCGTGATTGGCGTCTTCACCCAGGATCGCCGCAAAGGTCTGCGCCGCATCCGTCGCGGCGCCTTCTGCCAGCATTTCCTCGGCAGCAGCGACCGCTTCGTCCAGCGTGTCGCCGGGGGCTTCACCGCCCGCCGCTTTCACCACACGGTCGATAAAGGCCTTGATCTCGGATTGTGGTACGGCGCCTTGGAAACCATCCACCGGCTGGCCCTTGTGAAAGGCATAAACCGTCGGAATGGACTGGATCTGCAGCTGCCCGGCGATCATCTGGGCCTCGTCCACGTTGACCTTGACCATCTTCACCGCGCCTTTTGCCGCGCGCACCGCCTCTTCGAGCTGCGGCCCGAGGGTCTTGCATGGCCCGCACCAAGGCGCCCAGAAATCAACGATCACCGGCGTGGTCTGCGACGCCTCGACCACATCCGCCATGAAGGTTGCTTCGGTCGAGTCCTTGATCAGGTCATCGGCGGCGGGGGCTGCGCTCAGGTTCAGGTCCATCATCTTCGTGTCCTTACGGGTTGCGTCAGAGGTTATATGGGAGGCCGCGTATCAATTCAAAGGTCAAAAGTGGCAAAGACGGGTGCATGGTCGCTCGGCTTCTCCCAACCTCGGGCGTCCCGCAGGATGCGGCTGGAATGCGCGGCACCTGCAATATCGCCGCTGGCCCAGACATGATCGAGCCTGCGCCCCTTGTCGGCGCCATCCCAGTCCTTTGCCCGGTACGACCACCAGCTGTAAAGCCGCCCGTCGGGGATGTCCTTGCGGGTGACGTCGTGCCATCCCCCCGCGTCCTGCGTCTCAGCGAGATGTTCCACTTCGATGGGCGTATGGCTGACGACTTTCAAAAGCTTTTTGTGATCCCAGACATCGTCCTCGCGCGGCGCGATATTCAGGTCCCCGACCAGGATCGACTTTTCGGGGCGATTGGCCCGAAACCAATCCCGCATCTCCGTAAGGTAGTCGAGCTTCTGACCGAATTTCTCATTCACGGCACGATCTGCAACATCCCCACCTGCCGGGACGTAGAAATTATGGACCGTCACGCCATTCTCTAGCTGTCCCGCGATGTGACGCGCGTGCCCAAGCGCGGCGAAGTCATGCGACCCGACCTCCTGCATCGGGATTTTCGACAGGATCGCCACGCCGTTGTACCCTTTCTGACCCCGCGCGACGACATGCCCGTATCCAACGGCGGCAAAGGCCTCCAGCGGCATCTTGTCCACCGGGCTTTTGCACTCCTGCAGGCACAGAACATCGGGACCTTCTTCGGCGAGCAGCTTCAGAACGAGTTCTGCGCGCAGGCGGACGGAGTTGATGTTCCAGGTGGCCAGGGTAAAGGTCATAATCACGCTCCGCTTCGGTTTCGCGGCACCCTAGCGCGTGCTGTGGCCCTTCGCCATGCCGAAACGTGCGGAAAGGCAGCGTTCAAGATCATGTGGATGGGCAAAAAAAGACCGGGCACAAGGCCCGGCCAAGTCCAACAGGGAGGTGCATGTCATAACCCGGACATGCGCGGGATTTCTGAATGTGACCTGAATGACTTGCCACCTTCACGATTCATATAAGCGCTAAATGGTTAATAAAAACCCAACGCGTTACGCCATAAGACGATATCCGCCGGATTCAGTTACAAGAAGCCGCGCATTGGACGGATCAGGCTCAATCTTCTGCCGCAGACGGTAGATGTGCGTCTCCAGCGTATGGGTCGTCACACCGGCATTATAGCCCCAAACCTCGTGCAGCAGCACGTCGCGCGGCACCACGCCATCGTTGGAACGATAGAGGAATTTCAATATGTTAGTCTCTTTTTCAGTCAGACGAACCTTCTTGTCGTCCTCTGTGACCAGCATTTTCATCGACGGTTTGAACGTGTAGTGCCCCAGCTGGAACACCGCGTCCTCGGATTGTTCGTGTTGGCGCAATTGCGCGCGAATACGTGCCAGAAGAACGGGAAACTTGAAGGGTTTGCTGACGTAATCATTGGCACCGGCGTCCAGACCCAGGATCGTGTCGGCGTCGCTGTCATGCCCGGTCAGCATCAGGATCGGGCTTTTGACCCCCTGTTTGCGCATCAGACGGCAGAGCTCACGACCGTCAGTGTCGGGCAGACCAACGTCGAGAATGACCAGATCATAGAGTGCTTCTTTGGCGCGGATCATTGCGTCGGCGCCGTTTGCGGCCTCAAATACATCAAAATCCTCGGTCATGATCAACTGTTCGCTCAGCGCTTCGCGCAGATCGTCGTCGTCATCGACCAAGAGTATCTTTTTTAACTGTGCCATAGGTTGTCTCCCTTGAGTGCAACACAAATGTGTGTTCCTGCGCTTTCCCGCAAGCGCGCAGCGAATTCTCTCACGCGGTCGTGTTACCGGGACCGTGAAATGTTTCAATTTCGTTGGAATTGGCCTAGATCAACCGCGGAAAATACAGGCATTGTAACATCATGACTATCGGACCCGACATCACTGAACTGCTGGCGCGCGCGCGCGCCGACCTGCGCATGGGCGTTCCCGTGGTGGTGGACTGCCCTGTGCCGGTGTTGATTTCAGTGGCAGAAACGTTGTCTCCCGCCCGCCTGAAGGTCTTGTTGGATACGCCCGGTGACAGCGTCGTGGCCATCACCGCGCGGCGGGCCGAAACCCTGAAGGCCCGTGTTTACGATGGCGATCTGGCGCGCGTGCTGCTGCCGCCCGATGCGACGCTGGACTGGGTGCTCGGCATCGCCGACCCGGCAGGTGATCTGATGACGCCGATGAAGGGGCCTCTGGCTTGCGCGCGCGGCGGCAACGTCGATGCGCACCGCGCAGGCCTGCAGATCGCCAAATCGGCGCGGCTGCTACCGGCGGTTCTGGTGACGCCCGTTGAGGACGCGGCGCGTTTTGCGCGCGATCACGGACTGACAATGCTTTCACTGGATCAGGTTGTCGCGCACCTGAGCGATCGCAGCCCGCTGCACCCGGTCGTTCACGCCCGCTTGCCATTGGAAGTGTCGGAGGCCGGCAGGCTGCACGTGTTCCGGCCTGAAGATGGCGGCGAGGAGCATTACGCCGTCGAAATTGGGCGGCCTGACCGATCACAACCGGTGCTGACCCGGCTTCATTCTGCCTGTTTCACCGGTGACCTGATGGGATCGCTCAAATGCGACTGCGGCCCTCAGCTGCGCGCGGCGTTGGCCCAGATGGGTCAGGAAGGCCAGGGCGTGCTGCTTTACATGAACCAGGAGGGGCGTGGTATCGGTCTGGCCAACAAGATGCGCGCCTATTCCCTGCAGGATCAGGGATTTGATACGGTAGAGGCCAACCACCGGCTTGGGTTCGAGGACGACGAACGCGATTTCAGGCTCGGGGCGGATATCCTGCAGGCGATGGGATTTTCGTCCGTGCGCCTGCTGACCAACAACCCCCGCAAGGTTGAGATGATGCAGGCCAGCGGGATCACCGTTGCAGCCCGCGTCCCATTGCAGGTCGGCGAGAACCGCCACAATCACGCCTATCTGGCCACAAAGGCGGCAAAGTCAGGTCACCTGCTGTGACCCCCGATGACCTGGTTCTGACCCCGAGAGGTCTTCGGTTTCAGGGGCGGACCTATCCCTGCACGGTGGGTAAAACGGGGTGCACGCAAGACAAGAAAGAAGGCGATGGTGCCACGCCCGTCGGCGTGCACCGCATTGTTGGCATGCTCTACCGGCCGGACCGGATGGCGCGGCCCACGCATTGGGCGCTACCGATTGGCCCGCGCGATCTATGGTCGGATGACAGCAGCGCCCCCGACTACAATCTGATGGTGCGTGCGCCTTACGACGCCAGCCATGAAAAGCTGCGTCGGGCCGATCCGCTCTATGATCTGGTGATCCTGACCGACTGGAACTGGCCCTATGCTGTGAAAGGGCGTGGCTCGGCGATCTTTATACACCAGTATCGCAGGCCGGGGTATCCGACCGAAGGGTGCATTGCCCTGTCGCGCACCGATCTGCAACGGATTGCGCCGCGGATCGGCTACAAGACACGGTTGATCGTGCCGGACCTTTACCAGTCTTAGGAGCGCTTTCAGGCCGGTGCGCGTTCTCCGAAAATCGCAGAGCCCACGCGCACGTGCGTTGCACCCAGCGCGATGGCTTTCTCGAAATCACTGCTCATGCCCATGCTGAGGCCGGACAGACCGTTACGCGCGGCGATCTTGGCCAGAAGGGCAAAATGCAGTGCGGCCTCCTCTTCGATTGGTGGAATGCACATCAGCCCCCGTATGGGCAGATCCATCGCCTGGCATTCCGCAACAAACGCGTCGGTATCCGCGGGCAGCACGCCTGCCTTTTGCGGCTCTTCGCCTGTGTTGACCTGAATGAATATCTCCGGGCAGGTGCCCATCTCCTGCGCGAGCCGGGCAAAGGTTTTCGCCAGCTTTGGCCGGTCGAGGGAATGAATGCTCTGGAAAAGCTCAAAAGACTGTCGCGCCTTGTTCGTTTGCAAGGGTCCGATAAGGTGCAGGTCGATACCGTCAAATGCCTCACGAAACGCAGGCCATTTGCCGGCAGCTTCCTGCACGCGGTTCTCCCCAAAACAGCGGTGACCTTCCTGCAGTACGGCCTCCACCCGTGCGTTGGGCTGCACCTTCGAGACGGCGATGAGTTTAACCGATCCGTTTTCGCGCCCTGCCGCAGTCTCTGCCTTTGCAATCCGGTCTGAAATCTCCGCTAAACCCATTTGGCTCTCCAATCGATCTTTTGCCGCACAAGATAACAGCCCCGCACAAAAGAAAAGGGGCAGACCCGAAGGTCTGCCCCAAAAGTCTTGGATCGTTCAGATCGACTTAGAAGTCGAAGCGAACACCCAGGTCAGCAATGGTGTTGCCAGCTGCGTTCGAGCCGACCATACCGTCGAGGCGAACACCACCACCCAGCGAGTGGCGGAAGCCCAGGCCGTAGGATGTGTCGTTGCCGTCATCACCACCATCGGAAACCGATGCGAGGATGTTTGTTGCTGCGCCAACCGGGAAGGAGGCAGAAGCACCGAACACGGCGTCGTCGTCACCTTCGAAGTCGGAGATCAGGAACGACACGTCGGCTGTACCGATGGTGCCGGACAGAGTAGCGACAATCCAGTCGTTGCTGACGTCAGAACCTGCGCCTTCGAACTCACCATAAACGGCGCCCAGCGTCCATGCGCTGAACGTGTAGGATGCACCGATTTCGAACGAGTCGCCAAAGGCGGTTGTGTCCGCGGTCGCACCGTCGTTGTCGGTGTGATCATCTGTGTAGGACGCCATGACTTTGAAGTCGCCCATTTCGTACAGAACGTTGATGCCGTTGTTACCTGCGCCGGTGCTGGAGAATGCTGGCAGCGAAACACCGCTGTTAGCATACTGACCAGTTTGACCGACGAGGCCGGGCTCGTGACCGAAGTAGTCAACGACGTTTGCCGCGTCTGTCACGCCGGAGATGTTACCAACGCGAACGCGCAGGCCACCGGAGGACACTTGGAAACGTGGGCCGGAGAAGGATGCAGCGTTTGCGGAGTTGTCTGCATTCTCGTTTGCTTCAACACGAACACGTGCAGCGAAGCGAACGCCACCGTCTGTTTCAGTCGATGCGTCGATGTTCAGACGGAAACGGCTTTCGATGCGTGTTTCTTCTTCTTGAACGGTGTCGCCTACTGCAGCGGCATTACCGGCTGTAACGTCTGCTGCGGTAGCGGAACGCGAACGATCTTCTTCGTACAGGATACCAAAACGACCGTACCCGCCGAAGTTAATGTTTGCATTGTCAGCTGCTACGACGCTGGCTGTTCCCACCAGTGCTGTTGTAGCGATGAGAAGTTTTTTCATGAACTTGTCCTCGGTTTGCTATTCGTTGTCCAACGGGGGAATCCCTTTTGAACCTGAGCCGTGTTTCGCTCTTAACCCCCCCCTTTTGCAAGGACTTGGGCAATGGTGAGGCGAGAGCCGGAAAAAATGGTGCAGCTTTGCCACACTCTTTCCTATCGACCCGGTGACCAGATATCCGCTCCGCGAAAACACGCGCGCACCGACAGCGCCGGAGGCGATAACGCCCTTGTCCCTCCTCCATTATATAGACTAACGTGCAGCCGAGATTGAGTAGCAGGTAGCGACATGACACCCACCAGTATTTTAAGGCTCTTTGCCGTCACCACCGTTGTCGCGGCGCTGTCCGCCTGCGGGGGAGGCAACCGCACGGGCGGTGCACCTGTCGAGGTCGACCCGGACATAGACAGCGATGCCGCACGCGCGTCGGACGGGGCCGGAGCCGAAACGATCTGGGAGGCCTTCGGACGCCGCAACACAGAAACGAATGTGTCGGTGAACAAATACATCTGGTCTGCGTCGCTGGAGGTGCTCGACTTTCTGCCCGTGCAATCGGTCGACCCGTTCACCGGCGTGATCATCACCGGCTTCGGCCGCCCGCCCGGCGGGGGACGGTCCTACCGTGCGACCGTATTGATCAACGATCCGGCCCTGGACGCACGCTCGCTGAATGTATCGCTGCAGACGCAGGGCGGTCCGGCCAGCGCGGCCACCGTGCGCGCGGTGGAAGACGCCATCCTCAGCCGCGCCCGCCAGCTACGCATCGCGGATAACAGGCTCTAGGCTTTCGGTTTTTCGAACCCATGCAATATCAGCGCCGGGCCCCGTAGATGACACGGCTCCCGGCGCTCTCACGTTAAAAAGGACGCCGTCATGACGCGTTACACCCCCGCAGAGATCGAAGCCCGCTGGCAGGCGGCATGGTCTCGCGACGAAGTTTTCAAGGCCGTGCGCTCGGCCGACAAACCCAAATACTATGTGCTGGAGATGTTCCCCTACCCCTCGGGCCGCATCCACATGGGGCATGTGCGCAACTACACAATGGGTGACGTGATCGCACGCTACAAGCTCAGCACGGGCCACAACGTGCTGCACCCCATGGGCTGGGACGCCTTCGGCATGCCTGCGGAAAACGCGGCGATGGCCATTGGCGGGCACCCCAAGGACTGGACCTACGACAACATCAGGGACATGCGGGACCAGATGAAGCCGCTGGGCCTCAGCATCGACTGGTCGCGCGAGTTCGCCACCTGCGATGTGGCGTACTACGGCCAGCAGCAGGCGCTGTTCCTCGATTTCCTCGAGGCCGGGCTGGTCTATCGCAAAAACGCCGTGGTGAACTGGGATCCAGTGGACATGACCGTCCTGGCGAATGAGCAGGTTGAACAGGGGCGCGGCTGGCGCTCCGGCGCGCTGGTCGAGCGGCGCGAGCTCACGCAGTGGTTCTTCAAGATCAGCGATCATTCGGAAGAGTTGCTCGATGCGCTGGATCGTCTGGAGAACTGGCCTGCAAAAGTGCGGCTGATGCAGGAGAACTGGATCGGCAAATCCCGTGGGCTGCAGTTTGCTTTCTCGACAATAGACGCCCCGGACGGGCATGACCGGATCGAGGTCTACACCACCCGGCCCGATACGCTGCTGGGCGCGTCCTTCGTGGGCATCTCACCGGATCATCCGCTGGCGAAGGTGCTGGAGCGCGACCGCGAGGACGTCGCCGCCTTTTGCGCGGAGTGCCGCAAGGGGGGCACCACCGAAGAGGCCATCGAGACCGCCGAAAAGCTGGGCTTTGACACCGGCATTCGCGTCCGCCATCCTTTCGATACAGCACATGAACTGCCCGTCTACATCGCCAATTTCATCCTGATGGACTACGGGACCGGTGCGATTTTCGGCTGTCCGGCGCATGACCAGCGCGATTTCGAGTTTGCCACCAAATACGGGCTGCCGATCATTGCGACCTACCTGCCGTCTGAAGACAGCGACGAGACGCTGTCGGAGGCCTATGTGCCTGCCAAGACCGAGAAGGTCTATTACAACCGCGGCTTCGCAGGTGAGCCGCATCAGACCGGGCTGGAAGGCATCGACGCCGCCATCGACTTTTGTGAGGCGAACGGCATTGGCCAGGGCGTGACCAAATACCGGCTGCGCGACTGGGGTCTTTCCCGCCAGCGTTACTGGGGGTGCCCGATCCCGGTGGTGCATTGCGAGGCCTGCGGTGTGGTGCCGGAGAAGAAAGAGAACCTGCCCATCGAGCTGCCCTATGACGTGGACCTCAGCGTCCCCGGCAATCCGCTCGACCGGCATCCGACATGGCGGGACACTACCTGCCCGTCCTGTGGCAAACCTGCGCTGCGGGAAACCGACACGATGGATACCTTCGTGGACAGCTCGTGGTACTTCGCGCGCTTCACCGCCCCGCACGCCGACACACCGACCGTGATGGAAGACGCCGCCTATTGGATGAACGTGGACCAGTACATCGGCGGCATTGAACATGCGATTCTGCACCTGCTCTATTCGCGGTTCTTCGCGCGGGCGATGCGGATCACCGGGCATCTGCCACAGGGCACCGAAGAGCCTTTCGACGCGCTTTTCACCCAGGGCATGGTCACCCATGAGATCTACCAGACACGTGATGACCGGGGGCGGCCTGTCTATCACCTTCCCGAGGAAGTAACCGACGGGCGGCTGGCAGACGGCACAGAGGTGGAGATCATCCCTTCGGCCAAGATGTCGAAATCCAAGAAGAATGTCGTCGACCCGATCAACATCATCTCGGCCTATGGCGCCGATACCGCGCGCTGGTTCGTGCTGAGCGACAGCCCACCCGAACGGGATGTGGAATGGACGGCCTCCGGCGCGGAGGCTGCGTTCAAGCACCTGACCCGCGTCTGGAACCTCTGCGACCGGATCGGCGCAATGGACAAAAGCGCCCAAGGCACGGGGGACGCAGAGCTGCTGCGTGCCATGCACGTCTGCATCCATGACGTGACCATGGGCATCGAAAGCTTCGGCTTTAACGCGGCGATTGCAAAGCTCTACGCCTTCACGGCCACCTTGCAGAAGTCCAAGGCGGGATACACCGCCCAGCGCGAGGCGATCATGACGCTGGCACAGCTGATGTCGCCCATGACCCCGCATCTGGCCGAAGATATCTGGGCGCATCAGGGCGGCGACGGCCTGATCACCACGGCCCCATGGCCCAAGGCCGATGAAGCGATGCTGGTTTCCGACACCGTCACCTTGCCCATTCAGGTCAACGGCAAGCGGCGCGCGGAAATCACCGTGCCTGCGGATATGCCCAAAGAAGAGGTTGAAAAGGCGGCGCTTGCGGATCAGGCTGTGCTCAGAACCCTTGATGGCGCTGAGCCCAAGAAAATCATCGTTGTCCCCGGACGGATCGTGAATGTTGTTGTCTAGCCGTACCCTCCTGCTGATCCTGCCTCTGGTCTTGACGGCCTGTGGTTTTACGCCCGTTTACGGGACAGGGGGCGCAGGCACGCAGTTGCAGAACAGCATCACGGTGTCAGAGCCGTCGACGCGCAATGCCTTCTTACTGACACAGCGGGTCGAAGAGCGCCTGGGCCGCGCCGCAGAGCCAACTTACCTGCTGAACCTGTCGGTACGGACCGACCTGGCAGGCCTTGCAGTTGACCGTGAGGGAAGCATCACGCGCTATAATCTGCTGGGTTTTGCCACTTATTCTCTGGTCGAGGTTGCCACGGGCCGCGTGATCACCTCCGGGTCGGTCGATAACTTCACGGGATACTCCGCCGCAGACACAACCGTTGTCACGCTAGCGGCAGAACGTGACGCTCAAAAACGCTTGATGATCCTGCTGGCGGATCAAATCGTCACCCGGGTGCTGGTCGCGGACATCTGATGAAACTCTCTCCGCGCGACGCCAATGCCTATTTCGCAAAACCGGATGCCAACAAGACCGGTTTGCTGATCTACGGCACCGACGGCATGCGCGTGGCGCTGAAACGTCAGCAAATGTTGACCGCGTTGCTGGGCGAGGACGCTGAGGAAGAAATGCGGCTGAGCCGGATGGCGGGCAGCGATATCCGCAAGGACCCCGCCCTGCTGATCGATGCCGTAAAGGCGGTGGGCTTTTTTCCAGGTCCCCGCGCCGTTTTTGTCGAAGAGGCAAATGACACGGCCGCCCCAGCGATACTTGCGGCGCTGGAAGACTGGCAACCCGGGGATGCCCAGATCATTGTAACCAGTGGTGCCCTGAAACCGACCTCGAAGCTGCGCAAAGCCTTTGAAGCCCATCCGCAGGCCTATGCGGCGGCGATCTACGATAACCCCCCTACCCGGGAAGAAATCGACACCGCCCTGCGCGATGCCGGTCTGACGCAAGTGCCTAGCGAGGCGATGGCCGCCCTCGCCGATCTTGCGCAGGCAATTGATCCGGGCGATTTCAGGCAGACGGTTGAGAAACTGGCGCTTTACAAGATGAACGAGACCGATCCGGTGTCTGCCGCCGATATCGCCGCCTGCGCGCCAACGTCCACTGAGGCGGATGTGGATGATGTGCTGATGGTTGTGGCCGAGGCCCGCGCCCATGACATCGGCCCGGTCATGCAAAAACTGGTGGCACAGGGTGCAACGCCCGTCGGGCTGTGCATCGGGGCGATGCGCCACTTCCGGGCGTTGCATCGCGCGGCCAGCGACACCTCTGGCAGGCCCACGATCTTCGGACCCAACCGGGACCGGATGCTCGCCCAGTCCCGCCGATGGGGTGCGGCGAAACTGGAAGCAGCAATCACCCTGCTGACCGACACCGACCTGCAACTGCGCTCTGCAGGGCAGAATGCGCCCGGCATGGCCTTGGTGGAACGCGCCTTTATCCGGCTGGCGATGCTGGGCGGGCGCTAGGTCTCCGGCGCAAACATCGCCATGACCTCTTCGGTGGTCATCTGATGGGTCTTATCCGCAAAGCTGTAGCCCTTGGGCTTGTTGTCGATGAAGAGCTCGCCCGTCAGCGGCGCGGCACCGGCGTCATCCAGCGTACCGACCCCCAGATGATACGTGCCCTCATGCGGGCCCGGCGCCGTGACCCGGTAATAGACGCTGCTGCCGCATGTCTTGCAAAACGCCCTCTCCGCCCAGGGCGATGATGCAAATGTGGTCAGGCTGTCCGCGCCCTTGATTTCGATGCTGTCGCTTGGCACTTCGAGGCCGAGGTAGATCCCACCGCTCCACTTGCGGCACATGTTGCAATGGCAGGCACCGAATTCCTTCGGTTCGCTGGTCAACGTGTAGCTTACGGCGCCACAAAGGCAGCTCCCGGTCTTGGACATCATCATACTCCTTTTCTGGATACAGGTTCGCCAAAATCATTCTCATAATCCACTGACATTTTCTGTCACCAGTTGCCAGCCTTCGCTCTGCATGAAACAGTCCGGACAGGCAGCAATCCAAAGGACAGCAGACGATGTACAAGGTCATTGGCACAACCAAATCGCGGGCGTTTCGGGTGTTGTGGATGTTGCAGGAGATGAGCGTGCCTTACGCGCAGATCGACGCCAGTGCGCGCTCGGAAGAAGCGATGAAATACAATCCACTCGGCAAAATCCCCGCGCTGGTGGATGGGGACGATGTGCTGACCGATTCCGTGGCGATCATGACCTATCTGGCCGATAAACACGGCCAGCTGACGGCGCCTGCCGGAACAGTGGCACGGGCCCGTCAGGACGCGATGACCTTCTGGCTCATTGATGAGTTGGACGCGATTCTATGGGCGGCTGCGAAACACAGTTTTGTCCTGCCTGAGGACAGGCGTGTGCCAGAGGTCAAAGACGCGCTGAAATATGAATTCGAGCGGTCAGCCGCGATCTTGTCCGACCGCCTCGATGGGCCCTATCTGATGGGGGACGAGATGACACTGCCCGACATCCTGGCCTGTCACTGCCTGAACTGGGCGATCGGAGCGAAATTCCCGCGTACCGATGACAAGCTTTTTCACTACGCCAAGGCGCTGCGGGAACGGCCAGCGTTTCAGGCGGTCTCGGCCACGTAAGCGGCGGCGGCGCGGCCCGCCCACCGGCCCGTGGCCAGACAGGCGGTGATCAGGTAGCCGCCCGTCGGCGCCTCCCAATCCAGCATTTCGCCAGCGCAAAAGACCCCGGGCAGCGGTTTCACCATCAATCCCGGCGTCAGCGCGTCGAACCGCACGCCACCGGCGACCGATATCGCCTGATCCAGCGGGCGCAGACCGTCGTGAGAGAGGCGCAGCGCCTTGAGGGCTTGCACAAGATCCGCAGGCTCTTGCGGCAGGGGACGCGCCAGTTCCTGCGCCAACGCGATTTTCACCGGATCCAGTTTTAGGGTTTTGCGCAGGTGCGTCGACAGGCTGGATTTCCCCCGGGCGCGCGACAGGCGTCTGGTCGCCTCTGCCGCATCAAGATCAGTTAAAAGATCGACGACCAACCTGTGACGCAATCGGACGGCGCGGCTGATCTCGTAGATGCCGCCGCCTTCGAGGCCCGTCCGGCTGATCACCGCCTCACCCCGCGACGCGATCGGCCCGGCTGTGAACCGCACGCCTTTCAGAGCTTCGCCCGCGTGCTTTTGCATATGCGGTGACCACGCAATCTGCAGCCCCACATTGCTGGCTGCAAAGGGCGCCAGATCAACGCCCCGCGCGGCCAGAATTTCGGCCCAGGCACCATCGGACCCCAGCCGCGCCCAGCTTGCCCCGCCAAGCGCCAGCACCGTGACCTCTGCGCGGAGGATCTCCGGCCCCTGCGGACCCTCAAAAACCATGTTCCCGTCCTGCCAACCGCGCCAGCGCATGTTGGTGCGAAAGACAACACCCGAAGCGGTCAACCGGGTCAACCACGCGCGCAAAAGCGGCGAGGCTTTCATCGCACGGGGAAACACCCGCCCGGTCGATCCGGTGAAAATCTCCTGCCCCAATGCGCGCGCCCAATCCTGCACCGCGGTTGCGTCGAACGTCTGGAGTATCGGGCGCAGCGGGTCCGCGGCTTCGAAATAGCGGGGCATCATATCCTCGAAAGGCTCGTCCTTGGCCAGATTGAGCCCGGATTTGCCCGCCATCAGCAGCTTGCGCCCGACAGAGGGTTTGGCCTCGCAGACCGTCACGCTCAGCCCGGCGGCAGCCAGTTCTTCCGCCGCCATCAACCCCGCAGGCCCGGCGCCAATCACCAGCGCGTGGCTCACTCCTGAACCTGCGGCATCTCACCTTTGAATTCCACGACGCGGTGCGGATAGGGGATTTCGATGCCGTTGTCCTTCAACGCATTCCACACCAGAAAAAGCACATCCGAGGTGTATTTATTCGGCCCGTCATCCAGCCCGTTGACCCAGAATTCGACCGCAAAATCGATGCCGCTGTCGCCGAAACCGCGCAATTCGCAATCGGGCGGGTAAGGGGCATCCAAGACATCGGGGTGCGTGGCAACGGCAGCCTCGATGATCGGCGGGACCTTGTTGATGTCCGTGTCATAGCTGACCGAAAACGGCGCCTCGTAGCGGTTGGCGGAACCGCTGTCCGAATAATTCACCACGCGTGTGGTGATGAAATCCTCGTTCGGCACCACGATCCAGCGCCCATCGAAGGTTTCCAGGATCGCTGCCCGCGCGGTCATTTTCACGATCTGCCCGGCCTCGCCGCCGTCCAGTTCGACAAAATCGCCAACCGTCGCCTGCCCTTCGATCAGAAGGATCACTCCGGAGATGAAGTTCGAGGCAATCTTTTGCAGCCCGAAGCCCAGGCCCACACCAATTGCGCCGCCGATCACGGCCAGCGCGCTGAGGTTGATCCCCATGATGTTCAGCAGCAACAGGAAGGCGACGCCGAAAATCGTGAACTCGATGACCTTCGCCATCAGCTGCCGCAACGACGGGCGCATGTCTTTCTGGTTTTCGATGAATTGCGCGGTCTGCCGGTTGGACCAGCCGCCCAGCCAGAAAAGCACACCGCCCGCGATCACGCCGCGCACCAGGGACATGACGGAGAAGGAGATATTCCTCAGCGACACCGTCATCTCGTTCAGCTTGGCCACCAGCGGGTCAAGCAACCCGACCGCGTAGAGCGCGGCCACCGGAACCAGCACGTAGCGTCCCAACAGCTTGAGGAAGGGGTCGGTGATGATTTCTCTCACCAGGGTGCGGACGGCGAGGAACATGAACAGGCGCTTGCCAAAGGCAATGACCGCGCCGCTGTCGAAAACGGACCGCACGACGCTTTCGCCAATTGCCGTGAAGAGATAGGCCAGCAGTGGCAGTAACAGCGGCAGGCCCAACAATATGGTGCGCCGCGCCTGTGCGATGATAGTGTCGGCGTCTTCGGCGGGGGCAATGACCCGCGTCAGCAGGCCACGCAGGCGACGGGCCACCACGATGGCCAGCAAATAGGCGAGCACCAGCAGCGCGAATTGTGACCACGCGGCGGGGCTCAGCGCCCAGGATTTTGCCAGATCCCACCCGATCAGGGCGTATTCGGCCGCGCGCTGCACGATCTCCGGCTGACTGGACAGGTCAAATTCCACGCGGTGTCCCTCTTTTCATCGTCACGATCACGCCTAGAGTCTTGCCCGTCCCCGACTGCCGGAGCAAGCCCAGATGTCCGATCCGATCTGCCCCCTGTGTGATCGTCCGATCCCGGCGGAGGTGAAGCAGAGCCATCATCACCTGATCCCCAAGCTGAAAGGCGGCAAGGGCGGGCCAACTGTGTTGCTGCATCACATCTGCCACCGGGAAATCCACGCGACGCTGACAGAGGCGGAACTGGCACGGGACTACGCCGAGATGGAAGCGCTCCGCCGTCATCCTCGGTTGGAGAAATTCATTGCCTGGGTGCGCAAGCGCCCGCCGGGGTTCTTGTCGAAAGTGCCGGGCGGGCGGCGCAAAAGGTGACTGCCTAGCCGCACATGTCCTTGATTTGCCCGGCGAGGTCGGGTTGCGCGGCAACCGTATCGATGGTCAGGGCCAGCGCTTGCGTTATCAAGTCCTCAGGCGGCACGATCCGGTCAATCAACCCGAACCTCAGCGCCTCTTCGGCATCGATTTTCTGACCCCCCATCAGGATCAGCTTGGTCCGCGCCGGGCCGATGAGCGCCGCCATGCGTTTGGGGTCGCTCGGCTGCGGCAGAAAGCCCAGCTTCATGACCGGATAAAAGAACCGCGCCGTTGCAACGGAAATTCGCATGTCACAGGCCAGCGCCATGCCCATGGCGCCCCCCGCAAGCGTGCCGTTCAACGCTGCAATCGACAGACCGGGCAGTGCCGCCACTGCCATCGAGAGCTCTTCCCAGAGCGGCGAGGTCGCGAGCCCGGCACGGGCCGCGTCCAGATCCGCCCCGGCGCTGAAGACCTTCCCCGTGCCCGTCAGGATCACCGCCCGCGCCCCTGCGGCGGCATGCATGACGTCCCGCAATTCGGTCAGCATCTCTTCGGTCAGAGCATTGGCCTTATCCGGACGGTTCAACGTGACCGTCCAGACATCGCTCTCCCGGTCGAGCGTGATCATGAAAGGCCCGCTTGCCGGCGAATATCCTCGTCCCGCAGCGAAATCTCCTGCCCGCACCACGCGTCAGCCTCAGGGCCGCACATCCACAACAGCGCCCGCGCGGGCCAGTCCGCCGGAATATGCGCGTCCCAGTCCAATTGGCTCACCGGGTTGATCCCGCTGGACTTGATCTCGCGCTGCATCTGCGTCGCGACCGTGCCCGGCGACAAGCCGATGGCGCGGATACCGTGTTCCGCCTCTTCCTTGTCGAGGCAGCGGGTCAGCATATTCACCGCAGCCTTGGACGCGCAGTAATGGCTCCAGGCCTCGACCGGGCCGTGGGCGGCCCCCGAACTGATGGTCAGAACCGATCCGCCCCCGCCTGCCTTCATCACCGGCACGGCGGCCCGCATGCCGTAAAAGACCCCCTTGAGGTTGATGTCGATGACGTCCCCCCAGGCTTCGACATCCGCGTCGCTCAGATGGGAAATCGGCTCGATCACACCGGCGTTGTTGATCAGAACGTCCAGGCTGCCAAAGGCATCGACGGTGGTATCGACAGCGGCGGCAACTTCGCGGGCATTGGCCACGTTGCAGGGAATCGCAATCGCCTGCTGGCCGATCTCGCCGGCCAGATCCGCAATCTGGCCCTGCCCGCGCGCGACAAGTGCCACATTCGCCCCGGCCTTGGCGAAAACCCGTGCCGTTTCTGCGCCAATCCCGCGGCTTGCCCCGGTGATCAGTACTGTTTTTCCTGTCATATCCATGTGCAACGCTCCTTGCTGATGGCCTTGTGGTAAAGTGCCGCGCGAGCGGGGTCCAGACCCACAGCCTCTTGACCATCGCCATACCTTGGCAGACCATGCGCGCGACAGTTGTTGATAAGGACTAGAGAATGACTTTTTTAACCCTCCGAACTGCGTCCGTTGCGCTGATCGTCGGTGCGATGGCATCGGCAGCGCAGGCGGATGTCAGCGGACAGGATGTGTGGAATGACTGGAAAACCTACTTCAAAGGGATTGGCTATGACGTCTCGGCGGACGAGTCGAAATCCGGGGACACGCTGACCGTCAGCGACATCGAATTCACCTCTCCGGAAACAAGTGATGCCGCTGCCGTAACGGTGAGCATTGACCGCATGACATTTACCGAGGCAGGTGACGGAACCGTCGAGGTGGTGTTTCCAGAGGTAATGCCGCTGGAGATGTCTACCGTCGATCAGGGCGGCGCCAAGTTGGACATCCAGATGGAAATCCGCCCCTCCGGTGCAAATACGACCGTGTCTGGTATGCCGACCCAGATGACCAGCGCCTATACAGCGCAGAGTGTCGAACTTCTGTTGACGGAACTAATCGTGGATGGCGAAACGATCGACGCAGCCAATGTAGCCATGCGCGTGATCATGAACGGCCTGTCCGGTACCACGCAGTCCAGTGTGACCGGGAAGCGCCTCTATGACCAGCGTATGCAGGCCACGGACGTTGACTATACCCTTGCTTTCATCAGTCCCGAGGGCCAGGACACAGTTGATCTTGCAGGCGGGATAGACGGCATCAGCTTTTCCGGTGAAAGCGCCGTGCCGCTTGTCGTTCAGGATGCCAGCGATGTCTCCGCCCTCCTTGCCGCTGGCATGGCGGTCAAAGGCGCGTTCAACTACTCGGGCGGCTCGACGACCATGTCGGTCAAAGAGAACAACGCCGAGGCTTTTTCCGCAGAGACCTCCTCGACGGGTGGCAAACTCGAAGTTGTCATGGGGGCCGATGGTCTGAATTACTCTGGCGGTCAGAACAACCTCAAATTGGCCATGACAACGGAGGATTTCCCGGTACCCATCGAAGTCGACATGGCCAGCGCGAGCTTCAACTTTGCGATGCCATTGCAGAAATCCGATGCCGCCGATGATTTTGCCGTTGGTTTTTCCTTCAACGATTTCACCATGTCCGATCTGCTGTGGGGGTTGTTCGATCCAAAGGCACAGCTGCCGCGCACGCCTGCGACTTTTGTGCTGGACCTGACCGGCAAAGCCCGGCTTCTGTTTGATTTCCTCGACCCCTCTGCAGCGGCAGCCGTGGATGATCCCGACTTTACGCCGGCCGAACTGGAATCCGTCGACATCAACCGGCTGCAGGTCACGGCGGCCGGTGCCGAGCTGACCGGCGAAGGTGCATTCACCTTCGATACGGATACGCCGGGGGCCGGGTTGAAACCCAAGGGTTCCGCGGATCTGATGCTGGTCGGCGGCAACAAACTGCTCGATACGCTTGTGTCCATTGGCCTGCTGCCCGAGGATCAGGCGATGGGTGCCCGGATGATGATGGGGCTGCTTGCCGTGCCGGGCACCGCCCCCGATACGCTCAACTCCAAGATCGAGATCAATGAGCAAGGCCACATCATGGCCAACGGCCAGCGCATTCAGTAATCGCTGAATAAACGCATGTAGACGAGAAAGAGGGGCGCGGCGAGCGCCCCTTTTTGCCTTCCTCCCTTGCAGTGCCTGCACGACACCGCTACCTGACGTGGAATTGGTTTGGAGCTTACTGAATGACCCAGTCGCCGGAGAGCCTGACCGCTCAGCTACTCGATGCCGCCCGGACAGCGGGTGCCGATGCCGCCGATGCCATCGTGATGCAGGGCACATCGCTCAGCATCGACGTGCGGACGGGCGCATTGGAGCATGCCGAACGGGCCGAAGCCGTGGACCTCGGGCTCCGGGTCTTTGTCGGCCAGCGCAGCGCCACGGTATCCGCGTCCGACACCGCCTCCAAGACGCTGGGGGAAATGGCCGTGCGGGCCATCGCCATGGCGCAGGAAGCCCCCGAAGACCCCTATACCGGTCTTGCCGATGCCGACCAGCTGGCCCGTGATATAGATGTGGCACGTCTGGAGCTGCACGATCCGACACCGGAACCCTCGCCCGCAAGCCTGCAGGAAGACGCGCAAGCCGCCGAAGCCGCAGCACTGGAGAACAAGGGCGTGACCCAGGTACAATCCGCCTCCGCGGGGTATTCTGCCCGACATGTGCATCTGGCGGCCACCAACGGGTTTTCCGGCGGCTACAGCCGCACCAGCCGTGCGCTGTCCTGTGTCGCCATCGCGGGGACCGGCACCGGTATGGAACGCGACGTGGATGGCGACAGCCGCACCTTTCAGTCCGACCTGCGCGATCCGCGAGAGATCGGCACACAGGCTGCGGAACGGGCGGTGGCCCGACTGGACGCCCGCAAACCGCCCACCGGCAGCTTTCCCGTGCTCTTTGATGAACGCATCGCCTCTTCCCTGATCGGCCATTTGCTGGTCGCCATCAACGGCTCGTCCATCGCCCGTGGCGCGTCCTGGCTGCGCGATGCCAAGGGGCAATCCGTACTGCCGGATCACCTCTCACTGGTCGAGGATCCGCACCGCCCCCGCGCGTCCGGCTCGCGCCCGTTCGATGCCGAAGGTTTGCCGACCCAGAGGCGCGAGATCGTCAAGGACGGTGTTTTGACCGGCTGGACGCTGGATCTGGCCACCGGGCGCAAGCTCGGGCTGCCCTCGACGGGAAATGCAGGACGCGGGGCCTCCTCCGCGCCCTCACCCTCCACCTGGAATGTGGCACTGAGCCAGGGGAAGGCGAGCCACGCGGATCTGCTCCGCGACATGGGCACCGGCTTGCTGGTAACCTCGATGATCGGGGCGACCATCAATCCCAACACGGGCGACTATTCACGCGGGGCCGCCGGGTTCTGGGTGGAAAACGGCGAGGTCACCCACGCGATCAACGAATGCACCATTGCGGGCAACCTGCGCGACATGCTGCGCCGGATCGTGCCGGCCAATGACGCGCGGGCGCATCTGAGCCGCGTGGTCCCCTCCTTGCTGGTGCCAGGAATGACCCTTGCAGGCAACTGACCTCGCCCTGATCACCGACGCAATCCGCCTGGCGGGCCGTGTGGCAACCGGATTTGTCGGCAAGGATGCAAAATCCTGGGACAAACCGGGCGGCGCCGGGCCGGTGACCGAAGCCGACCTTGCGGTCAACACGGCACTGGAAACGACCCTGCGCAGCGCCCGCCCAGACTATGGTTGGCTCTCCGAGGAAACCGAGGACACCGCCGACCGGCTGGGTCAGGAGACGCTGTTCATCATCGATCCGATCGATGGCACGCGCAGCTTTGTCGAAGGATCACGCACCTGGGCGCATTCCGTTGCCGTGGCGCATCGCGGCCAGATCACGGCGGCCGCCATCTACCTGCCGATGCGCGACAAGCTTTATACTGCCGCCTTGGGAGAAGGTGCGTTTTTCAATGGCACGCCATTGACCACCTCGACCGCTTCGGAATTACAGGGGGCAGAAATCCTGGCGACCAAGCCGGTGATGGACCCCAGCCACTGGTCCGAGGGGCAGCCGGGTTTTCACCGTTCCCATCGTCCCTCGCTGGCCTACCGGCTGGGGTTGGTGGCCGAAGCCCGCTTTGACGCCATGCTGACCTTCAGACCAAGCTGGGAATGGGATATTGCCGCCGGCGCGCTGATCGTGACCGAAGCGGGGGGTCTGTGTACCGACAAATCCGGGGCGCCGCTGCGTTTCAACAATGAAACACCCACGCTCAACGGAGTAATCGCCGCCGGACCCAACCTGCACCCACGTGTCCTCTCGGCGCTTGCACCCGCCGCGCCTTGACCCCAGCCCCCAGATACGCGATTTTCCGCCAACCCTCCGTCTCAAAGGATAAAACTCATGACGCAACGCCTGCATCTCGTCTTTGGTGGCGAACTTGTGGACCCGACCCGCAACACCTTCAAGAATGTCGAAGACATTCATATCGTTGGTATTTTCCCGGACTATGCAACGGCGTTCAACGCGTGGAAATCCGAGGCGCAACGCACCGTGGACAACGCCCACATGCGCTATTTCATTGCCCACCTTCACCGTCTCCGGGATGAAGAGACAGCCGCCTCCGCGACCGAAGAACTGGGGTAAAGACCTATGAGCCGCTCGTTCGGAATGGCGGCTTACCGGGCGCTGTCACGCAGATCGGCGGCCCGGTCCTTTGTTCCGAGCGCGCATCGACCCAAGGGCGAAGTGGTCTGGCTGCACGCGGCTGAGGCGGGCAATCTGCTGGCCATTCAGGACCTTGCCCAGCGGCTGTGCAGCGCGCGGGATGGTCTGCATGTGCTGATCACCCTGCCGGACGGCGAAGGTCTGAACATGGCCCGCACAACCAGCCCGAAAGAGGACACCATCCATCTCGATGAGCTCCCGTCAGAGCATCCGGCAGCGGTGGAAAGCTTCCTCAAGAACTGGGCGCCTGACATGTGCATCTGGTCCTGGGGCCGGTTGCGCCCAACGCTTGTGCACGAGACCCATCGGAACGGCTGCCCGATGATCCTGATCGACGCAGATACCGGCGGGTTTGACGGGCGCCGGGACCGCTGGCTGCCCGATCTGTCGCGTGACCTGCTGACGGGTTTCGCGGCCCGGATGGCGCGCTCGGTCCAGGCGGCGCAGCGTCTGCAGAACCTCGGTCTGCCCTCGAACGCCATCGAGGTGACATCCCCCCTACAGGCGGGCGGGCAAGCCTTGCCCTGCGCAGATGAAGACCTGTCGGAAATGACAAAAACACTGAGCGGACGGCCTGTCTGGCTGGCCACCAGCGTGCAGGAGGAAGAAGTCGCAACCATCCTGACCGCTCATCGTTACGCGGTGCGCTATTCCCACCGATTGCTGCTGATCCTGCATCCGGCGCACAGCCAGTCGCTGATCGATTTTGCCGAACAGGCGGTGGAGCAGGGCTTTCGCGTTGGCGAATGGTCCGTCGGAGACGACATCAGCGAGACGACGCAGGTGTTGATGGCCGAAGACGGTCATGATCTGGGCCTCTTTTACCGGTTGGCCCCGGTATCCTTTCTGGGCAGCTCCCTGTCGCCCGGTCACGGCGGCTGCAACCCCTTTGAGGCTGCAGCGCTGGGATCTGCCGTTCTATATGGCCCGAATGTACGGCGCTACCTGCCTTTCTATTCACGGCTCGCAAATGCCGGTGCGGCCCGCATCGTGAAAGACGCACAGAGCCTTGGGACAGCCGTCACCCGACTGATCGCGCCGGATCAGGCGGCGGCGATGGCGCATGCGGGCTGGGATGTAATCAGCCACGGGGCCGAACTGACCGACCGGGTGATCGATCTGGTGCAGACCACGCTCGATGAGCGGTTGGAAAAACGCCATGCGAACGCCTGACTTCTGGTTCGCACCGCCGGAAAAACCCGGCCTGTTGGCGCGCGTCCTGTCTCCCCTGGGGCGGATCTATGCACAGGGCACGGCGCGGCGGCTTGCCGGAACGAGCGGCCTGAAACTCGGCATTCCGGTGATCTGCGTCGGAAACATCAATGCAGGTGGCACCGGCAAGACACCCACCGTGATCGCCGTTCTGGAACGGCTGAGCGGCAAGTTTCACAAGCCGCATGTGGTCACGCGCGGCTATGGCGGACGCCTCAAGGGGCCCGTGCGTGTGGATCCGGGCCTGCACACGGCAGCGGACGTGGGGGACGAACCGCTGCTGCTTGCCGCCTTTGCCGATGTCTGGGTCGCGCAGGATCGTGCCGCAGGCGGCAAGGCGGCAGAAGCTGCGGGCGCGAGCATCATTGTGCTGGATGACGGGTTTCAGAACCCGGCGCTGCACAAGGACCTCAGCATTGTCGTGGTGGATGCAAAACGTGGTTTTGGCAATGAACGCTGCCTGCCCGCAGGCCCGCTACGCGAACCCGTGGATGTCGGGCTGGCGCGGGCGGATATCCTGCTCACACTGGGCGATGCCGCGGCGCAGGCAGAGTTCAAAGCAACCATCCCCCAGAGGCTGCCGCGCGTTGCGGCCCATCTGGCCCCCTTGCAGACGGGTATGGATTGGACGGACGAGCCCTTTGTGGCCTTTGCCGGGATCGCCCATCCCGAGAAGTTCTTTGACACCCTGCGCGGGCTGGGTGCGCGCCTGCTGCACACCGAGCCTCTGGAAGATCACCAGCCGTTGACCCCTACCTTGATGGCGCGTCTGGAATCGGATGCAAACGCAAAAGGCGCACAGCTTGTCACCACGGAAAAGGACGCCGTACGGCTGCCCCCGGCGTTTCGGATGAAGGTGATCACGCTGCCGGTTCGGCTAAGCTTTGACGGGACCTACAACCCGCTCTTTGACCGGTTGGACGGCTTCAAAGCGCCCTAGTCGCTTTCCCCCAGCTTTGGTGCGGGACGGTTCAACACCAGCTCTGCATCGGAAAAGGTAAAAGGGGACCTCACACCCGGCACGCCCTCCAGATCAAGCTGCATGCCGCGCGCCTGCACCTGAGGGTCCGCCATCACCTCGGCCATGTCGTTGATCGGCCCGGCGGGCACACCTGCGGCCTCGCAGGCCGCCAGCAGATCGGCGCGCGTGCGCGTCCGGGTCACCGCCGTCAGCCGTGCGTCCATCTCTGCCCGATTGGCGAGACGGTCCACGTTCTTGAGGAATTCGGGCGCCGTCGCCATCTCCTCCAGCCCCAGCAGGCGGCACAGCCGCTGATACTGGCCGTCATTGCCGGTGGCGATGATGATATGCCCGTCCTCGCAGTCAAAGACCTGATAGGGCGCGAGGTTCAGATGCGCATTGCCCATCCGGCGCGGCGGCGTGCCGGTGGTCAGATAGTTCATCGCCTGATTGGACGTGATCGACACCGCCACATCCATCAGGGCCATATCGATATGCTGGCCGCGTCCGGTTTGGTGCCGCTGATGCACCGCCGCCAGAATCGCTGTTGTCGCATAGACACCCGTCAAAATGTCCGTGATCGCGATCCCGTATTTCTGCGGTTGCCCTTCGGGTTCGCCCGTCACGGACATCAAACCCGACATGCCCTGCACGATGAAATCATATCCCGCGCGCGGCGCATAGGGCCCGGTGTGGCCGAACCCGGTGATCGAGCAATAGATCAACTGCGGGAACTCTTTCGACAGGCTGTCATAGTCCAGCCCGTATTTCGTAAGCCCGCCGGTCTTGAAGTTTTCGATCAGGATGTCAGCATCGCCCAGCAGGTCCTTGACCTTCTGCTTGCCTTCCTCGGTGCGAAAGTCTGCCGTGACCGACGCCTTGCCCCGATTGGTGGAATGAAAATAGGCCGCCGAGACATCGTCATCCCGGGTGACAAACGGCGGACCCCACTGGCGGGTGTCATCGCCTGCGGGGCTTTCCACCTTGATCACTTCACAGCCGAGGTCTGACAACGTCTGGCCTGCCCAGGGGCCGGCCAGAACACGTGCCAGTTCGACGACCTTCAGACCGTCAAGAGGGGCGGCCATTATTCCGCTGCGGCGTCGATCAGAGCGGCCATTTCATTGTAGGCCATGTTGGAATACTTCTGACCGTTGATGACAAAGCTTGGGGTGCTGTCGATCCCGTCGGCTTCGGCATGTTCCTGATACCAGGCAACCAGCGTACGCGCCTTGTCACCGTCCTGCAGGCAGGCCTCCATGGTATCCGCATCCAGTCCCGCCAGCGCACCGATCTTGCGCAATTCCGCAACGATCTCCGTAGGCTCACCGGCACGCGCCCAAGTGGACTGGCCGGAATAGATCAGATCGGTCATGCCGAAAAAGCTCTGCGGTGTGCCAGCACAACGCGCGATCATCGAAGCCCAGAGACCGAAGCGGTCGAAATAGACTTCGCGATAGACAAAATTGATCTTGCCCGTGTCGATGTAATCCGCCTTCAGCTGCTTGTAGGGACCTGCGTGGAAAGACGCGCAATGCGGGCAGGTGAAGGACGCATATTCAATCACGGTGACCGGCGCGTCCGGATTGCCCAGAGACATTTCTTGGATCGTGGAAATGTCCACATCCGCTTCTGCCGTCTGCGCATTTGCGGCTCCCAGAGGATCGGCGGGCGTCACGGACGGGCTGGGGGATGTGACGAAATATGCCCCTATTCCAAGCACGGCCACAGCGGCGGAGATCATCATCATTCGCGACATCGGTCTATCCTTTTCAGCGATTTGTCTTGTTCAGTATGTTTTCGCCCAGACGTGCAAGCGCGTCGCGCAACCCGCTGTCCTCAACGGGGCTGGCGGTTTGGGCAGCCTTGCGGCGAATGGCGGGATCAACGGGCGCCGCATCGGCGCCGGGTTTGGCCGGTTCAAAGGCAACCTGCCCTTCGGAAAACCCGGTGGCGGCGGTCTGGGTCACCCGGACACGCGCAATGGCGTTATAGCCGTAGACGGCATTGACCTTGGCACGCAGTTTTTCCTTTTGCATTTCCAGCATCGGGGCCTGTGCGCCGGTGGTCAGCAGCGTCAGCGTGGCGCCCATACCTGCGCGCCCGTAGCTCACCTCGACCGGGCGGGAAATTGCCGCGACATCCGCGCCGACGATCTCTGACCACTGGGTCAACAGCCGACTTTGCGCGAATCCCCGGCTTTCAGACGCCGCCCTGATCCGGCCTGTGAGCAGGCTGGCGGTGCGGGTAAACCCTTTTGTACTGGCACGTCTGGGCGGCATCGCTATCTTCTCAAGAAACGGTTGGCCCAGCATAGCCTTTCCGAGCAGCGGCAACCAGACAAAGCGGACGGACGATCATAAACATTGCGTGAAATTGCCCCTGATCCCGAAGAATTGAACGGCGCCCTTTTGGCCTGGTATGACGTGCATGCCCGCGCGATGCCCTGGCGGGTGCCGCCCGCGGACCGCAAGGCCGGGGTGCTGCCCGATCCCTACCGCGTCTGGATGTCCGAGGTGATGCTGCAGCAGACCACCGTGGCGACGGTAAAAGACTATTTTCACAGGTTCACGGCGCGCTGGCCCACCGTAGGCGATCTGGCGGCAGCCGAGGATGCCGATGTGATGGGGGAATGGGCCGGCTTGGGGTATTACGCCCGGGCCCGCAACCTGCTGAAATGCGCCCGCGCCGTGGTGACAGAGCATGGCGGGGAGTTTCCCGCCGATCACGCCGCCTTGCTGAAGCTGCCGGGGATCGGGCCCTATACCGCCGCCGCGATTTCCTCGATTGCGTTCGACCTGCCCCACGCGGTGCTGGACGGCAATGTGGAACGGGTAATGTCGCGGCTGCACGATATCCATACGCCGCTGCCCGAGGCAAAACCCGCATTGATGGCTGAGGCTGAGGCGCTCACCCCAACCAGCCGTCCCGGCGACTATGCACAGGCCGTCATGGACCTGGGCGCGACGATCTGCAGCCCGAAGTCTCCGGCCTGCGGCATCTGCCCCTGGCGTGATCCCTGTCTGGCGCGCCTGCGCGGGACGGCGGGCGAGCTACCCAGGAAAGCGCCCAAGAAGGCCAAGCCGGTCCGTCACGGTATCGTCTATCTCGGTCGTCGCCCCGATGGCGCATGGCTGTTGGAAACGCGGCCAGACAGGGGCCTGTTGGGCGGCATGCTGGGCTGGCCGGGATCAGAGTGGATCGACACAGACATCGCCCTGCCAGATGTGCCGCCCCCTGCATCGGCAGACTGGACGCAACTGTCAGGTGAAGTGCGTCACACCTTCACCCATTTTCACCTGATCCTGCAGGTCTGGACGGCTGAGGTGGCACCGGACACGACGCCAACCCGTGGCAGTTTCCGACCGCCCGCCGACTTTCGACCGTCCGACCTGCCAACCGTCATGCGCAAGGCTTTTGATCTTGCGCAGGCATCGGCATGAGCGCTGCGTCACACTTGGAACAATCGCCCGCGCCGGATTAGACTGCGCGGAGCCAACAGGATTCTGACAATGATGCACGATCAGAGACCCATCCCTCTTGCCGATCTGACGCGGCTGTCGCGCGCGGCACCGTTCTGGATTTCGCTGCTGCTGGTGCCCGTGGCCTGGGTAGGTGCGCTTTACGGTGGGTGGACGGTGGCCCTGCTGCCGGTCGTGACATGGTATCTGTTTTCAGCTCTGGACGCGGTCTTTGGTCATGACAAATCGAACGCGGACCCCGATACGCCGGAACAGAGCCTGTTCTGGTATCGGGTCATCACGCTGATCTGGACGCCGGTCCAGTTTTGCCTGCTCTTCAGCCTGATCTGGTATGTGCCGCAGGCCGACCACCTGGGCGTATTGGAACGCGTGGTGCTCTTCTTCGGTGTCGGCGTGATTACCGGCACGGTCGGGATCAACTACAGCCACGAGCTGATGCACCAGAAGAACAAGACCGAGCGTTGGATGGCCGACATCCTGCTGGCCATGGTGCTCTATTCACACTTCCGGTCCGAGCATCTGCTGGTGCATCACCGCTACGTGGGCACCCCCAAGGATGCCGTCACCGCGCGCTACAACGAAGGGTTCCACCGGTTTTACCCCCGGGTGCTGCGCCAGTCGCTGCACTCGGCCTTCTCCGCCGAAAAGCACATGCTGAAACGGCGCGACTTGCCGTGGTATGATCGCGGCAACCCGTTTTTTCGGTATTGGGGGCTGCAGCTTTTCATGCTGGTGCTGGCCCTTGGCCTCGGCGGATGGTCCGGTCTGGTGCTGTTCCTTGTGCAGGCAGGCACGGCGATCTGGCAGTTAGAGCTGGTGAATTACATCGAGCACTACGGTCTGACGCGCAAACATCTGGGCGATGGGAAATACGAACACGTCAAACCGCAGCACTCCTGGAATGCCGATCATCGCATGTCCAACTGGCTGCTGATCAACCTGCAGCGACACTCGGACCACCACTACAAACCCGACCGGCGCTTTCCGGTGCTGCAAACCTATTCCGACGTGGAGGCGCCGCAGCTGCCCTATGGCTACCCGATCATGACCATGGCCGCGATGGTGCCGCCGCTCTGGCGGCGTATCATGAACCCGCGCGTGCGGCGCTGGCGGCAGATGTACTATCCGGAAATCACGGATTGGAGCGCCTACAACAGCGCTGCAAACCCGATGCCGCGCTGAGGTCGATCACTCAATCTTAAACATTATATGGCAATGGTGGCATTCAGGCGATTTACACGAGGGGCAAGAATGCAGCAGCAAATTGCACAATCACCGACAAGCGCCCAGACCCGAACCTGTTTGATTGTCGAAGACAGCACCTTTGACCAGGAACGGATCAAGCGCATCCTCGACAAGAGTTTCAAGGGTGTTTTCGTTGCCGTTGCCGCAACCATCGAAGAGGCGCGCGAGCATATGGCGCGCTATCAGACCAGCTTTATCCTGCTGGACAATCACCTGCCAGACGGCACCGGGGCAAATTTTGCGATAGAATTGGCGGAAAACCCGGATTTTGCCAAGATACCAATCGTAATGGTCAGCGACTGGCCCACGCCCTTCATGTTCGACAAGGCGCAGTCGGCGGGGGTGATCCACGTGGTCAGTAAATCCGACTTCGGTGCTCGCTACATCCATGCGGCGCTCAATCACAATGTGAGGCCGAGACGTTTGAACTGAGGCGGGTACGGGCGGGGCCTGTCACTCGACCGATCCCGGGTCATTCACACCGATGACACATCCATCAACTGCTTTGACCAGATGCGGGCACCAAGTTGCCGTCCGGGCAACAGCCCATACGTCTCACGCTGATCCCGATGACGAAAAAACCCCGCCACATCGGGCGGGGTAAGGTGTGTGCCGTCAAAGGCAGCCTTGTCTAGGCCACAGGCACCGGCGGTGTTCGTAAATCAGGGATGCGTCAGCTCGCCATTTCCGAGCGGATCTGCTGGCGCAGGACATCAATGGGCACGTTCTTGCCCTCTTGCCTGAAGGTCCAGTAGGTCCAGCCGTTGCAGCTCGGGGCACCCTCGTAGGCGGCACCCACCTGATGGATCGAGCCTTTGATGTCATTGCCGACAAGCGTGCCATCGGCGCGCACCTTGGCAATCTGGCCACGGGGGGAATAGAGCACCTCGCCCGGGCGCAGCATACCGCGCTCGACCAGTTGGCCAAAAGGAACGCGGGGCTCCGCCCGTTTGGAAGCCGAGACCTGCAGCGCTTCGCGGTCAAACTTGCGGACCTTGGCGATGCGTCTTTGCGCAACCGTGCGATAGGCCTCTTCGCGTTCGATCCCGATGAATTCACGCCCCAGCATCTTGGCGACGGCCCCGGTCGTCCCGGTCCCAAAGAACGGATCGAGCACCACATCTCCCGGATTTGTCGAGCCGACCAGCACGCGGTGCAGCAGGCTTTCGGGCTTTTGTGTCGGATGCGCCTTGTCGCCCTTGTGGTCTTTCAGCCGCTCGTGACCATTGCAGATCGGCAGCACCCAGTCGGACCGCATCTGGATGCCTTCGTTCAGCGCCTTGAGCGCTTCGTAATTGAAGGTGTATTTGCTGTCTTCGGACTTGCCGGCCCAGATCATCGTTTCATGCGCATTGGTGAAACGCTTGCCCCGGAAATTCGGCATCGGGTTCGACTTGCGCCAGACCACGTCGTTCAGGATCCAGAAGCCCGCATCCTGCAGCGCGGCGCCGACGCGAAAGATATTGTGATAGCTGCCGATCACCCAGATCGCACCATTTGGCTTCAGCAGGCGTCGCGCGGCCTTCAGCCAGGCGCGGGTGAAATCATCATAGGCCTTGAAGCTGGAGAACTGGTCCCAGGCGTCATCCACCGCATCCACGCGGCTGTTGTCCGGGCGGTGCAATTCGCCCTTGAGCTGCAGATTATAAGGCGGATCAGCGAAAATCAGATCGACGGACGCCTCTGGCAGGCTGTTCATCATCTCGATGCAATCGCCGTCAAGTATCGTGTTCAAAGGAAGCGCAGTGGCGCCTTTGGTCTTGGTCATCATTTTTCTGCCTCTGTCCCGGTGCTTGCTGCACTCATTGGTTGAGCACAGCATGAGTCAAAGGCGATTCGCGGTCAATTTCTTTTTTGAATCAAGGCTTTAAGTTTTTATCTTGATACAAGATATTGTGCACCGGTTTGAAGGTTCGTCTATGGTGTGGGGTCGGCCCAAGATTTTGAAGCGCGGACATGTGGCTTTTTGATCCATATCCCATGTTCGTCTCCCACCCATAGCCGGGATGCTGTTGCGCCAAATCCACCATCAGCTTGTCACGGGCGATTTTTGCCACGATGGAGGCCGCCGAAATCGACAGGCATCGAGTGTCACCCTTGACCACCGGCTGCGCGGGAATGTTCATGCCGCGCGGTATCATCGATCCGTCGATCAGCACATAGTCCGGCGCATCCGGCAGACCCGCCACAGCCCGCATCATCGCAATATGACTGGCGCGGAGGATATTGTGTTGCTCGATCTCTTCCACCGAGGCGTGCGCGACCGAAATCTCGGCGCAGTCCGTCAGAAGTTCCGCCAGATAGACACGTTTCTTGATCGACAGCTGTTTTGAATCGTTCAACCCCTCGGGAATAGAGGCCGGATCCAGCACAACGGCGGCGGCAGTGACGGGCCCCGCCAGCGGCCCCCGTCCGACCTCATCCACCCCCGCCACACGAGAGGCACCGGCGGCATAGGCTGCGGTTTCAAATTCGAAATCGGGTTCCATTCCTTCTGATCCAACGATCACGGCGACGGTGCAACCCTGTTGTTCCGATGCCCAAACGAAAAAGCGCGCTCCCATGAGGGAGCGCGCGGCACTGGTTAAAAAGGGAAGGAAGCGCCCGAACGCCCCCTTCCAGGTCAAGGTCGGGTCAGGGAACCCTCCCGACCTTGCATCGACCCATCCTTAGCGGCGGGCCAATTGGTATCCTTCACGGCGCAGACACCGCGCCTCGTATCCACGCCGGTTGCGATCATCCCCGCGCAAGCGGATCGCACAGGCCTGTGGCAACCGGTTCACATAATTGTAGTTCCGCTCCAGGCAGCGCTTGCCAAAGTAACGCACGCGCCCCTGCCGCGTTTCCGCGGTGCGCAGGCAATCACCAGGCAGCAGCCGCCGGTTCTTGGCGCGCTGGGGCAGCGGACGCGGCGCAAGATCATAAACCTGATTGTGGTTGTGATAGACGGGCGCTTTATGGACATTCCGTGTCACAGTGTGCTTTTGGCGTTTGCGCTCGTTCCTGTCGTGGATCACCTTGCCGACAATCGCGATGCCGGCGATGGCCGCCAGTGCGCGCAAGACATCTTCATCCGCACGTGCAGGTGCGTTGCCGAAAGCAGTAACCGCGACGGCAGCGGCGACGATGGTGGCGATGAATTTGCGGTGCATGGGGCATTTCCTTTTCTTGATCTTGCGACCCCTCGCGGAACAAGCGGCCTTGTGGGATCAATCTGGGTCACCCCCTGCCAGACAGGCAATATCAACGCCCCGTTATCCGATAACACACGCCCTAAGGTCCTTTTGTTATTGAATATCCTGCATACGGCGCGCAGGATCGGACCATGAAACACACAGCCCTCATCGCGGGTCTTATTACGGCACTTGCCCTTGCCCAACCGGGCCATACGGCCGGATGTTACGCCGACTACAAGGCCAAACAGGACAACCCCTTGCGATTGCACTATGGGGTGGCGCAGATTTCCCAATGCTCTAAAGGAGCGGCACGGGCAGAGCTTTCCGCACGGCTTGCCGCCCAGGGCTGGACCCTGCTGAACATTGTCTCCGTCTTTGATGAAAGCGGGCTGGCAGAAAGGAAACAGAGTGCAGGATCCAACTTCCTCCGCTTCTGACATGCGCCGTTCGGGCGGACGGATCGTGGTCATCGGGATCGCGGCGATTGTACTGATCCTGCTGATCACCGCTGCCTTGTTGTTCTGGGCGCTGCCCGATGCCAATGCCTTTAACGCGCGGGTCGAGCAACTCTTTGTCGAAAACAACGATCTGACCGCACAGGCGGAGATCAAGCTGCTGGAAATCCTCGCCCAGTCGGGCACCGCATTTTCGGATACGTTGAGGAGCTACCGTGTGGTGATTTTCGTGCTGCTCCTCTTTGCCACGGCGCTGCTCATCGCGGCCCTGGTCTTTCTGGTCATGCTGGTCAGTTTCAACCGCCGCGTGGCACAGATCGAACGGGCGGGCATACAGGTCAATTCCCTGCTGATCAGCCGCGAGGAGAACACCGTCTACCTCAACAACCTCGGCTTCAAGCTGACCGATGCGGCGATGGAGACGATGTCGGTGCTGGCCGAGGCGCGGATGGACGACGACGTGCTGTCAGGCTCGGAAATCGAAGGCATGATTTCAGGTCGCAGCCCCACCGAATGTGAAGAGGCGGCGGGCGCAACACGGATCAAGCGCCTCCGCGACACGCTGGGAAATCAGATCGTAGCGGAACTGTTGGTCAAGAACATCGCGCGCCGGGGCTATATGCTGGCGATAGACAAAGACGTGATCAAGGTGATCTGAGAAAGGTCCAAGCGGCACGATTTGCCGGGCGCTGCATGGCGGACAAAGCTGTGGACCCAATCCGGAAACGGGGCTCTATCAGCGTCTTTGCCATAAACGCAGGTTCAGGTTGGATCGACTGCAAAACCTGCAGGGTTGCGAGCAGGCTCATGGCCGTCCGATCAGAATTGGCGGGTCCATCGGATCTCCGGCAGAACACGCCCCTTTATTCAGCGCCGACAGAATGACGTGCACATCATCCGCGACTAGGATGATCCACCAAACTGCGACCGGCGACGACCGACCAGGCCCAGCAGGCCCACGCCTGAGAGGACGAGGGGTAACCCCGCCGGGATCGGAATCGGCGCCAGTATGGGCGCCGCCGCGCCGATGGTCAGGTTGTCGATTATAAAACAGCAGGCGCCCCTCGATCCGCCGGTGGGTGATGATGTAAAATTGATTGACGACACGAGTAGATCGGAGGCGATCCCAAAGAAGCTTTTCCCTGCCGGCAGGGCGTAGGTCTGCATGGACCCGTCACCAAAAGTGACAAACGCAGAATAGCGGTTTTCCTTGATTGTGTTGTTGAACAAGATATCCAGCCCAACGCCACCGACCCCGAGGTTCGTGCCAAGGGATGTGGTGGTGAAACCCAAAGTGAAGGACCCATTGCATCCCGCACAATAGTACGTGTTGGAACCTGTGCCAAAAGGCCCAAACACGTAGTTGGAGCTGAAATACGTCGCCGTGAAATCCGTCTCGCCACGCACCGCACTCATGCCAGCGTTGGTATAGCTTCTTGCGTTAGGAGGGCCACCGGGACTATCGCCTGAGGTGTAAACTGATCCGCTGAAGGTATCGGTATCGGATGTCAGCAACTGTGCTGCAAAGCTGTTACGATCCGTGTAGGTCACTGTTGCAGCATGCGCCGACATTGAAAAAGAAGTTAGAGCGCCAAAGAGCGCACCCGCCAAGAATCTCATAATGCCCCCAAACGTCAAATACACATTTCTATCTGAAGAAAAGTTGGTGGCGCATGATGGTCCTGAGTGAAAGGCGCAGCGGCGACTTTGTCCGAAACGCAGCCACATTTGTCCCGAACGAGACACATGCCATGGTGCAGCACCGTCTGGTGTGCTTAGTCTGCGACCGATACATACGAAGGAAAACCACCATGTCAGCGCCCCTCAATACGTTCAAAAAAGCCCTCTCAGACGGTGAGACCCAGTTGGGGTGTTGGATGAGCATGGCCGAAAGCTACACGGCGGAAATCCTCAGCGGCGCGGGGTTTGACTGGTTGCTGATCGACGGGGAGCATTCGCCCAACGACATCCGGTCGATCCGCGATCAGATGATGGCCCTCAAGGGCAGTGCCAGCCATCCGGTTGTGCGGGTTCCAATTGGCGAGACCTGGATTCTCAAACAGGTGCTTGATGTCGGTGTCCAGACCGTTCTGGTGCCCATGGTCGAGACCGCCGAGCAGGCGCGCGACCTGGTGCGGGCCTGCCACTATCCACCCAACGGCACGCGCGGCGTGGGCTATGCAGTGGGCCGCGTGTCGAACTTCGGCCAGACAGAAAACTATGGCCCCACGGCAGATGCGCAGATTTGCCTGTTGGTGCAGGTGGAGAACAAGACCGGCCTCGAAAACCTGGACGAAATCCTCGCCGTCGAGGGCGTTGACGGCGTGTTCATCGGCCCCGCGGATCTATCGGCCAGCCTCGGCTATCTGGGCCAGACCATGCACCCGGATATGCAGGCCACGATCCTGGGCGCGCTCAAACGGATCAGTGACAGCGGCAAGGCTGCGGGCATTCTCACATCCGACGATGGCATGATCCAGGCGTCTCTGGACGCGGGCGCGCGCTTTGTCGCCGTGGCGATGGATATCGCGCTGCTGCTGAACTCCGCCAAGGCCGTTGCCGCCAAGTGGCAGAACACGAAGTCTTGAGGCCCTTCCCCTTAAGACACAAGGGGTATAAGAGGCGCGGACCATCACTTGAACATTGGAGTAAAACAGATGGGTTACCGCGTCGTTGTTGCGGGCGCCACAGGCAATGTGGGCCGCGAAATGCTGAACATCCTTTCCGAACGCCACTTCCCGGTGGACGAGATCACGGTGCTTGCGTCGCGCAAGTCGCTGGGCACGGAAGTGAGCTTTGGCGAGACGACGCTCAAGACGAAGGACCTCGATACGTTTGATTTCACCGGCTGGGACATCGCGCTCTTTGCGGTGGGGTCCGAGGCGACCAAGAAGTACGCGCCTGCAGCAGCCAAGGCCGGTTGCGTCGTGATCGATAACTCGTCGCTCTACCGCTATGACCCGGATGTGCCGCTGATTGTGCCCGAGGTGAACCCGGACGCCATCGAGGGCTATGCGAAGAAGAACATCATCGCCAACCCCAACTGCTCGACAGCGCAGATGGTTGTGGCCTTGAAGCCGCTGCACGACCGCGCGACGATCAAGCGCGTTGTGGTCTCCACATACCAGTCGGTGTCGGGCGCAGGCAAAGAGGGTGCCGATGAGCTTTGGGATCAGACCAAGTCGATCTACAATCCGACCGATGACAAGCCACCCAAGAAGTTCCAGAAGCAGATTGCTTTTAACGTGATCCCGCAGATCGACGTCTTCATGGATTCGGGCGACACGAAAGAAGAGTGGAAGATGATGGTGGAGACGAAGAAAATCGTCGATCCAGCCATCAAGGTCACGGCCACCTGTGTGCGTGTGCCGGTCTTTGTCGGTCACTCGGAGTCGGTGAATGTCGAGTTCGAAGATCATCTGGATGAGGATGAGGCGCGCGAGATTCTGCGCGAGGCACCCGGCGTCATGGTGATCGACAAGCGCGAGGACGCGGGCTACGTCACGCCCGTCGAATGCGTCGGTGATTTCGCCACCTTCGTCAGCCGCATCCGGCAGGACAGCACGATCGATAACGGGCTGAACTTCTGGTGCGTGTCGGACAACCTGCGCAAGGGGGCTGCTCTCAATGCCGTTCAGATCGCCGAATTGCTGGGCAATCGGGTGCTGAAAAAAGGCTGATCTTTCAGATAGCTAAACGAAAGCCCGCCACGTTGACCGCTGGCGGGCTTTTTTTGTGGCAGCGCGGCGAGCGGCTTCGCACCGGACCTGCCTGCAAAGCTATGTCACAGGTTTGGCCGGTAAGACGCGAGTTTTACTCCGAAACCGATGAACACCACGCCGGTCACACCCTTGAGCCAGCGCTGAAAGCTGCCGTCCTTGGCCCCTCTGGAGAGACGCGCCAGAAGGAGCACCATTGCACCGAACCAGATCGCATTCAGCACGGAGTGGATGAAGACAAGCAGGAAGGAAGACGCGGCTGTTGTCTCCCCGATTGTGATGAATTGCGGGAAAGCCGCGAGATAGAACATGGACACCTTGGGATTGAGCGCGTTTGTCAGCAGGCCTTCGATATAGGCTTTCATCAACGTCCGCTGCCTTTTGGCCGGTGCCACCTCTTTTGGCGGTGCGACGCCTCTGACAGCCGAGATCAATGCCCTGATCCCGATCCAGCACAGGTAAGCCGCCCCGAGGTATTTCACGATGGTGAAGGCCGTTGCCGATTGCACCAAGATGATGGAGATGCCGAGCACTGAAAGCGCACCGTGTAGGTAAAACCCGGTCACAAAGCCCAATACATTCGCGAATCCCGCCGCTCGCCCGGAGGTCGGTACGGTTTTTGCAATCAGGACACCGTTCGGGCCGGGTGACATGACCAAGAGTGACGCGACCAGTGTAAAGGTGATGATTTCAGACCAGGCCATCCGGACCTCCTCGCGCTGTTTCCTGTTCGAAGATGAACAGCCAGCGCACGGTCATGCAACCGGTATCTTCCAGAACTGACCGACTGCCCGGAAAAAAACGGGCTCAGCTCATATGTGGATCTCTTGGCTTGCCCGGTCCGAATCGCCGCAGGAAGGTGACATAGGAAAACCCCAGATCGGCGGTGTTGCACAGTTTCTGGCCGCTGGTTTCGGTATGCAGAGACAGCCCGCCCCAGGCGATCTTCATGAAGTATCCATGGCGGCGCAAACGCTCGTCCAGATCGTCCCAGTCCTGCGCCTCTGCCATGTCACGAAACAGCAGCTTTTGCAGGGCAAAGATCAGCCGTTGATCGACAACTTCCGACGGGCGTTTGGACCCTTTGCGTGCCGCGAGATGCGCGACCAGAAGGTCCTCGACAACCTTTGCAACCGTGCCTTCCTGTTCCGTCGCCAGATCATGGACTGCAAGTGCCAGATCGGCAGGCAGTTGAATCGAAACAGTACGGCTATTCATGTCGCCGAGGATTCCTTAATTTTGGTTTAGAAAAGGTTAAAAACGTTCTGCCCGAAGCACTTCGCAGTCAACAATCGCCACGACACCGATGTGGCGTTCCACGACACTGAAAGCGGCCTCCAACAGTTTGTCGAGCTTTTCCGGCCGAATGATGCAGATGACCTGAACCATGCCGCTCGCACGGCCAATCTCGCCCGCGCGGGTCCAGGCGCCAGACCGCCCCGATCCGCCAAGCACCGGCAGGACCGTGAAACCGGTAACTTCCGCTTTCAGCAAGGCCTCGGTCAGGCGGGATTGCATGATGGCTTCGATGGTGATCTCGACCCGTTTTGCTTGATGTGTCTGCATGGGATCAGGCTCCTGTCATGGCCGTGGCCAGCGCGACATACAGCGGAATGCCGAGCGTCAGATTGAAGGGAAAGGTTACCCCAAGAGACAGCGTGAGGTAAATTGACGGGTTCGCCTCGGGCAGCGCCACCCGCATTGCCGCGGGCACCGCGATGTAGGAGGCCGAGGCCGAAAGCACCATCATCAGCGCGACGCCACCGGATGACAGGCCCAGCAGAAGCCCGGCACCAAGCCCGCAGAGGCTGCCGATGACCGGCATCAGAATGCCAAACGCCAGCACGCCGGGCCGCAGCACATCGCTGCGCTCGCGCAACCCGCGTCCGGCAACCAGCCCCATGTCCAGCAGGAACAGGCACAAAACACCTTTGAACGGCGCCACGATGAAGCTGGAAATCTCTTCCAGACCTTTCTCGCCTGTTGCCCAGCCGATGAAAAATGACCCCACCAGCAGGACAATGGATCCGTTCAGTAAAATCTCGCGCCACAGGTCGCTGTCCATGCGTTGCCCGTTGCCGCCGCCACGAGAGATGAGCCACAGCGCCGACAGGATTGCGGGCGCCTCCATCGCGGCGGCCACGGCCACCATGTATCCTTCGGACGCAATGCCGCTGCTTTCGAGCACCGAGGTGGCTGCGACGAAGGTAACAATAGAGATCGAACCGTAATGCGCGGCGACGGCGGCGGCATCCAGACGGCTCAGCGATGTCATGACGTTCAAGAGGGCAAAGGCGATCAACGGCAGCACCGCCGACAGCACGATGCCCGCCACAAGCGTCAACCCGAGTTTCGCGTCGATCCCATGCGCAGAAACGCTGACCCCGCCTTTGAACCCGATGGCGAAGAGCAGGTAAATCGACAACGCCTTGGCCGCCGCCTCGGGCACGCTGAGGTCGGAGCGGGCCAGCGCCGCCGCAAGGCCCAAAGCGAAGGACAGGATGATGGGAGACAGCAGGTTGGTCGCCGCCAGTGAGAGAATTTGGTCCATGCACTGCTCCTTGCCCCACCGCGGGGGTTTGTGTCCTCATAGGGGCTGAAACGCCTGCCTGCCCGCGTCGAAATATTCCAACCCGCCTTCACCGATATCCGTCCACAGACCGTGGAGCGTCAGCCCCCCGCCGGTGACTTTCTCGCTCACGAAGGGAAAGGTCAGAAGGTTTTCCAGACTGGCAAGAACCGCTTGTTTTTCAAGCTGTTGTGCCTGTACCGCCGCGTCTTTTTCATCGGCCACGAGATCGTATTTCGGCCGCAGGATATCCATCCAGCGCCCGACGAAACTGGTTTCCTCTTCCAGGTCGGGGGCATTGCCACGGCACATCTCGATACAGCCCTTCACGCCGCCGCAATTCGAGTGCCCCAGCACGATCAGATGCGCCACATGCAGCACGTCCACCGCGTATTCGACAGCCGCAGAAGTGCCGTGATAGTCGCCATCCGGCCGGTAGGGAGGCACCAGGTTGGCAATGTTGCGGTGGATGAAGAATTCGCCCTGATCCGCGCCAAAGATCGAGATCGCATTCACCCGACTGTCGCAGCAGGAAATGACCATCGCCCTCGGGTGCTGCCCCTCGGTCGCGAGGTGGCGATACCACGCCTTGTTCTCGGAATAACCGGTCGCTTTCCAGCCGTGATAGCGCTGCACAAGGTAGTTCGGCAGCGGTTTTGCGTGATCCATAACTGTCCCGTTCGTCTTTTTTGTGGGCCGAGTTATACTGAATTCATATAGAATTCGAGCTAAAACAGGCCTCCGTCTCAATACTTTGGATAGATTTTAGGGCCATAACACTCGCGTGCCGTGGGGGCATATAAGGGTGAGTCTAATGGATCAAGTCCTGAAAATCAGGCTGAAGGAAACCGTGCACGTCGATCAGGATCGACTTGCCGCACTCTACGCAGAACTTGGTGACACCGGCGCAGAAGACGTGGTGTGCCGTGCTATGGAAGAACTCGCTCTGCGTCTGTCCCACTGCAGCCGCCTTCATTCCTCGTCGAACCTGACCGAATTGCGCAAATGCGCCCGATCCCTGATCGCCATCGGCGACCAGATCGGCATGCATGTGCTGACCCGCGTGGCACGCGACGTGATTTCGGCGATCGATGCCGGCGATGGTCCGGCTCTCTCAGCGACACTGGCCCGGCTGATCCGCATTGGCGAGCAATCGCTGACCGCCATCTGGGACCTGCAGGACATCACCATCTGATGTCTTGCGCGACGGGCATGACAGTCTAGGCTGGGCGGGAAACACCGCTTGAAAGGCCCCTGATCATGCCCCTGCCTCTTTTTGCCGATCCAACGGGCCCGGCCTACCCCCTGCACATCGTACCTCAGGACCAGTTTGACAGCTGGTATTCGGCGCAGCCAGAGCGGCTGCAGACATGGGTCACGGCGCAGGGGTTCAACGGAGGTCTTGGGCAGGCCGTGCTGCTCCCCGGTGACGATGGCACGCCTGACAGTGCCGTCGTGGGATATGGCTCCGCGCAAACCCGCGCCCGCGGGCGTTTCCACCTTGCTGCAGCTGCCGCAAAGCTTCCGGAAGGGGCTTACAGGATCGCCTCGGGCCTGCCAGAAGATCAAAGCGAGATCGAGGCGCTTGGCTGGTTGCTCGCGGGATATCGGTTCGACCGCTATCGCGACCAGACAGAAATGGCGGCACGGCTCGTGGCACCTGAGGACATCGACGCAAACGCTCTTGCGGCCATTGCAATGGGGGAGGCGCTGACCCGCGATCTGATCAACACGCCGGCCTCTGATATGGGTCCTGATGATCTTGAAGCGGCCGCCCGCAATCTCGCCGCCCAGCATGACGCGAAGATTGCCGTCACCCTCGGCGATGACCTGCTCGCAGAAAACCTGCCGATGATCCACACCGTCGGCCGCGCCGCCAATCGTGCGCCGCGCCTGATCGACATGCGGTGGGGCGATGGGGGCCCGCGCATCACGCTTGTCGGCAAGGGCGTGTGTTTCGACACCGGCGGTCTGAACCTGAAACCCGGTGCCTCCATGGGGCTCATGAAAAAGGACATGGGTGGGGCGGCAGCCGTGCTTGGCCTCGCGCAGATGATCATGGCCAGTGGTTTGCCTATGCAGTTGCGCGTTCTGATCCCGGCTGTGGAAAATGCCGTCTCCGGCAATGCGTTCCGCCCCGGGGATATCCTGACATCGCGCAAGGGGCTGACGGTTGAAATCAACAATACCGATGCCGAGGGCCGTCTTGTGCTCGCGGACGCGCTGGCGCTGGCGGAAGAGGAAGATCCCGACTTCATTGTCTCCATGGCCACGTTGACCGGTGCGGCGCGGGTTGCGGTGGGCCCTGATCTCGCCCCCTACTACTGCGATGACAGCAGTTTCGTGGACCTCTTGGAGGTCGCTGCACAAACACAGGCCGATCCGATCTGGCGCATGCCCTTTCACACGCCTTACGAGACGATGATCGAACCGGGTATCGCCGATCTGGACAATGCGCCGAAAGGCGGGTTTGCAGGCTCGATCACCGCGGCCCTCTTCCTGCGCCGCTTCGTCGAAAAAACACCCTACGCACATTTTGATATCTACGGATGGCAGCCCAGCGATGCGCCTGCTCGCCCCAAAGGGGGCGCCGGGCAAGGCACCCGCGCGCTGCTGAAAACCTTTGCGCAGATGGCCCACGCATGACCGATCCCCGCGACACGCCCGATCTGAACCTTGTCACCCGCGCCGATCCCATGCAGATTTCCTGCCCCCTGATCGATCTGCGTCGCCAGCCGGACGGCAAAAGGGAACGTCAACTTCTCCTAGGAGACACCGTTACAGTTCTGCATCACGACGCAGACTGGCGCTTGATCCGAGCCGAGAAGGATGGGTTTCACGGCTACGTTCCGGCACGCGCGCTGGGGGCACCTCAGGCCGCAACCCATCGCATGTCAGCCCGCACCACACATGCCTACGAACGGCCCGATCTGAAATCACCCGATCTGGCCAGCCTGTCGTTCGGCAGCAGGGTCACCGCGTTGTCGGAAACAGCGGGCTTCATCGAAACAAATTTGGGGTTCATCCCCCGCCAGCATCTGAGCAGTATTGATCACCTCGACACCGATCCGGTTACTGTCGCAGAACTGTTTCTCGGCACGCCCTATCTCTGGGGCGGGAATAGCGGCACCGGGATAGACTGTTCAGGCTTGGTGCAAGCGGCTTGCCTGGCCTGCGGTATCCCCTGCCCCGGCGACAGCGATCAGCAATGCGACCGGTTGGGCACCCTTCTACCCCCAGAAAGCCCCTACCAGCGCAACGACCTGCTGTTCTGGAAAGGTCATGTCGCCTTGGTCACGGACCCCCAAACAATGCTGCACGCCAACGCAGGCGACATGGCCGTTGCCAGGGAAGGTATCAAGGCTGGAATTGCCCGTATCCTGGACCAGGGAGACGGACCTGTCACCGCACATAAGCGGTTACAACTACCCTGACAGTGCCCCAGGCGACAAACGCAATTGCCGGAGGCGATTGCAGGCATCGTGTGGCCCGGCACGGGCCGCCTTTTGACAAAATCACTCGACGGCGCGGATCAGCTTGCGCTCCAGCACGCGCAAAACCGTCTTGAGGTCATGCCCGCGCCGCAGAATCTGCCCATCCATCCCGACCACCGCGTACATCCCTTGCTTGTCGCGCATCTTCGGGCGTTTCTCGATCCGGTACATCGGGTTCTCCGCCGTACGCCGGAATACCGAAAACACCGCCACATCGCGCAGGCATGAAATCCCGTAGTCGCGCCATTCGCCCGCTGCAACAAATCTGCCGTAAAGCGAAAGAATGACTGAAAGCTCCGTGCGGTGAAAAGAAATCTGCTCTGCCGGGAGGTGATGCAGGTTGCTGGACGGTGGCACAGGGATGTTCATGGCTCCAGACTTGCGCTCTTGGGCCCACAAATCAAGCCCCGAGGTTGCGATATACAGCGCGTGCAATTCATGTTACGGATTTCGCAGTGGAGGAGAAAATCGGAAACATGTATGTCTGAAGACGTGACGGCGCAGGCCCGCGCCGAAAAATGTGCCGCGTTGATGATGGATAAGGACGCTGCCAGCCGGGGTCTGGGCATGCAGCTGGATCGGGTGGCGCCGGGGATGGCCACCCTGTCCATGCAGGTCACACCGGAAATGCTGAACGGGCATGGCATTTGCCACGGCGGCTATATCTTCACCCTTGCCGATTCCGCCTTTGCCTTTGCCTGCAATACCTACAATCAGCTAACCGTCGCGCAACAGAACCAGATCACCTATCTGGCGCCGGGCAAGGCCGGCGACCGCCTGACCGCCACCGCCCTCGAAGTCGCACGCATCGGACGGTCCGGCACCTACGACGTGACCGTGTCCAACAGCGCCGGTACGATGATTGCACTGTTTCGCGGTCTCTCCCGCACCATCAAAGGCCAACACTTCCCCGAGAACGGAGACCCGGCATGAAGGATCTGACCCCTGCGCCGCATTCGCTCGATCCCATCGAGACCGCCAGCCGCGACGAAATCACCGCACTGCAGACCGAACGCCTGCGCTGGTCATTGAACCACGCCTATAAAAACGTGCCCTTCTATCGGCAAAGCTTTGACGCGGCGGGTGTGCATCCGGATGATCTTTCCGCCTTGCAGGATCTGTCAAAGTTTCCTTTTACGGTGAAAACCGATCTGCGGGACAATTACCCTTTTGGCATGTTTGCCGTGCCCCGGGATCAGGTTGCCCGCATCCATGCCTCCTCCGGCACCACCGGGCAGCCCACGGTTGTCGGCTATACCCAGACCGACCTTGATCACTGGGCCAGCGTTGTCGCGCGCTCCCTGCGGGCGGCGGGGCTGGTGCCCGGCGACCTTTTGCATAATGCCTATGGCTACGGGCTTTTCACCGGCGGGCTGGGCATTCACCTCGGGGCAGACGCATTGGGGCTTGCGACGGTGCCGATCTCCGGCGGGATGACCCCGCGCCAGGTGCGCCTGATCGAGGATTTCCAACCAAAGGGCATCACGGTCACCCCATCCTATGCGCTGTCGATTCTGGATGAATACAACAAGCAGGGGTTGGACCCGCGCGCCTCTTCCCTGCAGGTCGGCATCTTTGGGGCAGAGCCCTGGACAAACGCAATGCGGGCGGAGATCGAACAGGCCTTCGATATGCACGCCGTCGATATCTACGGTCTCTCCGAGGTGATGGGCCCCGGCGTTTCCATGGAATGCGTGGAAAGCAAGGACGGGCTGCACATCTGGGAAGACCATTTCTACCCCGAGATCATCAACCCCGAAACCGGCGTGCCAGTGGCAGACGGCGAACAGGGGGAGCTTGTTTTTACCTCTCTGACCAAGGAAGCTTTCCCGATCATTCGCTACCGTACCCGCGACCTGACGCGTCTTTTGCCTGGCACGGCGCGCACGATGCGGCGGATGGAAAAAGTCACCGGCCGGTCGGATGATATGATCATCCTGCGCGGCGTGAATGTTTTCCCCACGCAGATCGAAGAGGCGCTGATGGCCGTTCCTGGCCTTGCCCCGCATTTCCAGATCGAATTGACCCGCCCCGACCGCATGGACCAGATGCGTATTCTCTGTGAAACGGCGGATACATCGGTCGACGCAGCCGGGTGCGCCAAAGCACTCTCCGCATCCGTCAAGCAAACCATCGGCATCAGCGTGAAAGTGGATGTGGGCAGTACGGGGTCGGTTACCCGGTCCGAGGGCAAAGCCGTGCGGATCGTCGATAAACGCCCAAAGAGCTAAGACGCAGCCCGTAGCAGCGCCCGGTTGGAGCACGTCGCGGCATGTACCAGCCTGTGGGCCGAGAAACGTGCTCGGACGCAGCGGGCCGTGTGGCACAAGCAGTCTTCGAGACGCCCGTACGATAGGCCGCAAACGTTGCCAGCCTGCCGTCGCGGCCTACAGTTTGTGTATAGATCAAACAGTTTTGGAGGAGATCATGAGAACATTTTTCACAACCGCCGCGATTGCGCTGCTCGCCACGGGCGTCCTTGCCGATGGGCACCGCACCGAAGCGCCGGAGGGCGCAAAGGTGTATATCATCTCACCTGAGGATGGCGCGACGGTCTCCAACCCGGTCACCATCGTCTTCGGCCTCGATGGCATGGGTGTCGCACCCGCCGGCACCGATGTGGATGACACCGGGCATCACCACTTGCTGATCAACACCGACCCGTCCGGGATCGACATGAACGAAGCTCTGCCTGCCACGGACCAGATCGTGCATTTCGGCGGCGGCCAGACGCAGGTGACCAAGGAATTGCCCAGCGGGACACACAGCATCCAACTGCTTCTGGGCGACCTGAACCACATTCCGCACGACCCGCCCGTGATGAGCGAGGCGATTTCGATCACCGTCGAATGAGCAGTCCGGCCTGACCCAGCGCCGCAGCCTGGTGTTCATGATGCCCGCACCACTCTCCGGTGCGGGCATGTGTCCACGCGGTGTCTCAGGCAAACGCGCCCTGACAGAACCAGCCTGACGACATCGTATGCCCGTGCCCGTAAAACAGCCACAATCGCTGGCCGTCTTCGGTATCCGTCACCCAGTAATCGCGCACGCCGCTGCGCCAGTTGGGATCGTCCAGCCACCATTCGGGCGCGATGCGTTCCGGGCCGATGGCCCGCACCCGTGTCAGATCCTGCCCGCGCCAGCGAAACACCTGCGGCAGTTTCGGGGTATCCGGCGCGCCCACCGGCTCGGGCTGCCATATCAACACCGGGCGCGGATTGGCGGGCGCGGGCCAGCCCCCCTCATGCGGTTTGGACCAGGCTGCGGCCAGAACGGTGCTGGTCTTTTCCGGGATGTGGCTTGAGGCCGGGTGCCGCCGGGTGATGGCTTCCAGCCCCACCCGCGCGCCGATCCGCCCGATCAGATCCTCAAACCGCGTGTCCTGTGTCAGCCGCCTGTTCACGGCCTGACCCGCTTCGAGATGTCCCTCGACGGTGCGGTCAAAAAGCGGTTCGGTCTGCACGGCTTCCAACCGCAGCATGTCGATGCCAAAACCTGCGTCGATCTCGCCGAGCTTCAATGCCAGCAGAGGGCGGATACGCTCTGGCACCTGCGAGGCCGTGGCCAGCCCGACCTCGATGCTCTCGATCCCATGATCGCTGCGAAACGCTTGCAGCCGGACCCGCCGGGCCCCGCGCCCCTTGGTTTTCAGGGTTGCACACAGGCGCGACAGCAACCGGTCGATCCCGGCAAGTACGTCCTCCTCCAGCCCGATGGGGTCGGGCAATGTCAGCCGGACGGCAAACTGATCGGGGGGCCGCGCGGGCGATACCGGTTCCGGCGCAGAGCCCATCGCCTGATCCATGCGCCTCACCAGCCCCCGCCCGAAGCGCCGCGCCAGACCTGCACGCGGCTGCCCCAGCAGGTCACTGATACGGCGCAGACCCAGCCGGGACAGCTGTTCGGTGATATGCGGCTCCAGGCGCAATGCCGCGATGGGCAAAGGGCCAAGCGCGGAATACATCTGGCCGGGCGCGGCAATGCGGTGCGCGGTCTCCTCCGGACCCAGGGTGACAACCGGGGCCGCCCCGCCGCGGGTCCAGTGGCGCCGCTTGCTTGCCCGGGACCGGGTGGCGCGCGCCTCCTGATCGATGGCGTCACCGGAGCGGTGCGACCCGGCCACCTGCCCCGCAAATCGCGCCAGCGCCCAGGCCGCCCCCCGGGTATCCGCCAGCCCCATACGCACGGCAAGGCCCAGATCGGTGCAGTCCTGCTGCACCACCTCCAACAAGGCCGCCTCCCCCCCGAAAAGATGGGCGCAGCCGGTCAGGTCCACCACCAGCCCATCCTCTGCCTCGGTTGCGACCCAGGGGCTGAACTTTCCGGCCCACCGTTGCAATGATACAAGAAAACCGGCCTCCTCCTGCGGGCTGCGGGTGCGTGTGATCAGCCCCTCGCACATCGCATGGGCATCCCGGACCGGCTGACCGACCCGTAAACCATAGCCAAGCGCAGTAAAGTTCAGGGAAGTCAGCACCTGCGCATTCTGCTGCTCCTCGACCACTGCCAGCGGCACATCGGCAAGCTGGGGGGTTCGGCGGATCAGCCGGTCGGTCCCCAGATGCGGAAACCAGAGCGAAAGAACGCGGCGGTTGGTCATGGGCAGCAGAACGGGCAGACTCACTTGTTCACTATTTGTTCTAAAATAGAGCGCAACCCATCCTGAGTCGAGTCATGTCGGGGCTTAGGTCCCGTACCGCGCCATGAAGGTTTTCACTGCGCCATCGACCACGCGTTCAATCTCGTCGACGGTCACCACCTTGGTCATGCCGAAAATCAGACGCGGCCAGACATCGGCCTTGCAGAGCTCGCCGAATTGATCAGCGGCAAGGGTCCGGTCCTCGATCCGCAGCTCTCCGCGCGCCTCCGCCTCTTCGAAATAGGCGGCCATCTCCGCGCGCATGACTGCAGGGCCGGAGTTATAGAATTTCTGGCCCAGCTCCGGGAACCGATCCGATTCGGCAACACAGATCCGAAAAATCTGCTGTCCGAATTTCGAGGTGATGAAGCCCAGGAAATGTTGCCCGGTCTGGGTCAGCACTTCCTCCGGTGCGGCACTCATATCAATCCTGTTCAGCGCATCACTGGCCTGCCGTTGGCATTCCGTCGTTGCCACCTCCATGAACAGCAGCCGTTTGTCCGGGAAATAGCTGTAGAGGGTGGCCTTGGAGACATTGGCCACGCGCGCGATCTCATCCACGCTCGCCCCTTCGAAACCATCCGCCATGAACACCTGCCGCGCGCCCTCAAGCACCTGATCGAATTTCCGGCCCTTGCGGATCATTTCCGCTGTCGATGTCATGGCGTCCCCCACTTTGCCCAATCACAATATAAACCGGACCGTTCAGTTCCAAGCAAAAACCCGTATGACCCCACGCAAAGCCGGTTGCCGAAGGCTTTTTCATAGATTAGAACTATTCTAAACTGAAAGGCGACCTTCATGCGATTTTCCTTTTCCCGCAAGCGGTTCCGAGATTTGAGCGAGCAGGAAATACTGGCATTGGCCATCTCTTCGGAAGAAGACGATGCGCGCATTTATCGGGGCTATGCGGAGTATCTGCGGGCGGATTTTCCCGATTCTGCGCATGTTTTTGACGGGATGGCCGCAGAAGAGGACCAGCACAGGCAGCGATTGATCGATCTGCACAAGACGCGTTTTGGCGATGTCATCCCGCTCATTCGGCGGGAGCATGTGGCGGGATACTACCACCGGCGGCCCGTCTGGCTGGTCGAAAACCTTGGGCTGGAGCGTATCCGGACCGAAGCCGCCGCCATGGAGCGCGAGGCCGAGACCTTCTATCTCGCCGCTGCCGCGCAGACCTCGGATGCCGCCACCCGCAAGCTGCTGGGGGATCTTGCGGCGGCGGAAGCGGGTCACCAGATCACCGCCAGCGATCTGGAAGCAAAACACCTCGATGCGGACACGCTGGCCACCGAGGAAAAGACCGCGCATCGGCAGTTTCTGCTGACATGGGTGCAGCCGGGGCTGGCCGGGCTGATGGATGGCTCGGTCTCCACCCTCGCGCCGATCTTTGCCACGGCCTTTGCCACGCAGGACACCTGGACCACGTTCCTCGTGGGGCTGGCGGCTTCCGTCGGTGCGGGCATTTCCATGGGCTTCACCGAAGCGGCATCAGACGACGGGCAACTGTCTGGCCGTGGCTCGCCCGTCAAACGCGGCTTTGCTTCCGGGATCATGACCACGCTGGGCGGCTTGGGGCATGCCCTGCCCTATCTGATCACCGATTTCTGGACCGCGACGGTGATTGCGATCATCGTTGTCTTTGTCGAGCTTTGGGCAATTGCCTGGATCCAGAACCGGTATATGGATACGCCTTTCTGGCGCGCCACGCTGCAGGTCGTTTGCGGCGGCGCCCTGGTCTTTGCCGCCGGGGTGCTCATCGGATCGGGCTAGCTTGCAGCCCGGGACGCTTCGCACTAACAACCAAGTATGGTTGAAGTTTTCCTCAAGACCGTCCCCTTCTTTGCATTGATCGGTCTGGGGTACTGGGCGGGCTACACGCGGTTTTTCAGCGAAGAGGCCACGGCCTATCTCACCAAATTCGTCTTCTACTTTGCCCTGACCGCGATGCTGTTTCGCTTCTCGGCCAATTTGTCCTTTGAAGACGTCTGGGACACCAATCTCGTCGCCGGGTATCTGGTTGGGACCCTGGCCGTCTACCTCATCGCCACACTGGTGGGATATCTGCGCAAACTCGATGTGGCCACCACGGCGGTCGAGGCGCAATGTGCGGCGATTGGCAATGTCGGCTTTCTGGGCGTACCCATGCTGACCCTGCTGCTGGGGGAGGCCGCCATCGGGCCGATCATGATGGCGCTGGCGGTTGATCTCATTGTCTTTTCCAGCCTGATTGTCATCCTGATCACCGGCTCCCGCGATGGGCGGTTGAGTTTCGGCGTGTTCCGGACGGTGGGACTGGGTCTGATCAAGAACCCGATGATCGTGGCCATCGTTGTGGGGTTGATGTGGTCCTTTTTCGATCTGCCCATTCCGGCACCGGCCAATGAGTTTCTGGCCATTCTGGGGGGAGCCGCGACACCCGGCGCGCTTTTTGCCATCGGCGCGTCACTGGCCAGCAAATCCGCTGAGAGGCTTCAGATCGCGGGCTGGCTGAGTTTTTGCAAGTTGGGGCTTCATCCGCTTTTTGTTGCCGTGGGGGTGCTTTACCTGTTTCCGGCCGATCCGTATTTCGCGGCCGTGATCATCTCGGCCGCCGCTTTGCCGGTGGCGGGCAACGTCTACATCCTTGCCCAGCATTACGGCGTGGCCCCGCACCGGGTTTCCGCTGCGATCCTTGTGTCCACGATCGTCAGCATTCTGACCGTCAGCAGCATCATTGCCGTGGTCGCACCGACCTGAGCCCCCTTGTCGCACCGCGCTACGCGCGGTAGCCATCATGTACATCAGGAACGAGGAGCCCGCCGATGCAAACCATCTCTGAAAATGCCTGCTTCGGGGGGACGCAAGGAGTCTATACGCACGCCTCGAAACCCTGCGCCTGTGACATGACCTTTGGCCTCTTTATGCCGCGCGAAGCCGAAGACGGCCCCGTGCCCCTGCTGTGGTATCTGTCGGGCCTGACCTGCACGCACGAGAATGCGATGACCAAGGCGGGCGCCCAGGCCTGGGCGGCGGAACAGGGGATTGCGGTGGTGTTTCCCGATACCTCCCCGCGCGGCGAGGATGTGGCGGATGACGAGGCCTATGATCTTGGCAAAGGTGCCGGGTTTTACGTGAACGCGACTGAAGACCCATGGGCGCCGCACTACCGCATGTGGGACTACATCACCGAGGAACTGCCAAAGGTGCTGGATCATTCCTTTGCGCTGGACATGTCCCGCCAGGCGATCACCGGCCATTCCATGGGCGGGCATGGCGCGCTGACCATGGCGATGTCGCTGCCGGGGCGGTTCCGCTCGGTTTCCGCCTTTGCGCCGATTTCGAACCCGACGGACAGCGATTGGGGGCGCAAGCAGTTTTCTGCATATTTGGGGAACAATGAAGAGGCCGGGGCGGCCCACGATGCGACCCTGTTGATGCAGCAGAAGGGGTTTGAAGGGCCCGTCCTCATCGATACCGGCAGCAAGGATCAGTTCATTGATCTGTTGAAACCCGAGGCGCTGGCTGCGGCAACGGCGGCGCGCCGTCAGCAGGCGACACTGCGGCTGCAGCCGGGGTATGATCACAGCTATTTCTTCGTGTCCACTTTCATGGAGGAGCACGTGGCCTTTCACGCGGACGCCCTTTACGCATGACCGCGCTGTACATCGATGCGGATGCCTGTCCGGTCAAGGCGGAGGCTGAAAAGGTCGCCACGCGCCATGGCGTGAAGATGTTTGTCGTGTCCAATGGCGGGCTCAGGCCTTCGCAAAATCCCTTGGTGGAAACCGTTATCGTCTCGGACGGGCCGGATATCGCCGATATGTGGATCGCGGAGCGCTGTGGGGCAGGGGATGTCGTGGTGACCGGCGATATCCCTTTGGCCGCCAAATGCGTGGAGGCCGGGGCGCAGGTACTCAAGCACAATGGCGAGCCTCTGACATCGGCCAATATCGGCAATGTTTTGGCGACGCGGGACCTGATGGCGGACCTGCGCGCCGCCGATCCGTTTCGGACAGGAGGCGGCAAGGGCTTTACAAAAGCCGACAGGTCCCGTTTTCTGGACGCATTAGAGCGGGCCCTGCGGTCTGCAAAAGCGATTGATTGAAATACATGATTGAAGATGCGGATATGAAACCGAAAGCGGTGATCTTTGACATCGGCAATGTGCTGATCGAGTGGCAACCGGAACGATTCTACGACCGGGTGATCGGTGAGCCACGTCGCCGCGAGATGTTCGACGCGGTTGATCTGCACGGCATGAACGAGCGGGTGGATCGCGGTGAACATTTCACGGATACGATCTACGCGCAGGCAGAGGCGACGCCGGACTGGCGTGCGGAAATCCGGATGTGGCATGATCGCTGGATCGAGATGGCAACCCCGGTGATCGAACATTCCGTGCGGTTGATGAAGGCCCTGCAGTCGAAGGGGGTCCCGGTTTTTTCACTGACCAATTTCGGGGTGGAAAGCTATGATTTTGCGGCGACGCATTATCCGTTCCTGCGCGAATTCGACCGCGACTTCATCTCTGGTCATATGCGGGTGACCAAGCCGGACCCTGACATTTACGCGCAGCTTGAAGAGGTCTCTGGACTGGGCGGCAGCGACCTGATTTTCACCGATGACCGTAGCGACAATATCGCCGTCGCCGCCGCGCGGGGCTGGCAGACGCATCTGTTCGAGGGACCGCAGGGATGGGCCGCAAGGCTGATCGAAAGCGGGCTTTTGACGCAGGATGAGGCAAGGTGACCACCACCGTCATCCCCTTTGCAGAAGGCGAGGCACATCTCGACTGGATCGCTCTGACGGAGGCGCTGGCAGCGGGGCACCGGCTGCCCAAGGCCGAGATTGCCGATACATTCCTCTACCGGGACCCCGACACGCTGCTGAACCGCGCCGCCTGGATAGACGGGCTGGGGTCGGCGGTGAAATCCGCCACGATCTTTCCAGGCAACAGCGCGCGCGGCGCATCCTCGATCAACGGTGGGGTGATGCTGTTTTCCGATGCTGACGGGACCTTGCAGGCAATCATTGATTTCCATCTGGTGACCAAATGGAAAACTGCCGGTGACAGCCTGCTTGCTGCGCGGCGTCTGGCCCGACCCGACAGTCGAAACATCCTAATCGTCGGCGCCGGGACACAGGCGCGTGGGCTGCATGCCGCGTATCGCGCGGCCTTTCCCAAAGCAGAGTTCACGATCTGGAACCGCACCGGCGCAAATGCTGAAGCCCTGGCGCGGGAGATCCCCGCCCTTACCGTTGCAACATCGCTGGAAGACGCCGTACGCGCGGCGGATGTCATCACCTGTGCCACCATGTCCACCACGCCGCTGATACGAGGAGAGTGGCTGCAACCCGGGCAGCATCTGGACCTGATCGGCGCCTACCGCCCCGATATGCGGGAGGTAGACGACATGGCCCTGCAGCGGGGACGGCTCTTTGTCGACAGTCTCGATACCACGGTCGGGCACATCGGCGAGATCAGGATTCCAATCGAAACAGGCGCGATTCAGGCGTCGGACATCGTGGCCGATTACTATGCACCAGAGGCCTTTGCCCGCCGCAGCGAGGACGAGATCACGGTTTTCAAGAACGGGGGCGGGGCGCATCTGGATCTGATGACCAGCCGCTACATTCTCGACCGATGGGAGGCTCACACATGATCTGGGTGTACCTCATTCTGGCCGCGATCATTGCAACCCCGCTGATCATCGAGGCGACCCGCAAGCGCATGGGGGACAAAGCCCGCGCCACCGCGCCCGGACAGTTTGCGCAGCTGTCGCAAGGCATCACGCACTACCAGTGGTACGGCCCCGGCGATGGTCCCGTCGTGGTTTGCGTGCATGGGCTGACCACGCCCAGCTTCGTCTGGCAGGGGATCGCCAAGGGGCTCGCACAGATGGGGTTCCTCGTACTTGTCTATGACCTTTACGGACGCGGATTTTCTGACCGGCCAAGCGGCCTGCAGGATCGTGACTTCTTTCTGAGGCAGTTGAACGATCTTCTGGAGGATCAGGGTGTCGACAATGATATCACGCTGGTTGGGTATTCGATGGGAGCGGCGATCGCGACGACCTTCGCCGCCCGTACGCCCCGGCGTGTTCATGAACTTATTCTGCTTGCGCCCGCCGGAATGGCCGATCTGAAAAAGGGCATATTGGGTTTCATGGCGCGCACGTCGGTGATTGGCACCTGGCTGATGCTGGGGCTCTACCCGATCCTGCTGCGTCAGGGGCTGAGGGCTGAAAAAGGCAATCCAACCAGCGTGGCGGGGATCACCGATCTGCAGGACGCGGAGCTCAACTGGTGCGGGTTTGTGCCCGCTGTCCGCGCCAGCCTCGCCGGTATCCTGTCCGAAGACCTGCAGGAGGCGCACAGGTTGCTGCACCGCGAAGATGTGCCGGTGCTGGCGATCTTTGGCGACAAGGACACCGTGATCCCGCTGTCATCCCGTGACGTGCTGCAGCACTGGAACAGCGACGCGCACACGGCGGTGATCGCGGGCGCGGGCCACGGTCTGCCCTATTCGCACACCGCGGACGTGCTGGAAGAAATCAACGGTTTCGTGCAGCACCGCGACTAGGCCACGCGCAGCCCTTCCAGTCTGCGCTCCCGGATGGGCAGGTGGATGATTGCGCTGAACGCCCCGACGCCGACACCGATCCACCAGACCAGCGTGTAGTCGCCATAGACGTCATACATCCGTCCGCCCAGCCACGCCCCCATGAAGCTGCCCATCTGGTGGCTGAAGAACACGATCCCATAGAGCGTGCCCATGTAGCGCAGCCCATAGATATGGGCGACCAACCCGGAGGTGAGCGGGATCGTCGCCAGCCACAGGCTGCCCATGACGATGGAAAACAGGATCACGCTGGTCGGGGTGATCGGGAACATGATGAAAAGCGCCGAGGCCACGGTTCGTCCCACGTAGATCGCCGCGAGCAGGTATTTCTTGGAATAATGCTTGCCGAGCCACCCGGCGAGCAGCGTGCCGCCGATGTTGGCTACGCCGATCAGCGACAAGGCCACGGCGCCCAGGGCGGAGGTCGTGCTCACACCCATGCTATCGAGCATGCCACCCGGCGCGATGGGACCACAAAGCTCGACAATAAAGGCCGGGAAATGCGCGGTGATGAAGGCCAGCTGATAACCGCAGGAAAAGAACCCCAGAAAAATGAATGTATAGGAGGGATCGCGGAACGCCTTGACCAGAATCTCGCCCATGCTCTCTTCCAGCTCGGATCTGGTGGCAACCTGCGGGGCCCGCATCAGCGGCAGCAGGAGCAGCACAAGGATGATGGAGAGAGCAAAGACCAGAAAGATATTCTGCCACGGCATGAACCCCAGCATCCACTGGGCCAGTGGCGGGCCAAAGATCTGGCCCCCGCTGCCTGCAGCCGACACGATGGCCAGCGACATCGACCGGTTCTCGTCCGATGCGGCCCGCCCGACCACCGCCAAGATCACGCCAAACCCGGTACCGGCGATGCCGAACCCGACAAGCCAGGCGTAAAGCTGGTGCTCAATAGGCGTCACCGAATAGGCCGACAGCACCAACCCCAGCGCATAGATGAGCGCCCCGAGGATGATTGCCTTGCGATCCCCGATCTTTTCGGCCAGCGCGCCAAAGAGCGGCTGCCCGATCCCCCAGGCGAGGTTTTGAATGGCAATCGCCAGGGAGAATTCCGCCCGCAGCCAGCCAAACTCCTCGGCGATCGGGATCTGGAAGACGCCAAAAGCGGACCGGACCGCAAAACTGGCGATGATGATCACACAGCCAACCATCAAGACGGGCGTGAAAAGGGGGGTGCGGTGCTGCATGGTCGGTCCTCCAGTCTCGCGACACTACGCCCGTCCCCTCACAGGTCAATTCAGCATTTATTTGGGTCACATCAAATTTCCTTATGTATCGACAGCCTTTCCTCCGCACGCACCGCGCGCTATTGCGAAATGATGAAAATGCTGGGCGACATCTATCAAGACCTGATCGACGCAGGCGCGCTGCAGGCGGACGACGCCCAGCTGACCGTCTTGCCGGAATTCGACCGCATCCGCGCGGCTCTGAGCGTGCCGGTTAAAAAGGGATTGTTCCGCAAGGCGCCGGAGCCGCCCGAGGGGCTGTACCTCTGGGGCGGTGTGGGGCGCGGGAAATCCATGCTGATGGACCTTTTCGTGGAACATCTGGAAGGTATTCCGGCGCGGCGCGTGCACTTTCACGCCTTCATGCAGGAAATCCACACCGCCATGCACGAGGTGCGCAAGACCGGCGTCGAGGACGCCATTGCCCCAGTGGCCGCCGATGTCGCCGCCTCTGTGCGGCTGCTGGCCTTTGACGAGATGCAGATCACCGACATCACCGATGCGATGATCGTCGGCAGGCTTTTCGAGGCCTTGTTTGCAGATGGCGTCGTGGTGGTCACCACGTCCAACCGGGTGCCGGATGACCTCTACCACAACGGGCTCAACCGCGATCTGTTCCTGCCGTTCATCGCGCTGATCAAGGAAAAGATGAATGTCGTTGAGCTGACCAGCCCCACCGATTACCGACAGGACCGGCTTGGCGGGCAACCGGTCTACTTCACGCCGATCAACGCCGAGGCGCGCGCCGCCATGGAAGCTGTCTGGAACGATCTCGCCGGGGGCCCGGGCGAGCCGCTGATCCTGAAGGTGAAGGGGCGCGAGGTGGAACTGCCCGCGTTCCGCAACGGGGTCGCGCGGGCCGGGTTTCACGACCTGTGCGGCAAACCTCTGGGACCGGCGGACTTTCTGGCACTGGCGGAGGCGGTCAAAGTGCTGATGCTGGATAATGTGCCGACGCTGTCGCGCAACAACTTCAATGAGGCCAAGCGCTTCGTGACCCTGATCGATGCGCTTTATGAGGCCAAGGTACGGTTGATCTGCTCTGCGGCGGCGAAACCGGAAATGCTCTATCTCGAAGGAGAAGGCACGTTTGAGTTTGAACGCACGGCCTCGCGCCTGCGCGAGATGCAGTCGGAGGGCTGGGGGCTTTAGACACCCTGAGACGCCAAAGTGTGGGTCCGGGTCGCTGGCCGTCCGCGTTCCTGTCGATTTGCCCGCAGCGGCCCGAAAAATACAGGGCATCCGCATGCGACCGAAAGCAATCCCGATCTCAGCCGTTGTCGCGCAGAACAGCCCCGGCAAGATACAAGGACCCACAGATCAACACGCGTGCGGCGGGTGTGCGGCGGGCAATATCCGCCAGCGCGTCCATCACCGTCGGGGCTGTCGTTGCCTGAAACCCGGCGGTCCGCGCAGCCTCGGCGGTGACATCTGCGGGCAAGGTATTGGCCTCGCCGGGAATGGACACCGCCACGAGGGCGTCAGCCACCGCCGCCAAGGGACGCAGATAGCCGCCGATATCCTTGGTGTTCAGCATGCCGCAGATCAGATAGGTGGGCCGTGTCGGCAGGCTCGCAATGTGACGCGTCAGCGCCTCGCCCGCGGCTGGGTTGTGCCCGCCGTCCAGCCATAACTCGACCTGCGGCGCCGCCTCGCAAAGCGGGCCGCTCTTCAGCCGTTGCATGCGCGCAGGCCAATGGGCGGATGTCACGGCAGCTTCGCAGGCCGGGGTGTCCAGACCCAAATGTCGCAACACGGCCAGCGCCGCACCGGCATTCATGATCTGATGGTCTCCGGGCAGGTTGGGACGCGGCAGATCCAGCAACCCGTTGTCGTCCTGATACACCATCCGGTCACGCTCCGGCCCCACATGCCAGTGCTGACCGTAAGCCAGCAACGGCGCGCAGAGGCGTGCAGCGACCTCCTCGATGACCTCCAGACCGTCCTCTTCCTGTCGGGCAACCACGCAAGGGATGCCGCGTTTCAGGATGCTTGCCTTTTCAAAGGCGATCTTGGCCAGCGTGTCCCCCAGAAACTGCTGGTGATCGATGGAAACAGGCGTGATCACACTCACCGCAGGCGCCGCAATGACGTTGGTGGCATCCAGACGGCCGCCAAGCCCCACTTCAAGCAGGGTGTAATCCGCCCTTGAGCGGGCAAAGGCCAGCAATGCCGCGCAGGTGGTGATCTCGAAATAGGTGATGTTCTCGCCGTTGTTCGCAGCATAGCACTCGTCCAGAACCGCCGTCAGCGCCGCCTCTGAAATCAGCTCGCCCGACACGCGAATACGCTCGTGAAACCGCGCCAGATGCGGACTGGTATAGGCGTGCACGGTCTTGCCCGCAGCCTCCAGCCCCGCGCGGATCATGGCCAGCGTAGAGCCTTTGCCATTGGTGCCTGCGATGTGGATCACCGGCGGCAGGTCGTTCTGCGGATTGCCCAGCGCCTCCAGCAGACGCCAGACACGATCCAGCGTCAGATCGATGATCTTGGGGTGCAGCGCCATCATCCGCTCCAGGATGACGTCCGATGTCTGGGGGGTCATTTCTTGTCGGTCTCGGCAGCGGCTTGATCTTCTTCTTCCGACAGCGCATGCGGCAGGTCCGCGCCCGGTTCAGGCGGCGGCAGATCCCCACGTACCGCAGGGGGCAGGCCAAGCAGCATCCGGGTGATGGAGATCAACTCGTCCCGCATCTGGCCGCGATGCGTGACCCGATCCAGCATGCCGTGATCCAGCAGATATTCGGCCCGTTGGAAGCCTTCGGGCAGCTTCTCGCGGATGGTCTGCTCAATGACCCGTGGCCCGGCAAAACAGATCAGCGCATTGGGCTCGGCAATATGCACGTCGCCCAGCATCGCGTAGCTCGCTGTGACGCCGCCGGTAGTCGGATGCGTCAGCACCACGATGTAGGGCAAGCCCGCCTCCTTCAACATCTGCACCGCCACGGTTGTGCGCGGCATCTGCATCAGGCTGAGAATCCCCTCCTGCATGCGCGCGCCACCGGCGGCGGAAAACAGGATCAGCGGGCGTTTCAGCTTCACCGCTTCCTGGGCCGCGGCAATGATCGCATTGCCCACATACATGCCCATGGACCCCGCCATGAAAGAGAAGTCCTGGGCGGCGGCCACAATCGGCGTCCGCCCGATTTCGCCACTGGCGACCAGCATGGCTTCGGCTTCGCTGGTCTGTTTCTGCGCGGCCTTCAGCCGGTCGGGATATCGTTTCTGATCGCGGAAATTCAGCGGATCAGGCTTGGGCGCCTCGACCTTCACTTCCGTGAAAATGCCGCCATCGAACAACGACGTGAAGCGGTCGCGCGGCGTGATATGCATGTGGTGATCACAGTTGGTGCAGACATTCAGATTGTCCGACACCTCGCGGTGAAACAGCATGGTGCCGCATTCGGGGCATTTGGTCCACAGGTTGTCCGGCGTCTCGCGGCGCGAAAAGATCGAGTTGATCCTTGGCCGGACATAGTTCGTGATCCAGTTCATGGCGGTTCCTTTGGCGTCCCTTGACCCTAGTTAATCCTGTCCCGCGAAAAGTGCAATCAACGGCGGATGGCCAGACGTGCGGCCAGCCAGCTGACGAACATGAAGCCGAAATCAACCGGTAACCAGGCCCGCACCGCCTCTGTATCGGCCAGCGAGAACGGGCTGAGGTAAAGCGCCAGACCCGACAGGTCATCGGGCAGAGAGATGATCAGGATCGCTGCGACGTTGTTCACGAAATGCACGGCAATCGCGGGCCCCAACGTCCCCGCGCGCGCGGTCAGATCGGCCATCAGCAAACCAAAGATCATCGCCCAGACGGCGATGGTTTGGGCATTCGGTCCGGCGGTGTCCGGCAGGTAGTGCCCGAAACCAAACAGGATGGCAGGAAATACCATCCAGATCAGCGGGGAGCGGAACCGCGCGGCCAGTTGTTGTTGAATGTAGCCGCGAAAGAGCACCTCCTCGGCGCTGACCTGCACGAGCACCGCGAGCAGGGACATCGGCAACAGCATCAGCCAGAGACCCCACCCGAGGTTGGGCACCAGTGGCGCGCCCATGTCCCAGGGTGGCAGGATCCAGATCACCGCGTTGAGCAAAACAAGCACGATCAGCACGTCGCGCATCTGTGCTATGCACAGACGAAAGTTGCCCAAAGTGCCGCCAAATCCGCGTTTGTGTACAACCCGCAGAGCCACGGCGACACCGAGGATCATGAACCCGAAGCTGAGGAGCAGTAGATACATGGTGAACGGTGTGGAGCCGCTGTTGAGCCGTTCCGCAAAGGCGCCTGCCTCCTTGCCCTGCCAGGTGAACAGGGTCTGGAACATCGTCTGATTGCAGATCAGATACACGCCCGACGCGATGATCAGCCCCATGACCAGCCGCCACAGCTGCGCGGTGTCGCGCGCCGGTGCTATCAGGGCTTCATGTGCCGCATAGGCTCTGCGCCAGAACATGTGCCGTTCTCCCTAGGCGTCCGTTTTCGCGTCTTCCGGCGTGTCCTGCGGGATCTCCACCCGCGCCTCACGCAAGAGTTCCGCCGCACCGGTCAGATGCCCGGCGACCGTGCGCAAGAGGATCATCAGGACGTTCGGGTCCGTCTCGATCACGGACCGGAATTCTTCTGCGCCGATGCGCAGGAATTTCGTTTTCTCGATCGCCACAAGGTCAAGCTGGCGCGGCTCGTCCAGAATGACCGCAAGGTCCCCGATCAGCCGACCCGGGCCAACAGCCGTCACATCGTGCCAGTTTTCGTCGTCGTCGCGGTACCCCATCATCGCACTACCGGACAGGCACAGGTAGGCCGCATCCGGCCGCTCACCCATGCCAAAGATGCGCTGGCCCTTCTCCGCCGTATACCACTGGGCGGAGAACGCCAGCAGCCGCTGGCTGCGCGAATCCAGTTTGCCAAAGAGATCCGTGCGCGAAATCACCCGTATCTTGCGGCGCAAATCATCCGATCCGCTGTCTTCGTTCTCGTTCAAATCGGTATGCTCTACCCCATCGATCCGACCATTCTTGAGCTCGACGAACATGTCATAGGCCGTCGGGTTCTCAAATTTGTCCTCCAGGAAGATCATCGTGGTGTCGGGCAGCAGATCCTGCAGCTTGGCGCGGGTGCGTTTGCGGCTTTCGGCATCGTGGCTCGCCAGCACCGTGTCGAGGATCAGGATATCCGGACGTTTGATCCCGGCCCGGCTGAAGGCGGCGCGCTCCTGGAAAATGCTGGCCAGATTGGTGCCGCCCAGGCCGGTCTTGATGTCCAGTATCGTCTCTGCCACGGAGCGTTTCAGCCCATGTTCCGACAGCACTTCGGCCACCAAATCCTCGATCAACTCGCCCTGCACACCGGCGATGGCGGAAATCCGGCCATAAAGCGCGTTTTCCAGCAGCGTCAGCCGGGGCAGGTAGTTTTCCGGGGCGACCGGTACAAAAAGACCGCGCGTGCGCTCGCGCATCTCGTCGCTCTTGTTGCGGCGGATTTCGAGGATCTCCTGTTTGAAGCTTTCGGGAAAGCCGGGCCCGATCTGTTCTGCGGTAAAGGCAAAGGGCACGGTCAGCAGCAGCGCAAATTCTTCTTCGGTCAGCGCCTGGTCGCCTTTTTCCTGCCGCCGTGTCGCGATGTCGACCAGTCGCTCGTAAAGCTCTTCCTCGATGCCCAAAGCGGTGAAAAGCGGGTGGCTGGTGCCATCCATGCCAAAGGTCTGGTGCAGCGTCTCGATCAGTGTCTGCGAGATCGCGATCCCCTGCTCTGCAAGGCCTATTTCGGAGATCAGCGCCAGAAAATCCCGCTCTGCCGCAAGACCCTGCTGCGAGATATCGCGTTTGGGGGAGGCAAACATCAGGTTGCCGCCCAGCGGGATAGACGGGTTGAATTCCTCCGGGTGGAACCGGTTCACAAAGCCGTCGAGACCGCGTTCCACGAGTTTCTGATAGACCTCTTCGCGCATGGCCACGATGGAGGCCGCCAATTGCGTGTGCAATTCAGGATCCATGCGCGAATTCAGCATGCGGCGAAACATGAACTCGTCAACGCCCATGGCCTCGACCAGTTGGAACCACCAGCCGCGGATTTCTTCGGCACTGTTGAGACCGGCAAGACCGGGGTCGAGCCAGTCGGCCTTTGTGCTGTCGAGGCTGTTGCCCGACCGCTTTGCCTCGATGCCGGTCCTGTCCTTGCGATCAGGGTCCCACAACACGGTCTTGGGGCTGGACCGCAGCGGCATCAGCAGGTTGTCCCCCAGCGAGCCGTCAAAGAGATAGGGACGTGAATGCGCGTACCCAATACGGGCGGCAATCACCGCCTGATGCAGTTGCGACAGCTCGTGCCCGGCCACCGTCACACTGCCGCGGGTGGGCATGATCTCGCGGGTCAGCACCTCCGCCAGCGCCGTCCGCTCGACCTGGCTGGTCGACTGAATGGCAACGCGCGCACCCGCCGGAATTTCAAGATCGATGTTTTCAAGAACCGCGTTCCCGTCGGAATTGCGCACGGTCAGGTTCTTGACCGAAATCACGCCATCAAGCCGGGGCACCTCCTTGGGCTCACCTTCAAAGAGCGACTCGTCGATCATGTCCTTGGGCGCAAAACGCTCGGTCACGATTTCCCAGCGCAGGGACATGTCCTGCACCTGATTGTAGTAGGTCAGCAACTCTTTCCACGGGCTGGACAGGTCCTTGTAGGCCGCGAGGGCAGCCACCAGCGCGCCTACGGTGATGTCGCCACGGATCGCCAGATAGCCCCCGGCGGAATAAAAGAAAAACGGCGTCAGCTGGGTGATGAAGTTGTTGAGAAACTTCATGAAGAATTTTTTCTGATAGATCTGGAAGCGGATCTCGAAAAGCCGTCCCAGCCGTTCCGTGAAAGTCGCCAGACGATACCGCAGCCCGCCGTTGGTGCGCAGATCACCGATGCCTGCCGCTGTCTCGCCGATCTCGGAGGAGAAGCTGCGCACTTCGACAATGCGCTTCTTGTTCAGCTGGTTGATCTGGCGCTGCAGCATCGGGATGAGCCAGGCTTGCAGCGGGATCAGCGCCACACCGGCCAGGCCGAACCACACGCTCTGCGCAAAGAGGAAGATCACGATGATCAGCATCTGCCCGGCCTGAAACACCGGCTGCGCCACGGCGTCCCCCATCAGACCGCCCATGGGTTCGGCCTCCGATGTCACCATGGACACCAGTTCACCCTGCGAGGTCTTGCGAAAATAGGCGCGCGGAAACCGCATCATCCGGTTGATCAGCCTGTAGCGGAACCGCCGCAGCATCCGCTCCGCCAGCACGCCCTTCATGGTGTTCAGCCGCATTTTCAGCAGCCCGTGCACCAGCACGGCACCAAGATAGGCAAAGCACAGCGCCATCAGGAACTGGGTCTGCGTCATGCTGATCCCGAACACGGTGACCGTATCGCTGGCCGCACCGATGGCGTCATTGATGATCCGCTTGGGCAATTCCAGCGTGGCGTAGAGAAAGGGAAAGGTAAAAAGCGTGAAGAACAGCAAAAAGAGCTGCTCTCGTTTGGAAAACTTCCAAATGAACGCAAAGAGTGAGGATTCCATGCAATGGCTTTCGGTATTGGGCTGACGGCGCCGTCGCAACGGGTGGGGACGCGCAAAAACGTTGCTGTTCATGCAACTTAGGGCTCCGGTTTTGGCAATACAAGCGCTGGGATGATCAAGGCTTGTGCATATCTGAACGCTTGTGCCTTGCAGGGCATCGGGGGGTTGGCTATTCGGGACGGGAGTTTTTTGAAGGGGAGACCGCCCATGACCAGCCAGCGTTTTGACAAATCAAGACTGCCAAGCCGCCACGTGACCGAAGGGCCCGCGCGCGCGCCGCACCGGTCCTACTACTACGCCATGGGAATGACGGATGAGGAAATTCACCAACCGCTGGTCGGGGTCGCGACCTGCTGGAACGAGGCCGCCCCCTGTAACATCGCGCTGAACCGTCAGGCGCAGGCCGTGAAAATGGGCGTGAAACGCGAAAGCGGCACGCCGCGTGAGTTCACCACCATCACCGTCACCGACGGGATTGCCATGGGGCATGAAGGCATGCGCTCCTCGCTCGCGTCCCGCGAGGCGATTGCCGACACGGTAGAGCTGACCATGCGCGGGCATTGCTATGACGCCATCGTGGGTCTGGCGGGCTGCGACAAATCGCTGCCGGGCATGATGATGGCGATGATCCGTCTGAACGTGCCGTCTGTCTTCCTCTATGGCGGGTCGATCCTGCCGGGCCGTGCGCCCACAGGGGCCGCCGTTCCCGAAGATTTTGCCAATCGCGATCTGACCGTTCAGGACATGTTCGAAGCCGTCGGTCGCCAGCAAAGCGGCAGCCTCACCGAGGCCGAACTTGAGGTGCTGGAACGCGTGGCCTGCCCCTCTGCCGGGGCCTGCGGCGGGCAGTTCACTGCCAATACGATGGCCTGCGTGTCAGAGGCCATTGGCCTTGCGCTGCCGAACTCCGCCGGGGCCCCCGCCCCCTACGAGAGCCGCGATGCCTATGCCGAAGCCTCCGGTGCGGCGGTCATGAACCTGATCGAAAAGAACATCCGCGCGCGGGACATCGTGACCCGCAAATCACTGGAAAACGCCGCGCGCATCGTGGCCTGCACCGGCGGGTCGACCAACGCAGGTCTGCACCTGCCCGCGATGGCGCATGAGGCCGGCATCGACTTCTTCCTCGAAGACGTCTGCGAGATTTTCCGCGACACGCCGTATTTTGTCGATCTGAAGCCCGGCGGCCAATATGTGGCCAAGGACCTTTATGAAGCAGGCGGTGTGCCGGTTGTGATGAAAGAGCTGCGCAAGGCGGGCCTGATCCACGAGGATTGCATCACCGCCACCGGCTATTCCATCGGCGAGGAAATCGACAAGGTCACGCTGGAAGCGGACGGCCGGGTGATCTACCCGGTGGAGATGCCACTGTCGAAAACCGGCGGTGTCGTGGGCCTCAAGGGCAACCTTGCCCCCGAAGGCGCCATCGTGAAAATCGCGGGTATGGAGCCGCAGCACCTGCTCTTCAACGGGCCTGCGCGCGTTTTTGAATGCGAACAGGATGCCTTCGAGGCCGTGCAGAACCGCACCTATGAGGAAGGCGACGTCTTCGTGATCCGCAACGAAGGCCCCTCCGGCGGCCCCGGCATGCGTGAAATGCTGGCAACCACGGCGGCGCTCTCCGGTCAGGGCATGGGCAAGAAGGTAGCACTGATCACCGATGGCCGGTTTTCTGGCGCCACGCGCGGCTTCTGCGTGGGTCACGTTGGTCCCGAAGCGGCCCATGGCGGCCCCATCGCCCTGCTGAAAAACGGCGATGTAATCACCCTGAACGCCATCGAAGGCACCATTTCGGTGGATGTGTCCGACGACGAAATGGCCGAGCGCAAGGCGCAGTGGACAGGCCCCCGCGAGACCATCTACGGCGCGGGCGCCCTGTGGAAATACGCCAAACTGGTTGGGCCAACCTACCTGGGCGCGGTGACGCACCCCGGCGCCAAGGAAGAAGGCCACGACTACATGGCGCTGTGATCCCCCTGATCCTTGCGCCTCTGGCAGGCGCAAGGGGTCGGTTCTGATCCGGGCGCAACTGTCTCCAAAAAATCCACGCATCGTCCCGATTTCGTGGTTTATACTCGCGCAACCCTTTCGTTAGATAAGGGCGGTCAGAGGCAATAGGGGCAAATCGCAGACCGATGGGCAAGGGCGGAGACACCTTTTGGAACACGGCGATCTATCGGCGCGCTTTGCAAGGCTGGGCGCTGTCGGCCCGCCAGGCCCGTACCGCGAAACTGAGCATTCTGCGCAAGCAACGTACCCGCGCCCGCCTGCTCCGCGCCCATCTGGATCGCCTGATCCACACCGCAGAGGAAAGGCTGGCCCTACCGGTTGTCGGGTCCAACAGCTTTCCCAAACCGCATAACGCCGATTGGGCCTGGCGGCCCGAACTGTGGCGCGGTCCGTTGCCGATACCCGGCCTCTCCTCGGTGCAGAACAAATCGATGCTGGGCGATGAGGTGACGCTCTTTCACGATTGTGACCGCTCCGAGATCACGCTGCGGCAGGTTCGCAACACGCGGCAGGAAGATCTGGCGCCCTACTGCCTGCGCATTGACGTCTTTCGGTTTGACGGCTCCTTCCTGTCGGCAGTCGTCGATCTGCCCGGCGGAGCCGTCGATGGCCTCAAACGTACACATATCCTGCGCGTCAGCAGCATCATCGAAATGGAAAAACCCATCGAGATTTTTGTGCGCCTCAACATTCGCCATGGCCCGAACACCGAACAGCTCGTGCGGGAGGTACAGGTGACCGGCAAGGACGTGGAAGTGGAATTTGACCTCGCCTACTGCACTCTGAACGAAAATCGCATCGAAAAAGCCTGGGTCGATTTCATTTTCGAAGGGCCGGAAATGAATCAGGTCACGCTGCGCGATCTGACCTTTTCACGCCGCCAGCGCGCGCAAGTCTAGGAGCGGAACAGATGACTGAGCTGGTTGTCATCAAGACAAGATTGCACGGCGGCACCTGGGAAGGTATCGTCACCGGTTCCGGCGATACGCCACCTGCCGTGAGTGTGACACACCTGGAAAATCCGCTGCCCGACGTCACCCTGACAGCAGCCGCGGAGGCCGGCAGCTGGCTGTTGCACATTCCGGTGCCCGTGGAGGCGATTGCCGATGGGGTTCAGACCATTCTGATCACCGACACCGAAACCGGTGCCCGGCTCGACAGTTTCACGCTGATTGCCGGCGAGGCACTGGGGGATGACTTGCGCGCGGAGGTCGATCTGCTGCGCGCGGAGCTGGATATGCTCAAACGTGCCTTCCGGCGGCATTGCGTCGAGACCGCCTAAGAAAAAGCCCCGCCAGTCGAACCGGCGGGGCTTTTTGAGTGCAATGCGATGTGCGGATTACTCGACAGGCACCAGCGCGCTGAGGCCCTTGAGAATGTCGATGGCATAGGCCAGCTGATAATCCTCTTCCCGCAGGGCCGCCGCCGCATCCGCTTTTGCGCGATCCGCCTCGATCTGCTTGATCTGGTCGTCGGACAGGCTGTCATTGTTCAGGCTACCGCGCAGATCGGCTTCGGAGCGCAGGCTGCGAGGCGTATCCTCGTCCTCTTCCTCGTCAGGCCGGTTGCGGGGCTGTTCGACAACAATATCCGGCGACACGCCCAGAGCCTGGATGGAGCGGCCGGACGGCGTGTAATACCGCGCGGTTGTGAGGCGCATGGCCCCGTCCCCCCGCAGCGGCATAACGGTCTGCACGGACCCTTTGCCGAAGCTCTTGGTGCCCACGACGATGGCGCGGCGGTGATCCTGCAAGGCGCCCGCCACGATTTCCGAGGCCGACGCGGACCCGCCGTTGATCAGCACGACAATCGGTTTGCCCTCGGCAAGATCACCCGCCGTGGCATTATACCGCTCGCCGTCCTGAACCTCGCGACCGCGCGTGCTGACGATTTCGCCGCCTTCAAGGAAGGCGTCCGACACGCGGATCGCCTGCGTCAGCAGGCCACCGGGGTTGTTGCGCAAATCCACGACGATCCCGTTGATCTTGTCGATCCCACCGGCCTCTTCGATCTGTTCTTTCAGGCCCGCTTCGAGGTTCGTGTAGGTCTGGTCGTTGAAGGTCGTCACCCGCAAGACAACCGTGTCGCCCTGCGTCCGGGTGCGCACCGCCGTCAGCTTGATTGTGTCGCGGATGATCGACACATCGAAGGGCTCGGTCTCGCCTTCGCGCACGATGGTGATCAGAATTTCCGACCCCACGGGGCCGCGCATCATCTCGACGGCCTCATCCAGCGTCAGGCCCAGCACGGAATCGCCATCCACGTGGGTGATGAAATCGCCCGCTTCGACACCGGCCTCATCGGCAGGCGTCCCATCAATGGGGGAGACGACTTTGACAAAGCCTTCTTCCTGCGTGACCTCGATGCCCAGACCGCCAAATTCACCACGTGTCTGGACGCGCATGGCTGAGGCGTCATCGGGCGACAGATAGCTGGAGTGCGGATCGAGCGAGGTCAGCATCCCGTCAATGGCCGCTTCGATCAGCTCACCGGCCTCGACCTCCTCGACATATTGCGCGCGGATGCGCTCAAAGATGTCTCCGAAGAGGTCCAGCTGTTCATAGACATTGCCGGATTTTGCTGTCTCCTGCGCCAACAGAGGACCCACAACCTGCGTCGTTGCGATGATGCCTGCGAGCGTGCCGCCCACTGCTGCCATGGCAAACTTTTTCATTTTTCTCTATCCATCCTTATCGGTTCGGAACCAGAGGCTCGGGTCCTCGGCTGCGTTCTGATGTCTTACCTCTATATAGAGCGTTTCTGATCGCTCTGCGCCAGTGTCATCACCATCTGTTGACAATTGGCCCCGGATTTTCGCCGCAGCGTCGCCCATAAGCCCCAAAGGAGCCCCTGCGTCAATGACCTCTCCGGCAGTACCGTAAACAACATCCAAACCGGCCAGCACAAAAAGCACCTCCGCCTGCGGTTCGAGAATCACCACCTGCCCGAGATCCAGGAGCGGTCCGGTATAGCGGATCGTGGCCGCGACCGGGCTGGTCACGATCGCCTGCGGACGGGTAGCCAGGATGATCCCCGGGCGGGTGATCCCGGCGGCATCGGCCTGGCCTGCACCATGCAGCACGATGCCCTGAACCGGCAGGGGCAGGTCGCCTTTCTCACCGGACAGTGTGACCGGTGCGGCCTGTCTTTCATCCTCCACCACCCGCGCCAGCCCGTTGGCGAAACCCGCCAGCGTCTCTGCCGAGGCGATCAGGATCGCTTCGCGCACCGGATCCTGGGTGAACCTTTTGGGCAGGTCGGTGCGTTCGGCAATCGCCTGGTTGAGCGCGGTACGGGCGGCTTGAACCTCGTTGAGCCCTTTGGACAGCTCTCCGGCGGCATCCGTCTGTATGGCGCGCAGGATTTGCAGATCTTCCAGATCGCGGCGCAGATCACTTGCGCGGGCATGCAGCGCAGGTGTCATCTCCGCCAGCAACATGCCCGAGCGCGCCGTGCCCGTCGGCCCGCCGGGATGCAGAAACGCGACCGGGGATTGTTGCGCGCCGATCCGCTGCAGGACGGCAAGCAAGGTGGCAATTTCTTCGTTCCGGGCCTGCAATTGCGCGGTCAGCCGCGCCTCGCGGACGGCGGCCTGACGCAAGCCGCTGCGCAGGGCCCCCAGCCCGTCTTCGAAGGCCTGGATCGTCTGCGTGAGCGCGCGGACACGGTCACGCGCGGACTCCGCCGCCTCCAGCTGCGCCGATGCGTCCTGCAACAGGGCCATCGCCGCACGGGCCCGGTCGGCATTGTCCTGCTGCGCGAACCCCGCGGCGGGCAGACAAAGTGCAACGATCAACGCGGCCCATTTCATGTCAGCAAACAACGGCCTGTCATTTCTGGCGGCGGCGCGATGCCCATCAGGTGCAGCACCGTCGGCGCAAGGTCGGCCAACCGCCCCTCGGTCAGCTTGGCGCCCGCAGGCGCACCGACCACCGCAACGGGCACGGGGTTCAGCGTATGCGCCGTGTGCGGGCCACCGGTTTCAGGATCAATCATCATGTCACAATTGCCGTGATCGGCGGTGACGATCATCGCACCACCCACCCGCTCCAACGCCGCGACGGCCTGACCCAGCCCCTGATCCACCGCCTCGCAGGCCTTGATGGCTGCATCAAGATCGCCTGTGTGCCCCACCATATCGGGGTTAGCGTAGTTCACGACGATCAGGTCATACCCGTCCTCAATGGCGCCCACCAGGCTGGCCGTGACCTCGCCTGCCGACATCTCGGGCTGCAGATCATAGGTCGCCACATCCGGGGATTTCGGCATCTTGCGGTCTTCGCCGTCAAAGGACACTTCTTCACCGCCATTCAGAAAGAAGGTCACATGCGGGTATTTCTCCGTCTCGGCCAGCCGAAACTGCCGCAACCCCTTCTGCGACACCCAATCGCCCAAGGTGTTCACGATCTCCGGCTTTGGATACATCACCGACATGTATTCCGAATGCGCCTCGGAATACTGCGCCATGCCCATCAGGGCGGCCCAGTTCGGCCGATCCCCGGTTGCAAAGGCGTCAAACCCCGGATCGCCGATGGCTGCCATGATCTCGCGCGCGCGGTCGGCCCGGAAGTTCAGACAAAAGACCGCATCGCCGTTCTGTGCGCCCGCATATCCATTCAGCACGGTGGGGGCGATGAACTCATCCGTCTCGCCTCGCGCGTAGGCCTCCGAAACGGCGGCCTGGGCATCAGCGGCCTCCGCCCCCTCGCCCTTCACGATGGCGGCAAAAGCCTTTGACACCCGATCCCAGCGATTGTCGCGGTCCATGGCGTAGTAGCGCCCCGTGACGGTGGCGATCCTGACCCGTTCCGGCAGTGCATTTTGCAGAGTTTCAAAGAAAGCTTCGGCAGATTTCGGGCTCACATCGCGTCCGTCGGTCAGCGCGTGAATGACAACCGGCACATCAGCCGCATCCAGCGCCTTGGCTGCAGCAATCATGTGGTTGAGATGACCGTGCACCCCACCATCCGAGACAACCCCCATCAGATGCGCCGTCCCGCCGGTGCCATGCAACCGGGTGATAAATGCCCTAATCCGGGTGTTTTCGGCAAAGGTGCCCTCTTCAATGGCCAGATCGATCTGGCCGAGGTCCATCGCCACAACGCGTCCGGCGCCGATATTGGTGTGCCCCACCTCGGAATTGCCCATCTGCCCCTTGGGCAGGCCGACGTCCGGGCCAAAGGTGGTCAGCGTCGCCTGCGGGCAGGTCGCCATGATCCGGTCCATCGTGGGCGTCTTGGCGAGCAGCGGCGCATTCCCCTCGCGTCTGTCGCTCAGGCCCCATCCATCCAGAATGCATAAGACAACAGGTTTCGGTGCGCTCATCTGCTCTTCTCCTCGGGCGGTTTTGCGGCTTTGTAGCGGCTGTGCCGGGCGGCGTGAACCCTTTCTCCGCGTTCCGCCTTCACCGGCCTCGCGTTTCTCCGTCAGAGGTGGAGGATTCCTTTGAGATCCCCGCCGCGCCGGGTGTCAGCCTGTCCCGCAAAAGCGCCAGCGGATGTGCCTTGAGGGTCAGCCGTGTCGCCACATAGTCCTCGACCACCTCTTCCCCCACTGTCATTTCAGGCAGCAGGGCTACGGGCTCATTGACCACCTCGCCGTCCAGATCGCTGGCGAAAAGCGGCAAGACCGCGCCCGGGACAAGCGCCTTGGCGTCCCAAAGCGCATCACGCCGGGCCAGCCCGATGTTTGCAAAGACATCCGCCTCGGCCAGCCGCACGATCAGCGCCGGGGCCAGCCCCGCACGCCGCCAGACATCCTGCACGGAGCGGTAGCCGTTTCCGCGCGCAGCGGTCAGCCAGCCTGCATCCTCTTCGTTCAACCCCTTGATCTGGCGAAACCCCAGCCGCAGCGCCAGCCTGCCCTGCCCGTCAGGTTCCATCGTATTGTCCCAGAAACTGGCGTTCACACAGACGGGGCGGACCTCTACCCCATGTTCACGCGCATCCCGCACGATCTGCGCGGGCGCATAGAACCCCATGGGCTGGGCATTCAGCAAGGCACAGGCAAAAATGCCCGGGTGGTGACATTTGATCCAGCTTGAGGCGTAGACCAGCAGCGCAAAGCTGGCCGCATGGCTTTCGGGAAACCCGTAGGATCCGAAACCTTCGATCTGGGAAAAACACCGCTCGGCAAAGTCGTCTTCATAGCCGTTGCGTTTCATCCCGCGCAGAAACAGCGCCCGGAATTCGCTGACATTGCCATGTTTCTTGAAGGTCGCCAGCGAGCGCCGCAGCCGGTCCGCCTGATCGGGGGTAAAGCCTGCGCCAACGATGGCGATCTGCATCGCCTGCTCCTGAAAGAGCGGCACGCCCAATGTCTTGCCCAGCACCTCGCCCAATTCGTCCGAGGGGAAGGAAACCGCTTCCTCCCTGTTCCGGCGCCGGATGAAAGGATGCACCATATCCCCCTGAATGGGACCGGGCCGGATGATCGCCACCTCGATCACCAGATCGTAGAACGTGCGGGGCTTCATCCGGGGCAGGAAATTCATCTGTGCCCGGCTTTCGACCTGAAAGACGCCAATGCTGTCGGCCTTGCACAGCATGTCATAGACGCGCGAATCCTCAGGGGGCAGCGTGGCCAGCGTATAGCTGGCGTTGTGGTGCAGTTTCAGGAGATCAAACGCCTTGCGGATGCAGGTGAGCATGCCAAGGCTCAGCACGTCGACCTTGAGAATGCCCAGAGCTTCGATGTCGTCCTTGTCCCAGCAGATGACCGTGCGGCCTTCCATCGTGGCGTTCTCGATAGGCACCAGCTCATCAAGCCGCCCGTCGGTGATCACAAAACCGCCGACATGCTGGGACAGGTGCCGGGGGAAACCGTTGATTTCATAGACCAGTTCCAGCGTCTGCTGCAGGCGGCGGTCGCGGGCATCCAGTCCGATTTCAGCCATGCGTTCCGCCTCGATCCCCTTGGTGGAGAAAAACCCCCAAAGCTGGGAGGAGAGCGCCGAGATCGTGTCCTCGGTCAGGCCCATGGCGCGGCCCACCTCGCGGATCGCGCGTTTGCCGCGGTAATGCACGACCGTCGCGCAAATGCCTGCGCGTTCCCGCCCGTAGCGTTCATAGATATGCTGGATCACCTCTTCGCGGCGTTCATGTTCGAAATCCACGTCGATATCCGGCGGCTCGTCACGCGCCTCGGAGACGAAACGTTCAAAGACCATCGTGCCGATTTCCGGACTGACAGAGGTGATGCCCATGCAGAAACAGACCACGGAATTGGCCGCCGACCCGCGCCCCTGACAGAGAATGTCGCGGGACCGGGCAAAGGCAACGATATCGCGGACCGTCAGAAAATAGGGCTCGTATTTCAACTTGGCGATCAGGGTCAGCTCGTGTTCGAGCAGTTTGTGCACCTTTTTGGGCGCGCCCTGGGGATAGCGCCAGTCCAGACCCTCATACGCCAGACGGCGCAGGCGTTCGGACGGGGTTTCGGTTTCGGTGCCTTCCGACGGGTATTCGTAGCGCAGCTCATCCAGCGAGAAACTCAGGTTCTGTGACAGGGCATAGGCGCGGTCGACCGCCTCTTCGAACCCTGCAAAGAGCCGCCGCATCTCTGTCTCGGAACGCAGGCGTGCCTCGCTGTTGGGCAATGCGTCACGGCCAAGCGCATCCACCCGGCAGCGGGACCGGATGGCCGTGACGACATCCGCCAGCTTGCGCCGGGCACCGTGGTGCATCAGCGGCGCGGCGCTGGCCAGGGTTGGTATGCCCAGGGCTGCCGCCTGATACGTAAGGCCCGCAAAATGATCAGCATCGCGGCCATCGTATTGGGGCACGAGACCGAGGTGGAGTTTTCCGGCAAAGCGGCGCGTCAGCCTGTGCGCAGTTTGCACCCATCCATCCGCGCCGCCCGGTGAGCTTTGCGTTTGTGGCCAGAGGATCATCTGCAGCCCTGCCCCCCCTTTCAGAAGGTCCGCAAGCTGCAGGTCACAGGCACCTTTTTCCGCAGCCAATCGACCCTTGGACAGCAAACGACACAGAACACCCCAGCCCGCCCGGCTTTCGGGCAGCACCGTCACCGGGCAGGCGTCGGTAAAGACCAGTCGGGCCGCCGGGATCAATCGGGGCCGGACAGAAAGGATGTTTTCCGACTGGCTCGGGCCTTTTGGTGCAGGCGGCCCCATGGGTCCATGCGCGGCGTCCCAAGCCTCACGCTCCTGCAGTTGCCGCGTGATGTCGCGGGCCTGCGCATGTGCCCGCACGATCCCGGCCACCGAATTTTCATCGGCAATGGCAATCGCGTGCAGACCCAAGGCAGCCGCCCGTGACATGTATTCCTCAGGATGGGACGCCCCTTTGAGGAAGGAGAAATTCGAGGTGATATTGAGTTCGGCAAACATAGCAGGGCTGCAGTATATTCACCTTTTGTTCCTATTTGGAGTCTCTTTTGAAAGCGCATCATTCGGATCGATTGCAGCCACCTCTTCATGGCACACCCGTCGCAGCAAATACGCGGAAAGGGATACCGAACATGCCTAATTTCATTGCCTTAGAGACGGATATGGTCCGCACTATTCAAAACGGTGGTCTGGACATCAACGGTCAGAAACCGCAGCGCAAAACCTCCACGGGTGCCGGCAACCCCTGCCGACACTGCCTCAGAGACGTGCCTGAGGGAGAGGAGATGCTGATTCTCGCGCACCGCCCCTTTGACGGGGTGCATGCCTATGCCGAAACCGGGCCGATTTTCCTGTGCGCCAAGCCCTGCGCGCGCGGCGGCAATTCGGCTGATCTGCCCACAATCCTGACGACATCACCGGATTACCTGGTGAAAGGCTATTCCGCAGATGAACATATCGTCTACGGCACGGGCGAAGTCGTTGCGACAACGGATATTCAGGCCAAGGTTGCCGATGTCTTCAACAACCCCGAGGTTGCGTTCATCCACGTCCGATCTGCACGCAACAACTGCTATCAGGCCCGAATTGAACGCGATTGACCTATGGGGGTGCGGATGGGCTTGCCCCACGCCACGGCTTTGGCCATAACGGCACGGCAAAGCCAGAGGACGCCTTTTCCATGCAGCAGCCGCCCGAAACCAAGATCGTCGAGAGTTTCCGCATCGCCTGTGACGGTGGTGAAGGCGCCTTGGGACATCCGCGCGTATGGCTGCAGATCCCCAAGGATACCGGTTGGGTCGAATGCGGCTATTGCGATTGCAAATACATCCACAAGGATTTTGCAGATAAGGCCTGATCAGCTGATCGGGGTAGGCGCGCCATTGCACATCAACCGCGCATTGATGTCATCGCTGCCGTTCTGCATGAACTGCTTGATCGCATTGCCGGACCACGCACGGATCTGAACACCGTCCTCTGTGACACCCGATCCGATCGTTGTACCGGTCGACAGGTCAATCGACGTATAGGTGGCATACCCTTTGCGCCCGTCGGCACACTCAAAGTTCGCACGACCGTACCCGCGCTCTCTGTCCGATACCCAAGTTCCCCGGCAAAGAACACCTTCGTTCGTTGCACCGAAGATTGAACCTTCGGTTGCGCCCGTCGCGCGACCGACAAAAGTGATGTTCTGATTGTCACTAAAACAGGCAACGACAGCCACGCAATATTCCGTGCCTTCAGGCAGATCGTCGCAAGCGGTGCTTACCGTCCATTCGGCAGTAGCCTGCGATCCCAGAAGGGTCATTGCGGTGGTGCCAGCAATGCAGGATAACATCGCAATAAGGTGCATGGGCATCATTCCGGTTCGGGATAAAAGAGGGCAATTCAAATGAGCACTAGCGGTTTCGGTAAAGGCTGTCACCTGCATCTGATCGATGGATCAGCGTTTATCTTTCGCGCATACCATGCGTTACCGCCGCTGACACGCAAATCCGACGGGCTGCCCATCGGGGCCGTGTCGGGCTTTTGCAACATGCTGCAGCGCTACGTGGAAACCAACACCGGGGACGATGCCCCGACCCATGTGGCAGTGATCTTCGACAAGGGCAGCCATACCTTCCGCAACGAGATGTACGACCAGTACAAGGCCAACCGCGAGGCCATGCCCGAAGACCTGCGCCCGCAGATACCCCTGACTCGCCGCGCCACGGTCGCCTTCAACATCGCCTGCGAAGAGAAGGAAGGCTTTGAGGCCGATGACATCATCGCCACGCTCGCCGTACAGGCGCGGGCTGCGGGGGGCCGGTGCACCATCATCAGTTCCGACAAGGACCTGATGCAGCTGGTGGGCGACGGGGTCGAGATGCTCGATGCGATGAAGAACAAGCGCATCGACCGCGATGGGGTGTTTGAGAAGTTCGGCGTCTACCCCGACCGCGTGGTCGACGTGCAGGCGCTGGCCGGCGACAGTGTCGACAATGTGCCCGGCGCACCCGGCATCGGCGTCAAGACCGCCGCCTTGCTGATCAACGAATACGGTGATCTCGACGCGCTCTTGGACCGCGCCGAAGAGATCAAACAGCCCAAGCGCCGGCAGACCCTGATCGACCACGCCGAGCAAATCCGCCTCTCCCGCAAGCTGGTGCTGCTGGACGAAAACACCCCGCTGGATTTCACGCTCGACGATCTGGAGGTGCGCACACCGGACCCCGACCAGCTGATGCCGTTCCTTGCGGAAATGGAATTCCGCACACTCACCAAACGCATTGCCGAGAAGCTGGATGTCGAGCCGCCGGAGATCGACGACACGCCGGCCTCCGCTCCGGACGCGCCTGAGATCGAAGAGGTGCCGTTTGACCGTGCAGGCTATTCCAAGGTGGGCACCGCCGAGGAGCTGCAGGCCTGGATCGACCAGATTTACGAGCGCGGCTATGTTGCCGTCGACACGGAAACCACCGGGCTGAATGAGATGACAGCCGATCTGGTAGGCATTTCGCTCTGCGTCGAATCGGGGCAGGCCTGCTATGTGCCGCTCATTCACAAAAAAGACAGTGGAGACGGTCTTTTCGGCTCCGATGATCTGGCCGAGGGGCAATTGCCCGTGGATGAGGCGCTTGAGATGCTGAGACCGATGCTGGAGGATCCGTCGATCCTCAAGATCGGGCAGAATATGAAGTACGATCTGAAGATTTTTGCCCGCCACGACATCACCGTCGCCCCCATCGATGACACCATGCTGATGTCCTACGCCATGCATGGCGGGCTGCACAATCACGGCATGGACACGCTGTCGGACCGCTACCTCAACCACACGCCGATCCCGATCAAACCGCTGCTGGGCTCTGGCAAATCCGCGATCACCTTCGACAAGGTGCCGCTGGAGGATGCGGTGCCTTACGCCGCTGAGGACGCCGACATCACCCTGCGGCTCTGGCAGCAGTTCAAACCCTCGCTGCACCGCACCCAGGTCACCCGCGTTTACGAGACCCTCGAACGGCCCCTGGTGCCGGTGCTGGCGCAGATGGAACGGACGGGCATCAAGGTGGACCGCGATACGCTCAGCCGCATGTCGAACGCCTTCAGCCAGAGTATGGCGGGGCTGGAAGCGGAAATCCACGAGCTGGCAGGTCGCAGCTTTAACGTCGGCAGTCCCAAGCAGTTGGGCGAGATTCTCTTTGACGAGATGTCCCTGCCTGGCGGGAAGAAGGGCAAGACCGGCGCCTATGCCACCGGCGCAGATGTGCTCGAAGACCTCGCGACCGAGCATGAATTGCCCGCCCGCGTTCTGGACTGGCGGCAGCTTTCCAAGCTGAAATCGACCTACACCGATGCGCTGCAGGATCACATCAATGCTGAAACGGGCCGTGTGCACACGTCTTATTCCATTGCCGGTGCGTCAACAGGGCGACTAGCGTCCACCGATCCAAACCTGCAAAACATCCCGATCCGCACCGAGGAAGGCCGCCGCATCCGCGAGGCCTTTGTGGCCGAAGAAGGCAAAACGCTGGTGGCGCTCGACTACAGTCAAATCGAGCTGCGCATCCTCGCGCACATTGCCGATATCGACGCGCTGAAGGAGGCCTTCAAGCGCGGCGATGACATTCATGCCATGACCGCCTCGGAAATGTTCGACGTGCCCATGGACGAGATGACGCCCGAAATCCGCCGCCGCGCCAAGGCAATCAACTTTGGCGTGATCTACGGCATCTCGGGCTTTGGTCTGGCCCGCAACCTGCGCATCCCGCGTGGCGAGGCGCAGGAGTTCATCAACCGCTATTTCGAACGCTTCCCCGGCATCCGCACCTATATGGATGACACCAAGGCCTTCGCGAAAGAGCACGGCTATGTGCAGACGCTCTTTGGTCGGCGCATTCACACGCCCAACATCGGCGCCAAGGGCCCGCATGCAGGCTTTGCCGCGCGCGCCGCGATCAACGCGCCCATTCAGGGGACCGCCGCAGATGTGATCCGCCGCGCCATGGTGCGCATGCCCGCCGCCATCGAAAAGCTGCCTGCCAAGATGCTGCTGCAGGTGCATGACGAACTGCTCTTCGAAGTGGATGAGGGCGCCGAAGACGACCTGATCAAAGCGGCCCGGGATATCATGGAAGCCGCCTGCGACCCGGTGGTGAAGCTCGACGTGCAGCTCAGCGTCGATGCAGGACAAGGTGCCAACTGGGCCGTCGCACACTAAGGCTGAAATCCTCCCACACCGGGTGCCGCTGTCCCGCCCGGCGGGCACCGCCGGGCAGCGCCCGCCCCCCTTCGATGGGGGTAAGGGCGCTCCCTCAACTCCAGATACCCGCGGTACAGAGTTGCAGTGCGTCCGCGCTTAAACCTGCGTTTGCGTGTCTTGCCGGACCAACCGCGCCACGAGGCGGCGGGTGATGGGCGCCACGACCAGAACCGTGGGGAAGGCCACCGCCCAGCTGGGCAGCCAATTGCTCATCCATAAACCAATGAAACCATCGATCCAGCCCACGGTGCGGAGCGTGGCGATGCCCGAGACGATGAAAGACATCAACCCCGACAGGATCAGGCCAAAAAGAACATGTTGATAGCGGGCTGGGATCATCAGCTTCTCCATTGCAGGCCGCCAGACCATAGACATATCCCCGTGGTTTGACACGTGCAGCCACGCACAGATCGCCCGCTACCAGCGCAGCCTGTCGAGATTGCGCCGATGCACCTCCGGCGCCGCCATAGGATCATTACCGACACCCACCCATCCATCATAGGCGATGTCCATCAGACCCGTCGACAGCGCTTCCAGATCGGCAGACCCACCCGGCGCGTCAGAAACCTGCACCTGTCGGATCAGCTTGGCGTGGGTTTCCAGCACCTCGACCGGATCACCGTGCATCACCTCCGCTTCATAGCTGTCGAACTGCAGGCCCACATTCGGCGCATCAACCTCGTTCAGGATCTCAGCCGCGAGGTCGTAGCTGTTCAGAAAGGAGCCGGGCAGGTCGTCCGCATTGGCCGGGCTGATGGTGAGTAGCAGACCTTCCGGTGCGGCCTCCGCCGCTGCTTGCAGGTTCTGGATCAGGGTCTGACGCGCCGCATCCCCCTCGGCCACGCCGGGCAAAAGCTGCAGCACTGGCGTGCGCAGCGCCGCGCAATAGCGTATCGCCCGCCGCAGATCATACTTGAACCGGTCCGCCGCCTCCGGCACGGCCGCAAATCCACGCGCACCGCCCGTGTAGTTTGGAGGCGGTGCCGCCATCAGCACCATCGAAAGCCCCGCGCGCAGCAGGGCGCGCTGCGTCTCCTTTGCGGGCATTTCATAGGGGTAAAGCACCTCGACCCCATCAAATCCCGCCTCCGCCGCCACTTCGAAACGGTCGAGATAGGGCAGGTCAGGCCAGAGCGCGCTCAGGTTCGCAGCAAACTTCATGTGGTGATCCGGTGTCAGCTTTCAGGCGCGACCGTAGGGTGCCGTTGCGGCCACCGCAAACCGCTTTCGTCTCACGGCAATTCCGCGCTTGGAATGATCGGGAAGAAGGTGCCTTTCGACCACACCCCGAACCAATTGTCGTGATGCACGCCCAGATCCACCAGCCGATAAAAGCTCTTGCGATCGATCAGCGCTTCAAGCTCGGCGCGTATGCGAATGTAAGGCGATGGCTCACCGGTCTCCGGGTCACGTACCACCCGGATGGGCAGATCCGCGCTTGCCACTGCCCTGTCCTCAACCTGGGTCTCAAAGGTCAGCACCTGATCTTCGCCCGCGCCGCTGGCCTCGAAATCCACCGCCACGAAAGGCGCATCATCCACCGTGATCCCAACCTTCTCGACCGGGGTCACGAGGAAGTATTTCTCCCCTTCCTTCTTGAGAATCGATGAAAAGAGTTTCACCAATCCCGGTCGGCCAATGGGTGTCCCCTGGTAAAACCACGTCCCGTCCCGCGCGATCCGCATATCCAGATCCCCGCAAAACGGCGGATTCCAGAGATGCACGGGCGGCAATCCGCGTGTTTTTGCGGCAGTTAACGATGCCGCAAGACTTTCTGCCGACGGTGTCACGGTTTTTTGTCCACTCATTGCTTTTGCCATTTCCCATGCGCACGTTAGAGTTACATTCGAACATATAATTCTTTGGAGCACGTTGTCATGAGCGAAGCAGAAGACATGGTCGCGGAGATCGAAGCCCTTGGCACGCGGCTGGGTGAGGCCAAGGCGTCAATCACCAAGCGCTTCATCGGGCAGGAACGCGTGGTGGAGCTAACGCTTGCGGCATTGCTGTGCGGCGGGCATGGACTTCTGATCGGTCTGCCGGGCCTCGGCAAGACACGGCTCGTTGAAACGCTGTCGACCGTGATGGGTCTGCATGGCAACCGCGTGCAGTTCACGCCGGACCTGATGCCGGCGGATATTCTGGGCTCGGAGGTGTTGGATACTGCGGCCGATGGCTCCCGCGCCTTCCGCTTCATTCAGGGGCCGATTTTCTGCCAGTTGCTGATGGCCGATGAAATCAACCGCGCCTCGCCCCGGACACAATCGGCGCTGCTGCAGGCGATGCAGGAGAAAACAGTCACGGTTGCAGGCGAAAACCGCACGCTGGGCGTGCCTTTCCACGTGCTGGCCACGCAGAACCCGATTGAACAGGAAGGCACCTATCCGCTGCCCGAAGCGCAGCTGGACCGTTTCCTTGTGCAGATCGATGTGGCCTATCCGGATCGCGATACCGAACGCGATATCCTGCTGGCCACCACCGGGGATGCCGAGGAAGAATCCACCGAGGTCTTTACAGCCGTCCAGCTTCTGGAGGCGCAGCAGTTGCTGCGGCGGATGCCGGTCGGCGAAAGCGTGGTCGAGATGATCCTCGATCTGGTCCGCGCCTTCCGGCCAGAGGAAGAAGGCGCCTCGCAACAGGTTCGGGAGACCGTCGCCTGGGGGCCGGGCCCTCGTGCGGCACAGGCGCTGATGCTGACCGTCCGCGCCCGCGCGCTGCTGCAGGGCCGTCTGGCGCCGTCCGCTGAGGATGTGCTCGATATGGCGCGCCCGGTGCTCAGCCACCGGATGGCGCTGAACTTCGCGGCACGGGCCCGCGGTGACAGCCTCGCAGGTCTCATCGACACAACCGCTGCAGAGCTGGCCGGGGCGAAGGCCGCCGCGTGACCCCAGCAACGCCCCTTCCCTACGTGACCCAGCCGACCACGTTGCGCGCCGCAGCCGAGACGCAGGCGGCAACCTTGCCGGCGCTTTTGGCACGTGCGGAACATCTGGCGGGGGCCGTGCTGCTGGGGGACCACGGGCGCAGGCGGGCTGGCATGGGCGATGATTTCTGGCAGTACCGTCCGGCGCAAAGCGGCGACAGCCGACGGCTGATCGACCACCGCCGCTCGGCCCGGGGTGACACGGAATTCGTGCGCGAACGCGAGTGGCAGATTGCCCAATCGGTCATGCTCTGGATCGACCAAGGAGCCTCCATGCGCTTTGCCAGCACCGATGATCTGCCCCTGAAAGCAGATCGGGCGCGGCTCTTGGGGCTGGCCTGTGCGATCCTGCTGGTGCGCGGTGGCGAACGCGTGGGGCTGACGGGCACCACCCTGCCGCCCCGGCGTGGCAATACCCAGATCCTGCGGTTGGCCGAAGCCTTCACCACGGATGCGGCCGAAGACTATGCCCCGCCCGAGCACCGTGCGATGATCCCGTCGGCGCGGGCGCTCTTCATCTCGGATTTCATGGGCGACGTCGAAGAAGTCAAACTGGCGCTCACCAAGGCCGCTGATCGAGGTGTGCGCGGCGTTCTGCTGCATGTGCTTGACCCCTCGGAAGAGGCCTTTCCCTTTCGCGGGCGCACCATCTTTGAGAGCGTCGGCGGCAGCCTGCGCCACGAAACCCTGAAAGCAAATGATCTGAGGGATCGCTATCTGGACCGGCTGGCCGCCCGCAAAGAGGAGCTGCAAAAGCTCTGTGCGCTGACCAGCTGGCAATACGGGCTGCACCACACGGATGCCTCGGCGCAATCGGCCTTGCTCTGGCTCTACCGGGCGCTGGACACCGGGGGCACGCGATGACGGTTCTGGGCGGCATCGGCTTCACCGCGCCCTGGCTCTTGCTGGCGCTTCTGGTCCTGCCAATCCTCTGGCTGATCCTGCGGGCCGTGCCCCCTGCGCCCATTCGGCAGCGTTTTCCGGGCGTGGCACTCCTGCTGGGTCTCAAGGACGATGAAACCGTATCCGACCGGACGCCGTGGTGGCTCCTGCTGCTGCGCATGCTGGCGGTTGCTGCCATCATTCTGGGCCTTGCCGGACCGGTCCTGAACCCGAACGAAGATCAGGCGCAGGGCACCGGGCCCTTGCTGATCGTGCTGGATGGCAGCTGGGCCGGGGCAACCCGCTGGTCCGAACAGGAAGAGGCCATTGCCGCACAGCTGACCCGTGCCAGCCGCGCCGGGCGCACGGTTGCCTTCCTTGACATGGCCCGCCCGCAGCCGCCCGTGTTCCAGACGGCGGATGTCTGGCGCAGCCGCCTGCCGGGCTTCCGGCCAGCCCCATGGCAGCCGGATGCGGCGCGGACCGCCCTCGCCCTGTCCTTTGTCGCAGAGACGGACGGCTTTGACACGCTGTGGTTCAGCGATGGGCTCGACTATCCGGGGCGCGACAGGGCGCTTGCCGCCTTTGAAGCAGAGGGAAGCGTTGAGGTTTATCAGACAGCGGCGAATGTCGTGGCCATGGCACCAGCAGGCTTTGAGGATGGTGCGGTTCAGCTGACGGCACTTCGCGCGGCGCCGGGGCCGGAGCGTGAAGTTGTCGTGCAGGCGCAGGGACGTGATCCGGCAGGCAATGCCAGCATCCTCGCCACGGCCACGGCCACCTTTGGTGATGGCGAAACCACAACCTCCACCGCGCTGTCGCTGCCGTCAGAGCTGCGCGCGCGCATCACCCGGTTCGATCTGCAGGGACAAAGGTCCGCCGGCGCCACGACACTGGCCGACGATGGGTTGCGCCGCCGCGAGGTGGCCCTGATCGCGGGCCGGGAAGGCCGCGAAGGTCTGGAGCTGCTGTCGCCGCTGCATTATATCGAACAGGCCCTCGCCCCGAATGCGGATCTGATCCACGGCGCGCTCAGCGATGTGCTGCCTGCCAACCCGGATGTGATCGTTTTGGCGGATGTGGCCACACTGTCGCCGTCCGAGACCGAAAGCCTCGGGGCCTGGATTGATCAGGGCGGCATGCTGGTCCGCTTTGCCGGGCCGCGCGTGGCGGCAAGCGACGTCAGCCGCATTGACGAGGACCCGATGATGCCGGTGCGCCTGCGCACGGGCGGGCGCACGGTTGGCGGTGCCATGAGCTGGGGCGCGCCCAAGGCGCTGGCCCCCTTTCGCGAAGCCTCTCCCTTCTTCGGGCTGAGCATTCCGGACGATGTGCAGATCACCAGCCAGGTCATGGCCCAGCCCGATCCAACATTGGCCGAACGCGTGATCGCCGAGCTGACCGATGGCACCCCGCTGGTGACGCGGAAAGCCCGCGAGCAGGGGCAGATCGTGCTTTTCCACATTACGGCAACGGCAGACTGGTCCACGCTGCCGCTTTCAGGCCTGTTCGTGCAGATGCTGGAACGCCTGGCGATCTCCAGCTCCTCCTCGCGCCCGGACGCTGCGCAGCTGGAGGGCACCACATGGACGCCAGAACAGGTGATGGACGGCTTCGGCACCCTGCGCGATGCAGGCAACCTGCCCGGCGTTCCCGGCGCGGACCTGATGACGGCGCCGCCCGGCCCGGACATGCAGCCGGGCATCTACACCTCCGGGGATCGCCACCTGGCGCGCAACGTGATTGAGGCGGACAGCACCCTGACGCCGGTTGCATGGCCCGCGCGCATTCCTGTGAAAGGTTTTGCCGTTCCGCCGGAACAGCCCGTGGCCGGGTGGCTTTTGAGCCTGGCAATCCTGCTGTTGCTCGCGGATGTCGTTGCATCGCTGTCTCTGTCCGGCAGGTTGCTGGGCCGCGTAAACCGCGCCGCAATGGCCGCGATGCTGGCTGCACTGCCTCTGGGGCTACCGCAGGACGCGCAGGCGCAAACCGCCGACGAGGACGCCTTTGCGCTGAACGCCACCGCCGAGCTGGCGCTGTCCTACGTGCTGACGGGCAACCGCAGTATTGACGAGATGTCGGACGCAGGCCTGCGCGGGTTGTCGGATACGCTCTTCTTCCGCACGTCCGTTGAACCCGCCGCCCCGGTGGGCGTGGATCTGGAGACGGATGAACTGGCGTTTTTTCCGGTGCTCTATTGGCCGATCACACCCGATCAGCCGCGCCCCTCTGCCGAAGCCTATGGCAAGCTCAACGAATACCTGCGGTCGGGTGGCCTGATCCTGTTTGACACGCGCGATGCGGATGTGGCGCGGTTCGGCGCGGCAAGTCCCAACGGACGCAAACTCCAAGACCTCGCCGCCCCGCTGGACATTCCACCGCTGGAACCGCTGCCGACGGATCACGTGTTGACCCGCACCTTCTACCTTCTGCAGGATTTCCCCGGACGGCACAGCAGCCGCGATGTCTGGGTCGAGGCCGCGCCGCCCGATGCCGAACAGGTCGAAGGCATGCCCTTCCGCAATCTCAACGATGGCGTCACCCCGGTGGTGATCGGCGGCAATGACTGGGCGTCCGCCTGGGCGGTCGGCACGTCAGGCGCACCGCTTGTGCCCATCGGTCGCGGTTTCACCGGTGAACGGCAGCGCGAACTGGCCTTTCGGTTCGGCGTCAATCTGGTGATGCATGTGCTCACCGGAAACTACAAATCCGATCAGGTGCACGTGCCTGCGCTGCTCGACAGGTTGGGCCAATGACGGGCAGCATCATCTTTGACCCGCTTATCCCATGGTCCCTGTTGGTCATGGTCGGGATGATCGCCCTGATCAGCGTGATGCTCGCCGCCGTGCGCGGGTTGAACGGATGGGCGCTGCGTGCCCTGGCCGCTGCGGTTGTTCTGGCAGCACTGACGGGCCCGTCCTATCAGGTCGAGGATCGCGCGCCCCTCACCGATATCGTGATGCTGCTGGAGGACGAAAGCGCCAGCCAAACGCTCTCGGACCGGCCGGAGCAGGCCAAATCCGCCGCGGATGATCTGGCAACCCGCATCGCCGCCCGTCCCAATACCGAAGTCCGCCGCATCACCGTACCGGATGGCGAAGGGGACGCGGGAACCGAATTGATGACGGCCTTGTCTGCCGCGCTGGCCGAAGAGCCGCGCGCGCGCGTTGCAGGCATTCTCGCCTTCAGCGACGGGCAGGTGCATGACGCCGATCTGCCGCTTGATCTGCCCGCCCCGATGCACCTTCTGATGACCGGGAAATCCACCGACTGGGACCGCCGTCTTGAGATCCGCAACGCGCCCGCCTTTGCGATCATCGGCGAGCCGGTGACGCTGACGCTCAGAGTGGAGGATATGGGCGCCACGCCGCAGGGCTCCGGCATGGCGCCGCTGGAAATCTCCGTCGATGGGGACACCCCGCAAAGCTATCAGGTGCCTCTGGGGCAGGACATCGAACTGCCGATCACCCTGCCGCACGGCGGGCGCAACGTCATCCAGTTCACTGTACCCGAAGCCGATGGAGAACTGACCGACCGCAACAATACCGCGCTCGTGCAGATCAACGGCGTGCGCGACCGGTTGCGTGTCCTGCTGGTTTCGGGCGAGCCGCACCCGGGCGGGCGCACCTGGCGCAACCTGTTGAAATCAGACAGCTCCGTCGATCTGGTGCATTTCACCATTCTGCGCCCCCCTGAAAAGCAGGATGGCGTGCCGGTGAGCGAGCTCAGCCTGATCGCGTTTCCAACGCGGGAGCTCTTCCTCGAAAAGATCGATGACTTCGACCTGATCATCTTTGACCGCTACAAACGGCGTGGGATCCTGCCTGCGCTCTACCTCGACAATGTGGCCAACTACATCCGGCAAGGCGGCGCGGTTCTGGTGGCAGCAGGCGCGGATTTTGCAGGCGCAGACAGCATCTATCGCTCCCCCCTGGGTGAGGTTTTGCCAGCCCAGCCGACCGCACGGGTGCTTGAAGAACCCTACCGGCCGATTGTGACCGATCTGGGCAAACGTCACCCGGTCACGACCGGGCTGCCCGGTGGCGGCGACTGGGGCCGCTGGCTGCGCCAGATCGACGTGGCGCAACCGCAGGGTAACACGGTGATGTCCGGCGTCGATGACCGCCCCCTGCTCATTCTCGACCGGGTGGGCGAGGGACGCGTGGCCCTGCTGGCCTCCGATCATGCGTGGCTCTGGAATCGCGGATACGAAGGCGGCGGGCCGCAGCTGGAACTGCTGCGCCGGCTTGCCCACTGGATGATGAAAGAGCCGGAACTGGAAGAGGAATCGCTGACCGCCGAGGCCACGGGCCAGACCATGCGGATCAAGCGGCGCACCCTGTCTGACGACGTGCCGCCGGTGACCTTGACCGACCCATCGGGCAATACCGCCGAGCTGAACCTGACAGAGACAAGCCCCGGTGTGTTTGAAGGTGTGTTCGAAGGGCCGGAAATCGGGCTCTACCGGTTGGTCAACGGCGATCAGAACGCGGTCATCGGTCTCGGCCCCGCGGCCCCTCGCGAGTTTGAACAGACAATCGCCACGTCGGAGATCCTTGCGCCGGTAATCGCGGGCCTGCGTGGCGGCGCCATTGCTCTGGAAGATGGTCTGCCCAGGCTGCGGAATGTGCGCATTGGCCGCCCTGCCGCCGGACGGGGCTGGATCGGCCTGACGCCACGGGATGCTTTTGAAACGCGGGATGTGCGGCAAACCAACCTGCTACCGGGGTGGCTGGTGCTGCTCCTGTCCTCTGCCCTGCTGATTGGCGCGTGGTTGCGCGAGGGTCGACGTTAACACATTGCCATGTTTTTCCGAATTTCTTCGGCAAATCGGGCGCGTTTTCAGCGTCCGATAAGCTCCGGTTAAACAGATGTTCACCACATCGGTAGACAGTGCCGCCAAAAGGGTCAGAAGAATGCCGGTGGCCGGATGAGTATCGCCAACAGATTGGCAGAGGAGCGCCGTGGACGACTAGCCGCAGAACGCCTGCTTGAACTGAAGCAGGCGGAGCTTTTTGCTGCAAACCGAAAACTTGGCGAACATGCCAAGGCGCTGTCCCATGAAATCGTGGAAACCCGTGCCGAAGTCGCGACCGTGCGCAACGAAAACCAAAAGGTGAAATCCGACCTTTCCGCAGCCCACGAAAAAATCGAACTGGTGGAGCGACGCCTGTGGCACTCCATCGAAACCATCAATGACGGTTTTGCCTTCTTCACGCCCGATCTGCAGATGATCATGGCCAACCGGTCGTATCTTGCGGTCTTCGACAAGCTCGAAGAGATCAAGCCAGGGGTCAGCTATGTCACGATCCTGCAGGTGTTAACCGATGAGGGTATCGTCAACGTTGGCGATAAAACCCCTGCGGCCTGGCGTCAGGAGATGATTGAGCGGGTTCAAAGCCCGGAGCCCGAACCTGTCACCATCCGGCTGTGGAATGGCGAATACATCAAGGTGATCGACCAGCGGGGCCCGGATGGGGACATCATTTCGCTGGGTCTCAACATCACCGCGACGGTTGAATACGAAAAGAAACTCAAGGCCGCGCGCGAGAGTGCCGAAACCGCCAACCGGGCAAAATCCGCCTTCCTCGCGAATATGAGCCACGAAATCCGAACCCCGATGAACGGTGTTGTCGGAATGGCGGACGTGCTTGTGGACACGCCGCTGACCGAAGAGCAGCGGCTTTATGTCGATACGATCAAGAATTCCGGCGAGGCGCTGTTGGTTATCATCAATGACGTGCTGGACTATTCCAAGATCGAAGCCGAACGGTTGCAACTGCACCTTGAACCCTTCGATCTGGAGCAATCCGTGCTTGAGATCATCATGCTCCTGCAATCCTCCGCGCGGGACAAGGGACTGGATCTGATGCTGGATTACGATCTCTTCCTACCCTCGTCGTTTGTGGGCGACCGCGGACGCATGCGCCAGATTCTGACGAACCTGATGGGCAACGCCGTCAAATTCACGGCCAAAGGCCATGTCAAAGTCAAGGTGCGGGGAGAGCCCGACGACGCCACTGGAGAAATCGCTCTTTCTGTGACGGTAGAGGACACCGGGATCGGCATCGCCGAAGATATGATCGAACACGTCTTTGGCGAATTCAACCAGGTTGAAAACGAACGTAATCGCCAGTTTGACGGCACCGGGCTGGGCCTCGCGATTACCAGTCATCTGGTGAAACTGATGGGGGGCCGCGTCTGGCTAACATCAGAGGAGGGCGTCGGGTCTTGTTTCGGCTTCGAGGTCACCCTCAAGGCAGCCGACGGGATGCAGCTTGAACATCCGGATCTGCCCGAACGGCTGCGCCATGTCATGGTGATCGACGACTTCGAACCAAATCGCGAAGTGCTCTCCCTGCAATTGCAGCAATTGGGGCTCAAGGTCACTTCCTGCGCCGACGCCGCCTCGGCTCTGGCGCTCCTGGATCGCAGCGTGGATCTTGTGCTGGCGGACCACATCATGCCCGAGATGAACGGGCTCGAATTTGCCAAGACCGCGCGGGATGCCGGACACAACATGCCGATACATCTGCTCAGTTCAAACGTTGGCTACGCGCAGGCAGATGCAGCAAGAGAAAACGTGGATGTCATTTCGCAACGTCCCTATCCGCGCCGCGACATGCTGCACTGGCTCGCGTCCTGGGAGGGGCGGCCCGATGCGCCGGGTAAGACGCAAGACTCTGTCGAGAACGATGGGGACCCAGCCTTTGCCCACCGTGATGCAGCTGCCGCAACGGCGGACGACCCGGCACCGGCAATCGAGGAAGCACCCGCTGCCGAACCACGCAAGATGCGTGTATTGGCCGCAGAGGACAACAAGACCAACCAGCTGGTCCTTCGCAAGATGCTCAAGGATTTCGACGTTGATCTGAAGTTTGCCAATGACGGGCTAGAGGCGGTGGAGGCCCATACCGCCTTCGACCCTGACTTGATCTTCATGGATATCTCCATGCCGCGCATGGATGGGAAGGAGGCGACCCAGAAAATTCGCAAAAAGGAAGAAGAGACAGGCCGGCACGTCCCGATCATCGCCCTGACCGCCCACGCGATGGAGGGGGACAACGTTGATATTCTTGCGGTGGGATTGGACCATTACATGTCGAAACCCGTGCGCAAGGCAGAGATGCATCAACACATTCTGGACTACTGCCCGGCGGGGGCAGTTCCGCCGCGCAGCGACGCGCCCAGTCAGGCAGCCGGGTAATCGCGGATAAAAACCGGCGCATCAGAGGCCGATAGATCAGCGCGATAGCGATATCCCTCCCAGTCAAAACCCTGAAGATCTTGGTCGTCTGTCAATTGGTTCTGGATCACGTATCGCGCCATGGCGCCCCGTGCTTTCTTGGCAAAGAAGCTGACGATTTTCGGGCCTTTGCCGTCTTTCCTGTCTTCCATGAAGGAGGGTGTAATCACGCACAGTTTCAGGGCCTTGGGCGCAACCGCCCCAAAGTACTCCTGGCTCGCGCAATTGATCAAAACCTCTGCCCCCACCGCCTCAGCTTGCGCATTCAACGCCTTGGACAATCCATCGCGCCAATAATCGTACAGGGTTTGGCCCCGGCGGGTTTTCATCCGGCTGCCCATTTCCAGCCGGTAGGGCTGGATGGCATCCAGCGGTCGCAGCAATCCATAGAGCCCGGAGAGAATGCGCAAATGATCCTGCGCCCAATTCATATCATCTGTGGACAGAGACCCGGCCTGAAGCCCCTGATAGGTATCGCCCGCAAAGGCAAGCGCGGCAGGGCGCGTGCGTTCCGCGTCCGGAACCTCCTCGAAAGCCGCAAACCGGTCCCGATTGAGCCGCGCCAGATCATCCGATAAGTCCATCAGCCCTTTCAGCTTTCCGAGCGTCAGATTGCGCGCGGTCTTTACCAGGCGGATTGCATCCTCCTGAAAATCGGGCGCGGTTGCCCGAACGTCCCGCTTCGCCCAATCCAGCCGCTTGGCCGGTGAAATGACCACCAACATCTTTTATCCCCCATCGCGTGTCCACGCACCCACATTGCCTGACGCGCGATCTAGCTCGCCTGCCGCAACACGTCCAGAAAAGCAGGCCCAAATCTTTCCGCGCGTCGGTCACCCAGCAACCGTTCAAGCGCGGACGGATCCGCGGTACGCAATTGCGCCACCTTCGCCAGCAGGGACGCGGAGCAGCTCAGCGGTTTTTCCACCCCATCCGCGCCGCGTGCCAGATCCGCCTGCACCGCCAGCAACCGGTCGTAGACCGACCCGGCCGTGTGTCCGGCCAATTTGCGGCGGCTGGGGTGCATCTGCTGCGCCTCCCCGACGATGACCTCCAGAAACGCATCACCGTAGCGTTCAAGCTTCTTGGCACCGACCCCACCGACGCGCGCCATTTCATCCAACGACTGAGGGCGCATCTCCGCCATTTCAATCAGCGTCCGATCATTAAAGATCACATAGGCCGGAACCTTGGCCGCTTCGGCAAAGGCGCGGCGTTTTGCTTTCAATGCCGAGAGCAAAGGCGCATCTTCCTCGGACACCATCGCCTTGACCGCCGGACGCCGGGTGGCTGCCGCGGCACGAATACTGTCGCGCCGCAAGGTAATCTCAGCCTCTGCGCGCAGAATTGGCAGAGCGGCGTCCGTCATGCGCAGCGCGCCGTGCCGCTCCGGATCGGGTCGCACCAGATCATGCCCCATCATCTGCCGGAAAATCGCCTGCCATTGCCGCCGGTCGTACTCGGTGCCAACCCCAAATGTCGGCAGGTCCTGATGTCCACGCTGACGTATCTTGTCCGTCTCATTGCCGATCAGAATGTCGATCAGATGACCGGCGCCAAACCATTCCTCCGTGCGCAAAATGGCCGAAAGCGCCTTGCGCACCGCAGTGGTGCCGTCAAACACCTCCGCCTGGCGATCACACAGATCGCAATGGCCACAGCTGACATTGCTTTCGTCAAAGTACCCCAGCAAGGTCTTGCGGCGGCATTCCAAGGCCTCGGCCAGTCCCAAGAGCGCATTCAAGCGCGCATGATCCGCCGCACGACGTTCCGGCGGGGCCAGCCCCTCATCGATCTGCGCGCGCCGCAGGCGAATGTCCTCTGAACCAAAAAGCGTCAGCGTCTCCGCATGCGCCCCGTCCCGCCCCGCGCGCCCGATCTCCTGATAGTAGGCCTCTATCGACTTCGGCAGATCCGCATGCGCGACCCAGCGGATGTCCGGCTTGTCTATGCCCATGCCGAACGCCACCGTAGCGACAACGATCAGACCATCCTCGCGCTGGAATCGGGTCTCGGCATTGCGCCGATCCTCGGCCTCCATCCCGCCATGGTAATGCAGCGCGGCATGCCCCGCCTCCCGCAACGCCCCTGCCAGCGCCTCTGTCTTGGCGCGGGTGCCGCAATAGACGATGCCGGACTGCCCTTTGCGCGCGGCGGCAAAATCCAGGATCTGACGGCGCGGGCCATCCTTGGCCGCAAAAGCCAGATGAATGTTGGGGCGGTCAAATCCGCGAAGGAAGGCGCGCGGCGCGTCCCCGTCAAAAAGCTTCTCGACAATCTCCGCTCGGGTTTCCGCATCCGCCGTTGCGGTGAAAGCTGCAAGCGGCACCCCCAGATCGCGCCGCAAAGCACCGATCCGCAAATAGTCAGGACGAAAGTCGTGACCCCACTGGCTCACACAATGCGCCTCATCCACGGCAATCAACGATACACCGACCCGTCGCAACAAACCGATGGCCGACCCCGCCGCCAGCCGTTCCGGCGCCATGTACAAAAGCTTCAGCCGGCGCGCCTCCAGGGCCTCGAACACCGCATCGGTTTCTTCGGGCGTGTTACCGGACGTCAATGCCCCAGCAGCCACTCCGGCTTCCTGCAACGCCCGCACCTGATCGCGCATCAAGGCAATCAACGGAGAAATCACCACGGTGACTCCCTCACGCAGCAAGGCAGGCAATTGAAAACACAAGGATTTGCCGCCACCGGTCGGCATGATCGCAAGTACGTTTTCGCCGGCGGTCACCGCCTCGACAATCTCCCCCTGACCGGGGCGAAAATCATCAAATCCAAAGACGTCCTGTAACAGTCTGGCGGCGCCTGACATCCAAGTCCCTTTATGCGTTCTCTGCTCTTTCTTGCAGAGTCACATACTAAGGATTCGTGAACAAGCCCCAAGCTTCATTGTTCCAAAAATATGCCCGCCGGAGGCAAGAAATCAGAGGAAAAGCCCCGCGTTATTGATCAGCACGATGCGCAACACCGCAACCCCCAGCAGAACCGCCAAAGGCGCCAAATCTATCCCCCCCATGGCCGGCAGAATTCGCCGGACCGGGCCATAGATCGGTTCAAGCAAACGGTTCAACCCGTACCAGATCTGCGCAACCAGTTGCTGCCGCGTATTCAGCACCTGAAAGTTGATCAGCCAACTCATGATCACATGCGCGATGATGATGAACCACAGCACGTCCAGCAGCAGCATCACGATTTGGAACAGCGATTGCATGGGCAAACCTCTCTTTGTGTCTGCTCCAGTTAAGCAAGCCACCCGCGATACGCAAGGCTGCGCGCCATCTGTTGGTTGATGAAGCCCAAAGCTTTACTTGCCTGATCGCTACCGGGCTGATCTACCTTGCGCAAGGCAGGAACGGGCACAGCAATGATCAGCGCGCGCAAACGCATCTGGGGGTGGTACTCCTTTGACTGGGCCAGCCAGCCCTACAATACGCTGCTCATCACCTTCATCTTCGCCCCCTATGTGGGAGAACTGATGCAGGACGGCGCCCGCGCACAGGCCGCCTGGGGGTTTGGAATCAGCGCGGCAGGGATCACGATCGCACTGCTGGCACCCATTCTCGGGGCGCTGGCGGATTCCTCCGGCAATCGACTGCGCTATATCTGGCTTTTCTCCGCGCTCTATGTCGTTGGTAGTTTCGGCCTGTGGTGGGCAAGCCCCGAGGGCTTCAATCTGCCGCTCACGCTTTTTCTCTTTGCGCTCGGGCTCGTCGGCATGGAATTTGCCACCATCTTCACCAATGCGATGCTGCCCGATCTGGGACCACGCGACCAGATCGGACGGCTGTCCGGCACCGGCTGGGCCATTGGCTATCTGGGCGGGCTGGTCACCCTTGTGATCATGCTGTTTTTCTTTGCGGAGAGTGCGGCCACCGGCAAGACCTTCATCGGGATTCCCCCGGTCTTCGGGCTTGATCCCGACCTGCGGGAGGGGACGCGGTTTGTCGGCCCTCTGACCGCACTCTGGTACATCCTTTTCATGATTCCGTTTTTTGTCTGGGTGCGCGATCCAAAGCCCGTGAAAAGCGCGAAGGGTGCTGTGGGGAAGGCACTCAAGGGTCTTGCCGCCACGCTGCGCCGCCTACCCAAAACCCCGTCACTCTTCTCATATCTCGGCGCCTCAATGTTCTATCGCGACGCGCTGAACGGCATGTATGCCTTCGGCGGCATCTACGCGCAGGGCGTGCTGGGGTGGTCCGTCGTCGACACCGGCGTCTTTGGCATCATTGCGATTATCACCGGCGCGCTCTTCGCCTGGCTGGGCGGCAAGGCGGACGTCCGTTTTGGCCCAAATGCGGTGATCAAAACCTCCATCACCGTCTTGCTTGGAGTGGCCATCGCAATTGTCTTTGTATCCCGCGACAGCGTCTTTGGCATCGCGCTGGAGGCCGGCAGCCGCACCCCCGATATCGCCTTCTATGTCCTAGGTGCCCTCATCGGCGCGGCGGGCGGCACATTGCAGTCGGCCAGCCGGTCGATGATGGTGCATCAGGCAAATCCGGACCGCATGACCGAAGCCTTTGGTCTTTACGCGCTGTCCGGCAAGGCCACGAGCTTTCTCGCACCCTTATTGATCGGCACCGTCACCGCCATCAGCGGATCACAGCAAATCGGCGTCACGCCGATAATCGGGCTGTTCATCCTAGGGTTGATCCTGTTAGCGTGGGTCAAGCCAAAAGGAGATTTCAGCACATGACCCTCCGCCCTTTTGCCATGCTTGCACTCCTGCTGTTGGGACTGGCCGCTTGCTCGGATGGCACGCCGCAATCGACACCACAGGCCTCTGCGATCCTGCCGACCATCGGCACATCCGGCCACGCGAAAAGCAATCAACCGGCCAAGCAGCTTTTCGGCGCAAAGCGGAGCGGGTCGCCCGGCACGCCCGCGCCGTTCGGCAGCTATGCCAAGGGCTGTGTCGCAGGCGCCGCGCAACTGGCTGAAACCGGCCCCACGTGGCAAGCCATGCGCCTGTCGCGCAATCGCAACTGGGCGCATCCTGCAACGGTCGACTACGTGATGGATCTCAGCCGCAAAGCGGCGCAACAACCAGGCTGGAACGGCCTTTACGTGGGCGATCTGAGCCAGCCGCGCGGGGGGCCCATGCTGTCGGGTCATGCCAGTCACCAGATTGGTCTGGACGCCGATATCTGGCTGCGCCCGGCAGATAATCTCGCACTTTCCGTCGCCCAGCGTGAGAGCATTTCGTCCATCTCCCTGCGCCGTAACAAGGGAGCCTTCGTGAACGAGAACTGGACCCGCCAGCACCACGAAATTCTGAAAGCTGCCGCCTCGGACCCGCGCGTGGCCCGGATTTTCATCTTTCCCGGGGCCAAGGTGCAAATGTGCAAGGATGCCACGGGCGACCGCAGCTGGCTGCGCAAAATCCGGCCTTGGTACGGCCACCACTACCACTTCCACGTCCGGCTTGCCTGTCCCTCCGGCGCGAAAGGCTGCATTGATCAGGCCGCGCCCCCGGCAGGCGACGGCTGTGCCGATGCGCAGGCCTGGGTGAACAACATTCTGAACCCGCCCCCGCCTGATCCCAACGCGCCACCTCCCAGACCCAAGCGGCAGATATTGCTCGCCGATTTGCCCCAACAATGCGCACAAGTCTTGCAGTAGTCGCCCTTTGCCTTCTGGGCGTCACGCTGCTGTTCTTCACCCTGCCGCCCCCCGGTCCGCCGGTGGTGGCACCTGAGGATCAGCCTGCGCAGCATGTCTCGACCCATCGCTGGACGCATGAGGCCGATTGGTTCGGCGGGTTTTCCGGCATCGAGATTACCGATGACGGGCAGATGTTCTATGCCGCGACCGATAAGGGCTATCTTGTGCAGGGGCGCCTGCAACGGACAAGCGGCCAGATCACGCAGACAGAGATCGCAGCCCACAAACCACTCGTAGGCCCGGAGGATGTAATACCCGGGGCCACCCACAACGATGCCGAGGGGCTGGCCCTGAACGCCGACGGACATCTGTTTGTCTCTTTCGAGGGCGCACAACGGGTCGTGGAATATCCGGCGTGGGACGCGGGTCCAGAGCCACCGTCCTCCACGCGGGCGTGGGGCGCTTTGCATGTGAACAGAGGTCTGGAAGCACTGGCCATTGACGGGCGAAATGTCCTCTTCACCCTGCCGGAGGGTGTGCAATACGGGGCGACGGACGCATTGGTCTATCGCCGCACGCCAAACGAAGACTGGCGCCAGCCGTTCACGCTACCGGTCGATGGTGATTACCACCCCGTTGGCGGTGACTTTGGCCCCGATGGCCGGTTCTACCTTCTGGAGCGCGCGTTTCACTGGCTGGGGTTCCGCAGTCGGGTTCGGGTTATGACGATCACGGCCACCGGCATCGAAGACATAGAAACCGTGCTGGAGACACCGCAGCGCAGGCATGGTAACCTCGAAGGGCTGGCCGTCTGGGCGGATCAGACCGGTCGCATCCATCTCACGATGATCTCCGACGACAATTTCCTGTGGATCCTGCCCACCGAGATTACCGAGTACAGGCTCAACGATTGACTTGCGCGCCTGCGCCTTTGCGCCTAAAGACCGCCCGTCGGCCATAAGGTCCGACCAAGTGCCGCACCCTTGTCAAAACGGATACATCAAATGACACGCGCTCACCTCCCCGGCATTCTCGCCATGGCCGCCATCGTGGTTGCCTCCAACATCCTCGTTCAGTTTCTCTTTGGCCAATGGCTGACCTGGGGCGCGTTCACCTATCCGCTCGCCTTTCTGGTGACGGATGTGATGAACCGCGTTTATGGGGCGGGACCCGCGCGCCGCGTGGTCCTTGTAGGCTTCATCGTCGGGCTGGTCTGTTCGCTCATTGGCACTCAGATCATGGGCGAATTCGGCCCGCTGGTGACCCTGCGCATCGCCCTTGGCTCCGGTATCGCATTCCTGGCCGCGCAACTGCTGGACGTGGCGATCTTCTCGGCCCTGCGCGACGGGCGTTGGTGGCGCGCGCCGCTGGCCTCCACCCTGATCGGCAGCACTGTGGACACGGCTCTTTTCTTCACCATCGCTTTCTCAGCCAGCCTCGTCTTCATCGAACCCGCCAATGACGTCAGCTGGGCCGGAGAGGTCCTGCCGATCCTCGGGCTTGGTCCTGCAGCGCCGCTCTGGGTGTCGCTCACCGTGGCGGACTGGATGGTGAAACTGTCTCTGGCCTTACTTGCGCTGGTTCCGTTCCGCATGATTACGACGCGCCTGACAGCTGCGGCCTGAGGGTTTGCATATTTTTGGAACAATGAAGCATGCAGGCCGCAAACCGGCGGCGGCGCGCCGTTAACGAAAAAACACTTGGTGATTTCCAAAACCTGTGCGACGATTCTGTCAACGTCAACAGATAGGTAAAGGAGGTGATCCAGTGTCAAGAAAGGTATTGGAGCGAGGTGTCGGAACAGCTTTGGAGGTCGCCTGCTGAGGCAGCCCTTGACGGGCAGAACTCCCGAGTGGACATCGGTCTAACCGATCCCCCTCCTGAAACCATTCGATTGGGCCGCACCGCAACGTGCGGCCCTTTTTCGTTCCGCTGATCCGAGGAGACCGCCATGTCACCTATGCTTGCCAGCCTGATCCTCTACACCAAGGCCGTCGATGACATGGCCGCGTTCTATTGCGACCATTTCGACTACACGCGACGAGATAAGCCGGGCGACCGGATCGTCGAACTGCGCCCAAAATCGCAGGGCACCATCTTGCTGTTGCACCCGGCAGCCAAGGGCGCGCGGCAGGGTCAAGCCGCCGTGAAACTGGTCTTTACCGTGCCGGATGTCGCAGCCTTCTGCGAGGCGCGCGCCGCTGCGGGTCTGGACTTTGGCCCACTGCACACGGCAGATGGGTATGTATTTGCAAACGCCAAGGACCCCTCTGGCAATTCGGTCAGCGTGTCGGGTCGCTTGGCAAGGGAATGACGCGCGCATGCTGCAGATCACAGACGAGATCAGTATTCAGGACTGGGAACTGACGGAAACCTTCGTACGGGCCTCGGGCCCCGGTGGCCAGAACGTCAACAAGGTCGCCACGGCAGTGGAGTTGCGGTTCGAGGCCGCGCGGTCCCCCTCCCTGCCGGGCCCGGTGAAAACGCGGCTGAAGCGTCTCGCCGGACGCCGCTGGACCATCGAAGGCGCGCTCATCATCCAATGTGACGAGACCCGCAGCCAAGCCCGAAACCGCGACATCGCACGCCGGCGGCTGGCGGATCTCATTCAAAAGGCGTTGGTCCCGCCAAAGCGCCGTATCGCAACCAGACCGACGCTCGGCTCGAAGAAGCGCCGCCTGAAGGCCAAGAAAGTGCGTGGAGAGGTCAAGGCGCTGCGCGGCCCCGTTCGCGATCCGGAATAACACGTCCACAACGGCGTGGCCTCCGGATAGATTCGGTAAATTTCTGCGCCCGTACGGCAAGCGAAGGCGGCAAAACCGCACAAACCCACACGGAAAACCGGATGACCCTGTGCTGCCACAGGATGTGGCACAAAAGTTAATGTCTTATTGAATCATTGACATAGGATATTTTTGAGGTACGCCCCTCAAAAATATGTCGACATGAGGTACGCCCCTCAACTAGCGTTGGGGCGTCCGGAAACCGAATCGGCGAGGATCGATCGGGAAGGACCACTAGGGAGGTACCACATGACATATTCGAAACTGACGGCCGTCAGCGCCCTCAGCCTTGCCGCGGCAGGCTTCGGGGCATCCGCACAGGCCGAGGATCTGACACTCTGCTGGGCAGCCTGGGACCCGGCAAACGCATTGGTCGAACTCAGCAAGGAATTCGAAGCGCAATCCGGCCATAGCATGAACTTCGAGTTCATTCCCTGGCCCAACTTCGCCGACCGGATGCTGAACGAGCTGAACTCCGGCGGTAACCTCTGCGACCTGCTGATCGGCGACAGCCAGTGGATCGGCGGCGGCGCGGAGAACGGCCACTACGTCAAGCTGAACGACTTCTTTGACGCCGAAGGCATCTCCATGGGCGACTTTGCCGATGCCACCGTCTATGCCTATTCCACATGGCCCAAGGGGTCGGAAAACTACTACGCCCTGCCCGCCATGGGGGACGCCAACGGCTGGTTCTACCGCAAGGACTGGTTCGAACGTGACGATATCAAGGCGGCTTTCAAAGAGGCCACGGGTCGCGAATTGGCGGAACCCAAGACCCAGAAAGAGCTGCTCGAAATCGCGCAATTCTTCCAGGAACGCGAGATCGACGGCCAGACGGTCTATGGCGCCGCCATCTTCACCGAGCGTGGCTCGGAAGGCATCACCATGGGCGTGACCGGCGCGCTCTATCCCTGGGGTTTTAAATACGAAAACACCCCCGGATCCTACGATATGGAAGGGGCGGTGAATTCACCCGAAGCGGTTGAGGCGCTGGAATTCTACAAAGAATTCTACGAGACCGCGACACCGCCGGGTTACACAAACTCCTACATGGGCGAGTCGCTTGACGCGTTCAAATCGGGACAGGTCGCGATGGCGATGAATTGGTTCGCCTTCTTCCCGGGCCTCTATGCCGACCCGAATACGGGCGGTGACAAGATCGACTTCTTCGTGAACCCGCCACAGAACCAGGCCGGCTCCACGCTGGGCGGTCAGGGCATCAGCGTGGTCGCCTACTCCGACAAGCAGGACGCCGCCCTTGAATACATCAAGTGGTTTGCCGATCCGGCGGTCCAGCAGAAGTGGTGGGATCTGGGCGGCTATTCGGCGCACAATGCCGTGCTCGAAAGCCCGACTTTCAAGGACAGCGCCCCCTTTGCGGGTGATTTCCTCGAAGCCATGGGTGCTGTGCAGGACTTCTGGCAGGAACCGGCCTACGCTGAACTGCTGCTCGCCATGCAGAAACGCATCCACGATTACGTGGTCGCGGATCAGGGCACGGCTAAGGAAGCCCTCGATAAGCTGATCGAGGACTGGACCGAAACCTTCGAAGACGAAGGCAAGCTCTGAACGCAGCGGTGGGCTGAAGCCCACCCTACCCCTCAACCAGCAGGTAGGGTGGGCCTTCGGGCCACCTTGCCCCGGGAAAGTCGTGCCAGATGACCGAAACCCCCATCACCCGCGCCGCCCAGGCCACACCGCCCCCGATGGCACGCAAGATTCGCGGCCTCAGCGACCGGGCGATTGCCTGGATTTTCGTGGGCCCCACGATCTTCCTGCTGTTGGCGATCAACATCTTCCCCCTGATCTGGACAATCAACCTCAGCTTCACCAACTTCCGTGCCAACCGCCCCAACCGCGAAGTCGACTACGTTGGCCTGCGCAACTACGAGCGCATCCTGACGGACAGCGACATCTGGCTGAACATGCAGGCCACCGCGCATTTCCTCTTCTGGACCATCCTTTTGCAGGTGCTGATCGGCTTCACCCTCGCCTATCTCATCAACAAGAAATTCAAGGGCAACGACCTCTGGACCACGATCATCGTGCTGCCAATGATGCTCTCGCCCGCCGTGGTCGGCAACTTCTGGAAATTCCTCTACCAGCCGCAAATTGGGCTTTTCAATTACATCGTAGCCTTCTTCACCGGCAAGGACCCCTCCAGCTTCGAGATGCTCGGCTCCGTCGATCTCGCACCGTGGTCCATCGTGATCGTGGACACCTGGATGTGGACACCTTTCGTGATGCTGATCTGCCTCGCCGGGCTGCGCTCCATCCCGGATTACATCTACGAAGCCGCCGAGATCGACCGCGCTTCCAAGCTGCGCCAGTTCTTCACCCTCACCATCCCCATGGTGCTGCCCTTCCTCATGCTCGCCGTGCTCTTCCGCGGCATCGAAAACTTCAAGATGTTCGACCTCGTCGTGCAACTCACCGGTGGAGGCCCCGGCTCCACCACCGAGCTCACCTCGATCAACCTCAAACGCGAAGCTTTTGAGAAGTGGCGCACTGGCTACGCCTCGGCCTATGCCATCATCCTCTTCGTGACGGTCTTCGGCCTGGCCAGCATTTACGTGAAAGCCCTCAACAAGGTGAAGGAGCGCTGATGTCATTCTGTGAAATCCGCCTGCCCAAGGATGCCGACCTCTCGCGCTGGGCCGCCCCGCTGACGCCACTGGCATTAGCCTTCGCGTCTCTGGCCGATCACGCGAACACCAATTTGGCACCCGCCAAACTGGAGGCCATGCGCATCGCCGATCCACAGCCAGATGACACGGAAACTCCGTCATGAGCAGCTTCTCCGTCACCGAACCCAGCGCCCGCTCGAAATGGTTCGCCGGCAGCCTCGTGATCCTCTACGCGCTGATCACCTTGGTTCCGCTGGCCTGGATCATGCTGACGGGGTTCAAATCCCCGGCCGATGCGATCAGCTACCCGCCCAAAGTGATCTTCGATCCCACGCTCGAAGGCTACGTGAACCTCTTCACCACCCGCACGCGGCAGACAGACGACTTCCTCGCCGCCAACCCGCCCGAGACCTGGTACGAAGAGATCGTGCGCCAATACGATATGGTCATCGCGGGCCCGTCCAAATTCGGCGAGCGGTTTCTGAACTCGGTCATCATCGGCTTCGGCTCAACCTTCCTCAGCATTTTCCTTGGTACCCTTGCCGCCTATGCTTTCAGCCGGTTCAAGATCCCTCTTGCGGATGACCTGCTGTTCTTCATCCTCAGCACGCGGATGATGCCACCCATCGCTGTCGCCATCCCGATCTTCCTGATGTACCGGCAACTGGGCCTCAGCGACACACACCTCGGCATGATCCTGCTCTACACCGCCGTCAACATCTCACTCGCGGTCTGGCTGCTCAAAGGCTTCATCGACGAAATCCCCCGCGAATATGAAGAGGCCGCCCTCATCGACGGCTACACAAGGTTCCAGGCCTTCTACAAAGTCGTGCTGCCCCAGGCCGCGACCGGCATCGCTTCCACCGCGATCTTCTGCCTCATCTTCGCCTGGAACGAATACGCCTTCGCCGTGCTGCTCACCTCCGGCACCGCGCAAACAGCCCCGCCCTTCATCCCGACGATCATCGGCGTCGGTGGCCTCGACTGGCCCGCCGTGGCCGCAGGCGCCACGATCTTCCTGCTGCCGGTGATGATCTTCACCGTCGCCCTGCGCAAACACCTGCTGCGCGGCATAACCTTCGGAGCGGTACGCAAATGACGGCTACATCCTGCCCACCCGTGCGTTGCCTCACCCGAGGCCCAACACAGGCGCCAAGCGATGGAACGCAGGCGACACACCAACGATCTTGGACGTTCAATACCGAACTCCTGCCCCGGCCCCTCACCCGGCTACGGCTTGCAAACCGACCCCGAAGAGACACAACCCGCCACTGGCGAGGTGTTCAAGGCATTCAGGTCGCCCAGTACAAACCTCTTTCATTGTTCCAAAAATATGCAAACCGCTACCCCGCGTATTCAGCACCGGAGGCAGCCCCATGAGCAATTTCATCTCCGGCCTTCTCCGCCTCCGCCGCGGCCCATGGGAGATGGTCGCGACCATCCTCATCGCGCTCGGGGTCTTCATGCTGATGCAGCCTTTCGTGATGTGGGGCTTCACCTACTCCTTCATCACCACCCTCATCGGCACGGTGATGTTCATCATCGTCAGCCACTTTCCGGAGGACGACTGATGCTCCTTTCAACCTGCGCAATCCTGCCAAGCGCTGACATGGACCGAACAGTGGCTTTCTACAAAAAGCTGGGCTTCGACCTTCAGGGCCGATGGGATGACTTCGGGGGATACCTGATCTTCGCGATAGACAAGGTCGAACTACACTTCGCCCATGACCCCGACCACAAGGCGGACACCTCGGATCATGCTGTCTACATCCGCAGCGACGACGTGGACGGATTTGGCGAGGCGGTTGCCGCTCTCGGTCTCTCCGACAAAGGTTTTCCCCGCATGGATGGACCAGAAGACCGCCACTGGGGCATGCGGGAGCTTCACATTCTCGACCCGGACGGACACCTTTTGCGCGTGGGACAATACCTCGATGGCTGAAATCCAGATCAAAAACGTGCGCAAGGAGTTTGGCGACTTCACCGCAGTGAAGGAATCAAGCTTTACCATTGAGGACGGCGAGTTTTTCATGCTGCTCGGCCCCTCGGGCTGCGGCAAGACGACGACCCTGCGCATGATTGCGGGGCTGGAACTGCCCACCTCGGGCGAGATCTACCTCGACGGTGAAGAGATCAGCCAGAAGCCGCCCAGCCAACGCGATATTGCCTTTGTCTTTCAGATGTTTGCGCTCTACCCGCATATGAACGTCTACAAAAACCTCAGCTACCCGCTGGTCAGCCAGGGCATGGCGCGGCGGGACGTGAAGGCCAAGGTCGAGGACGTGGCCACCATCCTCGGCATCCAGGACATCCTGAAAAAACCCGTGGGTGGCCTCTCGGGGGGGGACCGCCAGCGGGTGGCCCTTGGCCGCGCCATCGTGCGCGACCCCAAGGCCTTCATGATGGACGAACCGTTGGGCGCGCTGGATGCGGAGTTCCGTGAACACATGTCCGAAGAACTGCGCGCCCTGCACGACCGCATGGGGGCCACCACCGTCTATGTCACCCACGACCAGTTGGAGGCCATGCAGATGGGCGACAAGATCGTGGTGATGAACAACGCGGTGGTCGAACAGTTCGGCACCCCGCAGGAGATCTACGACAAGCCCGCGACCATGTTTGTCGCCGACTTCATCGGCTCCCCTTCCATGAACTTCCTCACGTTCGACGGGTCGGTGGCGGAAGGGGCGCAAAGCGTGGAGATGCAGAGCCACGCCATGACCGTCCCGCGACAAATGCAGGGGGCTTCCGGTAAACTCGTCTTCGGTGTCCGCCCTGAGCATGTGACGCTCAGCGACAGCGGTGCCTACCGCGGCGAGGTGCTGGCCACCGAATACCTTGGCACCACGCAAATCATCACGCTGGATACGCCGAACGGCGCGTTGAAAGCGCGCACGCCCGCAGGACAGGTGGCCACCGTTGGCGAGAAAATTGGTCTCAGCTTCAAGGGTGAGGCCGTCACGCTCTTTGACGAAACCTCCGGCCGTGCGCTGCGCTCCGAGCTGAATGAAGGGATCGTGACCCATGGCTGAAGTCATCCTGAAAGGCGTGTCGAAATCCTTCGGCGACACAGTGGGCGTTGTGGGCATCGACATGACCATCCCCGACGGTGCCTTTGTCGTTCTGCTCGGCCCCACGGGCGCGGGCAAAACCACAACCCTGCGTCTGATATCCGGGCTTGAAAAACTCGACGCGGGCGAGATCCGCATCGGAGGTCGGAATGTCGCTGACGAAACCCCCGCCCAGCGCGACGTGGCGATGGTGTTCCAGCAATACTCGCTCTATCCGCATCTGACCGTGCGCGAGAACCTCGAATTTCCGCTGAAATCCCCGATCCTGAACACACCCAAGAATGAAATCACACGCAAGGTGAATGAGGTCGCAGAGGTTCTGCAAATTTCGCACAAGCTCGACAACAAGGCGACGGCCCTCTCCGGCGGCGAGATGCAGCGGGTGTCGATTGGCCGCGCGCTGGTGCGTGATCCTCAGGTCTACCTGATGGACGAACCGCTCTCTTCGCTGGACGCCAAGCTGAGGACGGATCTCAGGATCGAACTCAAACGCATTCAAGCCAACCTCGGCGCGACCATCCTCTACGTGACCCACGACCAGATCGAGGCGATGACCATGGCCACCCATGTGGGCGTGCTGAACGAAGGGCGCCTGGTGCAATACGGCACGCCCCGCGACATCTACGAGAACCCGAATTCCGTCTACGTCGCCTCGCGCCTCGGCCAGCCGCGCATCAATATCCTGCCCGCCGATCTCTTTGGTACCGCTCCGAAAGGCGCCCACCAGATTGGCCTGAGACCGGAACACGTCACGCAAGGCGAAGGCCGGGCCGCGCAAGTAGAGCGGGTGGAACATCTTGGCGATCACAGCCGCCTGCATCTGCACCTCGACGGGCATGACATCATCACGCTGGCCGACCCACACGCGGACTATGCCCCCGGCAGCGCCCTGCAGATCGCCCCAAAAGACCCGCTTTGCTTTGACGCGCAAGGCGACCGGATCTACTGAAAAGGAGAAGACGATGGCACAGTTTATCAACGGCAAGGACAGGCTTGTCACCGATGCAATCGACGGTCTCCTCGCGACGTCAGGAGGCAGACTCCACCGTCTCGATGGCTATCCGCACATCAAGGTGGTCTGCCGCACCGATTGGGACAAATCGAAGGTTGCGCTGATCTCGGGGGGCGGCTCGGGGCACGAACCAGCACATGCCGGGTTCGTGGGAGAGGGCATGCTGACCGCCGCCGTCTGCGGTGAGGTCTTTGCCTCCCCGTCGGTGGACGCTGTGCTCGCCGGTATTCTCGCCGTCACCGGCGAAGCGGGCTGCCTGCTGATCGTCAAGAACTACACCGGCGACCGGCTGAATTTCGGTCTCGCCGCAGAACGTGCGCGTGCGTATGGTTTGAAGGTGGCGATGGTCATTGTCGACGACGACATCGCCTTGCCCGATCTGCCACAGGCACGCGGCGTGGCAGGCACCCTCTTTGTGCACAAGATCGCGGGCCACCTCGCGGAGGACGGTGCAGATCTGGAGACAGTGGCCAAGGCGGCGGAAGACGCGGTCCGCGATATGGCCTCCATCGGGAAGTCGCTGGACACCTGCACACTGCCCGGATCGACAAAAGAAGATCGGATCGCTGCGGGCATGGCGGAACTGGGCCTCGGGATACATGGGGAGGCCGGCGTGCAACAGGTCGCCTTTGACGGTGCCATTTCGGCCATGGATATGGTGCTGGACAAGCTCCTGCCCCATGTGAAGGGGCAGGAGTGTGTTGCGCTCCTGAACAATCTGGGCTCCACAACGCCGCTGGAAATGGCAGTGCTTGCCCATGCGTTGACGTCATCGGACAAGGCAAAAAACGTGACGGCAATGATCGGGCCTGCCCCCCTGATGACCTCGCTGGACATGCACGGGTTCTCCGTCTCGCTGCTCCCGCTGACAGCGGACCGCACTGCCGCGCTTGGCCGTAATGTCCCCTTGCCCGACTGGCCGGGGATGACCATGCTCTCCCCCGTCACTGTCAAACCCCTGCCGGATGGGTTGAGCCCGATCCAGCCGATACCGTCGGACAGTCCCGCAACACGTGCATTGATCGAGACATGCTGCGATTTGCTGATCGCGGCGGAGGCGGACCTCAATGGCCTCGATGCCAAGTCAGGCGATGGCGACACCGGCAGCACCCTGGCCACGGCGGCGCGCGCGCTCAAAGGTTCGATGGATCGCATGCCCTTGGCCGATCTGACCCAGCTTTTTCGCGCGGTTGGCAATGAGTTGAGCCAGACCATGGGCGGCTCCTCCGGTGTGATCCTTGCGATTTTCTTCGGCGCAACGGGGGATGCCTGTGCCAACGGCAAACCCACCGCCGAGGCCTTGCAGACCGGCTTGCAGCGGATCAGTGAGGTGGGCGGCGCGGGGCTTGGCGATCGCACGATGATCGACGCCCTGCAACCGGCGCTGCAAGCCCTGAGCGACGGCGTTGGCGCCGCTGCGCAAGCTGCCCGTACGGGAGCGGATGGTACTGCCGCGATGGGTCAAGCCAAGGCAGGTCGGGCATCCTATGTGCCCGAAGAGAACCTCATCGGCCACAATGATCCCGGCGCAGAAGCTGTGGCCAGGCTCTTCGAAGGGCTGGCAGTTGCACTAAAAGGATAGACATCGGACCATGAAGGTCAGCCGCGACGCCCCTTTGAACCCAACAGTGAACGACATCGCCCGTGTCGCGCAGGTTAGCCTTGCGACCGTGGACAGGGTGCTGAACGAACGTCCGGGCGTGCGCAAGGTGACCGTCGAAAAGGTCAATCGCGCCATCGCCGATCTGGGATATGTGCGGGATACCGCAGCGGCCAATCTGGCGCGCGGGCGCGTCTATCGGTTTCTCTTCATTCTGCCGGCCACCAACAATGAATTCGTCGCGCTGATCGAACGGCAGATCACCGATTTGTCGGGCGGATTAAAACGGGAACGCACACAGGTTGCCTGCACCCGCGTACCTGCTTTTGACCCCATGGCGCTGGCCGAGGCGATCAACGCGCTGGATCCGGCGCAGGTCGATGGGGTTGCGATTTTCGGTCCCGAGACACCCTCCGTACGGGACAGTATCTCGCGGCTGCGCGCGCATGGTGTGTCGGTCGTTTCGCTGGTCTCCGACATCCCGAGTTCCGAACGCAACGCCTATGTCGGCATCGACAACATCGCAGCGGGGCGCACGGCGGCACAGCTGATGGGCCGCTTTCTGGGTCCGGTATCGGGAAAGGTTCTGGTTGTGACCGGATCGATGCTGGCCCGCGATCACCTGGAACGGCGCCTTGGCTTTGACGAGGTCATGGCGCGGGATTTCCCGAACCTTGCCGTGCTTGCCTCGCTCGAAGGGCGGGACGACCCCGATCTGATCGAACGGCTGCTGCCGCAAGCGCTGGCAGGCACTAGGGACATCGTGGGCATCTATTCCTCGGCGGCTGGCAATGCCGGGTTGATCCGACACTTTGACCAGCAACAGGGTGTCGCGCCTCCTGTGATCATAGCGCATGAGCTGACACCGCTCTCTCGTGCGGCGCTGGCGGATGGGCTCTTTGACGCCGTGATCAGCCAGGATTCGGGTCATCTGGTGCGCAGCGCCATCCGCATCATGCGCGCCCACAGCGACAGCGCGCCGATCAACCTGGCGCAGGAGCGCATTCGCATCGACGTTTATCTGAAGGAAAACATGCCGCCCGATCCGGACGGCACATTGGGAGGATGACATGAAAACCATCAAGGGACCGGCGCTGTTTCTGGCGCAATTCGCAGGGGATGACGCGCCTTTCAACTCGTGGGATGCCATCACGAAATGGGCGGCCGACTGTGGCTACAAAGGTGTACAGGTGCCCAGCTGGGACGCGCGGCTTTTCGATCTGGAGAAAGCGGCGACAAGCAAGGACTATTGCGACGCATTCAAAGGCCAGGCCGCGGCAAACGGCGTGGAGGTGACGGAGCTCTCCACGCATCTGCAGGGACAGCTGGTGGCAGTCCACCCTGCCTATGACACAGCTTTTGACGGTTTTGCCGACCCGTCGGTGCACGGCAATCCGCAGGCCCGCCAGGAATGGGCTGTGGATCAGGTGATGAAAGCGATCAGCGCCTCGGCCAATATGGGCATCAAGAACCATGTCTCCTTCTCAGGCGCGCTCGCCTGGCCCTACGTCTATCCCTGGCCGCAGCGGCCTGCGGGGCTGATTGAGACAGCCTTTGACGAGCTGGCCAAGCGGTGGCGTCCGATCCTGGATCATGCGGACGCCAATGACGTGAACATCTGCTACGAAATCCACCCGGGCGAGGACCTGCACGACGGTGTGACCTTCGAGATGTTCCTTGAGCGGGTCGACAATCACGCCCGCTGCAACATGCTTTACGATCCGTCGCATTTCGTGCTGCAGTGTCTCGATTATCTGGACCACATCGACATCTACGCCGAGCGGATCAAGATGTTCCACGTCAAGGATGCGGAGTTCAATCCAACGGGTCGGCAGGGGGTCTATTCAGGATATCAGCCCTGGGTGGACCGCGCCGGGCGCTTCCGGTCGCTGGGCGATGGTCAGGTCGATTTTGCGGGCATCTTTTCCAAGTTGGCGGCAAATGATTTTGAGGGATGGGCGGTGGTCGAGTGGGAATGCTGCCTGAAGCATCCCGAAGACGGAGCCCGCGAGGGAGCGCAATTCGTCAAGGATCATATTATTCGCGTCACGGAACGCGCCTTTGACGATTTTGCAGATGGGGGCACGGATGAGGCAGCCAATCGCAAGATGCTTGGGATCGGCTAAGCGTACCACCGGAAGGTCTCGCCTGGCCGGGCCGTTGTGTATGCATATTTTTGGAACAATGAAGGCGGGGCGGGGCCTCGGGAGGAAACGAGATGTCACGGATCAGACTTGGGATGGTGGGCGGCGGCAATGACGCCTTTATTGGCGCGGTACACCGTATCGCCGCGCGGATCGACGACCGGTATGAACTGGTTGCGGGCGCGCTGTCGTCTACGGCGGAGAAAGCGCAGGCCTCGGGGGCCGCACTCGGGTTGGACCCGGCACGCACCTATGATGACTTCAGACAGATGGCTATCCGTGAGGCGCGGCTAAAGAACGGCATCGAGGCGGTGTCTATTGTCACGCCGAACCATGTGCATTTTGCCGCGGCGCGCGAGTTCCTGAAACGCGGTATTCACGTGATCTGTGACAAGCCCCTCACCTCGACCATGGCGGATGCGCGCAAGATGGCAAAGGCGGTTGAACGGGCCGACGCGTTGTTTTTCCTGACCCACAACTACACGGGCTATCCAATGGTGCGGCAGGCGCGCGAGATGGTTGCCAAGGGTGACATTGGTGAAATCCGCGTGGTGCAGGTGGAATACCCGCAAGACTGGCTCACCAAGCACGAGGATTTCAAGCAGGCGGTATGGCGCACCGATCCCGCGCAATCCGGGGCCGGTGGGTCAACCGGCGACATTGGCACCCACGCGCACAATCTTGCCTGTTTTGTGACCGGGCTCCGCGTCGAGAGCCTTGCCGCTGATTTGCAGGCTTTCGTCTCTGGTCGTCAGCTGGACGACAATGCGCATGTGATGCTGCGGTTTGAGGGTGGCGCGCGCGGCATGCTGTGGTCCAGTCAGGTCGCACCAGGCAATGAAAACGCATTGCGCATCCGGGTCTACGGCGAGACGGGCGGTCTGGAATGGGCGCAGGAGCACCCCAACCACCTTTGGTATACTCCCTTCGGCGAACCCAAGCGGCTGATCACACGTAACGGGGCCGGGGCCGGAGGCGCAGCGGCACGGATGAGCCGCATCCCCCCGGGTCACCCGGAAGGATATCTGGAAGGTTTTGCCAATATCTATAGCGAAGCGGCGGAGGCCATCGTCGCCCATCGCCGCGGTCAGCAACCCGATGCTGCAGTCACCTATCCAACCGTGCTGGACGGGGTGCGTGGCATGCAGTTCGTGGACGCCTGTGTGCGGTCCTCGGCGCGCAATGCCGCATGGGTCACCCTGCCGGACTAGGCCGCCCTTGACCGTGAACAGATTGTTTACGATTTTTTGAAAAGCACTCGCTGGCGCTACAAGCTGGCGGGTAGCGCCTTGATCTGGATAGGATTTCAGGATGCAAAGTTTGCCGCGCCTTCTTTGCAGATGCAGCATTTTGGAAAATGCCTAAAAAGCGCCTGTTTTCTGAAACCTCTTGGTAAGCAATTTGCGCGAGTCTTCCGACTTGTTAATTTTGAGAGAGAAAATGTTAGATACAAGTTCCGCAGATCATCTTGCGGCGATTTTTGACCAGTTCACAGTCCCGATGTTCGCGGCTGATCGTCCATCCACACAAAGCGAATTTAAAATTATTTGTACCAATCAGGCTCATGCAGAGGCGACAGGGTTTCAACAGGACGCTTTGCGCAATGTCGCCTTGCGTGATCTGTTGCCTGAAAGTGAAGCAGCCTTCGTCATCGCGCGCTACACCGAATGTGCCAACCGACGGAAAAACATCCGCTATCTGGAAACGCTGACCCTGCCCGATGGCGTGCAGCGGTGGGATACGTCGATCCAGCATGTTCCGCTGGCAGGTGGCGGGGATCGTGTGATCGGCACCGGTTTCAGGATTACCGATGACCGGCACGCCGAAGGCACACGCATGACTTTCGACAACATCCGGTTCTTTTCATCGCTGGCGGATATGCATCTGCAAAATCTCGTCTCCATGTTCGAAGCTGCGCGGGACCAGGGGCTGTTTCATAACGACAGTGCCAACAGGGTGGCACAACTGTGCAGTGTCTGTCGCTCTGTACAGCGATCGGTTGAAGACATCCGGGAAACCGTGCGCCGCGCGCATCCGGAGACTGCCGCGACGGAAAACAACGCGCGGGCCATGCTGAACGATCTTGGGTCCAGCACTTTGCGTGCGCTGTATAAGAGTGCGGAGGAAGTATCGTGACACTTCCAAAGCGTTACACAAATTTGAATTTTTGCACCAGTCCGTAACATTTTGATTGAACCGAATCCGCACCTGACGTAGGTTCCTCTCTCAACGGGAGGATTCTATGCAGGCTTACATCTGTGACGCGCAGCGTACGCCCATCGGGCGCTATGGCGGAAGCCTGTCGATGGTGCGCGCGGATGATCTGGCCGCCGCGCCGATTGCGGCCCTCATCACCCGCAACCCGTCGGTCGACTGGTCGCGCGTGGATGATGTGATTTACGGCTGCGCCAACCAGGCCGGCGAAGATAACCGCAACGTAGCACGGATGGCCGCGCTTCTGGCGGGTTTGCCGGTGGACGTCCCCGGATCGACAATAAACCGCCTCTGCGCATCCGGCATGGATGCTGTTGGGTCGGCGGCACGGGCAATCCGTGCGGGCGACATCGACTTGGCAATCGCAGGGGGTGTCGAAAGCATGAGCCGCGCGCCCTTTGTGATGCCCAAGGCCGAAACCGCGTTTTCGCGCACAGGTCAGGTCTATGACACGACCATCGGCTGGCGCTTTGTGAACCCGAAGATGAAAGCCGAGTATGGTATCGATTCCATGCCGCAGACCGCAGACAATGTGGCGGAGGACTATGGGATCAGCCGCGCGGATCAGGATGCGTTTGCCGCGCGCAGCCAGGCTCGGTGGGCCAAAGCCCATGCGGCGGGCGTGTTTGCCGAAGAAATCACTCCTGTCACCATCCCCCAGCGCAAAGGCGAGGCCATTGTCGTCGATAGGGATGAACATCCGCGCCCAGATACGACAGCAGAAAAACTAGGCAAGCTGCGGGGGATCAATGGCGCTGAGCTGACCGTGACCGCTGGGAATGCCTCCGGCGTCAACGACGGCGCCGCCGCTTTGCTCATCGCGTCGGAGCAAGCCGCCGAGACCCACGGCCTGACGCCAATGGCCCGCGTGGTGGCCATGTCCGCAGCGGGTGTCGCGCCACGGATCATGGGCATTGGCCCGATCCCGGCCTGTGAAAAAGTCCTGAAACGCGCGGGGCTGAGCATTGAGCAGATGGATGTGATAGAATTGAACGAGGCGTTTGCCTCACAGGGGCTCGCCACCTTGCGCGCGCTGGGTGTGGCGGATGACGCGCCCCATGTGAACGCAAACGGCGGCGCCATCGCGATCGGGCATCCGTTGGGCATGTCCGGCGCGCGGCTGGTGATGACGGCGGCCTATCAACTCAAACGCACCGACGGGCGCTATGCGCTTTGCACGATGTGCGTGGGGGTCGGTCAAGGCGTGGCGCTTATACTTGAAAGGGTTTGAACGATGTATGCACAGATGATCAAATCGACCGGCAAGGGCGTCAAATCGCTCGACGAGATGGACCCTGAAGAACGCGCCTTTCAGGAGCGGATCAACGCAGGCGGCAAGATCGAACCCAAGGACTGGATGCCCGACGGCTACCGCAAGACGCTGATCCGCCAGATCGGCCAGCACGCGCATTCCGAAATCGTCGGCCAGCTGCCCGAGGGCAACTGGATCACCCGCGCCCCCACGCTGGAGCGCAAAGCAATCCTGCTGGCGAAGGTGCAGGACGAGGCGGGACACGGGCTCTACCTCTATTGCGCTGCCGAAACGCTGGGGGTGAGCCGCGATCAGCTGACGCGCGACCTTCTCTCAGGCAAGATGAAATACTCCTCCATCTTCAACTATCCGACCCTGACATGGGCGGATATGGGTGCGGTCGGCTGGCTGGTCGATGGCGCGGCAATCATGAACCAGGTGCCGCTGCAGCGCACCTCCTATGGGCCCTATGCCCGCGCCATGGTGCGCATCTGCAAGGAGGAATCCTTCCACCAGCGGCAGGGTTTCGACATCATGATGAAGATGGCGAATGGCAACGAGGCGCAGCGCAAGATGGCGCAGGATGCGCTCAACCGCTTCTGGTATCCTTCGCTGATGATGTTTGGCCCGTCCGACAAGGAGTCGGTGCATTCCGCCCAGTCGATGGCGTGGAAAATCAAGATGAACACCAATGACGAACTGCGCCAGAAATTCGTCGATCAAACAGCACCGCAGGCCGCTTATCTGGGCCTGACCATCCCGGATGAGCATCTGGAGTGGAACGAAGAGCGCGGATCCTATGATTTCTCGGAACCCGATTGGGAGGAGTTCTTTGACGTGCTGCAAGGTAACGGCCCGTGTTCGGTTGACCGCATGGAAGCGCGCAACAAGGCCTGGGATGACGGGCGCTGGGTGCGCGAGGGCCTCCTGGCCCACGCGGAGAAGAAACGCGCACGCAAAATGGCAGCGGAGTAACTGATATGAGCAGCCCTGAATCCGGATCCTATGACGCCACCGAAGCCGCCCCGCATGGCAAGCCCCGCGCCACCGAATGGCCCCTGTGGGAGGTGTTTATCCGGGGTCAGCACGGCCTCAGCCACCGGCATGTCGGCTCGCTGCATGCAGCGGACGCCGAAAGCGCGATCAAGAACGCCCGCGATGTCTATACCCGTCGCAACGAGGGCGTTAGCATCTGGGTGGTCGAAGCCGCCGCCATCGCCGCCTCCTCCCCCGAGGAAAAAGGCCCGCTCTACGAGCCATCCAATGACAAGGTGTACCGCCACCCGACCTTCTTCGACATCCCAGACGACGTAGGTGCGATGTGAGTGAACCGCTTTTCGAATTCCTGTGCCGCATGGGGGACAACACGCTGGTGCTGGGGCACCGTGTGTCGGAGTGGTGCGGCGTGGCGCCTGTGTTGGAAGAAGACATCGCACTGGCCAATACCGCGCTGGATTTGATCGGGCAGACGACGCTCTGGCTGAATCTCGCGGGCGAGGTCGAGGGCAAAGGCCGCGATGCCGATGCGCTCGCTTTTCGCCGGGACGTCTGGGAGTTTCGCAATGTGCTTCTGGTCGAACAACCCAACGGTGATTTCGGCCAGACCATGATGCGGCAATTCCTGTTCGACCTCTGGCACAAGGGCATGCTAACCGCTTTGCAGGACAGCAGCCACGACCAGATTGCCGCGATTGCGGAGAAGTCGCTCAAGGAGGTGACCTATCATCTGGAACGCACCACCGACACGGTGGTGGGGCTGGGCGACGGGACGGATGAAAGCCATGATCGCATGCAAAACGCCCTTGATAGGCTCTATCCATTTGTCGGAGAGATGTTTGTCTCTGACGCCATCGATACCGCGATGATGGCCGAGGGTATCGCGCCCGATCCCGCAGATTTGCGCCCGGCTTTCGATGCGAGACTGGACGAGGTTCTCTCTGATGCGACGCTGATCAGACCCACGAGTGATTTTGCGCATAAGGGCGGAAAATCAGGGCAGCGACACTCGGAACATCTGGGCCATATGCTCAGCCAGATGCAATGGTTGCAGCGTGCCTACCCGGATGCGACATGGTGACCGATAAACCCACGACCGAGGTGATCTGGGAATGGCTGGATGCCGTGCCCGACCCGGAGATTCCGGCGATCAGCCTGACCGATCTGGGCATCATTCGGAATGTCGAATGGGTGGGTGATACGCTAGAGGTGACCGTAACGCCGACCTATTCCGGCTGCCCCGCCACACGCATCATCACTCTCGACATCGAAACTGCCTTGCGCGACCGCGGTATCGAAAAACTGACGCTGAAAACGCAGCTTTCCCCGGCCTGGACCACCGATTGGCTGACGGAACGCGGCAAAGAGCGGCTTGAGGGGTATGGGATTGCGCCACCACAACCGGCAGGTGGCCCGCAGCACTGCCCGCTTTGCAAATCAAGTCATGTCGAACGGATCAGCCAGTTCGGCTCCACCCCCTGCAAGGCCCAGTGGCGCTGCCAGAGCTGCCTGGAACCCTTCGACTATTTCAAGTGTATCTGATGCCCCAATTTCATCCCCTCACCGTGACAGACATCCACCACACCATCCGCGATGCGGTGGTGCTGACGTTGAAACCGGACAGCCCGGAGGCGTTCAAATTCACCCAAGGCCAATACCTGACCTTCAAGCAGGATTTCGACGGCACGGAGGTGCGGCGCAACTATTCGATCTGCGCCGGGCTTGACGACGGCGTGCTGCAGGTCGGGATCAAACGGGTCGACGGCGGGGCGTTCTCCACCTTTGCGAACACACAGCTGAAAGTTGGTGACACCCTGCAGGCCATGCCGCCTTCGGGATCGTTTTTTACCCGGTTAGAGCCTGATACCGCGAAATCATACCTCGGGTTTGCCGGTGGTTCCGGCATCACGCCGGTCTTGTCGATCCTGAAAACCGTGCTGCACCGGGAGCCGCACGCGACTTTCACGCTGGTCTATGCGAACCGCGCGGTGAACACGATCATGTTCCGCGAGGAGCTGGAAGATTTGAAAAACCGCTATATGGGGCGGCTGACGATCATCCACATTCTCGAATCCGGTCAAGACATGGAGCTTTTCACTGGGCGTGTCGATCAAGAGAAGTGCGACAAGCTGTTCCAGCATTGGATCGACGTCACATCGGTTGATACCGCCTTCATCTGCGGACCCGAACCGATGATGCTGGCCATTGCCGATAGCCTGAAAACCCACGGGTTAGAGCCTGATCAGATCAAATTCGAGCTTTTCACCGAGAGCCAGCAGGGACGTCTGGCAAAGCAGGAAATCGCAGCGCGTGCCGCCGACCAGAAAGGCACCGAGGCGCAGGTTACCGTCGAAGGTGTGACGCGCCGTTTCACCATGCCAAAGGATCAATCGGTGCTCGAAGCCGCGCTCGACAATGCGCTGGACGCACCTTTTGCCTGCAAGGCGGGCGTCTGTTCCACCTGCAAGGCGCGGGTGCTGGAGGGCGAGTACGAGATGCTCTCAAACCACGCGCTGGAAGATTACGAGGTGGAACAGGGCATGGTGCTGACCTGCCAGTGCTACCCGCTGAGTGACAAAATCGTCGTGGAATACGACACCCATTAAGGAGCCCCCATGCCCAAGGATATGAACCTGCGCGATGTCATGAGCTTTGCCGCCGGGCAGTGGATTGGTCCAGGCGCGGGCGCGCGGTCGATCGCAAGCGCCATCACGGGCGAGGTCATCGCAACTGCGGGCAATGATGCGCTGGATGTGCAGGCCATGCTTGGTTACGCCCGCGACGTTGGTGGGCCAGGCTTGCGCAAGCTCACCTTTCACGACCGCGCGCGCATGCTCAAGGCGCTGGCGCTGTATTTGAAGGACCACAGACAAACCCTCTATGACCTCAGCTTTGACACCGGGGCCACGCAATCGGATCACATGATCGACGTTGACGGCGGGATCGGTACGATGCTGGTCTTTGCCTCCAAGGGGCGCCGCGAGATGCCGGACGCGCGGGTCTATCTCGACGGGCCGGTCGAGCAGCTGGGCCGTCACGGGCAATTCGTTGGCCGCCATATCGCAACCCCGCTGCAGGGCGTCGCAGTGCACATCAACGCCTTCAACTTCCCCGTCTGGGGCATGCTGGAGAAACTGGCCCCCACCCTGCTGGCAGGGGTTCCCGCCATCGTCAAACCGGCCACCGCAACCTGCTATGTGACGGAACGCTGCGTACGTCTGATGCTCGACAGTGGTCTGTTGCCTGAGGGGGCGGTGCAACTGGTCACGGGGGGCTTGGGCGACATGCTGGACCATCTTGATTGTCAGGATGCGGTCAGCTTCACCGGGTCGGCGGAGACGGCGCTGAAACTGCGCGCCAACCCGCATCTGCTGGAGCGTTCCGTGCGCTTCATGGCGGAGCAGGACAGTCTCAACGCCTCGGTTCTGTGCCCGGATGCCACGCCCGGCACCCCTGAATTCGACCTCTTCGTGAAAGAGGTGCACCGCGAAATGACCGCCAAGGCCGGGCAGAAATGCACTGCCATCCGGCGCATCATGGTCCCGCAACCACAGGTCGATGCCGTCATCGCTGCCCTTTCCAACAAACTGGCCAAAACCACGATTGGCGATCCGCGCCTGGAGACCTCGCGCATGGGCGCTTTGGTCTCTAACGCGCAGAAACGGGACGTTCTGGAGAAGGCGGAGGTGATCGCGCAGGAAGCCGAACGCGTCTTTGGTGACCCGACGGATTTCGAGGTACAGGGCGCGGACCCGGACAAGGGTGCCTTCCTGCCGCCCATGCTGTTTCACTGCGCAGACCCGGACAGCGCGCAACGGCTGCACGATACCGAAGCCTTCGGACCAGTCTCGACCATCATGGGCTACCGCGACCCGGGCCACGCCACCCATCTGCTCAACCGCGGCAAAGGCTCACTTGTGGCCTCTGTCATCACCAACGACCCGGAGGTCGCGACAGAGATCACGATGGGTGCCGCCGCCTTCCACGGGCGGCTCTATTTCAACAATCGGACATCGATGAAAGAAGCGACCGGTCACGGCTCCCCGCTGCCCCATATGGTGCATGGCGGGCCGGGCCGCGCTGGTGGCGGCGAAGAGCTGGGCGGCATTCGCGGCGTCATGCATTACATGCAGCGCACGGCGATACAGGGCAGCCCGGATGTGCTGTCGGCGATCACCGGGCAATGGGTGCCCGGGGCGGCGGAAAACCAGAACGCCGCGCATCCCTTCACCCGTCGCTTTGGCGCCCTGCAGATCGGCGACACCCTGAACGCCGGGCCGCGCGAGATCACGCTTGAGGATATCGAGACATTCGCCCATTTCACCGGCGATACCTTTTACGCCCATATGGACGACGACGCGGCGGCGGCGAACCCTTTCTTTCCAGGGCGCGTTGCCCACGGCTATCTGCTGCTCAGCTTTGCGGCGGGCATGTTCGTGCAACCCGATCCCGGCCCGGTGCTGGCCAACACCGGCCTCGACAGCCTGCGTTTCATGGCGCCGGTGCAGCCGGGGGACAGCATCAACGTGCGATTGACCGTCAAGGCCAAGACCCCGCGCAACGAAGACTACGGCGAAATACGCTGGCACGTGACCCTGACCAATCAGGACGACGAAGCCGTTGCCGAGTATGAATTGCTGACGATGAATGCTTTCTGATCCATTGGACCACCTAACAACCGCCCTGACCGACCTAGGGGGCCAGCGGGTCTGGTCCCTGCTGGTGACCGTCTTCGGTGATCTTGTGCCGGACGCGGGCGCAGGCATCGACGGGCCGGTGCTGTCCACGCTCATGGGGCGGATGAACGTCCGGGCGGAAGCAACGCGCGTGGCCCTGCACCGGCTGCGCAACGACGGCTGGATCACCTCCGCCAAATCGGGACGCACCAGCCGCCACAGCCTGACGGAACACGGGCGCCGCGAAACCATTCAGGCCAGCCGCCGCATCTATGCCGCACCAGATGACATGCCCGGCGGATGGGTGGTTCTGCTGACCGAAGAGGCAAATGGCGACCGGCGCAACCTGCTGGAAACTGCGGGGTTCACGCAGATGATGCCGCGGGTCTACATCGGCCCCGCCGGGCGCACAGTGCCGGATAACACGCTGGCGCTGAGCGGTGATGCGGTGCCGGATTGGCTGCGCCGGCAGCTGACACCCGAGACGCTTTGCGCGGATTACAGCAAGCTGCACCGTATCCTGACCGAGATCGACAGCGCCTTGCCAAACGGTGCCGATCTGTCGCCGGTTGACTGTGCCGTGCTGCGCTGCCTGATCGTGCACAACTGGCGGCGGCTGGTGTTGAAACACCCCGACCTGCCCGCCGCCCTCTACACCGATGACTGGCGCGAACAAGAGTGTCGCGCGCTGGTGACCGCGCTGCTGCACAGATTTCCACGGCCAGACCTCGCCGATCTCGCCGCGTAACCTGTGCTTTCCCAAGCCAATAAGGCAGGCTATAGGGAGCACATGACACATAGCGTATATAAAAATGACCTTCCGGACGGGCTTGATCTGGGGCCTGTTGTTGCCATCGATTGCGAAACGATGGGCCTCAATCCACACCGTGACCGGCTCTGCGTCGTGCAGCTGTCAGGCGGCGACGGCAAAGCGCATCTGGTGCAGATCGCCATGGGCCAGACCGACGCACCGAACCTCTGCGCCTTGCTGGAAAATCCGGCTGTGCTCAAACTCTTTCACTTCGGGCGCTTCGATATCGCCGCGATGCTGAACACCTTCGGCGCGACCGCATCACCGGTTTATTGCACCAAGATCGCCAGCCGCCTCGTGCGGACTTTCACCGACCGGCACGGGCTGGCCAAGCTGCTGCAGGAATTGCTGAACATCGACATCTCTAAACAACAGCAATCCAGCGACTGGGGTGCGGACACGCTGACAGATGCGCAGGTCGACTATGCAGCCTCTGACGTGCTTTACCTGCACCGGCTGCGGGAGGCGCTGAACGTGATGTTGGAACGGGAAGGGCGTATGGAGCTGGCGCAATCCTGCTTTGATTTCCTGCCGATCCGGGCGCGGCTGGACCTCGAAGGCTGGCCCGACACGGACATCTTTGCACATTCATGAGCACGCCCTTTCTTGATACGGCCCGCCGGGTGATCCGGACCGAGGCCGATGCGCTCACCACGCTGGCCGAGGGGCTGGATGCGCGGTTTCGCGACGCCATCGACCTGCTGCTGAACAGCAAGGGCCGCGTGATCGTCACCGGCATTGGCAAATCCGGCCATATCGCGCGCAAGATCGCCGCCACCATGGCCAGCACCGGCACGCCCGCGCAATTCGTGCACCCGGCAGAGGCGAGCCACGGCGATCTCGGCATGATCACCAGCGCCGATGTGGTGCTGGCGATCTCCAATTCGGGCGAGGCGCCGGAGCTTGCCAACCTGCTGGCCTACGCGCGCCGGTTTGACATTCCGTTGCTCGGGATCACCAGCGCCGAAGGCTCCAGCCTTGGCCGTGAATGCGATGTGGTGCTGTTGCTGCCAAAACTGGGGGAAGCTTGCGGCACCGGCGTTGTCCCCTCCTCCTCGACAACGATGACGCTGGCACTGGGCGATGCGCTGGCCATCGCGCTGATGGAGCACCGCGCCTTTACACCCGAAAACTTTCGCGACTTTCACCCCGGCGGCAAACTGGGCGCCCAGCTCAGCCGGGTGTCGGATTTGATGCACAGCGGGGATCAGCTGCCCCTGGTCCACCCGGAAACGCCGATGTCGGACGCGCTAATCGAGATCAGCCAGAAGGGGTTTGGCGTTGTCGGTGTGACCGATCAGGCGGGGTTGCTCGCAGGGATCATCACCGACGGCGACCTGCGGCGCCATATGGAGGGGCTTTTGTCGTTGAACGCCCAAGACGTCATGACGCCCTCGCCCGTGACCATCGAACCGAGTGCACTGGCCGAAAAGGCCGTCGCCATGATGCAGGCCCGCCAGATCACCAGCCTCTTTGTGGTCGACGCCAGCGGGCCAGCCACACCGCTTGGCCTGATCCGCATCCATGATTGTCTGCGCGTCGGTCTGGGATAGGCCGGGATGCGCGGAGATCGGTATTCACGCATGGTGGCCTGGCTGAAAGTGGCCCTGCCCCTTGCAGCCCTTGGCCTGCTGTCGACCCTGTTTCTGTTGTCGCGCGTGGTCGATCCCACGGAATCGATCCCCTTTGCCGACACCGAAGTGCAGGACCGTCTGCTGAACCAGCAGATCTCCGGCCCCTACTATTCGGGCACGACGGCGAACGGCGACCAGATCGCCTTTGTCGCGGAGAAAGTCTTGACGCCGAACGGCCTGGGCGGTGCCAACCGGGCCGAAGATGTCTTTGTGAAAATCGAGATGGTCAGCGGCACCACGGTAAACGTCACGTCGAACAAGGCACGGGTCAACATAGGTCAGGATGTCGCGGACTTGACCGGCAATGTGGTGATCACCACGTCCCAAGGGTACATCATCACCAGCGAAGCGCTGATAGCGAGAATTGCCGCCTTGGACCTGCGTTCCCCCGATACGGTTTTTGCAACCACCCCCGCAGGCGAGCTAACTGCGGGGTCCATGCGGCTGATGTCCCCCGAACCGGACGCACCGGCGCAATTGGTTTTCACAAATGGCGTGAAACTGATATATCAGCCCAAACAGGCGAAAGACTGATCCGTGACATTGTTAAGAATATTTATCCTGCCCCTGTTCCTTCTGGCCACCGCCCCGGCATTGCTTGCGCAGGGAACCCAGGTCGCCTTCGGCAGCCTGCAACAAGACACCGGCCTGCCAGTGGAAGTCACCGCGGACAATCTCGCGGTTGATCAGGGCACCGGAGAGGCCGTGTTCACAGGCAATGTCGTGGTCGGTCAGGGTGCGATGCGGCTGTCTGCCAAACGGCTGCTTGTCGTCTACCGCGAAGACACCGAAGGGATCGAACGGATGGAGGCCACCGGCGATGTGGTACTGGTGTCCGGTCCGGATGCGGCCGAATCGGAACGCGCAGATTACAATATTGACGATGGCACGATCGTGATGACCGGCAACGTGCTGCTGACCCAGGGACCCTCTGCCCTGACGGCGGACAAAATGACCGTGCAGCTCGACACTGGCACCGCCCAGATGGCCGGGTCGGTAAAGACCATTTTGCAGACCGGCGACAATTAAATGGCACGACCCACCCTGACCGTCTCCGAAGGTTCCGCCGGGCTGCACGTAGAGCACCTGCGCAAATCCTACCGCAAGAAAACCGTGATCCGCGATTTTTCCATGTATCTGGAGCGCGGGGAAGTGGTGGCTCTGCTGGGCCCGAACGGCTCCGGCAAGACAACCACCTTTTACGCGGTGGCCGGGCTGGTCACGCCTGAAGGCGGCACCGTTCTGATTGATGGGCAGGATGTCACGGCCTTGCCGATGTATCGTCGCGCCCGGCTGGGCATCGGCTATCTCCCACAAGAGATGAGCATTTTCAGGGGCTTGTCCGTACAAGACAACATCAGCGCCATCCTCGACATCGCCGAGGCGGACCGTCACAAGCGCCGCGAACGGCTCGAAGAGCTGCTCAGCGAATTCTCCATTGAACATCTGCGACGTGCGCCTGCGCTGGCCCTGTCGGGGGGTGAACGGCGCCGGGTCGAAATCGCCCGCTGTCTCGCCGCCAATCCCAAATACCTGCTTCTGGATGAACCTTTTGCCGGGGTTGATCCGATCTCTGTCGGGGATATCCGGCACCTCGTCGCCGACCTGAAAAAACGCGGCATCGGCGTGCTGATCACCGATCACAACGTCCGCGAAACGCTCGAAATCGTCGACCGCGCCTATATTCTGCACGAGGGGCGTGTGCTGATGTCCGGCACCCCGGACGAGGTCGTCGAGAACGAAAACGTGCGCCGCGTCTACCTCGGCGACAACTTCAAAATCTCCTGATCCAGCCGCGCGCGCGTTAACGCTTTTTTCCGCGCACGCGACCCGCTTTTGTTTGACTCTGGTGTCGGTTATCGGGCTCAATGAAGCCATGGCACGTACCAGTTTCTGTCTGACCGCGCATCAGCCTGCCTGCCAAGGCCCGGAAGACAATCATCATATGGAACGCCATTTTCCGTGATCCTCTGACCCGCTTCCCCGGCGTCTCTGCGCCCGGAAACCCGATGCAGGATCAACCATTCGAAGGAGAGACTATGCGGTATCAAATCAGCGGCAAACAGATCGACATCGGCGAAGCGCTGCAAACCCACGTGAAAGAAGAATTGGGTGAAGCAGTGAAAAAATATGCCGAACGCCCAACCGAAGCGGTTGTGGTGTTTTCCAAGTCGGCGCACGAGTTTGTCTGCGAGGCGACCGTTCACCTGTCTACCGGCCTGACAGCACAGGCAAAAGCGCATCAGACCGAGATTTATGCCGCCTTTGATTCGTGCTGCGACAAAATGGAAAAACAACTGCGCCGCTACAAGCGTAGGTTGAAAGATCATCACAAAGATCGGGCCGAACCGGTTGAAATCTACGGCGCGTCCTCCTATATCCTCGCATCAGATGCCGACTCAGAAGCGCAGGAACCAGAGACACTGCAACCGATCATCGTCGCCGAGATGGAAACCAAGATTCCCTCTCTCTCCGTAGGTGAAGCCGTGATGCAGATGGAACTCGCTGGTGCACCGGTTCTGGTCTTTAGAAACGAGGGCAAAGAAGGCCTGAATGTCGTATACCGCCGCGATGACGGGAACATTGGCTGGATAGACCCCCAGTAGGATTTCTTCGAGGCGATTGAGCCTCCCGAAAGTGCGAGCAGAATGGATTTTAACAAACTCCTCAAGCCTGAGGCCGTGAAGGTATTGACCTCCGCCTCAAGTAAAAAACGCCTCATGCAGGATCTTGGCGATCTTGCGGAACAGGCATATGGGCTGAAATCGGGCCACGTCCTCGACGCGCTGCTGGCGCGCGAGGCGCTGGGGCCCACCGGTGTTGGACATGGCATCGCCTTGCCCCATGCGCGGCTTGACGGGCTGGACACGGTTGTGGGCGCCTTCGTTCTGCTCGACAAACCCATCGACTTCAATGCGGTGGACCGGCAGCCGGTTGATGTCGCCTTTGCGCTCTTTGCCCCCGAGGATGCTGGTGTAGAGCACCTCAAGGCGCTCGCGCTGGTCTCACGGACCCTGCGTGATCCGGGTATTTGCGCAAAATTGCGGGCAAACCCGAACCCCAGCACGCTGCATACCATCCTGACGTCAGCGGAATCCGAACAGGCGGCCTGAGACGCTCTTGGGCGGCCCGCTCACCGGACCAGATAGGGTTTGCGCGGCCTGTCCCGGTCGACGACCGCGTCGCCCTGCTCCACCGGAAAATCCCCCATCAGATAGGGGTGCATGCCCTGGTTCTTGAGGTTCTGCAAGAATTGCCCAAAGCCGTTCAGATCCACCATGCGGGGCACTTCGGACAGGCGATGCTGGGCTGTCGGCCCGATCTCATCCAGTATTGTCTGCAGCGGCTCCATCGGCGCTTCGATGAAGTCGGCCATGGTCCAAATGCGCACGCGCGCCTTGATCCAGGTGGACCGCAAGACATCGAGATGCTCGCTTTCCGTGCGCTGCAGCTGCGCCGCTGCCTTGCGCAGATCAAGGAAGTTCGCATTTGACCGGAAGAGCGGCACGGCCCATGCCCCGCTGATGACGGAAATCTGAGCATTGGGGTCTGTTGCGATGCGCCAGTTGATCGCCTGGTTGTCACGCGGACCAAACTGAAAACACTGCCGCTCTCCCCGGGTGTTCCAGATCAGACTGGTCAGAAAACCATGCGGGTTGTAGTCGCGCAAGGTCGCACTGTTGCTCAGCGCGCCGTTCATCACGGTCTGATCCTCTGCAAAATAAGCCTGTTCCGGCGCAAAGAGATGGCCGTGCACCCGCGCGCCCGTTGCCTTGGCAAGCCATGGCTCGAAATTCTCGAAAAGCTCGGCGAACCCCTGAAACATGGAATAGGGCGCGGCGGTCACCTCGTTTTCCCAATCCTCGCGCGGGAAACGGCTTTGCATGTAAAGACCGGCACGACCGCGGGTCCGGCGCTGCACCGCCTTGGCAAAAATGCGGTCAATCTTGCCCGGATTAGGCTCGCTCTTTTTCATTGCGCCGGACGGGTCGGTGAGGAATGCATCGTAAAGACGGTGCGCATGCGGCCATATCTTGCGCGCGACAAAACAGTCCGATCGGCGCAACAGCTGCAAATGATCATCGTAGAAAATATGCGGCTTGCCCTGAAAATCGAACTTCGACAACGTCAACGACCGGCTTTCGATCTTGATCGCGTATTGGCGCACCAGTGTTTGAAAGTAGCTCTCGTCCGGGATCCAGACGCGACGGAAGTAGCGATCATATTCTGCCCGCGCTGGGTCCTGCAGAATCGCCGACAGCGTTTGCCGGGTCAGGCACCACCATTGCGATCCCATATGCGGCAGCAAGCCACCGGGCACGCGTCGGTTCACGCGCAACCGCCGCTGCAGCGCCACATAGCAATCAAACAGAACCCGCTGCCGTTTCCAGGAAAAAGGGAACCGCAGGGTGAACCGTTCCGCGTCCAGACCACCCACCGTCCAGGGAACGTCAGCCGTTGTCGCGCTTTCAATGAAGTCGGTTTTCGGCCGGTCCGCCAGATAGTCGACCAACTCCTGCACCGGGCGCAGCGGCAGGCAGGACCCGGATGCAAGATAGACATGGCGCACATCCGGAAAGCTGGCCAGCATCTGTTCTGACGCCGTTTGCGTCGCGGCCACGATCCCCCATGTGCCCCATTCACATCTGTAGCGTTTGGAGAATGAGACGTCGGGCACATTTGCCAGCGATTGCCGGAACGCACCAAAGGCCTTGCGCGACACGTTCTTGTCAACGTGGATCACCACCGGACAACCCGCGGCCGACCAGTGACGCACGACCTGTTCCGCACGACCGAAGGCAGTGTGCACCAGCATGACAACCCCGACGCTCACGCCCAGTTCCCCTTGGACATCAGACCCAGGATCTCCAGCTGTCGCCAGTTGATGTATTTCTCAGACCACTTGCACCAGAGCTCCGTGTCTTCCGTCAGACCCTGCGCATAGGCCCGATATTCGTAGGATCCCGCATAGTGCTGCTGGCGTTCAATTTCTTCGCTGGCCTTATCCGCAAAAGTATCGAGGAATTTGGCATGCAGCAGAATGCCGGATGCTTTCTCCCCACCTCTTTGATCATAGACAAGGTTCAATCCGCGCGGCAGCAGCATATGCGTTGAATTCACATAAGCGTAGCGCCGGTTCCATTTGACCAAAGGCACCTTGTTCAATGCAGGTGCGCGCGTCGGCTCCTTCGGGAAGAACACGCGGCTGCGCGGCCCGCCCTGAATCCACAGGTTACCGTAAAGAGGGTTGCGCGACATTGTATAGTTGCCGCTGTCAAACCAGCAGGCGATGTCGATCGGGTTCTGACCAGGCTGATATTGCTGATCTTCCAGCCGGCCCTTGGGGTACATATCCAGCAGCATGGCCGAAAAGGCGCGGATGGAGCAGCTGTCGAGCCAATCCGTCAGCGCCCGGAGCGGTCGTGTATCACAGAATGGATAAAGCAGAAATTCATCGGGGTCGACAACGACGCACCAATGTCCATGCGCGTATTTGCTTTGCAGATAGTTCAGCCAATCGACGCCATAGCGCGCATTCTTGTAGCTGCTTTTGGTGCGCCACAGGGAGACATCCGGCTGATCGGCCAGGTAGTCCGCTGATCCGTCTGTGCTGTCATTGTCCACGATGAAAAAATGGGACACGCCCATGTCGCGGTAGTATTCCAGAAAGTAGGGAAGGCGCACCTTCTCGTTCCGCTGCGTGGAAAACAGCAGAATATCATCGGTGCGCACCTGCGCGGTTCTGTCGGTAATCTGCTTTAGCTCAAAGCTCTTGCGGCGCGCGCGTATACGCAGACGCTTTCGCGCCAGACGCATCCGGTAAGATCCCAGAACACCCAAGCTTCAGCCCTCTCCACCGCCCCACCGCCGGTGCTCAAAGGACCCCTGTCCCATCTTCCTGCGGTCGATCTTGTGTCGCTTCATTGGTTAATCGCGACTTATTGATATTTTATTGCTCAAAAACGTAGCCCTCACAACGAATTTGAATGGTTCTAAGTGATTTGGGCGATTTTCACCGGTTTACCAGGGCCCACGGAACATCAACCCCATGTCCACCAGCTGTCGCCATCCGGTGAATTTTATGGACTCGGGCACCCACAAGTCAGGCGCCTCCGCCAAAGCGTCGTAGTACGCATCATGTGCCGACCCGCGCGTGTATTGTTGGCCGCGCGCCTTCTCGGTTCTGGCCCGCGCTCCCGTTCCCGGCAAAAACTTTGTGTGCAACAAAACCCCTGTAAGCCGTTCCCTGCCGTCCAAATCATGGTGCGCGTTCAGAAGCTGCGGCAAAGCCACATGGGTGGAACTGAAGTAGACATAGGACCGGTGCCACTTCACAAGTGGCACTTTGCTGAGCACCGGTGCGAACTCCGGAGCTCTCTGAAAGAACATGCGCGCCCGTACCCCCCCTAAAACCGAAACGGATTGATGTTGGCCGCGCCGCTCGCACCAATATCCGTGGCCATCAAACCAGGGCAGGATCGGGAGAGGGTCCTCGCCTGCATGGTACCGCTGGGAATCCGGTGACCCCTTGGGATAGAGGTCGAGCATAAGGGTTCCAAGGCTGCGGTGACCCTCCGATGTCAGTTGTGTCGTGAGCACGGTAAGGTCCCGGGTCTCCCACTGCGGATAGATCAGCAGTTCGTCCGCATCCACCGTCACGGTCCAGTGGCCATGTCCGTACCGCATGAGCAGCCAGGTGAGCCAGTCCATGCCGAAACGCGCTGATTTATAAGGCGCGTCCGTCTGCCACACAGAGACATCCGATGCCGCTTTGAGCAGGTCCAGCGTGCCGTCATCGCTGCCGTTGTCCACGATCAGAAAATGGCGCACGCCCAGCGCTCTGTAGTGCTGCAGAAAATAGGGCAACCGCAGGGCCTCGTTGCGCACCGTCGCGAAGAGCAGGATGTCCGCCGGTGCAATCTGCCGCGTATGGTTCTGCACAGGGGTCAGCTTGTGGCGGCTGCGAAACCCGCGCCACAGCAGTCGTTTGCGCCGCAGCCGCAACTTATATCTGGACCAAAGCGTGGGCGGCGCCATCACGCGACCTTTCAGAACCGAGGGCCGTACGGGCAAAGCCGATACGATCTTCACGCCATATTGCCCGAATTGATCGCGCCGCCAAGCCTTTCCCCGATAGGCATTGGCTACTGCTGGCCTCGCTTTGGGCAACAACAGGTCCGCGCAGGGCAAAGAAAAACGGCGCAGAGATATCTCTGCGCCGTCCCTAAGCCATTCTTGTCAACCGATGTGCGCCGCTACTCCGCAGCTTTGCCCATGCTGACCACATCGTGCAGATAGGCGGACAGATCTTCGCGCAGATCATCGCGGTCGAGACCAAAGGCCACCGTCGCCTGCAGGAAGCCGGATTTGGAGCCGCAATCGAAACGCTGCCCACGGAACCGGTATCCGAAGCCGTTGTCCTTTTTCTCGATGTCCTGTGCAATTGCATCGGTCAGTTGGATTTCACCCCCGGCACCCGATTTCATCTTGTTCAGGTTTGTCAGCACCGACGGCGACAGGATATAGCGCCCGATCACCGCAAGGTTGGACGGCGATTCCTCAACCGCGGGCTTTTCGACCATACCTCTGACCTTGACCATCGAGCCCATGTCCTCGGAGACATCCAGCATGCCGTAGGAAGACGATTTCTCCGGTGCGACCTCCATGGCCGCAACCATGTTGCCCCCGGTTTCGGCATAGGCCTCGACCATCTGCTGAAGGCAGGGTTTGTCGGCGGCAATCACATCATCCGGCAGGATGACCGCAAAGGGCTCGTCGGCGATCAGACGGCGGGCACACCAGACAGCATGGCCCAGGCCCAGCGCCTTGTGCTGGCGGATATAGGCAATTGCACCGCTGTCCATATTCGTTGTTTCGAGCACTTCGAGAAGGTCGTCCTTGCCCTTCTTGCGCAACTCCTGCTCCAGTTGTGGCGCGTGGTCGAAGTAGTCTTCCAGGGCGCCCTTGCCACGGGACGTCACGAAAATGAATTCCTTGATGCCTGCAGCGCGCGCCTCGTCGATCGCATATTGAATCAACGGGCGATCCACCAGTGTCATGATTTCCTTGGGAACCGATTTGGTCGCGGGAAGAAAGCGCGTACCCATGCCAGCCACGGGAAAAATCGCCTTGGTCACCTTGCGTTTCATACTGTTGCCCTCACAATTAAAAAATCAATCGCACCCCACGAGCGCCAAGCTAGCACTCGAATGCGTCAAAAACACGACTTGCCCGTCAATTAAAGCTATTTTTGAGCATAACTGGTTCCATTTTACGAAATATAGCGGAGTCTCGCCAGTCTGCGCATGCCCCAGACACAAAATTGAGCAATCCTGTAACCGGTTGCGCGTTTCCTCAATATTTTCAGAGATTAAGATGATTTCTGAAATCCGCCTGACCCGAGGATCAATCCAATCCCATGTGCATCATCATGTTTTCAATCTTTGCCACATCCTCGGGGTTGTTCAATTCCCAGAAATGACGCCCTTTTGCGGCAACCTCGACACAGAGCACGGCGCGGCCGTTTTCCATGAACCGCAGTTGTTCGAGACCTTCAAGCTGCTCCAGCGGACCGGCGGGCCAGGACGGGTAGGCAGCGAGCGCCTCGGGGCGGTAGGCATAGACACCGACATGGTGGAACACCGGTGTCTCTTCGTCATCACCGTAGGTGCGGGAGGTGAAGGGGATCACCTCCTTGGAAAAGTAGAGCGCCTGACGGGTTGTATCGAAAACGGCGGTTGTCCCGCCGACGCGGCCCGCCTTGCGGTCAGACAGGAAGCCGTTCAGCGTGGCCCCGTCGCAGCACAGCACCGGCGTCGCGATTTCGGCCTGCGGCGCTGCCCGAAGCCCGGTGATCAGGTCTTCGATGAACCACTGCGGCGTCAGCGGCGCATCGCCCTGCAGGTTGACGACAATCTCATGACCGCCGCCCAGAATCTCGTGGGTCTCGGCGCAGCGTTCCGTGCCGTTCACCCAATTAGGTGAGGTCATGACCACCTCGGCACCAAAAGCCTCGGACGCCTCGCGGATGCGGTCGTCATCCGTCGCCACGACGACACGGGCAACACCTTCAACGCTCTGCGCGGCCAGCCAGCTGCGCTCGATCAGGCTGCGGGACTGACCCGACGCGCCTTTGAGACCCACAAGGGGTTTGCCCGGATAGCGGCTGGACGCGTAGCGCGCCGGGATCACGATGAGAACGGACATCAGCTGTCCTTCAGATCAACAGCGGGCGCATAGGCAATGAAGAAAGGATTTGCATATCCCTCCTTGCCATATCGCAGCGGTGTCAGATCGTCGAAACGCACAACCGAGCCGCCCGCACCCGACAGAACCGCGTGGCCTGCCGCCGTGTCCCATTCCATCGTGCGGCCCAGACGCGGATAAAGGTCCGCCTCGCCGGTCGCCACAAGGCAGAACTTGAGCGATGAGCCCGCGCTTTTCATGTCCTTCACGGCGTATTTGTTGATGTAATCATCGGTGGCCTGATCCCGGTGCGATTTCGACGCCACCACCATCAGCGCGGCATTGTCGGCCTGCGACACCGACATGCGCGTCAGCGGGCCCACCTGATCCAGCGCCAGATCACCGGTTTCCTCGACGGATTGACCGTCAGCATCCGTGTAGAACATCCGGCCCTTGGCAGGCGCATAGACAACCCCACGTGTCGGCACGCCGCCTTCGACCAATGCGATGTTCACGGTAAAATCGCCGCGCCGGTGGATGAATTCCTTGGTGCCATCCAGTGGATCGACGATCAGGAAGGTATCGCCCGAAGTCTCGTGGGTGGCCGATTGCTCCTCCGTCACCAGCATCACATCGGGAAACGCCGCGCGCAGGCCCGCCGAAATCAACGCATCCGCGGCTTCGTCCGCTGCCGTGACCGGGCTGTCATCGGATTTCACCTTCACGTCGAAATCATCCGCCTGGTAGATCTCCATGATCTTCGCGCCCGCCTCGATCGACAGGCGACGCATCACCTCAACCAGTTTCACATAATCCATGACGCTCTCATCCATTCCACGATCATTGATGTTCAAAACGATGCCCCTTATGGTCAAGCTCTAACGGAACAGCAAGAATTCCGTGCGAAACTAGACACGATCAATGGGCAAGGCGGTCATGTTTCAGGCGACAAAACGCACCGATGGCGGAATTTCCTCCGCCCTGACGCTTCTGGAGCTGATCTATCACTCCGTGGTCCGGTCCGTGCGCAAGACGCATAACAACGCCTTTGCCGCGATCTTCATCAACGTGCTGCAGATGCTGATCTTCGTGCTGGTCTTCTACCTGATGTTCTCCATCCTCGGGCTGCGCGGCTCCGCCATTCGGGGCGATTTCCTGCTCTACATCATGTCGGGCATCTTCCTCTTCATCACGCACACAAAATCCATGAGCGCGGTCGTCGGGTCGGAAGGGCCCGCCAGCCCGATGATGCAGCATGCGCCGATGAACACGATCATTGCCATCGCCTCTGCCGCCATCGGCGCGCTCTATATTCAGGTGCTCTCGCTGGGCATCATCCTCTTTGGCTATCACGTGGCGATTGCCCCGGTGGTCATAGAAGAACCGGCAGCGGCCTTTGGCATGCTGATCGTATCCTGGTTTACCGGGGTGGCTCTGGGCCTCGTGCTGCTCGCCTTGAAACCGTGGATGCCCCAGGTGGTAAGCATCTTTTCAACCATCTACCAGCGCGCCAATATGATTGCGTCGGGAAAGATGTTCGTGGCCAACAGCCTGCCCGGATTCATGCTGTCGATGTTCGACTGGAACCCGCTGTTTCACGCCATTGATCAGGCGCGGGGGTTTGTCTTCATCAACTACAACCCGCGCTATACGGATTGGCACTATGCCATGTGGGTCGGCATTGTGCTGGTGATGATCGGCCTGATGGGTGAGTTCTATACGCGGCGGCACGCCTCGCTCAGCTGGAGCGCGCGGCGCTGAGGCTCAGGAGCCAGTATCGTCCTCATACGCAAACCGGATAAACGCCGCCGGATCCTCCTCGCCCAATCCAGCCGCGATGACCTCACCGCTCATCTGCGCAAAATTGTCCAGCATCGGTGATGGCAGGCCAAAAGACTGCATGACCCGCCGGAAGACATCCGCGTCCTTGTAGGTCGCGTTGATCGTAAAGCCGATCTCCTTGTCCTGACCCAGCACTTTTGGAATGCGGTCGGCGACCATCGGCATCCCCGCAGGCCCGCCACTAAGGATTTTCAGCACTGTCTCCAGCGGCAACCCGGCCCGTTTCGCCAAGGGCATGAAATCTGCGAGACCGTTGAAATAGGTCTGGATCATCCCGTTATTGATGACCTTCATCGCAAGACCGGCCCCCAGCGGACCCACGTGAAAGATGCGACTGGAAAGCGCCGCAAGCGTATCTTGCGACCGCGCTGCCGCACTTTCCTCACCGCCGATGAAAATCCCGCATTTCCCAGCCGTGACCAGATCCGGCCCTCCGGATATCGGCGCATCAACCGCCATGGCACCGGCGGCAGTGATGGCTTCCAAGCGGCTCTTGAGGATGTCGGGCACCACAGTGCTGGTGTCGATGATCTGTTTGCCCGTCAGATCACAGGCCAAGAGCGCATCCAGCACCTCGGCCACCGCCGCGTCATCAAAAAGGCTAAGGACAAGGGTGTCGCCATGCGCCACCAGGCTCTGTAGATCCGGGGCGCTCTGGACACCGGCAACCTCGCGGCCACTGCGCGTCCACCCCTGCACGGCATGACCCATGGCGGACATGCGGCGCGCGATGGCACTGCCCATACGGCCCAATCCGACAACAGCTATTCGCTCCATTCAACACTCTCCTCCGCCCGCAGGCCCGAATTCAGGCGCCAAGCACATGTGCATGTCCCATACGCAGATTTGACCTGGCAGTCACGCCGACATCTCTGCGGAGTCGACACGGGCATCGCCCCACGCTCTGCCGCCGAACCGGTCTAAGGACACCCCATCGCCCGTTCCTGCGCCTTGATCTGCGACACCGCGGCCCGTTCGGCAGAGCTCAACGGCACGTTTGCCGCGCTGAACCCGGGAATGCAGTTCTGGTTCGAAAATGCCGCTTGTCCCCGCGCCGACTGAAAGCAATATCCCCGCCGGTGGAAATACGCGTTGCGCTGCTGCCAAAGCGCCTCGCAGGTGGTTTGGGCGGCAGCGGTCTGGGCGCCGGTGAACCTGATCCAGTTGGAATGCGCCCACCCCTCCAGCCCGGTTTCCGTGCGCACATGGAACCATACGCCGTCCTGCCCCAGAAACTGCAGCCGCGTGCCTTCGGTCATTTTCGCCAGACGCACGGCGCCGGTGTAGGTGCCCGCACGCAGGGCCAGAAACCCATCGCCGTTCGGGTCGAGCCCTGACACCACATGCGTGAGCACCAGATCGGGCCGTTGTGGTTGCGGTTGAGCTGGCGCGGTGACCTCCGGTTGCGGCGCGGGTGTCGGCAGGCTCACCGGTTGTGCGCAATGGCCACCGGGTCGGGCAAGGCATATCTTTTTGAGCAGAGAGGAGCTTTCCCACGGAGTCTGCGCGCTGTTGGTTGCCTCGACGACATCAATGCGCACCTTGCGCATCAACTCGTGCACGTCCTTGTCCGCATCGTTGATGTAACGCAGCAAGGCACCGGTAAAGGGGCTGTTCCTGCCCGCCCCGTCCGAAGCAGCCATGCCCGGTTCCGTCGCAAAGGCGATGAAAGTGCTGAGCCCGCCTTTGAGTTCTGCAAGACCGGTTGCAGCCATGCTCTGAAGCGGTTCATCGAGGCCTTGGGCAAACGGATTGTCCCGGCAGGCATCCATGATGACCACGTTCCGGCTTGCCCGTTGTTCGATATCCTCGATAATGGATTGCAGCCGGATCGCCGATTTCTGCACTTTCTCCTCGGTGGTGCCAGAGGCATCGACGGGCAGAATGTAGTTCTGGGACCCGAACTGAATCCCATGTCCGGCATAGTAAAAAAGGGCCAGATCGTCTTCGTCCAGCCGCGACATCACCCGCAACACCAGCCGCCCGATCTGCTTGCGCGTCAAATCGATGCCCTCAAAGACCTCGAACTCCAGCGCGCGCAGTGCATCGGAGACATCCTGCGCGTCCTGCGCCGCATTCGGCAGGTACCCCAGATGGGCATAGTCTGAGTTGCCAAGCACGAGCGCCACGCGATCCTTTGCGGACAGGACGACAGGCAGGGACACCATCAGGAGAGCTGCAAGAAAAACGGAGCGGAGAAACAGCATAAAAGAGACGCGCAGATTGAAAACGATTGATGGTTGCACAGCCCCGGTATCATTTCAATTGTTCATGACCACCGCTATGTCGCCACCCGGAGCGTCAGGTTGATGCGCCCGCCCTTTGGCATCAACGTGCTGGAGCCAAAGCGGATGCGGTCCACACCGTGATAGGCCAGCCGTGCGGCCCCGCCCATGACCACGACGTCCCCCGACTTCAGCCAGATCGATTGGGTCTTGCCACCACGCTGCGGCCCACCCATGCGGAAAAGCCCGTCGTCCCCCAGCGATATGGACACCACAGGCCAGTCATAGCTGGCCTCGTCCTTATCCTGATGCAGACCCATGCGCGCGCCTTCGCCGTAGTAATTGATCAGGCAGCAATCCGGAATGCGCGCCAGCCCTGTCAGATCGCGCCAGATGTCCAGAACGCTTTCGGGAATGGCAGGCCATGGCGTCCCCTGGGGATGCTGCGGCGCGTATCGGTACCCCTGCCGGTCGGTGATCCAGCCGTATTGCCCCGCCGCGGTCATCCGCACCGACATCTTTTTACCGCTGGGGGTCACCGGATCGACAAGAGGCGCGGCCCGAACCACCTCCCGAAGGGCGTCCAGCAGCGCGCGTTGCGCGTCCGACGTGAGGTAAGTGTCGTGGATTTCGAAGCCCGCAACCGTCAAATGTGCCATACATCTCCCGCCGATGTGCCAATTGCGCAGAATTTGCCATAAGAATCCCCGAGGATGCCGCGCCTAAAGGTTGCAGCGCCCGAGACCCCTCCTTATATACGCTGCGAACCGCACGAAGCGACCCGCTTCCTGTGTTATCCGATCGGGGCAACGGCGCCATAACGGGCCAATGCTCCGTGTCATCGCCTTGAGTAAATGAGGGATCTAAAAATGGCCAAAGTGATTGGTATCGACCTAGGCACCACCAACAGCTGCATTTCCATCATGGATGGCAGCCAACCCCGTGTCATCGAAAACTCCGAAGGCGCGCGGACGACCCCGTCCATCGTCGCTTTCACGGATGATGAGCGCCTCGTGGGTCAGCCCGCGAAACGACAAGCCGTCACCAACCCTGAAAACACCATCTTCGGCGTCAAGCGTCTGATCGGTCGTCGGTTCGACGATGCGGATCTGGCCAAGGACAAGAAGAACATGCCGTTCAACGTCATCGATGGCGGCAACGGCGACGCCTGGGTGGAAGCCCGTGGTGAGAAATACTCGCCGTCGCAAATCTCCGCCTTTATCCTTGGCAAGATGAAAGAGACCGCTGAGTCGTATCTCGGCGAAGACGTGACCCAGGCGGTCATCACCGTGCCTGCCTATTTCAACGACGCCCAGCGTCAGGCCACCAAAGACGCCGGCAAGATCGCGGGCCTCGAAGTGCTGCGCATCATCAACGAGCCCACAGCGGCGGCGCTGGCCTACGGTCTCGACAAAGAGCAAACGCAAACTATCGCGGTCTACGACCTCGGCGGTGGTACCTTTGACGTGACGATCCTTGAGATCGACGATGGCCTCTTCGAAGTGAAATCCACCAACGGCGACACGTTCCTCGGTGGGGAAGACTTCGACATGCGCATCGTGAACTACCTCGCGGATGAGTTCAAAAAAGAGCACCAGGTCGACCTGACGCAGGACAAGATGGCTCTGCAGCGCCTGAAAGAGGCCGCTGAGAAAGCCAAGATCGAGCTGTCCTCCTCCAGCCAGACCGAGATCAACCAGCCGTTTATCTCCATGGGCGCCACCGGTCAGCCGTTACACATGGTCATGAAGCTGACCCGCTCCAAGCTGGAAAGCCTCGTGAGCGATCTGATCAAGAATTCGATCAAGCCCTGCCAGGCGGCGCTGAAAGATGCTGGTCTTTCTGCTTCCGACATTGACGAGGTGGTGCTGGTTGGTGGTATGACCCGCATGCCGAAAGTGGTCGAAGAAGTGACCAAGTTCTTCGGCAAGGAGCCGCACAAGGGTGTGAACCCGGATGAAGTCGTCGCCATGGGCGCCGCCATCCAGGCCGGTGTTCTTCAGGGTGACGTGAAGGACGTGGTCCTCTTGGACGTGACCCCGCTGTCGCTGGGCATCGAAACGCTGGGTGGTGTGTTTACCCGCCTGATCGACCGCAACACCACGATCCCAACCAAGAAGTCCCAGATCTTCTCCACCGCCGAAGATAACCAGAACGCGGTGACAATCCGGGTCTTCCAGGGTGAGCGTGAGATGGCGTCGGACAACAAGATCCTCGGGGCCTTCAACCTTGAGAACATCCCGCCCGCCCCGCGCGGCATGCCGCAGATCGAAGTGACCTTTGACATCGACGCCAACGGCATCGTGTCGGTGGGCGCGCTCGACAAGGGCACGATGAAAGAGCAGAAGATCACGATCCAGGCGTCGGGCGGTCTGTCGGACGAAGACATCGACAAAATGGTCAAGGACGCCGAAGAGAACGCGGAAGCCGACAAGGAACGCCGCGAGCTCATCGAAGCCAAGAACCAGGCGGAAAGCCTCATCCATTCGACAGAGAAGTCGATGGAAGAGCATGCCGACAAGGTCGATCCGACCACCATCGAAGCCATCGAACTGGCGATTGCCGCGCTCAAGGATGAGCTGGAAACTGAAAATGCCGAGAAGATCAAATCCGGCATCCAGAACGTGACCGAAGCGGCGATGAAACTGGGCGAGGCCATCTACAAGGCCGCGCAGGAAGAGGGTGAGGACGTGGCAGAGGCCGCGGATGCCCCGCGCGGTGACGATGACGATATCGTCGATGCCGAGTTCGAAGATCTCGACGACGACAAGCGCGCATAAGTTGCGCGATACCCGGAACCACTGCATAGGCCGACCTCCGGGTCGGCCTCTCACGTTCCAGTAAGGGGACTATCGGATGGCAAAACGTGACTATTACGACGTGCTTGGTGTCGCCAAAGGCGCTTCCGCGGACGAGATTAAAAAGGGGTATCGCCAGAAGGCGAAAGAACTCCACCCGGACCGCAACAAGGATAATCCAGAAGCTGAATCCCAGTTCAAAGAGGCCAACGAGGCCTATGAAGTTCTGAAAGACGCCGACAAGAAAGCCGCCTACGACCGCTTTGGCCACGCTGCATTTGAAGGCGGCATGGGCGGCGGCGGTGGCCGTCCCGGTGGCGGGTTTGGCGGCGGCCAGGGCGATTTCGGCTCTGCCTTCTCGGACGTCTTCGACGATCTTTTTGGCGATTTCATGGGCGGCCAGCGTGGCGGCGGCGGACGCCGGGCGGCACGGGGATCGGATCTGCGCTACAATCTGCGCATTTCTCTCGAAGACGCCTACTCCGGCCTGCAAAAGACAATCAATGTGCCCGGCTCGGTCGGCTGCGACAGCTGTAACGGCTCCGGGGCCGAAGGCGGGGCCGAGCCGACCACCTGCCCGACCTGTTCCGGCATGGGCAAGGTGAGGGCACAGCAGGGTTTCTTTACGGTAGAACGGACCTGCCCGACGTGTTCTGGCCTCGGTCAGCACATCAACAATCCCTGTAAATCCTGCAACGGCGCTGGCCGGATCGAAAAAGAGCGGGCGCTGAACGTGAACATCCCTGCCGGGGTCGAAACCGGCACCCGCATCCGTCTTGCCGGTGAAGGTGAAGCGGGCATGCGGGGGGGGCCGTCGGGCGATCTCTATATCTTCATCGATGTGATCGAGCATGAGCTCTTCTCACGCGAAGGCGGGAACCTCTTCTGCCGCGTGCCGGTTTCCATGGCGAAAGCCGCGCTTGGCGGGTCTATCGAGGTGCCGACCATCGACGGCGGGCGTGGACGCGTGCAAATCCCGTCGGGCAGCCAATCCGGCCGCCAGATGCGTCTGCGCGGCAAGGGCATGCCCGCGCTGCGCGGGGCCGGATCGGGCGATATGTTCATCGAATTGGCGGTGGAGACCCCGGTGAACCTGACCGCCCGGCAAAAGGAACTGCTGGCTGAATTCGAGGATCTCTCTGAGAACAACAACCCGGAGACCTCCAGCTTCTTTTCCTCCGTGAAAACCTTCTGGGACTCCATGAAGGGGTGACCTGACGGTCGGGACGTCCAATGGGACTTCACCCAGGGGTGGCCTAAAGCCCACCCTACCTGTCAGCTCGCCGGTTGCCCCAGGGTCTGCCATCCTTGGTGCTGCGGGGCAGGCCCGATCACTATTTTGACGCTGGGGTTAACCAATCGGAAACCATGAGTCCGCACAGTCGGGTTCATGAGTCGTGATCCGAATACCTTCGCCGAATCCACCCTGCCCTTCCTGCTTGACGAAGCGGAGCCTGTGCCCCTTCCCAGCGGCACGACACCCTCCTACATCGCAGATCACCGCAAGCGTCTGCGCCTTCGTTTCACTGAAGGCGGCGCAGCCGCCATGCCGGATTACGAGATGTTGGAGTTGGTTCTGTTTCGGGCAATCCCACGGCGCGATGTAAAACCACTGGCCCGCGCATTAATGGACCGGTTTGGGGATTTCAACCGTGTGCTGACCGCGCCTGCGGAACGGCTGCGCGATGTTGCCGGGGTCGGCAACGCGGTGATCACCGAACTGAAGATTGTCGAAGCAGCGGCGCACCGGATGGCCCGCGCCCGCGTGCTCGAGCAGAATGTTGTCAGCAGCTGGGACGCCTTGCTCGACTATTGCCACACCACCATGGCCCACCGGGAGACCGAGCAATTCCGCGTGCTGTATCTGGACCGGAAGAACGTGGTGATCGCAGACGAAGAGCAGGCCCGGGGCACGGTCGACCATGTGCCGGTTTATCCGCGCGAAGTCGCCAAACGGGCGTTGGAGTTAAATGCCAGCGCCATGATCCTGGTGCATAATCATCCTTCCGGTGATCCGACCCCGTCTCAAACCGATATCGCCATGACGGATCAGATCAACGCCGCCTGTCAGGCCCTGGGGCTCACGCTGCATGACCATCTGATCATCGGAAAATCGCGCGAATTGAGTTTTCGCAGCGAAGGCTATCTCTGAGCCTTAACGCACCCAGACCTCGACCCGGCGATTGGCCTGACGCCCCCAGGCGCTGCCATCACAGGCCATCGGCATCGCCTCGCCGAAGGCATCCACATCCATCACCACCCGATCCAGATCGGCGGTTTCCGCGGCCTCGATGATGGCACTGCGCACCGCCTCTGCGCGCCGCAGGGCAATGCTGCGGTTGACCTCAGCTGGCCCTTCACCATCGCTGAAACCGACAAGCAGAAGCTTACGCGCGTCATAGCGGCCCTGTTCCAGCCCACGCGCCAACTGCTGGATGTTGGACCGCGATTGCGCATCCAGCCGAACCGATCCCGCCTCGAAGCGGAAAGACGTCGTCAACCGTTTCATCGACGACAACACAGAGACCATACGTTGCAATTCGGAGAGTGGCACCTCTGCGCCAGCCGAGGCAATTGCATTGACAAACCTGTTGCCCTGATCGTCCACCGGCACCTCTTCGGGGGCCTGATCCACGAACCCCGCACGCCGGATCACGATCTGGGCGGAGGGGCCGCGTGTATAGGCCAGAAACTCACGCGCGATCTTGGGCAGGCGGCGTGCGGGCAGGTAGATGAACATCGGGGCCGTAAGCGGGTAATCCTCTGTCTTGATCGTGCGCCGGGTGGCGCGTAACGCCCGCCCGCAGACACCCGTCAGCGTCAGCGCCTGCGCATTTCCCACTTCGGCAAAACTTGCCACCCCCAGGGCAAAGGCATCCCGGGACACCTCACCCGCCAGGTCTGTCCCGCGCATGTGACGCATTATGTTGGGTGACATCTGCAATCCGGCAGGTGCGATGATTTCATCCTCGATGGCTTGCCCCAACCCGGTTTCGGGCGCGGGCGCGTGCAGGGTGATGGGCGCATCGGGCCCTCCCAGATCGGACCAGTTGGTGATCTGTCCTGCATAGGCCCGCGCAAGATTACCGGGCGAGATGTCCCGCACGGGATTGTTCGGCGCCACGATGGGCACCACAGCATCGAGGGCCAGAACCCGGCTGCGGTTGGTGCCGGTCATATCGCCCATGCCCGCCTCGGCGGCACGCGACAGCTCATCTTCGCGAATTTCGCGCAGCGCCATGACGATATCCGCTTCATTGGCCAGCAAATCCGCAAAACCTTCATCCGTATTGGTCACGCGGAAAAAGAAAACAGCGGCGAGCTTGCCGGTCTGTTCATCCGTCAGGCTGTAGTTGAAATGGGTTTTATCCTCGACCATGCGCAGCGCGATGTACCCGTTGCGCAAGGCAAACCCTTCGATCAGCGCTGGCATCAGGACGGCACCCATGGTTGCCGATCCCGAAATGCTCAGCTCTGCAACATAGTCCTGCAGATTGGGACAGCCGGGCCCGTCACACAGAACGCCGGATCCATCGACCGTCAATTCACCGTAGAGCGTGTCGATCCGGTAAAACTCCCCGTCGAACCCGAGCAGGGTACCGGTCAGCTCAATCCGGCCATCACGCGACGTCAGCGTCACATCCTGCGCGACGGCAAAACGCCAGAATGCGCAAAGAAAAAGTGCAGCCCAAACCGCTGCACGTGTCAATCTCATCTGAAAGCGCCTCGTCGCAGTGTCAGTTCGCTGCGACTGTCAGGTCTTCGAGCGGATTATTCAACACCAGAAAATTGCCGACAGTGCTGCACCCCGGCACGTAAAGCGACACCGTGCCGGTCAACAGCGTGCTCCCGCCCATCAGCTTCAAGGCTGTTGCCTCTATCTCGCGTCCGCAGTTGGCCGGCGTCACTTCGGTTTCGATGCTGATTTCGATGGCGCCTTCGGTCTGCGCTGTTTGTGCCGGGGCGGTATAAACCTCGGTCATTCTGGCGTTGTGCGCGGCGCGGTCCCCGTGTCGCGTCAGAAACCCACCGGACCCATCCGCCACACTCGAGATGTCACGCGCGGCCCCCGCCCAGACGTGACCGTCCTCCCCATAATGCGCGCCAAACTCACGCACGTGCAGTTGCACGACGTTGTTGCCTTCCCACTGAACGGCCACGCGGTCATAGAGTTTCACGCTTGGAACTTTCGCTTCGGCATGGGCGGTATATCCGTTGACGAAGGTAATGCCGAATGCCGCATCTTCTGCCAGAGCGGGCACGGTCATGTCCAACCCACCAAACGCAGAGGTCGTTTCGGTGAACTCCAGGCCTTCGTGACGGACGGTTACTCGCTCATTCTGCATGCAGGGAGCAGTCAGGCTCAAACTCACCATGGCGGCGGCAGAGGTCGTGGCGGACAGTTTTACCGGGCATATGTGTTTCGGATGGCTCTCGGGCGCGACTGGTTGATAAAGCGGGCTGGCAGCGGAGGCATAGATCAGAACCGGCTCGTGCAATGCCTGAGCATTCAGCGGCGCCTCGACCCCGGCTGAGGTCAGGACAATGCCATTGATGTCCAGCACAGGTTCGGCTTCGAAGACCATCGCGCCGGGAACCTCGATGATGTCCGGCGGTGGGACGTTTCGGACCTGCAGGTTCTCCGCAGGGGGCGACGCAGACCCATAGCGGAGCTTGGCCGCCTCACCGCTCTGCATCACGAAACCGATGCCGACAGCGCAGGCCAAGGTGCCAGCAGCCGTCATGATCTCTTTCTTTTGCGACATCTACGTGTGATCCCTCTCCACCAGTCGGAACGAAAACCTTAATGAAAGGTAAACACGGCTGAGTTATGGCCGCCGAAGGGTGTAATTCGGGCAAGAAGATGGCGGAGGTGTCAGACGAGACGCCCGTGGCAGTGTTTGAACTTTTTCCCTGATCCACAAGGGCATTGCTCGTTCCGGCCCGGGTTTCCCCAGGTTGACGGATCGTCTTCCACAAAGCCCGCTGCCGCATCGCCGCCCGATTCCGCCGCTGGTGCGGCACCCGCCGGTGCAACGGCTGCCGCATTCTGGGCCGCTGCCTGTTGGGCCCGGATCTGTTCGAGCATTTCGCGTTGCTCATCCTCGGAGAGCGGACGGATCTGCGACAGCTTCTGTGTGACGTCGGCCCGCAGACTGTCCAGCATGCCTTCGAAAAGCTGGAAGGATTCGTTCTTGTATTCGTTCAACGGGTCACGCTGCGCATATCCGCGAAAGCCCACAACCGACCGCAGGTGTTCCAGCGTCAGCAGATGCTCGCGCCACTTGCCGTCGATGGCCTGCAGCAAAAGCTGCTTTTCGATGTTGCGCATGTTCTCGGAACCGAACAGCTCGGCCTTGCTCGCCATGAACTCGTCGGTGGCCGCGACCAGACGATCCCGGATCGCCTCATCATCAACGCCTTCCTCTTCGACCCAGTCCATGACCGCCACATCCACGCCGAGCTGCTCTTTCACCGCCTCATAAAGGCCTTCGGAGTCCCACTGATCGGCATAGGTGTTCGGCGGCAGATGCTGGTCGATCATGTCGTCGATCACCTGGTGGCGCATGTCGGTGGTGATCTCGCTAAGGTCAGCCGCTTCCATGATGTCGCGGCGCTGGGTGAAGACCACCTTGCGCTGTTCGTTCATCACGTCATCGAACTTTAAAAGCTGCTTGCGGATGTCGAAATTGCGCCCTTCGACCTTGGCCTGCGCCCGCTCCAGCGACTTGTTGACCCAAGGGTGAATAATGGCTTCCCCCTCCTTCAGGCCGAGCGTTGTCAGCACCTTTTCGAGACGCTCGGACCCAAAAATACGCATAAGATCGTCTTCGAGGCTCAGGTAAAATGACGACCGACCGGGGTCTCCCTGACGTCCTGAACGCCCACGCAGCTGGTTGTCGATCCGGCGGCTTTCGTGGCGCTCGGAGGCCAGAACATAGAGCCCGCCAGCCTCCAGCACCTTGGATTTCTCGCCCGCATGTTCGGCTTCGACCTTGGCGCGGATTTCCTCCGGATCGGCTTCGGGATCGGCGGCGATGGCGTTCATCACCTGCATGTCCACGTTGCCGCCCAGTTGGATGTCCGTCCCGCGGCCCGCCATGTTGGTCGCAATGGTCACCGCGCCGAATTTGCCCGCGTCCGCGACGATCTGCGCTTCCTGCTCGTGCTGGCGCGCGTTCAACACGTTGTGCTTGATCCCCGCATCCGTCAGCATCTTGCTCAGCACTTCGGACTTCTCGATCGAGGTGGTGCCGACCAGCGCGGGCTGGCCCTTGGCATTGCTCTCTTTAATCTGGTCCAGCATGGCGGAGTATTTCTCGCGCACGGTGCGGTAGACCTGATCGTCGTCGTCGATCCGGGCAATCGGCTTGTTGGTCGGCACTTCGACCACACCCAGCCCGTAGATTTCCTGGAACTCTTCCGCTTCGGTCAGCGCGGTCCCGGTCATGCCTGCCAGCTTGTCATAGAGGCGGAAATAATTCTGGAAGGTCACCGAGGCCAGCGTCACGTTCTCGGGTTTGATGGGCACGTTTTCCTTGGCCTCGATGGCCTGATGCAGGCCGTCCGACAAGCGACGCCCGGTCATCATCCGACCAGTGAATTCATCGATCAGCACCACCTCGTCATCGCGGACGATATAGTCCTTGTCGCGCTGAAACAGCTTATGCGCCCGCAGACCCTGATTGACGTGGTGCACGATGGTCGTGCTTTCCGGATCGTAGAGGGTTTGCCCCTCTTCCAGCAGCTCGCGCGACCGCAGCAGGTCTTCCAGAAATTCGTTGCCCTCATCCGTGAAGGTCACGTTCCGGGTTTTTTCATCAAGTTCGAAATGGCTGTCGTCCAGTTCCGGGATCACCACGTCGACGGTCTTGTACATCTCGGATCGGTCCTGCGCGGGACCGGAAATGATCAAGGGCGTGCGCGCTTCGTCGATCAGGATCGAATCCACCTCGTCCACAATCGCGAAGTTGTGATGCTTCTGGAAAATCTGGCTCAGCTCGGACTTCATGTTGTCGCGCAGATAATCAAACCCAAGCTCGTTATTCGTCGCGTAGGTGATATCGCTGCCGTAAGCGTCGCGCTTGTCCTCCTCGGACATCTCGGAATAGGCCACGCCGGTGGTCAGGCCCAGCGCGCCGAACACCTGCCCCATCCAGGCGGCATCGCGTTTGGCGAGGTATTCGTTCACGGTGACGATATGCACACCCTTGCCGGTCAGCCCGTTCAGGTAGGCCGCGAATGTGGCGGTCAGCGTCTTGCCTTCGCCGGTCTTCTGTTCCGCGATATTGCCCTGATGCAGGAACACCGCCCCCATGAGCTGCGTGTCAAAGGCGCGCAGGCCCAGGGCCCGGCGCGCGGCTTCACGGCAGTTGGCAAAGGCTTCGGGCAGCAGGTCGTCAAGGTTTTCGCCATCCAGCGCGCGCTTGCGCAGCTCTTCGGTCTTTTCCTTGATGCCGTCGTCACTCAGTTTTTCGAACTCTGGCTCAAGCGCGTTGATCTTCTCGATCAGCGGGCGGGTCGCTTTGACTTTGCGGTCGTTTGGTGTCCCAAAGACCTTTTTTGCGAGTGTTCCGATGCCCAGCATGCGTTCTCCAGCCGAAGTTTAGGGAATGGCGCCGATTTGCTTGCTCGTCTGCGGCACAGCCCATAGATAGAAAGGGAACGCAGCACTCTGGCCGCGCCCATAGGGCGATGTAAGGGTCACGCCAAACCGTGTCAATGTCGCGCCCTGCCGTGACGCAGCCCAAGGACCAATCCATGCAAAAACACCTCACCCTCATGGCCGGCGCCGCCTTGCTGGTCACATTGGCCGCGCCGTCCTGGGCCCAGACTTCAACGGACACAAACGCAGAGCCGCCCACCGCTGAAACGGTGGTGGCCACTGTGAACGGTGTTGAGATCACGCTGGGTCACATGATCGTCGCGCGCGCCAGCCTGCCGCAGCAATATCAGCAGTTGGAGGACGAGGTCCTCTATGACGGCATTCTGGAGCAGCTGGTGCAGCAAAGCGCCCTGGCACAGAACTTCGAGGGTGACGTGCCGCTGCGGATCACCAAGTCACTGGAAAACGAGGAGCGCTCACTGCTTGCCGGCGAAGTCGTCGAGGCGGTGTTGCAGGACGCGATCACCGAAGAGGCCCTTCAGGAGCTCTATGATCGGCAATTCGGGGATATCGATCCCGAAGAGGAATATAACGCCTCCCATATTCTGGTGGAAACCGAAGAGGCCGCCTTGGCCGTCAAGGAAACCATTGACGGGGGTGCCGATTTCGGTGCCACGGCGCGGGAAAAATCGACGGGTCCGTCCGGTCCGAATGGCGGGGAGTTGGGATGGTTTGGCCCCGGTATGATGGTGCCTGCGTTCGAGGCCGCGACCATCGCGCTTGAGGTAGGTGAGGTTTCGGCCCCGGTGCAGACCCAGTTCGGCTGGCATATCATCAAGCTCAACGAAACGCGCAAGGCAGAGATTCCGACCTTGGAAGACGTGCGGGGAGATTTGACCCAGGAGCTCAGCCAGATTGCAGCGCAGGAAGCGATCCAGGACGCCACCGAAGCTGCAGACGTCCAGGTCCCTGCTGATCTCGAAATCGATCCGGCGGTGCTGAAACAGACTGACCTTCTGGAATAACGCACCATGGCAAAGATTTCTGCGGTTTCGCCGCTGGCGCCAGAGGCGTTTCCGGCTTTGCCCATTGTCGAGGGTGTGACATTTGCCACCATCGCCGCGGGCGTTCGGTATCAGGGGCGCGATGACGTCATGCTGGCGTGCATGACGCCTGGCACGGCGATTGCCGGGGTCTTCACCACCTCGGCCACACGGGCTGCACCGGTGCTGGACTGTCAGGCCAAGCTGGGCGGAGCGTCCGGATCGGCAGCTGCGTTCCTTGTCAATTCGGGCAACGCAAACGCCTTCACCGGACGCAATGGCGAAGATGCGGTGGGGGCCATCACCCTTGCCACCGCAACCGCCTGCGATATCCCGCAAGAGCGCGTTTTCACCTCGTCGACCGGGGTGATCGGAGAGCCCTTGCCCTTCGACCGCATCACCGCGCACCTTAGGGCTCTGGCCGAGGCGCAGGATGCCGCAGGCATCGAAGCGGCGGCGCGTGCCATCATGACAACCGACACCTTCCCCAAGGGCGCCAGCGCCACCGTCGATATTGCGGGCAGGCGCGTGACCATCGCGGGCATCGCAAAGGGCTCCGGCATGATCGCGCCGGACATGGCGACCATGCTGGTCTACATCTTTACGGATGCGAAAATTCCGCAGGCAGAACTTCAGGCAATGGTGTCGGGTCACAATGCCTGCACCTTCAATTGCATTACCGTCGACAGTGACACCTCGACCTCCGACACGCTTCTGGTCGCGGCGACGGGTGCGTCCGGCGTGGACGTCAGCGGTGACCTGGCGTTTTCCGACGCGCTGCATGGGGTCATGCTGGACCTTGCGCATCAGGTTGTCCGCGACGGCGAAGGCGCGACGAAGTTCGTGGAGATCAGCGTCACCGGTGCCGCAACAGATGCCGACGCCAAAACGCATGCCTTATCGGTTGCCAATTCCCCGCTGGTGAAAACCGCCATCGCGGGCGAGGATCCCAACTGGGGCCGCGTGGTTATGGCCGTGGGCAAATCCGGTGCCGCAGCAGATCGCGACCTGTTGTCTATCCGGTTCGGAGACGTGGTTGTGGCGGAAAAGGGATGGGTCAGCCCGGGGTACGACGAGGCGCAGGCCGCCGCACATATGAAGGACCACGAGCTTTTCATCGGTGTGGACATCGGTTTGGGGAACGGCCGGGCCACCGTCTGGACCTGCGATCTGACCCATGGCTACATCGACATCAACGCCGATTACCGGTCCTGACTTCCATGAAAACTGTTCTCGTTTCCGCTGTTGCCCTGATTGATGTGGATGGGCGCGTCTTGCTGGCGCAACGGCCCGAAGGCAAATCCATGGCCGGTCTCTGGGAGTTCCCGGGTGGCAAGGTCGAGCCGGGCGAGACACCCGAAGTGGCCTTGATCCGCGAGCTGGAAGAAGAGCTGGGGATCAATACATGGGCCTCCTGCCTGGCCCCGCTCACTTTCGCCAGTCACAGCTACGATGACTTCCATCTGCTGATGCCGCTCTTTGCCTGCCGCAAGTGGGAAGGCACCCCGATGTCACGTGAAAACCAGCTGCTGAAATGGGTGCGTCCGGCGGCGCTCAGGGACTATCCGATGCCAGCCGCTGACGTTCCGTTGATTCCCATTTTGCGCGATTGGTTGTAGCAGGTCACTTTTTAGGCGACGTCATCCGCGACTTTTCGCCTATTGCACGAAATCGCTTTTTTTGTTTATGGTAATTTAATCAAATTACGATATTTTTTTTGATGTCACTATCCTGGGGAGGAGAACGACATGTTACGGACGATCACTCTGGGGAGTGCTGTGTCGATTCAGGGACTTTACGTGCGGGCGTTGCCCGATGGGCGTATCGTCGTGAAAGTAGATGACACAAGCTATACTGGCGCGCCGGTCACCAAAGCCGCCTGATAGAGCACTCAAACACACACGAAAAAGGGAACAGCGTTCGCGCTGTTCCCTTTTTTGTTTTATAAAGCTGATACTTAGCTCAGGGTCCGCGTGATTTCCTCGCGCTCGAAAATCTCGATCACGTCGTCGGCACGGATATCGTCGTAGTTTTCGAACGCCATACCGCATTCCTGACCGGACTGAACTTCCGCCACTTCGTCCTTGAAACGCTTGAGCGTTTTCAGCGTGCCTTCGTGGATCACCACGTTGTCGCGCAGCAAACGGACCCCGGCAGACCGGCGTGCAACGCCTTCCGTCACCAGACAACCGGCCACTTTACCGACGCCGGTCACCTTGAAGACTTCCTTGATCGTCGCATAGCCGATGAAGTTCTCGCGGATTTCCGCGCTGAGTAGGCCAGAAGCCGCCGCTTTCACGTCATCCACAAGATCATAGATCACCGAGTAGTAGCGGATCTCCACACCCTTCTGATTCGCGGTGTTCCGCGCAGAGGCATTTGCCCGCACGTTGAAACCCATGATCGGAGCACCCGATGCTTCGGCCAGACCCACATCGGTTTCGGTGATGGCGCCGACACCCGAATGCAGCACGCGCACGCGCACCTCTTCGTTGCCGATTTTTTCCATCGCCTGGACGATCGCCTCGGCAGAGCCCTGCACATCGGCTTTGACCAGAATGGGCAACTCGTTGACGTTCTCATCCGCCTTGGCGTTTGCCATCAGCTGTTCGAGCGTCGTCGCCGCCCCAGCCGCCGCGCGTTTGTCCTTCGCGGCCTGCTCGCGATACTCAGCGATCTCGCGGGCCTGCGCTTCGGTCTCGGTCACGTTCAGCACGTCACCCGCTTCGGGCGTACCGTTCAGACCCAACACCTCGACAGGCACCGAAGGTCCGGCCTCTTTCACGCGGTCGCCCTGATCGTTGATCAGCGCACGGACCTTACCGTATTGCTCGCCCACGACGAAGATATCGCCCTGGCGCAACGTGCCGTTCTGAACCAGAACGGTGGCCACGGGCCCACGACCCACGTCCAGCTGCGCTTCGATCACCGCACCCTGTGCCGCACGATCCGGGTTCGCCTTCAGCTCAAGGATTTCCGCCTGAAGCGCGATGGCCTCCAGCAGTTCATCCAGACCCTGACCGGTGATCGCGGAAACTTCAACGTCCTGCACTTCACCAGACATCTTCTCGACGATAACCTCGTGCTGCAGCAGGTCGGTCCGAACCCTGTCCGGATCAGCCGCCGGGCGGTCAATCTTGTTGATCGCCACGATCATCGGCACTTCGGCTGCCTTCGCGTGGTTGATGGCCTCGATGGTCTGCGGCATCACGGCGTCATCCGCCGCCACAACCAGAACCACGATATCCGTCACCTGCGCCCCGCGGGACCGCATCGACGTAAAGGCCGCGTGGCCCGGCGTATCGAGGAAGCTCAGCAGCTGACCGCCATCGGTTTTCACCTGATAGGCGCCGATGTGCTGCGTGATCCCGCCCGCTTCACCGGCAACAACCTTGGCGTTGCGGATCGCATCGAGCAGCGAGGTTTTACCGTGGTCAACGTGGCCCATGATGGTGATGACCGGGGGCCGCGATTTGAGATCCTTGTCGTCGTCTTCGACTTCCTTGATCACGTCTTCCACGTCCGCATCGGACACGCGGACCACTTTGTGGCCGAATTCCTCGACAATCAGTTCGGCGGTATCCGCATCGATGGTCTGGTTCTGCGTGACCATCATGCCGTTGTTCATCAGCGCCTTGACGACCTCGCCAACCTTTTCGGACATCCGGTTGGCCAGTTCGGAGACGACAATCGCCTCGGGCACCTGCACGTCGCGGACGACCTTTTCGCGCTCAACCGTGCCGCCCATCGCTTTCTGACGTGCCCGTTCCTGCTTGCGCTTCATCGCGGCCATGGAGCGTTGACGCCCGCCTTCACCGCCAGACAGCGCCTGGTTCAATGTCAGCTTGCCCGACCGGCGGTTGTCGTCGCCGCCCTTGCCGCGCTTGTTGTCGCGGTCGCGGTCCTGCTGCTTGCGCGGTGCCGCTTCCGGCGCCTTGGTGCTGGTGGGGCGGGCAACAACGGGTTCTTCAACCGGCGCCGCAGCCGCCTTGGCCGCCGCTTCGGCTTCCTGCTTGCGGCGTTCGTCCTCTTCGGCCTTGGCCTTGAGGCTTTCCTCGCGCTCGCGTTCCTGCTGCTCTTTCGCTTCCTGTTCGGCACGGCGACGCTCGCGGTCTTCGGCGCGCGCCTTTTCTTCTGCTTCACGCGCCGCGGCCTCTTCGACCTCACGCGCCTTGGCAGCCTGAACAGCCTTCAGGCGGCGGTCCATCTCCGCATCGGAAATACCCGCCGGACGCCGGGACGGATCACCTGTGGCAGCGCCGCCCGATCCGGTTTTACCCGCACCCGGTTTCGGCACCACAACGCGCTTGCGCTTGGTCTCCACCACGACGTTTTTGGTCCGTCCGTGGCTAAAGCTCTGCTTTACGTTGCCCGGACGCGCGCCACCGCCACGCAGACCCAATGTTTTCTTGCCGTCAGTATCGCTCATGAAGCTCGTCTATCCTTTCGAGTGGCCGTTGCCACCCTCGTTTTCGCGCACGCCTTTAAGTCGGTTGGCTTCCTCTACAACACGTTGCGTGAGTCCACCAGAGGCGAGCGCCCCATGTATCACAGTTTGACGTCCGAATGCCAAACCCAATTCGTCTGCCGTCAGCCAGCCGATGTAATGGCCATAGTGCGGCGTGCTCAATTTCGATTTCCCACGTCCCGATCCATCAACTGCCTGGATCAGAACTTCGGCCTCTTCCATCTGAAGCCAGCTTTTGACCTTTTCGTACCCGGCGACGGCCTTACCGGCCTTGCGTTGCAGAGAAATGAGGTCGATCACCCGGCGCGCCAGCTGCCGTTCCACTTCCCCCACCAAGTCCTCTGGCACCGTCACCGGTTGCTTTGCACCGCGGGCAAAGAGGCGCTTTTGAACCGCTTTTTCAAGCGCGCCCCTGTCCGCCGCCACATAGATCCCGCGCCCGGGCAGTTTGCCCAGAACATCCGGCACAATCTGCCCCTCTGGACCGGCCACAAAGCGGATCAGCCCATATTTTGGCTGCACCTCGCCTGTGGCAATACACTTGCGATCCGGACCGTCCGTGCGGTCTTTTGGAGCGCCACCGCGACCCATCAGCTGACCCCGAGGCCTGAGATCAGGCCTCGGCCTCCTCGGCGTCTGCCGCTTCCAACTCTTCTTCGGCCTCGGCCTCCAGATCGGCCGGATCGACCCAGCCCAACATGACACGTGCGGTCATGATCAGATCCTGCGCCTCTTCCAGCGAGACATCAAAGGGCTCCAGAACACCGTCATCCTTGACACGCTCGCCGTCGATGGTTGTCCATCCGCCAGCCAGCTCCCAGTCGGCGCAGGTGGCGAAGTCTTCCAGCGTCTTCACGTCATCCTTGGCAAGCGCCTCAATCATCTGGGGTGTGAGACCCTCGAATTCAACCAGGCTGTCCTCGACACCCATGCTGCGGGCATTCTCAAGGGCCGCCTTGTTCTGGGCTTCCAGCACATCGCGGGCACGGGCCTGCAACTCGTTCGCGGTGTCTTCGTCCACACCGTCGATGACAAGCAGCTCGTCGAGCTCGACATAGGCCACCTCTTCGAGGTTCGAGAAACCTTCCGACACGAGAAGCTGTGCGAAGAATTCGTCCAGGTCCAGGTTATCGACAAAGAGCTTGGTGCGCAGTTCGAACTCGGCCTGACGGCGCGCGCTCTCCTGCTCCTCGGTCATGATGTCGATGTCGAGCCCGGTCAGCTGGCTGGCCAGACGCACGTTCTGACCGCGACGGCCAATAGCGAGGCTCAGCTGCTCTTCCGGAACCACAACTTCGATCTTGCCCGCTTCCTCGTCGAGGACCACCTTGCTGACTTCCGCAGGCTGCAACGCATTCACCAGGAACGTGGGCTGGTCTTCGTTCCACGGAATAATGTCGATTTTCTCGCCCTGCAGCTCGTTCACAACGGCCTGCACACGAGACCCCCGCATACCGACGCAGGCACCCACCGGGTCAATCGACCCGTCATAAGAAATCACTGCAATCTTCGCCCGGGACCCCGGATCACGGGCCACCGCCTTGATCTCGATGATGCCGTCGTAGATTTCGGGCACTTCCATCTTGAAGAGCTCCGCCATGAATTCCGGTGCCGTACGGCTGAGGAAAATCTGCGGGCCGCGCTGCTCGCGGCGCACGTCCTTGATGTAGACGCGGATGCGGTCATTGGGGCGGTAGCTTTCGCGGCCAATCTTCTCGTTGCGGCGCAGGATCGCCTCACCGGCGCCCACGTCGACGATGACGTTGCCGTATTCCTCGCGTTTGACGAGACCGTTGATGATGGTGCCCGCGCGGTCCTTGAATTCCTCGAACTGACGGTCCCGCTCGGCTTCGCGCACCTTCTGCAGGATCACCTGTTTCGCGGATTGCGCGGCGATGCGGCCCATCTCCACGGGCGGGACTTCCTCGATGAACTCCTGCCCGACTTCGGGGTTTTCCATGTACTGCTTGGCCTGCTCGACCGTGAATTCGGCCTGATAATTCTCCAGCTCTTCATCCTCGACCACGGTGCGCACGCGGGTGAACGTGGCGCGGCCGGTCTTGCGGTCGATGGAGACGCGAATATCCATCTCCGCGCCGTAGCGGGACTTGGCCGCGCGGGCGAGCGATTCTTCCATCGCCTCGACCACCAGACCGGGGTCGATCATCTTTTCGCGGGCCACGGCCTCAGCCGTTTGCAGCAGTTCAAGCTGGTTTGCAGAAGTAATTGCCATTTATTGGTCTCCCTCAGCGGAATTCTCCGATGACACCTCATCGGAAATTTCGTCAAATTTCGTCTCGTCAATTGCGCCGCTTGCTTTGCGCTGGCGCAGCATTTCCTTGATCAGATCGTCCGTCAGCACCAGTTTCGCATCCGACAGCCAGTCGAATTTCAAACCGATGGTGCCTTCGGCGACATTGATCAGAACTTCGTCGTCCTCAATGCCTGCCAACTCGCCCTTGAAGCGGCGGCGGCCGTCAATCATCTCGCCCGTCTCGATCTTGGCCTCATAGCCTTCGAACATCTCGAAGTCCTTGAGCCGTGTCAGCGGACGGTCGATCCCGGGGCTGGACACCTCTAGCGTATATTCGTCGAGAATAGGGTCTTCGACATCGAGAATAGCGCTAACCGCCTGGCTGATCTCGGCGCAATCATCGACCTCGATACCGCCGTCGGGCTTGTCGGCCATAATCTGCAGGATCGTGGATTTCCCCGACATCAGGCGCACGCGCACCAGTTCAAACCCCATATCCTCGATCACCGGGGTGATGATCTCGGCCATGCGGCGATCAATGGCAGCTTTTGCAATCAGGTCGTTTGTCATCAGTCTTTCAGGCACAAAAAAACGGGCGCGCGGCCCGTATCGTGTTTCGGTGGTGCGTCTGGTTTGGACCCGAACGCGCCGCTGTTACCGCAGGATATACGCGCGCGGACCTGAGTCTGCAACCCCTGATCAGGTCAGCCCATCCACCACCGTTCCGCCGCGCGCAGATTGTCCAGAGGCGCACGGCTGCCAACCATTTGCCGCATGTGCAGATTTAGGGCTGCGGCAGAGGTGATCTGTTTGGAGTCCGGCAGCAGGGCAACATCCGCCACACCCTCCAGCAGCCCCGCCTCGGCCAGATCGACCGCATCGACATAGCCGTCGCGCAAGGCTTCGGCACGCACCGGCTCGGCGGGCACGGAAACAAGCTCGACGCTGTCAAACCAGCCTGCCGCGCCGTCCTTGTAGTGCTGATCGACACGTCGGCCGATCAACTGCCGGCCGGGCAGAAACTTGTGCACCCGGTAGAGACCGGTGCCGATTCCGCCCACAATCGCCTCGGCCATGTGGTTTGACGGGTAGATCACCAGCTCAGGCGCGGACAGACGATATGGGAAGTCCGGATCAGGGTCGGTCAACGTAATCCGGATCTGATGGGCACCCACCGCGTCGATCTCTACGACATCTGACAGGAGGGCGTCTCGATGCAGCGCCAAGGAGGCCAGCACATCCCCCGAGGCAAAGGGAGCATCATTGTGAAAAGTGACGCCGGGACGCAGGTCGATATGCCAGACCCTTGCGTCCGCGCTGCCCTGCCAATGCGTTGCAAGCTCTCCGCGCAGGGTGCCGTCGGCGCCGACCTCGGTGAGCGTGTCAAACACCATACCCACCATGGCGACCTGCATAAAAAGGCCCTTTGATAACCGTGTATCGAAGCTATCCGAGCGCATCGCGCCGGATAGCGCCAATCGCAACCGCCCGCCGCGCACCGGCGACGGGCCAGCCGATACACCGGTCGCCGCCAGCAATGCCGCCGCCGCACCGGAAGCAAAAAGCGCCCGCCTGTCGATATGACGCAAGGCCCGGCTCATTTGCCGCCAATCCGGTCCATCGTGCGTACTAGTTCCGCACTGATACCGGGCTCCGACAGGGCGTGACCGGCGTTGCGCACCATCTTGAGATCGCAATTGTCCCACTTCTGCGCCAGAGCATAGGCGCTGTCCGGGGGGCAGATCATATCGTAACGACCCTGCACAATCACGCCGGGGATATGTGCAATCCGCCCGACATGGGCGAGGATCTGGCCATCGAACTCCAGAAATCCGTTGTTCGAGAAATAGTGATTCTCCAGCCGGGCAAAGGCGCGCGCATATTCGCCGGGGCTTTCCCCGGTGGCGCCTGACGAATGAATCGAGGCCAACGCGTTTTCCCAGGCGGACCATGCTTTGGCGTATCGTGTCTCCAGCCCGATATCGCCGGAGAAAAGGCGGCGGCGGTAAGCCTCGATCAGATCACCAAGCTCGTCTTCGGGGATCAACGCCGTGAACCGCGCCCAGACCTCGGGCCAGAACTTGCCCGCCCCGCCACCGTAAAACCAGTCCAGCTCGGCGCGGGTCATCAGGAAAACGCCCCGCAGGACGATGTGGCGGACATGATCGGGATGCGCCTGCGCATAGATCAGCGCCAGCGTCGCCCCCCAGCTGCCGCCAAAGACGATCCAGTGATCGACGTCCAGCGCGTGCCGAATGAGCTCGATATCATCCACCAGATGCCACGTGGTATTGTGCGTGACGCTGGCATGCGGGCGCGAGCGGCCACAGCCGCGCTGATCAAACAGAATCACCCGGTAGACTTCCGGATCGAAATAGCGCCGCATCGCCGGGCTGCAGCCGCCGCCCGGACCCCCGTGCAAAACAATGACCGGGATGCCATCGGGGTTACCACATTGCTCCACATAGACCTTGTGCCCCTGACCCACGTCCAGCATCCGCTGATCGAAGGGATCGATCGGCGGGTAAAGATATTGCACTGCGCGCTTTTGGTCCGAGAATTTGTCCATTACAGGCCTATATAATACGAAAACGCACTTGAGCACATGGAGATCAGAATGCAAGCGCCTCAAACCACGGTTGACCCCTCGGAGATCGCTAAATTCGAGGCGATGGCGGCGGAGTGGTGGGACGAGAACGGCAAGTTCAAACCGCTGCACATGCTGAACCCCTGCCGGCTCGACTATATCACCACCCAGATCGCCGCTGAATTCGACCGTGATCTGAAGGCGCCAGCGCCGTTCAAGGGGCTACGCATTCTAGATATCGGCTGCGGCGGCGGCTTACTGGCGGAACCCATGGCGCGGCTGGGTGCCGATGTGGTCGGCGCGGATGCGGCAGAGCGGAACATCCCCGTGGCGCAGATCCACGCGGAGCAATCCGGGCTGGTGATCGACTATCGCCATACCACCGCCGAGGATATGGCCGAAGTGGGCGAGCAATTCGACGTGGTGCTGAACATGGAGGTGGTCGAACATGTCGCCTCCCCCATCGACTACCTGATCGCCTGCCGGAAACTTCTGAAACCCGGCGGGCTGCACATCTGCTCCACCCTGAACCGCAATCCAAAGTCCTACATGATGGCGATCATAGGGGCCGAACATGTGATGCGCTGGCTGCCCAAAGGCACCCATGAATGGTCAAAGTTCATCACACCGGATGAACTTTACGACCTGATGCGCGATGCGGGCCTCGATCCGGTGGACCGCAAGGGGTTCGTCTTCAACCCACTCACCTGGTCCTGGCGGCTGTCGGATCGGGATCTGAGCGTGAACTACGTGACCGCCAGCGTAAAGCCAGCCTGATCACCCGGCGAAAGTCTGCACCCGCCCTCTGATCCCGGGCGCCCGGCCAGCATCGCTGGCCAGCGTCCGACCCCCTTCGACGGGGGGGGAGGGCGCTCCCTCGCCAAGATCGGCACAGCATGACAAACGCGGCCTAGGCGTCCTCGCCCAACTGGCGGCGCATCTCCCGCAGGATCGGCAGCGCCTCGCGCACCTGGGCATCGCCCAGTTTCTCCACCACCTGATTGATCAGCGGCGTGATCGAGCCCACCGCATGATCCCGCGCCTGCCGCCCCGCCGGGCTGATCGCGACCATCTTGCGCCGCGCGTCGTCCCAATCGGGCCGGATATGTACATAGCCCGCCCATTCCAGCTTGCTCAGCGTGTTGGTCATCGCACCACGGGTCACATGAAACGTCTCTGCCAGCTGCGCAGGCGTGCGTTCATCCATCGTGCGCGCCAGATGGTTCAACACCGAAAAGTGAGAGATTTCCATGCCTTTCGGCAGCACTTTACTCAGCCGCGCGCGCACCATCTGATCCGCTGCAAGCACCTCGCTAAAGAGCGCAATCGCCAAGGCATTTCTGTCTTCGGTCATCAAGGTCCATCAAAAGGTCGCGCATTCTCAAGGCTGGGCACACGTCCCCGCGCCTTGGCCACTTCTCCCATATCGAGGTCCGTGATGTAAACGCCCGGCACGTCCCCTGCGTCCATTTGGACCTCGCCCCAAGGGGTTACGACCAGCGAATGCCCATAAGTGCGGCGCGTTTTGTGGGCCGCGCTGGCGTGCAAACCGGTCTGCGCTGGAGCGAGGACAAAGCATCCGGTTTCAATGGCGCGGGCCCGCAGCAACGTATGCCAATGCGCGGCACCGGTGACGGGCGAAAAGGCGGCAGGAACGGTCAGGATATGCGCCCCCGCGCCGGCCAGCGCGGCGTGCAGTTTGGGGAATCGCAGATCGTAGCAAATGGTCAGCCCCACCGGGCCAAAGGCGGTTTCGGCCACAACCGCCTGCGTGCCCGGGCGGTACCCTTGCGATTCGCGCCAGGTCTCTTCGGGGGAAACATCGACATCGAACATGTGGATCTTGTCATAGCGCGCGACGACATCGCCCAGCGGGTCGATCATGAAGGAGCGGTTGGCAAACCGCCCGTCCGCATCCCGCGTCTTGAGCCCCAGCGATCCGATGAGCAACCAAATGCCCAAAGCCTTGGCCTCGGCCTGCAATGCGGCCAGGGTGATATCATCCTCTTCATGCTGCAACACAGCATTTTGATGCGTCCGACTGGTTGAGACACAATTCGTGACCTCGGGCGTCAGGACAAACTCCGCCCCCTCCGCAGCCGCCTGTCGCAGATACCCGAGCGTACCCTCAAGGTTCGCCACGGGATCATCCGAAACATTCAGCTGCAGGAGGGCGGTTCTCATGCCGCCAGAAGTGTGTCGAGTTTCCCGGCCCGTTCGAGCGCGTAGAGATCATCGCAACCGCCCACATGGGTTTCACCCACAAAAATCTGCGGCACGGTGCGGCCGCCATTGGCCCGCTGGATCATCTCCGGCTTGCGGTCCGGGTTGGCCCAGACATCGACTTCGGCGAAGTCGACGCCTTTCTGTTTCAGCAGGCGTTTGGCCGCGTGGCAAAATCCACAGAGCGGCGAAGTGTAAATTTCAACGGTTTGCATCGTGGCTTTTCCTCATTGCGCGAAGCGTTGGTGAGGAACTTAGGCATCCTTGACCACGCGTGCCAGTGTTACGACGTATACCGGCCCTGACCCTGCTGCAAGGCAGGCATCCGCGGCCGCCGACAGCGTCGCCCCGGAGGTGAACACATCATCAACGATCAGCACCGGACGGGACACCAGCCGGTGCCTGCGCCGAGGATGCACCGAGATCGCGCCCTTAACGGAGGAGAATCGTATTTCCCGGGTCATGCCTTCCATCGGAAGGGTGCGCTTCTGTCGCTGCAAAAGATCCGGGCAAACGGGCAATCCTGTTTGTTTTGCAAGGGCTTGCGCGAGGAGTGCCGATTGATTGTAGCGCCGTTTCACCATCCGCGTCCAATGCAGCGGCACCGGGGCGACAATCATGTTGTCCTTGGGCAGATCCGCCATGGCCTGCGCCATCCACTGGGCCGCCGGCTTTGCGATCTCCTGCCGGTCACCGTGTTTCAGGCCCAGCACCAGCCGCCTGCCGTTATCCTTGTAGATCAGCGCTGATCGCCCCTGTTTCCAGGGTCGCGGGGTGCGCATGCAATCATCACATTTAAGTGTATCCGAATGATCCTCCCCCGGCAGCGGCGTCCCGCAGCAATCGCAGATCGACCCGCCGATAAAGAGCGTGTCGCGCCAACAGGTCCCGCAAAGGCCGAAATCGCTCAGCACCTTGCCGCCACAGCCCAGACACCGGGGCGGATAGATCATCGAGACCGCTGTTTGAAAACTCAGTTCCGCCACCCTATTGTTCCCTTCATGACTGACCCAAAAATCCTGACGGACATCCCTGCATTGCAGCGACATCGCGCGCGCGCCGACGCGCTCTTTCTGCAAGAGGCCGCAGCGGACGAAGTGCAGGATCGCCTCATGATGGTTAATAGGTCGTTTACATCACCCGCTGTTGTGACGCCTTTCTCGAAAGTCTGGACGCCAAGACTACCGAATGCGGTGATCTGCACAGACAGTGATCGGCTTGCTCTGTCCGAAGGTGCCCATGATCTGGTCATCCACGCCATGGGACTGCATTGGGCAAACGACCCGGTGGGCCAGCTGATCCAATGCCGCCGCGCTTTGAAACCCGATGGCATGCTGATCGTGGCCAGCCTGGGCGGGCAAACACTCGAACAATTGCGCAGCTGTTTAGGTCAGGCAGAAATCGCCCTGACCGGCGGGCTGTCACCGCGCATCGCGCCCATGGGCGAAATCCGCGATCTGGGCGCCTTGCTGCAGCGCGCGGGCCTCGCTCTGCCCGTGGCAGATAGTCTCACCCTGACGGTGGAATACCGCGACGCCTGGCACCTGATGCGGGATCTGCGGGCGATGGGGGAAAGCAACGCGTTGCACGACCGGCATAGGACACCCGCGCGGCGCGCTCTTTTTGAAGAGACATCGCGGCTCTATACTGCACATTACGCGACGGCGGAGGATCGCGTCCCGGCCACCTTTGAAATGGTGTTCCTGACCGGATGGGCCCCGGATGAAAGCCAGCAAAAACCGCTGCGCCCCGGCTCCGCCCGTCAGCGTCTGGCGGACGCTTTGGCGGTCCCTGAAACTCCCCTGCGCGATTGACGCCCGCGTAAAACTGTCTATCTGAGGCCAATACTTGCTGCACAAGGACCATATCATGCTGGACAGCCGCGCCTCCGCGCCCGTGACCGTGCGCCCGGCACATGCCAAAAATGACCACCCGGCGATTGCAACCCCGAAGGTCGGCATCCTGCTTGCGAATCTCGGCACGCCGGACAACTACGATTACTGGTCCATGCGCCGCTATCTGAACGAATTCCTGTCCGACCGCCGGGTGATCGACTACAGCCCGTGGATCTGGCAGCCGCTTTTGCAGCTGATCATCCTGTCGAAACGTCCGTTTTCCAGCGGCGCCGCCTATAAATCCATCTGGAACGAGGCAGAGGGCGAAAGCCCGCTGATGACGATCACCAAGGCGCAGGTCGCCAAGATCACCGCCGAAATGCACAAACGCCACGGTGACGAAGTGATGGTGGATTTCTGCATGCGCTACGGCAACCCGTCGACCCGGTCAAAGGTGGCCGCAATGACCGCAGCGGGATGTCGGAAAATCCTGTTTTTCCCGCTCTATCCGCACTACGCGGGGGCCACATCGGCTACGGCAAACGACGAATTCTTTCGCGCGCTGACCTATGAAAAGTGGCAGCCGGTGACCCGGACAGTGGAGCCCTATTTCGACCGAACGGACTACATTGAGGCGCTGGCGCAATCGATTGAGCGGGCCTATGGCCACATGGAAAAGAAGCCCGATATCCTGGTCTGTTCCTATCACGGCGTGCCTATCCGCTACCTGATGGAAGGTGACCCCTACCACTGCCAATGCCAGAAAACGACACGGCTGCTCAAGGAACGTCTGGGCTGGGAAGATACTGAAATCACAACGACATTCCAGTCGAAATTCGGGCCCGAAGAGTGGCTGCAGCCCTATACGGTCGAAGAGGTCGCGCGGCTGGCGGAAGCGGGCAAGAAGAACATCGCGGTCTGTGCCCCGGCCTTCTCAGCCGACTGTATCGAGACGCTCGAAGAGATCAACGAGGAGATCAAGGAGAGCTTCGAGGAAGCAGGCGGCGAAACCTTCACCTATATCCCCTGCCTCAACGATGACCGGGCCCATATAGAAGCCTTGTCGAATGTCATCGACGACAATCTCAAGGGTTGGATCGGCTGATTATAGTGCGCGACACTGGTGGACAAAAAAAGGCGGCGCTAAAAGCACCGCCTTTTTAGACTGTAGAACTGAGTTTCCGATTAGGAAACAGCAGCAGCCACGATGATCAGAAGCAGGATCGGCAGCAGAACGCCAGTAGACGAACCTTCAGCTTCCTGAACCACAACCGGTGCCTCAACGACTGGCTCTGCAAGCGAACCTGCGTATGCTGTCGATGCGGCAGCTGTCAGAGCAGCGGCGAGAACGAGTTTTTTCATATCATAACCTCCAGAATCGGCGAGCCACGCAAAGCGACGGCACGCACTCAAGACTTACCTCGTGATTTTGGTAAAGCATCATAAGATGATGTTTGCAAACTGGATTCCCGTGCAATTCGACAGATGAAAGTTAATGTCGTCAAATTAGCAACACTTGCGTGCCGACCTTCGTCAGACCGAAAAGCTCGGCGATATGTTCGTTGTAAAGACCGATGCAGCCGTTCGACGATTGCCGCCCGATTTTGCGCGTATCATGCGTCCCGTGGATGCGGTAGTAGGTCCAGCTGAGGTAAAGTGCGTGTGTTCCCATCGGGTTATCCGGACCGGGTCCGATGTATTCCGGCCATTCCGGATTGCGCTTGAGCATGGAGGGTGTCGGGCGCCAGCTGGGGCCCTCGACTTTGCGCACGACTTTCGTGCGTCCACGCCGCGTCAGCTCTTCGGTCAGCGGAACGCTTGAGGGGTATAGTTTGTAGAAGCTTTCGTCCTCGGCCCAGTAATGCAGGGCCCGGCTGTCGATATCGACCAGGACGGCACCGTTTCTGAGGTTGGAGAAATAGGGCCGCCAGTCCAGCGTGCGAAAGCTGGAAATGTTCCGGCGCACCACTTCGCTCAGGTCGCGCTCGCCCTGTGTGGTCGCAGCGGAGTTCACAGATGACGCGTCCTGCGCAAGCGCAGGTGTGGCCAGCATCGCCGCGCTGCCTGCGAGAAAGGACCGGCGACTCGGGGTTGTAAAACGTTTAACAGACATCGGATGCCTCCATATGCACGATCGACAGGGAATTCCGCGCATTTTATTGCGCGAAAGTCGCAGTCGCAAATCAAACACTTGTCATCTGAACCTCATGCCCTGATGTGCGTTTGAATTACAACGCATTGCAAGATATGCGGTAAAGCAACGCTTAAGGAGTGCAAAATGATCCGCCTGATTTCGATTTTTCTCGCGCTAGGGTTAACATTGGCGGCATGTGCGCCCGGTCCGGTGATCACAGATGGCACGGATGCACCCCAGCTTTATCGAATCAGTCGCGGGGATACGGGCAAGATCCAGTTCCGCATGCTGGACTCCGTGAATGCGCTGCGCAGTGCCTCCGGTCAGGCCCCGCTCGAACTTGATTCCAAGCTCAACGCAGCCGCCGCAACACACTCCCGCGACATGTCCATCCAGAACCGCCCGTGGCACTTTGGCTCAGACGGATCCTCGCCAATTGATCGGGTGCAGCGCGTGGGATACCCCGGCGTTCTCATCGGCGAGAACATCTCCGAGACATATGAATCCGAGTTGGAGACACTGGGGGCCTGGATGGAAAAACCGGATACCCGCCGCGTGATCCTGTCGCCGGATGCGACCCAGATGGGATTTTCCTGGTATCAGGAACGCAACGGTAAAATCTGGTGGACCCTGGTCACTGGCAGTACGATCCCCGGCGCCGGTCCGGTCTGAGGATCAGGCGTTCAGGACGATCAGAGTGTCGTCACGCACCATCGCATAGATTTCTTCCATCTCGTCATTGGTCACCGAAATACAGCCCCAGGTCCAATCCTTCTTGTCCCGCCTGAACGGATTTCTCTGACCGTGGATAAAGATGTCGCCTCCCGGAGATTTCCCCATGGCTTTGGCCAAGGCAACATCGTTAACGTTCGGGTAGGAGATACCCAGTGACAGGTGAAACTGAGAGTTGGGATTGCGGCGGTCGATCCGGTAGACGCCTTCCGGCGTTTTGCCGTCACCTTCGATCTGCTTGTGGCCGACAGGCGCAAATCCCAGGTTGATGTCATAGCTTTTCAGCAGCGCGTCGTGATGCAAAAGATGCATCCGGCGCTGACCCTTGTTGACCACGACATAGGTGACCTCCGGCCCATCATACCGGCGAAACTTTGAACTGCCTGCACATCCACCCAACGCCATTGCGGCGACCGTGGTGATCATCAAATCTCTGCGACGCATTTTCTGCTGTCCCGTTTGTCTTTTCGACATTCTGCTCTTGTGGCACGGATACCATGGAAAATCGGTTAAACCACCTCACAAATTTGTCAGGTATCTGATTTTTTCGCCAGTTGTTTTTCGATTGCAATCAAACGGCTGAGCACTTCGTCGCGGTAGGCGTCGGTCACCGCGCCCGCCTCTTCCTGATGCGCGTCCTGCATGGAGTTCACGATCAGACCGACCAGCAGGTTTACCACGGCGAAGGTGGTGATCATGATGAAGGGGACGAAGAACACCCAGGCATAGGGGTAGACTTCCATCACCGGGCGCACGATGCCCATGGACCAGCTTTCCAGCGTCATGATCTGGAACAGGGTGTATCCGCTCAGCGCCAGCGAGCCGAACCAGTCGGGGAAACTGGCGGCGAACAGTTTGGTTGCGATCACCGCCCCGATGTAGAAAATGATCGCCATCAACAGGAACACGCTCGCCATGCCCGGCAGCGCGGTCACGAACCCCTCGACCACCCGGCGCAGGCGCGGTGCCACCGAGATGACCCGCAGCACCCGCAAAATCCGCAGGGCCCGCAGCACCGACATGGTCTGTGACCCCGGGATCAGCGCAGCGGTCACGATGGCGAAATCAAAGAGGTTCCAGCCGCTTTTGAAAAACCGCTTCCCCCGCGCGAAAATCTTCAACAGAAGCTCTGCGATGAAAAACCCCAGACAGGCCGTATCCAGCGCAACGATCAACGTGCCCGCCTGCGCCATCAGGGTCGGCGACGTCTCCATCCCCAACAGGATCGCATTGAAAATGATCACCCCCATCACAAGGTTGATCACCCAGGTCTGATCCAGCCAGACATCCAGTTTTTGGCGCAACGTCATCGATCTCTCCTCAAGAGCTATCCGCGCATATGGGGGGCGGTGAAGCTGGCGGCAAGCTCTACATGCGCCGACCAGCGGAATTGATCGACCACTTGTACCCAATCAAGCGTAAAGCCCGCGTTTAGCAGGACCTTCGCATCTCTGGCGAAACTCACCGGGTTGCAGGATACATAGGCGATGCGAGGGGTTGTTGTCTTTGCCAGTTCAATGATCTGCGCCTCCGCGCCCGCGCGCGGCGGGTCCAGCACAATCGCCTGTGCCTTTGTCATCTCGTCCGGCAAAAGCGGCCGCCGGAACAGGTCGCGCACTTCGGACGTGACCTGTTTCAGCCCTTTGGCCTTGCGCCATCCCTGATCCAGTGCGGCGATCATCTCGGACGCGCCCTCCACCGCATGCACTTCGGCGGTCCGCGCCAAGGGCAAGGCAAAAGTCCCACACCCTGCAAAGAGGTCAATGATCCGCGTGGCCCCGTCGGTGATCTCCTGCACGGCGGCCAGCAGTGCCGCCTCTCCATGGGCCGTGGCCTGCAAAAAGGCACCCGGTGGCGGCGTGATGTCGATACTGTCCAGACTATGCACCGGCGGGGTGCGCATCGCCACAACCTCATCCGCCCACGTCAGACGCGCCAACCCCATCTGATCGCAGATCGCCGCGAGCTGCTGACGCAAGGGGCCGTCCAGCGGTTTGCCATTGCTGACCGCCACATCGAGGCCGGTTTTGGTTGTCGTGACCATGACGGAAAGTGGCGTTTTGCGGCTGGCACCGATACCGGCAAGCGCCTCAGCCACGGCCATCCCGTCCAGCACCTCCGGCGCCACCAATTTACAATCCGGAATGGCCACAATGGTATCAGACGCGCGCCCGTGGAACCCCGCCAAGGCCCCTTTCTTGGTGCGCCGCGCGGCAAAGCCCGCGCGTCTGCGGGACTGGGCGGGCGACGTCTGGATCGGCCTGAAAACAGTCTCTAATCTCTGCGCTTCCAGCGCACGCCGTACCACATCGACCTTCCACGCGGCGACAAAATCATCATCCGCATGCTGCAGCTGGCAGCCGCCGCAGGATTTGAAATGGCGGCAGGGAGGGGCAACACGGCGGTCAGAGGGGGTCAGGACCTTCACATCCTGCAAGGAGGACCCCTCCAACCGCCCGGTGACAATTTCCCCCGGCAGGGTCAGCGGTGCAAAAACAGGGCCCTCGGCCACGCCATCGCCCTGAAGACCCAAATGCTTAATCACGAATTCCGTCATGCCGCCTGCCTTACGGCAGGATCAGCCCGCGCAAAAGCCCCTATTCCGCAGCCTGTGTCCGAATGAACCCACCCGATTGCCGGTCCCAATACTGCGCGTAGAGCCCACCTTTGGCCAGCAATTCCTCATGGCTGCCATTCTCGACGATCTGCCCGTCATCCATGACGATGATCCGGTCCATTTCGGTGAGCGTCGACAGGCGGTGCGCAATGGCCAGAACGGTCTTGCCGTCCATCACACGCTCAAGTGCGGCCTGAATCGCGGCCTCAACCTCGCTGTCCAGCGCGCTTGTCGCCTCGTCCAGCACCAGAATGGGCGCGTCCTTGAGAATCGCCCGCGCCAGAGCAATCCGTTGACGCTGCCCGCCCGAAAGCTTCACGCCGCGCTCACCCAGATGCGCGTCATAGCCGGTGCGCCCCCGGTGATCGACCAGATCGACAATGAAGTCATGCGCTTCGGCCTTTTTTGCCGCCTCGATCACCGCGTCCTCACCCGCGTCAGGCCGCCCGTAGATGATGTTGTCCAGCGCGGAGCGATTGAACATGGCCGTTTCCTGCGTGACAATCCCGATGTTGCGGCGCAGGCTTTCCTGCGTCACGGCGGTAACATCCTGCCCGTCGATCTCGATGGCACCCTCTTCGGCATCGTAGAGCCGTAAGAGCAACGCCACCAACGTCGATTTACCCACACCGGAGGCGCCAACGATCCCCAGCTTTTCGCCGGGCTTGATGGTCAGATTGATGTCCCGCACGCCGCCGGTGTCCCGCCCGTAGGCAAAGCCGATATCGCGCAGCACGATCTGCCCGTCAGGCACCTGTAAGGCGCTGGCCTCGGGGTCATCCTCGACACGGTTGCGCGGGGTCAGCGTGCGAATGCCGTCTTCGATCTCGCCGATGTTGGAGTAGATCGCCATCAGCGTGAAACTGACCCAACCGGTCATCTGCGCGATGCGGATGGCCACTGCACCTGCCGCCACGATATCCCCCTGGCTCGCCTGCCCCGATTGCCAGAGCAGGATCGTGCCGCCCAGCAGGAGCACGGGCAGCAACCCGGCCAGCGTCATCAGCGAAAACCGAAAGCCCGCAGCGAGGTATCCGAATTCCAAAGCCCGCGCGCGAAAGGTCTGCATCGCGCCAAGGGCGGCGCGGTCTTCGTGATCCGCATGGGCAAAAAGCTTGACCGTCTTGATGTTGGTGATCGTGTCCACCACCTGGCCCGAGACCATCGCCCGCGCCCCCGCCCGCCCGGCGGAGCGTTTGCGGACGCGTGGCAGGAACCAGTTGATCATGGCAAAGTAAAGCACCAGCCAGACGGCAAACCCCAGCGCCACGCGCGGATCAATCGCCAGCAACAGCAGCACCGACCCGGCCAGCGAGGCCAGCGCAAAGGCCACGACGTTGATGGCTTCGGACACCACATCCGTGACGGCGCGCGCCGCCTGCATCTGCTTCTGCGCGATCCGGCCTGCGAAATCATCGTCGAAAAACCCAACCGTCTGCCCCAGCGTCCAGCGATGCAGGCGCGACAGGACCAGCGGGTTCACATTGGGCTGCACGATGATCGCATTGGCCGAGGCCGAGAGACCAAAGAATATCGGCCGCGCCACCATGAAAAACGCCACCGCCGCGACGATCATCCCGATGTTCCGACCGTCAAAAAACGCCTCTGGCCCAGCGCTCGCCGTGGCATCAATGACAAGGCCCAGGATCAGCGCCGTGCCCGCCTCCATCGCCCCGGCGGCGGCGGAGAGGAAAGCGGCGAGCCAGAGCGCAGGCCAGGACCCGCTCAGGCACCACCGCATGAAGGCGCCAAGCGTCTGTGGTGGTGGGCCTTCCGCGGGCCGGAAGGCGTCAATCCAGTCCGATATCTTCACGACGCCTCCTCAATGGCCAGAAATCCGCCCGACTGCCGGGCCCAGAAATCTGCATATAGTCCGCCTTGGGCCAAAAGCGCGTCATGGCTGCCATCTTCGACAATGCGCCCCTGATCAAGCACCAGAATCCGGTCCATCTGGGCAATGGTCGACAGGCGGTGGGCAATGGCGATCACGGTTTTGCCCTTCATCATGCCATAGAGCGTATCCTGAATTGCCGCCTCCACTTCGCTGTCGAGCGCGCTTGTCGCCTCATCCAGCAGCAGGATCGGCGCATTTTTCAGAATGACCCGCGCCAGCGTAACCCGCTGCCGCTGACCACCCGACAGTTTCACGCCGCGTTCGCCCACCTGCGCGTCATAGCCCCGGCGGCCCTGCGGGTCCTCCAAATCGAGGATGAATTCATGCGCCTGTGCCTGCCGGGCGGCAGAATACATGTCCTCTTCGGTCGCATCCACACGTCCGTAGAGGATGTTGTCCCGCACCGAGCGATGCAGAAGCGAGCTGTCCTGTTGCACCATGCCAATCGCCAGACGCAACGTGTCCTGCTGAACCTTGGTGATGTCCTGACCATCGATCAGGATTTGCCCTCTCTCCGGGTCATAGAACCGCAGCAGCAGCTTCACCAGCGTCGATTTCCCGGCACCGGACCGGCCCACGAGGCCGATTTTTTCGCCCCGCCGGATGGTCAGATCGATGCCGTCCAACCCGCCGGACTCGCGCCCATAGTGATGCGACAGACCTTTGACCTCGATGGTGCCATCGGTCAGTTTCAGTGGCGTCGCGTGCTCATCATCGGTCAGGGTCACGGGCTGCGCAATGGTCTCCATCCCCTCGGACACCACGCCGAACTCGCGGAAAAACGTGGTCAGCGCCCACATGATCCAGCCCGTCATGGCGTTCAGCCGCAGTGTCAAGGCCGTGGCCGCCGCAACAACACCCACACTGGTGGTCCCTTGCATCCACAGCAGAATAGCCCAGCCTACAACGCCGACGATCAGCAGACCGTTGAGCAGGACAAGCGAGACATCCATGATCGTGAAAATCCGCATCTCGACCTGGAAGGTCTTGCGCGTCTCCTCGATAGCCTCTTTGGCGTAGTCCAGCTCCTGCTCATGATGCGCGAACATCTTCACCGAATGAATGTTGGTATAGGCGTCAACCACACGTCCGGTCACAACCGACCGCGCGTTGGAGGCCGCCTGCGAGGCCGGACCCACCCGCTTGATGGTCCACCGCAGCAATAGGCCGTAGAGCAGGAACCACCCCAGCAACGGGATCAGCAACCGTGGATCAGAGGATGACAACAGGATCGCCGCCCCCAGAAGATAGGCCAGCGAGAAGGAAATCGCGTCAAAGACCTGAAACACCACCTCCCCCGCGGCGGACGGTGTCTGCATGATCCGGTTGGCGATCCGTCCGGCGAAGTCGTTCTCGAACCAGCCCACCGATTGCCGTAACACCTGCCGATGTGCCCGCCAGCGGATCATCGTGCCGAAATTCGGCAGAATCGCGTTGTTCAGCAGCAAGACATCCAGCGCCTGCAACAGAGGCCGCGCGGTCAGGATGAAAATGGCCATGAGAATCAACTCGGTGCCATAGGTTTCCCAGACGGTTTCGGGCGCACCCTCCAGCACGTCGACGACGCGGCCCATGTAAAAGATCAGGCTGATTTCAATCGCGGCCACAATGACCGACATAATGCCTGCCCAGACAAAGACCTTTTTGAACGGCTGGGCGTATTGCAGCATGAACGGCCACAGCGTCTGCGGTGGGTTATTTGTCTCTGTATAGGGGCAATAGGGGTCTACAAGACGTTCAAAGAAACGGAACATGGTGGGGGCCTTCGTCGGAAAATTCGAAATGATCGGGCACTGCGGAGCAGGCCTTCAGGAGCGTGGTTATGACAAAGTCAGTTGAACCAAATCCCACGATACATTTCGTATTCCTCCGTCTTGATGATTTGTATGTACAAAAGATGTGGCGGCTTGTCGACCACTTCATTCCGATGTCATCAATTCTTCACGTGTGAGCCGGAAGTCAGACGCGATCCAGCGCTGTTCCAGCGCTTCCAGCCGCGCCCCTAACGCCTTGCCGCTGAGGGCGGGCATCAGATCCTGCGCGCGTATGGGAAACCGGGCGCTGGCCGCTGTTTTCAAAGGTTCAAGAGCGTCCAAGTCCACCGATTGATTGGCCAAAGCCGCACGCAGAATGACCACTGAGGCGGCGATGTCGAACCCCTGCCGGTAGGCGATTTCAGGCACTGGCGTCATCTCGCCCATGGCGGTTTTCAAGGCCGCCAACACTTTGGCGTCCTTGCTGCTGAGCCGCAGCCGGTCCCGCACATCGGAACCGCCCAGTGCTGCAAGGCGCAGGCGCCAGTCGGGGCGGCGGTTCAACCGCTCTTCCAGATGCACAACCGGCCCCAGCAGGGTTGGATCCCCCCCCGGCAACACGCGGGACAGAACGCCCGACTGATGCATCACGGCGACAGCAGGCACCGGATTGGGTGCGGCCAGCAGCTTGCGCATCTCCATGCCCACGCGTTCTGCCGACAACCTCTCCAACCCATCGGTGTTGGAGGCAATCGCATCCAAAGCCTCGGCGTCGAACCCGTTTTCGGGGTCCGCGTACCAGGCATGAAACCGAAAGAACCGCAACACCCGCAGATAGTCTTCGCGAATGCGGTCCTGCGCGTTTTCAATGAAGCGGATGCGCCGCGCCAGACAATCCGGCAAACTACCCAGCGGATCGATAATCCGACCCTCCGGGGTGGCATAGAGCGCGTTAAGCGTGAAATCCCGGCGCCGCGCGTCTTGGGCGATGTCGGTTGAAAAGGCGACCGTGGCGCGCCGGCCATCCGTGTCCACATCTTGCCGGAAGGTGGTGACCTCAAAACCGGTGCCCTGCGCGACGACGGTGACCGTGCCATGATCTATCCCGGTGGGCACGGTTTTCAGCCCCGCCGCCGCCGCCCGCCGCACCACCTCCTGCGGCGTCAGAGCGGTGGACATATCGACGTCCGACCCATCGAGCCGCAACACCGCATCGCGTACGCAGCCGCCGACCATGAAAACCTGATCCACACCCAAGGCCTCACAGACGGCCCGCACCGCCGGGTCGGTCAGCCAGGGGGTTTCTGCGGGGACTATTGCGAAATCTGGTCGGTCCATGCCCGCAACATACGCGCAGTTGCGCCCCAGATGTAATAGGGGCCGTAAGGCACCGCGAAATAGGATCGTTGCTGCCCCCGCCACCGGCGCGACTGGATCACGTAATTCGCCTCCGTCATCACATGGGTCAGCGGCACGGAGAAAACTTCCTCCACCTCTCCCCGCTCGGGCACAATCTCGAAAGGGCTTGTCACAAGGCCGATGATTGGCGTGACAATGAACCCGGTGACCGTTTCATGCGCGGGCAGTGTGCCGAGCACCTGGACATTATCAGACGGCAGTCCGATTTCCTCATGCGCTTCACGCAGGGCGGCGGCGGTGACATCCGCATCCCCCTCGTCCTGCTTGCCGCCCGGAAAGGCAATCTGACCCGGGTGGTGTTTCAGCGCGGAGGAGCGTTTGGTCAGCAGCAGATGCAGCCCGTCGTCCTGTGCCACGATGGGCGCCAGAACACCCGCCGGACGCAATTTGCGCCCGGCGGGCAGAACCGTCTCCGGGTTCAGGTCAAAGTCAGACGAGGAGCGACCGGGACGGCCCAGCGCCGCGCGCAGCGTTTCCAGATCAGGCGTCATCGCCGCTTTTTTCAGCTTCGAACCCGACGGACAACGGGTCCAGATCGTAATGGGCACCGCAGAACTGGCAGTCCGCCGTGACGCGCCCCGCATCGGTGGTCATCTTTTCGATATCGCGCGCCGAATAGATCGACAGGCTCTGACGCACGCGATCTTCCGAGCAGGTGCACCCGAACCGGACGGTTTGCGCGTCAAAAACCCGCGGCTGTTCCTCGTGAAAGAGGCGCAGCAACAGATCGTTCGGCGCCAGCGTCGGACCGATCAGCTCGATCTCTTCAACTGTGTCGAGCAGGATGTTCGCGCGGTTCCAGTTCTCAGCCTCGTCGTCCTGCACCAGATCCGCCGCGGTGAGCGTTTCCCCGTTGCCGTCGCCCTCGGCCACAAAGGGCGAGGCCTTGGGCATATGCTGCAGCATGACGCCCCCGGCGCGCCAATGCTCGGCCACACCGGGTTCGGTCGATTTCCCAAAGCTCAGCGAGAAACGCGTCGGCAACTGTTCAGACTGCGCAAAATACGTCTCTGCACAGGCCGCAAGCGATCCGCCCTCGAGCGGCGTGATGCCCTGATAGGGGGTCATGCCCTTACCCTGATCGATCATGATCGCAAAATACCCTTCGCCGACCTGATCGAACGGAGCCGCATCGGTCAGCCGATCCGCATCATAGCTCGCATAGGCCCTGATCCGCGCGGGTTCGCCTTCGACCTCGGGACCGTAGTAGTCCGTGGCAATCATGCGCACCGCGCCCTTGGACTGGACCTGCAGCTGCAGTTTCCAGCGCAGTTTGATCGTTTGTCCGATCAAGGCAGTCAGCAACGCCATCTCGGCCACCAAGGCTTCGACCTGCGGCGGGTAATCATGCTGTTTCAGAATACCATTCAACGCCCCGTCCAGCCGCGCAACACGGCCGCGGATGTCGCTGGCATCAAGTTGGAAAGGCAGGACCGTATCGTCCCACGCGATCTGGTGTCCGAGTGTCATTGGGGTTTCCTTATCGCCAAGGGGTTGGCATACCGGCTCCATATAACCGTCTTGGGTCGGTTGAAAAGAGGGCAAGCCAGAATGATAAGACGCGTCGGCCATGCACCCCGTGCAGACCAGAGATATGTTGCACGGCCCGGCGCCTATGCCATCCTGCCCCTTGAACGCTCTGTTTTATTGACCGCTCAGATGGGAGAGAGGGTGGATATCCAACTGCCTGGCGGCGGTATTGATCCGGGTGAAAGCCCGGTGCAGGCGCTGCACCGCGAGGTGATGGAAGAGACCGGCTGGCGCATTGCAAACCCTCGGAAACTGGGCGCGTTTCGCCGGTTCGTCTATATGCCCGAGTACGACATGATGGCGGAAAAGATCTGCCATATCTATGTCGCGCGTCCGGTGTTTTGTATGACCGCGCCGTCGGAACCGGATCACGAAACGCTGGTTCTGTCCGCGCAGGATGCCGTGGACGCCTTGGGCAACGATGGGGATCGCCTGTTTCTTGCGCGCTATTTTTCCTGATGTTGTCCGGTAAATTCAAAGAGGACACCTGAGACATCGTCCGGGAACTCCGACAGACCGGAGATCTCCGTCAGCGACGCGACCAGCGAGTCGAAGAGGTCTGGGCCTTTGACCTCGCCCAGCCCGTCCAGGATTTCCTCCAACCCCTCCTCACCGATCAGGGCGCCGCAACCGTCCGGACATTCCGTTATCCCGTCCGAGAAGATCATCAGCCTGTCACCGGGGTGCAGCTGCATCTCGAACTTCGAAAACGTCACACCGGACATCAGGCCGACCGGAAAGCCGCCCGTGCCGTCCTGCTCCATCGTGCCGTCCACGCGTTGAATAACCGGGTGCGGATGGCCTGCCTGCCCGAGCACCACTTTGCCGGTCTTCAGATCAACATCAGCCAACATCAGAGTGAAGTAGTGTTCGGTTTCCATTTCATCGAGAACAAGCTCGTTCAGCGTCTCGATAGCCTCATCCGGCGGTCGCGACCTGTACCCGTCTTCTGTTTTCTCCAGCGCGATGTTCTGGTCCAGCGCGCTGGCCGACAAATACCCCGCCAGTCGGGCCGTCATCAGCGCGGAACTGATCCCGTGGCCTGATACATCAATGGAATAGAGGCCAAGGTGCCCGGGCGCGGCAGGATAAAACCCGACCAGATCGCCGCCCACATGACCACTGGAGCGCAGCAGGAGGGACAGATCCCCACCCTCAAAGGTTTTGAACCGTTCGCGCACCAGCGACTGTTGAAGCTGTTTTGCCTCAATCAGATCGCTGTCGAGGGAATCGTAAAGCCGCTGCAATTCGTCCAGCGTGTCGGTAATGACGCGGTTCTTCAGCGTCAGTTCCCGCTGCATTTCCAGAATGCGGGTCCCGGCGGTCATACGCGCGCGCAATTCATGGCCATCCACCGGTTTGGTCAGAAAATCATCGGCGCCCGCGTCCAATCCTTCGGCCACGTCGTTTTTTTCACTCTTCGAGGTCAGCAGGATAAAATAGCCATAGTGTTCGCCCGACATCTCGCGAAAGGCCTTGCAGAACTCGATCCCGGACATCCCGGGCATCATCCAATCGCTCAACACCAGATCCGGCGCGCGAATTTTGCAGGCCGCCAAAGCAGCCTCGCCTGAATCCGCCTCCACCACCCGGTATCCCCAGCGTTTGAGCGAGCTGGACAGGATTTTACGCTGCAACCGGCTGTCATCGACGACCAGAACGAGTCTGGGGCCGTCCGAAGGATCGGACAGCTTATCGGTCTCCGGAAGAAGTAACTTATTCGCCATTTAATGCTCGAAACTGGAGTGCACGCTGTTTACGCCGCGAAAGCTTAAGGTGTGATGAAATCTAAAGTTTGCGATAAAAACCAGGCGCTGCACACCAACTGTTAGCCCTTTTTGGCGACACTGACGGTTCACATTGGTCGGAGAGTACGGTCATGATCGACTGGGACAGAGTGGCAACGCTGAAAGAAGAAGTTGGTGCGGAAGATTTCGAGGAGGTGGTTGAGCTCTTCCTGGACGAGGTGGATGCAGCCATTGACGCGCTTGCCGCACAAAAGCAGCATGACGATCTTGAGGAAAAGCTTCACTTCCTGAAAGGCAGCGCGCTCAGCCTCGGATTCCGGTCGTTTTCTGATCTGTGCCACGCCGGGGAAAGCGCTGCGGCGCAATCAGCAACCCCAATGGTCGATCTCGACGAAATCCTGCAATGCTACGCCCAGTCGCGGCAATCCTTCCTCACCGATCTGCAGACCAAGGTTGCCAGTTAATCCAACCGGTAAAGCTCTGCTTGGTGAGCGTCGCCCAATTCGGACACCGATTTCTGCTGCAGGCGGCGCATACCGTCGATCCACCGGTCGTGGTCCTGCGCCCGCCGCTGCGCATGTTGCGCCACCTCTGCATGGGGCAGGATCAGAAACTGGCCGTCCTCAACACCGGCAACAATCGACTGCGCCACTTCCTCGGCTGTCAGTAACGCCGGTCGCGCCTCTGCGTCCGGGGCGGTCATGCCAATCAGCGGGGTCGCCACATATTGCGGGCACACCACCGACACGCCAATGCCCTGCGCCCCATGGCTGATGGCCAGAGATTCCGCGAAACTGACCGCGGCGTGTTTCGTGGCAGAATAGGCCGCATCCCCGATCTGGTTGAGCAGACCGGCAGCTGAGGACATATTCACAAAATACCCCGCCCCCCGCGCCAGCATATCCGGCAGCAGGCATCGCGCGGCGTAGACATGTGCCATGACATGCACCATCCAATTTTGCATCCATACCGCGTCGGCGGCGGATGCGGCGTGCCCCTCCTGACCGCGAAAAACACCTGCGTTAGAGACAAAAACATCAATCCGGCCCAGCGCCGTGGTCGCATCGCGAATGCAAGCCTCGATCTCCGCTTCGACAGTCACATCGCAGGTGAGCCCAAGACAGCCCATCTCTTCTGCCGCATTCCTGACCCCCGCCGCATCCCGATCCGCAATGGCGACCCGCGCGCCCTTTGCCTGAAGGGCGCGCGCCAGCGCCGCGCCGATCCCACTGGCACCCCCGGTGATAACAACTATTTTGCCGTCAAGCTCCATTATCGCCTCTCAAATGACGAATTGCGCTAGTGTTTCGTCGTTGGTGATGTCGGTGTAGGTAAAGCCCGCCGCATCCAGCTCCGCCAGAAACCGGTTGAAGTTTTCCGGACGGGTGGTTTCAATCCCGATCAGAACCGAGCCGAAGTTCCGCGCGGATTTCTTGAGATATTCAAACCGGGCGATGTCGTCATCCGGCCCCAGGATGGACAGGAACTCCTTGAGCGCCCCGGGCCGCTGCGGCATGCGCAGGATGAAGTACTTCTTTATCCCCGAATAGCGCTGCGCCCGCTCCTTCACCTCGGGCAGACGTTCAAAATCGAAATTCCCGCCGGAGGCCACGCAGACAATAGTCTTGCCCCTGATTTGCTCTGCAAGGACCGACAGGGCTTCGATGGCCAGCGCACCAGCAGGCTCCAGCACGATCCCTTCGACGTTCAGCATCTCGACAATCGTCGTGCAAATCCTGTCTTCGGACAGGTGAATGACGTCCACCGGGTCGACCCCGCGCAGCCGCGCAAAGGTGCGCGCGCCCAGCTTGGCAACCGCCGCCCCATCCACAAAACTGTTGATCGGGGAGACATCGACCGGTTCGCCTTCGCGCAGCGCAAATCCAAGACTTTGCGCACCGGTGGGCTCGACAAAGGTATAGGCGCAAGTCTCGCCAAAGAAACTGCGCACACCGGCCGAGAGACCGCCACCGCCCACCGGCAGGATGATCCGATCCGGCGCGCGGCCCAGCTGCGCTTCGATTTCCACGGCAACGGAGGCCTGCCCTTCGATCACGTCTTCATCGTCGAAGGGCGACAGGAAATGCGCACCTTCCTTGGCGCAAAACCCCTGCGCCTCGCTGAGCGTCTGGTCAAAATAGTCTCCAACAAGGCGAATTTCCACGTGATCGCCGCCGAACATCCGCGTTTTCTGCACCTTTTGCTGGGGTGTCGTGACCGGCATGAAAATCACCCCGCGCACCCCGAAATGACGGCACATGAAGGCCACGCCCTGCGCGTGATTGCCCGCGCTTGCACAGACAAAAAGCGACTGCGCCGGGATCACCTTGCGCATCGCGTTGAAGGCCCCGCGCAGCTTGTAGGACCGCACCGGGCTGAGGTCTTCGCGTTTCAGCCAGACATCGGCACCATAGCGATCCGACAGGTGGTCGTTGCGCAACAAAGGCGTGGGCGGAAACACGGCGCGCATTTCAAGCTCCGCCGCGCGTGCAGCCTGTGCAAATGCATCTGCCTTCATCCACCGGGTCCTTATATCTGCAGGGTCCCTGTTCAGTAGGCGCGCAGACCCTGGCGGTCAACGCGCATCGACCTTGCCGCCCCTGTCAAAACCCGATATCGCAGCCGGGATTTCGTGACGAAGGAAGATGCTCATGTCCGCGCCCAAAAAAGTCGTGCTCGCCTATTCCGGCGGTCTTGATACCTCGATCATCCTGAAATGGCTGCAAACTGAATACGGCTGCGAAGTGGTGACTTTCACCGCCGATCTGGGCCAGGGCGAGGAGTTGGAACCGGCGCGCAAGAAGGCCGAGCAGATGGGCGCATCGGAGATCTACATCGAGGATGTACGCGAGGAATTCGTGCGCGATTTCGTCTTTCCGATGTTCCGGGCCAATGCGGTCTACGAAGGGCTCTACCTGCTGGGCACCTCCATTGCGCGCCCGCTGATTTCCAAACGTCTGGTCGAGATTGCCGAAGAAACCGGCGCAGATGCGGTGGCGCATGGGGCCACCGGCAAGGGCAACGACCAGGTCCGCTTTGAGCTGGCCGCCTATGCGCTCAACCCCGACATCAAGGTCATCGCGCCCTGGCGTGAATGGGACCTGTCGAGCCGCACCAAGCTGCTGGATTTCGCCGAGAAAAACCAGATCCCCATTGCCAAGGACAAACGCGGCGAGGCGCCGTTCAGCGTCGACGCGAACCTGCTGCACACCTCCTCCGAGGGTAAAGTGCTGGAAGACCCGGCCGTGGACGCGCCCGACTATGTCTATCAACGCACGGTGAACCCGGAAGATGCGCCAGACACACCCGAATACATCGAGGTCGGGTTCGAGAAAGGCGACGCGGTCAGCATCGACGGCGTTGCCATGTCCCCCGCCACGATCCTGACAAAACTAAACGAGCTGGGCGGCAAGCATGGCTGCGGCCGTCTCGATCTGGTCGAGGGCCGTTTTGTCGGGATGAAATCGCGCGGCATCTACGAGACGCCGGGCGGTACCCTGCTGCTGGAGGCGCACCGGGCCATTGAATCGATCACGCTCGACCGGGGGGCTATGCACCTCAAGGACGAGCTGATGCCGCGCTATGCCGAACTGATCTACAACGGCTTCTGGTTCTCGCCCGAACGCACGATGCTGCAGGCGGCGATCGACGCCAGCCAGACCCATGTGACCGGCACTGTGCGGTTGAAACTATACAAGGGGCACGCGCGGACAGTGGGCCGCTGGTCAGACCACAGCCTCTATTCCGAAGCGCATGTAACGTTCGAGGATGACGCAGGCGCCTACGATCAGAAAGACGCCGCCGGGTTCATCCAGTTGAACGCGCTGCGCCTGAAGCTACTGGCCGCGCGGGATCGTCGGTTGAAGTAGTAAACTTAGAAGAGCTGGCCGAATATTCTGGACTCAACATAAACCCCAACACTACCATATGTATTAGTAGAATCACTGCCGACCCCAACTTGTTGTCTGATGAGGGCGGACGACAGTCCGGGAAAGGAGGTGATGCCAGATGGCTAAATCTACTCGCAAGGTAGGCCGTAGCGCGATCACTGGTCGTTTCACTACGGTAGCCACGGCCCGACGCAGGAGTAAAACTCATGTCGTCGAGACCGTGAAAAACTCAAAGCCCAGAAAGGGCAAGTAAGGTTCAGGGCGGTTATCTCTTGCAGGGGTGACCGCCCTGTTTTCATACTACAGCGTAGTGTACGAGATTCAATCAATAAATTCAAAGGGTTAATTCTCAATATTTGGACTCAATTTCAGTCACTTAGCTGATCTTACGCTCAAACAACGCACTATAGTAAGGCTGCGCGGCATCCAGAAGATCGGCCAGACTTCCCTCAAGCGCGGGTAATTCACCTTCCGCACCCGCAAACCCGGTGCTCTGATGCACCGCGCCGTACCAATGTTCCGCCCAGATACCGTCCTCCGCGCGCGGCCCGGCGGGCCAGCTGAGCATCGCGGGATCAAAGGGCAGGTCAATCGCGTCACACAAAGCCCGCAGCATATGTTCGGGACGCGCGCGGATATCCGTGCTGTCGATCACGACGCCACCCAGTTTCTCATAGAGCGCATGTTGCTGGACAAAGCCGATGTCCTCCAACGTGGGCGCCTCGCGTTTGGCCGCATAGCTGGCGATGACGCGCGCGGGGTGGCGGATCAGGTGCACATTCACACAGTCCTGCGCCCAGTCGAGCGGGAAGCCCTCCAGCATGTGATGCGGCATGTGTTTCATGTAGAGATGCGGCGTTGGAAAGGGCGCGCGGCACAGGGCGGCAACCTCATCCGGATCGGTGGCCTGCGCTGCGAGGATCTCCTCGCGCATCGGATGGTCTGCGCCGGACTGTGCGAGGTAGGCCGCGTAAAACGGCTCATCCATCACGGTGAAATCCGACCGCGCGCCAAAGCTGTACATCATCGCGGTTGAGAGGTTCCGCGGCCCCGACCACATCGCAATCTTCATCAGCGCCTTGCCTTCACATGTTTTGTTTCAACCCACGTGCCCGGCACGATGAGATGTTTCAGAACAGCGTAGAAACCACGCCCCGGAATGCCAAGTCCGTAAACTGTTTTCACCTGCCCGTGACATCGCAAGCTCGTGAATTGTTTGAACGATCTGGATTGGACAGATTGTTGCGCAAAGGAGACGCGATATGTTCACACGGGAAACGTTCAAATCCATTGCCCTTGCCGGGATGATCGCCCTTGGCTTTGTTGCACAGGGTAAAAATGCCCATGCGGCGGACCTGCAGACGCTGACGGTTGCGGGCGGCTGTTTCTGGTGTGTCGAGGCCGATTTCGAAAAGGTCAAAGGCGTGAAGGAGGCCGTCTCGGGCTTTACCGGCGGCACCGTTGCGAACCCGACCTACAAGCAGGTGACCTCGGGTGGCACGGGGCATTATGAGGCAGTGCAGATCACCTTCGATGCAGATGTGGTCAGCCGCCGTACCCTGCTCGATCTGTTTTTCCGGTCGGTTGATCCGACGGATGCGGGCGGACAATTCTGTGATCGGGGTGAAAGCTATCGGACCGCGATTTTCACCAACACCCTGGCCGAAAAACAAGCGGCACAGGCCGCGAAAACCAAGGCCACTGCTGATCTCGGCCAGAAAGTTGTAACCCCGATCCTTGATGCAGCGGAATTCTATCCCGCCGATGCCTACCACCAGGACTATTATAAAGGCCGTCAGCTGGTGATCACCCGGTTTGGCCCGAAACGTCAGGCCTCAGCCTACAAGGCCTATCGCGAAGCCTGCGGACGCGACGCGCGGGTCAAGCAACTCTGGGGCACTGACGCGCCTTTCGTGAACAGCTGATCAGCCGACCTTGCAGGCGGCAAGCACGGCCATGTTCAGGATGTCGTTGGCCGTAGACACGGTGGAGCAAATCTGGATCGATCCGTCGACGCCTGCAAGGATCGGTCCGATCACCGTGGCGCCCGCCATCTCCTGCATCAGCTTGACCGAGATACTCGCCGAATGGCGCGCGGGCACGATCAGGATATTCGCCGGCCCTGTCAGGCGGGAGAACGGATAGGCCTCCTGCGCCAGCGCGTTCAGCGCCACATCGACGGTCATCTCGCCTTCGTACTCAAAACTGACGCCGCGCTGATCCAACACATCCGCCGCCTTGGCCATCTTCTCCGCCCGTTCCGAGACCGGGTAGCCGAAGGTCGAGAAGCTCACAAAGGCCACGCGCGGCTCCAACCCCATGTTCTGTGCAACCGTGGCGGCGCGTTCGGCGATATTGGCAAGGTCTTCTTCGTCGGGCCATTCGTTCACGATGGTATCCGCGATGAACACAATCCGACCCTTGTGCAGCACTGCCGTGATGCCCGCAACGCCATGGTCCTTATCCGCGTCATAGACGTGATTGATCCGGTCGAGGATATGCGCCGACTTGCGCGTCGCCCCGGTGACCAACCCATCCCCATGCCCGTGCTGCAACATCAGCGCCGAGAACACATGCCGGTCGCGCGCCGCCAGCCGGTGAATGTCCTGCGCATCGAAACCGCGCCGGTGCAAACGGTCGTAGAGGAACTGCTTGTAGGTCTCCAGATGCTGGGTGTTCGCCGCATTCACAATCTCGATCTGGCGATGCGCGTCTTCCAGACCTGCCGCCTCCAGCTTGGTTTTCACGTCATCTTCACGGCCAACAACCAGCGCCTTGCCGAACCCGGCACGCTGATACATCACCGCAGCACGCAGAACCCGTGGATCATCCCCTTCAGCGAAAATCATGCGCGCCTGATTGGCGCGGGCGCGGGCATTGATGCCGCGCAGAATGCTGGCCGTCGGGTCCATGCGAGACTTGAGCGACAGCTCGTAGGCTTCCATGTCGATGATCGGGCGGCGGGCAGCCCCGGTGTTCATCCCCGCCTGCGCCACGGCGGGCGGTACCCGGTGGATCAGGCGCGGATCGAACGGCGTCGGAATGATGTAATCGCGCCCGAAGCTGAGATTCTTGCCATAGGCCAAGGCCACTTCGTCCGGCACATCCTCGCGCGCAAGATTGGCTAACGCATGAGCGCAGGCGATCTTCATCTCGTCATTAATCGCGCGCGCGTTAATGTCGAGCGCACCGCGGAAGAGGTAGGGAAACCCAAGCACGTTATTGACCTGATTGGGATAATCGCTGCGCCCGGTCGCCACAATCGCATCGGGCCGCACCTCATGCGCATCTTCGGGCGTGATCTCCGGATCCGGGTTCGCCATGGCGAAAATCACCGGATTATCGGCCATGCTGGACACCATATCCTGCGTCACCGCCCCTTTCACGGACACACCCAGAAAAACATCCGCGCCCTTCATCGCCTCTTCCAGCGTACGCAGATCCGTGGCCACCGCATGGGCCGATTTCCACTGGTTCATACCTTCGGTACGGCCCTGATAGATCACGCCCTTGGTGTCGCACATGATGCAGTTCTGATGCTTGGCGCCCATCGCCTTCAGCAGTTCCAGACAGGCAATGCCCGCAGCTCCTGCCCCGTTCAGCACAATGCGCACGTCCTCGATTTTCTTGCCCGACAGCTTCAGCGCATTCAGCAGACCGGCGGCGCAGATCACCGCCGTCCCATGCTGATCATCGTGAAAGACGGGGATGTCCATCTCCTCTTTCAGACGCTGTTCGATGATAAAGCATTCGGGTGCCTTGATGTCTTCAAGGTTGATGCCGCCAAAGGTCGGCCCCATCAGCTTGACGGCGTCAACAAACGCATCCGTATCTTCGGTGTCCAGCTCGATATCGATGCTGTTCACATCGGCAAAGCGTTTGAACAAAACCGCCTTGCCTTCCATCACCGGCTTTGACGCCAGCGCCCCAAGGTTCCCGAGGCCCAGAACCGCCGTCCCGTTGGAAATCACCGCAACCAGATTGCCTTTGTTGGTGTAGTCATAAGCGGTCTCTGCATTTTCCGCGATCGCCTCGCAGGGCACGGCCACACCAGGCGAATAGGCCAAGCTCAGATCCCGCTGTGTGGTCATCGGCACCGTCGCGGTGATTTCGAACTTGCCGGGGGTCGGCTCAAGGTGAAAGGCCAGCGCCTCTTCGGGCGTCACGCGGTTTTTGGACATGAGAAAAGGCCTTTACTGCAGTTCCGAGCGCATAACCTCTAGCCCAGCGCGCAGGTAGCCTCAAGCAGGCAGCATTTGAGGCTTTTCCCCACCCGCCCGCGTTTGTAAGGTCTGCCGAAACTGCGGGGGTGCCCATGACCGTCACGCCGATGATGGCGCAATATCTCGATCTGAAAGCCGGTTACGCGGATGCCCTGCTGTTCTACCGCATGGGCGATTTCTACGAGATGTTCTTTGACGATGCGGTGGCCGCGGCCGAGGCGCTGGACATCGCCTTGACCAAGCGTGGCAAGCACGACGGCGCGGATATCCCCATGTGCGGGGTGCCCGTGCATGCCGCCGACGGGTATTTGTTGACGTTGATCCGCAAGGGCTTCCGCGTTGCGGTCTGTGAACAGATGGAAAGCCCGGCAGAGGCGAAAAAACGCGGCTCTAAATCGGTGGTAAAGCGGGATGTCGTGCGTCTGGTGACGCCGGGCACACTGACCGAAGAGGCCCTGCTGGAAGCGCGACGGCACAACTATCTGACCGCCTTTGCCGAGGTGCGCGATGCGCAGGCGCTGGCCTGGGTCGACATCTCCACCGGGGCGTTTCACGTGATGCCGCTGACGGATTTGCGGCTGGGTCCGGAACTGGCACGGCTGGCCCCGTCAGAGTTGATCGTATCGGAAGCACGCGAAGCGGACCTGCGTGAGATGGTCGAGGAATTCGGGATCGCCCTGACCGGGATTGCACGCTCTGCCTTTGACAGCGCGGGCGGTGAAAAGCGCCTTTGCGATCTTTTCGACGTTGAAACGCTGGATGCCTATGGCAGTTTCACCCGCGCCGAGATCGCCGCAATGGGCGCAATCCTGCAGTATCTGGAGATCACGCAAAAAGGCAAACTGCCGCTGCTCCGCCCACCCCAGAAAGAGGCAGAAGCCCGCACGGTGCAGATCGACGCCGCCACGCGGCGCAACCTTGAACTAACCCAGGCGCTGTCTGGGGGCCGCGCCGGTTCCTTGCTCTCCGTCATGGATAAAACGGTGACTGCCGGGGGTGCCCGCCTGTTGGAACGGCGGCTCTCCAGCCCCTCAAGGGTTCTGGACGTGGTGCAGAACCGGCTGGCCGCCGTGCGCTGGGCAGTCTCGGAAACACAGGAGCGGCACAGTACCCGCGATACCCTGCGCAAAGTGCCCGATCTGGACCGCGCACTCTCACGTCTGTCACTGGATCGCGGCGGGCCGCGTGACCTTGCCGCCATTCGAAATGGCTTGTCTCAGGCGGAAAATCTCTGCGCGTCTTTGGGAACATCGGAGTTACCGCCGCTGCTGACCGAGGCCCTGCGCGCCATGTCCGGTCATGATGCACTGATCGATCAGCTGGACGCAGCATTGGTGGCCGAGCCTCCGCTCCTGACCCGCGACGGTGGCTTCATCGCCCCGGAACATGATGCAGAGCTCGATGAGGCCCGCAAACTCCGCGACGAAGGCCGCAGTGTGATTGCGCAGATGCAGTCCGAATTCGTCTCTAACACGGGGATTTCGTCTCTCAAGATCAAACACAACAACGTCCTGGGTTACTTTATCGAAACGCCGGCGACCCATGCGGAAAGGATGCTGTCACCGCCACTGTCGGAAACCTTCATCCACCGCCAAACTACCGCGAACCAGGTGCGTTTCACCACGGTTGAACTTTCCGAAATGGAGACAAAGATCCTCAACGCCGGTGCACGGGCGCTGGAGATTGAGAAGCGCCTCTTCGAAGTGCTGCGCGCAAATGTGTTGGTGGCCGCAGGGCCCGTTGCGGAAGCCGCCCGTGGCTTGGCAGAACTTGATCTGACCACAGCGCTGGCGGAATTGGCCGTATCCGAAAACTGGGCAGCCCCCAAGGTCGACAATACGCGGGCGTTCGATATCTGCGGCGGGCGTCACCCGGTGGTGGAGCGCGCGCTGAAGGATAAGTCAGGCGAACCGTTCATCGCAAACGACTGCAATCTGAACGCCGAGGCGGATCAGGCAAACGTCTTGCTGCTCACCGGTCCGAACATGGCAGGTAAATCCACTTTCCTGCGGCAGAATGCGATCATCGCCCTGCTGGCACAAATGGGCAGCTTCGTACCGGCAGAGAGCGCCCATATCGGGCTGATCAGCCAGCTCTTCAGCCGCGTCGGGGCCTCGGATGATCTGGCGCGCGGGCGCTCCACATTCATGGTCGAGATGGTCGAAACCGCAGCAATCCTCAATCAGGCGGACGACCGGGCGCTGGTGATTCTCGATGAGATTGGGCGCGGAACAGCCACTTATGACGGGCTGTCGATCGCCTGGGCGACACTTGAACATCTGCATGACGTAAACAAGAGCCGCGCACTTTTCGCCACACATTATCACGAAATGACCGCGCTGGCCGGGAAACTGGCAGGCGTGGACAATGCGACCGTTGCGGTGAAGGAGTGGGAAGGCGAAGTGATCTTCCTGCACGAGGTGCACAAGGGCGCCGCCGACCGATCCTACGGTGTGCAGGTGGCACAGCTTGCCGGGCTTCCAGCGCCAGTGATCGCCCGCGCCCGCGTTGTTCTGGATGCACTGGAAAAGGGTGAACGAGAAGGCGGCGCGACCCAGAAAACCCTGATCGACGACCTGCCGCTCTTCTCCACAACACCGGTCGCCGCGCCGCCAAGACAGAAAACATCCGAAGTCGAGACGCTTCTGGCCGACATCCTTCCGGACGAACTCACACCCCGGCAAGCGCTGGACGCGCTGTACAAACTGAAAGACGCGGCCAAATCCTGACCGCGTCTTCATTGTTCCGAAAAATATGCCCCCCGGAGGGTCGCACTCAAAAAGCGCTCAGCTCGCCGGTGTCGACGACACCCCAACCTGCGCCGGGCGCAGCAGCCGGTCATGCAGCATAAACCCTTCGGCAGCAACCTGGATGATATCCCCTGCCTTGGTGCCGGGCACCGGCGCTTCGAACATCGCCTGATGCTGCTGCGGGTCAAAGCGGTCCCCCACTTCAGGCGCAATGATTTCGATCCCGTGCTTTTTGAAAACACTCAAAAGCTCACGCATGGTCAGCTCGATGCCTTCGATCAAAGCAGAATTCGCTTCTTTCTGCTCTTCCGTGATGGTTTCAATTGCACGCTTCATGTTGTCATAGACGGGCAACATATCGCGCGAGAGTTTGGAACCACCGTAGTTCTCGGCCTCGCGCCGGTCCCGATCCGAGCGTTTGCGCGCGTTTTCGGCATCTGCCAGCGCCCGCATGAAACGGTCGCGAAACTCATCCCGCTCGGCGCGCAGCTGGTCCAGCTCCAGCGCTTCGTCGTCAATCTCTTCCATTTCATCCGCAAAAGCCTGCGCTTCCGCATCTTCAATATCGTCCAGAAACTCTTCGTTCTTGGGCTCTGCCATAGTTCACCTCTAGCTCCGGTCAGAGATCAGCTTTCCGACCAGCTGTGCCGTGTAATTCACAATCGGCACAATGCGTCCATAATTCAGTCTCGTCGGACCAATAACACCCACGGCGCCAATGATCTTTCGATCAGCGTTCATATATGGGGAAACCACCAGAGAGGAACCCGAAAGTGAAAAAAGTTTGTTCTCAGAACCGATAAAAATGCGCACACCGTCGCCTTCTTCAGCAAGTTCAAGGAATTCGGCAATATCACGTTTGCGTTCAAGGTCATCAAAGAGGCGTCTGATGCGCTCAAGATCCTCAGTTTCGCCATCTTCGCTGAGGAGATTCGACCGCCCGCGCACGATCAGACGTTCAATCTGATCGCCCTCACCCTCCCAGACCGCCAAACCGCTTTCCACAAGATCGCGGGCCAGCGAATCAATCTCCTGACGACGGGTGGCGATTTCCCTCTGGATCGTGCTGTGCACCTCGCTGAGCGTTCTGCCTTCGATCAGCGCATTGAGGAAGTTCGCCGCCTCGCGCATGGAGCTGGGTGTCTGTCCGGGCGGTGGCGTGAAAAGACGATTTTCAACATGTCCATCCGCAAAAACCAGCACCACCAGCGACCGATCGGGCGAGAGCGACACGAATTCAATGTGTTTGATCGGTGCTTCATGTTTCGGGGTCAGCACCAGCGACGCCCCATGGGTCACGCCGGAGAGCGCGGAGCCCACACGATCCAGCAACCCGCTGACATCCTGCTCATTCGACCCCAGGGTTGCGTCGATCTTTTCGCGGTCCGTTTCATCCGGGTTCCCAATCTCCAGCAGCCCGTCCACAAACATGCGCAGGCCCATCTGTGTCGGAATACGCCCCGCGCTGACATGGGGGCTGTCCAGAAGACCCAGATATTCAAGGTCCTGCATCACATTACGGATGGTCGCCGCGCTCACCTTTTCGCTGAAATCACGGGTCAACGTTCGCGATCCAACCGGGACGCCGTCCTCCAGATAGCCCTCGACCACCCGGCGAAACACTTCGCGGGATCGGTCGTTCATCTCTCCAAGGATGTTTGGCACGTCACTCATGATCAGATCCCGATTGAACCGCTATAAAAGCATGAAACCCGCAGAATTCAATCGGGGTTGCATCTTCACACCGCTGGACGGTATCGGGGGGGCGTACACAGCAAAGGATATTCCATGCGCCCTTCTGGTCGAGCTCTGGACGAAATGCGTACCGTTTCCATCGAAACAGGTTTCACGAAACACGCCGAAGGGTCGGCCCTGATCAAGATGGGCGATACGCATGTGTTGTGCACCGCCACCATCGAGGATCGCGTGCCCCCGTTCATCAAGGGATCGGGTCTGGGTTGGGTCACCGCAGAATACGGCATGCTGCCCCGCGCCACCAACACGCGGATGCGCCGCGAAGCCGCCGCTGGCAAGCAAGGTGGACGCACAGTGGAAATTCAACGGTTGATTGGCAGATCCCTACGCGCCGGTGTCGACCGTGTGGCGCTGGGAGAACGTCAGATCACCGTGGATTGTGACGTTCTACAGGCCGACGGCGGCACCCGCTGCGCCTCGATCACCGGCGGCTGGGTTGCACTGCGGCTGGCGGTGAACAAGCTGATGAAAGCGGGCGATGTGATCAGCGACCCGATGGTTGACCCCGTGGCGGCGATCAGCTGCGGCATCTACGCGGGCCAGCCGGTGCTGGATCTGGACTATCCAGAGGATTCCGAAGCGGGCGTCGACGGCAATTTCATCATGACGGGCTCGCATCAATTGATTGAAGTACAGATGAGCGCCGAAGGCTCCACCTATTCGCGCGACCAGATGAACGCCCTGATGGATCTGGCTGAAAAGGGCGTGTCGGAACTCGCCGCTGCACAGAAAGCCGCCACCGCATGACCCGCAAGTTCGACGGCAAGCGCATCCTGATTGCCACGCATAACGCGGGCAAGCTCGACGAGATGCGGCAGTTGTTCGAACCTCACGGCGTCACGGTTGTTGGTGCTGCGGAAATGGACCTGGCCGAACCCGAAGAAACCGAAGACAGTTTTGTCGGCAATGCCCGGATCAAGGCGCGCGCCGCGGTGGAGGCGACGGGCCTGCCTGCGTTGGCGGACGACTCCGGGATCGAGATCGAAGCCTTGGACAATGCCCCCGGCGTCTATACTGCCGATTGGGCAGAGACACCGAACGGGCGTGATTTCGTCATGGCCATGACCAAGACGCACAACCTGCTTGAAGAGAAAGCCGCCCCGCATCCCCGCAAGGCCCGTTTCTGCGCGACCTTCGTGCTTGCCTGGCCTGACGGACATGAAGAGATTTTTGCCGGGCGGGCAAATGGCACGCTGGTCTGGCCCATGCGCGGCGAAACCGGCCACGGATATGACCCGATGTTCCAACCCGATGGCTATGACATCACCTATGCGGAAATGGACCCGGCTGAGAAAAACAGCATCAGCCACAGGGCGGATGCTTTTGCCAAGCTGATTGCGGGCTGCTTTGGCTGAGGATTGGGAAGCAGGCGGTTTCGGACTTTACCTGCACTGGCCCTATTGCGAGGCCAAATGCCCCTACTGCGATTTCAACAGCCATGTGTCGCGGCAGATTGACCACGCCGCCTGGTGCGATGCCTATCTGAAAGAATTGGACCGCGCCGCATCGGAAACGCATGGCCGCGTCCTGCGGTCGGTGTTTTTCGGCGGCGGCACCCCCAGCCTCATGCAGCCAGAAACGGTGGGCCGGATCATCGAAAAGATTCACAGCCTGTGGCCCGTGGCAAATGATCTGGAGATCACACTGGAGGCAAATCCGGGATCGGTCGAGGCAGGTAAGTTCCGTGCCTTTCGCGACGCGGGTGTCAATCGCATCTCCATGGGCGTGCAGGCCCTGAACAATGCAGATCTGAAGCGTCTCGGGCGTATTCATACCGCTGATGAGGCGATGAAGGCCTTTGACATCGCGCGCGCCACCTTCGACCGGGTCAGTTTTGATCTGATTTACGCGCGGCAGGGTCAGTCGCTGGCGGACTGGCGCGCAGAACTTGAACAAGCACTGTCCATGGCGGTTGATCACCTGTCGCTCTACCAATTGACGGTCGAGCAAGGCACCGCCTTTGGGGATCGTTACAACGCGGGCAAGCTGCGCGGGTTGCCGGATGAGGATTTGGGCGCAGACCTCTTTGCGATGACGCAAGACATCTGTGGCGCGCATGGGTTGCCTGCCTACGAGGTGTCCAACCACGCGCGGGACGGCGCGCAATCGCGGCACAATCTGATCTACTGGCGTTACGGCGACTATGTGGGCATCGGTCCCGGCGCCCATGGCCGTTTGACATTGGAAGGACAACGCTGGGCAACGGAATGCGTCTCCAACCCGAACCGTTGGCTTGAAGATGTCGCCAAGACAACGCCGGAGAAGCGCAGAACACCCTTATCCGCATCCGATCAGGCAAGCGAATTCCTCCTGATGGGCTTACGCCTGAAAGAAGGGGTCAGCCTGAACCGTTTCGCGCAATTGAATGGCCGAGGTTTGGCACCTGAAAAGCTTCAGGACCTCGAAGAACTGGGTATGATCTCAGTAAGAGGTGAAAATTTAATCGTTTCAAATCAAGGGTTTATGGTTTTGAACGCTGTGATTGAAAACCTGCTGCAGACTTAAGACCCACTGAGAATGCGGCAAAGCTCGTCCAGGTCATCCAACGATTTGTAGTGCAGTGTCATCTGACCGGATTCCTGACCCGGCTTGTGCGACAGAACCACCTTCATCCCGAGCGTCGCGGAAAGATCACCTTCCAGCGCCTTGGTGTCCGCATCCTTCGCCTCTTTCATCGGCTTCGCTTCAGGCGTTCCAAAACTGTTCTCGCCACCCGCCGCCTGCTTTTTCACCAAAGCTTCGGCCGCCCGCACCGACAGACCACCTTTCACAATCATCTGCGCCAGCTTCAGCGGATCGTCCGCCGGGATCAACGCGCGGGCATGACCCGAGCTCAACTCTCCCTTGCGGACCATCTCCAGCACGGCTTCCGGCAGGTTCAGCAAGCGCAGCAGATTGGCGATATGACTGCGGCTCTTACCCAAGGCTTCGGCCATCTTTTCCTGGGTGTGGCCAAACCGATCCATCAGTTGACGGTACCCCGCCGCCTCTTCAATTGGGTTCAGATCGGCCCGCTGAATGTTCTCGATGATGGCAACTTCGAGCACTTCGACATCGGTGAAGTCCCGCACCACCACCGGCAGCTCATGCAGCTTGGCCATCTGCGACGCTCGCCAGCGGCGCTCGCCCGCCACGATCTCGTAACGATCATCCCCCACGGCCCGCACGATCAATGGCTGAATGACGCCTTTCTCCTTGATGGAAGCCGCAAGATCATCCAGATCGCCCTCCGCAAAACGTTTACGCGGCTGATCCGGGTTGGGCGCAATCTGTTCAATCGGGATCAGACGCTCAGCCGCCGACGGTCCCGCACTGGTCGCTTTCTCCGTCTCCGCCACATCCGACATCAAGGCCGACAGACCCCGTCCAAGGCCCCTTTTGCGATCCGCTCCACCTGCCATGTCAGCCCCCTATGCCACTTTTTCGCTATTTCTGCTCAAAACTTCCCGCGCAAGCGCCCGGTAGGCCTGCGCCCCCTTGGATGCGGTGTCGTAGGTCAGGACCGGCATCGCAAAAGACGGTGCTTCGCTCACCCGCACATTCCGCGGAATTCGAGTGGAAAACACCAATTCCCCCAGATTGTCCCGCGCATCCTGTTCCACCTGTAGGGACAGGTTGTTGCGTCTGTCATACATGGTCAACACAACACCTTCGATCCGCAAGTCTTTATTGCCACTCTGCCGAACCTCTCGAATGGTCAGCATCAGCTGGGACAATCCCTCCAATGCGAAGAACTCACTTTGCAATGGCACCAACACCGAATCCGCCGCGATCATTGCATTCACCGTCAGCAGATTCAGCGACGGTGGGCAATCAATGAGGATATAGTCCAGCTCAAATACATCCATAGCCGTCTGGCGCAGGGCGTCATGCAGCAGAAAACTACGCTTTTCGTTCGAAATCAGCTCAATATCAGCAGAACTCAGGTCAACGGTCGCCGGCACGATCATCAACCCCGGCGTCACTGTGGGCAAAACAACAGACTTGAGGTCGACATCCTCCAGCAGAAGCTCATATGTGGTGAACTCACGATCCCCCAGCTCAATGCCCAGGCCGGTAGACGCATTCCCCTGCGGATCGAGGTCAACAACAAGGACCCTTTTGCCCGCCTCCGCCAATGCGGCGGCAAGATTGATGGTGGTTGTCGTTTTGCCAACCCCGCCCTTCTGGTTCGCAACCGCAATGATTTTCGGACCCACAGGGCGTGAAAAGTCAGACACGTTCGATTTCCCTCACCTCAAGGATGGCAGCATTTGGGTTCGTTTTGCTTGTATGGCTCACGAGGTCAAAAGACCACGCCTTACGCGCCTCATCGACCTCTTTTTGCCAAGTCTCACCCTTGAAGAACAACGCCTGGCCTGTTGGGCTCAAATGACGATCCGCAAAAGACAACAGCGAAGACAGATCAGCAAGCGCCCGCGCAGAGAGGACATCCGCATTCAGAGGATCAGTTTGTTCAATTCGGGAGGTGAGAACCGTCGCCGTCAGGCCCAACTCGCGTATCACTGTTCGCAGGAACGTCGCTTTGCGCATATCGCTTTCGATCATGGTCACATGAAGCTCGGGATCCAATTCCCGCGCAATAATCGTAATGACCAACCCCGGCAAACCACCACCGCTGCCCATATCAACCCAGTTCCGGCAGATGCCAGCAAGAGGGTACATTTGTGCTGAATCCCGAATGTGTCGGTCCCAGACCTCAGCAAGGCTGGTCTTGGAAACAAGATTGATTTTGGGATTCCACTTGGTCAGAAGATCATGAAAACTGGACAGCCGATCCAATGTTTCACGTGAAACATCCAAATCCAGTACTGTCACGCAGATTGCTTTCTTTTGAGGGACCGCAACCGAGCAAGGATGAGCGTCAATGCGGCAGGTGTCATTCCATCGATACGCGCTACCTGCGCAAGCGAACTTGGCTGCGTCGCAATGAGTTTTGCTTTTAGTTCGTTAGACAGCCCTTCCATCGCCGCGTAGTCAAAACCCTTTGGAATCAGCAGGTTTTCGTCCTTCTGCATCAATTCAATGTCTTTTTGCTGGCGCAGAATGTAATTGGCATAGAGCGCTTCCCGCTCCATTTGCGCCCGCGTTTCGCCGTCGATCTCCCCGAAAGCAGGATCAAGATCTCCAACCTCGGAGAAACACACATCCGGGAATGCAAGAAGCTGCATCGCTGTCCGCCTGGATCCGTCCTGGTTGATTTTGATCCCAACGGATGCGGCTTGCGAGGGCGTGAAGGTTGCGCCGGTCAGGATATCGCGTGCTTTTTCCAGTCTGTCCAACTTATGCGCAAAGGTTTTTGCCCGCGCGGCACCAACACATCCGATCTCAATCCCCAAAGGCGTCAAGCGCTGGTCTGCATTGTCCGCGCGCAATGACAGCCGGAATTCAGCGCGGGAGGTGAACATGCGGTAAGGCTCGCTGACACCGCGTGTTGTGAGATCGTCGATCATCACCCCGATATAGCTCTGCGCCCGCGAAAACTGCAGGGGCTCCCGGCCAGATGCTCTGAGCGCTGCGTTCAGCCCGGCAACAAGCCCCTGTGCTGCCGCCTCTTCATACCCGGTTGTTCCGTTGATCTGCCCAGCCAGGTAAAGACCTGGAACCGTTGGAAGCGCGAGCGTCGCATCCAGCGCGCGCGGATCGACGTAGTCGTATTCAATGGCATATCCCGGCTGCAGAATGACAGCTTGCTCAAGCCCGAAGATTGAGCGCACATAGTCCTCCTGCACAGCTTCCGGCAACGACGTCGAAATACCGTTAGGATACACCGTTTGGGTGCTAAACCCTTCCGGCTCAAGAAAAATCTGATGCGAGTCTTTATCTGCAAACCGCACGATTTTGTCTTCTATGGAGGGGCAATACCGTGGGCCGATCCCATCGATATGACCGCCATACATCGCAGAGCGATCCAGATTTTCCCGAATGATATCATGGGTTTTTGCGTTTGTATGCGTGATCCCGCAGGACACCTGGCGCGCATAGGTGCCCTTTGACAGGAAGGAAAAAAGCGTTGGCTCGTCATCACCGGGTTGGTTTTCAAGATCGTCCCATCGAATTGTCTTCCCATCTAACCGTGGTGGCGTCCCGGTTTTCAGACGTCCAAGCGGCAGATCAAAGGAATCGATACGGTCCGCCAGCTTGATCGACGCCTTTTCGCCCATGCGCCCGCCTGAGCGCGAGACATCCCCGATATGGATAACGCCCCGCAAGAACGTGCCCGTAGTGAGCACAACGGACGTTGCCTTGATCTCGCTGTCATCCTGTAGCCGGACACCGATAACACGCGGGCCATCCATCAGGAAATCAACGACCTCCGCCGTCAAAACAGTGAGATTTTGCTGCGCTTTGACTTCCGCAAGCATTTCAGTTCGGTAGATGAGCCGGTCAGATTGCGCCCTCGGGCCTTGCACCGCCGGACCCTTGCGCCGGTTGAGCAGACGAAATTGGATGCCCGCTTTATCTGCGACCCGACCCATCACACCATCAAGGGCATCAATTTCCCGCACGAGGTGGCCTTTTCCCAACCCACCAATGGCCGGGTTGCAAGACATCGCGCCGATCCCATCTTCGGATAGTGTAATCAGGGCTGTGCTTGCCCCCATGCGCGCGGATGCATGTGCGGCCTCACAGCCCGCATGCCCGCCACCGATGATCACAACATCAAAATGTTTCACGTGAAACACTCCGCTACTTTCCCAAGCAAAAACTCGAGAATATTTCGTCCAACAGGTTTTCGACGTCAATACGACCTACCAGCGCTTCCAACGCTCGAATCGCACTCCGAAGCTCTTCCGCTGCTATATCATACTGCTCTGGCCCCCGCGCGACGATATCCAAAGCCCGATCAAGCGCACTTCCTGCCCGCTCCATCGCCAACCGATGCCGCGCATGCGTCGCAAGGCCAGCTCCCGCCGTGCGCTGCTGCAAGGTGTGTTGAATACGGTCCACAAGCTCCGAAACACCAGTACCCGTTTTGCCAGATATGCCATTCTCAACCGCGTCGACCAAATCGGCCTTGGCGTGCAAAACCAGGTCATCCTCGACAGGCGACAACATCAATTCTTCGCCGGGCACAGAAAGAAAAACGCGCAGATCCGCTGACTTTGCGCGCTCTACCGCGCGCGCAACACCGATGGATTCGATTTCGTCCTCGCTGTCCCGCAGACCTGCGGTATCCAAAAATGTGACAGGCAGACCTTTCAGATCCATGCGAACTTCGATGACATCCCGGGTTGTCCCGGCGATATCGGAGGTGATGGCGGCATCGCGTCCTGCCAGCCGATTGAGGAGCGTTGATTTACCCGCGTTGGGTGGACCCACCAAGGCAACCTCAAACCCCAGCCGAATACGTTCCGCCACAAAGGTTCCGGCGATTTCGCTTTCCAGGTCGCTCTTGACCTGCCCGAGCAAATCCAGAACTTCAGGACTCACATCCACGGGAACGTCTTCGTCAGCAAAATCTATGGTGGCTTCAAGTAGCGCCGCGCTGCGGATCAGCTTACTGCGCCAACTCTCGACGCGATCCCCCAGCGCGCCGGAGAAAACCCTGACGGCTTGCTTGCGCTGTGCCTCGGTCTCCGCGTCAATGAGATCTGCGAGACCTTCGACCTGCGCGAGATCCAGCTTGCCGTTTTCCAGCGCACGCCGTGTGAATTCACCGGGTTCCGCCAGCCGCAAATCATCTTGCAACCCAAGCTCAGCCAAGACCACCTGCACCACAGAAATGCTGCCATGCACATGCAGCTCAACCACGTCTTCGCCGGTGAAACTGCGTGGTCCTTTGAAGCAGACAACCAGGGCATGATCGAGAATCTCACCATGGTGATTCCGCAGGATACGCGTGGCCGCCTTGCGCGGGTCCGGCAGAGGACCAGCCAGTGATGCACCTGCGGAGAAAGCCGATGGGCCGGATATCCGGATCACCGACACCCCGGCACGGCCCTGTGCCGAGGCCAGTGCATAAATCGTATCCATATTTTAACCCACTGTAATTAAACAATAAGTTACGTATTCATGGAGTCGAAGAAATCCGAATTCGTCTTGGTCTGTTTCAGTTTCGAAATCAGGAATTCAATCGCATCCGTGGTGCCCATCGGATTGAGAATGCGACGCAGCACAAAGGTCTTCTGCAGATCAATCTTGTCGACCAGCAGATCTTCTTTCCGTGTGCCGGATTTCAGGATGTCCATCGCCGGGAAGACGCGCTTGTCAGCGATTTTGCGATCCAGAACGATTTCGGAGTTACCCGTGCCTTTGAATTCCTCAAAGATCACCTCGTCCATCCGGCTGCCGGTGTCGATCAGCGCTGTGGCGATGATGGTGAGCGAACCGCCCTCCTCAATGTTCCGAGCAGCACCAAAGAACCGCTTGGGGCGTTGCAAAGCGTTGGCATCCACACCACCGGTCAGAACCTTGCCCGACGACGGCACAACCGTATTGAAGGCCCGGCCCAGACGCGTGATGGAATCGAGCAGGATCACCACGTCGCGTTTGTGTTCGACCAGACGTTTGGCTTTTTCGATCACCATATCCGAGACGGCCACGTGCCGGGTCGCAGGTTCATCAAAGGTGGAGGAGACAACCTCCCCCTTCACCGACCGCTGCATGTCCGTCACCTCTTCGGGCCGCTCGTCGATCAGCAGAACGATCAGGTAGCATTCCGGGTGGTTGCGTTCGATGGAATTGGCGATGTTCTGCAACAGCACCGTCTTACCCGTCCGCGGCGGCGCCACAATCAGCGACCGCTGGCCTTTCCCGATCGGCGCCACCAGGTCGATAATCCGCGAGGACCGATCCTTGACCGTCGGGTCGTCGGTTTCCATCGTCAGACGCTCGTCCGGATACAGCGGCGTGAGGTTTTCGAACGCCACCTTGTGACGCGCTTTTTCAGGGTCTTCGAAGTTGATCTGCGTGACGTCCAGCAGGCCAAAATACCGCTCGTTGTCATCCGGGGCCTTGATCACCCCTTCAATCGTGTCACCGGTGCGCAGGGAGAATTTGCGGATCATTTCCGGGGACACATAAATATCATCGGGACCCGGCAGATAGTTCGCCTCGGGGGACCGCAGAAATCCGAACCCATCCTGCAGCACTTCCAGCACGCCATCCCCGGAGATTTCCCAGCCCTCATCCGCACGTTCGCGCAGGATCTGGAACATCATCTCGCCCTTGCGCATGGTGGAGGCGTTTTCGATCTCCAAATCTTCCGCCATGGACAGCAGGTCCTTGGGGCTTTTGCGCTTCAGATCCGCAAGGTTCAACGTCTCAAGCGTTTCAGGAACAGAGGGTGTGTCGGTCATATCTGTGGTCATGGAAATACCCGTGATCAGCCGCAGCACAGTTGCCGGCTGATGTAATTCTGGAATGTCAGGTCTGCGCCATCCCCGGACGGGGTGGTACTGGGTACATAGGCGCGCAGGCCGGGTGAGTCAATTGATTCAGAACCGCACAACCACCGAGAGGACAATCAGCACCATCAGCAAGGTCGGCACTTCGTTCATCAGGCGGTATTGCCGCCCGGTCAGCTTGTTCTCGCCTCTCATGAAGTCCTTGCGTCGCAGCCCCAGCCAATGGTGAAACCATGTCATCGCCAACACGCCCGCCGTCTTGGTCCAGGGCCAGATGGCCGACCAATCGACAATCCCCGGGGTAAAGACCAGACAGAGACCCAGGATCCAGGTGGCGATCATCGCGGGGTTCATGATCACCCGCAGCAGTTTCAATTCCATGGTCTGAAAGAGATCATGCGTCTCCCCGCTTTGTCCGACCTGCTCTGCGTGGTAGACAAAGAGGCGAGGAAGATAGAACAGACCTGCCATCCAGGCGATCACCGCCATGATGTGAAATGCCTTCGTCCATGGATAGGCAAGAGCGAGCAGGTCCGACATTGAGAACTCCGATCCGTTTGCTCCTCTTATTAATAATAAAAGAAAGATAAAAGGATGATGATTTTGTAGGGGGCGTCCTATCTGTGGATTACGTGGTTTTACGTCCATTTATCCGCCTGGGGAGAAGAGTTTTCCTTTGAGGTTGAGAACTCAGGACGTGAGATTTAATATAATGTAATCAATGTATTGGGCTGAATTTCGACGGATTGACGGTGGGATAAGCCTGTGCATGGATCTGCCAAAACCGGCTTATGCATATCTCGCAGCTTGTCCTTTTCCGCACTGGAGCAATTCCTGCGTGAACCTGGGCTGCGCACAGGATAGCTTTTGCTTGCAGGATCACGCTGTTTTGCCCAGAAGAACATATTAAGAAATCCTTAACCCTGTTCACAGGTTTACCCACATGTCCCGCCCCCTGATCCTGGCGTCCACCTCCTCTATCAGAGCGCAGCTGCTGCGGCAGGCAGCGGTTGAATTCACCGTGGAACCCGCTCGCGTGGACGAGGAAATGATGCGCGAGGCCCTGCTGGCAGAAGACGCGCCGCCTCGGGATATTGCCGATACGTTGGCGGAAATGAAGGCGCGCAAGGTGAGTGAGAAACATCCCGATGCCTTGGTTCTGGGGTGTGATCAGGTTCTGGATCACAAGGGCACCCTGCTGGCAAAACCCGCTACGCCTGAAGAAGCGACCACGCAGCTGCGGTCCCTGCGGAACGACCGTCACATGCTGTTGTCCGCGGCGGTGATCTGTGAGGCGGGTAAACCGATCTGGCGGCATGTGGGTCAGGTTCGGTTGCGGATGCGGGACGCCTCCGACGGGTTTATCGATGGCTATGTTGCGCGGAACTGGCAGAGCATCCAACACGCCGTCGGCGCCTATAAGCTGGAAGAGGAAGGCGTGCGGCTTTTCACCCGGATCGAAGGCGACTATTTCAATGTGCTCGGCCTGCCCCTGCTGGAATTGCTGGCATATCTGACGCTGCGCGGAGATCTTGAACAATGAGCGACACTCAAAAAGCCCCGGCAAAGATTCCCCTGGCCGGGGTCATCGGCGCGCCGATTGCGCATTCCAAATCTCCGCAACTGCATCGTCACTGGCTGAACAAGCATTATGTCAGAGGCTTCTACGTGCCCATGGATGTCAGCGCGCGGGATCTGCGCGATGTGCTGATGACCCTGCCCAAGGCTGGATTTGTCGGCGTGAACGTGACCATCCCGCATAAAGAGGCGGTTCTGGACATCGCTGATCTGATCACCGACCGCGCGACCCTAATCGGGGCGGCCAACACGCTGATTTTCCGAGAAGACGGCAAGATACATGCGGACAATACGGATGGGTATGGTTTTCTCGAAAACCTGAAAGCAGGCGCGCCCGACTGGCAGCCGACGCAGGGCCGGGCAGCACTGCTGGGGGCGGGTGGCGCTGCGCGCGCGGTAATCGCGTCTTTGCTCGAAGCAGGGGTGCCGGAAATTCTGCTCTCCAACCGCACCCGCGTCCGGGCGGAGAAACTGCAGGCGGATTTTGGCAATCGGATCACCGTCGTGGATTGGGTGCAGGCGGGCAACATGCTCGAAGACGCCAGCCTTGTGGTGAATACGTCATCCCTTGGCATGGTGGGCAAGCCGGAGATGCGGGTGCCGCTGGATGGGTTGCGCAAATCCACCATCGTAACGGATCTCGTCTATACGCCGCTGAAAACCAGATTGCTGGAAGTCGCTGAGGAAAAGGGCTGCGTCACGGTCGATGGGCTGGGGATGTTGCTGCATCAGGCGGTGCCGGGATTTGAACGCTGGTTCGGTCCCCGCCCCGAGGTGGATGACGAAGCGCGCCAGGCGGTGCTGCGCTGATGTTTCGATTGGGGCTGACCGGCTCGATCGGGATGGGCAAGACCACCACCGCGCAGATGTTTGTGGATGAAGGCTGTGCGCTGTGGGATGCGGATGCCGCCGTGCATCGGCTCTATGCCAAAGGTGGCGCGGCTGTGGCTCCAATCCGAAAAATCTTCCCGGACGCGATTCAGGACGATGCGATCTCTCGCGATGCGCTGCGCAGGATTGTCGGTGCGGACCCAGACGCCTTGCAAAAAATCGAGGCCGTGGTGCATCCACTGGTCGCCGCAGATCGCGCAGAATTCGTCGAGACGGCGGATGCCGAAATTATCGTTTTCGACATCCCCTTGCTGTTTGAAACCGGTGGCGATGCGCAGATGGACGCCGTCGCCTGCGTGTCCATTCCGCCGGAAATTCAGGAACAGCGGGTGTTGGCACGCGGCACCATGACCCGCGCCGATTTCGAAAAAATCCGCGCCAAACAGATGTCGAACGCCGAAAAATGTGCCCGGTCCGATTTTGTGATCATGACAGACACGGTTGAACATGCCCGCGCGCAGGTTCAGGATGTGGTCAGGCAGATCAGGGAAAGAATACGCGATGCGTGAGGTAGTGCTCGACACGGAAACCACCGGTTTTGATCCGGAAACCGGCGACAGGATTGTCGAGATCGGGGCGGTGGAACTGATGGGCCACATGGCCACGGGCAAGACCTACCATCAGTACATCAACCCCGAACGCAGCATGCCCGAAGAGGCCTTTCAGGTGCATGGGTTGGGCGATGATTTTCTGCGCGACAAACCGAAATTCGCGCAGGTGGGTCAGGCGTTTCTGGACTTCATTGGCGATGCAAAGCTGGTGATCCACAATGCGTCTTTCGACATCAAGTTCTTGAATGCGGAGCTGAAATGGATGGGGCTGCCGCAAATTCCGTGGGAACAGGCCATCGATACGCTGGAGATTGCACGCAAACGCTTTCCCGGCTCGCCTGCCTCCCTCGATGCGCTGTGCCGGCGGTTCAATATCGACAATTCATCGCGGACGCTGCACGGCGCCTTGCTCGACAGTGAAATTCTGGCTGAGGTCTATCTGGAACTGATCGGCGGGCGGCAGCCGGATTTTGGCCTGTCGACCGCGTCGCAGAACACCACAGGGGCCGGTGGCGAGGAATGGACCCCGCGCCCGCGGTCGGTGCCGCTCAAATCCCGGATTTCGGAAGAGGAAGCCGCCGCCCATACCGACTTCGTGGCGAAACTGGGCGACGATGCAGTGTGGTTGAAAGCCTGAGGCTCAGGCGTCCATCTTGGGCTGGTCTTCGGAGTCGGATTTACGCCGCGCCAGCTCGTTCCGGTAAAGCGACAGGAAGTCGATGTTTTCCAGGTTCAGCGGCGGGAAGCCACCGTCGCGGGTCACATCGCTGACCACGCGGCGCAGGAACGGGAAGATCATCCGCGGGCATTCGATCAGCAGGAACGGGTGCAGCTGGTCCTCGGGCACATTGTCGATGCTGAAGATCCCGGCGTAGTCAATTTCGAGCACAAAAAGCGTGGCATCGCCATCCTTGGCCTTGGACGTCACATTCAGCTTGATCGAGCTCTCGTACTGACCTTCGGTGCTGCGCTTTTTCGCATCCAGATTGACCTGAACCTGAACGTCCGGGGTCACATCGGCAGGCGCACCCTTTTGCGCCATGATGTTTTCAAACGACATGTCACGAATGAATTGTCCAAGAACGCGCATCTGCGGTCCTTGCGGTTGTGCTTCGGCTTCAGCCATCGAGGTCTCCTAGCGTGAATATGAAATCAGGCGAGCCTTACCAGCTTGGCCCTGGGTTCTCAATGGTCGGTCCACTTGGACGGGCGGCTCACCCGATCCCGATCCGGCTGGACCTCGGAATACTCGCCATCGATGATGTCGCCCCGCGCCGGTCTGCGTGCCGGGCCTGTCTCGAAGGTCTGAACCTTGATGCGCGCCCGAATGGCCTTGAAGAGCGCAATGCGGACGGCGGGGACCAGCAGCAAAAAGCCGACAGCATCGGTGAAAAACCCCGGTGTCAGCAGCAGAGCGCCGGAAAACAGGATCATCGCGCCATGCACCAAGGGCTCCGTCGGGTCCCGCAGATCGGAGAAGGAGGACTTGAGTTGACTGAGCGCCAGGACACCCTGATTGCGTACCAGCCACGTGCCCGCAATGGCCGTCAGCACCACCGTCACCAGGGTCCAGCCGAGCCCGATGGCACCGCCGATTTGGATGAACAGCGTGATTTCAATCAGTGGTACCGCAAGAAAAGCGATAAATAGCCACATTTTGGTACGTCCTTTCGTGGAGCGCGGAGTGGACTTGCGCAGGCCCGACACCTACATAAGGGGGATATACGCGTGTTTCCATGATTTACCCCACATGAGGTCCCTATGAATTCGTCCTTGATACAGCTTTTGGTGCTGGCCGGCATCGCTGTTTTTCTGATTCTGCGACTCAAGAACGTGTTGGGGACACGGGAAGGGTTTGAACAGCAACCCTTGCCAAAGCCTCAAGCGCGCGAACGGTCCGGCCCCGATTTCGAAGTGATCGAGGGGGGTCCCGACCTTGATATCGTGGATCACGTGGATGAGGACAGCGACGCGGCCAAGGCGCTGGCGTCGATGAAACGGGTTGAGCCATCGTTCAATGTGACGGATTTTCTGGGCGGTGCGCGCAGCGCCTACGAGATGATTGTCATGGGATATGAGAAGGGCGAGCTTTCCGACATCCAGCCCTTTCTGGCCGAGGACATTTACGAATCCTTTGTCGATGGCATTGCCGTACGTGAGGATCAGGGGCTGACGGTGGAATCGACCTTCATCGGTGTGCGCGAGCTGAAGCTGATGGATGCCACGTTTGATGACGCCACGCAGGAAGCCGAACTGACGATCCGCTTTGTTGCCGAACTCACCTCCGTTGTGCGCAACGCCGAGGGTGAAATCGTCGATGGCGATCCCAAGGAGATCAAGCGGCAGAAAGACACATGGGCCTTTGCCCGCGATATGGGGTCGGATGATCCGAATTGGCTGCTTGTTTCCACGGACGCATGAAGCCTGCCCTTGCGGCTGTGCTTTTCGCCGGGATGCTCTCCATGATCAGCCCCGCCAATGCTGAGACGCGCATAGAGGTTCTATCCTTCGATGATCTCGATGGGTGGGCGCGGGATGATCACGCCGCCGCTTTCGAGACCTTTCGCAACACCTGCCAGGACATGGATGACCCGGATTGGCGCGCGGTCTGCGCCTATGCGACGTCGGACCCTGATCCGAAATCCTTCTTTGAGCTTCTGTTCCGTCCGGTTCTCATCGAGGATGGGGAGCCAGCCCTTTTCACCGGGTATTTCGAGCCCGAACTGAATGGCGCGCGCCAGCCGACAGGGCGCTACCGCTATCCGCTCTACGCGATGCCGCCCGAGGCAAAGGATACAGCGCGCTGGTATTCGCGCCGCCAAATCCTGGAGGGGCAAGTGCTGGAAGGACGCGGGCTGGAGATTGCCTGGGTCGATGATCCGGTGGAGCTGTTCTTTCTGCAGATTCAGGGCTCGGGCCGGGTGAACCTGCCGGGCGGTGGCAAGCTGCGCGTCGGCTATGCCGGGGCCAATGGGCACACATATCGGTCCATCGGGGCAGAACTTGTCCGGCGCGGCACCTATGCCGCCCATCAGGTCAGCGCCGATGTGATCAAGAACTGGGTACGGCGCAACCCGGCGGCGGGCCGCGAGCTATTGTTTCATAACCCGTCTTACGTATTCTTCCGTGAAGTAAGCGAAGTGCCGGCAGACAAGGGTCCGCTTGGCGCCATGAACCGGTCGGTCACGCCGATGCGTACCATTGCGGTCGATCCGTCTTTTGTGCCGCTGGGCGCGCCGGTCTGGATCGAGAAAGACGGCAAGAAACCCCTGCGCCGCCTGATGATCGCGCAGGATACCGGCTCGGCGATCAAAGGGGCGCAACGCGCGGACGTGTTTTTTGGCACAGGTGACAGGGCCGGGCGTGCGGCGGGCAAGTTGAAAGACCCCGGACGCATGGTTGTCCTGCTGCCGATCCAGCGCGCCTTTGCCATGGCGCCGGAGGGCGCGCTGTGACACGGCGCAAACTCTCCGCCGAAGAAGCAGCGCTTTGGCGGAAAGTGACGGAGAGAACCGAGGCCCTCGAACAGCGCCAGACCTTTGATCCCGCCGCCTTTGCGCCCCAGCCGAAACCCAAGCGTGCCGATCCCCCGAATCCGGACTTTGGCAAGCTGGCAAAGAGTTTCCCGCCCAAGCCGGAACCGCGCAAGACCAGCTTCAACCTGACACCGTCCCTGCCCGACCGTTTGCGCAATGCGCCGGTGCAGATGGATCAGAAAACCTTTGGCAAGATGAAACGGGGCAAGCTGAAACCCGAAGGACGCATCGACCTGCATGGCATGACCCTGGACCGCGCCCATGCGGCGCTGACCAAGTTCATCCTCTCCGGCCATGCATCGGGTAAACGATTGGTGCTGGTCATCACGGGCAAGGGCAAAAACCGCGATGAAGGGGGCCCGATCCCGGTACGTCACGGGGTTTTGCGCCATCAGGTGCCGCAATGGCTGAGCGCGCCGCCGCTGGCCTTCGCCGTGATGCAGGTCAGCGAGGCGCATATCAGCCACGGCGGCGGCGGCGCCTATTACGTCTATCTCAGGCGCCAGCGCTAGGTAGATCGCGCTGGTATCGCAGAATGCCCACGGTGGCGAGCGCCGCGCCTACGAGGTAGAACCCGGCGTAAGGGATCATCTGCTGCGGAAAGGTGATACCATAATCGATCAGCGCTCCGCTGATCCCCGGTCCGATGGCGGAGCCAAAAACCATAAAGGCCGCGGCTGCCGCTTTGATCGCCCCAAGGTTTCGCGTGCCGTAAAACACTGGCCAAAACGCTGTGATGGCTGTGCCATGCATGCCCTGTCCGATTCCAAAGATCATAAGGCCGATACCGGCGGCAAAGAGGGTATCGGCAAGGCTGAGCACGGCGAAGGCCAGTGCGAAGGGCAAAAGCTGGAAGGGCAGAACGCGTGTCACCCCAAAGCGGTCTACGGCCCAGCCCGTCAGGAAGGTAAAGACGATCATCGACAGAGTCAGGAGCGGCAAAAGCGAAACGAAAGCCGTCAGGCTCCAACCCTTCACCTCTGTCAAATGAACCAGCTGAAAGAAAAGCGCCGTCCCCCAGACCGGTGGACCGACCATCAGGGGGATGAGCAGGTAAAAGAGCGGATGCCGCAACACCTCGATCCGCGTCCAGTGCCGGTCCGCCATCCCAAGGCTTGTGCTGCTTTCGGCAAGCGATTGTGGGGTGCGTTCCCGCCGCAACAGGCTCTGGATCACGGGGATGGTCAGCGCGACCAACACAGCCGCCACAATCCACAAGGTCCGCCACTCCGCGATGGCGAGCAGTGCGACAAAGAAGATCGGCAGCACCGCTTGCCCAACCGCAAAACCCATGGAGGCAATCGAGATCGCGCGCCCCCGCGCGGCGACAAACCAGCGGGACATGGCGATATAGGCAAGCTCGGACATAATGCCCTGTCCAAGCAGTCGCAGCACATAGATGGTGAGGATGAGAGCGACCCATCCCCGCGCGGCGGTCATGGCGAGGCAGGCAAGCGCCAACAGCACCATCACGCCCAGAGATAGATTGCGGACCCGGAACCGGTCCGTCAGCACGCCCGCCCAGATCATTGTCACCGCAGACAGCGTCGTGCCCAGGGTGTAGAGCCCACCCCACTGCCCGTCAGTCAGGCCGAAGTCGCGCATGATATTCCCGGCGAAGAGCGCGATGAAAAACGTCTGCCCGTAGGAGGAGGTGAACGACAACAGAAACCCTGCCAGCAGGAAAAGCCGGTTGTCGATCAGGAAGCGGATGTAACCCATACGCCTGATGTCGCAGGCGCATGGGCGAAAGGGAAGCGCTAAAGCACGTAGCGGCTGATATCCGTCGATTTCGTCAGTGCGCCGAGGTTCTTGTCGACAAATGAGGCATCGACGACAACTTCGTCACCCGCCCGGTCCGGGGCGTTGAACGACAGCTCCTCGAACACCCGTTCCATCACGGTATAAAGCCGCCGCGCCCCGATGTTTTCCACGGACTGGTTCACATCCGCCGCGATTTTCGCAAGGGCTGCGATCCCTTCGGGCTCAAACCGGACATTGACCTGTTCGGTGCCCATGAGGGCGGTGTACTGCAGGGTCAGCGCATTGTCGGTTTCCGTCAGGATACGCACGAAATCCTCTTCCGTCAGGGCGCGCAGTTCCACCCGGATCGGCAGGCGGCCTTGAAGCTCGGGCAGCAGGTCCGATGGTTTGGCGATGTGGAACGCACCCGACGCAATGAAGAGCACATGATCGGTTTTCACCGGCCCGTGTTTGGTGCTGACGGTGGTGCCTTCGATCAGCGGCAACAGATCGCGTTGCACGCCTTCGCGGCTGACATCGCCGCCGCGCGCATCCGAGCGGGCACAGACCTTGTCGATCTCATCCAGAAACACGATGCCGTTCTGTTCCACCGCCTCGATGGCGGCCTTGGTCACGGTCTCATCGTCCAGCAGCTTGTCCGCTTCCTCGCCGATCAGCACATCATAGCTTTCGGCCACGGACAGGCGCTTGCGTGTTGTACGGTTACCCATCGCCTTGCCGAAAATATCGCCGAGATTCATCATGCCCATCCCGCCGGGCTGGCCGGGAATATCCATCATCGGGAAGGGGTTGGAGGTATCGGCCACGTCGAGATCGATCATCTCGTTGTCCAGCTCCCCCGCTTTCAGCTTCTTGCGGAACATCTCGCGGGTGCCTTCGCGGGCATCGGCACCGGCAATCGCATCGATCACCCGTTCCTCGGCGGCGTGGCGGGCATTGGCTTTTACATCCTCGCGCATGTAATCGCGGGTCATGGCAATGGCGCTGTCCACCAGATCGCGGATGATCTGCTCCACATCGCGCCCGACATAGCCCACTTCTGTGAATTTCGTCGCCTCGACCTTGAGGAAAGGCGCGCGGGCCAGTTTCGCCAACCGGCGGCTGATCTCGGTTTTACCGACACCCGTGGGGCCAATCATCAGGATATTCTTGGGATAGACCTCGTCCCGCAGATCATCGGCCAGCTGTTTGCGCCGCCAGCGGTTGCGCAGCGCCACGGCGACCGCGCGTTTGGCGTCTTTCTGCCCGATGATGAAACGGTCGAGCTCGGAGACGATCTCGCGGGGCGTCAGGTCAGTCATTGGAAAACCTTTGTCACATGTGAAGGGGGCAACCGATGCAGCGGGATGAAGCCCGGCAACAGGGCCAGCAGACGGGCGCGGATCGCTTCCCAGCGTGCGCCGAGGAAAAGCAGAACCACACCGAGGAAGAAGACGGTATAGACGGCGCCGTCCCCTTCGAAAATCGTGGTGGTGAGGATCACCGTGTAGCCGATGGCGGCAATCAGAAACGATCGGCGGTCGATGATGATGGCGACCAGCGCAATGAGCATCAACACGGCAATCAGCGTGGTATCGGCCCAGCTGCCTTCGCGGTCAAGCAGGGTAAGCGCAAGCGTGTTCACCAGGGCGGGTGCGGCCACCACATGCAGCCAGAACCCGTTTGCCGCGCGCCGCGTGACCCGGTGCGGATCAGACATGTCGAACGTCATCGCAATGGCAAAGACCACAAGGCCCAGGGCCAGCGTGATCCATGCAAACGGGCCCCCGGCGGAGAGCAGGAAGAGCTCTTCAATCGATTGGGGCGAACCGCTGCTGTTCCCCGCGATCAGAAGGGCGACCCCGAAAGCCGCAAGCGCGATGAGCGCCAGTGCAAAAGGGACGCGGAAGCGGAACCAGTAGAGAAGCAGCGCGATGGTTGCGAGCGCGAAGGGTAGTGGCAGGCTGCTGTTATCACCCTGCGCCACCATCAGGATTTCCGAAAAGGCCCCCGCCAGCCCGTAGGCGGCGTTGATGGCAAAGAGGATGGCCAGTGCGATGGCTGGCGCGACCATACGGCGGCGGCGGATGAAGTATTCCGACAGCAGCCATAGCACGACGGCGGCCGCGAGGCTGGAGGTGATCAGCGTCTGCCTTGTGTCGAGCGGGTCATTGGCAATCCCGAAGGTGACAATGCCGATCCAGCCGAATGCGAGGATCACCATGCCGACCACGATGAAAATCTCGTTGAAGCCTTTGAAGAGTTCGAAAGGTTCGTCGCCCGGTGCCAGGTTTTCGCGCGCACCACTGCGGCTATGCGCAAGGCTCATCAACGCCGCGGCCTGCGCTTCGGTCACGATTCCCGCGCTGACGGACGCCCGGAGATCGTCTTTGTCAATCATGCGCTGATTTTCTCCACGGTCAGGTTGCCGTTGGTATAGACACAGATATCGGCGGCAATCGCCATGGCGTCGCGGGCGACCTCTTCGGCGGATCGGTCGCTGTCCATCAACCCGCGTGCGGCGGCGAGCGCAAAGTTTCCGCCCGACCCGATGGCCGCCACATCATGTTCAGGTTCCAGCACGTCACCCGCACCGGTGATGACAAAGATATCCTTGCCATCGGAAACGATCAGCATCGCTTCGAGCTTTTGCAGGTATTTGTCCGTGCGCCAGTCCTTGGCCAGATCGACGCTGGCACGCGCCAGTTGACCTGGTGTTGCTTCCAGCTTGGCCTCCAGCCGTTCCAGCAGGGTAAAGGCATCCGCGGTGGACCCGGCAAACCCGGCCACGACATCAAACCCGCCGGGGCTCAGCCTGCGCACCTTGCGCGCCGTGCCCTTGATCACCGTCTGCCCGAGAGAGACCTGACCGTCACCGGCAATCACGACCTCACCGGCCTTTTTCACCCCGATGATCGTCGTCCCATGCCATCCGGGGAAATCGTCCTGTGCCATTCTGGTCTCCTTTCGCGTGCTGCTCTATATGGCCTGCGCTCTTTGAGGGTACAAGGGCGCGCAAAGGCGCATTGGCGGATTGCCGGGCATGAAAAAGGGCGCCCGATCCGGACGCCCATCTCATCTGCAGATCACTTAGCCGGGATCAGAGGGAGTCTTCGATCCAGCTTTGCAGCGCGGCCTTCGGCTTGGCGCCCGCCATATTGGAAATGACCTGACCATCCTTGAAGATAAACAGCGCCGGAATGCCACGCACGCCCATCTGCGCGGGTGAATTCGGGTTCTCGTCGACGTTGACCTTCACGATCTTCACCTTGCCGTTCATCTCGTCCGACAGCTCTTCGAGCGAGGGGCCGATCTGCTTGCAGGGGCCGCACCATTCCGCCCAGAAGTCGACAACCACGGGGATGTCGGAATTCTTGACCTCGGAGTCGAATGTTTCGTCTGTTACAGCAAGGGTGGCCATGGTGCTCTCCTGACAGGCTATGCTTGGAGGATGAACCTATGTAGCCCTCGGTCCGAGGTCAAGATGTTGCGGGCTTTCTAACACCTGCGTCACGATTTCGTGCGGCAGATGCATCAGGCCGCAGGTCTTTGTCCACAGAATCGCCGTCTCTATGCGCTTGTCGGGATAGATGTGTCGCAGCCCTTCGGCATAGGCCGCCATCTGTCGGAGCAGCCCCAGCGGGCAGCTCTCCGCAGTCTCCGGCACAACGCGGTTGGTTTTGAAATCCACGGCAAGGACCAGATCGTCGGTGATGACCAGCCGGTCAATGACACCGTTCATACGGGCCTGCCCCAGCGGGGCGGAGATCGCGACCTCCGCCAGAGTCGTCGGGGCAAAAACATGCCGCAACGTGGGTGTTTGCAACACGGCTTGCGCTTCGGCCAGTGCTTCGGCTTCATCCGGCTGTCCGGTCGACAGGGTTGCTGCCACGGCTGGCCATGCCGATGCCGCCGTCCGACCGAGGTGTTCGAGGTAAAGGTGCACAAGGCTGCCATAGGCTTTGGCCGCCTCTTCATTACGCCCCTGCTCGCCTGCAAGTGCTTTTGGTCCGCCGAGGTCGGAAGGTGAAATCGTCTCCACAGGCTCAGATCGGGGCGGCGCTTTGCGATGGAAGAGCGGATCAAGCGTTGCGCTGGGCGGGGGTGGCGTGTCTGCCTGGAGCATTGGCAGCGCGTCCCACGATCCATGGCTGTGTCGTTTGAGGGTCAGGCCCTGAAACGCGATCTCTTCCGTTGGCACTTGCTCAAGTGCTGCATCGACAATCTGGTAAAGGCTGTCGTTCTGCTTGGAAAGTTCTCCGGCTGCTGCCACAATCAACCACTTTTCCGCCCGTGTTAGAGCCACATAGAGCAATCGCAACCGTTCTTCGAACTGCGCCTCTTTTCGTGTGGTGACTTCCGTTGCGATAACCTGCGGCATTTCAGCGGCGTTGGTTTTCCAAACCGGGTGCTCCCCGATTTTCAGGATGTCATCCTTGATCTGGATGTCGCGCTTGCCTGTATCTGGCAGGATCACGATGGGCGCTTCCAGCCCCTTGGCGCCGTGGATCGTCATCACCCGGATCTGGTCCGAGGCGCTGTCGATCTGGCGTTTGATTTCCAGATCGTCGGTGTCCATCCAGACCAGAAACCCGGTGAGACTGGGGATCGCGTTGCGTTCATAAGACAACGCCTGCGAGAGCAGCGCGTTGATCCCATCCTCCGCCTCCCGTCCCAGCCGGGCCAACAGCCGTCGCCGCCCGCCATGCCGTGTCAGCACCCGCTCGATCAGATCATAGGGCCGCAAGAAATCCACATTGGCACGCAGGTCGTTCAGGATGCCCAGCGTTTCGGGGTAGGTGTCGGGTTTGGTGCGCAGGGTCTGCCAGAGGTGGTCTTCGCTGCGGCCATGGGCGAGATCAAAAAGCTCCTTTTCCGTCCAGCCGAACAGCGGGGATCGCAAGGCTGTGGCAAGCGACAGGCTATCTTCGGCCACGGCCAGAAAGGACAGCAGCGCGGCGAGGTCACGCACCGCCAATTCGCCGCCAACCTTCAACCGGTCGGCACCTGCAATGGGCAGATCATGATTTTTACAGGCACGGATGATCTCGGCAAAAAGATCGGACCGACGTTGCACCAGAATGAGAAAGTCACCCGGTCGCACCGGGCGTCTGGCATGACCACCGTCCAGATCGACGGGAATAGTCTGGCCGGTGTCGATCATCTGCTTGATCTGATCCGCAACTTGATTGGCCAGGATCACCGTGTGATGGCGAGTACCGCGACGATCCAGCGGTTCGTACCACAGACGGTCGTCCGCATCGTCCTGCTTTTCGATCACCGGCCAGATGTCCACGCGCCCGGGCAAGGCGTCCTTGAAGGCGATATGGCGGGCGTCTTCGGTGAACCCGGCTTCCTCGCGATGCTCAAAGGCGGCATCGACCACCCCCAGCACGGCAGCAGAGGATCGGAAGGAATATCCCAGTGTTAGGCTCTGAAATTGCTGATCCGCCGCCTCCATCTTGGTCTTGAACTCCGCATGCATCCGGTCGAATTCGCGCGGGTCGGCACCCTGGAACGAATAGATCGACTGCTTTTTGTCACCTACCACGAAAAGCGTGCGCGCGATGTCCTTGCGCGCGCCTTCGCCGCTGGTGAATTCAGCGGCCAGTTTGCGGATCACATCCCATTGCGTGGGGCTGGTGTCCTGCGCCTCATCTACGAGAATGTGGTCAATGCCACCGTCGATCCGGAAAAGCACCCAGGCGGCCACCGCCGGGTCGTTCAGCAGATCGCGCGCCTTGAAAATCAGGTCGTCGAAATCCAGCCACCCGCGCAGCAGTTTGCGCTCCTCGTAATGCGCAATGAACCGGGTGGCGAAATCACGGAGGGCCTGCGTTTTCCGCGCCGCATTCAAGGCAAGGCGTGCTTCCCGCGCGGTCTCCACCCGCTCCATGAAGGCATTGAGTGCGGGCATGTGATCACTCAACACGCTCTGTGTCGGTTTGGTTGGCAGGCTGCCTGTCTTTGCGGTGAAGGGGGATTTCGCCGTGGCACCGGTCAGAAAGACCCCTTCGAGCCCCGGAAGCGCCGCAAAGCCCATCGGCCCGAGCGCGGCGAGCTTCTCTGCGGCCTTTCCGTCATTCCCGCCCTTTTCCCGCATGGCCGGCAGGATCGCGGCGATCAGATCATCCTCTCCCCCAAGAAAGACATCCTGCGCAATCTGCTCCTCTGACAGCGTGGCTGGCTGCCCAAAGACTGCAAGGATTTCAGGCCATGTCAGGGGCTGGGACAGCAGTTCGCGATGCTGGACAATGGCGCGGGTCAGCTTGGAAAAATCTTCACCCGTATAGTGCCGCGCGATGCCATCGATCAGGGCGCTGTCGTTGCCTTCGGCCATCTGGTCCACAATCTCGGCGCGCAGCAGGTCGGCGGCGCGGTCTTCGATCTCGGTGAACTGCGGGCTGACCTGAGCTTCCAGCGGGAACCGTCGCAGGAGCGAGGCACAAAACGAATGGATCGTCTGGATTTTCAACCCGCCCGGCGTTTCGATGGCACGGGCAAAAAGCGTGCGCGCGCTGCGCAAGCGAGAGCTGTCGATCTCCCCATCGATACCGAGGTCGCGCAGCGCGGCATGCAGCGCTGGTTCGGGCAGCATCGCCCAGGCACCCAGCCGTTTGAACAGCCGGTTCTGCATCTCGGAGGCCGCAGCCTTGGTGTAGGTCAGACAGAGGATGTGCTGGGGTTCCACCCCATCCAGCAACAGCCGTGCCACCCGGTCGGTCAGCACACGTGTCTTGCCGGATCCGGCATTTGCCGCCAGCCAGGTGGAGGCGTCGGGCCGCGCGGCGCGCACCTGCGCTTCTGTGGCATCGTCCCGCCGGATCATGACAGATCCTCCGGCGCGGGGTCGTCCGTCGCGTCCCATTCACCGAAACGGGCAAGCTGGTCATAGTCACCTTCGATCTTGTCCTGCAGCATCATGCGGCGCGAAGTGAACCCCTGCCCGGTGTCAAGATAGGCGTCGATCAGCGCACGCAGATTGCTCAGCGTTTCCTGCGGGGGTTCCGTCTCCAGCGGGGCGAAAACCTCCTCCGGATGTGAGCCTAACCCGATGAAAATCGCCGATGCGACCGAAGAAACGCCGAACGTGTCAAAGGCACCTTCTTCGATCATTGCCGCCTCGATCAGCAGCTGTTTGTCAAAGGTGGCCTGTTGTTTGGCCGTGGGCGGTTTGCCGGTCTTGTAGTCGTAAATCAGGATGTCGCCATCCCCGGTCCGGTCGATCCTGTCGGCGCGGGCGCTGAGGGTAAAGCCGATGTCAGGCCAGACCAGCTGCCCCTTGGCCTGCGCCTCGAAGGCGACGGGTGTGGAATAGCTTTGCCGCAACGCCTCACGGGTGACAAACCAATCGGCGATCTTTTCGATCCGGGCCAGCCACATGGCGCGTGCGGCGGGCCAGGGCACCTCCTTTGTCATCACCCGGCGGGCCACGGCGATCAGGTGATCGGCGCAGAGCAGAGCCGGGTCCTTCAGCGTGTCCTGCACAAAACCTTCCATGATCTCATGCGCCAGGGTGCCGCGCATCAGCGCGTCAGGGCTTTGCACCAGCGGCCCAAGGCGTGAGAGTTTCAACACATGCCGCGCGTAGATTGCATAAGGATCGCGGATCAGACGTTTGATTTCGGTGACCGACAAGGCGCGCGGCCGGGCTTCCAAGGGCGGTTTTGGCGAGGGCCGTTTTGCCGGGTCGGTGGGGTCAACGCTCTCAAAACGGGCGGCGCGAGCGAGCCAGAGATCACCGCGCGCCAGCATATCGGCCAGGGCCTGCGGCCCGCCCTGATCCCGCAGCCCGTCCAGCAGGTTACGCAACCGGTTCAGCCAGCGAGACGTGACGGTTTCCGCGTCATCGGAGCGGATGGAGCGGGTGAGCCAGACCTGCTTGGCGCCGATGGCCTGTTGGTAATCATGCGCAGACAGCCCAATGCGGCGTTCCGGCAAGAGCAGCCCGGCCTGATGTCGCAGCGCGCGATTGAGCCATGGGTCGGGCGCTGGGGCTTCGGGCCAAGTGCCATCGTTGAGACCGGCGAGGATGACAAGATCGGCCCCCTGCACCCGCGCCTCCAGCGTGCCCCAGATCATGATGTCGGGATGCGGCGCGTCCCGGTCGCGGACTTCCTCACCGGACAGGAGCGCACCGATCAGATCGCCGTAGTCCGCAGCGGTCATGGTGGTGCCATGTTCAGCCTGCGCCGCGACATTCTGCATGACCTGCAGCGCTTTCTGCCCGCCTTTCTTTTGCCATAACGCGCCGGGTTCCGTGTATCCGACGCCTGCAGAAATAGTCTCTGACAAGGCGATATGGCGATCTACCCAAGTAGCAAGCGGTTGCGCCTCGGACATCACTTGCCCGGTGAAAGTCTGACCAACCCACTGCGCCCAGTCTTGCAGCGCCTTCTGATCTTCGGGTTTTGCGACGGTCTTTTCCAGCAGACGCACAAGGCCCGTGTGATCGGGATAGGGCAGCCCGTGTTTCCGGATGCGCAGCTCCAGCCGTTGCGTGTTGAGCACATGCGGGCCGCGCGCCACACCGCTGTGGGTCAAGGGGTGTTTGAGCAGCGTCAGCAAGGCTTCGGCATCCAGGCGGCGGGTGAACAGGTTGGCGACATGGCGCAGGAAACGCCCCGGCGGGGAGAGATGCAGCGGCATGCCTGCGGAATCGTCCGGCAGGATATCCCACTGGTCCAGCGCGGCTGTGACCTGCCGGGTCAGCACCCTGTCGGGCGTGATCAAAGCGGCGGTTTCCCCAACCTCGGCGGCCTGACGGAGCCGTAACGCGATGGCCAGCGCCTCGTCCCGGGGGCTGGGCGCGTCCAGCAGTGTCACATCTGCCGTGGCTTCGGCGATGTTGGTGAGCTTGGCACCTTCGGTCAGCCAGGCGTCGGTGACCGGCGCGGGGCGCAAGGAGAGGGATACCAGAGCGTTGCGCGCGGGCGATGGTGCGGGCGTGTCATGCCAAGGAGTGACATCGGCGGGCGTCACCGCCATCTCGGCCATCATCTTGTGAAACCGGTACTGCGGGTGATCCTCCGACACCATGGCGTTGCCCAACTGCGCCCAGACGTCCGGCGGCATGTCAAAGTCGAACCCCGGCAGGATCAGCGCGCCCTGCGGCAGCTTTGCCACCGCCTGCATCAGCAGCATTGTGGTGCCCCGCGACCCGGTGGAGCCCGCGACCAGCACCGGATCACCCGGCGGTTCGCGGTCCCATTTTTCGGCCAGGGCCGTTACCAGCAGACGTTGGCGCGCTTCCTGATCCGGTGCCGTGTCGGTTTGATCCAGATAGGCCTGCGCAATTTGGATGAATTGCTGCGCGCGTTGCCAGTGCCCGGATTGATCCGTCACGTCGAGATTGGCAATGGTCTGGGCCGTCACGCCTTCGCCCTGCATCTCATCAATGAGGCCCGCAAGGCTGTCGGTGAGATCATAGAGCGAGGATTGCGGGGCGAGGTCCTTTTGCTGTGCAATCAGACGCGAGACGAGGGCGATCAACTCCAGCCGCCGCCGCAGTGGCGAGACGGGGGGCGGCAGCACGAGGCTGGGCTCGATGAGGTCGAGATCGGTGATCAACCTGATCTGCGGCAGCAGCATCGCGGGGTGCGTATCGAAGAGAGCGCGCAACCGGCGCTGCATCCGGCGCGTGTTTACGATAAGCTGCACCCGTGCCATGGCGTCCGGTGGCCGTCCAGCCATCCGCGTGACCAGCCCATCGACCAGCGCGCGCGGAAAATCAACGCCGGGTGAAACACCAAAAAGCCTCGGGTTAGAGCCGCTTTCAAACATCGGAGCGGGTCAGCAGGGCTTCGGCGATGTTGATGCCACCGGGGTGACCGACATCGCACCAATGTCCCGGATAGCGCAGCCCGAAGAGCCGGTTGTCTGCCGCCATCAAATCCCACAGAACGTTCAGCGAGAACCGGGTGGCGGCGATCTCCTGTAGCCTGTCGATCTTGATGATCTGCGCGCCGCTGTAGACGTAACCGTGGCCCCGGTGCAGCCTGCCGTCTGGGTCGATTTCAAAATCGCCCTGACCGGAATAGGCGTGCGCTTGCGCCACCGGGATGCACATCAACAGGGCGTCCATGTCGTCCGGGCGCCAGGCATCTCGCAACAGCGCCAGCGGGCCAGGTCCCTTCCAGATTGAATCGCTGTTCAGGGTAAAGACCGGCCCCTGCCCCAAATGTGGCAGCGCATGGCGCAGCCCGCCACCGGTATCGAGGATCTCGGGCTGCTCCATCACGGTCCGCACGCCGCGTGTTGCCAGATGTTCTTCCAGTTTCGCGGGTTTGTAGTGCAGGTTGGCGACAATCCGGTCCACAGGCAGGCCAATTGTCTGATCCAGCGCATGATCGATGAGTGGTCGACCCGCCACCGGGATCATCGGTTTCGGCAGCGTGTCGGTCAGCGGTCGCATGCGCGTGCCAAACCCGGCTGCGAACAGCATTACCGATCCGGGAAGGTCGCGCATTTCGATCTCAACAGGGTCAGGGCGTCCGAGGTTGGAGGCGGTAAGGATTGATGGATGTGCTTGGCCAGATCTGCGAGGGCCGGGTGTTTCAGATTGGTCTGAACATGGCCCCATACGCGTGGGATCAGGTCAATGTAATGTGCCTTGCCGTCACGCAGGCAGAGCCATGAGAAAACCCCCAGAATGCGCAGGTTCCGCTGTGCTCCGAGGACCGCGTAAGCCATGGTAAATCTCTCCCGGTCATGCGGGCTCTGATCCAGGAAATGGTCAATCATCTGGCGCTCCAACTCGGGGGGCACGTCCCGGCGGGCGTCTTGCAGCAGCGAGACCAGATCGTAGGCCGTATGCCCCAGCACCGCGTCCTGAAAGTCCAGCACTCCGACGCGCGCAAGCCCTTCCCGGTCGGGCAACCAGAGCAGGTTTTCTGCGTGATAGTCTCTTTGAATGAGCACTTTTGGCTGCGTGTCGAGCGGTGCGAGATGCTTTTCAAACAGCTTTGAAAACTCAGTGCGCGCATCGTCGTCGATCTCTCCCGCTATGCCGAACTGATACCAGTCAAAGGTCGGCGCCGTAAGGGACGTGAGCGTTGCGGCGTCATAGGTTGCCAGCGGTGGCGGCGGCGCACGATGCAGATGCACCAGCACATCAACAGCGGCTTCATAGAGCGCTGCCTCGCGCTGCGGTTCCCGTTCCAGAACGCGGGCAAAAAGATCATCCCCCAGATCTTCGAGCAGCAGGAACCCCCGCCGGTCATCCTGAGCAAAAATGCGTGGCGCGCTGAGCCCGATGCCTGCGAGATAGGCGGCGATGCGGGTAAAAGGACGGATGTCATTGCCCTTGGCGGGCGGCGCGTCCATCAGAACCGCCCGCATCCCGTCCGGCTGCACCAGCCGATCATAGCGTCGGGTGGAGGCATCACCGGCCAGCGGCGTGATCGTCGCACCACCCCACCCTGCCCGCTCGACGAAAGCCTCAAGATCGTGATCGCGCGACGTCATGGAGCCCAGGCTCTCATTTTTCCCGCCCACCGCGGATCCTGCCAGTCGGCGCAGAGTGTGCGGCTATCCTCTGAGGTGCCGTCTTTCAGCCAGATGTTCAGTGCGTTTTCCGGGCGCAGATCGCCCAGCCTGTCGGGCCATTCCACCAGACAGATCGCGGTGTCGAAGGCTTCCGCCAATCCAAGTTCCTCGATTTCATCGACGGTACCAATACGGTAAAGATCGGCGTGCCAAAGCGGCCCGGCGGTCGTGTCATAGGTCTGTACGAGGGTGAATGTTGGAGAAGGAACATCTTCGGGCGTGATCAGCACGGAACGGATCAGGCTCCGCGCAAAGTGGGTCTTGCCAGCGCCCACGGGGCCGCTCAGCAACACTGTATCCCCCGGTTCCAGCATGGGTCCGAGCGCCGCCGCCGCCAGAGCGGTCGCATCGCTGGTGTCAAATTGATGGGAAAATCGGTTGGCGGTCATGCCCCATGCTTACCGCGCGCAGGGTTGGCTGCAAGAGGTAAGAGGGTTCAGGCCGACGGGCGGTTGACCTTTGTCCGTCTCGGTTTGGTTTTCGCCGTCCCATTCTGGACAAACCGGATTACCGTCGCGCCGGAGGCAATGCGCGATACGCTGCAGGAAAGATCGGTGCCATCGCTGAGCTTTGCGGGCATGTCCCACGTGGTGCGGTCGCCATAGCCGCGCACGAAATCCGTCAGTGCGGGCCAGCGCGCGCCCGGCTTGCACAGGCGTTTCCACTCATGCACGGAATCGGCGATGGTCACATCGGCAAAGGAATTGTCGGGATCGAGCCCCCAAAGCTCCCTGTAGGCGACGTTGCAAAAGGTCAGAACACCTGTGGAGGAGAAGACAACCAAAGCCTCATCGAAGGTATCCATAAGGGACTGGCCGAGCTCCAGCTCAGCCCGGAAGTTCCGTGTCAGAGACACTTCGGCGCTGATATCTTCGATGAGAAAGGCGATGGCGCCATCGGGATGCGGCCGTCCGCGGACCCGGTAGGTCTGGCCGGTCTCCAACGTCCAGGTTTCCTGATACCGGCCGTCGGTGGCCGCCGCGATCACCTCAGAGATTTCCTGACGCCAGGAGTGGTAGTTCTTGGGCTCCGGCATCCGCCGGTTTTCGCGCATCCGGTCAAAGAACGACAGCAGCGTGGGCCGACCGCTCAGGAAATCCGCAGGCAGGTTGGTCAGGTCGATCAGGGCCGGGTTGAAAAGGGCCAGCTGCCCATTACGGTCAAAAATCGCCAGCCCGATAGAGAGTTGCGCAAAGGTCTTTGCCAGCGTTTGTACGAAATTGCGCTGGGCAACTTCCGATTTCACCACCGCATTCACATCCACCGCGTGGAAAATCGTGATGTCACCGACGGTCACCGCATTGACGTCGTACCAGTCTTTTCTACCATCCGCCTTGGACTGCGTAGAGACGCGCTGCCGTCCAGTGCTCTCGTTCGCGGTATCGGTCACTTTGAACACCGGTTTTGTGGCCAGGGGTGCGGTGTTGTGCAGCCTGTTGTACAGATCTTCATAAGCCGCGTTGTGCCATGTGACCTTACCGGTCGAATCCACTTGCCAGACCGGGTGGGGCGTCGTGTCACTGGCGCGCCGCAAATCCGCGAGTTCCCGGTGAAGCGCGCGCAATTTCTGTGACTGCGCGGCGTTGATCATCCGGTCGTCGTTCATGTGGATCTGGGTAAACTTGCCGCGATGCGTGAGTTTGAGGGTCGCCGTATCCTCGGCATGGCGCGCGGGCACCGTGACGGACCCCGGCTGGTTCGACATCGGGTGTTCCGGCACGCTGGGGAACCGGTTGAGCATACGCTCGCGCCACGATTGCCAATCATCCTGGCCCGGGATCAACCGATAAAGCTGCTGCGCTGTGTCGGATGCGTGGTGCAGGTCTTCCTGGTCAAAGAGAAAAGAGATGCCGTCCGGATGGGTTTCCCGTGTCGCATCCGGAGACGGGCGTGTCGTCGAACGTCTCTGTCGGGTGATCCAGAATAGCGCGGCACCTGTGCTGAGCCCGGCTGCAGCAACGATGGCCGCTATGTCCCAAAAAGGCATGAGCCGAACAATCCCTGTATCAGATGAAGACGGATTTACTATTCCTTGGCCTTAGTTAACGGCTGGTTAATTTGCCGAACGGCTCACACGGCGAACTGGCGGTTTTCACCGAATTGCCGGGCTTGGTCGCTGCCATTGGCGTCAATGCGCCGTCGCTCCCAGGTCACGTGCACAATGGCACCCAGATCGGCACGTTTTCCCTCTTCTACGGCAACAGGATCGCGGCCATTGGCAAAGCGGAGTTCGGCACCTGATCTTTCAAGAAGGGTTTTTGCGATAAACAGGCCCAATCCCATACCTTCGTACCCGGGGCGCAGACCGCTGCTCGTCGTGTTGCGCCGACGGCGCATGAAGGGATCGCCAATCCGCCCCAACAGCTGTGGCGGAAAGCCGCATCCGTCATCCATGATGCGCAGGGAAATACTGTCGTCACACCATCCGGCTTCGATCCAGATGTCTGTTTCCGCGAAATCGACCGCGTTCTGGATGAGGTTTCGCAGGCCGTGGATGATCTCCGGTTGGCGCAGGATGGAGGGTTGCGCCACCGGGTCCTGAAGGTGGTGAAAATGTACCGTCTTGCCGCGCCCAATATGCGGTTCCGCGGCCTCTTCGATCACCGCCATGAGGGGTGCTTGCCGCAGGTGCAGATCGTCCTTTCCGGCACGTCCCATATCCCGCAGGATGTCCCGGCATCGATCCGCCTGCTCGCGGATCAGCGCGGCATCTTCCCGTAGATCCGGGTGGTGGGTCAGCTCTTCGTACAATTCACCACTGGCAAGCTTGATGGTCGCCAAGGGCGTGCCCAATTCGTGTGCCGCCGCCGCAACGACACCGCCAAGATCCGTCAGTTTCTGTTCGCGCGCCAGAGCCATTTGCGTGGCCGCCAAAGCGTCCGACATGGAGTGAATTTCGGACGTGACCCGCACGGAATAGGCGCTGATAAAGACAATTGCGATGATCAGCGCGATCCAATGGCCGAAAACGAACAGTTGCGGGATTTCCAGGATCAACCCGCTGTCTGTGCGCAACGGCAAATGGATCTGCGACAGGATGGAAACCATCAGGATCGCGGTGCTGCCCAACAGAACGGTCGACCGGAGCGTCAGAACCGCGGCGGAAATCGTAACGGGGCCCAGCATCAAAAGGGCAAAGGGATTGTGTAGCCCACCGGTCAGAAACAGCAGAATGCTGAGTTGAAGCAGGTCAAAGAGCACCATCAGCATGTTTTCGACTTCGCCGAGCCGCTTGTTTTCGGGGAAAATGAAGATGGCAACCAGATTGGCTATGACAGAGGCGCCAATTGCCATGTAGCAAAACCCCAGCTCCAACTGGAGACCGTACCAGTGCTGCGCCACCGTGATCGCAGTAAGCTGGCCGCCGATGGCAAACCAGCGCAACAGGATCATCGTGCGCAGCCGTATCCAGCTGGCGCGCGTATCCCCGCCGAGAGGTCTGACAGTGGTTTCCTGCATGCGGCTCACCGCTTGTTGAGTTGCATAGATGTCGCAGGACGGTACGACTTCGATTTGATAGGAACACCCTAACGCCGCAAATCAGGAGAAGCGACACCCATGCGCTACATCGCCCCCCTTTCCGCTATCGCCATCGTTGGTCTTCTGGCCGGGATTTGGTTTGCCACGCAATCGCCGACGGGTGATGATGCCTATGCGCAGTGCAGCGCAAGCCAGGTTGCCGGTGGTGCGGGTGCGATTGGTGGTCCCTTTGAGCTGGTGAATGCGGCCGGCGAAACCGTCACAGATCAGGATGTGATCACCGAGCCCACGCTGCTGTATTTCGGCTATACCTTCTGCCCGGACGTTTGCCCGATCGACACCGCGCGCAACGCGGAGGCCGTGGATATGCTCGCGGAGAACAACATTTCCGTCACGCCGGTTTTTATCTCCATCGATCCCAAGCGGGACACCCCTGAAGTTGTCGGAGATTTCGCACAGAACCTGCACGAGCGGATGATCGGCCTGACGGGTTCGCCAGAGCAGGTGAAAGCGGCGAGCGAGGCTTATCGCACGTATTACAAGGCCCATGACGGGGATGATGATTTCTACCTCGTCGATCACTCGACATTCAGTTACCTGGTGCTGCCGGAAAAGGGGTTCGTGGAGTTTTTCCGGCGTGAGGCAACGGCTCAGGACATCGCGGACACAGTTACCTGCTTTGTGGAAAACACCTGAAACCACCACACATGGTTTGACGAGTGCCCTGCACTGCCACATATTGCATGAGGATGACCGACAACGTGCTAAGGAAAGCGCCGATGCAGGAAGCCGCTCAATTGGACCTCGGAGAAGATGCCAGCCTTTTGCTGGTGGATGACGATGAACCGTTTCTGCGTCGGCTTGCCAAGGCGATGGAGAAACGCGGTTTTTCCGTCGAGACAGCAGATTCCGTAGCGGCAGGCAAGGCGATTGCCACAGCCCGGCCCCCGGCCTATGCCGTGGTCGATTTAAGGCTCGAAGACGGAAATGGCCTCGATGTGGTTGAGGTGCTGCGGGAAAAACGTCCCGATATTCGCGTCGTTGTGCTGACGGGGTACGGCGCGATTGCGACCGCCGTGGCTGCAGTGAAAATCGGTGCGACGGACTATCTGTCGAAGCCTGCCGATGCTGCGGATATCGTGAATGCTTTGCTGGCGCGGGGGGATGACTTGCCGCCGCCACCCGAAAATCCGATGAGCGCGGATCGCGTACGGTGGGAACATATTCAACGGGTGTTTGAACTCTGTGACCGCAATGTCAGTGAAACCGCGCGACGCCTGAACATGCACCGCAGAACGCTGCAGCGCATACTAGCAAAGCGCTCGCCAAGATAGACCCGTGGCAAGGTGGCCTGAAAGCCCACCCTACCTGCCACCATCACCCTCTCCGCCAACAGGTAAGGTGGGCTTTCAGGCCACCTTTTTCAGATGTCGTATCGTTTGCTGATCTTGTTGACGAGCTGCCCGGATGCCAAAGCGACATCCTCGTCAAAGTGCCAGTCTCTGAACCCTCGGCTTTGATAATAGGTCAGCCCGCCTGTGTTGTCCGCACGGATCGTCGCATTGATCCACACATAGCCCAGTTCTTTTGCCGCTTTTGCCGTCGCATCGAACAGCGCCGACCCAATCCCCAGGCCGGTTTGACCCACCTTCACGAATGTGGCGATGTCCGCGGCGTCGGGTGGCAGCTTTGGATGGGGTTCAAGCAGCTGAAACCCAACGACCTCTTCCTGTTCGTTCACCGCCACATGCCAGGCGGACCCGCTTGAATGGCCTGCCATCCAGTCTTTCAGATCATCACCTGTCACGGGTTTGGTCAGCGCGGTTGTTCCGCCGATGTCGATAATTTCATTCAACAGCCGCGCCATGGAGGCGCAGTCGAGGGGCATTGCCGGTCGCACGTGAATCATCCCATTTCCTCCAGGAGCATCGCGTGACGCTTGGTAAAGGCGCGGCGGGTTTCGACCGGGGGCCGCAGCACGATCTGCAGGGCGTGCATGGCTTTCGCGTCCGGCTTGCCAAAAAACTTGCTGGCCTCAGATTGTGAAAACCCCGCAATCTGTGTGGCTTCCATCCAGGCGCTGATTTTATCGGCCTTTTTGATCTGTTTCTTGATCTGAACGGGAATCGCTGCTGGCAGACCAAACCGAATATGCACCGCCGCCGCGAGGCGATCATCCAGCGCACCATAATCCGGACCAACGGCTGCCTTGACCGGTGAAATCATGTCTCCGATGACATATTCCGGCGCGTCATGCAGCAATGCCGCAAGACGCCATTTGGCCGGTGCTTTCGGGGCGATACGGCCAAAGAGTGTTTCTACCAAAAGCGAATGTTCGGCCACGGAGTAGGCGTGATTTCCCCGCGTCTGGCCGTTCCAGCGCGCAACAAAGGCCAAACCGTGGGCAATGTCTTCGATTTCGATATCGACTGGCGTCGGGTCGAGCAGGTCAAGCCTGCGTCCTGACAGCATCCGCTGCCATGCGCGTGCCGGCGATCTGGCCATATCGGGTCATCCTCGTGTGTTTGCACCTGATTATCCCGCGGCCCGGTCACTGGCAAATCCCTTCCTCACGATGAGAGCACAGGAATGTGCAGGCTGGAATGTCGCAAATCCGCATGATCGGGCTTATATTAAAAGTATCTACAGCAACAGGCGCACGACGTCTTACTACCTTCATGCGGTGCGCCCCTGATCAAGGAGCAATCCCATGTTTAAACGTCTTTTTTCGGCAGCCCTTGTCTTTGGCGCAGCAGCGCTCGCGCCTCCCTTGGCGGCTCAAACGGCCTGCCTGCCACGCAGCGATCTCGTCAATGCGCTGAAAAGCACTTACAGCGAACAAATGGCGGGTGGCGGTCTGCAAAACGCATCGCGACTGATCGAAATCTGGACTTCCCGACGTACCGGCAGTTTCACCATCTTCATCACGCGCCCGGACGGCATCAGCTGTGTGGTTGCAAGTGGCCAGGACTGGTACTCGGTCCCGCAACCTATTGGCGAAGGCGTCAAAGGGTAAGGTCGTATTACGCCATTGTCCCTTTTAAGCCTCGGTGCTATCTGAACGGCAACTTTGGATGCAGGGAATGTGAATGATGGCAGAAGATTTTATCGTGCGTGACATCGCGCTCGCTGACTACGGGCGCAAGGAACTCGACATTGCGGAAACGGAAATGCCGGGCCTGATGGCGTTGCGCGACGAGTATGGCGAGAGCAAGCCGCTCAAGGGCGCGCGGATTGTGGGCTCTCTGCATATGACGATCCAGACGGCGGTTCTGATTGAAACACTTGTGGCGCTGGGCGCGGATGTCCGCTGGGCGTCCTGCAACATCTTCTCCACGCAGGACCACGCTGCGGCGGCCATCGCGGCGGGCGGTACACCTGTTTTCGCGATCAAGGGTCAATCGCTGGAAGAACATTGGGACTATCTGGACAAATCCTTCATGTTCGAGGACGGCCCGAACCTGATCCTCGATGATGGCGGTGATGCGACGCTCTACGTGCTGCTTGGCGCGCGTGCCGAAGCGGGTGAGGAAATCATCCCCGTACCGACCTCCGAAGAAGAAACCGTGATCAAGGCGCAGATCCAGAAGCGCATGGCGGAAACGCCCGGCTGGTTCACCAAAACCCGCGACCAGATCGTGGGCGTGTCCGAGGAGACGACAACCGGCGTGCACCGCCTCTATGATCTGGTGAAACAGGGCCAACTCCCCTTCCCCGCGATCAACGTGAACGATTCCGTGACCAAGTCGAAGTTCGACAACAAATACGGCTGCAAGGAATCGTTGGTCGATGGCATTCGCCGCGCCACGGATACGATGATGGCCGGCAAGGTCGCCGTCGTGATGGGTTACGGCGATGTGGGCAAGGGCTCCGCCGCCTCTCTGCGCGGTGCTGGGGCCCGCGTGAAGGTTACCGAGGTTGATCCGATCTGCGCGCTGCAGGCCGCCATGGACGGGTTCGAGGTTGTCCTGCTCGAAGACGTGGTGGGATCGGCGGATATCTTCATCACCACGACCGGCAACAAGGACGTGATCCGCATCGAGCATATGCGCGAGATGAAGGACATGGCCATCGTCGGCAACATCGGCCACTTCGACAATGAAATTCAGGTCGCAGCGCTGAAAAACCACAAGTGGACCAGCATCAAGGAACAGGTGGATATGATCGAATTGCCGAATGGCAATCGTCTGATCCTGCTCTCTGAGGGCCGTCTGTTGAACCTTGGTAATGCGACCGGGCACCCGTCTTTCGTGATGTCTGCCTCCTTCACCAATCAGGTGCTGGCGCAGATCGAGCTGTGGACCAAGGGTGATGAGTATAAGAACGACGTCTACATCCTGCCCAAACATCTGGACGAAAAGGTTGCCCGTCTGCATCTGGACCGGATCGGTGTGAAACTGACGCAGCTTGATAAGGATCAGGCTGCCTATATCGGCGTGGCGCCCGAGGGTCCGTTCAAGCCGGAACACTACCGCTACTGACCGCGTGCCGGATCAGCCGGAGACAGAAGCTAACAAGAACAAACGCCGCCCCGCCTTTGGTCGGGCGGCGTTTGTCATTTTATGTGCCGCCCTGTTTGGGGCCTATCGCTTGGTGACGCTGCCGGATACGCCCCTGCCCGCCGCCTGGAATCCCATCGCGCCGCTCTCTGTCAGCGACCCGATCACGCCATTGACCCAATGGAAACTGAACCGCGCTTTGGCGACGCCTGAGCTATGCCTGCAGACCCTGACGACCGGCGCGGTGGCGCAACCCCTGCCCGATCTTGTGGAAAGCGCCCAATGCGGCATTGCCGATCAGGTCCTGATGTCCGGCGTATCGGGTGCTGATCTGGCGCCCTTGAATACACGGTGCCAGACAGCCCTGCGCATGGCGATGTGGATCGAACACGGGGTTCATCCCGCCGCGGAACAGCACTTTGGGCAGCGCGTCGCCCGGGTGAACCACATCTCCAGCTATTCCTGCCGACCCATCCGCACACCCAGGGGACCAAGCGCGCGGATGAGCACACATGCACGGGCCGAAGCCGTGGACATTGCCGGGTTCGTCCTTTCGGATGGCACGCGGATTTCCTTGCTGGAAAGCTGGGGGGACGATGGTCCGGCGGGCGCGTTTCTTGCGGATGTGCGCACTGCGGCCTGTACGTGGTTTCGTCTGACCCTCGGGCCGTCCTTCAACCGATTGCACGCCGATCATTTCCACCTGCAGCATCGCGGCAGCGGCCTGTGCCGCTGAGCAGGGCTTCGCAACGGGGAATGCGACGGGCAAAAACTCCTTTTGTGAATGGAAATATGTGATTAGTCTTGCGCGCAACGGTCGGACACCCCGGCCGATTTTGCCAGGTGGGAGAATTTTTATGGGCAAACGGGACGATTTGATTGCGCAATATGCAGATGATCTGAAGAGTAAATGTGGCATGTCGCCGGACATGGATTTGCTGACAAAAGTCACAATTGGCTGCGGCCCCTCGATCTATGATGCGGACGCCGCAACGGTTGCCTCCAGCCAGGCGGGCGAGATTGAAACCGTAAAAAACAATTTCCTGATCAAGAAACTGGGCCTGTCCGACGGGCCGGAGCTTGATGCAGCGATCAACACGGTCATCGAAACCTATGGCAAGTCGGAGCGCAACAAATACCGCGCCGTTGTCTACTACATGCTGACCAAACACTTTGGCAAAGAAGCCGTCTACGGCTGATCAAGACAATGACTGATCCGGAACGCCTTCTTTTCTTAAGGAGGCGTTTCTTTTTTAGCAGGCTTTTAAACTACTGAAAAATTGTAATTCTTTGCGGCCTGATGTAACGATTGTTCATCCGGCCAGCATGGCCAGGACCAGTTTCAAACACGTGCGGTGGGTATGGGAGCACGTGGGGTGAAGAAGGGTTCTGGCGTCATGTCAGGACCCTTCGTCTTTTTTGCCGGGTTTTTCAGAACAGGGTCAAAACGATACCGATCAGGGTACAGCCGAATGTCGCATATCCGCCATCGATCAGGATCAGGCTGCGGGGCCGTGCGCCAAAACTGTAGAACGTCGCGATCCAGGGGCTGACCAGAAAGAGCCCGATGCCCAGGCCCGAAACCAATCCCTTGCCCACCGTGTCAATGCCGCTCAGCTCAAAGGTATGCCGCATCATCCCGGCCACAAGGATCGCGCCCAAAAGACTGGTGATATAGGGAACCGGATCCGATCTGTTGGCGGGTTTGCCGCTCTCATCCAGCGCCACGCCTGACGCCGCCATCCACTTGTCGGCCAGTACGGTGTACCAGACGGCCCCAAACATGAACCCCGCCACTCCGGCGATCAAAACACTCAGATATTCCATAGTTGCCTCCCGTATTCTGACAGGAGACTGCCATCAAGACGGCGGCCGGGCTAGTCCGAAACGCCAGCCATCTCGCAGATAATCTGCCATTCTTCGGGTCTCACAGGCTGCACCGACAGTCGCGAATTGCGGACCAGCACCATCTCGGACAGGCGCGGTTCCGCCTTGATATCATCGAGTGTAATCGGCGTTTTCACCGGTTTCACCGCCTTGATATCCACGCATTCCCACCGCTCATCCTCCGTCGTGCTGTCGGGATGCGCCTCGGCGATGATCTCGACAATCCCGACGATCTCGCGGTCTTTTTGGGAATGGTAAAAGAACCCAAGATCACCCACGGCCATCTCGCGCATGAAGTTGCGGGCCTGATAGTTGCGCACACCATCCCATTCTTCACCCGCATCGCCCTTGGCGACCTGCTGGTCCCAGCTCCAGGTCGTGGTTTCGGATTTGAACAGCCAGTAGTTCATCCGCCGATCACCCTGTTCCAGGGGATCAGATCAACGGATTCGAACAGCCCCGCTTTGCCGTAGGGATCGCCGTCGGCCCATATCCGTGCCTCATCCATGTCGGCGACATCCAGAATGATCAATGATCCGATCATGTCACCCGCATGGTCCAGCAATGGGCCCGCCTGCTGCACAGCCGTGCCGGATTTCAGATATTCCACATGGGCGGGTCGGTTTTCATGCCGAACGGACAGTGCACCGGGTTTGTCATGGGCGATCAGGGCAACAAGCATCTATTCTTCCTTCAGGCTGCGCGACAACAGGTCATGCATCGCTTGCCGCACATCCAACCGTTTTTCGACCAGCCCCGCAACCGCAGAAGTAATCGGCATGTCCAACCCTTCCTCGCGCGCCAGCGCATCGGCGGCGCGGGCGGTGGCCGCACCCTCCACGGTGATTTTGTCGTCGAAAGCTTCCGCCTTGCCCAGCGACAGCCCAAGCCGGTAGTTGCGCGATTGTGCCGAGGTGCAGGTCAGCACGAGATCTCCAAAGCCTGACAGGCCTGCGAGCGTGTTCGGATTGGCACCCTTGTGCAGGGCCAGCCGCTGCATTTCCGCGAACCCACGGGTCAGGACAGCGGCGCGCGCGCTTTCGCCCAGCCCGGCCCCCATCGCAGCACCACAGGCGATGGCAATCACGTTTTTCAGCGCCCCGCCCAGGGTCGCGCCCACTACGTCGTCGCTGCGATAAAGCCGCAAAACCGGCGTCGAGAGGGCCTCCTGCACCTGTCGCCCCAGATCATCATCCGCGCAGGCAAGCGTCAGACCGGTGGGCAGGCCCGCTGCAATGTCGCGGGCAAAACTCGGCCCTGTCAGCAAGGCGGTGCGCGCGCCGGGCAGACTGTCTGCAATCACCTCCAGCGGTCCCTTGCCCGAGGTCAGATCCATCCCCTTGCAGCAGGCCACCAGCGTCTTGCCGTCCAGCGCTTCGCGGTGCTCCTGCAGGAAGGACCGCAGCTGCTGCATGGGCACGGCCAGCAGCAGGACATCCGCTTCGGCAGCGCGATCGATATCCGGGGTGACGGCCAGCGCCGCCGGAAAAGGTCGGTCGGGCAGACGGGATTTGTTTTCATGGTCCCGCGACATCTCCTGCACATGCTCGGATGAACGGGCCCAAAGCTGAAGCGGGGTCTTTTGCGACAGGCTGATGGCGAGCGCTGTGCCAAATGCGCCTGCGCCCAGAACCGAAATCGTCATGCCTTGGCTCCCTTCTTGCCACTGCCCAGCATGGCCGGGCTGGTCTGGTCGAGCGGCCAGCGCGGGCGGGCGGAGAGATCAAAACCATCTGCCGGACGGGTGGCCATCTGCTCCAGCGCGGCAAAGGCGATCATGGCCGCATTATCCGTGCAAAGTGCCAGGGGAGGTGCAACGAATTGAGCTCCATTCTGCAAAGAAACAGTCTCTAACGCGGCGCGAATGGCCTTGTTGGCCGCAACGCCTCCGGCAACACATAGTGTCGGCTGCGCGGGTGACAATGCGCCGTAAGCCTCGAGGGCCCGTTTGGTTTTTTCCGCCAGCACGTCGACCACAGCCTGCTGAAACCCGGCGCAAAGATCGGCGCGCGCCTGCTGTGGCAGCCCGCCATGCTCAGAGACGATGGCGTCCCGCGTTCGCAGAACGGCTGTCTTCAGCCCCGAAAAGGACAGGTCACATCCGGCACGGTCCAGCAAGGGACGCGGCAATGAAAAACGGCCGCTCGTTCCCCGCCGTGCTTCCTGTTCTACGGATGGGCCGCCCGGTTGCGGCAGGCCGACAAGACGCGCGATCTTGTCGAAAGCTTCGCCGGGGGCGTCGTCGATGGTGCCGCCCAGACGCTCGAACCGTTCGGGCCCGTGTACGATCAGAAACTGGCAATGCCCGCCCGAAACCAGCAGCATCAGGTAGGGATAGGCGACATCATCCGTGAGGCGGGGTGTCAACGCGTGGCCAGCGAGATGGTTGACGCCATAGAGCGGCAACCCCGTTGCAGCAGACAGCCCCTTGGCGCACATCACACCGGACACAACGCCCCCGATGAGGCCCGGGCCAGATGTCACACCAATTGCATCAAGGTCCGAAAACTCACACTTTGCCCTTGTTAGAGCCTCTTCCACGCAATGATCGAGTAGCTCGGCATGGGCCCGCGCGGCAATCTCGGGGACGACACCACCAAAATCGGCGTGCAGTGCCGTTTGCCCCTTTACGACGGAGGACAGAATGTCGGTTTTACCGTCTTCGTGCCGTCGCAGAACCGCGGCGGCAGTGTCATCACAACTGCTTTCCAGACCCAGGATTGTCATTGATCGTGTCACGCGGTGACCCCGTTGCATGCGTCTTTGCCCGCAGGTAACACCGTAGGGGGCCGCAAACAATGCCGAGGGTTTTCATGGGCACCGCCCCCATACCGTTGATCATGACGCGCCCGGTTGAGGCGAATGCGCGATTTGTGGCGCAATTGCCCATGTCATTGTCCGGGCGCCTCGCGGTGATCGAAAGCCCGCTGATCGAAATTGTGCCCGAGCGCGCAGATTTTGAGATTGGCGCTGGGGAGGCCGTGATTTTCACCTCGGCCAATGGCGTCCGCCACGCACCGGGCGGGCAGGGCAGGCAGGCTTTTTGCGTCGGGCAGCGGACGACGGAGGCGGCAGGCGCAGCAGGATGGGAGAGCGTGTTTTGCGGTCAGACGTCGGACGCGCTGGTCTCTTCGTTGTTGGCGGCGCCGCCGACCGCAAGGCTCTGGCACCTCGCGGGGCGGCACACGCGGGGACAGATTGCGGAACGCTTGACCGCTGGCGGGCTGCCGGTGACGCGGATTACCGTCTATGATCAGGCGCTGCGACCGCTCACCTCGCAGGCCAAAAGCGTGCTGCAGCACGGCAATCCGGTCATTCTGCCGGTTTTTTCCCCGCGCACGGCGGCTCAGTTTGCGCAAGAGTGCCCGGCAGATGCATGTCCACATATCGTCGCCCTGAGTGAAGCCGTGGCGGCGGCGATGACACACTTGAATTACGCTTCGCTGGAAATCACGTCCATGCCGGACGCACAGACAGTGGTCAAATGCCTTGAAAAGGTGGTGGCGCGCATCAGCTTGGGTTGAAGAAGTGAGGTGCGCGCGAGTAAGGTTCCTAGGTGCGCCGCTGGGGTAGATTCGAAAAGGTGGATGTTGTGGCAAAAGCAAAAAAACCAAAAGACGACACCGCGCCGGAGCAAGCCGCAAGTGAAACGCGCAACGATATTTCTGAAAATGTGACAGCAGGACCCAAGACAGAGGATATCTCCGAGACGAAGGTAGAACCATCTACGGAGGTCGAGACCTTGGCCCCGCACGATGTGATCACGGACACTGACACACCCAAAGAGGGTTCGTCCACCGCAGCGACGGCGGATGAGACCGCGCCTGAGGAGCCTGCAAAGGATGATGCGGTCAAGGCGCCGTGGTCCGTTTCCGAACCGGACGCCGCCGAAAAAACGAATGATGAACAGACCGAGGATGCGTCGGAGACCCGGGATGTAAAAGATCAGGCTGTGCTGCAGCACCCGTTGCCGGTGCCTGCGCCGGCCCCGCGCCGCAGCAGTTTCTGGCCCGCGGTGTTTGGCGGTGTTATCGCGGCGATGCTCGGGTTCATTGCGGGGCGTGGCGACATGCTGGATGCGTATTTCCCCCGTGCCGATCTTCCGGAACCGGTCGATCTGACGCCGCTGACCGAAGAAACCGCCGCTTTGACAGCGCGCGTCCAAGATCTCGAAAACGCACCCCCCGCCGCCGCGCCGGATGGTGACGCCATCACAGCAGGCCTCGATGATGTCTCCAGCGCGCTTGAGGCGATGCAGTCCACCCTGCAGGCCCAAACGGCTCGGATTGACGCGCTGGAAGCCCGCCCTGAAGCCGGGACCACCGCACCGCCGGTAGACAACAGTGCCGAGATCGAAGCCTTGCAATCGTCAATCGCGGCGCTCGAAGCGCGTTTGGCGGAACAGGATGCCCAGGCCAGCGCGGAAGCGGCGCGATTGTTGGCACGGGCCGCGTTGACGCAGGTTGTGACGGCCGTGGAAAATGGGGAGGCGTTTGAGCCTGCCCTGGGCGCGCTCGAAGAAGTGGCGCCCGTGGAGGTGCCGGATGCCCTGCGCAGCGCTGCGGCGGAAGGGGTGCCCAGCATGACGACATTGCGAGAGAATTTCCCGGATGCCGCACGGGCCGCATTGGCCGCCGCGCGGGCGGACGTTCCGGAATCGGAGGTGGCGGGCATTGGTGGATTTTTGCGGCGGCAACTGAGCGCCCGTTCCGTCACCCCGCGCGAGGGGTCAGACCCGGACGCCGTGCTGTCGCGGGCCGAGGCAGCGGTCAGGTCCGGTGATCTGGAGACTGCGCTGACCGAATTGGCCGCGCTGCCGGAGACTTCGAAATCTGCGATGCAGACTTGGCTGGACGGGGCAAATGCCCGCAAAGAGGCACGCGACGCTGCTCAGGCTCTGTCTGACAGCCTGACGGTAAATTAAGGAAGACGAATTCATGCTCTGGTCCCTCATCAAGATTATCCTTTTTGTCGGTGTTGTCGCGTTGCTGGCGCTTGGGGCCGGATACCTTTTGGAAAGCGAAGGCGGTGTTCAGGTCACCGTCATGGGCAGCGAATACACCTTTGGCCCACTGCAGTCGGTGATTGCCATCGCGGTGCTGGTGGTGGCGCTCTGGGTGTTGCTCAAACTGGTGTCCCTGCTGGTGGCAACATGGCGTTTCCTGAACGGAGACGAGACGGCCCTGTCGCGATATTTTGACCGCAACCGCGAGCGCAAAGGGTTCGACGCGCTGTCCGAAGGCATGATGGCGCTGGCCAGTGGCGAGGGGCGGCTGGCCATGACCAAGGCGGCCAAGGCCGAGAAATATCTTGGCAAACCGGAGCTGACGAACCTCCTGACGGCGCAAGCGGCTGAGATGGCAGGTGACCGACAGAAGGCGGAGGAAACCTACAAGAAGCTGGTGACCAATGACGCCACGCGGTTTGTGGGCGTGCGCGGTATTCTCAAGCAGAAACTGGCGGATGGGGATACTGAAACGGCGCTGAAACTGGCGGAAAAAGCCTTTGCAATCAAACCCAAACATGAAGAGACGCAGGATGTGTTGTTGCGGCTGCAGGCGCAGAAAGAAGACTGGTCCGGCGCACGTCAGACGCTGAGCGCGAAGCTCAAGCACGGCAATCTGCCGCGCGACGTGCACAAGCGGCGCGATGCGGTGCTGGCCTTGTCCGAGGCCAAGGATGTCCTGTCGGACGGCAGCGGTATTGAGACACAGGAAAAGGCGATCGAGGCCAACAAGCTGTCACCTGATCTGATCCCGGCGGCGGTCATGGCGGCGCACAGCTACATCGAAAAAGGCAAGCCGCGCCTTGCCACGCGGTTGCTGAAAAAGGCGTGGGACGTGGCGCCGCACCCTGATCTCGCCGCTGCCTTTGCCGCCATTGAACCCGAAGAAACGTCGGAGCAGCGCCTGAAGCGCTTTGCCGCTCTGACGCGCAGCAATCCGCAGCACCCTGAAACGCGCATGCTGCTGGCCGAACTCCACATCGCAAATGAGGATTTCCCCGAAGCCCGTCGCGCCCTTGGGGATTTGGTCGAAACCGATCCGACCGCGCGATCCGTGACCTTGATGGCGGCCATCGAGCGGGGCGAGGGTGCGGATGATGCGGTGGTGCGCGGCTGGCTGGCGCGGGCGTTGACCGTATCGCGCGGTCCGCAGTGGATTTGTGACAATTGCCAGCATATCCACGCGGAATGGGCGCCGATCTGCGAAAACTGCGAGAGTTTCGACACGCTGGCGTGGAAGACACCACCCCTTTCCGAGGTGGCGATGCCCGGGGGCGTGCAGATGTTGCCACTGATCGTGGGCGCGGTTGAAGATGACGTGAGCAAGGCACCGGATGACGATGCTGCGGATGACGTTATCGAAGACGCGGAGCTGCTGGAGCCGGATGTAACCGATGTCGACGTGGTTGAGAGCGAGCCCGCCCTGGAAGAGAAACGCGCCTGAGGTCTTGACCTTCCAGTAACTGGAGGCCTTATCTCTATCCCTGAACTGCTTCGGGGGCCTGCGCGTGCTGGACACTCAAAAGATCACACTGACCGTTGAAAACATGTCGTGCGCCTCCTGCGTGGGACGGGTGGACCGTGCCCTCGCGGAGGTGCCGGGTGTCGTTGACGTTGCCGTCAACCTCGCAACGGAAGAGGCAACCGTACATGTGCGGGGCGATGGCCCCTCTGCGGAAACCCTTGCGCTTCAGGCGACGGATGCCGGATACCCTGCCAAAGTCCTGCAGGGCCGCGACGCGGATGACCAGGCCAACCGCCAGAGCGCGCAGGCCGACGCGCTTGGGAAACGCACATGGATTGCTGCGCTTTTGACGCTGCCAGTCTTCGTGCTGGAAATGGGCGGGCACATGATCCCGGAGTTCCACCACTTCATTGCCGGCACCCTTGGCACGACGCAAAGCTGGTGGATACAGGCGCTGCTCACCACAGGGATCTTGCTGGGCCCGGGTCGGATGTTCTACGTGGCCGGTGTGTCAGCGCTGCGCAAGGGCGCACCGGATATGAACAGCCTTGTCGCTGTTGGGACATCCGCCGCCTATGGGTATTCGCTTTGCGTTCTTCTGGCACCCGAATTGCTGCCTGCCGCTGCGCAGGTTGTTTATTTCGAAGCGGCGGCGGTGATCATCACCTTCATTCTGCTGGGCCGATGGCTGGAAGCGCGCGCCAAGGGCAAGACCGGCGCGGCCATCCGGTCCTTGTTGAAACTACAACCGAAAACGGCGCAGGTGCTGCGGGGCGGGGTCGCGCAAACCGTCGCTGTCGATGAGATTGTGCCCGGCGATATCATCCTGCTGCGTCCGGGAGAGCGGGTGCCGGTCGATGCGGTGGTCACCGAAGGCGCCAGCCACATCGACGAAAGCATGATCACCGGGGAACCGATGCCGGTGGAAAAATCCCTGGGCGACCCGGTGACGGCGGGGACAATCAATGGCCCCGGCAGCCTGCGTCTCGATGCCAAGAGGGTCGGGGCCGACACCGTGCTCGCCGGGATTATCCGCATGGTGCAGGAGGCGCAGGGTGCGAAGCTGCCTATTCAGGCCCTTGTTGATCGGGTGACGCTCTGGTTCGTGCCGGCAGTGCTTGGCCTGGCTGCGCTGACGGTGGTGATCTGGCTGGTTCTTGGGCCAGAACCGGTGGTGTCACATGCGCTTGTCGCAGGTGTTGCCGTACTGATCATTGCCTGCCCCTGCGCCATGGGTCTGGCCACGCCAACGTCGATCATGGTGGCCACCGGACGTGCGGCGGAACTCGGGGTGCTGTTCCGCAAGGGCGATGCCCTGCAGGCGCTCGCGGATGTGGATCTGATTGCGTTCGACAAAACCGGGACGCTGACAAAAGGGGAGCCCGTGTTGACCGACTTCGGTGCCTTGGGTGATTTTGACCGTGCTCATGCCCTGGCGCTGGTGGCGGCAGTGGAGGCGCGGGTGGAACATCCCGTGGCAGGCGCGATCGTCGAGGCCGCGCATGTGGACGTCGTCCAGATTCCGGAAGCACGCGATGTGACAGCGCTCAGCGGGCTGGGGGCCAGAGGATCTGTGGACGGCCATCTGGTTCTGGTGGGTTCGGACCGCCTGATGCAGGAAGAGGGCATCGATCTGGGCGACGCGCTGGGGCAGGGGCACACATTGGCGGCGCAGGGAAAAACCGTGTTTTTTGCCGCCATAGACGGCAAGCCCGCCGCGCTGATTGCGGTGTCCGATCAGATCAAGCCCAACGCGGCGGACGTGGTCGCCAGACTGCGGGAACAAGGGCGCCGCGTCGTCATGATCACCGGCGATAAACAGGAAACCGCAGAGGCCGTGGCCGCCCGGATCGGGATCGACGAGGTTGTCGCTGGTGTCATGCCACAGGGCAAAACGGCCGCGTTAGAGACGTTTCGGTCAGCGGGTATCAAGGTCGCCTTTGTCGGTGACGGCATCAACGATGCGCCCGCTCTGGCCCGCGCGGACGTCGGGATCGCCATCGGCAGCGGCACGGATATCGCCATCGGTGCAGCCGATGTCGTACTGATGTCCGGTGATCTGCGCGGGGTCAGCACGGCCCTGTCGGTCTCCCAGGCCGCAATGCGTAACATCCGCCAGAACCTGTTTTGGGCCTTTGCCTACAACACCGCGCTTATTCCGGTCGCGGCTGGGGTACTTTACGCCAGTCTGGGGCTGCTCTTGTCACCACAACTGGCGGCTGGCGCCATGGCGCTGTCCAGCCTTTTCGTGCTCAGCAACGCCTTGCGTCTGCGTGGATTGAAACGGGGGATCGCATGAATATTTCCGATGTCGCCAGCAGCACCGGGCTGCCGGTCAAAACCATCCGGTACTACGAGGATATCGGCCTGATCGCGCCTGCGCGCAGCGCCAATGGGTACCGCCAGTTTTCCGACAGTGATCTGCACAAGCTGGCCTTTATTGGCCGTGCGCGATCCTTGGGGTTTGGGATAGATGCTTGCCGCGACCTGCTGCGGCTTTACAACGATCAGACGCGCGCCAGTGCGGATGTGAAAAAGCTGGCACAATCCCATCTGGGCGAGATTGATCGCAAGATCGCTGAGCTGGGCCAGATGCGCGCAACGCTGTCTCACCTCATTGATGCCTGTGCTGGAAACGACCGGCCCGATTGTCCGATCCTGGCTGATCTGGCGGCGGATCACGATCATGCTTGACCCTTGACGCCAGCGGCAGACCCGTCAGGGTGCTCGCATGAGTGAGATCTTCCAGCATCGCATCAAGGTCCTGTTCCAGCATTGCGACCCGGCGGGCATCGTCTTTTACCCGCGATACTTTGAAATGGTGAACCAGACCGTTGAGGAATGGCATGACAGCGGCCTGCAGCATTCGTTTTCGAAAATGCATATGGAATCAGGGCACGGGGTACCGACCGTCTCCATCGGGGCGGAATTCACCGCCCCCAGCAAGATGGGCGATGTGCTGACATGGTCGCTCTCGGTGCTGCGGCTGGGCCGGACATCCGCGCATCTGAGCGTCAAGGCGCGATGTGGTGACCAGTTGCGCATGACGGCGACGCCGGTGCTGGTCTATGTGCATATGGATTCCGGGCGCCCGGTGCCCTGGCCCGAAGACATCAGGTCCCGCATGTCGACCTACCTGGACGCTGGCGCGCAGCTGCCGGATTAGACGTCAACGAACCTTGTCGGCGAGCTCAGAGAGCATCTCATGCACCCTGTCGGCCCCAATGATCGCGCGGCGTACCAGCCTGTCGAACTGCTTTGCAAACCCGCGGATCTGGTCGGGGCTGCTGATCACCAGATAGGCGTCTCCGATGTAAAGCGCGACGCGCTGTTTGCCGAAAACGGTGAACGGGGCGGAAAACGTCTGCGTCCCGTCATACAGATGCAGGCGCAGCGCCGGGTAATTCTTGCGACACACCCGCGCCATATAGGCAAGTTGTGCGCGACATTGATCGGGATCGGCACCCCGCCAGAGCCCGCTGCGCGCGGATAAATCCTGCAGTGTCTGCACCGGCATGGCGATTTCGACATCCATGTCATCCAGTGAAATCTGGCCCAATACGTTCTCGACCCCGCCGCCACGGGCATCGGACACATTGGTTTCCGGTTCGGGGGCAAGGCTGACCATATCGGGCAGGGTCGATGGCACATAGCGCAGCTTGAAACCGGATGCGGCGCTGCGCCATTGATCCAGCGGTGTCGATCCGTCCGCTTGTACGGCCTTCTCAATCTGCACGCTTTCCGCGACCTCCTGGCGGCCTTCCGGCGCATTTTCGAGGCAGAGCAGCCAATCCACCGAAACCCCGCTGACCCGCGCGATCCGGCGCAGTGTTTCGGCACGCGGCAGGCGGTCGCTCTCGGGGTTGAGAAACTGGCTGAGCGCGGACCGGTCCATGCCTACATCGCGCAGAAATTGCCCCTTACCGGCGGGATGCGACGCCAGCACCTGTTCAAGGCGTTCTTTGAACTGGGCGGAGAGATCACGTTTATCCATGTTGCGAGTATCCGACAATTGCGCAGAAACACAACAAATTCGTGAAAGCGTGACGAAAGTAATGCATCCAACGCAAATTCACGCTCTTGCGAGATTTGCCAATTCCGTCACCCTATTGCGCGGATCTTACCACATCACACATCATTGAAAGAAAGGGAAAAATTGAAATCCCCTGACGTGACTACTCCTGCCATCGAATGGCCGACCGTGATCATCGGTGTGATGTGCTATGTCGGTTTCGCGATATCCACCACCTCCTACGACGGGCTCGGACCCTGGATTTCCGGCATTCTCCTCGCCCTCGCCTTGACGCTTTATTCCTCCTTCAGCCATGAAGTTCTGCACGGGCATCCCTTCCGGAATGAGGTGCTAAACACTGCCTTTGTGTTTCCGGCACTGGGACTGGCCATTCCCTATCCGCGCTTTCGCGACACACATCTGGCGCACCACCACGACCCCGCGCTCACCGATCCCTACGACGATCCGGAAAGCAATTTCATCGATCCGTCGGTCTGGGCGAAATGGGGTGTGGCGCGGCGCGTGATCTATACGTGGAACAACACGCTTCTGGGGCGCATGCTGGTTGGTCCAATTATTGCGCTACTCGTTTTCTACCGGGATGATTTTCGTGCAGTTTTGCGAGGAAACACGCAGATTAGAGACGCATATCTTTTCCACGTCGCTGGCCTGATCCCCATCGTTCTCTGGTGGATCTGGATGGCAGATATGCCGGTCTGGCCCTACCTGCTCTGCGCCTATGCCAGCCATTCCATTCTCAAGATACGGACGTTTCTGGAACACCGCGCCCACGAACGCGCCCGTTGCCGCAGCGTGATCATCGAGGACCGTGGGTTGCTGTCCTTCCTGTTTCTCAAGAACAACCTGCACGCGGTGCACCATGCCTGCCCGCGTCTGCCTTGGTACAGGTTGCAGAGCTACTACTTAGCGCGACGCTCCGCGTTTCTGGAACGCAATGGCGGCTATGCCTACCGCTCCTACGCGCAAATCGCAGGGTTGTTCCTGCTGAAAACCAAGGACCCGGTGCCGCATCTGCTCTGGCAGGACCCGGCGTTTCACCTGGAGAAGGACATCGCGGCGAAGTCCCCGACGACCGGCCTGTGACATTTTGCTTGCAGTCGCGCCGCGCTTCCCGCTTTGATACCGCCTATCCGGGATCAGAGGGACATTCGGCCATGACAGAGACAACCGCGCCAGTTTTGCTGGATCAATCGGATGGCATCGCGACGATCACCCTAAACCGCCCGAAATCCATGAATGCGCTGTCAGAGGAAGTGCTGGCGGCCCTGCAATCCGCCCTGGATCAGATCGCCTCGGATCGGTCGGTTCGGGCCGTTATCCTGCGGGGGGCGGGGGCCCATTTCTGTGCGGGGCACAACCTCAAGGAAATGACCGCGCGGCGACAGGATGCGGACGGCGGCAAAGCCTACTTCAACGCGCTGTTCCAGACTTGCTCCAAGATGATGATGTCCATCGTGAATCTGCCGCAACCGGTGATCGCTGAAGTGCAGGGCATCGCCACCGCGGCAGGCTGCCAGCTGGTTGCAACCTGCGATCTGGCTGTCGCGGCGCAGACCGCGCGTTTTGCCACGTCGGGCGTGAATATCGGACTTTTTTGCTCCACGCCCATGGTGGCCCTGTCGCGCAATGTGACACGGAAACAGGCGATGGAAATGCTGCTGCTGGGTGAATTCCAGACGGCGGAGAGGGCGGCAGAGATCGGATTGATCAACAGCGTCGTGCCCGATGCGGAGGTGTCTGACGCAACGCGCAAGATGGCTGCCACCATTGTTGGGAAAGCCCCCGCTGCTGTGAAAATCGGCAAGGAGGCGTTCTATAAACAGGCGGATATGGATCTTGCCTCTGCCTACGCGTACACGGGTGCCGCCATGGCAGAAAACATGATGGCGCGCGATACCGAACGCGGGATCGACGCGTTCATCACCAAGAAACCGATGCCGGAATGGGCGGACGACTAGACCCTAACAAAGCCTTTTGTCAGAAATCGAGGTTCTCCACGCTCAGCGCATTCTGTTGGATGAACTCGCGGCGCGGCTCCACCACATCTCCCATCAGCTTGGTGAAAAGATCATCGGCCTCGGCCATGTCGTCCACCTTGACCTGCAAGAGCGTGCGCGCGTCGGGGTCCAGCGTGGTTTCCCAGAGCTGATCCGGGTTCATTTCACCCAGACCCTTGTAGCGCTGCAGTGACAGACCCTTTTCGCCCTCCTGCAAGATTGCGTCCAGCAGGTCCATCGGCCCGAGGATCATCTGGGTTCTGTCCTTGCGGACCAGCGTGGCGGGCAAGTTGTAGACATCCTGCAGGCTCCGGGTAAAGCTGCCGGTCCGCTTGGCCTCGCCACCGCGCAGGATGCGCCCGTCAAGCGTGCGCACCTCTTCCACGCCGCGCAGAATCCGCGCCAGCCGGATGCCGTGATCCTGTGTGATCCGCCCCTGCCAGCCGCGCTCGTATTCGGGCGCAATCAGGTTCAGACGGGCGGCGACCTTATCCGCCGTGCCCTGCAAATCCGCGTCCACGACGCCAGGCGCAAAGGCACCGGCAATCGCCGCCTGTTCCAGAATATGGCGCGGGTAATGTGTCGGGAAAGCCTCCAGCACGCGGCGCATCTGGCGGGCGAGATCGACGACGCGCATGAGGTCCTGTCCGGTGATCTCCTCGCCGTTGCCCTGCTTGAGCATCGCCCCTTCGATGCCCTGATGGATCAGATAATCCTCCATCGCCGCCTGGTCTTTCAAGTAGACCTCGGATTTGCCGCGCGAGACCTTGTAGAGCGGCGGTTGCGCGATATAGAGATGCCCGTTCTCAATGAGCTCCGGCATTTGCCGGTAGAAGAAGGTGAGCAGCAGCGTCCGGATGTGCGCGCCGTCCACGTCCGCGTCGGTCATGATGACGATCTTGTGGTAGCGCAGTTTTTCGATGTTGAACTCATCGCGGCCAATGCCGGTGCCCAGGGCCATCACCAGATTGCCAATCTCCTGGCTGGACAGCATGCGATCAAACCGCGCCCGCTCCACATTCAGGATTTTCCCTTTCAGCGGCAGGATGGCCTGCGTCTGCCGGTCACGGCCTGTCTGGGCCGATCCCCCGGCAGAGTCCCCCTCTACAAGGAAAACCTCGGTCTTCGACGGGTCTTTCTCGGAACAGTCCTTCAGCTTCCCAGCAAGGAAATTCACATCCATCGCCGTCTTGCGCCGGGTCAGCTCGCGGGCCTTGCGCGCGGCTTCCCGCGCCTGCGCGGCCTCGATGATCTTGCCCACGACGATGCGTGCCTCGTTGGGGTTTTCCTCAAACCATTCGGCCAGCTTTTCGTTCACCAAACCCTCAACCGCCGGCCGCACCTCGGAACTGACCAGTTTGTCCTTGGTCTGCGAGCTGAATTTCGGGTCCGGCACCTTGACCGACAGTACGCAGGTCAGACCCTCGCGCGCGTCATCGCCGGTGAAGGACACCTTTTCCTTCTTCGCAATCCCGCTCGATTGCGCGTAATTATTGATCGTCCGTGTCAGCGCGCCACGAAAGCCCGCCATATGCGTGCCGCCATCCCGTTGCGGGATGTTGTTGGTGAAGGGCAGCACATTCTCGTGGTAGCTGTCATTCCACCACATGGCGATTTCCACGCCAATCTCGTCGCGCTCGCCCTGAATGAAGATCGGCTCCGGCATCACGGAGGATTTCGAGCGATCGAGGTATTTCACGAATTCCTTCACGCCACCTTCGTAGAATAGCTCCGACCGCAGGTTTTCGGCGGGCCGTTCGTCCACCAGAATGATCCGCACGCCGGAGTTCAGAAAGGCCAGTTCCCGCAGACGCTTCTCCAGCACGTCAAAGGAGTATTCGAGGTTGGAAAAGGTGTCCGTCGACGCCATGAACCGCACCTCGGTGCCGGTCCGCTCCGTCGGACCCACGACTTCGAGATGCTTGGTGGTAAAGCCGCCTTCGAACCGCGCGACATGCTCCTTGCCCTCGCGCCAGATGCGCAGCTCAAGCCAGTCAGAGAGCGCGTTCACCACCGACACACCCACCCCGTGCAGACCGCCCGACACCTTGTAGGAATTGCTGTCGAACTTCCCGCCCGCGTGCAGCTGGGTCATGATCACTTCGGCGGCTGAGACGCCTTCTTCCTCGTGAATGCCCACCGGAATCCCGCGCCCGTTGTCGCTGACGGAGACCGAGGAATCCTCGTGAATGGTAACGGTAACGGCATCCGCGTGACCGGCCAGCGCCTCGTCGATGCCGTTGTCGACAACCTCATAGACCATATGGTGCAGACCAGAGCCATCGTCCGTGTCCCCGATGTACATGCCGGGGCGCTTGCGAACAGCTTCTAAGCCTTTGAGAACCTTGATGGAATTGGCGCCATATTCTTCTGGCGATTGCTCGTTGTCGGACATGCCGCTACACCTTCGTATTTTTGGTATTTTATAAGGTTTCTAAAGGGGAATGTCACGTCACGGGCACAATATTTTGTGTCAGATGACCGGCAGAACCACACCGACCAAGATCAGCAAAAATCCGGAGATTACATTGATGCGCGCCAGGGTTCGAGGTGCCGTGATCAGGGCCCGCACGTGGCTCACACAGCCCGCCAGCAAGAGGTTTCCGATGAGCGGGATTGCAACCGATGCCACAATGATCGCGCTCACGTCTCCCGCCGTTACGCTGCGCAGGTCAAAGAACCCCGGCAGCACGCCCATGTAGAAGAGCACTGCCTTGGGATTGCCGAGAATCGCAACGAGACCCGCGAGAAATCCGGGCCAAAGGCCGGGCCGTGTCAGGCGGCTGTCCGTGCTGATCTTCTGATCCGCGTGTCGGATCAGCAAGAGCCCCATGCCGACGAATACGCCGCAGGCCACCCACCGCAGCACCGCCATGAACACATCAAAAACCGATAGCACCCAGGAGATGCCCAGCACCGCAACCAGCGGCCACAGAATGTCTCCCACCGCGACACCCACGGCAAGCGGCCAGGCGGCACGAAACCCGCCGGACAGCGCCCGGGCCATCAGTGCCAGCCATACCGGGCCGGGCGTCAGAAACAGGATCACCAGCGCGCCCGCGTATAAAATCAGATCAGACCACGCGATGCTCATGACCGGGGCAGAAGTTCAGAAAGCCCATCGCTATCGCGCACTTCGACGTATTGCGCGCGATCTCCCAGAGCCTCGAAAAGCGCAGGCTCCGTGCCTGTCATCCAGGCCTGCGCGCCGAGGACGGTGATTTCATCGTAGAGCGCGGCGCGCCGGTCCGGGTCGAGATGAGCAGCAACCTCGTCGAGCAACAGCAGCGGCGGTGCGTCGAAACCCTGCGCCAGCGCCCGCGCATTGGCAAGGATCAGCGAGACCAGAAGCGCCTTCTGCTCCCCGGTTGAACAGTCTTTCGCCGGCACATCCTTGGCCTGATACACCCCATAGAGATCAGCGCGATGCGGGCCAATCAGACTGCGCCCCGCGGCCATGTCACGCGCGCGACTGTCGGCCAATGCCGCGCGCAAATCCTCCTCGGTGTCCGGCAGTTCCCCCTCCGCATGGGTAAGCGTCAACGCCGCTGCTGGGAAAGCAGTTGTCGCATCTGTCTGCGCCTTGGCCAACTGCGCCAAAGCCGCACAACGATTAGCGTGGATCAAGACGCCAGATTGCGCCATCTGCGCCTCAAGCGCCCCGTACCACGCAGGGTCCCGCACCATGTCCTTCAAAAGCCGGTTCCGCTCACGCATCGCGCGCTCATAGGTCAACGTGGCTTGGGCATGCCCGGGCTCAAAGCTCAACGTCATCCGGTCCAGAAACCGCCGACGCCCTTCGGCCCCTTCAATCCACAGCCGGTCCATCGCCGGAATCAGCCACAGCACCCGCGCAATCCGCCCCAACGCCACCTGCGCGGCCGCTTTGTCATCGATCTTGACCTGCCGGGCTGCACCGCCTTCGGACCAGATCTCGATTTCATGTAATTGGTGCACCGACTGCAAAACACCAGACAGCTTCCACCCCAAAGCCTCCGGCCGCCGCGTCATATCCTCAGCACTGGACCGGCGCAGCCCGCGGCCCGGAGAAAACAGCGAGACCGCCTCCAACACATTGGTCTTGCCCGCGCCATTCGCGCCATACAAGGCCACAGGCCGCCCATCCAGCGCCAGCCGCCCCACTTTATGCGATCGGAAATGCGACAGGGTCAGCGATGTCAGATACAGCGCCATCGCCCGGCTTTCATTGTTCCAAAAATATGCTCGCCGAAGGCAAAAATCTAAACACGCATCGGCATCACGACATAAACAGCGGATTGGTCATTGCCTTCCCGCATCAAGGTCGGATCGCCGGAGGAGTTGAACAGAAACACCGCGTTCTCGCGATCTACCTGGCTGGCAATCTCCAGCAAATACTTGGCGTTAAAGCCAATTTCCAGACGTTCGTCACCGTAGGCCACAGCCAGTTCTTCCTCGGCGGCCCCGGAATCCGGCGCATTGACCGACAGCACCAGCCGGTCTTCGTCCAACTGCAGCTTCACCGCGCGGGACCGTTCGGAGCTCACTGTCGCCACCCGGTCCACGGCCTGCGCGAAGTCGGAGGCATCCACCTCCAGCTTGCGTGTGTTGCCCTGCGGGATAACACGGGTGTAGTCCGGGAAGGTACCGTCGATGACCTTTGAGGTCAGGGTGATATCGGGCGTGGCAAAGCGCACCTTGGTTTCCGACACCGATACCGCGATTTTCATCTCGTCATCGTCCAGAAGCTTGCGCAATTCGCCGACGGTCTTGCGAGGGACGATCACCCCGGGCATGTCTGCGGCACCTTCTGGCAGATCGGCGTCGATCCGGGCCAGCCGGTGACCATCGGTCGCCACGCAGCGCAGCACTTGCCCGCCTTCGGCGTCCGAGATGTGCATGTAGACGCCGTTCAGATAATAGCGGGTCTCCTCGGTCGAGATCGCGAATTTGGACTTATCAAAAAGCCGCCGCAACACCGGCGCCGCAGCCGAGAAATTCGAGGCATATTCAGACGATGCCATCACCGGGAAGTCTTCCTTTGGCAGCGTCGCCAGCGAGAAGTTGGAGCGTCCCGCCTCGACCGTGAGACGCCCGGTTGCCCCATCTGCGGTCAGTGTGACCAGTGCGCCATCCGGCAGTTTGCGTACGATTTCATGCAAGGTGGTTGCGGAAACAGTGGTGGCACCAGCGCGTTCGACCTGAGCCGGGGCCTTGTCGACAACCTCAATGTCGAGATCGGTGGCGCGAAAGCTCACGTCGCTGCCTTCGGCTTCGATCAACACATTGGCAAGGATGGGGATCGTGTTGCGCCGCTCCACAACGGACTGTGCCTGAGACACCGCCTTGAGCAGGGCCGCGCGTTCGATGCTGATCTTCATGATGCCTTATCCTTCCCACCAGTCGGGACAGGCAAATTACCCTGTTCCACCGACTTCACAAGACTTTTATTGGTTTGTCTGTTGGAAAGGGCAGGGCGTCAAGACCCGCAGTCCTTTTGCAAGGCTGCGGGCCGGATGTGTGACTATTCTTCCAGCGCGCGGCGCAGCAATTCGAGGTCTTCGGCAATCTGGCCGTCCTGCGATTTCAGCTCCTCGATCCGCTTGACCCCGTGCATGACGGTGGTGTGATCACGACCGCCAAAACGGCGCCCGATCTCCGGCAGCGACCGGCTTGTCATCTTCTTGCACAGATACATCGCGACCTGCCGCGGCCGCGCGTAAGAGCGCAGGCGCTTGGGCCCGATCATGTCGCTGAGGCGGATGTTGTAGTGATCCGAAACCTTGCGCTGAATTTCCTCGACGGTGATCTTGCGTTCCGAGGCGCGTAGCACATCCGACAGGCAATCCTGCGTCAGTTCCATGTTGATCTCGCGCCCCACCAGCGAGGCAAAGGCAAAGAGCCGGGTCAACGCGCCTTCAAGCACCCGCACGTTGGTCGAAATCCGATGTGCGAGGAACTCAAGCACACCCGCTTCAACCTCCAGCCCAGGGTAGTTCACACGCTGCTGCTCCACCTTGCTCTGCAGGATGCCGAGGCGCAGCTCGTAATCCGTGGGGTGCAGATCGACGACCAGACCGCATTGCAGGCGCGACTTCACACGATCTTCGAGGTCCTTGATCTCACCAGGTGCGCGGTCAGCCGAGATGATGATCTGTTTGTTCTGGTCGACCAGGGCATTGAAGGTGTGAAAGAACTCTTCCTGCGTGGAATCCTTGCCGGCGATGAATTGCACGTCATCCACCATCAGCACGTCCACAGACCGGAAGATCTCCTTGAAGTCCATCATCTTGCGGTCCCGCAGGGCCTGCACAAACCGGTACATGAATTGTTCAGCCGACAGGTAGAGCACGTTCATTTCCGGGCGGCGCTGATGCAGCTCATGCGCAATGGCGTGCATCAGGTGGGTCTTACCCAGGCCAACCCCGCCATAGAGGAAGAGCGGATTGAATGTCACCGGCCCGCCCTCGGCCACACGGCGCGCGGCGGCATGGGCCAATTCATTCGGTTTGCCGACCACGAAGGTGTCAAAGGTGAACCGTTTGTCCAGCGGCGCGGTGGTCAGCGTGCCGGAGTTTGCGGGTTTCGCGGCACGCGGCGCGGGTGCTACGGCGGGCTGATCGTTCATTGCTGTCTCCTGTGCGCCCACCGGTGCGGGCACGGCAAAGCACAGGCGGCGCACAGTAGGATCTTCTGTCTTCAGCTCATGTAGGATCAGATCCGCAAAGTTTTGGTTAACGTAGTTTCCCAGAAAGTTGGTTGGCACATCAAATGTTGCAATTCCATCCTGTGCGGCGCGAAACTCAATCGGCTCAATCCAGTTCGTATAGTTGTTTTGCCCTACGGTTTTCAGCAGTCGCTGCCTCAACTGCCCCCACTTCTCATTAGTCATGTTTGACCTGTTTTCCCTTTAGCGTTCCAATTCCGGCGCCGCATCCATTTTTTGGTATGCCGCACCGCCTTTACCTTCTTTGCCACCGGACACAGCTCTCCTGTCCCGCTCCCACACGGAAACAGGTGAACGCCCGATGGACATATACAGATTAGGTAAAGCCTGATTGGAATGCGGCTCCGATTGCTCGGAAACACTGATCCATCAGACGACACCGTCCGCTCTTTTTTTGACAGGGCAAAACGCTGTTGAGCAGCTTTTGCAGACTGAAGGTGTTACGGTTACCCGCGACACCCAGTCCCTGACGTCATGGTCTTCGCTGCAGTGCGAAGTGATCGATCAGAGCCTGTCCCCCCATGGCGAAATGAATCGCTGTATACTGGTAGCAAGTTCGTGAGCGGCACGGCAACTGAACTTCAATCTTGACTCTGAATTTTCAAAAAAGAATCTCCAGCCACGCGGAAAGAGTCTCATAAATGCAAAAAAGCGCCGAAGACTCGGCGCTTTTCATCGCTATTTTTGGGGAACGTTAACCCAGTGCTTTGACGCGTGCAGACAGGCGGGAGACTTTCCGCGCTGCAGTATTTTTGTGGAAGACGCCTTTTGTCACGCCCCGCATCAATTCGGGTTGTGCTGCTTTCAGAGCGCTTGCCGCGGCGTCCTTGTCACCGGAGGCAATCGCCTCTTCGACTTTGCGCAGATAGGTACGGATGCGCGAACGACGCGCTTTGTTGATCTGGAAGCGTGCCTCGTTCTGACGGGCGCGTTTCTTGGACTGTGGCGAGTTGGCCATGTGTGCTTCACCTTTTCTCGGGGCGTTATGTGTCTCGATTGCACGATGCCCCCCGTTTCGGTTGATGCTCAACCAAAGGTGATTCTAGCCAAAGCGGGCTGCACGCGCATGTATCGGGCGCTCTATAAAGAAGCTGGCGGGATTTGCAAACCGCAAATTCAGCCCGAGGCGGGGGCCTTCTTGGGCAGGACAAGCCGGAATTCGGTTTCGATATCGTCCGAGCTCACGCTCAACGTCCCACCGTGTCCCAAAGCGATCTGTTTGGCGATGAACAAGCCCAGACCCAGACCGTTCTGGGATTGCTGCACCTCGGCGCGGGTGAAGGGTTCGAACAGCTTTTCCTGCGCGGCTTGTGGGATCGGTTTCCCGAAATTCGCGACGGTCAGAACAAGATTTTCGCCTTCGTCGAACGCGCGGACACGAACGGGTTCATCCTGCTCACCGTGAAAAACAGCATTTGAGACAAGGTTCGACAGCAACTGGCCGATCCGGTCTTCATCACATTGCACGTTGTCGAAAAAGTGAAAGTCTTCGATGATAGTCGTATCAGGATTGGACAGCCGAATTTCCTGAACCACCTGTTCCAGAACTGGTATCAGTTCAACAGTCTGCTTCGGATCAATCCCGATATCCCCGCCAAGACGCGCCCGCGCAAAATCCATGACGTCGGAGATGAGCTCCGTCATCCGGCCCAGCGATAGTTCCGCCGTCGTCAGCAGCCTGCGTGACTTTTCCGTCTGTTCCTGCCGCAACGCGGTCCAGATTGCGGAACTGACCGCTGCAATCGGGGTGCGCAGGTCGTGGCTCAGCACCGCGATGAACTGCTCGCGCAGCTGCGCTTCGTCCTCTCTGGTCTGGAGCGACTTTTCGTTGTCCTTGGCGTCTGTGATGTCGCGGGCGCTGCAAAAGAACAGGTTCTCCTCGGGCACCGCGTTCCAGGATAGCCACCGATAGCTGCCGTCCTTGTGTCGATACCTGTTTTCGAAATTCAGGATGGGTTCACCGTTCTGAATATCGACAAAGGCCTGTTCGGTTTTCGGCATGTCATCGGGGTGAATGAAGTCGAAAAACTGCCGGTTTTCAATGTCTTCGGGAAGTCGGCCGAGTGTCGTGAGCCAGGCTGGATTCGTATCCGTGAACACACCGGATTTGTCGAGAATGCCCAACAGGTCCGGGGTGACCCGCCATGTCAGACTGTATCTGTCTATCTGTCCAACCAACTGCGGCTCGCATTTGTTCAATCTAAGGACGAATTCTTACGAATGCCCCTATCAAAAATCAACATTGACCTTTGGCAGAAGAGCGTAATGGCCGGGGGTGTCTTTCGAAGGATCCCGCGGTGCCCACGCAACCGCGTGGCGCCTACTTGTCGCGAAATTGAGCTTCGCGTTTTTCCAGAAAGGCGGACATGCCTTCGGATTGGTCTTCGGTGGCAAAGAGCGAATGGAACATCCGCCGTTCAAAAAGCAGGCCCTCGCGCAGCGGCACTTCATAGGCCCGGTTGACGGCTTCTTTGACAACCATCACGGAGACCATCGATTTTTCGGCGATCTTCTGAGCAGCACTATGTGCTTCTTCCAGCAGTTTCTTGCACGCCACCACGCGGGAGGCGAGACCGGACCGCTCCGCCTCTTCCGCGTCCATGAAGCGACCGGTCAGGTTCATGTCCATCGCCTTGGATTTGCCGACAATGCGGGTCAGCCGTTGCGTCCCGCCGATGCCCGCAACCACGCCCAGATTGATCTCCGGCTGGCCAAACTTGGCGGTATCCGAGCAGATGATGAAATCACACATCATCGCCAGTTCGCAGCCGCCGCCCAGAGCGTATCCTGACACGGCGGCGATAATGGGCTTGCGCACCCGCATGATCTGGTCGGTCTCGGGCGTGAACAGATCCCCGGAAAATGCTTCGACAAAGCTCTTGTCCTTCATCATCGCGATGTCCGCACCCGCGGCAAAGGCTTTCTCAGACCCGGTGATGATGATGCAGCGGACCTTCTCATTGGCCTGCGCCTCTGCCAGCGCGTCGGCCAGTTCCTTCATCAACTCGTCATTCAGCGCATTCAATGCATCGGGCCGGTTCAGCGTGATCTGTGAGACATGGTTCTCTACGTCAACGATGATCGTTTCATAGGCCATTGAAAGGAGCTCTCGATTGTTGTCTGGAACCTCGACTCAATACCATGCGCACCCGAGGTTCAAGCTATCTTTGGCATTGCGCGCAGAAGAAAGATGAGCGTCCCGATTGCACGATTCGCCCAATAACGCCGGGGCAATCGGGGGTGCGGCACGGCGCCCCTTCGCGACCATAAACGTCAAAGCTGTGCTGGAAATATCCAAGCTCGCCATCGGCTTGCCTGAAATCCCGCAGGGAGGAGCCGCCCGCCTCAATGGCCTCTGACAGCACTGCGCGAATGATCGGCACAAGCCCTGCAACCCGGAGGGCAGAAATACGCCCGGCTTTACGCGTCGGCCTGATTTTTGCGCGATAGAGGGCTTCGCACACGTAGATGTTGCCCAGCCCGGCAACAATTCTCTGGTCGAGCAAAGCTGATTTCACCGGGCTCATCTTGCCCCTGAACGCCTCGATCAGATGCGCCTCGTGAAAGTCATTGCCCAGGGGTTCCGGCCCCAGAACAGACAGCAGCTTGTGGTGCTCCGCACCCTGCGTCGGCATCAGATCCATCGCCCCAAACCGCCGCGGGTCGTTGAAGGTGATGCGCGCGCCGTTCTCCATATGCAGGACAACGTGGTCGTGTTTCTCCGGGGCAGGGTGGTCATACACGAATTGCCCCAGCGGATCACCGGACACCAGCATCCGACCCGACATGCCAAGATGAATGAGCAGCGTTTCACCCGAACTCAGATCGGCTAAGATATACTTCGAGCGCCGCCGCAGCTGTTCCACGCGCTGCCCGGTGAGCCGGCCCGCCATGCCCTCAGGAAAGGGCCAGCGCAGATCAGGCCGATTGACCTCGGCCTTCTCAATCCGCACGCCCCGCATGGCCGGGGTCAGCCCGCGCCGGACCGTCTCAACTTCGGGCAGTTCGGGCATCTTGCCTCCCTGTGACGAAAGGGCCGCATTGTGCACGGCTCTCAGAGCCCTATAACAAAGCGCGAAGCGCAGGGACTACAAGAGCCGATGACAGATACCAAAGATAAAACCACCCACTTCGGGTTCGAGACGGTTCCCGAGGGTGAAAAGGCCGGACGTGTGCAGGGCGTTTTCTCCTCGGTCGCCAGCAAGTACGACATCATGAACGATGTGATGTCGGGGGGCATTCACCGGCTCTGGAAAGACGCGATGATGGATTGGTTGGCACCGCGCCCCGGGCAAAAGCTGCTCGACGTGGCGGGGGGGACGGGCGACATCTCGTTCCGGTTCCTCAAGCGCGCCGGCTCCGGTCACGCCACCGTGCTCGACCTGACAGAGCCGATGCTGGTCGAAGGACGCCAGCGCGCCGAGGCCGCACAGATGCAGGACAGCCTCGATTGGGTGGTGGGTGATGCGATGGCACTGCCCTTTGAAGACAACAGCTTTGACGTGTACACCATCAGCTTCGGCATCCGGAACGTAACCCGCCCACAGGACGCGCTGCATGAGGCTTACCGCGTGCTCAAACCCGGCGGTCGGTGCATGGTGCTCGAATTCAGCCAACTGCCCAACCCCGCGATGCAAAAGGCCTATGACCTCTACAGCTTCAACGTGATCCCACGCATGGGCCAGATCATCGCAAACGATCGCGACAGCTACCAATACCTCGTGGAATCGATCCGCAACTTCCCCGATCAGGAAAGCTTCCTCGCCATGATCCGCGATGCGGGCTTCGAGAATGCCAAGTACCGCAATCTGACCATGGGCGTGGCCTGCCTGCATTCGGGCTGGAAGCTGTGACGCCGCGCGCGCCTCTTCATTGTTCCGCCAATATGTCGGGGGACCCGGGGCAGCGCCCCCGGCGGGTCGCCTTGCGCCCGTACGGCGACACCAAAGGATAACCCATGCGCGGTCCCCATAATATCTGGCGGCTCATCCGCACCGGTGCCACGCTGGAACGTACAGGCGCGATGAATGTCGTGCTCGACGCTTTCGAAGCGCCGCCGACCTTGCGATTTGTCGCCCGCACGCTGGGTCTGCCGTTCAAATGGCTGGGGTACAAGGGCGATCCGGCGATGCCGCCCGCCACCCGCGCGCTGACCGCGCTCGGCCCCGCCTACATCAAGTTCGGCCAGATTCTCTCGACCCGCCCCGACGTCGTGGGCGATGAGTTGGCGCTGCAACTGCGCGTCCTGCAGGACAAACTGCCGCCCTTTTCGGTGCAGGAAGCCAAAGAAGAGGTGCAGCGCGAGCTCGGCATGCCCGTCGATCAGATGTTTTCCGAGTTCAGCGAACCGGTCGCGGCGGCGTCGATTGCCCAAGTGCACAAAGCCACCTTAGCCAGCACCGGCGAGGCCGTCGCCGTCAAGGTCCTGCGCCCGGGCATCGAAAAGGCGTTTCGCAAAGACGTCGACGCCTTCTACCTCGCAGCGCGCATGGTCGAGATTTTCTCGCCGGGCTCCCGCCGCCTGCGTCCGATGGAGGTGATCGAACATTTCGATGGTGTCGTGCGGGGTGAATTGGACCTGCGTCTGGAATCCTCTGCCGCGTCCGAATTCGCGGCCAATACCAAAGACGATGCCGGGTTTCAGCTGCCACAGATGAAGTGGGAGTATTCCGCCCGCCGCGTCATGACGCTGGGCTGGGCCGATGGCGCCCCGATGGGCGACAATGATGCGATTGACGCGGCAGGGCATGACCGTGTGGCGCTCAGCGAACGCGTTCTGCAGCTCTTCCTCAATCACGCGCTGCGGGACGGCTACTTCCACGCGGACATGCACCAAGGCAACCTTAAGGTCGCGCCCAATGGCGACATCGTCGCCTATGACTTCGGCATAATGGGCCATATCGATGAATACACCCGCCGGGTCTATGCGGAGATTCTCTTTGGTTTCATCCGCAAGGATTACAAACGCGTGGCCGAGGTGCATTTTGAGGCCGGTTACGTGCCCGCCGACAAGGATGTGGATGAATTCGCCCGCGCTCTGCGCGCGGTGGGCGAACCGATTTTCGGTATGGACGCCAATCACATCTCCATGGGCCGCCTGCTGAACTACCTTTTCGAGGTCACGGAACGGTTTGGCATGGAAACGCGGACCGAACTGATCCTGCTGCAACGCACGATGGTGGTGGTCGAAGGTGTGGCGCGCTCGCTCAACCCGCAAATGAACATCTGGCAAGTTGCGGCCCCCATCGTGACGGACTACATTTCCAAATCCATCGGACCCAAAGCGGTGCTGAATGACCTGACAAAAACCGCCCGCGTTGTCGCCCGGTTTGGACCCCGGTTGCCGGGGATGGTCGAAGCTGCATTGGTCCGTCAGAGCAACCCGGCAGAACCTGCGTCCAAACCCGGTCTGATGGAGCGTGTGCTCTTGGCGATCGTCTTTGGCATCGCCATCGGGGCGGGCGCCACGCTCACGCTTGTGCTCGTCGATCTGACGTTCCTCTGAGAACGGCGCGGCGGTCGGCGGGTGCTGCGCCTATAGACGCTCAATTGCCAGGGCAATGCCCTGACCGCCGCCAATGCACATGGTGATCAGCGCCTTGGACCCCTGAATGCGTTCCAGCTCATAGAGCGCCTTGACCGTGATGATCGCGCCCGTCGCGCCGACCGGGTGGCCCAAGGCAATCGCACCGCCATTCGGGTTCACTTTCGCGGGGTCAAAACCAAGGTTTTTGCTGACCGCCAGCGCCTGCGCGGCAAAGGCCTCGTTGCTTTCGATCACATCGAAATCGCTGGCTTGCAGGCCGGTCCGCGCCAGCAGGTTTTCCACCGCCGGGACCGGTCCGATGCCCATGACCTCCGGGCGCACGCCGGCATGCGCATACCCCAGAATGCGGGCGCTCGGTTTCAGCCCGGCCTTCTCGGCGGCCTCCGCTGTGGCCAGAACCAGCGCGCCAGCGCCATCGTTGATCCCACTGGCATTGCCCGCCGTCACGGAGCCGTCTTTCTGGAACACCGGGCGCAGACCGGAGAGCGCCTCCGCTGTCGTCGCCTTGGGGTGTTCATCTGTCTCGAAGGCAACCATGTCCCGCTTGACCCGCACCTCTACCGGTGTGATTTGCCCGGCAAAATGGCCCGCTTCGATGGCCGCTGCCGCGCGCTTCTGGCTCTCCAGCGCAAAGGCGTCTTGCTGTTCCCGCGTGATGTCGTGCTCTGCCGCGACGTTTTCGGCTGTGACCCCCATATGACCGGTGCCAAAGGGGCAGTTGAGCGCGCCCAGCATCATATCCAGCGTTTTGATGTCACCCATCCTCGCGCCCCACCGCTGCTGCGGCACGATGAACGGGGAGCGGGACATGTTTTCGGCGCCACCTGCCAGACCGAAGTCGGCGTCGCCCAGCATCAGCGATTGCACGACCGAGACAATTGCCTGCACGCCGGAGCCGCACAAGCGGTTCACATTCATCGCGGGCACCGTGTCCGGCACGCCCGCCTGCATCGCGGCCACACGGCTGAGGTACATGTCCTTTGGTTCGGTGTTGATCACATGTCCAAAGGCCACATGGCCGATCTGTGCACCGTCCACACCCGACCGCTCCAGCGCCGCCTTGGCCGCCACCGTGCCCAGGTCGATGGGCGGCGTTCCTGCCAGGGCACTCCCAAATGTGCCGATGGCGGTGCGTGCTCCGTCCAGTATCACGATGTCTTTGGTCATGGCGGCCTCCCCGGTTGATCCTCTGCACCTTATGTTGGCGCAAAGCGCGGTTGTCAGCAACGACGTCCCGTCAGCGCCGCAGTTTCAATTGACAACAATCCTGCATATCGGCGATGTCTCCGATATGACGGAAACCGATAATACCATCCTGACGCAACTGCCCGCCCGGCTCAAAGCGGCGCGGCGCGCGCAGGATCTGTCACTGGATGCGGTGGCCAAGCTGTCGGGCGTGTCGCGTTCCATGGTCAGCCAGATCGAACGGGGCGAAAGCAGTCCGACGATTGCAACGCTGTGGAACCTGACGCGGGCGCTGCAGGTCGATTTCGCAGGGCTGCTTGACGGTGCCTCGGACGTTGCGCAGATCGAAACGCTGCGGGCTGCAGACGTGCCCACCATCGACAATCTTGGCTCCGGCTGTCGTATTCGCATCCTGTCCCCGCCCGAGGACGCAGGACGGCATGAGGTCTATGAGCTGACGATCGCCAAAGGAGGGATGCTCGACAGCCACCCCCATGCCCGGGGCGCGCGTGAACATCTGACCGTGATCGATGGCGCGGTGACGGTCACCAGCGGTGAGGTGTCGAGTACGCTGAACGCGGGTGATACTGCGCGCTACGCTGCAGATGTGACGCATAGGATCGCTGCGGAAACGGGCGACGTCCGGGCCTTTCTCGTCGTGCAGAATGCCTGATATCCGAAATACCGGAAAAAATCCGCTATCATGAAAATCCCCTATTTCGGAGGTGCATCCGTTATGTTAGATGAATGGCAAAAGGAGTCGCATCATGACGCAAGCCTATCTGCAGCACATCACCGAAACCCTCGCGCAGATCGAGGCGGATGGCATGATGAAGCGCGAACGCATGATCACCTCGCCTCAGGGCGGGCAGATCTCGGTGGGTCCGCGTGAGGTCATCAACCTGTGTGCCAACAACTATCTGGGGCTTGCGGACCATCCGGAGCTGATTGCGGCCGCCAAGGAGGCGATGGACCCGCGCGGGTTTGGCATGGCCTCCGTACGTTTCATCTGTGGCACGCAAGATATCCATCGGGAGCTGGAGCAGAAGCTTGCGGCCTTTCTGGGTATGGAGGATTCCATTCTGTTTGCGGCCTGTTTTGATGCGAATGGCGGGCTGTTCGAACCCCTTCTGGGGCCCGAGGATGCCGTGGTATCCGATGCCTTGAACCACGCGTCGATTATTGATGGGATCAGGCTCTGCAAAGCCAAAAGATACCGTTATGCCAATTCGGACATGGCTGATCTAAAAGGACAGTTGAGGCTGGCCCGCGAAGAGGGCGCGCGGTTCATCCTGATCGCCACGGATGGCGTGTTCAGCATGGATGGCTATCTGGCCAAGCTACCGGAGATCAAGGCGCTGGCCGAGACATACGGGGCGATGGTGATGGTGGATGATTGCCACGCCACCGGTTTCATGGGGCCGAAAGGGGCGGGAACACCTGCACATGCAGGCGTTGAGGTAGATATCCTGACGGGCACGCTCGGCAAGGCGCTGGGCGGGGCCATTGGCGGATATATCGCCGGGCCGCAGGTGGTGATTGATCTGCTGCGCCAGCGGGCGCGGCCTTATCTGTTTTCCAACTCTTTGCCGCCATCCATTGTTGCGGCAGGGATCAAGGCGTTGGAGCTGGTGGAACACGGGGACGATCTGCGGGCACGGTTGTTTGAAAACACCACGTATTGGCGTGCGGGGTTGGAAAAACTGGGCTTTGATCTGCTGCCGGGCGAACATCCGATTGTGCCGGTGATGCTCGGCGAGGCACAATTGGCGCAGGACATGGCGGCGCGGCTCTTCGAAGAGGGCGTTTTCGTGTCCGGGTTCTTTTTCCCCGTGGTGCCGCGCGGTCAGGCGCGCATCCGGACGCAGATGAATGCGTCTTTGACCCGCGACGCATTGGACAAGGCGCTCGAGGCCTTTGAGACCGCGGGCAGGGCGTGCGGCGTAATCGCGTGACGCGATGGTGCGAAGGGTATATTTGATGAACAATGAAATGAAGGCACTGTCCAAACTGCATTCGCGTGAGGGGTTGTGGATGACCCATGCGCCGGTGCCGGAGATTGGCCCGGATGACGTGCTGATCAAGATCAACAAGACCGGCATCTGCGGGACCGACATTCATATCTGGAACTGGGATGATTGGGCGGCGCATACCGTGCCCGTTCCAATGATCACCGGCCATGAATTTGCCGGTGTGATCGTGGAAACAGGCTCTAACGTAATGGATTTGGAAGTCGGTCAGCGCTGTTCCGGGGAGGGGCATCTGATTGGCAAGACCTCCCGGCAGAGCCGCGCGGGCAAGTTCCATCTTGATCCCGGGACGCGCGGGATCGGTGTGAATGAGCAGGGCGCCTTTGCCCAATACCTTCGGTTGCCCGCCTTCAATGTCGTTCCGCTGCCGGATGAGATTTCCGACGACATCGGTGCGATCCTCGATCCTTTGGGGAATGCGGTGCATACCGCGCTCAGCTTTGATCTTGTGGGGGAAGATGTGTTGATCACCGGCGCAGGTCCCATTGGCATCATGGCGGCGGCCGTCGCCCGGCATGTGGGCGCCCGGCACGTTGTGATCACCGATATCAATCCCGACCGTCTGGCGCTGGCAGCGGAGGTGGCCGATGTGGTGCCGGTCAATGTTGCGGAGGCTGATCTGGCTGAAACAGTGTCGGATCTCAAGATGAAACAGGGCTTTGACGTGGGCCTCGAGATGTCGGGAAATCAGCGCGCGCTGGATCAGATGGTTGAGGCGATGACCATGGGCGGGCGTATCGCCATGCTGGGCATTCCGCCGGGGAAGAGCCCTGTGGATTGGAGCCGCATCGTGTTTAAAGCGATTACGATCAAGGGCGTCTATGGCCGCGAGATTTTCGAGACCTGGTACAAGATGATTGCGATGCTGCAGAACGGGTTGGACATCAGCCGGGTGATCACGCACCGCTTTCCAGTTGACGAATTTGAGGCAGGTTTTGCTACCATGAAGTCCGGTAGTTCGGGCAAAGTCGTGTTGGATTGGACGGGATAGACGGCATTTACGCGCAGGACAGTTTTTTCACGCTTTCATTGGCGGGCCAGATCGGGTTAGCGCTGGTGTCCGTTATGCTGGCGGCTGGCACCGTGTTCCTCGCCTGGCGGTTGTCGCGCGTGCGCAGTCTCATCCTGCGGGTCTTTGTGGCGGTGGTGCTTTTTGGCGCATTCGTCTGGATTTCACCGCAGGTCTACTATGCTTACTATCTGCTGATCTTTGACGGGTTGCCCTTGCAATGGGTGGTTCAAGATCCGCCATCGCCTTTGTTCCTGGTGAAACTGCTTGGCTTTTCCGTTAAAAGCGACCTCAGCCACCACGGGCAGGGCCTTCTGGGGTGGCTGTGTCTGGGGGCGGCACTATGGCCGCAGCGGGATGCGTCCCGTCTCGGAGAGTAGCCAGCACGCGCGTCCTTCGAAAACGGCGGCATGCAGCGGGCGGAAATACCCCGCCCCTCCATCCAGATTGACGCGGTTTCCAGCATGTTCCGGATGCTCGAGCGCGGTGTGGCCGTGCACGACCAGTGGCCCGTGAGACCCTTGATGATCCAGAAAGGGTGCCCGGATCCAGATCAGGTCGTCTTCGACCTGCTTTTCCAGTGCGATACCGGGCCGGATGCCCGCGTGCACGAACAGCAGGTCTTCTGTTTCATGCATCAGCGGCAGCCTGGACAGAAAATCGCGATGCGCCTGGGGCACTGCGGCGAGAGCGGCTTTGCGGATCACGGCTGGGGGGATGGTTTCATTGGCCTCAACGCCGTAGGCGGCCATGGTCTTGTCTCCGCCCAGACGCGGGTTGAACCACGACAGGTCGGGCCGGGTGGCGGGATCATACACGATCATGTCGTCGAGAAAGCGATTGAGATAGCGGTCATGGTTTCCCTTGAGCGTGACCCAGTTGCGGCCTGAGGCCGCCGCGTCGATCAGCAACTGCAGAACGCCGCGACTGTCGGGCCCGCGGTCAACGTAATCCCCGACCAGCACCACCTGTGCATCGGGTCCGCCATCCGCTTCGATCAGGGCTAGAACCCGTTGAAGTTCCTCCAGCTGTCCGTGCACGTCACCAATGGCATAGATCGGCTTGGTCATGAATGTTCCCCAGCGTTACGGTCACTTCATGCCGCAATGTCCCGCAGGATGAAAGCGGAATGGGAGGTCAGGCCATGTGGCGACGGCCTCCCGATGGGTCATGCCACGTCGAAGGCCAGCGGTTTGATCTGGGTGAACATGCCCGTTTCGGCCAGTTTGGCGCGGGCTTCTGCCGGGACAGGTTCATCGACATAGAGCAGGGCGATGGCCTCTCCGCCGGCGGTGGCCCGGCCCAGCGTAAAGTTCGCGATGTTCACGCCATTGTCGCCCATCGTCTGACCCAATGCCCCGATGATACCCGGCACGTCCTCATTGGTGGTGTAGAGCATATGCGCGCCGATCTCTGCGTCGATGTTGATGCCCTTGATCTGGATGAACCGCGGCTTGCCGTCCGAAAAGACGGTACCGGCAATTGACCGTTCTCGTTTCGCTGTGACGACCGTGACCTTGATGTAGCCGTCAAACGCGCCGGATTTGTCCTGATTTGTGGTTGAAATCTGGATGCCACGTTCCTTGGCGATGACGGGGGCGGAGACCATGTTCACATCCGGGTTGGCCTTTTTCATGATGCCCGCGATGACGCCGCAATTGAGCGCTTCGAGGTTCATGTCGGCGACCACCCCGTCATAGAGGATGTTGATCGCCCGGATGGGTTCATCGGTCATCTGCCCGGTGAAGCTGCCCAGATGCCCGGCAAGCTTGACCCATGGTCCCATGACGCGAGCCTCTTCCGCCGTGACGGAAGGCATGTTCAGCGCATTGGCCACGGCGCCTGTCAGGAGGTAGTCCGACATTTGTTCCGCGACCTGAAGGGCTACGTTTTCCTGTGCTTCGGTCGTGGCAGCCCCAAGATGCGGGGTGCAGACCACGTTGGGCAGGTGGAACAGCGGGTTCTCATTCGCCGGTTCCTTGGCGAAGACGTCGAAGGCTGCCCCCGCCACATGGCCGGATTTCAGCGCCTCGGCCAGAGCCTCCTCATCCACCAGACCGCCGCGGGCGCAGTTGATGATGCGCACGCCTTTCTTGGTCTTGGCGATGTTTTCGCGGCTGAGGATGTTTGCGGTCTGATCGGTGAAGGGCACGTGCAGCGTGATGAAATCCGCACGGCCCAGCAGGTCATCCAATTCGACTTTCTCCACACCTATCTTCTTGGCCTTCTCCTCGCCGAGGAAGGGATCATAGGCCAGCACTTTCATCTTCAGCGCGCGGGCGCGGTCGCAGACAATGCCGCCGATGTTACCGGCACCGATCACGCCCAGCGTTTTGCCTGTCAGCTCGACACCCATGAACTTGGATTTTTCCCATTTGCCGTCATGCGTCGAGGCGGAGGCTTCGGGGATCTGACGCGCCACGGCAAACATCATCGCAATGGCATGCTCCGCCGTGGTGATCATGTTGCCAAAGGGCGTGTTCATCACGATGATGCCCTTTTTTGAGGCTGCTTCCTTATCGATATTATCCGTGCCGATCCCGGCGCGCCCGATGACCTTGAGGTTGGTGGCGGCAGCAATGATCTTTTCCGTGACTTTGGTCGCGGATCGGATGGCCAGACCATCGTAGTCCCCGATGATTTGGCTGAGCTTTTCCTTGTCCTTGCCAACGTCGGGCTGGAAATCGACATCGATTCCACGGTCACGGAAAATTTGCACAGCGGCTTCTGAGAGCTTGTCGGAGATGAGTACTTTAGGGGCCATTCTGTTGGTCCTTTAATGTCTGTGGGAGCGGTGGCCCAAGGCCCACCTTACCTGTGGATTGGCAGGTAGGGTGGGCCTTGGGCCACCATTGCTTCAGGAGGAGATTTCGGCTTCAAAAGCCCAGGCCAGCCAGGGCAGCATCGCCTCGATATCGGTGGTTTCCACTGTGCCACCGCACCAGATGCGCAGACCGGCAGGGGCATCGCGATAGGCACCGATATCAAGGGCCACGCCCTCATCGGCGAGCCGTTTCGCGATGGCCTTGGCAAAGCTTGCGCCGTCCTTGACCCGGTCGTCAGCGAATTTGAGGCAGACAGAGGTGTTGGACCGCGTTGCCGGATCGCTTGCGAGAAAGCTGATCCAGTTGTGTTGCTGCACGAATTCGGTGATTGCAGCGGTGTTCGCGTCGGCACGGGCAATAAGCCCCTGCAACCCGCCCACGGATTTTGCCCAAGCCAGAGATTGCAGGTAGTCCTCGACACAGAGCATCGACGGCGTGTTGATCGTCTCACCTTTGAAGATGCCTTCGATCAGCTTGCCGCCCTTGGTCAGGCGGAAGATTTTCGGCAGCGGCCATGGCGGGGTGTAGCTCTCCAACCGCTCGACCGCGCGCGGGCTCAGGATCAGCATGCCATGTGCGGCTTCACCGCCGAGCACCTTCTGCCAGCTGAACGTCGTCACGTCGAGTTTGTCCCAGGGCAAATCCATCGCAAAAGCGGCAGAAGTCGCATCGCAAAGCGTCAGACCCTTGCGATCCGCCGGGATCACATCGCCGGACGGCAAGCGAACGCCAGAGGTCGTACCGTTCCACGTAAAGCAGACGTCATTGTCGTAGTTGAGCGCCGCCATATCGACGATCTCACCATAGTCGGCGGTATGCACGGTGTGCTCGATCTTGAGCTGTTTCGCCACATCGGTGACCCAACCAGCCCCGAAACTTTCCCATGCCACCATTTCGGCAGGGCGTTCGCCCAGCAGCGACCACATCGCCATCTCAAAGGCACCGGTGTCTGAGGCGGGCACAATACCGATGCGGTAGTCCGCGGGCAAGCCAAGGATCTCGCGCGTGGTCTCGATCGCTTCCAGCAGCTTGGCTTTGCCAGGCGCTGCCCGGTGTGACCGGCCCAGCGGCGCGTCGGACAGATTCGTCAAATCAAACGTGGGGGGTTTGGCACAGGGGCCAGAAGAAAAACGCGGATTTTCCGGCCGCGCCGCCGGTTTCTGAGTAGCCATTGATGCTATCCTTCCAGATATGCGCCCTTCGTTGGGGAAGGGTGTCCCACGGACGGGTCTATGGCGGCGCATGGTCTGGTGCAACGGAAAAAACGAGGCTAGAACGCCGCAAATTCGCTTTTTTGCGACACACTCTGCGCGGATCGGAAACTTTGCCCATGTATATCGCCACTCTCCTGTCTGCGGCGGGCGCACACAGCCTGCAGCCTGCCTTGCCCGAAGCTCTGCGTAACGCTTGGGGTGGGGTGGATGTGGTCTGGCTCGCCCCGGATGAGGCGGCAGAATTTACGTTGCCGCGACTGCCGGACAATCGCTGGGGGGTCTGGGAAGATCTGCAAAAACAAGGCGTTGATCTTGCCGTTCAGCCTAAGGAAGGACGGCGCAAGAAGATGTTGCTGGCCGATATGGACAGTACCATGATCCAGCAGGAGTGCATTGACGAACTGGCCGATGAGGCGGGGATCGGCGACCGCGTTAAGGAGATTACCGCCCGCGCCATGAATGGCGAGATGGACTTTGAAGAAGCCCTGCGTGCGCGTGTCGGACTGCTCAAAGGCCTGCCTGTCGCCACCATTGCAAAGGTGCTTGCGGACCGCATTACCCTGATGCCGGGTGGCGAGGTGCTGCTGGCCACGATGAAGGCGCAGGGGGCGCATGCCGCTTTGGTCTCCGGCGGTTTCACCGATTTCACCAGCGCCGTGTCCGGGCAGTTGGGCTTCGATGAGAACCGCGCGAATACCCTGCTCAACGACGGCGTCAGCCTGACGGGTGAGGTCGGGATGCCCATCCTTGGCCAACAGGCCAAGGTGGATGCGCTGGAGGACATCACACGGCGTCTTGGGATTGGCGAAGCGGATGTGATCGCCGTCGGCGACGGAGCGAATGATCTGGGCATGCTGGGCCGCGCGGGGACAGGGGTTGCGCTGCATGCGAAACCCGCCGTGGCAGCGCAATGCGACGTGCGGATCAATCACGGTGATCTGACCGCGCTGCTGTTCCTGCAGGGATACGCGGTGTCGGACTTCGTCACCGGCTGATCAAAGACGACTCATGCCCGCCTGTGGTATCATTGCGCCCGGGTCATACGGGAGGAGACACTATGCCAGAGTATGTATTCGCCTACCACGGCGGCAAAACACCGGAATCGGAAGAAGAGGGCGCCAAGGTCATGGCCGCGTGGCAAGCGTGGTTCGAGACCATGGGAAAGGCGGTCGTCAATCCGGGCAACCCGGTGGGGACGTCGAAAACGGTGACTGCAGAAGGGGTCGAGGACCATGGCGGGGCCAACCCCCTGTCCGGGTTCAGTGTCGTTGCAGCGGCTGATATCGACGAGGCCATCGACATGGCCAAGGGCTGTCCGATGGTGGCCGATGGCTCCGGGTCCATCGAAGTTGCCGAAGTGCACCAGATGTGATCAGGCAAGCGCTGCAGACGGCTTGATCCACCCGGTTTGAATGTCGCGCCGGTTGGTGATGGGCGCGTTCATCCGTTTGCGGGTTGCCGGGTGATCCGGCGCCAACACGCCCAGTTTCACCAGAATCGCCGCGATGGCGCATTCCGACGCCCGCGTTGTGCCATCGACGATCTTGAGGGCGACGCCCAGTTTCTGCTCTGGCAGAATGGCGATGAAAAACGCCTCCGCACCCGTCTTGATTGCGACTTTGCCATCCATCGCGCGCATCAGTTCCGTGCAGGATCGTTTCTCGCCTGCGACCAGGTCCGGGTGCTGCCGCATTGCCTGATGCAGCTGCGCCTCGGCGCTGTCCGTGGGGGCGGCGGCGAAATGCGCCATGGCCCGCGCCATGCCGGTCAGGCTGGTCGCGAAATTCGGGGCAGAACAGCCGTCGATGCCAAATCCCGGGGAGCTTTCCCCCGTCTTGCTTTCAAATGCGTCGAGGCAGGCTTTTTGTACGGGATGATCTGCGTCCACATATTCCGGTCCGGCATCCAGATGCTGTGCCAGCGTCAGAAAGCCCGCGTGTTTGCCGGAACAATTGTTGTGTATCTGGCAAGGGCTTTCATGGGCGCAGATCATCGCCTCCCGTGCCGGTCGGTCATCCGGTACTTGTGGGCCGCACCGCAGGGCCGCATCGGACAGATCCCGTGCTTTGAGCCAGCCTTCAACCCGTGTGGTGTGGATCGCGGCCCCGTTGTGCGATGCACAAGCGAGGGCAAGATGCTCTGACGTCAGGCCCGCCGCCTCGGCCGCGCCGGAGGTGATCAGCGGCAGGGCCTGTATCATCTTGGCGGAACTGCGCGGCAGGACGATGGCCTCAGGATCACCCCAGGCCTCGACAATCTGACCGCTGTCATCACAGACCACCGCATGGCCACTATGCGCGCTTTCGAGAAAGTCCCCGCGCCAGATTTCGACCATCGGAACCGCTTGCGTCATTTTAACCCTCAAGAATTTGGCAAAAACCTGCTAATCGGACTTTCGGGGGTCGCGGGTTTTGCGCTACTGTGACACTTGTCGAGAAGATTGACGGGTCTTGCAAGAGAGCGGGTCGAAAAAGGCACGCCGGGCAGGTTCGGGGACATTGAGGTTAAAGACGGCTGGAGGCTGTAAGACATGCGAATTTTGAAAGGTTTCATTGGTTTGGTCTCGGCGCTGGCGCTGACGGGCATGGCCGCGCAGGCACAGGATGAAAGCAGCAATCTGGTTGCCGAAAAGACCGATTGGGGCGTCTACGAGGACGAAAACCCGCGCGAGTGCTGGGGGGTTTCCGTCCCGAAAGAAACAGTCAACACACGGGATGGACGCGTTGTTGCGGCGACCCGTGGCCAGATCCTTCTGATGGTCTTTTTCCGCCCTGGATCGGGTGCCAATGCACAGGTCACGTTCACCGGTGGATATCCTTTTGCCAGCGGTTCCAAGGTGACGATCGACATCGGCGGCACCAGCCATTCGCTCTTTACCGATGGTGAATGGGCCTGGCCCGAAGACACCTCCGAGGATGCCAAGATCGTGGCAGCGATGAAACGTGGCGCAGATGCTGTGGTGACAGGGCTCTCCAGCCGCGGCACCACAACCAAGGACACATTCTCTCTGCGCGGGTTCACCGCAGCCCTGGACGAGGCGCAAAAACGCTGCGCCAACTGATCACACAGATCTGACGGGCTTTTCCTTTTGATCTTGGCGCAAACCTCTATATAGAGGCGCATCTTCGTCATGTCAGGAAAACCCATGTCTGCCTCAGCGCCGATCACGCAAGATGTACATACCATGCCGCGCAAACTGCCGGAGGGGCCAGTCAACCTTGTCGGGTTGACCCGCGATGCCATGCGCGCCGCGCTGATCGAGGCAGGGGTGCCGGAAAAGCAGGCCAAGATGCGCGTCGGTCAGATCTGGCAGTGGATCTACCAGTGGGGTGTCCGCGATTTCGACGCGATGACGAACCTGGCCAAGACCCTGCGTGCGGAGTTGAAGGAGCGCTTCGTGATCGAAATCCCGGAAGTTGTCTCCAAGCAGGTCAGCGAAGATGGCACCCGCAAGTACCTGGTCCGCATTGCCGGCGGCCATGAGGTTGAGGTGGTCTACATCCCTGAAGAGGGGCGCGGCACGCTTTGTGTCTCATCACAGGTGGGTTGCACGCTCACTTGTTCGTTCTGTCACACGGGCACGCAGAAACTGGTGCGCAACCTCACCGCCGCCGAGATCATTGGCCAGGTGATGATGGCCCGCGACGATCTGGACGAATGGCCGGAAATCGGCGCGCCCAAGGATGAAACCCGCCTGCTCAGCAACATCGTGCTGATGGGCATGGGCGAGCCGCTTTATAACTTCGAGAACGTGCGGGACGCGATGAAAATTGCCATGGACGCCGAGGGCATTCAGCTCAGCCGCCGTCGCATCACGCTGTCGACCTCCGGCGTTGTGCCCGAGATCGCGCGCACGGCGGAGGAAATCGGATGCCAGCTGGCGATCAGTTTCCACGCCACCACGGATGAGGTGCGCGACAAGCTGGTGCCGATCAACAAGCGCTGGAACATTGACGTGCTGCTCGACGCGCTGCGCAGCTATCCCAAAGTGTCGAATTCCGAGCGGATCACTTTTGAATACGTGATGCTCGACGGTGTGAATGACAGCGACGAAGACGCGCGCCGCTTGATCAAGCTCATCGATGGCATTCCGGCCAAGATCAACCTGATCCCCTTCAATGAATGGCCGGGCGCGCCCTACAAGCGGTCGTCGAACAACCGCATCAGGGCGTTTGCGGATATCATCTACAAGGCAGGCTATGCCTCACCCATCCGCACGCCGCGGGGGGAAGACATCATGGCAGCCTGCGGGCAGCTCAAGTCCGCGACGGAACGGGCGCGGAAATCGCGCCGCCAGATCGAGGCCGAAGCGGGGCTTGCGGGGCAGTAATGCGCCGACGCGATGCTTTGATCGTCGGAGGGGCCGTCGCCGTTGCGCTGGCCATCCCACCGATCTTGCGGCGACAGGCCAGCGCTTTTGCGTTCTCCGACATGCCCAACCTGCCCGGCTTTCGCCGATTGATGCGTGGAAATCTCTCAAGCGGCCAGGATTATTTTGCGGGACTGCTGACGGCCGAAGAAGAAGCAGCCATGGCGCGCCTGCCCGACAATCTGTGCACTGCGATTTTTCAACAGTCCTCTGCGCCCGGACGTTTGTCCATTGCCGTTTTCAGTGACTACTACTGCCCATATTGCGCGGTTCTGGACAAACGCCTGGCCGATCTTGCAGCCAGTGGAGCGCCCATCGATCTGGTTTTTCATGAGCTCCCGCTGTTGGGGGAGCGATCTGTCTGGGCGGCGCAGGTGGCACTTGCCGCAGGTAATCAGGGCGACCATACCGCCATCCACCTCGACATGATGCAGCGCGTGCTGCGCCCCGGTCTGGTGGGCGTGCGCGATGTTGCACAGCGTCACGGTCTCGACGCGGAAAAGGTGATGCAAGATGCCACCGGCTCGGAGATCACGGCCAGAATCGAAGACGCGCTGGCTTTGGGCCGCGCGCTTGGCATTCCCGGCACGCCGGGGATGGTGGTCGGTCGTACGGTGGTGGTCGGTGCCCTGTCGGAAGCGGATTTGCTTAAGCTGATCGACTTGGAGCGCCAGACATCTTTCACTGGCTGTATCTGACACCCGGCGATCCGCAGCGATGTCTTAGCGTCGGTGCGCCATCCCCTGTGCCATGCCTTGCATGAAGGCAGCGGCCAGCGGCGGCATCTCATCCGTCTTTGGCTGGACCTCTCGGTGGTGATGCCGGTTGTGGTCAGACTTCGATGAGCGCGCCGCGACCATCATCAGCAATCCGATGCCCAGATACGCACCCCCCATGATCGCGCTGGCCGTCATCGGGTCGGTAACAGTGAGTAAGAGCATCAGCGCCGACGCGCTCAGAAACCCCAGTCCCACAAGCGTCATGAGCGCACCGACACTGCCCAACGCGAAACGTTGAGCAGTGTCTCGAATACTTTGGCGAAGGTGCGAAAACATCTTACGACCGACGCGTCGCCATCATGCCAACCAGAAAACCGATCCCGGCGGCGATGCCCACTGCCATGGCGGGTTGCTGACGGACCGTTTCCTCGGCTTTGTAATACGCGGCCTCGGCATCCGTGCGCACACGTTCTCCGGTTTCGACCGCTTTGGCATGTGCCGCATCCACTTTCTGCGCCGCTGAGGATTTTAGCGCTGCTGCGGTGTTCGCTGCGCGCTCCTTGGCTTCCTCTTTCTTGTCCTGGGCCAGGTCGGACATCAGCGCTGTCAGCGCAGCAATGTCGTTCTTGATGGTATCGATCTGTGCGGTAACGTCATTCACGTCGGTTTTGCCGTTTGTGCGTGCCTGTGCCATGTGGCCCTCCTGAAAATGAACGGGGCCACGATGTGACCCCATGATGTGCTATTCAGAGAGGTAACGCGGCTGACGGTTGAATGGTTCCCTCAGCTGCGCCCGGGCAGTTTGTCGCGGGCGGGCAGGTCCTGCCAGTTCTCGATCAGATGCATCGCGTCGGCGGCGCTGTCGACAAACCGGAAGAGCGACAGATCCTCATCCGAAATGGTGCCCGCGTCCGCCAGCGCCTCCCAGTTCAGAATACGCTCCCAGAAGGCGCGTCCGAAAAGCAGGACAGGCACGGGCTGCATCCGCCCGGTCTGTATCAGGGTGAGCGTCTCAAAGAGCTCGTCCATGGTGCCGAACCCGCCGGGAAAGACGCAGATCGCCTTGGCGCGCATCAGGAAATGCATTTTCCGGATGGCGAAATAGTGGAAGTTGAAACACAGCTCCGGCGTGACGTATTCATTGGGCGCCTGCTCGTGCGGCAACACGATGTTGAGCCCGATGGAATGCCCGCCCGCATCCTCCGCCCCGCGATTGCCCGCCTCCATCACGCCGGGACCACCGCCGGTGACCACCACGTTCTCCCGCCCGCTGCTTTCGAGGCTTTTCAAGGTCATCAGCCGTGAAAACTCGCGCGCCTCGTCGTAGAAGTGCGACAGATCAGAGAGCGTTTTCGTGCGCGCCTTATCCTTGTTCGCCGGACTGGGAATGCGGGCGCCCCCGAAAAGTACGATGGTGCTGGTGATGTTATGCGCATCCAGCATCATCTCCGGCTTGAGCAATTCCAGTTGCAGCCGCACCGGGCGCAGTTCTTCCCGACACAGAAAATCTTCATCGGCAAAGGCAAGCCTGTAGGCCGGGGCGCGCGTCTGCGGTGTGTCGGGTACGTCCTGAACCGCGTCGCGGTCCATATGCGCGTCGCGCAGCGGGTGGCGGGGTTTGTTCATCCGGGTCACTCCAATAACTCATCAAAGGCAGGGGGCCATGTTGCGTGCCAAGATGCAATGGCCTTGGCGCAGATGGATTGCGCGTGTGGCATCGGACTTGTATAGGCGCTGCATATTAATTCTTTCCCTGGGGGAACCTCATGTCCAACGCACAGCTTGAAACCGCCATCGAAGCCGCATGGGAGGCGCGCGATACCATCACGCCCGCAACCACCGGGGAAACCCGCGAGGCCATCGAAGATACACTTGCGGCCCTCGACGGGGGCAAGCTGCGGGTGGCGGAAAAGCAGGCAAGTGGCGATTGGCACGTGAACCAATGGGCGAAAAAGGCTGTTCTGCTGGGCTTCCGCATCAAGGACATGGAGATGCAGGCCGGCGGACCGCAAGAGGGCGGCTGGTGGGACAAGGTCGACAGCAAATTCGCGGGCTGGGGTGACAATCAATGGCGGGCAGCGGGCTTTCGTGCGGTGCCGAACTGCGTGGTGCGCAAATCCGCCTTCATCGCGCCCGGTGTGGTGCTGATGCCGTCCTTCGTGAACCTTGGTGCTTACGTGGACGAGGGCACGATGGTCGATACCTGGGCCACGGTCGGGTCCTGTGCGCAGATCGGTAAGAACGTGCACCTGTCGGGTGGTGTCGGCATCGGCGGTGTGCTGGAACCGATGCAGGCGGGTCCGACGATCATTGAGGATAACTGCTTTATCGGCGCGCGCTCCGAAGTGGTCGAGGGCTGCGTCGTGCGCGAAGGCTCTGTGCTGGGCATGGGTGTCTTCATCGGTAAATCGACCAAGATCGTGGACCGCGAGACCGGCGAATTCACCTATGGTGAAGTGCCTGCGGGCTCTGTCGTTGTCGCGGGCTCAATGCCCTCCAAGAACGGTGTGAACCTCTATTGCGCGGTTATCGTCAAAAAGGTGGATTCGCAGACACGCTCAAAAACCTCGATCAACGAACTGCTGCGCGATTAAACTTTGCATTAACAACTAAGGCAATCCTGTCACAGGAATACCCGGCAAAGGTCAGGCACGGGATGCAATCCAGCCCGGATGTGGCACTATGGCATTTCTATGCGTCACGCGTCTGTTCCCATATCCTTTCAGACCCTGCAGGTTATCGCGGACCTGCAATCTGCTGCGGCCACCGGATTCGGCGGTCTGGCGGACCGTTTGAAGCCGGCGCAGAAGCAGATGCTGCGCCGCGTCATCTTTGATCAGAAATGCATGCTGTCGGCAGCGGATGCAGAGGCCATTCACGCAGATCTGCTGCTTGTTGCCGCCTTGCCAGACAAGGGCCCGGATGCGTTTCTGACCGCGACCGCCCTTTTGTTGGCGGACAGGCTACAGGGCGGGTCGGGCGCGGATGATCTTTTCTGGAACTGGGACGCGTTTCAGGATCACTACCGCAAGGGATCATCTCCGGTTCGTGCGGCTGTGATGAACGGCTTTCGCTGGGCCCATACGACCCGCCGGGTCAACCTCGATCAGGTGCCCGACGGGCGCGATTTGCAGACCTATGATGGCACCGATCTGATACGGGTGTTGAAGGTCATCGCCCGCGCCATGTCTGCCGATCTGCGAGAGCTTGTGTGCAAGGCCGCGCCCGTGGATACGCGCGCTGTGCACCGCACGGCTCTGGACAACTGCCTCAAAGGCAGCTGCGTTCTGTCGGAATACGGCGGCTGGTTTCCGGGTGAAGTGGTCGAACTGGTCTCCCTCGATCCCGAACACGCTGCCCATGCCCAGTGTACCGCGCTGGTTTTGCTCGACGCGCTGGTCACGCGGGATGCGAAGGGCCGGATGGCGTTTCGCTGGGAAGAGCTGGCGGATCGGTACCTCAGGATGCGCCCGGAGACACGCACCGCCATCCTCGCCGGGGTGCGCCACCTGCATGAAATGGCCATCGACTGGTCGCCTTATACCGGTTGGTCGCCTGACAAGTTGGTTGAAAAAGCCGTTGTGGTGCCTTTCGCCAAGGCCTAACACAGCTGCATGGCAGAGAAGAAAAAACCGTCCCGTCAGCAAGTCTTTACCCTCGTTGTCCAGATCGGTCGCAAGGAAGGCGACGGCTTGCCCGCCAAAGCCACGGGCGCGGGTCTCGTCGTTTTTGCCAGCGGCATTGATGAGGCCGAAGCGGTGCGTGAAACCGTTGCTGTTCTGAAACAGGCCGACACGGCGCCTCTGGACGTCACCGGCTACGGCACGTTGGCGGAACGCGAGGCGGAGGGCCATGAGATCGGTGAGGACGAGCGGGCACTGATGCAGCGCGCGCTTGACGAGAATGCCGTGATCATTGCGCAGATGGAGCCATTTTACGGCACACATCCAGAAACGGACGCAGATTAATCAGCGCGTCGCCTGAGAAGATCAACGGCGGGCGATTCCCGTCGCAGTCGTTGCTTCAGTGGCGCAGTTCGGCGCCGATGCCTCACGCGGCCTCGCTTGAGACGCGCAGCACGGCAGCCTCATACCCCTTGAGCGTTCGGCGTGCCGCGGGGCTGTATCCGATCCCGGTATCAGGGTCTAACTGAGGAAAAATTGCGCAGATTTCCGCAACGATTTCCTGCTCGAAAACATCCGTCGTCTGTGGGCCGGGCAGAAAGCTCTCCGTGGGCAGACCTTCGGAAAAGATCACCTGATGGCGGTCGAACATCAGGTGCACATAGGTCACTTGCCCCCCTTCACGGGTCCGGACCGATCGGTCGTTGACCAGATCGCGGGCGCAGACCAGCACTTCGGGATCACCAAACAGCAGTTCGGCAACGGTATCCCGGATCAGGATGCGATGCAGCGGCGACACAAGAAGATGTCCATGTGCGCCAAAAGTGTTCGGTTGAATGTGAACAGGTGCGAATTTGCCCACCGCATCGACCCGGCGCGTGCCAATCCAGCGTAGCGGTTGTGGCCCGTCATCCTGCGTCATGACCATGTCGCCGGGGCGCAGGCGTTCGACCATCACATTGCCGCGCGTGGTCTCGATCATGGTGCCTGCGACAAAGCAGGGTACCGAGCTTGCATTGACATAGCCGACGTCGGAAATGCTGCCATTGGTGACCGTGTAGGTGAAGTTGAACTCTTCCGGGTCGCCATCCCCCACCACGCTGAGCTTGCCATCCGGTTGCAGCATGACCTGCTGCCCGGTCGGCAGGGTCATCGTGTCTCCGGCAACGACGGCTTGGCCATTGATATGGGTGATCGTCAGCGTGCCGGGGCCTTTGTTGATGTCGTTGCTCAGCACATCGATGGTCTTGATGCCGTCGGTGAGGAGTTCAACCGTATCTGACAGGGCGACAAGGTCCGTCTGAATGGAATCCCCGGCGATCAGCAGGTTGGAATCGTACCGGTTGTCAGACACGTCCGCGATGCCGATACGGATCGAGTTTACCGTATCCGGCACGACATTCATGGTCAGGGTCAGCGTGATGGTGAACCCGTCCATTTCCGTGTTGTAATCATCGTTGGAATTATCAATAAACATGTTGATATTATTGGACGTATTGACGTTCCCGGGATCGACATCACCGTTCCCGACATCCATGTCGATCTGCGCGCCATTGACCCAGACGCCCACGAAGTCCTGATAAATCGAGTTCTGGAACTCGGGGTATTCTTCGGAAGAGAAAATGAACTGGATCGTCATCTGGTCGTGATCCGGCACGAAATCCACGTCCAGATAGGCCGCGTCAAAAGTGCGCGCGCCTGCTGCGACATTGAATTGGGGCGCATTGCCCGGACCTGAGGTATTGGTCGATGTGCTGTTGCTCTGGTTCGAGGAGCCGCTGGAGTTGGTGAAACTCTCTGCGTTGCCCGTCGACAGGATCACGCCGCTGTCGCCGGGTACGACACCGGGAGAGACGGCATTGCTGTTGGTGTAGATGCCTGCGCTGTCGACGTCCCCGGTGTAGGAGGCCCGCTCCACGCGGACGCCGGACCCGAAAATCGCCTCTGCCATCTCGGTTGCGTCGGTGCCTTCGCGGACCGTGCGAATGGGCAGTTCGGATGCTGCAACCATCTCTCTATGCCTCGTACCCTGTGGTCGGGGGAACACATCGTCAGAGCACCGCTTGTGCGGATTGCACGTTACCGGTCTTCTGGTGCGTTGGGTCCCAATTTTATGGTGACCACACTGCTGATGCCCTGCCTCGGATTTATTGTTGCGCTTTGGCTAACACGCAGGGCACGCGTTTGTTAAGTAATTCTTGGTCCACCCCCCTTGGCATTGCTGCCGTTTGGCCACAAACCTTGGGGCGCAGGCGATCACAGGGATAAGGAAAAGCGCATGTCAGGTCAGGACCCCGTTGCACTCACGGCAGATCTGGTGCGCTGCGCTTCTGTCACGCCCGAGGATGCGGGCGCGCTTGATGTGTTGCATGATCTGCTGAGCGGTGCCGGGTTTGAATGCGCCTGGGCGGACCGTGGGGGCATCCGCAATCTCTTTGCGCGCTGGGGCGACAAGGGTCACAGCAAGACGTTCGGCTTTAACGGGCATACCGATGTCGTGCCGGTGGGAGATGCCGAGGCCTGGACGATGCCACCCTTCGGGGCGGAGATCAAAGAGGGGGTTCTCTACGGTCGGGGGGCCACGGACATGAAATCGGGTGTTGCCGCCTTTGCCGCCGCCGCCATCGATTTCGTTCAAGCCACCCCACCAGAGGGTGCCATCATCCTGGCGATCACCGGGGATGAAGAGGGCGATGCCGTGGATGGGACCACCGCGTTGCTGGCGCATATGGAAGCAGCGGGGGAACGCATGGATGTCTGCCTGGTTGGGGAGCCGACCTGCCCCGACAAAATGGGCGACATGATCAAGATCGGGCGTCGCGGATCCATGACCGCCTGGATCAAGGTGATCGGCACGCAGGGCCACTCCGCCTATCCGCATCGCGCCAACAACCCGCTCCCGGCGATGATGCGCCTGATGGACCGTTTCGCAAGCCACGAGCTGGACGACGGTACGGAGCACTTTGACCCGTCGACACTGGCCGTTGTGACCGTGGACACCGGCAACCCCGCCACCAATGTGATCCCTGCGGAATGCTCCTCGGCGGTCAATATCCGGTTCAACGACAGCCATAGTGGTGCGTCCCTGACGCAGTGGATCGAGGAGGAAATCGCCTGCATAGAGACTGATTTCGGCGTGAAGACCGAGGTTAAAATCAAGATTTCCGGGGAAAGCTTCCTGACCCCGCCCGGCGCGCTTTCCGATCTGGTCGCCCGTGCGGTTGAGGCGGAAACCGGCGTGACGCCGGTTCTGTCCACGACGGGCGGCACCTCCGATGCCCGCTTTGTCAAGGATCACTGCCCGGTGGTGGAATTCGGCTTGGTGGGACAATCCATGCATCAGGTGGATGAACATGTAGAGGTTGCGCACATCAGGCAACTCAAAGACATCTACACGCGCATTCTCGCGGAATATTTCGTGTGACGGTGCGGATCGCGCAGGCGGATGACCTCGACACTTGTCTGGCACTACGCAGGCAGGTTTTCATCGAAGAGCAAGGTGTGTCGGAGGCCGAGGAAATCGATGGATTGGACGGCACCGCGCTGCACCTCATGGCCGTTGACGGTGCAACGCCCGTGGGGACCGCGCGGATTCTGATCGAGGGCGACACGGCGAAAATCGGTCGGGTCTGTGTGCTGCGCACCGCACGCGGTACCGGGCTGGGGGCACAGCTGATCGAGGCGGCGCTTGGCCTGGCGCGCGCGCAATACGGGGTGACGCGGGCTGTGCTTGGGGCTCAGGTTCAGGCGCTCGGCTTTTACGAGAAACTCGGATTTGCCGCCTTCGGGCCGGTCTATGATGACGCAGGCATAGATCACCGTGATATGGAACGCATTTTGTGACATCCACCCTCGTCGTGATGCTGAAGGAACCGCATCCTGGTCGGGTGAAAACCCGTCTGGGTCGCGAAATTGGCATAGTCGCGGCCGCTTGGTGGTTCCGGCATCAAACCAAGGCATTGCTGAACCGGCTGCAGGACCCGCGCTGGGATCTGGTTCTGGCTGTCAGCCCGGATGTCGCCGGGTTACAGAGCCGTGTCTGGCCCCGGCATCTGCACCGCATTCCCCAGGGGCGGGGCAATCTCGGCGACCGTATGAAGCGCGTCCTGCGCCTGCCGGGACAAGGCCCGGTGTGCATTATCGGCGCGGATGTTCCCGGTATTACCCGTGGCCACATTGCCCGCGCCTTTGCCGCGCTGGGATCTGCGGAAGGCGTCTTTGGGCCGGCACCCGATGGCGGCTATTGGCTGATCGGTGCGAAACGCGCACGTGCCCTGCCGCCGCGACTGTTTGCCGATGTGCGGTGGTCCACCGAACACGCGCTGGCAGATACGGTGGCCAGCTGGCCCGATGCCCGCATCGCCTATGTCGATACGTTGCGTGATGTGGATGAGGCGCGCGATTTGCGCATGACGGCACCGGGCGCGCATGCTACCTCAGGGGTATGACCCGCATCCCCACGAAAACCGAAATTCTCGACTGGATCAGCGAAAATCCGACGCTGACCGCAAAGCGCGATATTGCCAAGGCTTTTGGCATCAAGGGGGCGGCGCGGATTGATCTCAAGCGCGTGCTCAAGGAGCTTGAGGCGGAGGGTCATCTGGAAAAGCGCAAGCGCAGCTATCAGGATCCGGACCGCCTGCCGCCGGTGAGCGTTCTGCAGGTGACTGGCCCGGATGCCGACGGGGATTTATTTGCAAAACCAATGGAATGGCAAGGTGAGGGCGTGGAACCCGTGGTGCTTGTGGTGCCCCGCGCCTCTGATCCCGCACTGGGGGCAGGCGATCGCATCCTTGCGCGCCTCACGTTGGTCAAAGGCGACGCGCATCACTATGAGGCGCGTCTGATCCGCCGGATCGGTACCAATCCACGCCGGGTGCTGGGCGTCTTTCGCAAGACGGCAGAGGGCGGGCGCATCCTGCCGGTCGATAAAGGATCGGACAAGGAATGGCTGGTGGCGACGGATGCCACCCATGGCGCCAAGGATGGTGAGCTGGTCGAAGGCGAGTTGGCGGGCGCCAAGACGCGCATGGGATTGCCCCGCGCACGGATCGTCACACGGCTGGGCGATCCGTCGGCGGCCAAGGCTGTTTCGCTCATCGCGATCCACCAGCATGGGATACCGGATGCCTTTCCGGATGAGGTTGTCGCCGAAGCGGACCGCGCCAAGCCAGTTGGTCTCAATGGGCGTGAGGACCTGCGGGACCTGCCGTTGATCACCATCGACCCGTCGGACGCTCGGGACCACGATGATGCCTGCTATGCCCATTCCGATGAAGATCCTGCAAACGACGGGGGCCACATCATCTGGGTCGCTATTGCGGATGTCGCGGCTTATGTCACGCCCGGCTCCGCGCTGGATGCCGAAGCGCGCAAGCGTGGGAATTCCACGTATTTCCCCGACCGTGTGGTGCCAATGCTGCCGGATCGTCTGTCTGGCGATCTCTGTTCCCTGCATGAAGGGGTGCCGCGCGCCTGTATCGCCGTGCGCATGCAACTGGATGCAGAGGGCAACAAACTGTCTCACTCCTTCCATCGCGGGCTGATGCGGTCCCCGGCGTCTTTGCATTATGAGGAGGTTCAGCAAGCGGTTGACGGACATCCCAATGACCGCTGTGGCCCCTTGTTAGAGCCTGTTTTGCAGCCGCTTTACGCTGCCTATGCGGCTCTGGTCGAAGCGCGCAAGAGACGTCAGCCGCTTGATCTGGACCTGCCGGAACGGCGGATCGAGCTGGATGATGACGGACAGGTGACGTCGGTGAATTTCAAGGACCGGCTGGATGCGCATCGCTTGATCGAGGAATTCATGGTGCTGGCCAATGTGGCGGCAGCGGAGACGCTGATCGCAAAGAAAGTGCCCCTGCTTTTCCGTGTGCATGAAGAACCCAGCCCCGAAAAGCTGGATGCGCTGCGTGAGACGGCGCAGGCCAGTGGCTATACGCTGGCCAAGGGGCAGGCGTTGAAGACCGCCCATCTCAACCGGTTGCTGAATGATGCAGCAGGCTCGGACGAGGCGGAACTGATCAACATGTCCACCCTGCGCTCCATGACACAGGCCTATTACGCGCCGCAAAACCTGGGCCATTTCGGCCTCGCGCTGGGGCGATACGCGCATTTCACCTCGCCCATTCGGCGCTATGCGGATCTGATCGTGCACCGGGCGCTGATCACTGCCCATGGCTGGGGCAAGGATGGTTTGCGGCCCGAAGACTATGAGACGCTGGACGCGACCGGCGAGCATATCTCGGATACGGAGCGGCGGTCGATGGTTGCCGAACGGGATACTACCGACCGTTACATGGCCGCCTATCTGAGCGAGCGCGTCGGAAATGAGTTTACCGGGCGGATCAGCGGGATCGCGCGGTTCGGCGTCTTTGTGAAGCTGGATGAAACCGGTGCTGACGGGCTGATCCCGATGCGTTCCATCGGGCGTGAGTATTTCCACTACGATGCCGAAGCGGGCACCCTGATGGGGTCGGACACCGGTATGATGATCAGCCTGGGGCAGCGGGTGACCGTACGCCTGGCCGAGGCGGCGCCTGTCACCGGTGGGATTGCCCTTGAACTGTTGTCTCTGGAAGGCGACGCCATCCCGCAGGGTCGACGTTCGCCCGCCGGACGCTCGCCCCGACGCCGCAGCGTCAAGGCCAAACGCAAGACGGATAAGACCAAGCGCAAAGTCAAACGCAGCCGCCGCTAGTGCAGCATCTCTTCGACGCGTTCGACATAGCCCATCAGCACCGCGTTTTCTCTTATGCGACTGGACATGGCCGTCTCTCCCGGGCTGGCCAGGGCTGCGCTCAGCATCGGGCCGACAGAGGCGTCCGCAGCGGTTGGTCTGTCGCCAAAGAGGAACCGGTTTTGCCACAGGCGCGCGACGATCGCATCCAGATCAGGCTCTAACCGGGCCAAACGCTGCTCCGGCGTGAACCGTCCCAATCCCTGCGCCCGCATAGCCGACAACAGGTTTTTGCGGATCTTGTTCGCAACCATGCCGCGGATGAGCTTTGGCACGGAGGCAAAATAGGTCTCGCGCACTTCCGGCCAGGCATCCTCATTCGCCCAACGGTCCAGCACGATGTGAAAGTAGATATGCTCTTCCGCCATGCGGATGAAGGCCCGCGACGTCGCGCGGTCGATGTCCGACAGACCGGCATCGAAGTGTGCGCCTTGCGATTCCAGATAGGCGCGGATCATGTCGCTGTCCGCGATTAACTGGTCTTCAGCCCGGATGACCGGCAGTTTCTGATGCGGCATCATGCGCGGGTCGAGCGTGTCTTCGCGTTTCCAGTGTTGCCCGGAAAGGTTCAGCAAATGCGCCGCCTTGATGCAGAACGGGCTGCCGGAGAACTGGCCAAAGGCGGGCGGGTAGGTCAGCAATGTGATCATGGTACGCTCCTTTCATGTTGGACAAAGGTTATACGGACCTACTGCCAATTTCTGTCACTACTTGTGCTAGAGTAATCTCATGAGCCGCACACACCGCCTGTTCCAGATGATGCAAACCCTGCGCCGTCTGCCGCCTCCCGTCACAGCAACCCAGCTTGCGGATGAGATGGAAATGTCCCCCCGGACGATCTACCGTGACATCGACGCGCTGCGCAGCATGGGTGCGGTGATCGACGGTGAGGCGGGCTTTGGCTATACGCTGATCGAGGATGCCGCGCTGCCGCCTTTGGGGTTCGAGGATGATGAGTTGGAGGCCCTGGTGCTGGGGTTGCGCGATGTGGCGGTCATTGGCGATCCGGCGCTGGCCAAAGCGGCGCGGTCTGCGCTTGCCAAGATCAAGGCGCGCGTGCCACCGCGACAGGCGCATCGGTTGCAACATGCCGTGCTGGATGCCCACCGTTTTGTCAGCCTGCCCAAGATCGAGATCGACGTGGCCGCCCTGCGGGCCGCGACCTGGGACGAGGTCAGCGTGCGTTTTGACTATCGCGACCGAAACGGCGCTGACACCGTGCGGCAGGTGGACCCGCTGGGTCTGGTTTATCTTGATAAATCCAATGTTTTGCTGGCGTGGTGCCATCTGCGCAAGGCCTTCCGGACGTTCCGGCTGGACCGAATGCGCAAATTCGAGCGGACGGATCACAGTTTTCGACCGCGCCGGGTGCCGATGCTGCGCGCGCACTTGGAAATTATCCGCTGCCAGGTCGAAGAAATGGCGAAGGATCGCATAACCAGCGATTGAATCCTTTCGAATTTGCCCGACTCGCGCTACAGTTTTGGAAACAATAATGAGCAGCAGTAGGGCATATCATGCGGTTAAGATCGTTTTGCGCAGTTGCTTTGGCAACTGGATTGATGGGCACAAGCGTCGGTGCAGCGGGCACGGCACAATCCTTGCGACCGGTATTGCGCCCGGCGGAGCAGCCGACACAAGCGGCTGGGCAAATGACGGTTGTCGCCTCCGCGCTGCGTCCGAAGCTGCGTCCCGAAAACGCGGTGCCAACCCCGACACCTGTGACGCAGGTCGCGTCCAACCCGGGATTTGAGCGTTGGATCAACAGTTTCGAAGGTCGTGCGCGGGCGCAGGGTATTCGTGCCTCGACTTTGCAGGCGGCGTTTCGGGGGGTGCAATACGATCCCGATGTGATCCGCCGGGATCGCAATCAATCGGAGTTCACCAAGACGATCTGGGAGTATCTCGACAGTGCTGCGTCAGACACCCGGATCCGGAATGGCAAGGCGGCTTTGCGGAAACACCGGCGTAAACTGGACGCCATCGAGGCGCGCTTTGGTGTGGAAAAAGAGGTTGTGGTTGCCGTTTGGGGCCTGGAGAGCGCCTATGGCGAATATCGTGGCAAGAACGATATCATCCAGTCGCTGGCCACGCTGGCCTATGACGGGCGGCGTGGCGCGTTTTTCGAAGAACAGCTAATCGCCGCGCTGAAAATCCTGCAGAATGGCGACACCAGCCCGCGCAACATGACCGGCAGTTGGGCGGGCGCGATGGGGCATACGCAATTCATCCCCACCTCTTACCTCGCTTACGCGGTGGATTTCACCGGAGACGGGCGGCGCGATATTTGGTCGGACGACCCGTCAGATGCGCTGGCGTCGACGGCGGCCTATCTCAAGCGGTTCGGCTGGGTCAAAGGTCAGCCCTGGGGTGTGGAAGTGCAACTGCCGCGCGGGTTCAACTATGCCCAGGCCAGCCGCAAGATCACCAAGACGCCCGGGCAGTGGGCGCGGCTGGGTGTGGTCGATATGAGTGGTCGTACGGTGCCGAATTATGGCAAGGCGTCGATCCTGCTGCCTGCGGGCGGGCAGGGGGCGGCCTTTATGATCTTCAAGAATTTCAGCGTCATCGAGCGGTATAATACCGCGGATGCCTATGTGATTGGCGTTGGGCATCTCAGTGACCGGATCAAGGGCGGGCCGTCGATCAAGGCAAGCTGGCCCCGTGGGGATCGGGCGTTGACCTTTGCGGAGCGCAAGGAAATGCAGCAGCGCCTGACACGGGCCGGGTTCAGCACGCAAGGGATCGACGGGCGGATCGGGCCAAAAACCATCGAAGCGGTGCGGGCCTATCAGCGCAGCCAGGGGCTGGTGCAGGATGGGTATGCCTCGCTGAGCCTGCTCAAACGCCTGCGGTAAGCTGGCTGTGGCGCGGGGTGGGACCCTGCGCCTCCGGCGGGCATATTTTTGGAACAATGAAGGCTTTGTGGTTTTCGTTTAGGCGGGGGACATGCCGCGCAGGCGTTCCGAGCGGCGGCGCAGCAGTTCCACCACTGTGAGCAGGGCGATGGAGACGATCACGAGGATCGTGGCCACGGCGAGGATGGTTGGGCTGATCTGCTCGCGCAGGCCGGTGAACATCTGCCAGGGCAGCGTTTTCTGACCGGCGGAGCCCACGAAGAGCACCACTACGACTTCATCGAAACTGGTGATGAAGGCGAAGAGGCCACCGGAGATGACACCCGGCAGGATCAGCGGCATCTGCACGCGGAAGAAGGTTGTGACCGGTCCTGCGCCCATGTTGGCCGCTGCCCGCGTTAGCGAATTGTCAAAACCGACAAGCGTGGCGGTGACGGTGATGATCACAAAGGGAATGCCCAAGGCCGCGTGGGCCAGCACCACACCCATGTAGGTGCCTTGCAGGCCGATGCGGCTGTAGAAGAAATACATGCCCGCGGCGGAGATGATCAGGGGCACGATCATCGGTGAGATCAGGATCGCCATGATGGCGCGGCGGAAGGGGACATGCTGTTGACTGAGGCCGATGGCTGCGAGTGTGCCAAAGCTGACGGAGAGCAATGTCGCCATGGGGGCGATTTTCACCGAATTTGCCAGTGCGCCCTGCCAATCGGAATTGGTGAAGAAGTCTTCGTAGTGTTTCAGCGAATAGCCTGCGGGATCAAAGCGCAGCATTTCCGGTGTGAAGGTGAAGAAATCCTCGGCGTTGAAGCTGAGCGGCATCACCACGAGGATGGGGGTGATCAGAAAGATCAGGATCGCGCCGCAGATCACGCGGAATGTGTAGTGCCAGAGCACTTGGCCCGGTGTGAGGTAGGGGGCGACATAGGCGCGGTATCGGCCTTCAAAAAGCCAGAAGGTGAACCAGCCAAAGAACCAGCCGAAGAGTAACCCGATGATGCCTGCGGCCAGTCCGCCCATCAAAAACCCGGCCACCGCAAAGACGGCCGTCAACGCCCACCGCCCCTGTGCCTCGGCCTTGATGATTTGCGTCAGCAGAAAGGCGATGGCGCCCAAGAGGATGGCGCCGATGAGGATGCCGATCAGGGAACTGCCCTGCGCCGTGCCGACAAAGAGGCCGGCCACCGCACCGGCCGCCGCGACCACGGGCACATAGAAGGATACCGGCGTACGTGAAATGGGGGTCAAAGCAGCCATGGTCAGCCTCCGAGCTTCACGTTGTCGATGCCGACGATCTTGTCGTAGGCCCAATAGAGACCCAGCACGACTGCCAGCAGGATGGCCCCAAGTGCTGCGGCCAACCCCCAGTTCAGCGAGCTGGAGATGTGATAGGCGATCCGGTTGGAGATGAAGGTGCCCGTCGTGCCGCCCACCAGTTCCGGCGTGATGTAATAGCCAATGGATAAGATGAAGACGAGGATCGAGCCCGCCCCGATCCCGGGCACGGATTGCGGAAAATAGACCCGCCAGAAGGCTGTCCAGTTCGTGGCGCCCAGCGATTTCGCCGCGCGCAGGTAGCTGGGCGGGATGGTTTTCATCACGGAGTAGAGGGGTAGGATCATGAACGGCAGCAGGATGTGGGTCATTGCGATGATGGTGCCGGTCTGATTGTTGATCAGCGCAAGGCGACTGTCATCGGCCACCACGCCCAGCCAGACGAGCGTATCGTTGATCACCCCTTGCTGTTGCAGCATGACTTTCCAGGCGGAGGTGCGTACCAGCAGCGATGTCCAGAAGGGCAGCAACACCAGGATCATCAGCAGGTTCGCGGTGCGTGCGGGCAGGTTGGCGAGGATCCAGGCCACCGGGTAGCCGAGCAATATGCAACTGCCGGTGATGACCAGCGACATGAACAGCGTGCGAATGAAGAGTTTGATGTAGATTTGTTCGTTATCAGGGCGCATTTCGGGCCCGTCGGGTGATTTCTTCATGTCCACAGCGTTGAGGAAATACCCCGAAGTGAAATCCGGGCTGTAGGTCTGGATCGTCTGCCAGACGTCAATGCTGTGCCAGTCCTTGTCGATCTTCTCAAAAGCTGCCGGATAGTCCACGGTTTCGAATGTGCCGACGGCGCCCATGGCTTCCAGCAACTCGGCGGAACCGGGACCGGCGTAGCCCGAGACGTCCGGCTCTTGTATCAGGTCGTTGTAGAGCGCGGAGTAAACCAGCGCCCAGGGGTCTTCCTTGGCGAGGTTGTCCTCGTCTTCGTTCTGCACAAAATCGGCGAATATCTCGAAAGTCGCCGCGGTCTGCGGCAACAGGTCTTCGATCCCCTCGCGCAGCTCAAAGGCCGGCTGGCGGGTGTCTGCTTTGTCGTCCCATGCGGTCTGGTCGGCAAACCAGTCGTCGCTGCCCATCAGCGCATTCCAGTTTTCACTGTCTTTCCAGAAGCTGTCGAGGTCTTCGAATTGGTCCTGATAGACCTCACCCATGTCCTCGACCCTGCGGCCTGATTTGCGGAACAGCGATGAGACGCCCGTCAGTTCGTAGTTCAGACGCGAGCCGAGCCGGGTGTGTAGTTTGCGCTCCTGCGCGATGAAGACATCGGTGTAGAGCGCCTCAAAGACCTCGGGCGCGGGGAGATCACCCCCATCGCCCTCCCACTCGGCCAGCAGCGTGGTTGTGCGCGGCAAAGTGTCCGAAACGATCTGGTTTTCGACCGAACGGAACAGCATATCCGCGATCGGTGCGATGAAGGTGACGAGCACAAAAATCAGCAGCGGCGCGATCAGCATCAGCGCACGCAGCTTTTGCCGCCGCAGCGCCCGGTTGAGGCTGGATTTCAGCGTAGTGCCATCGGCAGCCATCATCGGGCCGCTGTCTTGCGTCGCGTCGGTCATTCAGGCACCTTCAACCACGATGATCGTGCTTTTCGCGGTGCGGTGCCGGATTTTCATGACTTCCTGATAGGCGGGGTCGTTGTAGGCCGCTTTGGCCGCCTCATACGACGGGAATTCGATGACCACATGGCGCTCGTGGCTTTCACCCTCCATCACTTCCGACGGTCCGCCGCGGATGATGAAACGTCCTCCAAGCCCTTCCAGAATGGGCGTGTCCTTGATCACGTATTCCTTGTAGGCCTCCGGATCGGTGACGGTGATATGGCCGATGATGTAGCCTTTGGGCATTGGTCTGTCCTTTCGATGTGACGAGGGCCAATGCACGGCCCCCGCCGGTGATATCAGTCCCTAAACAGGCTTATTGCGTCAGCCACGCCTGGAATTTTGCGTCCAGATCGTCGCGATAATCCGCCCACCATTCGTAGTTGTTCACGAATGTATTTTCCGCATTGTTGGGATCGGTTGGCATATGCGGTGCCATGTCGATGCCCAGTTCCGCGTGCTGACCGACCAGCGGTGCCGAAGACGCGCGTGCTGGGCCGTAGCTGATGTATTTGGCCTGATCTGCGAGGCGCTGTGTATCGGTGGACACTTTGAGGTAGTCCATCACGCGGGCCAGACGGTCATCCGACAGACCGGTGGGTACGATCCAGCCGTCAAGATCGAACATCTGCCAGTCCCAGGCCATACCAACCGGCTGACCTTGCTCCGCGATCACGGAGAACAGACGCCCGTTGAAGGTCGAGCCCATGAAGATCTCACCATCGGCCAGCAGTTGCGGTGTTTCCGCACCGGCTGACCACCAGATTGTCTGGTCCTTGATCGTGTCGAGCTTGGCAAAGGCGCGGGCTTGACCCTCTTCGGTTTCCAGCACGTCATAGACGTCTTCATAGGCCACACCGTCGCAGAGCAGGGCCCATTCCATGTTGGCAATCGGGCGCTTGTTCAGCGCGCGTTTGCCCGGGTATTTTTCGATCTCGAACACATCGCAGGCGGAGGTTGGCGGCTCTACACCTTCCGGCACCATATCCGTGCGATAGCCGAAGGTGGTGGAGAACACGATCTGCGGGATGAAGCAATCCGATGCAATCGTATCGCCGAAGTCTTCGGAGGCCGATGTACCATCGGGTGCGGGCGCAAGCACCTCATCATGATCGATTTCCATCGCCAACCCCTCGTCGCAGAGACGAATGGCGTCGGCGGCTTCCACATCCACCAGATCCCAGGTGATGTTGCCCGCTTCGTTCATCGCGCGCAGTTTCGCGACAGCTTCAGGCGAGGATTCATCGTTGATGATGCTGATGCCGGTCGCCTCCATATAGGGGTCATGGTAGGCCTTTTGCTGCGAGTTGGAATACGCACCGCCCCAGCTGACGATGGTCATCTCATTGGCCATGTGGCCGTCGGCATTGGCCATACCCGCCGCAACCGTCAGTGCGGTGGAGGCCAAAAGCGTCTTGGTCAGTTTCATTGATAGTCTCCCATTTGTGCGCCCGTTCATCGTCCGGAGGCAGGTGACAACGGGCTTGGTCGCCGCCTCTCTTTTGATCGCGCCCGTGAAGGGCACGACAGGTCACGCGCATTAGACGTCAGGCGTCCAACGCGCGGCAATCTTGCGGCAGCCAGCCAATCTCGATCTGCTGTCCCGGGGTCAGGCGTTCCACATCCGGGGCGTTCCGGGTCTTGATCACGAACTCATCGGTGCCCGCCACGCGCAGGCGCGTGCGAAAGATGTCGCCCATGTAGATGAATTCCAGCACTTCGGCCTGAAGGGTATGGGCGTCCGCGCTCAGGCGGTCCTTGTTGTACTCCACCCGTTCGGGGCGGATGGAGACCCGTGTACGGTCCCCTGCAGCCGCGACATTCACCGGCTGTGCGTCGATCAACTCGCCATTGTCCAGCTGGATGAGCGCGGTGCCGCCCTTGATCTCTTTGACCTTGCCTTCGAGCGTATTGTTCTCGCCGATGAACTGCGCAACGAAGCTGTTTTCAGGTTCCTCATAGAGCTTGTCGGGCGGCGCCAGCTGCTGAATGCGGCCATCATCAAAGACCGCGACGCGGTCGGACATGGTCAGCGCTTCGGTCTGGTCGTGCGTCACATAGACCACGGTGATCCCCAGATCATGCGCCAGCTTGGTAATCTCGAACTGCAGGGTTTCGCGCAGTTGCTTGTCCAGCGCACCCAGCGGTTCGTCCATCAGCACCAGTTCAGGTTCAAACACCAGTGCGCGCGCCAGGGCGATCCGTTGCTGCTGGCCCCCCGACAATTGCGACGGGCGCCGCCCGGCAAAGCTTCCCATCTGCACCATGTCGAGGGCACGGGTGATCTTGGCCTCGCGGTCCGATTTGCCCATCTTGCGCACTTCCAACGGGAAGGAGAGATTTTCGGCCACGGTCATATGCGGAAACAGCGCGTAGTTCTGAAACACCATACCAATGCCGCGCTTGTGCGGCGGGATATTGTTGATCGAAACCCCGTCCAGACGGATATCCCCGTGGGTGGCGGTCTCAAATCCGGCCAGCATCATCAGGCAGGTGGTTTTCCCGGACCCGGAGGGGCCAAGCATCGTCAGGAATTCACCTTTGGGCATCGAGAGGTTGAGGTCTTTGACGACGAGATTTTCGCCATCATAGCTTTTCTGCACACGTTCGAATTCCACGAACGCGTCTGCATTACTAGTGTCGGCCAAGAGTGGCTCCCCGTTATGTCCGGCGGTTTTCCGCGCTGATTGTCGCAAATCTAACACCAAGCAACCGATCAGGTGCAAGCGCTTAACTCTCAGCGAGCGGTATCATTTTGAATTCAAGGCGATTTGACTGAATGCGGCCCTGATATTGAGCCGACGTGCTGCAAATTTCTGCCATAGTGACAGAATTTCCGGCCAAGCCGCAGCGCAGCGAATCGAGTGTCGGGCGTCAGCAGGCCGGTTTGAGCATGTCCTGCTCTTTTAACTGCGCATAGGTTTCATCCAGCGCGGTCCGGGCGCGGGTCATGAAGACATCGATATCCTCGGGTTCGATGATCAGAGGCGGAGAGATGATCATCCGATCCCCGACATGGCGCATGACCAAGTTGTTTGCAAAGCACCGCTCGCGGCACATATATCCCACGGTCCCCGCGTCTGCGGCGAATTTCGCGCGGCTTTCCTTATGCGGTGTCAGGGGCAGCGACGCCATCATCCCCTTGATCGACAGACCGCCAACCAATGGATGCTCGGCCAGCTTTTCCAGCCCTGCCTTCAGCGCCGGTGCGCCAACGGTGCGCACACGTTCGATGATGTCTTCTTCCTGCAGGATACGCAGGTTTTCCAGCGCCACGGCGGCAGCAACCGGGTGGCCGGAATAGGTATAGCCATGATTGAATTCGGTGGCACCGATCACCTCTGCAACTTCGTCACAGACGATCGATCCGCCGATCGGCTGGTAGCCGGAACTCAACCCCTTGGCGATGGTCATGATGTGCGGGCGGATGCCCATGGTCTGGCTGCCGAACCAGTTGCCGGTGCGCCCAAAGCCGCAGATCACTTCGTCGGCGATCAGAAGGATGTCGTAGGCGTCACAGATACGCTGGATTTCCGGCCAGTAGCTCTCGGGTGGGACGATGACCCCCCCTGCACCCTGGACCGGTTCGGCGATGAAGGCGGCAACCTTGTCTTCGCCCAACTCCAGAATCTTGGCTTCCAGCTCCTGCGCGCGGGCCAGACCAAAGGCTTCGGGCGTCATATCACCGCCTTCGGCCCACCAGTCGGGCTGGTTGATGTGGTGAATTCCAGGGATCGGCATGCCGCCCTGCGCGTGCATGTAGCTCATACCGCCCAGGGAGCCCGACCCGACGGACGACCCGTGATAGGCATTCTTGCGGCTGATGATATGGCTCTTGCCGGGTTGGCCTTTCTCCGCCCAGTACGTGCGGACCATGCGGATGTTGGTATCGTTCGCCTCTGATCCCGACCCGGCGAAAAACACATGGTTCAACCCCTCTGGTGCCAGCTTGGTGATTTCCTGTGCCAGAGCGATGGCCGGAACATGCGTGGTCATGAAGAACGTGTTGTAATAGGGCAGTTCCATCATCTGGCGGGCGGCCACCTCGGCCATTTCCTTGCGCCCGTAGCCGATGTTCACACACCACAGACCGGCCATGCCATCGAGGATCTGATTGCCTTCGCTATCCGTCAGATAAACGCCCTTTGCCCGCGTGATGACCCGCGCCCCTTTGTCCGCCAACTCGTCATTCGTGGTGAAAGGATGCATGTGGTGTGCTGCATCGAGCGCCTGAAGCTCCGCCGTGGGCATGTGGTTGGTGATTGCGGACATGGGGCACCTGTCAGTTGGAAAGTGAGGCATGTGGCCTGTGCGCGCAGAATATGATCAAATTATCCAGAGTCAATCGAATCGCTTGGCAGGTGAAGCGGTGTCGAGGGACGCCCGGATCTGCAGCATTCCCTGATGCACGTCCTCTGCCATGGCTGTCGCCGCCGCCTCCGCATCGTGGGCCCGCAAAGCCACCAGCAGGTCCGCGTGTTTGTCCGGCAGGTTCAGCGTGCCGTAGCGACCGCAGACAACGCGCAGCGACGGTGCAAAACGCAGCCACAACCGATCGACCGTGGCGCTCAGGATGGGCGCCTGCGCGAGCTCATAGAGTGTCGCGTGAAACTGGTAATTGTGGGTCAGGTATCCCGGAATATCACCCTGTGAAATTGCGGTATTCAGGGCATCATCCTGCGCCTTGAGGCTGCTCAGACCCTCGTCTGTCACACGTGCCGTGGCCAGCCTTGCCAGCTGTGGTTCCAGAGATTGCCGCATGAAATCAAGCTGTTCTATACAGCTCTCCGTCAGTTCCGGGACAATCACACGCCGATTTCCCAGCATGCTCAGCGCCCCGCCGGAGATCAGTCTGCGAATGGCTTCGCGCACCGGCGTCATCCCGGCATCAAGATCGTCGACCAGACCCTGAATGGTCACGGCCTGCCCCGGTGCCAGATCGCCAAAGAGAATACGCGCGCGCAGCAACTCGTAGACATGCTGATGGGCGGGCAGTTTTGCCGCGTTTGGCGGCGCGTCGGATGCCGGATTTCTAAGCACTTCTATGATCCGCCCCTCCTCCTGTTTGGCCGATGAGGTCTGATGTCTTGCACAGCCTGTGATCGCGTGAAAGCATAAAGCATCTTGCCGAATGGGGCAAAACTTGATCAAATTCACCGAAACCGGGGCAAACCCGGACGGTATCAACGGGAGTATGAAATGAGAAAGCTCATGCTGAGCGGCGCAGCCCTTGCGCTCTGCACGACGGCGACCTTTGCGGATGAAGTGCGGGTCTATAACTGGTCAGACTACATTGACGAAGCACTGCTTGAAAAGTTCGAAGCCGAGACCGGCATCGACCTCATCTACGACGTTTTCGACAGCAACGAGGTGCTGGAAACCAAGCTGCTGGCGGGCGGTTCGGGCTACGACGTGGTGGTGCCGACAGGCACCTTTCTCGCCCGTCAGATTCAGGCCGGTGTGTTCCAGCCGCTCGACAAGTCGAAACTGCCCAACATCGGCAATATGTGGGACGTGATCGAAGAGCGGACAAAGCAGTATGATCCCGACAACGGATATTCGATCAACTACATGTGGGGCACCACGGGCCTTGGCGTGAACGTCGGCAAGGTGCAGGAAATACTGGGCGCGGATGCCCCCATTGCGTCACTGGGCCTGATCTTTGATCCGGGCAACATGGAAAAGCTGGCCGCCTGTGGCGTGCATTTCCTGGACGCTCCGACCGAGATGATCCCCGCCGCGCTGACCTATGTAGGTGAAGATCCGGACGCCAAGGATGCCGAGGCGTTGGAGAAGGCGGAGGCGGTAATGATGGCCGTCCGCCCGTATATTCAGAAATTCCACAGCTCCGAATACATCAACGCACTGGCAAATGGGGATATCTGCGTGGCCTTTGGCTGGTCGGGCGATATCCTTCAGGCGCGCGACCGTGCCGCCGAAGCCGAGAACGGGGTTGAGATCGCCTATAGCGCCCCGAACGAAGGCGCGCTGATGTGGTTTGACCAAATGGCCATCCCTGCCGATGCGCCCAACCCGGAAGCCGCACACACCTTCCTGAACTTTATCATGGACGCGCAGAACATGGCGGATGCGTCGAACTACGTCTACTACGCCAACGGCAACGCGGCCTCCAAGGAATTTCTGGTCGAAGACGTGATCGGCGACACGGCGATCTATCCCGATGAAGCGGCGCTGCAAAACCTCTATACGGTGACCACATGGGGCCCGCGCGAACAGCGCACACTGACCCGGACATGGACCCGGATCAAATCGGGCACATGAGCCAGACAACCGGGCGCGGCAGTCCTGCGCCCGGCCTTTTTCGGGAATGCGCCATTGGCTGAAACAGTTTTTGCCCCTTGGGATGATCCCAACGAGAAACCGCTGATCCGGTTTCAGAATGTCACAAAACGCTTTGGCGAATTTGTCGCCATCGACGACCTGACACTCGACATCTTCGAAAGAGAGTTCTTTGCGCTGCTGGGCCCGTCTGGCTGCGGCAAGACCACGATGATGCGCATGCTCGCCGGGTTCGAGACAGTGAGCGAGGGCAGCATCGAACTGGCCGGGCAGGACATCGCCGCCGTGCCGCCGAACAAGCGCGCGGTGAACATGATGTTCCAGTCCTACGCGCTGTTTCCGCATCTCAGCGTCTATGAAAACATCGCCTTTGGGCTGCGGCGCGGCAACATGCCGAAACATGATCTCGACGCGCGGGTGACCGAGATGCTCAAGCTGACCCGGCTCGAGAAATTTGCCCGTCGCAAACCACACCAGATTTCCGGGGGGCAGCGGCAGCGCGTCGCCCTGGCCCGCAGTCTTGCCAAGGCGCCCAAGCTTTTGTTGTTGGACGAACCTTTGGGCGCGCTGGACGCAAAACTGCGGCAGGCCACGCAGTTCGAACTGATGGACATTCAGGAAAAGACCGGCACCACCTTCGTGATCGTGACCCATGATCAGGAGGAGGCAATGACCGTCGCCAGCCGCGTGGCGGTCATGGACGAAGGCAGAGTGATGCAGGTGGCGACACCCGAGCGGATTTATGAAGCGCCGGAAAGCGTCTATGTCGCTGATTTCATTGGTGATGTGAATATCGTGGCCGGCCAGTCAACGCCAATGGGCGAGGACCGCTATCACATCTCTTGGGCGGAGGGGCAACAGCCCCTTGTCGCTGCATCCGACCGCCCATTCACCGACGGGCAATCGTGCCACTTGGCAGTACGGCCTGAAAAAATCGCAATCAGTGCCGAACGGCCTGCGGATGTCGACAACGCCGTTCAGGGCAAGGTGCTGGATATCGCCTATCTGGGCAATCTCAGCACCTACTACGTCGAGCTACCCGGCGGGCAGATCATCAAATCGCAGACTGCCAATACCCGCCGCATATCGCGTCGGACCTTTACCTGGGAAGACACGGTTTGGGTGTCCTGGACGGCGACTGCGGGCGTGTTGTTGGCGCAATGAGCAGGCAGATGGACAGCGCAAGGGAGGGACAATGCAGAGATTTGTACTGATCGCCATTCCCTATGCCTGGTTGCTGGCTCTTTTCCTGATCCCTTTCGTGATCGTCTTCAAGATTTCGCTGTCCGATATCGCGCTAGCAATCCCCCCGTACACACCGACGCTGGGCGATGGTGTTGGCCCGTTCTTTTCGGCTCTGGATTTTGAGAACTTCGCCTTTCTGGCGTCCGATGATCTTTATTGGAAAGCCTACATCAGTTCGCTCCGTATCGCGGCGATTTCCACCATTCTGACACTGCTGGTGGGGTATCCGATCGCCTATGCGATGGCGCGCGCGCCCGAAGAATGGCGCCCGACGCTGATGATGCTGGTGATCCTGCCGTTCTGGACGTCGTTTCTGATCCGGGTTTATGCGTGGATGGGCATCCTCAGCCAGGAAGGTTTCCTGAACCAGTTCCTGCTGTGGGCCGGGCTGATCGACGCGCCGCTGACCATCCTGAACACCACGACTGCCGTCTACATCGGCATCGTCTATACCTATGTGCCGTTCATGATCCTGCCGATCTTTGCGGCCCTCGACCGGCTGGACGGGTCCTTGATCGAAGCGGCCGAAGACCTCGGATGTTCACGGCTGCAGGCTTTCTGGCTGGTGACCATTCCCCTGTCCAAAAACGGGATCATCGCGGGCAGCTTCCTTGTCTTCATCCCGGCCCTGGGGGAATTCGTCATCCCGTCTTTGCTGGGGGGATCGGGCACATTGATGATCGGCAAGGTGCTCTGGGAGGAGTTCTTCAACAATCGTGATTGGCCCGTGGCCAGTGCGGTTGCCGTTATCCTGCTGCTGATCCTGATCATCCCCATCGTTCTGTTCCAGCGCAACCAGCAACGGCAGGCGGAGGAGGAAGCATGAACAGGCTCAGCTGGTTCAATGTCACGTCGCTGACGTTGGGTTTCGCCTTTCTCTACCTGCCGATGGTCATTCTGGTCCTTTATTCGTTCAACGAAAGCAAACTGGTGACCGTCTGGGCAGGGTTCTCGACCAAATGGTACGGCGAGTTGCTCCAGAACGAAGCGTTTCTGGACGCGGCCTGGGTGACGATCAAGGTTGCGGTGATCTCCTCAACGTTCGCAACCGTTCTGGGCACGATGGCGGCCTATGTGCTTGTGCGCGGAGGGCGGTTTCTGGGGCGCACTCTCTTTTCCGGGATGATCTACGCACCGCTGGTGATGCCCGAGGTGATCACCGGGCTGTCGCTGCTGCTGCTCTTTATCGGCATCGGGTTGGATCGCGGTGTTCTGACCATCGTGCTCGCCCACACCACGTTCTCGATGTGTTATGTTTCGGTTGTGGTATCCTCGCGCCTGATGACCTTTGACCGATCCCTGGAAGAGGCGGCGCTTGACTTGGGGTGTTCCAGTTTCGATGCGTTCCGTCTGGTGACCCTGCCGATCATCGCCCCCGCGGTGATTTCCGGTTGGTTGCTGGCCTTCACGCTCAGCCTCGATGATCTGGTGATCGCCTCCTTCACCGCTGGCCCATCGGCCACCACATTGCCGATCAAGATTTTTTCGGCGGTCAGGCTGGGTGTTTCGCCTGAAATCAATGCGTTGTCGACCATCATGATCGGAATTGTCACCGTGGGGGTGATCAGCGCGTCGCTGATTTCCAAACGCAACAGCCTGCGCCAGCAGAGAGATGAGCAGGCTGCGGCGCGCACCGCATGACCCGCATCTTTTCAGACTATGCCTATGGTCCCGGCCCGCGTATGGGATGCTGGTGGGATGAAACCTGCGAGATACCAGATCGTCCCGCGGTGCAAGGGTCCCTGACGGCTGAGGTCGCCATCATCGGCGCCGGGTTCACTGGCCTCTCTGCAGCGCTTCATCTGGCCAAGGCTGGTGTTGACGTCGTTGTGCTCGAAGCAGAGTTTCCCGGTTGGGGCGCCTCCGGTCGGAACGGGGGCTTTTGCTGCTTGGGCGGAAGCATGCTGGATGATGCGGCCCTTGATGCGAGGTTTGGCGCGTCCGGACGTCTTGAGTTTCGCGCGGCTGAAAAGGTGTCAGTCGATCTTGTGGCGGATCTGATCGACGATTTGGGTCTGGAAGTGGACCGGCATTCCACGGGCGAAACCGAACTGGCGCATCGCCCCAAGGACATGGATGACCTGCGTAAAAAAGCCGCCCGGACAGAGGAAAACTACGGCGTCTCATCGCAGCTGATCGAGAAATCGGATCTCGCGGCTGCTGGATTGGGCGGTCCGTTTTTCGGCGCACTGACCATCCCAATCGGTTTTGGTTTGAATCCGCTAAAATACCTGACGGGTCTCGCGGCTGCAGGGGCTGCATCCGGCGCGCGGATTTACCATCGCAGCCCCGTTCGCCAGCTTCAGGCATCCGTGCGGCGACATCGATTGGAAACCGATGCAGGCTCTGTGACTGCGCAGCATGTGATCGTCGCAACCAACGGATACTCATCAGAGCATCTGCCAGCGGAAATCGCCGGGCGCTATATGCCGGGGCAATCCAATGTCTTGGTGACGCGACCGCTCAGCGATGCAGAGATCGAAAAACAAGGATGGCATAGCGATCAGATGAGCTATGATACACGCCACCTTTTGCACTACTTCAGGCTGATGCCGGATCGGCGCTTTCTGTTTGGCATGCGGGGTGGGTTGATGACCGGCGCGGCCGCCGAAAGCCGGGCACGCCGACGGATCAGGCGGGATTTTGCGCGAATGTTTCCGGCCTGGGCGCGGGTCGAGGCAACGCACATGTGGTCTGGCATGGTATGTTTGTCGCGCAACCGGCTGCCATTTGTTGGAGAGCTCACGCCGGCCTCAGGCTTCTGGGCCGGGATGTGTTATCATGGAAATGGTGTCGCGATGGGCACCTTGGCTGGCTCAATCCTTGCAGACTGTATCCTCGGCAGAAATCCGGCGATCTATCCTGCTGCGATACGGGGGCGTCTGACGAAGTTCCCATTTGGTCGTGCGAGACGGGCGATCATGCCGCCCGCCTATGCTGGTCTCATGCTGTCTGATCGGATGTAGCCTCTGCGGGCTCGCGCAGTGCCGAGACATTTTCCGCCGTTACGGCAGATCCGCCCTCCAGAATAAAGACGGTGGCGGCGCCTTGGCGGCGCGCCTCTGTGATCCTTGAATAGGTTTCGCCAGCATTGACGCCTATTGTCTTTCCTGCAATGCGGCTTTCCACCTTGAAGCTATAGAGACCCGGCGGGAATTCTGTTCCGTCTTCTGCGATCCCTGCCCATTCCACGGGGTCGGAACCGACATCGATCTGCTTGCGGTGCACCTCTTCACCTTCTGCGTCGTAGGCAACCAGGACAGCTTCTTCCGCACCGGCCTCTGACGCCGGAATCACGGTGATCGGAGATCCGTCAAATGAGACAGGCGCAGTGGTGCGTGCCTCCATACCAATCCAGCCTGCGATTTCTGAAATGCTGCCCGCGGACATCTGCGCACTCAGTGCCTGCAGCAAATCGTTGGACAGAACCTGCTGCTCCACCATGGAGAATTGGGCAAGTTGCGCCGCATATTCGGAGGAATCGATGGGTTCCAGCGGATCCTGATACCGCGCCTGCGCTGTAAGCATTTGCAGGAAGGTTTCAAAATCTGACGAGAGGACTGCATTGGACTGTTCCGCCGCAGCTGCGGTGCGCGCGGCTGTTTGCGTTGCCTGGGTGTTGGTGACTTCCATGATGGTTCTCCTTAAAGCCGCAAATCCACCCCGGTCGACGGGGTCATCGTCACTTGGACGGTTGGGTCTTCCTGCTGCTCACGCTCACCGGTTACCGACTGCGCATTGCTCTCGTGGCTATTCGTTCCGGTGCCTTGTTCAGATTGTCCCTCGTTGAAGGCAAAATTGATATTCTCGTATCCAAGCGCCTGGAATTCGCGGCCAAGCTGGTCAATGTGCCGCCGCATCAGATCAAGCGTTTCTGGTCTTTCCGCAAGAACATGCACGGTGATGCCGCCTTCGGCCGTCGAGATACTCAGCCGGACCCGGCCAAGCTCCTCTGGATTGAGGGAGAGTTCCACTGGCCGATCAGGCAAGCGCTGTAAGACCTCAGCCATTTGACGGCCAATCATGCCGGGCGTCTCCGGCCGGGACAGTGTCTGTGCAAGAGTGGCGGGTGCGGCGTTGCGCGGATCCCATGAAGACGGCGTGTCCACCTCACCCACCGGGGACATCGACACATCAAATGCAGTGGTGTCCGCGTGAGCCGTCAGCGGCATGATCGGTTGCTGCGATGTCTGAACCGTTGCGGTTTTCACCGCCGCGGTTGGCGTGGCGTTTGCTTTCTGAGGCGCGGCGACGTCTCGGGGTGTCCGATCTCGGTCCGGATCAGCATTCGCGCGCGCTTCTGCGCGTGGAGCAAGTGTCTCGCCATCGGTCTTTTTCTGAGGCGCAGCCGTGACAAGTGTGGCGGGCGCAGATGTTTGTGCGGTGCCGGATTGTGGTGCTTTAGAGGCGACAGGATCCGCATCCGTTTGGCCAGCGATGGTTTTTGACGGTGTCGTTGTGTCAGCGGTCTCGGCTGGCGCAACATTGCCGTTACCTGCCTGAGCACCGGCTGGCGGTACATTCGCCTGTTTTTCACCAACTTGTGGAGGAGTCGGTGCAGCGTTTTTAGTCTCGGATGCTTTCTGCTCGATCGCGATGCGCTGCGCGAAGGCAAGCTCACTGGTCGCCGCGCTCTTTTTCTGCAAGGGCGCCTCCGCCGCAGTCTTTTCGCCTGCGCCAGATTTTGGCGGTTCAACGGGTATCTCTTCTTCTACCGCGCTTTCAGCCCCGAAAGCCGGGAGTGTGTCGACATCTTCGTCAACGGCCTCCGGCAACTTTTCGGTTTTTGCTGACTTCTCCTCCGCCGCCTGGCTGCGCGATGCGTCTTCATCTGTCGCCGACTTGGTCTCGTTCTCAGTATCAGATGTATACGCCGCCTCGAAATCAGGTTCGGACTGATCCCGTTCGGTTTTCATTTTTGTCTCATCCATGGCGGATGACTTTTCAGTGCGATTGGCCTTTGCAGATGGCTGCACGGATAGGATTTCAAGCACGGGCGCCTCCGGGATTTCTTCCACGTAATGCGCGCTTTATGACCGCAGTTGGTTACCGCATCTTTACCGGTTTGCCGCATGATCCGAAAAAATAGTTGCAATTGGAGACACCTGTCATGCCAGCAATACCCCCGGTTGGATCACAGCCGACGACCACATCTCACCAGGATCAGGCCTTGCGTGAAGTTGCGCAAAAACTTGAGGCAAGCTTTCTGGCAGAAATGTTGAAATCCGCAGGGTTAGGCAAAACCAGTGACCATTTCGGCGGGGGGGCCGGAGAGGATCAGTTCGGGTCTTTTCTGCTGCAGGAACAAGCGATGCAAATGGTCAAGGCTGGCGGCATCGGTTTAAGCGAATCACTGTTTCACGCATTGAAGGAGAGACAAAATGACAAATGAACGGTTTGAGGATGTGATCGACGCGTTGGACGATGTTCTGGATGCCGAGCGGGAAGCCCTGCTGGCCGGGAACCTCGACGAAATAGGTCGTCTTCTGGAACGCAAGGAATCGCTGATTGACCAGCTTGCGTCTTTGGAAGAAGCGGATCGGGATCCTCTGGAAGCCTTGAACGCCAAGGTCATGCGCAATCAAGCGCTGTTGGACAGTGCGCTGGAAGGGATCCGGACCGTGGCCCGCCGGCTCTCGGCGTTGCGGCGGGTCCGCAGTTCACTCGAAACCTACGACGAAAAGGGTGAACGTCACACGATCGACGTGGCCCCCGATGGCGCGGTGGAAAAACGTGCCTGAGGCAGGATTTGAATAAAAACAGAACGACAGGGGCTGGCCGGCTTAAGTAGTCATTAGCCTTTGTCCGCGCATGTTGGCGCTGCATCCGAGGTCGGGTGGCGCGTCGTCAGATATAGGCGATTGCATTGGTCAGAAAGACAGTTTCGTTCCCGCGTGAAGACGCCGGGGGCACAATCCACGCAAAGCGTGAATGATCAAAGGAACATGCTTATGTCGAGCATTCTTACCAACAACAGCGCAATGGTCGCGCTGCAGACCCTGAAATCCATCAACATGAACCTGGGCAAGGTCCAAAGCGAAATCTCCACCGGTAAAACTGTGGAAAGCGCCAAGGACAACGCGGCCGTTTGGGCGATCTCCAAGGTTATGGAGTCCGATGTCGCTGGTTTCGAAGCCATTTCTGACTCGCTGGCCCTTGGTCAGGCAACTGTGGGCGTCGCGCTGAATGGGGCGGAGACAATCACGGATCTGCTGCAGGAAGTGAAAGCGAAGATCGTCAATTCTCAGGAAGAGAATGTGGATCGTTCCAAGATCCAGACCGATATCAAGGCACTGACTGATCAGATTTCGTCAATTGTGGGTGCGGCCCAGTTCAATGGTTTGAATCTTCTGAACGACTCAGGTCGCACAACAGAAGAACAGACTTCCAATATCCTGTCTTCGCTTGATCGTGATAGCAGTGGTAATGTTACCACTGGTGAAATCTCGGTAGATCGTGCAAATCTCGGAACAAACGCAGTTAGCTTGTCAGCTGCGACCGTTGTCGCAGGCGGTGCCCAAGGTGGTACAGCAGCGACAAACGTCAACACGCAAGTCGCTACAGCTATCGACATTGAGGCGACTGGTACCAACGTAGCAAATACAGGCGGTACAGCGTTCAGCCTGACAATTGCAGGCACCGACAGTACTGGTGCGACGACTGGTAGTGGTATTGCGTACAGTGACTTCGATACTGCAGCAGAAGTTATCGGCGAAAACCCGAACGCGATCCTCTATGTTGCAAAAGAAGGCGACACCGCTCGTGACATTGGCGAAGGTCTGAAAGCTGCATTTGATGCATACGCCATCCGCAACGAACTCGATCTGTCGACTCTCACTCTGAGCGTCACCGACGATGGCTTGTCTGCAACTCTGGCCGATGGTGGCGTGGACGCAGCAGCAATCAGCTTCCAAGTGGACGTAATTGCTCCGGCGTCTGCAACTGCCCAGCATACAGCAGGCGGTGATCTTGCCACGCTTGGTGCTATCGACGTAACGACCAGCGAAAAGGCTGAACTGTCTTTGGCTGCAATTGAAGGCTTGATCCAGACGTCGATCGATACCGCGGCGCAGCTGGGTTCGGCTGGTCGTCAAATCGACACACAAGCCGATTTCGTGAGTAAGCTGAGCGATCTGCTTACCTCTGGTATCGGTTCTCTTGTGGATGCGGACATGGAAGCAGCCTCGGCCAAGCTTCAGGCGCTGCAGACACAGCAGCAGCTGGGTGTTCAGGCGCTGTCGATTGCCAACCAGGCACCGCAGACCATTCTGTCGCTCTTCCGTTAAGCGATACCTCAGGGGCGCGGTCTTTCGCGCCCCTGAACCTAATTTCCAGTTTTTAGTGAAGGTTGCATCGTGAACGCTTACGCACAGGCCCAAAGCGCATATGCGCCAGCAGCGGCTCCGACCAGAACGGCACGCAGTGCAGAATACGAAGTTATTGCTCGCATTTCTCACCGTTTGAAGAAGGCGATCAAATCTAACGATTTCCCAGCCTTGGCAGAAGCACTGTACGAAAACAACAAGCTGTGGACAGCACTTGCTGTCGACGTGATAGACGAAAACAACCTTCTTCCGGATCAATTGCGCGCCCGGATTGTCTACTTGGCCGATTTCACGCGGCTGCACACGCAGAAAGTACTGCGTAAACAAGAGACAGCTGTCCCGCTCTTGGAGATCAACGCGATGATCCTGGGCGGTCTCAAACAGCAAGGAGATACGCCATGAGTGGTCTTGTGTTGAAGCTGAGCCCGAAAGAGCGCGTTTTGATAAACGGTGTGGTTATTGAAAATGGCGATCGACGCAGTCGGCTGGCAATCATGACGCCCGGCGCAAATATTCTGAGACTGCGTGATGCAATCCATCCAGAGGATGCAAAAACGCCAGTAAAAAGAGTATGTTTTGCAATGCAATTGGTTCTGTCTGGCGATAAAAGCCCGGAGGAAGCGCATCTTCCTTTGCTCCGTCAAATCGAGGAACTGAGCCAGGTCTTCACTGACTCAGACAGTCGCAATGTACTCGCGGAAGCTACGCGCGGCGTTGTCGAGAAGCAGCACTACCGCGCGCTCAAATCACTGCGGGCGCTGCTTCCACGCGAGGAACGACTTTTGGCTGCGAGGATGAACTGATGTTTGCGCCCGTCATTCCCTCCACAGGCCTGACAGGCTGGCGATTTCTGCAGAGAACATATGATTCTCAGTTAGAGAGTTTTTCAAACTCCGCCCAACTTACTAGAAACACCGACTATTTTCTTGAGAACATCAACAAGGTCAAGACTGCTGAAGACTTGACCTCTGATCGTAGATTGCTCGAAGTTGCACTTGGTGCTTTCGGTATTCAAGATGATATCGAGAACAGATTTTTTATCCAAAAAATCTTGGATGAAGGGACAACTGCCGAGGACTCTCTGGCAAACAGATTTTCCGATAGTCGCTACAAAGAGTTTTCGGAAGCCTTTGGCTTAGGACCAGGCGAGGACCGGCAAATTGGAAAAGATGGATTTGCTGAAAGCATTGTAGCTCGATTTCGTGAAGCCAGTTTCGAAGTATCGGCTGGTCAACAAGACGATTCGATGAGAGTCGCGCTTTACGCGCAACGGGTTTTAGGAGACTTGGCAAGTCCGCCACAGAAATCAGTTGAGCGTCTCGCGGCAGAGGCTGTATCTGCAGCCGTGTTGGACTTTGCTTCATCCATTGCTGATGACGTTGAATACTACCAAGACAACATCGGCTTGATTGAAACACCAGATGACTTGCTCGATGATCCGCGGCTTCTCAAAATGACGCTCGGCGCGTTTGGTCTGCATGACGACTATGAGGCCATTGCCTCGTTCGAACCAACTGTCGAAACGCCGGTAAGTCCGGAGCGCGAGAAAATCAAACAGGTTTTGGAGGAAGGTAGTATCTCCGTTGTCGCATTCGCCAATGAGCTGGATAGTCCAGCTTATGTCGAGCTCTCTCGTGCTTTTGGCTTCGGTATTGCCGAGGATTTTCAGGCGCGCAAAATCGATTTTCCTGAGCGGATTACCGATCGATACATTGAGCAGAACTTCGAATGGCCCAGCGATGTAACCTACGACGAGCCGGTTACGGTGGTAAATGGTCAGTTCGAACTGGAACCATTCAACTCAGATGATATGTCGAACGATGCAAAATGGTTCACTATTATGGGTGAGCCACCGCTTCGTAGCCTTTTTGAGACTGCGCTGAATTTACCAAGTGAATTCGGACAAATCGATATCAATCAGCAGCTGACCGTTTTCAAAGAGCGCGCACAATCCATTTTTGGAAGCAATGAGGTAAATCAGTTTTCCGATCCAGAGGCGTTGGATCAATTGATCACGCAGTACGTGGTGCGATCTCAGCTTTCTTCCTTCAACAGTGGGGCCACGTCGGCTTCATTAGCTCTCACCCTTCTCCGATCATAACTGCGAACGCTGAAGTCGGTTGTCAAATCTAGCGATTGCTGAGGATGCTAAAACACGGCGAAACAAGAGTTTGGTCGGATAGTTTGATCGCTGTAAAGCTTGCATAATCAGCAGGAACATATTGAGAAACAATCGCTTAACTGCACAGCTTGCTGGCCTCGGAAGGCAGAGGTAAAGTGGCGGGACCGAAATGAGGAGGCGCAAGGGATTCTCTGCAACAGCGCCCAACGAACCGTACTATTTTGGTTGTGTCTTTGACTGCCGTGTACCGAGCAGCGGAACGATGTCATATGTGCTAAGAGTGCAACCGATACCGGTTGCGTCCTTCGTGGCATTCCTCAAAGAGATCGCCCTTCCCAAGAATGAGGTCATCTGTCATTTCGGCGATGCTCTTCTCGCGAAGTTCCTTGGTAATAAGACTTTGCCTTTCCTTCCGCGGTGCAGTTTTAGGACAGCCCTCCTATTTGACGAACCGGGAAGCACCGCGCCTCGCGCCGGGTGGTCTCGGAATCCGGATGCCGATGGAGCCATTGGAGCAATGCCCGGATCCCTTGCGTGACCGATGCTGAGTCACATACGTAGGTTTGCCGGATGGAAGGACGTGGAGACTCAAACCTGGCAATTCGTCGCTCCAGATCACATAGCTTCTGGCGCTTTGTTCGGTCGCACCTTAAATCGGAGCTGCTGACTTTAGCTGTGCTCTCGGTACTCTTCGAGCCCGTGTCTCATGTAACTGGCTCACAAGCACTTTTTTTGGCACTTGGGATGTGCTTTCGCATGGAGCCTCCAGAGAGAGCACCTATTCTTGCGCGCTTATCGAACTTTCTTGCACCTCATCGCCCGATTCAGACAGCACCTCTCTCCAGCTCAAGCTGCTGGTGTCGGCCTCATGACCGGTCCGACATTTGTTGAGATGGTTGGAATGCGTGCGCGCCTAAGAATTAGTTCCAGTTGAGCAAAGCTGTTCTCAACATTTTGTCGCTCAGTTTTTGCCAAGAACCCGTCTAGATCCGACCAAATCTGCACAGCCGCATCGATTTCAGGATCGCTGCCTGTGGAGTACAGACCAGCGCGGATCATCATTGCGTTGTTGTCATAGACTGAAAGCAGATGTCGCGCTTTCGCAATCAGAGTGTTTTGCTGTTCGGTGGCCGCGTTCGGTAAACTTCTCGATACGGACCTCAAGACATCAATCGCGGGATAGCGACCACGTTCGGCAATTCCGCGATCAAGGATAACATGTCCGTCCAAAACGCCGCGCAAGATATCAGCGATCGGTTCATCCATGTCGGACCCAGCTACGAGAACACTGAAGACACCGGTGATATCACCCTGACTGTTTTGACCAGGACCGGCGCGCTCGCAAAGCGACATGATCAGATGTGCGGTCGATGGAGGAAAACCGCGCAAAACAGGGGCTTCACCGGCCGCCACTGCAACTTCGCGATGTGCTTCGGCAAAACGGGTGATCGAATCGGCGAGTAACAGAACCGATTTCCCCTGATCGCGGAAATGCTCGGCGACCGACATCGCAGCCCAGGCACATCGGCGCCGTATCAATGGGGATTGATCGGAAGTGGCACAGACCACAATTGCCCGCTTCAACCCTTCCTTGCCAAGCACGTCTTCAATGAAATGCCGCAATTCGCGCCCGCGCTCTCCGATCATTGCAATGACGACAATTTCTGCTGTCATGTTTTGTGCCAGGTGCCCGAGGAGACTGGATTTACCAACACCTGAACCGGCAAAAAGGCCGATTCTCTGACCTTGAACAATGGGAAGCATGGTGTTCAAGCCAGCCATTCCTGTATTCAACCTCTTTCCCAAGGCCCGCCGTGCGCCCGGATCGGGTGGGGCGCGGCGCAACGCCCGCGCTGCAGCACCTCTCAGCAGTGGTTTACCGTCGAGTGGGTTGCCAAACGGGTCTATGATACGGCCAACCCATGCGTTTGACGGCGCAATCCCCCGCGCCTCCAGCAAGGCCGCTCGATCTTGCAGCGCAACGCCGTCTGGCGCCTGATCGGGCAACAGGACAAGCAGATCTCCATCCAGTTGTAGCACTTCTCCCGACAGCGGTTCACCTTGGCGATAAACAACGACAAGATCGCCGATGCGCGCCTTGCCGGCAAGACCAGCGACATGGATCACCCCGCCTTCGACGCGGGTGACACGGCCAATAGCGCGCACCGGGTTCAATTCAGTGATCTGGGCGGTCAGCCCGTCGAAGGGAATTGGCTGGTTCATGGCAATCCTTTGGCATTCGCACACTCTTTCTAAAGGAATCAGAGTTAAGCCTTGATGAAACCGTTCGAGGGAGAAGCCCGGATGTTCAAAAATTTAGAAGTCTTCAAGATTTCCCATGCCATGGCCGTACACGCGGGCCAGAAGCAAGCAGTTGCCGCGCAGAATGTCGCCAACTCTGACACGCCTGAGTATAAGGCGCGCGATGTTGCCCCCTTTGCAGAAACATACAGAAGCAACGCGTCTCTCGGTGACGCGGTCAACCAACGTGCGACACGTTCCCTTCATCTGCACGGCGCGGTGAGCGGGCAGCCCGCTGATCCGACAATTGACGAAGATGCCATTGCATCACCCAATGGCAATACCGTTTCGCTTGAAGGTGAAATGCTGAAGTCGCTTGACGCCAAGCGCCAGCATGACCGTGCCCTGGCCATTTACAAGTCTTCACTTGGCATCCTGCGCGCCACATTGAGCCGCCAGTAAAAGGGAACGTATCATGAACGATTTCGCAAAAGCACTCAGCGTCACGTCCAGCGGTTTGAAAGCCCAAGCCACGCGCTTGCGTCACTTGGCAGAGAATATCTCCAATGCAGACACCCCCGGATATCGGCGTAAGCTCGTCCCATTTGAAACCTCATTCAATGCTGGAAATGGCGTTTCGATGGTTGAAACGGGACGCGTGCAACTTGATCGATCAACACTCGAACGGGTGTATGACCCTGCGCATCCGATGGCAGGGGATGATGGTTACTTTGATAGCTCAAACGTCGATTTGATGATCGAGCTCGGTGACGCGCGCGAAGCGCAGAGAAGCTATGAAGCCAACCTGAAAGTGTTTGAACAGACACGGAAAATGTCCAGCGGTTTGATGGACCTTTTGAGGAACTAATCACGACTGAGGAAGCCTGAAGGGCTGCTCGATTTCAAGGAGATCCAGAATGGATATGAAAGCTGTATCGGCAATTCAAAGATTTACGGACTCGCGATCTACATCCGCGATTGAAAGCTATGCGCAGGCGCGCCCGGCCACCGAACCCACACCGGAAGAAACGACTGTGGCAGAAGCCGCGACCAGAGTGGCGGTGGATTTTGCACAGACCCTGGCGGAAAGCGAAGAAACCGCCAAGGCGTCAATGATCGGGGATGCCGATCCGCACGCGCTTGTCCAGGCGTTGGCCCAGACGGAACTGGCCGTTGAGGCGGCGGTCACGGTGCGCAACAAGGTTGTGGAAGCCTATCAAGAAATCCTGCGGATGCCCGTCTAAGATGCTTGATGAAGTCCTCTTCTTCGACACTCTACGACAGGGGTTGTGGATCGCGGTGATCATATCGATCCCGATCCTGACAGCAGCCCTTGTCACGGGTGTGTCGATTGGGCTGGTGCAGGCGCTGACGTCCATTCAGGAAATGACGTTGACGTTTGTGCCGAAACTCGCCGCGATTGTAATCGTTTTCTGGCTTTCAATGGGATTCATGACGCAAACGCTGGTGTCGTTTTTCCAAAATCGCATCATCCCGTTGATCATCGGAGGTTAACATGGATAACTCTGGCTACACCACGCTGACCCGCCAATCCGGTCTCATGCGCGAGATGCGGATTGTTGCGAACAATATCGCCAATGCTGCGACGACCGGCTACCGCCAGGAAGGCCTTGTCTTCTCTGAGTACGTCCAATCGATAGACGGCGCTTCCAGCCTTTCGATGGGTCAGGGCAATGTGCGGCAAACGTCGTTTCAGCAAGGAACGTTGACGCAGACCGGCGGAACCTTCGATTTTGCGATCGAAGGTGACGGATTTTTCCTTGTCGAAACCCCGGCAGGGGAACGCCTGACACGGTCAGGTGCTTTTTCGCCGAATGAACAAGGTGATCTTGTCACGATGGACGGCTATCGGGTTCTGGATGCTGGTGGCGCTCCTGTCTTTGTGCCGCCCGGTGCTGCGGATATTGCCGTTTCCGCGGATGGCACGATTTCCAGCGAGGGAAATCCGATTGGGCAGATTGGCGTGGTTCAGCCGCTCAACGCCCGCGAGATGGTCCGCGAAGACGGGGTGATGTTCCGAGCTGATGACGGATATGAGCCAGCCGAAAGGGCGCGGGTTCTTCAGCGGTTTGTTGAAAGCTCGAATGTGGATCCTGTCCTGCAAATTACCCGGATGATTGAAGTACAGCGCGCCTATGAGCTTGGCGCAAGTTTCCTTGAGGCCGAAGACGAACGCGTTCGTCAGGCCCTGCGGGCGATGTCTCAGTAACCAATTTCAACTCAGGAGATGCTTAATGCGTGCCCTTAAGATTGCAGCCACCGGAATGAGTGCCCAGCAGATGCGGGTAGAGACGATTTCCAACAACCTCTCGAACATGAGCACAACCGGGTATAATGCGCGCCGCGCCGAGTTTGCCGATTTGCATTACCAGCAACAGACGCGGCCCGGCACGATCAGTGCAACGGACGGAACGGTCATGCCCACAGGCGTTCAGCTCGGGCTTGGTGTGCGTCCGGCAGCGGTCTCCGTGCAGCTGCAGCAAGGATCACTGAGCCAGACAGGGGGTGACCTCGACCTGGCGATCGAAGGTAAAGGGTACCTCGAGGTGACATTGCCTTCCGGCCTGACCGCATACACGCGGGATGGCGGGCTAAAGCGCACAGGTGAAGGTCTCATCGTGAATTCAGACGGGTTCCCGGTTGAGCCGCAGATCGTCATCCCGGATGACGCGCGCAGCATTTCTATAAACGCCTCAGGTGAGGTCTTTGCTTACTTCGCGGATTCGCCCGATGCGCAGCTCCTGGGGCAGTTCAACATGACGGGTTTCACGAATGCAAAGGGGCTCGAAGCACTTGGTGGCAATCTATTTGCGGAAACGGAGGCATCTGGCCCACCGCTTGTCTCCACACCCGGCGAAGACGGTTTGGGAACTGTGCGGCAGGGATATCTGGAGGACAGCTCCGTTGATGCCGTGCGTGAAATCACCGAGTTGATTGAAGCACAACGCGGCTACGAGATGAATGCGAAGGTGATCTCGGCCGCAGACCAAATGATGGGCGCAACGACGCAAATCCGATGATCCGTTTGCTGTTTTCCCTGCTGGTCCTGAGTGCCGCGAGCCATGCCTTGGCTGATATGGTCGTCCCCATCCGAACAATTCGGGCGAATGCGATCATTACCGATATCGACGTTGGCACAAAAGCAGGTCAGGTGCCAAATGGATTTGACCGCGTGACAGATGTCATCGGGCAGGAAGCAAGAACAACGCTATACGCCGGGCGGCCCATTCTCGTTGACGACATTGGCCCCCCCGCATTGGTTGCACGCAATCAGATTGTTGCAATCCGCTTCGAAACCGCGGGGCTGATCATTACGACCGAAGGTCGGTCGCTTGAACGCGGAGGCGTGGGAGACCGGGTTCGGATCATGAACCTAACGTCCCGAGCCACGCTCTTCGGGCAGGTACAGCCCGACGGTTCCGTTCAAGTTAAACAGTAGAGGTATCCGATGACTTTCCAAAAATGCACTGCAATCGCTTGCTTGGCCCTTGTCGCGGCATGCGGTCGAATGGACCATCTGGGCAAGCCACCGTCATTTACGTCTCCGAGAGCTACCACGGAACACAACGCGATGATGTCACCGGGGCTACCTTTGCGGACGGATGCCAAGGGTCCAACCGAACGCGCATCCCTTTGGTCAGGGGCCAGACAGTCATTGTTGGGTGATCGCCGGGCGGTGCAACAGGGTGATATTCTGACGGTCGTCATCGAAATCGACGAGGAAGCTGAAATTTCAAACGCGACGGACCGCTCTCGTTCTGGTTCCGAAAGCTTGGGTATTCCTGGGCTTTTCGGATTACCGCAACGTATCGATGAGCGCCTGCCTGACGGCGCATCTACTGCGGAGGCTGTGTCGATCAACTCCAGCAGCTCTTCTTCCGGAGATGGATCGGTCAAGCGTAACGAGAAGCTGACGCTGCGCGTGGCGGCAACGGTCGTGAACGTCCTGCCGAATGGCGTTCTGTCAATTTCAGGCAGTCAAGAGCTGCGGGTAAATTTCGAAATGCGTGAACTTCTAGTATCAGGCTATGTGCGTCCAGAAGATATTTCGCGACAGAATGAGATTACGTACGACAAGATCGCCACGGCTCGTGTGTCTTACGGTGGACGCGGTCAAATCACGGACGTCCAACAGCCGCGTTTGGGTCAACAGGTCCTCGACGGTGTGCTGCCCTTCTAAAAGGAATTGGAAATGAAAAAGCTGCTCCCGATTATCATGCTATTGGTCGGTTCCGGAGCCGGTGTCGGCGCGGGAATTTTCCTGCGCCCGGCTCCTGTAGAAGAAGAAACAGCTTCATTGGACCCAGGTGCCGAGGCATCTGAAGAAGAGCCTGCCGAAAAAACCCATGACGATCATAGCGACAAAGCGCATGCAAAACCGGGCGAAGCTGCTGCTGGTATGGAGTATGTCCGATTGCCAAATCAGTTTGTTGTTCCTTTGGTTGAAAAGGAACGTATCTCCGCAATGGTCGTTATGGCGCTTAGTGTTGAAGTTGTAGCTGGCTACGGAGAGGATGTGCTGGAAAAAGAACCAAAACTCCGTGATGGATTTCTAAGAGTTCTTTTTGATCATGCCAGCATAGGGGGGTTTGACGGAGCCTTTATCAATAATGAAAATCTCGATGTCGTCAGGCGGAAACTCAAAGCGGTCGCTCAGCAGGTCATGGGTTCTGACGTTGCCAATGATGTCTTGATTTTCGAGGTCGCGCGCCAGGACTACTGATGATGATCCGCTCTGACTTGCTTCCTTGAAGTTTTCGGGAACGGTGACCAGGCTTTTCAATACGCCAACAGAAAGTTTGCGAAGAAAGACAGTTTCGAGATGTTCGGACTATTGAGATAGCGAATACACATCTTCAGACTTCCCAAACACAACTAAATCGACGACCAGCAGTGCAGTTATCCTTCGAAACCGGCGGATGGCCGATCACAAAGTGGCAATCGTTGCCTTACATTCGTTCCCTGATTTCTAGCGCTTGGTTGCAGGCAATGTCATTTCGATTGCCCTCTCCAGCTCCGCTGCTCTGCGCTTACGCTCACTATCTTCCCCAATTTTCTGCAACAAACCGTCTGCGGCAAGGACCTTCCCATATGCACGCCGCACTTGACGGACATGTTGGTCCTTTTCTGCCAGAACCAATGCGAGTTTCATGTTCAGGGATGCTCTTGCCTTTCCCAGCCAAGCTTTCCAAATGACGTCGGCGCCAATGGAGCGCATATCTGGATCACTATGCACATTGGCGGCTCTGGATTGTTCTTCCAACCGAGAGAGATCTGCGCGCAATGCGTTTTCTCGCTGCACCAGGTTTTGGAACAGCTGTTGCCGGGCTCGGTACTTGGCATCGGCCAGGGCGCGCAGTTTCCGAAGATCTTCCAGCTTCATCACACACGCCCTTTCGCGCGACGACGCATAGCTTCGGCGAACCGGATCGCGGCGGCAACAGCTCTGTAGTGTTCTGGTGCGATCTGATCACCAATTTCAGTAGTTGCATGCAACGCACGTGCAGTTGGTGGGTCGCTGTGTATTGGAACATTATTTTCAGCGGCCATTTCACGGATTTTGAGAGCCACTTCGTCAACACCCTTGGCGACACAAACCGGTGCCTGCCCAGGCTTTCTTTCCCATTTCAACGCGACTGCATAGTGGGTTGGATTGACGATAATCACATCAGCTTTAGGCACATCGGCCATCATCTGGGCACCGGCGATGGTCTGAGCGCGCTGCCGACGCTCTTGCTTCATATGAGGGTCGCCTTCATTATTCTTTGTCTCGTCCATGATTTCCTTGCGCGACATCATGTTTTTTCGAAGATGTTCAAAATGCTGCCAAACGGCATCGATGGCGCCGATCACACCCGAAACGATTACGACCACAAACAGAAACGAAAGACATATCTCTGCCAGCAACGCAACAACGATGCGCGGATTTGTTTGGAGTACAGAAACCATTTCATCCAAACGCGCGTTAATGAACAGAGCCAGGCAAGCCGAATAGATCAGTAGTTTTGCAAAACTTACCGCGAACTGAAAAAAGCCGCGTCGGCCGAACTTGTTCTTGGCGTTGGAAATAAGAGAGATGTTCGAGAGTTTCGGTGCGATCTTCGTTGGGGCAAATACAATCCCCTTGGTTGCAAACAGGCAGAGCAGAACAGCCACGGCCGGCAAACCGAATATCGGCGATATTGACCAAAAAACACTGCGCAGAATGCCTTCGGTTGGCGCTGCCGCTGCTCCGGAAAAAAACAATGTGGCAAGCTGTGCAGGTTGATCGATCAATACCATCATCGCCGTGCCAAGTTGAAGAAGGCCGCTGCTGCCGGCTGAAACCAGCGCCAACAATAGACCTGCGTAAGCACAAGCGGTCAAAACTTCCGTGGACCTTGCAATTTCGCCCTTTTTCCGCGCATCCAGCAGCTTCTGCGGCGTTGCGTCGTAGGTCTTGTCACTCTGATCTGTTTGATCGCTCATGGAATTGGACCGAATGGATTTGCGAGAAACGTGTCCATTGCCGCAACCCAGACCGACAGGATCAACGGGGATGAAACCAGAAGCAGAAACAATCCACCGGCAGTAATCACCGGCGCACCGACAAATGCGACCATCAGCTGTGGCATTGCTTTGTTAATAGCGCCCAAAGCGACGTTGTAGAGCACGGAAAGGATGATAAATGGAGCGGCGAGAGTGAAGGCCAAAGTGAAGGCGCGCGCGACCTGTGCAACCCCCCATTCAGACAAAACAGATCCGGCTGTGAATCGCCCCATCGGCATGAAATCGTAGGATAAAATGACAAGCTCCGCTGCCTTAACATGAAGACCAGTCATCACGGCGAGCGCTAAGCCACCGATAATTAGGATGTAGCCCATCGCGGGCATCGGATCGACACCAGCCCCGCCGAAGACTTGCGAGAGCGATGTCGAATGCGCCGCAATTGTACCAGCAGTCTGAAGCGCGAGAATGAAAAGCCGGATGCCAATGCCGAGCGCCAGACCCGCGAAAACTTCGGTAAAAATAAAAAGGGTGACGTCGCCGAAATTGATCGGCATTTGATAAGGAACAACGGCCGGTGCCACGATGAGCGTGAAGGCGAGCGCCAGAACGAGTTTTATGCGGGCTGGCACCGTTTGTTCACCGAATGCAGGCAGCATTGATGTGATCGCGGCTACGCGCAAAAACACGGCGAACCCGTGCCAGAGCGCTTCGTTCAATAACGGCAAAAGTTGTGCCAGTCCGGTCACGCCGCCACGACACCCACGAGTGATGGACGTGCATCCAATCCGATTTCTTCAAATGAGAGGACCGGGTTGGTGATCCCCTTTGCACGCATCACAGTTCGCAAGAAACGGCGCCGTCGCGTATTCGTCACGACAGCTGCATTTATGCCGTTTTGACTTGCAGCCTGGAGTTTTTCCGACATGTTTTCAGCCAGTTGATTGAAAATATCTGGCGGAAGTGCGATGTCGAGACCCCGATCCGCTTCGACCTGATACGTATTGAACGTATCTTCCCATTCCGGAGCCAATTGTACGAGCGGTAGCGTGCCATCCTCCCGTTTCATTTCTGCTACCAACTGGAACCCAAGGCGCTGGCGCACATGTTCGCAGATCGCTTCAGGTTGCGCATTTTGCGCGCGTGCTTCAGCGGTCGCCTCGAGAATGAGGGGGAGATTCCTGATCGAGACCTGTTCGTCGAGGAGAAGCCGCAGTACAGCATGCAGAACGTCAATTGGCACCTTGTCGGGGATCATCTCATCGAGAAGTTTACGGTTCGCCTCTGCGCGTGTTGGATCAGATACATTTGTCATCTCCTGCAGAAGACGTCTCAAAGATTTCAGGGATAGCAACCGGCTGAAGTTTTGTTTGACGGTTTCGAGAAGATGCGTCGCCAGGATCTCCGCAGGCGTGACCAATGTCAGGCCATCCAGCGCAGCTTGCTCTTGAGAACGCGTACTGATCCACCTTGCCGGCGCACCGTAAACCGGTTCCGTTGTGTCACTGCCTCCTGGCAGTGACGTGGCGCCTTCAGGGATCAGAGCGAGTATTTGGTCCGGATTCAATTCGGCCCGGGCCTGTTCCACGCCTTGAATTCTAATGACATACGTTCCGACAGGGAGCGCGGCGTTGTCCGTCAATCGAATTTCCGGAAGTATTAAGCCATAAACGGAAGCAACATGAGTTCGCATATTCGAAATTCGCGCATCGAGGCCGGTGCCAGGATCAAGCACCATGTTGACCAGATCCGGCGCAAATTCGACATGGACATCATCAAGCTCAAGGATATCACCAAGCGGCTTTTCTTTCGGCAATTCTGCTTCTGTTGCCGCCAGTTCGGTTGATGACGCCTTGGCTTTCGCCTTTCGATGCAACCAGTAAGCCACTAATCCTAGTATTGCGCCCCCGAAAATGAAGGGTGCAAATGGCAAACCTGGAAACAAGGCAAAGAGAATCATCAAACCGGACACTGTTGCCAGCGCGGCAGGGTGCCTCCCTAATTGGTTAAAGACCGCCAAATCTGTCGCGCCTTGCGCGCCACCGCGGGCCAGCAATAGCGCTGACGCGATCGAAATCACCACCGCAGGGATCTGAGACACCAGACCATCGCCGACCGTGAGGATTGCATATGTCTCGAAAGCTTGGCCGATCGGCATATCGTGAACCGCAATGCCCATGACAAGGCCCGCGACCAGGTTGAGCAGCGTGATCAACAGGCCTGCTACTGCATCCCCTTTCACGAATTTGGATGCACCATCCAGAGACCCAAAGAATGTGGTTTCCTGTTGTTCTCTCTCTCTTCTTTCTCTGGCTTCTGTATGTGTGATGGCGCCGGCCGACATGTCACTGTCGATCGCGAGTTGTTTTCCCGGCATGCCGTCCAAAGCAAAACGCGCGCCGACTTCCGCCATTCTGGTGGCACCCTTGGTGATCACCATGAAGTTCACGATCAGCAAGACGCAAAAGACAACCAGGCCAAGAAATACACTACCGCCCATCACAAATTGAGCAAACCCTTCGATGACATCACCAGCTGCGTCTGTGCCGGTGTGTCCTTCGCCAATGATCAGCTTGGTCGATGAAACATTGAGCGACAGTCGCAACATAAGAGAAGCGAGCAGAATTGTTGGAAAAGCTGAGAAATCCAACGGTCGTTCAATAAACAAGGTTACTGTAAAAATTAGAATTGCCAGGGCAAAAGACGCGGCCAAGCCAACGTCAAGCACCCAAGCCGGCATTGGCAGGATCATCATGACAATTACGGCCATGAGAGCTACAGCCAGCATGATCGTTGGATTGAACAGGGCTTTGGCAGTTAGATTTTGCAAGATCATATCTCCCCTTTGCACTGAACCAATACGCGCCGCGATGTTGGGTCGCCCTGGGGTACCAGTAATTTAAGGCCTGGCTGTGCATTTGAGCTTTTTAACAGCGGAAACTGGTTCTCATTTGCAGGTGCCTTGGGCGACGCACTCGTGTCGCTGCTTGCAAAATTGGCGTGTGCTTCAGAAGACTTTCCCTTACATCGTGCTGCACGTTCTTGGGTGAGAGAGCGATAGGCGCCGACAGCTTGTATCAAACGTCCCTTTTCTGCGTATAGCTGTGTCAGAAACTGCGCCGCATATCGTGCATTTTTTGCAGGATCAAACATCTCGGAAATCGATGTAAATGCATGCACAGGCCACCGATAGCTCAATTGGAAGCAACCGATGTCTACATTGGTCACTTCGCCATTATTTTGACGTTGCGTATTGTTGACCGCTGAGGTCTTGCTTTCGGACCAAAACCCTTGACCCAAAGCTCTTGTTGCCCAAGGCCAGGGTTCCAGACTGCCGTTCCCTTTCCGCCCTGTTTCTGTTCGTGGGATTGCCCGCAGGACGGAAAGAGGAACGTCGTATTCCTGTGACACCGTAGCTGCCAAATGGTCACAGCCCTCGGTAGCCGTTGCGCAATCCGCATCCCCTAGGTTGAAAGAAATTACTAGTGCGATGAGCAGAGCATTCTTTAATCTTAAAAGCTTACGGTTGAACGGCATTCTGCACCTCTTCATAGCCGCGTACTGCGGCACCGAATTGATATCGTTTCGAGGTTTATTTTAAGTAACTGGCCATGATCTTTTTCCCGATAGCTCGAAGAGATCGGCTAGCGAGAGATCGCAAAGCGTTCCAGCATGGCTTCCAAAGTCTCCCGTGCCATTGCACTTTGTTCAAGAGCTGAACTGGATGTTGCCAACATTCCATCTTCCGCTTCAATGTCTAATACAGGTTGTTTTGCGAGTGAACTAACCTCACTAAGGACGGGAGCATCCGATGGCATCAAATCAGACCAATTGTTTGCCAACCAAGCCGATCGGATAACCTCATCCGGTGTGTTGGCCGCTTGGAACAACTCGAACGCAGATTGAATCTGCCCCATCTCCATCAGCACTCTAGCCCGAAGATGATCTACCCGCTCCCCCTCAATACTCTCCAGTAAAGGCATGGCCAATTCAGGAGTTTTAAGCAAGAGTAACGCCTCTGCGTGAAGTAAACTCACTTCTTTGGTTCGACTATTTTCGTTGATGGTTGATAGCAACTGTTCAGCTTCTATGGGAAATCCCAGTTTCAAGAGCCGCTCGGCAGTTATGAACACTGATTTAGACATCATCTGTTCGGTGGAACTGGGGAATTCGGCATAAAACTTCTCAAGAAACGTAATGTCATCCGCGTTCTTCGATAGAGATGTAAATGCATGAGATAGTAACTCCGCAGTCAGGTCTTCATCCGCTGCGATGGTTGGATTTTCCATCGCCTCAAATGCCTTTGAAAACTGATCTGAATACAATGATGCGATAACGTGTGCTCGCATGATTTCCTTTGCAATTGGATCATTCCGTCTTTCGAAAGCATACGTTTCAATTAGGAGTGCGATATCTGCAGGTACCTTTTTCTCTTCTGCCAAGCGGTTATCAATGAAGGCAATCAAAGCTTCTGGTGTTTCTGCCGCATTGTCTTCAATTACCTCTTTGAGGAGGCCTTCCGCAAATTCTGTGTCTCCAGAATTCTTCGCAATTTTTGCCTTGGCAATTCCGGCATCTGCCTGCACGGCGTCCCTACCTAACTCAACGTTTCTCAATGCGATTGATGCAAATTCCAAATCTCCACGATCTGAAAACCTCGAACTCAAGGCAGGTGCTAAGAACCTTTTCAGGTGTTCGGGTAATTTAGCAAGCGCTCGAAGAGCTGCATTCTCGTTAATGACTTTGTCTTCTGGAATTTTCTTGGCTGCCAACGTGCCCCAAAGTGCAAGATCAGAATCGCAATCTGCAAAGCGATGAACGAAACGCGGATTTCGTGCAAATCCATATTCGATGATGTCCGCCAAATCCATCAGTTCTGGGTTTTCTGCCACAACCTCGTCGGAGAGTCGCAGTACTTGTTTTGCTTCTGCGCCAAACCCAAAGTACAAGTAGCTACGGGCAAGTCTCAATACTGTAGCGGTGTCCAGCCGATCAACTTCACTGTAGAGCGTATTCCTAAGGTCGGAAAACTGCGAGCCAAAAGGGGTATCATTGCCCCAGCTGGAAACTGCCACACCATCTGGATCGGGACATACTTCACCTGACAGCATGAGGTTGTTTAGCTCATCAGTTGCTGGAACATCCCTCGCATTCGTGATTCGAATGTTACCTGTTCCGGGGATCGTCGCGACAACTTCCTGCTCTGAAGAATCAAATATCTCACGGTCTTGAGGCACTTGTGGTTGCTGCTCAAATGCTTGCATGTCCGGTGTTGAAGGCTCGAGAATGCCGCGTGACGCGGCATCACCAATCCCACGCAGTAACCGTTGCCTAGTTTCCTCAATTAGTGCCGTTTGCGCGTCCAGATTGACTTCAGAAGTTTCATTTGCGTCCGACTCCTCCTCAACCTTGCTGCCCTTCAGTGGCTGCCCACGTTCATCCGGCGCATATTCAGACCAGAGCAGATCACCGAAATTGAATCTGGATGCAGGTTGGGTAGCGACGAACCGCGGAGTCTGTCGAACTTCCAAAGGCGGCAAAGCTGGTCCATCAAGGATATCTAAGACTAGAAATTCGTTTTGCTCTACAAAGGTGTCCAGCTCGCAATCGCATGAAAGCTCCAGTTCCAGGCGTGATGGGTAGTCACGCACACCTGTCAGCAGATTTCGTGGGATAACATCGAATACACGGCTGGTGTCAAAACCTGCCTGATGACCGGTGACCGTGATAGTCTTCAGACCACGCGTTTCGGCGACCTGCCATTGGACACCTTCCGGCAACCTCATCACCAACCGGGTGAAGCCATTGTGATCGCCAGACCGTACAATAATTGGATTGGCGGATGCCACAGTTGCAAAGATTGCCAAAAGCAGGCTCGCAAACCCAGCAAGTCTCATCACGCGGCACCTTGCTTGACCGACTTTAGCGCTTCTTCAAGCTCCGAGAAACTTGGGCGACAATGCGATGGCGTATTCTGGCGCCCAACTTCGATGCAAATGTTCGTTGCATGTGCGTGGAGGTTTGCGACGAGAACCTCTCTTATCAACTGGTAGAAATGACCGTCTTCTTCAGTGACGGTTTTCACTTTTGCCGCGAAAGGTCCGACAAAGCAGTAGGCCAGAAAAACACCAAGAAATGTTCCTACCAACGCGCCACCGATGAGCTTTCCGAGCACTTCTGGCGGCTGGTCGATGGATCCCATAGTCTTGATGATGCCAAGCACAGCCGCAACGATCCCCAAAGCTGGCAGACCATCGGCCACAGTCTGGAGCGCGTGACTTGAATGCAGAGCATGATGCATGTTTGCCTCCATGCGCTTTTCAAGCACTTCTTCAACTTGATGCGGATCATCGTAGTTCATCGAAGCCGATCTCATAGTGTCGCAAATCAACGCGATGGCCTCGCGGTCCTTCAAAATCTTTGGGTACTTCGAGAAAATAGATGACTCATCAGGCGCTTCGATGTGCTCTTCAATGGCGACGGGGTTTTGGCGGGCCAATCGAATAAGTTCGAACAGCAGACAGAGAAGATCCTTATAGTCCTCATGAGCCCATTTGGGACCCTTGAAAACACGGCCCATGTCCCGCGCAGTCTGTTTGATGGCGGAGAAATCATTGCTGATCAGAAATGCGCCCAGTGCCGCTCCACCAATCATTGTTATTTCAAAGGGGAGTGCTTTGAAAATAATACCCATCTTGCCGCCAGCGGCGAGATAGCCGCCGAAGACCATGACGAAAATGACTACAATGCCGATGATTCCGATCATTTCGATCCCCAATGTTTATCGAAAGCCACTGTTGCAAAAGTAAGTTAAGAAAGCCTCTGCACAGTCAGCCTTTTGGCACGTCCGCGTTCCGCCCCGCGAGAATTACGCTGATTGAGTACGCGACTTGAGGAGAGAGTCCGGCCAGGATTCCCGCAGCGGAGTTCGGACGCATGCGCCCCAGAAAACCGGCGGCAAAAGCCGGTTCCATTTCCTCGAATAACGCCGCGGCATCTTTTGGCTTCATGTTTTCGTAGACCGATGTCAGACGTGTCAGATCGTCCTCTGCCGCCGTATTTGCCAGGGCCAGCAATTCCCTCAGCGACTCTTCAGCTTGTTGCAGATTGCTCAAGCGGCGTTCTATCTGTTCGTCAGCGACGGTCAGAGCTTTCATCCGCATTTCGATCTGACCTTCACGCTCCGCGAGGCGTGTCTCACGCTCCTGAAACGAGCGGAGCATTTTTGACATTCGCTCACGGTCGGCTTCGGACGTCAGCTCCTTGTTCTCTGCCCGCACTTCCGGTTCCTGAATGCTGGCCAAAGGGTTCTCCGTCGCGACGGCTTGTCCCGCTCCGGTGCCGACCCTTAGGACTGCTGATCCCAGCAACAGTCCTGCGATGAGCAAAATGGAGCCACGCCCGTTTCGCCCGGTCAAAAACGCCCACGGCTTCATTGGTGTGTCTCCGCGCCTCGGTGGCGTACGAACATGGGCTCGCTTACTGTTTGCGCTGCGACCGGTGAAGGTTGTGGCGTGGGGCTGGGCGCCGGGGGAGCGTCTGGGACATCATGCAGCGATGCCATTTGCAGCTCCAGCTTGCGCGACATATTTTCTGCACGCTGCGTCAAATCCGTCAGGGTCTGCGCGGAAGTCGCAGCCGTCGCCTGCGCAGCAGACAGGGTCTTTGTAAGATCATCAACCTGGGCAGATAGCACCGCGACAGCGCCACCCACCCCTTTTTCAAGATCATTGAATCGGTTCAGCCGACGCCCAAGCACCAAGCAATACAGCCCGGCGCCGAGCGCTCCAGCCGCAAGTAAAATGTCCGCGATCATTTCCATGTCACCCTCCTTAGTTCAGTACAAATTCCATGATGAGAAGATCATTGACGCGCCCTGGTCCTGTAACGACCTGAACCCGCCGCAGCATTTGCGACCGTAGCCGCGTCAACGCCGACGGGTTTTCAATATCGCTGACTTCAATTGCGCGCAGATAGCTGTTCAATACGTCGATGACGCGTGGCAGAACCTTTTCCACTTCCGAAGTATAGCCGTAAGCCACTTCGAGCTCCGCACGGAACTTCAGGTGCTTTTGGGCGCTATTGGGTGGAAGTGATACTGTGATCGGCTCAATTGGCACAAATGCGACGGCGGGCGCTTCATCCATCTTTGGCTCTTCGACCTCGGCTTCGACCGATTCGCCGGCCAAAATCAAACCGCTCCATGTCGCATAGAATCCACCGCCGCCGCCGACCAAAAGAAAAACAAGCCCAAGAATTAAGGGCATTTTCGACGATTTTGGTTCAATCTCAGTTTCATCAGGTTCTGCGTCAGCCATGATAATCCCATCTTCGGTTACGAAAATGCTTATAGACGCGATTGCACTAACCGATTGTTAAGCCAGATCGTTCATTGCTGTTGTCACCGCTGAACAGAACGTTCGGCTTGACGGAGGCGATTGTGCAGCAACTATTAAATGCGTGGACGGGGTTGGATTTACGCCGTCAGATCATTGTGATTGTCGCAACTGGGGCCATGTTCTTTGCGGTTCTCGCAATGTCCAGAATGGCATCTGCTCCAACCATGACGTTGCTTTATGCGGGACTGGAAAACGGTGCCGCTGGTGACGTTGTGCGGGCGCTGGAACAGCGCGGCGCAGCCTTTGAAGTCCGCGGAGGATCGATTTTTGTCTCCTCCAAGGACCGTGATCAATTGCGCATGACGCTGGCGAGCGAAGGATTACCAGCGAATTCCAACCGCGGTTATGAGTTGTTGGACACTTTGTCGGGCTTTGGCACCACGTCACAGATGTTTGACGCGGCGTATTGGCGTGCCAAGGAGGGGGAGCTTGCCCGGACAATCGTGTCGAGCCCGCATATCGCCTTGGCCCGGGTGCATATCGCCAGCACGGGATCAAACCCGTTTCAACGCGGCGTTACCCCGAAAGCCTCTGTCTCTGTCACGCCGAATGGGGCGGCAATAACACCGCAGCAAGCCAAAGCGATCCGGTTTCTTGTGTCGTCTGCCGTTGCCGGCTTAGCTTCGGAAGATGTCGCGGTTATCGATGCCAATGGTGCCCTGGTCGGGACCACAGACGAGGCCGCACCTGCAGGGGCTGACGACAAGGCGCAGCTTCTGCGTGACCGTGTGCAAAGGCTGCTCGAAGCACGTGTTGGTTTTGGGAACGCCGTTGTCGAAGTGAGCGTCGATACCGTCACCGAAAGCGAAGCTATTCGGGAGCGCATTTTTGATCCGGAAAGCCGCGTTGCGATCAGCACGGACACCGAAGAACGCAGCAACACATCGAACGAAGCGGGGGGTGGCAATGTGACCGTCGCATCGAACCTGCCGGACGAAGAAGGCGGAAACGGCGAAAACTCGTCCTCCCAGAACAGTGAATCTCGGGAACGCGTCAATTACGAAGTTTCTGAGACCGAGCGTGAGATCGTGCGGGTGCCTGGTGCAATCAAACGTCTGACAGTTGCGGTTCTGGTCAATGAGGCAGCAATTATTGGTGAAGATGGTGCCGAGACGTTTGCACCGCGAGAAGAAGTCGAATTGGACGCGTTGAAGGATTTGGTCGCGTCTGCGGTTGGTTTTGACGAAGAACGAGGAGACATCATCACGATTAAGTCCATGGCGTTGCAGAGCGTGGCCCCGCAGGGAACGGTCGCAGGTACTTCCTTGATGGATGGCTTTAATATCGACCTGATGTCTGCAATCCAAATGGCCGTGCTCGCAGTCGTCACGCTTATCTTGGGGCTATTCGTTGTGCGCCCACTTCTAAGTAGGCCTGCTGTGCCGTTGGAACAGGATGTACCGGCGCTGCCTTCCGCAGAAGATCAACAAGCGGATGAGCAGGGTTTGACCGGAGAGCTGGCGTCCGATGATTTCGAACTACCTGAATTGCCTATTATTTCCGGCTTTGGCGGTGGCGATCAGCCTGGTGAACTTCCTGATCTTCAGATGGGCGGGAACATGTCCGAAGATCCCGTTGACCGTCTGAGGGCTATGATCGGCGAACGGCAGGAAGAAACCGTTGAAATCCTGAGGAGTTGGCTGGAAGACAAAGAGGAGAGCGCCTGATGTCTTTATCGCATAGGTACCGCAATTTCGGCGGGGTCAAACCCACCGACGCGCCGCGAGAAGAGATAAGCACAGAGATTGCTGAAGATCAGCAACTGCAATCCTTCGAAAACGGATACCAGGCGGGATGGGATGACGCAGTGAAGGCGCAGGCAGATTCAGTTGCCAAAATCAGTGCTGAATTCGGCCAAAACTTGCATGATATGTCGTTCACATATCATGAAGCTCTGTCCAAACTCACTTCTTCGATGGAGCCTGTCATGGCGGAGATCGTGGACAAGCTTCTGCCACCACTGACGCGCGATTCACTTGGTATGCACATTGTTGATCAGCTCATGGAGATGATCAAAGAGCAGCCCAACCAACCCATTCAAATCGTTGTCGCCCCTTCACAAGTCGAGACAATTCAGGATCTAGCGGAGGGCAAGCTAACCGATCCGTTTGAGGTCGTCGCTGAACAATCTCTTGGCGATGGGCAAGCCTTTGTGCGTATCGGATCGGTGGAACGTAGCATCGATCTGGACGGGGTGCTTGCGGGTATCGGCAAAGCCATTGCAGCGTTTTTCCACGAAGCTGAGCAGGAGAAAGAAAATGGATGAATCCCCCGCGGCCCGCGGCGCAACGAGTGAAACAAGCAATCCTTTCACGTCGGTTCCTATTGAGGTGAGCGTATGTGTCGGAAAAGCACGACCTCTGATCCGGGAGTTGGTCGCATTGGGTGAGAATGCAGTGTTACCGCTGGACAAATCTGTGGACGATCCAGTCGAACTATACGTCGGCGATCGGTTGATTGCACGTGGTATGCTCGAAGAGAAGGAAGGTGACCAAAACGGGCAACTGGTTGTCAGGCTGACAGAAGTTGTCGACTTGCAGTCGGGTCACTAGTCTATTCATGAGAAACTACTATCTTCTGATCATAATTCCGGTTTGCTGTGTCTTGATGCCAGGACAGGTGGGCGCTCAGGATCTATCGCTTTCCCTGGGCGATGGAGACTCGATAAGCGCGCGAACCATTCAGCTCTTCGCGCTTATAACAGTGCTGAGCTTGGCACCGGGTATTGCGATAATGGTCACATGCTTCCCGTTTTTGGTGACTGTTTTGTCTATCTTACGACAGGCGATCGGACTGCAGCAATCGCCACCCAATATGTTGATTGTAAGCCTGGCACTATTTTTGACATACTTCATAATGGAGCCTGTATTTACTCAGGCTTGGACCAATGGCATTGCTCCACTAACAGAAGAGCTAATCGATGTCGAAACGGCTTTTGTACGTACGCTTGAGCCGTTTCGGACATTTATGGCCAGTCGTCTAGATCCCGAAACCTTTTATGCGATGGCTGAGTTGCGACCAGATACTATAGATGCGGTTCCAAACCCTGAAGCACCTTTATCGGTTCTAGTGCCAAGCTTTTTGTTGTCCGAAATCTCGCGCGCATTTCAAATCGGTTTTCTGATTTTTCTTCCGTTCTTGATCATTGATCTAGTCGTTGCAGCGGTGCTCATGTCAATGGGCATGATGATGGTGCCGCCGGTTATTGTCTCACTTCCATTTAAACTGGCGTTCTTTGTCATCGCAGATGGATGGAGCCTGATCGCTGGTAGCTTGGTTCGCAGCTATTTTTGATTTAAAACTCCGCTCAGCATTGATAAAGTCCAGTTAAGTTGTTAGAAGCGAAATTTAGAGTGCGTGGAATCTAGACCACTTTCAATAATAAAAAGTTTATTCCAATTTTGTGTGCAAACATGCCTTTTCCATAGGAAACGGTCAGAAAATGCAGATTTTTCTAATTGTAAATAGTTTACAGTTTGCCGAGTTTTATGTTATTTAGTATTTATATACCGTTAAATGAAAATAGCTTATCTGTGTTCGATCTTTATTTAGGATCCTAAGTGAATGAAGGGTTCATGAGCTTGGTTAGTTAGATGCCATCAGTATTTTATTACTAGTTCAGTTGTGCAGGTAAATTTATAAGAGCTCTTTGATTTGATACTTCGGTAGTAGGTCATATTATTCGAAATTGAGTTGTATTTACAGCCTTAGACTATTTTAAGGTTATAAAAAAATATATGCGTGAAGAGGTGATTACAGTGGAAGGCGAGTAACTAAACTTTTGTTAACCATTGATCCTCCATACATCCCTACTTGAGATTCTTCCGATCTCTGTACTCCAAAATCCGTAACTACTCAATTTGAGCTTTGTAAAAGGAGATAGAGAAAAGGCATTGCCTTTTTTTATTTAGACCACCCATTTTATAGTGTCGAGTGATACCTGCTTTACCTATTGGAAAGAGAATATTTTTTATTTTGTCCACGGAGAAGTGTTTTCTTGGCCATAACTTCAAAAGGAGCCTCCGTCCTCCATGTCAATATATTTGAATAAAAGCGTTCATTCGTGGCTATTTAACGTACAATGAATTCCGCATGTAGTGCACCTGCGGCCTTGATACTCTTTAAAATATCAATCATATCTCTAGGCGCTACTCCGAGCGCATTCAGACCTGAAATCACTTCGGACAGCGACGTGCCAGTTGGAATTTCTGCCAGCCCAATACCTGGCTCTTCTTCAATTTCGGCATTCGTTCTTGGAACGATCACTGTTTCACCTTCTGCAAATGGATTTGGTTGGACGGCAATGGGTGCCTCTTGAATGCGCAACGTCAGATTTCCCTGCGAAACAGCGACTCTCGAAATTCGAACGTCTTCACCCATAACGATAGTGCCGGAACGCTGATCTACCACAACACGTGCTTTGCGTTCGGGTTGAACTGAGATGTTTTCAATCCGACCCAAGGCATGAGCAACTGATGCCATTCTAGTTTGCGGAATGTCCAGAGTGACAGTACCTGAGTCCAGCATGAACGCAACTGGCCTGCCAAAGTCCGAATTGATTGCCTGCTCTATTCGGGCAGCAGTGGTGAAATCGGCATCTCTGAGCGCAAGCCGGAGGTTGGTGAGACTTGAAAGATCAAATTCGATTTCCCTTTCCACACGAGCACCAGAAGGAATCAAACCTGCGGTGGGAACACCCTGCGTTACTGTGGCGCCATCCCCTTGAGCAACGGCTCCGCCTGCAATTATTGTTCCCTGTGCGACGGCATAGATTTGACCATCCGCCGCATTGAGCGGCGTCATAACAAGCGTGCCGCCGAGTAAGCTGTCTGCATCACCAATGGCTGAGACTGTAACATCGATCTGACTGCCACCCCGCGCAAATGGAGGTAGTACCGCAGTTACCAAGACCGCAGCGACGTTTTGCGGTCGGAACTGTTCACCGGCCACGTTGACACCGAGACGTTCGAGAATATTGGACATGATTTCTTCGGTGAAGGGAGCGTTCCGCAAACCATCTCCTGTGCCGTTTAAGCCCACAACCAGCCCATACCCGACAAGGTCATTGCCACGCACGCCATCAAATTCAACCAAGTCCTTAATTCGAACCGGGCCCGCGTACGCGCTTTGACACACGGTGACGAATGCAATCAATGCTGCAAAAAAAATTCTCATAGGAAATTCACCAGGGAGAGTTGAGAGCTGCGGACAGTGATGGAATAGAGACTTTGCAAGTGGAACTGCACGCTTTCCAGCTCGGTTGCTGTTTCAAACGGGTCGGCGGCAAGTAAGGCGTTGCGGGCAAACTCCGTACTCGTCTCTTCGGCCTGATTCCTTGCGGAGATCATCGCGATACGCTCTTCGGTGAATCCAATACTCGATCGCAGGCTGGTCAGCTCATCTTGATTGGACTGAAGCCCGATACCCGTCAGACCGTACAGCTCTGATTGCTCCGGAACATCCAGAGCAAGTGCTGGATCATCTGCAAGGGCAGAGATTGTGGTGTGCATCAGCACATTCTTGATCGCATCTTCATTCGCGCGAACATCAAGTGTGACGCGCTCAGTATCTGACAAAACGAAAGGGGCCAGAGCAGTGTTCGATCCCGCATACACGGTTGCATCGAACCCAGCTGGATCTGCAAACCAAGTCTCGGCGGCCGCAATAATGTCTTCTGGTGTGGGCTGTCCAGCGACGACTGCACGAACCTGGGCAATTAAATCATCTGCATCCGGCAGCGGTGCACTGTCGGTGGCTGTCCCTGCAAATAGGCTACGCCCGGCAATATCGCCATTGAGTGAGTTGATCATGCCTGTCAACTGCGTACGCGCGTTTTCCGAAGGATTTCCGGAGGTCGCACCGATCGGACCGCCGCTCGCTAACAGAAGATCTAGTCCGAGGTCGCCGCCAAAATCCTGAACGCGCTCAAGTGCGGATTGCATGGCGCTGGTGAAGTACGTGGCTTCTGTGTTTGCAACAGAGTACCCGTCCAGCACTTCCAGTGACCTTTCCAAACCGGTCAAGTAGTTGTGATTGCCAGATAGAACCTGTCTGATATCTGATACCTTTCCGCTGGACATCTCGTCTGTCAGGCGGGTTATCTCCTGTCGCAGTTCGACGCTGCGGCGCTGAAGCATAAAGGATTGCGCCAAATCACCCAATGAAGTCGATTTCATCTTTATAGCCTCAGAATTGTTTGCATCATTTCATCTGCCGCTTCGATCATCCGCGCATTTGCGGCATAGGTCTGTTCAACCAAAAGTAGCTTTTGTAATTCCTGATCCGTATCAACACCCTCAGCGAGAACCAGTTGGGTCAGTTCATTGAATTGAGTCGACGTAAAGGTTTGCGTTTGTTCTGCCTGTGCTCTGTCCGCGCCGAGCTGTGATGTCAGCGTCGATGCGAGATTGATCGCGGAAAGCGCGCCGCTGCCGAAATCACCAGAGGCTGGAACACGCCGGGCGGTCAATGTCTCGGACAAGGCCTGCAAAAGGCGGGAGTCACCGACGTCGCCTTGGACCGCAGCGTTTATCCCGTCGCGCAGCCGCCAGGATTCGCCCCCTTGACGATCGTCGATTGCGGCGTTGATTGACAGGCGTTCAGAGATGCCGACTTCATTCAGCGGATCAAATGCGATGCCTGAGTCAGTGAAGATGCCTGCATCTCCAACTGCCAGCGTGGGATCGACGGCAGGATCCTGGAATCGTTCGATGAGGTCGCGGGTCAAAGCATCCAGCTGAGTCTGAGCTTCAACGCCAAGCTCATCCCTGATCTCGAATTGGGCGCCGAGCGATCCACCCCCCAAAGCACCGCGGGTGCTATCGGTCTGTACGGGATAGCCATCTACGGTCAGGCCGGACAGTGTCCCGCCGCCGAGTGTCATGTAAGGCGTAACCTGGTTGACTGCGTTGAATTCAATCTCTGCAACTCCGCCGTCCAGTAAAATAGCCCCTCCGGTTGAGTAGAGTGCGATTTGCCCGTTATCCCTTGGCACTTGCCGTACTGGCACCATAGCGCTGATTTCATCGACCAAGGCCTGGCGATTATCCTGAAGCGCGGAGGTGTCACCCCCCAAAGCAGCAGTTTTTGTGATTTGACGGTTCAACTCCTGGACGCTGACCAGCGATGAATTGAGTTTCTTCACCTGAAAATCGATATTGCGGTCGGCTTCGCTCCGGGCTTCCTGAATATCGCGTGAGGCGGATGAAATCAGGGTCGCCAGATCTCGCGCCGCATTGACGGATGCATCAAGACGCTCGGGCGCGTCTGGTCGGCTTGTCGAAGTGACAAGACTGCTTTCGAACTGGGCGATGCGTGCAGACAGTGAATTCGGATCGTCCGGGATGCCAAGAAAGTCCTCGTAACTTTTGAGGAACTGCGTTCGGTCGCTGGCATTGTTGAACGCCGCCTCTGCGAGCCCGCGATCCACCAAGAGGGCCGGATTCACGTTGCGTGTTATGCCATCGATCCGAACACCGCCCAGCTGTGAAGACGTCAGATCTACGGAGCGAACCCCGTAGCCTGGTGTCATCGCATTGGCAATATTTGCCGAAATCGTTTGCGAATTGCGCCCCGCGGCGCGCAATCCTGTCATGGCATTGGATAACGCAGACGAGATTGTCATATCAGGCCCTCTCTCTTGTTCTATTCACGAAACCAGTTCCAGTTTACCGCTTGATGTTGGTTGTTTCCTGCAACATCTCGTCGACGGTCTGGATCACTTTCGCGCTCGATGAATAGGCGCGCTGTGTCTTGATCATGTCGGTCAGCTCACCCGCCACATCCGTTTTGGATTCCTCGCGTGCAAACGACACGATATCGCCTGTTGGGCCATCACCAGAATCCCACAAGAAGAACGATCCACTGGCCCGGGACGGCAGATAAGTTTGGTTGTCAAAGGCCTGCAACCCATTGGGGTTCGGTACGTTGATCAGGGGAACTTGATACACAACACGAATTTCGCCTGTATCGAAGTTCGCGCGCACAAATCCGTTTGCATCGACATCCAGCCCGATGAAGTTACCAATTGCGGATCCATCCTTGGTCACGGAAATCGGTGCAAAGTTGTAGGACAGCTGAGAAAGACCCTCGGTGTCGCCGATTGTGCCGATATCGACCGCAATCGGGCCAGCGGCCACGTTCACGTTGATCAGACCTGTCGCCGGATCGTAAGCAGGGCTTGGGCCTGCGGGGGCTACTGTCGCGATCGGCGTTACCGTCGCCAATGTACCACCGCCCGTCCGTGCGTCTGTGAAGGTCACGGTGTAGCGGCCAATCTCGTCCCCGCCTTGGGCGGAGTCGGTCATGACCATCGTCCACTCGTTCGTTGCCGGGTCGCCGGCTGCGGCGGGTGGCGTTGGCTGAAACGAGATGCTGATGCTTTGCGACGTCCCCAGGTTGTCAAAATATTCGACGGACAATTGCTCGGTCAGTGCTGGTGCGCCGAATTCTGTTTCGGTCGCAGGCAGGTTGATCCCCAAACTCATGTTCAGTGTCGGATTCCCCGCCAGCTGGCCTGTGTTGATGCGAATAGGCTCAAGCCCATCGGCGGTATCGCGCGGTTGCGCCGGGATCGAGCCGTCCGCTGCGGCCGGCCATCCCATCAGCACGAGGCCCGATTGCGATGTCAGATATCCTTCCGCGTCGGTGCGGAAAGAGCCGGTCGTTGTCAGAAACATCGGTGCGTCGGTGCCTGCTGTTTGTACTTGGGCAGCTTGGGCCACCGGCAGCATTCCGCCGCCACGCACCGCAAGATCCGTCGGATTGGACGTGCCCAGCAGCGTACCGTTTTCGCCGATAAGCCGTTGCGTATTGGCGCGCACACCACCCGCTGCATAGGAACCGCCGCCCGAGGACAGAACCATGGATTCGAAATCCGTCTGCACGCGTTTGTAGCCGAAGGTTGATGCGTTCGAGATATTGTCCGAGATGGACGCTAGCCTTTGCGCATTGGTTCTCAACCCTGCAACACCTGCGTTGAGCGATGATGAAATTGTCATGGGCACGCCTTTCTGATGTGATCATCCATTGACCACCCAGATAGACACCCGGACTTAACACCGCGCTAACATATAAAATGCGCCCTATTTATGCCACAATTCACCGCAGCAGCACGATTTCCACCCTGTCGTTGCGCGTGGCCATCGGATTGCGGTGCACTGGCTCACGGTCGGCATGTCCGGTCACGCGCTGCATCCGCTCGGCCGACAGGCCGTTTTCCTGCAACATCAACCGTGTCCTTGTGGCGCGCGCGGCGGAGTTATCCCAGACCGGGTTGTCCGCCAGAACAATCGGACCAGCACGCACATGTCCGCCAATGGCAACATCATTCGTGACGCTCTGGGCAATGTCGCCCACCATTTGGACAAGCGTTTGCATGAGGTCGGTGGGATTGTCCGTGCCCTCATCAAACAAGGGCAGGCCGTCAAGCGCAAAGAGTTCGATGACGAGACCTTCGTCGGTGATCCGCGTCACGACATGCTTGAGCGCATTCTCCATGACGGTGCTCTCGCCGCCACGCGCGGTCAACTCTTCGACGATTTCCTGCAACTCTTCGTCGGTCATGTCGCGGGCACCGCCTTCGTCGCTGGTGCCGGATTCGCCACGGGACTGCTGCTGCTGGGCTGCATAATGCGTGGTCGCGCCCAAGCCGTTCTGCGGCAGCGTTTCCTCTGAGAAGATGCTTTCACCCCCAAAGGATCCGTCCCCGCCACCGGAAACGCGATTGATCGGAATGGTCGGCGAGAAGTAATCCGCCAACCCCTGCCGTTGTTGTTCGGTCGTTGCATTCAACAGCCACATCATCATGAAAAAGGCCATCATCGCCGTCACGAAGTCCGCATAAGCGACCTTCCAGGCACCACCATGGTGGCCGCCGGCAATTACCTTCTTTCGTTTGATGATGACTGGTGCCAGATTGCTCTGCGCAGCCATAACTCACCACTCTCATATTCACCCGACAGCAGGGATAGCGCAAAAGGTGTTTCCACCTCCTTAATGGAGGCTTAGTTTTTCTGGCTTGTCTCCGCGACGGCCTTGCTGGCAGATGTCGATCAAGGGGGGCAGGATGTCCGACACCATCACAGACAGCACTTATTCCTGGGTCAGACTCTTGCTGACCCTTGCGATCGCCATGGTTGCCAATGCGGGGATGTGGGTGATCATCGTCATCATGCCCGCCGTGGAGACGGAATTTGCCGCAGGCAGGGCTGACGCCTCCATGCCCTATACGCTGACAATGATCGGTTTTGCGGTTGGCAACTTTGCCATCGGCAGAGCCGTGGACCGCTACGGTGTAACCGCATCCCTGGTGGCCGCAGCCATTGGCATCGCTGTCGGATTCGGCCTGGCGACCCTGAGCCAGTCCATTGCGATGCTGTCGCTGGCACAGCTGCTTGTTGGTTTTGCCTCGGCCGTGGGGTTTGGGCCCCTGATTGCGGATATCTCGCATTGGTTCGTGCGGCGTCGCGGCATCGCGGTGGCCCTGGTTGCCAGTGGCAACTACCTGTCCGGCGCAATCTGGCCCATGATTCTGGCGGGCATGTTGGAGGACACAGGATGGCGCAGTGTCTATCTGTTCATGTCCGTTGTCACGCTGGCAGGCGTCATCCCTCTGTCCATGGCGCTGCGCCGCCGCCTGCCGCAGGAGGCGCAGGCCGCGGCGCAGACAAGATCTCTGCAAAACGCCAGCTCCGCCGGGTTGTCGCCCCGCGCTTTGCAATACCTGCTGGGTCTGGCAGGCATCGGCTGTTGTGTGGCTATGTCGATGCCGCAGGTGCATATCGTCTCCTATTGCGTCGATCTCGGCTATGGCCCGGCAGTAGGGGCTGAGATGCTCGCCCTGATGCTGTTGGGCGGGGTCGGGTCGCGCATCGTGTCCGGTTTGATTGCCGACCGGTTGGGCGGGGTCAAAACCCTGCTGATCGGGTCGGCCCTGCAATGTCTTGCGCTATTCCTGTACCTGCCCTCGGGTGGATTGGTGTCTCTCTACGTGGTCAGCCTGATCTTTGGGCTCAGCCAGGGCGGCATTGTCCCCAGCTACGCGCTGATCGTGCGGGAATATATGCCCGCGCGCGAAGCAGGGGCGCGGGTCGGGTTCGTGATGATGGCGACGATCCTCGGGATGGCGCTGGGCGGCTGGATATCCGGCTGGATTTACGATGTCAGCGGCTCTTACCAACTGGCGTTCATCAACGGCATTCTCTGGAACGGTCTGAACATCGCGATCATGCTCTGGCTCTTGTCGCGCAGCAGACCGCGCACACCCACAGCCGTTCCAGCCTAGCCTGCAGAGGCTTTGCGTGCCTTTTTCAACGTCATCTGCTTTTGGCGCTCGCGAAACCGGTCCTTATCGGCCGCTGATGTCTCTGCCACACACTGGTGGCAGCTCACCCCCGCTTCATACTCGGGGCGCTTCGTGTCTTCCGGCAAAATGGGCCGCCTGCAGCCATGGCACAGCATATGTGGCCCCTCGCGCAGCCCGTGTTCCACGCTGACGCGATTGTCGAAAACGAAACAGGCGCCGTGCCACTTGGTGTCTTCTTCCGGTACCTCTTCGAGATACTTCAGGATGCCACCCTTCAGGTGGTAAACTTCCTCGACACCTTGCCCAAGCAAATAGTTTGTCGATTTCTCGCAGCGGATACCGCCAGTGCAGAACATCGCAACCTTCTTGTTGTGAAAGCGCTGCTTGTTCGCCGCCCACCACGCGGGGAAATCGCCAAAACTCTCCGTTTGGGGATCGACGGCCCCGTCAAACGTGCCGATGGCCACCTCGTAATCGTTGCGCGTGTCGATGACGGCGACATCCGGTTCCGAGATCAACGCGTTCCAGTCCTGCGGATCGACGTAGTGCCCCACCCGGGCGCGCGGATCGATATCCGGTTGCCCCATGGTGACGATTTCGCGTTTCAGCCGCACCTTCATCTTGCCGAAAGGCGCGTGATCGCTCACCGCCTCTTTCCATTCCAGATCGGCGCAGCCGGGCAGCGCGCGCAGATGCGCGATCACCGCGTCGATCCCGACGCGGGGGCCGGCAATCGTCCCGTTGATCCCTTCGTGGGCCAGCAGCAGCGTGCCCTGAATGTCCTGCTCCACGCACAGCGCGAGCAAGTCCGGTTTGAGTGCTGCGGGGTCCTCAAACCTGGTGAAGTGATAGAGTGCTGCGATGGTATACATGGCCGCTCAGATAGGCCCTGCGCGCAGAGCAGGCAAGAGCAGAGATGGATTGCGCAGCCACGCGCATCTGGCCACTTGCCATTGACGCCCCGACCGCCGACGCTTACCCACAGCGTGACAAGTGGAGAGGTGCGCATGACCCATGCTCTGATCGTGATCGATGTGCAAAAGGATTTCTGTCCGGGTGGCGCGCTTGCCGTGCCTGACGGCGATGCCATCGTGGGGCCGGTCAACGCCCTGATCGCAGAAGCGGATGCCGTCATCCTGACGCAGGACTGGCACCCGGCGGGGCATTCGTCCTTTGCCTCCTCGCATGACGGGAAATCCCCCTATGACATGATCCAGATGCCCTATGGGCCGCAGGTGCTATGGCCCGATCACTGCATTCAGGGCAGCCTTGGCGCGCAGTTCCATCCTGAGCTTCACACGGATCGCGCGAACCTGATCATTCGCAAAGGCTACAACCCCGCCATCGACAGCTATTCTGCCTTCTTCGAGAACGACCACACGACACCCACCGGGCTCGAAGGCTACCTGCGCACCCGTGGTATCGAAACACTCACGATGGTGGGGCTGGCGTTGGATTTCTGCGTGAATTTCTCTGCCGTAGATGCCGCCAAGCTGGGCTTTGACGTGCAGGTACGTGAAGACCTGTGCCGCGCCATCGATCTGGACGGATCACTGGCCGCCGCACGGGACGGCATGCGCGCCGCTGGCGTGACGCTGGAGACAGCGCATGGTTGATATCGCCACCCGCGTCTGGAACCACAAATGGAAGATCGACCCGATTGTCCGCTCGCTGATCGACACGGATTTCTACAAACTCCTGATGTGCCAGTCGGTGTTCCGCAACAAGCCCGGCACGCGGGTCACCTTCAGCCTGATCAACCGCTCCAAACATGTGCCGCTGGCCGAATTGATCGACGAGGGCGAGCTGCGCGAGCAGCTGGACCACATCCGTTCGCTGTCGCTGTCGCGGGGGGAAAGCACCTGGCTGCGGGGCAATACATTTTACGGCAAGCGCCAGATGTTCCGCCCGGATTTCATGGAGTGGTTCGAAAGCCTGCGCCTGCCAGCCTACCATCTGGAGCGCAAGGGTGACCAGTACGAGCTGACGTTCGAGGGCAACTGGCCCGAGGTCATGCTCTGGGAAATCCCGGCGCTTGCGGTGTTGATGGAATTGCGGGGCCGTGCGGTTCTCGACCAGATGGGCAAGTTCGAACTGCAGGTGCTTTATGCCCGTGCCATGACCCGCGTCTGGGAAAAGATCGAGGCGATGCGCGACATCCCGGACCTGTCGATTGCCGATTTCGGCACGCGGCGGCGGCACAGCTACCTCTGGCAGGATTGGTGCGTACAGGCGATGCAGGAAGGTCTCGGTCAGGCCTTTACCGGGACGTCGAATTGCAAGATCGCGATGAACCGCGAGTTGGAGGCGATCGGGACCAATGCGCATGAACTGCCCATGGTCTATGCCGCCCTCGCGAAAACCGACGAAGACCTGGCGCAAGCCCCCTATGACGTTCTGTCGGACTGGCACGATGAGCATGAGGGAAACCTGCGCATCATCCTGCCAGACACCTTCGGGACCAAGGGATTTCTGGAAAAAGCGCCCGACTGGCTCGCCGGTTGGACAGGCATCCGCATTGACAGCGGTGATCCTGCCGTTGCCGCGCAACATGCGATTGAGTGGTGGAAGGCACGGGGCGAAGACCCCGCCACCAAGCGGATCATTTTCAGTGACGGTCTGGATGTGGATAAAATCCGTTCCCTGCACCACCAGTTTGCGCGTCGCACCAATGTGTCGTTCGGGTGGGGCACGCTTTTGACCAATGATTTCCGCAATCTGGTGCCCGATGACCGGCTGGCGCCCTTCTCGCTTGTCTGCAAGGCCGTCGAGGCGAACGGCACGCCAACCGTGAAGCTCTCCGACAATCCGAACAAGGCCATGGGCCCTGCGTCCGAGATTGACCGCTACAAACATGTGTTCGGGGTGGGCGATCAGGTCGCGCAGGACGTCATTGTCTGACGGGGGCCGGACATGATGGATACACACACCACCCATGACGCCGCCGAAGATGCCCGCAACCGGGACATCAAGATTTTCGTAAACGGTGATCTTGTGCACCGCGATGAGGCAAAGGTCTCCGTCTATGACAGCGGCTTTCTGCTGGGGGATGGCATGTGGGAAGGCATGCGGCTCTATAATGGCACATGGGCGTTTTTCGACGAGCACATGGACCGGTTCTTTGCCTCCTGCAAAGCCGTATCTCTGGATGTCGGCATGGACCGCGCCGGTATTCTTGAGGCGCTGACACGCACGGCTGAGGCCAATGGGATGACCACCGATGTGCATTGCCGTTTGATGCTGACACGGGGCGTCAAGGTAAAACCTTTTCAGCACCCCTCGCTTAGTCGCAGCGGCCCGACCTTGGTCATCATCATGGAGCACTCCAGGCCCGTCGACAGCCTGCAGTCCAAGGGCATCCGCCTCGCTTCCGTGCCGCAGGTGCGTGGGTTGCCCACATCGCAAGACCCTAAGCTCAACAGCCATTCCAAGCTGAATTGCGTGATCGCCTGCCTGCAAGCCGAAGAGGCGGGCGCGGATGAGGCACTGATGCTGGATCCGCATGGGTTTGTGAACACGACCAACGCCTGCAATTTCTTCATCGTCCGCAAGGGCGCGGTTTGGACGTCGACCGGAGACTACTGCATGAACGGCGTCACCCGGCAAAAGGTGATCGACCTCTGCCGCGCCAATCATATTCCTGTCTTCGAGAAAAACTTCTCGCTCTATGAAGCCTACGGCGCGGATGAGGCGTTCCTGACGGGCACATTCGGGGCGCAGACGCCGGTTGCCAGCATTGATGGCAAAGAGATCGGAGACGGCGCGCGGCCCGTAACCGCGCGCATTCAGGCCCTCTACAAAGAGCTGATTGCCCAGATGACTGCCTGAACCACACATCCGGACAGGCGCGGCGACCTGCCCTATGTGGTCTCAGTGCACCCTGAACGGAACCGTATGGGGTTTCCCGACACGCTTGCTCCCGTCTCCGGCGGTCGGCACGACCTGTTTGCGCGGATAGACGTTTTCCGCGCCTTGTGGCACCAGCAGATGCATCACCGCATTGCGCCGCCGAATGCCCACACCCGACTTCTTGGCGACCTTGTAGAGGTTGACGATCACCATGGATTTCGACCATCCGGTTTCGGCCACGATCTGTTCGACCGAAGAGCCCTGGCCCAATGCGTCTATCAGGTAAGCGGCCACGGTGCCGTCTTCGGGCAACGCCACATCCCCCTTGTGGTTGGCAGGTTTGACCAAAATGCGGTCAGAATTCAGATGGGCCAGCGCGGCAATGCGCCCCGAGCGTGCACGTTCCAATGTCATAAAGCGATCCTCTCGTTAACAACTGTTTGGGAGAGGCCGGATGCACCGAATCCATCGATAAAAACTGCCGACGATTCTATCGCCGTACCAGCCCGACAGGTCTGTTTCATCCGTTTTGGCATTCAACCAACTCCCAAGCTTGCCCCACCCAGATGTCGATTGCAGCGGGCGTCCCAAATAGATGCGACACGCCAACTGTGCCCAACTTATGCCATATTTCTGCTCGAATTCAACACAAGGTCGAGATCGTCTCCGCCCTGGAAACACTCCCTCGCCGTGGGCCGGATTAGGGCCGTGGGGGATGATTAACAGGCGTGCAACTAGTGGTGGAAAGCCTCTAAAATTCATATTTCGTAAATACTTAAGCAGGGGCTTTGACTGCGCTAAAAAACTTCGCGTGACGGTGGAAAAACGACGATGCGAGCGAATCAACTGCTTGTTTTTGGAGACGCTTTCTGGTGATCGCAGACATATTGTCGATCTCGGAATGTGGTCGAATTGTGGCTTTGACGCTCTCAGGGGAAATATCGCCGGATCAGATCTGGTAACGCTTTGGTAAGTTGAATATTCAAGGGAACCTTTTTGTAAGGCTTTGCGATATACTCAAACCAGCCAGGCTTTGGCGTGTAGGGGAATGTATAGTGAGGGAATTGTTATGAAACGTCGTGATTTTATCTTGGCATCAAGTGCCAGCGTTGTGACCATCGGTGCCGGTCGTGCGCTTGCCTCTGTTCCGGCCAGCCTGCCGGACTACAACATGCCGGAAGAGTTCTTGCCGCGGGAAGTGCGGATCAAGAACGACTTTGCTCCCAATGAAATCCACGTGGATCCGGCGCAGTTTGCGCTCTACTGGACGCTGCCCGACCAAAAGGCGATCCGCTATTCAATTGGTATCGGGCGTCCTGGGCTGTATGAGGCAGGCGAATTTTACGTCGGTGCAAAGAAGGAATGGCCCAGCTGGACGCCGACGCCTGACATGATCGAGCGGGATCCAGAAAGCTATGCGCGTTTTGCCGATGGTATGGCGGGCGGTATCAACAATCCATTGGGGTCACGCGGTCTGTACCTCTTCCAGCCTGGCATTGGCGACACCTTCCTGCGCGTCCACGGCACGAATGAACCCAAGACCATTGGTCAGCGTGTTTCCAACGGCTGCGCGCGGCTGGTGAATGATCAGATGATCGACCTCTACAACCGCGTGCCAATGAACAGCCGCGTCGTGCTCTATCCCGCTGATCTCAGCTGAAATCATCCGACCTGCACGGTATCGGCGGTACAAGATTGCATCGCCGATACACGCATAAGTCTATGGGCCGCTTCCGGTCCCCATGTGGGGCTGTGCGGCTTGGTTGGGTACCATCCTGATATCCCGCAGGGTGTCAGGACGGTAGCGCGGCAGGCGCACGCATGTCCGTAAGCTAGCGTTGAACTATTCCGCCGCCCAGCCTGACACCGCTTTAACCTCGAGGAACTCCTCCAGCCCGTAGGTGCCGCCCTCGCGGCCATTGCCGGACTGCTTGTAACCGCCGAAGGGCGAGCCCTGCGCAAAGCTCTGACCGTTGGTTTCCACCATGCCGGACCGCAGGCGCCGCGCCACGCGCCGCCGTTTCTCATCATCCTCCGTCTGTACGTAGTTGGTGAGACCGTAGGGGGTGTCGTTGGCGATGGCGACCGCCTCCTCCTCGCTCTCAAAAGGAATGATGGAGAGCACTGGGCCAAAGATTTCCTCGCGCGCGATGGTCATCTCGTTAGTGACATCGGCAAAGACCGTCGGTTTGGCGTAGTAGCCGCGGTTCAGCCCATCGGGGCGTCCCAGACCCCCGGCGACCAGGCGTGCCTCGCCCATACCGGTCTCGATCAATGCCTGCACCTTGTCGAACTGCGCCTTGGAGACCAATGGACCGATATGCTTGCCCTCTTCCGAGGCGGGGCCCACATGCGTATTCCGCGCCGTCTCGGCCGCCATTTCGACCGCTTCATCATAGCGCGATTTGTGCACCAGCATCCGGGTGGGCGCGTTGCAGGACTGTCCCGTGTTGCGAAAACAGCGGATGGCCCCGGCCTTGGCGGCCTTGGGGTGCGCGTCTTCGAAAATGATATTGGCGCCCTTGCCGCCGAGCTCGAGGCTGACCCGCTTGAGCGTATCAGCCGCGGCTTTCGAGATGGCGATGCCTGCGCGGGTGGAGCCGGTGAAGCTGACCATATCGACGCCGGGATGCGCGGACAGTTGGCTGCCGACGCCCGCACCGTCGCCATTGACCAGGTTGAAGACGCCCGCCGGAAAGCCCGCCTCATGCACGAACTCGGCGAACAGCAGACCGGAGAGCGGCGCGATTTCCGACGGCTTCAGCACCATGGTGCAACCGGTCGCCATCGCGGGCACCGCCTTGAGAATGATCTGGTTCATCGGCCAGTTCCACGGCGTGATCAGCGCGCAAACGCCGATGGGTTCGAGCAGAGTCTTTTCCGTGGCGGTGAAGTCTCGGTCAAAGCTGAAATCCTCGAAAGCCTTCAAGAAACCTTCAAGGTGCCAGCTGCCCGCCCCCACCTGCTGTGCCCGGCTGAGATCGATCGGTGCGCCCATTTCCATCGACATGGCCTGCGCCATTTCCTCGGACCGTGCCTTGTACACCTCCAACAGGCGCTGCATGAGGGCTGTGCGTTCTTCTTTGCTGGTCTGTGACCAGCTCTCGAAAGCGCTGCGGGCGGCCGCGACGGCCGCATCTGTGTCCGCCTGATCACCCAGCGAGATCACGGCGCATTGCTCTTCCGTCGATGGGTCGATGACGGCGAAGTCATTTGCTTTGGCGGGCGCGACCCATTGGCCGTCGATATAGAAATCACGTTTTTCCAACATGGGTTCTCTCCTGTTTTTGTGGCGCTGATCCCTGTGGCGCGGATCATTTAGCGGCACTCTGTCACCGGGGACGACCCTCTGCAAGAGAGGGGATGAAAGACGCGGGCGAAGGTATTAGGTTAACGGCACGAGTCACTCACAGCATTGCACCGGAGGACACTATGGGCTTGCGCATCAACGACACTGTGCCGAATTTAACGGTCGAAACAGACCATGGCACGATACAACTGCACGACTGGATCGGCGATAGCTGGGCCATCCTGTTCTCGCACCCCAAGGACTTCACACCCGTGTGCACCACCGAATTTGGCGCCGTGGCGCAATTGGCGGATGAATGGGAAAAGCGGGGCACCAAGGTGATCGGCGTGTCGGTGGACGGCGTCGAGGATCACAAGAAGTGGAAAACCGACATCGAGACCTTCGGCGGCGCCAAGGCCGGTTTTCCGATCATCGCGGATGATGGTCTGGAGGTCTCGAAAGCCTTCGACATGCTGCCTGCGGAAGCCTATTTGCCGGATGGCCGCACCCCCGCCGACAGCGCCACGGTGCGTTCGGTCTTCATCATCGGGCCGGACAAGCAGCTCAAGCTGAGCATGACCTACCCGATGACGGTGGGCCGTAACTTTGCCGAAGTGCTGCGCGCGCTGGACGGCTTGCAGATGTCCATTGGCAAAGGGGTGGCGACACCCGCCAATTGGAACGTGGGTGATGATGTGATCATCCCGGCAACGGTTTCCGATGAAGACGCCAAGGCGAAATTCGGCGAATTCAACAAGATCCTTCCCTATCTGCGCACGACAAAGGCACCCGAGTAATCAACCTTGAGGCGGCGCTTTCGGGCGTCGCCTCAAATCGGCAGCTCAGTGGTGGACTTCAGGTCTTTCAGGACGAAACTGGAATGCACCTCGCGGACGATGGTGTTGCGCAGCAATGTGTGGGTCATGAAGGCTTCATATGCTTCGACATCTGCGACGCGTATTTTCAGCTGGTAGTCGGCAGTGCCTGACGTCGCATAGCATTCGACGATTTCCGGGTGACCTTCGATCAGGCGGGCAAAGCCGGACACCGTTTCCTCTGCGTGATCCCGCAGGGTGATAGACGCCAGAACACAGAGTTTGCACCCGAGCTTGGCCGGATCAAGCAAGGCCACCCGCGCTGTGATCAACCCGTTGGCTTCGAACTCCTGCATCCTTCGCCAGACTGTGCTTTGCGCCATGCCGCACCGCTCTGACAGTTGCGCCAGAGACAAGGCAGCATCACGCTGGATTTCTTTCAACAACTGGGCATCCGTGCCAGAAATTTTCATATTCGCACCCAAGTTCGAGATCATTACTCGTAACCTGTCGCGTGGCGCGAAAAAAGCCCCCGATTGAAAACCGGGGCTTTCCTTGTCTCGTACCGGTTCAGGCCGCGCGGCGGCGTCGCGCGATCACCCCGAAGGCACCCAGCCCCGCAAGCATCAAGGGCAGACCTGCAGGCAGCGGTACAGCTGCCGGTATCTGGCTTTCGATGCGGGAAAGCGCGAATTCGGCAAATTCAGACTGCGCGATCCGGTTCGGATGCACGCCATCCGCAAAAAGCACCTGATCGGCGCGTGTTGGGTCAAAGATTGGCTGGCCATCGCCATTCAAGCCGACAAAGGAACAGTTTCCTTCAATCTGCAGAACACGCAGGCTTGTGGTGCAGGGAAAAATCGTATCGACAATCCCCAGACTGTCTGCCCGGTCGATCAGTTCATTGAAAAACGAGAACTGGTCGATCCGCATGATGGTCAACCCATCATCTGTTTCCAGTTTCTGTAGGCCGGCTTCCAGCTCCGCGTTGAAGAGAAGCGATGCGCCTTGAATGGCCGCCGCGACACCGCTAAGTGCGGCCACGGCAGCCTCGGCTGCGGCGATTTCCGCAGGGTCGGCTGCCGGGTCCAGTTTAAGGGCGGCAAGTCTTGCCTGCGCCAAGACCAGCTCTGCGTTGAACGCCGGTGTGCGGCTGATGTCCGGCAGATTGGAAACGAGGAAATCGTCGAACTGCGCCCCGGTTGCGGCCACGGCGCGGATGCCGTCGATCACCTCACTGGCGGTTCTGATCGGGTTGAACTCCGGCGTGCCCAACTGCTGGAAGAAGTCATTGGCCCCGAAGAGGACGGATATCAGCGGGTTGGACCCGGCGTTGCCAACCGTGGCCGCGAAGCTGGCGGCCTGGTTCTTGAAGGTCGAGAGTGCGGTCAGAGCCGCAACCTGTGCCGGTGGCACGGTGCCGCCAGCGCTGTAGTCGGTGGTATTGGTATCACCCGCGGTCGCGCCGCCCAGTGCATAGTTCTGTGTCTCCCGGCGTGCGTCGCGGAATCTGTCGGCGATGATTTCGGTCCAGACAGGGCCGTTGGAAAAGCGCCCGCCGACACTGGGCGGCGCAAGCTGAACCAGCTTGCCATCGTCGGACAGGCTGTCGCCAAAGGCGTAGTAGCTGGTGAAATCGAGCGGACCGGCGTGCGCGCCAGTGGCCAATCCCACGGCCAGCCCAAAGGATAATATCTGCTGTTTCATAATGGCCCTCCCAAGCCGGAATCGACTGAAAGGGTACCACCGTTTGGCCCTCCGCCTAGCCTGACCTGACGGAAAGTGTCCTGGACGCTACGTCACGAAAAAGGCCCCGGCGTTTCCACCGGGGCCCTGACTTTCAAACGCTACGCAGATTATTCGTCTGCAGGCGCTTCTTCTTTTTTGATCTCTTCGCCGGTTTCCTGATCGACGACTTTCATCGACAGACGGACCTTGCCACGGTCATCGAAGCCAAGCAGTTTGACTTTCACTTCCTGACCTTCCTTCAACACATCCGACGGATGGTTCAGGCGGCGGTTTTCGATCTGGGACACGTGTACCAGACCGTCGCGCTTGCCAAAGAAGTTCACGAAGGCACCGAAGTCGACGATTTTCACGACGGTCCCGGTGTAGACCATGCCTTCTTCCGGCTCGGCCACGATGGAGTGGATCATGTCGTATGCCTTCTTGATCGAATCGCCGTTCGGGGACGCGATCTTGATGGTGCCTTCGTCGTTGATGTCCACTTTTGCGCCGGAAACTTCCACGATCTCGCGGATGACCTTGCCACCGGAACCGATCACTTCGCGGATTTTATCCGTCGGGATCTGCATGGTCTCGATGCGCGGTGCGTGGATCGAGAAGTCCGCAGCACCGGTCAGCGCCTTGTTCATCTCGCCCAGAATGTGCATCCGGCCGTCTTTCGCCTGCGCCAGAGCTTTCTCCATGATCTCGGGTGTGATGCCCGCGACCTTGATGTCCATCTGCAGCGAGGTGATGCCGTTTTCGGTGCCCGCGACCTTAAAGTCCATGTCGCCGAGGTGGTCTTCGTCACCCAGAATGTCGGACAGGATTGCGTAGGAGCCGTCGTCTTCCAGGATCAGACCCATGGCCACACCTGCAACCGCATTTTTCAGCGGCACGCCTGCGTCCATCATGGACAAGGAGCCACCGCAAACAGACGCCATGGAAGACGAGCCATTGGATTCAGTGATTTCGGAAACCACGCGCACGGTGTACGGGAAGTCGGTTGCTGCGGGCAGAACTGCCTGCAGCGCGCGCCATGCGAGTTTCCCGTGGCCGATTTCGCGGCGTCCGGGAGGGCCCACGCGACCCGCTTCGCCAACCGAGTAGGGCGGGAAGTTGTAGTGCAGCAGGAAGTTCGATTTGAAGTTGCCGTGCAGCGCATCGATGAATTGCTCATCGTCGCCGGTGCCCAGCGTGGTCACAACCAGACCCTGCGTCTCACCACGGGTGAAGAGCGCAGACCCGTGCGTGCGGGGCAGCAGGCCGGTTTCACAGACGATGTCACGGATCTCATCGGTTTTGCGTCCGTCGATCCGCTTGCCGGTTTTCACCACGTCGCCGCGCAGGATGGAGGCCTCGAGGCCTTTCATGGCGGAGCCGAGGTTCGGGTCTTCGGCTTGCTCTTCGCTCAGCGCTTCCATGATCTTCTCACGGGCGGCGGCCACGGCGGTGGTGCGCTCCTGCTTGTCGGAGATCGCGAAAGCCGCGCGCATGTCGGCCTCACCAGCCGCCGCGATTGCCGCAGACAGCTCGGAATAATCCGCTGGCTGATAGTCGAAGGGCTCTTTTGCAGCTTCCTCGGCCAACGAAATGATCAGATCGAGCACCGGCTGGATGTTCTCATGCGCGAACTTCACCGCACCGAGCATTTCCTCTTCGGTCAGCTCATAGGCTTCGGATTCGACCATCATCACGGCGTCTTTGGTGCCGGCAACAACCAGATCGAGCCGCTGCTCGGGGTTGAGGCGCAGATCCTGCATGTCGTCCACGGTGGGGTTCAACACATATTCACCGTCTTCGAAGCCCACGCGGGCACCGGCGATCGGGCCCATGAAAGGCGCGCCGGAGATGGTCAGCGCCGCGGAGGCCGCGATCATTGCCACCATGTCGGGGTCATTGACCAGATCGTGGGAAAGCACGGTGCACATCACCAGCACTTCGTTCTTGAAGCCGGGGACAAACAGCGGGCGGATCGGACGGTCGATCAGACGCGCGGTCAGCGTCTCTTTCTCGGTCGGGCGCGCCTCGCGCTTGAAGAAGCCACCCGGCACTTTACCGGCGGCGTAGTATTTTTCCTGATAGTGCACGGTCAGCGGAAAGAAATCCTGACCCGGCTTTTGTTTCTTGGCAAAGGTGACGTTTGCCATCACGCTGGTCTCGCCCAGCGTCGCAATCACCGACCCGTCCGCCTGACGGGCCACTTTTCCGGTTTCCAGTGTGAGCGTCTCTTCGCCCCACTGCATCGATTTTTTCGTTTCGTTGAACATCTAGGTTCCTCAAGTTGGCCCATTGGCCATTTGCATAGGGGGCGTATTCCCCCTGACCCCGGTATCTTCTTTTGGCGGCGCTGAGGTCCGGGCGCCGGCTTTCAGATTGCGCGTACGTACACGAGATCGCAGCCATTGGAAAGGGAGGGTTTACGCAGCGTTCGAGCCTAGCCCCATGGCTTTTTGGGTGGGGTTTTGTAGGCGGGTGGCGCATCGGGGAAAAGGTCACCGGTGGCGCCCTCCGCATGACCAAAGCGGATCATCCACGGTTTGGGCGGGGCAATCTCGCCGCCTGGGGACCATTCGAAATATCCCAGCGCGCCGCTGGCGGGGATTGGGTCAATGGGGCGTGGGTTTTCCAGCAGCAGTCCCGCTTCGCCGCCAAACCACGGGCTGTCACTCTCGGTAATGATCTCTACCACATCCACGGTGCCGATGAGGGCACCGCGTATCAGGGCCTCCGGGCGCGGACAGGTTGTGCCGTGCTGCGCAAAGCGCCAGTGCAGGTAGCGGTATTCGTCTTCCTTCATGCCGGTGGCGGCGTGAATACAGATCGGGCCCGGGGTCATGCGGCCCGCACGGATGGACCCGAGCGAGCGGTTCTCAATGATTTTGCCGCCGTGGATGATCGCCCAGGCGGAGGGCTGGCGGACAGAGAGCGCGAGGCGGGGCAGATCATCCATGCGGCAAAGCTAGCGCGCGGGCCGTGCGATCACAGATCCTTTTCGCCGAGGATGCGGGTGAAGAGGCCGACGACAAAGGCGGTGGTCATCCCGAACATCAGGATGCCGGTCACCGAGATCATCGCCCCGGCGATGCGGTAGCCCGGCTCCAGCACGACATCGCCGTAGCCCACGGTGGTGTAAGTGACGAGTGAATAGTAGATCGCAGCCTCATAGCCCGGCAGTGCCCCGATGACCCACAAGGAAAAGGCGCTGATGTAGATCTGGATAGTGTGCGAGGCCAGCAGGAGCAGAAACAGAGCACAGACGGTCAGCAATTGATGACGCGTGGTGCGGCCAGGCTGAAAGTGGTCGTTCTCGCGTAGATGGCGGATCAGCCGCGCGACGCTGAGAATATGCAGCAGTGCGCAGACCAAAAGCACTGTGCTGCCGAAGGTGATCTCGAGAAGGACAGGCATGGCGCGCCCCGCACTGGTTTTGACAAGAGTTTGGAATGGTTTACGTGTCGGCGCGACGCTTGTCCAATGCTCTGCGATCAGGCTTGCGAGAGGGCTGCGAGCAGGACCACCGCCATCATCGAGGCGGCCATGGCGATGTTGATGGCGCGCTGCGTCCGCTGCGGCAGGTTCATCCGTTGCAGGGCAATGCCGAGCCAGAGCCAAGCGAAGTGAATAGGGATCCAGATGGCGTTGATAATCAGGAATTTCAGGGCGATTTCAACGGCAAAGCTCTGCGGCCAGAAACCGAACCCGCTGAAGAGCGCGGTATTGACCGCATAGGCTTTGGGGTTGATGGCCTGCAGCAGAATGCCACCGCCGATGCCGGGTGGCTTTGCGCGTTCGATGAAGGCGACCTTGCTGCCCGCCAGTGCGATGCGCAGGGCGAGGTAGGCCAGATAGGCGACAGAGGCTGTGAAGAGCACAAGGCGCAGACGGTCGTCCGCGAGGATGGCAGCGGTGACGCCGGACACAACTGCAAGGGAGACGAGGTTCGTGCCGATGAAGAGACCCAGCACATAGCGGGTGCCAGCCGCGGCCCCGAAGGCAGCGCCCACACCCGCAGTGGAAAGCACGCCGGGGCCGGGCGTGATGATCAGGAAGAAGACGGCGGCGGCGAAGGTGAGCATGGGGGCACTCTATGCAGCCAGTGGCGCGGGTAAAGAAAAACCGCGCCGGGTAGGGCGCGGTTTGGAATGCATTGCTGCGGCGGGGTGCCGGACCGCAGGTTTGCTGTACAAACCCACTTGTCCGCAGGCGGAGAAAATCGCTCTGCGAATTATCTCCGGAGGCCCAGGCGTTTGATCAGGTCCTGGTAACGGGCCTCATCCTTGCCTTTGACGTAGTCGAGAAGCTTGCGGCGCGTGGCCACCATCTTCAGCAGACCACGACGGCCATGGTTGTCTTTCTTGTGGGTCTTGAAGTGCTCGGTCAGGGTCGCGATGCGCGAGCTGAGGATGGCGACCTGAACTTCGGGCGACCCGGTGTCGCCTTCCTTGGTTCCGTATTCCTTCATGACGCGGGCTTTGTCTTCAGCAGTGATCGACATCGGGGGCTCCTATACAATAAGTGTTTGGGTCAAGGCGCAGGCCGGGATGTCGTCCAGCACAGGCCGATGGAGATACCGCCTGTGAGAAAGAGAATCCCCAAGGCGATGCGGGCGTATAAGCGCCCTGATCAAAAATGGCAATTGTTGAATTCGATACGGGGCAGCAGACCGACCGTCAACCGCCACTAGCCCTCGTTCAAACGGCTTCCAAGCCGATTGCCATCGCCGAACTCAGGGGGATCAGGGTCAGGTCGGCAACGCTCAATTCAACGTCCCCATAGACTTCGGCGACATTCTCTCCGTTCATGGAAACCTGCATCACCTCCGGGTCATCCGGGTCCGGTGCCACGCCGACATCCGGTTCTGACGCGTCTTCATGCGTGTCATCCCAGACCAGCATCAGGCTCTCTGTCTGTGATTCGTAGTCCAGGATTTCGGAACCGTCCCGCTGTTCAATCCAGTCGCTGAGCAGGATTTCGTCCTGCTGTGCCGGGGTGTCCAGTGCCACGTCATCCGTTTCAAGCATGGCGGAACTGTAGACGACCTCTTGCGAAGATGCGGCATCTGCCGGGTTTTCCGGTGTCGCCTCTTCTGTTTCGGCCATGACTTCGTTGAGAACGTCATCTCCCCAACCACCGGCAGCATCGGTTGTGGAGGATGTGTTGAACGCCACTTGCGTGTCGGCCTGCAGCAATCCACCGGCCTCGCTGTGATCCTTGATCTGGCTGAGAAGGTTCCCGATGTCCGAGGTCTGCTCACTCTCTTCCGACAGCAGTTCCTCTTCGTGTTCTTCTTCCTCACCGACGTCAGCTTTGATGCCCACGAAGGCAGCGGCGCCAACACCCGCAACACCCATCAATCCGGCCAGCCATAACATCAGATCAAGACCTTTTACCGTTCATCTGCGGCACGCCGACTGTTCACCCGCCACGGGCCGCGTCGCAATCCACATTGGTTTAGGGTCAAATCCTGACCAATGTGTTAACGTCAGCCTGGCCTGTCCCAGCGTTCCGGCTGCCGGGAATAGGGCAGGTAAAGAGGATGTCGCGGATGTCCGTCCTTGGACAGGCCCAGGTGAAAGAGGTCATATCCCGCATCAATCAGCAGATTGGCGACCGCCGTGCCCCGCGCCAGATGCGCGCCGTGCACACCCCAGGCGGCGATGACCTGATCCGCTTGTCGCGCAGCTTCAATCAATACCACGTCGTTCTCGGGTCCGATGGGACGGTCGGCGCGACGCATCGCCTGCGGATCAGTATCCCGCCAGGCAAAGATATTGGTCACCTGAAAGCTGCCAAACCCCAACCTACGAGCACGTTGTTCGCAGCGTTCCACCGTCGGGTCGTTTCTGATCTCATCGGCTTTCGACGGGTTCAGCATGACGAAGTTCACGCGCCTGCCTTCGGGTTGCCAGATCCTGCGCAGGCTGTAGCGATACGCACTGCACGCTGAATAGGCCGCTTCGGACCAGCTGTCGGCGCTTTGATGGGTGCGGGTGAGCATGCGGCTTCATGCCAGCCGGTCGGCAGCGCCGCAAGACAGACATGCAAAAGGCCGCCCCGGTGAGGCGGCCTTTTCGAAAAGTATGTTTGCGTTCAAGCGGCTGCGGTGATGCTCTTGCGGGGCAGCTCCAGCACTTCGCCACGCAGTTCCAGGATTGCGGCGGCAACCACGGCGTAGACGATGTGACCCCAGAGCGCGACCCAGGTGATGCCGGTGAAGCCCAGGAAGGGTTTCATGCCTGCCACCAGATGCGCCATGCCGTAGAGGGCAAAGACCCAGAGGGCGATACCGTAGACCACGGCGGTGATGCCCCAGTGCAACTGCGGCAGGACGGCGCGCTGTACCGGGCGGGCAATGGCGAAATAGCCCACGACATAGAAGATGAGGCCGGTCAGGGTGTGCAGCAGATAGGCGGCACCGGATGGGGCAGCGCCAAAGACGGATTTCAGTGTGGCACCGGCAAGACCGACAGGTGCCAGTTTCGCGTAGCCTAAGAGCGGGCTGAGCGCCTGTCCGAAGGTGTCAAAAGCGATGGTTGCAAAGGCGCCGGCGGTCAGGATTGTCAGAGCTGTGCGTTTCATATCAGGGTCTCCATGTTGGAACGGGTTCGACTTCTGACCCCGATATGGCAGTGCTGGCGCGTCTTGTGCAGCCTCCTCACACAAGGCTTACCTTCGCGCGGATTTTCGTAACATTCTTTGTAACAAACCCCCGATCTCGCTGACATCGGCGCGAGGTTTGCGTCAGATTGAAATATTCGGAACTGATCAGTTCTTAATGTTCAGCACGCGGGTGGGATGCAACTCCCCCGATTTATAGCGTCCGATGGCCAGAGCCTGACCTTCGAAAGAGGCCCAGACCTCCTCGCCATAGTCGACATCACTGGCCAGAACCATGCCGGGATTGCCATTGCGCAACCGGGCGGCCCCTTCGGGGGTGGCCTTGACTTCGGGCAGCGCGATGAAGGCCTCCGCCACGGGGCGCAGATGTTCATCGAGGTCGGGGGTCCTGGCAAGCGCTTCGATCTTGTCCATGGTCAGCCCGTCGCTGGCATCGAAGGGACCCGACCAGATGCGGCGCAATTCGCGCACGTGCCCGAAGCAGCCCAGAGCCTCTCCCAGATCGCGTGCAATGGACCTGACATATCCGCCCTTGCCGCAAACCAGTTCAAGGGTGACGTGATCCGGGTCCGGACGGTCGATCAGCAAAAGGCTTTCGACATAGAGGGGGCGGGCAGCGATTTCCATCGTTTCGCCGTCGCGGGCGCGTTTATAGGCGCGTTCACCATCGATCTTGACAGCTGAGAACTGGGGCGGGACCTGCTCGATATCACCCACAAACGCCCCGAGCGCCTGTTTGATTGTCTCGTCATCCGGGCGCAGATCGCTTTGCGCAATGACTTCACCCTCTGCATCATCGGTGTTGGTTGCCTGGCCAAGCCGCATGGTGAATTCATAGGCTTTCAGCGCATCGGTGACATAAGGTACCGTCTTGGTCGCCTCGCCAAGCGCGACGGCAAGCACACCGGTGGCGTCGGGGTCCAATGTGCCCGCATGTCCCGCTTTCTTGGCGTCCAGCGCCCAGCGGACCTTGTTGACCACCGCCGTGGAGGTCAGGCCCGCAGGTTTGTCCACCACGAGCCACCCCGAAATCTCTCTGCCGTTTTTTCTGCGTCCCATGATGCCTCACGTGCTCCTGCGCGCGGTGCCATAACGGTCTGTGCCGCTATCCGCCAGTGTTCTTTTGCGGCCTTGCCGCAAAATCGTTATGCGCTGCAGGATGCCGCTACTCTGCCGGTGTCACGACGCCGACGATGGGCCCTAGATTGAACCCGAAATCACTGCGTCCCAGAGCAGGCGCATAAAGCCGCGACACCTTGCCATCGAAGTAAAGCGCGTTGGGCAGGCCCAGATGATCGCGAAACAGCAGTCCGAAACTGTGGAAATTCACCGGTTCATCCGAAATGGCAAAGACGACCCGTCGGCCATCTGACGACGTCCCCACACCGTTGCGAATGAACTCAGAGGTGCCGTCTTCCAGAAATCGCGGGTGCAGCGCGCCGTCGATGACCAGCATTGGCCCGGATTGCGTGGCGTCCCGGCACTCGGGTTGCGCCTGAAGGAAAGCCAGCGTTTCGAAGACATCCGCCCGATCTTCGCGCAGGCAGAACACACCGTTGGGCAGCAGGCCGAAGTTGCCGGGGCCTGCGGTGTCGATGACCCGCATGATCTCCTGCCCGTCTTCGACGTAATGCCCGACGGGCGCGCGGTTGTCGTGATACATGCCCGCATTCATGGCGAAAACCAGCTTTTGCTGCTGTGCTGCGAGCTTTCTGTCCACCTCTGAAAACTGGCCCAACGGGGCGCCGCCTTCGTCATAGAGAAAGAGCTCAAGCGCTTCGGTGGCGGCATCCACTTCACAGACGGTGTAGCGCGTGTCCTGAAATGTCACGGGCTCACACTCCACCGCCCCCGCGTCATGCGCAAGAAGGCACAAAGCAGCGGTGGAAAGCAGCACGCGGATCATTCCGAATCGGGCTCCTCGCTGCTGCTTGCGCCGGTGTCGCGCCGCACGTCGTCACGGTTCAGCATTTCGCGTGTCTCATCCATCCGGTCGAAGGTCTCATCAAGCTGAAACCGCAGGTCAGGCGCGAATTTCAGCGACAGCTTCTTGGACACGACCCGGCGCAATTCACCCTTGTTGCGGGCGAGAAGGCTGATGACCTCTTCCTGTCCCCGCCCGCCCAGGGGCAGCACATAGGCCGTGGCAATGCGCAGGTCGGGCGACGTGCGCACTTCGCCGACGGTGATCGACATCCGGTTCAGATCAGGGTCATGCACGTCGCCGCGCGCCAGCACATCCGATAGCGCCCGGCGGATCAACTCGCCTACCCTGAGTTGTCGTTGCGACGGACCTGCGCCCTCGTGAAACTTGTTCTTTCCCATGCGCCCCATCTAAGGGGTCACCGGGGCTTTGCCAAGCGTGCGCTGTCGCGATAAGCAAGGCGCGGGGCAGGCAAGCGGGGATTGCAGAATGGACAAGCCGATGAGAATTGCGATCACGGGTGTGTCGGGCCGGATGGGGCGGATGCTGGTGGAGACAATCGAAGCCTCTGACCGGGCCGTGGTGTCGGCGGCCATTGAGCGGACGGGGCATGGCTGGATCGGGCGGGATCTGGGTGTCGCCATGGGCGGGGCAAGTAGCGGTGTTGTTGTCACGGATGATATCGACGCGGCCCTGTCGGACGCGGATGTTGTCATTGATTTTACGGCACCGACGGCCACCATCGCCTTTGCGCAGGCGGCAGCACGGGCGGGTGTTGCGCATGTGATTGGCACCACCGGCATGACAGCGCAGGAGATCGCGCAGCTTGAGGCCCCAGCGACGCAGACCGTTATTGTGCGGGCGGGCAATATGAGCCTTGGGGTCAACCTTCTGGTGCAGCTGACCAAGCGGGTCGCGGCCGCCCTCGACGATGATTACGACATCGAGGTGATCGAGGCGCATCACAACCGGAAAGTGGACGCGCCCTCGGGCACGGCACTGATGCTGGGCGACGCAGCGGCAGAGGGGCGTGGTGTTGATCTCGATGATGTGTCCGACCGCGCACGCGACGGCATTACCGGCGCGCGTGACAGGGGGCGTATCGGTTTCACCGCCATCCGTGGCGGCGATATCATCGGAGAGCATGACGTGATGTTCGCTGCCGATGGGGAGCGGATTATCCTGCGGCACGTCGCCTCTGACCGGTCCGTGTTTGCGCGGGGCGCCTTGAAAGCCGCGCTTTGGACCGCCGGAAAGCGACCGGGCGCCTATGATATGCTCGACGTCCTGGGTCTCTCTGAGCAATAACTTGCCGAGAGTCGTCCTTTGAGTCATCCAAGTCGCGTGCTGCTGCGTAGTACTTTCATGACGCTTAAAGGAGATGATGTGCGATGCGCTTGATTTTGAGCCTTGTGACAGGTGTAGCAGTCTTGACCGCAACCTCCGTGGCGGCTGAGTTCACCAAGGTCGACAGTCAGCAAGAGTTTCTATCGCTTATCTCCGGCAAAGAGCTGCGACGTCCGTTTGTGAAGCTCGAAGTATCGCCGCAGGGGGATATCTCCGGCATTGGTGCGGCTTGGACTGTGACCGGGAACTGGACCTGGCGCGAAGGGTACTTCTGCCGGGATCTCTTCTGGGGTGGCGATCCGCTCGGATATAATTGCCAGGCTGTCGAGGCGCATGACAACCGCATCCGCTTCACGTCCGACAAGGGGCGTGGCGATTCGGCGGAGTTTCGTCTCAAGTAATCTTTGTCGCCGCCTGATCCAAAGGCACGCGCTGCGCGCGTACGACATACGCCCGTTCCGGGCAATTGGCGCCTTTATCAAGTGGGTTGATCAGAAATCGACCGCGAGGCCTTTCTTTTCCCAATCGCCATAGCGCACGGGTTCCGGGCCGTCCCGCCCACCCAGTTCGGTTGGCAAATCAAGCGCTTTGGCCTTTTGTCGCCGTTCCTCAGCCTCTGCCAACGCCCGCTGTGCGGCGGGCGGGAGCTTTGGTTTTTCCTGCGGTCTGTGCGCGTCGTCTGGCATTGCTACATCTCTTTGATCTGCCACCTTGATATACGCCGCTCTTTGGCGCAGACAACCCGCCAGCATTCAATGGAGCCTTGTGCATGTCCGATACCGGCGTTCCCGCCCGAAAAAGCGCGGTCTACCTGCTCGACCAGATCCTTGGTGAAGGGCGTCTGATGTCAGAGCTGTTGGGCGCGGGGGCGCTGGACGCTCTGCCGGTGGCGGATCGGGCGCGGGCGGCGCGCTTGGCGCAGGACACGCTGCGGGGGTTGGAACGGGCAGACCGTCTGTTGCAAAAGCACCTGTCGAAGTATCCACCGCTCACCGTGCGCAACGCTTTGCGGGTTGGCACGGTGGAGCTGTGTCAGGGGCAGGCGGCGCATGGTGTGGTCAATGCAATGGTCGAACTGGTGGCGCGTCACAAAAGACTGGGCCATCTGAAAGGCCTGACCAATGCGGTGTTACGCAAAGTCGCGGCTGAGGGACCGGAGGCATGGGATGCCCTGCGCGCGCCGCGCTTGCCAAAGTGGTTGAGGGGGCCGCTGGTTTCGGCCTGGGGGCCGGACGCAATGGCGGCAATAGAACGCTCGCATTTCGCTGGGGCGCCGCTGGATTTGACGGTCAAAAGTGACCCTGCAGCCGTCGCCGCTGCCACCGGAGGCACCGTGCTGCCCAGCGGGTCAGTGCGCATTGCGGATCCGGGTCAGGTTTCTGCCATGGCGGGCTTTGAGGCGGGAGACTGGTGGGTTCAGGATGCCGCCGCCGCCTTGCCCGTGCAGGTGCTTGCGCCGCAGACCGGGGAGGAGGTGCTTGATCTCTGTGCCGCGCCGGGGGGCAAGACGATGCAATTGGCGGCCGCCGGGGCGCGGGTCACGGCGGTGGACGATTCCGCCGGACGCATGGCACGGGTGACGGAAAACCTGAAACGCACCGGGCTGAGTGCGGAGTTGATCGTGCAGGATGCGCTGGCGCATGCGGGCGCGTACGATGCCATCCTTCTCGACGCGCCCTGTTCCGCAACCGGCACCATCCGTCGTCATCCCGATTTGCCCCATGCCAAGGATGGGTCCGAATTCGGCGCCCTGATCGATTTGCAAGGTACATTGATCGATCACGCGTGGAGCCTGCTCAAACCCGGCGGCAGAATGGTGTTCTGCACCTGCTCCCTGTTGCCTGATGAAGGCGAGGTGCAGATCGATGAGGCGCTGTTGCGTCACCCCGACATGCGAGTGGACGCGGCGGCGCTGGACCTGCCGGGTGTCGAGAAGGACTGGCACACGGCTGAGGGCGGGCTGCGGCTGCGTCCCGACTACTGGGAAGATCTCGGGGGTATGGATGGTTTCTACATCGCCTGCCTGCACAAGCAGACGCGATAGTTTTCTCGGCTGATCCGCGCAATATAATGCGGTGACTCACGTCATCAGTCGGGGTAACATGTGCCAAAGCGCCGTCAGAGCGTCCTCAGGCAGAGAACCCCATGTCCGAAAACAGAAGTTTGGCCGCCCGCAAGGTGCATTTTCTAAACCGCTGGCATGCCGCGCGCGCGGGCAGGATGCGCGCGCGGGCCGTCGGGTTTGTGTCGTCCCCCGAACCACGCACCATTGGCAGCTTTGCCCGGGGGCGGCAGCTGCTGGCGGGCAACTTCCTGTTTGCGGGTCATTTGCTGGAGCATCAAGACAGCGATCTTTGGGATCTGCCGGCGCCGAATGCCGATTATGAGCAGGAAATCCATGGGTTTGCCTGGCTGGACGACCTGGCCGCCGTGGGCGATTTGCCCGCCCGCGTCGCAGCGCAACGCTGGCTTTGGAACTGGATCGAGCGCTACGGGCGCGGGCGCGGGCCGGGCTGGACGCCGGATCTGACCGGGCGGCGGCTTATCCGCTGGATCAACCATGCGCTCTTTATGCTGCGCGGCAATGATGCGCCGGACAGCGATGCGTTTTACCGCAGCCTGCATCAACAGACGTATTTTCTGTCCAAGCGCTGGCAGGGCGCGGCCAGTGGCCTGCCCCGTTTCGAGGCACTGACCGGTCTGATTTATGCGGGTCTCTCGCTGGAGGGTATGGAAGGCATGGCGGTGCCGGCGGTAAAGGCTTTGGCAAAGGAATGTCGCACCCAGATCGATGATCAGGGCGGGTTGCCGACACGCAATCCGGAGGAGCTTCTGGAGGTTTTCACGCTTTTGACCTGGGCGGCGGCGGCCTTGTCGGACGCGGGTCAGGCCGCGCCGCCGGAGCATCTGGAGGCGATCGAGCGTATCGCCCCAACGCTGCGCACCCTGCGCCATTCCGATGGGGGGCTTGCGCGTTTTCACGGAGGCGGGCGTGGGCAGGAGGGGTGGCTGGACCATGCGCTGGCGCAGGCCAGGGTCAAAAGACGTCAGCCCGATGGGCTGTCGATGGGGTTCGCGCGCCTCTCTGCCGGGCGCACCAGCGTGATCGTCGATGCCAGCAAGCCGCCGACAGGGCGCGCGTCCTATAATGCGCATGCCTCGACACTGGCGGTGGAACTGACCTCGGGGCGGCGTCCTTTGGTCGTAAATTGCGGCTCTGGCCGGTCCTTCGGGCCGGATTGGCGCCGTGCGGGTCGGGCCACACCCTCACATTCGACACTGTCGCTGGATGGCTATTCCAGTGCGCGACTGGGCAATGCAGAGGGCTCCACGGGCCGCGAGGAGCTGATTGAATCGCCCACCAAGGTACCGATTGAGATCGGTCACGTCAGCGATGGATTGCGATTTCAGGGGGGACATGACGGGTTTGTTGCCACCCACGGTCTGACGCATGCCCGCACGCTGGAGATGACCTTTGACGGTCGCGCCATGGCGGGCGAGGATATGCTGCTGGCGCTGGATGATGCGGAAAAGCGGCGGTTTGATCTGGCGCTGGATGCCACCAAACTGCAGGGTATCGCCTTTGACATCCGGTTTCATCTGCATCCGGAGGTGGACGCGACCCTGGATTTGGGCGGGGCCGCGGTGTCCATGGCGCTGAAGAGCGGTGAGATTTGGGTGTTCCGCCACGATGGGGCGCAAAATCTGACCCTGCAGCCGTCGGTCTACCTGGAAACCGGAAGATTGAAGCCCCGGGGCGCAAATCAGATTGTTCTTTCGGGCAAGGCTATGTCATACGCCACGCGTGTCCGCTGGTCTCTCTCCAAGGCGCAGGAAACTGCGGTTGGCATTCGGGATCTCAGCCAAGATGCGCCTGACCTGACTGACGAGCCTTAAAGGATCCTGCCCATGACCGATCTCGCCCCGCTGCGCCGCGCCCTGCTGTCCGTATCCGACAAGACCGGGCTGGTGGATTTTGGCAAGGTACTGGCGGCACGGGGGGTTGAACTGCTCTCTACCGGGGGGACGGCGAAGGCGCTGCGGGACGCGGGGCTGCAGGTGCGCGATGTGGCCGAGGTGACCGGATTTCCCGAGATGATGGATGGGCGGGTCAAGACCCTGCACCCGGTGGTGCATGGTGGTCTATTGGCGCTGCGGGACAACGACGATCACGTGGCGGCGATGGAGACGCACGGCATCGGGCCCATCGATCTGGTGGTGGTGAACCTCTACCCCTTTGAGGAGACCGTGGCCAAGGGCGCGGCCTATGCCGAAGTAATCGAGAACATTGATATCGGCGGCCCCGCGATGATCCGCTCGGCGGCGAAGAACCACGGGTTCGTGACGGTGGTCGTGGATGTGGAAGACTATGATGCCGTGCTGGCGGAACTGGACGCGCAGGACGGACAGACCGGCTATGCGCTGCGCCAGCGGCTTGCGCAGACAGCCTATGCACGCACGGCGGCCTATGACACGGCTGTCAGCACGTGGATGGCGGCAGAGGTGGGTGAAACACCGCGCAGACGGACGTTTGGCGGCACGCTGGCACAGACTCTGCGCTATGGCGAGAACCCGCATCAGGCCGCAGCCTTCTACACCGATGGCAGTAGCGCGCCTGGCGTGGCCACAGCCAAGCAGCATCAGGGCAAAGAGTTGAGCTATAACAACATCAATGACACCGATGCGGCCTTTGAACTGGTGAGTGCCTTCGATCCGGCGGAAGGTCCGGCCTGTGCGATCATCAAACATGCCAATCCCTGCGGTGTCGCGATGGGGGCCACGCTGAAAGAGGCCTACACGCGCGCTTTTGATTGTGATCGCACTTCGGCCTTTGGCGGGATCATCGCGTTGAACCAGCCCTTGGATGCCGCAACGGCAGAAGAGATCACCGGGATTTTTACCGAAGTCGTGATTGCGCCTGGAGCCGATCAGGGCGCAATGGATATTTTCAGCCAGAAGAAGAACCTGCGTCTGTTGACCACATCCGGCCTTGCGGACCCGCGCGCAGCGGGTCTGGCCGTGCGGCAGGTGTCAGGCGGATATCTGGTACAGGATAAGGATGTGGGTCACGTGGGTGTGGAGGACCTGAAAGTTGTGACCAAGCGCCAGCCGTCCGAGCAGGAGATGGCCGATCTGCTTTTTGCCTGGACCGTAGCGAAACATGTGAAATCGAACGCGATCATTTACGTCAAGGATGGCGCTACTGTGGGTGTCGGCGCCGGCCAGATGAGCCGGGTGGACAGCACGCGCATTGCCGCGCGCAAGGCGCAGGATATGGCGGAGGCGATGGGTTTGCCCGCGCCGCTGACCCAAGGATCGGTCGTGGCGTCGGATGCGTTTTTTCCCTTTGCCGATGGGTTGATCACGGCGGCAGAGGCGGGTGCAACCGCGCTCATTCAACCGGGCGGGTCGATGCGGGATGACGAGGTGATTGCCGCGGCGGATGATGCCGGGATCGCCATGGTCTTTACCGGCATGCGCCACTTCCGCCACTGAGAGAGGAGCCGTCATGCGTGCCCTTGCTCTGGCGGCCCTGATCGCCTTTGTCATCGACCAGCTCAGCAAGTATCTGGTGATCCATGGGATGGAGTTGTGGCGTGTCCGCGCCATTGACGTGCTGCCGCCGGTGCTGAATTTTCGCTATGGCGAGAACCGGGGCATCAATTTCGGCCTTTTTGGCGATGCGTCTGACGCCAGCCGGTGGGTCCTGATTGGGCTGGCGGTTGTGATCTGCGCGGCGGTTCTGATCTGGGCATGGCGGCAGGAGCTTGGTTTTTGGGCGCAGGTTGGTGCCGGGTTCTTGATCGGCGGGGCGCTGGCCAATGTGCTCGACCGGCTGATCTATGGCTATGTGCTGGATTTTCTGAACATGTCCTGCTGCGGGATCGAAAACCCCTTTGTGTTCAACCTGGCGGATGTGTTCATTTTCGGGGGGGCCATCGCATTGGTTTTCCTGTCACCCGATCCCAAGGACACACCAAAAAAAGGCCAGTGACATTGCCTGCTTGCATGGCGTATCAACAGGCAGACCGCGAGGAGACCTGACATGAGCCGTATTTTGGCCCTCATTCTGATCACAGCATCTGTTGGCGCCTGCGCCAATACCGGGCTGCGCGATCTGCGGTCGAACACGCGTGGGCCCGATGAATTCATCATTGAGCCAAAGGCGCCGCTGCAGACGCCTGATGATCTGACCAGCCTGCCCGCGCCCACGCCGGGTCAGGGCAATCTGACCGATAATGATCCGCTGTCTGATGTGGTGGTGGCACTGGGCGGTCGTCCGTCGAACGCAACCGCGGTGCCTGCCACGGATGGTGCTCTGGTCACCGCGGCCAGCCGGTTTGGCGTGACACCGAACATCCGGCAGAACCTTGCCGAAGAAGATGCGGATTTCCGCCGCAGGCAGTCGCGGTTCACGCAGTACCGCCTGTTCCGGGAAGACCGCTACCTGCAAGCCTACCGCCGTCAGGCGCTGGACGCCAGCGATGTGGCGGAGCGGTGGCGTCGTGCCGGGGCCCGAACGCCGAGCTATCCGCCGAACTGATCATGGTGCGCAAGCCGCGCACCTCACTTTCGTGACAGCGTGACTTGAACCGCGCGGCTTGGGGCGTATTTCTTGCCCAGACCCGATGTGCTTGACCTTTGGAAGGACAGATCATGATACGACTGCCTGCGCTTGCTGCCATCCTTTCGTTTCTGCCCGGTCTGCTGGCCGCTGATGATGAGGCCGTGACGACCTTTGCCCTCGACAACGGGATGCAGGTTGTGGTGGTCGAGGATCATCGGGCCCCGGTTGTGCAACATATGTTGTGGTACCGGGCAGGCTCCGCCGATGAGCCCAAGGGATCGTCCGGCGTGGCGCATTTTCTGGAACATCTGCTCTTCAAGGCCACCGACACGTTGGAAGCCGGTGAGTTGTCGGCGACCGTCGCGCGCAATGGTGGACGGGACAATGCCTTCACCTCCTACGATTACACCGCCTATTTTCAGCGGGTTGCGGCGGATCGGCTGGAACTGATGATGCGCATGGAAAGCGACCGGATGCGCAATATTCGTCTGACCGACGAGAACATCGAGACCGAGCGCGATGTGATCATCGAGGAACGCAACCAGCGGACGGAGAACAACCCGAACGCGCTTTTCGGCGAACAGATCGCAGCGGCGCAATACCTCAACCACCGCTACGCTGTGCCGATCATCGGCTGGATGCATGAGATGCAGACGCTGGATATGGAGGACGCGCTGGGCTTCTACGAGATTTACTACTCGCCCAACAACGCGATCCTGGTGGTGTCGGGCGATGTGACGCCCGAAGAAGTCCGGACATTGGCAGAGAAGTATTACGGCGTGATCCCTGCAAATCCCGACCTGCCGGAGCGTGTTCGCACCGAAGAGCCACCGCAGACCGCCGAGCGCCGGTTGATCTTCCGCGATGCGCGCGTCGCCCAGCCCTATGTGCGCCGGTCCTATCTGGCGCCGGAACGCGATCCCGGTGCGCAGGAGAAGGCCGCCGCGCTCACCTTTCTGGCGGAGATTCTGGGGGGTGGTACGACATCCTATCTGACGGATGCGCTGCAGTTCGACACACAGATTGCGACGTATTCCGCGGCTTTCTACCGTGGGGTTTCGCTGGATGACACGACGTTCAACCTCATCGTTGTTCCCCGCCCGGATGTCAGCCTGCAGGAAGCCGAAGACGCGCTGGATGCGGCGGTGGCGCAATTCCTGATCGATGGCGTGGATCCGGAGCAGCTGGACCGGATCAAGCTGCAGATCCGTGCCGATCAGATCTATGCGCGGGATGATGTGGACCGGATTGCCAACCGTTATGGTCAGGCGCTGTCGTCGGGGCTGACGGTAGAGGACGTGCAGGCGTGGCCGGATGTGCTGGAGGCCGTCACGGCTGAGGATATCATCGAAGCCGCCCGCGATGTCTTTGATAAACGGGCCTCGGTCACCGGTTGGCTGATGCGTGAGGAGGTCACCCAATGATCCGCTTTTTCCTGTCGATTTGTATTGTCATCGGTTTCGCGCTGCCCGCCTCAGCCGAGGTGGACATCAAGGAGGTGACATCCGACGCGGGGCTGACCGCCTGGCTGGTCGAGGACCACTCCATTCCCTTCGTGGCGCTGGAAATCCGGTTCCGGGGCGGTGCCTCGCTGGATGCGCCGGACAAGCGCGGGGCCATCAACCTGATGACCGGGCTTTTGGAGGAGGGTGCGGCAGACATGGACGCGCGCGATTTTGCGCGATCTACCGAGGCGCTGGCGACCTCTTTTGGCTTTGATATCAGCGACGATTCGCTTTCGGTCTCCGCCCGCTTTCTGACCGAAAACAAGGAGGCATCTGTCGCCTTGCTGCGGGCCGCGCTGCAAGAGCCGCGTTTTGATCAGGATGCCATTGATCGTGTGAGGGAGCAGGTTTTGTCGGGCATCCGGTCAGACGCCAAGGACCCGAACGAGATCGCGTCGCGGGCTTTTGACCAGATCGCCTTTCCCGGGCATCCCTATGCCACATCGCTCAGTGGAACAGAGCAAAGCGTTGCGGCGCTGACCCGGGATGATCTGCTGGCCGCGCACCGCGCGGTACTGGCGCGGGACCGGATCTATATCGGCGCCGTCGGGGACATCACGCCGGAGGAATTGGGCGTGCTGATGGATGACCTGCTGGCGGCATTGCCGGAAACGGGCGCCCCGATCCCGCCGCGTGCGGAGGTTCAGATCCCCGGTGGGGTGACGGTGGTCCCCTTCGATACGCCGCAATCCGTGGCGATTTTCGGCCATGGTGGTATCGCACAGGACGATCCTGATTACTTCACCGCGCTTGTGCTCAACCAGGTTCTGGGCGGTGGCGGTTTCGAGAGCCGCCTGATGGATGAGGTCCGGGAGAAACGCGGGCTGACCTATGGTGTCTATTCCTACCTGCTGGCCAAGGATCTGGCGGAGGTCTACCTGGGGTCGGTGAGCTCGGCCAATGACCGGATCGCAGAGGCGATTGAGGTGATCCGTGACGAATGGGCGAAAGCTGCCGTGGAGGGTCTTACCCAGACCGAGCTGGATGATGCAAAAACGTACATGACCGGCGCCTATCCGCTGCGCTTTGACGGGAACGGGCCGATCGCACAGATCATGGTGGGTATGCAGATGCTGGGCCTGCCCATTGACTACATCGCGACCCGGAATGATCGTGTGGAGGCGGTCACGCTGGAAGATGTGCAGCGTGTGGCAGCCGACCTGCTGGACCCCGCGGGGCTCCACTTCGTTGTTGTGGGCCAGCCCACCGGGCTGGAGAGTACGCCCGCCAACTGAGCTGCCGTTGCCAGAATGAGGCGCTGACGCGCCACGCCATGTCCTCGACCCGGTTGGGTCGAGTGCTGTCGCCTCGGTCAGGCGTCATTCGCCGTAGGGCACCCAGATGTTTTTGACTTCCGTTGCCGCTTCAAGGAACTCATGTCCCTGACCGGCGGTTCCCATCCAATCGCGGGCCAGGCCGTTGTTGACCCATGTGCGTTTGAGATTTGCGGCACTGGCTTTTTCGATCTCTCCCGAGAGCGATTTTGTCCCGAAGCTCCAGACCGCATCGATATCCATATGTGCGGCCATGGGAGTGGCGACGTCGGCCTGCGGGCCCGTCAGGATATTGACCACGCCCGCCGGGACGTCTGAGGTTTCCAGCACCTGGGTGAAATCCGTGGCGGCCAGCGGGTAGGGTTCCGAGGCGCTGAGGATGACCCGGTTGCCCATGGCGATGGCGGGGGCCATGCAGGAAATCAATCCTAGGAGGGGCACTTCGGACGGGCAGACCACGCCGATCACGCCCACTGGTTCTTTCATCGCAAGTGCCACACCGCGGATCGGCACGCCATGTACCTGGCCGTCGTATTTGTCTGCCCATGCGGCATAGGTGAAGAGGCGATTGATCGCGGCCTCGACTTCTTTTGCGCCCTGTTTTCCCCCCATCATATCGTCGAGGCGGCTCGCGAACTCATCCGCGCGGGCGGAGAGGTTTTCGCCGATGTAATAGAGGATTTGTGCGCGCAGGTGACCGGTTGTTTTGGACCAGCCTTTCGCGGCATGAGCGGCTTCAACCGCGTTGCGGACATCCTTGCGGTTGGCAAGGGAGGCGTGCCCCAGCAGTTTGCCGGATTTGCCCCAGATCGGGGCGGAATAGCCGCCGTCCGGGCGGGCCTGTTTGCCGCCGATGTAGAGCTTTGCCGTGCGGTCTATCGGGTCGGTTGGTGCACCATCCCCTTGATTGGGCTGGATGTCCTTGAGGGGCTTTTTGGTGCCTTTTACTCTGGTGTAGCCGGACAGACCTTCCCAACCGCCTTCGCGGCCGAAGCCGCTTTCCCGCACCCCGCCAAATCCGGCGGCGGCGTCCATCAGGTTGGTGCCGTTGACCCAGACGATGCCGCTGGCCAGTTTGGGCGCGATGTCGAGGGCGAGGTTGATGTTCTCGCTCCAGACCGTGGCGGCAAGGCCGTAGCGGCTGTTGTTGGCCAGCGCGATGGCGTCTTCCGGTGTGCGGAAGGTGGTGGAGACGAGCACGGGGCCAAAGATCTCTTCCTGCATGAGCGTGTCGGCAGGGTTCAGCCCGGTGATCAGCGTGGGCGGATAAAAGGAACCTTCGGAGGGCAGTTCGGTGGCCGCGACATGCGTCTCGCCCGCAGTGTTGGCCGCGACCAGACCGGCGATGGCGTTGAGCTGTACCGGATCGACGATGGCGCCGACATCGATGCTTTTGTCCAGCGGGCTGCCGACGCGCAGCTTGTCCATGCGGGCGCGGAGTTTGGCGTAAAACACCTCTGCCACCGGTTCGTGCACCAGAAGGCGTGAGCCCGCGCAGCAGACCTGTCCCTGATTGAACCAGATCGCATCGACAAGGCCCTCGACGGCGGAATCCAGATCGGCGTCATCGAAAACGATGTAGGGGGATTTCCCACCCAGCTCGAGGCTCAGCGCCTTGCCGGAGCCTGCGGTCGCCTCGCGGATACGGCGCCCCACGGCGGTCGACCCGGTGAAGGCGACTTTATCCACCTCTGCCGCCACGACCATCTCGCCCACGGCGCTATCGCCGGTCACGATGTTCACCACGCCCTTTGGCAGGCCCGCCTGACGGCAGATATCGGCAAAGAGAAGGGCGGTGAGCGAGGTATATTCTGCCGGTTTCAGCACCACGGTGTTGCCCATGGCCAGCGCGGGCGCGATTTTCCACGCCAGCATCAGCAGCGGGAAATTCCACGGGATGATCTGACCACAGACGCCAAGCGCTTCGCGGTCGGGCAATTCCTCTTCCATCAGCTGCGCCATGCCTGCGTGGAAATAGAAATGCCGTTGTGCCAGGGGCACATCGATGTCGCGGCTTTCCCGGATTGGCTTGCCGTTGTCCAGCGTCTCCAGCACAGCAAAAAGGCGGCTGTGTTTTTGCAACAACCGTGCAAGCGCATAGAGGTAGCGCGCGCGGCCCGGTCCCCCTAAAGCCTCCCACTTAGGCTGCGCCTTGCGCGCGGCCTTGACCGCCGTATCCACATCGGCCTGCGTGGCCTGTGTCAGCGTCGCAAGGACCTCACCAGTGGCGGGGTTGCGGCTGTCGAAGCCTTTGCCGGGTTTGGTAAAGGCCCCGTCGATGAAATGGCCAAAGCGGTCCCCCTGATCCACCAGCCACGCCAGCGCTTCGGCGGCACTTTCCGGGGCGACCCCGTAATCCATCGTTTCAAAAATCTCGGAGATGGTCATAGCCAAATCCATCCTTTTCTGGATTTCTCGACCTTACCCTCATCGACAAGCAATTGAGCTGCCCACCTCATTTCATATTGCCAGATATAGAAAAGGTCTCCTTCTTTTTTGAAGTCCAATTCGTGCTTCCGCCAGAGTTCTTGTGCAACCTCAACAATAGTCATACGTCGACCACTGCTCGCCAAAACTTTTGCCACCATCGGTTTCAGTGTTTCTCTTGGTGAAGTCATTCGTGTTTCCTAACTCGTCGGGTGGCGATAGCTGGCGGAATAATTGCCGGTCACATGGTGTTCGAGCTGCCGTTCGATGTCATTGAGCAGCGACGAGGCCCCAAAGCGGAAGAGGTCAGGCTGCAGCCAGCGGTCGCCCAGCTCCTCCTTGATCAGCGCCAGATAGGTGATCGCATCCTTGGCTTTTGAAATCCCGCCTGCCGGTTTGTAGCCAACGCGAAAGCCGGTGCGCTCGAAATAATCCCGGATCGCGCGGATCATCACCAGCGTGACGGGCAACGTGGCATTTACGCTTTCCTTGCCGGTCGAGGTCTTGATGAAATCGGCACCCGCCATCATGCAAATCATCGAGGCGCGTGCGACATTGCGCAGCGACCCCAATTCGCCGGTGGCCAGGATCGCCTTGACATGTGCGTCTCCGCAGGCGGCGCGGAAGACGCGCATCTCGTCGTAGAGCGCCTGCCAATTGCCGGACAGTACGTGGCGGCGGGAGATCACGATGTCGATCTCTGCGGCTCCGGCCTTGACGCTTTCGTCGATCTCCGCAAGGCGCAGGTGCAAGGGGGACAGGCCCGCCGGAAACCCGGTGCTGACGGCGGCCACGGGAATGCCGGAGCCGTTCAGGGCACGTACCGCCGCCGGGATCATCTCGTGATAAACGCAGACGGCGCCGGTGGTGATCGGGCCCATGCCCATCGCCTCCAGCAGGCTTTGCGCAATGGGTTGCCGGGCCTTGGCGCAGAGCCGCGCAACGCGGTGTTCGGTGTCATCGCCGGACAGGGTGGTCAGATCGATGCAGGTGACTGCGCGCAAAAGCCACGCGGCCTGATGCTGTTTCTTGACCGACCGTCGCGCGGGCAGGCTGGCCGCACGCCGTTCAATGGCGGAGGTGTTCGCCTGCAGGCTACGCACCCAGTCCAGATCCAGCGCCATGCCGGGATTGCGGGGCTCGGTGACCTGCGGCAACTGGTGGCTGGCCGTTGCGGTTTGTGTTGTCTGGCTGAGCATCGCGGCACTCCTGAACCTGCGGGACTGCAAAGTCGCATGGCCGGTCAGGCTTGGCAAGAACCGGCACGTCGCGTCATTCGGGTAATCGATTCCGAATTTCTAGCTGCCGCGGTATGTCGAATAGCCGAAGGGCGAGAGCAGCAGCGGCACGTGGTAGTGGCTGTCGCTGTCCGAAATCCCGAAGCGGATCGGAATACTGTCGAGAAAGCGCGGCTCTTCCGGCGCGACACCGCTGGCGGTGAGGTAGGGTCCGGCTTCGAAGATCAACTCGTAGACGCCCGCCTTGAACTTGTCCTTGCCGAGGATCGGCGCATCCGTGCGGCCATCCGCATTGGTGACGGCCTCCGCGATTTTCCGGTGGCTGTTGCCGGACACGCGGAACAGCAGGATGCGGAGCCCTTCCGCCGGGCAGCCACGCGCCGTGTCGAGAACATGGGTGGTCAGATATCCCTCGGGCATTGGCGTCTTTCCTGCTGTTTCACCTGCAACCTGCCCGGCCCAGATACGAATTGCAACGGCCCGCAACCCGGTATTGAATGGCCCGGCAGGCACAGGAGTTCGTTTGTGAAACGCTATCCCCGGGATTTTTCAGGCTATGGGGCCAATCCGCCAGATGCGCAGTGGCCCGGTGGCGCCCGGATTGCCGTGCAATTCGTGCTGAACTACGAAGAAGGGGGCGAAAACTGCCTGCTGCACGGGGACGCCGCGTCAGAGGCATTTCTCTCCGAAATCGTCGGTGCGCAGCCCTGGCTGGGGCAGCGGCACTGGAATATGGAATCGATTTACGATTATGGCGCGCGCGCCGGGTTCTGGCGGCTGCACCGCCTGTTTACCGGCGCGGGCGTGCCGGTCACGGTCTACGGTGTGGCCTCGGCGTTGGCCCGTGCGCCGGAGCAGGTCAAGGCGATGCAGGAGGCGGGCTGGGAAATTGCCAGCCACGGGCTTAAATGGATCGACTACAAAGATCACGCCGAGGCCGACGAGGCCGCGGATATGATGGAGGCGATCCGCCTGCACGGCGAGGTTACCGGCGAAAGCCCGCGCGGCTGGTACACCGGGCGCTGTTCGGAGAATACGGTGGCGCTGGCGGCCAAGACCGGGCAATTCGAATACATCTCGGATACCTACGATGATGATCTGCCCTATTGGCGCAAGATCGGGCGGCGCAATCAGCTGATCATCCCCTATACGCTGGATTGCAATGACATGCGCTTTGCCACGCCGCAGGGGTTCAATTCAGGCGACCAGTTCTTTGCCTATCTGCGCGACACCTTCGACGCTCTCTATGCCGAAGGCGCAGCGGGGGCGGCCAAGATGATGTCCGTCGGGCTGCATTGCCGGTTGATCGGCAGACCCGGTCGGGTGCAGGCGCTGAAACGCTTTATCGACTATATTCAGGGCTTTGAGGGCGTCTGGTGTCCGCGTCGGATCGAAATTGCGGAACATTGGCGCAAAGTGCATCCGCCCACCCGCATGGCACGGCCCTCGGCGTTGAAGAAAACCGATTTCGTCGAACGGTTTGGCGGTATCTTCGAGCATTCAGAGTGGATTGCGGAACGCGCCTTTGAGCTTGAGCTGGGGCCTGCGCATGATACGGCGACGGGCCTGCATTCCGCGTTGGCGCGCATGTTTCGCTCCGCTACGGTGGAGGAACGGATGGGCGTGTTACGGGCGCACCCTGATCTGGCAGGCAAACTGGCCGCAGCCAAACGTCTGACCGTCGAAAGCACGCAGGAACAGGCCAGCGCCGGGCTTGACGCGTTGACCGATGAGGAACGCGAGACCTTCGAGAGCCTGAACGCCGCATATGTCAAGAAACATGGGTTTCCTTTCATTATTGCAGTGAAAGATCACGACAAGGCCGGTATTCTACGTGCCTTCCAGCGGCGGCTGGACCATGAGACGGATACGGAATTCGATGAAGCCTGCCGTCAGGTGGAGCGCATTGCCGAGATCAGACTGGAGGCGCTCTTATGAGCTATGCGTTCCCCCCCGGCGGATTGCCGGATCAATCCGTGCACCCCGAAGGCACGGCGATTTTCACTGAAAGCTACGCCGTCCTGCCCGCCGTCACGCAGCGCGATATCGTCACCAGCTTCCTGCCGGAATGGACGGACACGCGCGCCTGGATTCTGGCCCGCCCGCTAAGCGGATTTGCAGAGACTTTCGCGCAATATGCGGTTGAGATTGCACCGGGGGGCGGCTCCGATGCGCCGGAACCGGATCAATCCGCGCAGGCCATCCTTTTTGTAGCGGCAGGAGAGGCGACCCTGACCGTGGATGGCAATGAACACGCGCTGAAACCCGGCAGTTACGCCTATATCGCACCGGGGGATTTCTGGACGCTGTGGAACGACGGCGCGGCGCCCTTCAAGTGCCATTGGGTTCGCAAGGCCTATTCGCCCGTCAGGAACATCGAAGTGCCCAAAAGCTTTGTGACCTCGGATAAATCGGTCGCGCCCACCCCTATGCCCGATTGCGATGGTGTCTGGGCGACAACCCGTTTCGTGGACCCGTTGGATTTGCGGCATGATTGCCATGTGAACATCGTGACCTTCCAGCCGGGCGGGCGCATCCCCTTTGCGGAAACCCATGTGATGGAACACGGGCTCTACGTGTTGCAGGGCACCGCCGAGTATCTTTTGAACAAGGATTGGGTCTCCGTGGGGCCTGGGGATTTCATGTGGCTGCGTGCCTTTTGCCCCCAAGCCTGTATCGCCACGGGCTCCGAGCCCTTCCGTTACCTGCTCTACAAGGACGTGAACCGTCACGTGCGCCTATGAGCCGGGAGATCCGCTGCGTACCGCTGACCGCAGAGGCCTTTGCGCCCTATGGCGATGTGCTCGATTGCAGCGGCACACCCGACAAGATGATCAACGCAGGGCTCTGCGGGCGCTACCATGACCGTGCCAGGCTTGATTTCGGTGAGGGGGCGCGCGCAGGCATCAGCCTCTTTCACGCCGAGCCACGCGCGTTGCCCTACACGCTTGACCTGATGGAACGGCATCCAGAGGGCAGCCAGGCCTTCATCCCGATGACGGATCAGCCCTTTCTGGTGACCGTCGCGCCGGACGCGGGTGGCAAACCGGGCGCCCCCCGCGCGTTTCTGACTGCCCCCCATCAGGCGATCAACTTTCATAAAGGGACGTGGCACGGGGTGCTGACGCCGCTCGCAGCGCCCGGAATTTTTGCAGTCGTGGACCGGATCGGGAAAACGCCGAACCTCGAGGAGGTTTTTCTTGATCCGCCCTATCGCGTGGTTCCATAACCGTTTGAGGCCGACCAACAGGCCACTCACGACAGGGATAAAACCATGACAGACACCGCATCCGGCGCTTTCCGCGACCCCAATCAGACCCCTCCGCTGGCGCAGGCCGTGCCGCTCGGCTTGCAGCACGTGCTGGCGATGTTTGCCTCGAACGTGACGCCTTCGATCATCGTGGCGGGTGCCGCGGGGCTGGCCTTTGGCGGGCCAGAGCAGGTCTACCTGATCCAGATGGCGATGCTCTTTGCCGGGGTGGCCACGCTGTTTCAGACTGTCGGCCTGGGGCCGATCGGGGCGCGGCTGCCGATCATGCAGGGCACCAGCTTTGCCTTTGTTGGTGTGCTGGCCGGGGTGGCGGCCACCCAGGGGCTCAGCGTGGCGCTAAGCGCGTGCATCATCGGCGGCTGCGTGCATTTCGTTCTGGGCGCGTTCATCAAACATCTGCGTTGGCTTTTCCCGCCGCTGGTCACCGGTCTGGTCATCCTCGCCATCGGTCTCTACCTCATCCCGGTGGCGATCAAATATGCAGCGGGCGGGGCGGCGACATTCCAGATGGAGGCCGAAAGCTTCGGATCGCTGATGCATTGGTCCGTGGCGCTCAGCGTGGTGATCGTGGCGCTGGTGCTGAAGTTCTTCACCAAGGGCACGCTGTCCAGTGCGGCCATCCTGATCGGGCTGATCGTGGGGTATCTGCTGGCGCTGATGCTGGGCATGGTGAACTTCGGCGCTGTTGCAAATGCCAGCTGGTTCACCGCCATCACACCTTTGCCCTACGGGTTTGAATTCTCTCTGGGCGCGGTGATTGCCGTGACGCTGGTGTCCATCGTCTCGGCCATTGAAACCGTCGGCGACACCTCTGCCACAACCAAGGCTGGGGCCGGGCGCGAGGCGACGGATGCGGAAATCTCCGGCGCCACCTATGCCGATGGGTTGGGCACGGCTGTTGCGGGGGTCTTTGGCGGGCTGCCCAACACGTCCTTTAGCCAGAATGTCGGTATCGTCGGCATGACCGGCATCATGAGCCGCCATGTGGTGACGATTGGTGCGCTGGTTCTGATCCTTTGCGGTCTGGTGCCGAAAATCGGCGCGGTGATTGCCTCGATGCCCTTGCCCGTGCTGGGCGGTGGGGTCATCGTCATGTTCGGCATGGTGGCCGCGGCGGGGATGAATGTCCTGAGCGAGATCGAGATGAACCGCCGCAATATGGTGATCATCGCCGTGTCGCTGGCGGCCGGATTGGGGTTGAATCTGGTGCCAACGGCGGTCCAATATCTGCCGGGCGTGGTCAAGACGCTGGCGACTTCTGCGGTGGCACCTACCGCCCTGGTGGCCATCGTGTTGAACCTTGTGCTGCCGGATGATGTGTAGTCAGACGTTGTCTGGCTAGGACCCCATTCGCCGCCGGCAGGGCCACACTGGATCATCAGCTGCTGCAGAGGACAGTTTCCATGTATGATTTCGCCGCCATGGGCGCCTGGATCGAGTTCGCCGTGCGGTGGCTGCATGTCATTACCGGCATCGCATGGATCGGCTCGTCCTTCTACTTCATCGCTTTGGATCTCGGGCTGCACCGTGATCGCAATCTTGCAAGCGGTGCGGATGGTGAAGAGTGGCAGGTGCACGGTGGCGGGTTCTATCACATCCAGAAATATCTGGTGGCGCCCGAACACATGCCCGACGGGCTGATCTGGCACAAATGGCAAAGCTACTGGACCTGGATCAGCGGGTTTATCCTTTTGGTGATGGTCTACTATCTGGGTGCTGAATTCTACCTGATCGACCCCGCGATTGCGGATCTGCAGGTGTGGCAGGCCATTGGTATTTCGCTGGCCTCGCTGGCTCTTGGATGGGTGGCCTATAACGCGCTGTGCCGGGTGTTTGTCGATGCCAACCAGACCACGCTGATGGTGGCCTTGTTCGGCGTCCTGGTAGCGATGTCCTACTTCTACACATCGGTGTTTTCAGGCCGCGCGGCGATGTTGCATCTGGGCGCATTCACCGCCACGATCATGAGCGCCAATGTCTTCAGGATTATCATCCCGAACCAGAAAATCGTGGTTGCTGATCTGATGGCCGGGCGCAAGCCGGATGCAAAATACGGAAAAATTGCCAAGCAACGCAGCACGCACAATAACTACCTTACGTTGCCTGTCATCTTCCTGATGCTCAGCAATCATTACCCGCTGGCCTTTGCCACGGAGTTTACCTGGTTGATCGCCAGTCTTGTGTTCCTGATGGGCGTGACCATCCGTCACTATTTCAACTCACTGCACGCCCGGACAGGGAACCCACATTGGACCTGGGCGGTCACGGTACTGATCTTCATTCTGATCATGTGGTTGTCGACGGCACCGATGTTCCGGGTGAAAGAGCCTGAGACGGCTCAAGGAAGCGCGCTGAAATTCGCACAGGCGGATGGGTTTTCTGATGTGCAGGACATTGTTCTGGGGCGTTGCTCCATGTGTCATGCGGCTGAGCCGGTATGGGAAGGGCTGCATTGGGCACCGAAGGCGGTGCGCCTGGAAACGGAGTACCAGATCGCGCGGCAAGCCCGGGAAATTTACCTGCAGGCCGGTATGAGCCATGCCATGCCGCCCGCGAACCTGTCCTATATGGAAGAGGAAGAGCGCGCGTTGATTGTCGCGTGGTACCGTGCCGCAACCGCAGAGTGACCAAGGGTGGCCTAAAGCCCACCCTACCTGCCGCCCACGTCGGGATGAGGTAGACAGGTAAGGTGGGCTTTAGGCCACCTTCTGTGCGGGAAGCGGTTTTAGAATCGGGTGCGACTATGCTAAACCTTGGGGTATGGTATCTCTCGACCCCAATATAGGCGAAAACCGCCCTGTCATTCGGCAACTGGATGAAGCAGCCATAAACCGCATTGCTGCCGGTGAAGTTGTCGAACGCCCCGCCTCTGCGGTCAAGGAACTGGTGGAGAACGCACTCGATGCCGGAGCGCGGCGGATCGCGATTGACTATGCCGATGGCGGCAAGACTCTGATCCGGGTGCAGGATGACGGCTGTGGCATGCGTGAGGACGAATTGCCGCTGGCGCTGTCTCGCCACGCGACCTCCAAGATCGATGGATCGGACCTGCTGGCCATTCACACCTTCGGGTTCCGCGGTGAGGCTCTACCATCGCTTGGTGCTGTGGGTCGCTTGACCATCGCCAGCCGTGCGGAAGGTGCTGCCGGTGTGGAGGTGTCCGTCACCGGCGGAGAGATGACAGCGGTCCGGCCTGCCGCGCTCAATACCGGTACAACCGTCACGCTGCGCGATCTTTTTTACGCCACCCCCGCGCGTCTGAAGTTTCTGCGCACGGATCGCGCTGAAAGCCAGGCAATTGCCGACGTCATCAAGCGGTTGGCGATGGCGGAGCCCTTTGTTCAATTCATTCTGCGCGATGTCTCCGGCGATGGCGAGGGCCGCGAGGTCTTTCGGGCTGATGCGGAGCAGGGTGATCTGTTCGGAGCGTTGCAAGGGCGCCTGGCCCGTGTGCTGGGACGCGAGTTTGCCGAGAATGCGCTGCCGATAGATGCCGAACGCGATGGGTTGCACCTGACCGGTTTTGCCGCGCTGCCCACCTATTCGCGGGGCTCTGCTGTCGCACAATACCTCTTTGTGAACGGGCGCCCGGTGCGGGACAAACTGCTTGTCGGGGCTTTGCGGGGGGCGTATTTTGATTTTCTCAGCCGGGACAGGCATCCGGTTGCTGCGCTTTTCATTGATTGCGATCCCAACCTGGTGGACGTCAATGTGCACCCGGCGAAATCCGAAGTGCGGTTTCGCGATCCCGGCGTCGCCCGGGGTTTGATCGTTTCGGGTTTGCGTCATGCGCTGGCCAACGCCGGGCATCGGGCGTCCACGACGGTGGCGGAGGCAACACTGGGCGCGATGACGCCAGAGCCCGTGGGCGCACGGGTCTACCAGATGGACCGTCGCCCGGCACCAACCCAGACACCAAGCTTTGCCGAAACCGCGCCCGTTTGGGGACGGGTGGTCGACACGCCGGAGCCACCACACCAGGCTGAACCGGAAGAAACTCCGGATTATCCGCTCGGCACCGCGCGGGGTCAGGTGCATGAGAATTACATCATCGCGCAGACGGCGACTGGCATGGTCATTGTTGATCAACACGCCGCACATGAGCGGCTGGTGTACGAAAAACTCAAACGTCAGATGGCCGAGAGCGGCGTGGCGCGTCAGGCCTTGTTGATTCCGGAAATCGTGGAGCTTTCGGACGCGGAATGCGCACGCCTGATGGAGGTTTCCGAGGAGCTTGAGAAATTTGGTTTAGGCATTGAACCATTTGGGGGCGGGGCGATTGCCGTGCGCGAAACACCGGCCATTCTGGGCACGGTCGATGCGCGCGCCATGGTAATGGACATCCTTGATGAACTGGCCGACCAGAACGACAGCAACACGCTGCAAGCTAGAATAGAAGCCATCCTCAGCCGTGTGGCTTGCCACGGTTCCATCCGCTCGGGTCGCTGGATGCGCGCGGAAGAAATGAACGCCCTGCTGCGCGAGATGGAGGCGACACCGCACTCCGGCCAGTGCAACCATGGCAGACCAACCTACGTCGAGTTGAAACTGGGCGACATCGAACGCCTGTTTGGACGCATATGATTGAAATCGCAGGACAAACCTATTCTCTGACGGATCCGCAGGTGATGGTCATTTTGGCCAGCGCCGGTGTCGTTCTGGTGATCCTGGTGCTGTTGGTTATGACGGTTCGGGCGGCGCGCCGGAGTGCTGCCGTTTCCGCCCCATTGATGCAGCAAATTGGCCTTCTGGGTCAGCATGTGCAGCAATTGAGCGCGGGCCAGGAACAGCTTCGCGGCGGGTTGCAGACAGTATCTGACACCCAGGCGACTGCACAGGCGCAGGTCATCCAGACGGTAGAGGCCCGCCTTGCCGCCGTGCAACAACAGATGCAGGACCGTCTGGCGGATAACGCCCTGCGCTCGGCCCGCTCCCTTTCGGAAATGCAGGAGCGGATGAAGGAGACGCTGCACGGGTCCTCTAAGCAGACAACCACATCACTGACGCAGCTGCAGGAGCGGTTGGCAGCCATCGACAAGGCGCAGGACAATATCACCAAGCTCTCGGGCGATGTCCTGTCGCTTCAGGATATTCTTAGCAACAAACAGACGCGCGGGGCCTTTGGCGAAATTCAGCTGCGCGATATCGTCTCCAAAGCCTTGCCGAAGGACAGTTTTGCGTTGCAGCACACGCTGAGCAACGGCAAACGTGCGGATTGCCTGATCCACCTGCCAAATCCGCCCGGCCCGATCGTGATCGACAGTAAATTCCCGCTTGAAGCTTACGAAGCCTTGCGTGCGGCAGAGACCGATTGGGAGTTGAAAGAGGCGGTGGCCAAGATGAAGGTCGCGGTGACAAAACACATCAGCGACATCGCGGCAAAATACATCATCGACGGTGAAACAGCGGATGGGGCGTTGATGTTCCTGCCGTCGGAGGCCGTCTACGCCGAACTGCACGCCAATTTTCCCGATTTGGTGCGCAAGGGCTTTGACGCCCGGGTCTGGATCGTGTCCCCCACCACCTGCATGGCGACGCTGAACACCATGCGCGCCATTCTCAAGGATGCCCGGATGCGCGAGCAGGCGGGGGCGATCCGGTCGGAACTGTCCAAGCTGGTGGCGGATGTGGACCGTCTGGGGACGCGGGTGGGCAACCTTGACCGGCATTTCAATCAGGCCTCGAAAGACATCGAGGAAATCAAGATCAGCGCGGATAAGGCGGGCAAACGGGCGCACCGTCTCGATAACTTCGACTTTGAAGAGATCAGCCCGGATGATGACACGGCAAACGTCGTGCCACTCGCCAAGCAGGACGTCTAACCCGCGCAGGCAGCCATGATACCGCGTAGTTCCGCCAGCCCGCGCATCCGCCCGATCAGCGGATAACCCGGCATGCTGCCCGCCTCCCTGTCATAGAGCAGTTCCTGCCCGTGATCCGGGCGCATCGGAATTTGCCAATCTGACCGGCCCGCGTCCTTGCGCCGGGCCTGTTCCTGCATCAGCGCGCGGATTGTGGCAACCATATCGGTGTCGCCTTCCAAATGCGCCGCTTCAAAGAAATCCGGTCGGTTCGGTTCACCGCCCAGCCTCTTCGTGTTGCGCAGATGTACGAAATGGATGCGTGGGCCAAGCCGTTCCACGAACCCCGGTGCGTCGAAATCCGACCGCACGCCCAGCGACCCGGTACAGAGGGTGGCCCCGTTGGCGGGCAAATCAACGGCGGTGAGCGTTTCGGCATAGTCATCTGTTGTGGACATCACCCGCGGCAAGCCGAGTAGCCCAAAAGGCGGATCATCCGGATGGCAGCACAGGCGCAGGCCGAGGTCTTGGGCAACGGGCGCAACTTCGGCCAGAAAATCGATCAGATGGGCGCGTAGCTTGTCCGGGCTGATGCCATCATATGTGCCCAGTCTTGCGGCCACATCCGGCAAGCTCCAGGTATCGTTTGCACCGGGCAGACCGGCGATGATGTTGCGCTGCAGGCTCAGGCGTTCGGCGCCTGACATCGCCTGAAACTGCGCGCGGGCGGCCTCGCGCATCGCGGCGGAATAGTCCTCAGGCGCCGAATTGCGGGCGAGGATGTGCAGGTCAAAGACAGCGAAATCCAGCAGGCGAAACAGCATCGCATTGCCGCCATGCGGCTGCGGTGCCCGGAGCGATGTGCGCGTCCAATCGAGGATCGGCATGAAGTTGTAGCACACCGTTTTGATCCCGCGTTTGGCCAGGGCGATCAGGCTGGATTTATAGTGCTCCAGATGCTGCTGCGCCTCCGGTCCCTGCGTCTTGATCTCTTCGGAAACGGGCAGGCTTTCGACAACGTCCCAGGCAAACCCGGCGCTGCTCAGCATCTCTTGCCGTTTGGCGATGTCGTCTTCGGTCCAGGGCATGCCGGGGGCGATGTGATGCAGGGCGGTGACGATGCCCTCCACCCCGACCTGATGCAGGTCGCTCAGGTCAATGGTGTCGTGTGGTCCAAACCAGCGCCAGCATTGCTTCATGGTTGCCATCCTTCATAAAGCGGGTGTGCGGCATCGAGCGGAAGCGCCACCCGGTCGCCACTGCGGGCCGCGTGATAGATCGCCGTTACCAGAGCGACAGAGGCCGCACCCTCTTCCAGTGAAACGGCATGGCTACCCTGTCCTGCCATCTCTTGTGCGATGGCTGTCAGAAAGCCTTCGAACCCAATGGGTTCGGGTGCCGTTACGGCCAGACAGGTATCCACCTTGTGCTGATCGTCGGGGGTGCGGGCGACGAACTGCCAGTTGGCCGCGCCGGGGGCATAGGGCGTCGTGGCGGAGGTTGCGGTCAGACGCTCGAACACGAAACGGATGCGGGTTTCGTCGGTCGCCGCCCCCAGCGTGATGCTGCTGGTGCAGAGCGCGCCATTTTCCATCTGGAAACTGATCGCCGCGCAGTCTTCTGTTTCGATGGGGTTCACCCGCGTTGTCGTCATGGCCGACAGGTTGGCGACCGGCCCCATGAAATGGGTCATCAGATCATGGTTGTGAATGGCGTGGCCCAGCACGGCACCGCCCTGCTCCCCGGCCCATGTCCCGCGCCAGGGCACGGCGTAGTAGTCAGCGCCGCGCGACCAATGGGTCTCGATCGCGCCCACCTGCGGTGCGCCGGTCAGCCCGGCGGCCATCAACCCGCGCAATTGCGCCAGGGCCGGACCCCAGCGATATTGGAACACCGGAAACACGCGGCGTCCGCTGTCTGCTGCCGCTTTGCGGATGCGGTCCACATCCTTCATGGAGGTGGCCAGCGGTTTTTCACAGATGACATGTTTGCCAGCAGACAGCGCCTGCAAGGTCACAGGCACATGCAGGTGAGGCGGGAGGCAGATATCGATCAGATCGATCTGCGGATCGTCCAGCGCCGCTTGCACCTCTGTTTCCACGGCAAAGCTGTCGCCCGCCCGGATGCTCTCTGCGCGGGCGGCGTCCTGATCCACGAGAGTGTTCACCGAAAAAAGATCCGGCAACGCGCGGTAGGCTTCCAGATGTTCACGCCCAATGCCAGCACCGAGGATGGCGACGCGGATCATGGGGCCGTGCCTTCCGCCATGGCCTGTGCGGTCAGGGCCAGTTCCATCACCGTAAAGCAATGCCGCTGTGTCATCGCGGTTTCGGTCCGGTTTTGGATGTCATGCGCCAGTCGTGCGAAGTAGGGCAAACCGGCCCCGCTGGCGTCGATTTTCTCACAGCGCGTGCCATTGACCAGCAATAAGTGATCGGTGCCGTCAGATCCGCCGACATCGACATATTTGCGCAGCTCGATGTAGCCTTCGGTGCCCAGGATGGTCAGCCGCCCGTCGCCCCAAGTGGGCAGCGCATCGGGCGTGTACCAATCCACGCGGATGTAGCCCGAGGCCGTGGTACTGCGTATGGAAATCTCCCCAAAATCCTGTAATCCCTGATCGGCCGGGTTGGCGTGATTGGCGACCATGGCATAGGCGACATCTGCCTCCTGCGAGCCGGTGAAGTGCAAAAACTGGTCGATCTGGTGGGAGCCGATATCCGTTAAAATACCGCCATAGCGCTCGCGCTCAAAGAACCAGCCGGGCCGCTTGGCGCGGTTGAGCCGGTGGGGGCCAAGACCTGCCGTATGCACAACCTTTCCAATCGCGCCCGCCTCGACCAGCTCGGTCGCGCGGGTCACGGCGGGCACCTCGAAGCGTTCCGAGAAGTTGACAGACCAGATGCGGCCTGTATCTGCCACGCAGTCCTTGATTTCCTGCAGCTGGGCCAGTGTGGTGCAGCCGGGTTTATCTGTCATCACATCCATGCCCTGCTGCATGGCGCGGATCGCGAGGGCGGCCCGGTCGGCGGGGATGGCGGACACCAGTGCCAGATCGGCGCCGCTGGCAAGCGCCGCCTCAAGGCTTTCAAAGCGGGGCAGGTCGGGGAACCTTTTGGTGAACCCGGCAAGCGTTTCGGGCGTTCCGTCCGTCCAGTAGCCAAGGCAGGTCGCGCCGGTTTCCAGCATGTTCTGCGTCATGCCAAAGATGTGCCGGTGGTCGAGACCCAGAGCGATGAAGGAGAGAGTCATGTCGGTGTCACTTCTGTGCGTTCTCCGGAGGCGTGTGCCCGTTCCATGGCGTCGATGACCCGGTGTGCTTCCAGAGCGCTGGCGCCAGAAGCAAGCGGGGTCTGCCCGGTTGTGACGCAGGTTGCAAAATCTTCAAGGATGGTTTGGTGCCAGTCATGGGTAAAGGCCATGGGGTCCGCGCCGCCCCCGGTGCTTGCCGCTGCGCCAAATGTCTCCACCCGACCATCCAGATGGGTAAGGGTCAGGACACCGGATGCCAGATGCGCGCTCGCCCGCGTTCCCTGTATGGTCAGGCTCTCGGCCTCGCCCGGAAAAGCCGCCGTCGTCGCGGTCAGATTTCCGAACGCGCCGCTCTCCATGTCGAAAACCGCGCTGGCCCAGTCTTCGGCCTCGAGGTCATGCAGCGGGGTTTTTCCCATCATAGCCTGCAGGTTGCGGATGGGACCCAGCAGCCAAAGCGCCAGATCGAGCGTGTGAATGGCCTGATTGATCATCACCCCGCCGCCATCGCGGGCATAGGTGCCGCGTCCCGGCGCATCGTAATAGGCCTGATCGCGCCACCACGGCACGCGGATATCCACGGTGGCGATATCCCCCAGCGCGCCTGCGTCCAAAAGCGTCTTGAGCTGTTGTGACGCGGCACGGGCGCGGTGCTGGAATACGATCCCAAGAGGCACCTGCGCGCGTTCGCACTGCGCAACGATAGCTGTTGCCGTCTCCAATGTCCGCTCGATGGGTTTTTCCATCAGGATCGGTTTGCCCGCCGCGCTGAGCGCCGAGACCAACTCCTGGCGCGCGTCGGGTGGTGTGGCGATGATCACGGAATCCACCGTGTTGTCTTGCGCGATCTGCTGCACCGTTTGCGCAACTTGAACGTCATAGCCAAGGGCGGTTTTTGCCTTGTCTGCAAACGCCTGCGCACGGGTCGGATCACGGCCCATGACGGCGGCCAGTTCGATCCCTTTTGCGGAATGCTGGATCGCCGCCAGATGTGTATCCGCGACCATGCCGAGGCCGATCAAAACAGTCTTCATATCCCCTCCCGATTGGGGCAACACTTGCAGGAAAGATCGGATAAGGCCAAGCAAAAGATGCACAATCCGCAAAGCGTGGTATCACGCGGTACGGCATGAGGATCAGGGGGACAGCAGTGCAACATCTGACAGGAACGGCGGCCACGCTTTACGAGGAAATCCGGGGTCTGCCGATTGTCTCGCCCCATGGGCATTGCGCGCCGGAATGGTTTGCGACGGATGATCCCTTTCCGGACCCTGCGACCCTCTTGGTCGTGCCGGATCACTATGTGTTTCGGATGCTCTATTCCCAGGGCGTCAGCCTTGCCGATCTCGGCATTGGCGCGCCCGGCAAGGGGGCTGACCCGCGCGCGATATTCCGGCTGTTTGCGCGGCATTGGCCATTGTTTCTGGGCACACCTTCAAGGTTCTGGATGAGCTATGTTCTGACCGAAACGCTGGGGATTGAGACGCCCTTGTCCGAAGAAACGGCGGATGAGATTTACGACCGGGTTGCCGAGAAACTTGGCGACCCGGCTTTTCACCCCCGCGCGCTGTTTGACCAATTCGGGATCGACGTGCTGGCGACGACGGATGGGGCGCTGGATGATCTGGCGCATCATCAGGCCATCACTGACAGCGACTGGAACGGGCGGGTGATCCCAACCTTTCGCCCGGATTCGGTGCTTGACCCCAGCGACCCGGATTTCGCGAAAAATCTGGCCCGTCTTGCCATGCGCACGGGAGAGGACGTGAGCAGCTTTGACGGTTTCCTTGCCGCCCTGCGCGCCCGCCGCGCCTTTTTCAAGGCGATGGGAGCCACGGCAACCGATCATGCGATCGAAGCGGTCCATACCGAATGGCTGGAGGATCCCGAAGGGATCTATCAGCGGCTGCGCAAGGGCATGGGGTCAGACGACGATGCGCGGGCCTTTTACGGTCACATGCTGATCGAGATGGCGCAGATGTCTGTTGAGGACGGGTTGGTCATGCAGATCCACGGCGGCAGCAGGCGAAATACCAATGCCGCTGTTATGGATCAGTTTGGCCGTGACAAGGGCGCGGATATTCCTATTGCCGTGGATTGGGTGCGCGGGTTGGAGCCGCTATTGAACCGGGTGGGGAACACACCCGATTTCACCCTGATCCTCTTCACGCTGGACGAGACCACCTATGCCCGGGAACTGGCCCCGATGGCCGGGCATTGGCCCTGCCTGCGGATTGGTCCGCCCTGGTGGTTCCATGACAGCCCGGCGGGTATTGCGCGCTATTTTGACCAGGTGGTGGAGACAGCGGGATACTACAATCTGGCCGGATTCAATGATGACACGCGGGCGTTTCTGTCGATCCCGGCGCGGCATGATCTGTGGCGTCGCGGTGTCGCGGTGCATCTGGCAGGGCAGGTGGCGCGCGGCGCCTTTGACCTGAGCGATGCACGCATGCTGGCACCCTTGCTGGCGACCGATCTGGCGCGAAACACCTATCGGCTGGATCGCTGATGGGACGGATTTTGCACATCGGGGTCGGCAACTTCTGTCGTGCCCATCTGGCCGACTACACACAGGACGCTGGCGGCTGGCGGATCACCGGGGTCAGCCTGCGGTCTGCGACTGTCCGTGACGGGCTGCGGGCGCAGGACTATCGCTATGGTCTCGCCATTCAGGGGCAGGCGGTCAAACCGATCACCGTTTTCGAGCACGTGCTGGTCGCGCCGGAACACCCGCGCGCCGTCTTGCAGGAGATCGCGGCACCTGACGTTCAGATCATCTCAATCACGGTGACGGAAAAGGGCTACCATCTGACATCGGACAATCAATTGGATGTCGCCGATCCCTTGATTGCGGGCGATCTGGCTGGTGGCGACCCGCGCACGGTGATCGGCTTTCTCGCGCGCGGGTTGGCCGAGCGGCTGGCACCGGTGACCGTGCTGAGCTGTGACAACCGCGCGGCCAATGGTGATGTGTTGCGCGCGGCTGTTTCAGAGTTTGCCGCGCGTGCAGGGCTCAGCATTGACTGGACGCAAGCCAGTTTTCCCAACAGCATGGTGGACCGGATCACGCCCGCCACGTCGCAGGCCCTGTGTGATGCGACCGGTGATCCGATGGCGGTGCCGACCGAACCGTTCCGGGAATGGGTGATCGAGGATAGCTTTGCTGGTCCCCGCCCCGATTGGCCGGATGTGCAATTCACCGATGATGTGGCACCGCATGAGATGCGCAAACTGCGGATGCTGAACGCGGCGCATTCGATGCTCGCCTATGCCGGGACGCTGGCGGGGCATACCTATGTGCATGAGGCGATGGGTGATCCGACCCTGCGGCAGGCGGCGCGGGATATCATGGCAGAAGCCGCCCGGACCCTGACGCCGGACATGCAGGCCTTGGCACCGGCATATGCCGACGCGCTGATTGCGCGGTTCGACAATCCGCACATCAACCACAGCCTGCGGCAGATCGCGATGGATGGCAGCCAGAAGCTGCCCTACCGGATGATCGACAGCATCCGTGGCTTACAGGAGCAGGGGCATCCCGCGCCTGCTCTGGCGTCTGGTGTCCGCGCATGGATCACATTCTGCCGTCAGGAAGTGGCGGAGGGGCGGGATCTGCAAGACCCGCTGGCGGTGCAGATTGCCGAGATCATCCGCACGGGCAAAGCCGACGACGCGCTGCTACAGCTGATCGGCGCGGATGATCTATCGCAGGCTATTTTGGGATGATCGCGCCCCGGTGCTGCACCACGCGCGCGGCGCAGTCGTGGCCTGCACGCAGAGCGTCCGCCTGTGTGCTGCCGGTCAGCACGGCACCCAGATAGCCGCCGTTGAAACTGTCGCCTGCCGCAGTTGTATCGACCACCTTTGGAGCGGCGTCATAGGCTTGCTCCACCGGCTCACCCAGTGACACGGGCCCAAGATCACCGCGTTTCAGCGCTCCGGTCCCCTGATAGGTGTCAAACCGCGCGGCGACCTGCGTGTCGGTTTCACCAAAGAGCGCCATCTCATCATCAATGGACGGCATGGGAATGTCGCAGCGCGCCCACATGGCCTGGGTGGCATCCTGCGCGATCTGCTGATCTTCCCAAAGCTTGGGCCGGTAATTGCTGTCGTAGGCGACGCGGATCGATGCGCTCTCCAGCCAGCGGATCAGCGCTTGTCGGACATGCGGCGGCAGGATCGCCATGGTGATCCCGGAAAGATAGACAAGATCGTAGTCGGAGAGTGGCGAGAAATCACATGTATCGCCGGTCTGGAACATCTCGCGCGCGGCGGATGTGCTGCGCCAATAGGTGAAGGAACGTTCGCCATCATCGGTGGTGGTGATCGCATAAAGGCCGGGGGATTTGCCTGCGATTGTCTGGATTGCCCCACAGCCAATGTCTTGCGCGGCGATGAAATCGCGTATCTGACCGGAGAAAGGATCATCCCCCAGACAGGTTACATAGTCGACCTGCAGATCAGGTGCGGCCCTTTTGAGATAGATCGCGGTGTTGAGGGTATCCCCGGCCACGCCTACATTTGCCGTGCTGCCGCGCATCGACAGTTCAATCATTGCTTCGCCGATACAGGCCACGCGTGTCATCGCTGTTCCCTCTTCCAGATGATCAGACCGGAGACCACGATGATCAATGCGCCGAGGATTGTCCATCGGTCAGGCAGGTGATCAAAGACCAGATAGCTCAGAAGTGACAGGTAGATCATGAAGGAATAGGTATAGGGCATCAGCGTGTTGGCCGACCCGAAGCGGTGGGCGTTGGTCAGCAGTTGGTGACCCGCCCAGCCAAAGACGCCCAGCCCGATCAGGATCAACCAATCGGCAAGGGTTTCCGGCCACTGCCACACCCAGACGGCCATGGGCAGCATCACGGCGGTGCCAAGCGCGCCCATGTAGAACTGCATCGTTTCGGTGGCGACCACGCCTGCCAGTTTCCGCGTCATGATCGAATAGAGCGCAAGGCTGAGCGAGTTGAACAGCGGCAGCAGCATCGCGATGTGAAAGGCCTCGCCAAAGGGGCGGATGACAACCAGCACACCCGCAAATCCCAGCAGGATCGCGAACCACCGCCACGGGCCCACCCGCTCGCCGAGCAGAGGTCCCGACAGGGCGCAGACGATAACGGGGCTGGAGAACATGATCGCCGAGGTGACGGTCAGCGGCAGGAAATTCAGCGCGTAGAAATTCGACAGGGTGGCGATGATCAGCAGCATGGCGCGGCTGACCACCTGCCACATATGCGTGGTTTGAAAGCGGTCCCGGGTGACCCCGCCACGGGCAATCAGCGCCAGAGAGATCACGAAGTGCCCGGCATAGCGCATGAAGGCCAGTTGAAACGCCGAAAACCCGGCGATCACCAGCCATTTGGCGCTGGTGTCCACCAGTGAAAACAGGAACCACGCGCCCAGCATCAGGAGGATGCCAAAATGTGGGCGATCCTCGATCAGGCGCGCGGCCACTGCCATGCTACTTGCCCATCTTGCTGGCGTAGAAATCGATCATCTGGCTGACCATGTTGTCGCCGTGGCCGGTTTCGGTGGCTTCGCGCAAGGCGCTGAGCGCGCATTTCGACATGATGCTGTCGACGCCGGCCTCTTCGGCCATCCGGGCATAGTAGCCCACGTCCTTGGCGGCGTTCCTGATGGCAAAGGCCAGCTGGTTCGGATCACCCTTGAGGCCGTAGCCTGAGACGAAGTCCATCATGCCGGAATGCAGCGGCCCGGCGGCCATCACATCATAAAGCTGCTGACGGTCGATGCCCGCGACATCCGCCATGGCAAAGGCTTCGGCCATGGCATTGGCGACGGTCATGCCAAAGAAGTTGTTCATCAGCTTGATCGTATGGCCCGACCCGAGGGTGCCGAGGTGAAAGACGTTTTCGCCCAGGTCCTTTAGGACCGGTTCCACCTTGTCAAAGGCCGCCTTGTCGCCCGCCGCCATGATGTTCAGCAACCCGTCCTTGGCGTGGCTGGGCGTGCGACCCAGCGGCGCGTCCATGTAGGTGCCACCTGCCTCCGCGACCTCTGCGCCAAGGGCGCGGGTGCTGCCGGGCAGCGAGGTGCCGAAGTCGATCACCACAGCCCCCGGTTTCAGGCCCGCGATCACCCCGTCTGCCCCGCGCATCCGGCTTTCCACGCTGTCGCTGGTGTCCATGCAAAGCATGACGATATCGCTGGCCGCTGCCACATCGCGTGCCGTTGCGACTTCGCTGGCCCCGCGCGCCACGGCGGCATCAATGTTCGGACGGGAGCGGTTGGCGGTGACCGTCATGCCATAGCCCTTGTCCTGCAGGCGCCCGACCATGGCTGCGCCCATCAGCCCAAGCCCGATGAATCCGATTGTGGGGTGTGTCATGTCCTGTCCTTTACGTCTTTTGGTTCTGAAATGGTGTCAAAGGCCCGTTTCTTCAGGCCTTTCTGGATTTCGTAGATGGAGATCGGCACATCCGGTTGCGGCTGCGGAATGCGCACCGGAATATCCTTGAGCCGTGGGTTCAGCGTGGTGTTGCCGCAGAGCATGCGGGTGTCATAATCCTTGATCCCCTCCCAGCGGGTCATCGACCCCATGATCGGAAAGGCATCCGCCGCCATCATCTCGTAAAACAGAATGCGCCGGGCGCGGTCAGATGTGTTTAGCGCTGAACCATGCACGATGCGCCCATGGTGGATGCTGATTGATCCCGCAGGGCCGGTCAGTTCCACCGCGTCCTTCGGGTCGAGCCCGTTTTCTTCCGGCAGCATCGCGCCCGCAAAAACACCGTCCACGTGGTGGTCATAGACCGGCCCTCTGTGAGAGCCGGGGTAGACCATCAGTGGGCCATTTTCGCTGGCCATATCGTCGATCAACACGCCGATGGCGAGGATGTCGTCATTCGTATGCGGGTAAAACGCATAGTCCTGATGCCACTCGACGGCGGCGCCATAGCCTGCCGATTTCATGTTCAGCTTGGTCGTGTGCAGTCGCAGGTCAGGCCCGGCCAGATCGCGCGCGGGACCAAGGATATGATCGGAATACATCAACTCCCGCATGACATCCGAGATCAGATGCGGCAGCTTGATCCGCCGCAAGCGAGGCGCGTCGGGCTGGTGGCTGTCTTCCAGATCGAGCCGGTCGTTGCTGGCCGTCATCCCGCGTGCCTCATCCTCGAACCTTGCGATTTCGGCGTGGATACGGGCGAGCCATGCCGCGGGGATCTGGTTTTCCAGAACAAGGTAGCCCTGCTCTTGATAATGCGCGATATGATCCGCCGTGAGAACTTCAGGCATAGATGGCTCCTTTGACTGTGCTGGCCAATTGCCCTTCGATCTGCAGGGCGACATCAAGGGTGCGCGTGGCATCGGCGACATCGATCAGCGGTTCGGCTCCGTCGATCACGTCGAGAAAATGATCCAGCTGGGCTTCCAACGGGGTCTTTGCATTTTCCGCCTTTTGAACGGGCACCCGTTGCGCGGGTTGCCCCCAATCGGTGCCGGACCAGAGCGTCATGGACGGAAAGCTGACCGCTCCTTCGGTGCCCATGATCCACATCATATCCTGCCCGGTGGTGCCGATGTTGGGGTTCTCCCCCGTGCCTGCCTCGAACCCCCAGGGGCTGGGACTGGTGTCGGCAAAGCTGATGGTGCCGGTGGCGCCGTTCTCAAAGGCCAGTGCCACCGCGCCGCTTTCAATGCGGGTATCGCCGCGCAGCCCCGCGCCCCGCAGGGCGGAAACCGCCGCGATCTCGCCAACGACAAACCGCAGGATGTCGATGTCATGCACCAGATTGATCATCACCGGGCTGCCGCCCGCAGCTCGCCAGTTCCCGGCAAAATAATCATCCGGTTTACGCATCGCCCAGATCAGATTGGCACAGACCACCCGGCCGACGGTCCCCGCCGCGATCATGGCTTTGAGCTGTTGCACGGCGGCATGATAGCGGCGGTGGTGCCCGACAAGAGAACCGACACCGGCGCGCGCCACGGCGTCGCGCAGGGCCTGCGCACCTGTCAGATCGCCCGCAACGGGCTTTTCGATCAGCATGTGCCATCCGCGTTTGGCGGCGTGGGTGCCGTGGCGGGCGTGCAGGTCCGTGGGTGTTGCGATGATGACGCCATCCACCGGGTCCGTCACCTCCGCCATATCGGCAAAGCGCGGGACATTCGGTGCAAGAGACATGTCCGGATCAGCCAGCCCGACGAGGTGGCAGCCCGGATGAGCCTGCGCCGCCCCGACGTGCCGAATGCCGATCAGACCTCCCCCAACGACAAGGATGCGTTTCACATCACTGCCCCGATCTGCCAGGGAACGAATTCATAATCGCCCAGGCCCTGAGCTTCGGACTTGGTCATCTCGCCACTGGCGACCTTCAGGAAGAGGTTGTAGATTTCGCGCCCCTTCTCCTCGACCGTGGTCCCTTGGGAGAGGATCGTGCCCGCGTCCACGTCCATGTCATCTGCCATGCGCTGGGCCATCTGTGAATTTGTCGCGACCTTGATGGTCGGGCTGGGTTTGGAGCCAAAGGCGGAGCCGCGCCCGGTGGTGAAACACACCAGATTGCAGCCTCCGGCGATCTGACCGGTGACGCTGGCCGGATCGTATCCGGGGCTGTCCATGAAGGTGAAACCGCGTGCTGTGACGGGTTCGGCGTATTTGTAGACGCCCATCAAGGGGCTTGTGCCGCCTTTGGCGGCAGCGCCCAGTGATTTTTCGAGGATGGTGGTCAGACCACCAGCCTTGTTGCCGGGGGAGGGGTTGTTGTCCATCGAGCCCTTGTTGCGGGCGGTGTAATCCTCCCACCAGTGGATGAGGCCCACCAGTTTTTCACCGATCACGCGGTCGGCGGCGCGGCGGGTGAGCAGGTGTTCCGCGCCGTAGATTTCGGGCGTTTCGGCCAACACGCCGGTGCCCCCTTGGGCCGCCAGCAGATCGCAGGCGTAACCCAGGGCAGGGTTGGCGGTGATGCCGGACCAGGCGTCAGAGCCACCGCATTGCAGGGCCACCTTAAGCTCCGAGGCCGGGCAGGGTTCGCGCGTGGCCTGATTGGCCAGCGGCAACATGGCGGTGATCTTGCCGATGCCCATCTCGACGGTTTTGCGCAGCCCGGCCACGGATTGGATGTTCATCACTTGAAAGCTTGGACCCTGTTTCAGGCCATAAGCATCAAGCAGCCAGTCGATCTGGTTGATCTCACACCCCAGCCCCACCATCAGCACGGCGGCATGGTTGGGGTGGCGCGCATAACCCCACATCACACGTTGCAGCGCCTCGAACCCGTCCCCGGCATCGGCCATGCCGCAGCCCGTGCCATGCACAAAGGCAACGACCCCATCCACATTGGGATAATCGGCCAGCACCTCGGGCGTGAAATGCGCGGCAATCATCCGCGCGGCGGTGGCGGAACAATTCACCGAGGTCACAATGGCGATGTAATTGCGCGTGCCCACCTGGCCGTTTTCCCGCCGATACCCCATGAAACTGTCGCGCTGGTCTTCGGGCACGGGCGTGACCGGGCGCAGGTCGGTGGCATAGTCGTAATCGGCTTGGGTATTGCGGAATTCGACGTTCTGCGTGTGCACGTTATCGCCCGCCGCAATGTCATCCGCCGCGTAGCCGATCACCTGCGCGTATTTGCGAATGGCCTCCCCCTTGGCGATGTCCCGGGTTGCGATCTTGTGCCCTGAGGGGATCAGCGCGCGGGTGGTAACACTTTCGAAGGCCACACCGACCTCCAGCGCGCGGGTGGCGGTCACAACGTTATCGGCGGGATCAAGACGGACGATGTCCATGACAGCTCCTCAGGCGCAGAAGGGGGCATCGCTTTGCCAGCGATGGATCGGGATATGAGCCCCGCCGGCAAGCTCTGCCCGGGTCTCTTCCCACATCTGCCGCCATGTACGCCAGTCGGTCAAGGCCGTCTCCGGCCGTGCGGCGCTGCGGGCGACGAAATCGGGAAAATGCGCGCGGCCGGTGGGTTGGCCGGTTACATTGTAGCGCAGATCAAAGGACCAGCGGAAGGCATCGGTGCCATTGGGCAGCGAGGCATGTGGCGTGAGCGGATGCAGCAGCACGATGCCTCCTGCACGGACGGGCAGGGGCAGGGCCTGCGCGGGGTCGATGAACCCATCAGCGATGGCGGTCTGGGTCTTTGGGCAGTGTGGCAGCATGGTGTCGGGTGTGCCCGGCATGACCTGCAGGCATCCGTTTTCCTCCGTCGCGTCCGTCATGGCGATCCACACGGTAACCATCTCTGTCTGGTCGGCTTCTTCCAGACCGACACCACGATCCTGATGCCAGTCCGTCTGGGTGATATGGGCGCGGATTTCACTTTCCTGAAGTGCAGGACGGGGCGGTTTGATCCGCAGATGCTGGATCGGGTTTGACGTGATCTCAGGCCCGATCAGGGCCTCGACAACGTCCAGAATGGCGTGGCAAGTCACGAGGTCAAAGACCGCTGGGCCGAAATGCATCGGCGTGTCTGCAGTAATCTCATCCCCCGGTAAGCTGATGTCCATCGGTTGGAACCAATCACATCCGGCCTCATAGGCGTTCAGCAGTTTTTGCCAGAAATCCTGCTGCATGACCTCCTGTGGCAGCAGGCCATCTGCGACCCAACCGTCGCACAGGCTGTCCAGCAGCGCGGCATATTCGCCTTCAACCTGCGCCCTGACCTCTTGCGGCACCACGTCTTCCACCACCAGATAGCCATCGGTGGCAAAGGCACGACGTTGGGCATAGGTCAGCATTTTACATTCCTCAGGGTAAGAGCAATGAGACGATCGGAGGCCAGATCAGCAGCACCGACAGGGCACAAAGCTGGATACCGATAAAGGGCAGGAACCCTTTGAAGATATCCGTCAGGCTGATGTGCGGCGGTGCCACGGATTTCAGGTAGAAGGCGGCAGGGCCAAAGGGCGGACTGAGAAAACTCACCTGCATGTTCATACAAAAGACCACGCCGAACCAGATCGCCACATGGCGGGGGTTCAGCTCGCCAAAGACGCCGATTTCCTCGATGGGAAGGCGCTGCACGATGGGCAGGAAGACCGGGATGATCAGCAGCACGATGCCGACCCAATCCATGAAGGCCCCCATGAAGAGCAAAATTACCATCATTGCGAGGATGATCCCCATGGTTGGCAGATCGGAGCCGACGATAAAATCGGCGACATAAACTGGCCCGCCCGCGATGGTGTAGGCACCCGCGAGGGCCGCGGCCCCGATGGTCACCCAGATGATGGTTCCGGTGGATTTCAACGTGCGCATGAGGCTGTCCCAGACCAGCTCGAACGATGCCTCCCCCCGGCAGATGGCGATCACCAGAACGGCCAGCGCGCCCATGCCCGCCGCTTCGGTGATGCCGGTGATACCGCCGTAAATCGAACCCATGACAACGCCGATGACGACGATGGGCGGCACGAGACCCTTGCCCATCGACCAGCCCAGGGCCGTGCGCGCCTTGCCCAGAACCGCGAACATCATCACGAAAGACAGCGCCACGGCCCCGCCGAACCATGGCAGCCAGTCGGCGGTGCCATAGGCGATGGCGGCCCCGGTATTGCCCGCGTTCTGGCCGGAGAGCTCAAAGAAAAGAGCCCGCAGGAAGAGTGCCGTGCCAAAGCCCGCAACCAGGACACAAAGGAAGGCGAGGAAGAGTTTGGCTTTCTCCATGCCATAGGGCTCACCCTCAACAGGGTCGGGGAGCGGCGCATCCTGCGGACGCAGCTGGGTGCGGATGATGATGTAGAGGATGATGAAACTGGCCAGCATGAAGCCGGGCAGGAAGGAGGCGGTGAAGAGCGCCTTGATCGAGGTTTCCGTGATCAGCCCGTAGATGATCAGAACAATGGAGGGCGGGATCATGGTGCCGAGCGAACCGGAGGCGCAGATGGTGCCGATGGCGAGGTTCTGGCTGTAGCCCAGGCGCAGCATCTGCGGCAGGGCGATCAGACCCAGCAGCACCACTTCGCCGCCAATGATGCCGGACATCGCGGCCATGATCACCGCCATGATCGAGGTTACGATGGCGATGCCGCCGCGGGTGCGGTTCAGCCAGACGTTCAGCGAGGAATACATATCCTTGGCAATGCCCGAACGTTCCAGCAAGGCCGCCATGAAGATGAAAAGCGGAATGGATATGAGGACATAGTCCGTTAAGAGCCCGTATATTTTCTGCGCGAGAATGTTGAGCGGCCCCGCACCGGGCCTGCCGGTCAGAATGCCGTCGCCAAAGGTCCAGGGCGCGGTCAGTAACGCGGGTTCGAACTTCATCACCAGCACCAGAACGGCGAGGATGGCAGAGGCAAAGCCCAGCGGCATGCCGATGGCCAGCAAAAGGATCAGGCCCAGCATGAGGACCAGTGAAATTGTACCGATATCCATCAGTTGGATCCTTTGGACTGAATGCTGCCGCGTGTGACGTCGAGGTCGCCGGTGCCGTCCGCGCCGACGGCGGCCTTGATCCGCTCCAACTCGTCTTGGTCGATGTCGTCGGCAGCGGTATGGATCACCGGCTCGGCGTTCCAGTCGGAGACCAGATTGACAACGGCCTGAAAAGCCACAAGCACGATCACCAGCAAGACCATGGGTTTCAGCGTGGCCGGAATGGGCGGGTCAAAGGCGGTTCCGAATGTTTCCCACCGGTAAAACTTGTCGAAGGCCTCGCCGTAGCCGCCATAAACGAGGAAGAAGGCGAAGGTCACGATCAGCAGCGTGGAGATGCAGTCGCAAGTGCGCTGCAAGGCGCGGGGCAGCATGTCATAGAGCAGAAAGATGCGAATGTGGCTGCGTTGCTGCATGGCGTAGAGCCCGGCGCAGAGAAAAACGAAACCAGCCAGCCAGAGCGAGAGTTCATTGGCCCAGAGGGTTGGCGCCTCGAAGACATAACGCAACACCACCTCGTAGATCATCACAGAGCAGAGCAGGACAATCAGCATCATGGTCAGCCGCCCGATGAAAACGGCAAGGCGGTCCAGCGGTCGCCAGCTTTCGAATTCCATGGGCGCGCGGCGGACAGTGCGCACACCGATGAAGCCGAAGATCGGCAAGAGCAGCAGCGTGATCCAATCCACCATGTCGGCGTAACCGCCAAAAAGCCCGCCCATTTCGGGCGTCACGTCGATGCGTCCGAAAAGCGCGCTGAGCTTGTCAAATTGCGATGGATCCTCGGGGGGAAACCACGAGAGCGTAAAGGCGGGAAGATGCCATGTCAGCCACGCAGCACAGACGATGAAGGCGAGCGGTACAAGCCATTCGATAAGGCTTCCGGATTTTTCCTGCATGGTTCTCCCCCAGCGGCCGATTGTTGGTGATTGCCCCGGCCAGAGACAAAAAAGACCCCGCCCTTGGCAGGCGGGGTCCGGTTTCAGGCCAGCTTACTGCTTGAGGCCAAGCTGCTCCAGATAGGCCAGGTGGCTTTCGACAAGCGCCTTGGCTTCCGGTGTGTCGGCGAACTCAGGCCATGTGGCCTGTGCTGCTGCACGGAACTTCGCCAGCTCTTCAGGTGCCCACTGCGACAGGGTCACTCCTTGCTCACGCAGCTGAGCAGCCGCTTCGGCGTTCTTCTTCTCGAACGTCAGCGCGGTGCGCAGGGCCAGCGCTTCCATCGCCACTTTCATGATCTTCTGGTGGTGCGCCGGCATCGCGTCAAATACGGCCTTGTTGCACGCCAGGTGATCCGACGGCATCGAGTGGAAGCCGGGGAAGTTGGCATATTTCACGATGTCATAGAGACCCAGGCCCACGTTGTTGGCGAGGCCCGACGCGTCCGCGCCGTCGATGATGCCGGTTTCAAGTGCGGTGAAGATCTCGGTGAAGTCCATCACGATGGGCGAGGCGCCCAGCTTTTCGAAGATCTTGGTTTCCATGCCGGGGGGCGAGCGGAATTTCCAGTCTTTGAAGTCTGCCACCTTGGCGATGGGCTTGGAGGAGGCAAAGCTCTCCTGCCCGTAGACCCACCAGCCGATCAGCTCCATGCCGTATTTGTTGTAGAGCGGTGCCGCTGCTTCACGACCGCCACCGAAATAGAGCCAGCTCAGCTGTTGATATGGTGTGTCGTAGCCACCCATGATGTCGCCGACGAACTGGAAGGCGGAGTTCTTGCCGGTCTGATATCCACCACCCGTCATGTCGCAGTCGAGAATGCCCGTGGAGGCGGCATCGAAGGTCTCAACCGATTTCACGACCGAGGATGAGTAGAACATTTCGACAGCGATCTCGCCGTTCGACATGTCCTGAATGTCCTGCACGTATTGTGCTGCCAGTTTGCCCGAAACCGTTTCAGGCGCATAATGTGTTTGAATGCGAAGATTGCTTGTTTCTGCCGACGCGGTCAGCGCAGTCGACGCAGCAAAGGCTGCTACAGCGGCGACTGTGGCCGCCTTTTTCATCATTTTCATTTTGTCCTCCCAGACGTTGAGCGCACTAAATTTCGGGACTTGAACGCCCCGGTCGTGATTACGCTAACGAAACGTTAGGCTGAGGCAGGCGCTTCAAGCAAGAAAATATTTTATTTTTCCCGAATTTCGATATTTTCTTTGATTTTCGAAATTTTGGGCGTAACGCTGGAAGGAGACTGGGAGACTTCACATGGCCGCGCAGGATGCCGATATTTTCGACGATATGCGTCACCGGCTGATCACCGGCGAATTTGGATATGGTACCAAACTGCGCGCGGAAAAGCTACGTCAAGATTACAATTGCTCGGCCAGTACGGTGCGGGAAGTCCTGTTTCGGCTGTCCACGGTCGGGTTGGTGGATTTTCAGGAGCAGCGCGGATTTAGATCACCATATCAGTCAGTTGAGCGACAGCATGAGTTGACCCACATGCGGATTTTGCTGGAGACGGAAGGCGCGTGCCTGTCGATACGCTTGGGGGGCGTCGAATGGGAATCCCGTCTGACGGCGGCCCACCACAAGTTGTCTCACATCGAAACCAGGGTGCGCTCATCGGGCGATCTGATTCCCCTGCTGGGGCTCTGGAGCCGGGCGGAGCAGGAATTCCACGAGACGTTGATCGACGCCTGCGGGTCTGGACTGTTAAAGCGTACGCATGTGGTAATTTACGAACAGTTTCGGCAACAGCTGGTCTCTGCAGAGACAAATTACGGGTATTTTCCGGAGAATATCCGCGAGCATCAGGCGATTCTGGATGCCGCTTTGCAGCGCAATGAGGATCTGATGCGCGTCTGTGTGAATGACCACCTGGCGCGCAATCTGACACGGCCCCTGCCCCGCAAATCCTACCCTGATGCCTTCGGTAAATCCTCCGCGATATAGGTCTGTACGATTTCGTCAAAACTGTTCTCTGCTTTGAAGCCAAGCGCCGTGGCGCGGGCCGGGTCGAAGTTGCGCGGCCAGCCCGCGACGATCTTCATGATGGCCTCATCTGGTTGCGGCTTGATCAGATCGACCGCCTTTTGACCTGCGACGCGGCGCAACGCTTCGATCTGCTCGGCCACGGTGCAGCTGAGCCCCGGCAGGCTGAGCGCGCGACGGCCTTCGAGCCGCGCGGTGTCGAGGGTTGCAGCATGGATAAGGAAACCGGCGGCGGCACGCGGCGACGCGTGCCAGTGCCGTACCGTATCCGGCACCGGGAGCACCGCCTCGACCCCGTTGAGCGGTTCGCGGATGATCCCGGAAAAGAAGGAGGAGGCCGCCAAGTTGGCTTTGCCGGGGCGAACACAGATTGTGGGCAGTCGCAGCGACATGCCGTCCATGAAGCCCTTGCGGCTGAAGTCCTGCAGCATCAGTTCGGAGATGGCCTTTTGCGCACCATAACTGGTTTGCGGAGAGCAGAGGAATTCGTCGCCGATCTTGTCCGGGAAGGGCGCGCCAAAAACCGCGATGGAAGAGGTGAAGATCACGCGCGGCACATACGCGCCACCGCTTGCGTCATGTTCGCCGCGCAGGGCCTCCAGCAGATGCCACATGGCCATCATGTTGGTGGCCCAGCCCTTGTCGAAATCGGTCTCGGATTCGCCTGAAACAATGGCAGCCAGATGATAGATCAGATCGGGCCGCAGACCGGCGAGCTGGTCGATCTTTGCAGGGTCGGTGAGATTGCCGGTGATCTGCGCAGGCCCCTCGGGGCAGCTGGGCGGAAAGCCGATGTCAAACAGCGAGATATCCAGCGTGTCGTGGCCCTGCAGGCCTTCAGACAGCAACCGCGCCAACAGTTTCTGGCCAACCATGCCGCCGCCACCGATGATCAGAACGCGGGTCATGTGCTTAATCCGTTTCTGGCTTTCAGTTCGAGGTAAAGCCCTGAATGGTCCTTCTCCGCGCCATCCATGGCGTCGATGAAATGCTGAAACCTGTCCCGCACGCTTTCCGTGGCGGGCAGCGTAAGGCCAAGGCTTGCGGCTTCGTCCAGGGTGTTGTTGAGGTCCTTGACCTGAAACTTGGTCAGCCCGCCGGGCTCGAAATTCCCTGTCGTCATACGTTCGCCATGCTGTTGCAGGATCACGCTGTCGGCGAAGCCGCCCTTGAGCGCGGCGCGCACCGCTGCCGGGTCGGCGCCGCCCTGTTCAGCGAGCAGCATGGCCTCGGCCACGGCGCTGATGGTGACGGCGACGATGGTCTGATTGGCGAGTTTCGACAGTTGTCCTGCCCCCGAGGGGCCCACGTGAACGGGTCGGCCCATGGCCTCCAAGATGGCGCGGGCGGTTTGATACGTATCCGCCTTGCCGCCGACCATGATGGCGAGGCTGGCGGCCTCCGCCCCTTTGGTCCCGCCTGACACCGGCGCATCAAGGTGCGCGAAGCCGAGGCTTTCGAGTAGCTTGGCCTGGGCGCGCGCATGTTCCGGCTTGGCACTGGACATGTCGATCCAGACTGCCCCGGGGCTGAGTGCCCTTGCGGCCAGCGCCTCTTCGATCACGGCGCCGGAGGCAAAACCGTCCGAGAGCATGGTGATGATGAATTCCGCCCCGGTGATGGCGGTCATGGCATCGGGTGCCACGGTGGCGCCATCGTTGGCGAGAGGTTCGGCCCGGGCCAGGGTGCGGTTCCAGACGGTGAGGTCATGCCCCGCCTTGAGCAGATTGCGGCTCATCGGGACACCCATCAGCCCCGTTCCGATCAGCGTGATTTTTCGCGATGTGGTCATGGTGCCGGACATCCCCCTTGATCCGTTTTCCAAAGCAGTAGCCAAACTGGCGCTGTTGTCATACGCTAACGAAAACCAGCCATTGGACCAGCCCGTCCGGTGGTTTTTTGATGAAGACGGCAAAATTTGTGCTGCGGCCAAGGGTGGATCACCCGGTGTGGAGAGCCGGCCGCAAGCGCTACGGGGGACACTTTTTTATGACAGGGCAACGGCTTACGGGAAAGCGGGCGTTGGTGACAGCGGCTGGTCAGGGGATCGGGCGCGCCAGTGCTTTGGCCATGGCGGCAGAAGGTGCGCAGGTCTTTGCCACCGACATCAACATGGATGCGCTTTCCACGATTCGGGAGGCGAATCACGAAAATATCGAAATTTTCGAACTTGACGCCCGCAGCGATGAGAGTGTCTCCGCCGGGGTGGCGCGGGCGCAGCCGGACGTTCTGTTCAACTGTGCGGGCTTTGTGCATCATGGGTCTGTGCTGGACGCAACCGATGACGAATGGGACTTTGCCTTTGATCTGAACGTGCGGTCGATGCTGCGCACAATCCGTGCGGCCCTGCCGGGGATGCTGGAACGCGGGGGTGGATCGATCATCAATATGTCCTCGGCCTGCTCCAGCGTGATCGGCGCGCCGAACCGTTTCATCTATGGCACCACGAAGGCGGCGGTGATCGGGCTGACGAAATCGGTGGCGGTGGACTATGTGTCCAAGGGTATCCGCTGCAACGCGATCTGCCCCGGCACGGTGGAAAGCCCGAGTTGGCATGACCGGGTGGACGCCTTGGGCAAGCAATTGGGCAGCAAGGACGAGGCGATGACGCAGTTCGTCTCGCGCCAACCCATGGGCCGCGTGGCCACAGCCGAGGAGATCGCGGCGCTGGTCGTTTATCTGGCCAGCGACGAGAGCGCATTTACAACGGGGCATCCCCATATCATTGACGGAGGCTGGTCAGGACAGTGACAGATTCTGGGACCAAGAAGATTGAGATCAAGGACTTACGGTCGCGCAAGTGGTTCATGAACCCGGACAATCCGGAAATGACCGCGCTCTATCTGGAGCGCTATCTGAACTACGGGCTGACGCGGGAAGAGCTGCAGTCGGGCAAGCCGATCATCGGGATCGCGCAGACGGGCAGTGATTTGTCCCCCTGCAACCGGCACCATCTGGAGCTGACCAAGCGGGTGCGCGACGGGATCATTGCCGCCGGAGGCACCTGTATCGAGGTGCCGGTGCATCCGATTCAGGAGACCGGCAAGCGGCCCACGGCGATGCTGGACCGGAACCTGGCGTATCTGTCGCTGGTCGAGACGCTCTTTGGCTATCCGCTGGATGGCGTGGTGCTGAACATCGGGTGTGACAAGACCACGCCTGCGCTGCTGATGGCGGCTGCGACGGTGAATATCCCGGCGATTGCATTGTCAGTTGGTCCGATGCTGAACGGTTGGTTCCGGGGCGAGCGCACAGGCTCAGGCACCATCGTCTGGAAAGCGCGCGAGATGCTCGCGGCGGGTGAGATTGATGACGATGGGTTCATGGAACTGGTGGCCTCATCGGCCCCGTCGGTTGGGTACTGCAACACTATGGGCACGGCGACGACAATGAATTCACTGGCCGAAGCCTTGGGCATGCAGCTGCCAGGCTCGGCGGCGATCCCTGCGCCCTATCGTGAGCGGGGGCAGATCAGCTATGAGACGGGGCGGCGGATTGTCGACATGGTCTGGGAAGACCTGCGGCCCTCCGACATCATGACGCGTGAGGCGTTCGAGAACACCATCGTGATCAATTCCGCGATTGGCGGCTCGACCAATGCGCCCATTCACCTCAACGGAATTGCCCGGCATCTGGGGGTGCCGCTGGACAATAATGACTGGCAAGCCGTAGGCCACGACGTGCCACTGCTGGTCAACCTGCAGCCCGCAGGCGAATATCTGGGCGAGGACTACCAGCGCGCGGGCGGTGTGCCCGCAGTGGTGGGAGAGCTGATCGCGGCAGGGCTTTTGCCGCACCCGCATGTGATCACCGCCAATGGCAAGACGATGGCGGAAAACTGCGGGCATCTGCGCAGCGAAGATACCAAGGTGATCAAGCCGGTGTCTGAGCCGTTGAAAGAACAGGCCGGGTTCATCAACCTGACCGGCAACCTCTTTGACAGCGCGATCATGAAGACCAGCGTGATCAGCAAGTCCTTCCGCGCGAAATACCTGTCAAATGCGGACGACATGAACGCCTTCGAGGGGCGCGCGGTCGTGTTTGACGGGCCGGAAGATTTTCATCATCGGATCGATGACCCGGCGGAGAGCATCGATGAAGACTGCGTGCTCTTCATGCGTGGCGCGGGGCCAAAGGGGTATCCCGGCGGGGCGGAAGTGGTGAACATGCGGCCGCCGTCGTATCTGCTGAAGAAGGGCGTCGAGGCGCTGCCCTGCGTAGGGGACGGACGTCAGTCGGGTACTTCTGGCAGCCCGTCGATCCTGAACGCGTCGCCCGAAGCGGCGGCGGGCGGTGGGCTTGCGCTGTTGAAAAACGGGGACCGGGTGCGGATCGACCTGAACAAGTGCACCGCCGACATGCTGGTGCCGCTGGATGAACTTGCTGAACGGGCGCGCGCGTTCGAAGCAGCGGGCGGCTATGACGCGCCGGAGAGCCAGTCGCCCTGGCAGCAGTATTTCCGCGAAAAAGTCGGCCGCTTTGACCAGGGCATGATCCTGGAGGACGCCGACAAGTACCAGGATATATCGCGTCGGTTCATGCCGCGCGATAACCATTAGTGCGCCCTCGGGGCGACAATCACTAGCGCGCCTCTGGCGTGGCGCTAAAGAGCGGTGGCCTGAAAGCCCACCCTACCCGCAAACTGAGAAGGACCAAGAGACGTGAAACTTGTGCGATATGGGGAGAGGGGCGCAGAGAAGCCCGGAATGCTGGATGCCGAGGGGACCCTGCGCGATCTGTCAGCGCATGTTGCCGACATTGCGGGAGACGTGTTGTCGGATGCCGGGCTTGAAAAGCTGCGCGCAATTGATCCTGCCAGCTTGCCTGTGGTTGACGGTGCCCCGCGCATCGGGGCCTGTGTCGGCAATATCGGGAAGTTCCTGTGCATCGGGTTGAACTACTCTGACCACGCGGCGGAGACAGGCGCGGACATTCCCGCGCATCCGATCCTCTTTTTCAAGGCCAACTCCGCCATTGTCGGCCCTTATGACGATGTCAGCATGCCGCGCGGATCGACCCACACCGATTGGGAGGTCGAACTGGGCGTGGTGATCGGCACCACCGCGAAATACGTGAGCAAGGAAAACGCGCTGGATCACGTCGCGGGCTATTGTGTTGTGAACGACGTAAGCGAGCGGCATTTTCAGACGCAGCTCACGGGGCAATGGACCAAGGGCAAATCCTGCGACACCTTTGGGCCAACAGGGCCGTGGCTGGTGACCCGTGACGAGGTGCCGAACCCACAAGACCTTGCCATGAGCCTTGATGTAAACGGCAAGCGGATGCAGACCGGAACCACCTCGACGATGATTTTCACCGTTGCGGAGATCATCGAACATCTGTCGTCTTTGATGACGCTGCATCCAGGGGATGTGATCACCACAGGCACGCCACCGGGCGTGGGCATGGGCATCAAGCCCGACCCTGTCTACCTCAAGAAGGGGGACGTCATGGAGTTAACCATCGAAGGTCTGGGTGCGCAGCGCCAAACCGTGACGGAGGACGCATAGGTGGCCGAGCTTTTCATGATTGGTGGCGCGACGGATGTGATGCTGGAGCGTCTGGGTGAGAAATTCACCATTCACCGGGCACAGGATATGGAGGATCCGCAGGCGTGGCTGGCGGCAAATGGCAATGGCATCGAATATGTGGCGACCAATGGCCACGATGGGGTAAAGCCCGAATTCATGGCGGCGATGCCCAACCTCAAAGCCATCAGCTGCTACGGTGTCGGATATGACGCCATCGATACCCATGCGGCGCGGGCCAGGGGCGTTGTGGTCACACATACGCCAAATGTGCTGAACGCCGAGGTCGGGACCACGGCCGTTCTGTTGATGTTGGCCTGCTACCGCGAATTGCTGCGCGACGATGCCTATGTGCGGTCCGGACGGTGGGAGACAGAGGGTAATTCGGCGCTGACGCGCTCGGCGGATAATCAGACCGTGGGCATTCTGGGTCTGGGCCGGATTGGCCAGGCGATTGCGGACAAGCTCGCGCCGTGGGGGACAAAGATTGTCTACCACTCGCGGAGCCAAAAGGACGTCGACTACACGTATTACGGCGACCTTGTCGAAATGGCGCGGGATGTGGATACGCTCATCTGCATCACGCCCGGCGGGCCCGCGACCAACAAGATCGTCAACCGCGAGGTGCTCGATGCGCTGGGGCCGCAGGGCACGTTGATCAACGTCAGCCGTGGAACGGTTGTGGATGAAGAGGCGATGATCGCTGCCTTGCAGGACGGGCGTCTTGGCTGGGCAGGGCTGGATGTGTTCGAGGCAGAACCACATGTGCCCGAAGCGCTGCGCAAACTCAACAACGTCGTGCTGTTGCCCCATGTGGGCAGCGCCACGCTGGAGACCCGCGCCGCCATGGGGGCGCTGACGGTAGATAACCTTCTGCAGCACCTGCAGGACGGCACGGTCATCAGCCCGGTCCCGGAATGCGCGGATATGTAAGCCCATGAGCCAGATCGCCTCGGTCACGGCCCGGCTCTTCAATGTCCCGCTGGACGAAGTGCTGGTGGATGCCAAACATGGCTCTCACAGTCACTTTCACCTGATCACGGCGACAGTCATGCTGAAGGACGGTCGCCGTGGCACGGGGTATACATACAACGGAGGGCGCGGCGGTCATGCGACCGCCGCTCTGATCACCCACGATCTGGCACCCTTTCTGGTAGGGCAGGAGGCCGCGGATGTCGAAGCGCTCTATGATGCGATGCAGTGGCATATGCATTACGTTGGGCGTGGTGGCATCCTGAGCTTTGCAATCTCGGCGGTGGACATCGCGCTCTGGGACCTGCGCTGTCAGGCAGCGGGTCAGCCGCTGTGGCAAATGGCGGGCGGCGCGGGCAAGACCTGCAAAGCCTACGGCGGTGGCATTGATCTGGCCTACCCACTGCCGAAGTTACTCAAGCACGTGCAGAGCTATCTGGATGCCGGCCTGAACGGGGTCAAGATCAAGATCGGGCAACCCACCGAAGCCGAGGATGTGGACCGCATCCGCGCGGTACGCCAGCAGATCGGGCCGGATGCGGCCTTTATGATCGACGCGAATTATTCGATGACGGTGCCGCAGGCGATCTCGCTGGCAAATGCGGTGAAGGATCAGAACATCCTGTGGTTCGAGGAGCCGATCATCCCGGATAACTACGCAGGCTATGCCGAGATCACGCGGGCGACAGGCATGGCCGTTGCGCAGGGAGAGAACCTGCACACGATCCATGAATTCGAGATGGCGCTGGCACAGGGAGAGCTTGGGTTCGTCCAGCCCGATGCCTCGAATTGTGGCGGGATCACCGGGTGGTTACAGGTCGCCAACCTGGCGCGAGAGGCAGATGTTCCGGTGTGCAGCCACGGTATGCAGGAACTTCATGTCAGCCTGGTCTCTGCGCAACCGCACGCCGGCTGGATCGAAGTGCACAGCTTCCCGATTGACCGCTACACAACACGCCCCCTCGTCATAAAGGAGCACCGAGCGGTGGCCCCCGATGATCCCGGGGTGGGCGTCGTCTTCGACTGGCCAGAGCTTGTGCCGTTTGAGGTGCGCCTGTAACGCGAACGGTAGTATGACAACCGGACCAACGCCGCTTCATTGTTCCAAAAATATGCAAATCACGCGGCTTGTCCTGAACGCAAAGGTCAGATCCGCAGAAACCGCTGTGCAATCTTCGGGATCAGCCGGTCGAACTGCAGCGGTGCGTCGGCCACGGCCAGACAGATGCAATCCTCGTGAATGTCCGCCACAGGCGTGTGATGCATGTCGCTGTCCGCGATCTCCACATCGCCACGGGCAAAGTAATCATCCTCATCCTGAAACGCCCCCTTCAGCACCATGGTCATCTCCGTCCCGTGGTGTCCGTGATCTGGCATCGCGGTGCCCGCAGGGATAAAGAGTAACCTGGCAGAGGCGTCCTTCGACGTCGGTAAGATAGCCTGTTTGACCCCCATGCCCACCGGCTTCCAACGGATCGCTTCCAGATCCCCGCCTACATAGTCACGCAGCGGCTTGGGCAGCACGGCGCAGACATTGGTCTCGGCTACATGCGGTTTATCCACGGGACCTCCGAGGATCAACGCCAGCGTCGCCTCAAGGCTTTCCGGCTGAAGGTCGGCCACTTCATCATTGCGCATCTGGTCCAGTACTTCACCGCCCAGAGCATCAAAGCTCTCCGCCTGCGCCCGACAGCTGTCACAGAGCGACAGATGAGAGGCCACCATCAGGTTGAAGGCCTCGGGTAACGATCCCGCGGCATAGGCCATCAGGATGGCGTCATTCAGGTGATGTTTGATTGTCTCGGTCATCTTTCATTTCACTTCATTGCATGGCGCAGACGGTCCAGCGCCAATCGAATTCTCGATTTGATCGTGCCCAGGGGCAGACCGGTTTCGGCGGCGATTTCGCTGTGGGTCAGATCTCCGAAATACGCCTTTTCAATCAATTCCCGCTGCGCATCCGGTAACTCTGCCAGCGCCGCACCGAGAATTTCGGTTTCCTGTTGCAGTGTCAGGACATCTTCCTGATCTGGTTCTTCTTCGGGACCCCACGTCAGGTCCTCCGGTTCCGGTCGCCGTTGCCGGCGGATAAGGTCAATGCGCCGATTTCGCGCGATGGTGAAAATCCACGTCGCTACGGAAGCCCGGGCGGGATCGAACTGATGCGACTTGTGCCAGAGCGTCGCCATCACGTCCTGCGCGCACTCCTCGGCCAGAGAGGCATCCGCACCGGATTTTATCAAAAAGCCCTTCACCCGGGGGGCGAAATGGGCAAACAACTCGGCAAATGCCTGCGTATCTTGATCGTCACGGATACGGGCCACATGCTCCACCCAAAGCATCCGCGCAGGTCCGGTCGTTGCAGTCACTTTTCTTTGCCCAGCCTTCTTCATCGATACCGCAGGTGCCGCCAATGGTGTGCCCACTGATCGTGTACTTGTATCTGTTACATCTGGTTCTACACCCGCCAACATGTCCAGATTACGCTGCACGTGCAGAAGTAGATCAAAAAAACTTTGTTTTTAATGCAATGCATCCATTTTATCCAACACGCCGTATACATGGCACTGCAACCAGAAAGACCGGACACGTCCTTTATGCCCTTTGAAGCCCTGACCGAAGGCACCTTTGCTCCTTTTGACATTCGCAGAACAACCCGAAAAGTCGCCGTCATCGGCGGCGGTATCTCGGGGATGGGGGCGGCCTTCATGCTGGGCAAGGACTGCCACGTTACCTTGTTCGAGGCGGAGCCGCGGCTGGGCGGCCATGCCCGGACGGTGATGGCGGGCAAACGTGGTGACCAGCCCGTCGACACCGGTTTCATCGTCTTCAACCGCGCAAACTACCCCTATATGACGGCCCTGTTTGAACAGTTGAACGTGCCGGTTGTGGAGTCGAACATGAGCTTTGGCGCGTCCATCGACGGCGGGCGTCTGGAATATGCGCTGACCTCGCTCGACGCCCTTTTTGCGCAGCGCAGGAACGCGGTCACCCCTGCGTTTCTGGGCATGGTGCGTGATATATTGCGGTTCAACAAACACGCGGTCAGCATCGCAGAGGATCGCAGCCTGAGCCTCGGCGCCTTTCTCGAAAAGCTCGGGACCGGCAGGTGGTTCCGCGACTACTATCTGCTGCCGCTTTCGGGGGCGATCTGGTCGACGCCGACAGAAAAGATCATGGATTTCCCCGCCTATGCCATGATCGAGTTCTTCAAGAACCACGCGCTGCTCGGCGTGCACGGACAGCACCAGTGGTACACGGTTGACGGCGGATCCACCCAATACGTTAGCCGTCTGGTGGCGGCATTGGAGGGCGTAGGCACCGACATCCGGCTTGGCGCGCCCATAAAATCCGTGACCCGGGGGGCTGGCCATGTGATCCTGCATCCCTTTGGCGGCGCCCCTGAGGTTTTCGATCACGTGATTTTCGCCACTCATTCGGATGACACACTGCGGATGATTGGTGATCCGACACCGCAGGAGCAGAAAGCGTTGGGCGCCATTGCCTACCAGCCGAATGACATCGTTTTGCATGCGGACACAGACATGATGCCGAAAAGCCGCAAGACCTGGGCCAGCTGGGTCTACACCGAAGAAAAGGACGCCCAATCCGACCGGATCGACCTCACGTACTGGATGAACTCCTTGCAGCCCATTCCGCAGGATGACCCGCATTTCGTCACCCTCAACACCAAACGCCAGATCCGCGAAGAGCTGATCTATGACGCGGTGACCCTGCGCCACCCGGTCTATGATCTGGCAGCGCTTGAGGCGCAAAAGGACATCAGAGCATTCAACGGGACAGCGAATACGTGGTTCTGTGGTGCCTGGATGAAAAACGGTTTTCACGAAGACGGATTGTCCAGCGCCGTGGACGTGGTGCGCAGCCTGCGCCTTGTGCAGCGGGACAGGGTTGCCGCTGAATGACCGCCCGGGTCGATCATATCTCGGGCCTGACGTTTCACGGTCGCAAAGGCGCCATTGAGAATGCCTTTCGCTATTCCGTAGACTACATCCTGCTGGATGCCGAAGCACAGGTGCGTTGCCCACGCCTTTTTGCGCGCAACGGATCGGCGCTGACCTCGTTGCATGACAGCGATCATGGCGGCCCACCCAAAGTGGGTCGTGGCGCGCTTTGGGTGCGCGAGGTGCTGGAGCAGCATCAGATCACTGGCGTGGCACAGATCGAACTGCTCGCGCAGCCGCGTATGCTGGGACATGTGTTCAACCCGGTCAGCTTTTGGCTCTGCCGCCGTGACGATGGCGCGTTGATCACGGTGATTGCCGAGGTCAGCAATACTTTTGGTGATCGCCACAGCTACCTGTGCCACCACCCCGATCTGCGTCCGATTGAGCCCTGCGACACGCTCACGGCGCAAAAGATTTTCCACGTCTCACCGTTTCAGCCCATTGAGGGTGGGTATAGCTTCCGCTTCGACATCAACGATGCGCGCATCGGCATCTGGATCGACTACACACGAGGCAACGGCGGATTGATCGCCACGCTGACCGGCAAACGCAAGCCGCTGACCAATCGGGCCATCCTGCGTTCCGCCTTTCTCCGGCCTTTGGGCGCACGTCGTGTCCTTGCGTTGATCCATTGGCAGGCGCTCAAACTCTGGGCCAAGGGCGCGCGGTATCGGGCCCGTCCGGTGCCACCTGAGAAAGAGATCTCACGGTGACGCAGGACAGCGAGCGATTACCGGCCTATTCCCTTTTCGCTGCGCTTTTGGCAGCCGCTGGCCTGCCCATCTATATCCACGCACCAAAATTTTACGTGGATGAATACGGCGTGTCGCTGGCGGCTCTCGGGGCTGTCCTCTTTGGCCTTAGGCTGCTGGACGTGGTGCAGGATCCGCTGCTGGGCAAGCTGGCGGAAAAGCTGCGGGATCAGCGGGCTATCGCGGTCGCCGCAGGCTGCGCCGTGATCGCCCTGGCGATGGTCGGCCTTTTTGCAATTCCGCCAGTTCTGCCACCGCTGGTCTGGTTCGGCCTGACACTGACACTGGTGTTTTCCGCCTTCAGCTTTCTGACCATCAACTTTTACGCCCAGGGGGTGATGAAAGGCACGCGCATGTCCGGCCAGGGCCATTTCCGGCTGGCACGCTGGCGCGAGAGCGGCGCGCTGCTGGGTGTCTGTGTCGCGGCGGTGGCACCCGTTGCCTTGGCATCGATCTTTGCCGCGCCCTTTGCGTGGTTTGCCATAGGTTTCGCCGTCCTTGCCGTGATCGCCGCTCTGGCCATGCAGTCGGAATGGAGCACGGCTGGCCTCGCGGCATCCACCGGCTTCGGCGTGGTTTTGAAGGACAAGCTGGCGCGCCGCCTGTTGCTGATCGCGCTGGTAAACGCGGCCCCCGTTGCCGTCAGCTCGACCCTGTTTTTGTTTTTTGTCGAAAGCAAACTGGACGCCCCGGGTTTCGAAGGGCCGCTTCTCTTGGTGTTCTTCCTGTCGGCTGCTGCTGCCGCGCCGTTCTGGGGCGCGATGGCCGAGCGATTTGGCCCAAAAGACGTGTTGATCGTTGCCATGATCCTGGCAATCTGCGCCTTTGGGCTGACACTGACGCTGGGCCCTGGCGACTGGGTGTTTTTCGCGATTATCTGTGTGATGTCCGGGGCGACGCTGGGGGCTGACCTCACGCTGATGCCCGCCATTTTTGCCAACCGGATGGCGCGGATTTCGCCTTCCGCGGCGGAGGGGTTCGGGCTTTGGTCTTTCGTGTCGAAACTCACACTGGCCTTTGCCGCCGTCACCCTGTTGCCGATGCTGGAGCGGGCGGGGTTTCAAAGCGGCAGCGCGGCGCAGAACAGTCCAGAGACGCTAGCCTTGCTGGCGATCCTCTATGCTGCGGTTCCCTGCGGTCTCAAGGTGATCTCCATCGCCTTGCTGGCCATCACCGATCTGAGCGAGGTCTGAGACGATGAGTGAATGGATGTTTTTGGCTTTCGGTGCCGTGGCCGCTCTGGTGGCCCTTTGGCTCTGCAAACGCATCGTCGGATTTGCAGCGCAAAAATCGGAAGATTACGAAGACGGCACACCGGACTTTGACATCCGTAAACATCTCAATGGCCCGCTCCTCTGTGAAGGCGTCATTTACGGCCCGACAGGGCGGGTCAGCAGCCGGTTTGTTGCAGATTTCGATGCCACGTGGGAGGGCAATTCGGGCTCGATGAAAGAGCATTTTGTCTACGACGACGGCAGCGTTCAGGACCGCGAATGGCATTTGCAGATCGACGATCACGGCAAGATCTGTGCACGGGCCGATGATGTGGTGGGGGAGGGATCGGGGCAGCAACTCGGACCAACGGTGCAGTTGAGATACCGGATCAGGTTGCCCGAAGGGTCCGGTGGGCATGTCCTGAACACCGTCGACTGGATGTACCTGACGCCAAACGGCACGATCATGAACCGGTCCCAGTTTCGCAAGTTCGGGATCAAGGTCGCCGAACTGGTCGCCACCATGCGGCCAAAGGACATCACATGAAAAACTGGAACGGGAAACGGTACTGGCTGGTCGGCGCCGGTGACGGTCTCGGGGCTGCGCTGGCCACCCGTCTCAGTACGGCAGGGGCCCATGTTATTGTCTCCTCCCGGTCAGAGGACAAGTTGAAGGAATTGGTCGATACGCTGCCGTCGGACGGCAGCTACCAGATGGTCGATGTGGCCGACGATCAAAGTGTCAAGGCGGCGGCAGAAGCCGTTGGCCCGGTCGATGGCATCGTTTTTCTGGCCGGGGTGTACTGGCCCTTTCCCGCACAGGAATGGAATGCGGATCAGGCGACCGCCATGGCGGATATCAACTTCACCGGGTTGATGCGTGTCATGGGCGCCGTTGTGCCGGGTATGGTGCGCCGGGATGCGGGCCACATCGTGATCACCGGCAGTCTCAGCGGTTTTCGCGGCTTGCCGGGGTCCATCGGATACACCGCGTCCAAGGCCGGGACGATGTCACTGGCGGAGTGCATGTATGCCGATCTGCGGCAGACCGGGGTGCAGGTGCAGGTGGCCAATCCCGGCTTTATCAAGACGCAGCTGACCGACAAGAACGATTTCAAGATGCCCTTCCTGATGACACCTGAAGAGGCTGCGGAATACATGTTCAAACACATGAACAGCGACCGGTTCAAGCTGAGCTTTCCGCGGCTCTTCTCACTGGTGTTCCGGGGCAGCCAGCTGCTGCCGGACTGGCTGTATTTCCGGATTTTTTCCTAATGCCGTGCGGCGTGGTCCCGAAAGGTCTGTGCGGCACGAGCCCAGACGGGCGCGTCCGGTGTCCCAAGCTGGGCCAGCACCGGCAGCAATTGTTCCGCGTAGTCCTCGCTGCTCTCCAGGGGCAGCATCGACGGCAGGTTGTCGATGGCGGTTACATCCAGCACTGGTTCGGCATGTACCCGCAGGGCGGGCGCGTCCCAGGTCGTGGTCCTGTCATAGACCTTGATCGGGGAAAAATCGCTGTCCGGGTCACAGGCGATATCGCCAATCACGCAGAGCCTGCGCGGGCGGGTTGGCGCATCTGACGGCACGAAGACCGGCGTGCCGGGACGGGCCAGCACGCAGTTGAAAAACAGCTCATGGGCCAGCACCTGCGGGAAGGGACCGCCCGAAGCAGTTTCCGCGATGTCCCACTTGGTGGTCGCCACACCCATGGCCGTACAGAGATCGGCAACACCTTTGCCGACGCGCCCCAGTGCGCCGATGATCAGGGCGTTGGGTCGGTGGCTGCCCGTTGCCACGAGATCAGCCTGCAATTCGGACAGCAAGTGGGTGGAACTGTCGTAAGCGGTGATCGGACCAGCGATGCCACCGGTCTGTTGCGCCGCCCAGCACGTCAGCGCCACCGCAGCACCTGCATATCCGGCCCAATAGCCAAAGGCCGCCACCCGGCGCCCGTCATCATCCAGCAGATATTCGAGGTCCAGCAAGGTCCCGCCGCCCGCCTTGAAGCGCTGCAACAGACGCACCCCGGCAGGCTGCCCCTTGAACGCATGTCCGAACATGATGTGGCGGTGACGCAGCGGCGTGCCGTCCTCGGGCAGTTCCTTGAGGCCAAAGATAATCGCGTCCCCGGGGGCGTCGGACCAGCTGTGGGAGGGCTCCATCTGGCACCCTGCGTCGACGTAGGCCGCATCCGGGATGACACGCGTGGGAGAGTGTTCGACGCTGACCTTCATGCCCGTTGCCAGAAGGGAGGCGGCCCCTTTCGGGGTCAGTCCAACACGGGTTTCATTGTCGCGTTGCTCTGCCCGGACCCAAAGATGCAGCTGGCTCACAGCATGCCCTTGGCGGTGACCGTCTGGATTGATGGGCGCGCTGCCATACGCGCCAGATAGGCCTTGATCTCCGGGAAGTCATCCAGGGACACGTTGTCCCGTTCGAGCCAGCTGCACAGCATGTAGGCATGTGGATCGGCGATGGAGAAGCTGTCCCCGAGAACGTAGTCGCCTTCGAGGCAGTCGCTGGTGAAGTAACGCGCGCAGTCGGTCATGGTTTCGGGCACTTTGGCCGCCATGTCGTCAAAGCTCGATTGCTGCGTTGCCCATCTGTCGCCGCGGCGCATATGCGCGTGGTTCACGTGCATCGTTGCTGCCAGAAAATGGATCACGCTGCGCATCTGGGCGGCCCGCTCAGGGTTTGCAGGCACCAGATTAGCCCCCGGCGCAAGGGCCGCGACATAGTCCAGCAAGGCACCCGTTTCGGTGAGCAGGGTCCCCGCATCGGTCTCCAGTGTCGGCACGCGCCCTTTTGGGTTCAACGCCAGATACTGGGGCTTTTTCTGCTCTCCGGACTGGAAATCCACAAGCACCGGCTCGTAGGCAAGCCCTGCTTCTTCCAGAGCAATGGCCACAGCAATCGAAATCGTCCGCGGGGCATAGTAAAGGCGCATCATGATCTCCTTTTAAACATGGGTCTGGGCATAGTGCCGATCCGGGTCTTCAAGATGTGGGATGGCGTTGAACATGGTGGGCGACAGCGTGCCGCCAATTGGGAACAGCCGGTGTTGGGAGGTGTTGTAGATGGCCAGTGCCATCTGCGCCATCGCCGTGATGTCGAGCCGGAGCACCTGCCGCATCGCCATGGAGATCAACCCGCCCGAGGTCACCACAAGGGCGGGGCCGTCGCCTTCCGCGATCTCTGCCAGCGCGGCGCCCACCCGGTCTTCGAAATCGCTGAACCGTTCTGGCGCGCCCGCAATCTCGTCGCGCTGCCAATAGGCGAAGACTTGTGGCAAATGAGTGGTGAATCCGACCTGATCGGTTGGAAAGGGGATGCCGTGTTCTTCCTCCAGCGCGCGGGCCAGCGTCAGGTATTCCAGCTCATTGAGGCGCGCATCCCGCGTGGGCGTCAGCCCGGTGTCCATGGAGCGGGCTGTTTCAATATGCCTTTTCAACGTGCCGGTGTAGAGTCGCACGTGATGCTGATTCTGGTTGCGCAGATGGGTGCCCAGCCAGGCGGATTGTTGATGGCCGAGTGCGCTCAGTTTGTCGTAGCTGGCTTCATCTTGGGCACCGGAATTGGCCTGACCGTGGCGTATGAGAGTGATGTGAGACATTGGCTCTTCATAGGCGAGCGGTCGGGCGGTGGAAAGGGCGGGTGCCTCCGGCGGGCATATTTGCGGAACAATGAATAGACAGGTGCCTCTTATCGGAAACTTTCTGCCGTGAATCCTGTGCGAGGTGTCGGGATTGGGGCTACGGTGGGGGATGTGCCGTCGCTATAGTCGGGCGGAATTTTGTGGGAGACGGGTGCGATGAGCGACAAAATCACCTTTACGCTGGACGGCCAGACGGTTGAGGCCGAGGTTGGTCTGACCATTTGGGAAGTCGCAAACGGTCGTGGGCTGGTGATCCCGCATCTGTGTCACAAGCCCGCACCGGGGTATCGCCCGGATGGGAACTGCCGTGCCTGCATGGTCGAGATCGAGGGGGAGCGCACGCTGGCGGCCTCCTGTATTCGGGAGCCCTCCGAGGGGATGGTTGTGACCACGAATTCCGCGCGGGCGGAAGGCGCGCGCAAGATGGTGGTCGAGATGTTGCTGGCCGATCAGCCGGAGCAGGAGGTAGCGCATGACAAGTCCAGCCATCTGTGGGAGATGGCAGAGTTGAATGGCGTGTCCGAGAGCCGGTTTCCTAAGCTGGAAGAGGGGCGTATTCCGCTGCTCGATGACAGCCATGTGGCGATGTCGGTGAACCTGGATGCCTGCATTCAATGCGGGCTCTGTGTGCGGGCCTGTCGCGAAGTTCAGGTCAATGATGTGATCGGCATGGCCGGGCGGGGGCATGATGCCTACCCGACCTTTGATATGGCGGACCCGATGGGCGATAGCACTTGTGTGGCCTGCGGTGAGTGCGTGCAGGCCTGCCCGACGGGGGCGCTGATGCCCGCCACTGTCGTTGATGAGGACCAGGTGGGGGACAGCGCGGATTTTGACGCGGAAGTCGAGAGCATCTGCCCCTTCTGCGGCGTGGGGTGTCAGGTCTCGCTGAAGGTCAAGGATAACAAGGTCAAATATGTCGAAGGGATTAATGGCCCGGCGAATGAAGGGCGGTTGTGCGTCAAGGGGCGCTTTGGGTTCGACTATATCCACCATGATCACCGGCTGACCAAGCCGCTGATCCGACGTGAGGATGCACCCGCCAAGGGGCTGAATGTGGACCCGGGCAATTGGCAGACGCATTTTCGCGAGGCCAGTTGGGATGAGGCGTTGGATTTTGCGGCTGCAGGCATGAAGGGCCGGGGGCGTGAGATTGCTGGCTTTGGCTCCGCCAAGTGTACGAATGAAGAGGCCTATCTTTTCCAGAAGATGATCCGGCAAGGGTTTGGCCACAACAACGTGGATCACTGCACGCGGCTGTGTCACGCGTCCTCGGTGGCGGCGCTGATGGAGAATGTGGGATCGGGTGCCGTTACCGCGACCTTCAACGAGATCGAGAATGCGGATGTGGCCATTGCCATTGGGTGTAACCCGATCGAGAACCACCCTGTGGCGGCGACTTATTTCAAACAGTTCACCAAGCGGGGTGGCAAGCTGATCGTGATGGACCCGCGTGGGCAGGCGCTGAAACGCTTTGCCAGCCACATGCTGCAATTCCGCCCTGGCGCGGATGTGTCGATGCTGAACGCGATCATGCATACGATTGTCGAGGAAGGCCTCTTTGATCAGCAATACATCGACGCCTATACCGAGAATTGGGAGGCCGAGAAGGCGCATCTAGCGGACTTCTCGCCTGAAGCCATGGCCCCGATCTGTGGCATTGAACCCGAAGTGCTGCGCGATGTGGCGCGGACTTTTGCAGGCGCCAAGGCGGCGATGATCTTCTGGGGCATGGGGGTTAGCCAGCACATTCACGGCACCGACAATTCCCGTTGCCTGATCAGCCTTGCGCTGATGACCGGGCAGGTGGGGCGTCCAGGGTCTGGCCTGCACCCGCTGCGTGGTCAGAATAACGTGCAGGGTGCATCGGACGCGGGGCTCATCCCGATGTTCCTGCCGGATTATCAGCCGGTAACAGATGACGGTGTGCGGTCCGCCTTTACTAAGGTCTGGGGCTCTGCGGATTTCTCGAATGAACGCGGTCTGACCGTGACCGAGATCATGGATGCGGTGCATGAGGACAAGATCAAGGGCATGTATGTGCTGGGGGAAAACCCGGCGATGTCCGATCCGGATGTGGAACACGCCCGCGCAGCCCTGGCCAAACTGGATCATCTGGTGGTGCAGGATATCTTCCTGACGGAGACCGCGAATTTCGCCGATGTGATCCTGCCGGCAAGCGCCTTTGCCGAGAAATCGGGCACCGTGACCAACACCAACCGGCAGGTGCAGATGGGTCGTCCGGCAGTGTCCCCGCCCGGTGAGGCGCGGGAAGACTGGTGGATCGAGGTTGAACTGGCAAAGCGGCTGGGCCTTGGTTGGACCTATGAGAGCCCGGCGGATGTCTTTGCCGAGATGAAGCACAATATGCGCAGCCTGGAGAACATCACCTGGGACCGGTTGATGGGCGAAAACGCGGTGACCTACCCGTCGCTCAGCCCGGAAGACCCCGGTCAGGCAATTGTCTTTGGCGATGGATTCCCGCGGCCGGAAGGGCGTGCGCGGTTCACACCCGCGAGTGTGATTGCCCCCGATGACGTGCCGGATGAAGAGTTCCCGATGATCCTGACCACGGGGCGCCAGCTGGAGCATTGGCATACCGGCTCCATGACCCGGCGGTCTGCGGTGCTGGATGGTCTGGAGCCCGAGGCGAACTGTTCGCTGCACCCCTCCACGCTGCGCAAACTGGACGTAGCGCCCGGCGAGCATGTGGTGCTGACCACCAAGCGCGGCAGCATTTCGATCATGGCGCGGGAGGATCGCGCGGTGGCCCCCGATATGGTCTTTGTCCCCTTTGCCTATGTCGAGGCGGCGGCGAATATTCTGACCAACCCGGCAATTGACCCTTATGGCAAGATCCCGGAATTCAAATATTCCGCCGTGCGTGTTGAGAAGGCGAAAGGGGCTGTTGCGGCAGAGTAGGATTTGAGAACGGTCAGATTTCCGGAAGAGCTAGAAGACCTGAAAAGCTGGCTTGAAGGGAGCAGAGAGCAGGCCTTTCGGCCTGAGCGTGAAGACCAAAGGTGGAAGGAATGGTGGTGCCTGTTGCAGTTGTTGTACAGGGCAGGTTCGAGTCGTCAGCTTGCCGGTAACATTGTCGCGACGTGGCAGGATGATCACAACAAGGCCGATTTCTGTCTTGAGATGCCCGGCGGTCTACGTTCTTTAGAAATCACCGAGGCCACTATTCCCGAGGAACGCCGCGCGATCGCGCAGGCCCGACATGATGCATCAGACACTACCCGATTTGCCGTTGGTCGTTTTGCGAGCGGCGCGCTTGGGGATACTCCAGAACGAGCATTGGTTGATGATGTCATTCGCGCGATTGCGCGCAAGGCCAATAAGCCCTACGCAGCTGGTGCATGGCTTCTCATTTATCCAAATTCAAACGCCAGTTTATTGTCACTAGAAACGGGAACTGTAGCAGCCCTTTTGGATAGTCGACTACCGAGGCTTGTTTTCGATAGAGTATTTGTTCTTCTAGGCGACGAGAGTGTAGTCGAGATTTTTGCGGATGGAAGAGTGAGCTACTTCGTAGGTGAACGTCATGGTTAGCCCAGATCGTTTCCTGACTGATTTGCATAAGCTGCGGTCCTTCGGAGCCGCTGGCGTCGGCAAGGGTGTTGTGCGCCCGGCCTACTCGGAGGCCGATGTGGCCGCGCGGCGGTGGCTGGCGGACCAGATGCGCGCAGCCGGATTGCAGGTCGCGGTTGACCCCATGGGCAATCTGTTTGGCCTGACGGAAGCTCCATCCATTCTTCTGGGCTCGCATAGTGACAGCCAGCCCGAGGGCGGTTGGCTGGATGGCGCCCTTGGCGTGATCGCCGCATTGGAGATTGCCCGCGCGACGCGCGAATGTGATGGGCCGCCTGTCTCGGTTGTCTCCTTTCAGGATGAGGAAGGCCGCTTTGGCGTGACGACAGGATCTGCGGTCTGGTCAGGCCACATGTCGCAGAGGCAGGCAGATGCGCTGACGGATCACTCGGGCGTTCCGCTTTCACAGGCGCGGCAGGCCGTGGCGGATATGGTTACGGGCGAGGTTGATCCCGCGCAGTTCACCGGGTTCATCGAGATGCATATCGAACAGGGCCCCACGCTGGACACGAGCGGAGAAAGAGTTGGGGTGGTCACGGATATCGTCGGTATTCGCGACATGAAAGTCACCTTTGAGGGGCAGCAAAACCATGCTGGCACAACCCCGATGCCACTGCGCCGGGATGCGTTTCAGGCTGTGTCAGCTTTCAATACACTGCTGGATGCGCGGTTTCAGAACGTGGTGACCCCGCAGACAGTCTGGACCATTGGGCATGTTAGCCTGCATCCCAATGCCTCCTCGATCGTGCCGGGGCGGGCGGTGTTTTCGATGCAGTGGCGGGATGCCGATGCTGACCGGTTACAGCGCATGGAACAGATCATCCGCGAGACGGCGCAGGAGGTTGCTGCACAGCGCGGGATGCAGCTCTCTTACGGGCCGATGCTGGGGTTGGAGCCGGTGGCCATGGATGCGGGATTGCAAGACGCTCTGGTGCAATCGGCACGATCCATTGTGCCGGGCCGCTGGCGCAGAATGACATCCGGTGCCTTGCATGACGCCACCAATCTATCGCGATTGATGCCTGTCGCTATGTTGTTTGTGCCATCGATTGACGGCATCAGCCACGCGTTTGAGGAAGATACCCGTGAAGCGGATCTGGTGACGGGTCTGAAGGTTTTGGCGCAGGCGGTTGGGGTGTGCGTCTAAGGGTGGCCTGAAGCCCACCCTACCTGCTGTCTGCCAGCGGTCAGCTCCAGGCGACGTCGCCGAGGAAGATGTAGCCCGCGCCATAGATCGTTTTGATCAGCTGCGGGTTCTTTGGATCTTCGCGCAGCTTGGTGCGCAGGCGGGAGATGCGCACATCCATCGCGCGGTCGAAGCTTTCGCTGGCCGCACCGCCCAAGTGGTCCTGCATCTGTGCGCGGCTGATCAGCCTTTTGGGGTTTTCGAGGAACAGCCGCAGCACCTCGCCTTCGGCATGGGAGAAGGGCGTTTGTTGTCCCTCCGCGTCTTCTATCAGATATTGGTCGAAGAACACCTGCCACCCGGAAAAGCGGGCAATCTGGCCTGCTGCGGCTGCGGGCTTCGAGGTGCGCAGACGGGCCCGGATGCGGGCAACGACCTCTGCCGGATCGAAGGGTTTGATGATGTAGTCATCCGCGCCCAGTTCCAGACCGGTCACCTTGTCCTGCACCAGCGCCCGGCCCGAGATGATGATGACAATCGCCCCCTGTTCAAGCGCCAACTTGTGCACCAGCGTCAGGCCATCCGTGTCGGGCAGCGATAGATCGACAAGACAGACGTCCGGTTGATGCTGCGCCAGTGCCGCGGTGAAGGCCTGCGCGCGGGCAAAGCTCAGCGTGCGAAAGCCTGCCTCCTCCAGCGCGTCGGTCAGCATGGTACGGATGGCCGGTTCATCGTCGAGGATGGTCACCAAGGGCGCGGTCATGAGGCGATTGCCTTGCTGTTTGACGGGCCCAGGACGGCGCTGATGTCCTCTGCCGTAAATGGTTTTTGCAGCAGAGGCGCAATTCTCTGGGCGGATTGGTACAGCGCGTGGTCCGCAGGCAGGGAGGTCATCAGGATGACCGGCACGACACCGATCAGACGCTGCGCGAGGTCGATGCCCGTGGCGTCTCCGGCCAGCTGAATATCCGACAGCACCAATGAGATTTCCGGCAGATCCGCCATCAAGGCGCTGGCTTCATCGGCGCTAACCGCCTCAATGACCGAGTGATTCAGATCGGTCAGCATATCCCGATAGAGGGCGCGCAGATCATCGCGGTCTTCCACCAGCAGCACCAGCGCCTGCGGGGTTTCCACCGCCGGCCTGAAGGGCAGTCGCAGCACCACGCGGGCGCCGGTATCGGTGTTTTCCAACCGCAGATCGCCGCCTGCGAGCTTCGTCATATCGTAGACCATCGGCAGGCCGAGCCCGGACCCTTCGGCCCCTTTGGTGGTGAAAAATGGATCGAACCCGTGGCTGAGCGCGCGGTCCGAAAAGCCCGGCCCCGTGTCCGTGACCTGCCATTCAATCCAGGTCTCATGCACGATGCGCAGCCTGACCAGAATCCGACCCGTCGCGCCACAGGCATCACGGGCGTTGAGGATGAGATTCAACAGGCTGTCCGTCGCCATGCCACCGTCCAGCATCACCAGACCCTCGGGCGCAGATACATCCAGATCCAGCGCGATGCCCTCCGGCAAGGTGTGATCCGCAAGCCTGCGCAGGTCATCCATCAACTGACGAAGACTGGTGGCGCTGGGGCGCAGGGCGCGCTGTTCGGTCATGCCCGCAATGCTGCTCAGCAGAGCACCCCCCCGTCGGGCCGCGGCCAGCGTGCCTTCGGCCATTTCGATCACGTCACCGGGCAGACCCTGGTGCCGCAAGAGCTTGGATTGTAGCCCAAGAATGATCGTGAGCAGGTTGGAGAAGTCATGGGTCAGGCCAGAGGTCATTTGAGCTGCGAGAGCACGGCGGTGGGTTTGCTGCAAGGCCACGCGGGCCTGCATTTCGGCGGTCACATCCATGGACAGAATGTAGATGCCCCCCCGGGTGTCGGGGGTAAACGCCGCACGGATGCGGCGCGCACTGGCATCATCGGTGAACTCGAAAACGGAGGCCTGTCCCCCGTAGGCCTGCTCCAGATGCGGCACGATCCGGTTGTAGGCGGAGGCGCCCAGGGCGCTGCTGATGTGCATGCCATGAATGTCTGAGGGGCGTCCCGGGATCACCGCGTTGAGTTGTCGGTTGGAATAGGTGTAGTGTCCTGCTGCATCGATATGCGCGATATGCGCGGGCATCATTTCCGTGGTGAGCCGGGTGCGGGCTTCGATCTCTGTCAGTTCACGCTTGGCTTCCTGCAGCGCGGCATTCATGGCAGCCAGCGCGCGGTTCGTGCTGGAAAGTTCCTCTGCATAGGTGTTGAGCTGATCGGACAATTCCTCCGACCGGCTTTGCAGCAAGGCCTCTTGTCGCTTGGTGCGCGTGATGTCCGTGTAAACCGTGACCCACCCACCCTGGGGCAGCGGGGCCCCTTCCACGCTGATGATACGCCCGTTCGAGCGTGTGCGTTCCATGTAGTGCGGCTCGAACGCGCGCGCCTGTTCCACCCGTTCAGCCACAAAGGCGTCAATGTCGGTCACATCGCCATACTCCCCGCGCCTGACCAGATGCCGGATCGTGTCCTCGAAAGTGGCACCCGGTGTGACCAAGGCATCCGGCAGATCGAACATGCGTTGAAACGGGCCGTTGCAGACGGCCAGTTGCAGGTCGGAATCGTAGATCGTCAGAGACTGACCAATCAGGTTGAGACCGGCAGCGGTCAGCTCTTGCGTTCTGGAATCGGAAAGGGCCAATGCTGCTCCTGTAACTGCGCGCGGACGGCGCAAACCTATCATGGATTGAGGCGGTGAAAATCCAAATCGTCCGACACAGCGGTGTGAGAGATGCGTGTAACAATTCGTAAGGATTGAGAAATCATAACGAAAAAGTTGACGCCGAGCCTAAAAGCAACATTGTTACTGATATGACGGCGTCAGCGCCGCGCTTGTCTGCAAAAGACAAGGTCTGGGAGGACAACAGTTGACTGATCGCACCAAGGGCGCTGACGGACCGCAGTCCGTTCCGGCGCTGTTGCACCGCAATGCCACCGAGTTTGCGAACGCGCCTGCGTATCGTGAAAAAGAGTATGGCATCTGGCAGAGCTGGACATGGGCGGAGACGCGCGAAGAGATCGAAGCGCTGGCGCTGGGCCTGCTGGATCTGGGGGTGGCCGAAGGGGATTTTGTCGCGATCATCGGGCGTAACCGGCCCAAGCTCTATTGGTCCATGGTGGCGGCCGAGATGTGCGGCGCCGTGCCCGTGCCGCTCTACCAGGATGCGGTTGCGGAAGAGATGTCATATGTGCTCAGCCATTGCGGCGCGCGCTTTGTGATTGTGGGGGATCAGGAGCAGGTCGACAAGGTGATCGAAGTGCAGGCCGAGCTGCCGAACTTCGAGCAGATGGTCTACCTCGACCCCAGGGGTTTGCGGAAATACGATCATTCCAGGCTGCATCAATACAGCCACATTCAGGACGTGGGGCGGGCCAAGCGCGATGAGCTGCTGGGTGAGCTGACAGCACGACAGGATAAGCTGAACTACGACAGCACCTGTGTGATGCTCTATACCTCGGGCACGACCGGCAAGCCCAAGGGCGTGGTGCTGAGCAATCGCAATGTGATCGAGACCTCGAAGTCGTCCTCTGAATTCGATGATCTGCGGCAGAGCGATGATATTCTGGCGTACCTGCCGATGGCCTGGGTCGGCGATTTCATCTTCTCGGTCGGGCAGGCGATGTGGACGGGGTTCTGCACGAATTGCCCCGAAAGCGCCGACACGATGCATGTGGATCTGCGGGAGATTGGACCGACCTATTACTTCGCCCCGCCGCGTGTGTTCGAGACGCAGCTGACCAATGTGATGATCCGGATGGAGGATGCGGGGCGCTTCAAGAAGTGGCTCTTTGACGTCTGTATGGCACAGGCGCGCAAGGTGGGGTCGGCCATTCTGGACGGCGAACCGGTCAGCCAGTGGGACCGGTTCAAGTATAATCTGGGTGAGCTCTTCATTTATGGTCCGCTGAAAAACACGCTCGGGTTTTCCCGGGTGCGCGTGGGGTATACGGCGGGCGAGGCCATTGGCCCGGAAATCTTTGATTTCTATCGCTCTCTGGGGATCAATCTCAAACAGCTCTACGGCCAGACTGAGGCCACCGTGTTCATTACGGCGCAGCCCGATGGCGAAGTGCGCAGTGACACGGTGGGCGTCTGCTGCCCCGGTGTGGAGTTGAAGATCGCGGAGAACGGTGAGGTGTTTTATCGCTCGCCGGGCGTGTTCGTTGAGTACTACAAGAACGCAGCAAGCACGGCGGACACCAAGGACGCCGAGGGCTGGGTCGCCACGGGGGATGCAGGGTTCGTCGAGGAGGACACCGGGCATCTGCGCATCATCGACCGCGCGAAGGATGTGGGGCAGATGGCCTCGGGTGCGCTCTTTGCGCCGAAGTATGTGGAGAACAAGCTGAAGTTCTTCCCGAATATTCTGGAGGCGGTGGTTTTTGGGAACGGGCGGGATGAATGCACGGCTTTCATCAACATTGACCTGACGGCCGTGGGCAATTGGGCCGAGCGGAACAACATCGGCTATGCCTCCTATCAGGAGCTCGCGCGGCACCCGCAGGTCATGGATACGATCCAGGACCACATGGAAGAGGTGAACCGGTCGGTCGCGCAGGACGAAATGCTGTCCGGCTGTCAGGTGCACCGATTCGTGGTGCTGCACAAGGAACTCGATGCCGATGACGGGGAACTCACCCGGACGCGGAAGGTGCGCCGCCGGATCATCGAGGAGAAATACGCCGATATCATCGCGGCGCTCTATGACGGGTCGACATCCGTCGATACGGTCACGGAAGTGACCTATGAGGACGGCCGCAAGGGCTCGATTTCAGCAACGCTGGAAGTACGGTCGGCTGCGGTGCAGGCGGTTGCACAGAAGATGGCTGCGGAATGATGGGACGACGCTCGGCTGCGCCATCGCCCCGCCCACCCTCCCGAAGGGCGCGCTTAGAATTCGGTGATCGGTCCGTTGTAAGCGGCGCTGACGGCGCGGCTGATGTGAAACCGTGTGGAAAAGCCGCGCAGGGCGGCGTCGATGTCTTGGATCGCCTCAGCGCGGCTGAGGCCTTGGCGTTTGCGTTTGGTGGCCATCGACATCAGGCAGGTGCGTTCCCAATCGCTGCGCATTGTGACGTTCCTTTTTGCTGCTCCGTTCGTCACCTTAGACAGAGAATGGTTAATTTATCGCGGAGTTGGCGCACGGCGGGGGTAAACCATGCTTGATCAGACGGAAGGCTACACCACCGAGGACGGCCGGAAGATCGGCGGCGTGGTCATGGAGATGCGCAATATTACCCTGCGATTCGGGGGAGTTGAGGCGATCAAGGACATCTCCTTTGACATCCGCGAAGGGGAAATTCGCGCGATCATCGGGCCCAATGGGGCGGGTAAATCCTCGATGCTGAATGTCATCTCGGGGTTCTATGTGCCGCAGGAGGGGCAGGTGTTCTACAAGGGTGCGCCGCGGCCGCCGATGAAGCCCTATCAGGTGGCGCAGCAAGGTATCGCGCGGACATTTCAGAACATTGCCTTGTTCGAAGGCATGAGCGTGCTGGACAACGTGATGACCGGGCGGCTGACCCATATGAAGACCGGGCTGTTTTCGCAGTCGTTCTGGCTGGGCAAGGCGGAGAAAGAGGAAACGGAGAATCGGGAAGTCGCTGAAAAGATTATCGATTTTCTGGAGATTCAGGCGATCCGCAAGACGCCCGTCTCGCGGCTGCCCTATGGGTTGAAAAAGCGCGTGGAGCTGGCGCGGGCGCTGGCGGCGGAGCCGTCGCTTCTGCTGCTGGACGAGCCGATGGCGGGGATGAACGTGGAGGAGAAAGAGGACATGAGCCGCTTCATCCTCGACGTGAATGACGAGTTCGGCACGACGATCGCGCTCATCGAGCATGACATGGGTGTGGTGATGGATCTGTCGGACCGGGTGGTGGTGATGGATTACGGCAAGAAGATCGGCGACGGGACGCCCGATGAGGTGCGCGGAAATCAGGCGGTGATCGACGCTTATCTGGGGGTCGCGCATGATTGAAGTGGCCCCGTCGGTGGCGTGTCGGTTTTGCGTCGGTATCACATCGGTATTGCGTCGGTGCGTGGCGGTCGGTCTATTTGGCTTGTGTTTACTGTCGAAACCCGCCTTGGCGGACTACACCGGAGATGACCTGATCCGTGCCGCTTTCGAGAACTGTGTTCCGAAAGTTGAAAGCGCGGCTGTCGTTGGAGTGGATAAATACTGGCGTTTTGAGGCGCTCAACGCCCATCATCCCGCAGACCGCAAGCTTTCGGCAGGTGACCGGGTTTGGGTGGGTGACACGGATGCCTGGTATCTGTACCAGCGCAGACCACTCAGCTGGAGTTTGGAGTGCCAGGTTTTGTCTTACAGTTTCGTGGTGGCGAACCTGGCCGCGACCTGGAATGCATATTTGACGAACAATGAAGACGGTTTCGAGCTCAAGAAACTAGCAACCGTCAGTCGCGACGAATGGGGCGTGCGGGCGTGCGGACGGGCCGTCCGTGACGTCGACAATGGAACGACCGAAGCGATATTCTGTGCTGTCAAAGACGTTGGTGAGGCGCCTTGGGCGACTGTTGATGTCCGCTGGATTTGGTCTGACAAAAACAAATTCATGGAACGTTTCTGTGAGAACTGGCCCAAGGAGTGCGTCTGATGTCGCGCAGCGTCAGAATGATATGCGACATGCGATGCGATTGGCCAGGTTGCCCACTCTTTGTGCGACCCAACCATACCCTCACGAACCTTCTCTTTCTGTTATATTTTTTGAACAAAAGGTTAACCATCGGCGGATTGTTTCCGTGGTACCAAGGCAAAATGGGCAAGAACCCGCTTTGTCTGCCGGCGATCTTGTCCTTCATGCCATGCCGACCCGCCTGGGTCGGTGTCACAGAGCAGACGGACAATGGATACCGTTTGGAGGGTACATATGAGTAAGTGGTGGTTATTGGGCGCTTTCGCCCTGTCTGGAGTAGTGTTCACAGGCTCAAAAGCCGATGCGGCACCGCAGTTCTGCGCAGAGCCAAGCCCGGCGATGCAGGAAACCTGCGCCGTCTATCAATCCTATTGCGCGGCCTATCTGGAAGACCCGTCCTCACTGGACCGGTCTACCTTGCGCGAAATTCCCAGTGGGGCGCGGGCGCGGTTCGCCGCGAGCGAGCTGACGCAGGTCACGCTGGGCTATCTGACGACGCCGAACCCGCAGGTGGCTGTGGTCTACGGTGATGAGTACCCGTCGTGCGAATTGCTGATGACGGGGATGCAGTATTCGGACCTGCTGATCGCCTACCGCGACTGGCGTGGGGGGGAAGGGGCGCAGTTTGCGGCCACCGCTCCGTTCGAGCCGGTCTCGAAACGCGAGATGCCGCGCGCCTATGCGGCGGTGTTCCTGGCAGCCCCCCGTGAAGACGGGCGGGTCACCGAGATCACCTTGAACTGGAACCTGAGCGAGGCGGGTCTGACCCGGCTCAAAGTCTCGTATCAGCCGGAGCGCGAACACACGCGGCTTCTGCTGGGGCAAGGAGCAAACTGATGCCGGAACAGCTGGCCTTTACCATCGAGGTATTTCTCAACGGGCTCATGGCGGGGGTGCTTTATGCGCTCGTCGCCTTGGGCTTCGTTCTGATCTACAAGGCCAGCGGCATTTTCAACTTTGCGCAGGGGGTCATGGCGCTGTTTGCGGCCATGACCCTTTACGGGGTCATGAACGGGCAGGTGCCGTTTGCCCATCTGATCAACGCGATTTTTGGTACGGAGATCCACTATTTCGGCTGGAACGTGCCCGCCCTGGCGGCGATCCTGCTGACCATCGCGGTGATGGTTCTGCTGGCCTGGATGGTGCAGCGGTTCATCTTCAGGTATCTCGTGGGGCAGGAGCCCATCATCCTGTTCATGGCCACCATTGGGCTTGCGTATTTCCTTGAAGGCGTAGGCGATCTGATGTGGGGCTCCGACATCAAGACGCTGGATGTGGGCCTGCCGCAGGGCATCAACGAGACCATCGACGAGGTCACCTTCGGCTGGTTCGGTTATGGATTCTTCATCGACAATCTGGACATCGTGGCGAGCGTTGTGGCGATCATTCTGGTCGCGGCGCTGGTGCTGTTTGCGCAGTACACCAAGCAGGGGCGCGCGATGCGGGCGGTGGCCGATGACCACCAGGCGGCGCTGTCGGTGGGCGTGTCGCTGAATTTCATCTGGATTCTGGTGTGGTCGCTGGCGGGCTTCGTAGCGCTGGTGGCGGGCATCATGTGGGGCGCGAAATCGGGCGTACAGTTCTCGCTGTCGCTGATTGCCCTGAAGGCTTTGCCGGTGCTGATGCTGGGTGGCTTCACCTCGATCCCCGGTGCGATCATCGGCGGGCTGATCATCGGCGTGGGGGAGAAGCTTTTCGAATTCCTGATCGGCGCGCCTTACCTCGGCGGGGCGACGGAGAATTGGTTCGCCTACATGCTGGCGCTGCTGTTCCTGGTATTCCGCCCGCAGGGCCTCTTCGGGGAGAAGATCATTGAACGGGTTTGACGGGCGTCTTGCAAAAACCTCCGGGGGAGGTTTTGAGCCCGTCAAAGGGCGGAGCCCAGTTTGCTGGCGGGCCGTTGCCGTTGATGCCGAGGGCCGGCGGTATCGGGATACGCGTCACTCTTCCAGCGAGCGGAACAGGGCGACCGTCAGTGCCGCAAGAATGGTAACGCCCAGCGTGAGCGCCAGGTTCATGTCGCCGAACACCAGCATGGCAAAGCACAGGCAAACGCCCACAACACCGAGGCAAATGACGATCCCAAAGCCCCACGTCATGGAGCCGGAAAGACGTTTCTCTGGCGGTGCGGCAGGCGTCTCGGTCCCGAGGAATTCGGTTTCGACGACATCGACACTGTCGATCAGCAGCGCCCGCTGCTCTGTATACTCAACGTCCGTAATCTCGCCGCGCGCCAGACGGGCGTCCAGCTCGCGCAGATCTTTCAGGATGGCCGTCATCAGTCCCACTCCTGCCCCCATCCACGGGTGTGGCAGGGCAAATGGGGCGAAATTGGGAAAAAATGTGAAAGACTGTGACCTGGTTAACGCAACTGCCGGTTCAGGTGCGGTTTCACCCGAACCCCGGTTCCTGCGAGAGCGGGTTCAATGAGCGACCGGACCCCCATGCGCGTAACCTGCCATTGTGGCGCAAACGAGTTGCGTGTTTTTCTGGCCGCGGGTTTGGAAGATGCGCGGCGCTGCGATTGCTCCTTTTGCCGGCGGCGGGGCGCAATGAATGTCTCCGTCCGCGAGGCGGACCTGCAGGTGATCAAAGGCGACGCGCTGACGCTTTATCAATTCGGACCGCGCGGCGCCGAGCATTACTTTTGCAAGGTCTGCGGCTGCTATACGCATCATCGTCGCAGCTCCGACAATACCGATTTCGGCGTGAACGTGGGGTGTCTCGAGGGCGTGAACCCGGCGGATATCGACCCGGTGCCATGGCTGGACGGTGTAAGTTACAATCCCGGCGTAAAGGAGAAAACCTAGATGTTCTATCGCGAAGCCGGGGATTTCAGCACCACCTACCCGCAAGACAGCCAGACCTTTCCGATCAAATTCGACCGGTGGCGGTATTATGCGGTGCTGTTTGTCGCCGTGGTCGTCATCCCATTCATGGTCAATGACTACTGGGTGAATTCGATCTTCATGCCCTTCCTGATCTATGCGATTGCGGCAATCGGGCTGAACATTCTGGTAGGCTATTGCGGGCAGGTTAGCCTTGGTACCGGCGGGTTCATGGCCGTGGGGGCCTATGCCTGTTACAAGCTGATGACGGGCTTTCCCGAGGTCAGCATGTTCATCCATGTGCTGCTGGCAGGGGGGATCACGGCCATGGTCGGTGTGCTCTTTGGCCTGCCGTCCCTGCGGATCAAGGGGTTTTATCTGGCAGTGGCGACGCTGGCGGCGCAGTTCTTCCTCGTCTGGCTCTTCAACAAGGTGAGCTGGTTTTACAATTACTCCGCCTCCGGCCAGATCAACGCGCCCGAGCGGGATACCTTCGGCATCCTGATCACCGGGCCCAATACCGAGGCCTGGGCCACCTATATGTTCTGCCTGATCTTTACGATTTTTTCGGCGGTGGTCGCGCGCAACCTGACCCGCGGGTCCGTGGGGCGGCAGTGGATGGCGATCCGCGATATGGACATCGCGGCAGAAATCATCGGGGTCAATCCGCTGAAAGCTAAACTGACGGCCTTCGCGGTGAGCTCCTTCTTCGTGGGCATCTCCGGCGCGCTTTTCTTCGCGGTCTATCTGGGGGCTGTGGAAGTGGGCGAGGCCTTCGGGATCACCAAGTCATTTCTGGTGCTCTTCATGATCATCATCGGCGGTCTGGGCTCAATCTTCGGATCCTTCGCCGGGGCCGCCTTCCTCGTGCTGCTGCCGGTGCTCCTCAAGATCATCGGCGTGGACTGGCTCGGCTGGCCCACGGATATCGTGGCGCACCTGAACCTCGTGATCGTCGGCGGCTTGATCGTCGTCTTCCTCATCGCGGAACCGCATGGGCTGGCGCAGCTCTGGCGGGTGGCCAAGGAGAAGCTGCGGCTGTGGCCTTTCCCGCACTAGGCAACGGACAGGTAGGGTGGGCTTTCAGGCCACCCCTGCACAAGACAACAACAGCGCCGGACAACCGGCACATCGGAGAAAAAACCAAGGGAGGTAACACCGATGAACTATAAACTGGGAACATGGGCCGTGGCAGGCCTGATGGCGGCAAGTCCCGTGATGGCGGATCTTGTCTTTCCATCACTGAGCTACCGGACCGGGCCATATGCTGCGGGCGGCATCCCCTTTGCCGATGGCTATGCGGATTACTTCACCCTGCTCAACGAACGTGACGGCGGCATCGGCGGCGTCATGACTCGCGTGCTGGAGTGCGAGACCGGCTACAACACCGAAAAAGGGGTGGAGTGCTATGAGAGCACCAAGGGCGAAGGCGCGCTGGTCTATCAGCCGCTCTCCACCGGCATCACCTATCAGCTGATCCCCAAGGCGACGGCGGATGACATCCCGATCCACTCCATGGGCTATGGCCGGACGTCTGCCGCGAATGGCGATGTCTTCAGCCACGTCTTCAACTACCCGGCCAACTATTGGAACGGCGCATCCGCTGCGATCAACCATATTCTGGACCTGAACGGCGGCGATATCTCCGGCAAGAAAATCGCGCTGGTCTATCACAACTCCGCCTACGGCAAAGAGCCGATCCGGACGCTGGAGAAGCTCTCCGAAAAACACGGGTTTGAATTGAGCCTGCTGGCGGTCGATCACCCGGGTCAGGAGCAAAAATCCCAGTGGCTGCAGATCCGCCGTGAAAAGCCCGACAACGTGATCATGTATGGCTGGGGTGTGATGAACCAGGTGGCGGTGCAGGAAGCGGCAAACATCCGGTTCCCGATGGAGAATTTCATCGGCATCTGGTGGTCCGGTGCGGAGATCGACGTGCAGCCAGCGGGCGACAAAGCCAATGGCTACAAGGCGCTGGCGCTGACGGCGGTGGGCGACGACTTCCCGCTCTACGATGAGCTGCGCCAATACGTGGTTGATACGGGCAAAGCCGCAGGCGCGGGCGATCAGCTCGGCACCGTGCCCTACAACCGCGGGATCTATGCCGCCATGCTGGCCGCCGAGGCGGTGAAAGTGGCGCAGAAGATGCACGGCACCGATGATATCACCTCCGGCCAGATGCGCGATGGGATGGAGAACCTGGTGATCACTGAAGAGCTGATGACCGAACTGGGCCTGCCGAACTTCGGCCCGACCTTCTCCGTCTCCTGCCAGAACCACGGGGGCGAGGGGCTGGTGGCCGTCACGCAGTGGGATGCGGCAGCGGGCGAGTTCGTGACGATTTCGGACTTTGCACCGACGGACATGGACGTCATCCAGCCGCTGATCGATGAGGATTCCGCTGCCTACAAGGCGGAGAACAACATCGAAAGCAATTGTAACTAAAACCATTGCCCCGGCAGGTCCACTGCCGGGGCATTCAACTCTATGCTGAGGTCACTGGCCATGCTGGATGCTGCCAAGGAACAGGACATTCGCGCCGACACGGTGCTGGACGTCAACAATATCGAGGTGATCTACAATCACGTGATCCTCGTCCTCAAAGGCGTCAGCCTGGCGGTGCCCAAAGGCGGCATCACCGCGCTTCTGGGCGGCAATGGCGCGGGTAAGACCACGACGCTCAAAGCGATCTCGGGGCTTCTGGCCTCCGAGCGGGGCGAGGTGACCAAGGGTACAATCAAGTATCACGGGCAGGACATTCATCACGCCGATCCGGCGGAGACCGTCAAGCGCGGGGTCGTGCAGGTCATGGAAGGGCGGCATTGTTTTGAGCACCTCACGGTGGAGGAAAACCTGCTGACCGGCGCCTACACGCGGCGCGATGGCAATGCGGCGATCCAGGCGGATCTTGAGATGGTCTATGGCTATTTCCCGCGCCTGAGAGAGCGGCGGAAGTCTCAGGCTGGCTATACGTCAGGCGGAGAGCAGCAGATGACGGCGATTGGCCGCGCGCTGATGTCCAAGCCCGAGACGATCCTGCTTGATGAGCCCTCCATGGGGCTCGCGCCGCAGCTGGTGGAGCAGATTTTCGAGATCGTGAAGTCGATTAACGAAGAGCAGGGGGTGACGATCCTGCTGGCTGAGCAGAACACCAATGTGGCGCTGCGCTTTGCACACTACGGCTACATTCTGGAATCGGGCCGCGTGGTCATGGACGGCCCTGCCGCCGAGCTGCGCGAAAACCCGGATGTGAAGGAATTCTATCTGGGCATGTCGGAGGAGGGCCGCAAATCCTTCCGCGACGTGCGCAGCTACCGCCGGCGCAAGCGCTGGCTGTCCTGATAAATTGGGGGAAATGCGATGAGACAGTTGGGTTTGACTTTCGCGACACTGATGCTGGCTTTGCCGGGTTGGGCGGAGGACCTGGCGCAGCGCAACGTGTTGAACGAGCAGCCGCTGAGCGGGGCGGAGGGCACGGTGGTGATTGTCTCCGAGCTCAAGCTGATGCCCGGCGGGCGCATTCCCCTGCACACACATCCCGGGGACGAGCATGCGGTGATTGTTGTGGGCGGGTTGGCGCTCTTGCCGAATGGCAAGGAGGTGGAATTTGCTGCCGGGACGCCGATGTTCTTTCCGGAAGGTCAGGTGCATGGCGGTGTGACCAATCTCGGCACGGCACCGATGGAGATCGTCACCACCCATATCGTGCGTGCGGATGAACCCTTCCAGACAGCGGCGGAATGACATGACCCCGTATTTCGACGAGCTTGAAACACGCAGTGCGGATGCGCGCGAGGCAGCGCAGACCACCTCTTTGATGGCGCAAATTGCGCGGGTCCGCGCGGCAGAGGACACATGTCTGCTCGACAACGTGGATGTCACGGCGATTTCCGATCTGCCCAAGCTGCCGGTGCTGCGCAAATCCGATCTGGCGCAATGGCAGAAAGAGAAACCTCCCTTTGGCGGGATCCCCGTCGCGAACGCAGCACATGTGTTCCAGTCGCCGGGGCCGATTTACGAGCCCGGCGGGGTCAGCCATGACTGGTGGCGCATGGGCCGCTTTCTGCATGCCGCAGGGATTAGTGCGGACGATGTCGTGCAGAACTGCTTTGGCTATCACCTGACCCCGGCGGGCATGATTTTCGAAAGCGGCGCGCGCGCCGTGGGGGCCTTGGTGTTGCCCGCCGGGACCGGACAGACCGAGTTGCAGGTGCAGGCGGCGGCAGCGGTGGGCACAACGGCTTACGCGGGCACGCCGGATTATCTCAAGGTGATCCTCGACAAGGCCGCCGAGATGGGCGTGACCCTGAACATCACCAAGGCGGCGGTGGGCGGCGGCGCGCTCTTCCCCGCCATGCGTCAGGACTATGCGGATCGCGGGATCAGCTGCCTGCAGTGTTACGCGACCGCCGATCTGGGCAATATCGCGTACGAGAGCGCCGCGATGGAGGGCATGATCCTCGACGAAGGCGTGATCGTGGAGATCGTGACGCCGGGCACTGGTGATCTTGTGGCGCCCGGCGAGGTCGGTGAGGTGGTCGTCACCACGCTGAACCCGGACTATCCGCTGATCCGGTTCGCCACGGGAGATCTGAGCGCCGTGATGCCGGGCCAAAGCCCCTGCGGACGCACCAACACGCGCATCAAGGGGTGGATGGGCCGCGCCGATCAGACCACCAAGATCAAGGGCATGTTCGTGCGGCCAGAACAGGTAGCGGCGCTGGTGGCGCGGCACGACGAGATCGTGAAGGCGCGCGTCATTGCCAGCCGGGACGGCGCACAGGATGCGATGACGGTGCAGGTCGAAGCCGCCGGCGGATCGGCGGAGGTGTTTTCGGCCAGCGTCGTAGACGTGCTGAAAATGAAGGGTGCGGTGGAAATCATGGCGCCAGGTAGCCTGCCCCGGGATGGATTGGTAATCGAGGATCAGCGCAGCTACGACTAGCGAGGTGCGCGATGAGCAAACCTGAAAATACCTCTGATGCACATGCTCCCCTGATCTATGACGCCACTGCCGTCAAACGTGCGACGCATCTGGTCATCTGTGTGCCCGGTGCGTTGACCCGACTAGAGATTTTTGATGCCGTTCTGGACTGGCGGGCGCAGGGGTGGGAGCCTGTTTTCTATCCGTTTCCGGGGTTGGATGGGCGCGCGTTATCGCCGCCCTTGGATATTGCGGAGGCCGCAGACGATATCGCCGAGTTTGCCCGCCGATACGCCAAGAAACGCATTTGCTTGCTGGGGTTCTCGACAGGGGGCGCCATTGTGGTCGCGGCTGCTGCATTGTTGGGTGATGACGTGAAGACGGCCGCTATTGCCCCCGCCTTGCCCTACGCCGGGGGCTGGGCGACGATGAAGGCCACGACAAAGGATCTGTGCGCGTCTGCGCTGCGGGCCCGGTCCATTGGCGTGCGCTCGGCCTGGCGCGCCTACTATCACACTCTGCTCGTCGGCAGGGGCGGGGTGAGAGATGATCATATCATGCAAACCGCCCGCACCGTCACAGCGAAACGATTGGAGCATATGGTCTATCCTGACGGGGGGTTGCTGCGCGCCCATGCACGGGGTTTGCGACGATGGCCGGGACCGGAGAAACCGCTGCGTAACCTGCAGCGATTGGCCTTCTTCGTCGGGGCTGAGGATCCTGTCTTCTCAAGAGAGGCCACCAAGGCCTATGCCGCGAAACTGGGGCGCGTGCAGCTGCGCGAATATGCTGGTCACGGCCATCTGTTGTTTCTCACGCATCCGGCGGTCTTTGACGATGTGCGCGCCTTCTTTGATGCGACCGATGCGGAGCCCGGCAAAGCCTCTGGCCTTTCCGACTAAAATTGTCGAAAAAGGCGCTCATGTCCGACGCACCGCCCGTTTCAACCGCATTGCCCGCCTCGGCCCGTCGCCGGGCGCAGGACGGATTGCGCGTTCTGGCGGGCTGTGCCGTGATGGTTGCAAGCATCTGCGCTTTACCCATGCTGGCCGTCGCCATAGCCGCGCTGAGCGGTGGCACGGAGACCATCACTCATTTGATGCAGACCGTGCTGCCCCGCTATGCAGGCACAACCATATGGCTTGTCGCCTTGGTCTCGGTTGGGACGTTCTGTCTCGGCGTAGGGGCCGCCTGGCTGGTCACGATGACCCGGTTTCCCGGCGTGCGCCTTTTTGAGATTGCGCTGGTGCTGCCGCTTGCCTTCCCGGCCTATGTGCTGGCCTATGCCTACACGCATATTCTGGATCATCCGGGTATCGTGCAAACCCTGCTGCGCGATGTGACCGGCTGGGGGCCACGGGACTACTGGTTTCCCGAAATCCGGTCTGTCGGGGGGGCGGCGGTCATGCTGATCCTCGTGCTTTACCCCTATGTTTACCTGCTGGCGCGGGCTGCGTTCTTGCAGCAAAGTGCCACGACGTTTCTGGCCGCGCGGGCGCTGGGGGCCAGCGCCTGGGCCGCGTTTTTCAAGATCAGCCTGCCGCTTGCCCGACCCGCGATTGCCGGGGGCGTTTTGCTGGCCGTCATGGAGACCATCGCGGATTTTGGCACGGTCGCCTATTTCGGGGTGCAGACCTTTGCGACCGGTATCTACACCAGCTGGTTTTCCCTCGCCGACCGTGCGGGTGCAGCACAGCTAGCGCTTTGCCTGCTCAGCTTTGCCCTGCTGCTGGCCTTGCTTGAGCGGGCGCAGCGGGGCGGGGCCAAGTATCACGATCCGGCGCGTCGTCAACAACGTATGGAGCCCGCTGTTTTGAAGGGCCCGCGGGCCGCGATGGCCGCAATCCTCTGCGGCATCCCGGTGGCGCTGGGGGCGGTGCTGCCGGTTGTCATTCTCTTTTCCATGGGGCTCGGATCGGAGCAGAACCTCCTGAGTCCGCGCTATCTCGGGTTTATCCAGAACTCCCTGACGCTCGCCTCCGTCGCCGCTGTTTGTACTGTTGTCGCTGCGATCACCGTCGGGTTTTTCCAGCGGTTGCGGCCTGGTCGGCTGTCGCACGGATCGGCTTATGTCGCGCGGTTGGGATATGCGGTGCCGGGTGGCGTCATTGCTGTTGGCCTGATGGTCCCCTTCGCAGCTTTCGACAACGCCTTTGATGCGTTTATGCGGGCCCGGTTCGACCTGTCGACGGGGCTGTTGATCACAGGGTCAATCTGGCTGCTCGTCGCCGCCTATATGGTACGGTTTCTCGCGGCGGCTCTGGGTGCTTACGAAGGCGGGCAGGCAATGGTGCCCGCGAATATGGATGCCGCCGCGCGGTCGCTGGGTCAGACACCGGCAGGTACGCTGCGCCGGGTGCACCTGCCTATTCTGGCGCCCAGCCTGTTGACCGCCCTGCTGATCGTCTTTGTCGATGTGATGAAGGAACTGCCCGCAACGCTGATCATGCGGCCCTTCAACTACGACACACTGGCGGTACAGGCCTACCGTCTGGCCTCGGACGAACGGCTCGAAGGCGCGGCTGTGCCAAGCCTCGTGATTGTCGCCATTGGTCTCCTGCCGGTCATCCTGATCTGCCGCCAGGTGAGCCGTCGCGGCAACAGGTAGGGTGGGGCTTGCGCCACCACCCCGTGCGCTGATCTACGCGTCCTCGCCGATCTTGTCCTGCGTTCTGGTGTCAAAATCGCTGGCGTCGTGGCGCTCGTGCAACTGGCCCTCCAGGGGACCGTTCACCCGGTTGACCATGACCCCGCGCTGAACGGGCTTGCGAGCGCCGATCTGCTTCTCCCAGCGGATCACGTTGTGGTACTCATGCACGCTCAGGAATTCGCCCGCATCATAACTCTCGCCGCGCACGGTGCGCCCATACCACGGCCAGGTGACCATATCGGCAATCGTGTAGTCCTCTCCCGCCAGATACTCGTGATCCGCCAGATGCCGGTCGAGCACGTCCAACTGGCGTTTGGCTTCCATGGCAAATCGGTTGATGGGGTACTCCTGCTTGGTCGGCGCATAGGCATAGAAATGGCCAAAGCCGCCGCCGAAATAGGGCGCGGAACCCTGCAGCCAGAACAGCCAGTTCAGGCACTCGGTGCGGGCTTTCAACGCGGTGGGCAGGAAGGCGTTGTCAAACTTCTCGGCCAGATACATGAGGATTGCCGCGCTCTCGAACACCCGCAGGCCGGTTGTCGTGTCGAACATCGCAGGTATCTTGGAGTTCGGGTTGATCTCCACAAAACCACTGCTGAACTGGTCGCCATCGCCAATCCGGATCAGCCAGGCGTCATATTCCGCCTCCTGGATGCCAAGCGCCAAAAGCTCTTCGAGCATGATGGTGACTTTTTGACCGTTCGGCGTGGCCAAGGAGTATAGCTGCAGGGGGTGTTTGCCGACCGGCAGCGCCTTGTCATGTGTCGCCCCGGCGATGGGGCGGTTGATGCTGGCAAAGGTGCCGCCGCTTTCCTGCTCCCATGTCCAAACCTTTGGGGGGGTGTAGGTTTCCGTGTCGCTCATGGGAGATGCCTCTTGATCAAAGTTATGTCGGACTGACGTATTGCGGATAATATCCAGCGCAAGGGCAGACGCCAGAGTAAGCGGTCACATATCTTTGTGCCGTCTCTTCGGGTGTTGGTGTCGGGCGGCAGGACGACGTGTCAAGCCCGGATCGCGCATGCGGTGTTTTTTCCGGCCTTCCGGTAAGAAGTTCTTGGACCCGGAGGAAACGGCAACGGGACTGCGAGACGTGCTACCCGCCCTCGTCGGGCTTGACCGGGATGCCCAAGGATGCACTCTCGGACCACTGTCGGCAGGCGGCCATATGGGCCATCACCTTGCCGATCTTGCATGCCCCCATCCAAGAGGACGACGGGGCCGATACCCAGTCAGGAGAGCACCGTGGCCCAAAGACGTCCCGTTATCATCACCTGTGCCATCACCGGCGCGATCCATACCCCCTCCATGTCGCCGCATTTACCCGCAACGTCCGAGGCGATTGTCGCCTCCGCCGTAGAGGCCGCCGAGGCCGGAGCGGCAATCCTGCATCTGCACGCGCGAGACGATGCCACCGGCAAGCCGGATCAGAGTGTCGCGGGTTTTGGTCGCATCGTGCCGCATATCGCTGCGCAAACGGATGCGGTGCTCAATCTCACCACCGGTGGCAGCCCGTACATGACGGTGGAGGAACGCTTGCAACCTGCGGCTCACTTCGCGCCGCAACTGGCGTCGCTCAACATGGGGTCGATGAACATGGGGCTCTTCCCGATGCTCAAACGTCACCCGCAAATGCCTGGGTGGGAAAATGATCACCTTGAAGGCTCGCGCGATCTGGTGTTTCGCAACAGCTACAAGGACATCGCCTACGTGCTGGAAACCTGTCGCGCAGGCGGCACGCGTTTTGAGTTTGAATGTTATGATACCGCCCACCTCTACAATCTTGCGCATTTTGCGGATCAGGGCGCGGTGGAGCCTCCGTTCTTCGTGCAAACTGTGTTTGGCCTGCTGGGCGGGATCGGTGCGCATGTGGATGACATCTCTCACATGCGGCGCACCGCCGTGCGGCTTTTCGGTGATGATCTGGTTTGGTCGGCGCTGGGCGCAGGCGCGCATCAGATGCGCGTGGCGGCCACCGTCGCCGCAGCAGGGGGCCATGTCCGTGTGGGTTTGGAGGATTCACTCTGGTCCGGACCCGGAGAGCTCGCCACCTCCAATGCGGAGCAGGTACGTGCAGCAATTCGATTTATCGAAGGGCTCGGGTGCCGCCCGGCGACCCCGGACGAGGCACGGGATATCCTCAAGCTGCGCCCCTCAACGGATCGGACTTGACGGAGCGCCAAAGGGATTGCCACCCGACAGTACGGAAAGATCGTTTAGAGGGCATGTGCATCATATGAAATGCCAGTACTTTTTAGCTCAAGGCGCGAGGCGTTTTGGAATATCTGATCCCAGATACCAACATCGACAGGATTGATTTTGTATTCTTCATGAAGGCTTTATCAAAGCTAGAAGTGCACGCCAGCACCATGTCTTTCGCCGGAGATGCTGGCACAAAGGTATCGGCTCCGTGTAGAACGCTAGATAGCTTTGAGCTTGAGGTCTTGCGTCTGACATGAACGGAAAACCGGACCTTCTTGTAGGATGTGGCCAATGTCCCAAATGAGCTGATTTCGTTGAAAAACTCTTTCTTGATGGAGGAACAAGGCCTCGGTTCAATCGGCTCAACGGGCGGGAGGATTAGCCATGATGGGACCAAGGCAGTAAGCACAGGCAGCGCTGTTTTACGAGTTCTCGTTGGGAGATCACGTTCCTAAGGATCACTTGCTGCGATCGATTGATCGTTTCGTTGATCTCAGCAGCGTTCGCGCGCATCTCGCGGATTTCTACAGTCATACGGGCCGGCCATCTATCGACCCTTAGCTGCTTATCCGCATGTTGCTTGTTGGATACTTTTTCGGCATCCGGTCGGCACGGCGGCTCTGTTCAGGTTTTAGTCTTCCCTCGACCGGTTAGCATATTCGTGTGGCGTCAGGCCAGCGAGGCTGGAGTGAGGCCGGGTGTAGTTGTCGTCTCTGCGCCATGCCGCGATTATGTGGCAGGCATGGCGCAGAGACGGGAACAGGTGTTCATTCAGGCATTCCTCGTGCATCCTTCCGGTTAAGCTTTCCTCGAAACCGTTCTGCATGGGGTTGCCGGGCGCGATATAGTGCCAGCCGACTTTGCGATCCTCTTGCCACTTGAGCATCGCGTTGCTGGTCAGCTCAGTCCCGTTGTCTGAGACCACTATGCAGGGATAGGGGGTCTTGCCACCTTGGGAGACCCAAGGAAGAGAGAGATTATTAGGGTGCACTCTAGGGTGGTTCCCTCGTCTCTGGTCTTTATGGCGAAGCCAAATCAAAGCTTCACTGCTTGGGTCTGTTCAGGGCCTTCCAGATACTCTGGGTTCACCTGAATGTGGTGTTCATAGCTCATGGTCTCATCAGTATCTACTCGGCAGGCGCGCAGTCTTGCCAAAAGCCTTTCCGTTAAGGCGCGCCGTTTGGGTTGGAAAGTATCATTGATGGTCGCACCTGATGGCAAGACGTGGAACGATGTGCTGCGCGAGCGGAAAAGCTGATGCCGGGTGCTACAGAGCGCGAAGGAGGACGCTGACGACATTGAATTGGGTGAATGCCAGAAATCGGATGATTTAAGCTAGTCAGCCTGTGGGCTGCGCTCTTTACACTTACTCGCAAGCCAGACAACGAAAAGCGAGTGATCAAAATGCCCAAATACCTAGCAGCCTCAGCAACTAAAGCGCTAGCAATTCAGGGGAACACTCGGGGGAAAGAGTGCGCGCCTATGAGGTTTTTATTTAAAAATCAATGAGTTGATGCATATTTTGGTGCCCAGGAGAGGACTCGAACCTCCACGTCCATACGGACACTAGCACCTGAAGCTAGCGCGTCTACCATTCCGCCACCTGGGCAGGTGTCGTGGAGCCTGCGTTTAAGCCTATGGCGCGGGGGTGTCAAACGAAAATTAGCGATTGCTCCGCGTCAACCGCATCCAATCATCGGAGCGGTATTCACTGGCCGCGCATGCAACATCGGCCTACGTCGGGATCGGCCACCATGCGCCGATTTGCGCCTTGTTTCGAAGGGTGCGCGGGGGTACATCCATCATAGACGGCGTTGAGAAAGGCTTACCATGTCGAAACTGGTCACGATCTACGGGGGGTCTGGCTTTGTCGGGCGTTACATCGCGCGACGGATGGCCAAGGCGGGCTGGCGTGTGCGCGTGGCCGTACGGCGACCGAACGAGGCGATCTTCGTCAAACCCTACGGTGTTGTGGGGCAAGTCGAGCCAGTGCTCTGCAACATCCGCGATGATGCATCGGTGCAGGCGGTCATGGCCGGCGCGGATGCCGTCGTGAACTGCGTGGGTATTCTTGCGGAGAGCGGCAAGAACCAATTTGACACTGTGCAGGCGGAAGGCGCTGAGCGTGTGGCGCGTATCGCGGCAGCCCAAGGCGTTGCCCGGCTGGTGCACGTCTCGGCCATCGGAGCGGATGCCGATTCCGACAGTGACTATGCGCGAACGAAAGCCGAAGGAGAGGCGGGTGTTCTCGCGCATATGCCCGAGGCCGTTATCCTGCGGCCTTCCATTGTTTTCGGTGCGGAAGATCAGTTCTTTAACCGCTTTGCGTCGATGAGCCGTTTCGGCCCGGTCCTGCCTGTCGTCGGCGCGGAGACCAAGTTCCAGCCGGTCTATGTTGACGATGTCGCCAAGGCGGCGGAACTGGCGCTGACCGGTCACGCGCCTGCTGGCATCTATGAGCTTGGTGGCCCGGATGTCGCAAGCTTCCGCGCGTTGATGCAGCAGATGCTGGAGGTCATTCACCGGCGCCGACTGGTGCTGAACATTCCGTTCTTTGTCGCGCGCATCATGGCGTTCGGGTTTGACATGTTGCAGACCGTGACGCTGGGGTTGTTCACCAATTCGATGATCACGCGGGATCAGGTGCGCAACCTGGCAAATGACAATGTGGTCGGCGAAGACGTCAAGACCTTTGCCGATCTGGGAATATCGCCGATAGCGATGACCTCGGTTTTGCCGGATTACCTGTGGCGTTTCCGTCCGTCGGGTCAGTATGATGCGATCAAGGAGTCCGCGAAGAACCTGCGCACCTAACTGTAGGCGTAGATCAGCAAAACGATGCCAAGGATGACCCGGTAGATCACATATGGTGTGAAACTGACGCTGCGCAGCAACCGCATCATCAGGGCCAGCGCCAAAAGCGCCGAGACAAAGGCGAAGGCAGCCGCAATCAGACCATCGCGCGCAACCGCCCAATCAGCCTCCTGGATAACATCGACGCCGAGCAGCAGGCCTGAGGCCGCGATGGTCGGTATCGACATCAGCATCGCCAGCTTGGCGGACCCTTCGCGATCGTAACCAAGTCTCCGGGCGGCAGTGATCGTGATGCCGGATCTGGATGTGCCGGGGATCAGGGCCAGCACCTGGGCCAAACCCATCGTTACCGCATCCTTGAGCCGCCAATCAGCCGCCGTACGATCATGTGTGCCGGTTTTGTCTGCCCAGTATAGGACCAGGCCGAATCCCAACATCGTCCAGCCGATCACTGCGACAGAGCGCAGCATCTCATCAAGCCCAGTGAGCTTGATCACCGCGCCAACAATGACGACCGGGATTGTTGCGACTACAAGACATAGCGAGAGGAACGCGCCTTGGGTATCGACACGTCCGCGGATCAGGCGCAGGCTCCCTTGCAGGGCAATCCTAACATCCGCCCAGAAATAGAGCACGACCGCGAAAAGCGTGCCAACATGCACGGCTACATCAATGGCCAGACCCTGATCCGGTCCGCCGGTGATCGCTGGCAGCAAGACCAGATGCCCCGAAGAGCTGACCGGCAGGAATTCGGTCAGGCCCTGAATGGCGGCGACCAGGAAGAGATGGAAGAGCGTCATGAACCAATCCGGGGCTGTCGGTCGTCACCTGTGGTATAAAGCGAGAGAATCAAATGGAAAGCACCAATAAAGGACCGAATCGGATCTAATTTTTTGCTCCGAGCGGCTAAATTTGTTGTGGCCGGCAAAAATAATCTAATATAGGTAAGCTGCACTGACTTTATTTCCCATTTGAGTTCGCGTATGCGTGCGAGTCCGGGAACTTGGTGGAGGAAGCGGGCGATGGCTGAGCAACCTATGTTGAAATTCGTGACTGTTGAGCGGGACATGCCGGAAAAGCGTGCTGCTGACCTGCGTCGTGAAGACTTCAACGAGATTTATGCGGAGTACGCCGAAGCCAAGGCGCAGGAGCAGTCGAGCCGCTGCTCGCAGTGCGGTGTGCCCTACTGTCAGAGTCACTGCCCTTTGCACAACAACATCCCCGACTGGCTGAAACTGACCGCCGAGGGCCGCTTGCAGGAAGCCTATGAGGTCAGCCAGGCGACAAACACCTTCCCGGAGATTTGTGGCCGGATTTGCCCGCAGGACCGGCTGTGCGAAGGCAACTGCGTGATCGAACAATCGGGCCACGGCACCGTGACCATCGGTGCGGTGGAGAAATACATCACCGACACGGCGTGGGAGCAGGGCTGGGTGCAGCCCATCGCGCCGCGGGCCGAACGCAGCGAGAGTGTGGGCATCATTGGTGCGGGCCCTGGCGGGCTGGCCGCGGCGGACGTGCTGCGCCGTGCGGGCGTGCAGGTGACCGTCTATGACCGCTATGACCGGGCGGGCGGGTTGCTGACCTATGGCATCCCGGGCTTCAAGCTGGAGAAAGACGTGGTCATGCGCCGGAACGATCAGCTGGCGCAGGGCGGCGTCACTTTCGAGCTCAACACCAATGTGGGCGAGGACATCAGCTTCGACGAGCTGCGCAGCCGCCATGACGCGGTGGTCATTGCCACAGGTGTCTATAAATCAAGGGAAATCGAGGCGCCGGGCGTAGGCGCGACCGGCCTTGTACGGGCGATTGATTTCCTGACGGCCAGCAACCGCAAGAGCTTTGGCGACGCGGTGCCGGAGTTCGATTCCGGGGCGCTGAATGCCGAAGGCAAACGCGTTGTGGTCATCGGCGGCGGCGACACCGCGATGGACTGTGTGCGCACCTCCGTCCGGCAGGGCGCGACGTCCGTCAAATGCCTCTATCGCCGTGACCGGGCGAATATGCCGGGTTCGCAGCGCGAGGTGCAGAATGCCGAGGAAGAAGGCGTGATCTTCGAATGGCTCTCCGCGCCCAAAGGTTTTGTGGGTGATCCGGTCACGGGCGTGATGGTGCAGAAAATGCGCCTTGGCGCGCCCGATGCGACGGGGCGGCAGGCCCCCGAGGTGATCGAGGGCGCGGATTACGTGGAAGACGCCGATCTGGTGATCATGGCGCTGGGCTTTGAGCCGGAGGCGCTGCCCACCCTTTGGGACCAGCCGGAGCTGCCGGTCACGCGCTGGGGTACGATCAAGGCGGCGTTCACGACGGGTGCCACGGACCTCGACGGTGTCTATGCGGTGGGCGACATCGTACGGGGCGCGAGCCTCGTCGTTTGGGCCATCCGCGACGGGCGCGACTGTGCCGAGGCGATCCTGAAACGGCTTGGCGATGCGTCGGTGATGGCCGCCGAATAACCCCATCTGTGCCCTGTCGGTATCGCGTCGGTGCGCAGCGTACGGTAAGACTATGTTAAGGACAGCAACTATGACCCAAGTGGATCAGCGAGCAGTTTGCACGGCGTCATCCTGTCTGGCGGTGTGGCTCGGCGTCGCGGCCCCCGTGGCCGTGGCCGATGAACCTGTGCGGGTCCCGGAGGGCTGCGCCGCAGTGGCAACGGTGCACAAGAACAGCTGCGTGACCACCACGATCCTGCAGTGTACCGACGGCAGCTGGCAGGCGCTCAGCTATCGGCGCGGCCAGTTGATGAGCACCGACCACTACGAGAAGGGCTGGGATTTCACCAAATGGGAGACGGAGGGCGCGGGCGCCATGGAGTTCTCTGCCGTGCCCGGCACCGGCTCCGCCATGGCGGTCGCAGACCTCGCCGCGACGGGATCCCATACCGCATCGGGCGATTTCGTGATGAACAGCAACATCATCAAGGACCAGGCGTATACGCTGTCGGGACAGACCAAGGCCACCGGTGAAACGGTCACGATCAGCGGCGAGATCCTTGACATCTATCTCGCGGAGCGAGCCTTCGCGCGGAAAGGGGCCGATCAGGTTCTGAATTTCTCCGCTGACATCTTCGTGTCGCGGGCGCGTGATCTGGTCGTCGAGGGGGACCTGGGCCGGGCTGTCAACAATGGCACGCGCGAACAGTTCGATTTCACCCCCCAGGCGATCTACGGACCCGGAGAGCCGGGCTTTATGATGACAATGTCGGAGTTTGGCTGTGACTGAAGCGGTAAAAACCTTGCAGGGGCGCTGCCTCTGCGGTGCGGTCACACTGACCGTGCAATCGGACAATCCACGCCTGCGCGCCTGTCATTGTGACATGTGCCGCCAGCATACCTCTGGCATGTTCATGTCCGTGGACACGCTGCCCGACACGCTGGAGGTGAGCGGCCCGGCGCAGAGCTTTGCCTCATCCGAGTGGGCCGAGCGCGGGTTCTGCGGCACCTGCGGCTCGACCCTGTGGTACGGCACGGTGCATGACGGCATGCGCCATCCGGCGGCAGGGCTGTTCGACGGCGCCGCGCTCGGCGAGATGACGCTGGAGTTTTTCGCGGATCAGTGCCCGCAGGGCTATGCGCTGACGGGTGATCACCAGAAGCTGAGCACCGAAGAAACCATCGCGATGTTTACCGGGGATGACGCATGACGGACGCAGCGGCAAGAGACGCGCTGATCGCGCCGCACCGTCGCACGGGCCGGATGTCGGGCCGGTGCCTCTGTGGTGCCGTCAAGATCGAGATCGACGGCAATTACGTGGCCGCCATCGGCGCCTGCCATTGCGTCATGTGCCAGAGGTGGAACGGGATGCTCTTCGGCTCTTTCGTGGCCGACACCAAGGCGGTCACCGTCACCGGGCCGGTCCGGAGTTACGCGTCCTCGTCCTTTTCTGAGCGGGGCTTTTGCGAGACCTGCGGCAGTTCCGTCTGGCTGCGCTCCACCGATCCGGAGGAGCCGGAGATCGAGCTGTTCCCGGGGCTTTTCAAGGAGGCGGCGGATTTTGTGCTGCTGTCAGAAATCTATACCGACCTGGCGCCGAATTACGCCTGTCTTGCGGGCGAGCACCGCCGCAAGACACGGGCCGAAGTGCAGGCGGACCACCCATTTGTTGAAGGAGACAACTGATGACCATCTATGACGACACCTGGGTGGCGCGCGAAGAAGCCAAGCGGGCGATGATGGCCGAGAACGGGCTTTACGATCCTTCCGAGGAGCATTCCTCCTGCGGGGTGGGTCTGGTGGTGTCGGTCGATGGCACCAAGAGCCGCGGCGTGGTCGAGAACGGGATCAAGGCGCTGAAGGCGATCTGGCACCGGGGCGCTGTGGATGCGGATGGCAAGACCGGGGACGGTGCGGGCATCCACGTGCAGATCCCGGTCGAGTTCTTCTACGATCAGGTGAAGCGCACCGGGCATGACCCGCGCACCGATGAGATGATCGCGGTGGGGCAGGTGTTTCTGCCGCGCACGGATTTCGGCGCGCAGGAGACCTGCCGGACCATCGTGGAGACCGAAGTGCTGCGCATGGGCTACTATATCTACGGCTGGCGGCACGTGCCGGTGGATATCTCCTGCCTGGGCGAAAAGGCCAATGCGACGCGGCCGGAGATCGAGCAGATCCTGATTTCCAACGCCAAGGGCGTGGATGAGGACACGTTCGAGCGGGAGCTCTACGTGATCCGGCGGCGGATCGAAAAGGCGGCTTTGGCGGCGCAGGTCCCGACGCTGTACATCGCGTCGATGTCCTGCCGCTCGATCATCTACAAGGGCATGATGCTGGCCGAGCAGGTGGCGGAATTCTACCCCGACCTGATGGACGACCGGTTCGAGAGCGCCTTTGCGATCTATCACCAACGCTATTCGACGAATACCTTCCCGCAGTGGTGGCTGGCGCAGCCGTTCCGGATGCTGGCGCATAATGGTGAGATCAACACGCTGAAGGGCAACCTGAACTGGATGAAGAGCCATGAGATCCGCATGGCATCGGGCGCTTTTGGCGAGATGGCGGAGGACATCAAGCCCATTGTCGCGTCTGGGTCGTCTGACTCGGCGGCGCTCGATGCGGTCTTCGAGGTGCTGGTGCGCGCAGGCCGCAATGCGCCGATGGCCAAGACAATGCTGGTGCCGGAGAGCTGGTCGAAGCAGGCGGTGGAACTGCCGCAGAGCTGGCGCGACATGTATTCCTACTGCAACTCCGTGATGGAGCCTTGGGATGGGCCTGCGGCGCTGGCAATGACCGATGGGCGCTGGGTTTGCGCCGGGTTGGACCGCAACGGGCTGCGGCCCATGCGCTATGTGGTGACGAATGACGGCATGGTCATCGCTGGGTCCGAAACCGGGATGGTGCCGCTGGATGAGGCCACGGTCGTGGAAAAAGGCGCGCTTGGACCCGGGCAGCTGCTCGCCGTGGATATGGCTGAGGGCAAACTTTACCACGACCGGGCCATCAAGGATGCGCTGGCGGCCTCGCAGCCGTTTGGGGACTGGGTTGGCAAGATCAACGACCTCGAAAAAGCGCTCGATGACGTGTCCGAAAAGGCCCTGTTCAGCGGGGCGGAGCTGCGGCGCCGTCAGGTGGCGGCTGGCTATACCGTTGAGGAATTGGAACAAATCCTTGCGCCCATGGCGGAAGATGCAAAGGAGACGCTGGCCTCGATGGGCGATGACACGCCCTCTGCGGTGTTGTCGGGCAAGTACCGGCCCCTGAGCCATTTCTTCCGTCAGAATTTCAGCCAGGTGACAAACCCGCCGATTGACAGCTTGCGCGAATACCGGGTGATGAGCCTGAAGACGCGGTTTGGAAACCTCAAGAACGTGCTGGATGAGGACAGCAGCCAGACCGAGATTTTCACGCTCGACAGCCCGTTTCTCGGCAATGCGCAGTTCGATGAACTGATCCGGCACTTCAATGCGGATGTGGTGACCATTGATTGCACCTTCGCGCCCGGACGTGGCAACCTCAGCGCGGCGCTGGAAGCAATCCGCGCCGATGCCGAAGACGCTGTGCGCTCAGGGGCCGGGCACATCGTGCTGACCGACCAGATGTCGGACGCGGACAAGGTCGGCATGCCGATGATCCTCGCCACCTCGGCGGTGCACAGCCATCTGGTGCGCAAGGGGCTGCGGACGTTTACCTCGATCAATGTGCGGTCGGCGGAATGCGTGGACCCGCATTATTTCGCGGTGCTGATCGGTGCGGGGGCAACCACGGTAAACGCCTATCTGGCCGAAGATTCGCTGGCCGACCGCATCGACCGCGGGCTGCTGGACATGAGCCTGACCACAGCGATTGACCGCTACCGGATTGCCATCGACCAGGGCCTTTTGAAGATTATGGCGAAGATGGGGATCTCGGTGATCTCCTCCTATCGCGGCGGGCTGAACTTCGAAGCCGTGGGCCTGAGCCGCGCGATGGTCGCGGAATATTTCCCGGGCATGACCAGCCGGATTTCCGGTATCGGCGTGAGTGGCATTCAGCGCAAGGCCGAAGAGGTGCACGCGAAGGCCTGGGGCGGTCCGGCCTCGGTGCTGCCCATCGGCGGCTTTTACAAGGCGCGGCAGTCGGGTGAGACCCACGCCTGGGAAGCGACCTCGATGCATATGATGCAGATGGCCTGCAACCGCGCGTCCTACGAGATGTGGAAGCAGTATTCGGCGAAGATGCAGAGCAACCCGCCGATCCATCTGCGCGATTTGCTGGACATCAAACCGCTGGGCACGCCGGTGCCGATTGAGGAGGTGGAGAGCATCACCTCGATCCGCAAGCGGTTTGTCACGCCGGGCATGTCGCTGGGGGCGCTTTCCCCCGAAGCGCATAAGACGTTGAACGTGGCGATGAACCGGATCGGTGCGAAATCCGACAGCGGTGAGGGCGGTGAAGACCCCGCACATTTCGTGCCCGAACCCAATGGCGACAACCCCTCGGCCAAGATCAAGCAAGTGGCGTCCGGGCGCTTTGGCGTCACAGCAGAATACTTGAACCAATGCGAAGAGCTGGAGATCAAAGTTGCGCAGGGGGCCAAACCCGGCGAGGGCGGGCAGCTGCCCGGCATGAAGGTCACCGACCTGATCGCGCGGCTGCGGCACTCGACCAAGGGTGTGACGCTGATCTCACCGCCGCCGCACCACGATATCTATTCCATCGAGGATCTGGCGCAGCTGATCTATGATCTGAAACAGATCAATCCGCGCTGCAAGGTGACGGTGAAGCTGGTGGCGTCTTCCGGTGTGGGAACCATCGCCGCCGGTGTGGCCAAGGCCAAGGCGGATATCATCCTGATTTCCGGACACAATGGCGGCACCGGGGCCTCGCCTGCGACCTCGATCAAATATGCGGGTCTGCCCTGGGAAATGGGGCTGACCGAAGCGCATCAAGTGCTCAGCATGAACAACCTGCGGGATCGCGTGACGCTGCGCACCGATGGCGGGTTGCGCACGGGCCGCGATATTGTGATGGCGGCGATGCTGGGGGCCGAAGAATACGGCATCGGCACCGCCGCGCTGATCGCGATGGGCTGCATCATGGTGCGGCAGTGCCAGTCGAACACCTGCCCGGTTGGGGTCTGTACGCAGGACGAGAGCCTGCGCGCCAAGTTCAGCGGCAATGCCGATAAGGTGGTCAACCTGATCACCTTTTACGCCACCGAAGTGCGCGAAATCCTCGCGTCGATTGGCGCGCGCAGCTTGGACGATGTGATCGGGCGGGCGGATCTGCTGGCGCAGGTCAGCCGTGGCTCGGCGCATCTGGATGATCTGGACCTGAACCCGCTGCTGATCACCGTCGATGGCGCGGCGGATATCGTCTATGACCGGTCCAAGGCGCGCAATGTTGTGCCCGATACGCTGGATGCAGAAATCGTGCGCGATGCGGCGCGGTTCCTCGAAGAGGGCGAGAAGATGCAGCTCAGCTACGCGGTGCAGAACACGCATCGGACGGTGGGCACCCGCACGTCGAGCCATATCGTGAAGCAGTTTGGGATGCGCAACACGTTGCAGCCTGACCACCTGACGGTGAAGCTCAGCGGTTCTGCCGGGCAGTCCTTGGGGGCATTTGCGGCGCCCGGGTTGAAGCTGGAGGTCTCCGGCGATGCCAACGACTATGTGGGCAAGGGGCTGTCTGGTGGCATGATCGTCGTGCGCCCGCCCATGGCCTCACCCATCGAAGCGGGCAAAAATACCATCATTGGCAATACGGTACTGTATGGTGCGACGGACGGCTACCTCTTTGCTGCAGGTCGTGCGGGCGAGCGCTTTGCCGTGCGGAATTCCGGTGCCAAGGTGGTCATCGAAGGCTGCGGTTCGAACGGGTGCGAATACATGACCGGTGGCGTTGCGGTGATCCTGGGCGATATTGGCGCCAACTTCGGCGCGGGCATGACCGGCGGGATGGCGTATCTCTATGATCCCGAGGGTCGCGCGCCGGCCTTGATGAACATGGAGACATTGGTGACCTGCCCGGTCACAGTTGACCATTGGCAAGGCCAGCTCGAAGAACTGCTGGAAATGCACTTGCGCGAAACCGGCAGTCGGCGAACGGCGGATATCCTGCAGCATTGGGACAGCGAAAAAGCGCATTTCCTGCAAATCTGTCCAAAAGAGATGCTGGTGCACCTGCCTGCACCGCTGGGTATTGAGGATCAGGCGGTCCCTGCTGAATAGTAAAGCGGCGCGGCGGTTCACAAGCGCGCCGCGCGGGCTTATAGCTGGCGCATGGCAAAACGCGTCACGAAAAAGAACACGCGGTCGCGCAAGACACCGGCCCGTCAAAACCCGCTGCGGCGGGTTTTACGGTTTCTGACCCGCGCGATTTTTGTGCTGGCGCTTGGGGTTCTTGGATTGATCGCGCTTGGGGCTGTGGTGAACCCGCTGACGACACCTTACATGTTTGCCCAGTCCCGTGCCCTTGGTGGGGTGTCGCAGGATTGGGTGGACCTTGACGATGTGTCCCCGGTGATGGCCCGTGCGGTCGTGGCCGCCGAAGACGCCAATTTCTGCACGCATTGGGGGTTCGATCTGCCCGCCATCAAGCAGGCGATAGAAGATGGTGGCACACGCGGGGCGTCAACGTTGAGCCAGCAGACGGTGAAAAACGTCTATCTCTGGCACGGTCGCAACTATACACGCAAGGCGATGGAAGCGCTTTTGACGCCAGTGCTGGAAGCGGTCTGGTCGAAACGCCGCATCGTCGAGGTCTATCTGAACGTGGCCGAATTCGACAAAGGGGTCTTTGGCGTCAAAGCTGCGGCGCGCCACTACTTCGGCGTCAGCCCGGATCAACTATCCGCTGTGCAGGCCGCACGGCTTGCGGCCATATTGCCAGACCCAAAAGGACGATCCGCCAGCAAACCCTCTGCCTTTGTGCAGAAAAGAGCCCGCGCGATTCTGTCCGGGGCAGCAACAATCAGCAAAGATGGCCGCGCTGCCTGTTTCGAGAGTTGAAACCGGCGGGCGTTGCGGGCATTGAGGAAGGGTTACGCAAACACCCGGAATTCTCGATGGCACGCCTGTTTCATGTCCCTCTCTCCCCGTTTTGTCGCAAGGTGCGCCTGAGCCTCGCGGAGAAGAAGATCGAGGTCGAGCTGGTTGAAGAGAAGTATTGGGAGCAGGACCCGGATTTCATGCGCCGCAATCCGGCGGGCAAGGTGCCGGTCCTGCGGCTTGATGGGGTGATGATGGCCGAAAGTGCGGCGATCTGCGAATACATCGAGGAAACGCGACCCGATCCTGCTCTGATGCCAAAGGATGCCGTTGCCCGACAGGAAGTGCGCCGCCTGGTCAGCTGGTTCGACGACAAATTTCACCATGAGGTCACATCCAAACTGCTCTATGAGCGGGTGAACAAGAAGGTGATGGGCCAGGGCTATCCCGACAGTTCCAACGTGAAGGCCGGGGCGAAGGCGATCAAATACCACTTGGATTACATGACATGGCTGCTCGACCATCGCCGCTGGCTGGCGGGGGACGTGATGACACTGGCCGATTTCGCCGCTGCGGCGCATCTGAGCGCGCTGGACTATATCTCGGACGTTGATTGGAACCGCTCCGAGGTCGTCAAGGACTGGTACGCCAAGATCAAGTCCCGCCCCGCTTTCCGGTCCATCCTGGCGGATCAGGTGCCAGGCTTTCCGCCCCCGAAACACTACAATGACCTCGATTTCTAGCCGCATATCAAGGGCCTTGGTTTGTCTGGCCTGACCGAGCGGTTGAAGGCGGAGGCGGATGCCGCAGGCTTTGTGGCGTGCCGCATTTGCAGGCCGGACGCGGTGCCCGAGGTCGCGGAGAGGCTGAGCGCCTTTGTGGCCTCCGGCTATCACGGTCAGATGACATGGATGGCTGAACGTATGCATTGGCGTGGCAACCCTGCGGCCCTCTGGCCCGAGGCCCGCTCGGTCATCATGCTGGCGGAGAGCTACACGCCAACCCATGACCCGCTGGCCGTTCTGCAGGAGCCTGATCGCGGTGCCATTTCGGTCTATGCGCAGGGCCGTGACTATCATGATGTGGTCAAAAAACGTCTGAAACGGCTGGCCCGCTGGCTGTTGGCGGAGGCTGGCGAACCTGCGGAGGTCAAGGTCTTCGTGGATACAGCGCCGGTGCCCGAAAAGGCGCTGGGTGCTGCGGCAGGATTGGGATGGCAGGGCAAGCACACCAATCTGGTGAGCCGTGATTGGGGGAGTTGGGCGTTTTTGGGCGCGATTTTCACCACATTGGAATTGTCTACCGATGCGGCAGAAGTGGATCACTGCGGGTCTTGCAGGGCTTGTCTGGATATCTGCCCGACGGACGCCTTCCCGGCGCCCTACCAGTTGGACGCGCGCCGGTGCATCTCCTATCTGACCATCGAATACAAAGGGCCGATAGAGGAAAGCATACGTGTGCGTATGGGAAACCACATCTACGGGTGTGACGACTGCCTCGCGGTCTGCCCGTGGAACAAATTCGCGGTGGCCGCGCGGGACATGCGGTTGACGGCCAAACCGGCATTGACCGCGCCACATCTTTCCGACCTCGCGCAACTGGATGACACCGCATTTCGGGATTTGTTTTCCGGATCGGCGGTGAAACGCATCGGGCGTGATCGCTTTGTGCGCAATGTTCTCTATGCGATCGGCAATTCCGGGCTGCCGGAGCTGCGCCCCGTGGCTGCCGCCTTGAGCGACGATCCGGATGCGACGGTCGCGGATGCGGCTTCCTGGGCTGTGGCGCAATTGGACGCGCAATGACGCAAAAAGATCGGCAGAGCAGGTCCAAAGGTTCGACTGCAATGCAAGCTAGGGAGCGCGCGTGGTGGCATATGTGTTGGGTGTAGATACCGGCGGCACCTATACGGACGCCGTCTTGCTGAAAGATGAGACCGAGGTGGTTGCCTCCGCGAAGGCGCTGACGACCCGCGAAGACCTTGCCATCGGTATTGGCGAGGCCGTGAAAGCGGTGCTTGAGACATCAGGAATTGCCCCGGAGAAGATTGCGCTGGCCTCGCTGTCGACAACGCTTGCAACCAATGCGCTGGTCGAAGGGCAGGGTGGGCGCGTTGGCCTGATCTACATCGGATTTCGCCCGCGGGATCTGGACGCGCATGGTCTGTCAGATGCGCTGAAGGGCGATCCCCATTTGATCTGCGCGGGCGGGCATGACCACGCCGGTATGGAAGCGCAGCCACTGGACGAGGATGCAATCACCGACTTCCTGCAGGCACATAAAGATGGCGTCAGCGGGTTTGCCGTGGCAGCGCAGTTTGCCACGCGCAATCCGGCGCATGAGGTGCGCGCCGCATCCCTCGTGGCGGCTGTCACCGGCTGTCCGGTTTCCGCCTCGCATCAACTGTCGGCACGGTTGAATGGACCGAAACGCGCCGTTACGGCGGTATTGAACGCCCGCTTGATCGGCATGATGGGACAATTGATCGGTCGCGCCGAACATGTGCTGCAAGATCTCGGGATTGTGGCGCCGATGATGGTGGTCCGTGGGGATGGTGCTTTAATGTCGTCGACGCAGGCGCGGGACCGTCCGATCGAGACGATTTTGAGCGGCCCTGCTGCCTCGATTGTTGGCGCGCGCTGGCTGACCGGCGCGCAGCATGCGCTGGTCAGTGATATCGGCGGAACAACCACGGATATCGCCCTGCTCCGAGATGGGAAACCTACCATTGATCCAGGGGGCGCGCAGGTCGGTCCGCACCGGACGATGGTCGAGGCGGTGGCCATGCGCACAACCGGTCTCGGGGGGGACAGCGAAGTGCAGGTGATTGGCGAGGGTTTGAGTAGCGGGCTCCGCCTGGGGCCGCGTCGCCTGTTGCCGGTCTCCCTGCTCGCCGCCCACGCCCCGAAAGTCGTGCATGACGCGCTCGATGCGCAATTGCGCGCTGCGGTACCGGGCGAACATGACGGTCGGTTTGTCCGTGCAATTTGCGGACGAAGCCGCGTGGGTCTTGGGCCTCGGGATATCGCGTTGCTGGATCGTATCGGAGAGGCGGTTTGCCCTCTGGCGGATGTGATACGGGTTCGGATCGATTTCGGGGCACTGTCCCGGCTTGTGGAGCGCGGTCTTGTCCAGATTTCCGGCGTGACGCCATCTGATGCAAGCCATGTCTTGGGCACACTTGCGGCCTGGGACGCATCGGCCGCGACAAAGGCGCTGCTTTTGATGGCGCGGAAACGTCAAGGGTTAGGAGAGGTTCTGGCAGCGAGCGCCGACGCTTTGGCCCGAATGATTATTGATCAACTCACAGATCAGACCGTTTCTGCCCTTCTGGAGGCTGCTTTCGCTGAGGAAGACGCTGACTTTGGCGATGCACCACGCGTCCTGGCGCACCACGCGTTGATGCAGGCGGGGCTGCGCGGGCATCGTGGATTGGTGCGGCTGAACACCGGGTTGAACCTGCCCGTGGTGGGCCTCGGCGCGTCAGCGCCGAACTATTACCCCGCCGTAGGCGCTTCAGTTGGAACGGAGATGATCCTGCCACCGCATGCTGATGTCGCGAATGCCATTGGTGCGGTGGTCGGCCGGGTGACACTGCGGCGCAGCGGATCGGTGACGGCGCCAGGCGACGGTCGGTTTCGGGTGCACCTTGAGGAGGGTCCGGTCGACCTGTCGGATCAGGATGCCGCCCTCTCTCTGTTGGAGACTACGTTGCGCCGAGAGGCGGGCGCACAGGCTCATGCTGCAGGCGCCGAAGATGTCCAGATCAATGTGACCAGAGATATTCGTGTCGCGGGGGTTGAGGCTCGTGAGGTATTCATTGAAGCGATTTTGACGGTCGAGGCCAGCGGCCGACCGCGGGTGGCGAGGGACTGACCCCTTTACGAGGCCATCTGGTGCAGGTCTTGAACCGACGTCTCGGACGCGCCAGAGCCGATCTTGAACGACGCGGTGATCTTGCCCAAGGAGGCCACCTCGTTTGCCAGCAATCTTGTTGCGGCGTTGGTTTCCTCGAACATGGCCGCGTTCTTTTGGGTCACATCATCGAGGCTGTCGACGGAGGTGGTAATCTCGTCGAGGCCGCTGGATTGCTCCGCCGCGGCTGCGGCGATGTCGGCGACCATCTTCGTAAGGTCATTTACATAGTTGTCGATCTCCGCCAGCGACTCGCCCGTTTTCGAGACCAGATCGACACCCTGATGCACTTGGCTGGCAGAGGTGGCAATGAGGTTTGCAATCTGTGTGGCGGCTTCGGAGGACCGCTGTGCCAGCGCGCGCACTTCGGAGGCGACAACGGCAAACCCGCGTCCCGCCTCGCCAGCCCGCGCCGCTTCAACACCTGCGTTGAGCGCCAGAAGATTCGTCTGGAAGGCGATGTCGTCGATCATCGAGGTGATCTTGGAAATCTCGTCCGAGCTTGACGCGATTGCATCCATCGCAGACCGCGCACTTTCCATAACCTCGGAACTGGCCGTCGCGCGTGACTTGGTCTTATCGACCACATTCATCGTGTCGCGGGCAATTTCAGCAGTGGACTTCACCGAGGCGGTCATTTCGGCAATGGCCGCAGCCGTCTCTTCCAGAGAGGCGGCCTGGCTTTCGGTCCGCCGGCTCAGGTCGTCGGATGCCGCAGAGATTTCATCTGTGCCTGAGCCGATTTCGCGGCTGGCATCGAGCACGCCGCCCAGACTTTTACGCAGTTTGGAGATCGCCGCGTTGAAATCCTGTTTCAGCGGGTCAAAATCCTTGTCGAACGCTCTGTTGATCTCATGCCGCAGATCGCCTTCAGCCAGCTGCGCAAGCGCGTCGCGCAACGCCCGGATTGCGTTGATTCTCGGCGTGATGTCGCTGGCGTATTTTACCACTTTGACGGTTTTGCCGTTTGGCCCGATCACAGGTGTATAGCTTGCGGAAATCCACACGTCAGAGCCGTCTTTGGCCCGGCGCCGGTATTCGCCCGTATGAAAGTTCCCGGCCTGAAGGATTTTCCAATGCTCGATGTACTCCGGTGTGTCGGCCTCGCCTTCAGGCATGAACATGCTGTGGTGCTTGCCGACGATCTCATCAAGCGTATAGCCCATTGCATTGAGGAAGATATCATTGGCGTGACGGATGGTGCCGTCGGCTGAAAACTCGATCACGGCCTGAATCTTGGTGATCGTATTCGTGATGTCGTTGGCTTCTAGAATTGCCGTCACATCGGTCTTGATCGACACCAGGCTTACGATGTTGCCATCGACGTCGCGTTGAGGGGAATAGATCGCCTGCACCCAAATACCGTCGCCATCCTTACGGAACCTTCTGAAGTTGCCAGCGGGAATGATGCCCGAACGGACTTCCTCAAGGAATGTCAGGTACTTGTCGGTATCCGCGAAATCCGGGTGCACGAGTTTGGAGTGCTTCTTGCCAATCAACTCGTCCCGGTCGTATCCGAACATCTCCAGCGCTTTGTCGTTGATGTCTAGAATTGTGCCGTCCAGATCGTAAACCATACGACCGTGCGTGGATGAAATCGCGTCAATCTGGCTGAGCAGATTGTCTTTTGCACAGGATTCAAGTTTGACTTCTTTGGTCACATCGTTGCTGACAGCAACCGTCTTGATGACCTCACCCGAGGCGTTTTTGATCGGCAGATAGGTCGAGGAAAGCCAGACCGTGTCGCCGGATTTCGTGACCCGGCGCACCACCGCGGCCCGTGGCTCATGGGACGTGAGCCCATGGGTAACCGACGCCTCGCCTTCGGTCTGTGTATCCTCCTGGTCGAGAAAAATACTCCTGCGTTGACCAATTACCTCGTCACGCGTGTAGCCGAACAGACGGCAGAAATTGTCGTTCACGTCGAGAACTGTTCCATCCGGCGCGAACCAGATCAGGTTGTGGCTGAGATTCATCGCGGCCACGAACGCCGAGGTCTCGTCTTGCGACGACGTATCTATTGGCTTCTTTTTGAACAGTCTCAGCATTGGGCTCTCCAAAGTAAGGTGAGAGACCGTGTAATGATGTGCCCTTAAAAAAACATTGAAATGGGTGGCCCCGCTTAACCTGTCGCGGGGCCGAGGATGGTGCACATTCTATTCGGCTGCTTCCGTGCGCTTGGGCAGCACCCAGTCGGGGCGTGCAAAATGGCAAGTGTAGCCATTTGGAATGCGTTCCAGATAGTCTTGATGCTCCGGTTCGGCTTCCCAGAATGCGCCAACAGGTTCCACTTCGGTCACGACCTTGCCGGGCCATAGGCCGGAGGCTTCGACGTCCGCGATCGTGTCAAGAGCGACGTCCCGCTGGTCTTCATCCACGTAGTAGATGGCCGACCGATAGCTGAGGCCGACGTCGTTGCCTTGCCGGTTGGGGGTGGTCGGATCATGTATCTGGAAAAAGAGTTCCAGCAATTGGCGATAGCTCACCTGTGCCGGATCAAAGATGATCTCGATCCCCTCAGCATGGGTGCCATGATTACGATAGGTGGCTTGCGGTACGTCCCCACCGGTATAGCCCACGCGGGTTGAAATCACGCCCGCGCGCTTGCGGATCAGATCCTGCATCCCCCAGAAACATCCGCCTGCCAGAACGGCCCGTTGATGGCTCATGCCACATCCTCCACCTGATCCATGTACTCGCCGTAGCCCTCAGCCTCCATCTCGTCGCGGTGCACGAAACGCAAGGACGCCGAGTTGATGCAATAGCGCAGCCCGCCCCGGTCGCGAGGTCCGTCGGGAAAGACATGGCCCAGATGGCTGTCACCATGGGTCGAGCGAACCTCCGTGCGGGTCATCCCCATGGTGGTGTCGCTGAGTTCGGTGACATGTGCAGGCTCAATGGGCTTGGTGAAGCTTGGCCAGCCACAGCCGCTCTCGTACTTGTCAGCAGACGCAAAAAGCGGCTCGCCGGAGACGATATCGACGTAAATGCCCGGCTCCTTGTTGTTCAAAAGCTTGCCGGTGCCCGGGCGCTCGGTCCCGCTTTGCTGGGTCACGCGGTATTCCTCAAGTGACAGGCGCGAGATCGCTTCATCTGTCTTTTCATATTTGGGCATAAGATGCTCCTTTTGTCCTTTGCTTAGTAAATGGGTCAAAAACGTCGGAGTTAAAGAGAAAAACACCTCCGATCACGCAGGCATGACTTTGCGTTCAGCCGCCCTAAATGTACCATCAAGCCGATAGGGAGAGCCTTATGAAACTTCTGTGCAGCATTTTCCTGAGCCTCTGGATGGCAACGGCAGCTTTCGCGGGCATGTCCGGTCACGTGTTCCCATCCATTGATGGTGGCACATTGAACACCGGGGATTGGGCGGGGCAACCGGTGCTGGTGGTCAATACCGCGTCGCAATGCGGGTTCACCGGGCAATATGATGGGCTGCAGGCGCTCTATGATACCTACCGGGATCAGGGGCTTGTGGTACTGGCGGTCCCTTCCGACGATTTTCGGCAGGAGCTGGGCAGCGCTGAGGAGGTCAAGGAATTCTGTGAGCTGAACTTTGCGCTGGACCTGCCAATGACTGACATCACCCATGTTAAGGGCACAAAAGCACATCCGTTTTACCGCGACGTTGCCGAGGTCACCGGGTTCACACCGCGCTGGAACTTCAACAAGGTTCTGATTGGTCCGGAGGGCGATGTGATCGGCACCTGGGGCTCGGCCACGAAACCGCAATCCGCGAAAATCACCGGGGCAATCGAGGCGTTGCTGCAATAGCGTCAGATGCTGCCGCGCCAGACCAGACGGGCATCACCACCCTCCAGCCCGGGGCTGATCCCATAGGCGGCGCGGTAGCTCTTTGAAAAATGCGACAGCGATTTGAAGCCACAGGCGACGCAGACCTCCGTCACCGAAAAGTCGGTTTGCCGCAACAGATCACGCGCCTTCTCCAGCCTGAGCTTCAGGTAGTAGCGCTTGGGCGACACGCCAATGTACTTGGCGAACAGCCGTTCAAGTTGCCGCGTCGAGAGACCGATTGCGTCTGAAATTTCATCCGGGGCCAGCGGATCCTCGATGTTGTTGTCCATGATCTGCAGCGCCGTGGCGAGCTTGCCATTGCGCACCTGTGTCCGGCTCTGCAGGGTGGCGCGTTGCGCGTGGTCGGGCAGGCGTGGATCGGTGTAAACCATCTGGTCGGCAACCCATGTGGCCAGCTCGGTGCCATGATCCGCTTTGATCCGCTCCAGCATCATATCCATGGAAGCCGCGCCGCCCGCCGTGGTGAAGACCCGCCCGTCGATGGAAAAGATCGCGTCCTCCATGATCACATCGGGCAGGATTTCGGTGAGCGCTGCGCGGTATTCCCAATGGGTGGTCACGCGCTTGCCCGCCACCAGACCGGCCAGCGCCAGAACATAGGTCCCGGACGAGAGCGCGCCAAAGTCCATGCCTTTGCGCACCTCGCGGCGCAGCCAGGTGATCAACGGTTTGCCCGTATTGCGCCCCACATCTTCACCGGCGCAGATGACGATGGTTTCGTTCCGGTCCAGTTCGGTCAGGGCACCATCCACCGCGGTGGTCACGCCGTTGTAGGCCGCCACCGGGGCGCCCGTTTCGCTCAGCACCCGCCACCGGTAATACGGTCCCTGTCCGGGGTGCCTGTTGGCAAGGCTCAGCGCTTCGAGCGCGCAGGCAAACCCAAGCTGCGAGAATCCCGGGATCAGTACGAAGGCGTATGGTATACGTGGATCACGCGGGGTCATCAGCAACAGGTCCAGAGCCGGCGGTGGTTTCAAACCTGACCCTAGACGTGATCGCGATGCGCGGACTGGTCGATTTACGTCTTTGAATGTCGCGAAAGCTGCACGGCGAGGATGCCGAGCGCGATGATCGCCACGCCGATCACATCGCGGGCGCCCAGTTTCTCGCCCAGCAGCAAGGCGGCGATGGCCACACCGAGAAACGGGTTGAGAAAGTGGAAGGTGGCGGCACGCGTCGCCCCGATGCGATTGACCAGCCAAAACCACACGAAGGTGGCCGCCAGACCGGGCACCAGCGTGGTATAGGCAAAGGCGGCGATCAGCGGCCACGTGGGATTGAGGCGGGGCGTCTCGAACACCGCGGTGGCCAGCGCCAGCGTCAGGCAGCCCACGAGCATCTGCAGCCCGACGATCATCAGGAAGTTCCCGCCCGAGGTCGCCCCACGCACGGAGAGCGTCGCGATGGTCAGGGCGACCACCCCGATGCCGCAGAGCATCAACCCGTAAAGGTCAATGCCACCGGTGATGCGCGTGCCCATGATCAGCCCGACACCCACAACGCCTGCGACAAGTCCGGCGAGGCTGAGCGGGCGCAGCCTTTCACCCAGAAAGACCCAACCGGCCAGCGCCACCAGCAGGGGCATGGTGGAGGCGATGATGGCGGCAACCGAGGCTTCGATGGTCTGCATCGCGACGAAATTCAGGCCGAGGTAGACCGCATTCTGCAGAATGCCGAAGAGAATTGTCGCGCGCCACTGCGCCGGGGTCAGATGCCAGGATTGTCCCAAGGCACGGGCGATTGCGACGCCCAGCAGTCCCGAGATCAGGTAGCGCAGCGTCAACGCGGCCAGCGGCGAGGCATCGGCCACGATGATGCGGGCAGAGGTAAAGGCCGACGACCACATCAGGGCAAAGGCGAGCCCTGCCAGAATTGCTCGAATGTCCATGGGGGCCTTTCTGACGCATCTGCCTGCGGGCCGACCATTTCCCATATCTGCAGGGAGAGCAAGATGCGCCCGGAGGCGTTGCCGTGTTTGCGCAAGCCGCACTTGTGTCGGATGCGATAGACAATCCCGCAGCGCGCGTTAGACTTCCCGCATAGGTCTAAATTCGCGGAGGGATTCCATGTCTGACCAAATGCTCGACGATACCGGCAAGGCGCCGGAAAAGACCCGTGATGGGCGCATCGAAGCCCTGTTCTTCAGAAGCCGCAATGTGATCATCACGGGCGAGATCACCGACAAGCTGGCGCACAGCACCGTCACGCATCTGCTGGCCCTGGCGGAAGAAAGCGATGATCCGATCAATGTCTACATCTCCTCGCCCGGCGGACATGTGGAAAGCGGGGACATGGTGCACGATGTCATCAAGTTCATCCGCCCCAAGGTTCGCGCCATCGGGTCGGGATGGGTGGCCAGCGCGGGGGCGCTGATCTTTGTCGGGGCAGCGGCCGAGAACCGCTATTGCCTGCCCAACACGCGGTTCTTGCTGCATGAGCCGCGCGGCGGGATCGGCGGACAGGCCACCGATATGATGATCCAGGCCGAACAGATCCGGATCATGCGGGCCCGGTTCCATACGCTCTTTGCCGACGCCACAGGGCAAACACCCGAAAAGATCGCCGAAGACACAGGCCGCGATTTCTGGTTGACCACGCAAGAGGCACTGGACTACGGGCTGGTGGGGCAGGTGATCTCCTCGGTCGATCAGCTTTAACCCGAGGACGCTTTGCTGGGGGGCTGGGTTGACGCTGTCTCAGCCTCCAGAAACGTGGCGAGCACATTCGCCAGCGCGTCCCAATCAGTGAATTCATGTTCCCCTGCGCCGGGGTCATAGTCGCGATCCCGCAGGACCACATGGCGCAGGACCTGCGTGGCAAAGTAATCGTAGCTGCCGGTGCGCACCGCCCCTGCCACAAGCGCGTTCAGGTCGGATTTGAACCGCGTGCGCATTTCCATTTCGGTGATGTACTCCTGCGCTTCGTCCATACCGTCCTCAAAGGCGGCACTCAGGCTGACGGACAGCAGCAGCGTGTCGCGTTCCGCCAATTCCGCGCGGTGCGCGGCAAGCACCACCTCGAATGTCTCTGGATGGCGCCTTTCGTGCACAGGGGCCGCCAGGATGATCTTGTCCATCCCTTCCAGCGACAAGGGCGCGGTTTTGTCCGCGGCATCAAAGAGGGTCACATCGTACCCTGCCTTCTCTGCCAGGCTCTGTGCGAATTCCGCGATTTTCTGGGTTTGCCCTTCGACCGTGGCGAAGACGATAAGAACGTTCATTGCAGCTTCCTCCGTGTATCGGCACCGTTTGGCGGTGCCACCAACTGCCCGCGTCGGGGCGGGCTAGGCAGATGCTGCTGAGATCGGTTTTCCCGCCCCCGGGCGGATGGCGCCCGGGGACAGAAATCAATCGGCATGACCCTTCGGCAAAAGCCGCCGCAGCCAGAATCACGCAGGCTCTTTCACGGGCTGTGATCGAAACCTGACGAAAGGTTAGGGCAAGGCGGCAGGGTAGACCTTGTTCGAGATCAAATCACCGTGTGTCGGCGCGATCACTGGAACAGGCACTAAAAAAGGGCCGCCCGAGAGCGACCCTTGAAAGTCTCAGCGGAGCGGGTTTAGCCGTTCACGCTGTCTTTGAGCGCTTTGGCGATAGTCATTTTGACCACCTTGTCCGCGTCTTTTTTGAATTGTTCGCCGGTCGCAGGGTTGCGCACCATGCGCTCGGGGCGCTCACGGCAGTAGATTTTGCCAACGCCGGGCAAGGTGACCGCGCCACCGCCGGATACTTCGCGTGTGATCAGGTCGCATACCGCTTCAAGGGCTGCGCCCGCGGATTTCTTGTCTGAACCCATTTCTTCGGCCAGTGCCGCAACGAGTTGGGTCTTTGTCATTGGTTTCGCCATGTTCTTGTTCTCCTTAGCTGCCCGATGAGTTGGGCCTCATGTCCGAAATCTACCCGGATGTTGTGTATGAACACAACGATTAGTAGAGTAATGCAAGGGAAAACATGCAAAATTAACCTATTTTATTGGGTTTTTGGCTTTCAGAGGAAGGCCGTCTCCTCAAAGGAGCGCAGTTTCCGACTGTGGATGCGTTCCAGCGGCATGGTCCGCAAGTGTTCCATGGCCCGAATTCCAATCATCAGATGCCGTGCAACCTGCGTTTTATAGAAGTCCGACGCCATGCCCGGCAGCTTCAATTCACCGTGCAGCGGCTTGTCGGACACACAGAGCAGCGTGCCATAGGGGACGCGGAAGCGGTAGCCGTTGGCGGCAATCGTGGCGCTTTCCATATCGAGGGCAACGGCGCGCGACTGGCTGAGCCGCTGCACCGGGCCGGATTGGTCGCGTAGTTCCCAGTTGCGGTCATCATGGGTGGCGACGGTGCCGGTGCGCATGATGCGCTTAAGCTCGTAGCCTTCGAGATTGGTCACCTGTGCCACCGCCTGCTCCAGCGCAATCTGGATTTCCGCCAGCGCCGGGATCGGCACCCAGACCGGCAGGTCGTCATCCAGCACGTGATCCTCGCGCAGATAGGCATGCGCCAGCACGAAATCACCCAGCGCCTGGCTGTTCCGCAGACCGGCGCAATGCCCGACCATCAGCCAGGCATGCGGGCGCAGCACCGCAATGTGGTCGGTGGCGGTCTTGGCGTTGGAGGGGCCGACGCCGATGTTTACCAGCGTGATGCCGGACCCATCGGCCCGTTTCAGGTGGTATGTTGGCATCTGCGGCGTTTTTATCGGGCTGGCCAGCGCCTGATCGCCCTGGGTGATGGTCGCGTTGTCCGTGGAGACAAAGGCGGTATAGCCAGACTCCGGATCGTCCAGCTGCGCGCGGGCATAGGATTCAAATTCGGAAACATAGAACTGGTAGTTCGTGAACAGCACGTGGTTCTGGAAGTGCGCCGCATCCGTCGCCGTGTAGTGGGACAGGCGGGCCAGGGAGTAATCCACGCGCTGCGCGGTAAAGGGGGCGAGCGGCCCGATACCATCGGCGGGCACATAGGTGCCGTTCACGATGTCATCATTTGTCGTGGTCAGATCGGGTACGTCAAAGACATCGCGCAGGGTGAAATCGGCGGCGCCTTCCTGCGGCACGGTCATGCTGGCGTCATTGGCAACCGCGAAATGCACCGGCATGGGCGTTTCAGACGCGCCGATGATCACCGGCTGGTTGTGGTTCTCGATCAAAAGACCAATCTGCTGGGTCAGGTAGCTGTGAAAAAGGTCGGGCCGTGTGATGGTCGCACGAAAACTGCCGGGAGCAGAAACATGGCCAAAGCTGAGCCGGGTGTCCACCTGCGCGAAGGTCGAGGTCTTGAAGAGGACCTGCGGATAGAACGCACGAATGCGCCCCTCGGGTGCGCCTTCGGCCATCGCCTTGACGAAATGGGTGCACAGGAAGTCGGTGGCTTGCGTATAGAGTTGCTCCAACCGCGCAACGGCGGCCTTGGCATCGAGGAATTCTTCGGCCTCTGGGGCGTCGGGGGTCAGGATATCTGTCATGAAAGAGGCTCAATTACTGGAATGAAGTCAAAGCTGCGCACATCGACAAGACCGAGATCGGAGATGCGCAGTTCCGGGATCACCACGAGGGCGAGCAGCGAGTGCTGCATATAGGCGTTGTTGAGGGTACAGCCACAATCGCGCATGGCCTGCATCATCTTGTCGGTTTTGGCGGCGATGTCCCGCGCCGGTTGGTCCGACATCAGCCCGGCGATGGGCAGCTCGACCAGCGCGGTCTCGATCCCGTCCTTGAAGATCACGATACCGCCCCCGACTTCGCCCAACCGGTTCGCGGCCAAAGCCATATGGGCGGCATCGGTGCCGACGACAATCATATGGTGGCTGTCATGGGCCACTGTAGAGGCCATCGCCATCGGTCCCTCGTAGCCGAAGCCCGAGACAAACGCGTTGGTGACCGATCCCGTGGCGCGGTGGCGTTCGACCAGCGCGATCTGGCAGACCTCACCGGTGGCCTGTACGCGACCTTCGGTGACCGGCAGTTCGAATTGCAGGGCTTTTGTGGGTGCCTGGTTCTCGACCACGCCGATCACATTGGCGCGGACCGCATTGGCCCCGCTGGGTGCCGGAATGGCGAAATCATCAGCCGCCAGCACCTTGCCCATATGCACGGTCTGGCGCGCCTTGGCGGGCCAGTTGTAATGCGGGCACTCGACAAGGCATTTGCCATCTTCCGCCACGATCTGGCCCCGCGCGATGACGGTTTCGATCGGCAAGGTGGTCAAATCCGAGGTCAGGATCACATCCGCACGTCTGCCGGGGGTGAGCGAGCCGATCTCGCGTTCCAGCCCGAAATGGGTGGCCGTGTTGATCGTGGCCATCTGCAGCGCCACCACCGGGTCACAGCCGCAGTCTATCGCGTGGCGCACGACCCGGTTCATGTGTCCGTCATTCACCAGCGTGCCTGAATGACAGTCATCCGTGCACAGGATCATGTTGCGCGGATCGAGCCCCTTTCCGGTGATCGCCGTGATCTGCGTTTCCACATCGTACCACGCGGACCCGAGCCGGATCATCGACCGCATCCCCTGCCGCATCCGCGCGATGGCATCTTCTTCGCATGTGCCTTCGTGATCATCTGCGGGGCCGCCGGCAACATAGCCTGCGAAGGCGGGGCCCAGATCGGGCGAGGCATAATGCCCGCCCACGGTCTTACCGGCGTTTTGCGTCGCAGCCATCTCGGCCAGCATCTTGGGGTCGGCGTTTGACACACCGGGGAAATTCATCATCTCGCCCAGCCCGATGATGCCCGGCCACTGCATGGCTTCCGCCACATCCTCTGCTGTGATCTCGAACCCCGTGGTCTCCATCCCCGGCGCAGAGGGCGCGCAGGAGGGCATCTGGGTGAAAATGTTCACCGGCTGCATCAGCGCCTCGTCATGCATCATGCGCACGCCTTCCAGCCCCAGCACATTGGCAATCTCATGCGGGTCGGTGAACATGCTGGTGGTGCCATGGGGAATCACGGCACGGGCGAATTCCGCCGGGGTCAGCATGCCGCTCTCGATGTGCATATGCCCGTCACAAAGACCGGGGACCATGTACCGCCCCTGCGCCGCGATGATCCGGGTGTCTGGTCCAATGCAATGCGACGCATCCGGCACCACACAGGCGATGCGACCGTCCACAATGGCAATATCGTGGTGGTCGAGGATTTCACGGGTGTGCACATTGACCCATGTGCCGCCCTGTATCACGGTGTCAGCCGGGGCGCGGCCCGTGGCAACGGCGATCAACCGGCTGGCGGAATCGGGCCATGTTGGAAAAGAAGCATGCGTCATGTCCCTAGGTGCCATGGCATTCGGGAAGGTTCAAGCAGGGAGGTGCGGATATGGATTACGAAACGGTCACGGCCGAGGATTTCGGCAAAAGCCTGCGCGGCATCGGGTTGAATCTGCTGGTGCGCGATGTCCGGGCCACCTGTGCCTTCCTCGCGGATGTCTTTGACTTCAACGCTCACCGGGTCAGCGACGACTTCGCCATCATCACTGCGGGCAAGGAGGTGTTCCAATTGCACAGCGACGGCACCTATGCGGATAGTCCGCTGCTGGGTCTGCTCCCTGAGAACCCGCCGCGCGGCGCAGGTCTCGAAATCCGGCTCTATGACAGCGATCCGGATGCCGCCGCGTCCAGGGCGGAGGCGTGCGGCGCCATGATCCTGCAGGCCCCGGCCGATAAGCCGCACGGGCTGCGCGAAGCCTATATCCTCTGCGGCGATGGCTACGCCTGGGTTCCCAGCCGCCCGCTTTGAGAACGGCAGGTAGGGTGGGCTTTCAGGCCACCTTCTGCGTCGCGATCTCCTCCCGCAGCCAGGTTGAAAAGGCACGGGCGGCACTCATCTCATGGGCGCGGGGCGACTGGATCAGATAATAGGCCTCCTGCATTCGGGCGCGATGGGAAAAGGGGGCGACCAGATGGCCCGCCTCAATCAGTCCACCCGCAATGGCATCATGCGCCAAGGCGAGCCCGCCACCGGTCATGGCAACCGAAAGCGGCACGGAATAGGTGGTCGCATAGGTAATGGGTGGATCGGGCCAGTCGAGCGTCTGCTCTTCCGCCCAGACCGCCCAAGTGCCCATCATGTTGGCGCAATCATAAAGCGGCTGGTCCGCCAGCGTCTGTAATGTCACCGGATAGTCGGGCGCACAGACCGGATAGTAGTGATCGGTCAGCAGCACTTCGGCGTGCACGCGGTCCGACGGGCGCAGGGAAAAGCGAATTTCCACATCGGCGCCGTCGGCCATATCCCGCGGCTCCCACAACTCGGTGACGATATTGATCTGCACCTCCGGGTGCCTGGCCCGAAAGCGGATCAGCCTCGGCGCCAGCCAGTGAATCGCAAAGGTCAGGTTCGATTGAACCTGCAGGACATCGCTTTCGTTGCGCGTCAGGGCGCGGGTGCCATGGGCCAATGTGCGAAAAGCGTCGCGCACCACCGGCAGATAGCTGATGCCGGTCTGGGTCAGCTCCAGCGCGCGGGGGCGCCGGTGAAAGAGCGGTCGCCCCAGAAACCCCTCGAGGGATTTGATCTGCTGGCTCACGGCGCTCTGGGTCATGTTCAGATCGCGCGCGGCCCCGGTAAAGCTCAGTGTCCGGGCCGAGGCCTCGAAGGCGCGGAGCCAGTTCAGAGGGGGCAGGTCAACCATTATAACCACTTCATTAGTTTTACTTATGGCCAGCTTGCGTTTTTTTCGTTGGTCAGGCAAGCGGCTTGGATGTTGTCATGGGGACAGATGACCCGGAGGATACCCGTGACGGAAATGCGCCCGAATATGGAGAACTGGCAGGAGCGGGTTGACCTCGCCGCCGCCTTCCGCTGGACCGTGCGGCTGAACATGCACGAGGCGGTGGCCAATCACTTTAGCCTCGCCATCAACGAGGATGGCACGCGGTTCCTGATGAACCCGAACCAAATGCATTTCTCGCGCATCCGGGCCTCGGACCTGATCGTCGTGGATGCCAATGACCCGACCAGCATGGAGGGCCCGGACGCGCCGGACCCAACGGCCTGGGGGCTGCACGGTGGTTTGCACCGGCATTGTCCGCACGCCCGCTGCGCCATGCATGTGCATTCGCCCTATGCCACGGCGCTGGCCGCCTTGGCCGACAGCCGTCTGCCGCCGGTGGACCAGAACGCCTGCACCTTCTTCAATCGCTACGTGATCGACGACAACTATGGGGGGCTCGCCTTCGAGGAGGAAGGGGCGCGCTGCGCTCAGCTTTTCGACGATCCAAAAAAGAAGGTCATGATCATGGGCAATCACGGCATCATGATCATTGGCGACACCGTCGCCGATACCTTCAACCGGCTCTACTACTTCGAGCGCGCCTGCATGACCTATATTCTCGCGCTGCAGACCGGCCAGCCGCTGCGCGTGTTGTCGGATGAGGTGGCGGAAAAGACCGCACAGGAACTGGAAAGCTACCCCGAACAGGATGCCCGACATCTGGCGGAATTGAAGGCGATCCTAGATGAGGAGGGCTCGACGTATGCCCAGTGATACAGAAGCCCAGGAGAGAGCCAGCCACGCGGAGGTGCGCGAGGCCGGGCGCTGGAACTTCCGGCCGCCAACGCCGCTGGCGCAGAACCCGCTGTTTCAATGGCCGCCGCGTCCGCGCGCGATTTTCCAATGGTACGCGGCCTTCTGGCTCGAAATCTCGACAACAACCTTGTGCTTTGTGCTGGCCCTGCTGGCCTATTTCGCAATTCTGCCGGAACTGGCGGAGATGCAGGTGCTGGCCTGGGGTTGGGTCGCGAAGGTCTGGCTGGCCAATCTGGTCCCGCAGGTGATCTGTGCGGGCATGCTGCACTACTGGCTGATCATGCGCAAAGGGCAGGGCGACCGCACCAAATACGACCCGCGCGATCAGGCGCGCAATAACGGCACCTTCACCTTCGGCAACCAAGTGCACGACAATATGTTCTGGCACATCGCCAGCGGGATTACCCTGTGGACGGCTGCGCAGGTACTGGTCTTCTGGGCAATGGCGAACGGCTATGCGCCAACCATGCTCTTTCCCGGTAATCCGGTCTGGTTTGTGGCGTTTTTTGTGGTGTTGCCAATTTGGTCAAGTTTCCATTTCTACTGGATTCACCGGCTGTTGCACTGGCCGCCGCTCTACAAGCTGGCGCATTCCCTGCACCACCGCAACGTGAACGTGGGGCCGTGGTCGGGGATTTCCATGCACCCGGTTGAACACCTGCTCTTCTACACCAACTTTGCCATTCATTTCATCGTCCCCAGCCATCCGCTGCATGTGCTTTTTCACGGCTACGTGCAATCCACCCACCCGGTGTTTTCGCATTCCGGCTTCGAGGAGATCGTCGTCGGGGACAAGCGACAGGCCAAGGCGGGCGTGTTCTTTCATCAGCTGCACCATCGCTATTTCGAGTGCAACTACGGCACGGTCGAAATGCCCTGGGACCGCTGGTTTGGCAGCTACCATGACGGTTCGGCGCAGGCCACGGAAGAGACCCGCGCGCGCAAGAAGCAGATGTACACCTGATGGTGGTCCGCGTGGTCATCGACGATCTGTCGTGCTGGACGAGTACGCGGCGCTTGGGGAAGTGAGGCCGCGCGCCGCCTTCCTTTCACCGTATGCAAGAGACCTGACAGATGACGACATTTGGCCTGACTGACGAACATCAGATGATTGCGGAGACCGTCCGCAGCTTTGTTGAAAATGAAATCTACCCGCATGAAGAACTGGTCGAACGCACCGGCGAGGTGCCTGCTGAGATTGCGCAGGAGATCAAGCGCAAGACGATTGAGCTGGGCTTCTATGCTTGCAACTTTCCCGAAAGTGTTGGCTGCGCAGGGCTGAACCATCTGGAGTTTGCACTTGTCGAGCGGGAATTGGGGCGCGGCTCCATGGCGCTCAATCATTTCTTTGGACGACCGCAGAATATCCTGATGGCCTGTGAAGGCGCGCAGGTGGAGCGTTACCTGATGCCCGCGGTGCGGGGCGAGAAGATGGACGCGCTGGCCATGACGGAACCGGGCGCGGGGTCGGACGTGCGGGGCATGAAATGCGCCGCCGTGCGGGACGGTGGCTATTGGGTGGTGAACGGCACCAAGCATTTCATTTCGGGCGCGGAGCATGCGGATTTCATCATCGTCTTCATCGCAACCGGAGAGGACCAGACGCCGAAGGGACCGAAGAAGCGGATTACGGCGTTTCTGGTCGATCGCGGCACGCCCGGTTTCATCATCCGCGACGGGTACAAGTCGGTGAGCCACCGCGGCTACAAGAACATGATCCTCGACTTCGATGACTGCCGTCTGCCGGACGCGCAGGTTCTGGGGGAGGTCGATGGCGGGTTCGAGGTGATGAACACCTGGCTTTATGCAACCCGGATTACGGTCGCCGCGATGTCTGTGGGTCGTGCGCGGCGGGTGTTCGATTTTGCGTTGAACTACGCCGCAGAGCGGGAGCAATTCGGTCAAAAGATCGGAAAATTTCAAGGGGTCAGTTTCCAGCTCGCCGATATGATCACGGAGATCGACGCCGCGGATCTGCTGACGCTTGCCAGCGCTGACCGGCTGGACAGGGGATTGCCCGCAAACCGCGAGATCGCGAGTGCGAAGCTTTATGCCAGCGAGATGCTGGCGCGGGTCACGGATGCGGCGATCCAGGTGCATGGCGGCATGGGGCTGATGGATGACTATCCGCTGGAGCGGTTCTGGCGGGATGCGCGGGTGGAACGCATCTGGGATGGGACGAGCGAGATCCAGCGCCATATCATCAGCCGCGATCTGCTGCGCGCGCTGGGGGCATAGGGTTTTATGCCTCCGGCGGGGATATTTTGGGCCAGAAGAAGCGCTGGGGGTTTCGGGTGAGCCGTGACTTTGATCGTTTGTTGCGGCCCCGGTCCGTGGCTGTTATCGGCGGCGGTATGTGGTGTCAGCAGGTGGTGCGGCAGCTGCATGGCATGGGGTTTGGCGGTGAGATCTGGCGGGTGCATCCTGACCCTGCGCGGGTGGAGGGGATTGCCGCCGTGGCATCGGTTGCTGATCTGCCCGGTGTGCCGGACGCGGTTTTCATTGGTGTGAACAGGCATCTGACCGTGCAGGTCGTGTCGGCTTTGGCGCAGATGGGGGCGGGGGGCGCGGTCTGTTTCGCGTCAGGCTTCTCCGAAGCGACCGGAGAAGATGGCAGCGCCCATGATTTGCAATCGGCTCTGGTTGCGGCGGCGGGCGATATGCCCATCCTCGGGCCGAATTGTTATGGGTTCATCAACGCGCTGGACGGCGCAATGCTCTGGCCGGATCAGCATGGTTGTGTGTCGGTGGAGCGGGGTGTCGCGATCCTGACACAGAGCTCCAACATCGCGATCAACCTGACGATGCAGCAACGCGGGCTGCCAATTGCCTTTGTCGGGACCTGTGGGAACATGGCCCAGACCTCGCAGGCGGATCTGGCTTCTGCACTGTTGGATGATCCGCGGATCACCGCAATTGGTCTGCATATTGAAGGGTTCGGGGGTACTGCGGCCTGGCACGCGCTGGCCATAAAAGCACATGGCAAGGGGGTGCCGCTGGTGGCTTTGAAGGCGGGCGTGTCGCAAGAAGCGCAACGCGCGACCCTGTCGCATACCGCCTCCCTTGCGGGCAGCGATGCCGGGGCCGCCGCTTTTCTGGCGCGTTTGGGGATTGCTCGTGTGCATGATTTGCCGAGCTTTCTGGAAACCTTGAAGCTGCTGCATGTCGCGGGTCCGCTGGAGCACCCCACTTTGTCGAGCATCAGCTGTTCCGGGGGAGAGGCCAGCCTGGCGGCAGACGCCGCCGTGGGCATGCGGCTGTCCTTTCCGGCGCTGGAACCTCAGCAAAAGACGGCGTTGCAGGAGGTATTGGGCCCGATGGTCGCCCTGTCCAATCCGCTGGACTATCACACCTATATCTGGGGGGATGCCCGTAAAATGGCGGCGGCCTGGACCCCGATGGCGGCAGCACATATCGGATTGGTTTTGATACTCGTTGACTACCCGCATACCGATGCTGCGGATTGGCATTGCGCGACCGAGGCTGCGATTGCGACTTACCGGGCCAGCGGGCGGCCCGTGGCCGTGGTCTCGACGCTGCCGGAACTGATGCCCGCTGAGGTTGCCGCGACGTTGATGCAGGCCGGGGTCACCCCGCTCTTTGGCCTGCGCGAGGCGATGGTGGCGGCGGAGGCGGCGGCGCATCTGTCCGCGCCTAGTGTCGCGCCGCCCTTGGTTGCGTCACCGCCCGCCACGCCCCGGATGCTGAAGGAGGCAGAGGCGAAAGGCCTGTTGCAACGCTTTGGTGTGATCGTGCCTGCCCATTTGGTCTGCGAGGATGTTTTGCAGGTTGATGCCACGGCGCTGCGCGCGCCCTTGGCGCTCAAGGCACAGGGGATTGCGCATAAATCGGAAGTTGGCGCGGTGCGTCTTGGCCTGTCTCACGGTGATCTGCCTGATGCGGCACGGACGCTGCCCAAGGGCAGTTTGCTGATCGAAGAGATGGTGCAGGGCGGTATCGCCGAACTGCTGATCGGGGTCACTGTGGATGCCGCACACGGCTACGTCCTGACCCTCGGAACCGGCGGTGTCATGACGGAATTGTGGCAGGACAGCGCGTCGTTACTGCTGCCGGTGACCGAGATGGACGTCCGGCAGGCCCTGTGCCACCTCAAAACCTACCCGCTGCTGACTGGGTTTCGCGGCAAGCCACCCGTTGATTTGAGTGCGATTGTCGAGACCGTTATGGCGCTGCAGAGATGTGTGATTGCGCATCAGGGCGAGATCGCGGAAGTTGAGATCAACCCGCTGATCTGTACACCGACATCGGCGGTTGCCGCGGATGCGCTGATGGTGCTGGATACGTCGGCGATTTCAGAAGGAGAGAGGCATGGACCCGATCAAAACTGCTCGTAAGGGGGCCATCCTTGAGGTCACGCTGGACCGACCCAAGGCAAATGCCATCGATCTGAAAACCTCTCGCATTATGGGGGAGGTCTTTGCCGAGTTTCGCGATAACCCGGCGCTGCGTGTCGCCATCCTCACCGGTGCGGGTGAGAAATTCTTTTGCCCCGGTTGGGATCTGAAGGCCGCAGCCGAGGGCGACGCGGTGGATGGAGATTACGGCGTTGGCGGGTTCGGCGGGCTGCAGGAATTGCGTGGGTTGAACAAACCGGTGATTGCCGCCGTGAACGGGATCGCCTGTGGGGGTGGGTTGGAGCTGGCCCTGAGCGCTGACATGATCCTGGCGGCGGATCATGCGACCTTTGCCCTGCCGGAAATCCGGTCGGGCACCGTGGCGGATGCGGCGTCCGTGAAGCTGCCTAAACGCATTCCCTATCACATCGCGATGGAACTGCTGTTGACCGGCAGATGGTTTGACGCGCAGGAGGCGCACCGCTGGGGGCTGGTCAATGAGGTTGTGCCGGCCACAGAGCTGAAGCAGCGGGTCTGGGCGCTGGCGGAGCTGATCGCCTCCGGTCCGCCGCTTGTTTACGCCGCCATCAAGGAGATCGTGCGGGACGCGGAGGATGCCAAGTTCCAGGATGCGATGAACCGGATCACCGGGCGGCAGCTTGAAACGGTGGACCGGCTTTATGCTTCCGAAGACCAGTTGGAAGGCGCGCGGGCCTTTGCGGAAAAACGCGACCCGGTGTGGAAAGGCCGCTGATTGGATTTGCCGAAACCACCCGTCTGCCGCTATGGGAGGTGACGGTTTGAAAGAATGGTGTGAGTATCGATGAAACTGCTTTTTGTGCACCAGAACATGCCCGGCCAGTATCGCGAGATCGTGCAATGGCTGCTGGCAGCGGGCGGACATGAGATCGCCTTTCTGACCCAGCGCCGTAACCCGCCGAAATTCGATGGCGTGCGCACCGTCATCTACAAACCGCATCACGTGCCGGGCAAGGACGCCTACGGGCTTTCCAAGGTCTGGGAGGCGGCCACGGGTTCCGGCTTTGGGGCGGCGGCGGCGGCGCGCAAGTTGGAGCGCGATCACGGTTTCAAGCCGGATATCGTGGTGGGGCACGTCGGCTGGGGGGAGCTTACGTTTTTCAAACAGGTCTGGCCGGATGTGCCGATCATCGGGTATTTCGAATACTACTATAATCTGCAGGGCGGTTTGGTGGGGTTTGACCCTGCGGAGACCGTGTCCGACCACGCGCCCTTCCTGATGCAGGCACGCAACGCGGTGCCGCTGGCCAATATCGAGACCGTCGATCTGGGGCAATGCCCGACCCTGTGGCAGCGCGACCGCTTCCCGGCGAGTTTCCATGACCGCATGTATGTCTGCCACGATGGCATCCGCACCGATAAGCTGGTGCCAAAGGCAGACGCGTCCCTGTCTCTGGGCCGGTTGGATCATCCGCTCACGCGGCAGGATGAGGTGATCACTTATGTGGCGCGCAATCTGGAAAAGACACGCGGGTTTCACGTGTTGATGCGCGCCTTGCCGCGTATTTTGCGGGAACGTCCCAAGGCGCGCGTGCTGATCATCGGTGGCAATGATGTGTCCTACGGCGGCAAGTCTGAACGTCCCGGCGGTCTGCGTCGCGAGATGGAAGAGGAAGTGGGGCGGGACATCGACTGGGATCGCGTGCATTTCCTCGGGCAGATCCCCTATCCGGAGTTTCAGAATCTGGTGCAGCTCAGCCGCTGTCATATCTACCTGACGATGCCTTTCGTGCTGTCATGGTCCCTGATGGAGGCGATGGCGATGCAGGCGACTATCGTGGCCTCGGACGTCTTGCCGGTGCGTGAAGTGATCACCCATGGAGAGACCGGGATGCTGGTCGATTTCCACGATCCGAATGCGCTGGCGCAGCAGGTCATTGATGTTGTCTCAGACCCCGGTGCCTTTGCCCATCTCGGGTCGGCGGCGCGCGCGCATATCGTACAGCACCACGATTTTCTGACCGGCTGCCTGCCGGAGCATCTGGCACGCATCAACGGTCTGGTCCCGAAGGCCAAAGAGATCATAATGGATGCCTAGCGCATCTTGCGCCCGGCGCGGGTGCGGTCCACTTTGAGCCTATGAGCAAAACACTTCTGTCGTTCGGGCACGGGTTCAGTGCCAGGGCCCTCGCGCCCCGATTGATCCAAAAGGGCTGGCGCGTCATCGGTACCACGCGCAGCGCTGAGAAGGCCGAGGACATTGCCGCCACCGGCGTGGAACCTTTGATCTGGCCGGGCGCCGACGTGACGGATGCGTTGGCCGCAGCGGACGCGGTGCTCATCTCCGCCGGGCCGGGGCCGGCGGGCGATCCGGTTCTGGCCGAGATGCGGGCGGAGATCACCGAGGCCGCGCCCCGGCTCGATTGGGTCGGGTATCTGTCCACCACCGGCGTCTATGGCGATCATGCGGGCGGCTGGGTGGATGAAAACGCCGACCTGACGCCCTCCACGAAACGGGGCCGGGCAAGGGTTGCCGCCGAAGCCGAATGGCAGGCGATACCGGGTCTGAACCTGCATATCTTTCGGCTGGCTGGCATCTATGGCCCCGGGCGCGGCCCCTTTGCCAAGGTGCGCGCGGGTACGGCCCGGCGTATCATCAAACAGGGGCAGGTGTTCTCGCGCATTCACGTGCAGGACATCGCACAAGTGCTGGAGGCATCGCTGGCGCAGCCGAACCCCGGTGCGGTCTATAATCTTTGCGACGACGATCCGGCGCCGCCGCAGGATGTCATCGCCTATGCCGCCGAATTACTGGAGGTCCCGCTACCCCCTGCCGTCGATTTCGAGACGGCAGAGATGACCCCCATGGCGCGCAGCTTTTACGCCGAGAGTAAAAAAGTTCGGAACGATCGCATCAAAGAGGAGTTGGGTGTCCAGCTGCTTTATCCCGACTACCGGACCGGGCTGGAGGCGTTGTTGCGTGAGGAAAATCGAGATCAGGACGTTTCAGGACTATAGAGACTGGCCGCTGAGCACATTGCTCGACGCGGTGGATCGCGCGGCGACGGATGAAAAAGTCGAAATGCGCGATATCCTGTCCGAGATCGGGGACAGGACCATCACACCCGTCATTCTGGTGGTCGCGCTTTTCCTCGTGTCCCCGATGTCGGGCGTGCCGGGCATTCCGACAATCTCTGCAGTCATCATCGTGATGCTGGCCGTGCAGGGGCTCATGGGACGCAGGCTCTGGCTGCCCCAGCGCATCATGCGGATGCGCATCGGGGCCTCTACCCTGACGCGTGTCGTGGCATGGCTGCGTCGCCCGGCCGCGTGGATTGATCGGAATTCTTCTCCGCGCTTGCAATACCTGACCCGCGGGCCGATGCGCATGATCATTCTGCTGCAATGCGCGGTGATCCCACTGGGCTGGCCCGCGCTGGAACTGGTGCCGGGCGTTACATCGCTGGCGGCGGCGACCATTGGGCTCTTCGCCTTTGGTCTTTTCGCGCGGGACGGCTACTTTGTCATCGCAGGCTACATCGGCATGATTGCGGTGCCGCTGGGTGCGGTGCTGCTGCTACAGGTGGCGGTGACCTGACGCTCAGGCGCGGGCTTCGCCGATCTGCGCAACACCAAGCACGTTCAGCACTTTGCTCTCAATCTCGGCTGCGTTCATGCCCGCCACGGCATACATATCCGCCGGGCTGGCCTGATCGATGAAGATGTCGGGCAGCACCATGGAGCGGTATTTCAGCCCGGTATCAAAGACCCCTTCGTCGGCCAGAAGCTGCGCGACATGGCTGCCGAAACCGCCCACGGCACCTTCCTCGATGGTGATCAGCGCCTCGTGATCGGCGGCCAGCTGCAGGATCAGATCACGATCCAGCGGCTTGGCAAAACGTGCGTCTGCAACCGTTGGGCGGATGCCCCGCGCGGTGAGCGCCTCAGCTGCTTTTTCCACTTCGGCCAGCCGCGTCCCGAATGACAAAAGGGCGACGCGCGCGCCTTCGGAAATGATCCGGCCCTTGCCGATCTCCAGCACCTCGCCGCGCTCCGGCATCTCGACGCCATTGCCTTCACCGCGCGGAAAGCGGAAGGCGATGGGACCATCATCATGCGCCGCCGCCGTGGCGACCATGTGTTTCAACTCCGCCTCATCCGCCGCAGCCATCACCACAAAGCCCGGCAGATTGGCAAGATAGGCGATGTCGAAAGAGCCTGCATGCGTTGCCCCATCCGCGCCGACCAACCCGGCCCGGTCGATGGCAAAACGCACCGGCAGGCGCTGGATCGCCACGTCATGCACCACCTGGTCATAGCCGCGCTGCAGGAAGGTGGAATACATCGCGCAAAAGGGTTTCATCCCGCCCGCGGCCAGGGCAGCGGAGAAAGTCACCCCGTGTTGCTCCGCGATGCCCACGTCAAAGCACCGGCTTGGATAGCGTTCGGCAAAAAGGTTGAGGCCAGTGCCATCCGGCATCGCCGCCGTGACGGCGCAAATCTTGTCGTCCTCTGCGGCCTCCTGCAGCAGGCTGTCGGCAAAGACGCGGGTATAGCTGGGCGCATTTGACGGTGCTTTTTTCTGCTCGCCGGTGATCACGTCGAACTTGGCCGTGGCGTGGCCTTTGTCCCGCGCGGATTCCGCAGGCGCGTATCCCTTGCCTTTCTTGGTCAGCACATGGATCAGGATCGGCCCGGTTGCACGCGCTTTTACGGTCCGCAGGACGGGCAGCAACTGGTCCATGTCGTGCCCGTCGATGGGCCCGAGATAAGAAAACCCGAGCTGTTCGAACAGCGTGCCCCCCACGGCCATGCCCTTCAGGATGTCCTTGGCGCGTTTGGCCCCTTCGCGGAAGGGTTCGGGCAACAGGCTGACGGCACCTTTGGCAGCGGCCTTGAAATCCTGGAACGGTTCCTCTGCGTAAAGTTTGCTGAGGTAGGTGGACATGGCGCCCACCGGCGGAGCGATGGACATTTCATTGTCATTGAGGATCACAATCAGGCGTTTGCCCAGATGGCCCGCGTTGTTCATCGCCTCATAGGCCATGCCCGCGCTCATCGAGCCATCGCCGATCACCGCAATGGCGTCGCCCAGCCCTTCGGGCACCACGCCGCCCAGATCCCGCGCCACGGCAAAACCTAAAGCGGCAGAGATCGAGGTCGAACTATGCGCCGCGCCAAAGGGATCGTAGGGCGATTCCTTGCGCTTGGTGAAGCCGCTGAGCCCGTCTTTCATGCGTAGCGTGCGGATGCGGTCCCGGCGCTCAGTCAGGATTTTATGCGGATAACACTGGTGGCCCACATCCCAGATCAGCTTGTCGCGCGGCGTGTCGAAGACCGCATGCAGCGCCACCGTCAATTCAACAACACCCAGACCCGCGCCCAGATGCCCGCCGGTCACCGAGACGGCAGAGACGGTTTCGGCCCGCAGCTCATGCGCCAGCTGGGTCAGCTCCCGATCAGACAGGGCTTTCATATCCGCAGGGCGCCGGATCCTGTCCAGCAGCGGTGTTTCGGGTTTGTCTGAGGTCATGTGCCCCTCTCAATGCGCGCGCGTCACGACAAAGCGCGCAGCCTCTTTTAGAGTGTCTGCGCGCGCGCCGTAACCCCCCAGGCTGTCGCAGGCGTCCTCCACCAGATCATCGGCGCGTCGCCGGGCCGCGTCCAGCCCCAGAAGCGACACAAAAGTTGCCTTGCCTGCGTCGGCATCCTTGCCAACCGCCTTGCCGACCGTCGCACTGTCTCCGGTCACATCCAGAACATCATCGGCAATCTGGAAGGCAAGGCCAAGCGCGCGCGCATAGTCCTGCAGGGCGGTGGTATCTGCTTCGGCCATCACGGCCCCGGCGGTGGCAGCCCATTCGATCAGGGCGCCTGTCTTGCCGCGCTGAAGTGCTGTGATGTCGTCCAGTGCCAAAGGATGCTGAGCCGTTTCCGCCGCAATATCGAGCGCCTGCCCCAGAACCATCCCCTGCGCCCCGCTGGCGCGGGCCAAGCGCAATGCGAGTGCGGCGCGCACTTGTGCCTCCAGGCCTGCCTCGGTGCCCGTCACCAGTTCGAAGGCCAGCGTCTGCAAAGCATCACCCGCCAGCACAGCGGTTGCCTCGTCCCATTTGCGATGCACCGTTGGGCGACCGCGCCGCATGTCATCATCGTCCATGCAGGGCAGATCATCATGCACCAGCGAATAGGCATGCAGCGCCTCAATGGCCGTGGCAGGCCAGATCGCCGCCCCGATGTCGATGTTATGAAGCCGCGCGCTTTCCAGTACCAGAAACCCCCGCAAACGCTTGCCGCCCTGAGTCGCATGCGCCATGGCCTGCACCACGGGCAAATCGCCCAGACGCCCCAATATCAGGTCGAAATGCGTTTGAATGGCCTGAGCATCCGCGTCCAGACGGGTCTCGAACATGGTCAGAGCCCTTCGACCGGTGTCGTCCCCGTCGGTGTGCCGTCGCCGTCCAATGTAATGGCGGCGACTTTCTCTTCGGCTTCTTTTAGCTTGGCCTCGCAGCGCGCTTTCAAGGCCGCACCACGCTCGTAAAGAGCAATACTCTCATCCAGCGCCACGTCGCCACGCTCCAACTGGCCCAAGACCTTCTCAAGCTCAGCCATGGCCTGTTCAAAGCTCATTTGATCCACTGGGATATCGGTCATGGTCGGAAATCCTGTCTTTGCGCTGGCGGTTTTCTAGCGGGTATTTCTGCGCTGTGCCAGCCCGCGCCCTGTTTCTTCTGGCCAGAAATATCCTCGGGGGAGGCCCGTCAGGGCCGGGGGCAGACAGCCCCCACACGCCCTGCTTGCTATTCCGGCGCCAGCATATACCCCGCCCCGCGCACCGTTTGCAGATACCGCGGCTGCTTGGGATCTTCCTCGATTTTGCGGCGCAAACGGGTGATCTGCACATCGACGGCGCGCTCCTGCGCCTGCCCGCGATCCCGCCCCAGCTCTTCGACCAGCTTGGCGCGGCTGATCGGCTCATTGCAACTGGCCGAGAAAATTTTCATCAGCTGCATTTCGGTGGCGGTCAGCCGCACGAGGTCTTCACCCTGCCACATCTCGCCACGTTCCATGTCATATCGAATGCCCCCGAGCGTCAGCACCTTGGGCGCGGTCTGATCGGCGGGCGCTTCGGGCATACGGCGCAGAATGGCGTTGATGCGCAAGAGCAACTCCTTTGGCTCGAAAGGTTTTGGCAGATAGTCATCCGCGCCCGCTTCCAGCCCTTCAATCCGATTGCCGGTCTCGCCCTTGGCGGTCAGCAGCAGGATCGGCACGGCACGGGTTTCCCGCAAGGATCTGGTCAGCTCCAAACCATCCTCACCCGGCATCATGACGTCGAGCACAATCAGATCGAAATCCAACCCAGACAGAATGCGCCGCGCATGCGCCGCGTCCCGTGCGGCGGTCACCAGAAACCCATTACGCATCAGGAATTTCTGCAAAAGTGTCCTGATCCGCTCGTCATCGTCGACGATCAGCAGGTGCGCGTCCATATCGCTCATGTGCCACTATCCTTAAGTCTTCCGTAGGCGTTGCGCATTTCCCGGTCCATCATCGCCTCAAGCACCCGGCGGAACCCGGCGACGGCGTCCGGCCCGGCTTCCCGGTAGGCCATCCGCATCCGTACCCGCTGTGCGTCCGACAGTTTCTGTTCCAGCGCGTGGCCCTCCTCTGTCAGGAACAGATGACGTTCCCGCTTGTCCGCCTTCCCGACCTTGCTCTCAACCAGACCATCCTCGATCAACGTGCGCAAGACACGGTTGAGCGATTGTTTCGTGACCCCGAGAATGTTGAGCAGGTTGTTGACCGTGGTGCCCGGCGCGCGATTGATGAAGTGCACGGCGCGGTGGTGGGCGCGCCCGTAAGCCATGTCCGAGAGGATACGATCAGGGTCGGCCGTGAACCCGCGATAGGCAAAGAACATCGCCTCGATGCCCTGCCGCAACTGCTCATCGGTCAAAAACAAAAGGTTTTCACCGCTTTGGGCTGAAGGTGCGCGCCCGTCTGCCATCACATGCCTCAATAATCACCCTGCCATTGTGTTACAGCATATGTCAGTGTTGTTGACATTCCAAGGGTTAAGGGCTATCGAATCGCATCTTTTGCGCAACTTTATGTCCGGTTCGGGCGTAATTTGCGCAATATTCGGAAATTTTGTTGCCAACCTTGGAAGGAAAGACAATGGCAGGCGCTTACAATGATCGCGACGGCAAGATCTGGATGAACGGCCAAATGGTCGAATGGCGCGAGGCCAATGTCCACATTCTGACCCATGCCATGCACTATGCCTCCTCGGTTTTTGAAGGCGAACGCGCCTATAACGGCAAGATTTTCAAAAGCCGCGCGCATTCCGAACGCCTGGTGCGTTCGGCGCAGATGATCGACTTCGAAATCCCCTACACGGTGGATGAAATTGAGGCCGCCAAGGTCGAGGTTCTGGCGGCCAGCGGGCTGCAGGACGCCTATGTGCGGGCCATCGCCTGGCGCGGCGCGGGCGAGGACATGGGGGTCGCCTCTGCACGCAATCCGGTGCAACTGGCCATCGCGGCCTGGGAATGGGGCGCGTATTACGGGGATGCAAAGATGAAGGGCGCCAAGCTCGACATCTCCAAGTGGAAACGCCCGAGCCCCGAGACCATCCCGAGCCACGCCAAGGCGGCGGGGCTCTACATGATCTGCACCATGTCGAAACACGCGGCAGAGGCCAAAGGCTGTTCTGATGCGATGATGTTTGACTATCGCGGCTATGTGGCCGAAGCGACGGGCGCCAACATCTTCTTTGTCAAAGACGGTGAAGTGCATACGCCGGACCCGGATTGTTTTCTCAACGGGATCACGCGGCAGACCGTCATTGGCATGCTGAAAGACCGCCAGATCAAAGTGCACGAGCGTCACATCATGCCCGAAGAGCTGGAAGGATTCGAGCAGTGCTGGCTGACCGGGACCGCCGCTGAAGTCACGCCCGTGGGTCAGATCGGCGACTATAATTTCGAGGTCGGTAGCATCACCCGCGATATCGCGCAAGGCTACGAGACGCTGGTGCGCAGCTGACATCGACAAAGTGACGGGTCGGCCGTTTGTCGCCCGTCACAATCTTTTGCCTTTCCCGTTACCCGGGTGTCGGGCATTTGTTACACAAGACCTGTTCCATAGCGCGGTAGCCAATCGCCACATGGAGAATTCTTGTGACACGACTTATCCGCCCGACCCGCCGCGCCGTTCTGGCAGGCTCCACCGCTTTTGCCGCCAGCCTCGCGATGCCGGGCATCAGCCGTGCCGCCGCGCGGCCCATCTTCACACATGGTGTGCAGTCGGGGGATGTCGACACGTCTTCGGGCATGATCTGGACCCGGACGGATCGCCCGGCGCGCGTGACCATGGAAGTCTCCACCACCGAGAGCTTTGCCAACGTGCGGCGTCTTGCGTCGATGGATGCCATCCCGTCCAGCGACATGGCGATCAAGCGGCTGGTCAGCGGGCTGCCCTCCGATCAGGATATCTTTTACCGCTTCGTCGCCGCCGATCTGAGCGACATCAATGCTGTTTCCGAACCCTTGATCGGGCGCTTTCGGACCGCGCCGACAGCACGGCGTGACATCCGTTTCGCCTGGTCCGGTGATACTGCCGGTCAGGGCTGGGGGATCGATGACGCGGGTATGGCGACCTATACGACCATGGCGCAGCACCAGCCGGATTTCTTCATCCATTCCGGCGACACGGTCTATGCTGATGGCCCGATGAAAGACGAAGTCGAGAAAGACGGCGCGGTGATCTGGAAAAACGTCGTTCTGCCGGACGAAAAGCGCAAGGTGGCCGAGACGCTGGATGAATTCCGCGGTCAGTGGAAATACAACATGCTGGACGAACATGTGCGCGCGATGAATGCAGCCGTGCCAACCTTCATGCAGTGGGACGACCACGAGGTCGTGAACAACTGGTCCGACAGCAAGGATCTGTTGGGCGATGATCGCTATTCGGAAAAGTCGGTGCATGTCCTGCAGGCCCGCGCCACCCGTGCCTTCCACGAGATGACGCCACTGCGGATCACGCCCGAAGAGCCGAACCGCGTTTACCGCAAGATCAACTATGGCCCGATGCTGGATGTCTTCTTCCTCGATCTGCGCAGTTATCGCGGGCCGAACATGGCGGAGATGACCACGGACCTGACCGATGACCAGCGGGTGCTGGGGGCCGAGCAGATGGCCTGGCTCAAGCGCGAGCTGGCCGCCTCCAAGGCCACATGGAAAGTGATCGCATCGGACCAACCCATCGGCTTGATTGTCTGGGACAACTTCCGCGAACAGGCAGGCTCCGAAGGCATCGCGGATGGGGTGAACGGCCCCGCGATGGGCCGCGAGGTGGAAGTGGCGGAGCTCTTGCGGTTCATCAAGACGGCCAAGATCGACAACACCGTCTGGTTCACCGCCGATGTGCACTACACGGCAGCGCATTACTACAACCCCGACAAGGCGCAGTTCCAGGATTTCGAGCCCTTCTGGGAGTTCGTTTCCGGCCCACTGCACGCAGGGACCTTCGGTCCGAATGCGATGGACATGACCTTCGGGGCGGAGGTGAAATACGTCAAAGCGCCAACGGAAGAGCAGGGGATCAACCTGCCGCCAAGCGCGGGGCTGCAGTTCTTCGGTCTTGTCGATATCGATGCGCAGACCCAGCAGATGAAGGTCCGTCTGATGGACCGCGCGGATACAGAGCTTTACACGGTGACGCTGGACCCGAAGGGCGCCAGTCTTTAATCAGTCGAGGTCCAGATCGGACTTGTGATAGACATGCCGTCCATCCTCGGACGGCATGTCGCGTTTCAGGGCCCAGAATTTCCGCACGTCCTTCATCGTCTTGTCTGGATTGTCGGCCAGAAAATCGCGGGTGTATCGGTTGAATTGATTGTGATGGGCAATTTCGCTTTGAAAGCCGGGCTGTGCCGCTTCGGCCTTATGGCGAAAGTATTCTTCTACAGCATCCGCCAGCGTTTTGCCGGTGTTGTTTTTCATCCATGTCATGAAGGCGATGTTGAACTTGAAACCATCCCCGGCGTGCGCCCTGAAAAAGCGCCGGACGTTCTGGCTGTTACGATAGCTGTCGGTGATGACCGTCTCTGGTGTCAATTCCGCGCTGTGCCAATCGAATTTCGAGCGAGGCTTGCTGCGAACCTCTCCTAGCCAGGTTTTCTCGCCGGTGTCGAGGTAATGCGCAAGCCGGTCGAGGATGGTGAACTTGCCGCCGGTGGTCCGAAGCCCGAGCGCCTTGGCCTGCGCCACCAGTTCGGACTTGGTCCAATACCAGCGTCGCAGTTCTGTACCGTTGGTGACGGTTGTGATTTCGGGCCGATTTTCGCGTGTTTTTGACATCACGGGTCCTCTCTGTGACCCGCAACATGTTCCGGGTGGCTTAGAAATCCACCCCGCGCTGGGCCTTGATGCCTGCCTGAAACGGGTGTTTGACCTCCGTCATCTCGGTGACCAGATCGGCATAGTCCATCAGCTCGGGCTTGGCATCGCGGCCCGTCAGGATCACCCCGGTGCGTTTGTCACGCCCCTTCAGGCTCTCGATCACCTTGTGCACATCCAGATAGTCGTACCGCAGCGCGATGTTGATTTCATCGAGAACAATGAGGTCAAACTCGCCGCTTTCCATCATATTGACCGCCTTGGCAAAGGCCGCCTCGGCTGCGGCGATGTCGCGGTCCTTGTCCTGCGTGTCCCAGGTGAAACCTTCGCCCATCGTGTGCCAGGTCACGTCGCCCAGCTGATCGAAAAACCTCTTTTCACCGGTGATCCACTTACCCTTGATGAACTGGACGACACCAACCTTCTGCTTCCATCCCAGCGCCCGGATCACAACGCCAAAGGCGCTGGAGGATTTGCCCTTGCCCTTGCCGGTGTGCACCAGAACAAGCCCGCGTTCGGGATCCTGTGCCTCGGCCACCTTGGCGCGCTGCTTGGCCTGCACGGCTTTCATCTTCTCTTTGTGGTCCTGCGTGTCCGACATGAGGTTATTCCTTGGTGTCAGGGGGTGCCTGGAGGCGTTTGATTGGGTTTGGACTTGCTGCGGTCGAGCCCCAGCTGGCGTTCGCGCCAGATAATCAGGATACCGCCGGAAATGACAAGGGCAGAGCCGAGCAGAATCGGCCCCGTAGGCACCTCGTTGAAGGCCACATAGCCGATGAGGCTGGCAAAGATCATCGAGGCATAGTCGAAGGGGGCGAGCATTGAGGCGCCGCCAAAGCGGTAGGACGAGGTGACCATGATCTGGGCCACACCGCCGATCAGCCCGGCGGTGATCAGCAACAGGACGACAGAGCGTTCCGGCCAGACCCAGACAAAGGCGGGATGATCGACAATCCATCCGATGGGGGCAGATAACAGCGCGAGACAGGTCGCGGTCGCCGAGAAGTAAAAGACGATGGCCGCCGTGTGATCCGTCTGCACAAGGCGACGGACGTGGATTTGCACCAGGGCGCGCAGAACCGACGCGATCAACACCAGGATCGCGCCAAAGGTGGCAGCGCGGGACATCTCATCGGCCCCGATGCTGAGACGCGGGGCGATTACGATCATCACCCCGATTAGGCCAAGAGCAACCGCTGAGAGACGGATCACGCGGATGCGTTCGCCCAGAAACAGGGCGGCAAAGATCACCGCAAACATCGGCGTTGCGTAGCCGATGGCGGTAACCTCGGGCAGGGGCAGCAGCCCGAGGCCCGCAAAGGTCAATCCCATGGCCGAGGTGCCAAAGACGCCGCGCCAGACATGGCCCATGAGGTTCGACGGAATGAGCCCTTCGCGCAGTTGCCCGCGCTGTGCCAGCCATATCGCAATGATCGGAATGGCAAAGAGGGAGCGAAAGAAAACGGCTTCGCCCGGCGGCACCTCGCTTGATACGCTCTTGATGATGGCCGCCATGACCATGAACAGAAAGACCGCGCAAAGCTTCAATGCAATTGCGCGGCCAGGTCTGTGTTGGGTCATGTCCTGGGCCATATGGCCCTCTTGCGCCTCCGGGCTGGAAAGATCAAGCGCACCTGCACGGCCCGCTTGATCCATGCAGGGCCGTTAGCTCAGCGGGGCAACGCCCAGCGGCACGGAGAACTTGAGGCACCAGATGTAGATTTCGTTGTAGTCGTCGATATTGATGGAGGCGGGCACGGTGTAGACCTGCTTGCCGTTCAGCTTTTTCAACTCGCCCAGGTCACCGGCGGGCACATAGGCACCGTCCTTGCCGAAGGCCACGCGCGGGTCAGGCGCGCCATCAAGAGAGAAGTCGTCTTCCAGCGTCACGGTCGCCGTGCCATCGGCGTTTTTCACAATGGTCACGCCGCCGGTGGTGATGTGATCGCTTTTACCGGTGAAGGTAGACTGCTGGGTGGTGCCAGCAACGGCGCCGAACGTGGCGAGGGCGGTCAGGCCGACAACGAGAAGGGCGGAGAGAATGTTTTTCATGGGTCTGGTCCTTTTCTGCAGGTGGGTGTTGGTCTCGACGCCAATCTAGAATTTGGAACCAATCAGTACAATACACGTCTGCGTGAGTTGTGTAACAAGTGGTTCCGAACTATATTACCCGGAACGCAGGAGACCCGGATGGCACGCCCCAGAGAGTTTGACACGCAAGACGCGATCAAGAAAGCGACAGCTGTCTTTTGGGAAAAGGGCTTCTTGGAGGCCTCCCTGCCTGATTTGCTGGACGGCATGGGGCTGACTCGCGGCAGCCTTTACAAGGCTTTCAAGGATAAGAAGAATCTCTTTCTACTGGTGCTGGAGCACTATGAAGAGGAGGCGGTTGGCGCTGCAAAGGCGCGGCTGGCGGATGCGCAAGTGCCGGACGGGCGCGCGCGTATCCTCAGCCTTTTTGCCGCGCTTTGTGCTGCCGTGGCCGCCGGGGACACGCGCGGTTGCCTGCTTTGCTCTGCCGCAGCTGGTTTCGAAATGTCAGATCCGGAGATTGCCGAGGCGGTTGAGAAGGGTATGAGAGGGATACGGGACGGGTTCGAAGCCGCCTTGCGCGCGTCCGCAACCCATCGCGCACTGCCCGATACAGAGCGCAAAGCCCTCGCCAACGTTCTGTTGACCCACTACATCGGTTTGCGGGTGCTGGCGCGGTCCCGCATGCCCTTGGGCATTCTGGAACAGAGCGTGGAGAGTGTCGCGCGGCTGCTGGATATGGAACCGGTCTGATCCGTGCTCAGCCGATGTGCCCGCGGTTCTCACCCACCTGACCGCGGTGCAACAGGATGTGATCCAGCAGCACACAGGCCATCATCGCCTCCCCCACGGGCACCGCGCGGATGCCGACACAAGGGTCGTGACGGCCTTTGGTGATGATCTCGGTTTCTTCCCCGGACTTGGTGATCGTACGGCGCGTGGTCAGGATGCTGGACGTGGGTTTGACGGCAAAGCGCACCACGATGTCCTGCCCGGTGCTGATGCCGCCCAGAATGCCACCGGCGTGGTTTGAAGAATAGAGCGGCCCATCCGGGCCCATGGTGATCTCATCCGCGTTCAATTCGCCCGTCAGCATGGCGGCGGACATGCCCTCACCGATTTCCACACCCTTGACGGCATTGATGCTCATCATCGCGGCGGCCAGATCCGTGTCCAGCTTGCCATAGACGGGCGCGCCCAGACCTGCGGGCACTCCCCGCGCCACGACCTCGATCACGGCGCCCACGGAACTGCCGGACTTGCGCAAGCCATCAAGGTAGGCTGCCCAATCCTCGGCGGCCACCGCATCCGGTACCCAGAAAGGGTTCGCATCGATCTGGTCCCAGTCAAACCGGTCCCGATCAATCTGATGCGGCCCCATCTGCGTCATGTACCCCTTGATTTCAACGCCCGGGACAAGCGCCGCAATCGCCGCGCGCGCAAGACCACCGGCGGCAACACGCGCTGCCGTTTCGCGCGCGCTTGACCGGCCGCCCCCGCGATAATCTCGGATGCCGTATTTCTGGAAATATGTGATGTCCGCGTGACCGGGGCGAAACTTGTCCTTGATGTCGCCATAGTCCTTGGAGCGTTGATCGGTGTTTTCGATCATCAGTTGCACCGGCGTGCCCGTGGTCTGACCTTCGAACACCCCAGAGAGGATTTTCACCTCATCGGCCTCGCGCCGCTGTGTGGTGTATTTGTTCTGCCCCGGCTTACGCTTGTCCATCCATTGCTGGATCATCGCCTCGTCGATCGCCACGCCCGGCGGGCATCCGTCAACGGTTGCCCCTAAAGCAGGCCCGTGGCTTTCACCCCAGGTGGTCACGCGGAAAAGATGGCCAAAGCTGTTGATCGACATTGCGCGGCTCCTTTGATCCGCGTGCTTAGCGGGGCGGGCGGGCCGCCTCAAGAGCTTATCGCTTGCCAATCCAGCAGTGCCGCTTTACCCCTGATCATACCTCGGGGGGCCTTTCAGGCTGAGATGTGCGCACGCGCGGACCCGTAGAACCTGAACCGGTTAAGACCGGCGGAGGGAAGGTGAGCTTGATCATCCTCTCATCCGTTCGTCGCATTTGAAAGGATTGATCATGCGGAGAACCCTACTTGCCACAACGCTGCTGCTGGCCACGCAGGCCGGGGCCGATACCTCGGTGCTGACCGTCTATGCAGGCGACTATTTTACGTCGGAATGGGGCCCGGGCCCCAAGATCGAAGCGGGCTTCGAAGAGATCTGCAACTGCGACCTGCAATTCTCCACGGGCGATCTGCTGCCGCGCCTCCTGCTCGAAGGTGAGCGGACCAAGGCAGATGTGGTGATTGGCCTGACCTCTGACGTGACCGCCAAGGCCCGCGCCACGGGTCTCTTTGCCCCGCATGGGCAGGATAATGCTGCCCTGACGCTGCCGATTGACTGGGGCGATGACACCTTCCTGCCCTTCAACTACGGGCACACGGCCTTCATCTACAATGAAACCATGATGGATGCCCCGCCCGCCAGTTTTGATGCGCTGCTCGAGATGGACGACGACGTCAAACTGGTCATCCAGGACCCGCGCACCTCAATCTCGGGCCTGGCGCTCGTACTCTGGGTCGAGGCGGTCTACGGCGATAAATCCGCGGATGTCTGGGCCAAACTCGCGCCCAAAATCCTGACCGTGACCAAGGACTGGTCCGCCAGCTACGGCATGTTCACCGATGGCGAGGTGGATATGGTGTTGAGCTACACCACCTCGCCCGCCTACCACATGTTTGCCGAAGAGGATTTCACGAAAAAGGCGGCGATCTTCCCGGAAGGCCACTACTTCATGGTCGAAACCGTGGGCAAGATTGCCAAGACCGACGCGCCGGAACTGGCGGACGCCTTCATGGCCTATGTGCTCTCCACGGATTTTCAGCAAATGATCCCGACGGCCAACTGGTCCTTGCCTTCGGCGCTGCCCGAAGATCAGTGGCCAGAAGGGTGGGCACAACTGCCGTTGCCGGAAAAGGTCCTCTTCTACTCGGAAGAAGAAGCTGAAAGCCGCAAAGACCAGGCCATCGAGACATGGCGCAACGCGCTCAGCCAGTAATCGGTACCACAGGGGTCATCGCGGGCGGCTTTGTCGTTGCGGTGGTCGTGCTGTCTTTTGTCGGGCTGGGGCTGCGCGCTGAAGTGGGCCGTGGGCTTGGCCCGGCGGAATGGGCGGCGATCCGGTTCACGGTGGTTCAGTCCGCATGGTCGGCGGTGATCTCCGTCATCTGCGCAATCCCACTTGCTCGCGCACTGGCCCGCCGCTGGTTCTGGGGGCGGGGGGCGCTGATCACGCTTCTGGGCGCGCCTTTCATTCTGCCGGTCATTGTGGCGGTCCTTGGCCTTCTCACCGTCTTTGGCCGGACCGGGTGGGTGAATGAGGTGCTGGGAGCCCTTGGGCTGCCCGGCCTGTCGATTTACGGGCTGCATGGCGTGGTGCTGGCCCATGTGTTCTTCAACCTGCCGCTGGCCACACGCCTGTTATTGCAGGGATGGCAAAGCATCCCCGCGGAACGGTTCCGCCTTGCCGCCCAGCTTGATCTGCCGCCGGCGATGATCCGTCGTACGCTAGAATACCCCCTGTTGTTGCAGGTTGTGCCCGGTGCTGCGGCCCTGATCTTCGTGATCTGCCTGACCAGCTTTGCCGTGGCACTGACACTGGGCGGGGGGCCCCGCGCCACCACCATTGAACTGGCCATTTACCAGGCCTTTCGGTTCGATTTCGACCTCGCCCGGGCGTCGTTGCTTTCCATCATCCAGCTTCTGTTGGCGGGGAGCGCTGCGCTGATCGCGCTCTGGGTCCTTCCGAACTTCCCGCTGACCGCCGGGCTGGATCGAAAGCTGCGCCGCTGGGATGCGCGCGGCGGGATGCAACGGGCGTTGGACACGGGTATCATCGCCTTGGGCAGCGCTTTTCTGCTGCTGCCCTTGATGGCCATCCTATTGGCGGGTCTGCAGGGCTTGCCGGAAATGCCCTGGGTCGTCTGGAAGACAGCGGGCAATTCACTGGGCGTTGCGGTGCTGAGCATCGCGGTGCTGCTGGCGATTGCCCTGCCCATGGCCGGATGGATCAGCACCCGGCGGGCCGGAGGGGCGGAAGCCATCGGCCTGATTGGTCTCTCGGCCTCCCCGCTGATGATCGGCACTGGCTGGTTCATCCTGATCAACCCCATCGCGGATCCGGTGCCGCTGGCCTTGCCGGTCACCGCGCTGATAAATGCGCTGATGGCATTGCCCTTTGCCCTGCGCATTTTGGTGCCGCCCCTGCGCGAGGTGCTGACAACCTATGACCGGCTGACCCGGTCACTTGGCATGCAGGGCTGGTCCGCGTGGCGCTGGCTGGTGTTGCCACGGTTGCGGGCGCAGATCGGCTTTGCCGCGGGTCTTACCGGTGCGCTGTCTGTTGGAGATCTGGGGGTCATCGCGCTTTTTGCCGATCCCGATCGCGCCACGCTACCCTTGCAGATGTACCGGCTGATGGGGGCCTACCGGACAGAGGCGGCGGCGGGGGCGGCGCTGTTGCTGCTTGCCATGGCGCTGGGGCTGTTCTGGATATGCGACAAGGGAGGCCGCTGGGGTGCTGAGGCTTGAGACCATTCGGATCGCCCAGGGCGATTTCGCGCTGGAGGCGGATTTCGAGATCGCGCCGGGACGCAAGACTGCCGTGATCGGTCCCTCTGGCGCTGGTAAATCGACGTTGTTGGGCGCCATCGGAGGCTTTCTGCCGCTCGCCGCGGGGCGGCTTTGGTGGCAGGACCGGGATATCACCCACACGGCACCGGGACGGCGGCCGATTGCGATGCTGTTTCAGGACAACAATCTCTTTCCGCATCTCAGTATTGCGCAGAATATCGGCTTGGGCATCCGGCCTGATCTGAAGCTGACGCTAGAAGACAATGCACGCGTTGATCTTGCATTGGAGCGGGTGGGCCTGGGGGGCATGTCCGCGCGCAAACCCGGCGCGCTTTCGGGCGGGCAGCAAAGCCGCGCCGCTCTTGCGCGGGTGCTGGTTCAGGATCGCCCGGTGATCCTGCTGGACGAGCCCTTTGCCGCCCTCGGTCCGGCACTCCGGCAGGAAATGCTCGATCTGGTGCAGGAATTGAGCGCGGAGGCAGAGGCCACATTGCTCATGGTCACCCACGACCCTGCAGACGTGCGGCGGATCGCGGATGATGTGATTTTTGTTGAAGGTGGGCGGGCTGCGGCCCCACAACCCGCCAAGTCGCTTTTGGAGGATCCACCCCCCGCCTTGCGCGCCTATTTGGGATAGGGTCGTCTGCTGTCAGGCGCCACCGCCCGGCACATGTGCCGGGCAGCGCCCGTGCCCCTTCGATGGGGGCAAGGGCGCTTCTCTTCCCTGAGATTGTGCACGGTCTGACGTCTTAGGCCGCGTCCGCGCGCAGCGCTGCACGGGCCTTCAGGATCCCAAGTGCGGCCTCTGCGGCCTCGCGCCCCTTCTCGAGGAAATGCGCACGATAGATAGCATTGTGGTGTTCGGTCTCCTGATACTGATGCGGGGTCAGCGAGACCGACAGCACCGGCACGCCGGTATCGAGGCCCACGCGCATCAGCCCGTCGACAACCGATTGCGCCACAAAATCATGGCGATAAATGCCGCCGTCCACGACAAAGGCGGCGCAGACAACAGCGGCATAGGTTCCGGTAAGGGCCAGGTCGCGCGCCATCAGCGGCATCTCGAACGCGCCGGGCACGTCAAACACATCGACCTCCCTGGCGGGGATGGTCTGGGTAAAACCGTCATAGGCGCGGTCCACGATATCTGCGTGCCACTGCGCTTTGACAAAGGCGAAACGGGTGTGTGTCATGTTGATCTCCTTTAGGTTCAGACACGTCCACCCAAGGCGATCACGACTGCGCGCAGGCCAAAGACCCACGTGCATCCGCATTCTCTTTCATCCGGACTATGACCGTCGGCTCTGGCCTCTCACCAGATCTGCTGGACCAAGGGATTTCCGCAGAGAAATCCCTTGCGCTCGCGGGCTCAAAGGTCTCCGATAGCCGGAGCCTTCATACCGCCGGTGGGGAATTCCGCCCCGCCCTGAGAATGCGCTGAGCTTGCCAATATGTCGGAAAGCCTGCAAGAGGAATCATACCCATTCTGAAGGCTGGACCGCATGCACCCCAATCCCGTTTTCCATACCCATGAAGCTGCTGCAAATCTTGCCTATGCCCGTGATCGCGCCTTTGGAATTCTGGCGGTCGGCGGGGCAGAGGGGCCATGGATGTCGCATATCCCGTTCCTGCTGGATGACGCAGGCGACACGCTGTGGCTGCACTTGTTGCGGTCCAATCCGATTGCGCGGGCGTTGAAAGACGGGCCTGCTGCGGCCCGGATCGCGGTCTCCGGCCCCGACAGCTACGTGTCGCCGGACTGGTACGATGTGGTGGATCAAGTGCCCACATGGAACTATGTGGCCGTGCATCTGACCGGGATGTTGGAATTGCGCCCCCAGGATGAATTGCACGATCTGCTTGATCGCCAGTCCGCGTTTTTCGAGGATCGCCTCTTGCCCAAAACGCCCTGGACGCCGTCGAAAATGTCGGATGGTGTGATGGAGCGGATGATGCGCGCGATCGTGCCCTGCCGGATGCGCGTGACCGGCGTGGATGGTACATGGAAGCTCAACCAGAACAAGCCCGACGACGTGCGGATGCGCGCAGCCGATCATGTGGAAGCTTACGGTATCGGCACGGATCTGACCGTTCTGGCGGCCCTGATGCGCGGGGCCAATGGACAGGGCGCATAGCTCTGCTAGTGTCCGCATCACCGGAAAAGGATAGGCTCATGAAACTCTTTCATTCCCCCGCATCACCGTTTGTGCGCAAGGTCGTTGTTCTGCTGCACGAATTGGACAAGGCGGATGAGGTCGAGCTGGCAGGTGTGACATCGACGGCCTTTGCCTCAGACGAGGGTCTCGCCGCCAGCAACCCGCTGGCCAAACTGCCCGCACTGGTCCGTGACAACGGCACAACGCTTTATGACAGCCGGGTGATTACCGCCTTCCTCAACGATCTCTATGGCGGCAAGATGTATCCTGCAGGCACCTCGCGCTGGGAAACACTGACGCTTGAGGCGACAGGAGATGGCATGATGGATTGCGCGGTTTCCATGGCCTATGAGATGCGCCTGCGTCCGGAAGAGATGCAGTATGGCGACTGGATCGAGGCGCAATGGGCCAAGGTGGCGCGCGCGATATCCGTGCTGAACGCCCGCTGGATGAGCCATCTCTCCGGACCCATCGACATGGGCCATATCTCGGTTGCCTGTGCCTTGTCCTATGTCGATTTCCGCCATGGTGCGCGGAACTGGCGGACGGGCAATGAGGCTCTGGCCGCCTGGCATGCACAGTTTGATTCGCGGGCGTCCATGCAGGCGACCCAGCCGCCTGCGGGCTGAAATCTTGTGGGGATTAACGACTTTCGTGGAAGATAAGCCTAAAAAACGCTGAAAGTGGTTGCGCCTGCGACCCTTTGCGCGGTTTTGATTACTGGACGCCACGGAAGCACGGCGCTACATACCCGCTGGAGAAAGGCTGCGCATTGCGCGGCCAAACGGATTATTGGCCGGTCCCCGGCCCTGGAAATGGAGCAAAGCCGTGTCCCACGCAGAAGATCACGAAGGCACCCGGAGGGATTTCCTTTACTATGCCACAGGCGGCGCCGGCGTTATCGCCACGGGTGCAGCTGTCTGGCCGCTGGTCAACCAGATGAACCCTTCCGCTGACGTGCGTGCGCTTTCTTCGATCCGTGTCGATGTGAGCGAGGTAGAGCCCGGCACACAGCTGACCGTGAAGTGGCTGGGCAAGCCGGTGTTCATTCGTCGCCGGACCGAAGAAGAAATCTCGGCCGCGCGCGATGTTGAGCTGAGCGATCTGCCGGATCAGGGCGCCGAGAACGCGAATATCGCTGCGGACGCTGATGCGTCCGATGAAAACCGCGCACTGGATGAAACCGGTGAATGGCTGGTGATGATGGGCGTGTGTACGCACCTTGGCTGCGTGCCTCTGGGCGACGCGGGCGACTTTGGCGGCTGGTTCTGCCCCTGCCACGGGTCGCACTACGACACCGCAGGCCGCATTCGTAAAGGCCCGGCACCGACAAACCTGCCGGTACCCACAGCAGAATTCGTGGATGAAACCACGATCAAACTCGGTTAAGGGAGAAACCTGATGGCTGGAATTCCTCACGACCATTACGAGCCAAAATCCGGCGGTGAAAAGTGGCTGCACAGCCGCCTGCCGATTGTCGGGCTCATGTATGACACATTGATGATCCCCACACCGAAGAACCTGAACTGGATGTGGATCTGGGGCATCGTTCTGACCTTCGTGCTGGTGCTGCAAATCGTGACCGGTATCGTACTGGTGATGCACTACACCCCGCACGTCGACCACGCGTTTTCGTCGGTCGAGCACATCATGCGCAACGTGAACGGCGGCTATATGCTGCGATATCTGCACCAGAATGGCGCGTCCCTGTTCTTTGTGGCGGTCTACGCGCACATCCTTCGCGGTCTTTACTACGGATCTTACAAATCCCCGCGCGAGATTACCTGGATCATCGGTATGCTGATCTATCTGATGATGATGGGCACAGCCTTCATGGGCTACGTACTGCCCTGGGGCCAGATGTCCTTCTGGGGTGCAACCGTGATCACTGGTCTCTTCGGCGCTATCCCGTTCATCGGTGAAGCCCTGCAGACGTGGCTTCTGGGTGGGCCAGCGGTGGACAATGCCACGCTGAACCGCTTTTTCTCGCTGCACTATCTTCTGCCTTTTGTGATCCTCGGCCTCGTCGTGGTTCACATCTGGGCCTTCCACACCACGGGCAACAACAACCCCACAGGGGTTGAGGTACGGCGCACGTCGAAGGAAGAAGCGGAGAAAGACACCCTGCCGTTCTGGCCCTACTTTGTGATCAAGGATCTCTTTGCCCTGGCGGTTATTCTGGCGGTTTTCTTCGCTGTTGTCGGTTTCATGCCGAACTACCTCGGACACCCGGATAACTACATCGAAGCGAACCCCCTGGCGACGCCAGCGCATATCGTACCCGAATGGTACTTCCTGCCGTTCTACGCGATCCTGCGGGCCTTTGATGATACGGTCTGGGCAGTACAGTTCGCCTCCTTCATCACCGGTGGAATCATCGACGCCAAGTTCTTCGGTGTGCTGGCGATGTTCGGCTCGATCGCTGTGATGGCGCTTGTGCCGTGGCTTGATACCTCGTCGGTACGTTCCGCGCGGTATCGGCCGATGCTGAAGTGGTGGTTCTGGCTGTTTGTCGTGAACTTCTTCGTCCTGATGTGGGTGGGTGCGATGCCCGCCGAGGGTATCTACCCGATCATCGCTCTGATTGGCTCTGCCTATTGGTTCGCATACTTCCTGATCATCCTGCCGCTTCTTGGCGTGATCGAGAAACCCGTCGCGCAACCGGCCACCATCGAAGATGACTTCACCTCGCACTATCCGAAGTCTTCGGACGCCACGCCTGCTGAATAAAGGACCAAAGATCATGTTCAGAACTCTTACACTCAGTGCTGTGGCGGCCTTCGGTCTGGCCACAGCCGGTCTGGCGGCTGGCGCCTATGACACGCATATCGAAGACTTCGATTTCTCCTTCGAAGGTCCATTCGGCACATATGACCAGAACCAGTTGCAACGCGGTCTGCAGGTTTACACGGAAGTCTGTGCCGCCTGCCACGGCCTGAAATTCGTACCGATCCGCTCGTTGTCCGAAGAGGGCGGTCCCTCGATGCCCGAGGATCAGGTGCGTGCCTACGCGGAAAACTTCGAAGTCTTCGATCCTGAGCTGGATGATTTCCGCACGGCGCTCCCCTCGGATCACTTCCCGGCATCCGGTCTCGAAAATGCACCGGACCTGAGCTTGATGGCAAAGGCACGGGCAGGCTTTCACGGGCCATACGGTCTGGGGATCAACCAATTCTTCAAAGGCATCGGCGGACCAGAATACATCGCTTCCCTGCTGACCGGGTACACCGGTGAGGAGAAAGAAGAAGCCGGTGTGATCCTCTATGAGAACAAGGCGTTCCCGGGAGGATGGATTTCCATGGCGCCGCCGCTTTATGGCGAGGACGTTGAATATGCGGATGGGCATGAGAATGACATTCACCACATCGCCGAGGACGTATCGGCCTTTCTGATGTGGACGGCGGAGCCGAAGATGATGGCCCGCAAGCAGGCGGGCTTTGCAGGTGTGATGCTGCTCACACTTCTGTCTGTCCTGCTCTACCTGACCAACAAACGCCTCTGGGCACCGGTCAAGGGCAAGGATCTCAGCTAACCTCAGCTTTCGACGGTCGGACAAAAAAACCCCCCGTGCGAGATCGCGCGGGGGGTTTTCTGTCTGCGCCTTCGTAGGAAGGCTAATGACAGACCCTGGGGAGAGTCAGAATTAGGTGGTCCGAGGTCTCACGACTAGTTGGCAGCTAAACGCGTCTTTCGCCGTGATCTCATTCCTGTCCCGTACCGTTGAATTTTTTTCGTACCCGCTGTGTGCCCCGTAATTCAGGGCAGTTACTCGCTACCGGTCACCACTAATGCATTAGCAATACGTCAATTGGGAATCGCCGTATGTGAACTGGGTCACATTGGCCAAATTCTTTCCGATTTTTTTGCCGTGGCTGGGCGCGAAAAAATGCACCCAGTCTGGCCTGTGTTACCGCAGATCCCATCTTGATTGTCAGTGTTACAGCCATCTCAACCTCACCCCTCTCAGAAGCGACGGTGAAATTTCTCGACCATGGACTGGGCGGCGCGGAACTCGCGGTCCGCCTCCACCAGCCAGGCAAGCATTGTCCTGACCGGGGATGTCGACGGCGTAACCCTCGCACGGTCGGTCTGTTTTTCACTGCGGCGTGTCATCTTAAAGCCCCTTTTTGCCGTACACCCCCGAAATTGCGGTGGTGTCAGATCAGGACTTTCTGTCCCAACCTGTCCTCAAGATGCAGCAAAATCGAATCGGGGTCTGTGAAGCGGTTCACATGGGGCGCGATTAAATCTGATGTAAGTCCGCCATGACCTGCAAAGCGTTCCGGTCAAGAACGCGAACCCCGCCGCGCGACGCTTCGATCACGCCCGCGCGTTTCCACAAGGACAGGGTCTTGGAAACGGCTTCGCGGGTGGCGCCGACAAATTCAGCCAATTCCGACTGTGACAGAGGCAGTATGGCCAGTTGCCTTGACCCGTCCACCGTCAGGTAGAGGATCTTTCTGGCCAGTCGCGCAGGCATCGGCAGAAAGACCTGTTCGTTGAGCTGGCTGCTCATCCAGCGCATCCGTTCGCCCGCCAGTTGGATCATGTCGATGCCCAGATCGGGCGCCTTGCGGATCGCACGCAGCATGTCGGCGTTCTTGACACCGCGCAGGCGTGTTGGTTCGAGAGCGGTCACTGTGGCGGTGCGCGTGCCGGGATCGAACAGCGCGATCTCACCAAAGAGCGCGCCGGGCCGCATCACGTCCAGCGACAGCTTGCGCCCTTCGCGTGACAGCACGCTGAATTCCAGCGAGCCGGAGACGATTGCATAGAGCGTCTCGCCAATGTCGCCCTGCTCGAACAGGACCTCACCTTCGTCCAGGGACACTTCTGTCGCGACAGAGGCCATCAGGTTGGACAAATCCTGAGACGCATGGGCCAGGAACCCGGTTTTTGGCAATGTGACTGTGTCCATCGAGGTTTCTTTCTTTCCTGACGCCTGGTGTTCAGAACTGCCAAGCGTACCTTGCCACGTGGAGCCTTTCAATCAAAACGGGAGCCTCCGTCTATGGTGAAAGCGCTGTACCTGCGGGTTTGATGTGAATGATCGATCCGTGCCGGTCACATGCGACAAAAGCCCCCGACCCGGGTTTCAAAGGTTGCTCCGAACCCGGAAAGTGCGGCACGCAATGCATCATTGGACGGGCCATAGACCGTAAAGCGCTCTGGTGCGAAGGCTGCCAGAAACCGATCTGCGAAATGTGCCCCGAAGTTTTGCAAATGGAGCAAGGCAGCATCGTTGTCTGCATAGCGCTCCAGCACCGTGCACCGCGTCTTGTCCTCCGTCAGATGGTAGTCATAGACCAGTGCGCCGGGCTCATTGGCCTGGGTCGCGGCAACCATTTCGTCAATCAATGGCTGGACACCGTCGTACATGCCGTCCTGGATGGTCATTTCCAGGACCCATTCAATGTGATCTTCCAATACACCTCTCCCACAAGGTGTTTCCAGAGTAGCGAGCATCCCGGCGTGTTGTCACGAGAATTCTAGTGTCGCAGAGAGCCGGACGTCCGGATCAGGCCAGGAGCGCGTCCGTGCTGTGATCGGTGGTTGTCAGCGTCACGATGGACCCTTCGACCTGCGGTGTTGCGACCTCGACCGGGCAGAATTGTTCGGTGCGCCCCATAGTCGGGCTTTCCATCAGCACGTGATGTTGTCGGTTGGTCTGACTTTGTAGGTGACGCTGGACCTGCGCCGCACCGACCTCTCGCAGCCGCGCGGCACGCTGCTTGATCACGGCTCCGTCAACCGCCGGCATACGCGCGGCGGGCGTGCCGGGACGGGCGGAGTAGGGGAAGACGTGCAGCCACGTCAGATCGCATTCGGTCACCAGCGCCAGCGAATTCTGGAACATCGCTTCGGTTTCGGTCGGAAAGCCCGCGATGATATCTGCCCCAAAGGTCATATCAGGGCGCAGCTTGCGCGCCTCCTCGGCAAAGCGGATTGCGTCGTCCCGCAGGTGCCGCCGTTTCATCCGCTTCAGGATCATATTGTCGCCATGCTGCAGGGAGAGGTGCAGGTGGGGCATCAGGCGTGGCTCGGTTGCGATGGCCATCATGAGGTTCTCATCCACCTCGATACTGTCGATGGAGCTGATCCTCAGGCGGGGCAGATCCGGCACAAGGCGCAGGATGCGCATGACCAGATCCCCCAGTTTCGGCGTGGCAGGCAGATCCGCCCCCCAGCTTGTCAGATCTACGCCGGTCAGGACGACCTCGTTGTAACCCTTATCGACCAGTCGCTTGATCTGATCGACCACCACGCCAGCAGGTACGGACCGCGAATTGCCACGACCGTAGGGGATGATGCAGAAGGTGCAGCGGTGATCGCAGCCGTTTTGCACCTGCACATAAGCGCGGCTGCGCGTGCCAAAGCCGTCGATCAGGTGACCTGCCGTTTCGGTCACGGACATGATGTCGTCGACCTGCAAAGCCTCGGTGTCACCGATGAAATCCGTCGCCAGCGATTGCCAGGTCGCGCCTTGCATCTTTTCAGTATTGCCGATCACGGCATCAACCTCGGGCATCTGCGCAAAGGTCTCCGGTTCGGTTTGCGCGGCACACCCCGTCACGATCAACCGGGCATCAGGATGGGCGCGGCGCAGCTTGCGAATGTCCTGACGGGCCTTGCGCACAGCCTCTGCTGTCACGGCGCAGGTGTTCACAACAACCGCGTCGCTCAGGCCTGCCGCGTCGGCGAGCTCCTTCATGGCCTCGGTCTCATAGGCGTTCAAGCGGCAGCCCATGGTGGAGAAAACAGGCGCATTCATGATAGAGACGCCAAGAATTCCGGGGTCAAAACCCCGCTGAAGACATGTGTGGTGGGACCGGTCATCCAGACACCGTCGTCGCGCCAGTCGACATAGAGGGTACCGCCGTCCAGATCGATCCGCACCGACCGCCCGGTGAGCCCGCGGCGGGCCGCTGCGACGGCAGTCGCACAGCTCGAAGACCCGGAGGCCAGCGTGATGCCCACGCCACGCTCCCACACACGCATGCGAATGTGGTCCGGCCGAATGATCTGCGCCACCTGTACATTGGTGCGTTCGGGATAGAAGGGGTGGTGTTCGTGTGCAGCGCCGAAGGCAGCCAGATCGATCGTGTCCACATCCTCGACAAAGAAGGTGCAATGCGGGTTGCCCATGCCCGTGGCGACCGGTGCGCCCTCAATCGGTAAGGAGAGCGTATCCATCGCCCGCGCAAGCGGTACGTCAGCCCACTCCAACTGCGGGTGCCCCATGTTCACCGAGGTCAGGCCATCGCCCATGTCCCGCGCCTCCAGCGCGCCGCGCTCGGTTGTCAGGTGCAGCTTGTCCTGACCGGTTTCCTGCATGACATGATGGGCGACACAGCGGGTGGCATTTCCGCAGGCGGCGGCCCCCGATCCATCGGCGTTGAAAAAGGTCAGATGCAGCGCGTCGGCACCGTTTGTCATGACCGCGAGCTGGTCAAACCCGACCCCGCGATGCCGGTCGCCGAGCGCACGCGCGAGATCCGGCGTGACGTCGATTTTCTGCGCGCGCGCATCCAGCACAACAAAGTCGTTGCCAAGCCCGTGCATCTTCATGAAGGGCAATCCGGTATGATCATCGCTGCGCATTTCGGCCATATAAGCTGATGCTGCAAAACTATCCAGTATGTCCTTGCGAAAACACCAAATAAGGGCTTGACCCTCCCCCGGCGCCTTTCTAAGTAAGCGCTCTAGTGGGCCGTTAGCTCAGTTGGTAGAGCAACTGACTTTTAATCAGTGGGTCGCAGGTTCGAATCCTGCACGGCTCACCACTAAATCAAATAAAATCAGCGACTTGACGTCGGGTGCGTGCTCGCATTTGCCCAGCGCAGCGATGCTGGGGGACATATGGGGGACAAACGACCTCATCTGGACAGTTATCGTGCATACGGAAGGCGGGGTTATTCGCGACCCGCTACTGATGGCTCTTTGTAAGATTAGTGGCGAGGCAAGCCTTTGGCCCGGCTAAGCTCGTTTTCCTTGCAGCAGACGGATCTGTTTCCGCAGTGAGCCCAATTTGACCAATGCTGTTGTGGCCATGAAAGGCAGCTTTGGCGCGTCCATATGCTGCGACACAAAGAAC
>NZ_JADOBQ010000005.1 GCF_015644665.1 Roseobacter sp. MH60115
GAATGGCAACGGCTGATCCGAAGCAACCCGAAATTCAAAGAGCTGCCGTTTATCGATTGAACTCGAAAGGCAGCCCGTCCCGCAATCCCGACCTTTATCGCCAATCCATTGTCCGGTCCGGGCTGGCATCCGTCGACAGACCAGAATTGTCGGATGTCGGCAGCGAGCCCAAAGTCCCTGATGCTGCGCTTTGAACGAATGTACTCTCACAGAATTTCTGGAAGTTCTGGTTCGGCTTGTTGCTCGTGTGTTTGGAAGAAGATTGGGGTTTCTGATCGAGCTTCTCGCAGTTCTGGCACGCGTCCAGTCTCAACAAACCTTCCGACGTAGAACAGCCCACTGTAGAACTTGGACGCAGGGTAGCCTCTAAATTTGGAGCCTTCCGCTGAAAGGCGAGTGGCTATGTCCGTGGCCTTGATACACGAAATCGAAGTACGGACGTCAAATGAAGACGGATCAAGCGTAAAGCCGAAGCATCCGATTTGTCCCTCGTGCACTACGTATGTGCCTGATTTATGCAGGTATACGTCTGATCCGCACCACCAACCTGTATCTTTGAACAGGTCGATGGAAGCCGTGGAATCACCGTCACCAATGGTGAGTTCTCTGTTCCAGTCGCTGTGAAAACCGAACATGGGCGTCACAGACATGGTTACAGTCGCGCGACCGGGAAGATTGGCGATAGCCGCGTATTCTGAAGAGCAAGCCGACAGCGCCAAGAGCGCACCAAACGAGCAAATGAAGATGCGTAATTCTCTAAGGGTCATTATCCGCCATCAGTTACTCAAAACTGTCAATGGCGCAAGTGCAACGAATTGGTGCTTCGTCCGCATAGCGGACTTTCACGGGTACAAATAGTAGGAGCGGTCAGTGTGGTCTGGCGTCAATGTCTGCTCTGAGCCCAAAACTACGGTTCTACGCAAGCCGAATTCTGATCACAGGCCGTATAAGGTTGGTCGAACAATGTGATCATCGTGAAATTAGTAGACGGCTCTCGCATCGCAATGACGATAGTCACCCAGTTTTCTGTTTCGTGGTAGAAATTTGAGCTGGACCAAGTTGTCTCGCTGAATGCCGCATCTATTGCTGGGTTTGGATGTTCGAAATCATCCAAGAGCTTCTTTGCTACAGTTGCAATTTCATTCGACACAGTATCTCCGTATGGAACGGTATCCCTTGCGCACTTTTCGGTAGTATGTTGAGCTTCACCCCCGGTGACGACTACTAACACATTGAAGCTTAATGCTTTGGATAGGCGCTTGGGGCCATCTATCACATTTACTGTTGCTGCGCTTTGATCTAATTCACTGAGAAATTGAGAGACACGCGAAGCGTTGATCTCACCAAAATCCGAGCACAAAATTATGCTGTCGGCATCAAGCAACGCAGAGTTGCTGTTGAAAGGCGTCGGTATGTCTGCCAACGCAGAGCATGGGGTGACGCAAACCGCGATGATAGTGGCCAGAAGATTTCTCATTGGATCAGATACTATCAAGATTGCTTATGCCTCAAGGCAAAGTTCATGTAAGTGAGTTGGAAAGAAGCGAGGTGCGCATTCACGTCACATGAAAGTCGGCTTTGTCCCGCACGCGGCACCATCGTCCACCGTAGGTGAAAGTTCCCTTTGGATCAGAAATGCTAAACGTTTGGGTCAGTATTGCATGACGCGACCCATTGTTAGGATGCAGCAAATCCGCCTAATCGAGTTAAAGATGCGCGACTTTCCACACAGAGCCAACTTAGAACGTCAGATGACTTTGACCGTCACGTCAACAACTGACCTACAAAGGCAAAGCTGATCGTTGAATTGGACGCAACGAAGGTCTTGAAAAAGCCCATTTTTGTCGATGCCGCGCTAAGGGCGAAGGTCGTCAGTGTGCAATTTTACCGCAGAATTAATTGAAAATTAATTAATACTAACGCAGTGTTTACGCGCCGAGTCACCAGAGCTGCATGCCGAGCTGTTTCAGTGCGCTGAGAGCTTTGGGAGTACACATCAAATGATCTTGGACGACACACTGGCCAGTAACAATGTCACCGTCCTTGGAGCGGGAAACAAAACGCTGGTTTTGGCCCATGGATTTGGGTGCGACCAGACGATGTGGCAATTGTTGACGCCCTATCTGGAGCATGACTTTCGAATTGTCCTGTTCGACTATGTCGGATCGGGAAAATCTGATCCAAGAGCATTCAAAGGCGAAAAATATTCAAAGCTGGAAGGCTATGCGCAAGACATCATCGACGTCTGCGATGCGTTGGACCTATCGGATGTCACCTTGGTTGGGCATTCTGTCAGTTCCATGACTGGGTTGATTGCGGCGATTGAGGCCACTCACATCATCTCGAAGCTGGTGATGGTCTGTCCATCGCCGTGCTTTCTAAATGATCCGCCTGACTACCAAGGTGGCTTTGAACGGGCAGATTTGGAAGAGCTGCTAGGGCTCATGGACAGGAACTATGTCGGATGGGCTAATCATCTGGCCCCTATTGTCATGGGTGTAAGTGGGGCCGACATGGTTGAGACGCTCGCAGACAGCTTTTGTTCGACGGACCCGCTTTTTGCGAAGACCTTCGCACGTGTTACCTTCTTTTCGGATTGCCGGGACCTGCTGTCGAAGGCGAAGCAGCCAACCCTCATCTTCCAGAGCACCGAAGACACGCTTGCCGCTGTTTCAGTGGGCGAGTTCGTTAAGGCTCAGATGATCAATGCCCGGCTAGAAATAGTCGAAGCGAACGGCCACTGTCTGCATATGACCCATCCTCGCGAGATTGCGCCAGAATTGGCGCGATTTGCACTTGAGTAGGTTTGATCGAAGCGACATGGTCGATATCGACCATTTTCCCTGCGGGTGTCTGATCACCACGCGCGATCAGAAAATACTATTTTCGAACAAATACTTCGAAGAAGAGCTGGGTTGGACCGCGAAGGTGCTGGACATGGCATCGGTCCACAAGCTTCTGACGACAGCCTCGGTGGCGTATTGCAACAGTTACATTGTTCCAACCGTCTTGAAAGAGGGTCGGTGCTGTGAGTCCCAGCTTTCAGTTGTCGACATTACAGGTGCCAGACACCCGAAGGTGGTCAGTGTCAGGCGCTTGCCAAATAGCAACTTTGCATGGGTCTTTGTGGAGGCGGAAAAAAGAGACAAGCTGTTTCACGAACTCGAATCCACAAGGCTTGAGCTGCAAAGCCAAAAGGAACAGCTGGAGCAACTATCCTTGACGGACGCCTTGACGGGTGTTGCCAATCGACGCGCTTTTGATGCCGCCGCCCGGCGCATCTTCGCGGATGCAGACCGGTCCGGGGCGGCGGTGGCAGTTTTGATGATGGACATCGATAATTTCAAATCCATCAATGACGCGCATGGTCATGAAGTCGGGGATGAGGTACTTTTGGCGCTTTCCGAAGTATTGCAAGCCACTTGCCGGGAAGTGGATACCATCGCCCGCGTTGGTGGTGATGAATTTGTCTGCATTCTGACCGCTTCTTCCTTGGCGGACGCAGAATCAGTTTGCGAAAGGATACATTTGGAGATTGCGAACCGGATCGGTGACGTCTGCAAGTTCACGGTCAGTATCGGCGTTTCGGGGCGAACGGTGACATGTCCGCATCCTGCTGCTCAAGTACTAAGACTGGCCGACATGGCGCTGTACGACGCAAAAACCGCAGGCCGAAACCAAACCAGAATTCAATAGCCGAAGCCGGGTGTCTTGCAGCGCTGAGACTGAATGCGCCCTGGCGGAATGGCTACCGCAAGATCACAGAGCTGCTGCGTGTCGAAGGCTGGTCAGTCAATCACAAGAAGATTGAACGACTTTGGGGCGAAGAGGGCCTCCAACGCCCGCGACGGCACAAGAAACGCAAACGGCTGTGTCACAATGACAGCTCGATCATCCGGCTCCGACCGCAATATCCCAAGCACATCTGGAGCATTGATTTTTGTTCACGACAAGCTGAGTAACGGACGGACCTACAAGATGTAGACGGTGCTGGATGAGTGCACTCGCGAGGCGCTCTGCGTCGCGGTCAAACTGACGATGAACAGCGCAGATATGCTGGATGCGCTGTATCCATTGCTACTGCAAAGCGGGAAGCCGGAGTACGTTCGTTCGGACAATGGCTCAGAGTTCATCGCAGCGGCACTGCAAGACTGGCTGAGAAAGGTCGGGATCAAAGCCAATTCAGATCTATTCAGGATCGCCGTGGGAGAACGGTTACAACGAGCGCTTCAACGGAGCTTTGCGCTGCAAAATCCTCAACGCCGAATGGTTCCATACACAAAACAGGCACAGATCGTCACCAATACATGGCTCAGACAGTACGATCGTGTCCGACCACATCAGGCCCTAAACATGCGACTGCAAGTCGCAGAAACCTTGCTCAAAAGTGGCCCATAGAATTGGGGCTGGACAATACCTATGCAGCAAAAACGGTGGTTATCGCCGGTGGTAAAACCGTCTGAGTTTTGGTGCATCCTGCGGTGTTGAGAAAGGTCGGAACGAGCCCAAATCAATCGATGCTGCACGAAGCGTGAACGGCTACTATTCTGCTAACTCCCTTTTTAGCCAATCGATAAGGTGGTCTGTCTTTGGGTTATGATTGCGGTTCCCACCGCGAAAAACAGATATTTCTGTCGGGCGCCTCAGAATTTGTGCGCATGGCCTTATCAACTTGCCCTCTGCAATCACGCCTTCGGTCGTGCGTCTCCATCCAAGTGCAACACCTTGGCCCGCTACAGCAGCCTGCAATGCCACAGGATAGCTGTCGAAAGACACAACGCGCGGGCGCTTCGGTTGCTGGGCACCGATGCCTTTGAACCAATCCCGCCATTCCATCCAGTCTTGCGGAGAAACGGAATGCGACAGGAGCGGGAAAGCCGCCAGATCGTCTGGGTCCATTGGAAGTGTGTGACCGGATACGAGCGATGGCGCGCAAACCGGAAAAATATCGTCGGCTGCAGTGAATGCCAGACGTGCTGAACCAGAAGCGCGACCCGATGTTTGAATGGCGACATCGAAACCTTCCTCTGTTTCTGTCAGCGGTTTCAGCGAACTGACAACACGCAGTTCAACACCCGGGTTCTGTTCATGGAAACCGGCGAGACGTGGCATGAGCCAATAGAATGCCTCGCAAAGCTGGCAGTGCAGCACCAGTTCGTTCGACCGCCTTTTGCCTTGAAGCAGCGCAATCTCAGCGGCAACGTCAGTGAGAGCACCCCCGACTACTCGTCCAAGCCGTCTGCCCGCATCCGTCAGAAACACCGCTCTGTTGCGGCGTTCAAACAGAGGTATCCCCAACTCCTTTTCCAAGAGACCAACCTGTTTGCTTATCGCCGTCTGGGTCATGCCGAGTTCGTCTGCGGCCATGGAAAAGCTCTCATGCCGTGCTGCGGCTTCAAACGGTCTTAAGCGTGACAACGGCGGTAAGTGGTGGGTTGGTCTATTCATAACTTTAGCTCATGCGAATTGAACAGGAATTCCTTTTTCATCTGAGAGCTTACATGATTTTTATGGGGTATTGATGGGTAACGGTCACTTGGGCAAAGCATGGCAGATTCCACACACGAAAATCGCGCGCTCGGTCCGATCCTTGCGATTGTTGCGTCTGTCGCGGCCTTATCGTTGGGAGATGCCGTCATAAAGGCAACGGGCCTGTCACTGCCGCTTTGGCAGATGTACGTCCTGCGCTCCGCTCTTGTCCTGCCCCTGTTGTGGTGGCTGGCTCGCAGGCAGGGGCCGGTGAAATTATTTGCGCCGCTTTGGATCCTGGTACGCTGTACGCTCCTGGTTATCATGTGGCTGAGTTATTACGCGTCTTTGCCTCAGATGCCATTATCTCTGGCCGCTGCCGCCTACTACACGGGGCCGCTTTTTATCATCGCGCTTTCCGCAGGAGTTGCGCAACGATGGCCTGCTCGCCGCGCGATCCTGGCTATAACTTGTGGTTTTGTTGGCGTGTTGATGATTATCCGCCCCGAAAACTCGAATTTCGAAATCGCGACCCTGTTCCCGGTCATCGCCGCCTTTCTCTACGCCTGTGCGATGGTGCTGACATCTGCAAAGTGCAGCAAGGATAGTCCCTTCGTTTTGGCCTTGGCACTGAACGTCGCTTTCATCGTAACTGGTGTACTCCTTGGTCTTTTCTCAGGCTATAAAGAGTCGCTCATCCTCGGCCCGTGGCAGCCGCTTGATCTGGCTCTATTCGGAACCATCGCGATTCTCGCTGTCCTGATCCTGATCGGGAGTGTCGGAGCGGCCTATGCTTATCAGAAAGGGCAACCAACGACGGTCGCCACGTTCGACTATAGTTATCTGATGTTCAGTCTTCTCTGGGGAGCATTGTTTTTCAACGAGTTACCCGGCACCATCAGCTTAATAGGTATATTCGTCATAGCGTGGGCAGGTTTTTTGGCTCTGCCATCGAAGGTCTGCGGAAAAAAATAAGAGAGTGGAGTTGATAAAATGAGTATTGAAATCTGGTTGGCCTATGTGGCGGCCACAGTGATCATCTCCCTCATTCCAGGACCGAGCGTATTCATAGTCCTTGGCTAAACCTTGTCGCACGGATTGAAAGCTGCGGCCTACTGCGTCGTGGGAGATGTCTGTGGTGGGGTCGTTGTTATGACCGCATCCTAAGCAGGTCTTGGTGTCATTCTGGCAGCGACGAGCGAGGCGTTCTTGGTGCTGAAATGGGCTGGCGTAGCCTACATGGCGTTGCTGGGATACGCCCAAATCAAAGGCGCACGCCAACTTCGTGAAGAAGACTTGAAAGACATAGCATTTAGCGATGCGCATAGCCAGGGCGCCGCACACGTGCAGCAACCCGCATATCGCGGGCATCTTGCGTTTGGCTTCCATCTCAGCACGGGCTCGCTCATCGGCTTCGCGCTCACAGGCGGCGTGAAGTCTCAGAATATCCTCACCCGAATACCGTTCCGCGCGATCAATCTCGTTTCCAAAACTAAGCCAACTTCGGCAAAGGTTTAGGGGGCCAAGATATTATTCGCTACCTACACCAATTTCTGGGACGCGGCGGGCAACTTGTCGTTACACAGCGAAACCACTCTAGAGACCGCACTTAGATCGAACGCTTCTTCAGTTCTGACGAAAGTAAGGTCTTCAGTCTAATTCATGGATACACAGGCCGGAAAACGGGCCACTTAAAGGGCTATGATCCGACAAAGAACGCCGTCTTTGACACAGATGAGATCTATGGACTCATCCCCCGTTACTTCGTGGACGAATACTCGCCGGATAGTCGGACAAAAGGTGGCTGCCTTTTGCACTCGGGTCAGCCCCATACACTGCTTGCAACTGCGCGATGAATGCTAGCGTATCTGCACTAAATGTGCTGTTTTTTGCCATATTCACCTCCAAAACCGCCCTTTACACAAAATTCGCAACTTGGTACCTACGTACCTTTCCAGATTTAAGGACCGATCCCGTGACGGACAATACCAAGGGATTGCTTTGGGCTCTGCTTGCCGCAGCGCTTTTTGCAGTTGTGATCGCCATGGCCAAAATCGCTGTCGTTGACTATCACGTCCTGCAAATCCTGTTTTTTCGGCAGGTCGTCGTTTTCCTGTCATCGCTGCCTGACATCGCCAAGACGTTCCCAAATAGCCTGAAAACCAAGAGGCCCGGGTTGCATACAGCGCGACTGATCGGAGCATTCACAGCACTCTCATGTGGTATCTGGGCGGTGGCTTTGCTTCCCCTTACAACAGCTACAACGCTTGCCTTTTCCCAAGTGTTTTTTGTGGCGATTATGGCGCTCGTCTTTTTGAAAGAACCTGTCGGACCGCACAGGATAGGAGCGGTGATCGTCGGGTTCCTCGGTGTCGTGGTGGTGATGCGACCGGGCGTCGATGGCTTGATAGACATCCATTCACTCATCCCACTGCTCGGAGCAGCCGGTGCGGCCGTGGCTGTCACCGCCGTGCGCAAATTGAGCCAGACAGAGTCCACGGCGACCCTGTTGGTCTTTCAATCCGTGTTTGTCGGCACACTGGCCGGAATACCGTTGCTCTGGTTGTGGGTAACGCCTGATCTTTTCGGATGGCTGTTTCTGATCGCAATGGGCATTCTCGCAACGCTTGGTCAATGGGTCGGCGTGCGCGCTTTGCGCTTGGGGGAGGCCAGCGTGGTTGGCAATATGGAATACAGCAAACTCGTCTACGCCGCCGCCCTAGGCTACGCCCTCTTCGGCGAGATCCCAGACGGCTTCACCGTCATAGGAGCCACTATCATCGTCGCATCTTCGATTTACATTTTCAGGCGAGAGCGGCGTCTGAAATCTTCGTAGGCCTAGAGCAGTCATTCGGGACCAAGGCTTGAACGGCGGCAAGGTCCCGCGTCGCCGCCACCGAAACTTGTGTATGATACTTGTTGAGGGGGGGGCTTCGGGCGGCGACCAATTCTAAAGAGGTCATTCGCGACAGACGATGCAGAAGCCTCAAGCACATCTCTTTCAACTCGCGCAATGCGTGCGTTCGCTAAGAATGACATCCATACCATCGGCGAATTGAAGCGCTTGCTAAGTGAAGGAGGGGAGACTCACATCAAAAGCTGCATGTTTGGCATCGGAGCGGTGACTGCGGAGGAGGTTCTGCAGTTTCTGGGTGAGTGTTGGGCACGCACGAGGGTCTGCAGTGATGAGTTTTTTTGACGCGGCCCATTGCGCGGGATGTCAGCTGTGCGCTGTTTCAGAGGTGCGCATTGATCCCAGTCAAGGCAAACGCTTTGGAGCCGTGTCACGTTCGTGCAAACCAATAGGAGGCCCCTTATGGAAGACCTAGTCAAACTGGGACGCGAATTCGTTCAGGCGATGCAGGATCGTCGCGGTATTTCTCATGTGGAGGACATCTATGCCGAAAACGCGGAGTCGATAGAGGCCGTTGTGCCACCGGGGAGAGATGTACGGATCGCCAAAGGGCGGGGTGCGATCAAAGCGAAACGGGAGGATTGGCTGGCAAAGCACGAGATCCACAAGTTGGACGTAGACGGGCCCTACGCCCATCCACCGAACCGGTTCGGAGTGTGCTACGAGGCCGAGGTGACGCAGAAGGCCACCGGTCGGCGAATGAACCTGCGCGAGATTGCAATTTACTCAGTTGAAGAAGGCAAGATAGTCCGGGAAGAGTTCTTCATGCTGCCGAAGTAGAAATAACACGCGCCTCGCTGAAGCTGGCGAAGGGAAAGAAACGTTTTAGTTTTCCCGCCCTCTTTGCGGCGCGAGGTGATGATTGCGCTGTTGCGCGCAAGTCTCAGAATCTCAACCTTGGTTCGCGCCACGCATTCGACGGACACTCACGCGGATCGCGCGCCAATGTGCCGCCTCATCGTCGTTACCGGCGTCTCTGAAGCGCCTCTCGCGCCGGGCAGCCTCGACTTCGGCTTTGTCGCCACGCGCGCGATATAGAGCGTGAGCAATTTCTGCGGTTTTGATGACTTCCATGAAATTTCCTCCCTTGCTTCTTGGGGCGATGCAAAGCTAGAGGCGACCGGCGGAACTGATACGAACGGAATGCTACAAAGGCAACGACAAACGGAGCAGTTGACGCGCTCTCTGACCACTCAGATGGGCTTGGCCGCCATCAACTCTATGGGATCGTCGAATCCGATCGCGGCCCCCTATACGTACTAAAAGTATACACGTTCGGTCATGATTGATCAAACCCGCAAAGGCTCCGAAGCTGTCGCGAATGAGCTAGGACCCGAGGGGCAATGCTCCTATGCCAGCGATAGCAAATCTGGAGCATGTTTGTCCCGTTGCGGAACGCATCGGGGAACAGTTGGCGGGGTTCCGAGGATAGCAAACGACGGAACCACAGCTCTTGGCGGTCGATGCTCAATGCGAAGGAGAAGATTCTTGAGCGGTTCAGTTCCATCACTACCGCGGCCATCCCTCAATCCGTACTTTGTTTCGATTTTGCTTACAGAGTATAGACAGTCGAGGGCAATCGCAGTGTCAATATCGTGTACGCAAAAACACATACAAGGTTATAGTATGATGCCGTCGCAGCTTCGCATGGCAAGTAAAGTACTTCGAATTGGCACAAGGGAATTGGCGGAAGCCGCTGGAGTTTCGTTTACAACGATCAGTCGCTTTGAGACTGAGAAGGGCGGCCTTCAGCACAACAGCGCAGAAGCCCTTAGGAAAGCGCTGGAAGCTAGTCGATGAATGATCCATGAAGATGATAGATCTCGCCGTTCAATCCGAAAGCAGTAGCTAAGGCAACGCAATATGCTCCGCACAGCACTCTGTGCCAGAGTTCCTTACTCGCTCCAGGGACATAAGCCAGCGTTCACCACTGCGGCTTGTATTAGTACACGGCCAAGATAGTCCGCGTAAATGACGGAGATACATTCTGGGCCAACATCGACCTTGGCTTCAATGTCACCCTGAATAATGAACCGTTGAGCCTGCATCGTGTTAATACGCCTGAGGTGTGCGGAGAGGAGAAGGAACATGGGCAGCAAATCCGCGACATACTTGCAGCTCGAATTGAGGGGCGAGAAGTCATCATCTGTACGATCCAACGTGAAGATGGCGACGAAAAGAAGGGCACGTTCCACCAATATCCTGCCAAGATTTGGGTTGGGGATAAAAACATCAATGATTGGTTTCTGGATAATGGTTATGCAGTCTTTGATGATCGCAAACAGAACATAAGCCTGATCCAGCAGCGATAGCTGGTACATGGGAAACGAGGAAGAATCCTCATTCAGGTTTGACGGGCCAACTGCCGCGTTTTGCGTATACGCGTCATTGTACGATGCTGGTTCAGAACTTTACTCAATATTTTGGGGCGAGCGAGCGCGAACAAGTACAACAGCATCTCGAAGAGGCGTGCCATGATAGAAACCCCCTCGTGTGGATCAGAAGTAAACGGACAGGCGCATGTAGACGCGGCTGGCGTGGCTGCGGTCGGCATAGGCGGGACCGGGCATAAAGCGGCCAACACCGACCTCAAGTTTGGATGTCTTGGTTGGCCGCCAAGCACCCGCCAGGCTGATTTCAGAACCGATAAAATGCGATGCGCCAGTTGTCGCTCCCTTGATCCGGGCATCAGGCCCCAAGGTGGAACGGTTTGGCTGTACGTAGATATGGGCACCGAGATCGGCGGAGAACTTGCGCGAAGGCCGCACCCCATAGGCCAGCGTCCCCACCGAGAGGTTGGTCAATCCCGGCTGGAACACATAGCCATAGCGATGAAATTGGGTTTGGCCGCCATCTTTCGTTTTATTGCTGTGCAATCCGCTTTGCAGAAAGCCCGGTGTGCCGATGGCAAAACCGTAGGTGATCTGTGGGTTCCAACGGCCTGTTTCAAGTTTTTGGATGATGCGCGCGTCCACGCCGACCCCAAGTGACCGCCCATCAGCTGCATCCCCAATCACAGTGGCCGCATTCATTTCATAAGAGATTCCAGACGATATTTGATCACCGAGATAGGCAGACAAATGTAGCCGGTGTCTGTCACCGTCATGCTCGGAGATCACAAAGGCCCCGGCGCGCCGCTTTTCCGCAGCTCTGGACGAATGCAGCACAAGGTATGTCGCCGTCACGTCTCTCGTGCCTTGCACGGCTGCAAATTCAAACGCCGCATTTCCCTGTTTTGAGGCGTAGTGCACCCCGTCCACGGATGCATCTGCCACCCATTTGTGCGGATCAGAAAACCGCAACCGACCGATGCTGATCTGACCGGTGGCGCTGGTGGGAAAGGAGAGCAGTGCTTCTTTCACATTGGATTGCATGATCCGGCCATAGGACCGCCGGTGCGTCCGCTTGTCCCGCATGTCGAACTCTGCATGCAGGAAGCCTGTGATCCCTTGTCCCAGATCGGCGCGGGCAGCAAATCCAAGATAGGCGGCGAATTCATCCTTCCGGTCGCTCACCGCGTCATCGCGCTTGATGTCGCACTCCCCAAGGAACCGCAGGTGGCTGTAGGCGGAGATGCGCAGCCAATCCGTGATGACCCGCTTCGTTTTCTTTCTCTTGGTGATGTCAAAGACGACCGGTGCTTGCGGAATGTCTTTGCTGCCCGCTAACGCTTCGGTGGACCCCGTTGCTACCAAGATAGAGCAGGCGATCGCCACAGCGACACCTTGCCTGATTTGTGTAATCGTTACCATAAAACCGCTCTCGCACTGACTGTGTGGGAAGAGGATTACGGTACAAGAGAGCTTGCGAGCAGGCCTGCAAAGGGACACCGGAGGCAAAACCTGGGTAGATGCAATATACTTAGGTATACCTTTTCAGACCAAGACCCTGGTCAGAATGCAAAACGTTGCCAATCAATCTGCCACCTCCATCTGACCCTCTTCCACAGAAGTGGTCCGGCAGTATGGTCAGGAAACGGGGGGCCAAATATGGACATCAAACGACACAAGCCAGAAGAGGCCGTTACTAAGCAACGGCAGGTTGCGGTGGTGCGCGGGCAAGGAATCCCGCGTGGGATGCCATCCGGCAGGCGCAGATAACCCAGCAGACATTCTATCGCTGGTGCAAGCGGTATGGCAGACTGGGTTCCCAAAGCGACCAGGCAGTCAAACTTAAAAATAACGTACCAACACTCGGTTTGACTATCGCAACCGGTGGCTTCGGTTCATGCATTTGCCCACCGAAGGCAAAGTGCAAATGCCATTGTACCGCCGACCACCCGACAAGCGCGCCAGTTGATCGCCAGTTGCGAAGTTACCTACAGATTTTGTCCAATTACTTCGAAGGGGTGATCGAACGATGGGCTTCCAACCGCAAGTCCTCAAGAGATGCACCGGATTTCACGTCAACTTCAATGGACAGGATATCGCTGCTGAATCCTGTCAACGAGGCGGCAAGTGTGTCTCCGCGAAGGCCGGTTGGCACACGATCACGACGGCGCAACTTGATGGTTTTGGTGGCGCCGCTTGCCAGTTCCACACGCACTCTGAGGTCGATCGGATCGGTGTTCCCGGAACGGATTATCAACAGGTCGGGTTGTACCGCACCGAATTCAAGCTGTGCGTCGCCTTGCGTGGAGGCGACAAGCGTGCCGGGCGTTTTCTCGGCCGTCCGCAGTGCCCCCAACAACTGGCGCAGGTTGCTTGCAGCATTGAAGCTCTCGGAATACGGCACCTCCCAGACCACAAGGCTCGGCTCACGGTCCAACCCACCGTTCAGAACAAAGCCTTCAATGACCCCAATCATGCCAGTACCCGTCGCAGACAGGTTCTCGACTTCCCGATCCAATGCCCACGCCAGCGCGTCCCCAACCCGGTAAAGGTCAGTCTTGTATCGATTGGAGAAACTTGTCCCTAGCAGCACCACAGGCGCAGAGTCTGCGGACGCCCCCAGCAAGTCGCCCCCGCGGCTGGGGAAGTCTGAAAGCGCAAAAGTTTCTCGCGGCAAATCTGCCTTACACACTTGCCGAACGATGGCGGCAAGAGATCCTTTTTCCTCTTCTGTGTCGGGCCCGATGGTTGGGGCGCTAGCCACTTGGATGTCGAGCGCAGGATGTGCGGCAGCAACCTCTGCACTCAACGCCTGCATACTGAACGCAGCCCCTATCGCGGACCAATGGGTGTCACGTTTGAAATAGTAATTCTGGCGCACGGCATCTGAGCTTGTCGCGACCGCAACTAGATCGGGAACGATAGCACCCGTGCTACGCAGCTGAGCGATCATCGCTTCAAAACTGGCGCGCGCTGCAGCGACGTCATGTGCGCCCTTTCCGACTGTCGCATCCACGACGTCTTGGCCTGCAACAATACTGCGTGGCGGTGCGACCACAATCGCAAGGGGCACGCGCCGTTCGGCAAACGCATCCACGATGCCTTGAACCAAGGCGAGATTGCTCTCCTTCATCTCGTACTCTTCCGAGAGCATTTCGTCCGTGAAGATCCACCCGGTCTCTGTGCTGGAATGAATGGGCGCAAGGCGCGCGTACTTGCTTGGCAACGCGTCTGAATCAAGAAGCGCATCGCAATAAGGCGTTGCAAAAGCCGCAAAGGGGAACGCGAGGCAAGTCAAGGCGATGCGGAGAGCTTTGAAAATCATGGGAAAGTCCTTAGATTGATGTAGCGCTCTGGGATTTCCCAGATCACGGTTTTCACGGAGGTAGAGGCCAGGGACCGGGACGCGAGGAACCGGCGCATGGGAACGAATGGGCCCTGTCCTTCTTCGGCAAGGTTCAAAATATCTTGGCCAAAGGCGGATTTTAGGAAGCCTTCGAAATGAAGATCGTCGCGGGCTGAAAAGCTGGTTCCGACAAGCGCGATTTGGATTTTGGGATCGCCCAAGAGGCCAAGCTCACTAGAGGTCGAAACGGTTTCAAAAACGGGAATGGTCTCCAACATGGGGCCGACAAAAGGTTGAAATGGACCCGTTTGTGCAAAGACCGTGAGGTCGCCCTCAAGCAAAGCTTCACCCACCTTTTGCGTCTGGAACACACCGTCCCGTCTCATGATTTCGGGCAGGTGCGCCGCAAGCACTTGCGCCACGGCTTGTGACCCTGTTGGAGACCAATGGGTGTCTGTGCGTAGGAACGCAGCCTCTCCAAGATCAGACAGGGTTTTCCGCATATCGATTGCAGGCAAACCCAGTTCCGTCAAAACACTGAGAGCGCCGTCGAACCGAGTTTGCAAAGCAAGGTCGCGTGGGAATCTATGCATTGCGGCCATCACGCGCGCTTTATCCGGTATGATGACCGGGATGAGCGCGACGCCATTTGCCGCCAAAAGATCGCGTATTTCTGAAACCTCAGCGCGAAAATCGGTCGCGTCCTCACCTGCCCCGAACTCCTCAAGCGTGAAGAGCCAACCGTCCTGTCCGACCAACGCGCCATGGTTCGCTTCGCCGAAGGCTGCCAACCGAAGCGCTGTCCAGCTGTGAAGCGCCAGCTCTTTGAATGGCATTGCAACGTCGAACCGGTCCTCGTAGGTGCGCTGGTAGAGGCCGTCGAAAGTATCCCGGAACGCACCCCGCGGGTCGGCTTCACGCACTGCATTTGCACCGGAAAAGATGACAAAGGCGGAGGTCAGTATTGGCAGCGCAAGCTGCGGAAAGATGTTTCGATACAATTGCATAGCGGGACCTCAGAACTGGAAATAGAGAAAGGGGCTGTCACTGCGCGCATGCATGAGCGAGAAGCTGGCCACAAACAGAAAGCAGGAAGCGCCGATTGAGATGCTTTGCGGAACGCGCACCCCGCGAAGACTTGGCAGAGGTGCGACCAGAGCCGTTCCCAGCGCCAGAAAAGCAAGCTCCGTCGATTGGGTTGAAACAATAGTCTCGGCACGAAGCCCCAGTCCATTCAGCCCGAGCATTCCGGCATAGATGGACATCGCTTGCGACAGGCTCTCTGCCCGAAATACGACCCACCCGATCAGGACCAAGACCATGGTAACAGGCCAGGCGAAGGCACCGGGAATGATCTGGCGTTTGCCCTTAATACCCAGCGCCCGTTCCAGTGCCATAAGGCCGCCGTGCCACGCGCCCCAAACAACAAACGTCCAGTTGGCACCATGCCAGATTCCCCCCAACAACATTGTCAGGACCAAGTTCCGAAGAGTCTTTGTCGTCCCGGCGCGGTTACCGCCCAACGGCACGTAAACATAGTCACGCAGCCAGTTCGATAAGCTGATATGCCAACGTTGCCAGAATTCCGTGATCGATCTTGCGTGATAAGGTTTGTTGAAGTTCTCGACAAAGCGAAAACCCATCATCAAGCCCAAACCAACGGCCATTGCAGAATACCCTGCAAAATCAAAGAACAGCTGGATGGCATAGGAAATAGCGGCAAGCCATGCCTCTGCCAGCGTCGGATCGGAAAGTGCAAACAAGCGATCCGCCAGTGGGGCGACACTGTCCGCGATGATCAGCTTCATTGCCAACCCGAGAATGAAGCGCTGCAGCCCCTCGTTGAAGATACGCAGGCTTTTCTCCCGCTGGCGAAACTGACCGGCCAGATCTTTGTAACGCAGGATCGGTCCCGCAATGAGCTGTGGAAACAACGTCATGAAAGCGAGGTAGTCGACGATATTCCTCGCCTCAGGGACGTCTCGGCGCGTGACGTCCAAAATGTAGCTAATGCTTTGGAAGGTCAGAAAGCTGATGCCGATGGGCAGCAGAACTTCCCAGGTGGGGACGCCCTCGACGCCCAAGGCCAACCCTGCCTGTGCAAGGTTTGAGGTTATGAAAAACGTGTATTTGAAATAGCATAACAGTAAGATGTTAACGCTTACCCCAAGAACGACCCAACCGCGTTGACGGCTGGGAGATGTGCGTAGCGCTGACCGGGCCACCAGGAAGCTGAGCAGCGCCATTCCGAGCACAACAATCAGGTAGGATAGTTTCCACCAGCCGTAGAAGACACAGCTCCCAAAGAGGATGACAGCGGATTGCCACCGGTTGGGCGCCAGATGGTAGACCACCAGAAACACCGGCAGAAACGCAAACAAAAAGATGGGTGAGGAGAACAACATCGGCCCGGCTCAGTTCGCGGACACGACGGGTGCAAATTTGTTTTCTATCAGTGTGACTGTATCACCGACCACAACAAAGGTGAGGTTTTGTCCGCGACGAAGGGATAGATCAAAAGTGGCGAGCGGCCCGGCGTCGGTGACAACCGAGAGCTCTGCCTGAACCGGGTTAACGCCGCGTGACCGGGCCTGGCCTGCTGTTGTCGCCCCTATCACTTCAGTTTCGTTTGCGCTTACAATCAAACGCGCCGGGGTACTGTCCGCATTCAAAAGGACCAGATGAACTTTAGTTGCGTCGTCCCGAGGAGGCTCCGGAATGATTTGATCTCCGATGAGCGAGTAAAATCGACCGGCTTCCGCGCCATCGAGAACAGCGTTTGAGACCGGGACGTATTCGCGCGTGTTACTGACTTCCGCATCGAAATCTGCACCAAAAGCTTTGGCGGACACAGTTGGGGCAAGCCAACGGATAAAGACCGCATCCTCAGGCAACCTAGCCCCGTAGAGAGCATCTTCAGCATTGGCAGAACCAGGAAGCGGAAGCATCAGTGTAAATGCTGCAGCGCAGGAGGTAATGAGCAAATTGATATTCATGGCATGTCCTTTCGAATGCCATAAATGTGTCAGTTATGGTTATGGATTGCGAAGGTGCAGGAGTAGGTTTTCGCTATCCCTAAGGATAGGCGCAGCACCAAAGGCGTATTTGCACCTGCAGCGCACTTTCGCTTCTCATCGCATACATACAACCATATGATTTTGTTGTATTTTTTAACTGCATCGGTTCTTGAAATGCCCTTTGGCGTGACGAACCCAAATTCTGCCGAGTATGTACGCATTTCAATCTGCTTTTTCTGATACCCGATGAAAAAAATGCGCCGCGCCTGCCCATGATGGACGCGCGGTTTAGCCGCTTGTCCGTAGAATTGCTAAGCGGTCGAATGGCCGGTTGCCTTCGCTGTGCAGCTAAGATCGCCAACTTTGATTAACGACCGGTTTGGGCCGTCCACGGCAATAGTCACCGGGGTATGTATGTCATTGCTGCGTCATATCCGAGGTCGGCTGTGAACTCATAGAGCCAAGTGCTACGTACAGGACGAAAGTCTGGTACTCGAGGGTGGCAAAGCGGGTGCCCAGCCCCATTTTCATTGGCGATTTTTGAGTACGGTTTCTGGCAGTGGCGGGCGCATGTTTAGGACTTGATGCGGTCGGACACGATTGTACTGTCTGGCCCAGGTATTGATGACGATCTGCGCCTGTTTGGTGGTGTGGAACCATTCGGCATTCAGGACTTCGCGGCGCAAAGTTCCGTCGAAACGCTCGTTGTAACCGTTCTCTTTCTGCAGCGCCTTCAGATCGGCCATCTCCGATCGCCTGCCGGGCAATGCATGCCACCAAACCGCTTGCGTCAAATGTAACAGGTCACATCACTGACGCCAGCCGCTCGGCACGCCGTCGCAACGTCGGATACTGATGCTAGGCTCAGCAAATTCTCGCGAAGAAGCCTCAGAATATCCTCCATCCGAATACCGTTTCCGCACCATCAATCTCGTTTCCAAAACTAAGCCAACTCCGGCACAGTTTTAGCGGGCCAAGGCAGATTGATCAGGGGCGATTTAGGGGGCCGGATGCAACGCTTACGAATGGCTGACAAATTTGCTGTTGAACAGATGCAAGTCGGATGGCATGCGTTACTTGACAGCCATCTTCTGCCAGGTACGGAACAGCGGCCATGGATGACATCGATCTGGTCAAGGCCGTGGCGTCGGGCGACAAGCGTGCCATGCATGCTTTCTACATGCGCCACAATGATGCCGTATATGCGTTTGCTTTTTCGCGTTGTGGGAATACAGACCTTGCCTCAGATTGCGTACATGACTCAATGCTCGACGTGTGGCGGTCTGCTTCCAGTTTCGCTGGTAAATCGAGCGTCAAAACCTGGCTCTTCTCCATTGCGCGCAACAAACTGATCGACGCCCTGCGTAAACGCGGCAAGTTGTCTTATGTCGATGAAGTTCCAGAGCTTGAGGATACTGCCCCCAATCCCGAGGCGGCAGCAATTGCAGCGGCAGAAAGGGAGCGCCTGCACCACTGCATAGAGGGCTTATCAGGCCCGCAACGGTCTGCCATTCGCCTCGCGTTCCTGGAGGATTTAAGCTACCCGGAGATCGCGGAGGTGGAAGTTGTCCCCATCGGTACGATCAAAACCCGTGTTTTCCATGCCAAACAGGCTCTGATGCGCTGTCTTGAGGCCGGTCTGCGTCGATAGAGGCGCTACTCAGCAACAAACTCGACCAGCTCACGGCTGTTGTTCAAGACGTCCAGCGCCTCCTCGCGCAAGCCGGCTTCCGCGAAGGAGATGCGCATGAGGCCAAGCGCGCTGGGACCATCCGTGATTGTGCCGCCGAGCGGAGCGAGCAGGGCGGTAATCTCACCAACGGTCGCACTTTCAACAAACTTTACCTGGAACGCGAAGGCAGCAGGCTGTTCACTCGCCGTGCGGAACTCGCCCGGCACCTGGTTGATGCGCGGCCCGACCGTGACCTGCCAGGCGGCGATGGCAAGCACCGCAACGGCAGCATATTTGAGTGTCTTTCGCCAAGGGCGCCTGTTGTCGTTCGCTGCCTGCGGTTCGGCATCTATCTCAGCCGAAAGCCGATCCCAAACGGCGTCCGCGTTTTCGTGCCCTGGTGCCGAAGAAAGCTCGGCGCGGACGGACCGCATAAGATCCACTTCGGCCGCAAGGGACGTATCCTTGGCCATGCTCCTTTCAAATACATCTCGGTCTGACGAGGTCAGCCGATCCTGTAGATAGTCGAGTATGCTCTGGTCGCGATCCACGCTTTTCCGCCCACTTCTTCGCAATGTTCATTTCTTTGTCGCACGATCTCACTTCATGGTTCAAAGTTATTGTGGTGAGTAACTGTTTTTCAGCTTTTGATTGAACCAACTTGTTCTTCAACACGACTAACTTGTGTACGGTTGTGCGTCCGAGGCGTGGTCAGTCGGAAAGGAAAGTATTGCATGTTCCAGATTGCACCTCTCTTTCGGGGGTTGGCAGCGATAGGTCTTGGTTTCGCACTGCTGGGTTGCGTGCTCTCGCAGGAACAGGCGCTACCCAGTGCTGTTCGCGCTGATGTTGTGGGGCCGCGAAAGATCATCGCACTGGTGCCTGACCCCGAGAGCGCGGCACAGATGCGTCAGGCAACCCGATCGGCAGGATATCAAGAGCTTGATGTGACCCGCTTGGGCGGCCTTGACCTGACGATGCTGACCTATCGGATGCCAGATGGCGTCACGGGAGCCCAGGCGATTGCCGCGCTCGAAGCCGCGGTTCCCACATCCACGGTTGGGGTCAACCACGCCTATCGCTTGCAGCAACAGCAAGGCGCGGCGCAGGCGCTGGATTACGCGGACACCATGATGCGTTGGAGTGAAGGGGGATGCGCTGCGCGCGTGCCGATTGGTCTGATTGATACCGCAATCGACGCGACATCGCCTGCATTGGCTGGCGCCGAGGTGATCACAAGAGCATTTTTTGAAGGTCCTTCGGCCAAAGCAACGCATGGAACTGATGTGGCGGCGGTTCTGGCAAACCCGGATCGCCTGCGCGGCGTGAGAATTTACAGTGCAAATGTGTTTGGTCAGCCTGAGGCGGGGGATCCCGTGGCGGGGGCGGATGCCTTGGTGCGTGCGCTTGACTGGTTGTCGGGTGAAGAGGTGCGCCTCGTCAATCTTGCGCTCGCGGGCCCCTACAACAAACTCCTGAATCTCGCCGTTGACCGGGCCGCCGCGCGGGGTCTTATTCTGGTTGCCGCAGTCGGCAACGAGGGGCCGACCGTTGATCCACTCTATCCGGCCGGTTTCGAAGAGGTGATCGCAGTCACGGCCGTTGATGTGGAAGGTCGCATCTACCGCAATGCAGTCCGCGGACCGCACGTGGATGTCGCGGCACCCGGTGTTGACGTTATGCTCCCCACCGCCGGGCGCCTGCGCTTTGTCACCGGCACCTCGATTGCCACGCCCTTCGTGACAGCACGGCTTGCAGCCGATCCGGCTGTTGCTGCCGCGCGGAACGTTTCGGAAGCCCGCAGCAGGCTCGCGGAGACAAGCGCCGAGCTTGGTCCCGAAGGCCGCGACACAGTGTTTGGATACGGGCTTGCCCTTGCGGAAAACATTTGTGGCGAGTGAGCTAACGTCAGTTCAACCCTTGCCTCCGGGAGGGCCGCACTGACCTCTATTGCTCGCTTCTTGGGCCACGCCCGGCGACTGCCCAATGCGGGCCGGATCGTGAGGGCGTTTTCCTGACGATGTGCGGCCAACAGCACAGATCACTTTAGCCCGCTTCTTAAGGCCGGAGTATTCCACATCTTCACTGGAAACGGCTTTGCGAGCCAGTGCGGATTTGCCATACGGTATCATCGTGTTGATCCACATTGGACAAGACACGATGAAGGTACGGACGGTTCATTTTCCTTCATACACGGAACAAACCCCGCCAGCTGGAAGCTGGCGGGGCCGTGGGCCATGATGTTACATTTAACTACGCAATCATGAAATCATCGGCACCAAAGTCGGTGACCAGGGTATCTTCGAATGTGATCACCTTGTTGTTGAGGGCCAGTTCCACGTCGTCCCCAACCTGGCTCAAGTTGGCGAGCAGGTTTTCGGTCGTCACGTTGGGGTCTGTCGTCAAGAACGCCAACTGATCAACACCGACTTCGAAGTCGAGGATGACATCGACGCCGATATCCTCTTCGAAGAACACGAAGGTGTCGGCCCCTTCGCCACCTGCCATGATGTCATCCCCGGCGCCGCCGCGGATCACATTGTCCTGGTCGTTGCCGATGATGACATCGTTGCTGTCGGTCCCGGTGACGTTCTCGAAGTTGACGGCAGAGGCGTCTTGGCCAGCCCTATTGTCGATCTCGATGGCGCCGGTCTCGAGGTTCACGCTGATGGGACCCGACGCCTGGCTGAAGTCCAACGTATCCACGCCATCGCCGCCATCCAGATCCAGCTTGATCTCATTCAGCACGTCGCCGGTGATCACCGCCTTATCCTCGCCGCCGCCAAAGTTGGTCTCCTGCACTTCGGTGTTGCGGATGTCGAGCTGGAAGAGGCCGCGTTCGGTCTGGCCGTTGACCTCGATGCGGGCGAACTGGATGCCCTCATCGGTGACCGAGAACTCGGCCACATCGTCGTTCTGCAGATCATCGTTCACGAGATCGGTGTCGAAGTTGACCTGCTGGATGTCATAGCCCTTGCCGCCATCCATCAGGTCCGAGCCGTCGCCGTTGTTCCAGACCAGCAGGTCATCGCCACGCCCGCCGAACATCTCGTCGTTGCCTTTGTTGCCGATGATGGTGTCGTCGCCGCCCTTGCCGAAGAGCTTGTCGTCACCATCGTTACCGGACAGGATGTTATCCTGCTTGTCGCCCCGGATTTTGTCATCGAAGATGGTGCCCACGACATTCTCGAAGTTCTCAGCATGCGAGTCGTTCAGCGTGCCTTTCTTGAGGTTCACCTTGACCGCCTCGGCGGCCTGCGACAGATCCAACGTATCCACGCCATCGCCGCCATCGAGGTCGAGCTTGATCTCGTTCAGCACGTCGCCGGTGATCACCGCCTTATCCTCGCCGCCGCCAAAGTTGGTCTCCTGCACTTCGGTGTTGCGGATGTCGAGCTGGAAGAGGCCGCGTTCGGTCTGGCCGTTGACCTCGATGCGGGCGAACTGGATGCCCTCATCGGTGACCGAGAACTCGGCCACATCGTCGTTCTGCAGATCATCGTTCACGAGATCGGTGTCGAAGTTGACCTGCTGGATGTCATAGCCCTTGCCGCCATCCATCAGGTCCGAGCCGTCGCCGTTGTTCCAGACCAGCAGGTCATCGCCACGCCCGCCGAACATTTCGTCGTCGCCTTTGTTGCCGACCACGCGGTCGTTGCCAAAGCCGCCGGAGACATAATCGTCGCCATCACCACCTTCGACGGTATCGTCTCCAAAACCGCCAAAGAGCATGTCGTCGCCGAGGTCGCCAGCGATCTTGTCATTGCCAAACAGGCCAAAAACGAGGTCGTCTCCATCCTTGGCGGTAATGTTGTCATCGCCGAACGTCCCAATAATCAGGTCGTTCCTGTCTGTGCCGTGAATCGTGTTGTTGCCGAAAATTAGATTGAAAAAGTTAAAGCTGGGCATTGGTTTCTCCATCCACAAATCGTTTCAAACAAATATCGCCGGTGGCTTTCCAAGGGCTGACCTGATCAAATAAGACCATGGTCATTGCGCTCTTGCCCGCCGGGATAACCGTTGGTCGTACGGGGATGCAGGATGGTTCAAAAAAAATCTGCAAGTTAGAATATGGGGTCCGATTCGGACAGTCACCCATCATGCCCCTGGACTTTCGTCAGCCTGCGGATGCCGTTCATTGCTGCCGGTCAAGGGGCGATCGCGCGACGCTATCCGTGGCGCTGCGCGTGATCGGCAGCGCTTGTTGCCACGTCCACGTGCGTAAAATGTAGTCAGGGTAACTCGGCGGTGCTCCCGTGACAGGTTTAGCATTGACACTTGGACGCGCGTTATGTCGGATACCAATATGAAATTGGTTCGCATCTTCATGCATTCGATGTCGTAAGGCTCTGCAGTGTCAAAGGATACGCATGATTGGCAGGCTGGTCCACCTCAGCGATCTGGTGCTTGCGCCATGGAATTGACGGGCTTGGCCCTGCGTTTTCGCGGACAGTCAAATGATGTTGTGGATGACGTCTCCCTTTCTGCCAGATCGGGTGAAGTGCTGTGCGTTGTTGGTGAGTCCGGCTGCGGCAAGAGCGTCACCGCGATGGCGCTCATGGGCTTACTCCCGCCAGATTCTTCTGTAATTTCATCTGGAAATCTGAAGGTTGGCGAAGATACTTTCGACCTGACGCGCGATGTCTTGCCGCGTTCGATGCGTGGCAGCCGCATCGCGATGATCTTTCAGGAGCCAATGACATCCCTGAACCCGGCCTTTCGCATCGGGGATCAAATCTGCGAGGCAATCGTTCAACACAGTGGCGCCACACGCCCGGAAGCGCTCGCCCGCGCCGAAGATATGCTGCAGCGCGTTGGCATTGCCAATCCGTCGCAGCGGCTGTTTGAATATCCGCACCAATTGTCCGGTGGTATGCGTCAACGGGTCATGATCGCCATGGCCCTGGCCAACGATCCCCAGGTTCTGATCGCAGATGAACCGACAACTGCGCTCGACGTGACGATCCAGGCGCAAATTCTCGACCTGATCCGGGACCTGCGCGACGATACCGGGATGAGCACCATCATGATCACCCATGATCTTGGTGTTGTGGCCGAGATCGCCGATCGCGTGGCCGTCATGTATGGTGGTCAGGTGGTTGAGCAAGGGCCGGTAAGAGAGGTTTTTGACAATCCCCAGCATCCCTACACGATAGGCCTGATGAGCGCGATGCCCGGGCTGGACCGTCCGGGCGAGCGGTTGGCGATTGTTCCCGGCACGGTGCCGACCATCGCGAATATGCCGGAGGGGTGCCGTTTTCGAACCCGGTGTGCCTTCGCCGCGGCGACCTGTGCGGGGCGGCCCGCCTTGTCGGAGATTGCGCCGCAGCACCATGTCGCATGCCACTTCGCGCCCCTCGAAGAACACATAGAGGTGGCCCCTTGAGCCAGGATGTCATCCTCGAAGCCATAGATGTGGCGAAGCATTTTGGAACGCATGCCGGCTGGCTGTCCCGGAGGCCCGTCGTGCAGGCGGTCGATGGGGTCTCGCTCGCGGTGCGACGCGGTGAGACTTTTGCGATTGTGGGCGAGAGCGGTTGCGGAAAATCGACGCTCGCGCGCGTTCTGATGCGGCTTCTGACGCCGACATCGGGCGATGTGCTGTTTGACGGACAACAGGTCAGTGCGATTCAAGGAGACGCGCTGAGGACGCTGCGCCGGGACATGCAGTTTATCTTCCAGGACCCTTTCTCCTCGCTCAATCCGCGGATGACGGTGGGCAAGCTTGTGGGGGAGCCGCTGGAAATTCACGCCCCCGAGTTGTCACCGCAGGATCGTCGCGCCAAGGTCGCGAAGCTTCTGCGCCAGGTGGGGTTGCGTACGGAACACGCGGACAGGTATCCGCATGAATTCAGCGGAGGTCAGCGGCAGCGCATCGGCATCGCGCGCGCCCTTGCCTCCGGGCCGAAACTGATCATAGGGGATGAGCCGGTGTCGGCCCTGGATGTCTCCGTGCAGGCGCAGGTGATCAACCTGTTGGGCGATCTGTCCCGCGATCTGGGGCTGACCCTCGTGATCATTGCCCATGATCTGGGCGTGATCCGGCACATGAGTGACCGCGTCGCCGTGATGTATCTGGGTCGGATTGTCGAGATCGGCACGACGGAAGAGGTCTTTGCGGACCCTAAACACCCCTACACACAGGCGCTTTTGGCCGCGATCCCGTCCATGGACGGACCTGTGACAGACCATAGTGCGACGGTTCACGGCGAAATGCCCAGCCCGTCGGACCCGCCGCCGGGCTGCCGGTTCCATACGCGCTGCCCGCACGCGCAGGCGCTTTGCAAGACCCAGGCGCCGCACCTGAATGCCTTGCAGGATGCATCCCATCAAGTCGCCTGCCATTTCGCGGAGACGTTGCAACGACGCCTCCCACCAACCACCGTGACACAGAAATCCAAGACTGCCGAAGCACGTTTTGCGCTCTACCGCGCAGCGACAGAAGGCGGCACCGTCAAGCATAACGCAAAACAAAAACGAACATGAACAGAGAGGATTTGACCATGTCATCGATAAAAAAGGCCATGATCACTGCGCTGATTGGCGCAACCGCGCTCACCGCCAGCCCGGCGCTTGCCAAGGATTTACGGATCGCGTTGCAATCGGACGCGGACGTGCTGGACCCCGACCAGTCGCGCACATTTGTAGGGCGGATTGTGTATGCCTCGATGTGCGACAAACTGGTGGACATCACACCTGACCTTGAGATCATCCCGCAGCTTGCCACGTCCTGGAGCACCTCTGACGATGGCACCGCGATCACGATGCAGTTGCGTGAGGGCGTCGTGTTCCATGACGGCACGCCGTTCAACGCCGAGGCCGTCGCCGCCAATATTGAACGCTCGCAAACGCTGGAGACGTCCCGGCGCAAGTCGGAGCTGGCCTCGATCACCGGGACCGAAGTCACCGGTGAGTATGAGATTGTGCTGACCCTCGCGGGACCCGATGCCACCCTGATGGCGCAGCTGGCGGACCGCGCTGGCATGATGGTCTCACCCACCGCTGCTGCGGCTGCGGGAGATGATTTCGGCCTGAACCCGGTCTGCTCCGGCGCATTCAGCTTCACCGAGCGGGTGGCGCAAGACAAGATCGTCCTGACCAAATTCGATGACTATTGGAACGCCGATGCGATCCACTTTGACAGCGTCACCTTCCTGCCGATCCCCGACACGACCGTGCGTCTGGCGAACCTGCAGGCGGGTGACATCGACATGCTGGAGCGCTTGAATGCAACGGACCTGACCCAAGCGAACAACGATCCCGATATCGTCGTGGATAGCGCCGTCTCGCTGGGCTATCAGGCGATCACTTTCAACATCGGGAACGGCCCCCGAGGCGACAATCCCTGGGGCAATGACAAGCGTCTGCGTCAGGCGCTGAGCTATGCTGTGGACCGCGAGGCCCTGAACCAGGTGGTTTTTGAGGGGGCATTTGCCCCCGGCAACCAACCGTTCCCATCGACATCGCCCTGGTACAATCAATCACTGCCACTGGAGGCCCGTGACATCGACAAGGCCAAGGCCCTGCTGGCTGAGGCGGGCTTTCCCGATGGGCTGGAGCTGGAGGTTCAGGTGCCCAATTCCACAGAACCGCTGGCTGTGATGCAGGTTGTCCAGGCCATGGCCGCCGAGGCCGGGATCGATATCAAGCTGACCTCCAAGGAATTTGCCACACTGCTGGCCGATCAATCCGCCGGTGACTACACCGCAAGCCAGATCGGTTGGTCGGGTCGTGTGGACCCGGACGGCAACAACCATCCGTTTGTGACCACAAATGGCGGGATCAACGACTCCAAATACTCCAACCCCAAGATGGATGAGTTGATGGATGCGGCGCGCGTGGCGGGCAGCTCGGAGGAGCGCAAGGCGCTTTACGATGAGGCCATGACGATCCTGCTGGACGATCTGAATCGCGTGTTTCTGTATCACGTCAACTGGATCTGGGCCTACAGCGACAAGATGAAGGGCTTCACTCCCTATCCCGATGGCATGATCCGCCTCGAAAACGTGACCTGGGAAGAGTGATCTTTCCTGCCCGCGCCGCCTGTCAGGGTGGCGTGGGCGCTTTCCTGCTGAGGCTGTGACATGCTGGCGTTTCTGCTGCGACGTATCCTGATTGCCATTCCGACGGTTGTGATCATCTCGGTCATGGTCTTCGGGTTGCAACATCTGCTGCCCGGCGACCCCCTTTTGGTGCTGGCAGGGGAAGAACGCGACCCAGCGGTCTTGGAGGCGTTGCGCGAAAAGTACCGCCTGAACGATCCGATCCCCGTGCAATATCTGGCCTGGGTCGGCAACGCCCTGCAGGGGGATCTGGGCGTGTCGCTGCGGACCAATCAGCCGGTGACGGAACTGATGGCGCAAAAGCTGCCCGTGACCATTCAACTGGCCCTGATGTCGATGGTCTTTGCCCTTGTGATCGGCATTCCGGCAGGCATCTTATCGGCGGTCAAAAAGGGCACGGCAACGGACTACGTGGCCAATGTCGTCGCTCTGTCAGGGCTGTCCATTCCGAACTTCTGGCTGGGGATCATGCTGATCCTGCTGGTCTCGGTGAAATGGCAATTGCTGCCTGCCTCTGGTTATGTGCCGCCTTCGGAGGATCTCTGGCAATCGATCCGCACGATGCTGATGCCGTCCTTTGTGCTGGGCACGGCGCTGGCTGCGACACTGATGCGGCATACACGGTCCTCGATGATCGGCGTGCTGAGCGCAGATTATGTCCGCACGGCCCGCGCAAAAGGGCTGGCCGAACGCGTCGTCATTCTCAAACATGCGTTGCGCAATGCGCTGACGCCCATCGTAACGCTGACCGCGCTGTTGTTCGGCGAACTCGTGGCGGGTGCCGTGCTGACCGAGCAGATCTTTACCATCCCCGGCTTTGGCAAGCTGGTCGTCGATGCGGTCTTCAATCGTGACTACGCCGTGGTGCAGGGCATCGTGCTGGTCACCGCTGTGGGCTTCATCTTCATGAACCTCTTTGCGGACGTCATGTATTTCATCCTTAACCCGCGCCTGAGGGAGCAGTGACATGACTCAGACCGCAACCCAAGCGCCCGCGCCCAATGATCCCGTGCTGCAGGCCCGCCCCGAGAACCGCGTGTGGAAGAAATTCCGCAGCCACAAAAGCGCTGTGGTCGGCGGCGTGCTTGTGGTGTTTTTCATCCTGATGGCACTGGCCGCCCCGCTGTTACCGATCCCCGACCCCGCCGCAACTGATTGGGGTGCCGTGCGCAAGGCACCCAGTTGGGCGCACTGGATGGGCACCGACGAGATTGGCCGAGATGTCATGTCCCGGCTGATCTGGGGCGCGCAGGCGTCTCTGGCGGCGGGGGTCGTCTCGGTCGGGATCGCTGTGCTGTTCGGCGTGCCTCTGGGCATTCTCGCCGGCTACTTCGGCGGCTGGACCGATGCGGTCATCTCGCGCTGCACCGAGGCTCTGCTGGCAGTGCCTTTCCTGATCCTCGCGATTGCTCTGGCGGCGTTTCTGGGGCCGTCGCTGACCAACGCCATGATCGCCATCGGCATCTCGGCCACGCCTATTTTCATCCGCCTCACACGCGGGCAGGTGCTCAGCATCCGGCAGGAAGATTACGTCGAAAGCGCCCGCGCCGTTGGGTTGCCGACGCCCAAGATCCTGTCGCGCTACATCCTGCCGAACGTTCTGCCGCCCATTCTGGTACAGGCGACGCTGACCATCGCGACCGCCATCATCGCGGAGGCGTCGCTGTCGTTTCTGGGTCTTGGCCAACAGCCGCCCGCGCCCAGTTGGGGGTCCATGCTGAACACCGCCAAGAATTTCCTCAACCAGGCCCCCTGGATGGCGATGTGGCCGGGGGTGTCGATCTTCTTTGTCGTGCTTGGGTTCAATCTTTTGGGTGACGGCCTGCGCGATGCGCTTGATCCGCGCGAACATTAATCTGGAGGCTCCATGTCCGATTTCACCACCCGCCCCGAGATCAGAGGCACCTTTGGCGTCGTCACATCGACGCATTGGATTGCGTCAGCGGTTGGGATGAGCATTCTTGAGAAAGGCGGCAACGCCTTTGACGCGGCAGTGGCGACGGCCCTGACGCTTCAGGTGGTGGAACCGCATCTGAACGGGCCAGCTGGCGACATGCCCGCGATTTTCTACTCTGCCGAAACCGGCGAGGTCGAGGTGCTCTGTGCGCAGGGCGTGGCGCCAGAGGCCGCAACGATTGAGCATTACACCCAACAAGGCCTGACGCTGATCCCCGGCTCGGGGCTTCTGGCGACAGTGGTGCCAGGGGCCTTTGACGGCTGGATGCTGATGCTGCGCGATCACGGCACGATGAGCCTGCGCGAGGTCATGCAACCGGCTATTGATTACGCCACTGACGGTCATCCGGTTCTGCCACGTGTGGCCGATACGATCGCGGGACTGCAAACGTTCTTTGAGGTGGAGTGGCCCACGTCTGCCGCAGTTTGGACCCCTGGTGGTCACCCGCCAGACCCCCACGGGCTGGTCAAGAACCCTGACCTCGCGGCCACCTATGACCGCCTGGCCTCGGCCACGGGTGACACACGCGAAGCCCAGATCGACGCCGCGCGACATGAATGGCGCGCAGGCTTCGTTGCAGAAGCGATTTTCGATTACCTCAAGGACGCGCAGGTGATGGACGTGTCTGAGAATAGGCACTCCGCCGTTCTCGCCCCTTCGGACATGGCCGACTGGCGCGCGACCTATGAGGCGCCGCTCAGCTACGACTACCATGGCTGGACCGTGTCCAAAACGCAGGCCTGGTCGCAGGGTCCTGTCCTGTTGCAGGCGCTGGCCATCCTGAAGGGGGTCGATCTGGGCGCTATGGATCCAAACGGGACCGAGTTTGTGCATACGGTGATTGAGGCGATGAAGCTCGCTTACGCAGATCGGGAAGCCTACTACGGTGATCCGGATTTCAGTGAAATCCCGATGGATGTGCTTTTGAGCGATGCCTACAACGCCGAGCGGCGCGAGTTGATCGGGGCTAAGGCGTCCATGGCGCAGCGCCCCGGGCGGGTGCCGGGGTTCGAAGCGCTGGCCGACGCCTATATCGACCGCGCGGCGCGCGATTTCCAGGTCGGCGACGTGGCAGCTCAAGAGCCCACCATGTCGCATCTCACTGAGAAGCGCGGCGATACGGTGCATCTCGATATCATCGACCGTTGGGGCAACATGGTGGCCGCAACACCATCGGGCGGCTGGCTGCAAAGCAACCCGGTCATCCCGGGGCTTGGCTTCGCACTGAACTCACGCGCCCAGATGTACTGGCTGGAAGACGGTCTGCCGACCTCGCTGATCCCTAAAAGTCGCCCAAGGACAACGCTCACCCCCAGCTATGCGGAAAAGGATGGCACGCAACTGGTGTTCGGCACGCCTGGAGGCGACCAGCAAGACCAGTGGCAGCTGATCTGGTTCTTGCGGTTTGTGCATTTCGGCATGGGCTTGCAAGAGTGCATGGATCAGCCGCTGTTCCATTCCATGCATTTCCAGGGCTCGTTTTTCCCCAGAGAGGTCCAGACAGGTGAAATGATGATCGAACCCGATGTGGGCGACGCGGTGATCGAAGACCTGCGCGCGCGCGGGCACAAGGTGACCGTGGCAGAGCCATGGACGGTCGGGCGCCTGACCGCCGCCCTGCGCGAGCCCGGCGGGCTGTTGCGCGCGGCGGCCACCCCCCGATTGATGCAAGCCTATGCGGTGGGCCGATGACATTTTCCCTGATTGCCAAAGACGGCGATGGCAGCATCGGCCTGATTGTCGCCAGCAAGTTCTTTGCCTGCGGTGCCGTGGTGCCCTTTGTCTCGGACAAGGTCGCGGTCGCCAGCCAGGCGTTTTGCAATCCTGTCTGGGGCACCGAAGGCCGCGCCCGGATGATGGCGGGCGAAACCGCAGACGTGGTGCTCAGTGATTTGGTGGCCCGTGACGAGGGCCAGGCGATCCGGCAGGCGCATCTCATGGATCTGGAGGGTGGATTTGCCGCACATACGGGTGCCGATTGCGTTGATTGGGCAGGCCATCTGATCCGCGACGATTATTCGGTTGCAGGCAATATGCTGGCCGGACCGCAAGTGCTTGATGCAACGTCCGAGGCCTATGCCGAAGGCACGGATCTGCCTTTCGCCGCGCGCTTGATTGCTGCGATGCAGGCGGGGGAAGCGGCGGGTGGCGACAAGCGTGGTCGGCAGGCGGCAGGGCTCGTGATCCATCGTGGGCAGGCCCACCCTTGGCTCGACCTGCGCGCGGATGATCATGCCGACCCCTTGGGAGAGTTGGCGCGCCTGTGGGACGTGGCCCAGGAGCGATACGTGCATTTTGCCAAGGGGATGCCAAGCGCCGAGCGTTTTTCCGGCTTTCCAACGCGCGAGGGGATTGATGCCGATATTGCCCGCGCCGAAGCGGAACGTAAGGCCGCTGGCCGTCCGAGCCGGTCACATGCGGTTGAGCTTGAATAGTGCGGGAAGCCCCGCTTAAAGAACACTCTGGTCGTCTATAGCCATGGGAGCCAAAATGAATGTCATGCCGCCCAAAGGTCCGCCGCAACAAGTGCGTGCGCGCTTGCTTGAGTTGATCAAATCCGGTGATCTCGGATCCGGAGGAAAGCTGCCCACGGAGCGTGCGTTGGCAGACCGGTTCGGGGTCGGGCGGCGTTTTGTCCGGCAGGCGCTCGACGCGCTTGAGGCGGAAGGTCTTGTCTGGCGAAAACAGGGCAAGGGGACCTTTGCGGGACAACCGACGGACCCGATGGGCGATCTGGCCGCCAGGATCACCGGGGAAACCAATGCGCTGGAAGTCATGGAAGCGCGTCTGTGTATTGAGCCTGAACTCGCCGCCTTGTGCGCCGCACGCGTGCTTCCAGAAGAAGTGACGCGTCTGCGCATGCTGGCCCGGCGGCAATGGGAGGCGACCGATGCGCAGGCGATGGAGCTTTGGGACGGATCCTTGCACCGCTTGATCGCACAATGCGCCCGCAACCGTCCTCTTTTAACTGCATACTCAATGCTGGATAAGATTCGATCCAATCCTTCTTGGGTCCGTATACGGGCCAAGGCCCGGACCGAAACGTCTTTGCAAGTCACTCACAGTGAGCACACAGCAATTGTCGACGCGATTGCAGCCGGCCATGCAGATGCGGCGCGGATCGCGATGTGCGACCACCTTGAGACACGGTTTGCGGCTTTGCGCGATGAATTGGCGACGGAAGAGATGTCTTGAGCACGCATCTTTCAATTCAGCCGGGCGTCAAAGACAAATGACGGGCGTTCAACACAAATCCGGTGAGCAATGTTCTGGAAGCAGGACGTGCTGGCGCGGCCTGACTACTTGATCTTTTACTTTTGAGGACGTGCAGCATTCAACACAACGGGCTTTCTTCGATCCTCACCCTCAGAGCGCCCTGGTCGCTAAGATTTTTTACTGCATCTGCTCTTGGCTGCAGTACATCAGCCAAGCGGCTCGCCAGACCGTCTGCGATGCATCGCACAACGGTCGTCTCCAAAAGTGACGCAGTAGTTCGCTGCCATGGAAGCGACCACGACCGTTCTTGGCGAATGTAGGATGGTCCGAGAGCCGCCCAGTCAGATTAAGTTTGAAAAACGGCCACGGAATGGGTGAAATTCTTCCAAAGTAGCTGGGCAAAACAGCGATTGCAGCAACAAGTTGCCCGCAACTCCACCACACTGACCGCATCTTTGGTCGGGCTGAGAGGATTCGAACCTCCGACCCCCTGCTCCCGAAGCAGGTGCGCTACCAGGCTGCGCTACAGCCCGACCGATGGCGCCGGGATAGCGCCATCGCAGCGCCATGGCAAGCGCATGATGCACGCCTATTTCCCGCGCTTGTCTCTCCGCAAGAACGGTGACACGCGCGGTGTTGTACCGGTTTCCGGCCGCGACCGGGTCCGCAGCACGGGCTGTTCGGACGCTTCGGATCTGCTTTCTCTCAGAACGATAAACAGCCCGCTGGCGATGATGATGGCCGAGCCGATGATGGTGTTTCTATCGGGCTGTTCGTCAAAAAAGAGCAAGCCATACATGGTGGCCCACAGGATCTGTGAATATTGCATCGGTGCGACAATGACGGCCTCGCCATTGTTATAGGCGGCGATCAGAAAACGTCCTGCAGTCCATGCCAGAACCGCGATGATGCCAAGCTTGCCGAGATCCGCCAATGGCAGAGGCTGATAGACGAGGGGAAGCAGCGCGGCCATCACGACAAAGTTCGCCATCATCGGATAAAGCATGATGACAACGGAGCGCTCTTCCCGGCCGATCTTGCGCACGATGATCGACGCGAAAGACCCGCAAATTGCCGAGACGAGGGCCGCGAGATGGCCGAGTTCCAGCTCTGCCTGTCCGGGACGCAAAACCACCAGGACGCCCGTCAACCCGACAGCAACGGCGATCCAGCGGCGCAGTTTGACCTGCTCGCCCAGGATTGGAATGGCCAGAACCGTGATCAGCAGCGGCGAGGCAAAGAGGATGGCATAGACCTGCGCCAGCGGCAGGACGGAAAAGGCGTAAAAGGCGCAAAAGCCGGTGATCACTGCAGCGACCGTACGCGCGGCCATCCACCAGGGGTGCACCGGGATCAGGGTACCGGGCGTGGCATCGCGCAAGAGGTACAGCATCGCCAGCGGAAAGCTGAACAGAACGCTGAAAAACACGATCTGCACGGGGGAGTATCCACCGCCAAGGACCTTGATGATCACGTCATGGCTGGCAAACAGGCCAAAGGCGGTCAGCGCCATCAGGGCGGCTTTGAGGTTCGGGTTCATCGGTGTCGGGCCTTGGTCAGAATCAGGCGATTGGACAGGTGGTGCCACCCGTCCGACCCCCACCTTAGACTGCAACAGGTCGGGGGCCTGCAAGGCCTGATCGCGCTGGGCGACCCCGAAAATGCGCCGTGTTACAGGCTTTTGTCGAGCGCGCCCAGAATTGCATCACCCATCTCGGTGGTGCTGATCGGTGTGCCCCCTTCTTCCCCCATCAGATCGGCGGTGCGGGCGCCGTCCGCCAGCACCTTCTCGATGGCCGCTTCGAGGCGTGCGGCCTCGTCGCCCTGATCAAAGGAATAGCGCAGCGCCATGGCAAAGCTGAGGATACAGGCGATTGGATTGGCTTTGCCTTGTCCGGTGATGTCCGGTGCCGAGCCGTGCACGGGCTCGTAGAGGGCACGCGGTGGGCCGTTCTCGGTGGGCTTGCCCAGGCTGGCGGAGGGCAGCATGCCGAGCGAGCCGGTCAGCATCGCCGCACAATCCGACAGGATGTCACCAAAGAGGTTGTCGGTCAGGATCACGTCGAACTGCTTGGGCGCACGCACCAGCTGCATCGCGCCGTTGTCGGCATACATATGGCTGAGCTCAATGTCCGGGTAATCGATGTCGCGCACCTTCTGCACGACTTCGCGCCACAGGATGCCGCTTTCCATCACATTGGCCTTCTCCATGGAGCAGACCTTCTTGCCGCGCCGCCGCGCCAGCTCGAATGCCGACCGGGCGACCCGGTCGATCTCACCTTCGGTATAGCGCTGGGTATTGATGCCCACACGCTCGTTGCCTTCCTCGAAGATGCCGCGTGGCTCCCCGAAATACACGCCCGAGGTCAGCTCGCGTACGATCATGATGTCGAGCCCGGCAACCACGTCCTTCTTCAGCGAGGAGAAATCGGCGAGCGCGTCGAAACACTGTGCCGGGCGCAGGTTGGAGAAAAGATCCATTTCCTTGCGCAGGCGCAGCAACCCGCGTTCGGGCTTCACACTGAAATCCAGATCGTCGTATTTCGGGCCGCCCACAGCCCCCAGAAGCACCGCGTCTGCCGCAAGCGCCTTGGCCATCGTGTCATCATGCAGCGGCGTGCCATGGGCGTCATAGGCTGCGCCCCCGACAAGGTCTTCGCTCACGTCGAAGGCCAGATCGCGTTTGGCGCCGAACCAGTCGATGACGCGCTTGACCTGCTCCATGACTTCCGGGCCGATGCCGTCGCCAGCGAGGATAAGAAGGGAAGGGTTGGCCATGGAACGTCTCCTGCAAAATCTGTTGCCTGCGGCCTACCGCGCGGCCCTGTCGGGGTCAAGAAGGCGCGCGGAATGACGAAGGCTGCGACACCGGAACGCATCGGTGTTCTCTGAGGCTTGCGTGGCGGAACCGGCTGACCGGCGCTAGAATGACGTTGGACGCGCGTTAAGGAGATGCCGGTGCCAACATCAAGAGCCCGCCAGATTTATGTCGGCGCCGGGTTGGTCTTTCTGATCCTGCATTCTCTGCCCTTCGCGATCTGGGCAATGCATTCCGGTGCCTTGCTGTTGATCAGTCCGGACATGTCGGAAAGCAGGTTTTACACTCCCGGCGGCACCGTCATCAATCTTGCAATTTTTGCGCATATGTCACTGGGCGCGCTGCTGATGGTCTTTGTTCCGCTGCAGTTCTGGCCCGGTTTGCGGGCGCGGTTTGTGGCCTATCATCGATGGTCTGGCCGGATGCTATGTCTGGGCGCTGGTCTGGTTGGCCTTGCGGGTCTGGCCTATATTTTCCTGCGCGGCACCATCGGTGGGTTCTGGATGGATATTGGCTTTGGCGTCTATGGGTTTCTGGTGTGTCTCAGCGCAGGGCAGGCCATCCGCTATGCCCGCAGGCGGGATTTCGCAGTGCACCGTCGCTGGGCGTTGCGGGTTCTGGTTTTGACGTTCGGATCATGGCTCTATCGGCTGCACTACGGGGTTTGGTACTTTTTCACCGAGGGGCTGGCGTCCACGCCTGAATTCGACGGCACGTTCGATCTGGTGCAGAATTTTGCATTCTATCTGCCCTATCTTTTGGTGCTCGAACTGTGGCTACGCCGCGAGGCCCGCACGGCCTAACGCGCGATATCCACCCAGACAAGACGGTGGCGGCTCGCGATCTCGACCGCCTGACCCAAGGGCGTTTCGGGGTCCGGCCACAGCACGCCCGAGCCGAGGACACGCCAGTCTGCAGACGGTAGCACATAGTCAACCCGCAGATTGCCCGGAACGGGATCGTCCCAATCTGCCGTATCGAAGGGATCGCCCGTGATGATGTCACTGCCGGGGCTGCGCGGCAGCGGATCCTGCAGCCGCGGATCATCCAATGTGGTGGTAATCGCCGCCTTGATCCCCTCACCGCCCCGGCGGTCCTGATTGAAATCGCCCATCAGGATGAACCGGTCTTGCGGTGCCGGGCCAAAACTCCCGGCCAGATAGTGCTGCCAAAAGGTGATTTCGTCATGATTGCGCCGACCGTTGCGGTCTTCGGGTCCGTCGAACACCGGCGGGCTGGCGTGGAAAGTCATGATCGTGACCCGGCCGATGTCCGGCACGTCAATGGGCACGGCCCAATGAGCCGTGGTCGACAGCCGTTGGATCGCCTGCGCTTCCTCTGACGGGAAGGGTTCACCATCCGCCTGGGGCAGCAGTGCATCCGGGACCTCTCGCCAGAGCATATCGGTGAAATCCTGCACGGCGTCGACGTCGATCGGGTAGCGCGACAGCACCGCCATGCCGCCCTGACCGGAAAAACGACCATAGCTTTGCGCATCCCGCGGCCCGCCGCGCCTGCCATCGCCGTCCATGTCGAGACCGGTGGCCATGCCCGTGTTGGGGCGGGCTGCAAAACTATAGGGGAAATCGATGTCCCAGGCGGTCAAAGCGCGCTGATAGGCCGTCAGCGCCGCGCCGGTCAGATCATAGTCAAACCCTTGCAGAACAAGAACATCGGGGTGCGCTGCGGCAATGACCTGCAATGTGGCCGTGACTTGCGCATCTTCTCCCCGCGCAATGTCCCGCAGCAAGAGGCCGGGTCCTCTGCGGGCCAGTTCGGTATTGAACGTGGCGACCCGCAAACTGTCTGCATCCGCGCCGGTCGCGGCCATGACTGCCGCAAAAAAAACGCCTACCAGGCTGCCTGGTATTCTGCGTCCTTGGCGGCGGTCTGATGGGCGCGCCGCCGCTTTTCCTCGATCATACCGGCGATCCGGCTCATGGCGATGCCGCGCATGATCATGCTTGCGGGAAGGAAGGCCCATGCGGTGATCGTCCAGATGAGGGTTTGCGGGTTCTCCAGTGAGACGGGGTCTATCAGATCGGAGGCGGCCTTGACCACTGCCGGGATGACGAAGGGCAACAGAAATCCAAAGGCGATGTTGAAGCGGGCATCCCGCTGCAACCGGTAGAGCACGTCCCCCCCCGTCGTGGGATCGAAAAGCGGCAGGTTGACCCAGACATTGAAGGCCCCGTTGCGCACGGGCCAGTTCCACAGGCGCACCAGCGCGCCAAAGGCAACCATGGCGATCAGTGAGATCAGGTAGGATATACCTGCTGCCGACCGGACTTCATCGATCATTTCAGCCGAAGCGTCATGGGGCAACATCAACACGATCAGGCGGACAGGGGAAAACGGGAAGTCGATGGCATTTCCGACGATTGTCCCGATCGCGGCAATGCCCTGGCTCATCGAATTCAGGTCGGAACCGCCCCGGGCAATTGCGGTGAGCAGAAATACGGTGAGAAACACCGTCACGAACCGTAGCCGGTTGAACGGGGCGGCGTCTCGGAACTCCACGATACTGGGCGAGGGCGAATTATACTCCGCAAATGTCAGAAAGGCGGCAAGCAGTGCGGCGAGCACGACAAGTTGCGATTGATCTGATGTGACTTCGGGCAGCAAAATAGCTGGCGTGGCGATCAAAAGCGCCACAAACAGTCCGCGCATAAGCGCGCCTGACATACGTACAAGCATCCGTTTTCTTCCCTTCAAACTGGTCAGGCGCGATTCGTTGCCGTGCCTTGTCCCAACTTGATGCCACCGGGGCGGTGGTCTGCTGCCTTACCTTGCCCCAACAGTGACATCACTCGTCTTCGTCCCACAAGTGTCATGGTTAACAAGAGGCAATACATTGGGCGTTTTCAGGGAAGGGGTGGTGCGTTCTTGCATCAATACTGTGGCGAAAAACGGGCAAAACCCAAGATATAGTGGGCACCGATGAAGTGCCCACTAAAGCCGTATCAATGTTTGTTGTGGTCGCGACCTTGGTCGCCCGCCGGTGATGGGGCTCAGACCCAGGGACGCGCCTGTGCCGCCGTGGCCTCGAAACTGTCGATGGAGGCTGCTTTTTCCATCGTCAGGCCGATGTCGTCGAGGCCGTTCATCAGGCAGTGCTTTTTGAACGGGTCGAGATCGAAGCTGAAGACCTCCCCATCCGAGCTGGTCACGGTCTGCGCGTCGAGGTCAATCGTCATGCGCGCGTTCGAGCCTTTCTCAGCGTCCTTCATCAACAGATCCACCTGCTCCTGCGGCAGCGCGATGGGCAGAATGCCGTTCTTGAAACAGTTGTTGTAGAAGATATCCGCAAACGACGGCGCGATCACGCAGCGGATGCCAAAGTCCTTGATCGCCCAAGGTGCGTGTTCCCGCGAGGAGCCACAGCCGAAGTTATCGCCTGCCACCAGAATTTCCGCCTCGCGATAGGCGTCCTTGTTGAGCACGAAATCAGGGATTTCTTTGCCATCGTCATCATAGCGCATCTCGTCAAAGAGGTTCACGCCAAGACCGGACCGCTTGATGGTTTTCAGGAACTGCTTGGGAATGATCATGTCCGTGTCGACATTGATCAGCGGCATCGGGGCGGCAATCCCGGTCAGGGTATTGAACTTGTCCATTTTGTCTCTCCTCGCCTTCAAAAGGCTGTCGGTTTCTCAACCGTGTCTTGGGGGGTGTAAAGCACGAAACCTGCAACCAGCAGGTAGGGTGGGCTTTCAGGCCACCCCTTGCGGTCACATCAATTCGCGTACATCCGTCAGTTTTCCGGTGATCGCCGCTGCTGCCGCCATCGCAGGCGACATCAGATGCGTGCGTCCGCCGCGGCCCTGCCGTCCCTCGAAATTGCGGTTCGAGGTCGCGGCACAGCGCTCACCCGGCTGCAATTGGTCCGGGTTCATCGCCAGACACATGGAACAGCCAGCCAGACGCCACTCAAACCCGGCGTCCTTGAAAATATCCGCCAGACCTTCTTCCTCGGCCTGCGCGCGCACAAGGCCGGAGCCGGGCACAACCATCGCCCGCAGCCCGTCTTTCTTCTTCTTGCCCTTCAGAATGGCGGCGGCCGCGCGCAAATCCTCGATGCGGCCATTGGTGCAGGAGCCGATAAAGACCGTGTCGATCTCCACATCCGACAGCGGTGTGCCCGGCGTCAGGCCCATGTAGTCGAGCGAACGCTGAGCCGCGCCAACTTTCCCGCCTTCGAAATCATCCGCCGCTGGGACAGCAGCGGTAATCGGCAGCACATCCTCGGGCGAGGTGCCCCATGTGACCACCGGTGCGATGTCTTCACCCTTAAGCGTGATGACTTCATCCCAGGCGGCATCATCGTCGGAATAGAGCGTCTTCCACCAGTCCATGGCCGCTTCCCATTGCGCGCCCTTGGGCGCGTGCGGACGGCCTTTGCAGTATTCGAACGTCTTTTCATCCGGTGCGATCAGGCCTGCGCGCGCGCCACCCTCGATGGCCATGTTACATACGGTCATGCGACCTTCCATCGACAGATCGCGGATCGCCTCGCCGCAATATTCGATCACATAGCCGGTGCCGCCGGCGGTGCCGGTAGCCCCGATCACGCTCAGCGTGATGTCCTTGGCGGTCACACCGGGGCGCAGCTTGCCGGTGATCTCGACCTTCATGTTCTTCGATTTCTTCTGGATCAGCGTCTGGGTGGCCAGCACATGCTCGACCTCAGACGTCCCGATACCATGGGCCAGCGCGCCAAAGGCACCGTGGGTGGCCGTATGGCTATCGCCGCACACAACGGTCATCCCCGGCAACGTCCACCCCTGCTCGGGACCTACAATATGCACGATGCCCTGACGCACGTCGGACACCGGATAGTAGTGGATGCCAAAATCCTTGGCGTTTGTATCAAGGGCGGCTACCTGAATGGCGCTGTCCTCTGTCATGTTCGACGGATCTTCGCGCCCGGGCGTGGTGGGCACGTTGTGATCCGGCACAGCGATGGTTTTCTCCGGCGCGCGGACCTTGCGGCCGGTCATGCGCAGACCTTCGAAGGCCTGCGGCGATGTCACCTCATGCACAAGGTGGCGGTCAATGTAGAGCAGGCAGGTGCCATCGTCGGCTTCATGCGCGACATGGGCATCCCAGATTTTATCATAGAGCGTCTTGGGGGACATAGGTCCTCTCCCGTAAAGTGAATTGGGTCAGATGGGGTGAAGCGCGCGCTTATAGTCGCGCCAGCACGGTATGGGTCGCCCCAAAGAAGCGTTCACGCAGGCGCGCGCGGTCATCCATATCAATGATGCGTATCATGCAGGATCAGATACAGCGCCAGAGGCCCTGCCGCAAGGGTTGCCGGGTTGTGACAGCCGTTTGTCTGTGTCACTTTCCGATGAAAAGGAGCGCCGATGGAGACCGAAGAAGAACCTTTTGCCGCCGCATTGATGTCGGTTGACGAGATTTGGTTCCTCTTCACCAGTTTCCTGCAAAGCGTAATCACCCCCGGCTGGCGACAGAATCAGGTGCTGATCGTGCTGGGGCTGGCGGTGCTCTGCTACTTCCTGCACATCCTCTCGGGTCGCGTGATTGAAAATCAGGTGCGGGCGCGGGAAGGCTGGTCCAAGTGGCAGCTGCGCATGATCGTCCAGATCAAACGGCGCATGGGGCTGGTCTGGTTCGCGCTGCTGGCCGGTGCCCTCTACGTGATCATGCAGCAGATCACCTGGCCTTCGCGGTCGTACTTCATCGGGCTTTCAGCCACGCTCGCCATTGTCTGGACCGGCATTGCCTATGCTGCCCGGCTGGTGCGCAACCGGTTCCTGCGGCGGCTGGTGACCTGGGCATTGTGGATTTATGCCACGCTCTATCTGGTGGGCGTCTCGGATGAGGTTTCCGAATTCCTCGATGATCTCGCGCTGGATGTCGGGGATTTCCACCTGTCGCTGCTCACTCTGATCACCGCGGCGGTGGTGATCGGCGTCTTCTTTACCGTGGCCCGGCTGATCAGTTCCACTACCGCCTCCAGCATTCGCAAGAACGAAGACATCAGCCCGTCAATGCAGGTGCTGGCCGTCAAGGCGGTGCAGATCACCCTCTATGGCTTTGCCTTCTTCATGGGCGTCAAGGCCGTCGGGATAGACCTCACCGGGCTCGCGGTGCTCTCGGGTGCGATTGGTGTGGGCCTGGGTTTCGGCCTGCAGAAGGTCGTCTCGAACCTCGTGTCCGGCGTGATCATCCTGCTGGATAAATCGATCAAACCCGGCGATGTGATCAGCCTGGGCGAAACCTTTGGCTGGATCAATTCCCTTGGAGCGCGGTACGTGTCGGTTGTCACACGGGACGGCAAGGAATATCTTATCCCGAACGAGGACCTGATCACCAGTCAGGTGGTGAACTGGTCGCATTCCAATGAATTCGTGCGCCTCGATATCTTTTTCGGCACCTCCTACGGTTGTGATCCCCATCTGGTGCGCAAACTGGCAATCGAGGCGGCGGCGGATGTGGACCGGGTGCTGGCACATCCCAAGCTGCCGGTCTGTCACATCGTGGGCTTCGGCGACAGTTCGGTAGACTACATCCTGCGGTTCTGGATCAAGGATCCGACCGGCGGGCTGACCAACATCCGCGGCAACGTCTATCTGGCGCTTTGGGATGTCTTCAAGGCGAACGATATCTCCATCCCGTTCCCGCAGCGGGAAGTGCGGATGCTGGGCGAGGAACAACCCTCTTTGCCGCACGGTTAACGAAGATGGCCTTAACCAAAACCCTGTCATTGAAATGTCGCCAACCAATTGTTACCCTAAAAGAGCCCCAGCGCCGGGGGTCAGGCGGCGCGACAAAAGGAGGACGATGTCCTGTCTATCCATGCTGATGCAGCAAATGCTGCTCAAACACGGGCTGCGGTAATGGTCTCCGCACCCGACACAGCCACAAGCGACCAGCTCCTGGCAACTATCCTTTCTTCCCTTTCCGACGACAAAGCCGAAGACATCGTGCAGATTGATCTGCGCGGCAAGACCGAGATTGGTGACTATATGGTCATCTGTTCCGGTCGCTCGACCCGGCAAGTGTCTTCCATTTCGGAAAAGCTCGCGCAGACGGTCAAAGATGAATACGGCCGCACTGCCAAGATGGAAGGCAAGGAGACCGGAGATTGGGTGTTGATCGACACAGGTGATGTGATCGTGCATGTCTTCCGTCCGGAAGTGCGCGAATTCTATCAGCTTGAGAAGATGTGGCAGCCCATGAGCGGCTCGGAGACAGCGGCCAACTGATCCTTTGGGTGTGAGGCCGGTCTCATGCGTGTGCATATCATTGCGGTTGGACGCCTGCGGGCGGGGCCGCAAAAGGACCTGATTGACGACTACTTACAGCGCTTCGACCGTACCGGTCGCGTCCTTGGCCTTGGCCCTGCGCGGGTGGTCGAGGTGGATGATCGCAAGGGTGGCGGCATGGCCGGGGAGGCTGCGCTGATCCGTCGGGCGATACCCGCGGGCGCGGTCGTTACTGTGATGGACGAACGCGGGCGTCTGGAAACGTCGCCCGCATTCGCGCAGCGGCTTGCCGGGTGGCGCGATACCGGGCGCGGCGATCTGGCACTGGTGATCGGCGGCGCGGATGGGATTGACCCGGGCCTGAGGGCCGAGGCGGATTTCGCATTGTCCTTTGGCAAGATGGTCTGGCCGCATATGCTCGTCCGGGTGATGTTGACCGAGCAGCTCTATCGCGCCGCATCGATCCTTGCAGGCGCGCCGTATCATCGGGATTGATGGCTGGGACGCACCGGTGGCGTGTTGGCGGTCCGGGCTTTCCGGTCCAGATGGGGGTGTGTGTCAGGTCTCAGATATGCCCCCCGGAAATCGACGTGTTGAACGCGCCGCGCAGCAGCTTTGCCGCTGGAGACAAAGTGCCTGCTGCGCTCCAGGCGATGCCGACATCCATGGTGGGAATGGCCTCTGCGAGATCAATTCTCTCCACGCGCCTGCCATCCAGCGTCCAGGGACGATAGATAACATCACTCAGAATCGTCACGGCCCGCCCGGCGGCCACGAGACTGCGCACGGCTTCCACCGAGGTTGAGATGAGTTTGATTTCGGGATGGCCCGTGAGGTCGGTCCAATAGGCCAGCCCCTGTTTGTCCGCATCATCGGACCTCAGCACGGCGTAGGGATGTTTGGCGACATCTGTCAGGGTCACTGTCTTTTGGCGGGTCAGGGGGTGATCCACGCTGACCCACAGACGTCGCGGTGATCTGTGAAAGGTCCGGCTTTTCAGACCCGCGCCTGACGTGAGGTTGGAGGTCAGGACCAGAGCCAAATCCAATTGATCTTCAACGAGGGCTTGCTCGAGGACCTCCCTGGGTTCTTCCGTGAGTTCAACGTCGATGCGGGGGTGCTGGCGCGTAAAATGCTCGATCACCGGGATGGCAAAGTAGCTGGAAAGCGTCCAGCTCATGCCAAGGCGGACCCGGCCCGTTACCGCATCGTCGGTGGCCTCTACACTCTTCATGGCGGCTTCAAAGGAGACGGCAATGTCGCGGGCATGATGCCGGAACTGCTGTCCGGCTCTGGTCAGCCGCAGCCCGGTTGGCAGGCGGTCGAACAGCGCTGTGCCCAACATTCCCTCCATATCCTTGATCGAAAGGGTCACGGCGGATTGCGATACGTTGAGCGCTCTGGCCGCCGCGGAAACCTGTCCCGCATCGACAACGGCGAGAAAGTACCTGATCTGTCGATGGGTCAGCATATCAGTTTTTCCAATATTGTATATTTGGAGTCTGAATTTTCAATACATAGAGGCTTGTGTCAATCTCACGCTGAACTGTCAGGAGCTCGGCCATGAAACACCAACGCATTCAGCCGCATCACGCGGACACTGCGATACCCGGCCTCGCCGATGAGGCAGTGGAAGCGCGTGCGTTCAAGGCGTTGGGAGCACGGCGTGAACCTCTGGAAGCTGCAAAGGAAACGATTACACTCTTCCAGTTTCCGGATGATCGGACCCTCCTGGCGCGTATTCGGAACTGGTGGCAGTTGCGCAAGGCGCGCGCGCAACCTCTGCCCATGGAAGAGGTCATGGACACTGCGGAGGAGCCCCGGTGGCGCGGACATTGGGCAACAGTGAAGTATCTGTAGCGACCGCCCTAACGGCCTTGCGAATGCAGTTCAGGAGAGGCTCGCACCACTTGGCGCAACCGGTGTCAGCCTATCTGAAAAATCCGTGAAGCCGTTGCATCTTTCAGCTCCTGAGGAGGCAGGCTGAAAACAGCATTTGGTGCGCCAGCCGCTGCCCAAACGAGATCGTGGTCAAGCAGGGCCGTGTCCATCCAGGTGTCTGTCGCTGACAAATGCCCAAGAGGCGCAACGCCCCCAATGGCAAAACCTGTCTCAGATCGAACCCGTTTCGGATCGGCCCTGATCAAGGGTTCTCCGAAAACCTCGGCGGCCTGCTCCAGATCGACGGTGTGTTTCCCGCTCACCAGAAGCAGCTTCAGCTTGCCTGTCTCGGCACCCTCAAAAATCATCGATTTGACGATCTGCCCAACGGAGCACTTGCAGGCGGTCGCGGCATCCTCTGCCGTTCGCGTCGATTCCGGCATGTGCTGAATGGTGGCGTCCAGCTTCAAATCTTCAAGCGCCTTTTGCACTCGGTTTACACTCTTAGACATCTGTATCCTCTAGATTCATCTGGATACAAGTTTTACAATAGTATACAAATCGTCAAGTTTGATGATTTCGATTGGGAACGAGCCATGACACGCAAGATCATCCGGGACGGGCAAACCGCAGAGGAAATCGCCGCGGCTTTGCGTACAGAGATCATTGCGGGCAAACACCCGCCGGAGACCATGTTGTTCCAGGAAGAACTGGCGGAACGCTTTCAGACCAGCAGAATGCCAATCAGGGAAAGCCTCAAAATCCTGGAAAGGGAGGGGCTTGTCCTCCTCCCGGCAAATCGCAGCGCGGTGGTTGCGCCCCTGGATGTGGAGAGTTTCGTGGAGATCAACGAAATGCGGGCGGTTGCGGAGCCGCTTGCGCTGAGACACGCGATCCCCGAGCTTACAAACCGCCTGATTGCGCAGGCTGAGGCGATACAGGATGACGCAGAAAAATCAGATATCGCGGAGTTCGCCGCGTTGAACCGGGCGTTTCACATGACCCTGTTAGGCCCTTGCGCACGCCCTAGATTGCTGTCCCATATTGCGTCGCTGAACCATCTGTCCCAGCGGTACTTTCACACCGTTGCCGTCGAATTGGAGTATTCTGCAAGCTCACACAAGGAGCATCGTGCACTGCTTGCGGCGTGCGCTGCCCGAGACGCAGCGGCCGCCTGTGCGATTTTGCAGGACCACATCGAGGCCGCCAGCCGGTTGATGGAGGATGCATTGCGCGCCAAGGGGGCCGCGCCATCAAGCGCGCGCACGGAGGAAAGGTTGCAATCCGCGCGCTAGGGCAGGTTAATCACCCTGGTCTCCGGATTCCAGCCACCCGGCAGATCGCGTGCCTGTACTTGCACTTGTGTTGTCCCTTCCGGAATACGCACGCCGGAGAGGGAGCGGGTAAACGGCTGCTCTTCCACATGCGGATGCGCCAGCTCACGGATCGCAAGCTGATTGCCCTGCATGTCCAGAATGCGCCAGGCGTCGGCGTAGTGGTCCCACCCGGTGTCAGGGTGCGAGATCGTTACGTCGAAACGCCAGGTATCGCCGCTTTTGCGGGCCTTCACATTGTCGATTTGCGGTGGTTCGGCAAACGCGGGAGCCGAGGCCAGAAGCAGTGCCAGAAATGCATATTTCATTTTAAGATGAACCAAATCATACCCTCTCTACGCTGCCCAATTTAGGGGTTCAGCAGGATTTTGCGAGAGTGAGATGCAAATTCTCTGCGCCAGATGACGATCACGGTCAAGAGCGAGGCAGCCATTAACGCGATGGGCCCGGCCAGCCAGGCTGCGGAGGCAAGGGCGAAATACATGGACCTCAACCCGCGGGTGAAGCTTCGCGCACCGGTGATGTTGATCTGAGCCGCCTGTTCCGCGCGTTTGAAGGCATCGGCATGAGATGGGTCATTCGGCACAGCGGCCATCAGAACGGCGCAATATCCAAAAAGACGGTTTGCCCAGACGAATTTCAGGAAAGCATTGGTGAGGAAAAGCGTCAGGACCATCAGTTTCAACTCCCAGACAATTGTGGGGTGATCTATCAGCGTGATATCCGCCGCAACGCCCGCCAGACGCTCCGCATTGCCGATCACGGCAAGCGTACCGCCGATGGCAATCACCGAGGTGGAGGCAAAAAACGCAGTGCCCTGCCGCAGGGTGCCCAGCACCTGTGCGTCAAAGATGCGCGGCTCGCGTGTCACCATCTGACGCATCCATTCCTGCCGGTAACCCGCCATGATCCGCGTGGTCGACAGGTGTTTGGCCGAGGGGTGCTCCACCCGCCAGCCGATCGCGGCCCAGAAGAAAAAGATCATGCCCAGGGCGGCGAAATCCAGTGGCTGAAACAGCGCAAATCGGTCCATCAGTGTCATGCGTGACGCATGGCAGGTCCGATAAAACTTGCCAATGGGTGAAATTGGTCATATTATTTTACCAAATGGAGGAATGATCATGGAAATGCCGATTCCCGACCCCGCTGTACTGGCGCGCAAGGATCGCGTGGTGGCGCGCTTGCAGGCGGTCTTGCCGACGGATGCGGTCATTCAGGATGCGGCAGAGACGCGGGCCTATGAGTGCGATGCGCTGACAGCCTACAGATGTCCGCCGATGGTGGCGGTTCTGCCTGCAAGCACCCAAGAGGTCTCGGAAATCCTGCGCATTTGTCATGAAGAGGGCGTGCCCGTGGTGCCGCGCGGCTCTGGCACATCCCTTGCAGGCGGGGCCTTGCCGACGGCGGATTGTGTGATCCTGGGTGTGGCGCGCATGAATGACGTGCTGGAGACCGATTATGACAATCGCACGATCAAGGTGCAGACCGGGCGCACGAACCTCAGCGTGACCGGTGCCGTTGAGGAAAACGGGTTTTTCTACGCGCCTGATCCGTCCAGCCAGCTGGCCTGCGCGATTGCCGGGAATATCGCGATGAATTCCGGTGGGGCGCATTGCCTCAAATATGGCGTGACGACGAACAATCTCATGGGCGTCACCATGGTGATGATGGATGGCGAGATCGTCGAGCTTGGCGGGGCGCATATGGGCGCTAGCGGGCTCGACCTTTTGGGACTCATATGCGGTTCCGAAGGGCAGTTGGGCGTTGTGACCGAGGCGACCCTGCGTATTTTGCCAAAGCCCGAGGGTGCACGGCCTGTGCTCATGGGCTTCAACAGTGCTGAAATCGCGGGGGCCTGCGTGGCCGACATCATCAAGGCGGGTGTTTTACCCGTGGCCATCGAGTTCATGGACAAGATGCTGATCGAGGTCTGTGAAGATTTCGCCAAGGCGGATTATCCCATGTGCGAGGCGTTGTTGATTGTCGAGGTTGAGGGATCAGAGGCGGAGATCAACGATCAACTGGCGCTGATCACGGAGATCGCCCGCCGCCACAATCCCGTTGCTCTTCGGGAAAGTGCGTCTGCTGACGAAAGTGCGCGGATCTGGGCGGGTCGCAAGGCAGCGTTTTCCGCCATCGGGCGGATCAGCGACTACATGTGTCTCGATGGTACGATCCCGGTCAGCGAATTGCCCTATGTGCTGCGCCGCATTGGCGAGATGTCGGAGCACTACGGGCTGCGGGTGGGCAATGTCTTTCACGCGGGCGACGGCAATATGCACCCGTTGATCTGTTACGACGCCAACAAGCCCGGCGATCTGGAGATATGCGAGGAATTTGGCGCGGAAGTGCTGAAGCTTTGTGTCGAAGTTGGCGGCTGCCTGACGGGTGAGCATGGTGTGGGGATCGAAAAGCGGGACCTGATGACGCATCAATATGCGCCCGCCGATCTCGAAGCGCAGATGGCCGTGAAGGATGTGTTTGATCCTCAATGGTTGCTGAACCCTGCAAAGGTCTTTCCGCTTGCCGTATCAGAAACACGGCGTGCGCTGGACGTGGCTGCGGAATAGGGGCTTTGCCCCCGCGCCTTTGGCGCTCCCCCAGGATATTGAGAGCCAAGAGAAGATATGAAACCTGACACGGAAGCGGCGCTGGCCGACATTGTAAAATCGGCCAAGGGACCTTTGGCGATTCAGGGCGGGGGCACGCGCGGGTTGTCGCCCCGGGGTGATCTTTTGTCGGTGGCCGGGCTGTCGGGCATTACGCTCTATGAGCCTGGCGCACTGACGATGGTGGCACAGGCAGGCACGCCGATCTCGGAGATTGAGGCGGCGCTGGCCGTTGAAAACCAGCGTCTGGCCTTTGAACCGATGGATCATCGTGCCGTATTGGGCACGCAGGGCGACCCAACGTTGGGCGGGGTGATCTCGGCGAATGTGAGCGGTCCGCGCAGGATTCAGGGCGGGTCTGCGCGCGATTATGCCTTGGGCGTGCGGTTTGTGGACGGCACGGGCACGGCCGTGAAAAACGGTGGGCGGGTCATGAAGAATGTGACCGGATATGATCTGGTCAAACTGATGTGTGGCGCCTTTGGGACGCTCGGCGTTCTCACGGAGGTTTCGCTCAAAGTTCTGCCCAGCCCGGAGACGCAAGGGACGTTGATGTTGCGCGGTCTGGATGATGTGGGGGGCGTGCGGGCGATGTCGGCGGCGATGGGATCTCCCTATGAGATCACGGGGGCAGCCCATTGTGCCAAGATCATGGAGGGGGGATCGGTAACAGCGCTGAGGATCGAAGGGTTCGAGACATCAGTCGCCTACCGCATGGACCGGCTGAAAGACTTGCTGAAGGACTTCAACGCAGACATGAATGTTGCGGATGCGACCATGTCGGATTGGATCTGGAAAAGCGTGCGCGACGCCACTTTGCTGGCGGAGGTGCCGGAAGACATCTGGCGGGTGTCCTGCAAACCCTCCGATGCGCCTGCGCTGATGGCGCGGTCAGGGGCGGTCGGATGGTATTTCGACTGGGCAGGTGGTCTGATCTGGGTGCGCATGCCAGCAGGGGACGACCTGCGCGCGTCTTTGGGCGCCTTTGACGGTCACGCAACCTTGGTCCGGGCATCTGAGGCGACGCGGGCGGCATTGCCAGTCTTTCATCCAGAAGCGCCCGGCGTTGCGAAAATCAGCGCAGGATTGCGCGCCCGTTTTGACCCGCGCGGCATCCTGAACCCCGGTCTGATGGGCCCTGTCGCAAGAGAGGTCGCCTGATGCAGACCACATTCACCGAAAAGCAACTCCAGGATCCGGGCATTCAGCGCAGCAACGAGATCTTGCGCAACTGCGTGCACTGTGGGTTTTGCACGGCGACCTGTCCGACTTATCAGGTGCTGGGGGATGAGCTCGACAGCCCCCGGGGGCGGATCTACCTGATCAAGGACATGCTGGAGAACGATCGTGATCCGGATGCCAAGACGGTGAAACATATTGATCGCTGTCTGAGCTGTCTGGCCTGCATGACGACTTGTCCCTCGGGCGTGCATTACATGCACCTTGTCGACCACGCGCGCGCTTACATCGAACAGCGCTACAAGCGGCCCTTCAGTGATCGGGCGCTGCGTTGGATATTGGCGCGTATTTTACCCTACCCGATGCGGTTCCGGCTGGCGCTGGTCGGGGCGAAGCTGGGGCGGCCCTTTGCGCGGTTGATGCCGGATGCCCGGCTGCGCGCGATGCTGGAGATGGCGCCAAAGAAAATTCCGCCAGTCAGCCGCAACGACGATCCGCAAAGCTTTGCGCCGGAGGTGCCGCGGGTCAAACGGGTGGCGCTGATGACCGGCTGTGCGCAGCGGGCGCTGAACACGGATATCAATGACGCGACCATCCGGCTCCTGACCCGGTTGGGATGCGAGGTGGTGGTTGTCGAAGGGGCGGGCTGCTGCGGGGCGCTGACCCATCACATGGGCAAGACCACGGAGAGCCACGCGACGGCTGCGAAAAACATCCGCGCCTGGGCGCGCGAGATGGATGGTGAAGGGCTGGACGCGATTGTGATCAACACCTCGGGCTGTGGCACGACGGTGAAAGACTACGGGCACATGTTCCGCAATGAGGCGCTGGCGGCGGATGCCAAGCGGGTGTCGGAGATTGCCATGGACGTATCTGAGGTGCTGATGCAACTGGATTTGCCGGAAGGCAGCGACAAGGAGATGGTCATCGCCTACCACGCCGCCTGTTCGCTGCAGCACGGTCAGCAGATCAAAACCTACCCTAAGGATCTGCTGAAACGCGCGGGCTTTACCATTGTAGAGCCTTCCGACCCCCATCTCTGCTGCGGATCGGCGGGGACCTATAACCTCATGCAACCGGAGATTTCCAAAAAGCTGAAAGACCGCAAGATACGCACGCTTGAAGCCAGGCAGCCGGACGTGATTGCCGCAGGCAACATTGGCTGCATGATGCAAATCGGGTCGGGCACGAAACTGCCAATTGTGCACACCGTGGAACTGCTGGACTGGGCGACGGGCGGGCCGAAACCTCCAGCGATGGCTGAAGAATTCAACCCCAGGTCTGAAATCCCCATCCTTCGCTAACGCATTGACGGTGAACCGTTAACCAAAAAACCCGCGGTCAGGCCCTTGCTGCCCTAATTCTGCCGCATCTGATGCGTATTTTTCCCGCATCAATACGAAGGAATTCCTGGTGAAAAAGTGGTTGATTTTGCTGGTTTTGGCAACGCTCGGCGCGACGGGTGCTGCCGCGCAGGATGCGCATCTGAAGGCGTTGGAAAATGGCAATGACGCAAGCCCTTGGGAAGCGGTTGGCCGTCTGGACATCGGTGGCAAGGGGTTTTGTACCGGCGCGTTGATCAGCCCTGATCTGGTCCTGACCGCGGCGCATTGCCTTTATGACAAGACCTCCGGCGAACGGATCAATCACGAGACCGTCGAGTTTCTGGCAGGGTGGCGCAGTGGGCGTGCCTCTGCCTACCGGCAGGTGCGCCGCGCGGTGGTGCACCCGGACTACAGCTACGCCGAAGATGTCTCCTCCGCGCGGGTGCGCAATGACATTGCCCTTCTGGAGCTCGCCCGTCCCATTCGCAACACCACGATTGAACCCTTCGAGACAGCACCCCGTCCGCGCAAAGGGGACAGGGTCGGCGTGGTCAGCTACGCCCGTGACCGCTCCGAAGCCCCGTCCTTGCAGGAAGTCTGCACCGTATTGGCCCGTCAGCAGGGTGTTCTTGTCACCTCCTGTTCGGTTGATTTCGGATCGTCAGGGGCGCCCATCTTTGTCTTTGCAGACGGCAGGGCGCAGATCGTATCGGTTGTGTCCGCCAAGGCGGAAATGAACGGCGAAGACGTCTCTCTGGGCACTGCGTTGGGGGCGCCGCTGGATTTTCTCCGCGCTGAACTGGTGGCGGGGAAAGGTGTCTATCAGAAATCCGCGCCAATTGCCGCACGGGTCGGGATTGGCGAGGGGCGCGGCTCCACCGGCGCAAAATTCGTGCGACCAGTCAACTGACCGATGCGATCTATTCTGATCCTGACATTTGTGGCCTTGCTGGGCGCGACCGGCGCGGTCGAAGCGCAGCAGCGCACCACGTCGCTGACCGGCCTTGGTGGCGCAAACGAGGCATTGGTCTGGCAGGCCGTGGGGCGGCTCGATGCCAATGGTGTCGGGTTTTGCACCGCCACGCTGATTGCGCCTGATCTTGTGTTGACGGCGGCGCATTGCGTCTATTCGCCAACCTCGAACGCGCTGCTGAAAGCAGAAGACCTGACTTTCCGGGCCGGGCTGCGCCATGGCACCTCTGCGGCCGAGCGTCAGATTGCCCAGATCGAGGCGCATCCGGGTTACACGCCGGGGCAGGGTTCGACGGTGGAGAATATCCGGCACGATGTTGCCTTACTGCGGCTCGAAGCCCCGATCCCGACCCATATGCTCGATCCCTTTGTTCTCTTTAATGAGCGGTTTGCGAAAGGGCCGGTCAGCGTTGTGTCCTACGGGCGTGGACGCGCGGAGTTGCCCTCCAGACAGGCGGTGTGCCGCATGTTCGATCGCTATCAGGGCGTGGTGCTGATGGATTGCGATGTGACATTCGGCTCCTCCGGTGCGCCGGTTTTCAGCCACAAGAATGGCCGGGGCCAGATTATTTCCGTCATTTCAAGCGTGGGCCGATTCGAAGGCAAAAAGGTCTCTTTCGGCATGGTGCTCCCGCAGCTTGTGGTCGATCTGAAACGCCAGATGCGGGCCAACAAGCAGAGCCCTCTCGCGACCGCGCGCAGGATCACGATCACCAATGGCACCGGCAGAACAACTTCGACGGGCGGGGCAAAATTTGTCCGTCCCGGGGGGTCTTGAAAGCCTGAATCTCATCCCCACATTACCGGTATCCGGGGTGCCTCAACTGGGCCCCGGCACATACCCATTGTCGGCGGACGTCCATTCATTCGGAGCCGCTGGCGCGTAATCGCTCAAAAGAGGATAACACTATGCGTACCTATGATTTTGCACCGCTTTACCGGGCCACCGTTGGCTTTGATCAGATCGCCGACCTGATGGACCGGGTGCTGACAACCGAGGGCACACAGCCTTCCTACCCCCCTTACAACATCGAAAAACTGGACGATGACGCCTATCGTATCTCGATTGCGGTTGCCGGTTTCTCGGATGCGGACCTCAGTGTCGAGGTGCGTGAAAACGCCCTGATCGTTTCGGCCAAGAAAGCCGAAGAGGACGCGGCGCGCAGCTATCTGCATCGCGGCATCGCAACCCGTGCGTTCGAGCGTCGCTTCCATCTGGCGGACCACGTTCAGGTCACCGGCGCCGCCCATGTTGATGGGATGCTGAACATTGATCTGGTCCGTGAGGTGCCCGAGGCGCTGAAACCACGGCAGATTTCGATCTCCTCGACGAAGCAGATCGAAAAAGACGTGGTCGACGCGAAATCCGTGAACTGACCTCACGCGCACGTCTGAAGGTTTGGCCCGCGTTTCTGACGCGGGCCTTTTGCGTTCCGGCATGTGCGCCTATGTCCAGGACAGCCCGTTCAACCAGTTCTTGACCGCCATAACAGAGGCGCGGTCGCTTTGATCCGCGTGAGACAACAGCCATACATCGCGTGCAGGCAGGCGCGTGTGGTTTCGGATATCGACCCGCTGCAGGCGAGCGTCAGCCGCTGCAATGCTGCAGGGTAAAAGCGTTTTGCCCAATCCTTGCGCGGCAGCTTCCCAGGCGGTTTCTACATCCGCCACTTTCAACGGTGCAAGCCCCACCGGATCCCGCTGCGCCGCCTTGGCAAGCCACCGCGCCTGTGGCAGGCTGGCCTGCGCATCTTCATATTCGATCCAGGGCAGTTCCGAGCGTTCGTGTTCGTCCAGCGTGGATGTGGCGAAGAGGTCAAATGCCAAACGACCCAGTTTTTGCGCCTTGATGCGCAGCCCCCCGGTCGCCGGTCGCGCAAAACGGAGCGCGAGGTCAGCTTCCCTTTTGCTCAGATCAAGCAGCCTCGCCTCTGGGATCAGCTCCAGCGTCAGACCGGGCTCCTGATCCTGCAGCCTGCTGATCTGCGGCACCAGAATCCGGTTGATGATCACGGGCACGGAACTGATCCGCACCACACCGGTCAGACGGGTTGTGATGTGTCCCAACAGGTCTTCCACCGCCATTGCCGCCCGTTCGGTGGTCTCCGCCTGGATCAGGATGGCGTGCCCGATCTCCGTCAGAACATATCGCCCAGCCCCGTCGCGCAGGAACAACGTCACCCCGAGTTTGTCCTGCAAATCCACAATCCGCCGCGCGACGGTTGTATCACTGGTACCCAGATGCCGCGCCGCTGCCAGCAGAGTTTCGGATCGGTGCAAGGCAATCAGATACTTCAGATCATTCCAGTTAAAGCTCTGCATTTTTGCAGATTAAATGGTTACATTTGCTGAATCAATCAGCTTATGTGTGGTGGTAGCTTTGGCACACACACGCTGGAGGATCGCATGACATTCATCATTTTTTTCGAAGACGACGCGCAGGCAGACCCGGACATTCGAAAGACGTATATGCCCGCGCATCTGGACTTTCTCGAGGCGCATTCCGATGCGATCCAATCCGCCGGACCGCTGTCAGATGCCGCAGGTGCCGGGCAGGGCGGTCTCTGGGTTGTGGATGTGCCGGACGAGGCTGCGGCAAAAGCCTTGGTCCACGCGGACCCGTTCTGGCCGACCGGGTTGCGCAAGTCGTTCCGTATTCTGGCGTGGCGCCAGGTTTTTGCAGATGGCAAGCGACGGATCAATCCCAAGACCTGAGCGCAGCAAAAAAGGCCGCATAAGGCGGCCTTTTTCACGAGACTTGATGTGATCGTCAGACCGACATGCAGATGTATTTCATCTCAAGGTAGTCCTCGATGCCGTGGTGGGATCCTTCGCGGCCCAGACCGGACTGTTTCACCCCACCGAAAGGCCCGACCTCGGTGGAGATGATGCCGGTGTTCACACCTACGATCCCGTATTCCAGCGCCTCGGCCACTTTATAAACCCGGCTCAGGTCCTTGGCGTAGAAGTAGCTCGCAAGGCCAAAGATGGTGTCATTGGCCATGGCGATGACCTCATCCTCGTCTTCGAACTTGAAGAGCGGAGCGAGGGGCCCGAAGGTTTCCTCCGAGGCCACTTTCATGTCCTGCGTCACGCCGGTCACGATGGTGGGTTCGAAGAACGTGCCGCCTTTCTCGTGCGGCTTGCCGCCGGTGAGCACCGCGCCGCCGTTGTCGACGACATCCTGCATGTGCTCCTGCACCTTCTCGACGGCGTCCTGATTGATCAGCGGCCCGGTTGTCACGCCCTCTTCGAGACCGTCTCCCACGTTGAGGTCCTCGACCGCTTTCTTCAGCTTCTCGGCAAAGGCGTCATAGACCCCGGCCTGTACGTAGATGCGGTTGGCGCAGACGCAGGTCTGGCCGTTGTTGCGGAACTTGCACAGCATGGCCCCTTCGACCGCTGCATCCAGATCGGCATCGTCGAAGACGATGAAAGGTGCGTTGCCGCCCAGTTCCATGGAGCATTTCATCACCTGATCGGCGGCCTGTTTCAGCAGGATGCGACCGACTTCGGTGGATCCGGTGAAGGTCAGCTTGCGCACGGCAGGGTTCTCGCAGAATTCCTTGCCGATCTCCGAAGAGGAGGAGGATGTGACCACGTTGAACACACCTGCCGGGATGCCCGCACGTTCCGCCAGAACGCCCATGACGATGGCGCTGAGCGGGGTTTCCTTGGCCGGGCGGGCGACAAAGGAGCATCCCACGGCCAGCGCGGGCGCCGCCTTGCGCGTGATCATCGCGTTGGGGAAATTCCAGGGCGTGATCGAGGCCGCCACGCCGATGGGTTGTTTCAGCACGGTGATGCGCTTGTCGCGCTGATGGCCGGGGATCGTCTCGCCATAGACCCGCTTGGCCTGCTCGCCCATGAATTCGATGAAGCTGGCGCCATAGCCGATCTCGCCCTTGGCTTCGGCGTGCGGCTTGCCCTGTTCTGCGGTCAGGATGGTCGCCAGATCATCGGCATTTTCCATCATCAGATCATACCATTTGCGCAGAACGCCCGCACGTTCCTTGCCGGTCCAGCTGGCCCATTCCTTCTGCGCCGTTTCGGCCTGTGCGATGGCGCCCGCGACCTGCGCCCGGCTGAGGTCCGCCACCTCGGCAATCACGTCACCGCGTGCCGGATTGGTCACCTCGAAAGTACCGTTATCGCCGTCGACCCACTGGCCGCCGATATAGGCACGGGTCTCCAGCAGGCTGGGGTCTTTCAGCAGGGATTTGAGATCGGTGTTTAGAATATCTTTCATTTCGGGTCCTCCGCGAAAATGGCTATGGTTGTCATTTCAACTCTGACTATGATTGTCCAGTTCCGAAACGAGGATGACCTTCATGATGCCGCTCGACGATGCTTATGCCAATGCAGCCTATATTGCTGGGGCTGAGACCTATCCGCCAAAGTGGGACGCCGCCGCTGCGGCATTTCGCGAGCGGCTTGGGACGCACGCAGAGGTCGGTGTGTCCTACGGTGGGTCAGACAGGCAGGTGTTTGATTTCTTTAACACATCGGAGGCGCCCAAAGGCACGATGATCTTCGTGCACGGCGGATATTGGAAAGCATTTGATCGCAGCAGCTGGTCGCACTTGGCGGCAGGGCCATTGGCTGCGGGCTGGTCGGTGGCCATGCCAAGTTATGATCTCTGCCCCGATGTGCGGATTTCTGACATCACGCAGCAGATCGCGCAGGCGGTTCAGGTGATTGCCGCGCGGACGGAGGGGCCGCTTGCGCTTGCCGGGCATTCTGCTGGCGGTCATCTCGTGGCGCGGATGCAGGAACCTGCGGTCCTGCCAGAGGCGGTTCGCGACCGGATTGTCCGCGTCGCGCCAATCTCGCCGGTGACTGACCTCATGCCGCTGCTTAAGACTTCCATGAACGAGATCCTGCGGCTTGACGAGGGGGAGGCGATAGCGGAAAGCCCCACCCGTATGGCCCCACCCGCTGCCACCGACGTCAGGATTTGGGTGGGTGCCGAGGAGCGGCCCGTCTTTATCGAACAGGCCGAGGCGCTGGCGCGGGCATGGGGCATCGACACCACCATTGTGCCGGGCAAACACCATTTCGACGTGATCGACGCGCTAGAAGACGCGCAAAGCGACCTCGTGCGTTTCCTGACGGCGACCTGAGCCTTGATCGTGCGCCCGAAATCGTCCAAGCCTTGGCACGGCTACGGGGCGATGGCGTCGCCCTGCGTGCGGCCCGATTTGTCCTGAACGCCGGGACCTTTCTGCATAAGGAGGGTCTGACATGACCACCTCACCCCTTTCCGACCGCCCCGAGATGTATCGCTATCACAATGGCGACAAGTCACCATTGCCTTTCGAGGTCTCAGAATACGAGGCCCGTCTGGCGGAGCTGCGTGAGCGCATGGCGGCAGCGGGCGCATCCGCCGCCGTTTTCACGTCGATGCACAACATCGCCTATTACTCGGGGTTTCTCTACTGCGCCTTCGGGCGGCCTTACGGGATGGTCGTGACCGAAACCGATGCCATGACCATCAGCGCGGGGATCGACGCGGGCCAGCCGTGGCGGCGCAGTTTCTGCGACAACATCACCTACACCGACTGGCAACGTGACAATTTCTGGCGCGCGGTGGCAAGCGTGACCGGCAAGAACGCGATCATCGGTTACGAGGGCGACCACCTGACCCTGATGCAGCGCGACAAGTTGGAGGATTTCCTGCAGCCGCTGACGATGCTGGACCTCTACGAGACCACGATGCGGCAGCGGATGCATAAATCCGAGGCCGAGATTGTGCTCATCCGGCAGGGTGCGCAGGTGGCGGATGTGGGCGGGTATGCCATCCGCGAGGCGATCAAGACAGGCGTGCGCGAGATCGACGTGGCGATGGCCGGACGGGATGCGATGGAGCTGGAGATTGCAAAGCGCTTTCCGGATGCCGAATACCGCGACACCTGGGTCTGGTTTCAGTCGGGTCTGAATACCGATGGGGCGCATAACCCGGTCACGGGGCGTGTACTGGAGCGCGGGGATATCCTGTCGCTGAACACCTTCCCGATGATTTCAGGGTACTACACGGCACTGGAGCGGACGCTATTTGTGCAGGAATGCGATGCGGACAGCCTCAGGATATGGGAGGCGAATGTGGCGGCGCATGAGTATGGTATGAGCCTGCTCAAGCCGGGCGTGTCCTGTGCCGATGTCACCCACAAGATCAACGATTTCTTCGCCGAGCGCGACCTGCTGCAATACCGCACCTTTGGTTACGGGCATTCCTTCGGCGTGCTCAGCCACTATTATGGGCGCGAGGCCGGGCTGGAACTGCGCGAGGACATCGACACAATGCTAGAGCCGGGCATGGTGATTTCGATGGAGCCGATGCTGACAATCGCCGAGGGTAAACCCGGCGCGGGCGGCTACCGCGAACACGATATTCTGGTGATCACCGAGGATGGCAATGAGAACATCACCGGGTACCCATACGGGCCGGAGTTCAACATCGTCGGCTGAGCGCCGCGGCCCGTGAGCCGCGGCAGCAGAATCAGGCCAGTTCCGGCGCGATGTCCAGGCTGCCCTTGGTGGCGTGGCTGTAGGGGCAGACCTTGTGGCCACCTGCAATCAGGTCCTCTGCCACGGCGGCCTCGACGCCAGGCAGAGCGACCTTGATTTTTACGTCGAGACCAAAGCCGAGGTCTTCGCGCGGGCCGATGCCGACGGTGACATTCACCGAGGCGTCGTCGGGCACGTCGATCTTGTTCTGGCCGGCGTAGAACCGCAGCGCGCCGAGAAAACAGGCGGCATAGCCAGTGGCAAAGAGCTTTTCGGGGTTCAACGCATCGCCGCCTGCGCCGCCCAGCTCCTTGGGTGGTACCAGACTTGCGGTGAAGCTGCCGTCATCGAGGGACGATGTACCTTCGCGGCCGCCGCCCGTTGCTGTGGCGCTTGTGCTGTAGAGAATTTTGGTTGGCATGGGTATCTCCCTTTATATCGAGTACGCTATTATCGCACACGATATAAATGATTGAATCGATTTTGTCAATCTTGCGATTAAATCGTCCGCGACCTAAATTGCCAGTATGGCAAACGATCTGACTCCCCCGACCACGGCTGACCCGATGGCGCCGATGCTCTGCTTTGACCTCTATGCGGCGTCGCAGGCCTTTACGCGTGTCTACAAACCGTTGCTGGCGCCGCTGGGTCTGACCTATCCGCAGTACCTGGTGATGCTGAACCTCTGGCCCGACAGCCCCCTGAGCGTGGGTGAGATCGGGCGGCGGGTGAGCCTGGAAAGCAATACGCTCACGCCGCTGATCAAGCGGCTGCAGGAGGCCGGGCTGGTGACCCGCACCCGCGATCCCGAAGACGAGCGCCGCGTGGTGGTGGCCCTGACGGATCAGGGGCAGGCGCTGGAGGCGCAGGCCGCCCATGTACCGGGCTGCATTCTGGAAGCCACCGGCATGCCCCAGGCGGAGATCGAAGCACTGCAAAGGACCCTGCGGGGTCTGACCCGCACCATGCTCGACGCCGCCGCATCAAAATAGGCTTCCCAATGGCGGGGACATTTGCGATGCAGCAATCAAAGCAAGGGCGCATGGGATGTAAATAGAGTTTACATCCCCTATATTGCGGGTAAGCCGCACAAAGGAGATCGGAATGGCCGCACTGGCACGGATGCTGTTCATCGGGTTCATCGTCCTGACGATCATCTACGTCTGTCTATCATTCTACTCGCGGGCCGTTCGGCGTGGTAAGCTGGAAGCCGAGTGGGATGAGGCCAAGGGGCCCGGCGACCGCGAGAGTTTCGTGCGGGCGGGGCTGCAGGATTACGATGGTTCGCTGCGCCGGAAACTCATTCTGGGTGTCTATGTGATCCCGTCGATTGCCATTGCCTTGCTCATCTATTTCACGAATTTCGCCTGAGGGGGCTGATCCATGTTTTACGTCAAATGGGGTTTCATCATCGCCTTCTGGCTGCTGATCGCCTCCTTTTTTCACTACACGCTGCCGCAGGTCGACATCGCGCGGGTCACGGATACCTATGAAAAGCGGATCGACCCTGGCGAGAACCGGCTGTTCTGGGCACAGGCGGATGCAGGCTCTGACCCCAATGCGATCAGCCGGGATGTGTTCTTTATCCAGACGCGCCGGGCCGACGGCACGGTAATGGTCTACCGGAATGAGGACACCGGCTGGGGCTGGCCGCCCTATTTCAAATTCGACACGTCGAACCTGCAGGCGGAAGCGGCGGACGCGAAATCAACGGCTGCGGCGCCGCAATACGTGGCGATCCGGCACTATGGCTGGCGCAACGAGTTCTTTTCGATCTTCCCCAATGCGATCTCGGTCTGGCCGGTGGACGGGCCGGAGGCCAGCAAACCGCTGCCCTGGCTGAACGCGCTGATCCTGCTGTTCCTGGCGGCGATCTTCTACGGCATCTGGGTGCGTTGGCGGCGTTTTCGCCAGGCACGGATCGACCCCAAGCTGGAAGAGATGCAGGACAGCTGGGAAGCCACCGAAGACAGCATTGCCGAGAAACGCAACCGCTTTCGCCGTTGGTGGGCGGCCAAGCGGCGAGGCTACTAGCCTCAGGCTTTTGCCAGCATCCGGCCCAGGGGGCGCCCACCCAGGATGTGCACATGCAGATGGGGCACGTCCTGCACACCGTTTGACCCGGCGTTTGAAATCAAACGGAACCCATCGCCTGCTGTAAGGGCGACACCTTCCAGCTGGCACACCTCGGCAATGGCGCGGGTATAGTCGACGATTTCCGCTTCCGACGCCTCGGATGCGAAGTGATCGTAGCTGACGTAAGCCCCCTTTGGGATCACCAGCACATGGGTTGGCGCCTGCGGATAGAGATCGCGAAAGGCGAGGCTGTGGTCGGTCTCCAACACGGTTGTATTGGGAATTTCGCCACGCAGGATTTTGGCAAAGATGTTCTGATCGTCGTAGGCGTAGCTCATTATGAATCCTTAGTCGGCAAAGAGGTGTGGACTGTCGGCGATATCGCGGGCGGCGTCTTGCGGGATGGACAGGAACTGCGCAAGGGCCTGCGCATTGTCGTCCAGATCACCGCTTTCACGGATGCGGGTGTAGTTCTTGAACTCTGCATCCTTGATGCGGTCACTTTCGAACACCATGTCGTTGCGGATTGTGGGCAGCAGACGTTCTAGCGTTTCGGTAGAGGTCTGTTCCCCCGCAAGGCCGACGCGCATGGCATGGCCGATCAGATACTCGTCGGTAAAACTGCATTCGATCTCGAGCAGGCGGGTGACCGAGCGATCCGCCGCAAAATCCTGCAAAAGCTCGATGTTGCCCGGATCCATGCAGACGATCATGCGGTCGGTTTCATAGTAGTCAAAGAGCATCCGCATCAGCGCCCGGCGGTGGCGGGTACGTTTTTCGAGACTGGTCTGGATGCCGCCCAGATCGGGCAGGGGCGTGTCCTCTTCGTTGAAGAGGTATTCGACCGCGGGCACATTGGTGGTCTGCCGGATGCGGTCCAGCACCCGCTTGGCCACGTGCCATTTCTTGCAGACGACGACGAGCAATTCCCGTTCGCGGCCCAGCGTCGATTCCGTTTCCCAGAACCGCGAGGCAAAACGGCGTCCAACGCGCCCACGCCCGGTGAGGAATTTAAAGAGGCTGGGCCCTTCGCCTGAAATCTGGAACTCTACACCAGAGGCGGCATAAAGCAGGCCGAGCCGGCGTTTCAGATCACTTGCCTCCGGGCTGATCTTGCGCGCAAAGAGGTAATCCTGGCTGATCAGCATGTCGTAGTGATCGTTGTAGAAGGTCACCGGCATGCCGTAATCGGTGAACATCAGAAAGGTCAGGGTACGGCTGCGGATCTCGGTCTCCGGCACCAGATGGGGCACGACGGTCTGGAAAAAGGTTTCATCCGGGATCCAAGTGGTCGCAAAGAACCGCATCACGTCGCGGCGGCCTTTGAGAAAATCGAGCACCTTTTCAACCGTTTCGCGGCGCAGGCACCACCATTGGCTGCCGATCCTGATTTGGATGTCATCGGGCGGTTTGCGGTCGAGCTTGAGACGGCGTTGCAGGTCCATCGAGGCGTAAAACAGCCGCTTGTATTTGCGCTCATTGAAGAAATGACGATAGATCAACCGCTCTTCCTTCATGCCGGTCTTGATCCAGTCGCTGTTGTAGTAATCGAAGCTCTCGATGAAGTCGGCGTCATGCTCATCCAGAAACGCATGGGTGTATTCAGCGGTCTTGATGGCCATGCAATCGCCGGACAGCATGTAGAAATGCGTGGCCCGCGGGTAGGCCTCTACAGCTGCCTGCACCGCGTGCAGGGTGGCTTGAACCAGCGACCACTCCCCCCAGCCGCATTTCACGCGTTTGCGCGCGAAGGTCACATTTGCATTGCCGTTCAATGCGGTACGAATTTTGTCGTAGTGCGCGGGATTGGCGCGGGCGTCAAAGTGGATGGCCATATAGTCGCCAGCCGCAGTCAGTTTTTCCGCCTGCCGGATGATGGCATCGGGGTCTTTATGGCACAAAAGGATAAAGGCGATCTTTGCCACGGTCGATCTGATCTGCTCTTATTGTTGCCAGTCTATATGTTGATAAGCATGAAGGCTCATTGAATAAACCGAAATTATTTGCTCTTTTCTAACCAAATATCGTCAAAAGCCTTGAAACGGGCGGACCGGGCAGGAGCTAGAGAGTATGGGTTTCCCAGGAACCTGGATGACCAGCAGTGAAAGCATGGTGTACCGCGTGGTGCCCAAATGCGCCTGTTCGACGATTGGTCAGATCATGTATTATTCGGATCATGGCGTGTTTTTCGATGGGGATATCCATGACGCGAAGGACGGTCTGCACAAATGGGCGCTGGACGACAGTCAGACTCCGATCGCCGAGAATGTGCAGCAGCATAAGTCCTATGCTTTCACCTGTGTCCGGAATCCGTACACGCGCATTCTGAGCTCTTTCTTCGACAAGATTTGCGGTATTCAGCGCAATGGCAAACGGTATCGCGGCAATCTGGTGCCGGTCTTAATGCAGAAATACGGGATCGATGTGGGCGGCGAGGACGGTCAGGGGGATTTTGACCAGATCGCGTCCTTCCGGCGGTTTTTGCTCTTTGCGCGCGACACCATCAAATTTCGCAAGCCGATGGACCCGGACATCCATTGGTCGGCCATGTCAGGCCACGTGAGCACCTTCATCGTGAACGGTGGGACCTATGACAAGATCGTCTGGACCGAGGATTTCAATGACGGGATGCAGGATGTGCTGAGTGCGATCGAGACGCCGCACCAGATCAAACTGGGTGAGGTGCCCCGTTTCAACGAAAGCGAAGGGCATGGGCCCAAACGCGCACATCCGGTAGAGGACTACTTCGACGATTTGTCGATGCATCTGGTCTATGAAATCTACAAACGGGATTTCGAGCTGTTCCGGTACGATTTTGAGAACCCGTCCAACAAGATGCCCGTCTCGGAGATCGACCTCGACGAGGTACACGCCAAGCTGGGCGACTGACCCCGCAATTCATCTGCCGTCAAACGGACCCAGCAGGCTGGTGCGGTGGTGCACCTGAAAGATGTGGTTGTAGAGTTGCGCCACCCACTGTTTGCCCTCCATCGTGTGTTCCAGATGGTTCAGCGCCGGGCCGATCAGCGGCTGCACCTGCGCCCAGAAGAAATCGGGAAATTTCTCCATCAGGTCCACCGCGCTTTTGTAGCCAAGCTGCTCGGCCATGCCGGTCTCCTCGAACTCCAGATAAAGCGCACCGATTTTGCGGTGATAGAACGGGTCGGCCATCTGACCGATCAGATCGGCGGCCCGCACCAGAGCGGGTTCGCTTGTGGTGGAGCCATAATGCGCGTCATCGGGCACCGGGAAGCGGGTGTAGTCGATGGCGGCTGCAATGCGCTCTTCATCGATAAGGGCGGAATCGGCGAACCGCTGGCGGGCGTACATCATGCCGCGGTCCACATGATACGGTGCCAGATAGGCGTCCGACGCGCCACGTGGTGGGGTGATTGTCTTGCCGGACGGATCAATGACCACATTTGATCCGGCATCTCCCTCGCAGATATCCCGCATGTATCCAACGTCATGCAAAAGCAGGGCGACGATGTAGTGCAGCCAGTCGCAGGGCTGGAGCGCTTCGGTGACCAGACGCCCGCGTATGATCTGCTGGCCCACAAGGGTCACCATGATGGTATGTTCAGCGTTGTGATAGAGCGCGTCGGAATTGGCCAGCCGTTCCAGCACCATCTTGGCGCAGCCGTTGATAAAGGCAGCATATTCCGGTTCGCGCCCGGAGAAATACTGCAGGAATGTCTCTGATAGGTGGTCGCCGAAGGAGGACGCCAGCGTTGCTGTCGGGTTAAACATCTGGACCTCCAGGGCCTGCATTATCCGCCTTGCATACACTATTTTTCTGCAGACGCCTACGTATACGGGCTGTGGCCTGCGCGAGCGCCTGTGTGCGTCTGCTTGCGTGTGGGAGGCGCAGGTACTACATCAGCGATCATGGCTCAGGTGAAATCCGCATCTAAATCCGATCCGAACTACAAGGTTGTCGCCGAAAACCGGCGGGCACGGTTCGACTATGCGATCGAGGAAGATCTGGAATGCGGGATCATTCTGGAAGGCTCCGAGGTGAAATCCCTGCGCGCGGGCGGCGCGAATATTGCCGAAAGCTACGCCGCCGTGGAAGACGGGGAGTTGTGGTTGGTCAACAGCTACATCGCACCCTACAAGCAGGCCAAGAGCTTTCAGCACGCGGAGCGGCGTCGGCGCAAGCTACTGATCTCGCGCAAGCAACTGGCTGACTTTTGGAATGCCACCCAACGCAAGGGCATGACCCTTGTGCCCTTGGTGCTCTACTTCAACCACCGTGGCATGGCGAAGATCAAGATCGGCGTCGCCAAGGGCAAAAAGCTGCACGACAAGCGTGAAACCGCGGCCAAGCGGGACTGGTCACGTCAAAAGTCGCGTCTGATGAAAGACCACGGATAGGCAAAGGTGGCCTGAAGCCCACCTTACCTGCAGGCGGTGAGCGCAGTGGTAGACAGATAGGGTGGGCTTCAGGCCACCCGCGCGCAAGCAGGCTTGCCACTGTGGCTGGCGGAGGGTACCCAGAAGCCGATCTGCACAGCTAGGAGAATCTCATGTCCGATGATCCGAAAACACTGGTTTCCACCGCGTGGCTGGCCCAGCACCTGAAGGATCCGGATCTGCGGATACTCGACGCATCCTGGCACCTGCCTGACGCTGGCCGCGATCCGAAAGCGGAATACGATGCGGCGCATATTCCAGGGGCGCGGTTTTTTGATATCGACGAGATTTCCGACCATCGCTCCGATTTGCCGCATATGGCACCTCCGGTTGAGAAATTCATGTCCCGGCTGCGGGCGATGGGCGTCGGCGACGGCCATCAGGTGGTGATCTATGATGGCGCCGGTCTGCTCTCGGCTGCGCGGGTCTGGTGGCTTTTCCGGCTGATGGGGCAGGAGAATGTTGCCGTTCTGGACGGTGGCTTTCCCAAATGGCAGGCCGAAGGTCATCCCGTCGAAGACATGCCCCCGGTCATTCGGGACAGGCACATGACTGTCCGTTTCCAGAACCACCTTGTCCGGGACGTGACGCAGGTGTCTGCCGCGTCGAAGCTGGAGGACCATGTGATTGTCGATGCGCGGGCGGCCGCGCGGTTTCGGGGGGAAGCGCCCGAGCCCCGAGAAGGCTTGCGGTCCGGTCACATTCCCGGCGCGCGCAACGTACCCTCTGCTGACCTGTTGAACGCCGACAGCACCCTGAAAGATCCCGAAGCCTGCCGCGCGGTTTTCGAAGCCGCGGGCGTGGACCTCGACAAGCCGATCATAACCTCCTGCGGGTCGGGCGTGACGGCGGCGATCCTCGCCCTGGCGCTGGAGCGCATGGGGCATCTTCAGTGGTCCGTCTATGACGGCTCCTGGGCCGAATGGGGGATGTTTCCCACCGTACCTGTCGCAACCGGAGACGCATGATGTTTGAAAGCCTGAAAACCCGCCCTGCCGATGGCATTCTTGCCCTGATGCAGATGTACAAGGACGATCCACGCCCGACCAAGATCGATCTGGGGGTGGGTGTCTACAAGGATGCAACGGGCCTGACGCCAATCATGCGGGCCGTGAAGGCGGCCGAACACCAGCTTTGGGAAGCGCAGGACACAAAGGTCTACACCGGGCTTGCCGGTGACCCGGCTTTCTCCGATGCGATGATCGATCTGGTGCTGCGCGACGCGGTGCCCCGTGACAGTGTCGCGGCGGTGGCCACGCCTGGCGGGACGGGCGCCGTGCGTCAGGCCTTTGAGCTCATCCAGATGGCGCGGTCTGATGCGCGGGTCTTCGTCTCGGATCCGACATGGCCGAACCATCTGTCCATTCTGGGCTACCTGGGCATCGAAGTGGTGAACTATCGCTATTTCGATGAGGACACGCGCGGCGTTGATTTCGACGGGATGATCGAGGATATCAAAACGGCCAGGGCGGGGGACGTGGTCCTGCTGCACGGCTGCTGTCACAACCCGACGGGCGCCAACCTGAACATGACCCAATGGCGTGCGGTCGTGGACGTGCTGCTGGAAACCGGCGCGGTGCCGATGATCGATATTGCCTATCAGGGCTTTGGCGATGGTTTGGAGGAGGACGCCGCAGCCACCCGCCTTGTGGTGTCGTCGGTTCCAGAATGTCTGATCGCGGCCAGCTGTTCCAAGAATTTCGGGATTTACCGGGAGCGCACCGGCCTGTTGATGGCCGTGAGCCAGAACGCCGAAGCCCGCAAGCTTCATCAGGACACGTTGGCCTTTCTCAACCGGCAGAACTTTTCCTTCCCGCCGGATCATGGCGCCCGTCTGGTCACGATGATCCTGAATGACGACGCGCTGAAGGCGGATTGGATGGCGGAGCTGGAGGAGGTGCGGTCCAGCATGCTGGGCTTGCGCAGTCAACTGGCGGGCGAATTGCAACGGCTGTCCGGCTCTGACCGGTTCGGGTTTCTGTCGCAGCACCGGGGCATGTTCTCGCGCCTTGGCACCACGCCGGACAAGGTGGTCGAAATGCGGGAGAAGCACGGGATTTACATGGTCTCGGACAGCCGGATGAACATCGCCGGGCTGAATGAACACACAATTCCGATTCTTGCCAAAGCGATCATCGATGCGGGTGTCTGACCTGCCTTGAGGCGATGTGACGGGACCCGGAGCCACCGGAAACCCCGGCCTTCCTCCCATCGCTGCGAACAAAAAGAAACCCGGGCGCAAACGCCCGGGTTTTTTGTGTTTATAGAGGTGTTGAGCTCAGCCTTTGGAGAAATCCGGATAGGCTTCCATGCCCAGCTCTGACGTGTCGAGACCGTTGATCTCTGCCTCTTCGGAGACCCGAATACCCATGGTCGCTTTGAGGATGAACCACATCACACCCGAAGCGACGAGGGTGAAGATACCCACCACGAAGATCGAATAGATCTGAACACCGAAGGAGGCATCGGGGTTGGTCAGGACCACCGCGATCGTGCCCCAGATGCCGGCGAAAAGGTGCACCGGAATGGCGCCAACCACGTCGTCGATCTTGAGCTTGTCGAGGAACGGTACCGCGAAGACCACGATGACACCGCCAACAGCGCCGATCAGCGTGGCAGATCCCAATGTTGGTGTCAGCGGCTCTGCTGTGATGGAGACCAGACCAGCCAGCGCGCCGTTGAGGATCATGGTGAGGTCGGGCTTCTTGTAGAGAAGCTGCGTCAGGATCAGCGCGGCAACCGCACCACCGGCAGCAGCGGCATTGGTATTAGCAAAGATGCGCGACACGTCTGCGACATCACCCACTGTGCCCATGGCCAGCTGCGAGCCGCCGTTGAAGCCGAACCAGCCCATCCACAGGATGAATGTCCCAAGCGTCGCAAGCGCGAGGTTGGAGCCCGGCATTGGGTTCACACGGCCGTCCTTGTACTTGCCGATACGCGGTCCGAGGATCAGTGCGCCTGCCAGAGCCGCCCAACCCCCGACGGAGTGTACGACCGTGGAGCCCGCGAAGTCGAGGAAACCCATCGCGTCGAGGAAACCGCCGCCCCACTTCCAGGAGGCCTGCAGCGGGTAGATCACGGCGGTGAGCACGATCACGAAGATCAGGAAAGGCCAGAGCTTGATGCGTTCGGCCAGCGCACCGGACACGATGGAGGCCGTAGCAGCACAGAACATCAACTGGAAGAAGAAGTCAGAGCCGGTAGAGGCATAGCCATAGTCATCGGCAGCATCAGAGGTCACGCCAACCGCTTCCAGGACGCCAGGGCCCCAGACACCGGAGAGGACGCCATCGACCATCCAGGTGCCCAGCGGGTACATCAGATTGTAGCCGATCAGATAGTAGAAGATCGCCGCCAGCGAGAAGAGCGCCATGTTCTTGGTCAGCTGCATCGTGACGTTCTTGGAGCGGACAAGACCGGCCTCCAGCATGGCAAACCCGGCCGCCATCCAGAAGACCAGAAAACCACCGATAAGAAACAGCAGCGAATTGAAGATAAAGACGGAGTCCGTGGAGGCATTGACGCCCGGCACGGGACCATCCTGCGCCATCCCCAGGCTGGGCAGCGCGATCAACGCTGCAGCGGGGGCAAGAGAGTTGAGAAGTTTCATGGTAACGTATCCCTGGTTGATGCGCAGCTTTACAGCGCGTCTTCGTTGGTTTCGCCGGTGCGCACCCGCACGGCCTGATCGACACTGAGGACGAAGATCTTGCCATCGCCGATCTTGCCAGTCTGGGCGGTCTTGGTGATGGTATCGACGACCTGATCGACGACACTTTCGGCGACCACGATCTCGATCTTGACCTTCGGTACGAAGTTCACGGCGTACTCAGCCCCGCGGTAGATTTCTGTATGGCCGGACTGGGAGCCGAAGCCCTTAATTTCCGTGACCATCATGCCGCGCACACCTGCTTCGGTCAGTGCTTCGCGCACTTCCTCCAGCTTGAACGGCTTGATTGTTGCAATGATGAGTTTCACCTCGTGTCCCCTTCGCTTGGCAGACGTATCTGCAATGTTTGCGCCTGAAGAAAACGCCAGGCGGCGGCGGACATGGAAGTTTCCGGGGGTGCGCGCGACGGAAAACCCGAGACATATGCCCAAAAAATAACCACGATGAAAAAAATGCCTAATTATTAGGCAAATATTTAATCACGTTTCTGCGCATGAGCGCCTCAACAATTCCGCGCGAAACCGCTAGACTGCACAAAACAACAGTGAGCCGGGCAGGTTCTTCATGAGTGATTCACGTAAAGGCAGACGACCGCTGGTCGCTGACAAGCGCTACGCTGCGCAACCGACAAAGGCGCGCAAGACCAAGGCGAAGTCCAAACCCAAGCCCAAGCCGCGCAAGACCGCGCGGCGCAAGGCCCCTGCGCGGCGGCGGGGCGGGATCATCGGCCTCATTCAGCGGCTCTTTGCCTGGATCCTGAGGCTGATCTGGCGGGTGGTATGGCGCATCGGTGCGGTGGCCTGTCTGCTGCTTGGGCTGATCGTCGGGTACTATTACACGACCCTGCCCGATGTGACGGAGTTGTTGGACGGGCGCGCCCGCGGGTCGGTGACAATGCTGGACGCATCTGGTCAGGTCTTTGCCTGGCGCGGGGACCAGTTTGGCGGTGCGATTACGGCGGATACGGTCTCCCCGCATCTGCGCAACGCGATCATTGCAACGGAAGACAAGCGCTTTTACCGGCATTTCGGTGTCAGCCCGCGTGGCATCGCCAGTGCGGTGCGTATCAACCTGAGCGAGGGGCGTGGGCCGCTGTCGGGCCATGGCGGGTCGACGATCACACAACAGGTGGCCAAGCTTTTGTGCCTTGGCGTGCCCTATGATCCGACCGTGCAGACCGAGGCCGAGTATGAGACCGAATGTCGGCGCGGCACGATCAAACGCAAGGCGTCGGAGGCCGTCTACGCGCTGGCGATGGAGGCCAAGTATTCCAAGGATGAAATCCTGACGATCTACATGAACCGGGCGTTTCTGGGGGCCGGGGCCCGTGGCTTCGAGGCCGCGAGCCAGCGGTACTTTGGCAAATCAGCCGCCAATGTGACCCCGGCGGAATCGGCGATGCTGGCCGGTCTGCTTGTCGCGCCGACGCGGTTTGCGCCGACCAATGACCTTACGCGGTCGCAGAACCGGGCAGCAACCATTGTGCGTCTGATGAATGAGCAGGGGTTCCTGAGCGATGCGGAGGCGCGCTCCGCGCAAAACAACCCAGCGGAATTGTCCGAGGCGGCAGAGGCACGGGCGGGTGGTTATTTTGCCGATTGGGTCATGTCCTCCGGGCCGGAGTTCTTCACCCGCAAAACCACCGAGGACGTGATCATCAAGACGACGCTCGATCAACGCATCCAGCGCGCCGCCGACGAGGCCATGCAATGGGTGTTCGAGAACAAGATCCGCGACGGCAGCAAGGCGCAGGCGGCGATTGTTGTCATGTCCGCCGACGGGGCCGTTCGCGCCATGGTCGGGGGGCGCAAGACCAAGGTGGCAGGGGCGTTCAACCGGGCGGTGCAGGCCAAGCGGCAGACCGGATCGGCGTTCAAACCCTTTGTCTATGCTGCGGCCCTTGATCTGGGATATTCCCCCAATGACACGGTGACCGACGAGCCGCTGACGATCAACATCCCCGGGTCCGGCCCGTGGTCGCCGCGCAACTATACCAACCAGTTTTACGGTAAGGTTTCCCTGACCCGTGCACTTGCGGACAGTCTGAACATCCCGGCGGTGAAAGTATCTGAATTCGTCGGCCGCGATCTGGTGCGGCAGGTGGCCAGTGACTTCGGCCTGGAGAGTGATCTTGCCGCGGGTCCCGCGCTGGCCCTGGGCGCCTCCGAGAGCACGCTGATCGAGATGACGGGCGCCTATGCGGGCATTCTCAATGGGGGGTCTTCGGTTGAGCCATATGGGTTGGTCGAACTGCGCCTGATGGGCGAGGACGAGCCTTTGATGGGCACCGGCGGCGGGATCGGCGAGCGCGTGGTACAGGAACCTGCCGCGCGGCAGCTGATCTACATGATGGAAAAGGTTGTCTCCGAAGGGACCGGCGCGCGCGCGCAATTCGGCGGGCGCCAGCTGGCGGGCAAGACCGGCACGACGCAGGCCGCGCGGGATGCATGGTTCGTTGGCTTTTCCGCCGATTATGTCGCGGGCGTGTGGATGGGCTATGACGATAACACGCCCCTGACCGGTGTCACTGGCGCGGGTCTGCCTGCGGACATCTGGCGCGAAACCATGTCGCGGGTGCATGAAGGTGTGCCGCTGAAACCCCTGCCGATGATGTCGCCCTCGCAAGCGGGCGAGGTGCGTGACCGGTCAGGCGGACAACAGGGCGGCGGTGGCGGCGCCGTCGGTATTCTGGAAGGTCTGTTACGCGATATTCTGGGCGGCGGTGGCAGCACAGATCGCGAACGGCAGCCAAATGTGAGTGGCAGCGACCGGTAGACCGGCGCTGCCGCCGGTTCAGCCTGCGCTTTTGAGATCGGCAATCATCGCGTTGAGGTCACCGCCACGTCTGTCGAGCATGGCCCCGATCTCACTGCGCTCGGTCAGCAGCAGGTTCACGCCTTCAATGTAGATGTTGAAGAACTTGCGGCTGCCGGACCGATCCGACACGTGAAAAGTGACCTCGAACGGGCCGTCCCCGCGCAGATAGGCCAGCGTGTTGATTTCATACCCGGCTTTGATCGCACGTGCGGATTGAACCTCGACACGTCCGCCGATGAAATCACGGAACTGCTTGCCGTACTTGCGCGCAATATAAGAGGTGAAGGCGTCATTGAACGCTCGCTTTTGCGAGGAAGACGCGGAGCGGCCATCCGCACCCAAGGCATATTGCGCCATGATGTTCACGTCCGCGTAGCGCACGAAAAGCCGCTCGAACTCACGCAGGATCGCAGCATCGGACTGGCCCGAGGAAATGACACGATCAATGTCTGCGACCACTTGGTCGACCAGTTGGCGCGCACCGGATTCGGTCAGTGCTGCGGCGGGTGTTGCTGCCAGAAGGGCAGCGGCGGCGGAACTCAGGAAAACATCTCGGCGGGTGAGATTACTGGGCATAGGGATCCTCATAAGGGTCTGTCGCAAATGGGTCGGTGTCCCGAGCCCGATCTTGACCAAGCTCGAAACGGCGGTTCTGGAGGTGGATGGAACGCGACTGTGCGTAGCTGTCGGCGCTCTCATAAAGTACGGAATCGATGGTATCGCTGAACTTTTCACGATCGTTCAGCACGGAGGCTGTCGCCGTTGCAGGCGGGACGCTCTGCAGGTCGTCGTCAAACTTGTTGTTGGTGTTGTTTGTGAGCGGATTGGTGAAGAAATCCACGACGAGCCCGACGGTGTCCCGTTGCGTCGAAGGACCGAAGACCGGCAGCTCGATATAGGCACCTTCCCCTGCGCCCCAAACCGCAAGCGTCTCGCCAAAGTCGGTATCATGCTCGGGAATGTTCAACTCGGAGGCCGCGTCAAAAAGGCCACCAAGCCCGATGGTCGTGTTCATGGCAAAGCGTAATGTCGCAAGCCCGGTGCCGCGCAGGTCCCCCTGCAGCAGACTGTTCACCGCCACGCGGGGCATCGACAGGTTTTCGGAGAAATTGTTCACCGTGTTGCGGATCTCCACCGGCACGACGCCATAGGCCTGTGACACCGGGCGCACGAGGTTCCTGTCCAGTCCCTTGTTGAAGGCGTGAACCTTGCGGTTCTGTGTCTCGTAAGGATCGTTGATGCCGTCCGAACGGGTCGCGACATCCTGCGTGGTCGCACATGCGCTCAGCGCCAATACGGTTGAGAGCGCCATGGCAGGTCGCGCGAAAGCCTTCATTTTGGGAGTACGAGACACTGGGTAAATCCTGTGAAATTGACTGAACGGTAGGTAGAGCTTTTTACAGTGATGCCTAGAGGGCAGGGAAGTGGAAATCATACGTGTGGCACATGCGCGACAGCGCAACAATAAAGCTATTGGGCGTATACAGTCTAGAACTGCGGCGACAAGAACCGATTTGTAAGCGGAAATGCGAGCAATGCAACCGTTACGGGTCTGAGGGCAGGGAAAACAACCGTTTTCCAAGGCATTTACACGATTTCGTTTCCGGGATCGTTCGCTGGCCCTGGAGGGGTGAGCAGGCGGTGCATGCCGGTGCCACAACCCGTTTCAGGTCTGCGACCTTGGTGCTTGTGGATCGGCACAGACTGGGCATAATCCACGTTGAGTGTCTGGCTCGCCGACACGCCATTCCATCCTGAAGGACCCTGATATGAGTATTGCCTCCCGCCTTGCCGACCTGGGCGTTAGCCTGCCCGATGCGCCCGCACCCGCCGCCAACTACGTGCCTTTTGTGCAGGTCGGCAGCACGCTCTATGTTTCCGGTCAGATTTCCAACGGTCCGGATGGTCTTGTGACCGGCAAGCTGGGCGCGGATATGGAGGTGGATGCGGGGGCTGCCGCGGCAAAGCTCTGCGCAATCAGCCTGCTGGCGCAGGTCAAAGCGGCCTGTGGCGGTGATATCGAGCGTCTGGAGCGGGTGGTGAAGCTCACCGGATTTGTCAATTCCACTGCAGATTTCACCGATCAGCCCAAGGTCATCAACGGCGCGTCGGATTTCCTCGTTGAAGCTCTGGGCGATGCCGGTCGGCATGCGCGGTCTGCCGTGTCTGCCGCGTCACTGCCGCTGGGCGTGGCGGTCGAAATCGAAGGCATTTTCGAGATCAAATGAGGGTTCCCCTGCCAGAGGCATTCCTGATGGTCCCGCTGGCGCACCGTGCCTTGCATGATGTGGCCGATGGCCGTCCGGAAAACAGCCGCACGGCGATCCGTGCCGCAATTGACGCAGGCTATGGGATCGAGATCGACGTGCAGCAGAGCGCGGATGCGCGGGCAATGGTGTTTCACGATGATGCGCTGGACCGGCTGGCCGAGAGCAGCGGGCCGGTACGGGCGCAAACGGCGGAACAACTCGCTCAGGTGCCGCTGCGCGGGGGCGACGAAGGCATTCCCGATCTGCCTGAAATCCTTGATCTGGTTGCGGGTCGCGTGCCGCTGCTTATCGAAATCAAGGATCAGGATGGCGCGATGGGGCCAAACATCGGACCGCTCGAAGAGGCGGTGGCCGCCGCCCTCAAAGGCTATGACGGTCCGGTGGCGGTGATGTCCTTCAATCCGCATTCGGTGATGCGGATGGCAGCGCTTTGCCCCGACGTGCCGCGCGGGTTGGTGACGGATGCATATGATGCGGCGCATTGGAAACTGCCTGCCGAGACCTGTGACAGCTTGCGCGGCATCCCTGATTACGATGCGGCAGAATGCAGTTTCATCAGCCACAATATGCACGATCTGGCCCGGGCACGGGTCGCCGCGTTGAAAGCCCAAGGCGCCTCGATCCTCTGCTGGACCGTGAAATCGCCCGAAGACGAGGCGCAGGCGCGCGAAATCGCCCAGAATATCACCTTTGAACAGTATCGTGCGGCGCTTCCCGCTTGATCCCGCGCCCGGCGGGCACACCTAAGGCGTAGAAGGGCGATGCGGATGCAGCAACAGGAAGTCGAGATCAGGGTGGTAGCCTCACTGCGCGCGATTGACGCCGGTGACTGGGATGCCTGCGCCTGCCCGGAAGCGCTGGCGGGGGCGCCACCGCTCGATCCCTTCACAACGCACCGGTTCCTGAGCGCGTTGGAAAACAGCGGCTCGGTGGGCACCGGCACCGGCTGGCAGCCGCAGTATCTGACGGCCTATCTGGCGGGGCAATTGATCGGCGTCGCGCCCATGTATGTCAAATCGCACAGCCAGGGCGAATACATCTTTGATCACAACTGGGCGCATGCTTACGAACGCGCCGGTGGGCGCTACTACCCCAAGCTGCAGGTCGCCGTGCCGCACACACCGGCAACGGGTCGGCGGTTGCTGGTGCGGCCGGGGTTCGAGGAAACGGGCACCGCCGCGCTCATCCAGGGGGCGGTGCAGTTGGCCGACAGCAACAACCTTTCTTCGGTGCATCTGACCTTTTGCACCGAGGAGGAAGCGCGGCGCGGCGAAGAGATCGGCCTGCTGCTGCGCAAGACCCAGCAATTTCACTGGCGCAACGAAGGCTACGCGGATTTCGACGGGTTTCTGGCGAGCCTGAGTTCCCGCAAACGCAAGAACATCCGCAAGGAACGCGCCCGTGCGCAGGATTTCGGCGGCACGATCCAGACCTTTTCCGGCGATGACCTGCGGCCCGAACACTGGGATGCCTTCTGGCGGTTCTATCAGGATACCGGCGCGCGCAAATGGGGTACGCCCTACCTGACACGGGCGTTTTTCGATATCGCGCAGGAGACGCTGCGGGACGACATGGCGGTGGTGCTGGCAGAGCGGGACGGGCGCTGGATTGCGGGCGCATTGAACTTTATCGGCGCCCAGACGTTATATGGACGGTATTGGGGGTGCATAGAGCATCATCCTTGCCTGCATTTTGAGCTGTGCTACTACCGTGCGATTGATATCGCCATCGAACGGGGGCTGGCGCGGGTCGAAGCGGGCGCACAGGGCGAACACAAACTGGCGCGCGGCTATCTGCCGACGCCGACGTGGTCGTTGCATTGGGTGAATGATCCGGGTTTTGCTGATGCCATAAGCACCTATCTCAAGGCTGAACGGGACGCCGTGGACGAAGAGATCAACGTGCTGACGGAATACGGCCCCTTCAAACGGGCCGAGATCGAGGAACAGGAATGACAGAGAGATTGAGCGAAGAAACCCGCGGCCCCCTGCTGGCACCGCTCTTCGACACCGGTTGGGAGATGGTCGAGGACCGCGACGCGATCCGGAAGACATTCGTGTTCAAGAACTTTGTCGAGGCTTTCGGCTGGATGACCCGCGTGGCGATCTGGGCGGAGAAATGGGATCACCACCCGGAGTGGCACAACGTATATAAAACCGTCGATGTGGTGTTGAGCACCCACGATGTGGACGGGCTCAGTGCGCTCGACGCGAAACTGGCCCGCAAGATGGACAGTCTTTCGGAGTAAACAATGCAAGACCTACTGCAAACTGAAATCTGGCAGGGCAAGACCCTCGCCGATCTGCTCACCGTTGAATTTCTGATGAGCGCGGTGGGGTCCGTTCTTGCCGCCATCGGCATTCTGATCATCGGCTGGATTGTCTCGGCCTGGCTGCAGCGCCGCGTGCGTAATATCGGTTTGCGGCACCGCCACTTGGACGACATGCTCTTTGACTTCCTGGCCTCCATCGTACGCTACGTGGTGCTGGGTTTTGCAGTTCTCTTCGTGCTCAACACCTTCGGGGTGCAGACGACCTCCGTTGTGGCGGTCATTGGTGCGGCGGGCCTGGCCATTGGTCTGGCTTTGCAGGGCACGTTGTCGAATGTTGCCGCCGGTGTGATGCTGATCCTGTTCCGGCCCATAAAACTGGGTGATTTTGTCGAAGTGGGCGGCGAGATGGGGACCGTCAAAGCCATCACACTCAACTTCACGGAACTGGCGGATCTGAGTAATGTGCAGGTGATCATCCCGAACTCAGAGGTTTGGGGCAATGTCATCACCAATTATTCGACGAATGACATGCGCCGTGCCGAATGGAGTTTTGGCGTCGGCTACGGTGTCAATCTTGCTGATGCAGAGCGGATCATTCGCGACACGATCATGGCGGATGAGCGGTCAAAGAGCGATCCGGAGCCTTTCATTCAGGTCAACAATCTGGGTGCCAGTTCCGTCGATTTCCTGGTGCGCGTCTGGGTCGAAGCCTCCGAATACTTCGCCTACCAGGCGGATATGAAACGGGCGGTCAAAGAGGCGCTGGATGCCGGAGATATCGACATCCCCTTCCCGACGCGCACCATTGTGCGGGCCGAAGCTGACAGCGGTGATACGGAAGAAAGCGCCCAGAATGGCGCGGCACGCACGGGCTTTGATGGGGACGCCGAGGAAGAGCGCGCCTGACCTGCGCTGCTAAGCGGCTTTGCGGTTGATTTGGCTCACGAGATGCTGCCTCTGCCTCTGGTCGAACGTGCCTTGTGACGAGGTTGTCTCAGACGAAGGGCAAAAGGCTTTTAGCCTCAGAAAGCTTCAAAAAAGGCCCAGAGGGATGCTCCGGGCCTTTTTGAGTTACATGTTTTCAAGCAGGGCTTCCCCAGCGGAAACCTCGCACATGCCGGGGCTTTCCTCAGGCTGGAAAAGCGTGACCTTGCCGTCATCCACCAGCATCGCGTAGCGCTTGGAACGGCCCATCAGGCCTGCAGGCGGGGCGTCGAAATCCATGCCGATCGCCTTGGTGAACGAACTGTCCGCATCCCCCAGCATGGTGATGCCAGCTGCCGCGGCACCCGTTGCCTCGCCCCAGGATTTCATCACGAAGGGGTCGTTCACGGAAACACAGATGATCTCATCCACGCCCTTGGCGTCGAACTGGTCCTTGGTCCGCACAAAGCTGGGCACATGGGCGGAGTGGCAGGTGGGCGTATAGGCACCGGGCACCGCGAAGATCACCACCTTGCGGCCCTTCACCTTGTCGGACAACGAAACGGGCGCTGGTCCTTCCGCGCCCAATTCCATCAGAGTTGCGTCGGGAAGCTGGTCGCCCTGTGAGATCGTCATGTGATACGCCTTTCTTGCAATTGCGTTTGTCGTTGCGCTGGATATAGGTTGCGGCCCGAGGCAGGGCCAGAGAAATCGGGCAAGAAGAGGGGCACGACATGAGCCACGTTATCGTGATCGGCGCAGGGCAGGCGGGTGCGTCCTGCGTGGCCAAACTGCGCAATGGCGGGTTTGACGGTCAGGTCACGCTGATCGGGGCTGAACCTGCACCGCCCTACCAACGCCCACCCCTGTCCAAGGCCTATCTGATGGGAGAGATGGCGCTGGAACGGCTCTACCTGCGGCCCGAGACCTTTTATGCGGAGCATGACATCACCCTGCGCACCAATGCGGAGGTGACGTCGATTGATCCGGCCGAAAAGCGCGTGGCGCTCGGGGTAGAGGCCCTCAGCTATGATGAGCTGGTTCTGACCACCGGTTCGGTTCCGCGCCGTCTGCCCGTGAGCATCGGCGGCGATCTTGGCGGTGTTTTCACGGTGCGCGACTTGTCGGACGTCGATGCAATGGCGCCCCGGTTTACAAAAGGCAAGCGCGTGCTGATTGTGGGCGGCGGTTACATCGGTCTGGAGGCCGCGTCCGTTGCGGCAAAGCTGGGTCTCGACGTCACCTTGGTCGAAATGGCCGATCGGATACTGCAGCGCGTGGCGGCGCCCCAGACCAGCGACTATTTTCGCGCGCTGCACCAGTCGCATGGGGTGCGCATTCTGGAAGGTGTCGGGCTTGATCGTTTGACCGGAGAAGGTGATGTCAGTGGCACCGTGCTGAGCGATGGTACTGAATTAGAGGTCGATTTCGTCATCGCAGGCGTGGGGATCGCCCCAGCGACTGCCCTGGCCGAGGCGGCGGGCCTAGACATCGACAACGGCATCAAAGTGGATACGCAGGGTCGCACCTCCGCACCGCACATCTGGGCGGCAGGTGATTGCACATCCTTCCCCTACCGTGAGGGCCGCATCCGGCTGGAAAGCGTGCCGCACGCGATTGATCAGGCGGAACTGGTGGCCGAGAACATCATGGGCGCGGGCAAAAACTATACCGCCAAACCTTGGTTTTGGTCTGACCAATACGATGTGAAGCTGCAGATTGCCGGGCTTAACACCGGCTACACCGACGTCGTCAGCCGGGTCGGCACGGGGCAGACTGCGTCGTTCTGGTATTACCGGGACGCGGAACTCCTCGCCGTCGATGCGATGAATGACCCGCGCGCCTATATGATCGGCAAACGGCTGATCGAGGCGGGTAAATCTGCCGATCCTTCCGTGGTGGCCGATGCCTCTGCGGACCTGAAAGCCCTTTTGCAGGCGTGAGGATCATCGCCGGACAGTTTCGCGGCACCACCCTTGCCAGCGTTGGCAAAGGGGACAAGGGCGCGCATCTGCGGCCCACGTCGGACCGCGTGCGCGAAAGCCTCTTCAGCATGCTGACACATCATGACGTGATCGCGGGCGCGCGTGTTCTCGACCTTTTCGCGGGCACCGGCGCGCTGGGCCTGGAGGCGCTGTCGCGGGGGGCGGCACACGTCAGCTTTGTGGATGACGGGCGGGTTGCGCAGGGGTTGATCCGTCAGAATATCGCCAAGCTGCGCGCCGAAGGTCAGACCGATCTGATCCGGCGGGATGCAACGCGCCTGCCGGTCCATGATTCAGAAGCCTATGATCTGATCTTTCTGGACCCGCCCTATGGAAAAGAACTGGGTGGCAAGGCGCTAGCGGCGGCAGACGTCGGCGGCTGGTTGTCGCAAGACGCGTTTATCGTCTGGGAAGAAGCGCAGCCGATGCCCGCGCCCGATGGCTTTGCGCCCATCGATCACCGCCGCTATGGCGATACCCATATCACGTTGTTGTCGAAAACTTCACCGTGATGTGCTAGGCAGCACCGCATGTTTGCAAGTGCTGTCTCTTTCTTTTGGCCCCCGGTCGTGCAAGCGTCGGTGACATCAAAGCCGCCCGTGCGCCGCCCACCGCCGGTGTTTATTGGCGATGCGGTCCAGCCGTGGGGCCGGGAGACGATGCTACTACACCTTTTGCGCCGTGATGAAGGCGCAGGCGTGGATCAGTCTTTGGAGTAGGTCGGGTGAAACAGCCCGCCGGGGGATAGGGTGAAAATCTCCGCGCCATCGGCTGTCACCCCAATCGAATGTTCGAACTGGGCCGACAGGGATTTGTCGCGGGTCACCGCCGTCCAGTCGTCCGACAGGGTCTTGGTTTCGGGTCGCCCGAGGTTCACCATGGGTTCGATGGTGAAGAACATCCCCTCTTCCAGCACGGCGCCGGTGCCGGGCCGCCCGTAGTGCAGCACGTTGGGTGGCGCGTGAAAGACGCGGCCCAGCCCGTGACCGCAGAAATCCCGCACAACGGACATGCGGTGGCTTTCCACATAGGCCTGAATGGCGTGCCCGATATCGCCAAAGGTTTTCCCCGGCTTCACGGTCTCGATCCCGCGCATCAGCGCGTCATGAGTGACCTGGATCAGCCGTTCAGCCTTGCGCGGCAGCTTGCCCGCCACATACATCCGGCTGGTGTCGCCGTACCAGCCATCGACAATCACGGTCACATCGATGTTCAGGATGTCGCCGTCCTTCAGGGTCTTGTCCCCCGGAATGCCGTGACAGACGACGTGGTTCACCGAAATGCAACTGGCGTGCTGATAGCCCTTGTAGCCAATGGTGGCAGAGGTCGCGCCCGCGTCCTCCACCATATCGGTGATGGCCTTGTCGATGGCACCGGTCGTCTGGCCGACAAAGACATGTGCGGCGACGTCATCCAGAATACGCGCAGCCAGCGCGCCGGCGGCATGCATGCCGGCGAAATCAGATGGATTGTAGATGCGTATGCCGTCTTTGGTGTGACGGCCCCGAAGGTCTTCGTTCACGAATGTGCTCCACCGTGGCTGTTCGAGGCGCTTTTAACGCGCAATAGACCCAAGAGCCAGAGGGCGCTCAGGTCGAAATCCGCAAAGCATCGGCAAGTTCGACACCCGCAGGGCTGATATTGGTACCATAGCACAAAGTTTCAACGCCTGCCTGACGGGCGTCCCGATAGGCGGCGGCATAGGCCGGATCGATGTCCGCCGCGAGCGTAAAATCATGGCAATCGGTGCGCTGCACCAGGTAGAGCATGATCGCGCGATGCCCTGCGGCTGCCATTTGCGCCAGTTCCTGCAGATGCTTGGCCCCGCGGGTGGTGACGCTGTCGGGAAATTCCGCCAGACCGGGCTGCCGCGAGAGGGTCACGCTTTTGACTTCCACATAGGCGTCGGGCAGTCCCGGCGCGCTCAACAGGAAATCGATGCGGCTGTTTTCGCCATACTTTACCTCCGGACGGACCGTTTCATAGGCGGAGAGGGGCGCAATCGCACGGGATTGCAGCGCTGATTTCAACGCTCGGTTGGGCAGGGAGGTATCCACACCGGTGAAATGACCGTCTTCATGATCGACCAGTCGCCAGCCGTATTTCAGCTTCTTCTTGGGGTCGTCATTGGGTTCCAGCCACACCCGGGTGCCGGGCTCTGCCAGCCCCATCATGGAGCCGGGATTGGCGCAATGGGCGGTGATTTCCGCGCCGGTCTCTTCGAGCACGCAATCGGCGAGAAAGCGTTTGTAGCGGCGGGTCAGCCGTGCAGGCACAAGATCGGTTTGAAAGCGCATGGGGGCAGGTCTATACCTCGCATCAGGTGAGACGCAAGGAGAGCCGACAGATGCCCAACCCGACAGCTGCGATGATGGTGATTGGAGATGAAATCCTGTCTGGGCGCACGCGCGACGCCAATATGTATCACCTGGCGGGGCAGTTGACAGAGGCCGGTATCGACCTGCGCGAGGTGCGTGTGATCAGCGATGATCGTGGGGCTATCATTGCTACTGTGCAGGCGCTTTCCGCCGCCTATGACCACGTGTTCACCAGCGGCGGCATCGGGCCGACGCATGATGATATCACAGCCGATTGCATCGCCGCAGCCTTCAACAAGAACATCGATGTGCGCGAAGATGCGCGCGGCATTCTGGAACGGCACTACGCCACCTCGGGCACCGAGTTGAACGCGGCGCGTTTGCGCATGGCACGCATTCCCGACGACGCGCATCTGATCGACAACCCGGTCTCCGCAGCGCCGGGGTTCACGCTGGAGAATGTGCATGTCATGGCCGGGGTGCCTTCGGTGTTTCAGGCGATGGTGGACAGCCTGCTGCCCACGCTGACGGGGGGCGCGCCGCTTGTGTCGGAAACCCTGCGCATCGACCGGGGAGAGGGGGATATCGCGGGCCCTCTGGGCGCGTTGGCCGCCGAATACCCGATGCTCAGCATGGGCTCTTATCCGTTCCAGAAAAAGAGCGGTAAGTACGGGTCGAACGTGGTGATCCGGGGGTCGGACGCGGCCTTGGTGCGCAAGGTGAAGGATTTGCTCGCGGAAACCTTCCTGACATGACGCCGGATGCCGTCTTTGAGGTGATTGAGGCCACATGGCCCGCTGCCCGGCTTGTCCCCTTGGGGCCGTGGGTGGTGCGCGATGGCAAAGGTGGCGGCAAACGCGTCTCCGCCGCGACGCCGACGGCAGAGGTGAAGCCGTCGGATATTCCGGAAGCTGAAGAGGCCATGCGTGGCATGGGGCAACAACCGCTTTTCATGATCCGTCCAGGGGATGAGGCACTGGATGCGGCCCTGCAGGCCAGAGGGTACCGCACTCTTGACCCCACAACAGCCTATAGCCTGCCGATCACCCGGCTGACGGATGTGCCCGTGCCGCGCGTGACGGCCTTTTGTATCTGGGAACCGCTGGCGATCATGGAAGAGATCTGGGCGCAGGGCGGCATCGGTCCGGAACGCGTGGCGGTCATGGCACGGGCGGAGGTAAAGACCGGTATTCTCGCCCGCTGGAACGAAAAACCCGCCGGAGCGGCATTCGCGGCACTGCACCAGAAGACATGCATGGTGCATGCGGTTGAAATCCTGCCCGACCAACGGCGTCAGGGCGTGGCAGGCTGGGTGATGCGCGCTGCGGCCTTTTGGGCGCAAAATCAGGGCGCGGAGCATATCTCGGTCCTCTGCACGCAGGCCAACACCGCGGCCAATCGCCTCTATTCCTCTCTGGGCTTTGCGCCGGTGGGGCAGTACCATTATCGCTACAAAGACGCACAAGAGGTGCAATGACATGGCTGATACCGCTCTCCCCACAGCGCTGAACCTGCCGATGGTGGACCCGCTGCCGGCACCCACGCAGAAATACTTCGATGTGTGCCAGGACAAGCTGGGCATGATCCCGAACGTGCTGCGCGCCTATGCGTTCGACATTGAAAAGCTCGATGCCTTCACGGGCATGTACAATAATCTGATGCTGGCGCCGTCCGGCCTCAGCAAGCTGGAGCGGGAGATGATCGCGGTTGTCGTCTCTTCCATCAACAAGTGTTTCTACTGTCTGGTTGCCCATGGTGCCGCCGTGCGGGCGATGTCGGGTGACCCAAAGCTGGGCGAGGCGCTGGTGATGAATTACCGGGTTGCCGACCTGGATGCCCGGCAGCGGGCGATGCTGGATTTCGCCGCGCAGATGACCACCGCCAGCGCCACCATCGAAGAGCAGGACCGCGATGCCCTGCGTCAGGTGGGATTTACCGATCAGGACATCTGGGACATCGCCAATGTTGCCGGGTTTTTCAACATGACCAACCGGGTAGCCAGCGCCACGGCGATGCAGCCGAACGATGACTACCACGCGCAGGCCAGATGATATCGCCGCGCCTCTCTTTGCTGGCGGTGCTTCTGGCTTGCGCAGATGGCGCCAGCGCCGCTGATCTCACCTTGCCACCCGATGCACAGCTGACGGTCGAACGCGCCACTGATTTGGACAGTTTCGAGGCGCCGGTGGCCGGGTTTTTGGATGGTACCGTGCCCTCGCAAACCCTTGAAGGGGCCGTGACACGCCGGGCATGGCGGATCGGAACCGGCGGGCTGACGCCCCTGCAGGTGATGGCGCCGCTGCGCGACCAGATCGAGGCGCTTGGCTATGATATCGTGTTCGAATGCAGCAACATTGCCTGCGGCGGTTTCGATTTCCGCTTTGGCATCGAGGTGCTGCCCGGGCCGAATATGTACGTGAACATTGGGTCTTACCGATATCTGACGGCTTTCAAGGGACCCCGGAGCGACCCCGGTGAGGCGCTGACCGTTCTGACCAGCGTGACCGCGGCCTCGGCCTACGTGCAGACCATTCACACATCGACTGAGGTGGTCGCACGGCCACCGACCCCTGCGGAAACACCCTCTCCGGCGCCGACACCGCCCGACAGACCGACAGAGGCGAGTGACCCGGAAACCGGTCTCTTGCAACGCGGTTTCGTTGTTCTGCGCGATCTTGATTTTGACACCGGGACCACGGCGCTCGGGTCCGGTCCCTTTGCCTCGCTGGAACGTCTGGCAGAACTGCTGCAGGCGCAGTCGGCGTTGCGGATTGCCCTGGTGGGTCACACGGACACGGTCGGGGGGCTTGCGCCGAATATCGCCCTGTCGCGCGCGCGGGCGCGGGCAGTGCGCACGCGTCTGATCGATCAATACGGGATCGATCCAGACCGGCTTGAGGCCGAGGGCATGGGCTATCTGGCGCCCATCGCCTCAAACCAGACTGCCGAAGGGCGTGATCAAAACAGACGGGTTGAGGCCATTCTGCTCAATACCGAATAGCGTCGCCTCAAACAAAAAAATCCTCCGGTACGAGACCCGCACCGGAGGAAGTTTCACCGAGGAGGTGTTTGAGCGGTTACCAGTCCGAGGGGCCTTTTTCGGCAAAGGCGTGCACGAGGAAATCAATGAAGGCGCGCACTTTCGGCTGCGTGAAACGGCCGGGCGGGTAGACGGCGTAGATGCCTTGCGTTTCGACCGGCAGATCGGGGATGGCATCCTCGATCAGGCCTTTTTCCATCGCGTCGGCGTAGAGGAAGCTGGGCAGATAAGCGATGCCCAGACCGGAAATCGCGGCATTCAGCAAGGATTGCCCATCGTTCACGCTCAGCCAACCTGCCGTGCGCACCTGACGTTTTTCGCCCGAGGGCGCCGTCAGTTTCCAGACATTGCCGGAGGACTGGTTGGAATAATGCAGCAGTTTGTGGTTGTTCAGGTCGTCGATCTTTTCGGGTCGCCCGTATTTCTCGAAATACGCGGGGCTGGCGATCATGCGTTTGGTGGTTTCCGTGAGCTTGCGCGCGCGCAGGGAGCTGTCCTCCAGCTCGCCGATCCGCACGGCCATGTCGAAGCCTTCGGAAATCAGCTCGACGTAGCGGTTGTTGAGCACCATGTTCACGGTGATATCGGGGAAATCGGACAGAAATTCGCTTAAGACAGGCGAGAGATGGTTCACCCCGAAATCCGTCGCCACGGAAATACGCAGAAGACCGGAGGGCGCGCTCTGCATCGAGGTGACCAGCGCGTCGGCCTCGCCCGCGTCGTTCAGCACACGGCGTGCCCGGTCATAGTAGGCCAGCCCAATCTCTGTCGGGCTGACGCGGCGGGTTGTACGGTTGAGAAGGCGTGCGCCGAGGCGCGCTTCGAGGGAGGACACGTGTTTTGAGACAGCGGATTTGGAAATCCCCATCTTCTTGGCCGCATCGGTGAAGCCGCCCTGGTCCACAACCGTGGCGAAAGCTTCCATTTCAGTGAGGCGGTCCATTGCCTTCCCCTTATGTCTGTCAGTTCCAGATCGAGATATGCGGGTGAATTCGGGCAGGAACGGGGCGCCGGTGAGACAGTATCGCGGTTTTTGCGTGAATCGTTGAGGTCGTGGAAACGAAATTGCCGCAATTCCGGCGAAAATCCGCGTTCAGAGCGCCGCGGCAAATACCTCTGCGGCCTGCTTGAGCGGCATCGGATCCATGTCGCCAATCAGCAAAAAGCCGTGATCGTCGCGGTTCCAGCGCACCGTTTGCAGGCCCTTGTTCTCGCTTTCCGTCAGCGGCATGGGGTCCTGAGCCGGGGACAGGATGATGCAGAGCGCCACCGGCGTGCCATCCGTGCGCTGGTATGCGATTTGGACAAGCGGCTTTCCCTTGAAGCCCAGTATTTGCGCGCGTTTCAGGGTCAGCCCCTCAACGACGGGCAAATTGCCGAGGTCCAATCCGATGGCTTCGGAGACCCGTAGCAGCTGCGCTTGCGTCTCCGCCGGGGGTTGGTCAATCGCGTTGAGCGTTTCAGCGGTATAGAGCTTCTGATAGCTGGCCACAAACCCGGCCCAGCCATCCGGCGGAGCAGGTTGCGCAAAGAATGTGGCAAAGGTGAAGGCTCCGATGGCCAGCCCCGCCGCGAGCCCGGCGCTGAACACCCCCAACGGCGCCCGTGACCGGTTGGCGGCAGGCAGGTTTGGCATCGGCGGTGGTGGCGGAAAGGCGGCCAGCGCGCCCGCGCGCAAGGCATCCACATCCAGTGTCAGCGCCGCAATACGGTCCTGGAGCCCGGTATCCCCGGCAAGGGCGGCATCAATCTTGCGGTGCAGCGCCTCCTCCGCCTCCCCATCGAGGTAGGCGGTCAGGTCTTCGTCGCTAATCCATGTGCCTTGCGTCATTGTGACGACCTCTTTTGATCCGGCATACTCTGATTCAGCGTCTTTCGAGCTGCGGCCAATCGGCTCATGACCGTGCCGATCGGTATTTCCATGATGTCAGCTGCCTCGCGGTAGCTCATCCCCTCCACATAGACCAACGAAACCGCGTGGCGCTGGGCATCCGGCAGGGTATTTATCTTGGATAACACCTCAGACACGAAAATATTCGTTTCGGCATCAGGTGTTTTCTGGTCTGCCACGTCGATGTCTTCGACCGGCACCAGGCCACCGCCGATGCGCACCTTGCGCGCGCGCAGCTCATTGAGCCACAGCCGGTGTGCGATGCGCATCATCCAGCGGTCGAGATGGGTGCCCGGTTCAAACCCGTCCGCTTTTTCGATGGCGCGCAGGCAGGTTGCCTGCAGCACGTCCTCGCCCCAGTCCCGGCGCCCGGTCAGCGAGACGCAGAACCGCCAGACGGCTGGATAGGCGTCCGGCATGCCTTCCCGCACGGCCTGTTCACCAGATTTTTTACCGAAAAGCGCGATGGGGGTGATCCTGCAATGATTTGGCGTCCAGACTACTGCAAGTTTTCACCGTCAACAACGCGGCTTGTCATAACGTCGCCGCGAGCCGGGTGCCCTGATTGATCGCGCGTTTGGCATCAAGCTCTGCCGCCACATCCGCACCGCCGATCACGTGACAGGCTGTGCCTTGGGCCTCCAGCGCGTCGGCGAGGCTGCGCTCCGGTAACTGCCCGGCGCAAAGCACAATGGTGTCCACCTCGATCAGCGTCGGGTTTTCTCGCGCCTCTCCGTGGGACACCAGAATGCCGCCATCCTCGATCCGCTCATAGTTCACGCCACCCACCATCTTCACGTCCTTCATGGCGAGGGCTGCGCGGTGTATCCACCCGGTGGTTTTGCCAAGGCGCTTGCCCGGCTTTTCCGCCTTGCGTTGCAGCAGCGTTACCTTACGGGCGGGGGCATGCGGTTGTGGGCCCTCGGGGGCCAGACCGGCGCGGTGCTCTGCCGGGTCAGCCACGCCCCATTCGCGCATCCAGTCGGGTAGGCTTTCGGTTGGGCTGGTGCCCGCGTGCACGAGGTACTCGGCGACGTCGAAGCCGATGCCACCCGCACCGATGATGGCCACTTTCTCGCCGACTTCTGCCTTCCCGCGCAGCACGTCAATGTAGCTGAGCACATTGGGGCCATCCTGACCGGGGATTTCGGGGTCGCGCGGTACCACGCCGGTTGCGATGATCACCTCGTCGAACCCCTGCAAGTCAGCTGCCGTGACATCGCGGCCCAACTCCACCGAAATACCAAGGTCGGCAACCATCGTGCGGTACCAATCGACAAGGCCCCAGAATTCTTCCTTGCCCGGGACCTGTTTGGCCATGTTCAACTGTCCGCCGATCTCCGTTGCCCTATCAAAGAGCGTCACTGCGTGGCCGCGTTCCGCAGCCGTTATCGCCGTCGACAGCCCGGCCGGACCCGCGCCCACCACGGCGATGGTCTTCCGCGCGGCGGCGGGGGTGATCACCAGTTCGGTTTCATAACAGGCGCGCGGGTTCACCAGACAGCTGGAAATCTTGCCGCTGAAGGTATGGTCGAGGCAGGCCTGATTGCAGGCGATGCAGGGTGCGATCTGATCGGATTTGCCGTGCATCGCCTTGGCCACGAAATCCGCATCCGCCAGCATGGGCCGCGCCATGGAGACCATATCGGCGCAGCCACCCGCGAGCACGTCTTCGGCGACCTCGGGTGTGTTGATGCGGTTCGAGGTGATCACCGGGATACCCACCTTGCCCATCAGCTTTTTGGTGACCCAGGCAAAGGCCGCGCGGGGCACCGAGGTGGCGATGGTCGGGATGCGCGCCTCGTGCCAGCCGATGCCGGTGTTGATGATGGTGGCGCCTGCCTTTTCGATCTCCTGCGCCAGCTGCACCACCTCGTCATGGGTGGAGCCATTGGGCACCAGATCGATCATCGACAGGCGGTAGATCAGGATGAAATTCGGCCCCACCGCTTCGCGCGTGCGGCGCACCACCTCGATGGGCAGGCGCATGCGGTTCTCGTAGGAGCCGCCCCATTCATCCTCGCGCTTGTTGGTGTGGGTGACGAGGAACTGGTTCAGAAAGTAGCCTTCCGAGCCCATGATCTCGACCCCATCATAGCCCGCTTCTTGTGCGCGCTGCGCACAGGTCACAATGTCGCTGATCTGCTTTTCGATGCCGTCCGTGTCTAGTTCGGCGGGTGGGAAGGGGGAAATCGGGGATTTGATCGCCGAGGGGCCTACGCATTTCGGCCCGTAAGCGTAGCGACCTGCGTGCAGGATCTGCATCGCGATCTTGCCGCCAGCCTCATGTACAGCCTTCGTGATCACAGAGTGGTTGGCCACATCCTCGTCGCTCACCATCATCGCGGCACCGGGCAGGACGGAGCCTTCGAGGTTCGGACCGATCCCGCCGGTGACCATCAGCGCCACCTCACCGCGGGCGCGGGCAGCGTAGAATTCCGCCACGCGGGCCCAGTCCTTGGTTTCCTCCAGCCCGGTGTGCATCGACCCCATCAGCACGCGGTTTTTCAGCGTGGTAAAGCCCAGATCGAGCGGTGCCAGAAGATGCGGATAGTCGGCCATAAGAAATCCTCCCCGGATGGTATTGGCACGAGATCACATTTTCACATATGTGCTGTCACGTCGAACGCCGCGTCACAAGGCCGGGTGGGGGAGCAAGAGCATGATCAGATGGGCAAGAGCACAGGATGCAGATGATCTGGGGCAGGTGTTTTATGCCGCCGTGCGGGAAGGTCCCAGCCCCTATACCGAAGCGCAGCGCGCGGCATGGATGGATCAACCGCCGCAGGGGGCAGATTGGGCCGCGCATCTGGCGCCGCTGGAGGTCGCCGTTGCGGAGGATCAAACCGGCGCTGTCATTGGTTTCATGAGTGTCGAGCCCGGCGGCTATATTGACCGGGCATTCATTCTGCCTGCCCATCACGGCACGGGCGTGTTCCGGAAGCTATACGATCATGTCGAGAGCTGGGCGCGGGACGCGGGCGAGGCACGGCTCTGGACCCACGCCAGCCTCATGGCGCAACCGGCCTTTCGGGCCATGGGGTTTTCGATTATCCATCACGAGACGGTCGAGCGGAACGGCGAGAGCCTGACGCGGGCCAAGATGGAGAAGACGCTGGCATGACCCCCGAAGAGATCGAGAAGCTGCCTTACCGGCCCTGCGTGGGCGTGATGCTGGTCAATGCGGACGGGCACGTCTTTGTCGGGCAGCGGCGTGACAGCGAATATGACGCCTGGCAGATGCCACAGGGCGGGATCGACAAGGGGGAAGCGCCACAGGAGGCGGCCCTGCGCGAACTTTGGGAAGAAACCGGCGTGACCGCCGATCTGGTGACCGTCGAGGCGCAGAACAGTGAATGGCTGCCTTATGAGCTGCCTTATGATCTGGTGCCGCAGCTTTGGAAGGGCCGTTTTCGCGGCCAGAAACAGAAATGGTTTCTGATGCGGTTTCAGGGCGATGACACCCAGATCAACATCGCCACGGAGCACCCGGAGTTCTCCAAATGGCGCTGGCTGGAGGCGGAGGCGCTGGTCGAGAACATCGTGCCTTTCAAACGGGACGTCTACGCCGCCGTGATGTCCGAATTCCGCGATCTGCTCTAGGGGCGCAGCAGCGGCACATTTGGGCCAGCGGTTTCTGGCAACAGCCCAAGATTGCGAGGATCATCGGCGATTTCCACGCTGCGCTTGATCGGTGTGAAACCGCTGCGATTATAGAAACTGAGCGCCTGCGGGCTGTCGATGGTGCAGGTGCGCAAGTGAAAACGTGAGATCGGTTTTTCCCAAGCCAGATGGATTGCCTTGTTCATCAGCCAGCGGCCGGACCCGGTGCCAATCAGGTCGGACGTCAGCCCGAAGTAGGCCAATTCGCAGGCCCCCTCTTTGCGGAAGTCCAGCTCCAAAAGGGCGAGATCCTGCCCGTCCCGCGATAGCGTGTAAATCTCCACCTTCGGGTCGGAAAGGATGGCCGTCAGCGCATCATCCTCAAGCAGGAGGCGTCCGTACCAGAGCCAGTCTGTCCCCCCGACGCGGGTAAAGACATCGCGGTACCATGCATTATCTGCCGTCACGCGGCGAAAGCTTAGTCCGTCCGGCAGCGGGACGTCTTTGGTATCCGTTTTCGACGTCATTTCCAGGTAGGTCACGATCATCGCGAGCTTGCCTGCGGGGACATCATGGAAACCGTCTTCCAACATCGTCAGACGAGCCCTTCCGCCTCAAAGATTTGCATCATCTCCACCTGCGGACGCGGGCCGACGTGGCTGATGACCTCGGCGGCGCAGAGGTTGCCCATTTTTGCACAGGTTTCCAGATCACGCTTGGTCGCAAGACCGTAAAGGAACCCGGCGGCAAACTGATCGCCTGCGCCGGTGGCATCCACGGGGGTGACTTTCTGGACCGGCACATCAATGCGCTGGCCGTCCGAAATCACCGTCACGCCGTCGCCCGAGCGGGTGCAGACCACCAGCGGGCAAATCTCGGCCGTCTTTGCAAGGGAGGTTTCCAGATCAGTTTCGAACAGCGATTCGATCTCGTGCTGGTTGCCGATCACATAGTCCAGATCATGCTCGATCAAGGATAGGAAATCGGCGCGATGCCGTTCCACGCAGAAGGGGTCAGAGATGGCGATGCCGGCGATGCCGCCCGCCGCCTTGGTGGCACGCGCCGCTTCGCGGAATGCGGTTTTGCCGGCGTCATGATCAAAGAGATAACCTTCGAGGAACATGATCTTAGCTCCGCCCGACACCGTTTCCGGAACGTCATCGGAGGTCAGGCCCGTCGAGATGCCCAGATAGGTATTCAGCGACCGCTCGCCATCCGGCGTGACGAAGATCATGCAGCGCGAAGTCGGCACCTCGCCGTTCGGCACCGGCGGATTCACGAAATCAATGCCATTGTCGGTCATCGCACTGGCGTAAAACCGGCCCAGGGCATCATCGCGCACCCGCCCGATGAAGGCCGTTTGCAGCCCCAGCGAGCCCACGCCCGCCACGGTATTGGCCACAGCCCCGCCCGGCGTCTGAAGCCGGTCATTCATGGAGGCAAAAAGCTTTTCCGAGCGGTCCTGATCCACCAACTGCATGATGCCCTTGTCGATCCCCATATGGTCGAGAAAGCTGTCATCGGCGTGGGTGATCACATCGACAACGGCGTTTCCGATGCCAACGACTTCGTAGTTTTTCATAGGGTTTTGTCCTCGAATGGGCAGAGATCGCGGATGATGCAGGTGGGGCACATCGGCTTGCGTGCCTTGCAATGGTAGCGCCCGTGCAAAATCATCCAATGGTGGGCATGCAGCTGGAAATCAGCCGGAATATGGTCTTCGATGGCGCGCTCGACGGCTTCAACCGTTTTGCCGGGCGCGATGCCGGTGCGGTTGCCAAGCCGGAAGATATGGGTGTCCACCGCCTGCGCCGGGTGCTGCCACCACATGTTCAGCACCACATTTGCCGTCTTGCGCCCGACGCCCGGCAGACCTTGGAGCGCCGCACGGCTGTTGGGCACCTCTCCGCCGTAGTCATCGACAAGGATCTGGCTGAGCTTCATCACATTCTTGGCCTTCTGGCGGTAAAGCCCGATGGTCTTGATATGTTCGGTCAGCCCGTCAATCCCCAGGTCCAGCATCTTTTGCGGGGTGTCGGCGATCTGAAAAAGAGCGCGCGTGGCCTTGTTCACGCCCGCATCCGTGGCCTGCGCACTTAGCGCCACCGCAACAACCAGCGTATAGACGTTGACATGCTCCAGCTCGCCCTTCGGCTCCGGATCAGCGTCCTGAAACCGCGTGAAAATCTCGCGTATGGTGTGATATCCAAGCTGCTTTGCCATTTGCCCGGTATGCGGGCTTTCCGAGGTGTGGGCAAGACCATCTGCCGGTGATCGCTAAAATGCGTCTAAAAACTTGGCGTATTTTTCAGCAGTATCTTCATTTGCCTGTGTCAGTCTCTGATGGTTTTCAGCTCTCAAGGTATTGGCATGGCAACGCATTCCTTTTACGGCTATTCGTCGAATACGCTGGTCTACAATCCCAGCAATGGCACATTCACGCTTGATCCAAACTACGATTTCAGAACCGACCGCGTCTTGTTCGAGGTCACGGACGACGACAATTTTCTGGATGGGGACGAGCATAACAACGAGGTGGGCGAAGACGCGAACCAGACCGGCGTGGTCACCACGGCAGACGGCAACCCGGTGTCTTCAGGCAAGATTTACGGTGAGCAATTTGGCGTTCTGCAAGCGCCTGACGGCTCCTATGTCAGGATCGACCGGATCGAAATCGATGGCGTCAAGATGGGGTATGTGCCATCCGAACCTCTGACACCCGGCGTCACGTATCGCTATGTCGGGGGGCGAGACATCGACAATCTGCTGGGCGGGCCGGACGGCGATGATACACGCCTGTCCTATACCCAATACGAACAGCAAAGCGTGCCCTGTTTTGGCCCCGGCACCATGATCCGCACGCAGGATGGGGAAGTCCCGGTGGAGTGGCTGGAAACCTCCGATAGGGTGCTGACCCGCGATCACGGCTATCAACCCATCGTCTGGATCGGGCGGACACGTCTTCAGCCGGGATATTTCATGCAATATCCTGACGAACGGCCGGTGTGCATTCCTGCGGGCGCTTGTGGGCCAAACGCGCCGACCCATGACCTGCATGTCACCGGAGATCACCGGCTGCTCCTCACCTCGGCGCGGGCGGAGCTGCTTTATTTTTCCAATGAGGTGCTGGCCCCGGCCAAGGCCTGGGCTGATCGTGGACGTGGCTTTCCTCTCACGCCAGTGCGGCCTTACACGCTGACCCATATCGCCTGCGCCAACCATCAAGTCATTCAGGCGCAAGGCGCCTGGGTGGAGACGTTGTTCCCCGGACCGGAGACGATGCGGCGGCTATCCAAGGCCGACAGTGAACGTCTGATGCAGGCCCTGGGACCTGACGGAATGGAGGCTGCAATGGCTCGTCCCTGCCTGACCCGACATGAAGCACGACTGTTGATTGCGCAGGACGACAGGGGCACTGCGATGCGAGAAACAGAGCCGGTGTTGCGCCGCGCATAATTCGCAGGTTTCGGGTCGCGCCGCGCCGTCCGGTTTCCTAGATTGGGACCATGACACAGCATCAGACACTCCCCGACGAATCGGAAACCGCTTACCACTACCGCGTTGTCCGCCGCGCCATCGATTTGATCGATCAGGCCGAAGACCCGCTGTCGCTGGAACAACTGGCCGCGGAAATGGGTATGAGCGTTGCGCATTTCCAGCGACTTTTTTCGCGGTGGGTCGGGGTGTCGCCTAAAAGATATCAGCAGTACCTGACCTTAGGTCACGCCAAGACCCTGCTCCGCGACCGTTTCACGACACTGGAGGCGTCGCATGCGGTTGGTCTTTCGGGCAGCGGACGGTTGCACGATCTCTTTGTGCGCTGGGAAGCGATGAGCCCGGGGGAGTTCGCGCGCGGTGGCGCGGGGTTGAAGATTTACTGGGGCTGGTTCGAAAGCCCCTTTGGCCCCGCTGTTGTGATGGGCACGGACAAAGGCATCTGCGGCATGGGGTTTGCTGCCGAAACGGGCGAGGAAGCGGCCCTGCAGGATCTGGTATCGCGCTGGCCACAGGCTGAGTTTATCGAGGACCCGATGATGTTGCGTCCGTGGGTGTCGCATGCTTTTGGCGCAGGCGACGGCGCCCTGGAAACGGCGCCGCTGTTTCTCATCGGCGCCCCGTTTCAGATCAAGGTCTGGGAAGCGCTTCTCAGCATCCCGTCGGGGCAGGTTACGACATACTCCGAGATTGCGCAGGCCATCGGCAACCCGCGCGCCGTGCGCGCTGTGGGCACAGCGGTCGGACGTAACCCGATCAGCTGGCTGATCCCCTGCCACCGGGCGCTGCGTAAATCCGGCGGCTTGGGTGGCTATCACTGGGGCCTGCCGATGAAGCGCGCCATGCTTGCCTATGAGGCCGTGCACGCGGAAAATTGATGACGTGAGTACCCTGGCAGCTTATTGCCGAGCTATTTTCCCCTTGGTTTGTTGCGGAACCGCCGCCATATATACGGCGTTAACAGCAAGACGCCCTGCCCGAACGGGGCCGCAACCACTGAAGGCAGTACGCTATGACATTTGTAAAAACGCCCTTGATCCTTGTACTTTCGGGTACTTTGGTGCTCGCCGCCTGTACCGATCCTAACCAAATCGGCGCGAATTCCAACAATCCCAAAACACAGCGCGGTGCTCTGATTGGCGCAGGCGCGGGCGCAGTGCTGGGCGCCCTGTCCAAGGGGGATGGAAACCGAGGAGATGGTGCCTTGGTCGGGGCCGCCGTGGGTGCGGCCATCGGCGCGGGAATTGGCTATAACCTTGATCAGCAGGAGGCGGAACTGCGCCGTGATCTGGACGATGACGTCATCATCACCAACACCGGTGACCGTCTGATCCTGAACCTGCCACAGGATATCCTGTTCGCCACGGACAGTTTCTCCGTTCGGTCAGATTTGCAGAACGATCTCTACGCTGTCGCCGCAAGCCTGAACAAATACCCGCAATCCACCGTGCAGGTGATCGGCCACACCGATAGCGACGGTGACGCGGCCTATAACCAGCAGCTTTCGGAACGGCGTGCCAATGCCGTGGGCAACGTCCTGTTGAACGCGGGTGTGCCATCCGCGCGTCTGCAGACATTTGGACGGGGTGAAAACCAGCCGATTGCCAGCAACCTCAACGCCGCTGGCAAAGCGCAAAACCGTCGGGTGGAGATCGTCATTCTGCCCACAGCCTGACAAAAAACCTTATAATTCATCCAAGGGCCCCGGAATTCTCGCCGGGGCTCTTGTTTTTTCGGGCCGCTGCCACAGGATTACGGCAACCGTTTGCAAGGAAATGAATTCATGGCAAAATACACTCTTCTTGGGCTGTCCGGCTCACTGCGTAACGCATCCACCAACACCAAGCTGCTGCACGAGGCCGCACGGCTTTTTGAAGACTGCGCGTTCTCCCTCGCCGATCTGAACCTGCCGCTGTACGATGGTGACTTTGAGTCCGCTGAAGGCGTGCCGCAGGCGGTTCAGACCCTGGCCGATGATATTGCAGCGGCGGATGCCGTCCTGATTTCCACGCCGGAGTACAACAAGGGACCCTCCGGTGTTCTGAAAAACGCGCTGGATTGGATCAGCCGCACCAGCACACGCCCCTGGTCCGGAAAACCGGTGGCCGTGATGTCCGCAGCAGCGGGCCGGGCCGGTGGCGAGCGGGCGCAGATGGTGCTGCGCGGGTTCATGGTGCCGTTTCGCCCCCGCATCCTGCAGGGGCCGGAAATCCATCTGGCCGACAGCAGCAATCAGTTCGACGAAAACGGCAGGCTGACCGGCGAGGTTTATGTGCGTGAATTGACTGCCTTGATGCAGGCTCTGCGCGCCGAGGTGGATCGCTAATCCTGCGGCACCGCGACCTCGATCAGATTGCCGTCCGGATCCCGTAGGTAGAGTGACATGATTGCGCCCGTTGCGCCGGAGCGCGGCACCGGCCCGTACTCGATGTCGACCTGATGCGTGGCAAGATGGGTCATCCAGTCTTCCAGGGGCGCATCCGTCAAAAAACACAAGTCCGCTGTTCCGGGGTTCGGGTGCGCCGCCTTTGGATCGAACTCGCGCCCCTTTTGATGCAGATTGATCTTGCTCTGACCAAAGAGCAGGGCCCATCGCCGCGTCCCGTCAGCGGCATCGAATTGCTCACCCCGCATGCCCAGCACCTGCGTGTAGAAACGGACAGTCTCGGGGATGCTGGCGACGGTGAGCACCAGATGATCCAGGACACGAACGCGGCATTGAATGTTGGATGGCGGCATCATTGGTTCCTCGCTGCCGGTGTACCGCTGAAAATGCACTCAAAGCGAGAGCGGGTCAAAAGGGTGTGGGGGCGTTCGTCGATCAGGTGCGCGAGGTCACCGGTTTGAGGTCAGAATGATGCTCTGACCTCAAACCCGTCGGGGATCTGGTTGCGGCCTTCAAGCACCAGATCTGCCATCACCTCCGCAATCTTCGGGGCCATGCCAAATCCAATCTTGAAACCACCGTTCGCGATGAAATGACCCGGCCTGTCGGGCCAATCGCCCAGCATGGGTGCACGGCTGCGGGCACGAGGGCGCACACCAGCCCATCTGTGGATGACTTCTGCGTCTTTCAGAACGGGGACAGCGGTGCGGGCGCGGTCGATCACTGCATCCAATCGCGCATCAGTCGTGTTTGGGTCCTCAAAATCCCGCTCCGAGGTGGAGCCAACGGCCACTGTGCCGTTGGAGTGCGGAATGATATGAACGCCATCGGCAAAGATCTGTGGAGCGACACCGGCGTCGAATCGCAAAAGCGCGGCCTGCCCTTTCACGCCATTGCCGACCATTCTGTGATGTTGTCGGTTCAGCGCGTCGAGCCCCGCTATCCCCGTGGCCCAGATCACAGCGCCTGTATCGGGACCGTCGCTTTGAATGGTAACCCCTTTGGCCGAGAGCGCGGCGACCAGTGTGTCGCATGCCGATCTTGGGTGCAGATGGGCGCTCAAAGTGTCGCGGATTACCCATCCCGTCGGACTGGGCGGGGCCCATGCTGCCCCGTCCATTTGATCGACAGACCACGTCGCATGCTTGCCCCACAGCTCGGCGGAACTGATCGCGCGCTGCCGGGCGAGGTCCAGACCTTTCATATCAGGAATGGGCTGCAGCCTGCCGCTGCGGGCGTAACCGGATGACATGCCGCTTGTCTCTTCAACCTCGGCCCAAAAAGGCCCCGTCATCAGTAGGCTTTCCAGCTGAAAGGCCTTCTTTGCGTTCCAGTTTTCCGGGACATGGGGTGCCAATGCGCCGACAACCCCGCCACTGCTGCCCGCGCCCGGCCCGTTTGGATCTATGACTGTCACCCGTGTGCCGCGCCGGATGCAGGCCCAGGCGATTGACAGGCCAAAAATGCCCGCGCCGCGTATGGTGATATCGGCCATTGCCAAAGGTTTTCCACTCCCTCAATGTCGCGCCAGAGTCCAGCCACCCTACAAGGCCCCTCCGTGCAGAACCAGACGGCAGATGTCACATGGAACGCATCAGGCGTTCCAGTCTCAGAGCGCTTTGACGATCCTTACTTCAGCCTGGAAGACGGGCTGGAGGAAACGCGTTATGTTTTCCTCAAAGGCAACGGCTTGCCGGAAAGATTTGGCGACGGCTTTCATATTGCGGAACTGGGGTTCGGAACCGGCCTGAGTTTTCTCACCGCGACGCAGGCATGGCAGAAGGCAGGTATCCCCGGTCAACTCACGTTCACAAGCTTTGAGGCGTTCCCGATGACTGCCGAAGAGATAGCGCGTGCGCTACGCCCCTTTGACAGCCTGGGTGCGTTACGTGAGATTCTGAGCGACCAGTGGCGCGTCGACGGCGGTTCGTTCAGAATAGCGCCGGGGATTTCCCTGAACCTAGTTCTGGGTGATGCCCGTGAAACACTTGCGCCTTGGCAGGGCGCGGCGGATGCATGGTTTCTGGACGGTTTTTCACCGGCAAAAAACCCGGAGCTTTGGTCCGATGAGCTGATGCAAGAGGTGGCGCGTCATACCGCTCCGGGTGGAACCTTTGCGACCTACACCGCTGCGGGGGCTGTGCGCCGCGCGCTTGATGCGGCAGGATTTGACGTGCAGCGGATGACCGGCTTTGGTCGTAAACGGCATATGACGGTCGGGATTCTTCGGCCATGACACAATCCAACAATGTGCGCCTGGGCGTCTTGCTGATGCTGCTGACGACCATCGTCTTTGCCTTGCAGGACGGGATTTCCCGCCACCTCGCCGATGCCTACAACGTCTACTTAGTCGTAATGGTCCGGTACTGGTTCTTTGCCGCCTTCGTGATGGCCATCGCGCGCCGCAAGGCAGGGGGCGTGCGTGCGGCGGCGCGGACCAGGCAACCTCTTTTGCAGGCTTTTCGGGGTGTCCTGTTGGCCCTGGAAGTTTGCGTCATGGTCACGGGCTTTACGCTTCTGGGGCTGGTCGAGAGCCATGCGGTCTTCGCCTGCTATCCATTGTTGGTCGCCGCATTGTCCGGCCCGGTTCTGGGGGAGGCTGTGGGCTGGCGCAGGTGGGCGGCCATTGCCGTGGGGTTTGTCGGGGTAATGATCATCCTGCAGCCTGGTGTTTCGGTCTTTGACCCCTACGCGATCATCCCGTTGGTTGCCGCGCTGATGTTCGCGCTTTACGGTTTACTGACCCGCTACGCGGCACGACAGGACAGCACGGCGACCAGTTTTTTCTGGACCGGCGTGGCGGGCGCGGTGACGATGACCGTCATCGGCATATGGTATTGGGAGCCGATGACCCAAACCGATTGGCTTTGGATGGCACTTCTCTGCGTGACCGGGGCGTCCGGTCATTGGTTGTTGATTCGCTGCTACGAGGTTGCCGAAGCCAGCGCTGTACAGCCCTTTGCCTACTTCCAGCTTGTGTTTGCATCGCTGTTGGGCACTACAGTTTTTGGCGAGACCATACGCCCAAATGTGGCGCTGGGCGTGGCGGTTATTGTAGCGGCGGGGCTATTCACCCTTTGGCGCGAACGCCAGCAGAGATGAGCCGGTCAGTTCTTCGAGGAAGGGCGCTGGCATCGGATTTTTTCCCAGGCGGGCGCGGTAAATCGGCAGGCTTTCGGCCACGCGCATCACGTAGTTGCGTGTTTCACGAAACGGGATGTGTTCGATCCAGTCCACCATGTCGATGTCGCCTTTGCGCGGGTCGCCATAGGTGAGCATCCAGCGGTCCGGGCGGCTTGGTCCGGCGTTGTATCCGGCGGACATCATGATGATGTTTCCCCGGAACCGCGCGGCCAGTCTCGACAGGTAAACGGCACCGAGTTCCGCGTTATAAACGGGATCGGAAATCAACCTTTCCGTGCTGTGTTCGCCTTTACGCCCGATTGAGGCAGCCACTTCGCGCCCCGTTGCGGGCATGATCTGCATCAGGCCGCGGGCGCCGACACCGCTCTGGACACCGGGATCAAACTCACTCTCTCGCCGGGCGATTGCCAGCACCATTTCCGGTGCCATCGGAAGATCTTGATCGGCCACAGGGTGCAGCGGATAGTATCCTCTTGGCACGACGATCGCACGCCGCGCCGCGCGCTTGCCGATCATCACCGCCAGATGCGGTTGTTCGACTTCCAAAGCCGCCTCCGCGAGCAGCCCGGCCTGTTCGCGGTTCAGGCTTTCCGCCAGATGTGTCCAGAACCGTTCCGCGAGATCAATCTCACCTGAGGCCTGCAGCAACATACCGGCGATAAAAACCGGTGATGTCGCGACCTCTGACTCGCGCCATTCCCCATCGATTGTCTCCGCCGCCAAGGCCGTGTCAAAAGGCAAGCCCGCGCGGTCCGCCGCCAGCAAGCCGTAGAATGACGTCTGGTACTGCGCCGCATCCGTGTAAGCCTGATCGGCTGCTGCCACATCGCCCATCGCCTCAAGTGCACGGCCCTGCCAATATCCCGCGCGGCCTTTTGAAATGGGCGATCTCACCGCTCCATCGTGGTTCTTGAAGTGCTGCAATGCCGTTTCAGGTTCGTTCAGTTTACGCAGGGCGATGTACCCGGCGAGCCATTCCAGATCTGCATAATTGGAGCCCGCTGTCAGGAAATGGCGCGCGGCAATCTCATATGCGCGCTCCGCATTACCGTCCCGCATCTCGTCCCGTGCCATGGACCGGCGCCGGTTGGCCCAGGCCTCCGGTTGGCCCAGGGCCGCCGCACTTGTCGATGTCGCGCGTAGCAGGTCTTTCGCATCGTCCCACCGTCCTTTGCGCGCGCGCCAGACAAAGCGTTCATACTGCAGGCCCGGATTTTCCGCATGGCTTTTGGGGATTTGTGCAATCAGCGTATCCACGCCATTTGCACGACCGCGCAGGGCGATTCTTGCCTTGGCCACGGCGATGTCGGCCTTTGACACCAGCGGGTACATGCGTCGCGCGTTCTCAAAGGCCCCGGCCCAGAGCATCGCATCCAGACGCGCGCTGTGATGTGGTTTCAGCAACTCACCGTGCGCGGCCAGAAACAGCGACTGCGCGGTGCTGCCCATCGGCATCTCGCGCCACGCCGATACGATAATCGCTTCCGCCTCCGACGCGGCATCAGTGCGCGACAGCGCGGCAGCGTGGCGCAATACCCCCTCAGGCGTTTGCGCGGCGCGCGCGCCAAAAAACGCGAGTACTTGAGAATCTTTCTGTGCAATTACAACCCGTTCCGATTGTTTTCGCAGATAAGGCTCGCCCGGCCAGTCCGGCCGCCGCTGCAGAAAGGAGACCACATCCGCATAGGTGCCTTTCCCGGCCCGCAGCCTCGACCATTCGATCACGTCACCAGCCACATCGCCGTCGCGCGCGGCAATCTTGGCCGCCGTGCTCCAATCGCCATCGCGCATCGCGTCCATCGCCCAGGCAAGCGGTCTTGGCCGCTCCGCCAGCGCGGGGGCCGCGGTCAGTAAAATCACAGTCAGTGTCGTCAGCCAGTGTCTGATCACTTGCAATTCCCGGCGTTTGAGGGCTAGAGCCTCTGATACATACAGCGTCCTGATCACGTATCAAATCACGATCATGCTGAAATGTGGTTAATCTCAGGCCATTTGCCGGCCAAAATAAAAAAGGAGCGTGCACATGTTCAAAGGCTCGATGCCTGCCCTCGTCACGCCGTTCAGGAACGGCGAGCTGGATCTTGAGACACTCAAAAAACTGGTGGAGTGGCATATCGGTGAAGGCAGCAATGGTCTGGTGCCGGTTGGGACAACCGGGGAAAGCCCGACCCTGACGCACCGCGAACACGAAGTGGTGGTCGAGGAAGTCGTCAAGGCTGCTGCTGGCCGTGTGCCCGTGATCGCCGGTGCCGGATCCAACAACACGATCGAGGCGATGCGCCTTGTCCGCCACGCCGAAGAAGTGGGTGCGGATGCGGCTCTCGTGGTTACGCCATATTATAACAAGCCGACGCAGTCGGGCCTGCTGGCGCATTTCACCGCGTTGCATGACTGCGCCGACCTGCCGATCATCATCTACAATATTCCCGGCCGGTCCGTCGTGGACATGTCACCTGAGACCATGGGCGAGCTGGCCAAGCTGCCCCGGATTGTCGGTGTAAAGGATGCAACGGGTGATCTGGCGCGCGTCAGCGACCAGCGTCTGACCTGCGGGCCGGATTTCATTCAGCTGTCCGGCGAAGACGCCACCGCGCATGGGTTCAACGCCCAAGGCGGTATTGGGTGTATTTCCGTGACGGCCAATGTGGCGCCGAAGATGCTAAGTGAAATGCAGGGCGCTTGTCTCGCCGGCGACTACGCTACGGCGCTGAGCATTCAGGACCGGCTGATGCCGCTGCACAAGGCGATCTTTACCGAACCAGGGCTGGTTGGCGTGAAATACGCCATGTCGCAGCTGCGGCTCTGCTCGGACGAAGTGCGCTTGCCGCTGGTCGGGCTCTCTGATGCCACCCGGGCGCTGGTGGACGACGGTCTGCGGCATGCGGGACTTTTGAACTAGGCGCTGGGATCAGCGAAACGCAAAAGGGCGTGGATCTCTCCACGCCCTTTTTGTTTTGCGCATGTGGCGTTTAGCGTTTGCCGTAGTAGAGGCCGACCACATGCTCGGCCTCCGCAAAGAAGAGCCAGCGCGCGGTCAGCACACCTGCGACATGGCTGGCGATGGCCAGCACACCGACAAAATGTGAAAACGGCAAGGCTAAAAGGATAATGGGCACAATTGTCATCAGCCCCAAGGCGATGATCCGCAGCTTCTGGCTGTGCTTGCGCCCGATCACATGTACAAATTCGCGCAGCAGATAGTTCGTCCCGGTGTGCGGCGGCTCGAAAGCGCGGACCTTGCCGATGCCGCCCAGCCCGGTGGCGCTTGCCATGTCCGTGCCGGAACTTGTGAGCGCCTTATCGCCTTCAACCCAGGCATAGATCTGCACAAGGCCAGCGATTACAAGCAGCACAAGGGCCGCATCGACCTGCCCCGCCACCAGCGCGCCGCCGGCCAGCGACAGGCTCATGAACTTCAAAGGCGTGAGTTTCATGTTCCAGCGCGGGATGGTCTTGAGCTGCGTGTAGATCATGGACGTGGTGAACACTGTGGCCATCGAGAGCACTGCCCCGAGGATGCCGAACGCCGTCCAGCGGGTGTCAAAGAAAACCAGACCCAGCCCGTAGAGGCCCATCAGCACCAGCGCGCCGACCGCGCACCAGGCCTCGCGGCTGAGCCAGCTGGAGCGCCATTGGGTGAAAGCCTTGATGGCGCGCTCGGGGCGGCCCAAGTGGAAGGTGGACGCCATCAGGCCACCCACCGCCATCACATAGGCGATGGCAAAGAAGGCGAAGGCCGTCCAGCCGGTGACGGCGGGAAACCCGAGCCCGAGGAAGAACAGGAGCCCAAAGCCCAAGCCGCTGAAGGTGGTGAAGAAGATAACGGAAGGCGCGGGATGCATCAGAGTTTCTCCAGGGTCTTGTCGAGCCAGCCGAGGAAGCCTTTCGGCTCCTCCGCGACCGGTTCCAGGAAGGGGGCGAGCACGTCGAATTCGGGCATGTCGTCCTTCGGTCTTGGCGGCAGGTATTTGTTCACGGGCTTGGTGCCCTGTTCGGGCATCAGGTCCATGCCGCCGCGTTCGGCGACGAGCTTGCTGACGCTGCTGTTTTCATCGCCCAGATCGCCGAAGTGGCGGGCACCAGCGGGGCAGGTGCGCACACAGGCGGGCTGACGGTCTTCTTCCGGAAGATTCTCGTTGTAGATGCGGTCGACGCAGAGGGTGCATTTCTTCATCACGCCCTCGGCCTGATCCAGCTCGCGCGCACCGTAGGGGCAGGCCCAGGCGCACAGACCACAGCCGATGCAGTTGGATTCGTTGACCAAAACGATGCCGTCTTCGACACGCTTGTAGCTTGCCCCCGTGGGGCAGACGGTCACGCAAGGGGCGTCCTCGCAGTGCAGGCAGGACTTGGGGAAGTGTATGAGCTGCGCGGCTGCATCGCCCGCGGGCTGGACCTCGTAGGAGTGCACGCGGTTGAGGAAGGTGCCGGAATTGTCGGCGCCATAGGCATTCTGATCCGACAGCGGCGCGCCGTAGTTTTCGGTGTTCCACCCTTTGCAGGAGATCACGCAGGCGTGGCAGCCGACGCAGGTATCGAGGTCGATGACGAGGCCGAGTTTCTTTTCGGTTTTGGCTGGCAGAGTGGTCATGAGAGGCCCTCTTTTCTGGCTGTCGATGAGAGGTCGGCATCGCATCGGTATTGCGTCGGGTTGAGGGTTTTCAGGGGCTCTGCCCCGGACCCCGGGATATTTGTGGCCAGAAGAAACATCAGTTGCCCACCTTCCACGTCAGATCCTTCGGGCCAGTGCCGACGGGGGATTTGATTGGCGCGAACCCGGGTTGGGATTCGTCCGGCGCGGCGGCCTTTTCGATGCGGACCTTGAGGTCGAACCAGGCGGCTTGCCCGGTGATCGGGTCGGAGTTGGCCCAGCGGAGGCCGTCACCTTTAGGTGGCAGCAACTCGTGGATGAGGTGGTTCAGCAGGAAGCCGCGGGTGGCTTCGGGCGCGTCCTCTTCCAGCGCCCAGGCACCCTTGCGTTTGCCGATGGCATTCCACGTCCAGACGGTGTTTTCGTTGAGGGCGGCCATCTCAAGCACGGGCACGGTGATCTCGCCGTGGGGAGAGGTGACTTTGGCCCAATCGCCGTCGGAGAGGCTGTTCTCGCGCATCAGCTTGGTCGGCAGGTAGAGCGGGTTGTGTCCGTGCAACTGTCGCAGCCAGGCGTTTTGTGAGCCCCAGGAGTGATACATCGCCATGGGGCGCTGGGTGAGGGCGGTAACGGGGTAGTCGGCAGCGTGGTTGTCCTCTTCCGAGGAGTACCAGATCGGCAGGGGGGACATCGTGTCTTTGATACGCGCGCGCAGATGGTCGGGTGGCTGGCGGTCGCCATGACCCTCGGCGGCGAGCTGGAATTTGCGCAGGGGCTCCACATAGAGCGAGAAGAGATAGGGCGTCGGCTTGTCGTAGAGCCCGATGTTCACCGCCCAATCCTGGTATTCCATGTTCCAGGGCTTGTAGTAGTTGGAACCATCGGGGATGTGCTCAACGAAGAAGCCACCGTTTTCGATGTACTGGTCGAGCTGCTTGGGGTTCACGGCTCCGCGCCCGGCCTGATCGCCGTTTTCGCCGCGGAAGCCCGCGAGCGGGCCGATGCCGGGGCGGCGTTCGTGGTTCACGATGTAGTCGCCGTAGTCCGCGTATCTCTGGCTGCCGTCTTCATTCACGAAGCCGGGCAGGTTCATCTTGGCGCCCAGCTCGCAGAGCATGGACTGGAAGCCCTTCACGTCGCGGTCGGGCTCAATCACCGGCCAGCGGATGGCGTCGGCGGCGGCATCGGCCTCGCAAATTGGACGATCCAGCAGCGAAATGCAGTCGTGGCGTTCCAGATAGGTGGTGTCGGGCAGGATCAGGTCGGAATAGGCGACCATCTCAGACGAATAGGCATCGGAATAGATGATCTTGGGGATCACGTAGTCGCCGTTTTCATCCTTGTCTGTCAGCATGTCGATCACGCCGCGGGTGTTCATGGACGAGTTCCACGACATGTTCGCCATATACATGAAGAGCACGTCGATCTTGTAGGGGTCCCCCGCATAGGCGTTGGAGATCACCATATGCATGAGCCCGTGGCTCGACATCGGGTTTTCCCAAGTGAAGGCCTTGTCGATCCGGGCCGGCGTGCCGTCGTCCTTGAGGGCAAGGTCTTCGGGGCCGTGGGTGAAGCCCAGGTGCGGACCGTTCAGTGGCGCGCCGGGGGTCAGTCCCACGTGGGGCTTGGGGTGCGCGGTCGCGGGCTTGGGGTAGGGCGGTTTGAAGCGGAAACCGCCCGGGACCTCAACCGTGCCCAGCAGGATCTGCAGGGTGTGCAGCGCGCGGCAGGTCTGGAAGCCGTTGGCGTGCGCGGAGATGCCGCGCATGGAGTGGAAGGAAACCGGACGACCCACCATCTTGTCGTGCTTTTCGCCGCGGAAGTCGGTCCATGCGTGGTCAAGCTCAAACGCTTCTTCGAAGGCCACGCGCGCAAGCTCCGCCGCGATGGCGCGGATGCGTTTCGCGGGGATGCCGCAGCGGTCGGCCACAGCCTCGGGCGCGTATTGCGCGTCAAGATACATCTCGGCCATCTGGTGGAAGACCGGGCGGTGGGTCTGGCCGTCTTTTTCGTAGGTGGCGGCGAGGTCGGGTTTCACACCGGGTTTGTCGAAGGGGGTCAGCTTGCCGGTGGCGCGGTCGATCACTAATTCCTTGCCGTTCTCATCGCGCATCAGGAGGCCATGGTCGGCCTGCCCGGGGTTGTTGATCACCAGCACGGGCGCGTTGGTGTATTGCGCAAGGTAGTGCAGGTCCAATTTACCCGCCTTCATCAGGCAGTGGATCATAGCCAGAATGAACAGCCCGTCGGTGCCGGGTGTGATGCCGACCCAATCGTCGGCGACGGCATTGTAGCCGGTGCGGATCGGGTTCACGCCGATCACACGCGCGCCGCGTTTCTTGATCTTGCCGATCCCCATCTTGATCGGGTTGCTGTCGTGGTCTTCGGCCACGCCAAAGAGCATGAAGAGCTTGGTGTGGTCCCAATCGGGCTGGCCGAACTCCCAAAAGGCACCGCCCATGGTGTAGATGCCCGCGGCCGCCATGTTGACCGAGCAGAAGCCGCCGTGGGCCGCGTAGTTTGGCGTGCCGAAGTTCTGCGCCCAGAAAGAGGTGAAGCTTTGCGACTGATCGCGGCCAGTGAAGAAGGCCAGCTTTTCGGGGTTTTCGGCACGCACCGGCTCGAGCCAGTCAGCGGCGATTTGCAGCGCCTCGTCCCATTCGATTTCCTCGAACTCGCCAGACCCACGTTCGCCCACACGTTTCAGCGGTTTGCGCAGACGCGAGGGGGCGTTCACCTGCATGATGCCCGCCGAGCCCTTGGCGCAGAGCACGCCCTGGTTGACGGGATGGTCCTTGTTGCCCTCGATGTAAGCGACCTTGCCGTCCTTCATGTGCACATTGATGCCGCAGCGACAGGCACACATGTAACAGGTGGTCTTGCGCACCTCGTCCGACACATGGGGTGAGGTGTTGATCTTAGGTTGCTGGAATGTCATCTGGCCTCCCGTTTGCCTGTTCAGGCACTTCTTCGTTTATTTGTATCGCAACGCGCTGTCTCTCCCTGTGGTCGAACGCAAGTTGCGATATGGTTGCCTCAGATGAAACGCCGAAGCGCCATAGTCAGGCGAAGTAATAAATTCCCGCAAGTATCAGTCCCGCGATGAACAGCGTTTCGGTAATGAGCAGGGCGATGGCCGGTCCTCCGACAGCCAGCACCCGCTTGAGATTTGTTTTCATGCCGACGGCGGCAATGGCAATGAGCAGCATCCACCGGGACGCCTGGCTCATCAAATCGGCCACGACGCCCGGAATCAAGCCCAGTGAGTTCAGTGTGGCCAGGATCAGGAAGCCAATCACGAAGAACGGCAGCAGCGGCGGGCGTTTGCCGTCCTCTGGCGCGTCAGCGTAAGACCGGATCAGCAGCGCGGCCACGAGCACGACCGGCGCCAACATCGACACGCGGATGAGCTTGACCAGCGTGGCGGTGTCACCCGCATTTTCGGAGATGGAGAAGCCTGCGCCGACAACTTGGGCCACATCGTGGATTGTGGCACCAAGGAAGATACCGCCAGCGCTTTCGTCCATGCCGAGGCGGGTGACAAGGATCGGGTATGCGATCATCGCCACGGTGGAGAGCACGGTGACCCCTAACACGGTGAAGATCAGCCGTTGTTCGGATTTGTCATCCTTGGGCAGAATGGCGCTGATCGCCATGGCGGCTGAGGCACCGCAGATGGCGACGGAGCCTGCGGTGAGGAAGGCAAAGCGCCAGCCGTGGCCGAAGAACCGCGAGATGAGAAGGCCAAAGCCGATGGTTGCGAGCACGCCGCCGATGACCAGCGCTACAATCTCCAGCCCAAGCCCCGCCATCAGATCGAAGGAGATCCGCACGCCGAGAAAGGCGATGCCCATGCGCAGGATGGTGCGGGCGGCAAAGCCGATGCCGGGCACGGTTTTGCCCTCATCGCCCAGAAAGGCCACTGCGATGCCCAGCAGCAGCGCCATGAGCATGGCGGGGGCCTCGTAGTGCTCGGCCAGAAACTGCGCCGTCATGGCGACGATGATCGCAACGATCACCCCGGGAAACAGCTCGTGCGTGCGCTGGGGGATCGCGCTGAAGAAATCGGAGACTTGCTCTGCGGTGCTCATGGGCGCGTCCTGCTCAGGAGCGTGGGGGTGGCGGAGCGGGTCATCCGTCTGCGCGCGCCTGCAACACGGTCACGGCGATCATATTGGTCACGTCCTGCGCAGAGCAGCCGCGGCTGAGGTCGTTGGCGGGTTTCGCAAGGCCCTGCAGCGTTGGGCCGATGGCGTCCGCACCACCGATCCGCTGGGCGATCTTGTAGCCGATGTTGCCCGCGTCGAGGTTGGGGAAGATCATCACGTTGGCCTGACCTGCGAGGGACGAGCCTGGGGCTTTGGAAGCGGCGACCTCCGGAACAAAAGCCGCGTCGAACTGCAGCTCCCCATCTGTCTTCAACGTTGGGTGGTTGGCCTTGAGCAAGGCCGCGGCATCGGCGACCTTCGTGACGACGGGATGCTTGGCAGAGCCCATGGTCGAAAAGGACAGCAACGCGACTTTGGGCTCGACATCCAGAAGCTGCTGGCATGAATTGGCAGAGGCCACGGCGATGGCGGCGAGTTCTTCAGCGGAGGGGTCGATGACCAGACCACAGTCGCCGAAGATCATCGCATCGCGGCCCGAGGGATGGCCTTCGGGCAGCGCCACGAGAAAAAAGCTTGAGACAAGCGGCGCATCCTTGGCCTTGCCAATGACCTGCAAGGCGGCGCGCACGGTGTCGGAGGTGGTGGCGACAGCGCCGCCCACGGTGCCATCGGCGTGGCCCTCGCGGACCATCAAGGCCGAGAAGATCAGCGGGTTTTGCACCTGCGTCTCGGCAATCTCCGGGGTCACGCCCTTGTGCTTGCGCAGCTCGTAGAAAGCAGCGGCCAGATCGGCGCTCAGCGCAGAGGTGGCAGGGTCTTCGATCTGAATGTTTGGTGTATTGGACGCGCCGACGGCGACAAGCTGCGCTGCCACGTCATCCTTGGGTCCGACCAGCGTGATCCGGGCGGTCCCGGCAGTGACGGCGGCGATGGCGCCGGCCACGATCCTTGGATCGTGGCCTTCGCTCATCACGATATGGGCAGGCCGCGCGGCGGCGCGCTCTGTTAATGCGCTGAGCACGCTCATGGCCTGACCCCTTCTTTTATGCGGGTAACTGACGACACCCGCGCTTAAACAACCTGCTCGCGCATGTCGTCTTTGCTGATCCCGGCAACCTCGACGGGTTTCTTCATCGCGTCGCGGCGGAACGGATCCCCGAGTTCCTGGTTGATCATCGCTTCGATCAGCGTGGTCACACCGTTCTCCATCTGGTCCTTGATCGCCTGATCCAGCGCCGCTGTCAGTTCTTCCTGTGTGCGGGCGATGACGCCTTTGAGACCACAGGCATTGGCGATCCCGGCGTAGGACACTTCCTCGTCCAACTCGGTGCCGACGAAGTTGTCATCGAACCAGAGTGTCGAGTTCCGCTTTTCCGCGCCCCACTGGTAGTTGCGGAAAACGATCTGCGTGATTGCAGGCCAGTCGCCGCGGCCGATGGCGGTGAGCTCGTTGACGGAGATGCCGAAGGCGCCGTCGCCCGCGAAACCCACAACCGGCACGTCCGGCTTGCCGATTTTCGCACCGACGATGGAGGGCAGGCCGTAGCCGCAAGGGCCGAAGAGGCCAGGGGCCAGATACTTACGGCTCTCGTTGAACGACGGGTAGGCGTTGCCGATGGCGCAGTTGTTGCCGATGTCCGACGAAATGATCGCCTCGACGGGCAGTGCCGCCTGGATCGCGCGCCATGCCATGCGGGGGCTCATCCAGTCCGGCTTGGCCGCACGGGCCCGCTCGTTCCAGTTGGTGCCGGGATCGTCCTGCTCTTCGTTCAGCGAGGTCAGCTCCTGCGCCCAGGCCGATTTGGTGGTGGCGATGGTGTTCTTGCGCTCGGCGCGGTTGGTGTCGCCCGCGTCATCGGAGAGCTTCGCGGTGATCCCCTGCGCCACTTTCGCGGCGTCGCCGACGATGCCGACGGTGACCTTCTTGGTCAGGCCGATGCGGTCGGGGTTGATGTCCACCTGGATGATCTTGGCGTCTGTGGGCCAGTAATCAATGCCGTAGCCGGGCAGGGTGGAGAAGGGGTTCAGGCGGGTGCCGAGGCAGAGTACGACGTCAGCCTGATTGATCAACTGCATGCCCGCCTTGGAACCGTTATAGCCCAGCGGGCCTGCGAACAGCGGGTGGTTGCCGGGGAAGGCGTCATTGTGCTGGTAGCCCACGCAGACGGGTGCGTCGAGCTTCTCGGCCAGGATCTTGGAGGCTTCGATGCCGCCTTTGGACAGAACCGCACCGGCGCCGTTCAGGATGACCGGGAACTTCGCGTTGCTGAGCAGCTCCGCCGCGTTGGCAACGGCCGCGTCGCCACCCTGTGGCAGTTCGAAGTCAACGATCATCGGCAGTTCGATATCGACCACCTGGGTCCAGAAGTCGCGCGGGATGTTGATCTGCGCGGGGGCAGAGGCGCGTTTGGCCTGCATGATCACCCGGTTCAGCGTCTCGGCGATGCGCGATGGGTCGCGAACCTCTTCCTGATAGGCGACACAGTCGGCAAAGAGGTTCATCTGCTCCATTTCCTGGAAGCCGCCCTGACCGATGGTCTTGTTGGCCGCCTGCGGTGTGACCAGCAGAACCGGTGTGTGGTTCCAGTAGGCTGTTTTCACGGCCGTCACGAAGTTGGTGATGCCGGGGCCGTTCTGCGCGATCATCATGCACATCTTGCCGGTGGCGCGGGTGAAGCCGTCGGCCATCATGCCGCCGGATGTCTCGTGCGCGCAATCCCAGAACTTGATGCCCGCATCGGGAAAGATGTCGGAAATGGGCATCATGGCGGAGCCGATGATCCCAAACGCATTGTCGATCCCGTGCATCTGGAGTGTTTTTACAAAGGCTTCTTCGGTCGTCATTTTCATGGTGGGTGTCCCTGGATAAAAAGTTTCGATTCTCGGTTGCGGGTTACTTAGAGCGTACGGATGGGTGTGGTTAGGTCCAGTTGATTGCTTCGTTTAATCCCAGATCGCATGTTTGGCGCATCTCATGCGCAATCCGCGCGATGCCATCCGCAATGCGGCTTGCCGGGATGGAGGAATAGGCGAGGCGGTAGTAGTTCTTTGGGCGTCCGGGGCCGCTGAAAAAGGCGTGGCCTGGCTCGATCAGAACGCCGCGCGCTTGCAAGCGGCGGGCCAGGTCCTGGGTGTCGATGTCACTGCCGGCCCGCATCCAGAAGGAGGAGCCGCCGTAGGCCCCCTGACCTGCGATTTGCAGACCCTCTGCAGCAATGGCATTTGCCATGATTTCGCGGCGCTCGTGCAGGGCGCTGCCCATGCGTCGGATCAAGGCGTCATGGTGTCCCAGCGACAGGAAGTAGGCAGCTGTGCGTTGCACGTGACCGGGCGGGTGCCGCAACACCGAGGCACGCAGTGCGCGCGCTTCGCGGATGAAGGGCTCGGATCCCACCAGATAGCCAAGCCGCAGGCCGGGAAAGAGCGATTTGGAAAAGCTGCCCACATAGATCACTCGCCCATCGGTATCGAGACTTTTGAGCGCCGGGGACGGGCTTTTGAGAAAGGACATCTCGAATTCATAATCGTCTTCGACGATCAGCGCATCCATCTCCGCCGCGCGTTCCAGCAGATCATGACGCCGATGCATGGGCATGGTGCCGGTGGTCGGGCATTGGTGACTGGGCGTGGTGAAAATCACATCCGTGTCGGGCGGAATGGCGTCAGGCGGCATGCCGTCTGCATCCACCCGTACGGGCGTGACGTGACAACGTGACTGGCTCAGAACATCCCGGAGTGCCGGATAACAAGGATCCTCCAGTGCGGCGCGACGTCTTTGCGTCAGCAGGACCTGTGTGGTCAGCCAGAGTGCATTCTGTGCGCCCAGCGTGATCAGGATCTGTTCCGGGCGCGCAGTTATGCCGCGTCGGGGCAGCGTGTGGCGGGCGATGAATTCGATCAGTTGCGGGTCGTCCTGATCGTAGTAATCGGTCGTAAGGGCGGTGAAGTCCTTCTGCCCCAGCGCCTTCAGCGCACAAAGCCGCCAGTTGGCGTGATCAAACAGTTCCGGATCGGCCTGCCCGTAAATGAAAGGATACCGATAGCCGCCCCAGTCCGCGGGCTTGCGGGGCATATCCCCGCCGGAGAATTTCTGGCCGATTGCGCGGGTCCAATCCACCGCGTCCTGACCGGTCTGGCTTGGGGCAAAGGCGGGCGGCACGGGCGCATTGTCGGAGACGTAGTACCCTGACCGGCCCCGCGACGTCAGGTAATCGTTAGCCAGCAATTCGGTGTAGGCAATGGTTACGGTGATCCGGCTGACCCCCAGATGGGTTGCAAGCTTGCGGGTTGATGGTAGCTTCTCGCCGCGCTGGAAACGCCCCGAGAGGATGCCTTGGGCAATCATCTGCTGAATCTGCGACTGCAGCGTTCCCTGTGCATCGGGATGCAGAAAAAATGTTTCCACGGGCAGCGCCATGACGATAGCCTATACTGGATATAGACTGCCATCAATCTGGTATTAATCGGAGATGAAAACCTCCGACCTCTCCCCCCATCTATGCAGTCTGCTTTGACCAAAAAGCGAATTATTGAAACCATGGGTATCATTAATTGAGAAATTTGACAAGTGGTTCGCGCCTTTGTCCGGTCAGACGCAACTATGTCACTGATTATGCAACAAGAGACAGATTTGCAGGCACCATTTGATCTGTATCAGTGACCGGCTTCCGGAGTGCGGCAAAACTGTGTGGGACCGAAAAGAGAGGCGTCATGTATGAGGCACACAGGCCTGCGCATAAATCAAGCATCCGTTTGGCTGCCTGATCCTTTGGCGGGAAGCCCCCATGCACGTGCCGAAACAAGTCGGAGCGTCCCCGCGTCTTGATCGAGGCGCCTTTCATCACATCCCGCCGGTTTTGATCCGGCCTCAGCCAATGGAGACATAAATGGCCAACACCCCACATGAGCTGCACGAAGAATTCCCCGAAAAAAAGCAGGCCATAAGCGATCTGAAATCGTCAGACGGTCACTTTGCCCGCCTGTTTGAAGAGTATCACGAGGTCAATCGCGCGATCCATCGGGCCGAGACCAATGTCGAGCCAACCGACGACCTGCACATGATGGAAATGCGCAAGGAACGCATGGTCCTGAAGGACGAGATTGCCAAGTGCCTCGCCGAGGTGTGAAGCCGCCCGGTTAAAAAGGACCGGTCTCCGCACATAAAAGGCCCCGGTTTCGCGCCGGGGCCTTTGTGTTCGCGTATGGGTTTATCCGAAGACGCGGGTGAGGGCGCTGTCGACCGCACTACAGATGTGGTCAATGTCGTCCTTCGTCGCGATCAGCGCGGGCGAGAAACAGAGCGTGTTGTTCTTGCCGGGCAGAGACCGGTTGGTCGCCCCGATGATCACCGCCTGTTTCATGCAGTCACCCACGACGGCCTGAACCATCTTCTCGGCGGCGGGCTCGCGGGTTTCGCGGTCGGCAACAAGCTCGGCCCCGACAAAGAGGCCCTTGCCGCGCACGTCACCGATCACCGCGTGCTTGTCCTGCAGCGCGCGCAACTGGTCGACCATGTAGTCGCCCATGGCCACGGTGTTCTCCAGCAGGTTCTCATCCTCGATGATCCGCATGTTTTCCAGTGCTGCCGCCGGACCGGCCGTGCAGCCGCCGAAGGTCGAGATATCGCGGAAGTAGCTCATGTGGTCCGAGGTGTCTTCCTTGAACATGTCAAAGACTTCGTTAGTGGTGGCCAGGCAGGAGATCGCCGCGTAGCCTGAGGCGACACCTTTGGCCATGGTCACCATGTCGGGCTGGATGCCGTAGTGCTGGTAGCCGAACCATGTGCCGGTCCGGCCCACGCCGCAGACAACCTCATCGATGTGCAACAGGATGTCATATTTCTTGCAGATCTCGGCGACGCGCGGCCAGTAGCCGTCGGGGGCTTCGATGACGCCGCCACCGGCTGTGACCGGCTCAAGGCAGAGCGCGCCCACGGTGTCGGGACCTTCGCGCAGGATGATCTCTTCGATCTGGTTCGCTGCCCATTCGCCGTAGTTCTGATCGGGCGCGCCGTCCTGCTCGTGTTTGCGGTACTCAAGGCAGTGGGGCACGCGCACGAAACCGGGGGTATAGGGTCCGTATTGCGCGTTGCGCTCGTCCTGGCCGCCCGCGCTCAGGCAGGCGATGGTGGTGCCGTGATAGTCGCGGTCGCGGTAGAGGATCTTGTGCTTCTTGCCGCCATAGCGCTTGTGCGCGATCTGGCGCACCATCTTGAAGGCTTTCTCATTCGCCTCGGAGCCGGAATTGGCGTAGTAGATACGGTCAAGCCCGGGCATCTTGGTCAGCAGCTTTTCGGCGAAAAGCGCGCCTGGGATCGAGCCCACGGTGCCGCCAAAGAAGTTCATTTTTACAATGGCGTCGCGCACCGCATCGCCCATTGTCTCGCGGCCGTAGCCCACGTTGACGGTCCAGACCCCACCGGAGACTGCGTCGATATGTTCGATGCCCTTCTGATCCCAGACGCGCATCCCCTTGCCTTCGATGATGATCTTTGGATCGGCGCCGGTAAAGAAGGGCTGGTGCTGGATCAAGTGGTGCCAGACATTGGCGCGGTCCGCTTCGACAACGCGGCTCAGGTCGTTCTCATTGAAATTGCCGTCCATGGATCGGGCCTCTCCTCATGTGTAGAATCAGGTGAAATCGGATGACATATTATCCGGATTTGGCTGACATGACTGTTTTTCAGGCGCTGGAAGTAGGGCCAGTTCCGTGCAAACATAGAGCCAGATAGCCCTTTCGATCAAGCGATATCGGGCGCAGTGCCCTGTATTTATGGGCCAATTGGCACGATGCCGTCAAATCCCAGGGCACGGCCTCCGCATCGACCGATGCCGCATTTGTGAGCAACTGCCCTGCCGACGCAGATCCCTGACGCCCTCTTGTGGGTTACCCTCCTGATGCTGTCCGTGGTGGTGTCCGACGGTCCGCACAGGACGGTGGGCCGATCTATTTCGAGTGGATAGTGGAAACTTAGCAGAGATCAGCTGACGACCTTTTCGATCTCATCCGCGCCCATCTGATCCCATACGATGCACGACCGATGGGGTGGATTCGCATGGATCATTGCAGGTGGCGCGGGACGTGTCGCGGAAGGATCTGCCGTTTTCAGTCACCAAAGTCCCGTCCTATAAGTTCCACACACTGCAGGTGCTGGCGGCGGGGCTGCCGATGGCCGCGCCGTGCATATGCGACCAGATGAAGTGGAAAAGCGACGCAGGAGAAAAAACTGGACTCATGTAGCGTGTCAAAGTGGTCATTTTTTCTTGTCCGCGCAATGCCACTATGCGCGCGAAACCCGCCAGAAGGCCGGTTTGACTTCAGGGTTTTGCAATCGGAGTTTTCAGGTTTTGCAATGTCCCGCATAAATAGAAAAGAGGGGCATGTTTTTCGGGCAGTTTCATCCAGATGACAGTTTTGTATCAATAATGCTCTTGCAGGCGGTGCAATTCTGACATTGGATACCTTGTGCAATAACGAACGATAAGCGGCGCAAAGCCGCATCGCACCAAATGAAGGCTGGCCTGGGACGGGCTGGCGTATGATCAACGGGAGAACAAGATGATCAAGAAGACAACATGCGCATTTGTAGCGGGCGCCGTGATGGCGATCAGCGCGCAGAGTGCCCTGGCCGACGGCCACGGTGAAATCACCGTAGGCTACTTCCTGGAATGGCCCATGCCGTTTCTGGCAGCGAAAGCCACTGGGGCCTACGACGAAGCGCTGGGGATGAAGGTGAACTGGGTGTCGTTTGAGACCGGGACAGCGATGTCCGCGGCGATGGCCTCTGGTGACGTACAGATTTCCGTCAGCCAGGGTGTGCCGCCCTTCGTGGTTGCGACCTCCGGCGGTCAGGACATCCAGGTCGTGGACGTTGCGGTGTCCTACTCCGAGAACGATAACTGCGTTGTGCATGCCGATCTGGAAATCGAAAAGGAAACCGCAGGCGAATTGGCCGGTAAGAAGGTGGCTGTACCTCTGGGGACCGCCGCGCATTACGGTTTCCTGCGGCAGATGGATCATTTCGGCGTTGATGTGGCCAGCCTGCAGGTCGTGGACATGGCACCACCAGAGGGTGCGGCTGCATTGAGCCAGAAAGCAGTGGATTTTGCTTGCGGCTGGGGCGGTGGCCTCGCGCGGATGCAGGAATATGGCAACGTGCTGCTGACAGGCGCTGAAAAGCAGGAACTGGGTATCTTGGTGTTTGACGTCACCTCAGCACCCGCCTCCTACATTGCCGAAAACGGCGATGTCGTCGCGCAGTTCGCAGCGGTGACCGCGGCGGCCAATGCCGACTGGAACGCAAACCAGTCCGAGGAAATGCTGGAAATGATCGCTAAGGAATCCGGTATGGATTTGGAAGCGGCGCGCGCGTCGATCTCCACCTTCGAATTTCCGTCGGTCGAAGAGCAGCTGTCCCAGGCCTGGCTCGGCGGCAACGCGGCTGAGTTCATGAAAGGCGTCGCGGATGTCTTCGTGGAAGCGGGCTCCATCGACTCGGCGCTCGACAGCTATGACGATGCCGTGAACACCGGGCCGCTCTCGGCAGCAGGCGGCAGCTAAGACAATGGCAGGCGGCGCGGGACACCCCCGCGCCGCTTCACATTAAAGACCAGAGGCGGGGCCAACCCCGCCCATCCACCCGCAGTGCGCGGACAACAGGTGGGGACCTTATGACGGGATTATCCATAAACAGTTTATCGATGCGCTTTGATCTGCCGAATGGCGATCATGTGCAGGCGCTGCAGGATGTGTCGCTCGACCTCAAGGCGGGCGAGCTGCTGAGTGTGCTGGGCCCGTCGGGCTGCGGCAAGACCACGCTGCTGAACATCGTGGCGGGGTTTCTCGCGCCCACCAGCGGGGAACTGATCCTGAACGGCCACAAGGTCACCGGGCCCGATGCCGAGCGTGGAATGGTGTTCCAGCAGGGCGCGCTCTTTGAGTGGATGTCGGTGCGTGAAAACGTAGGCTTTGGCCCCTCGATGAAGGGCACACCCAAGGCCGAGAAGGACGAGACGGTGAATCACCTGCTCGATGTGGTGGGCCTGCAGGACTTCAAGGAAAAGGCCGTCTATGAGCTCTCGGGCGGCATGCAGCAGCGGGTCGCTCTGGCGCGATGCCTGGCCAATGATCCTGACGTCATCCTGATGGATGAACCGCTGGGGGCGCTCGACGCGCTGACGCGGGAGAAGATGCAGAGCCTCGTGCTGAAGCTCTGGAAAGAGACCGGCAAGACGATCATCCTCATCACCCACTCGGTGGAAGAGGCGCTGCTCTTGGGCGAGCGGCTGATCGTGATGGCACCGCGCCCCGGACGCATCCACACCGAATACCGCCTGCCTTTTGCAGACCTCGGCGTCGATGCCGACCTGCGCGAGGTCAAGAAACACCCCGACTTCGGGCCCAAGCGCGAAGAGATCCTGAACATGATCTGGGATATGGAAGAAGAAATTATGGGCGGTAAGGAGGACGCGGCATGATCCCTCTGCTGATGTATGTGGCCATCTTCGTGGCGGCCTTCTTTATCGTCACCAAGGTGGTGCAGGGCGCGGGCCTCAAGGATTACACCTCGCTGAAAACCGTGACTTTTGGGGATGAAAGTGCCGTGCGACCGAACCGGGCGGCGGGCATCATCTCGATCCTGACGATCTTCCTGATGTGGGGCATCTTCACCGGCTCCAGCCTGTTACCGGGGTTCCTGCATGCGCCGGGCCCCTATGAGGGCACGACCACCTTCACCTATACCGCCGAGGCCGACGGCCAGACGGATGACGCGACGGTCACCGTGGTCGTGCATCCGCGCGAGCAGGCTACCGAGGCGCCCGAGGTCGATCCGGGGGACGGGTTTGCCAAGAACGATTCCGCCGCCATTGCGCAATGGCGGACGGGGCTGATCCGAGTGGACCGCAACGACGAATTGGGCCGCGATGCGGGCGCCACGGTCGTGGCGATCAACGGTGAGCCCATCGCGCCGGGCGAGACGGTGTCGGTAGACGGCGGATCGGTGACGCTGAGCGACCGCGGCACGCCCAACTTCGAGCCCACCAAGGGCTGGCAGATGGAGCCGCTCTACCTGCCGGCACCCGAAGCGGTCTGGACCCGGTCGCTGGAGATTGCCGGTGCAGGCTTCCGGAACTTTACGCTGATCGAGCATCTGGGCTATTCGCTGTTCCGCGTGGTCGTGGGCTTCCTCTTTGGCGCGCTGGTGGGCATTCCGCTGGGCTATGCCATGGGGCTTTCGGACTGGTTCCGCGGCTGGTTTGACCCGATCGTGGAGTTCATGCGTCCGGTGCCGCCGCTGGCGCTCATTCCGCTGGTGATCATCTGGGCGGGCATCGGCGAGGCGGGCAAGATCATCCTGCTGTTCCTGGCGGCCTTATGGATCATGGCGATTGCAGCGCGCTCCGGCGTGTCTGGCGTGAAGATCTCCAAGGTGCACGCGGCCTATAGCCTCGGGGCCAGCAAGTGGCAAATCATGCGCCATGTGATCATCCCCAACTCGCTGCCCGAGATCTTCACCGGTGCCCGGGTGGCGATGGGGGTCTGCTGGGGCACGGTGGTCGCGGCGGAACTGGTCGCGGCGGAGCAGGGGGCGGGCATGATGATCATGACCGCGTCGAAGTTCCAGAACACCGACATCGTGATCATGGGCATCATCCTGATCGGCGTCATTGGCTTTGGCATCGACATGCTCATGCGATGGGCCGAACGCCTCCTCGTCCCGTGGAAGGGCAAAGGGTGAGGCGCTTTGACAGCCTCAAGTCTCCAAACGGAGCCTCCGGGCTCCGTTTTTTATGGGCAAAAGGTCACAATGATCACAGCTTCGTTCAGGAAGGCTCAATTTTCTTGTGTAATGCTGCGCAATCTCTATGCCTGAGGAAACGCGCGTACGGAAGGCAGACCTCATGACATCCCAAACCCAAATGGAGGGTGCGATCCCGGTGGATCCCGCACCAAGGTCTGCTGCAAGCTGGGTTCGGGTGCTCGCCCGTTACCGGGAACCGAACACCGTGCGATCCTGGTTCGAGATCGGGGTGAGCCTGATCCCCTTCCTCGCGATCTGGGCCCTGGCGTGGTGGTTGTTGTCGGTGAGCTACTGGGCGGGTTTCGCGCTGGCCTGCTTCAACGGTCTGTTTCTGGTCCGCATCTTCTGCATCCAGCACGATTGCGGCCACGGCTCCTTTTTCAACAACCGCGTGCTCAGTGACTGGATTGGGCGGGCGCTTGGGGTGCTGACCCTGACGCCCTACGATGTTTGGCGGCGCAGCCACGCGCTGCATCACGCAGGCTCCGGCAATCTGCAGAAACGCGGCATGGGCGATGTCTACACCCTGACGGTGGAGGAATACCGCGCCCGGACCTGGTTTGGCAGGCTGCGGTATCGCGCCTATCGTCACCCATTGGTCCTCTTCGTGATCGGCCCGGCCTATCTTTTTTACCTCGAAAACCGCCTGCCGTTTGGCCTGATGGCGGATGGATGGCGCATTTGGGTCAGCTCCATCTGCACGAATATTGGCGTGGCCCTGTCCGTTGGTCTGATCCTCTACTTTGGCGGCTGGGGGCCTTTGCTGCTGGTCTTCGTCCCGACAACGCTGATTGCCGCAACCCTGGGGGTCTGGCTCTTTTACGTGCAGCACCAGTTTGAAGAGACACACTGGGATCAGGCAGAGGATTGGGCGCTGCACGATGCCGCGCTGCACGGCTCTTCGCACTACGTTATGCCCCGGGTGTTGCAGTGGTTCACCGCCAACATCGGTATCCATCACGTGCATCACCTCTACAGCCGCATCCCGTTTTACCGCCTCAGCGAAGTGTTGCGCGATCATGGCGAATTGGCTCAGGCCCAGCGGCTGAGCATCGCCGAGAGCATTGCCTGCGCGCGGCTGCATCTGTGGGATGAAAAGGAACGACGCCTCTTGTCTTTCCGGCAGATGCGCGCGGCTTACGGCATCGCCTGAACGCTCACGCAATGGTCAGGCCCTGTGCGCGAGGTGCGATAGCTTCCGGACAGTAAAAAGGCTAACCAAGCCTATTGCCGGGCGCATCGCCCTCTATCTTCAGGATATTCTGTTGAACTCATTTCAGATTGCCAAATTGCATTTTATGGTCCCAGCGTCGGGGGTCCGACCATGATCCGTCGCTGGCTGCCGCTGCTTTTGATCTACGCATTGCTGATCCTACTGGGACTGATGATCAGCGATCAGGTCTCCGAGGCCATTGCGCAAAAGGCGGGTTCTGACACAGGCGACATGATGTGGATGATCGCCTTGGTATGTCTCGTCTACATGCTCGCGTCCGCGATCCCTTTTGTCCCTGGGGCCGAAATCGGCTTGGGCCTGATCGCGGTCTTTGGCGCGCGCAGTGCCCTGCTGGTCTATGGCTGTATGATTGTGGCGCTGAGCCTGTCCTACCTGATCGGGAGGCTGGTGCCCGCGCGGTGGCTTGCTGCAACCTTTCGCATTCTTCGGCTGCACAAACCGGCTGCTCTTGTTCACGAACTGGCCGAGCTGCCCCCCGCCGCCTGCGAGGCCCGATTGCGCAACCACACCAGTAATCGCTTCCTGCGGGCCCTGCTCGGGTATCGCTACGTGGCGCTGGCGCTGGCCATCAATCTGCCCGGCAACACGGTGCTGGGCGGCGGTGGCGGGTTGGCGCTCTTTGCGGGCATGAGCAGGCTCTTCAGCCCCTTGGGCTTTCTGATCACATTGCTGATTGCCGTCGCGCCGATCCCGTTGACCGTTGTGATGATGGGTTACCAGCCCTAGGGTTTGCGCCGTGGCGTTGCGTTGGGCCCTTTGCCGCCGGGTTTGCCGCGCTTGTGCGGCGGTACAAACCGTTTCGAGGTATCGGCGGCGCGTTTCTTGGAAGCCCCGTCATCGCGTTTGCCCGCCGGTTTGCCTTTGGGCCTGTCCTCCCGCTTGTCGCGCTTTGGCCGTTCGGATTTTGCCGCATCGCGGTTTTCCTTGGTCCAGACCGGTTTGGCCCGCGGTGTGCGCGCGCCATCCGCTGCAGTATCCGATTTCGGTTTGGGCTTGGCGCCGGGCTTCATCGGCGAGCGGTCGGTCTTGTGCGACTTCGGTGGCTTCTTTCCCTTGGCGGCGGCGGCTGGTTTATGGGGTTTTTCCTCTCTGTGGGGCCTGCTCTCTGGTGCTCCTCCGTCGCGGGCCGGTTTCCGCCCGCCGGGTTTCGTCCCTCGGGACGGTGCGCTGCGCTCCAGCGTCGGAGGTGTATCAAGCCGGGTGAGGCGTGCGCCGTCTTCCAGGGTCATATCCGCGCCGACGGCGGCCACGAAAGCATCCGCGCGGCTGGCCAATACCTCGATATAGCTGTGATCCTGCTGGATGCGGATGGCGCCGATGTCATCCTTGGTCAGGTCACCCCGTTTGCACACCATCGGCAACAGCATGCGCGGCTCTGCACCATCGCGCCGCCCGAGCGAGACCGAGAACCACACCGACGGGCCAAATTCCTTGCGCGGACGGTCATCCTTTGCGGCAGGGTCCGACAGCTCCTCGGGCGCGGATTTGCGCGCACGGCTGAGATTGACAAAAGCAGCCGCCAATTGTTCGGCGGAGAATTCAGCGACCAGTTGGGAGACGATTTCCTGCGCATCATCGGGCACGGGGTCCGTCCAGGAGGGGTCCGACATCATCCGCGTCTGATCTGCGGCCAGCACATCGGCGGCGGAGGGCGGCACATCCCACTCCGCCGTCAGTTTAGCCCAGCCCAGCAGACGGTTGGCCTTGCCGCGCATCTTGGGCGGCACGATCAGCGCAGAGACGCCTTTGCGTCCCGCCCGCCCGGTGCGCCCGGAGCGGTGCAGCAATGTATCGGAATTCGACGGCAGATCGGCGTGGATCACCAGTTCGAGGTTGGGCAGATCGATGCCGCGCGCGGCGACATCGGTGGCAACACAGACCCGTGCACGCCCGTCGCGCAAGGATTGCAGCGCGTTGCTGCGTTCTGATTGGGTAAGTTCGCCTGAGAGGGCCACAACCGAAAAGTTGCGATTGGTCAGCCGCGAGGTCATACGCGCCACGGCTGCCCGCGTGTTGCAGAAGATGATCGCGTTTTTCGCTTCGTAAAACCGCAGCACGTTGATGATCGCATTGTCGATGTCGCGCGGATGCGTGTTGAGCGCGCGGTATTCGATATCGCTGTGCTGGCGGGCATCGCCTGCGGTGGAGATACGCTGCACATCGCGCTGATAGCTCTGCGCCAGCTTGGCGATGGCTGCCGGGACAGTGGCCGAAAAGAGCAGGGTGCGGCGATCTTCGGGCGTCTCAGACAGGATGAATTCCAGCTCTTCGCGGAACCCCAGATCCAGCATCTCATCCGCTTCATCCAGTACCACGGCACGGATAGCAGAGAGGTCGATATTGCCGCGTTTGATGTGATCGCAGAGCCGCCCCGGCGTGGCGACCACCACATGCGCGCCCCGTTCCAGCGCGCGGCGTTCGCTGCGGCTGTCCATGCCACCCACGCAGGAGGTCACGGCGGCACCGGCCAGCCCGTAGAGCCATGTCAGTTCACGGTTCACCTGCATGGCCAGCTCACGCGTGGGCGCAATCACTAGCGCCAGCGGTGCACCGGCGCGGTCAAAATGGGTGTCGTCTCCCAGCAGGGTCGGCGCGATGGCAAGGCCAAAGCCTACCGTCTTGCCGGAGCCGGTCTGGGCGGAAACCAGCAGATCAGCCTGCGCAAGGCTCGGATCGGTGACAGCCTCCTGCACGGGGGTCAGCGTCTCATAGCCCTGCTGTGCAAGGGCGTCGGAAAGGGTCTGGATCACGGAAAGGTCCTTCGTATGATGAGCGGCGGGGCCGCCTGCGCAGGGGCGCGGTTGCGGCGTCGTTATGCCTTTGGCCGCCAAGAGTCGATGGGCATTCCGAAATACAACAGGCCGGTGACGCATTGACGCTGCGGGGTTTGCGCGGCTAGCGTTCCGAGACACGAGGAAGGACGCGCCGCGCATGCCACTGGACACCTACCTGCTCTATCTGGCAGCTGTCGCCGTCTTTTTCGCCACGCCGCCGGACACCAGCCAGCTGTTGATCATCTCCAACAGCATCCGGCACGGGCTGCGCCGCAGCATTTTTACCATTGCCGGGGACCTCTCTGCCAATGCGGTGCAGATGACGGCGGCGGCCTTTGGTCTGGCGGCAATCATCGCCACCTCTGCGAGCGCGTTTCTCTGGATCAAGTGGCTGGGCGTGGCCTATCTGCTCTGGATCGGGGTGCAGCTGTTTCTGAGCAGGGACCAGACGCAAGAGGTGGGCGCGGGCACGGCGGGCGGCGCGCTGCGCCTGTTCCGGCAGGGGTTCGTGACCTCGATGGCCAACCCTTTTGCGGTGGTGTTCTTTGGTGCGCTTTTCCCGCAATTCATCAATCCCGCGCAGCCGGTGCTACCTCAGCTTTTGATCCTCGGGGTCACCTATATCGTGGTCGACGGGCTGATCCTGCTGCTCTGGGGGTGGTTCGGGGTGCGGGCCGCGCGTGCGTTGCAGCGATTTTCCTTTGCCTTGATCAATCGCGTCTGTGGCGCCTTGATGATTGCGGCGGCGGGTTTGCTGGCCAGCAAGGATTTCCAACCGCAGCGGTGATCAGAGGGCCAGGTCTTCCAACAGATCAGCCATGGCGTAATCCGCCTTGGCACGCGCCCGTTTGAGCCGTCCGCCTTCCATCAGTACGAAACTGTCGCCCAGCCGGTAGGCGAAATCCGCGTTCTGTTCGACCAGAACGATGGCCATCTCACCCTGCGCGCGCAGCATCTCCAGCGCACCACCGATCTGCTGGATGATGTTGGGCTGGATGCCTTCGGTGGGCTCGTCGAGCAAGAGCACCTTGGGCCGGGTGATCAGCGCGCGGGCGATCGCCAGCTGCTGCTGTTGCCCGCCGGACAGGTCGCCACCCCGCCGGGTGCGCATGTCGCCTAGCACGGGGAAGAGGTCAAAGATGTGGTCAGGCACGTGATGATCCGACTTGGGCAGGCAGGCAAACCCGGTTTCGAGGTTTTCCAGCACGGTCATCATCGGGAAAACCTCGCGGCCCTGCGGAACATAGGCGATGCCGGCACGGGCGGCCTGTGCGGCTGACCCTTGTGGCAAGGTTTGCCCGTTGAGCGTCACGCTGCCGCTGGAGGCCGGATAGCGGCCCGCGATGGCCTTGAGCAGGCTGGTCTTGCCGACCCCGTTGTTGCCCATGACGGCCGTGATTTGCCCCCGCAGGGCGGCAAAGGTGATGTCATAGAGAATACGGCTCTGGCCGTAGTGCAGGGAGAGATCGCCAACCTCAAGCATGGGACCGCCCCAGGTAGACGTCGATCACCTGCTGGTTCGAGGTGACGTGATCAAGGTTGCCTTCGGCCAGTACCGACCCCTCGTGCAGCACGGTAACCTTGCAGTTCAGACGGCGCACAAACTCCATATCATGTTCGACAACCACAACGGCCCGGGTTTCGGCGGCACGGCGCAGGATGTCGGTGGTCTTCTCGCGTTCCTCCACGGTCATGCCGGCGGCGGGTTCGTCGACCAGCAAGAGGCGCGGGTCCTGCGCCAGCAGCATGCCGATCTCCAGCCATTGTTTTTGCCCGTGGCTGAGCTCCCCCGCCGGGCGGGTAAGGCTGTCCAGCAGTCCGATTTCATCGGCAATCGCCTCGATCCGCGCGCCGTTTTTTGCCGTCTTCTTGTGGGTCAGCACCGCGAAGGGCCCGCGCGGGTTCTTGAGCGCCATGGCGAGGTTCTGCCGCACGGTCTGGTCCTCGAACACGGTGGGTTTCTGGAACTTGCGTCCGATGCCTTCGCGGGCGATCTGGCTTTCGGACATGCCCAGCAGCGAGATGTTTTTGTCGCCCCAGATCACATGGCCTTCATCCGGTTTCGTCTTGCCGGTCACGATATCCATGAAGGTGGTTTTGCCCGCACCATTGGGGCCGATGATTGCGCGCAGTTCCGCCGGGGCGAAGTTGATCGAGAGATTGTTGATGGCGCGGAACCCGTCGAAACTGACCGAAACGCCGGAGACCTCCAGCAGCATGCTCATGGCTGTTTCCTCACCAGATAGTCAAAGAGCCCGCCGATGCCTTTGGGAAAGAGCAAGGTCACGGCGACAAAGGATACGCCCAGCAGCACCAGCCACCAGTCGGTCCATTGGATGGTGTAAAAGCCGAGGTTGATGTCAGGTGCGCCGCCGCCCGTGAACCAGCTGGAGAGCAGCGAGACAAAGGCCGCGCCGATGACCGCGCCATAGAGCCTGCCGCGCCCGCCGATCGCGACCCAGACGGCGAGGTAGATCGAGGCGATGGGGGCGATTTCACCGGGGTTGATAATGCCCGCCTGCGGATAGTAAAGCGCGCCCGCGATGCCGGAGATGACAGCGGTGATGGTAAAGACGAAGAGCTTGTAGCTTTCCACGTGGTAGCCAAGAAAGCGCACGCGGGCCTCGTTGTCGCGGATGCCCTTGATCACGCTGCCCATCTTGCCCGAGACGATCCAGGCGAAAAACACATAGCCTGCGCCGAGGGCTGCGGCGGAAATGAGGAAGAAAACGATGGCTATGGTGGATTGTGGTGTGCCTTCGAACCCGGGAATGTTCTGCAGGCCAGAGAGGCCGTTGTTGCCGCGCAACCCGCTGTCGTTCTGGAAGAGGTAGAGCGACAGAGCCAGCGTCATCGCCTGTGTCAGGATCGACAGGTAGACGCCGGTGACGCGGCTGCGAAAGGCGAGCCAGCCAAAGACCAGCGCCAGTAGGCCAGGGACCAGCACCACCATCAGCAGCTGCAGAAATAGGCTGTCGGCAAAGGCCCAGATCATTGGGAATTCGGACGACCCCACGACGCCGAAGATCTGGTTGCCGATGGCGTCCGAGATTTCCTGTGGCGTGGGCGGGATGGTCTGGCCCGCGAGGCTCTCCAGTACGATGCCCTCGGTGCGCGCGTACATGAGCCACATGCCGATGGCGTAGCCGCCGATCCCGAAAAAGGCGAAGTGGCCCAGCGAGAGGATGCCGCAATAGCCCCAGACCACGTCCATGGCGATGGCGATGAGGCAGAGACAGAGGGTCTTGCCCAGCGTTTTCACAAAGGAGGTGGAAATCAGCCCGGCGCCCGTGGCCTCGGACAGCAGGGTGACCATGAGGGTGAAAAGACCCAGGGCGGCGATGAACCACAAGACGGACGGGTTTTCGGAGAGAAAGCTTTTGCGCATGGGGTCAGTCCGCCGCCGCCCGGCCTTTGAGGGCGACGATGCCCTTTGGTCGGAACTGGATGAAGAGGATGATGAAGAGGATCATGTAGGTCTGGGCCGCGAGCGTGTTCGAGGGGTTCAGCCATTCGATGCCCTTTTGCAGGAACCCGATCATCGAAGCACCTGCGAGCGTTCCCCAGACATTGCCGACACCGCCGACAACCACGGTCATGAAGCTTTGCACGATGTAGTCGGCCCCCATTTCCGAGGTCACCTTGGCGTAAAGGCCGATGGCTACACCGGCGATGCCCGCGATGCCGGAGCCTAGGCCAAAGGTCAGCATGTTGATCCGGTCGGGGTTGATGCCCATGCTGGCGGCCATGCCGGGGTTCTGCGTGACGGCGCGCACCTCCAGCCCCAGTCGGGTGCGTTTGAGCACAAAGAGAATGAGTGCCAGGAACAGCAGCGCCAGCACGAAAATCGCGATGCGGATATAGCTGATGGCGATCACGTCCGAGATCACCCAGGCCCCGTCCAGCCAGTCTGGCGAGGTCAGCGGGCGTGCCTGCGTGCCAAAGATGTTCTTGGCCAGCTGCTGCAGCGCGATGGAGATGCCGAAAGTGGCGAGCAGCGTCTCCAGCGGGCGGTGATAGAGGTGGCGGATCACCAGCCGTTCCATGGTGACCCCCGCGCCAAAGGTGATCGCAAAGGCCAGCGGCAGGGCAACGAGGATCGAAACCGTGTAATCTGGGATGAAGGTCTGGACGACGTAGCCCGTGTAGGCCCCCATCATGATGAATTCGCCATGGGCCATGTTGATCACGCCCATCACGCCGAAGGTAATGGCAAGGCCGATGGCGGCGAGAAAGTAGATCGAGGCGAGCGAAAGCCCGTCAAGCGCGAGATCCGCTGCCTGGGCAAAGGCCACCCGTTGTTCCACCGACGAGAGTGCTGCCTCTGCAGCGGCGGTAATCTCTGCGTTGGGCTCGTCGTAGAGATCGTAGAAGACGTATTCCCCCAGCGCATGGTCGCGCGTCTGCGTGGTGACGAGCGGCGGCGCCAACCCCTCTTTGGCGAGCGCCGCATAGGCCCGCTCGCGCGCGGCATCTGTGCCAAGCTGGGCCAGGGGGATATTGCCAACCCGCCCGTCGACAATGTTGGCCTCCAGGGCGGCGCGGATCACTGCCGGCCCGGTGCGCGCCGGTGCGAAGCCTGCTTCCACCAGTTCGGCATAATAGGCATCGGGCGCCTGCATCGGGTCGAGAATACGTGCGATGTTCCCTTCCGGCTCTGATGGGGCGACACCCGAACTGTTTTGCAGGATCTGATTGAGCACGCTGCGCGCCTCGACGCTGGTGTCCTTGGCCAGGCTGTTGATGGCGGTGATGCGGTCTTCCGGATTGTCGGCAAAGCGGGCAGAGAGGAAATTGGCCAACTGTATCTTGCGCGCCTTGAGAGCCGGATCGGGTTCGCCCTCGACCGACGCCAGCAGGGGGGCGAGCTGGTCTGCAGCCGGGCGGCGCGCGATGGAGGCAACGGCGGTCGTGCGGCGCGTCAGATTGTCATCGCTGAGCTGGAATTGTACGAGCGCGGTGCCAATCACCCGGCGCACGCCACCGTTTGGCTTGAGCTGCTTGAAATCTGACTTGTCTGCCGTGGACTCTGCGCCGCTATCCACGTCACGCAGATTGATCTGGTCGTCTTCTACTGCGCCGATGAAGAATTGCCCGTCACCCCGCTGCCACACCGACTTTTCAACCCAGGCCTCCAGAAAGCCCGGGACGGTCGGCAGCCCGGAGGCGACCAGGTCCTCCAGCGCAACGTTCACAGTCTTGCGTGAGGGTTTGGCGATTTCATCCGCATGGGTCTGCAGGATCGTCTGAAGCTCCTGCGCCTGCGCGGCCATAACGGTGCCAAAACAAAGTGCAATGGCGTAGAAAATGCGGCGCATGGGGGGAAGCCTTCGGTCTTGGACGTGGCGGGGCCGCAGGGAGGATGCGGCCCCGGTCTTGGCGATCAGTAGTTCGAGGTCAACTGAACGCAGGTCTCTGTCTCGGTGTTGAACATGCCGCAGCCGAGCTCTTTCCAGTCGGAGACAAGCTTGGCGCTGTCAGGCAGGAAATCGGTCCAGGCGTCGCCCGGAACTTCCTTGGTCTGCGAGATGATGTCGAACTGACCGTCTGCCGTGATCTCGCCGATCAGCACCGGTTTTGCCAGATGGTGGTTCGGCAGCATGACGGCGGTACCGCCGGTCAGGTTCGGGAATTCCTGCCCATACATGGCCGCGCGCACGGCATCGACATCGGTGGTACCTGCTTCGGTCGCCGCATTCACCCACATGTTGAAACCGATGTAATGTGCCTCCATCGGGTCGTTGGTCACGCGCTCTTCACCGGCAAACGCCTTCCAGGCGTCGATGAATTCTGTGTTGGCGGGCGTGTCCGCAGATTGGAAATAGTTCCATGCAGCGAGGTGCCCCACGAGGTTCGAGGTGTCCAGACCGGAGAGTTCTTCTTCACCCACCGAGAAGGCCACAACGGGGATGTCATCTGCGGAAATGTCAGCCGCGGCCAGTTCTTTGTAAAAACCGATGTTGGCGTCCCCGTTGATGGTGGAGATCACACCGACCTGTTTGCCGTCCTCGCCCAGGGCCACCACATCGCCCACGATGGTCGCCCAGTCAGAGTGGCCAAAGGGCGTGTAGTTCACAAAGATATCGTCTGCCGCAATGCCCTTGTCCTTCAGATATTGCTCAAGAATATTGTTGGTCGTGCGCGGATAGACATAGTCGGTGCCGAGCAGGGCGAATTTCTCCACCCCCAGTTCTTCGAGGAAGTAATCCACCGCCGGGATCGCCTGCTGGTTGGGCGCGGCGCCGGTGTAGAAGACGTTCTTGGAGCTTTCTTCGCCTTCATATTGCACGGGGTAGAACAGCAGCCCGTTCAACTCTTCGATGACCGGCAGCACGGATTTGCGCGACACGGAGGTCCAGTTGCCAAAGATCACGTCGACATCGTGCACGGTCAGCAGTTCGCGCGCTTTTTCGGCAAACAGCGGCCAGTCGGAGGCGGGGTCGACCACCACGGCCTCGATCTGGCAACCCAGCACGCCACCGGCGGCGTTCTGTTTTTCGATCAGCATCAGCATGGTGTCTTTGAGCGTTGTTTCGGAGATGGCCATGGTGCCGGAGAGCGAGTGCAAAACACCCACCTTCACCGGATCCGCACAGTCGGCGGCGGCCATGGCGGCGCTACCCAATATGGCAGCAGTCACATATGAGGAAAATTTCAGCGTCATAGGTCGTTCGTCCCTGTTGTCGCTGCGGGAGGCTCGGGCGGCGCATCGGGCGCTTTCCAAGGGTGGTCTGACCGGTGTAAGTCAGGTCCCGCAACAGTGATGTTGTAGTCGCGCGGGGGGAGCTATCTGCCAGGATGGCCCCCTGCGCGGCGTTGATGCCCATCTTGAGCGCACTCAATTGACCGCAAGCATGCGGAACGGGCCAGCGAATGGGGCGCATCGCGGGGTGGAATACAGGGCTCTGCTCAAATGGATGCCTAAAAACTAGCTGATTGCTTATTTTTTAGTCGCATAACGTCTGCAAAACTAAGCAGATTGGTGATTCTGGCGGGTTTACGCGGCGCGTGACGTCTCAGCTCAGATCGAGCAGAAGGTCGTAGATGGGGCGGAGCGATTGCATCTGCTGCACCGTTCTGGACGTGAGGTCAGGTATGGTGACAAAGCCAGGGTCCTCGATGTCTTTCCAGCCGGAAAACCCCTTGCGACGCAGGGCCTCGCCATGCGGGTGCGCACTGTCAAAGCCGGCGGGTACCCGTTTGAGGTCCGGCGTGCTGACCCGCAATCCCTGCGCTTCCATTTCTTCCGCAAGACGGATCAGCGCGGCCCCCTGCGGCCCGGCCATCGCAGCCCGGAACCGTGTCAGACCCTCCTTGTCGTATTGAAAGACGCCGCAGCCCAGCGACAGCTTTTCCGGTGAGAGGCCAAAAAACCACATCGGCGGGCTCACCTGATCCGACTGCGGCGCAAAGGAGATGCGGATATGCGCATTATAGGGCGTCTTGTCCTTGGAAAACCGGATGTCCCGGTTGATCCGGTAGATCTTGGCGTCATGCCTCCGCCCGGTGAACTGTCCCAGCGCGTCGCTCATGTGACGAGCAAACCCTTTGGTCGGTTCTCGGACCTCGACCTCATAGGTCTTCCGGTGCTGGTTGAACCAGTCGCGTGTGTTGTTGGATTTCAGATCGGTGAGAAATCCCAAAGCTTCTTTGGAAAAATGATCGAAACGGGGCATGCGAAGGTCCTTTCACGATTTGGGCGGCAGGGCGGCGGCATGTGCGAGGCAGAGGCTCAACCAATCGCGTAATTTGGCGTCGGGGCAGTCCTCATCAACCACAAGGATGAAACCACCCAGCTTGCGGGTGCCGTGAATGACCGGCCGCGCCTCGGGCCTGCTGAGGGCCGCGGCTTCACGGTCTTTGCCAACGCGGAACATGAAGCGGCGGACACCGTCCTTGTCGCGCCGCGCGCCGCTCAGCATGTTGCCGTTGAGGAAAAAGCAGGTGCCGCCCATCATGCGCTTTTCCGAAATACCCGCATGCGCCTCAAGGGCGAGGCGCATGCGGTGAGTGAGTTCGGCGTCCTGCGGCATCAGATGACCCCGGCGAGGGCGAGCAGGATAACGGCGCCCGAGACCAGCATCGTCAGGGATGTGAGCGCCGCGCCAATGAGCCGCCCCACGTTGTCTGGTGACGTGCGCAAACCGGCATAGTGGATCAGCCGCGCCGCCAGCAGCGTGCCGCCACAGCCAAACACCAGCCACAGGGGCGCGCCCACCAGTTCGACGCCTGCCAGCCCGAGCAGCGCCAAGGGCACGTATTCGGTAAAGTTGCCATGCGCGCGCATGCGTCTGAGCAGGTCCTCGTCATCGCCGTGCAGCAGCATGATCCCCGTTTCCACCCGCCTGAGGCCCACGGATATTGACATGGGAACGCTGATCAGCACGAAAAGCGCGGTGAAAAGCAGCGTGATTTGTGGTGCGTTGTCCATTGAGGTATCTCCCCGGCGCGCCTCAGGAGGCCATGCTCTCATAGGTGATCAGGGCGAATTGTGCGCCCTGCGGGTCGGTCAGGGTTGCCATGCGGCCGACACCCGGCATGTCCATCGGTGGCGCCAGGACCGTGGCGCCTTTCGATTGTGCCTTTTCCACGCTAGCATCGACGTCGGCGACGGTGAAATAGATCGTCCAGCTGCCGTTTTCCTCGGGCATGGGCGAGAACCCTCCGATGGCCGTCTCGCCCACCACGGCAGCCCCGTAGCTTGACCCGTCCTGCATCGGCATCTCGTTGATCGACCAGCCCAGAACCTCCTTGTAGAAGGATTTGGCCTGCCCGGCATCGGGGCCAGCATGGCCAATCCACCCGGCGTTTCCCACGGCTGTCATGTCAAGAATACTCATTTTAACGCTCCCTTGATTGCGCCCGCCCACTGCGGGACTGAACCAAGGACGCACGACGGGAGATCATCCCTACACGGGGCGCAGATTTTTTTCACAAAGGGCGATTTTTTCGCGGATCACGGCGCCTTCCGGTTCTGTCGGGTTCAGTTCCAGCGCTCGCTCCAGCGCCGCCTTGGCGGCTCTGTGGTCATTGATCTGCTCCAGCAGGCTGGCGCGCATCGTATGGTACCAGCGGTACCTGTCGAGTTCATCAGCGAGGGGCGCCATCTCCGCAAGCGCGAAACCGGCGCCTTTGGTCCTGGCCTGCGCCGCAATGTGGTTGAGGCGCACGACAGGTGTGGGCTGTATCGCGTAGAGCGCTGCGTAATGGGCTTCAATCGCCAGCCAGTCGGTCGCGTCTGACGCCGCCGCGCGCGCGTGTTCCGCCGCGATGGCTGCTTGAATGCGGTAGGGTCCGAGGTGGTTGAGACGCGACGCCTTTTGCAGCAGGGCAGACCCTTCCGCGATATTGGAGAGGTCCCATTGGGTGCGGTCCTGTTCTTCGAGCGCCACCAGTTTACCCCCCGCATCAGTGCGCGCATCGCGCCGCGCATGTTGGAACAACAACAAGGACAAAAGCGCCACTTGTTCGCCCATGCCCGGAAACAGCGTCACCAGCAGACGCGCCAGCCGAATGGCCTCTTCACACAGGGTCACGCGGATCTGGATATCCCCGCCAGAGGTCGACCAGCCTTCGTTGAACATCAGGTAAATCATCAGGGAAACATCGCCAAGCCGTCTGCCGCGCTTCTGCGGGCTGGGGGTCTCGAAGGCAACCGGGTTGTCCGCAATCCGCTTCTTGGCGCGGGTGATGCGTTGCTCCATCGTTTTGGGTTTGATCAGGAAGGCCTGTGCAATCTCGCCGACGGTCAGACCGCCAACGATCTTCAGTGCCATCGCAATCTGATCCTGCCGTTCCAGCGCAGGGTGGCAACAGATGAAGAGCAGGCGCAGGACGTCATCGCGCAATTCATCCGGATCGGGCGCGGGCTGGTCCACAGCTTCCAGATCGGCTGCGTGATGCGCCAAAAGCCTCTTTTGCCGCTGTGCCTTGCGCAGCCGGTCCAGTCCGGCGTTGCGGGCTGTTGTCAGCAACCAGGCCAGCGGGTCGCGGGGTGTGCCGTTCTCGGGCCAATCGACCAGGGCTTTGACACAGGCTTCGGCAAAAACCTCCTCTGCGATCTCGATGTCGCGGAAGTATCGCGTCAATGCGGCCATCGCATGAGGGCGTTGCGTGGTGAAGCTGGCTTCCAGCCACCCGGTCACCTTGTCACTCCGACGATATCGCGCCGCCCGCCCAGGCAATAGGGCGTACCTCGAGCCGCGCAATGGGCGACGATATCATCCGGGCATGTTCCAACGCGTCGTCCAAGGTCTGGAAGTCGGCAGCATAGAAACCCAGAAAACTCTCCTTTGTCTCAGCAAAGGGCCCGTCTGTGATGAGGGGCTTTTGATCCGCTGTCGCAGGTGGTTCCACGGTCACGGCGGTAGAGGGTGGCATCAGCTTGACGGAGATGAAGTCGCCGCGTTTGTCCAACGCCTCCTGTAGCGTTCGGTGCCCGGACATCACCTCTTCCTGTTTCTCCGCAGGCAGGTTTTCGAAGACGCCTGCCTCGCCGTAGATCGTGATCGCATACATCATCTTTCTGTCTCCACAGTTGCTTTTCGATGGTGCAAGGACGCGCCGAGGATTGCAAATCCGACAGCGGAGAGGAGTTTTGTGGTGAATAATGACGGTACTGAGAACAGCCGCGGCGCAGCGCGCAGTTCGGAATCATTGCTTTTGGCGTTTGTCGATCGGCAGGTGAGGTCTCCGGGGGCCAAGCGAAGCCGTTCTTTGCGACTGCGCGTTGTTCGGACCGGGAATCTACACAGCGGGGGGGGGCCTGCTCCCGAAGTGTATCGCTCATGCCCGATGGGCCCATTTGAAGTCGATCAGTCGCTCCGGTGTATGTTCACGCCCGCTCTGTGATCTCGCCTGTTGCGAATGACGGGTGCAAATCCGAGCCATGCGATAAGCCTAACCTGGCAAGTTAGTGCCCTCAGACCAATTTCTTAGCGCTGTGCAGGACACCATCAGAATCGCCATAAAGCCAGTCACCGGCAGAGATTGTCACACCACCAATATGGACCGGGCATCCCGCTTTGCCCCATCCCTCTTTCGCGCTTTTCACGGGGCTTGTCGCCAGGGCAAAAACCAATGTGTTCATCTGTGCGATATCAGCGCTGTCGCGGATGGCGGCATTCAGGACAATGCCGGCCCAGCCATGATCGATGGCCAGTTGGGCCAGCATATCGCCCAGAAGCGCGATGCGTGTGGATCCCCCACCATCTACCACAAGAACGCGCCCATTGCCGGGTGTTTCAAGCGCTGCCCGCACGATTGTATTGTCCTCAAAGCACTTCACCGTGTGGACGGGGCCCGCGAAATGGGTCTGCAGCCCAAAGCGCCGAAACGGCAGGTGAACGAGCGAGAGTTCGTCAGCGTGATTATCGATCAGGTCAGCGGTTTTCATAGGTCCTCACATGTTGGCGCAGCTGCGTTTGAGGTCGGCGACGTCCGCATCTGACAGCAGGCGCGTTTTCTGACCCCGTGTGGCCATGAGCAACTTGGCCGTTTCTTCCAACTCTTCAGCGGCACAGACCGCCGAGAACAGATCCTTGCCGCTGACAACGGGCCCGTGATTTGCCAGGAGGACAGCGCTGTATGCGCCTTTCAGATCAGCAATCAGATCACCGGCCCTGGGATCGCCGGGTTTCACATAGGGAACCAGCTTGACCGTCCCGACGCGCATGACGACATAGGGCGTGAGCGGAGGGATGCAATCATCGGGATCGGTGGCCTCAAGGCATGACAAGGCCGTCGCCCATGTGGAATGCAGGTGGACAACCGCACCGCATTGGGGGCGCGATTGGTAGAATGCGCGATGCAGGAATGTTTCCTTCGTGGGTTTGGCACCGCTGATATGTCGTCCGTCCGCATCAATCTTGGAGATGCGATCGGGGTCAATGGCGCCAAGCGTGGCATTCGTCGGCGTCACCAGAATGGCGTCGCCGATACGTGCAGAGACGTTCCCTGCTGTTCCAACGCTGAAACCGCGCTGAAACAGTGACGCACAAAGCATCGCCATCTGCTGGCGCAGGTCGCTTTCCTTGGTCATACCCCATGCCCTTCCATCTGGCGCAATGCTTTCGCAAAGAAGTCCTGTGCGCCAAAGTTCCCTGACTTCAGTGCCAAAGCGACGGGGTCCTCCTGTCCAACGGTCAGGACCGGCACGCCGGGATCGATTTCCGGTCCGATGTTCATGGCGGAGACACCACATTGATCGGTAATGGCCTGGGCGACCGCCCCTGACGTTTCCCCACCTGCAACGACAATGCGGCGATGGCCTTGCTGTACCAGCCGCCGCGCTGTCATCGCGAAGAGGTTATCGAGTTTCTCGGAAACGGCCTCCCGGCCATATTGCGATTGAAGCGTTGCGACGTCATCCGGCGCCCCGGAGGAATAAACCAAAGGGGCGCTGCCCGTGTTGGCCGCGATAAAACCCACCAGATCATCATCCGTGACCGCGCCAGCCATCACGCCCGGCACGTCAATCGCAAGGGTTGGGTGCGTCTCGGCGTGGAGCGCAACCTGACCACGGGTTGCCCCAGAGCAGGAGCCTGCCAGAATGGCCTCTGGTCCACTGACACAAATGCTGCGCACGCCGTCGCCTGTCGCCTTGCGGGCCCGGATGAAATTGCGCGGCAGGCCCAATGCGATACCAGACCCGCCAGTCACCAGAACGCTGTCGGCAACTGCGTCACCAAGCACCAGCAGGTCGCTGTCCGTAACGGCATCTGCCACTATGAACCGGACATCGGGGTCCGTCAGCGCCGCGCGGGTCTCTTGCACGCCAGCAAGGATAGAGTTCAGGGTGAGATGACCTATCGGGCCTCTTGTTTGGTGCCCCAACCAGCGGCGGATGTCCGGGTCCGTCATTGGTGTCAGCGGGTGATGCTGCATGCCAGATTCGCTCAGCAGCTTGTCAAAGACAAACAGATGCCCCTGATAGACCGTCCGCCCCGTCGCCGGGAACGCCGGGCAAACGATCACGCCTGATGTGCCAAGCGCGTCCGCCAAAGCCTCTGCAACCGGTCCGATGTTCCCGTTTTTGGTCGAATCGAATGTGGAGCAATATTTGAAAACAATCTGCTCACAGCCCTGTGTCTGCAACCAGTCGAGTGCCAGAAGACTGTCTTCAACAGCCTCTTTGACAGGCGCAGACCGGCTCTTGAGCGAGATCACGCCCGCCTCAATTTCCGGATCGGCGGGGACGTCCGGCACACCCGCAAACTGCGCGGTTTTCAAGCCGCCTTCCGGTGCCACACCTTTGGCCAATGTGTTGGCGATGTCGCTCGCGCCGGTAAAATCATCTGCGATAACGCCTAGCAGCATGATGCTTTGCCTCTTTTGGTCGCTTCCACGCGGCGGCGGATTTCGAGGATCGCGGCTTCAGGACTGGTCAGGATCGGGATGCCGGTTGCTTTTCGCACGTCTTCGGCCGCGCCTGCCATTGAGAATTGTCCGAGCATGATGACGTCAGCCTCCGTGACCCGAGACGCCAGTTCCGCGATCAACTGATCATGTGTCGCATCATCTCCAGCACGTTTGGCCTCAAGCGCGCCCGGACAGAAATAGGGTATGATCTGTGCCGTAACGCCACGTTGTGCTGCCGCGTCGCGAAATTCGCTTTCCATACCGGCGGCGGCAGGGGCGAATGTGGTTATCATCGCCACACGGTCCCCGTGGGCCAGGGCCGCATCGAACATGGCTTCGTTTGGTTTCATCACGGGAATTGAACTGCTTTCCGCCGCATCCTCAATTGCCTTGCCAAAAGCAGAACAGGTAAACAGAACGCCGTCCGCCCCCGCGCCTTCGGCATATTTCGCAAGCCCGATGATGCGGTCCCAGAGTGCCAGCGTCAGATCATCGGATTTTTGCCGATCCATCGACAAGCCCTCTTCAAGGAGGGTCATGGTTTCAGCCTCCGGCCAGAGTCTTCTCGCCGCTTCTTCAATCGGATCAATCGCAACGCGTGTGGCGTGGATCAGGGCTATGCGCGGGTGCTTGGTCATCAACGTCATCGTTCGGGAAAGAGGACAGTTACACCGCCGAAGGACGGCGTCACCAGATGTGCGGAGGGCAGGTCCGTCGGGAGGTTGCTCAAGCGGCAACCGCCTGCCGCGACAGAGCGTCAGCAACATGTTGACCGAACGCATCCGTGTTTACGCTGCCACCCAGATCGCGTGTTCGCTTGTCAGGGTCATCAATGACGGCATCAACGGCATCTGTGATCGCCTTGCCCGCGTGCATCAGTTTTGGAACACCGCGTCGCTCGCCCAGCCAGGACAGCATCATTGCGGCAGACAGGATCAGCGAGGTCGGGTTGGCCACATTCCGGCCAGCGATATCAGGGGCAGAGCCGTGCTGTGCCTGAGCGCAACACAGACCCGTTTCGGCATTGGCATTGATCGACCCGGCAAGACCAAGGGACCCGGACAGTTCCGACGCAAGATCAGAGAGGATGTCACCGTAAAAATTCGTGGCAACGACGACATCATACGTTTCCGGTTTGCGCACGAGGAGCGCGGCAAAAGCGTCGACGATCAGTTCTTCTGTATCAACCTCGGGGAAGTCTTTCGCGACCTCGCGAAAACACTCCAGGAACAACCCGTCCGTCATCAGAAATGAATTGGCCTTGTGGATCGCCGCGACCTTTTTGTCCCGCTGCATCGCCAGCTTGAAAGCCTCGCGGCAAATCCGCATGGAACCGTGCCGCGTGATCTTGCGGACAGACAAGGCCATATCGGGGTCAGGCATCATCTCACCCACACCCTTGAACATGTTGCGGTCGGGATAAAACCCCTCTGTTGCCTCGCGCATGATCACCAGATCCATACCCGGTGCCTTATTCGCCAAAAAGTCGCGAGAGCGGGCAGGGCGCACATTGGCGTAAAGGTCCAAACCAATGCGAAAGCCTGCAGAGACGTTGCGCCCGCCTTCGGCGACGGGCGGATAATCCATATGCGACTGGGTGCCGAGGATCACGCCGTCGAACCCGGTGCGTGCACGCTCAAGCACTTCTTCTCGAAGCGTTACTCCATGCGTCTTGAGGCTTTCGAAACCGGACTGTTCTTCGTGGAAGGTCATATCCAGATCAAAGCGGTCATTGGCGGCATGCACCACCTGCAATGTGGCGGCCATGATTTCCGGGCCGATCCCGTCACAAGGCAATGTCATGATTTTCATACTTCAAGCTCCTCCCGGCCGGTCTGCCGTATCCTTCATTCATACTTATATTGGTCTTTTATATTTAAATATGCAATTTGCAAGGCGAAAAAGCAATCGTATCAAGCGAGCGGTAGCTTCATATCTCTTGCGGTGTAGCGAAGTGATACAGCTGTATGGAAGAAGTTATTGATGCTTGTGCAGTGGTTTATTCTGCGAGAAATGATTTTTGCATTTTAAGTTGACAACATGCAATCTATGCCTTTATTGCACTAATCATTATAAAAATGCAAAGTGATCTTAGGGAGGAAACCATGATCAAGCGCCGAACATTTACCCTGCTGGCTGCCGCCATTACCGCGTCGGCTGTCGCACTGCCTGCCGTTGCAGAGGAATACCCGTCCGAACGGCTGACCTATACAATCGCCTTCGGGCCCGGTGGCGGCAATGATCGGATGTCCCGGACCGTCGTGGATGTTCTGCGCCAGTATGACCTCTATTCCGGCGATATCGTCGTGGAAAACCGTGAAGGCGGCAGCGGCGCAGTCGGCTTCAGCTACGTCAGTCAAAAAGCGGGCGACCCGTACCGCTTGACCTCGACAAGCGGCAATTTCATCGGCACGCCGCTCGTGGCAGACACGGATTGGACTTACGCGGATTTCACCCCCATCGGACTGCTCGCAAGTGATGCAATGCTGCTTGTGGTGCGTGCCGATTCCGATTTTGTCGATCTCGATGCCTTTGTGAGCGCCGCAAATGCCGGACGCGTGACCATCGCGGGCAGCGGCTCTGCCGGGCCGGAGCGTGTGACAGCGGCCCTTTTTGCCAAGGCCGCAGGTATCGAATTTGAATACGTGCCCATCGGGTCCGGTGGTGAGCTTGTCACGGCATTGACCTCCGGCAGCGTCGACGCCGTTGTTGCAAACCCCTCTGAAGTTGCAGGCCAGTTGGAAGCGGGGACGCTGACGGCTCTTGCCTTCTCAGATTCCGCCCGCAGCACAAATAACCCTGACGTGCCGACCTTCATGGAACTCGGCTATGACTTCAGTTTCTCACTGCCACGCGGTGTTGTGATGCCGTCCGATCTCGATCCGGCGGTTCAGGACTGGTGGATCGCGACCCTGAAGCAAGTGGTCGAGACGCCGGAATGGCAGGAATACCTTGTCAAAAATGGTATGTCAGGCAACCCGATCTGGGGTGACGACTTTGCCACCTATCTTGAAGAGACAAGCGCACAATACCGTGCCACGCTCGTCGAGATCGGTGCGATCAAAGAATAGCACTGCAGATGCTCTCAAGTGGGCGCATGTCTCTTGCGCCCACATCCATTCTCACACGCAATCGGGAGGGGAGGACCGATGAAAAAGTGGTTCGCCGCAGGTCTTCTTGCATTAGCCATTGGCTACACAGTCTACGGGCTCAGCACGCTGACGCTGCTGACGTCATCCGGGCGCCCAGCTGCAGGGTTTTTTCCCCTTCTGATCGGTATCCTGCTGATCACGTCCTGCACGGTCAACCTATGGGGTGACCTGCGCGAATGGATGATGGAAAAACGCACCGGTATCGCCCCGGTTCACCAGGCGGAGCCGGAGACCGACGCGAAGGCCGACGCCCTTGGCGTTGATGCTCATGGCATTGATGGTGGCCCGGAGTTCGGGCGGGATGTGTTCATCGTCTTCCTCTACATCTGCGGCTTTGTGGCCATCATGAATGTGGTCGGCGCGCTGCTGGCGATGTTCATTTTCATGCTCGTCTATCTCTTCACCTTCAATCGCGCCCACACAATCGGCAACCTGATCTACAGCCTGGCATTGCCTGCGTTTCTGTATGGGCTTTTCAAAATTCTACTCAATGCGTCGCTGCCCGTCGGCCCGCTCGGGTTTTAACGTCCTGCGAAAGGAACTCTCCGATGCTTGCTGATATTGCGGCAAATCTCTCTCTTGGGCTCAGCATTGCAGCCTCGCCTGACGGGTTCCTTTTTCTCGTGATCGGGGCGTTCCTCGGGATGATCGTGGGCCTTTTCCCGGGTTTTGGACCAGCGGCAGGGATCGCGGTCTTGATCCCCATGACCTTCGGGCTGGAACCAACGATTGCGATTATTATGCTGGCCGGTATCTACTACGGCTCAATGTACGGCGGCACGATCACCTCGATCCTGATCAATACGCCGGGCGAATCCGCGACGGTTGCCTCAACAATTGATGGATACCCGCTGGCCCAGAAAGGCCGGGCCGGGCCAGCCCTGGTGATGCAGGCCATCGCGTCTTTCTTTGGCGGGACAATCGGCGTCATCCTGATCACGGCACTTGCGCCGTCACTGGCCAACTTTGCGGCGTCTTTCGGACCCTCCGAGTACTTCCTGATCATCGCGGTGGGCTTGCTGATGCTGACCACAATGATGGGCGACAACAAGTTCAAGGGCTTCATCTCCGCGCTGATCGGCTTTGCTGTCGGCACGATTGGCGTCGATGTGATGAGCGGGCAACAGCGCTACACTTTCGGGTCGCCGGAGTTGATCGGTGGGGTCTATTTTGTCGCCGTGGCGATTGGCCTCTTCGGGATTGGAGAGCTTTTGCACTGCATCTTCAACGGACAGCACCGGCAGCCTGCCAAACGTTTGCGGATCAGTTTCCGCGACAAGGAATTCTGGCCCAGCAGGCAGGACTACTACGAGTCCCGTTTCACGTTCTGGCGCGGCTCGGCCATTGGCTTCATTGCGGGCGTCTTGCCCGGATCGGGGGCCACGCTGGGGTCGATCATCGGTTATTCTGTTGAAAAGAAAGTCGCGAAAGACCCCGAGAAATTCGGCAAAGGCGAGATGCGCGGCCTGGTCGCGCCGGAAGCCGCAAACAACGCGGCGTCTGCCGGTGCGATGGTACCTCTCCTCTCCCTCGGCATCCCCGGATCGGGCGCGACGGCAGTCCTTTTGGGCGCGTTTCTGATGTGGGGGCTGCAGCCGGGGCCACTCCTGATCGTCAACGATCCTGAGTTCGTCTGGGGGCTCATCGCAAGCATGTATCTGGGCAACATGATCCTCATCGCCATGAGCATTTTCGCCATTCCACTCTTTGTGAAGTTCCTCGACATTCCTTACGTGAATGTTGTGCCCGTCATCGTCCTGCTGTGCGTCATCGGCGCATTCGCGATCAACGCAAGCATCATTGAGACCTGGATCCTGGTGCTGAGCGGATTGGTCGGATTTGCCATGAAAAAGTACGGCTATTCGCCCGCTGCGACGGTGCTGGCCTTGGTTTTGGGATCAATGGCCGAAGAAACATTCCTGCAAACCTACATCATCTCGCAAGGCACGATGAACCTGTTCTGGGAGCGGCCTGTGTCCCTTGTCCTGTCAATCGTCCTGTTGGCTGTTGTCATCACCCCGATTGCGCTCGCCGTGATGTCGCGCCTCAAAGGAAACGCGGCCAAGGTGAACGGTGAAGCGTCATGAGGCCTTGTCAGAACACGCAGGTGCGGGATCGCACCCCCTCTTTTGCATTTGCCAAAGCAATAAGTTCAAAAAATTGCTTACGCTTTGCTTGAATAAATGCAATTTTTGGATGACGCGGACGGGGCGATCAGACCCCGATCACAGTCGGAGGATGAGCCCTAAGCATGCGAACAAGTGATCTTCCGCAACGTATATCCCGGCGGTTGCTGCAAGACATCGCAGCCGGCAGTATCCAGGCCGGGCAGCATTTGGGCGCACAACACCTCGCGGACCGCTACGGCGTATCCCGCACACCCATTCGCGACGCCATGACGATCCTGGAGGAAGGTGGCTTTGTCGTCCGGCAGGAAAACCGCGGCTATTTTGTCGCCGACACCGATCCCCAAATGCTGACCGAAATGCTCGATCAGCAGCCCGCGTCAATGAACGACGAATACCATCGGTTGGCAGAAGACTGGCTGACAGGGCGCCTGCCGGAAGAGGTGACAGAACAGTTTTTGCGTCAGGAATACGGGTGGTCGAAGTCGTGGATACATGACGTGCTTGTTCGTGCCGCCCGCGAAGGCTGGGTCGAACGCAAGGAAGGCTATGGCTGGCGCTTTCTGCCTGTTGCCAATACGCCGGAAGCCTTCGATGAGATCTACCGCTTCCGCATGGCGATTGAACCCGCGGCGATGCTGGAACCCTCTTTCGAATTGAACCGTCAGATCCTGACGGAACAGCGCCGTATTCAAGAAGGCATGCTGGACATGGATTTCAATGCCGTGCCTGCTGAATCGCTTTTGGAAAATGGGGCGCTCTTCCACGAAGAGCTGATCAAGATGTCGGGCAATCCCTATTTTCTGATGGCGCTTCAACGGGTCAATCGGATGCGACGCCTGATGGAGTATCGCGCCGAGGTAAACCACGACCGCCTCGTCGAGCAATGCACCGAACATCTCGAAATACTGACGCTGCTGGAAGCGGGCAATACTGTCGATGCATCTTACCGTATGCGCCAGCATCTCAGCGGGGCCCTCAAGCGCAAGTCGCCCATTGCCTGGAATTGGGCGGCCGACAAAGAAACGGTGCAACCGGCCAAGGCTGCCACGTGAAGGATGTTGCGCTCGTTGCGCATGACCAAAAGAAGGATCAGATGATTGCCTGGGCAAAGGAGCATGAGGCGGCTCTGAGCGGGTTCACGCTTTACGGGACCGGAACGACGGGTGGTCGGATTGGCGATGAAACGGATCTTGAGATCACCCTGCTCAAAAGCGGGCCACTGGGTGGCGACGCACAGATCGGCGCGATGATTGCCGAAGGTCGGCTCGACACGCTGATCTTCTTTATTGATCCACTTTCAGCCCTTCCGCATGATGTTGACGTCAAATCGCTCCTCCGGCTTGCCATTCTCTATGACACGGCACTGGCCGTGAACGAGGAGACAGCATCCAGATTGATCGCAAGCACCCGTGAAGTGAGAGCGAGCAAGCCAGCGCGACAACCCGATCGTTGATCGCCTAATCTTTACCGCACAAACTCAAATTGTAGGTTGTCCGGCGCCTTTCAGGCCAGCGCATTTGCGTTCACAGTTGTGGTACGCCCGCGCAAATTCTTGGCCAGCACCGACGTCATCGTCTCGATAGCGGCCTTGATGCCAGCATACACACCGTAGGTTTCAAGCTTCAGTCCAACAACGCTTGAGGAGAAATTGACAAGGGTGCCGCCGTCTCGCAGCTCGTGGGCGGCCGCACGCAAGGTGTTGAACGAACCTTTCAGATTCACGGCGACCCGGCTGTCAAAGAGGGTATCGTCGCTGTCAGCGAGGGTCGACGGTTTCATGATGCCTGCATTGTTGACAAGGACATCGACGCCGCCGAACGCTGCCCGGATGGCGGGGAGTAGATGCTGCACCGCCTCCGTGTCAGAGACACCGGCGTTGACGGCGATGGCGCTGCCTCCGGCTGCCTTGATGTCTTCAACGATCCGTTGTGCAGCGTCTTCGCTTCCCGCGTAGTTGACAACAACGTTCAGCCCGTCGCTGGCGAGACGCCGGGCAACGGTCGCGCCGATCCCGCGAGAGGCACCTGTGACAATTGCGGTTTTGGTTGTTGAGTTTTCGATGTCTGATCTCCTTGTCTATACACGCTGCAGATCACCACGGCCAATGGTCGCCGAGGGTGATCGATGTGCGTCTGTAGTCAAACGAGCCCGCGCCCGACCATCTGTCACCGTCTGGGAAGCGCAATTCGACACCTTTGAGGTCGTGGGGATCAAAGAGCCTCATGTTCACGCCCATCAGGTCTATTGCTTCATTCTGTTCACGGAAGGCCTTCGAAAATGTCCAATGCGTCGTGGTTCCGCAGCGCCTGCAGAACTGGAGTTCGGCGGCAGCATTCGCCTTGTCTTTGCGCAGGTAGGATCCGGTTTCTCCGGTCGTTTTCACCATTGCCTGTGGAAAGTAACCCCAGGCGCCGCCAGAGGTTCGGCAAAGCCTGCAGTTGCAGTCGTGAATAAACGCCGGTCTGGATGTAATCGTGACGCCGACCACGCCACAAAGGCACCGCGCCGTCAGGGGATGTTCCTGTGGGCCACTCACGCTGTGACCCTCTTGCGCCAGACGGCACGGCTCGCGGTTGCGAAATCCGACAGACTGCGCGGGGCCCGCCCGGTCATGCGCCTCACTGCGTCGGTGACGCGGTCCTCTGACCCTGCAGCGATACTTGTGTCCATGGCCGCAAGCGCCGTTGCATAGGCTTTCGGCAATCCGGCGGCCATGTGACGTGCCACGAGTTCTTTTTCGCTCAGATGGTGGTGTCTGACCGGGCGTCCCAAGACCTCGCCCAATATCTTTGCGACATCGTCATAACTGAGCGCCGCAGGGCCGGTCAGGATGAGGTCACCCGAGGCAAATTGCGGTTGGCTCAGCGCCTCGACTGCGACGGCTGCAATATCCTCCGCATCGATGAAACCGACCCGTCCATTCTGCGTGGCGGTTGCGATGGTCCCATGATCGCGGATCGGCGCAAGAAGCTGTCCCTCTGAAAAGTTCTGCACGAACCACGTCGGGCGCAGAACCACCCATTCAGGCGCATGATCGCGCAACCAGGCATGCACAGCACCCATCATCGGCCCGCCTGCGTCCAGCGAAGACGCGCTGAGTAGGGCAAACCGTTTCACACCGTTCCGAATGGCTGTTTCCATGAACGGAACCATCGTTTGCAGCGGCTCTGCCACGCCACTCGGGGCGACCAGATAAATGCTTGCAACATCCTTCAATGCCCCAGACCAAGTGCCTTGATCACCCCAATCAAAACGAACGTCATGGGTGACAGCGGGGCTGCGGGTTGCGACGCGATGGCATAGGTCGCGTTCGGTCAGCTGCTCGGAAATACGGCGACCGGTGGTTCCGGTCCCGCCGGTGATCAGGATGAGGTCAGGCACGGGTAAATCCTTCTCCTTCAGGGTTCGGCACCGCATCGCCGGTTGCGGCCAGCGTGATCCGGGGGTCCCAGTAGTCGGCGTAGTGAACGATCTTACTGTTGCGCGTTTCGATCACGGAAATCCACTTCTGATCGTAGGCCGCACCGGTGCGGCCTTCGCCGCTGCCTCGAAACTCAAGGACGACCTTGTCGGGGTCGGCCATTTCACTGATGCGAAGGTCAAAGAAATCGTCGATGCGGATCAGGTCGGGCAAGACCTTCAGGTAACGCGCCAGGGCGTCGCGGCCTTCGATGCGGGCGATGAAACCTGGCGGCGCATAGGGCGCTTCAAACACGCAATCCTGTGCGAACATGTCGAGAAAGCTGTCGGCTGTGGGATCAATCCGAGTCCCCAGTCCTTCTCGCAGGATGTCAGTGAGGCCTTCAAAACGGGTTTGCTGAACGGTCATTGACAAATCTCTCTCTTCGATGGAACGGTAGCGTATCGACCATATAAGGAGCAATTGGATGGAACGCAAACGTTCCAACGAAAATTCATCAGCGGAACCCTCCTCGCGGACCCCGAGCGGAGCGGCCGTGATGCGCACATCAGTCACCGCCGCGCTGACGCGTGCGTTTTTCGAGGAATGGGCGCGGGCGGGGATCGGTGCGCTCAGCCTTGAACGCGTGGCCAAGCGGGCGGGTGTGGGCAAGGCCGCGCTCTATCGCCGCTGGTCGTCCAAGCATGACATGGCGATCGAGTTGATCCGGACGGTGGGTGTGGAGCTCACGCCGATCCCCGACAGCGGGTCGTTGCACGAAGACATTCGGCTCATTCTGTTGTCGTTGCGCAGGGTGCTGCGCCACCCGCTGATCCGGCGCATACTTCCCGACCTGCATGCAGAAATGGCACGGACAAGCGCGCTCAGCATCGAGATACGCAACACCTTGCAGACCGAACGCCGCGCGCGGGGCGCTCTGATCGTCGATCGAGCCATCGAACGCGGCGAACTGCCTGCGGATGCCGACCGGGACCTCGCCAATGATGCGATCGCCAGCATTCTCTACTGGCGGATGATTGTTACCGGAGGCCATGTGAAACGCCGGGACATAGACAAGATCGCAGGGTTCATCGTCGCGGGGCTGGCGGTGTGACAGATGCGAGTTCTTCACGGTTCTTTGCCTTTGTACACGAACAGACTGTTGGTGGACTTGGATCGTGCCACCGTGCCGGAGCGCGGTTGTAACTTTGCGCGCGCCGTGCAGAAATGCCGGACCGCTCTGCCGGTCGGGCGGAGCCCCGTGCCAGTCCGGACGGGCGGCGGTCTGCGCCACTGCCCCACCTGATCCTGATCAAGCAGCCAGCGCCAGGGCATCGCTGCCGGCAGGCAGGCGCAGCGGGCAGTCTTCATCCGTCACGGCGCGCCAGATGGCCTGCACGACATCTGCGGGATGTGTCAGTTCCTGCGCTGCATTGGCGGTGAAAGCCGACATCACCTGCTCGACAAACGCCTGATAGTCATCGGGCGTTTCGTTCGCCTTGGCCATCAGCGCGCGTGCCGTGCTGCCAAAACTGGTGCCCGGGGCCTGCCCCGGCAAGACCAACCGGGTGCGAATGCCCAATGGCGCAAGCTCGAGTGCAAGACATTCGGAATAGGCGTTCACTGCAGCCTTGCTGGCGGTGTAGACGGGCAAGAGCGCCAGCGGTTTCATCGTAACACTGGAAGAGACGTTCACGATCACGCCGCTTTGCCGCGCGCGCATCTGCGGCAAGACCGCGCGGATCATCGCGAACGTGCCGAATGTGTTGGTTTCGAACAGGGCGCGCATGGCCGTCTCTGGCGTGCCTTCGAAGGTGGAAAGCCAGCCGATACCGGCATTGTTGACCAGAGCGTCGATGGGACCTGCCGCCTCTACTGCACGGGCGATGCTGGTAGGCTCGGATACGTCCAGCGGCACGATCTTCAGGCGATCAGAAGCGGGCAACAGGCTTGCATCGGGTGTGCGCATCGTTGCGACAACCGACCAGCCCTGACCAAGAAAGTGGCGGGCGGTTTCAAGCCCGAACCCTGAAGAACATCCTGTGATCAATACGGTTTTCATGATGTGGTCTCCTTTTCGCTTTGGTTGTGTTGTCTGATATGTTGTCAAATTGAGCGAGATTTTCTATAATCGGAGATACTTAAATCCTTATCGAAAGTCCGAAATGCAGGATCCACTCTCCGAAGTGATCTCGCTTTTGCGCCCGCAGGCGACATCGACCAAGCTCGTGCATGCGTCCGGATCATTCCGAGTGTGTCGCGATGATGTGGATGCGGCGTTCTACTGCATGCTGTTGGCCGGGCGGGTCAGGCTGGAGGTCGATGGACATGCGCCGGTCCATCTCTCCGCCGGGACCTTTGTTCTCATTCCGGCGATTGCCCCGTTTGCCGTGTCCAACCTGACCCCTCCACCACCCGCCGGACTGGTCAGCCAGCCTGTTGCCGCAGCGGACGGGATCGTGCGGCTTGGCGCATCAGACACCCCCCCGGACGTCGAGATGCTGGTCGGGCATTGCAGCTTCGGCAGCCCGGATGCCGGGCTCTTGGTCTCGCTCCTGCCCGACATGATCCTTGTGCGTGACGAGGATCGGCTGGCGACGCTGGCCGCAATGGTGCAAAGCGAGGTGCGCGCGGATCGACCGGCGCGGGATGCCGTGGTCGAACACCTCTTGCAGATCCTGTTGATCGAGGCCTTTCGCTCGGCTGAGCAGCCTGACACCACATCCGCGCTGATACGCGGGCTTGTCGATGCCCGGATCGGCCCGGCATTGCGGGCGATCCATGCAGCACCAGACCATGCTTGGACGATTCATGAACTGGCCCGCACAGCAGGTCTCTCGCGGTCGGCATTCTTTACCCGATTTTCGCGGGTCATTGGCGTTGCACCGATGGGATATCTGCTGAACTGGCGGATGACGCTCGCAAAGCACATGCTGCGCGAGGGGACGCACGGGATTGCGGAAGTTTCCGACAAGATCGGCTATGGCTCCGCCAGCGCGTTCAGCACCGCCTTTGCGCGCCATGTGGGCGCGCCACCACGGGAATACGCCAGGGGTGCCGCTGCTGGCTAGATGCTTGGGCGGCGCTCCGGCGTCTCCGAAACGCAAGCGAACAGATTCTGTGCGATGGATGCGTGTTCGCTTCGGGAAGCCACCATGCGGTAGTTGAGTTTTTCACCAGCGGCGGCTTTGCGCCAGCTTCATTCACATAGGGGATTTGGTGGAGCCTAGCGGGATCGAACCGCTGACCTCCTGCATGCCATGCAGGCGCTCTCCCAGCTGAGCTAAGGCCCCAATATCGGAACCTCAGGTCCCGACGGGATGGATTGTGAAATCCAGTGCGCCGCTGAATAGGCGCAACGCGGGGCGGGATCAAGTCAAAAAAGACCGCCCCGCGCGCGAAATCTCGGTTTCAGTTGTCGTCGTCTTCCGATGCAACATCCGCGATCTCTTCGAGCGGCACGCTGTCATCATCGTCTTCGTCGTCATCGAGCAGATCGTCACCCAGATCCACATCAACATCTTCCTCGTCATCCTCCAGGACCGCATCATCCTCCTGGGTGGAGGCCTTGGCCTTGGCGGATGCCGCGTCTTCTGCGTCTGCTGCGATCATGCGCGATTTGCTGAGGTCGATCTCAACCACTTCGCCGGTATAGGGGCTGACGATCGGATCCTTGTTCAGGTCGTAAAACCGCTTGCCGGTTGTGGGGCAGAGGCGCTTCGTTCCCCATTCTTCTTTGGGCATGAAAAACCCCCTTTTACAATTGCTGTTCTGCTGTAGATGATTCCGGCCAAGTGCCATATGAATCGGGGGCTGTAAAGGGCTGCCGCACGCCGACCCATCTTCAAGAGCGCATATGACCGAGAACTCACTGCCTGGTGACCCGCCCATCCCCCTGATCCTGCGCCGTTCCGCGCAGGCAAAGCGCATTTCGCTGCGAATCTCTCAACTCGACGGGCGGGTGACGCTGACCCTGCCCAAACGGGTGCCAGAGCGAGAGGCGCTTCAGTTCGCATATGAAAAAGAAAGCTGGATTCGCAAACATCTGGCGGCCCGGGGGGACGATGTCGCAGTGGGTATCGGCACGCTGCTGCCCGTGGGGGGGCAGATGTATGAGGTGGCGGCAGGCAGCGGGCGTCGCGTGCAGTTCGAGGGGGGCCGCGTGGCCGTGCCGGGGGCGCCTGCGCGCGTGGGTCTCCGCCTTGCCGGACATCTCAAGGAAATCGCGCGCGCCCGGCTGGCGGAGGCGTCGGATAACTATGCCGCCCTTCTGGGCAAACCCTATCAGGCGATTACCCTGCGCGACACACGCTCCCGCTGGGGGTCCTGTACGGCCGAAGGGCGGTTGATGTATTCCTGGCGTCTGATCCTCGCGCCGCCGGATGTGCTGGACTATGTGGTGGCGCATGAGGTGGCGCATCTGGCGGAAATGAACCATTCCCCGGCCTTCTGGGCGCAGGTCAGCCGGATTTATGGAGACTACGCGGGTCCAAGGCAATGGCTGCGCCGACAAGGCAGCGATCTGCACCGCTATCGGTTCGACCTTGCCTCTTAAGTTGTTCGGTCCTTATGGCGGCCAGACCTGCGGCGCGTCTTGACCCTGCGTGGATTTGTGATCACAAAAGCCCCATGATCCTGTCTCCGCGCCCTGCCGATGCGGCTCCCGCCGCGCATGACCGTGTGTACCGCGCGTTGCGCGGTCGGATCATGCAGGGCGATCTGCCCCCCGGCGAGGGGCTTACCCTGCGCGGGATCGGCAGCGAATATGAGGTGTCGATGACACCGGCGCGCGAAGCGGTCCGGCGCCTGGTGGCCGAAGGAGCGTTGACCATGTCCTCTTCCGGGCGGGTCTCAACGCCGGAACTCAGCAATGAGCGGATCGAGGAACTGGCCGCGTTGCGGGCGCTCATCGAGGTCGAACTGGCCAGCCGGGCCTTGCCGCGCGCGCATATGGCGCTGATTGAACGGATGCAAACGATCAACACCACCATCGCCGAGGCCGTGGCCCATCGCGATGCGGCAAGCTACATCCGTACCAATCTGGAGTTTCACCGCACCCTGTACCTGCGCGCGCAGGCCCCGGCGATGCTGGCCATGGCGGAAACCGTCTGGCTGCAGATGGGGCCGACGATGCGCGCGCTCTACGGTCGGCTGCGCAAGACCGAACCGCCGCACTTCCACCGGCTGATCATCGCAGCACTCAGGGCCGGGGACGAGCCGGGCCTGCGCCTCGCGGTGCGGTCGGATGTGACGCAGGGTTTGCGGATGTTGGCGAGCTGAATCTTTACCAATTCCTCACATCGCCATTGAAAATTTCTACCATATGTAGAATTTTAACAAAATTCGGCCCAGTCGAGGACATAGTTTCACGTTCAAATACGGCAGGGGTCACTGGAAACGGGGGTGCAACAGTTTCGTAAGTGGTTCAGGTTGAAATGAAAAACTCGATTTTTACAGGGAGGATTCGGCCCGTAAGGCCGGATGACCTTCAGGTTGTATTGAAAATGGTCTCGAAACTCGCCGAGTTTCACGGCGATGTGGCGACAGTCACTGCGGATGAGCTGGCGCGCGACATTCTTGGGCCCCGGCCTTGGGTGCGCATCCTGCTGGCCGAAGCGGCGGGCGAGGTCGTCGGATACGCTGCACTCTGCCCGCTCGCCCGGATGCAATTCGGCGCGCGGGGCATGGATATGCATCACCTTTATGTGGCGGAGCCCGCGCGCGGGACCGGTGTTGGCAAAGCGCTGATCAAGGCCAGTGAGGCCCTGGCCCGGGCCGAAGGATGCCAGTACCTGATGGTTGGCACCCATCCCGACAACATCGTGGCCCAAGGCATCTATCTGGCCATGGGCTTTGACCGGCTCGACCAGGCGGGTCCGCGTTTCCGCATCAAACTCACTGCGGCGTAGAGGTCAGGCCGCGAGGCCTTTGCCGCCAATGTCGAGGAATTTGGCGCGACGATCCTTGATCAGCGCCTCAGGTGCCTTGCTCTCCAGATCTTTCAGCATCGCTTCCAGCGCGCGCCCGACGGCGGCGATGGCCGCGCTGGCATCTCTGTGCGCGCCCCCCGTCGGTTCGGGGATGATCCGGTCGATCACGCCAAGCTGTTTGAGGTCGTCGGCGGTCAGACGAAGCGCCTCTGCCGCTTCGCGCATTTTTTCAGCGTCTTTCCAGAGGATCGAGGCACAGCCTTCGGGGCTGATCACCGAATAGACCGAGTGTTCCAGCATCGCGACGCGATTTGCCGTGGCAAAGGCGACCGCACCGCCGGACCCGCCTTCGCCGATGATGACGGAGATCAGTGGCACACCGATCTGCAGACATTTCTCGGTGGCGCGTGCAATGGCTTCGGACTGGCCGCGCTCTTCGGCACCTTTGCCGGGGTAGGCGCCGGGTGTGTCGACCAGGGTAATCACGGGCAGGCCAAAGCGATGGGCGATGTCCATCAGACGAATGGCCTTGCGATAGCCTTCGGGCCGCGCCATGCCAAAGTTGCGCTCAATCCGGGATTTCGTGTCATTGCCTTTCTCATGGCCGATCACCATGACCGGGCGGTCGTTCAACCGCGCAAGGCCGCCCATGACGGCGTGGTCATCGGCAAAGTTCCGGTCACCGGCCAGCGGCGTGTAGTCGGTAAAGAGGGCATCGACGTAGTCCTGGCAATGCGGGCGCTCCGCATGCCGTGCCACCTGGCATTTCCGCCAGGGGGTCAAGGATCTGTAGAGTTCTTCCAGCATCGCACGGGCTTTGACGTCGAGGGCGGCGGCCTCTTCGGTCACATCCATTTCTTCGTTGGACCGGGCCAGCGCGCGCAGTTCCTCCGCCTTGCCTTCGATCTCGGCCAGCGGTTTCTCGAAATCCATATATTGGGTCATGGGAGACCTTATTGTTGTTCTCTCCCGTTATATGGCGGGCATTTCAGGGCAATGCAACGCCGCTTACCCCGGCCAGAGCACCGGATAGAGCGATGCGATGAGCAATCCGGCCATCGCCCAGTTGAATGTGGTCAACCGCCTGGGGTTGGTCAGGATGCGCGCCATCTGTTGGCCAAGGACGGTCCAGAAGGTAATGGCGGGCAGGTTCACCGTGGCAAAGATCACGGCCACGAGGGCAAAGGCGGTCAGCGTCTGACTGGGTGCATAGACGGAGAGGGCGGTCAGGGCCATCGCCCAGGCTTTTGGGTTGACCCACTGAAAGGCGGCAGCTTGCAGAAAGGTCATCGGTCGCCCCTCTTCCGCTGATTTCCGGATTGGCGCGGCGGTCGCGATCTTCCACGCAAGATATGAAAGATAGAGGACCGACAGGGCTTTGAGCACCGTGTAGCTGACCGGGTAGGCCTCGAATATCTGAGCCAGCCCCGCCCCGACCAGCACAATCATCAGCGCAAAGCCGACGGAAATGCCCAGCATATGCGGGATGGACCGGGTGAAGCCGTAGTTGGCGCCCGAGGCCATGAGCATCAGGTTGTTGGGTCCGGGCGTTGCCGAACTGGCTAAGGCAAACAGGATGAGGGCGGAAAGAAGTTCGATAGACATGACGCAATAATTATGCATCCAAAGGGGATTGAAATTGTGTTTTCCTTTGATTTTGCTCTAGATGTGCAACTTATGGGTGGAATTGACGATAAATCGGAGCGGATATTGCGTGAGTTGAGGCGCGACGGTCGGATCAGCAATCTGGACCTTGCCGAGCGCGTGGGCCTGTCGCCCTCCGCCTGCCTGCGTCGTGTTCAGGAGCTGGAGCGGTCGGGCGTGATCCGCGGGTACCGGGTGGTGCTGGACCCGGCGCAGCTGGGCATCGGGTTCACGGCTTACATCACCGTAGGGCTCAGCGATCATTCGAAGGCGTCGCAGGAGGCATTCGAGCGCGCGATTTCACGCTCGCCCGAGGTGGTGGAATGTCACAATGTCACCGGGGCCACGGAGTATTTGCTGCGTGTGGAATCAGCGGATTTGCCGAGCTACAAGCGGTTTCACACCGACAAGCTGGGGGCTTTGCCACAGGTGAATGCGATTACGTCCTATGTGGTGATGGGCTCGCCCAAGGATGAACGGGCGTGAAGGGGGGGCCGGTGGTCCGGTTTTGCATATTTTTGGAACAATGAAGTGGTGGGTCAGTTGCGCGCGGCCTCGGCAATGGATGCAAAGCGGGTGTCGAGTTCTTCTGCGAGGGCTTCGAGACCCGGGCCTGCTTCTTTGATGTAAGGCGTAAAGACGAAGCTGGGGGTTTTGTAGGAAAGCGTGGCCGTGCCGTCGGCTTCTTCGGTGACGTAGAAGCGGATGGGTGCTTCGATCATCGCGGCGGTGGATAGCGCGAGGATTTTCACCGCGAAGTCGTTGTTGAAGACGCCGACCACCCGGTTTTGCGGGATGGTGATGCCGCGCGCCTTGGCCGCTCCGGTCGGGCCGGCTTGGGTCACGACGCCCATCTTGTTTGCCTTCACGGCTGTTTTCAGGTCGGTCAACAGGTCGGCGTGTGTCTTCTTTGTTGCGATCACCACCCAGCCGTCGCGTGGGGCGATGGACTGGGCGTGCAGTGTGGTGGCCCAGATGAGGGTGAGGCAGGCGGCAAGGATTGATCTCATGGCAGGCTCCCGGATGGTCGGCCCCATAGGGGCAGGCCGGACCGGATTTGCCAAGTCACGAGCGTGTCAGCCCGCGATCATTTCGGACTGACGTACGATCACTTCGGCCTGCTTGATCGAGGCAATGTCCACCAGGCGGCCCTTGTAGACTGTGGCGCCTTCGCCCTTGGCCTTGGCGTCTTCCATGGCGGCGAGGATCTCGCGGGCCTCAGTGACGGCCTCTTCCGAAGGGGTGAAGACCTCATTGGCGATGGCCACCTGTTTCGGGTGGATCGCCCATTTGCCAACCATGCCGAGGGTGGCGGAGCGGCGGGCCTGGGCTCGGAAGCCTTCATCGTCCGAGAAGTCGCCGAAGGGGCCATCGACGGGCAGAACGCCATGGGTGCGACAGGCGGCGACAATGGCGGCCTGGGCCCAGTGCCACGGGTCGGACCAGTGTTTTTCACCCTCGCGGATCATGTAGTAGTTTTCCTGCGTGCCGCCGATCCCCGTAGTCGCCATGCCCATGGAGGCCGCGAAATCGGCAGCGCCGAGGCTCATGGCGGCCATGCGCGGGGAGCTGGCGGCGATTTCTTCTACATGGGCGATGCCTGCGGCGGATTCGATGATGACCTCGAAGGTGATCTTCTTTGTCCGGCCTTTGGCGGCTTCGATGGCGGTGACCAGCGCGTCGACCGCGTAGATGTCAGCAGCACAGCCCACCTTGGGGATCATGATCTGGTCGAGCCGGTCGCCCGCCTGCTCCATCAGGTCGACCACGTCACGGTACCAGAAGGGCGTGTCGAGGCCGTTGATGCGCACCGAGAGCGTTTTGCTGCCCCAGTCGATGTCGGATATGGCAGCGATGATGTTCGCCCGGGCGCTGTCCTTGTCGCTGGGCGCGACGCTGTCTTCAAGGTCGAGATTGATGACATCCGCTGCCGAGGCGGCCATCTTTTCGAAAATGGCCGGGCGCGAGCCGGGACCGAAGAGCTGGCAGCGGTTTGGTCGGGCAGGCGGGCTGGGTTGGATGCGGAAACTCATGCGGACCTCGAAGAAATAAAATTGCGATTGCGTTGCTGTGGTTGGTATTAAATTGCGCAACATGCTGCAAGCGCATTTTGCAGGTGCAGCATGCGAGTCGGATGGTTGACTCTGACGCATACGCTTAATTCTTCGTCATTATCCGCATATGATCGAAGAAAATTGCGCCTGAGACATTGATCCGGGTGTTTTCGAGATGCCTTTGCGGGGCAAAGAGGAGAAATTGCAGCAAATCTGACGGAGGCTTAACCATGATCCAGACACCTTATCTTTTGTTCCTCGGCGACGCACCGGACCAGCTTGCCGCGAAGGTGGCGCAGGGCATCAAGGACTGGCGTCCCGAAAACGCCGTCGGTCAATTCCGTCTGCCGGGCTGCGGCGCGGATATGGGCCTCACCGATATGACGCTCGAAGAGGGGCTGAATGCGGGTGCCAAGACGCTTGTGATCGGCGTGGCCAACCGCGGCGGCGTGATCTCGGAAGAGTGGAAAGTGGTTTTGGTCAAGGCCCTGCAGATGGGCTATGACGTGGCTGCTGGTTTGCACAATCTCTTGCGCAACGAAGATGAGTTGCAGGCGGCGGCCAAGGTCAATGGCGGGACGCTGCACGACGTACGGGTGCCCAGCGTGGCCTATCCGATTGCAAATGGCCAGAAGCGGACTGGAAAACGGGCGCTGGCGATTGGCACCGATTGCTCCTGCGGCAAGATGTACACCGCGATGTCGATGGACGCAGAAATGATCAAGCGCGGGATGAAATCCGATTTTCGGGCCACCGGGCAGACGGGTATTCTGATCACCGGCAAAGGTGTCCCGCTGGATGCGGTGATTGCCGATTTCATGGCGGGTGCGGTTGAATATCTCACGCCTGACAATGACGCAGACCACTGGGATCATATCGAAGGGCAGGGCAGCCTCTTTCATGTATCATACTCCGGTGTGACCATGGCCCTAATCCATGGCGGGCAGCCGGATGCGTTGATCCTCTGTCACGAACCGACCCGCACGCATATGCGGGGGCTGCCGCAGTACGGGCTGCCGACGCTGGAGACCTTGCGCGACACGGCGCTGCCGTTGGCCAAGGTGGCGAACCCCAATTGCCAGGTGGCGGGCGTGTCCGTGAACACCAAGGCGCTGGAGGAGGAGGCGGCCAGGGCCTGCCTGCAGGAGATCGAGGACCGGATGAACCTACCCGCGACCGATCCGTTCCGTTTCGGGGCGGGCAAGCTGGTGGATGCGCTGCTCACGATCTGATAGCGATCCATCGTGGCGATTTAGAGCGGAGAAGGAGCGGACATGCGTATTGAGGTCAGCCGGGATGTCTTTCGTCTCGCTCAGGTGTTCACCATCAGTCGCGGGTCGCGGACGGAGGCCAAGGTGCTGACTGTGCGGATCACGGACGGGCAGCACGCAGGCTGGGGTGAATGTGTCCCCTATGCGCGCTATGATGAAACGCTGGAGAGTGTGACGGCCGAGATCGAAGGGCTGCCTGACGATCTGACCCGCGCGGGGGTGCAGGACCTGCTGCCTGCCGGAGCTGCGCGCAACGCGGTGGATTGCGCATTGTGGGATCTCGAGGCGAAACGCGCGGGCAAGCGGGCGTGGGAGCTGGCGGGTCTGCCCGCACCGGGGCCAGAGATCACCGCCTATACACTGTCGCTGGATACCCCGGAGAAGATGCGGGCGCAGGCGGCTGAGAATGCGTATCGGCCGCTCTTGAAGATCAAGCTTGGCACGCCGGATGATATGCCGCGGCTCGAAGCGGTGCGCGCCGGGGCCCCGGACGCGAAGATCATCGTGGATGCCAATGAGGGGTGGAGCGCGGAGGTCTACGCCGATCTCGCGCCGCATTTGGTGCGTCTTGGTGTGGCGTTGGTTGAACAGCCGCTGCCCGCCGGGGAAGACGAGGCCTTGATCGGGCTGGAGCGGCCGGTGCCCGTTTGTGCGGATGAGAGTTGCCATGACCGGGCCAGCCTGCCCAAGCTCAAGGGCAAATATGATGTGATCAACATCAAGCTCGACAAGGCGGGTGGTCTGACGGAAGCGCTTGCCCTGCGCAGCGAAGGGTTGGCGCAGGGATATGACATCATGATCGGCTGCATGGTCGGGTCCAGCCTTGCCATGGCGCCGGCGGTTCTGCTGGCGCAGGGGGCAATGGTGACCGATCTGGATGGCCCGTTGTTGCTGGCCGAAGACCGACCGCAACCGTTGCTTTTCGATGAGGCAGGCGTACACCCGTCGGGGCGCGTGCTATGGGGCTGAACATGGGGTGGGAGGTGTTGGAGACAACGCTTCTTTCTGACAGCTGGGCGACCCTCAAGAAAACCAAGCTGCGGCTGACCCTGTCCGATGGGACCATCAGCGAGCAATGGCGCGAGACCTATGATCGTGGGGATGGTGCGGTGATCCTGCCCTATGATCCGGCGCGACGGCATGTGCTTTTGGGGCGTCAGTTTCGCTGGCCTGCCGCCTATCGCGACGACCCGCACCCCTTTTTGATCGAAGCAGCCGCCGGGTTGCTGGATGCGGATGATCCGACGGATTGCATTCGCAAGGAGGCGCAGGAAGAATTGGGGTTGGTATTGACCGATCCGACATTCCTTTTCGACCTCTACATGTCGCCCGGGTCGGTCACCGAGAAACTGCATTTCTTCGCCGCGCGATATAGTGCTGCGGATGCGCAAACCCAGTTTGGTGGTCTGCGTTCCGAGGCCGAAGAGATCGAAATTCTGGATGTACCTCTGGATGAGGCCTTGACGATGGCACGCGATGGGCGCATCCGCGATGCCAAAACCGTAATTCTGCTGCAACATGCAGCGCTGCACCTGATGCCGGAGGCTCCTTTATGACCCGCACCGTTTATGTAAATGGCGACTACCTGCCCGAAACCGAAGCGACCGTTTCAATCTTTGATCGCGGTTTTCTGATGGCGGATGGTGTCTATGAAGTCACCTCTGTTCTGGGTGGCAAACTGATCGATTTCGACGGCCACGCGGTGCGCTTGCAGCGGTCGCTTGATGAGCTGGAGATGCGCAGCCCGATCAGCAAGGAGGACTTGCTGGAGGTCCACCGCGAGCTTTTGCGGGTCAATGAGATCGACGAGGGCATGATCTATTTGCAGATCACGCGCGGCGCGCCAGGTGATCGCGATTTTGTCTTTCCCGATCCGGAAACGACCACGCCAACCATTGTGCTCTTCACCCAGAACAAGCCGGGTCTGGCGAACAGCCCGGCGGCTCAAAAGGGGATGAAGGTCATCAGTATAGACGACATTCGCTGGGGCCGCCGCGATATCAAGACGGTACAGCTGCTCTATCCGTCGATGGGCAAAATGATGGCCAAGAAGGCCGGTGCCGATGACGCCTGGATGATCGAGGATGGCTATGTCACCGAAGGCACCTCGAACAACGCTTACATCGTGAAGGGCAACAAGATCATCACCCGGGCGCTGTCGAACGATATTCTGCACGGGATCACGCGCGCCGCTGTTCTGCGGTTTGCGCAGGAGGCGCAGATGGAAGTGGAAGAGCGCAACTTTACCATCGATGAGGCGAAAAAGGCCGATGAGGCGTTTATCACCTCGGCCAGCACATTTGTGATGCCGGTGGTGGAGATTGATGGGGTGGCTCTGGGTGAGGGCGTGCCGGGCCGCGTGGCGCCGCGCCTGCGCGAAATTTATCTGGAAGAGAGCCTGAAAGCGGCCGTCTGAACGGCTGGTAAAATCTCGATACAACCGCCGACGGTGATCTGATCGACCGGTTGCAGTCCTTTGAAAGACGGCAAAATACGCGTCGATTTTGCGGTCGTGTCTTGCTGGGACCTATCGACTTGAGCGCCGGTCGGGTGCTTTCTGGGCCTCTTCTCCTTTTGCTTGGCAGGAGGGCGCAGCGGCACGGTGCGTCCAACTTTCCAAATGGGACGGAACGGTTCGTACGGGGCATGATATCCCGCATGGGTCGAGCGCCGAACGACGCGGGTTTTCAAAGGACTTTTTAGTGGTCGATCTCATAGGTCCCTCCGATGCTGATGGCGTCGCCTTCAAACCGGTTGCAAGCTTCGACGTCGTGTTGCGTGATCTCAGCAGAGCCGTATCGGTCGCAGCGATGTCCTTCAATTCATATCCAATCATCGACAACTTCGGTGATGATCTGACCTGGAATTTAACTGATTTCAGCGGACTCACTTAGCTGTTTAGATGTCTCGCCAAGGGACATGAAAGCACCCGTCAGCTTGTGCCGACGTTCTCCTTGAACGCCGTCTCAAAGGCCTTCTGCTGATCGTCGGTTGCGTCGGTCTGATAGTTGGCTTTCCATTCCGCCATGGTCATGCCGTAGAACAGCTCGCGTGCCTCATCCTTGCCCATCTCGATGCCTTTCTCGGCGGCGGCTTCCTGATACCAGCGGCTGAGACAGTTGCGGCAGAACCCGGCCAGGTTCATCATGTCGATGTTCTGCACATCGGTGCGGTCTTCCATCAAATGCTTCTGCAGGCGGCGAAAGGCGGCGGCCTGAAGTTCGATCTCTGTCTGGCTGGGCACGGCGGTGGTCTCCTTTGCGGCTGCCCTTAAGATTGGGATGGTGCAGCGCCCTGTCAACCGTGTCCGAGCGCTTGCAGCTTGTGCACCTTGCGTGTCATCAAGGTTTTATTCTGGCCGTTCAGGATGAGCACAGTTGCCCCGTGGCGCATCATGCGACATAAGGTGCGCAATCCCGTTAGCGGTAACAACTTGCTGGCAGTTACAGGACGAAGGAACGACAGGAAAATGAGACGCTCGCGCAATGTCAAGATCGTGGCCACACTGGGGCCTGCCTCCGAAGACTATGAGACGATCCACGCGCTGCACCTCGCGGGCGCGGATGTGTTTCGCCTGAACATGAGCCACGGCAGCCACGAAGAGATCCGCGAAAAGCACAAGATCATCCGCCAGATCGAAGAGGACACGGGCGGCAGCATCTGCATTCTGGCCGACCTTCAGGGGCCAAAGCTGCGCGTTGGCGTGTTCGCAAACGAAGAGGGCGAGATGCTGGAAGAGGGTGCGACGTTCCGCATGGACCTCGACACTGCCGAAGGCGATGTGAACCGTGTGAACCTGCCTCATCCAGAGATTTTTGCCGCGTTGGAGCCCGGCGCCAGCCTGTTGGTGAACGACGGCAAGATTCGCTTGAAAGTCGAGGCCTGCGGTTCGGATTTCGCGGAGTGTACGGTGATCGCCGGTGGTGTCATCTCGAACCGCAAGGGTGTGAATGTGCCGGATGTTGTGCTGCCGCTGGCCGCGCTCTCTGACAAGGATCGCAAGGATCTGGAGTTTGTCTGCGATCTGGGTGTCGATTGGCTGGCGCTGAGCTTTGTGCAGCGGCCCGAAGATGTTCTGGAAGCCTCTGACCTTGCAAATGGACGCGCGGCGATCCTCAGCAAGATCGAGAAACCGGCGGCGGTGGCGAATTTTGATGACATTCTGAAGGTCAGCGACGGGATCATGGTTGCGCGCGGCGATCTGGGTGTGGAACTGCCGGTGCAGAACGTGCCGCCGATCCAGAAGCGGTTGGTGCGCAAGTGCCGCTCTGCCGCCAAACCGGTGATCGTGGCGACACAGATGCTGGAAAGCATGATCGAAAGCCCGATGCCGACGCGCGCCGAAGTCTCGGACGTCGCGACCGCCATCTACGAGGGGGCGGATGCCGTCATGCTCTCGGCAGAGTCGGCGGCGGGTGATTATCCGATGGAGGCGGTGACAACGATGAACAACGTTGCCACCGAGGTCGAACAGGATCCGACCTATGCCAAGATCATGATTGCCTCGCGTGATGCGCCGGGCACGACGATTGCGGATGCCATCGTCTCTGCCGCGCGCGAAATCGCCGAAAAGACCGATATCAAGGCGATCTGCTGTTTCAGTCAAAGCGGGACAACCGCGGCGCTGGTGGCGCGGGAGCGGCCCATGGTGCCGATCCTGACGATGACACCGTTGAAGAGCACGGCGCGCCGCCTGACACTGACCTGGGGCACGAACTGCGTGATCACCGATGTGCTGGAACGCTTCAAGATGGCGGTGGTTGCCTCTGCCAAAGCGGCGCGGGATCAGGGCTATGCCGGCCCGGAAGATCAGATCGTGGTGACCGCAGGTGTGCCTTTCAATGTTCCTGGCAGCACCAATATTCTCCGAGTTGCGCCCTGCGACGAACGTTTGATTTTCAGCACCGACCCGGAGTAGCCCTTTCCCGCGAAAGAACGGGGAGGTGCGGCCATGGATGCCGACCCGGCGCTGGTGCTAGGCATCGTCATTGGGGCGTTTTCAATCATTTCGATCTATGCGGCGCTCGTAGATCGTCGGCTGCCCCGAACCTCGGCCCTGACGGTGTTGCTGGCCACTGGACTGGTCGTCTGTGCGACCACGACATCGGAGGTCGGATACACCGCCGCGTCCCAGCCCAGGACCTTCGTGAACGTCTTTGTGAAATACCTGCCGTAGGGCGCGGCCGTGACGCATCTGCTCTTGCCATCTGCGGCGCAACCTCCTATAGCGCAGCTTCTTATCCGCCCGACCGGCTCAAGTGGCATGCCGAGTCGCGCGCAAACCGACCCAAGATCAGGAGACGGAAATGCCCAAGATGAAGACGAAATCGAGCGCCAAGAAGCGCTTTAAGGTGACGGCCACCGGTAAGGTGATGGCCGGTCAGGCTGGCAAACGCCACGGGATGATCAAGCGGACACGCAAGTTCATCCGTGATGCGCGCGGGACAACAACGCTCTCCGCGCCGGACGCCAAAATCGTCAAGGGCTTCATGCCCTACGACCGCTAAGCCTGAAGGAGCTAAGATATGTCCCGAGTTAAAGGTGGAACCGTCACCCACGCCCGTCACAAGAAGGTCATCAAGGCCGCCAAAGGCTATTATGGCCGCCGCAAGAGCACCTTCAAGGTCGCGCGTCAGGCCGTCGACAAGGCCAACCAATACGCCACCCGTGACCGCAAGAACCGCAAGCGCAATTTCCGCGCGCTGTGGATCCAGCGGATCAACGCGGCTGTGCGAAGCCACGACGAAGCGCTGACATACAGCCGTTTCATCAACGGTCTGTCGCTGGCCGGCATCGAGGTGGACCGCAAGGTTCTGGCCGATCTCGCCGTGCACGAACCCGATGCTTTCAGCGCGATCGTGAAACAGGCGCAGGACGCGCTCGCAGCCTGATCCGCGCAAAGCGAAATCTCGAAAGCCGCTCCACACCGGGGCGGCTTTTTTCATGCCGGGTCGATGTACGCATGCGCCTTTCCACGACCCGGAGGCCAACGGGTCTTGAGCCCATGCCATTAAATGGTACAAGCTCGACATCTGAACAAACGCGAAAGCGCAATGGCGGCAACAGGTAAACCCCCTTCCAAAAATGACGAGGATGTCGGTCTGAAAGATCGGATCGTGAGCGCGTTGATCATCGGGGTCATCCGGTCGCTCACGCTTTTGCCGTATCGCACCCGCATTCCGGTGGGGGGATGGGTGATCTCGCGTCTGGTCGCCCCGATCATCGGATATCGCGGGCGGATACGCGACAACATGCATTTCATCTTTCCGGAGATGCCCGAGGACGACGTCGAGCAGATGACACGTGACGTGCCCGACCAGATCGGCCGCACCTTGTGTGAATTGTTCTCGCCGCGGAAACTGGTCGAGACCGCCCGGAACACGCCGGTCACCGGAGACGGTATCGATGCGGTGGACGCGGCGCGCGAAGCAGGCCGTCCGATCATTCTCGTATCAGGCCATATCGGCAACTATGACATCGTGCGGTCCAAGCTGATCCAGCGCGGTCACCAGGTTGGCGGGCTGTACCGGAGCATGAACTACAAGGGGTTCAATGACTTCTACGTCTCGCGCATCAGCCAGGTGGGCACCCCGCTGTTTCTGCGCGGACGCCGGGGCATGGGAGAGATGGTCAAGTTCCTCAAGGCGGGCAATGCGATTGCGCTGCTGATCGACCAGCACATGTGGGCGGGGGCGCCCCTGAAATTCTTTGGCAAAACGGCGTATACAGCACTGTCAGCGGCGGAGCTGGCGCTGCGCTATGATGCCTTGTTGGTGCCATGCTACGGCATCCGGCAGCCTGATGGTCTGAGTTTCAAGGTGGTATTGGAAGCGCCGATCCCGCACACGACACCCGAGGAGATGACGCAGGCCCTCAATGACAGCCTCGAAGCGCAGGTGCGCGCCAACATGGCGCAGTGGCTTTGGGTGCATCGACGCTGGAAGGCACAGTAGCGATAATTTCGGGCAAGGGTCCGGCAGATATGCGCGCCCGGACCTGACGGGCTTGCGCCGCGAGACATGCAAGGGGATAACCTGTGGTGAGCGCGCATTCATAAAATGGGGAGAACCGATCCATGCTGAAACATCTGACATCTGCCGCCCTTGGAACCCTTCTGCTGGCCGGGACCGCCGTGGCGCAAAGCTGCGCAGACGGCAAAACGCTGGCCGCGGGCAAACTGACAATCGCCACCGGCAACCCGGCGTATTACCCTTGGGTCATCGATGATGCGCCTGAGAGCGGAGAGGGATTTGAAGCCGCCGTGGCCTACGCGCTGGCAACCGAAATGGGGTTCGACGCCGCCGATGTGGTCTGGACCCGCACCTCCTTTGATCAGGCGATCCAGCCCGGTGCCAAGGATTTCGACCTGAACATGCAGCAGTTCTCGATCACGGCGGAACGTGACAAGGTCGTTGATTTCTCAGAGCCCTACTACACGGCACCCATGGCCGTTCTTGTGCGTGGGGGCGACGGGATCGACGTCAGCATGGAGGCGATGAAAGCGCTCAAATGGGGTGTCGTCGCCTCGACCACAGCGCTGCCCGTGGTGATGGAGGAGATCTCGCCATCGGCAAGTCCGCTGGTTTACGATGACAACGCAAATGTGGTCGAAGCCATGAAGGCGGGGCAGGTGGATGCCGCCCTTTTTGATCTGCCGACGGCACTTTATCTCTCGGCGGTCGTTCTGGAGGGCGGCAAGGTGCTGGGCCAGTTCGCCCCGGACGAGAGCGCCAACCCCGATCACTTTGGCATGCTGATGACCGAAGGCAATCCCCTCAAGGAATGTGTGGATGCCGCCCTCTCGGCGATGAAGGCGGACGGGTCGCTGGCCGCCATCGAAGCGGAATGGTTGCAGCAGGCGACAGGCGTGCCCCTGATCCAGTAAGGCCCCGTCAGTGAACCGTAGGCAAACATATGAGGCGGCGCAGCGGCGGCGCTCGCTGGCCGTGGCGGGCGTCAGTACGTTTGCCGTGCTGGCCGCGATCATCCTGCTGGTGCCGCTTGCGCCCGGCTGGCCTGCGGTCAAGGCCAGTTTTTTCGACGGCGGCGTCTTTGTACAGACCTTCCCGACGTTGCTGCAGGCCTTCCTGATCGACGTGATGATCTTTGCCTGGTCGGTTCCGCTCATCCTCGGGCTGGGGCTGGCGATTGCCTTGGCGCGGGGTGCGCAGGCCCCGGCGCTCTTCCCGCTGCGGATTTTCGGGGCCCTATACGTCGATATCTTTCGCGGGGTGCCGGTGGTGCTGACCATCTACCTGATCGGCTTTGGCGTGCCGGGTCTTGGTCTGCCGCGCCCATGGAATTCGCCCTACATCTGGGGCACCGTTGCCTTGGTGCTGACCTATTCCGCCTATATCGCCGAAGTGCTGCGCTCCGGCATCGAGAGCATCCACGCCAGCCAGCGGAATGCCGCGATCTGCCTTGGCCTCAGCGAGCGGGACACCATGCGCTACGTGATCCTGCCGCAGGCCATTCGCCGCGTGGTCCCGGCGAATATGAACATGTTCGTGGCGCTGCAAAAGGATGTGGCGCTGCTGTCCTTCATTGGTCCAGTGGAGATTTTGAGGCAGGCGGGCATCTACAAAAGCCTGCTGGCAAATTTCACGCCTTACGTGGTTGCCGCTGTCATCTTCCTCGCCGTGACCGTTCCGGCCACACGCTATGCGGACCACCTGCTGAACAGGGACCGCGATGCCCGAAGCTAAGCTGTCCCTGCGCGGCGTGCAGAAATCTTTTGGTGACAATCAGGTCCTGCGCGGCATCGATCTGGACGTGGCAGCGGGCGAGATGATCTGCCTGATTGGCGCGTCCGGGTCCGGCAAATCCACGCTGTTGCGCTGTATCAACCAGCTGGAACCGATTGATGACGGTACTGTCTGGCTGGACGGGCTGGATATCTCCGAGCCGGGTCTCGATCTGGGACCGGTGCGGCGGCGCATTGGCATCGTGTTCCAGTCCTACAACCTTTTCCCGCATATGTCTGCGCTGGACAATGTGCTGCTCGCCCCGCGCCGCGTGCTGGGCGAGGACAGCACGGCACAGGCTGAGGCGCTGTTTGAGCGGTTCGGGTTGGCGCAGCACATGCGCAAGTATCCCGATCAGCTGTCCGGTGGTCAGCAACAGCGTGTGGCTGTGATCCGCGCCTTGGCCATGCAGCCCGAGATCATGCTCTTTGACGAGATCACGGCTGCTCTTGATCCGGAACTGGTGGGTGAGGTGCTGAACGTCCTGCGCCAGCTGCGCAGCGAAGGCATGACGATGATCCTGGCAACCCACGAGATGGGTTTTGCCCGCGAACTGGCGGATCGTGTCTGTTTCATGGATGGCGGCGTGATCGTGGAGGAAGGCCCGCCAGAGCAGATATTCACCGCCCCCGAGGTCGCACGGACACAGGCTTTCCTGCGCTCGGTCCTGCGGTAAACTTCAAGTGTCAGCAGGCGGCCCGGTGACATTGCACCTTTCGCTTGTCTTGCAATCGGCGATCATTCTGCTAGCACCGGCGCACCTGTGAATAGCGAGGCAGAGATGGACGATCTCAAGCAAAAATATCTGGGCCAGATTGCGGAGGCCGGCGACGAATCCGCGCTGGAGAGCATCCGGCTCGCCGCCGTGGGGAAAAAGGGTGAGGTTGCGCTGAAGATGCGCGAGCTTGGCAAGATGACCCCCGAGGAGCGGCAAACGGCCGGTCCTGCGCTCAATGCCTTGAAAGACGAGATCAACTCGGCGCTGGCCGCCAAAAAGGCGGCCCTCGCGGACGCCGCGCTCGATGCGCGGCTGCGCGAGGAGTGGCTGGACGTGACCTTGCCTGCGCGCGGCACGCGTCAGGGCACCATCCACCCGATCAGCCAGGTCACGGAAGAGGTCACCGCGATCTTTGCCGAAATGGGGTTTTCGGTCGCCGAAGGCCCGCGCATCGACACCGATTGGTACAATTTCGACGCGCTGAACATCCCCGGACATCACCCCGCGCGCGCCGAAATGGACACGTTCTACATGCACCGTGCCGAAGGCGACAATCGCCCGCCACATGTGCTGCGGACCCACACTTCTCCGGTGCAAATCCGGTCGATGGAGAAGATGGGCGCCCCCCTGCGCATCATCTGTCCCGGGGGTGTGTACCGCGCGGACTACGACCAGACGCACACGCCGATGTTCCATCAGGTGGAGGGGTTGGCCATCGACAAGGACATCTCCATGGCGCATCTGAAATGGGTGCTGGAGGAATTCGTGAAGGCCTATTTCGAGGTGGACGGTGTCGATCTGCGGTTCCGCGCCTCGCATTTTCCCTTCACCGAACCCTCTGCCGAGGTTGACATCCGCTGTTCCTGGGAGGGCGGCACGCTGAAAATCGGCGAAGGCGATGACTGGTTGGAAATTCTCGGCTCCGGCATGGTGCACCCCAAGGTGCTCGCCGCGGGGGGCATCGATCCCGACGCCTGGCAGGGCTTTGCCTTTGGCATGGGCATCGACCGCATTGCCATGCTGAAATACGGCGTTCCGGACCTGCGGGCCTTTTTCGACAGCGACCTGCGCTGGTTGCGCCACTACGGCTTTGCCAGCCTCGATCAACCCAACCTTCATGGCGGGCTGAGCAGGTAAGCGTCGACGTCTCGGTTTTACCGTGCTATATTCCCGCTATGGTAGAGGAAGAACACACGCCCGACCGGGGTTTTCGCGTCTTGCTTGTGACAGTTATGCTGTGCCTGATCATCCTGGCACATGTGTTTATGTGGCTGTCTGATATGCCTCGCGATCTCAAGATCGTCTTTACGGTTTTGAATGTTGCCGGATGGACGGTTGTCCTGGCGCCGATCCTGCTTGTGGACCGGTGGCTTGCGACATCCCGGCACGATGTCGAGGACGACGAGCAAGTGCCCCACTCCCTGTGACCGGCGCTTACGCGGAAGTGATGTGACACCGCGCAAGCGGTGCGTAGAGTGCGGATATGATGTATCGTCTTATTCCGCTTTTTCTGCTCGCTTTCTTTTCTCATGCCGCCGCCGCGATGGGCCCGTGGAAAGGAGAGTGCCACGAGGAAGTGCCCTGCCAACTCGGGGATCGCTCCTATCACATCAAACTGCCGGATGACTGGGATGGCACCTCGGCTTTGCCCGTGGTGATGCACTTTCATGGATGGCAGCGCACCGGTGCCTTGCCGGTAAATCACCAGCGGATCTCGGGCGCGACGCGGAGGCGGGGCGTTCTGCTTGTTGCCCCCAATGGGCTGCGCAAGACATGGGATTTCTGGCGTGCGGGCTCTGCGGATGTCGATTTTGCCCGGGCCGTGCTTGAGGATGTGAAAGCACGCTTCCCGGTGAGTGACGATCAGGTCTATATCTCGGGCTATTCCTGGGGCAGCAACATGGCCTGGCGGTTTGTCTGCGAGGATGGCGCGGATGTCGCGGCGCTCCTGGCGATTTCCGGGACGCTGGACCAGGATGAGGTCTGTGACACCGCGCCGCGCGAGGTGCGTCAGGTCTACGGGCTGAATGATCCGGTGCTGGAATACCCTTACGGACCGAAGGGGGAGCAGGACCACGCGGTCGCTCTCTGGCGTGAGAAATTTGGCTGTGGCGCGGGGACCGCAACCGGCCCGTGGCAGCAGGTGCCTTTCCTCACGCTTGAGCGCACCGTCTGGACCACTTGCGAGACCGGGCGCGTCAGCCTTGATGTGCATCCCGGCGGTCATTTCATCCCGCACGGCTGGATCGCGCGCCAGCTGGACGAATTATTGGACCTGCCGCAGTCCTATCCTTGATGCGGGCAGGGCCCAGCAATGGCTTTCCCCCCTGATCGCTTTCGGCTATCAGGGCGCGGAAACGATTTGATGCCGGTGATCCCTCATGAAATTCACGCTCTCCTGGTTGAAAGACCATTTGGACACGACCGCAACGCTGGATGAGATCCTCTATGCGCTGACCGACCTCGGGCTGGAGGTGGAAGGCGTCGAGGATCGGGGCGCGCGGCTGCGTGATTTTACCATCGGCTATGTGAAATCCGCCGAAAAACACCCCGATGCCGACCGGCTGCGCGTCTGCCAGGTGGAGACGGACGAAGGCGTCAAACAGATCATCTGCGGCGCGCCGAACGCGCGGGAAGGCATCACCGTTGTCGTCGCCAAACCGGGCGTCTACGTGCCGGGGATCGACACCACCATTGGCGTCGGCAAAATCCGCGGGATCGAGAGCTTTGGCATGATGGCGTCAGAGCGTGAGATGGAACTCAGCGACGAACACGATGGCATCATCGAATTGGATACGGGCGAGGTCGGGCAGTCCTTTGTGGATTGGCTGGCGGAAAATGACCCCGCGAAAGTCGATCCGGTGATTGAAATCGCGATCACGCCAAACCGACCTGACGCGCTGGGCGTGCGGGGCATTGCCCGTGATCTGGCCGCCAGAGGGCTTGGCAAGCTCAAGAAACGCGATGTCGATGCGGTAGAGGGCACTTTCGATTGCCCCGTGTCCGTCACGATTGATGGCGACACGCTGGAACAATGCCCGGTTTTCTACGGACGTGTGATCCGAGGGGTGAAAAACGGCCCGTCGCCCAAGTGGCTGCAGGATCATCTGCGCGCGATTGGTTTGCGGCCGATCTCCTTCCTTGTGGATGTGACGAATTTCTTCACCTACGACCGCAACCGCCCGCTGCACGTCTTTGACGCGGATAAGATCGCCGGTAATGCCCTGCGCGTGCATCGTGCAAAGGGCGGTGAAACCCTGGTTGGCCTCGACGAGAAGGAATATACCTTCGAGGAGGGGATGACGCTGATCTCCGATGCCAATGGCGTCGAAAGCATTGGTGGCGTCATGGGGGGCATGGCCTCCGGCTGTACCGAAGAGACAACGAATGTCTTCCTTGAGGCGGCCTATTTCGATCCGATCCGCACCGCCTACACCGGACGCGCGCTCAAGATCAATTCGGATGCGCGCTACCGCTTCGAGCGTGGCATCGATCCGGCCTGGACCCCCTACGGCATCGAGCATGCGACGCGGATGATCCTCGACCACGCGGGGGGTGAAGCCTCCGAAGTGATCGTTGCGGGCAAAATTCCCAACACCGACCGCGCCTACAAACTGGATGCGGCGCGGGTGCGGTCGCTTGTTGGCATGGATATCCCGGAAAGCGAACAGCGCCAGACCCTCACCTCTCTGGGCTTCATCCTCGAAGGCAATATGGCCCATGTGCCCAGCTGGCGCCCGGACGTTCAGGGCGAAGCCGATCTGGTCGAAGAGGTGGCGCGCATTGCCTCCCTGACCAAACTGCAAGGGATACCCCTGCCACGGCTGGCTGCCGGTGTGCCGAAACCGGTCCTGTCCCCGGCGCAGCGGCGCGAGGCGATTGGGCGGCGTACCTGCGCTGCGCTCGGCTACAACGAATGCGTCAGCTACACCTTTATCGATCAGGCGTCTGCGGCGCTTTTTGGTGGCGGCGAAGACACGACGCAGCTGGAAAACCCGATCAGCAGTGACATGAGCCACATGCGGCCTGCGCTGCTGCCGGGCCTGCTGCAGGCCGCGTCGCGCAATCAGGCGCGCGGCTTCGCAGACCTTGCCCTTTTCGAAGTGGGTCCGGCCTTCCACGGTGGTGAGCCGGGAGAGCAGCATACACTGATCACCGGCTTGCTGGTGGGGCGTACCGGGCCCAAGGACGTACAGGGTGCCTCCCGTCCGGTGGATGTTTTCGACGTCAAGGCGGATGCCGAAGCGGTGCTGGCGGCCATGGGCGCCCCGGCGCGGGTGCAGATCCTGCGCGGTGCGCGGGAGTGGTGGCACCCCGGTCGCCATGGCATGATCTGTCTGGGGCCCAAGAAAGTGCTGGGCGTCTTTGGCGAGGTACACCCCCGCGTGCTCGACGCGATGGATGTGAAGGGACCAGCCATGGCCTTCACCCTCTGGCCCGAAGAGATCCCGATGCCGCGCAAAGCGGGCGCCACACGACCCGCCTTGGACATCAGCGATCTGCAGGCGGTCGAGCGTGACTTTGCCTTTGTCGTGGATGCAGAGGTTGAGGCGCTGACGCTGGTCAATGCCGCGATGGGGGCAGACAAGGCGTTGATCGAAGACGTGCGCATCTTTGATGAATTCATTGGTGGCAGCCTCGGCGAGGGCAAGAAATCCCTGGCGCTGACCGTGCGGCTGCAGCCGGTGTCCCAGACTTTGAAGGATGCCGACATCGAAGCCGTCAGCGCCAAGGTTGTCGACAAAGTGACCAAGGCCACAGGCGGTGTGCTGCGCGGATAGTAGGGGACATCACAGGCGGCTGGCCTACCTGTCAATTTCACGCTCAGCAGCAGGGAGACTACGATGACGTTAAAAGTGTATCTGTCCGGTGAAATTCACACGGACTGGCGGGAGCAGATCATGACGGGCGCCGCTTCGTTGGACGTGAGCTTTGACAGCCCCGTGACCGATCACGCCGCCAGCGACGACTGCGGTGTCGCCATCCTCGGGGCCGAGGACAACAAATTCTGGCACGACCACAAGGGCGCGATGGTCAACGCAATCCGTACACGCAAGGGCATTGCAGAGGCGGATGTGGTGGTTGTGCGTTTTGGCGATCAGTACAAACAGTGGAATGCGGCATTCGATGCAGGCTATGCCGCCGCCTTGGGCAAATCGCTGATCATCCTGCACGGGCCGGATCATGCCCACGCCTTGAAGGAAGTGGATGCGGCCGCTTTGGCGGTGGCGCAAGAGCCTGCGCAGGTCGTGGATATCCTGCGCTATGTCCTGATCGGCAGCCTGCCGCAATAGGATTAACCGCCCTCCGCCGATAGACCGGAAAGCGGCCTGGCGCCTACCTAACCTGCAGCAGGTAGGGCGGGCTTCAGGCCGCCATTCTTTTTCCTCTATGCAGGCTCACGGGGTGGGATTTGCAGCCCTTTCTCGACCGCCGGGCGGTCCAGGAAACGCTCCAGATAGGCTGCTGCGTTTTTGTAATCAGCGAAACCAACGGCCTCTTTCGCGCCATAAAAATCCAGCGCGCGCAGCCAGGGCGCAATGGCGATGTCGGCGATGGAGTATTCCCCGGCAATCCAGGTCTTGCCGTCCAGTTCGCCGTCCAGCACGCTCAAAAGCCGTTTGGCCTCATCAATGTAGCGTTGCTGCGGGCGCTTGTCTTCCCATTGCGATCCCGCGAACTTGTAGAAGAACCCCAACTGCCCGAACATCGGACCCAGGCCGCCCATCTGGAACATCACCCACTGCACAATCCGCGCTTTTTCCGCAGGATTCGCGCCAATGAGCTTCCCCGATTTTTCAGCAAGATAGATCAGAATGGCCCCGCTCTCAAAAAGCGCCAGCGGTGCGCCCCCCGGACCATTGGGGTCAACAATCGCCGGGATCTTGTTGTTCGGGTTCAGCGACAGGAACTCGGGGCTTTTCACATCCGCATCCGACAGCGTCACGGTGTGCGCTTCATAAGGGATGCCCATTTCTTCCAGCGCGATGGAAACCTTCACCCCATTTGGGGTCGGAAAGGAATAGAGCTGCAGGACGCTGGGGTCCTTTGCTGGCCATCTATCGGTGATCTTGAGGGTGGATAAATCGGCCATAAGGCATCTCCTGTTTCCATAACCGGGTAACACTTAGGCGGATTTCCCCCTAAAAACAGTCTCGTCAGCGCGCAGCGATGTGTTAACAGACGCACAGAGGCACAATGCAAAAGCAGGCCTGAAGACAGAGTGAGGGACACTAATGATCAACGAATTCAAAGATTTTATCGCCAAGGGCAATGTCATGGACATGGCCGTGGGTATCATCATCGGGGCGGCATTCACCGCGATCGTCACATCGCTGGTAGGCGATCTGATCAACCCGATTATCGCATTGTTCACCGGGGGCATCGATTTCTCCGGCTGGTTTTACGTGATGGGTGAGGAGAGCTTCCCTTCCATCGAAGCGGCGACCGAAGCGGGGGTCCCTGTCTTCGCGGTGGGTAAATTCGTCATGGCGATCATGAATTTCCTGATCGTGGCCTTCGTCGTTTTTTTGCTTGTCAAAATGGTCAACCGGATCAAGGAGGCTGCTGAAAAGGAAGAAGAGGCTGCACCGGAGGAGCCAAAAGGACCGTCCGAACTGGACGTACTGCTGGAAATCCGTGACGCGCTGAAAAAGTAAGCCTGGTCTGCCCCGCAAGACCCCCGAAACCCGCGTTTGAAAAGACGCGGGTTTTTCTACGTCTGGAGCGGTGCGCGTAACAGTGTCTCCAGGACGGGATGCGGAAAGCGGCGCTGCACGGTGACGGCGAAAAAACTCTCTACGATGTTGAGATCAAAGGGTGCCGTTTTCAGGCGCCCGGATGCGATTTCATCTGCCAGAACCACCGACGGGGCGATGGCCAGCCCGACGTTTTCACGCGCCAGCAGGCGCACCATCGCCATGTCATCCACATCCGCCACGATGCGGGGCGACACATCCAATCGGGCAATCAGGCTGTCGAACCCGGTCCGGATGGAGTTGTCGGTCGGAACGATCAACGGTTCCTGTGCAAGCATGTCCTTGAGAAGAGAGTATCCTATGCGAGACGGGTCGCCATGCACGCCAACCGTCTGCTCTGCGATCCGGTGGGCTGTCATCTCGGGGCGAGAGGGCGCTTCGGTTGTCAGAACAACGTCGAGCGCCAGGGAGGTGAGGGCGTCGAACAACACGGTATCGCTGCCTGATTTAAGGATCACCTGTGTCTCAGAAGACCCCAGAACCGGCTTGAGAAACCGCATCTGAAAGTTACGCGACAATGTGGAGAGCGCGCCAACCCGCAAGGGTTGCGAGGCGGCCCCGGCACCTTGCAAGACCGCCAGTAACTCTTCGCCAGTGCCGAAAATACGGTCCGCGTGGTCCAGCGCGATCCGGCCCACTTCGGTCAATACCAATTGACGCCCCACCCGATCGAACAAGGCGTGCCCGAGACGGTCCTCCAGTGTCCGAATTTGCGTCGAGAGCGCAGATTGCGACAGGTTCACCCGCGCCGCCGTGCGCGTCAGGTTCCCGTCATTTGCCACTTCCCGGAAATACCGCAGGTGATGATAATTGAGCGTGTCCATAGTTTTAAAAAATAGAACATTTAATCAATAAAGATATATTTTATTTTGTCTTGCGCCTGCGCCATATCACGTTGAACACAACCAAGGAGACCGTGATGGACATCGTGATCGACATTGCCAGCACGATGCTGGCGCAGATGCAAAAACCGACATTGGCGTTTCTGCTCGGGGGCATGATGCTGGCCGCCCTCGGCAGCAAGCTCGAAGTGCCGGACCCGGTCTACAAATTCATTGTCATGCTGCTCCTGCTGAAGGTCGGACTGGGCGCGGGCATCTCCGTGCGTGAGGCCGACCTCATTGCGCTGGCCGTGCCGGCTCTTTGCGCGGCAGCTGTGGGGATCGGGATTGTCCTGCTCGGTAGTGGAACGCTCGCCCGCTGGCGTGGTGTTTCCAAGATGGACGGCATGGCGACCGCAGGTCTCTTTGGTGCGGTTTCGGCCTCGACGCTGGCGGCGGGCATGGCGATGCTGGATGCCGAGGGGATTTTTTACGAAGGATTCATTGGCGCGCTCTATCCCTTCATGGACATTGCGGCGCTCGTCACCGCAATTGTTCTGGCCCGCATGAGCGCGGAACGGCGGACGGCCTCGACCATGCAGTCCGGTGGCACTGTGACCGTCGGCGGCGGGCAGGGCTCCGGCGGCGGTTTCGATGGCGACATCGTGCGCGGTATCCTGGTCGATACCTTCCGAAGCCCCGCGATCTCCGCCTTGTTGCTTGGCATCGCCATCGGCCTTTTTGCGCGGCCTGAAGCGGTCTACCAGAGTTTCTACGAACCGCTCTTCCGGGGTTTGCTGTCGATCCTGATGCTGGTGATGGGCATGGAGGCATGGTCGCGCCTGTCGGAGCTGCGCAAGGTGGCCCATGCCTATGTGCTTTACGGTCTGACCGCCCCGATCATTCACGGTCTGATGGGGTTTGGGCTGGGGTTGTTGGCACATCACCTGACCGGATTTTCCGCGGGTGGCGTGGTGCTGCTGTCGATCATGGCGGCCTCCAGCTCGGACATTTCGGGCCCGCCGACCATGCGCGGCGCGCTGCCAGAGGCGAACCCCTCGGCCTATGTGGGGGCATCCACCGGGCTGGGCACGCCGGTGGCCATCCTCAGCATCCCGCTCTTCATGGCGCTGGCTGATGTGTTCATCGGGTTCTGATCCCGGACACAAACTGACCGCAGAACCCGCGCCTCGACAGCGCGGGTTTTTTTGGCTCTAGAGCAGTGTAATCGACGTCCTGCCGGATCCGGTGCGCAACGCATGTGTCTCGGCCAGGTCCGGATCGGCACGCCAGTTTTCGGCCCCATCACGGGTCTCGAATTCAAGCACGACCGCCATTTGGGGCGCAGTGATGTCCCCCTCCAGGACGGACGGCGATGCAGAGGCCTGCAGCACTTTCCCCCCGTGCTTTGCCAGCGCGTCGCCCGCCACATCGCGATAGGCGGCAAGCTTGTCCGGGTCTGTCACGTCCAGCGTGACAAATGCATATGCGGTCATCGATCCGTTCCTCTCCTGTCATGAACCTGGTCAAGAATAGGGTCTGCCAGCATGAACGAAAACTGCTCAACATTGCGTCTGCGATGTGCATAAATGATCGGATGATGCTGAACTGGAATGACATGCGATTTGTGCTGGAAACCGTGCGGCACGGCGGGCTCAGCGGTGCGGCGCGCGCACTCAAGGTCAATCATGCCACGGTGTCGCGCCGGATTGCAGCGGCAGAAACGGCCATGGGCGCGCGCCTGTTTGACCGTGCGCCCGGGGGCTACAGGCCCACGGAGGCCGGTTTGGAAGCCGCCCGGATGGCAGAGCGGATGGAGGTCGCGAGCCATGACCTGAGCCGCAGTCTCAGCGCGCGCGATCAGCAGTTGAGCGGTGCCTTGACCGTGACCGCGCCGCAGCTTTTGGTGGAACGTTTTCTGGCCGCGCATCTGCGCGAATTCAAGGAGCTGTATCCGGCGATTGATCTCAAGGTGATCGCTGCAAACCGACAACTTAACCTCGCAGCCCATGAAGCGGACGTGGCGTTTCGCATTTCCGATACGCCGGGTGATACGCTTGTCGGGCGGCGTGTGACGGAACAGGCGGCGGCGGTTTATGTCTCAGGCGAGCAGGCGGAGCGGATGCGCGCAGACCCGTCTCAGCCACTGGACTGGATCCGGTTTGCCCATTGGCCCGGGCCGCCGGAGGTCCTGAAACAGGCCTGGCCGAACCGCCGCGTGACGCTGACGGTGGACGATATGTACGCGGCCCTCGCGGGGGTGCGTGCCGGGCTGGGGGCGACACGCATGCCCTGTTTTATCGGCGATGCGGAACCCGGTCTCGAACGGCTCGACCGGGTACCGCTGTTGCCGTATCGTCCCCTTTGGGTGCTGACACACGCCGATTTGCGCGGCACGCGGAAGGTGACCACCTTCACCAATTTCGCTGCGGCCCGTATCCATGCGCTGCGCCCCCTGTTCGAGGGGCGCATGCCAGCCGAGCCGGTCAGCCCTTGATGGCGACGTTTGGGGAAATCACGTCAATCCCGAGGGCCTTGCCGACCGCGTAGTAGGTCAGCTGGCCCGCGTGCACATTCAGCCCGTTCATCAGATGGGGATCATCGGTGCAGGCCTGACGCCACCCTTTGTCGGCCAGCGCCAGCATGAAGGGCATCGTGGCGTTGCCAAGCGCGATGGTCGAGGTGCGCGCAACCGCGCCCGGCATGTTCGCCACGCAATAGTGCATGATCCCGTCCACCTCATAGACCGGATCCTGATGGGTGGTGGCTTTGGAGGTCTCGAAACATCCCCCCTGGTCGATGGCCACATCGACCAGCGCCGCCCCCGGTTTGAGCTCGTTCAGCTGTGCGCGGCTGATCAGTTTCGGCGCGGCGGCGCCGGGGATCAGGACGGCGCCGATGATCATATCGGCGGCACGGGCCAGTTCGATGGTATTGCCCGCCGAGGCGTAGGAGGTCTTGAACGTACCGCCGAAGACATCATCAAGATAGCGCAGGCGCGGCAGCGACCGGTCGAGCACGGTGACATCCGCGCCCATGCCTGCGGCGATCTTGGCCGCATGTGTGCCCACGACACCGCCACCGATGACGACCACTCGGGCCGGGCCCACGCCTGGCACGCCGCCCATCAGCACACCGCGCCCGCCGTTGGCTTTCTGTAGGGTCCAGGCCCCGACCTGCGGCGCCAGCCGCCCGGCCACTTCCGACATCGGGGCGAGCAGGGGCAGGCCACCGCGATCATCCGTCACCGTTTCATAGGCGATGCAGGTGGCCCCGGAGGCCAGCAGATCATGTGTTTGCTCGGGATCGGGCGCGAGATGCAGATAGGTGAAGAGCAGCTGATCCTTGCGCAGCATCTTGCGCTCGCCAGCCTGCGGTTCCTTGACCTTTACGATCATGTCCGCCGTGGCGAAGATCTCTGCTGCGGTGTCGATGATCCGCGCGCCAGCCGCGGTGTAGTCTGCATCTTCGAAACCGGCGCCCGCACCGGCACCGGCTTGAATGAGCACATCGTGCCCGTGACTGACCGCTTCCTGTGCCGCGTTGGGCGTCATGCCAACCCGGTATTCCTGTGGTTTGATCTCTGTCGGGCAACCGATAATCATGGGTGTCTCCTCCACCAAATGTTTAAGCGTGACCTACAGCAATCGATTTGCAATGTCGCACCAAATTTGGCTCGCCATTTCCCTCTTTCTACGAATATAATGGCGCCTCAATGACAGTATGCAGGAAATTTTTGCGCCAATGAGCCTTGATGCAACAGACCGACGTATTCTCAAAGCTCTGCAGCGCAAAGGTCGCATGGCCAATGCCGAGTTGAGCGAGGCGGTGAACCTATCCCCCTCGGCCTGTCACCGGCGGGTACAGCGGTTGGAGAAAGACGGATACATCCGCGATTACGTGGCCTTGCTGGATGCTCGCAAGATGGGGGTGCCGACGACGGTTTTCGTGGAGATCACCTTGCAGGGGCAGGCGGATGAGGTGCTGGATGCGTTCGAAAGGGCGGTCAGCCGCATTCCGGACGTGTTGGAATGCCATTTGATGGCGGGTACGGCGGACTATCTGCTGAAGGTAGTGGCCGAGAACACGGAGGATTTTGCCCGCATCCACCGACAGTATCTTGCCCGGCTCCCTGGGGTGGGTCAGATGCAATCAAGCTTTGCGCTCCGGACGGTGTTCAAAACCACGGCGCTGCCGGTCACCTGACTTTTGCGGCCTGAAAGATGCGGCTGGCAGAGGGCCCGCTCCGCAAGTCGCGGAACGGGCCGTGTTTCAGTTAGGCCAGGCAATCCCAGTCATCAATAAAGTTGAAACCGGTGTCGCCATCTTCCGTGGCATCTTGCTGCATCGCCATCACGTCGGTGTCGCCCGTTTCCGTGTCGCCGTCTTCCGGCATCTCAAAGAGGCTGGCAAAGAACTCGTCGACATCGAAAGTGATGGTCTGCGGCGCGCCATCGTCGCCACCGTCCCAGGTGAAGGTGAACTCTTCGTCGAAGAGCGCTGCGAGGAACCCGGTGGCAAAGAATTGCAGCTGCGCGAAGGTGGTGCCGTCGTCTGAGCTTGGGCCATCACCAACCACATCGGGTGTATCTGGCTCAGGTTCTGGCTCCGGCGTGTCGGGTTCCGGCTCCGGGTCCGGCGTGTCGGGCTCAGGTTCTGGCTCCGGTGTATCTGGCTCGGGTTCCGGCTCGGGCGTGTCGGGCTCAGGCTCTGGCTCGGGCGTGTCGGGCTCAGGCTCTGGCTCCGGTGTGTCGGGCTCAGGCTCTGGCTCCGGTGTATCTGGCTCGGGTTCCGGCTCGGGCGTATCGGGTTCAGGCTCCGGCTCGGGTGTGTCGGGTTCGGGTTCAGGTTCCGGCGTGTCGGGCTCAGGTTCTGGCTCCGGTGTATCTGGCTCGGGTTCAGGTTCCGGCGTATCAGGCACCGGTTCCGGCTCTGGCGATGTCGGGTCATCCTGGTCCAGCTGCACTTCAGCATCTGTGCTGGCAAAGTTCTGCGTGACCATCACGGCCTCGAACCCGTCGAACTCACCGACTTCGATCCCGAGGCCAATGACCTCATAGTCAGGGTTCAGGATGTTCGCGCGGTGACCGGGGCTGTTCATCAAACTGTTGTGCAGGTCGACCACATCGTCGGCCAATCCCGGCTCGCCCCGCTCGCTTTGAAAAGCGATGTTTTCGCCCCAGGACCACGCACCTTCGAATTCGAAATCGGCATTGCGCATGCGATCACCCGCGCTTGTCCCGTTTTCGCCCGTGTGTGAAAACTGATCTTCCTCCAGCATCCACTGGCTGTGATCTTCGCTGCTCTCATTGAGACGCAGCTCCAGTTCGACCGGGTTCAACCCCCGTGACGTCCTCTCCTCATTGATGAGCCCCAGCATTTGCTGTTCCAATTCGCTCGCGCGTGACATGTCATTCTCCTTGATGAGTGTTGTCGGCACGCAGATCGCTAGGATTTGATGCAAAGCTTGGATAGGCTGGCCTGCCATTGCCTAAATTCTCAGCAGGGATGAGCCAGAATGCAGCACCCGGCACGGCGATAAAATGCCGCGTCCATCCCTGCCCCGCCGCAGGGCCGTGGCCAGCAAGAAAACGCGACCTTTATGTGAAGGAAACCAGGGCCTTTGAAACAACAAACCCCCGCGTGGTCTTGCCACACGGGGGTCCGTATTCACATCAGCCTTCGGGCGGGGTACTTACATCATACCTTCGCGTTGGGCTTTTTTGCGTGCCAGCTTACGGGCACGGCGGATCGCTTCAGCTTTCTCGCGCGCTTTTTTCTCGGACGGCTTCTCGAAATGTTGCTTGAGCTTCATTTCACGGAAGACACCTTCACGCTGCAGCTTTTTCTTCAGAGCCCGGAGGGCCTGATCGACGTTGTTGTCGCGAACACTAACCTGCATGTGGTTTTCACCACCTTTCTAAGTTGAGTTGCAAGGATTTGCAGGAAGTGGGCATATAGCAAGGACAACCTATCTTGTCCAGTATACCGCGCCCTTTCCCGCAGGAGACATGTCATGAGCGTATCATACGAGACCGCAAAAACACAGCTTTTGGACGCAGCGCTTGCGCATGTGCCCTTTGATGGCTGGTCCGAGGCCAGTTTTCAGGCTGCGATTCGCGACACGGATGTCGCTCCGGCGGTGGCGCGCGCGGTGTGTCCGCGCGGTGCTGTCGATCTGGCGGTGGCCTTCCATCATCGCGGGGATGAGGCGATGACCGCCCGGATTGCCGCCGAGGATATGAGCGCGTTGAAGTTCCGCGAGAAGGTGGCCAGCGCCGTGCGGTTCCGCATCGAGGCGGTCACCGACAAGGAGGCCGTGCGGCGGGGCACCACGCTTTTCGCCCTGCCGATGCATGCGGCGGATGGGGCAAAGCTGATCTGGGGCACGTCCGATGCGATCTGGACCGCGCTGGGTGATACCTCGGACGATGTGAACTGGTATACCAAGCGCGCGACATTGAGCGGTGTTTATTCCTCCACGGTTCTGTACTGGCTGGGCGATGACAGCCCGGACAACATGGCGACATGGTCCTTCCTGGACCGGCGCATCGAAGATGTCATGCAGATTGAAAAGCTCAAGGCCCGGGTCCGGCAAAGCCCGACGCTCAGCCGGTTGATGGCAGGGCCGAACTGGCTGATGAGCCATATCAAGGCGCCGGCTCGCATGCCGAAGATGGACTTCCCCGGCAGCTGGACCGCGCCGCGGGAGTGAGGCCTGGATCGGCAACATACATTCATCGTGACCGTATGTAGCAGGATCACCGCAGGGTTTGGCTGCAGATGCTGAACGTGACAGATGTGTCGACCCGGTGGATGCCCTCTGTTCCCGGCAGACCGGGCACCCTGCAGCTGCAAAAGAGCGAACGGACACACAGACAGAGATTTTGCAGGCACCAAAAGAACGAGCACAAGAGCTGCCTTCGGTTTGCCATTCCGGTCTGTCCTGCTACGCATGGAGCAACAGAAAGGATCCCGCGAATGTCCCAGATGATGCGTGCCGTTGAAATCACGAAACCCGGTGGACCGGACGTGTTGGCACTTACGGAGCGCCCGATGCCCGAGCCCGCCCATGGTCAGGTGGTGATCAAGGCGGCCTGGGCTGGCGTGAACCGCCCCGACGCCCTGCAACGTGCGGGTCTCTACGCGCCGCCCCCGACGGCCAGTGATCTGCCGGGGCTTGAAGCCTCGGGCGAAATCGTCGCGCTGGGCAGCGGCGTGTCCGGTCTGGCGGTTGGGGATCCCGTTTGCGCCCTGTTGCCCGGTGGCGGCTATGCCGAATACGTCGCAACGCCTGCAGCCCACTGCTTGCCGGTGCCTGCGGGCATGACGCTGAAAGAGGCGGCCTGCCTGCCAGAGACGTTTTTCACGGTCTGGTCCAATGTCTTCACCCGCGGTGCCCTCAAATCAGGTGAGCGGTTTCTGGTGCACGGTGGCTCCTCCGGCATCGGCACAACTGCCATCCAACTGGCCAATGCCTTTGGGGCCCGGGTCTTCGCAACCGCAGGGTCCGCCGATAAATGTGCCGCTTGCACAGAACTTGGGGCCGAGGTCGCGATCAACTACCGCGACGCGGATTTTGTCGAGGTTCTGCGCGCAGCAGGGGGGGCTGACCTGATCCTGGACATGGTCGGCGGTGACTATATCCCGCGCAACCTCAAGGCCCTCGCGGATGACGGGCGGCTGGTGCAGATCGCTTTTCTGAACGGCCCGAAGGTGGAGGTGAACTTCGCACAGCTGATGATGCGGCGGCTGACGATGACGGGCAGCACCCTGCGCCCGCAGAGCGACACAGCCAAGGCCTGCATTGCGCAGGACCTGCGAGAGAAGGTCTGGCCGCTGCTGGCGATGAAACGCGTTGCACCGGTGATGGATCAGGCCTTCCCGCTGGCAGAAGCCGCCAAGGCGCATGCGCGGATGGAAAGCTCCGAACATATCGGCAAGATCGTATTGGATGTTTCCGGCAGGTAGGGTGGGCTTTCAGGCCACCTTTGCAACAGCAGTATTCACGCAACGTGAAAGGAAAGCCAAAATGGCACAAACAGTCATCATCAAAAGCCCCGGTGGGCCCGAGGCCATGATATTGGTGGATCGCGAGGTCAGCGACCCAGGGCCCGGCGAGGTACGGATCAACCATAAAGCCTGCGGGCTGAATTTCATCGATGTGTATCAGCGCAGCGGTCTCTACCCGCTCGACCTGCCCCACGCGTTGGGCATGGAGGCGGCAGGGGTCATCGACGCTGTTGGCGCGGGTGTCACGCATCTCAAGCCGGGAGACCGCGCCGCCTACGCCGCAACGCCTGCGGGCGCCTATGCAACCGCCCGGGTGATGCCCGCCGCGCAGGTCTGCCCGCTGCCGGAGGATATCTCCTTCGACAAGGGCGCGGCCATGATGCTCAAGGGCATGACCGTCAAATATCTCTTTCACCGGACGACGCCGATTGCTGAGGGAGATACGGTGCTCTTTCACGCCGCTGCGGGAGGCGTCGGTCTGATCGCCTGCCAATGGGCGCGGTCCGAAGGCATCACGCTGATCGGGACGGCCGGAACGGATGAGAAATGCGCGCTCGCACTGGACCATGGGGCGGCGCATTGCATCAACTACCGGACCGAGGATTGGGCCGCCCGCGTGCAGGAGTTGACCGGTGGGCGCGGCGTGGATGTGGTCATGGATGCCGTTGGCGCAGACACCTTCGAGGGCTCGCTCGACAGTCTGAAACCTCTGGGCATGATGATTTCCTTTGGCAACGCCTCGGGCCCCGTGCCGCCTTTCAATCTCGCTGTGCTGGGACAGAAAGGGTCGTTGAAAATCACCCGGCCCACGCTCTTTGCGCATATCGGCGACCACGCGGCTTGTCAGGAAATGGCGCGGCATCTCTTTGACAAGGTGCAGTCCGGCGCCGTGGACATCCGCATCGATCAACGTTTTCCCTTGAGCGAGGTGCGCGCCGCGCATGAAACCCTGGAGGCCAGAAAAACCACTGGCTGCACGATTCTGGAGCCATGATGCCCGAAACCCGCGCCACGGCCTGCCCCAATATCACCGGATGGGCGTGAAAAGGGCGCTTGCAGAAGAACAGTCCAGCAGGACATCCGCACCGCATGTCCGCGGGCTCAGAGCCCGCGTCAGGCAGATACGCGCCTCCTGAATATGCCCGGCTTTGCAGGTGATGGTGATCCCCTTGGCCTCCAGGTCTGGGTTCGACTGCAAAAAGGCCTCTTCGACCACGGAGGCGGGCAGGCGCACCGGCTTGTCGAGCTTCCGGAACACTTCGGGTCTGGTCACACGCGCATAGGCTTCGCGGGACAGCGCGTAGTAATCTGACGCATTTAACCCACTGCAAGTGCCGTGTTTTTTCCACTGGTGCCAGGCCAGCCCGGAGGTGCCCATCACATCTGCCATCTCGCGTGTCATGCGGCGCGACGGCGCGCGCTCGCCCGTTCGGCAATATTCCGGATAGCCCCGTTCGTACTGCGGCCACAGCCCGTGCAGTATCCAGCCATGATCATGGCGCGGCGCGCATTGATCCGACCCGCGCGCATCGCCTTCGAGCGCGCACCAGGTCGGCGACCAGCTGAGCGACAGCACGTAATAGTCGAAAAAACCGGCGCGATGGTCCTGTGCTGCAAGGGGCAGGGCCGTCAGAAGCCAGATCAGAGCCGCACGCATTGGGTCTTTCCTTATTCGGTTTGCCCGCTTATATAAGCCACAAGTTCCCCCACAATGGAAACCGTTCCGACCCTCCGGGACAGCCCTTTCAGGCGACGGGAAAGATGTGGGCTCACGCAGGTAGACAGGAGAATGAAAATGGCAAAACCGATCATGGCCAAGGCCACCGCCGTCTGGCTGGTGGACAACACGACCATCAGCTTCAAACAGATCGCGGATTTCGTCGGCATGCACGAGCTGGAAGTGCAGGGCATCGCGGATGGAGACGTGGCGCAGGGCGTGAAGGGGTTCGACCCGATTGCCAACAACCAGCTCACGCAGGATGAGATCGAAGCCGCCCAGGGCAACCCGTTGCACAAGCTGCAGCTGAAATTCAACGCCGCGGCCCAGGGCGAAGAAAAGCGGCGCGGTCCGCGTTATACACCGCTCAGCAAACGTCAGGACCGGCCCGCGTCGATCCTGTGGCTGGTGAAATTCCATCCCGAACTCAGCGACGGACAGATCAGCAAGCTGGTGGGCACAACCAAACCCACCATTCAGGCAATCCGCGAACGCACCCATTGGAATATCGCCAACATCCAGCCGATCGACCCGGTTGCCCTGGGCCTGTGCAAACAGTCCGAACTGGACGCTGTGGTTCAGAAAGCCGCCGCCAAGAAAGCCGCAGACGCGCCGGTGATGAGCGATGATGAGCGCCGCAAGCTGGTCAGCACCGAACAGAGCCTTGGCATGGAGGCCGAGCCGAAAATTCCGACGGCCATCGAAGGCCTGGAAACCTTCACGCTCGCTGGTGATGGTGACGAACAGCCGGAGGTCGAAGAGAGTGGAGATTTCGCGGATGCGGACAGCTTCTTCAACCTGCCTGACGGACCTGTCGATGACGATGAAGACAGCAAGGAAAGCGATCCGCGCAGCTGATCACGGGGCAGAGCGGGTCCGGGACACAAGCACCTGCACCCGCTCTGTCGCTCAACGGGTCCGCAGCTTCGGCTATCCACCAGCGGCCCGATTTGCTAAGGCGGACGGATGAACAGACGCCGATTTGCAAAATACGTGGTGACGGGTGCCTTTCTTGGGGTGGCCGGTGGGGGATACCACTGGCTCAACGCGCCGCGGGATCAGAGCCATCTGGCGCTTGACCTGATGCTGGACAAACTGGATGACCTGTCGCGGCAACCGTTGCAAACCACCGGCGCATGGGACGCCTTTCGCACCTTCAATCATCTCGCGCAGTCGGTCGAGTTTTCAATGTCCGGCTTTCCGCAGCAGAAGTCCGCTCTGTTTCAGAACACGATTGGACAATTGGCCTACCGGGTTTTCAGCGCGCGCGGCGAGATGAGCCATGGGCTGGATGAGGTGATCCCGGGCGAAATCGTAGCCGACGGTGGCCCCGCCAATGCGGGTCTCATGCGCCTGAAGTCTGCCTTGGTTTCCTTTCGCGGCTATGAGGCCGAAATGAAACCGCATTTTGCTTACGGTGATCTCAGCAAGGACGACTACGCCGTCGCGCATGTCCTGCACATCAACAACCATCTTGAAGAGTTTCGCCTCGCCTGAGGTCCGTCCGATCAGGCATCAAAGGGTTTTGCGGGCCCGCATTGCCGCGGTGATCGTCCCGTCATCGAGATAATCAAGCTCTCCCCCAATTGGCACCCCCTGCGCCAGCGATGTGAGCGTGACCTGCCCGTCAAGCTGATCTGCGATGTAGTGCGCCGTGGTCTGCCCATCAATCGTGGCGTTCAGGGCAAGAATGACCTCGGTGATGTCTTCGCTGAGCACCCGGTCGATCAGCCGCGGAATGCGCAGCTCATCGGGGCCCACCGCATCAAGGGCGGACAATGTACCGCCCAACACGTGATACCGGCCTTTGAACACGCCCGAGCGTTCCATGGCCCAAAGATCGGCCACGTCTTCGACAACACAAAGCTCCCCATTGGCGCGTTTTTCGGAGGTGCAGATATCGCAGACATCAAGGGTGCCGACATTGCCGCAATTCAGGCATTCGCGCGCAGTGGCGGCGACGGTCTGCATCACATCTGCCAGTGGGGTCAGCAGCAGGCTGCGCTTGCGAATGAGGTGCAGCACCGCGCGCCGCGCAGACCGCGGGCCAAGACCGGGCAGCTTGGCCATCAGCTCGATCAGGGCGTCGATGTCTTTGGTGCTGCTCATGTCTTGTGCTCGGTCAGGACCGGAGGTGCCTGCAAGATGCCCCTTGGGCACATTCTGCCGCTCTGTGCCTGCAAACCCGTGTTAGAACGGCAGCTTCATGTCTGCTGGCAGGCCCAGGCCTTCGGTCAGCTTCGACATCTCTTCCTGCGCCCGTTCGCTCGCCTTTGTCTGCGCGTCCTTGATCGCCGCCAGGATCAGATCCTCGACAACTTCCTTGTCATCGCCGTTGAAGATCGACGAGTCAATATCGAGCGTTTTCAACTCGCCTTTGGCCGTGCAGGTGGCCTTGACGAGACCTGCCCCGGAGGAGCCTTCCACCAGGATGCCGTGCATATCTTCCTGCAACTGGGCCATTTTGCCCTGCATTTCCTGCGCTTTCTTCATCATCCCGGCCATATCGCCGAGGCCGCCAAGTCCTTTGAACATGCTCTGTTCCTTCTTGTTTCAAATCCGCATGAGGCAGTGCTGCCCTGTTACTTAGTCACTTTTGAGCCGGGCGACCACCTTAAGCTCGACAATCACGCCGGGCGTCGCAAAGCCCGCAACCTCTATTGCCGTCCAGGCCGGATAGGGGCGGCTGACCCGCCCCCCGCGCAGTTTCCTGAAAAGCGTCAGGTGATCGGCGAGACCAACATGATACGACGTCATCTCGATGACATCGGCAAAGCTGAGGCCCGCCTCGGCCAGCACCATCTCGACCGCATCGAAGGCCGTGGTGATCTGCATTTCGGGATCCGGAGAGGGCGGTCCGTCGAGCGGGCAGCCATTGAACCCGGTCAGGAAGACGTGACCGTTGGATACAATGCCCGGCGACATCTGCCAATCCTGCTCAAGCGACGCCATCCGGGGCGGGATCAGCGCCCGGGGATTAGTCATCCTCGAAGGGATCCCATTCGTCTTCTACTTCGGGCAGGGCTTCCTGAACGGCTTCGGCGGCGATCTGATCCGCGGTGCGGATATCCTTGATCTGTGCCTTCGGGAACTGGGCGAGCACGGCCTGCATCAGGGGATGCGCTTTCGCCTCGGCTTCCAACGCGTATCGCTCCGCGTTGCGCACCTCGTCGATGGTCTTGCCGCCGCCTTCGTTCACGACCGTCACGGCCCAGCGGTTGCCGGTCCACATCTGCAGCCGATGCCCCAGCCTTTGCGCCAGATCGCGGGGGGCCCGCGCCGTGGGCTCGAATTCGATGCGCCCGGGCTGATAAGAGGCCAGCCGCACATCGGTCTCCACATCTGCCAAGAGCTTGCCGTCCCGATTGGCCCGGATCAACTCGACCACGTGATCGAAACTCGGGAACCGTGCCAGAGCCGCATCAACGTCCAGCGCCTGAGCCGTCGCCGGTCCTGCGCCGCCATTGGCGGATGTCCGGGCCGAGGCGACAGCCGAGGCCCCCCCGCCCGCGGCACGCGCGCCTGTGCTCTGCACAGGCTGTGACCCACCCGAGGATCTGCCCGGCGCCGGAGGTGGCGTGGTCCCTTGCAGCTTGCGTACCAACTCTTCCGGGCTGGGCAGATCGGCCACATGCGTCAGCCGGATGATCGCCATTTCCGCCGCCATCATCGCATTGGGTGCGCTGGCAACCTCATCCAGCGCCTTCAGCAACATTTGCCACAGCCGGGTCAGAACCCGCATCGGCAAGGCGTCAGCCATTGCCATCCCGCGGCTGCGTTCATCCGGCGACACGGTCGGGTCTTCGGCGGCCTCGGGCGTGATTTTCACCACCGACACCCAATGGGTAATCTCCGCCAGATCCCGCAGCACGGCCATCGGGTCCGCGCCTTCGGCATATTGCGCCGAGAGTTCCGTCAAGGCCCCCGCCGCGTCGCCCTTCAGGATCATGTCGAACAAATCGAGCACCCGCCCGCGATCCGCTAGCCCCAGCATGGCCCGCACCTGCAGGGCTGTGGTCTCTCCGGCACCATGGCTGATGGCCTGGTCCAGCAGCGATGTTGCATCCCGGGCAGAGCCTTCTGCCGCGCGCGCGATCAGGGCCAGCGCATCATCCGCAATCTCCGCGCCCTCGGCACCGGCAATCTTGCGCATCAGGGCGATCATCACCTCCGGTTCGATCCGCCGCAAATCGAACCGCTGGCAGCGCGACAGGACCGTGACCGGCACCTTGCGGATTTCCGTGGTGGCAAAGATGAACTTCACATGCGCCGGCGGCTCCTCAAGCGTTTTCAACAGTGCGTTGAAGGCCCCGGTCGACAGCATGTGCACTTCGTCGATGATGTAGACCTTGTAACGGGCAGAGGCCGCGCGATAGTGCACCGAATCGATGATCTCGCGGATATTCGCCACCCCGGTGTTGGACGCGGCATCCATCTCCAGCACGTCCACATGGCGGCCTTCCATGATCGCCGTGCAATGTTCGCAGGTGCCGCAGGGCTCCGTGGTCGGGCCGCCACTGCCATCCGGACCAATGCAGTTCATGCCCTTGGCGATGATCCGGGCGGTCGTGGTTTTCCCCGTCCCGCGAATGCCGGTCATGATGAAGGCTTGTGCTATCCGGTCCGCCTCAAAGGCGTTTTTCAGCGTGCGGACCATTGCGTCCTGACCCACCAGATCGGCAAAGGTCTCCGGGCGGTACTTGCGCGCCAGCACCTGGTAGTTGGATGTGTCGTCTTGCATGCTCTGCCTTCCGGAACCGGGGTGCAGGCAAACTAGAGGCTCCGCCCGGTGGCGTCCAGCAGCGCAGGCCGGATTTGCTCTAATTCCTGCCGGTCCCGGATGCCGCCTGCGGCATATGGGCGAACAACTCCGGCAGGCCGCGCAACACCTCCGAACTTTTGCGGGCGCGGGCGAGCTGCCAGCCGCCCTGGATCAGCAGGAACACATGTTCCGCGCGCCGTCGGGCGTCTGCCTCCTGCAAGCCGAATCGGTTGGCGTGGTCCTGCACCTCTTCGATCCAGCCTTCGTAGCATCGCTCCGCGTGGCGCAGGAATTCTGCATTGCCGGGACCTTCAAAGAGGGTTGAACCCACGGGGCAGCCATCTTGCTGGCCGGTGAGGTCAAAGAGTTTGGCCAGCTTGAAACACAGCGTGGTCGCCCCGTCCTCAAAGGTCTTTGCCCCGGCAAAACTCGCCGCGATCACGCGCAACATCTCGTCCGATGCCCAGGTCGCCGCCGCCAGTGCGAGATCCGCCTTGCCGTTTGGAAAATGGTGGTAGAGCGACCCTTTGGGCGCCGTCGCTTCGGCTAGCAGATCGTTCAGGCCAACCCCATGATATCCGCGGGACCGGAAGAGTTGTGCCGCTGCGCGGATCAGCCTGTCTTTGGTCGGAAGAGCGCTTGTATCCATACTGGCAGCTTGACAGAGCTAGACCAAATGGTCCAGTCATGGGAATAGACCAATTGGTCTACTGATTGGATGCGCAGGAGGTCAGCATGTTGAAAGTCGTGGAAACGCCCAGAATACGCCGCCGCCTGATCAAGACGGCGGATGGGGCCGAACTGGGGGGGACGCTTTTTCTGCCACCGTTCCACCCCTGCGCCGCCCTGGTGCTCAACGGGGCAACCGGCGTGCCGCAGTCCTACTACAGCGCCTTTGCGGAATGGGCCGCTGTCGAGCACGGCATCGCGGTCCTGACCTACGACTATCGCGGCATGGGGCGGTCGTCCGCCGGGCCGATGCGCCAGAGCCGTGCCACCATGTCCGACTGGGGGTTGCGCGACAATGCCGCCGCCCGTGCCCATCTGCGCCGCGCGGTGCCGGATGTGCCGCTTTGGGTCATGGGCCATTCGCTGGGCACGATGCTCCTGCCGATGCAGGACGACATCAGCGGCATTGATCGCGTGATTGGCGTGGCGTCGGGCTTTGTGCATCACGCCGATCACCCCTGGCCGTACCGAGCCTTTGCGCTCTACTTCTGGTATGGGATTCCGTCACTTGTGACGCCTTTGTGTGGCTATCTGCCCGGCCGCAAGCTGGGCCTGGGGGTCGATATGCCCGGCACTGCTTACACGGAATGGCGCCGCTGGTGCACGACACCAAGCGTGCATGATGGCGCCTTGCGCGACAGCCTGCCTGCGCCCGACTGGTCACGATCCGGCGCGCCGGTGCGTCTGATTTCCTTTACCGATGACGACGTGTGCCCGACCATTTGCTCGCAGCGGTTGGCGGAAACCTATGACGGATATGCGCAGGTGGAAACGCTGGATCCAAAAGCCTTTGGCCTGAAACGCATTGGACACATCTCCGCCTTTGCCAAAAAGAACGAAGCCGTGTGGCATGCGCTTCTGGTCGGTCGGTCAGTGGATATCTGATCTGCGCCCCATCGCGCTTTGGGGTGACGTACATCCGCAAAGCCGCATGCAGGGATCGGTGAGAGGCTGGACAACGACCCAAGCGGGGCTCGTTACGGCTGCTTCCTTCCGGATCTGACCGGGTTGGCGAGGCGCTCGCCCGCGCCAACCTCTCAGGCCTGCATATAGGCAAGCGGTGCGCGGGACGCAAGGGTGTGATCTAGAGATGCAGCCGCAGGCGCACAAAGCCATCCTGCGTGTATCCGCAGGGTTCCGGGCGCAACTGCGCGATGTCGGATAGATGGTTCAACGCATCCGGTGCCGTGTTCAAGATGGCGCTCAGACCCGCGGCGGAGGGCGCAAAATGCCAGGGGGTGGCAGACCGCACGGCCTCGCAGTTCGGGGCCGCAAGATAGTCGATCAGGGCCAGATCGAGAGGCGCATCTTCCCGCACCACGATGTCGTTATCGTCAAAAGCACGGAATGTACCCCCACCGCCTGCCCGGTGATCGGTCACGGCAACCAGAAACTCCTGATCGGGGTGAACGGGTTGGCCCTGCCATGTGATCTCCGACACCCGACCCGCCGCCCCGTCGATGGGACGGCCCGCCGCGTCAAACCGCGCCGGCACTGTCAGATCGATCTGATAGTTCAGGCCATAGAGCGCGTCGAAACGGAACCCCGGCACCTGGGGATCGATCAGCATCTGGTCCGGCCTGTCCGTTTGCAGGACATTGAACAGCAACGAAGACCGTTCCAGCCATCCGGCGATCCGCGCGCCACTGGCTTTGACCGCCCAGACCTGATTGGCATAGGGGATGAGGCCCGCAACATGGCGCCGCTCAAGCTGGCCTGCGGGCAATGCGATGAAGTTGTCCGGCCCTTCAAACCCGCCGGTCGCAGGGGTCGCCGTTGCGGCCAGCAGGGGCAGGGCTGCGAATTCCGTCCCTGCGACAGCCTTCGCAATGGCGTGTTTCTTGGCCTCGGCTAGGAGCGCGGTCACCGGGCTGGGGGAGGCCAGGGCGAAATAGCTGTGCATCGGGGCGCCAAGCTGCGCGACGGCACGCGCCAATTCCTTGCGCGTGGCCTGATGGGCGTCCTGTGCGAGGGCCGCGATATGCGTGTCCTCGCCGATATCCGGCGTCAGCGGTCTGAGCGCAACAGAGACGTCGTCCATGTGCCAGCCCGACTTGCCGTCACGCGGGCGTAAGGAGAGGTCCATCACCCCGAGGTAGCAGGCCCCGCTGCCCGGCATGACAACCGGTTTTTCTGCGATGCGCCCTGCCTGGCAATCAATGCCGTCAACACCGTCGTGATCCGGACCCGGAAACCGCAGATGCGTGTGGCCTGCAATCACCGCATCCACATCAGCCAGCGCTGCAACCTCGGCCGCCTGATTTTGCGCGTCGTCCCCTTCGTCGAATTGCGCGATGCCCATATGGGCAAGGGCAATCACGAGGTCGGCGCCTTCGGATTTTACTTGCTGAACGGTCCGCTCCAAGGCAGGCAGTGGTGAGGTAACGCGGGCGGTCTCATCCAGATGGTGCCGGTTCCATGTCGCTGTCTGTTGCGGCAGCCCCGAGACCACGCCAATGCGCAGGGCCTTCGTCTCACCCGTCGCGTCCGGGATTTCACGTTCAATCAGCGCGTAGGGCAGCAGCGATGTCAGCCGATCGGAGGTCAGGTTGGAACAGACAACTGGTGCGTCAAATTCCGCGATGCAATGCGCCAGATGATCCGTACCGTGATCAAAGTCGTGATTGCCGATGCCTACGGCGTCGTATTTCAACGCGTTCATGGCCATCACCATCGGGTGCGGTGTCACGCGATGCTCGGCAAGGTGTACGCCCAGCGGTGTCCCTTGCAGCGTGTCGCCATTGTCCATCAGCAAGCAGACCGCGCCCATCTCGGCTGCCTCGTCTCTCGCCCTGCGGATCAGAGTGGCCAGCCGCGCCAGACTCTCCGCCCCCGTATGGCGGTCTTTGACGTAGTCATAGGCGATCAACTGCATGTGCAGATCGCTTGTGGCGAGCAGACGTACCCTGACGCCGCCATTGGCGAATTCAGGAGCGGCATCAGGCAATGGTTCAGCAGCGATCATGATCGAGAGTTTATCAACTTGGGCACGAATTGATATCCATCAGATCGCGCAGAGGTTGGCAAGCCTTGCAGTGGCCAAATCGGTGCTTTGGCCTTGCAAGACTGCAGACCGCATGCCAGTCGTTCAAAAACGACAGGGACAGGGTATGAAACACGCGGAAACGGTGACCTTCGGAGGGTCCGCGCTGGACCGTGCAGGCGAGATCCGCGAGGACGCGGCGGCCCTGACATCAGCCCGCGACCACCCGGACAGCCGTGCAATCCTGTTCTGGCGTGGCAAGCCGCTGGTCACGCCGCATAAACCGTCCGAACTTGTGCGCCTGCCGCTGGATCATCCCGTCTTGGCCTCGGCGTCCGACGAACAGATCCTGCTGGGGCGCGAGGACGGCGCCTTTCGCTTTGCCTATGACCTGTCCGACTGGGAGCCGGAAGATTTGGATGCCACCCAACTTGGTGGTTTCCTCGACCCGACCGAGCAGCATCACCCGGACTTGCCGGACACCATGGCGTTTCTGGAACTGCGGCGGATCATGACCTGGCTGACACCGCGCGATGCAGAGCTTGCAGCAACGGGCAAGGCCATCTTTGGCTGGCACGAAACGCATAAGTTCTGTTCCAAATGCGGCGAGAAATCCGAGATCAGCCATGCGGGCTGGCAGCGCAAATGCCCCACATGCGCCGGGACCCATTTCCCGCGCACCGATCCGGTGGTGATCATGCTGATCACGCGGGGGAACAAGGTGCTGATGGGGCGGTCTCCGGGATGGCCGGAGGGGATGTATTCGCTGCTCGCGGGATTTGTTGAGCCGGGCGAGACGCTGGAAGCTGCCGTCCGGCGCGAGGTTTTTGAGGAGACCGGCGTTTCCGTGGGACCGGTCAGCTATCTGGCCAGCCAACCCTGGCCTTTTCCCGCCTCCTTGATGTTCGGATGTGCCGGTGAGGCAACCAACGAGGAGATCACGATCGATCCGGTCGAGATCGAAGACGCGCTATGGGTCAGTCGCGAGGAGATGATGCAGATATTCGCCGGGGATCATCCGCGCATCCTGCCCGCCCGCAAAGGAGCCATTGCGCATTTTTTGCTGGAAAACTGGCTTGCGGACAGGTTGGATTGACCGAACATCAACGCTCTGGCTGATACAGGGGCCCTATGAAGTTTTCTACCCAAGAGGTCATGGAGGCCCCGATTGCGGAGGTTTTCGCGATGCTGACGCGTTTCGAATACTTCGAGCGCTCGGCGATGCGGCGGGGTGCTGATGTTCGGCGCACCGATGATCTGACCGGCGTGGGTGTCGGGATGACCTGGCTGGCCAGTTTTCAACTGCGCGGCCGTAGCAGAGAACTCAATCTGGAGGTCGCGTCCTACGAGCCGCCGCATCAGGTGGTGCTGGATCTGACCTCGCCAGGGCTGCAGGGTGACACGCGGTTTGAGCTCATTGCGCTCTCAAAGAGTCGAACCCGCATCATGGTCAGCCTTGAGATGCGCCCGCTTACGCTATCGGCGCGCATGCTGTTGCAGCCGCTCAAGCTGACGAAATCGTCGCTGAACAGGAAATATAAAGACCGCGTCGCAAGCTATCTTGATCAGATCGAAGAGCAGTACCGCAACAGCGCCTGAGCAAGGGTGTTGCAAAGGTCGGTTGTGACGCCGCCTTGTCTGCCCACTCGCGAGTGCCACACCTGCAAGGGCGGGACAGTATTCCGGCGTGTCAGGGAATCCCCGTGTAGAAAACGGCTTCACGCGGTGCACCGTTGACCGGTTCGCACGCCTTGTCTTTTGGGCGGAACGGGCTGGCGGGACCACATTGTACGTGTGGACCAGCAAGATGCGTCGAGGTTGAGCCGGTCGCTAAACGCTGTTGATCAATGACGCCCGGGGTCAGCCGGATACACACCTAAAATCTCGATCATATTTGTGAAGTAGTCCAACTCCTCCAGGGCGCGCTGCACACCCGGATCCTCGGGATGACCTTCGATATCGGCGTAAAACTGCGTGGCCGTGAAGGAGCCGCCGACCATGTAGCTTTCCAGCTTGGTCATGTTGATGCCGTTGGTCGCAAAGCCGCCCATGGCCTTGTAGAGCGCGGCGGGAATGTTGCGGACCTCAAAGACGAAGCTGGTGATCATGCCATGCGCGCCGCGGCGTTTGTGGTCCGCCTCGGGAGACATCAGCAGAAACCGGGTTGTGTTGTTGCCCTCATCCTCGATGTGACGCGCCAGGAGATCGAGGCCATAGATCTCTGCCGCCAGTTCACTGGCAAGCGCGGCCATTGCGGGGTCCCCGGCGGCAGCGACCTCTTTGGCGGAGCCTGCGGTATCGGCGCCTGTTACCCGCGAAATACCGTGCTGGGCGAGGAATTCCTTGCACTGTCCCAACAAAACGGTGTGGCTCATTGCCGATTTGATCTCCCCGATGGGGGTTCCCGGTACGGCCAGCAGGTTGATATGCACGCGCACAAAGGCTTCCTCGATGATGTGCAATCCGGATTTGGGCAGCAGGGAATGAATGTCGGCGACGCGCCCGTAGGTCGAGTTTTCAACCGGCAGCATCGCCAGTTCCGCGTCCCCTGAGCGCACGGCATCCACCGCATCTTCGAACGTCGCGCAGGGCACCGGTGTCATGTCTGGGCGCGCGGTGCGGCAGGCTTCGTGGCTATAGGCCCCCAACTCTCCCTGAAAGGCGATGCGGGCGGACGATGCAGTGCTCATTAAGCGATCCTTGGTTCTTTTCTTCTATGCGAGGTCGATTGGTCGCGGTAAGTACACCTTGCCACCGGTAAGGTGAAGCAATAGATACCGCCCAAACCCATAGAAACGGATCGCTGAGTATGTTCGACACAATGACCTTCACCAAAGCAGCCGGTGGCATCTGCGGCGCGCTGCTCGTGTTTCTGCTAGGTAAGTGGGCTGCGGAAGAATTGTACCATGTGGAAAGCCATGGCGAGGCATCCTACGTGATCGAGGTCGAAGGCGGTGAAGAGGTGGCCGAGGTCGAGGAAGTCGACTTCGCAACGGTTCTTGCGGCGGCCGATCCCGAAGACGGCGCCAAGGTGTTCCGCAAATGCTCGGCCTGTCACAAGCTGGCCGATGGCGAGAATGGCACAGGCCCGCATCTCTACGGCGTTGTCGGGCGTGAAAAAGGCGCAGTGGGCGGCTTCAACTACTCCGACACGCTGGCATCCATGGACGGCGCCTGGACGGCGGAAAACCTCAACGGCTTCCTGGAAAAGCCGTCCTCCTACGCGCCCGGCACGTCGATGAGCTTTGCCGGTCTGCGCAAAGTGGAAGAGCGTGCCGATCTGATCGCCTATCTCGACAGCCTCGACAACTGATTTAGAAATCTGGTCTTAACGACTAATTAACCAAAAAAGCCGCTTGTTAAGAAACAGGCGGCTTTTTTGTTGCGTCAAGGTGGCAGTGCACTCCGGATCACATTTTCGCAACTTGTAACTTGGCGTGGTGTCCCGTTAGCTTACATGGTTAACGACGCAGATGCCGACACAGACGGCGCAAGACCGGAGGATATGCCAGATGAAACCCCCCCAGGCTCAGGCGAAGACACGTACGGCGGCGGCGCGCGCCCTTGATTTCTGTACCGGCTTACTGATCCTGGCGCTGGCGCTTTTCTGGACCAGCAGCCTGCGCGCCGAGGAAGAAACGATCGTCAGCCATGGCTATTCCTTTTACGGCGAGTTGACCTATCCAAAGGACTTCAATCACTTCAACTATGTGAATCCTGACGCGCCCAAGGGCGGCGAAATCTCCCTGTCTTTTGTGGGGACACTCGATTCGATGAACCCTTACAACGGCAAAGGCCGGGCGCATCTCTTTTCGGTTTTCCATTATGAGAGCCTGCTGGGGTCAGCGCCAAGTCAGGTGTCGCTGCCCGCTGACGTTTACAGCGAATACTACTGCCTTTTGTGCGAGAGCGTGGAATATCCCAAGGGCCGTGAATGGGTTATTTTCCGCATGCGCCCCGAGGCGCGGTTTTCGGATGGGACACCCGTCACTGCGCATGATGTCGTTTTCAGCCACAATCTGATCCTGGATCAGGGTCTCAGATCTTTTCGTGAGGCGGTGAAAAAACGCATCCCGAAAGTCGAGGCGATCGACGATCATACCGTCAAGTTCTACTTCGCCGATGGTATTTCGCGCCGGAGCCTGATTGAGCAGGTCGGCAATACCACCGTGTGGCAAAAGAAATGGTTTGATGAAACCGGCAATAGGTTGGATGAAACCTGGATCGAGACACCGCCCGGCTCTGGCCCGTACGTGATCGAAAGCGTCGATCTGACGAGGCGGATCGTGCTCAAGCGCAACCCGGACTACTGGGGAAAGGATTTGCCGATCAACGTTGGCCGCAACAATTTTGATCGCATCCGGCTGGAAATTTTTGGCGACGACACCGCCGCCTTCGAAGGGTTCAAGGCGGGTGAATATACGTTCCGCTCGGAAGGCGACAGCCGCAAATGGGCCACCGGATACGATTTCCCAAAGGTCGATCAGGGCCATGTTGTCAAAAAGCCGTTGCCCGATGGGTCGCCTCCGGTGCCAACAGGGATTGTCTTTAACCTTGGAAAAGACGTCTTGAAAGACAGGCGTGTACGGGAGGCGATTGCGCTGGCGTTCAACTTCGAATGGACCAACGAGAGCCTTCAATACGGTTTGTTTTCGCAGCGTTCGTCGTTTTCACAAGGAACGCCCATCGAGGCAAAGGGAAAACCGGAAGGGCTGGAGCTGGAGCTGCTGCAGTCACTGGGCGATCTTGTCCCACCGGAGATGCTGACCGAGGACGTGCGCCAGCCCCATACGTCGAATGCCGCGCGGGTCTTTGACAGACGCAATGCGCGCCGGGCGATGCAACTGCTGGATGAGGCGGGTTACACCATTGGAGACAACGGCACCCGTGCAGATGCGGCGGGCACACCCTTGAAGTTGAACTTCCTGCTCAGCGGGTCGTCTTCGGCCACCGGCAAGGCGGTGATGGAGAATTTCGTGGCCAATGTTCGAAAGCTTGGTATCGACATCACGCTCGAAATCGTTGACCCCGCACAATACACTTCGCGCGAGCGGGATCGGGACTATGATTTGGTCTATGATCAATACGCGGCGTTTTTGGGGACAGGAACCGGCTTGCCCCAGTTTTATGGGTCTGAAGCCGCCGAGTTTTCACTTTTCAATCCGGCCGGGCTGGCCAGTCCGCTGGTCGATGCCATCATTGACGAATCCCTGCAGGTACTGACGCGTGAAGATGAGAAGGCTGCGGTCATGGCGCTGGATCGTGCGCTGCGGCACGAGTTCTTCATGATCCCCCTCTGGTACAACCCCGATCACTGGGTGGCTTACTACGATCAATACGAGCATCCTGAATTCATTCCGTCTTACGCGCTCGGGCATCTCGATTTCTGGTGGTACAATCAGGATAAGGCGGATGCCTTGCGCGATGCCGGGGCGCTGAGGTAACCGCTGTATGGGCGCCTATATTGTCCGAAGATTGCTGCTGATCATTCCGACGCTGCTCGGGATCATGCTGATCAATTTCGCCCTGGTACAATTCGTTCCCGGGGGGCCGGTGGAGCAGGCGATTGCCCGTGCGCAGGGCGGTGGCGATGTCTTTGGCGGCTTTGCCGGAACCAACAACGACGCCGGGGCGGATGAGCTTGCCACCACCGCGAATGAGAGTGAATACATCGGCGCGCGCGGGCTGCCGCCGGAGTTCATTGCAGAGCTGGAAAAAGAGTTCGGGTTCGACAAACCTCCGGTGGAGCGGTTTCTGAACATGCTTTGGAACTACGCCCGGTTCGATTTCGGAGAGAGCTATTTCCGATCCATTTCGGTCATCGACCTGATCAAGGAAAAGCTGCCGGTGTCGATCACGCTGGGCCTCTGGTCCACGCTGATTGCCTATCTGGTGTCGATCCCGCTGGGCATTCGTAAAGCAGTCAAGGATGGCACCAGCTTTGACACATGGACCTCCGGTGCCATCATCGCGGCCTACGCGATCCCGGGATTTCTCTTCGCCATCCTGCTGCTCGTGCTCTTTGCCGGCGGCTCTTACTGGCAGATCTTCCCGCTGCGCGGTCTGACGTCGGATAACTTCGACCAGCTCACCCCGCTGGGCAAGGTTGCGGATTACTTCTGGCACATCACGCTGCCGGTGCTGGCCTCGACCATCTCGGCCTTTGCCACGTTGACGCTGCTGACCAAGAACAGCTTTCTCGACGAGATCAAAAAGCAATATGTGATCACCGCCCGCGCCAAGGGGCTGGCAGAGCGCCGCGTGCTTTACGGCCATGTGTTCCGCAACGCGATGCTGATCGTGATCGCTGGCTTCCCGGCGGTCTTCATCGGGGTGTTCTTTGGTGGCTCGCTGATCATCGAGACGATTTTCAGCCTCGATGGCCTTGGCCGCCTCGGCTTCGAGGCGGCAGTAGCGCGCGACTACCCGGTGGTCTTCGGCACGCTTTTCATCTTTGGGCTGATTGGCCTGATCGTTGGCATCCTGTCGGATCTGATGTACGTGTTGGTCGACCCGCGGATCGATTTTGAGCGGAGGGAAGGCTGATGGCTCTGTCCCCCCTCAACCAACGCCGTTGGCGCAACTTCAAGCGGAACAAGCGGGCCTATTGGTCGCTGTGGATTTTCGCGTTGCTTTTCGGCATCTCGCTGATGGCAGAATTCGTGGCCTACGATAAACCCATCCTCGTGCAGTATCGCGGCAGCTACTATACGCCGATCTGGAATTTCTATCCCGAAACGGAGTTCGGCGGCGACTTCCAGACCGAGGCGGTCTACCGCGATCCGGAGGTGAAGTGCCTGATTGAAACCGGCGGTCTTGATCTGTGTTTCGATGATCCCGAAGGGTACTTCGAGGACGCGCAGGACGGCATCGTCGATGGCGAGACCATCGAAAAGGGCTGGGCCATCTGGCCGCTGATCCCCTATTCCTTCAACACCGCGGTCGACAGACCGGGTGCAGCGCCGCTGCCGCCCAATGGGGAAAACCTGCTGGGCACGGATGGCACCAAGCGCGATGTGCTGGCGCGAGTCATCCACGGGTTCCGCCTGTCGATCCTGTTCACGCTGATCGTCACCGGCGCCGCGAGCCTGATCGGGATATTCGCAGGCGCGGTCCAGGGGTTTTTTGGCGGCAAGACAGATCTCATCTTTCAGCGCATCATTGAAATCTGGTCCTCAACCCCGTCGCTCTACGTGATCATCATCATGTTCGCCATTCTGGGCCGAAGTTTCTGGCTGCTGGTCATCCTGCTGGTGCTCTTCAGTTGGACATCGCTGGTGGGCGTCGTGCGCGCTGAATTCCTGCGCGCCCGCAATCTGGAATACGTCCGGGCCGCGCGCGCCTTGGGGGTGTCGAACGTCACGATCATGTTCCGCCATATGCTGCCCAACGCGATGGTAGCGATGCTGACAATGCTGCCCTTCATCATCACCGGGACGATCTCGACGCTGGCGATCCTCGATTTTCTGGGCTTTGGCCTGCCCTCCTCGGCGCCGTCTTTGGGCGAGCTCACCCTGCAGGCGAAACAGAACCTGCAAGCGCCCTGGCTGGCCTTCACGGCTTTCTTCACCTTCGCCATCATGCTCTCGCTTCTTGTTTTCATCTTCGAAGGCATCCGCGATGCCTTTGATCCCAGAAAGACCTTTTCATGAGTGCACTTCTGGAGGTGAAAGACCTGCGGGTCGGGTTCCGGCAGGACGGGCAAGTCACCGAAGCCGTGAAGGGTGTGAGCTTCTCGGTGGAACGTGGGGAGACTGTTGCGCTGGTGGGTGAATCCGGATCAGGCAAATCCGTCTCGGCGCTCTCAACGGTATCCTTGCTGGGCGACAGCGCGGAGGTCTCCGGATCTGTCACCTATGAAGGCCAGCAGATGATCGGCGCCAGTGAGGCGCAGCTGCGCAAGGTGCGCGGCAATGACATCAGCTTCATCTTTCAGGAGCCGATGACGTCGCTCAACCCGCTGCACACCATTGAAAAGCAACTGGCGGAGAGCCTTGCCCTGCATCAGGGTCTGGCCGGTGCGGCTGCCCGGGCCCGTATTCTCGAACTGCTGGATCAGGTCGGCATTCAGGACGCCGAAAGCCGGATCGGCAGCTATCCGCATCAACTCTCGGGCGGGCAGCGGCAGCGCGTGATGATCGCCATGGCGCTGGCCAATGAGCCGGACGTGCTGATCGCGGACGAACCGACCACGGCGCTGGACGTCACCATCCAGGCGCAGATTCTCGACCTGTTGAAGGAACTCAAGGACCGGCTGGGCATGGGGCTTTTGTTTATCACCCATGACCTCGGTATCGTGCGGCGGATCGCGGACCGGGTCTGTGTCATGCAGCACGGCGAAATCGTGGAAACAGGGCCCGCGCGCGAGATCTTTGACGCGCCGCAGCATCCCTACACCATCAAGCTTCTGAGTGCTGAGCCGTCGGGCACCCCCACGCCCGTGCCGGAGACCGCCGAGGTTGTCGCAAAAACCGACAATCTGAAAATCTGGTTCCCGATCCACGCGGGTCTGCTGCGCCGCACGGTGGGCCATGTGAAGGCCGTGAATGACGCGAGCCTGTCGGTGCGGGCGGGCGAAACCATCGGAATCGTGGGCGAAAGCGGGTCCGGCAAGACCACGCTGGCGCTGGCGGTGATGCGGCTCATTGCCTCCGAGGGGCAGATCGTCTTCATGGGGCAGGACGTGCGCAAGTGGTCGACACGGGAATTGCGCGGGCTGCGCAAGGACATGCAGATCGTGTTCCAGGACCCCTACGGCTCGCTCTCGCCCCGCATGACCTGCGCGCAGATCATCTCCGAAGGGCTGGGCATTCACAAGGTCGATGCGGACCGCGATCCGCGCGATCTGGTGCAAGAGGTGATGGTGGAGGTTGGCCTCGACCCCGCAACCATGGACCGCTACCCGCATGAGTTCTCCGGCGGGCAACGCCAGCGGATTGCCATTGCCCGCGCCATGGTGCTGCGGCCTCGGCTGGTGGTGCTGGATGAGCCGACCTCGGCGCTGGATATGACCGTTCAGGTCCAGATCGTGGACCTGCTGCGCGATCTTCAGGCGAAATACGGGCTGGCCTATATCTTCATCTCGCATGACCTGAAAGTCGTGCGGGCCATGTCGCATCAGGTCATGGTGATGAAGCGCGGAGATGTCATCGAAACCGGCGATGTCGACGCAGTCTTCGACCGCCCGCAACACAGCTACACGCAAACGCTGTTGCAAGCGACGACCTAAGCTGTGGAAGGGCCACCGCGAGGCAGCAGGTAGGGTGGGCCTTGGGCCACCGCTGCCCTCAGATGGCCGACGCATGCCCCGCGCCCGACATGTCATAGGCATCGAAATGCCGGGCGATGATCCGGGTAAGCGGCTCGCCTTCGGGGCGAATGCGCAGGCCGGTCTCACTGATCTGCACCATGTCGTCGAAACGCTCCGCCGCCTCACGCAGCAAGGCGGTGACGCGTGCGCCTGATCCGGGGAAGCGGGCGGTGATGTCGATCAGGCTCACCTCGAAATCGCACATCAGCGCCTCGATGATCCGCGCCCGTAACAGATCGTCACCCGCGAACACATGTCCGCGTGCGGTAGAAAAATGCCCCTGTTGAATGGCCTTAGCATAAGCGGATGTGGCTGGGGCGTTCTGCGTATACCCCTGCGGAAAACGCGAAATCGCAGAGGCCCCGAGCCCGATCAAAACGTCAGCGGGATCGTCCGTATAGCCCTGAAAGTTTCTCCGCAGCCGCCCGGCGCGCGCCGCTATGGCGAGCGTGTCATGTGGCGCTGCAAAATGATCGATCCCGATCTGGGTGTACCCGTCCCAGTCAAACAACCGCCGCGCGGTATCAAAGAGTTTCAGCCGTTTTTCCGGTGCCGGCAGCGCATCGCTGGGGATCATCGATTGCCGCCGCGCCATCCAAGGCACATGCGCATAGCCGTAAAGGGCGACGCGGTCCGGATTCAACGTCAGCAGTTTCTGCACGGAACCGGCAATGCGCGCCTCATCCTGATGCGGCAGCCCAAAGAGGATGTCCGCATTGAGAGAGGTGATGCTGGCCCCGCGCAGCATTTCCGCCGCGTCGCGGGTGATCTCGAATCCCTGAATGCGACCGATCGTGTTTTGCACCTCCGGATCGAAATCCTGCACGCCGATGGAGGCACGAGTCATGCCTGCCCTGGCCAGCGCATCCACGCGTGCGGCGTCTATCTCATTGGGGTCGATCTCGACGGAAAACTCCGCAGTGCGCGCCAGGGGGGCAATCGCCACGACTGCATCAGAGAGCTCACCAATCATCCCTGGCGAAAGCAGCGTTGGTGTGCCGCCGCCCCAATGCATCCGGCTCAGTGTGACACCCTCCGGCAGCCAGCGACCGAGCATCTCAATTTCCTGTATCAGCGTCTGCAGATAGCTTGCCACGGGCGACAGGGTCTGCGTGCCTTGCGTCCGGCAGGCACAGAACCAGCACAGCCTGCGGCAGAACGGAATGTGCAGATAAAGCGAAATCTGACTGCCCGGCGGCACTGCCTGCACCCACTCCTGCATATGCTCACTGCCGGTCGTGGGTTTGAACTGAGGCGCGGTGGGGTAGCTCGTGTAACGCGGAACCATCGCGTCAAATAGCCCCAGCTTGGCTAATTTGGATGTCATGTGCATACTGATCCAATAAAGTGCGCCCTGTCATCGTTCCTTGACACAGATCAAAAAATGGAGCCTCAAAATGCAGCAGGCGGTTGCCCCTGCCTTCAAGAATTGTACTGACTGCCCGATCCGGCATCGCGCGGTCTGTGCCAAATGCGACAGCGAAGAGCTCGAGCTGCTGGAAGACATCAAATACTACCGCAGCTTCAGCGCCGGGCAGCCGGTGATGTGGGCCGGAGACCATATGGATTTCGTGGCCTCCGTGGTCTCCGGTGTGGCGACCCTGACCCAGACAATGGAGGATGGGCGTACGCAGATGGTGGGTCTCTTGTTACCGTCGGACTTCGTGGGGCGTCCGGGACGCGGTGTGGCGGCCTACACGGTCACCGCGACAACCGATCTGACGATGTGTTGCTTTCGGCGCAAACCCTTTGAAAAGATGATCGATACCACCCCCCATGTGGCGCATCGCCTGCTGGAAATGACCCTAGACGAACTGGACGCGGCGCGGGAATGGATGCTGGTCCTGGGGCGCAAGACCGCGCGGGAAAAAATCGCCAGCCTGCTGTCGATCATCGCGCGGCGGGATGCGCTGCTCGGGTCGGCACCGCCCGGCAAGGAGCTTGTCTTTGACCTTCCCCTGACCCGCGAAGCGATGGCCGATTATCTCGGGCTGACGCTGGAGACGGTCAGCCGCCAGATTTCTGCGCTCAAACGCGATGGCATCATCTCGCTCAGTGGCAAGCGCAAGATCAGCATACCGGATATGGACCGGCTGCTGACCGAAGCGGGAGATGACAGCGATGGCGGTTACCTGACCTGACCCGCCATCGCGTAGGTCCTAATGCGCCATGAACACGGGCACTTTCGCATGCTCCAGCATTTCCCGTGTGGCGCCGCCCAGGATCGCCTCGCGGAAACGGGAGTGTCCGTAGCCGCCCATGACCAGCATGTCCGAATCCGTTTCTGTCACGTGGCGCTGCAGGCGTTCGCTCACACGGGCACCGCTGCGCGACATCACCTGAATGTCGCAGTTGACGCCGTGACGGGACAGCATCACCGCAAGGGCGCCGCCGGGATCTGACCGGTCCGCCGCATGTTCCGGCGGGTCGATGATTGCGATATGGACTTCCGTTGCCGCGATCAGCAATGGCATGGCAGACCGTATCGCCCTCAATGCCTCGGCGCTCTCGTTCCAGCCGATCACGATGCGGGAGGGTACGGGCACCGGCTCCACATCGGGCATGACCAGCGTTGGACAGGCCGCATCAAACATCATCGCCTCGAGGATCAGGTTTTCCTCGTTGCCGCTGGTGTCGCGATAGGGCAGGGAGACAACGCAGAGATCGGCAAATCGCGCGGCCTGCGACAAGGGGCGCCCGACATCCGCCAGCGTTGCAACCGCAGTTGTCGTGTTCCAGCGCAGCTTGCTCGTTTCCAGCCAGGCGTCGGTTTTCTTGCGGACCTTGGCGCCTTTCTTATGCGCCTCTTCCAGGGCTGTTTGAACGATGAAGGCATTTGCACCAACTTCGTAGTAGTTGCTGCGCGATCGGTCCATGCCGAGGCACATGACATCAAGATGCGCGTCCTGCGCTTCTGTCATGGCCGCAGCCTGGGCAAGTGCTGCCTGATGCGCGTCGAAGGAGGTCATTGCGGTGAAAATGGTTTTGAACGACATCGCCGTGTCCTTATCCAGAGGGTCCTCTGCGACAACTTAACCGCGTATTTCCTCTATTTCCTTGATCCGGGTCAGGGTAAATCCACCCTAGAGTTGATGCAGATCAAAGCGCGCGGAGGCACTTCACGCCACACCCGCATCACCAAGAACGTTCCCACGCCTGCGTGGGGCTAACCGGAAGGGAACCCGGAGCAATGAATACCGGAACACTAAACTACGTGAAGCTGGTGGTCCTGGCGCTCGCCACGCTGTTTACAATGATCGCGGCAAGCTACGCCCGCGATCTTGCCTATCAGGTCCATATGGTGATCTTCATGATCGTTGCGGCGGGGCTGTTTTTGACAACCTTGCGCGCGACGGATGAGCCCGTCACCCCAACCCCGACAAATGAGTATTTCGACAGCGTCGTGCGCGCGGGCGTGATCGCCACCGCATTCTGGGGGGTCGTCGGGTTTCTGGTGGGCGTGGTGATCGCCTTTCAGCTGGCATTTCCGCAACTGAATTTCGCCTGGGCCGAAGGCTACGCGAATTTTGGCAGGTTACGCCCACTGCACACCTCCGCGGTGATTTTTGCGTTTGGGGGCAACGCCCTGATCGCTACGTCCTTCTTCGTGGTGCAGCGGACCTCGGCCGCGCGGCTTTGGGGCGGCAACCTGGGGTGGTTCGTGTTCTGGGGCTATCAGCTTTTCATCGTTCTGGCGGCCACCGGCTACCTGCTGGGCGGCACCCAATCCAAGGAATACGCGGAGCCTGAATGGTACGTCGATATCTGGCTGACCATCGTCTGGGTCGCTTATCTCGCCGTCTATCTCGGCACGATCATCAAGCGCAAGGAGCCGCATATCTATGTGGCCAACTGGTTCTTCCTGGCCTTCATCGTGACCGTGGCGATGCTGCACATCGTCAACAACATCTCCATTCCGGTTTCCATCTGGGGCAGCAAATCGGTGCAGGTTTTCTCGGGCGTGCAGGATGCCATGGTGCAGTGGTGGTACGGCCACAACGCGGTGGGCTTTTTCCTGACGGCGGGCTTTCTGGGCATGATGTACTACTTCGTGCCGAAGCAGGCGGAACGACCAGTGTTCTCCTACAAGCTGTCGATCATCCACTTCTGGGCGCTGATCTTCCTCTATATCTGGGCCGGTCCGCACCACTTGCATTACACCGCGCTGCCGGATTGGGCCTCGACGCTCGGCATGGTCTTTTCGATCATCCTGTGGATGCCCAGCTGGGGTGGGATGATCAACGGCCTGATGACGTTGCAAGGCGCCTGGGACAAGCTGCGGACTGATCCGGTGCTGCGGATGATGGTCACCAGCCTCGCCTTCTACGGTATGTCCACCTTCGAGGGGCCGATGATGTCGATCCGCTCCGTCAACTCGCTGTCGCATTACACCGACTGGACCATCGGCCACGTGCACTCCGGTGCGCTCGGCTGGAACGGTCTGATCACCTTTGGCGCGCTCTACTACCTCGTGCCGGTGCTCTGGAAACGCGAGCGGCTCTACTCGCTTTCACTGGTCAGCTGGCACTTCTGGCTCGCCACCATCGGCATCGTGCTCTACGCGGCGTCCATGTGGGTGACCGGCATCATGGAGGGCCTGATGTGGCGCGAAGTCGACGCCAACGGCTTCCTCGTGAACAGCTTTGCCGACACCGTCAGCGCGAAGTTCCCCATGTATGTGGTGCGCGGTCTGGGCGGGGTTCTGTTCCTCTCCGGTGCCATCATCATGTGCTACAATCTGTGGATGACTGTCCGCGCGGCCCCTGCCAAGGCGTCGCTCGGTACAGCTGTCCCCGCTGAATAAGGAGGGGTGAAATGTCGATCCTTTCAAAACACAAGCTCATCGAAACCAATGCCACCCTGTTGCTGATCCTCAGCTTTCTGGTGGTGACCATCGGGGGCATCGTGCAGATTGTGCCGCTCTTCTATCTCGAAAACACCATCGAGAAAGTCGACGGCATGCGGCCCTATTCGCCGCTGGAACTGACCGGGCGGGACATCTACGTGCGCGAAGGCTGCTATGTCTGCCACAGCCAGATGATCCGCCCGATGCGCGACGAGGTGGAGCGTTATGGCCACTACTCACTGGCGGCGGAGTCGATGTACGACCACCCGCACCAGTGGGGCTCCAAACGCACCGGGCCGGATTTGGCCCGGGTGGGCGGACGGTACTCGGACGATTGGCACATCGATCACCTGCGCGACCCGCAGTCCGTGGTGCCGGAATCGATCATGCCCAAATACGGCTTTCTGGAGCGCACGCTGCTGGACGCCGAGCACGTACAGGACCTGCTGGAGACCCATGCCTTTGTGGGCGTGCCCTACACCGACGAGATGATCCAGGCCGCCGCTGCCGATTTCCGGGCCCAGGCGGACCCGGACAGCGACTATGACGACATGCTGGAACGTTATCCGGGGGCGCAGGTGCGTAACTTCGACGGCCAGCCGGGCATTTCCGAGGCCGACGCGCTGATCGCTTACCTGCAGATGCTGGGCACGCTGGTCGATTTCTCGACCTTCACCCCAGACGCAAGCCGCTAGAGGAGAGACCGATGGAAACCTACAGTCTCTTACGTGAATTCGCCGACAGCTGGATGCTGTTGCTGCTGTTCTGCGTCTTCGTGGGCATCTGGTTCTGGGTCATCCGGCCCGGGTCCAGCAAGACCCACCGTGACGCCGCGACCATGATTTTCCGAAATGACGAACGACCCGCCCCGGATAAGGAGGCACAGAAATGAGCAAAGTTCCCCCAAAACAAGAGGGCGATCCGAACACCACCGGCCACAGCTGGGATGGGATCGAGGAATTTGACAACCCGATGCCACGCTGGTGGCTGTGGACCTTTTACGCCACCATCGTCTGGGGCGTGGCCTACACCATCGCCTATCCCGCGTGGCCGCTGGTCTCCTCCGCCACCGCCGGTCTGCTGGGCTATTCCACCCGCGGCGAGGTGGCCGCCGAAATCAGTGCCGTTGAAGAAGCCAATGCCGGGATCAATGCGCAACTGGCGTCGGCAGAACTGACCGAGATTTCCGCAGATGCCACATTGAACAGCTATGCGGTGTCGTCTGGGGCTGCGGTTTTCCGTACCTGGTGCGCGCAGTGTCACGGGTCGGGTGCAGCTGGTTTTGTCGGCTACCCGAACCTGCTCGACGATGACTGGCTCTGGGGGGGCGATATTGAGGCCATTCACACCACCATCGCGCATGGCATCCGCAACGAGGAAGACCCCGATGCCCGGTACTCCGAAATGCCCGCCTATGGTGAGATTTTCGAACCGGAGGAGATCACCCAAGTGGTCAACTATGTCATGTCGCTGTCGGGCGGTGCGTTTGATCCCGCGCTGGCAGAGCCGGGGGCCGAGCTTTTTGCGGACAACTGCGCGGCGTGCCATGGCGACAACGGTCTTGGAAATGTCGATCTCGGGGCACCGAATCTCGCCGATGCCATCTGGCTCTATGGCGGTGACGAAGAGACCCTGACCGAGACTGTGACCTATAGCCGCTATGGCGTCATGCCACCTTGGACACAGCGTTTGACCGAGGCACAGATCAGGGCGGTGGCACTCTACGTGCACCAACTTGGCGGGGGCGAATAATCCCCGCTGGACAGGGCCGGGTTTGTGGTATGGTGTCACAAATACGCTCCGGCCCTGACTGCATCTGATGAAACCCGCAAGGACCGTCGTGACAGATCAAGCGCAACCTCCCAGCCTCTACGCCGCCCGCGAACCCATCTTCCCGCGCCGCGTTTCCGGCCGGTTCAGAAACCTCAAATGGGTGATCCTCGCGGTCACCCTCGGCATCTACTACCTTGTCCCGTGGATCAGGTGGGACAGGGGCCCGAGTCTGCCGGATCAGGCGGTGCTGCTCGATCTGGCGAACCGCCGGTTCTATTTCTTCTGGATCGAAATCTGGAGCCATGAGTTCTATTTCGTCGCTGGGCTGCTGATCATGGCCGGGCTTGGATTGTTCCTCTTCACCTCCGCGCTGGGGCGCGTCTGGTGCGGCTATGCCTGCCCGCAGACGGTCTGGACCGACCTCTTCATTCTGGTCGAACGCTGGGTCGAAGGCGACCGCAACGCGCGCCTGCGCCTGCACCGCCAGCAGAAAATGGACGTCCGTAAGATACGGCTGCGCGTGACCAAATGGGTGCTCTGGCTGCTCATTGCCGTGGCCACCGGGGGTGCCTGGGTCTTCTATTTCGCAGACGCGCCAACCCTGTTTGTCGAGCTCTTTACCGGACAGGCACATGCGGTGGCTTATGGGACGGTGGCCTTTCTGACGGCCACGACCTTTGTCTTTGGCGGGTTCATGCGGGAGCAGATCTGCATCTATGCCTGCCCCTGGCCGCGTATTCAGGCCGCGATGATGGACGAAGACACGCTGACCGTTGCCTATCGCGACTGGCGGGGAGAGCCGCGCAAACACAGCCAGGAAGCCAAGACCGAGCCCATGGGCGACTGCATCGACTGCATGGCTTGCGTGAATGTCTGCCCGATGGGGATCGACATCCGTGACGGGCAGCAGCTGGAGTGCATTACCTGTGCCCTGTGCATCGATGCCTGCGACGACGTCATGGAACGCATCGGCAAACCGCGCGGTCTGATCGACTACATCGCACTGGCGGATGAAACCCGCGAACGCGAAGGCCATGCGCCGCGTGCGATCTGGCGGCATGTGTTCCGGCCTCGCACGCTGCTCTACACGGCCCTTTGGGGCGGCGTTGGTCTTGCCCTGATCGTGGCGCTTTTCATTCGGGCGGATATCGAGATGACGGTTGCCCCGATCCGCAACCCGACCTTTGTCACCCTGTCGGATGGATCGATCCGCAACACCTATGACATCCGCTTGCGCAACAAGAACAACGAGGAGCGCCTGTTCCGCGTCTTTGTCAAAGGTAATCCGGCGTTGCGTGTTCAACTGGAAGGCACGCCTTACGCCTCGGTGACCGTGCCCACGGATACATCCCTGCTGCAGCGGGTCTACGTGATCGCGCCGCCCGGATCAGACCCGGCAGAGGCAGCCCGGACGGACCTGCGGTTCTGGGTGGAAGATCTCAGCAACGGTGACCGCGCCTACAAGGACAGCAGCTTCAGCGGCAAAGGAGACGCCCAATGACCACGACATCCAGGCCTCTGACCGGGCGCCACGTTGCGATGATTTTTGTCATCGGGTTCTCCGTGATCATCAGCGTGAACCTTCTGCTTGCCTATAGTGCGATCAGCACCTTTCCCGGGCTGGAGGTGAAGAACTCCTACGTCGCCAGCCAGAAGTTCGATGAAAACCGCATGGCCCAGACAGCCCTGGGTTGGTCCGTGCTGGCGCAGGCGCGCGGTGACGAGGTTGTCCTTTCGATTACCGACGCTCAGGGCGCGCCCGTCGAGGTGGCGTCACTGGAGGCCACATTAGGGCGCGCCACCCATGTGCGGGATGACCAGACACCAGCGTTTGTGTTCGATGGCAGCCGCTATGTGGCACCGGCACAGCTTGCGCCCGGGAACTGGAACCTGCGCATGAAGGCATTGGCCGAAGACGGCACCGTCTTTCAGCAGCGGGTGATCCTGCATATTCCCAAAGGCGCGGAGTGAGCGCGCTGAGCACAAATAGTCCGGCCGCCTGTCCGGGGTGTCTGGCGGGACCGCCAGAGCCGGTTGCGGCGCCATCTGGGGATGCGCGGCTGATGCTGTCTCTGCCCACGATCCACTGTCAGGCCTGCATCGCCAAGGTGGAGGCGGCACTGGATGCCCATCCCGGGATCAAATCAGCGCGGGTGAACCTGACCCTCAAACGTGCCCTGATCGACGCGGAACCAGAGGTGAAGGCGGCAGAGCTCGTCACGGTCCTGGAGACCGAAGGGTTCGAAGCACACGAGCTTGACCCCGGCGCGCTGAACGACACCGCAACCCGCAACGCCAGCAAGGATCTGTTGATGCGTCTGGCCGTCGCCGGGTTTGCATCGATGAACGTCATGCTGCTATCGGTCGCGGTCTGGTCGGGGGCCGCCGACGCCACGCGGGATCTGTTCCATTGGATTTCCGCCGCAATTGCCTTGCCCGCCATCTCGTTTTCAGCGCAGCCCTTTTTTCGCAACGCCTGGAGTGCCCTGCGCGCGGGACGGCTGAACATGGATGTGCCCATCAGCCTGGCCATCGTGCTGGCGCTGGTGACCTCGCTTTGGGAAACATGGCTTTCCGGCCACCATGCCTACTTTGACGCGGCCCTGACGCTGACGTTTTTCCTGCTGGCCGGTCGCTGGCTCGATGCGCGCGCCCGTTCCGCCGCCCGTTCTGCCGCCGAAGAGCTGACGGCGTTGGAGGTGCCGCGGGCCCTGCGTATGGCGACGGACGGACCTGTCGAGGTGCCCGTTGCCGACTTGCGCATTGACGATCATGTCCTGATCCGCCCGGGCGCCCGTGCCCCCGTGGACGGTATCATCATCGACGGCCGGTCGGAGATTGACCGCGCCATGCTCACCGGTGAAACCCTGCCGGAAGTGCGTGGTGTCGGGGACCCCATCAGCGCGGGCGAGGTGAACCTGACCGGACCGCTGACCCTGCAGGCAACCGCAGTGGGGCAAGAGACATCGCTGCACCGCATGGCCGCCTTGGTGGCCGTCGCGGAAAGCGGTCGGTCGCGGTACACCTCCTTGGCGGATCGGGCGGCGAAACTCTACGCGCCCGGGGTGCACATCCTGTCTGCCCTGGCGTTTTTGGGTTGGTTGATCTGGTCCGGTGACATGCGTGTTTCGCTGAACATTGCCGCCGCCGTCTTGATCATCACCTGTCCTTGTGCGCTCGGTCTTGCGGTTCCGGCGGTCACAACGGCTGCATCGGGCAGGTTGTTCGGCAAGGGGCTGTTGATCAAGAATGCAACGGCCCTGGAACGTCTGGCCGAGGCGGACACGGTGGTTTTCGACAAGACCGGCACCCTGACCACTGGCAAGCCGAAGATCATGAACTGGGGGCAGCTCACAGATGCGCAGAAATCTGTGGCATTTGCCCTTGCCGAGGGATCTGCACATCCGCTTTCGCGTGCGATTTCCGAGATGGCTCGCACCGGAAATCATGCGCCGGCCGACGTTACAGAGATAGTGGAAAAACCGGGTTTCGGGACCCAGGCGCTGCTGGACAAACAGGCAGTGCGGCTGGGACGGCCCGACTGGATCGGGGTGACGCCTCCCGATGACAGTATTTGCGCGGCACTGGATATGGGCGATGGAACGCCCGTGCTTTTGACCTTCACGGACGCCCCGCGCCAAGGGGCGGCTGAGGCCATCGCGGGCCTGCGGGCTCAGGGCGTTGATGTGATCCTGTTGTCTGGCGATCGTGCGCCTGCCGTGGCCAGCTTTGCGGCCGGGCTAAAGATCGAAGAATGGCATGCGGCCATGTTGCCCGACGCCAAGGCGCATTTTGTTGCCAAGCTGAGGGATGAGGGGCGGCATGTGCTGATGGTTGGCGACGGCCTGAATGACACCGCCGCCTTGGCGACGGCCCATGTGTCGATCAGCCCGGCGCAAGCGCTGGATGCTGCGCGTGCGGCGTCGGACATGGTGCTACTTGGGCAGAACCTGGAACCGATTGCTGATGCTGTGGCGGTTGCCCGTCAGGCCACGCGGCGCATCCGCGAGAACTTTCAGATTGCAACGCTCTATAACATCGTGGCTGTGCCGTTAGCTGTGGCGGGTCTTGCCACGCCCCTGATTGCGGCGCTGGCCATGTCGACCTCGTCGATCACTGTGTCCTTGAATGCGCTGCGGGTCAGGGGGCGTGGATGAACGTTCTGGCCTATCTGATCCCGATTTCACTGATCCTGGGCGGTCTGGGGCTGGCCGGATTCCTCTATACTTTGAAGTCCCGTCAGTACGACGATCCCGAAGGTGACAGCCGACGCATCCTCAGTGACAAATGGGACGATCACCCCAAGGAATAGTGGTGGCCCCTTAGGAAGCGGGGCCGACCATCAAGCAACTGATATTGCGGGCGGCAAGGCGGCGACAGGCGAGGTCCGCACTGTCGCGTGTCATACCAAGGAAGTTCGCATCGAAGCCCGTGGGTTTTTTCACAACCTTGCGCAGGGTGCCTTCGAGTGTGGTCATTTCCGCAAGCGCTGTGGTGACAAGTGCGCGCTCCGCGTTGTAGCGGCTGGTGTACCGCCCCACATTCACGCCCCACTGATGCCCGCCCGATGTGGACAGCCGTGTCACGACTTCGTTTTCCGGCGGTGTCTCGGCGGCCAGAGCGAGCACGGTGCTGCTGCCGGGTCGCATGGCCGGGCGCAGAGTTGCGGCGGCAAAGCTGCTGTTCGACGCGACGATTGTCTGAATCGGTTTGGTCTCCGCTTCCACCGGCACTTCCTGCGCGGCGACAAGCGCCATCTGAATGTCAGAGGACAGCACGCCGCTGGCGCTGGCCTGCGCGGCGGCAGGGGGCGGGGCCGCCGGTGTGGCAATTGCCGCAGCGGCCAACTGCGTGCCGGCGCGCAGGCGCGGACGCAGGCTGGTGCGGGTGATGCCGCTGGCGCGCACGATTTTTCTAGCACCACCGGGCACATATTCCGGTTTCCTCGGCTTGTTCAGGGCGACACGCGTTGGCGCTCGTTTGAAGCCCATGTCGAGAAGCTCGGCCACGCGCGCATTCCGTGCACTGGTGGAGGTGCCGCCAAAGACGGTGGCGATGATGCGTTCACGACCCCGTTCGGCAGAGGCTACAAGATTGAACCCTGCCGCGCGCGTATAACCGGTCTTGATGCCATCGGCACCGCGGTAGGCGCCCAGCAGGCGCCGGTTGGTGTTCGCCACTTCACGCACGCCGGCATTGGTGGAGCGGCGCGAGAAGAGATTATAATATTCCGGATAGTCATAAAGCACGTGGCGGCCAAGGATCGACATATCCCGCGCCGTGGAGAGGTGACCGGATTCGGTCAACCCGTGCGCGTTTTTGAAGGTCGTGCGGGACATCCCCAAGGCCTTGGCAGTGCGGTTCATGCGGCGGGCAAAGGCGGCCTCCGACCCCTCAAGCGCCTCGCCGATGGCAGTTGCGGCGTCATTGGCAGATTTCACGGCGGCGGCGCGGATCAGGTAGCGAAAGGCAATACGCTGTCCCGATTTCAACCCAAGCTTCGACGGTGGCTCGGACGCGGCATGGCGGGAGATCTTGACCTTGGTATCGAGGGAAATCTCACCCCGCTCCACCGCCTGAAACGCAATGTAGAGCGTCATCATCTTGGTCAGCGATGCCGGGTGAAGCCGGGTATCCGCGTTGCGCGAATGCAGGACTTTGCCCGACCTCGCGTCCATCACATATGCTGCGTAGGGAGCAGCGACCGCACTGAGGGGAAGAACCACCAACAACCACAGAGCTGCGAGTAAAAATAGCCCGTAACGGGCCGGCATTGCGCGCCGAACCTTCATGATAACCTGCCTTTTTTCTGCCTCATGCCGCCGATTTGTTCGACTGGCTGTTTTGTAAGTGCGAGGCTAACACAGCTTTCGATTTCTATAAAGCCTTTGATTTAAGGTATTTGCGTTAACTTTCAGTGAAGCATGATCCACATCTGGTTGGTGCGCACGGGCGCACACCAAGAAGAGCGATTGTGGCAGGAATGGGGCGTCCCCTGTGGCGAGAATCGGATCTCGGCCCGTGCGGTCAGATGGACTCGATCTTCGCGATCAGGTCAGAGAGTTCGCCAAGGTCCTGCAAGGCATGGTACCGGGCATCTTCCGATGGTGCCTCTGCCCGCTCGAAATCCCATGCGTGACCGTGGTGAACGAAGACACCCCAGCCGCCTGCTTCTATCATCGGCAAGACATCTGACCGCATGGAATTCCCAACCATCAAAGCGCGGTCCACCCCTGTCCCGTGCCGGTCGAAAATCCCGCGGTAGGTGTCCGGTGTTTTATCCGAGACGATCTCGACCGCATGGAACAGATCACCCAGCCCGGATTGGGCCAACTTGCGCTCCTGATCCAGCAGGTCACCCTTGGTGATCAGCAGGGTGCGGTGCGTCTGTCGGGCCGTTTCCACTGCTGCGCGCGCATGGGGCAGCAAGTCCACAGGGTGACGCAGCATCTCGCGACCTGCGTCCAGAATTTCCGCGATGACCGGCGCGGATACCTTGCCCGACGTCACCTCGATCGCGGTTTCGATCATGGAGAGGGTGAAGCCCTTCACGCCAAACCCGTAGTGGCCCAGATTGCGCTTTTCGGCGGCAAGCAGGCGCTGCATCAGGTTCGGTTTATCGGTGAAATCGGCCAGCAGTTCCGCAAAATGCGCCTGCGTCATCTGGAAAAAGCGTTCGTTGTGCCAAAGGGTGTCATCGGCATCAAATCCGATCGTGCTGAGCACCTGCGCCATATGGGCCGCCCCCTTTTCTAAATGTTCAGACAGGTTATATAGAGCGCTCAACGACTCACCGCGACCCAAAAGCAGATCAGGAGCAGAAATGCACCGCGACGCATTCATGATGGCAGACCGCCCCGAGGATGATGGCGATACATCAATCCTGACGGCGACCAAGCCCAAGACCAAGCGCCCGCCGCTGTATAAGGTCCTGTTGCTCAATGACGATTTCACGCCGATGGAGTTCGTGGTTCATGTGCTTGAGCGCTTCTTTGGCCTGAACCACGCGCAGGCGTTCGAGATCATGCTGACCGTGCATAAAAAAGGCGTGGCCGTCGTGGGCGTGTTCAGCCACGAGATCGCGGAAACCAAGGTGGCGCAGGTGATGGATTTTGCCAGGCGGCACCAGCATCCGCTGCAATGCACCATGGAAAAAGAAGACTAGGCGCGTGATCGACGCCCGTCTGTCGCTGGCCCTTGATGGGGGTGGTTTGCTGTGGCCGTCCGAGGGGCGCATCGCTGTTTTTCAACCCAAACCCGACGCAATGCTGCCCGGCCTTCCGAAAGAGCGGACACAGATTGTCACCGGGTTCAGACCGGACTTTGATCACTGGCGTGACCGCGGGTACGATTGCGTTGTTGCTGCAGAAGGGCAGTACGCCGCTGCCGTCGTCTCCCTGCCACGCGCCAAATCAGAGGCGCGGGCGCTGATCGCCGAGGCTGCGCGCCGGACGCAGGGGACGCTGATCATAGACGGTCAGAAAACCGATGGCGTGGATAGCATGCTGCGGGACGTCAGAAAGCGGGCGAAGATCGAAGGGCCGCTGTCCAAAGCGCATGGCAAGCTGTTCTGGGTCACTGATCCCGACGCTGATACGTTCGAGGACTGGGCCGCCGGTCCAGCCCTGACCGAGGGTGGCTTTTGGACAGCACCAGGCGTCTTCTCGGCGGATGGAATCGATCCGGCGTCTGCACTGCTGGTCGACACGCTGCCGGATCACCTGGGCAAACGCGTGGCCGATCTGGGTGCGGGCTGGGGGTTTTTGTCGGCGCATATCCTGACGCGGCCCGATGTCGAAGAGCTTCACCTGGTCGAGGCCGGACATATGGCGCTGGACTGCGCGCGCCATAATGTCACCGACCCGCGGGCGCAGTTTCACTGGGCCAACGCGATGACCTGGCGTCCCGAAGAACGGCTGGATACGGTGGTGATGAACCCGCCGTTCCACGCCGCGCGCAGCGCTGACCCGACCCTTGGACAGGCGTTTCTACGCACCGCCGCGCAGGCCTTGCACGCGCAGGGGCAGCTTTGGATGGTCGCGAACCGTCATCTGCCCTACGAGGCGACGCTGCAGTCGCTCTTTGCAAAAACCAGCGAAGTTGCCGGGGATCGGCGCTTCAAATTGTTCCACGCCAGCCGACCGCTTCGCAAGCGCGGCTGAATCGGTCTAGACTGGACCTGCGCAACAGGGGAGCCTCCATGTCCTTTTCCATCAACGGCAAAACCGCAATCGTGACCGGTGCGGCAAACGGCATCGGCCTCGCCATCGCCCGTCAGTTCGCAGACCGTGGGGCAAACGTGATGTGCGCCGACATGGACGAAAAGAAGCTGACGAATGAATGGGGGGATCACGCCGAGGATAGCGCCCTGCGCTATTTTGCCGGCGATCTGCGCCAGCGGCTGACCATTGCCAATCTTGTGTCGGCCACAATCGACGCCTTCGAACGGGTCGATATCCTGGTGAATGCGTCGCGGCAGGTGATGCCGACCGATGCGCTCAACATCGAAGACAAATCCGTTGCAGTACTGCTGGAGCAGAACCTGATGACCTCGCTGCATCTGACCCAGCAGGTGGCCAAGCGTATGATCAAGCAGGGCGCGGACCAGCCGGAGGGGCAGCTGGGCTCGATCATCAATCTCAGCTCGATTGCGGCGCGCAATACCCGGCCGGAACTGATGGGCTATTCCATCGCCTCTGCGGCTCTGGAACAGATGACCCGCTCCATGGCGCTTGCGCTGGCCCCGGAGCGCATCCGCGTGAACGCCGTGGCCTTCGGATCGGTGATGAGCGCGTCGCTGAAATCTTCCGTGGTGGAAAACAGCGACTGGCGGGAAGACATTCGCGACCATACACCTTTGGGTCGCATTGCCGGGCCCGCCGAACTGGCCGAGGCGGTGCAGTTTCTGGCGGCCGAAAGCTCCGGCTTCATGACCGGTGAGGTGATCACGGTGGACGGCGGGCGCAGCCTGCTCGACGCCGTCGCGGCGCCAGCGCATTAGGATTTCGCACTTTTCGCCGTGGGGCTTCCGGTCTAGGAATGATGTCAGACAAACGTGACACATTGGACCGCTCATGACCGACAGCTTCGATACCGAAAAATCCCGCGCCTCAGCGTGGTTTCGCAACCTGCGGGACGATATCGTAGCGGCTTTCGAAGCTTTGGAGCAGGACCATTCCGAAGGTCCGCTGTCGGAGGCTGCGGCGGGTGCTTTCGAGGTCTCGGAGACACAGCGCACCAGCGAGGATGGATCGGACGCAGGCGGTGGCTTGATGTCCGTGATGCGCGGCGGGCGCGTCTTTGAAAAGGTGGGAGTAAACATCTCCACGGTCTACGGCACGCTGGGGGAACGGGCGCAGATGGCGATGGCCGCGCGCAAGGGTATTCCGGGCATGAAAGAGGACCCGCGCTTCTGGGCGTCGGGTATCTCCCTCGTTGCGCATATGCAGAACCCGCATGCGCCCGCCGTGCATATGAACACGCGCATGTTCTGGACGCCGCATGCCTGGTGGTTCGGTGGCGGATCGGACCTCAACCCCTGCCTTGAGTACGACGCGGACACGGCGCATTTCCACGCGACCCAGCAGGAACATCTCGATCCACATGGGGCAGCGCTTTACCCGCGCCTCAAGGAATGGGCGGATGAGTATTTCTACATCCCACACCGCAACCGGGCGCGCGGGGTTGGCGGGATTTTCATGGACGATCACTGCACCGGCGATTGGGAAGCTGATTTCAGCCTGACGCAGGACATCGGGCGGGCCTTCCTGCCTGCCTATGTGCCGCTGGTGCGCAAACGTCGTGTGCAAGAGTGGTCGGATCAGGACAAAGAGGCACAACTGGTGCACCGCGGCCTCTATGCTGAGTACAATCTGGTGTATGACCGGGGCACCAAGTTCGGGCTTGAGACCGGGCATGATGCAAATGCGGTGCTGATGAGCCTGCCACCGCTGGCCAAATGGATTTAGGGCAGGGTTGCGATTTTACGCGTCATGCCAGTCGAAAAACGCCGGCCCGGCCCGTGACAGCAGTTCCTCGCCAAGATCCTTGCCCATGGCGGCGGCCTCTTCGATAGAGCCGTCACGTTCTCCGGCCAGCGCTTGCGATCCGTCAGGGCGCAGCACCTGACCCCGCAGGCGCAATCGGTCTCCGGTCAACTCCGCAAGCCCGGCAATCGGCGTCTCGCAGGACCCGTCCAGGGTCAGCAGCAGGCTGCGTTCTGCGGCAAGGCGTTGGCCGGTTTCCACATCGTGGATGGCCATCAGCATTTCGGCGGTATTGGCGTCGTCCATGCGACGCTCGATCCCGATAGCGCCTTGTGCGATGGCGGGCAGCATGTCGTCTGGTTCAACTGGTGTGGCGGGCACGTCGTCCATGCCCAACCGGCTCAGCCCTGCGGCGGCCAGAAAGGTGCATTCCGCAACCCCATCGGAGAGCTTTTTCAACCGGGTCTGCACATTGCCGCGAAATTCCACTACCTTCAGATCAGGGCGACGGTGCAGCAGCTGTGCCTTGCGGCGCAGGCTGGAGGTGCCGACAACCGCGCCGGGGGCCAGTTCGGCGATGCTGGACAGTTTGGGCGAGATGAAAGCATCGCGCACATCCTCGCGCGGCAGGAAGGTATCAAGGATCAACCCGTCCGGCTGCAACGTCGGCATGTCCTTGGTCGAATGCACGGCAATGTCAATTTTCCCTGACAGCAAGTCCTCTTCGATCTCGCGGGTGAAAAGCCCCTTGCCGCCAATATCCTTCAGCGCCCGATCCTGAATGGCATCGCCAGTGACCTTGATCACAACGATCTGAAAACAGTTTTCTTGCAGATCAAAGGCTTGCGCCAGCCGATCCCGTGTCTCATGGGCCTGTGCAAGCGCCAGGGGCGAGCCGCGTGTGCCAATTCTGAGCGGGCTGTCGGGGGTCGGGAGGGTCACTGTCATGCGCCCATCTTTATGCGCGTCAAATTATCCTGACAACCCGTCTGTGTCTTGACAACAGCGCCGCTGCCCCTGACCAACGTGGAGTTGCAAATTGAGGACATCCATGGCCCCGACAAAAACCATTCTGCGCGCGCTTGCAGGCGAAACGCTTCCAACCCCACCGATCTGGATGATGCGTCAGGCTGGGCGCTACCTGCCCGAATACAAGGCGACGCGGGCGCAGGCCGGTGACTTCCTGTCGCTCTGCTACAATCCTGATCTGGCTGCCGAAGTGACCTTGCAGCCGATCCGCCGCTACGGGTTCGATGCGGCCATCCTCTTTGCCGATATCCTGCTGCTGCCACAGGCCTTGGGGGCCGATCTGTGGTTCGTGACGGGTGAAGGTCCGCGTTTGTCCACCGTGCAGACACAGGCGGATTTCGACAAGCTGGGACCGGTTGGGGATATTCACGAGACCCTGAACCCGATCTATGAAACGGTGCGCATCCTGCGACGCGAACTGCCCGCCGAGACGACGCTGATCGGCTTTGCCGGCGCGCCTTGGACGGTGGCAACCTATATGATCGCGGGCCAAGGGACGCCGGATCAGGCACCTGCCCACGCCTTGCGGCAGGAAAACAACGCCCTCTTCGAGGCGCTGCTGGCGCGGATCACGGCGGGGACAATCGATTATCTGGCCGCACAGATCGAGGCGGGCGCCGAAGTTGTGAAAATCTTTGACAGCTGGGCGGGCTCGCTCAAGGGCGAGGCGTTCCAGAAATACGCACTCGAACCCGCACGCGAAATCACTGCCGCCTTGAAAGCACGCTATCCGCATATCCCCGTCATCGGTTTCCCGCGCGAGGCGGGGGATAACTACATCGGCTTTGCCAAAGCGACCGGTGTGGATTGCGTGGCGCTGGATAACTCGGTCAGCGCGGCATGGGCGGCGCAACACGTGCAGGTCGATGGCTGTGTGCAGGGCAACCTTGCCAGCAGCCATATGGTCACCGGCGGTCAGGCGCTGGTGGACGACACACGCGCCATCGTAAAAGCCTTTTCAAAGGGCCCGCATATCTTCAATCTGGGGCACGGGATCACGCCGGACGCGGATCCGGACAACGTGCAGCGCATGATCGACACGGTTCGGGCGGGATAATCGCGCTTTCTGGCTTGACGGGGCTGCGGGGCTGTCATAGTCCACGGCCCGATGGCGTTATAGCTCAGTTGGTTAGAGCGAACGACTCATAATCGTTAGGTCCCTGGTTCAAGTCCAGGTAACGCCACCAGCATCCCCCCACCGTTTCTGCCCATTGACCCCGCGCATGGCGCGCGCAACAGTTGCCGCCTGAAAGAGGGGGTCATGACCGAGAAAGACCGGATACTGATCGCGGGCGGCGGCATTGGCGGGCTGGCGGCAGCCCTGGGCCTGGCGCAAAAAGGGCTGTCTTCTCTGGTGCTGGAAAAGGCGGCTGAACTGGGCGAGATCGGCGCGGGCATTCAACTGGGCCCCAATGCCTTTCACGCCTTCGACGCTCTGGGCGTTGGCGATGCGGCGCGCGGAATGGCGGTCTATATCGACAACCTTCGGCTGATGGACGCGCTGACCGGTGACCGGATCACCCACATCCCGCTGGATGCCGGTTTTCGCGCCCGTTTCGGCAACCCCTATGCGGTTGTGCACCGGGGCGATCTGCACGGCGTCCTGCTCAGGGCCTGCAGGGATCACCCGCTGATTGACCTGCGGACGCAGGCGGCGGTGAGCCGCTATGATCAGGACAGCAGCGCGGCGACCGTCACGCTGGCGGATGAAGTGCAGATCACCGGGCGCGCGCTGATCGGGGCGGATGGTCTGTGGTCGCGCGTGCGGGGGCAACTGATCGGGGATGGCGCGCCGCTGGTGTCCGGCCATACGACCTACCGGTCCGTGATCCCGGTGGCAGAGATGCCCGAAGACCTGCGGTGGAACGACGCGACGCTCTGGGCCGGACCGAAATGCCACATCGTGCACTACCCGCTGTCCGGTGGGAAACTGTTCAACCTCGTGGTGACCTGCCACAACGACGCGCCGGACCCGGTGGCGGGCAAACCGGTGCGCCACGCGGAGGTGCGCAGGGGTTTTGAGCATATCCATCCGCGGGCGCAGCAGATCATCGACAAAGGATCGGATTGGAAACTTTGGGTGCTTTGCGACCGCGACCCGGTCATGGGGTGGACAGAGGGACGTGTCGCGCTTTTGGGAGACGCGGCGCATCCGATGTTGCAGTATTTTGCGCAAGGCGCCTGCATGGCGTTGGAGGATGCGGTGTGCCTTGCGGATGAACTGGACGGCGCGGAGGATGTCGCAGCGGCCTTGATCCGGTATCAGGATCGGCGCCGGTTGCGCACCGCGCGTGTACAGTTGCAATCCCGCGAGATCGGCACCCATGTCTACCACCCGTCAGGGGCCCACGCGGCCCTGCGCAATGCGGTGATGGCCGCGCGCGGCGCCGAGGAATGGTTTGATCAGGTGGCCTGGCTCTATGGCTCTACCGGTCTCGAAGGCGCCGTCTCCCCCGAGACCAGAGGGCCTTGACCATCGCCCTGTACTGCCAGCGGGATAGTTACAAACACGGGTGACATCCCCGGTGATCTGCAATAGCAATTTAGCAGGGAAGACGAGTCAGAGGCCGCAAAACGCAAGGCCCGACCGGGTTTAGGGAGGAACTAGAATGACGATCTCACGCAAATCATTTCTCAACATGGCGGCTGCCGCAGCGCTGGCGGTGGGCTTCGGGGCGGCGCCTGCGACGGCCCAGGACGTCACCCTGCGCCTGCACCAGTTCCTGCCGCCACAGGCCAATGTGCCCAAGCTGGTGCTTGATGTCTGGGCCGATAGTGTCGAGGAAGACAGCGGCGGTCGCATCAAGGTGGAGCGGTATCCGTCGATGCAGCTGGGCGGTAAGCCCCCGGAGCTGATGGATCAGGCGATTGACGGTGTGGCAGATATCGTCTGGACCGTGGTTGGCTACACGCCGGGCCGCTACCCGTCGACCGAAGTCTTTGAGCTGCCCTTCATGATGACGAACGCCCGCGCGGCCTCCCGCGCCTATTGGGAGATGTTCGAGAAACACATGAAGGACACCGAGTTCAAGGATGTGCATATCCTCGGCACATGGGTGCACGGGCCGGGCCTGATCCACGCCAACAAGGAAGTGCGCAAACCTTCCGATATGGACGGGCTGAAAATCCGTGGCGGCTCCCGTCTGGCCAATGCGCTGCTGGAAAAAGTCGGCGCAACCCCGGTGGGCATGCCGGTGCCAGCCGTGCCTGAAGGTCTCTCCAAGGGCGTGATTGATGGCACGACTATCCCGTGGGAAGTCACCGCCGCGCTGAAAATCCCGGAACTGGTGGACAACCACACGGAATTCACCGGCAACGCGCTCTATGTGCTGACCTTTGTGCTGGCGATGAACAAGGACCGCTATGAGGGCCTGCCGGATGATCTCAAGAAGGTGATCGACGAGAATTCCGGTCTGGAGTTCTCGGTTTTTGCCGGTGGGACGCAAGCGGATAGCGATGGGCCTGCCCGTCAGGCGGCGGCAGATCGCGGCAATAACATCGTGACGCTGAACGAAGAAGAGACAGCCGAGTGGAAAGCCGTCGCGCAGCCGATCTATGACGAATGGGTCGCCGACATGAACGAGAAAGGCATCGACGGTCAGGCGCTGATCGACGAAGCCCGCATGCTGATCGACAAGTACACCGAGTAAATTCGGTATTCCTTGACCCGCAGCACTGCGTTAAGTGCTGCGGGTCTTTTGTTTTCTGACCGGAGCCTTTCATGCATCAGGCCGTGCAAACGCTCGCCCGCGTTACCGCCATTATCGGCGGCCTCGTTCTGGTGGGGCTCGTTATTCTGACGACCCTGTCGACCGCCGGGCGCGAGCTGGGCATTGGCGAGGTCAACGGCAGCTATGAAATCCTTGAGGCGGGTGTCGCCTTTGCGATTTTTTCCTTCTTCCCGATTTGCCAGCTTCATGGGGCCCATGCCACGGTCGATATCTTCACATCCCAACTGCCGGGCCGGGTGCACCGCGCGATCATCGCCTTTTGGGAGGTCGTGCTGACCGCTGCCCTGATCCTGATCAGCTGGCGTCTTTACGAAGGCATGCAGCGCTACATCGGCAATGGCGAAACCACGTTTTTCCTGCAGTTCCCGGTCTGGTGGGCCTATTCCTTCAGTTTCGCCGCCTCGGTGGTCACCTGCATTGTTGCCCTCTATTGTGCCGCCATGCGTGTCGGTGAAAGCCTCTCTGGCCGCATGCTGCTGCCGACCGCGTAAGGACCTTCCCTCGTGAGCAACCTCGAACTTGGCTTCTGGTCCTTCCCGATCCTGCTGATCATGGTGTTTCTGCGCGCGCCCATCGGCTTGGCGATGCTGCTCTGCGGGTTTGCAGGGTGGTATTTCGCCATGGGGGGCAACCCCAATGTGCTGCTCAACAAGCTGAAATCCGAGACCTACACACAATTCTCCAGCTATTCGCTGTCGATCATTCCGATGTTCCTGCTGATGGGGCAATTCGCTACCCTCTCGGGGATGTCCAGCGCGCTCTTCAAGGCAGCCGAGAGTTTTCTGGGGCACCGCCGGGGTGGTGTCGCCATGGCCTCTGTCGGGGCCTGTGCGGGGTTCGGGGCGATTTGCGGTTCGTCTCTGGCCACCGCTGCCACCATGTCCAAGGTCGCGCTACCGGAACTGCGCCGCTACGGCTATTCCGGTGGATTTTCCACGGCGACACTTGCTGCCGGGGGGACGTTGGGCATCCTGATCCCGCCCTCGGTGATCCTCGTGATCTACGCCATCATCACAGAGCAGAACATCGCCAAGCTTTTCCTTGCGGCCTTTATCCCCGGCATTCTGGCAGCCGTTGGCTACATGCTGACCATTTCGCTCTACGTCCGGCTCTATCCGAAATCGGCAGGCACCCGCCCGCCGCAACCGATGTCGGAACGCTGGGCGGCACTGGCGAACACATGGCCGGTGCTGGTGATCTTTGGCGTTGTGGTGGGCGGCATTTACCTCGGCTGGTTCACCCCCACCGAGGGTTCGGCCATCGGGGCCGCGGGCACGGGGCTGGTCGCACTGCTGTCCGGCAGCCTGAACTGGTCGGTGTTCCGCGACAGCCTTTTTGGTACGGCCCGCACCACGGCGATGATCTTCTTCATCGTGCTCGGTGCCAGCTTCTACAACAGTTTCCTCGCGCTCTCCGGTGTGCCGCAGTTCATGGCGGACTGGGTGCTGAACCAGGGGTATAGCCCGTGGTTCGTGCTCTCGATCATACTGGTCTTCTACCTGGTCTTTGGCTGCCTGATGGACAGCCTGTCGATGATCTTGCTGACGGTTCCGATCTTTTTCCCGGTCATCTCGGCAATGGATTTCGGCATGTCGCCTGAACACGTGGCGATCTGGTTCGGCATCCTTGTGCTGATCGTGGTGGAGGTGGGGCTGATCACGCCACCGGTGGGCATGAACCTCTTTATCATCAACGCGATGGACAAAGAGACCCCGATGACCGACACCTATAAGGCGGTGATGTTCTTTGTCGGCTCTGACATCCTGCGGGTGATCATTCTGGTGATGTTCCCGGCGATCACGCTTTTCTTGCTGCCGTCCTGATACGGGCCTTGTGATTGTGCACTAAATTGCACCACCTGACCGCTCAGCTTGCGGCAGATTACATCACATGCAGTATAGAGCAGGAATCGCCAGTCGTTTCGGGGGAGGGTAAAGTGATCAGCGCCACTGAGAACGCGGCCAGCTATTTCGTTGACAGACATCTGGCAGAGGGGCGCGCAGACAAGATCGCCTATCGCGAAGCAGGCAGCGGACGCAGCCTGACCTACCAGCAGCTGGCCGAGGGTGCGGGCCGTGTCGCAGGGGCCATGATGCGTGCGGGCCTACGCGCGGAGGAACGCGCCGCGATGCTGATGCTTGATACGGTGGAGTTCCCCCAGATTTTCTTTGGCGCGCTGAAATGCGGCGTCGTGCCGATCCCGATCAACACGCTGCTTGCGGCCCCGGTCTATGAGGCGATCCTGCGCGATAGCCGGGCGGTAACGCTCTTTGTCTCTGCGCCGCTCTATGAGGCCGTGAAACCTGCTCTGACGGACAATCCCTACCTCAGATCAGTGGTTGTCATCGGCGAGGCCGTGACCGGCCCGGTCCAGCCCTTCGATGATTTCACCACCGGTGCCGAGATTTTACCCACCGCGGCGGCCTCTGCCGATGAGGTTGCTTTCTGGCTCTACTCTTCCGGCTCTACCGGCCAGCCAAAGGGGGTGCAGCACGTGCACGCCAGCATGAAGGCCACTGCTGATACCTACGGCGCGCATGTCCTCGGACTGACCGAAAGCGACAGGGTGTTCTCGGCGGCGAAACTCTTTTTCGCCTATGGGTTGGGCAATGCGATGACCTTCCCGTTGGCGGTGGGCGCGACGACCGTGCTTTTTGCCGGGCGACCCAAGCCTGCCGATATGATCGCGACGCTGAATGCCGAAAAGCCGACGGTGTTTTGCGGGGTGCCGACGCTCTACGCCGCCATGGTGGCCGAGATCGACCAATCCGGGCCGCCGCACGCACCGCTGCGCCGCTGCATCTCCGCCGGAGAGGCGTTGCCGGAAGATGTGGGCAAGCGGTGGCAGGCACAGACCGGCATCGACATTCTTGATGGCGTTGGCTCTACCGAAATGCTGCACATCTTCCTCAGCAACCGCGCGGATGACCTGGCCTATGGCACCTCCGGGACACCGGTGCCCGGCTACGCGGTGCGGTTGGTCGATGACGCGGGCGAGGATGTGGGCGACAATGAAATCGGCGAAATGCTGGTGAACGGTGCCTCTGCCGCCGCCGCCTACTGGAACCAACGCGACAAGTCTCGCGCCACCTTTGAAGGGGTCTGGACGCGCACCGGCGACAAATACGAACGCCGCCCGGATGGGCGTTACATCTACTGCGGTCGAACTGACGACATGTTCAAGGTCTCCGGGATCTGGGTTTCCCCCTTCGAGGTGGAGCAGGCGCTGGCAAGCCACCCCTCCGTGCTGGAGGCGGCGGTGGTTGCCGCGCAGGATGTCGAAGGTCTGGACAAGCCAAAGGCCTTCATCGTGCTGGAAAAGAGCGCGCATGCTGATCTGGAGGCGGACCTTATCGCGCATGTGAAGTCCCGGATCGGGAAGTGGAAGTACCCCCGCTGGATCGAGGTGGTTGAGGATCTGCCCAAGACCGCCACCGGGAAAATCCAGCGCTTCAAGCTGCGCGACCCGTCGACCCCATGATCCGCTGGACCTCAGAGCCCGGCGCAGCGCTGGAGGTTGGTGGCGTCCAGCTGGAATATGCCTGCTATGGCCCGCCCCCGGGACAGGAGCCAACCCTTGTCCTCTTGCATGAGGGGCTGGGCTGTGTTGCCCTCTGGCGCGCGTTTCCCGCGCAGCTGGCCGAGGCGACGGGCCTGGGTGTGTTTGTTTATTCGCGTCAGGGGTATGGTGGGTCGACGCCTGTCAGCTTACCGCGGTCCCTCACCTACATGGAACAGGAGACCGAGAAGGTCCTGGCGCCGGTGATGGATGCCGCTGGCCTTGGGGAGGTAATCCTGCTGGGCCATTCCGATGGGGCGACAATTGCCAGCCTCTATGCCGGGTCGATCAGCGACAGGCGGGTGCGCGGATTGGTTCTGATCGCGCCCCATTTTTTCGTGGAAGGGTCCGGGCTCGACGCCATCCGCGCGGCAGGGGCCGAATTCGCTTCAGGCGATCTGAAACAGCGGCTTGCCAGGTATCATGATAATGTGGATGGCGCCTTTTTGGGATGGCATGACGCATGGACGGACCCGGATTTTGCGCATTGGAATGTCGCGGATGCGATAGATCATTGGCGTATCCCTGTGCTGGCGATCCAAGGGGGCGAGGACCCCTACGGCACCATCGCGCAGATCGAAGAGATCGAGACCCGCATCTACGCGCCGCTGGAAGTCAAAATACTGCCCGATTGCGGCCACGCCCCCCATCTTGAACGCCCGGAGGAGACGCGCGCGGCCATCACCGAGTTTTGCGCGCGGTTGATGCGGTTGGAGCGGGAAGATGTCCGTCTGGCCTGAGCTCTCCGAGACACTGCGTCCTCCGCATGTCTATGTGCCCGGCCAGACGCCCCGTCATCCAGAGGGGTGGTTCGATGAGATCAAGTCAACAGTCGATGCCGCGGCGGCTCCCACGGCTCTCCATCAAACCCCCGCGTTTCAGACCGGGTTGGCGTATTTGGGGGCCGGGTACTTCTGGGAATGTCACGAGGTGTTGGAAGCCGTGTGGATGCGCACAGCGGATCCCAGTGCCGAGCGGGACCTGGTGCAGGCCCTCATTCAATTGGCCAATGCCCGCCTCAAGCTGTTGATGGAGCGTCCCCGCGCAGCGCGGCGTCTTTGCGATATGGTGCAGGCACATCTGGCCCGGTGCCCGGCGGATGTGCCTGTTCTGGGCGTGAGAATCGATCTGCTCCAACGCGAATTGCAAGTCACGCGTTCGGAGCTAAATATGCAGTATAAAGCATAATTATCGCACAATTTTGGAAAAAACTTGCGCTGAAACGCATTTTATTCTGACCTACATGCGTTATAATTCAAATTACCGACAAGCTGCACCGACAGTCACGAAAGGCTAACTGTGAGCAAGCACATTGATTTTCAGGTCGATCCAAACGCCATGAAGCATTGGAAGATCGATTACGATGGTGCTGTCGCCAATCTCTACATGGATGTGGATGAAGACGGAGGATTGTTCGAGGGCTACCAGTTGAAGCTGAACTCTTACGATCTTGGCGTGGACATAGAGCTTGCAGATGTGGTGCAGCGCATGCGGTTCGAGCACCCCGAGGTCCGGGTTGTGGTGTTGCGATCTGCCAAGGACAAGGTTTTTTGCGCCGGCGCGAATATTCGCATGCTGGGGGGCGCCGCCCATGCGCACAAGGTCAATTTCTGCAAGTTCACCAATGAAACCCGCAACACGTTCGAAGCCGCACTGGCGGACAGCGGACAGAATTACATTTGCGCTGTGCGGGGGGCCTGTGCCGGCGGCGGGTATGAGCTTGCCCTCGCGTGCAATCATATCATGCTCACCGATGATAGCACCTCTTCGGTGGCGCTGCCCGAGGTGCCGCTGTTGGCGGTCCTGCCGGGCACGGGCGGGCTGACTCGTGTCACCGACAAGCGCAAGGTGCGCCGGGACCTCGCAGATGTCTTCTGCTCCGTCGAGGAAGGCGTGAAGGGCAAACGCGCGCTGGAGTGGCGTCTTGTGGACGAGGTCATTCCCAATTCCAAGTTCGATGAGGTTGTGGCCGAACGGGCCCGCGCCTTTGCCGCCGAGGCGACCCGTGATGCACCGCCGGAGGGCATCACCCTGACGCCACTTGACCGGAGGTTTGGGGTGGATGAGATCGAATATTCGAGCGTGAAAGTGGTCCTCGATAGGGTTGGTCGCCGGGCAGAGATCACCATTTTGGGGCCGGAAGGCAGCGCGCCGGGTGACATGGAGACCTTTCAAAAACAGGGCGCGGAGGCATGGATGCTACGGTGTGCCCGCGAGCTGGATGATGCGATCCTGCATCTGCGCACAAATGAGGATGACCTCGGGCTCATCGAATTCCAGACCCGGGGGGACCCGCAGTTGATCGTGGCCCATGAGGCACTGCTTCTCGCGCATCGAGATCACTGGCTGGCCAATGAGGTCTTATGTTTTTGGAAACGTGTGCTGAAACGCATCGACATGACGTCACGCAGTCTGGTCGCGCTGGTCGAACACGGATCCTGCTTTGCCGGTGTGCTGGCAGAGCTGCTCTGGGCGGTGGACCGCAGTTACATGATGCTGGATGGGTTTGAAGACGATGACCGTCCCATGGGGGCGGTGACGCTGACCGAGGCCAATTTTGGCGTGTACCCGATGGGTAACGGTCTCAGCCGTCTGGAGACCCGGTTTCTGGGAACCCCGGAACACGTCGAGGATCTCAGACAGGATCTGCTTGCGCCGTTTGAGGCGGAGGAGGCTGAAGCACGTGGGCTGGTCACCTATGCCTATGACGACATCGATTGGGAAGACGAGGTGCGGCTTTTCCGGGAGGAGCGTGCCAGCTTCTCTCCCGATGCGCTGACGGGCATGGAAGGTAATCTGCGGTTCGCCGGGCCCGAGACCATGGAAACGCGGATATTCGGGCGTCTGACCGCCTGGCAGAACTGGATTTTTCAACGACCCAATGCCGTGGGTCCGGAGGGTGCTTTGCAGCGCTACGGAACCGGGGTGCGGGGCGTCTACGATATGCAACGTGTGTGAAAAAGGTGGCCTGAAAGCCCACCCTACCTGCTGGCGGTAAGCTCGGTTTCAGACAGGTAGGGTGGGCCTTTGGGCCACCATCCGACAGGAGGACTGAATGCTCGATCTCATCAATGTCAGCTACGACAGCCAAATTCCCAATAACGTGGGCCTGAGTTCCGACAAGAAGGTGCTGAAGGCATTGGAAAAATGGCATCCGGGGTATATCAACTGGTGGAATGATCTGATCCCGCAGAGTTTTCAGGACAGCATGGTCTATTTGCGCACGGCGGTATCCGTCGATCCGAAGGGTTGGGCGAAATTCGACTATGTCAGGATGCCGGAGTATCGCTGGGGCGTTCTACTGGCGCCCGCCGTCGAGGACCGCCGCATTCCGATGGGCGAGCATCTGGGCGAGCCCGCCTGGCAGGAGGTGCCGGGCGAGTACCGCAACATGCTCAAGCGGCTGATCGTCATTCAGGGCGACACCGAGCCGGGCTCGGTCGAACAGCAGCGGTTTCTGGGCCTGACCGCACCGTCGCTTTACGACATGCGCAACCTCTTTCAGGTCAATGTCGAAGAAGGGCGGCATCTGTGGGCCATGGTTTATCTGCTGCAGAAGTACTTCGGTCGTGACGGGCGTGAGGAGGCGGATGATCTGCTTGTACGCTCCTCGGGCTCTGAGGAGGCGCCACGGATGCTGGGGGCGTTCAACGAGGAAACGCCTGATTGGTTGAGTTTCTTCATGTTCACCTATTTCACCGACCGCGATGGCAAGATGCAGCTGGAAAGTCTTGCGCAGTCGGGGTTCGACCCGCTCAGCCGCACCTGCCGTTTCATGCTGACCGAAGAAGCGCATCACATGTTTGTCGGCGAGACCGGCGTGGGCCGCACCATTCAGGCCACGCTGGAAGCCATGAACAAACATGGCATCACCGATCCCTATGATATCCACAAAATCCGCGATCTCGGCGTGATCGACCTGCCCACGATCCAGAAAAAGCTGAACCTGCACTATACGCTCAGTCTCGACCTTTTTGGGCAGGAGGTCTCGACCAATGCGGCAAATGCCTTCAACGCCGGCATCAAGGGGCGTTACATGGAGCAACGCATTGATGATGACCACAAGCTGCAGGAGGATACCTACGCGGTTACCTCGATCAAGGATGGGCAAATCTTGACCGAAGACGTCCCCGCCCTGACCGCGATTAACATGCGCCTGCGCGATGACTATGTGCGCGATGCGGCAGGCGGTGTCGGACGCTGGAACAAGGCGATTGCCAAAGCCGGGGTCGAGTTTGAATTCAAACTGCCGCATGAAGGCTTCCACCGCCAGATCGGTGTGTTCTCGACCGTGGCCGTTGATCCAGAGGGCAATATCATTTCCGCCGACGATTGGGCAAAACGGCAGGATGAATGGCTGCCCACAAAGGCCGACGGGGATTTTATCCAATCGCTCATGAAACCCTGCTATGAGCCGGGGCAATATGCCTCCTGGATCGCGCCGCCCAAGGTCGGGATCGATAACAAGCCCGGTGATTTCGAATATGTGAAGCTTCATATGGCTTGATCCAGATCAAAGCGCCCGCCAGACGGGCCAGTGAAACTGGCCCGCGTCACCGCCAGTGACCTTGATTTTTTCTAAGGAGACCGGACCCATGCAGACCCAAACCGCCAAAATGCCCGCGACGCCCAGCCCCAATTGCATCGGTTGCACCGACTGCAAAGGCATTTGCCGTGACATTGTCGAGCTTGCCTTCTTGCCCGAAACGGTTTTGCGCCGGTCCACCGCCAGTCCATGAACACACCCTTAAAACAGCATCTTATCGATCCTGAAATCTGCATCCGCTGCTATACCTGCGAGATGACATGCCCCATCGGGGCGATCCAGCACGATGACAACAATGTCGTTGTCGACCCGGATACCTGCAATTTCTGCATGGACTGCATTCCGGTCTGCCCCACCGGCTCCATCGATGAATGGCGTGTGGTGGAAACGCCCTACTCCCTCGAACAGCAATACGACTTTGACGAACTGCCGGAGCAGGAGGATATCTCCCTGCCTGATGAAGGTCAGGACGACGGTATCGAGGCCCATGATGATGCCATTGCGGCGCTGCTGGCCGAGGCCCACAAAGGCGCAGGCGGCAAGGCCAAGGCACCTGCGTCCGCCTCCAAACCGACGATCAATCTCTATTCCCTCGGCAATCCGGCGACCGCGACCGTGCAGGGCAACTACCGGCTGACCGACGCGGAGAGTGACGGGGACGTGCGTCACATCATTCTTGATCTGGGCAGCCTGCCGTTCCCCGTTCTCGAAGGGCAGAGCATCGGGATCATCACCCCCGGCAAAGATGCCGAGGGCAAGGCGCATCTACCGCGGCTCTATTCCGTCTCCAGCCCCCGCGACGGGGAACGCCCAGGCTTCAACAATATCTCGCTCACGGTCAAGCGTGAGGAAAAGGGTCTGTGCTCCAACTACGTCTGTGACTTGGCCAAAGGCGACGAGGTGCAGATCACCGGACCCTTTGGTGCGACGTTCCTGCTGCCCTCGGATCCGGATGCCCATCTGCTGATGATCTGCACCGGCACCGGTTCCGCACCGTTTCGCGGGTTCACCATGCGGCGTCAGCGCGAGATGCCCAAGGCTAAGGACAGCCTGACATTGGTCTTTGGTGCCCGCAGCCCACGTGATCTGCCCTATTTCGGACCGCTGAAAAAAGTGCCGGATCAATTCATGCGCAAGGCGTTTGCCTTCAGCCGCGCGTCTGATCAGCCCAAGCAATACGTTCAGGACAAGCTGCGTGAACAATCGGAGGTCATCGCCGCCCTGTTGTCATCGCAGGACGGCCATATCTACATCTGCGGTCTCAAGGCGATGGAGCAGGGTGTCGAAGAAGCGCTGAGTGACATTGCGCACGGCAGCGGCAAGGACTGGGCAGCTTTGCGCGACCAGATGCGTGACGAGGGCCGATACCACGTCGAAACCTACTGAAGTCCGGGTTGGTGCGAAATATTTCCGGTTTTTAGGACGTGTCGGCTTGAGGTGGTCACCATCCGCCCTAGAACCTGCATTATTGTTCAGTTTCGCAGGTGCTGCATGACCGACACAACTGTCACACAAGACCCGAGCCAGGCGCTGAAACGGCGCCTCGCGGCCCGTGTGCGTGATCTGCGCAAGGGGCTGGGGTTGCCGCGGCGTGCCCTGTCGGAAAAATCCGGGGTCTCCCCGCGCTATCTTGCGCAGCTTGAAGCGGGGGAGGGCAACATCTCTATCACCCTGTTGCACCGGATCGCGACGGCGCTGGAGGTCAAGGTCGAAAACCTGGTGTCGGAAAATGCACCCTGGGACAGGGATGTCGATCGGGTGGCGCATCTCTACCGCGCTGCACCCGAGGAGGTGCGACAGAAAATACGCAGTCTGTTGGCACCGCAAAACCCGGCGGCCTTGCGCGCCGGGCGCATTTGCCTGATCGGGCTGCGCGGCGCGGGGAAATCCACCTTGGGTCGTCTGGCGGGCAAGGCGCTCGGCCTACCATTCGTGGAGCTGAACCGGGACATCGAGGAGCACACGGGCATGCCGCTCTCCGAGGTCATGGCGTTCTACGGGCAGGACGGTTACCGCGCGCTGGAAGCCGAAGCAATTGCGCGCACCGTGGAAAAGCATGACCGGATGATCCTGGCCGTGGCAGGCGGGCTGGTGGCAGAAGAGGTGACCTATCAACAGGTGTTGGAACGGTTTCACACCGTCTGGCTGCGCACCTCCCCGGCAGAGCATATGCAACGTGTGAGGGCGCAGGGCGACTTGCGCCCGATGCAGGGCAATCCTGCGGCCATGCAACAGTTGAAATCGCTGCTGAGCGCGCGGACAGCGCTCTATGAGAAAGCCGAAGCGCAGGTCAATACGTCGAACCGGACCATATCAGGTTCGCTCAACGATCTGATGAAGGTGATTGCCGCCAAGGGCTTCCTCGAGGCACCGGCGGAGTGACAGACGCAGAGATTGCCCAGGCGCTGGAAGATGGGCTCTATGCTGCGGCGGATCAGCTTTTGATGCAGGCCACCAATCCTTGGGAACTGGACGCCGCGATGACCGATTTTGGGTTTCCTACGGGCGTTTGCGAGGGTCAGGATGGCGTTGGGCTGGATGCTCTACTGCAGCGCCAGAGTGCTGCGTCCTGCTCGCATGAGGTTACCTTCTCTCCAATACTCTCACGTATGGTTTCGGAAGGACGTTTAGGCCGCAAGGTGGGTGTCGGCTGGTATCGCTATCCCGGCGGAGGTGGGCTGGTGATCGACCCGCTGGTGGAGGATCTTCTGCGCGAAGAGGCGTGGTTTGCCGGTGTCACGCGCGTTGAGCTAAGGGACGAGCAGATGCTGCAAAGGCTCGTCGCCGGGATTGTCCTTGCCGCGCTCGACCTCATGACGACCGGAGGGGCGCATTTGACGGCGCGCGTTGATCACCTGAGCATCAGCGCGCTTGGATTCCCTGCCAAGACAGGCGGCGCATTGTCCTATGCGCGCACCTTCGAAAGGCCCGATCTGGTCCGGCACCTGAGGGCCGTCGCGCCGGACGGCAAAGGCTGCGCAGCACTTGCCGATGCGCTCTTTGCCATTCCGTAAAAAAGCTTCAGCCCTGACAGATCAGGATCATGGTCGCCAGACCCCAGAGCGTCATCTGGTAGTGCGTGTTTTGCGCACCCTCATGGCAGAACCAATAGCAAAAGTGGTTACCGATGATGAGAAACCCTGCCCAGACGGTCGTGAAGGCCGTTGCCCCCAAAAGTGCCAGCATCCGCCCGGTTTCCGGCAATGCCGTGCCCACAAGTCCCATCAACAGGCCAATGGTGCCAAGCCATAGCAAAATACATGCCGCCGCCTCAGCGAGGATCACCAGCCGAAAGGCCAGTTTCTGTGTGGGGCGGTTGGTGATCGCGCGATGGGCAACTGACGCAAATTCATCAGGATAGTCGTTCCGCATCCGCGCCATGGACAGCACCTCTGCGGTGTAGGTTTCATTGACCTGTGGATGCAGCAGGTTGTCGCGCAGTCCCAAGGTCAGCCATGCGGTGATCAGGCCGGTGGCGACGGCCTGTGCCAACAGAAGTGCGGTGTCCATCCTAGTGTCTCTTGGCGGTTACCAAACAAAAAAAGGCCGCGCAGTGCGCGACCCTTCGAGGTTTTTTGTGGCTCAGGTCCAGGCCATACGCGCCGGGTGGTATTCGAACGCGATATGGTGTTCCGCGCCCACCAGGCCCTCTTTGGTGAAGTTGTAGAGCGACCGCCAATAGGGCTGGATCGTCACGCCTTCTTCCTGGATCAGGGCTTGCATGTCCTTCATCAGCTTGCGGCGTTCGTCCACATCTGCCGTGGCCAGCGCCACATCCAGCATCTTGTCGAACTCCGCGTTGGACCAGCCGAACTCGTTCCACGCCTCGCCGGACCGGTAAGCCAGTGCCCAGATCTGCACGCCCAGCGGACGGTGGTTCCAGTTGGTGGAGGAGAACGGGTACTTCACCCAGTCATTCCAGAAGGTGGAGCCGGGCAGGATGGTCCGCTTGACCTTGATGCCGGCGTCGCGCAGTTGGGCGGCGACAGCATCGGTCGTGTCTTTGCGCCAGGCATCGTCGATTGAGTAGAGCTCGTGCTCGTAATCCCCCATACCGGCTTCATCCATCAGCGCCTTGGCGGCGGCTGGATCCACCTTGCGGGGCGGCAGTTCGGCGTAGTCGGGATGCATCGGACCCACATGGTGGTTTTCCGCTTCGATGCCGCGTCCGCCGTAGCCCAGCTCCAGCAGAACCGCATTGTCGACGGCCATGGCCAGCGCCTGACGGACACGTTTGTCCGCGTAAGGCTTGGCGCCATCGATCTCAGCCAACTGGTTGGGACGGATGACGATGGTCGCCGCAGTGGCAATCGAGTTCTCGACCCAGCCGTCCAGCGTGGCGAAGATATCGATGAAATCGCCTTCGATGGAGTAGAGCGCGTCGATCTCTTCGGCTTCGGCCGCCGCAACAAAGGCGGAAGGGTCGGTGCCGTAGTCGATGTATTCAAGGCGGTCGATGTAGGGCCCGCCAAAGACTTCCGTGCCCCACCAGGTGTGCTCGGCGTTCTTGACCAGCGCGCTTTTGACGCCAACCTCGAGCATTTCAGGCAGGTAGGGACCGGTGCCAATGGGATTGTCCATCATGGTGTCGGGATCAAAGCCTGCGGGCGTGATCGCCGCAGGATAGTCCGCCATGCCAGGGATCAGCGAGATATCGGGGCGCGGCAGGGCCAGCTTGACCGTGTGGCTGTCCACAACCGTAATTGCGCCGTCGATGGCCTGGCCGGAAGCTTCGTCGATCAGCACGCCGAAACGACCTGCCATGGAGTTGCCTTCAAGGCTCTTGTCACACCAGCCGGTGATGTTGCGGGCCACGTCTTCGGCGGTGAAGTCGTCACCGTTGTTCCACTTCACGCCCTTGCGGACATTCAGGGTGTATTCGGTGGCATTGTCGTTGATCTCCCAGCTCTCCAGCAGGGCGGGGGTGAAGGTACCGTCGTTTTCGTAGATCACGAGGTATTCCAGCCATCCGCGCGAGAAGTTCGCGATCTGCGACCAGTCGTAGGTGCGCGGGTCCTTGAGCGCCCGGACTTCCTGTTGCATGCGGACAACGCCGCCTTCCTTGTGGCCCGCGGCGCGGGCGGGCGCTGCCATGCCGATCATCGAATAGGCCGTTGCCGCCGTCGCGCCGAAAGCGCTGGCCGTTGCCAGGAACTCGCGGCGGGTGACCGGATCGGTGCCGACCTTCCCAGCGGAATCCACGACGGCCTTCGGCAGGGGTCTGCCGGTACGTGTGAAAAATGTCATCTTCTTCCTCTCTGTTTTTTGCGCGTCCAGGTGATGCGCGGTGCCGGGTATTTGCTCCGGCTCGGTGATGCAGTTGGTCTGCTTTCTTAACGCCCTCTTGAGGACGGCTGGAGTGTCAAACGTGCCAGACGTGCCGTCAACCCTTTCTCCCCGGGTTCAATGCAGCAGAACCAGCTGAAACCCTCCAAGGTCTGCAGGGTTCCCAAAGCGCTTTTAACACGGACCGATGGAAGACCGAAAGCAGATGTCCGATGAAATACCCGCGCGCAGGTCGGCCATGGAGGACAAGCGGCGAATTTTTGACAACTGATGTCGCAAATGTACCAAGCTTTTGCGGCAAGGTGTGGCAGCGCCCCGACGGTCTCGGAAAGGCGGGCATTGCCGGTTTGAGCTGTTCGGCTATTTTAGCGCGCGCCAAATTTTTTCAACTTTGTTTGTGTCATGTTGGTGTTTTCACCTGTGGTGGGCAGAAAAGCGACTCAAATCTCTGCGGTCTGGCACCCGATTCCCCCGGGGGAATCGCGTCTACAGTGCGACAGACGTCGGCGGTTTGTTGCACCCTTGTCCTAGTTTTCGCGGTTTAACTGGCGTGTGATTTGCGTCATCGTGATGCAAACGCCGCCATTGGACATGGATCATGAAATCTCTTTCTCCCCATCAAATTGCGCCGCCGTTTGCGCGGTACGCGCACGGGGTGGAGCTGCCCGCTGGATCGCGTCTTGTGCGGACGTCCGGTCAATTGGGCCTTGCACGGGATGGATCCGTTCCGGACGGGGCGGAGGCGCAGGCAGAGATCTGTTTTGCGAATATCCTGTCGATCCTGCAGGAAGCCGACATGGGTGCCGAGAACGTCTGCCATCTGAGCGCCTATGTGACCGACCGGGCTCATATGGCCGGGTACATGGCGGCCCGCGATGCGTTTCTGGCCAATGTGCCGGTTCTGCCGACGTCCACGCTGGTGATCGTATCGGGGTTCACGCGTCCGGAGTTCGTGGTCGAGGTGGAGGTCTGGGCGGCGGAAGCGCCTGCCTAGGGCGCGTCCGAATACTCTTTCTTGATCAGTTTTTTCAGCGTCCAAAGCAGCGTGCCGCCAAAGAAGACCCCGGCAATCCCGACGATTTCAAACATCGCCGGTCCTTGTGGCATGCCGCGATAGACCAGTGCCGCACCCAGCAAGAGAAGCCCTGCGACGGACACGCAGAGGCGGAAGGTCAATTCCTTGCGGGTCGGGCCAAACCGGTTCATGGCCAATAGGCCTGTGCCGAAGGTGCGCGTTCGAAGGAGAGGTGGAATTCATCCAACTGCGGCGGGGCAATCCCCAGCGCGTGCAACTGCACATGGGCTTGGCCGCGATGATGCACCTGGTGTTGGAACAGATGCAGCAAAAGCGCCTGCACCGTCTCGTGGACAACACCCTCGCCGCGGTCGGTGGGGCGCGTGTCGTTGAGCGCGTCCTGGGTCAGGGTTTCACAGAATGCGATCAACCGCGCATCCGATGCCGCCTGCCGACGCGCCAGTGACGTAAGGGACGGATCGTCGTTTCGCTGGTAGACCGCCCGCCCCAGACCGCCCTGTTCGAGCGCGTCGACATAGTAGAGATCGACCTCGTAGATGTGGTTCAGCGTGCGCGCAAGCGAGGGGAAGAACCCAGGCGCCTCCGCGCGTGCGGCGTCCTCCGGCAAGGTCTGTGCCGCGTGATAGAGCGTGGCATTTGCCCAGGCGTTGTTCTGTGCCATTCTTTCAAAAGCGGTCAGCATGTCGGCCTCCTGCGCGCCGATTGTGACCATCCGGCGAGGTTACGTCCAGTCCAGAGCCGGCAAAACCTTTCCCGCGCAAGCACCAAAGCCAATGCGGTAGCCATCCCCCTGCGCATGTCCCGTCAGCGTCAGCGTGTCACCATCCTCGACAAAGCATCGGGTGGCCCCGTCCTGCAGCGCAATCGGCTCTGCCCCGCCCCAGCTCAACTCAAGCAGGGAGCCGCGCTGCGCCTTCTCAGGGCCTGAAATGGTGCCGGAACCGAGCAGGTCGCCCGCGTTCATCGCGCAGCCAGAGGAGGCGTGATGCGCCAATTGCTGGGCAGCGGAGTAATACATCTGGTTGTAGTTGGTCTGGGCGATCACTTCCTGCGCGCCGCCCTCCGGCTCAATCAGCACGGCAAGATCAATGTCAAAGAGCATCGGTCCGGGTTCCTGCAGATGCGGCAGTAGCTCTTTCTCCCGCGCGGGCGTTGACGTTCGGAAGGGCTGCAAGGCCTCCGTGGTGACGATCCACGGGCTCACGGAGGTTGCAAAAGCCTTGGCCTGAAACGGGCCGAGAGGCTGGTATTCCCAGGCCTGAATGTCGCGGGCGGACCAGTCGTTCAGCAGCAGGTAGCCAAAGATCATCTGATCCGCTTCGGCCACTGATATGGGGTGCCCCATGGAGGTGGACACGCCAACGATGGCGCCCAGCTCCAGTTCGATATCGAGTTTTCGGGTGGGTTTGAACTCCGGGACATCGGCGTCAGGCGCCTTGATCTGGCCCCAGGGGCGGCGGATTTCGGTGCCGCTGACGACAACCGTGCTGGCCCGCCCGTTGTAGCCGATGGGGATATGCAGCCAGTTGGCAGGCAGCGCGTTTTCAGCGCCGCGAAACATCGTGCCCACATTGGTTGCGTGATGGCGACCGGCGTAGAAATCGGTGAACTCGGACACGACCAGCGGCAGATGAAGACGCACTTCGGACAATGGCACCAGGAAAGGGGCCAACTGTGCCTGTTCCGGCGCGGCTTCGCGCAGGAAATCCGTCAATAGGGCACGTAGAGCGGCCCAAGCGTCCGGGCCCAGATCCATCACGTCGTTCCAGTAGGGCAGATCGAAGACCGGGGCGTCCGCCAGCCGGATCAGGCCTGCGGCCTCGACCACTGCCAGATCCAGCACCTGATCACCAATGGCCACGCCACAGCGCGCATCATGTGGATCGTTCGAGAAAACACCGTAGGGCAGGTTGTTCAGGGGAAAGTCGCAGCCCGGATCATTGGCGCTGGCCACCCAGCTTTTCATCAGGGGCATTCAGTCATCCTTGCCGGGCTCGTCCCGTTTTTTGCGGGCCTGCAACCAGCGGAAGAGGAAGAACAAGGCGGCAAAGACGCCGATCCAGAAGAGAAGGTCGATAAATGCAGTGCTCATGCCATTTATCTATTTCTTCCCGGGCGTGCCGTCGAACTTTTTCTCAAGGCTTTCCCAGCAATCGATGTAGTCGTCCTGCAAGGGTGCCTCCTGCGCGGCAAAGCGGGTCAGATGCTGCGGGAAACGGGTCTCGAACATGAAGGACATGGTGTTGTCGAGCTTCTCGGCCTTGAGGTCCGCATTACTGGCACCTTCAAAGGCGTTTTTGTCAGGGCCGTGGGGCAGCATCATATTGTGCAGGGACATGCCACCGGGCACGAACCCCTTGGGTTTGGCATCGTACTGGCCATAGATATTGCCCATCAGCTCCGACATGATGTTCTTGTGATACCACGGCGGGCGGAACGTATCTTCGGCCACCATCCAGCGTTCGCGGAAGAGCACGAAGTCGATGTTGGCGGTGCCTTCCACGCCCGAAGGCGCGGTCAGCACTGTAAAGATCGACGGATCCGGGTGGTCGAAGAGGATCGCACCCACCGGGCAATAGTTGCGCAAATCGTATTTGCAGGGGGCGTAGTTGCCATGCCACGCGACCACGTCGAGCGGGCTGTGACCGATCTTGGTCTCATGGAACTGGCCAGCCCATTTGATGGTCACCGTGCTGGGCACTTCCCGGTCTTCGAAGGCTGCGACCGGCGTTTTGAAATCGCGCCGGTTTGCCATGCAGTTGGCCCCGATGGGCCCCCGTCCCGGCAGGTCGAATTTCTGACCGTAGTTCTCGCAGACGAACCCGCGACAGGGGCCCTCCAGAACCTCGACCCGGTAGACCAGCCCGCGCGGGATCACCGCGATCTCCTTGGGCTCCACATCGATCACCCCAAGCTCGGTATAAAACCGCAGGCGTCCTTCCTGTGGCACCACCAGCAGTTCGCTGTCCGCCGAGTAGAAATAGGCATCCACCATCGATTGCGTGACCAGATAGATATGCGTCGCCATGCCCACCTGCGTGTTCACATCGCCCGCTGTCGTCATCGTGCGCATGCCCGTCAGCCAGGTCAGCGGCGTGTCGGAATGCGGCACCGGGTCCCAGCGGTATTGGCCCAGGGACACCACGTCCGGGTCCACATGCGGGGCGGATTTCCAGTAGGGTAGGTCGATTTTTTCATAGCGGTGCGAATGTTTCACCGACGGTCGGATGCGGTAGCACCATGTGCGTTCATTCTGGTGGCTGGGCGCGGTAAAGGCGGTGCCGGACAGCTGCTCGCCATAGAGGCCATAATTGCATTTCTGCGGGGAATTCATGCCCTGCGGCAGGGCGCCGGGCAACGCTTCGGTCTCAAAGTCATTGCCGAAGCCGGGCATATAGCCCTCGGTGGTGCCGGAGCCGCTGGCGGCCTGGGTCATCCCTGCTGGTGTCATGTGCCGGTTCATGGAAACCTCCCTTGTCCGCAGAATGGCGCAGATGTAATAGTTGTTTTTGTAACTAACAAGGGAAGCCACCCGGGATGCCCGAAAAAGACAGCTTCGATCTGCAGCAATTCCTGCCCTACCTGCTCAATCAGGCCGCCGAGAGGAGCAGCCTTGAGTTTCAGCAGGTGTACAAGGATCGCTATGGCATGCTGCGCACGGAGTGGCGCGTGCTGTTTCATCTGGGGCTCTATGGGAAAATGACCGCCGGCGGGATCGGCCAGTCCGCCAAGATGCATAAAACCAAGATCAGCCGCGCGGTGCATCGCCTCGCGGACCGCCGTTTCCTGACGCGCGCGCGCGACGAGGCAGACCGGCGCGTCGAGCATCTGGAGCTGACGGCTCAGGGCCGGAAAGCCTATGCGGAACTGCGCGAAATCGCGATGGAGTATGATGCGGCTCTGACGGCGCAACTGACGCCGGAAGAGAACGCAGTCCTGCGCGGCGCATTGCGAAAGCTCGCGCGCATCTCGGCCTAGCAGGGGGGCGCAAGGCTGGTTGGAGCCTTGCGCTTGGGTGTTCAGGAGACCGTTTTGCGGCGAAAGCGCCAGCCCAACAGACCCAATGCGGCCAGCATCAAAGGCGCGCTGGCGGGCAGCGGCACCGGGGCCACTTCCGAAATCTCGATGGTCAGCAGGTTGAATGCGCTCGGGTCGGACGTGAAATCAATCAACCCGTCATTCAATGTGCCGCCCGTTGCCAGCAGGACGCCACTTGCAAGGAGCTCGTCTGACAGCGGAACACCCTGCTGGATCGAACCTTCACCGGTGGGGCTGTCATCGATGTCCGCGCCCTGGACAAAGGCCGCGCCTTCAAAGCCATTTGCTTCGGTCCCCGCATCATAGATGTCCGCACCGGTGACATTGATCGTGCGATTGCCGGTGAAATTGCCGTTATCGTCAAAGATCTGGAATTCCCGGGCATTGTCATTCCCGATGAAGTGATCGTTGGACGGCAAGAGCATCGAAAGAAACGTGAAGAAGAGCGCAGAAGGCGTATTCACTTCGAAAATACCGCTGACGGATTCGCCCGGCTGGACAGGGGGTGGGCCGCTGGGCGATTCCAGAAAGAGTGCCTGGGAATTCGGATCAATTGCCCGGCGTTCCGCTGCAATGACCGGGGGCATGCCGGTTTCAGCCAGCAGTTCCAACCCCGGTGACGCGGTTCCGCTCAGATCGAAGGCATCGAAGTTTCCGTTGTGCAGCGCCGCATAGAGCGGTGTGACCGACAAACCGCCTGCTGCCTGATTATTGGTTACCGTAATCTGTATGGACGCCGCCTGCGCGGTAAGTGCAACTGTTGCGCCGACGCCCGTGATCGCCAGTGCCAGCAAGTTTCTGGTCACGAAATTCATTTTATTCTCCTGTCAGATGAGCTCCCCGGATGGGGAGGCACGCGCACCGTAACGGGAAGATCCGGTCACCTTGCAGTCACACCTGCGTGACAGTCGGGCGGCTACCGGACTTGTGAATAATACTGAAATTTCCGTGAGTTGGTCGTGTCAGAAATCGACGGTGACGCCGGGCAGGTTCAGTGCTTTCATCAGGTCGCGCAATTCCTGACGTGCCGCAATATTCGAGATGTTCAGCTGCTTGACACCGATGTCCTTGAGATCCAGCAAGGTCAATCCCCGCGGGAAAAGCTCGCGGAACACCACGCGTTCCGAAAAGCCAGGTGCGATGCGGAAGCCGATCCGCTTGCTGAGGTTTTTCACGGCCCGTTCCATTTTTTCCTTATTGACCATGCGTTGCGCCCCCATTCGGTTGCGCACGACGATCCAGTCGATCGGGGTGAGGCCAGCCTGCGCGCGCAACTGTCGCGCATTCCAAACCATTTCCGAGTAGACCGAGGGCCCGAGAATTTCATCGCCGGAGGAATCCGTGCGCGCCAGCAGGTCGAAATCCACGAAACTGTCGTTGAGCGGTGTGATCAGCGTATCGGCCAGCGAATGCGCAACCTGGCTGAGGCGGGTGTGAGAGCCGGGGCAATCGATCAGGATGAAATCATTGTCCGGCTCCAGCGAGGCAACGGCGGCCGACAGCCGGTGATCGTAGATGTTCTCGCCCGGCTTCAGGCTTTCGGGCGCAATTTCAGGCAACTCATGTGTGTTGGGGCTGGCGAGGCTCAACCCGGCCTTGGCCAGAAACGTTTTACGGTTTTCCGTGTAGCGCCCGAAGGTCCGTTGCCGAAGGTCCAGATCAAGGGCGCTGACCTTATGGCCCATCCGCGCCAGCGCCGTGGCCACATGCATCGACACGGTCGATTTTCCCGCGCCGCCTTTTTCATTCCCGACGACGATGATATGCGCCATTGCCCGTTCCTTTGCCCCCGGCCGCTTTCTGCGGCTCGTCTATTGGGCGGCACTATATGTAGTGTTTGAAGGTTTGGGAAGGCGTGATGCAGGCAATTTGCGGATTGCACGGGCGGTCATCTTGGTGGGGTTTTGCAGGTGTCCGAGCGCGTGATCAGGAGCGCGTGTTTTAGCGGGTTGTAAACCTTCTGGTGATAGCCAGTCTTGAACTGGATATGGTTCCGATGCCGCTGATTACCTATGCCCTTGCGCTGATTTCATTGCTTTTTGCCGGCCCGCTTCTTGCCCTTGCGGCCTCAAAGCCGGTGCCGGGCGAGGTCGTGCTCGTGATTGGACCCGGCTCGGCGGAGCGGCGGGTCATGATTGCCGCCGCCGGTGGACGCGTACTGGGACCCGCAGAGGCGCGTTTTGGCGTGCTGGCCTTGTCGGAGGAGGATGGATTTGCCGCGTCCCTTCTGGCGCAGGGAGCTTGGTTTGTTGTCGATGGCAGGCGTGTGGCCTTTTTATGTGGAGTAGAGACATGACGGAACCAGAGAGCTTCCGGGATGATGTATGGGAAAACGCGGCCAATAAGGCCGCTTTTCAAGTTGCAATGGGGGCGGCGGCGCTCGTGCCGTTTTCCCTGCTTGCGGCTTGGGCGGCGCAGAATTCTCTTCTGCTCATCGGTGCAGGTGCTGCATTCTTCGCTGTGTTGGCTTTTCTCGGAGCACGGATGCAAAGCCTGCATGGGCGTATTCTTGTGGCGGTTGGGCTTGTAGGTCAGGCGATCTGCATCACCGCTGCGCTGTCGGGCCACGCCTGGCAAATCGACAGCCACATGATCTTCTTTGCTGTTCTTGCCGTCTGCATGGTGATGTCCGAACCTGTTGTCATTTTGGCAGCTGCGGCGGCTATTGCGATCCATCACCTCAGCCTGTCACTGGCTTTGCCCGCCCTTGTCTATCCGTCCGTCGATATTGCAACCAACTTGCAGCGGACAGTTCTGCACGGTGCTGTGGTGGTGATCGAGGCCGGGGTCCTCTGGATCTCTCTCAAGCAGCGTAACAAGGCCTATCAGGAGAGCCTGGCAAAGAACCGGGAAGTGCAACAGTCGGCGGATGAGACCCGCGCGGCGCTGGCCAAGGCGGAAGTCGCAAAAACGGAGACCGAAGCAGCACTTGAAGCTGCCGAGAAGGCTCAGCAAGCGGCGCTTGAGGCGCGCCAAGCGGCTGAGATTGAAACCGAAAAGGCGATTGAAGCGGATCGTCACGCCAGAGAAACCGAAGAGGCCGAGCGTCAGAAAAGCGCGAAGGTGGAGGCGGAGCAAAAGCGCGTGGTTGATACGCTGCGGCAGGCGCTGAAAAGCCTTTCAACCGGGGATCTCTCCAAGCCGATCAACGAGCCGCTGCCGGACCAGTACGAGGATCTGCGGCGGGATTTCAACAGTGCATTGGAAGAGCTGCGCGATGCCATGACGCTTGTGGATCAGAACGCGACCACGATCGTAGATGACGTGAATTCTATCGAACAAGCCGCAGAGACACTCGCAAAGCGCACCGAGGCACAGGCCTCGACGCTTGAGGAAACGACTGCGGCAATCACGCAAATTGCGACGAATTCGGGCAATGCGGCCAAAAGCGCCCAGCAGGCAAATGATGCTGTTTCCGAGGCAAAATCCAGAGCAGGCTCTTCGGACGAAATTGTCAAGAATGCCGTGGCCGCAATGGCTGAGATCGAGGATTCTTCCGGTCAGATTGCGAAGATCGTGGGTGTGATTGAGGACATCGCTTTTCAGACCAATCTGCTGGCACTGAATGCCGGCGTGGAAGCGGCCCGCGCGGGGGACAAGGGGCGCGGATTTTCAGTTGTTGCATCAGAGGTGCGGGAACTGGCGCAGCGTTCGTCCGAGGCTGCGCGTGAAATCGGCGGCTTGATTGAAGCGAGCGGGCAACAGGTGTCCAACGGCGTGGAGCTTGTCAACAAGGCTGGTACCGCATTGCAAAGCATCAATGGCTCAGTCGAAGAAATTGCGGAATATGTGGCGGTGATCGCTACAGCGGCAGCAGAACAATCCATGAGTATTTCCGAGTCCAACGAGGCGATGCAGCAGCTCGAAGATGTTACGCAGCAAAACGCCGCGATGTTTGAGGAAACAAACGCCGTGACGCAATCCCTTGCGGAGCAGGCCGAACATCTCAAACAGGCCATGGCGCGGTTCACGATTGGAGGCGAACGGCCCGCGCCAAAGCCCGCTGCCAAAACCTCGTCGTCCGAAAGCCAAAAGCCGGCACCGAACGCTTCACCGCGCGCCGCTGCGCCTGCGTTTGACGGGAATGCTGCTCTTGCCCTACCGGATGATGACCTGGCGGACTCGGGATGGGAAGAATTCTGACATCAGACCTAACTTCTCTTATGCACCCCGTGCCTGATACAAGCGAAGATCATGACTTGGTCTGAAAAGAAAAAAGCCACGCTGGTATGGCGTGGCTTTTGTCTGGCTGCATAGTCCTTGGCTTTAGAAGCCAAGACCCGCATATTTGTTTTTGAACTTGGAAACGCGGCCACCCGTATCCATCAGGCGCGAAGAACCGCCAGTCCATGCCGGATGTACCGAGGGATCGATATCGAGCGACAACTGATCGCCTTCCTTGCCCCAAGTCGATTTCATCTGCACAACGGTGCCATCGGTCATTTTGACGTCGATGATGTGATATTCGGGATGTGTATCTGCTTTCATCGAAAGGCTCCTTACGCGTCTTTTGCCGCGAGCGGCTTGTAGTTGGAATTCTCGGTGATCCGTGCGGATTTGCCGCGACGGCTGCGCAGATAGTAGAGTTTGGCACGGCGCACACGACCGCGGCGCACGACAGTGATGCTGTCGATGTTGGTCGAATGCAGTGGGAACACCCGCTCCACGCCTTCGCCAAACGAAATTTTGCGAACTGTGAAGGACCCGGCAATACCCTTGCCATTGTTGCGGGCAATGCAGACGCCTTCGTAGTTTTGCACACGGGTACGTGTGCCTTCGGTTACTTTGAACCCGACACGGACGGTGTCGCCCGCGCGAAAGTCAGGGATTTCTTTCCCAAGAGCGGCGATTTGTTCCGCTTCAATCTCAGCAATCAGATCCATCTGATCGTCTCCTATGATGCTCGTGGTTTGTTCCACGAAGGTTGTGCACGCGCTTTGCTGCGTGACATTTGGCGCGTTCCAGAGCTTCCGGTCTGTCATCGGGTTCGCGCATCGCGCCCGCCGGGAGAGTTCAAACGTCGTTTCTTTTACAGGCGCTGTCAGGTGGCCGGAGGGACAGAAAGGATCACCCGAATCCAACAGCAAAAGGTCCAGATCGCAAAAACGATTCCGAACTCGCGCGGTATAGGGGGGAAGCTGTCGCGGATCAAGCCTTATCAAAAGCATGTATCGGTGCGCTGGTATTAGGCAAAGTGGGATTGCGCTCTTCTGAAATGACGCTGATGAACTGGTGCCGGAGACGATGACAGCGAAACCGGAGACTACAATCCTGCAATGGCTTGCCGTCAGGCTGGTGCTGCGGTTTGGCACAGCCTCAATCTGTGATGTGAAGCGATGCGCGGCCTAAGGCCTCTATCCTGAAGAGCCCGGCCATCGATTAGGTGCCGCGCTTTTATCGGCGTAGCTGCCTGGAACCGCTTCAAACCTGACGTAAAAATGAGGCGGGACGCCCTGTTTCTAAACCAATGCTTCAGCAGTCCATCACCGCAAAACGCATGGGCAAAGCCTTGCGCAGAACGTTGATTGAGATGTGCGCCTCTGAATAAAGCTGTGCATTCTCGTCGAGCTTGGGCGGCTGAACGCGTGCCGCATTGGGTTTGCGTCCCTGAGGTGCTGCAGGCACTGGCGAGAGCTTCACACGATTCGATTGCTCAACCGCCTGCGGGGGCGGTGCCGTCCGCGCGTTGCGATAGTAAAACCGCGTGTACTGCACATCCGGCTGATGAGCCGGCGGCTTTTTGTTCCCGGTGGCACGGTTCGGCGCGCCAAACAACTTCAGCATGTGACATCACCCCTGACCAACACTTGGGACCATCTTCAATTGAAAATTTGTCTATTTTTAGTCAGATGCGCTGCATATTGGGGCGAGAATCTGGCAGCGGGTTGCGCCATTGGCCACGCAAGGCCGTGGGATCAGCCCTTTGTCTTGAAGGCTTCCCAAAGGTCGGGCCTGCGCGTCCGGGTCAAATCCTCCGACTGAGCGCGACGCCATTTTTCGACCTCGCCGTGATTGCCGGATGTCAGCACCGACGGAATTTCACGATCCATCCAGACCGCCGGGCGCGTGTACTGAGGGTGCTCCAAGAGCCCTTGAGAATGGCTTTCGTCAACCGTGCTTTCCGCATTGCCAAGCACCCCGGGCAGCAGTCGAACGGTGGCATCGATCACCGCCTGCGCGGCCAGTTCACCACCGGTCATGACAAAGTCACCCAGTGAGACTTCGGTGATCTGATAGTGTTCCAAGACACGTTCATCGACGCCCTCAAAACGCCCACACAGCAAGGTAACGCCATCGCAGCGCGCCAGATCTCTGGCCATCGCTTGATCAAATCGGCGCCCTCGGGGTGACATGTAAAGGATTGGCCAGCGCTCTGTTGCACGGCTCTGTGCCGCCTCAATGGCCGGGCCAACGACGTCAGCCCGCAGCACCATCCCCGCGCCACCACCCGCCGGTGTGTCATCCACATTGCGGTGTTTCCCAATGCCGAAATCACGCAGATCATGGGTGTGCAACTGCCAGCGACCTTCCTGCAAGGCCTTGCCAGTCAGGGAAAGGCCAAGCGTTCCGGGAAAGGCGTCGGGGAAAAGCGTCACGATCCGCACTTGCCACACGTCCGCCAGCTCCTCCGCTCCGGACATCAGACCGCGCGGCTTTGCCGTTGCGCGGATTGTTTTGCGGCCAAAGGATTTAGGTTTTTCACTCACGGTAGGCTGCCTTGGTTTTTGTGGCCCACTGCGCTTTTGCATGGGTGGGCGTTAGGTTACGACCCGAAACATCCATTCGTGCGGTCAGACGATGGCGTCAACGTGAAGCACGGGGGGGCCATGCTCCAGCGCTGTTCAAAACAGACCGATGGGTGGGTCTGCAACAATGCGCCCCGCCGCAAGATCAACGGTCGGAACCGCGTCCATTGTAAAAGGGAGCAGGACGGTTTCCGAAGATCCGGGTCGCTGCACTTCCAGCAAATCCCCCGCGCCATGGTCCAGAACGGTCTTGATCCGGCCCAGCAAGGTGCCGCCCGTGTCCACCACCTCAAGGCCAATCAAATCCGTGTGGTAGTATTCATCGTCGGGCAGGGACGGCAGCTGGTCGCGGGTGGCGAAAAGCTGTGTGCCTTTGAGCGCATCAGCCTCTTCCTTTGTGGAAACCTCGACGATACGCGCGACAAAGCCATTCTTGATCGAGCGCACCAATGCGAGGTGAAACAACCGGCTGCCGTCTTCAGTGGCCAGCGGGCTGTAGCTTTCGATATCTTCGGGAATGGAGCAGAAACTCTTGATGCGCAGCTCACCGCGCACGCCGTAAGACCCGCCAATGGCCCCGACGCAGATTCTCTCGTCTCTCATTCTTCCACTCCTATGCACAAACCTTCGGAAATTGCGCCGCCGCGATCAAGACATGTGTCTCGTTGATTGGCCCGCTCAAAGAAAATCCCCGCCAGAAAGGCGACGGTGATGAGCATCAGAGAGCGGATTGGTCTGAACATCACAGGTCCGGACAGGAATGAGACAGCGATGGGCCCGCGCAATCGCGGGCCCTTGCAGGTGTAAAAGGGCGGGGCAGTCACACTGGCGACGGCCCCAAACTGGAGGCTTACTCTGCGGTTTCTTCGGCGGGTGCCTCTTCAGCAGGTGCGGCGGCCTCAGCGGCCTTTGCCGCTTTTTCTTCCGCACGTTCCTGCGCTTTCTTGCCCGGTGTGCCCTTGTTGGGGTTGTTGCGCTCGGTTTTTTCTTTCAGACCAGCAGCTTCCAGCATGCGTGCTACGCGGTCCGTGGGCTGTGCGCCCTGACCCAACCAATGCTGAACGCGCTCGACGTCCATCTTCACACGCTCTTCGCTGTCTTTCGGCAGCAGCGGGTTGTATGTGCCCAGCTTCTCGATGAAGCGGCCATCGCGTGGCATGCGGCTGTCCGCTGCGACGATCCGGTAAAAGGGGCGTTTCTTGGAGCCGCCACGGGCGAGACGAATTTTCATAGCCATTGTAGTATTTCCTTCTGAGTTCAGTGGGTAAGGTGGGCTTTCAGGCCACCTTATGTCTGGTGGAGTTGGTGGTGCTGAATGACTTCAGCGATGATGAAGTTGAGAAACTTCTTGGCGAATTCGGGGTCCAGATCGGCCCGGTTCGCCAAATCTTCGAGCCGCTCGATCTGTGCCGCTTCGCGCGCGGGATCGGACGGGGGAAGGTCGTGTGCAGCCTTGAGTTTCCCCACGGCCTGCGTGTGCTTGAACCGCTCGCCCAGCGTATAGACGAGGATCGCATCGAGACGGTCGATAGAAGCGCGGTGCTCTTTCAGCACCTCTGCAGCACGGGTTACGGCATCGGTCATCTTAAAACTTCCCATGGGCGTCAGCGACGCAAATTCCGGATGCCAGACCACGATGGGTCACAGCCGGCGCCTCAGATACTGCAAGATATGGATCAGTCAATGGCCCATCCTTTCGGTTTAAAAAGCGGGTCAGCATAGTGGCCGATTTCCATTTCGATCCCATGGGCCAGTTGGGAGCCCTGCAAATCAGCCGCGGATGGATGGCGATAGACCGCGTCATTGCCATCAATCGTTGCCGCAGCCGGGTCCTTGACCGCACCCAAACGCTCGGCCAGCCGTATACTGTCGAGGTTCTTGGGATCGATGTAGCTGACCGCGGCATCCCAGGCCTTTTCCCGGTAGAGATAGTCGCGCACCTTATGCGTCGCTTCCAGCGCATAGCCTTTCCCGGCCTTATCCGGCCAGATCACCCAGGCGATTTCCGCTTCGGGCCACTTTGCGGGTTTCCACCCGCCCGCCATGCCCAGCGTTTCATCGGAGGCCTTGTCGTGGATCATCCACATGCCATAGCCGCGGATCTGCCAATGACCGATCTCGGCGGCATAGAGCATCCATGCTTCATAGGCGTTCAGCGGCCCGCCCATGAAACGGGCGCGGTAGCTGGTGAAGGTGGCCTTGAAGTCCGGGTAATCCTCGGGCTCCGGGCCGCGCAGGATCAGCCGCCCGGTTTCGAGGCGTGGAATGGAGGTGCCGGTCATGCGCGCGCACCTCCTGTGTTGTAACGCCAGACCTGGGCGTCATCGACCATACCGTCCCGCACCGCCCCAAGCCGCGATGCCAAACGGGCGGCGCGGGCGTTTTCGGGATCAATGTAGCTGACCAGCGTTGTCCAGCCCAGTGTATCAAAGGCATGCGCCCGGGCAGCTGTCGCCGCCTCAACGGCGATGCCTTGCCCCTCGGCTTCGGGCAACAGGAGGAAGCCCAGTTCGGGTTCCAGATCACCGGGTTCAAATCCCAAGAGGACGAAGCCCGCGATATCGCCTGCCGCGCCAATGGTCCAGACGCCATGGCCGTGCAGCAACCACGTGGCGGTCATCTGGGTGAAGTCGGCCCAGGCCTCCTCCCGCGTCATCGGGCCACCAAAATACGCCCCGCGATCTGTGCAGGCAATGCTGGCAAAGGCGTCGAAATCCTCGACTTTCGGCGCACGCAGCACAAGGCGCTCGGTCACCAGAAGCGGCAACTGACCTTGCAACGCCAAGGCAAAGGCGGCTGCGGCACCGGTCGAGGGTGTTTCACAGGCAAACCTCACGCCGCCACCTCGTAGCGGTAGACCACGTCGTCCGGATCATGGGTTCTGGCGTCCGGATCATGCGCCGCCCCCAGCCTTTCAGCCAAAGCGATGGAGCGGGCATTGTCACGGTGGATGTAGCTCACCAGCGACGCCGGTCTGATTTCCTGCCGTGTATAGGCCAGCGCCAGCGCGGCCGCTTCACAGGCAAGCCCGCGCCCTTCGAAACCGTCAAAGAGGATATAGCCAAGCTCGGTTTCGGCAAAATGCGGCGGCTGCGTGATGGCGACCTGTCCCGCAATCTCGCCGTCCACTTCGATGGCCCAACCGCCCATGCCCATCAACTCCCAGGAGCCAACTTCGGAGGCAAGCCCGTACCAGAGGTGGGTTTTGTTGTCCGGCCCGTCAACGAATTGCGCGCGCGGGGTCTGGAAGAAGGCCCAAAAGGCTTCCAGGTCTTCCATGACATGGGGACGCAGGCGCAGACGATCGCCGGTTATGACGGGTGCGGTGGTCACGCGGCGATCCTATACGTCAGGGCGCCGGGATAGCGGTCAAAGGCGGGCGGCTGTCCGGCGCGCGCGCCCAGTTTCTCGGCAATGCGGCAAGAGCCGGTGTTCTCGGGCGCCACACGGATCAGCAGTTCTGTCCACCCGATCCGATCCAGCAGGTGATCCACCACCGCGCGCGCGGCTTCAGTGGCAAAGCCTTTGCCCTCATCCGCGCCGTTCCAGATGGTCCAGGAAAGCTCCGGCGCTGTCTGGTCCGTCAAGTGCAACGGGCCCACGTGACCTACGGCGCGCCCCTCGTGTTCCATCACGTAGCGCCCAAAGCCCCGCAGGGCCCAGTGCCCAATCATGGCGGCGAACCGGTTGAATGCGGCAGGGGCGTCGAAAGGCCCACCTACGTGGACCGCGCGGTCGCTTGCGCAATAGACCGTGTAGGCGGAGAGGTCGTCCGCCCGTGGCTGGCGCAGCGCAAGCCGTGCCGTCGAGAGGGTGCGCGCCACCTGCATCACATCAGCCCCAGATCGGCCGGGCTTTCGCCTTCCAGAACGGGGCGGGTGAAGTGGCGGTCATAGCGGCGGATGCACTGCGTGCGTTCGGCGTGCGCATAGGTGGCGATGCAGGCGGGGTCGGTCGCCATTTCGGTACGGTAGGCTTCGTAAGCCGCGAGCGACGGGAAGCTGAACGCACACCATGCCAGATCGGATGGCCCTTCGGAGGGCAGCCAGTAGCCATGATGCGTGCCGCCCATGCGGTTGATGTTGTGAATCCACGCTTTGGCATAGATTTCAAAATCAGCCACTTTCGCCGGGTCGATCTCGTATTTCAGGAAACAAGTAATCATGCGACCTCACCACGGTTTGCCAGTTCAAAGCCGAAGACGTCGCGGTTGTGCCCATCGGGGAAGCTGTCACGGCGCAGTTTCGTACCGCCCAGGCGATCCACGAGACGCAAGGCTGCCGCATTGGTGTCGCGGACGTGCGTTTCCACGACTGTCCACCCCAGCCTGTCTCGCGCGTACTCCAGCACGGCCAGGGCTGCTTCTGTGGCAAAGCCCTTGCCGCGCGCGGTGCCGAGCAGCCACCATGTCAGCTCATGGCTGGGCCAGCCGTCCCAATGCACGATCCCGCACCCGCCAATAGGCGCATCTGTCTCGCGGTCGACCACGACGAATTTGCCGAAGCCCTTCATATGCCAATGCCCGATGTCCGCTGCCAGACGCACGCTGGCCTGATCCGGTCGCAGCGGCCCGCCATAGAAATAGCCGTCCCCTGTCTGCGCGTCGAAGAACGCGGCATAGAGCGCCGCATCCGCCGCAGAAGGCATGCGGAGCACGAGGCGCGTCGTTTCCAGCACCGGGGTATCAGCGACCGAGGGTGTCATTTCTTTTTGCCAAATCCTGACAGGCCGGGGGGTAGGGGCATGCCGCCGCCCATCCCGCCGAGACCACCTGGCAGCTTGCCGCCCATGGCTTTGGCTGCAGCCTCGAGCTGTTTGGGGTCCATTTGCGAAGGGTCCATACCGGGCATGCCGCCCTTGCCCATCATGCCTTTCATGGCCTGTTTCAGCATGCCGCCTTTGCCCATGCGGCCCATCTTTTTCATCATGTCGCCCATCTGACGCTGCATCTTGAGCAGTTTGTTGAGCTCGGAAACTTCGAGCCCTGCGCCCTTGGCGATGCGTTTCTTGCGGGAGGCCTGCAGGATCTGCGGATTGGCGCGTTCCTTCTTGGTCATGGACTGGATCAGCGCGATCTGGCGCTTCAGGATACTGTCATCCATCCCTGCCGCCTCGACCTGCTTGGCCATCTTGCCCATGCCGGGCATCATGCCCATCATACCTTCCATCCCGCCCATCTTGAGCATCTGTTCCAGCTGCATCTTGAGGTCGTTCATGTTGAACTGACCCTTGGCCATGCGCTTCATCATCTTTTCGGCCTGCTCGGCCTCGATGGTTTCCTGCGCCTTTTCGACCAAGGCTACGATGTCGCCCATCCCGAGGATGCGCCCCGCGATGCGTTCGGGTTCGAAGGTCTCGATGGCGTCCATCTTTTCGCCGAGGCCTACGTATTTGATCGGCTTGCCCGTGACCGCGCGCATCGAGAGCGCAGCCCCGCCGCGTCCGTCGCCGTCCATCCGTGTCAGCACGACGCCAGAGACACCGATCTTGTCGTCGAATTCGGTGGCGACGTTCACGGCGTCCTGACCGGTGAGGCCGTCGACCACCAGCAGTGTTTCACGCGGGTTCGCGACATCCCGTACGGCGGCAGCCTGGGCGATCAGCTCCTGATCGATGTGCAGCCGGCCAGCGGTATCGAGCATATAGACGTCATAGCCGCCCAAGCCCGCCTGGGTCTTGGCGCGTTTGGCGATGGCGACGGGATCCTCACCCTTGACGATGGGCAGGGTGTCGACGCCGATCTGGGTGCCAAGAATTGCAAGCTGTTCCATCGCGGCGGGGCGGTTTACGTCGAGCGAGGCCATCAGCACGCGCTTGCCGTCGCGGTCTTTCAGGCGCTTGGCCAGTTTCGCGGTGGTGGTGGTTTTACCCGAGCCCTGCAGGCCGACCATGAGGATCGGCGCGGGCGGGTTGTCGATTTTCAGCGCGCCGGGCTCACCCTCGCCCTTCAGCACGTCGATCAGGGCATCATGTACGATCTTGACGACCTGCTGACCCGGCGTGATCGACTTGGTGACGGCCTGTCCGGTGGCCTTTTCCTGTACGGCTTTGACGAAATCACGGGCCACGGGCAGGGAGACGTCAGCCTCCAGCAGCGCCACGCGGACCTCACGCAGTGCGGTGGCCACATCATCCTCGGACAGGGCGCCCTGCTTGGTGAGCCGGTCAAAGACGCCAGAGAGGCGTTCGGACAGATTTTCAAACATGGGCCATAGCCCCTTTCGATATCGGTTGCGGGATAGGCCTGATGTAGGCAGCCCGCGTGAATTGCACAAACGCCTGCAGTCATTTTCAGCGGGGCCAAAACCAAATGGTTTTGCCCCCGTGGGCGCAACGCGCTGACGGAGGGCGATCCCGGACGACCCGGGACCGGAAGGCTGGTGCTTCCGGATGTTGGAGGGCTATTACGAGGCCAGCGGCAGTGAGTCAAGGAGATGCGTGATGCAAAGCGACTGGGACCGATCCGCTGCGGCGTGGATCGCCGCACAAGGTGACGAGGGGGATTTCAGCCGCAGGCGGGTCCTCGACACGCCGATGCTGCAGCGCGTAACCCAGGCCCGTCCCGACAGGGTGCTGGACCTTGGCTGTGGCGAAGGACGCTTTTGCCGAAAGCTCGCAGAGCGGGGGTATGATGTGACCGGGCTCGATCCGACAGCGGCGTTGCTTGCACAGGCAGAAGCGCGCGGTGGTGCGCGCTATGTGACCGGGCGGGCCGAGGCGCTACCCTTTGGTGATGGCAGCTTTGACATGGTGGTGAGCTACCTGTCGCTGCTCGATATCGAAGGGATCGACGCGGCGCTGGATGAGGTGGCCCGCGTTCTGGCGCCCGGTGGCCACTTCCTGATCGCCAATCTGGCCGGGATCGCCACCGCCGCGGATATCAAGGGCGGCGGTTGGGAGGCGTTGCCTGATGGCGGTCGGCGCATCATCATCCGCCACTATCTGGAGAGCCGGGCCATGCAGTCCGAGTGGAAAGGCATTTCGGTGACCAACTGGCACCGCCCCTTGTCTGTCTACATGCAGGCGCTGCTGGAACGCGGCTTTCACCTGACCCATTTTGATGAGCCGTCGGTGCCTGACCCGCAGTGGCCGCAGGAGGAGGCCTATAATCAGGCCCCCTACCAGATGATGATGGAGTGGCGGCTGTAAATCAGCAGCACACCGTCAGGCCGCAAGGGCTGCGATCTGGGCGTTGGCAGCGGCCATGGCCTTGTCGGCATCGGCCATCAGCCGGTCTGCCGCGACGATCTCCACATCCGTGATGCCGATGAAACCCATGATGTGACGCATGTACCCGGAGGCAAAATCGACATCCGAACCCACTTCGGTGCCGCCGGTGGCCAGCGCAATGATTGCGCGCTTCCCCTCCAAAAGACCCACCGGGCCGTTTTCCGTATACTTGAAGGTGAAGCCCGCGCGGGCAATCTGGTCGATCCAGGCTTTCAGGGCTGCCGGCACGCCGAAGTTGTAGACCGGCACGCCGATCACCAGCACATCCGCCGCCTGAACTTCGTGCACGAGCGTGTCGGAAAGGGCGAGCGCGGTTTTCTGATCATCCGTCCGCGCGTCGCTTGCGGTGAAATTGGCATTCACCCAGGTCTCGTCGATCTGTGGGATGGCGTCAGTCAGATCGCGACGGATCACCGTGCCGCCAAGTGTCTCCACGATGGCAGCAGTGAGGTGGCGCGACGCAGAACCTTCGGTGCGAGCGGAGGCGTCGATATGCAGAATGGTCTGTGTCATGTCAGTATCCTTGAATGAGGTCGGGATAGTTGGTGTCCTCCCAACATGCCTATTGCAATTACGAACGCAATTTCTGATATTCCACATAAAATGTGCGTTGACGCACAATTATCGGGGTAGGATGCGATGGAGAATTGGGACGAGATCAAGACCGCCTATCAGGTGGCGCGTATGGGCACGGTGAGCGGTGCGGCGGACGTGCTGGGCGTGCACCATGCGACGGTGATCCGCCATATCGATGCGCTGGAAGGGCGGCTGGGCGTCAAGCTGTTCCAGCGCCACGCGCGCGGATACACGGCGACCGAGGCGGGGCAGGATTTGCTGCGCGTGGCGCAGGCGACGGATGATCAGTTTAGTCAACTTGCCGGTCGTATCAAAGGGTTGGGCGATGAGGTGTCGGGCGATCTGGTGATCACCTCACTGATCAGCCTTGCGCCGCGCATGGTGCCCCTGCTCGCAGGATTTCAGGCGCTCTATCCGGATGTCGTGGTGCGGTATCTGACCGGCGAACGGCTGTTCCGGCTGGAATATGGCGAAGCGCATGTGGCAATCCGTGCCGGGACCGCGCCCGATCAGCCCGACAACGTGGTGCAGACCTTTCACCACCAGCATATGGGGCTCTATGCGACACGCGGGTATCTGGAAACGCATGGCACGCCGACCTCGCTGGCGGATCTGAAACATCACCGGTTTGTCGGCCATGACAACGACCAGAGCCGCGCGCCCTTCAACCGCTGGCTGCGTGCGCATGTACCGCCCGAGGCGATCACCTTCCGCTCGACTGACAATCGCGCGCTCGACATCGCGGTCAAGTCCGGCGCGGGCATCGGCTTTGTCGCGGTGCTGGAGGCCCAGGCCGATCCAGATCTCGTGGAAGTGCTGGAACGCCAAGAGGACTGGGCCGCGCCGCTGTGGCTGGTCACCCATGTGGATCTGCACCGCACGACGAAGGTGCAGGCCTTTTTGAGCTTCCTGAAAGAGCAGGCGAAAGACTGGGAGGTATGAACCCCGCGGCTCAGGGGCATCTGGCGATGCTGACCTTTTCCGCCTTGGTGGCAGGGTCTTTCTCGCTCGGTGCGCAGGCCGCGAATGCCATCGATCCCGCAGTGCTGAACGCGGCGCGCTTCATGATCGCAGCGGGGGTGATCGGGGCAGTGGCAGGTGCCACAACGGGATTGCCGCGCAGCGCCTTTCGCGCGCCATGGCGATATGCGCTGCTCGGTGGGACGTTCGCGGTTTACTTTGTGCTGATGTTCGAGGGGCTCAAAACCGCGCCGCCGGTCAGCGCCGCAGCCGTCTTCACGCTGACACCGGTGATGGCGGCAGGCTTTGGCTGGCTGCTGTTGCGCCAGATCACCACCCCGCGCATGGCACTGGCGCTCAGCATCGGAGCAGCGGGCGCGCTCTGGGTGATTTTCCGCGCCGATCTGGCGGCTTTGCGTGCCTTCGAGATCGGACGCGGCGAGGTGATTTATTTCTTCGGCTGCGTCGCACACGCCGTCTACACGCCCATGGTGCGCAAGCTGAACCGCGGGGAACCTGCTGTCGTCTTCACCTTTGGCATGCTGGTGGCAGGCGCCCTGCTGCTGACGCTCTACGCGTGGTCGGACATCGTGGCGACCGATTGGGCGGGCCTGCCCGCGATCGTCTGGGTCACGCTCCTCTACATTGCCCTCTTTGCATCTGCGGCGACCTTCGTGTTGCTGCAATTCGCAACGTTGCGCCTGCCCAGTGCAAAGGTCATGGCCTACACCTACCTGACGCCAAGCTGGGTCATCTTATGGGAAATCGCCTTTGGCAATGGCGTCCCGCATCCCCTGGTTTTGGGCGGCGTCGCCCTGACCGTTGTGGCGCTTGCGCTGCTGTTACGCGATGACAGCGCCAGAGCGGCGGAACAAAAACCGCGAAAAGCGCGTTAGTCCGGTGACAACTCAATGAGAGGAAGCAAAAATGCGTGGTATTATTTATCTGATCGGTCTTGTGGTCGTGGTCATGGCGGTGATCAATCTCGCGACCTGACTACGCCGGCATAGCAATAAGCGCTTACGCGCTTTCTTCGGGCAGTTCGGTCGCGAGGAACCTCTCAAATGCGTCTAGGTTCACCGGCTCGAACTGCCCGAAACCCTGCATCCAGACCGACGCCGCTCGGAGCGCGTCCGGCTCCAGCTTGCACCATTTGACACGTCCCCGCTTTTCCTGAGAAATCAACCCCGCTGCTGTCAGCACGCCAAGATGTTTGGAAATGGCAGCAAGCGACATCGCAAATGGCTCCGCGACATCCGTGACGGCCATGTCATCTTCCAACAACATCGTCAGAATCGCCCGCCGCGTCGGATCCGCCAGTGCCGCGAAGGTCTGATCAAGGTCACGTGTCATGCGCTTTCATACCGCCGGGAGCTTTGCAGGGAAAGCCCGTCAGCCCCGAGGATGGTGATCCGTCTGCGATGGCAATGTTAGACGGAGCCGCTCCAGATCAGCCTTTGAAAGCCCGATGTCGCGCGCCAGATGATCGCTGATATCACCGATGTGCAGGCCTTTCGGACGGGGTCGCAGCCATCGAACAAGGCGTGTCAGCGTGATTTTTTCAAACATAGTGGCAAAACCTGAGTCTGCGCGCGAACGCGATGCATCAGTCATGAAACATACTCCTGTAAGGGGGTGTCAGGATGGTGCCCCAGGTGCCATCAGATTTCAAAATCAATTGCTTGACCTGACTTGTGCAAAAAAGGCACATATAGGCATGGTCCGACAACTTCCCCCGTTGAATGCCCTGCGCGCCTTTGAGGCAGCAGGTCGGCACGAGAGCTTCTCGCGCGCCGCCGGGGAACTTGCCGTGAGCCATTCCGCGATCAGTCGCCATGTGCGCGGGCTGGAGCACCGTCTGAATACGCGGCTCTTCCGGGATGTGTCCCGCGGTGTCGAACTCACGGCAGAGGGCGCAGCCTACCTGAGCGAAATCACACCCGCACTGGATGCCATCGCCGATGCGACCGAGCGGGTGACAGAACGCCCCGCTGGCGTCGTCATGATCAATGGCGAGCCCCTGTTTGCAGCCAAATGGCTGATCCCGCGGCTCTCCGACTTCTACGCCGCCTATCCGGACATCGAGATCCGACTGGAAGGATCGCGCTGGCTGGCCGATGTAAATCGCTACGAGGCCGATGTTGCCATTCGCTTTCTCAAAGTGCCGGGCTCCAACCCCGACGGCATCCTGTTGAGCGATGCGCCGCTCTATCCCTATGCGGTGCCCGGCCTGGTCGACCTGCCGCTCTCCGAGCCGCGCGATTTGGCGCAACATACCCTGTTTCGGGACAGGTCAAGCGGCACCTGGGGCGTCTGGTTTGCCCTTGCGGGAGAGAACGACCCCGAGGTGGTCCCGGCGTCGGGCTGGCGGATGCGCTCGCATCTGGCGTATGAGGCCACACTGGCCGGGCAGGGTGTCTATCTGACCTCTGACGAGGTGACATCGCTCGATGTCGCCGCAGGCCGATTGCAGCGCCTCTCTGACATCGGATTTCGTGAAGGCGGATACTACATGTTGCTTGGCGAAGGCGCGCTGCGCCGCAAACCTGTCCGGCTCTTTCGGGACTGGCTGCTCGCCACCAGTGCCCCACACCGTGGACAGCCGATCTGAAAAGATCAACCAAACGGTTGAATACGGGAAACGCGACAAATGCGCCTTCCACCACCGCAACAGGCATATGGGCCGTCTTTCATTGTTCCAAAAATATGCATAAAAACAAAGTCTTGAAAAAGTCAGGCGGCTTCAGGTGGACCGCTTGACTCACACCGTCCCGCGCAATAGCAACGGCGCAACCATCCAACGGGGTGTTTTGCGTGTGACCGATCCGGACGAACAGCAGCGACTGGCGCAGCTTGAGGCGCGGATCGAGGCAGCAAAACAGGGTCAGGCGCCCAAACCCCGGCAGGATGAACACTATTCCCAGGCGCAGTTGGCCTGGCGCATGGTGATCGAATTGGTCGCCGGTCTCGGGATCGGCTTTGGCATTGGATACGGGCTCGACAGCCTGTTCGGGACACTCCCGATCTTTCTGGTGCTCTTTACATTGCTGGGTCTCGCGGCGGGGATCAAAACGATGCTCCGCTCTGCAGAAGAAATCCAGGAAAAGAAGTTGGCCGAAGAGGCCGAAAAGGACGAGGGAGCCTGAAATGGCGGACAAAGCAGAAGAAGGCGGTCTGGTATTCCACCCGATGGACCAGTTCATCATCAAACCGATCTTCGGGGGCGATGTGACATGGTACACGCCGACGAACGCAGCGTTGTGGATGGGTCTGTCGATCCTGGCGATTATCCTTTTGCTGGTTCTGGGCAGCTCCAAACGCTCCATTGTCCCCAGCCGATCCCAGTCCATCGCCGAACTGGCCTATGGGTTCGTTTACAAGATGGTCGAGGATATCTGCGGCAAAGAAGGCCTGCGCTACTTCCCCTACATCATGACGCTGTTTATGTTCATCGTCTGCGCCAACTTCCTTGGCCTGATCCCGACGTCTTTCACGCCCACCTCGCATTTCGCCGTCACCGTCGTGCTGGCGCTCGCGGTGTTCCTCACTGTGACCGTGCTGGGCTTTGTGAAAAACGGCGCGGGCTTCCTGAGCCTCTTCTGGGTCTCCTCCGCACCGCTTGCCTTGCGACCCATCCTCGCAATCATTGAGCTTATTTCCTATTTCGTGCGCCCTGTGAGCCACTCCATTCGTCTGGCAGGGAACGTCATGGCAGGCCACGCGGTGATCAAGGTGTTCGCAGGCTTTGCGGCGCTCACTGCCGTGAGCCCCGTGGCCGTGCTCGGCATCACTGCGATGTATGGGCTGGAGGTGCTGGTGTCCTTTATCCAGGCCTACGTTTTCACCATTCTGACATGCGTCTATCTCAAGGACGCATTGCACCCGCATCACTAATTCGGGCGGAAACACCCGTTCAAATACTCAACTTCCAATCGTAAGGAGAATTCACATGGAAGGCGAACTCGCACACATCGGCGCAGGTCTGGCGGCAATCGGTTCCGGCGCTGCAGCCATCGGGGTTGGCAACGTGGCCGGCAACTACCTCGCAGGCGCCCTGCGCAACCCCTCCGCTGCTGCCAGCCAGACAGCGACCCTTTTCATCGGCATCGCCTTTGCAGAAGCGCTGGGGATCTTCGCATTCCTCGTCGCCCTGCTGCTGATGTTCGCCGTCTAAGACGTCTACGACGACATTCCTTACGGTCGGGCGGCGGTGACCTACACCGCTGCCCGATGTAATGGGGCGGTTCGAAGGAGACCAACATGGCAACCGAAACACACAGCGCGGACGCGGCTTCCTCCGGGGGCATGCCACAGCTCGATTTTTCGACCTGGGGCAACCAGATCTTCTGGTTGGTGCTCACGCTCATCGTTATCTATTTCATTCTGTCGCGGGTGGCGCTGCCACGGATCGCGGCCATTCTGGCGGAGCGTCAGGGGACGATCACCAGCGATCTGGCTGCAGCTGAAGACCTGAAGTCAAAAGCGAAGGAGGCGGAAGCCGCCTACGACAAAGCACTGGTTGATGCCCGTGCCGAAGCACATCGCATCGTTGCCGAAGCCAAGGCCGAAATCCAGGATGATCTGGATGCAGCAATCGCCAAGGCGGACGCCGAGATCGCGGCAAAATCTGCGGAATCCGAAAAGGCCATTGCCGACATCCGCGCGGGCGCGATGGAAGCGGTCAAGGATGTTGCCACGGAAACGGCGCAGGAAATCGTCAGCGCCATGGGTGGCAAGGCCGATGCGAAAGCCATCACAGCGGCCGTTGACGCCCGGCTGAAAGGATAAGCGACATGCGGAAGTTGACCGGACTTACACTGTTGGCCCTGCTTGCCGCTGGCCCCGCTGCCGCTGCGAGCGGTCCCTTCTTCTCTCTGAAGAATACCGATTTCGTCGTGCTCTTGGGTCTGATCGTCTTCGTGGCGATTCTGATCTACTTCAAGGTGCCCTCGATGATCGGTGGCATGCTGGACAAACGCGCCGACGGCATCCAGTCCGAACTGGACGAGGCCCGCGCGCTGCGGGACGAGGCGCAATCGCTGCTGGCCAGTTACGAGCGCAAGCAGCGCGAAGTGCAGGAACAGGCAGATCGCATCGTGGCTGCTGCAAAAGAAGAATCCACTGTTGCGGCAGAGCAGGCGCGTGCCGATCTTGCCGTCTCGCTTGAACGCCGGATGGCAGCAGCGCAGGAGCAGATTGAAAATGCACAAAGCGCCGCCATCAAGGAAGTGCGTGACCAGTCCATCACGGTCGCGATGTCCGTGGCGCGGGATGTCATTGCAAAGCAGATGACTGCGGCACAGGGCAACAGCCTGATCGACAGCGCAATTCAGGAGGTGGATGCCAAGCTGCATTGATTGGCGCTTCACACAGAATTTCGAAAAACCCGGTTTCAAGACCGGGTTTTTTTTGGTTCAGGTGACCTCACCGCACAGATGTACCTGAACAGGGTGTCGGACGGCGTACGCCCTCAATTCGGGACACCTTTTTGGACCTTAGTGCGTATCAGGAACCTCTGGTAGACGGGCAAACGTTCAAAGAGGTGGGGCACCCGAAAGGGCGGGCTGGCATTATGGCTGCTTTTGGTCCGCGAGGGTTGGGATGCCGATGCTGTGGTTGGTTTTTCCTGGGCGGTGCGGGGCCAATACGACCGCAGCAGTCGCGCAAATCAGCAACTCCACTAGAAACGGCCAGTGAAACGGAAATGATAGAATCCATTGGCTGTGAGTTGCCTGAACGGTAACCACAGCGACATTCAAATCTCAGAGCGGCCATGCCCAGTTGATCTGACCCTGGATACTGTCCAGCACGACATGCAGCACCGAGGGGTAGCGCGACGGGAACGCCGCCTGCGCCGCTGGCCATCCTGCTGCGTAACGTCACACCTGCAATGAGAAGACCAATTCAGTGGGCGGGGCGATGGGTCAGATAGTCATGATGGTGCACCTGACGGTCATGCAGGAAACAGAGGAGCAGCCTGTCCATATCAGGCGCGGTGCCGCCAAATAGAAAGGTCTAATCCGCACGGGGTCGCAGATTCGGCGCGTTGTGCGAGACAGGCGCTTGGCAGATGCCCGACGAATATCAGTGTTTTTGTACTTCGTGGTCGAGCCGTTGCCGGGCGACCTCTTCGTTCCGGCTCGCCTTGATCTGGTCCTGCAGGCAAACCTCCACATAGTCGAGATGCGCCTCGACCGCCGCCCGTGCGCCCTCTGCGTCACGCTCTTGCAATGCCTGGTTGATAGCCTTGTGCTGGTCAAGCAACATGCCGCGGGTCGCGCGCTGTTTGAACATGACCTGCCGATTGTAAAACACGCCCTCGCGCAGCAGTTCGTACATGGACCGCATCATATGCAGCATGACCACGTTGTGGCTGGCCTCAATGATCGCCATGTGAAATTGCGCATCCAGCCGCGCCTCGTCTTCGGGATTGCGTTTGGTATGGGCGGCTTCCATCTTGTCGAACACGGCCTGCACCACACGCAGATCAGTGTCAGAGGCCAGCCGTGCTGCTCGTTCCGCAGCCAGCCCCTCCATGTCCCGGCGAAAGGAAAGATAGTCGAAAACGGCCTCATCATGGCGGGCGAACAACTGAACAAGCGCAGGTGCAAAGGCGGAGCCCAGCACATCTGCCACATAGACACCGGCACCGGCGCGGGCTGTCAGCAACCCCTGCTCTTGTAAGGTACCGATGGCGTCCCGCAGGCTGGGCCGGGACACATGCAGTCGCTCCGCCAATTCGCGTTCCGCCGGCAGCCGCTCGCCCGGCCGCAGTATGCCGCGCAGGATCAGCTCCTCGATCTGGCGGACCACCGCCGAAGAGAGTTTTTCAGACTGTACCGGGCGAAAAGGCATCAAAGCTCCGTTTTGGTCAAATTATATGACCACTTCTCCCCAAGGGTAAACTCTTTTCCTCATTCCGCAGCGTCTTTAAGCCATGGTCGGCTCAGTTTTGTCGGAGAATTCCGTGATGCATGCGCCATCCGCCGTATTTGGGGCAAAGCCGGACTTTCGACCCGGCAGTGCAACAATATCTTGTGGATAACTCCGCTTACTACCCATCTTGTGGGGTGTTTTGGTTGACAGGCCCTGCTGTCACCCACAGTCTAGCGGACCATAGGAATCAATGTCAGGCACGTTTTGCGCTTTTCCAAACTCAGACTGACGGGCTTCAAAAGCTTCGTGGATCCCACCGACCTGATCATCGCGGATGGTCTGACCGGCGTGGTAGGCCCGAACGGCTGTGGCAAGTCCAATCTGTTGGAGGCGCTGCGTTGGGTCATGGGGGAAAATCGCCCGACGGCCATGCGTGGCGGTGGCATGGAGGACGTGATTTTTGCCGGTGCCGCCACGCGGCCCGCGCGCAACTTTGCCGAAGTTGCCCTGCACATTGATAATTCGGATCGTCTGGCACCTGCCGGTTTCAACGACGCGGATCAGCTTGAGATCGTGCGCCGGATCACCCGCGATGTCGGCAGCGCCTACAAGGTTGGGGCCAAGGATGTACGCGCCCGCGACGTGCAGATGCTTTTTGCCGACGCTTCCACCGGTGCGCACAGCCCCGCGCTGGTGCGGCAGGGGCAGATTGCGGAGCTGATCAACGCCAAGCCGAAGAACCGGCGCCGTATTCTGGAGGAAGCTGCCGGGATCAGCGGGCTCTACCAGCGGCGGCACGAAGCGGAACTGAAGCTCAAGGGGGCAGAGACGAACCTGGCGCGGGTCGATGATGTGATCGAGCAATTGGCCAATCAGCTCAGCCAGTTGGCACGCCAGGCGCGCCAAGCAGCGCGCTATCGCGAGATCGGCAATGAGCTGCGCCGGGCGGAAGGCATGTTGCTCTACCGTCGCTGGCGCGAGGCGGATGAGGCGCGGGCCGTGGCCGAAGAGAGCCTGCGCGGGCGCGTCACCGAGGCGGCGCAGGCCGAGGCCGCTGTGCGGCAGGCGGCCAAGGTGCGGGAAGAAGCTGAAAACGCCCTGCCTTCACTGCGCGAGGAGGAGGCGATTGCGGCTGCCGTCCTGCAACGCCTGACGGTGGAACGTGACACGCTGAACGATCAGGAATCGCGGGCTCTGGCGTTGATCGAAACGCTCACCGGTCGGATTGCACAGCTGGGCCATGACATCGAACGCGAAGGCGGGTTGAACCGGGACGCGGGCGAGACCATCGAACGGCTGGAGTGGGAAGCGGGCGAGTTGGCCAAGGCCGCCGAAGGACATGAGGAAAAGCTGGTCGAAGCCGCGGAGGCGGCACGCGAGGCGGCGGCGGTGTTGCAGACCCGCGAAGACGATATGTCTCAGCAGACCGAAGACATGGCACGTTTGTCCGCCCGGCACAGCTCTGCGCAGCGCTTGCTGGAAGACAGTCGGAAGACGCAGGACAAATCCGAAGCGGAAGCCGTCAAGGCGCGTGAAGCCGTCGCGGCGAGCCAGGCGGCGCTGGCACAGGCTGGTGTGGACTTTTCCGCTGCTGAAGTGGCCGAAAAAGAGGCGGTTGCAACGGCGGAAAAGGCGGATGCGGCGCTGATCGAGGCCGAAGAGGCGCGGGCGGAAACCCAAGCCCGCGAAGCCGATGCCCGCGCACAACGCTCCGAGGCCGAAGGCGAGATGAATGCGCTGCGCGCGGAGGCCGGCGCGCTGGCCAAGCTGGTGGATAGGGATACCGCCGAGGGCGGACAGGTGCTTGACCAACTGCATGTGAAATCAGGCTACGAAAAGGCGCTGGGGGCCGCGCTGGCCGATGATTTGCGCGCGCCGGAAGTGGCAGCGGATGGCCCGTCCGGATGGGCGGCTCTGCCCGCTTATGATCGCCATCAGGCCTTGCCTGAGGGGGTAAAGCCCCTGTCGCTATTCGTTGACGTCCCGGAGGTTCTTTCGCGGCGGATCAGCCAGATCGGGTTGGTTGAGGCCGACGAAGGGCCGCGTTTGCAGGCCGCCTTAAGCCCGGGTCAGCGACTTGTGTCATCCGAGGGAGACTTGTGGCGGTGGGATGGGTTCCGCGCCTGGGCCGAAGACGCGCCCTCTGCTGCGGCGTTGCGCTTACAGCAGCTCAACCGGCTGGAAGAGCTCAAGCAAAATCTGGAAGTGGCCACGCAGCGCGCCGAGGGGGCGCAGGCGGCGCATGAAATGCTGGGCGCGCGATTGGCGGAGCTGACCAAGGCGGATGCCTTGGCGCGCGAGGCTCGGCGGGCGGCAGACAAGCTGATGGCCGATGCCGGGCGCCGTCTCAGCCGGGCGGAAGCGGACCGCAATCTGGCAGAGGGCAAGCTTGAATCGCTTGGGCTGGCGGTGGCGCGCCACGAGGAAGAAGCGATGGCGGCGCGCACCCGTTTCAAGGAAGCGGAGCGGGCGCTGGAGGAACTGGGTGATCTCGATGAAGCCCGTGCGTTGGTCGAGACCGTGCGCATGGCGGTGGAAGCGGCGCGGATCACCATGATGTCGCGCCGGTCTGCCCATGACGAGCTGCGCCGCGAGGGGGAGGCGCGCACCAAACGCGCGCAGGAAGTAACCAAGGAGATCAGTGGCTGGCGGCACCGTCTGGAGACGGCGGAGAAGCGCAGTGCCGAGTTGGTGGCGCGCAAGACCGCCACCGAAGAGGAACTGGCGCTTGCCAGCGCGGCGCCCGAAGAGATTGCCGAGAAACGTGCCGAAATGAGCACGTCGATCACCATTGCCGAGGCGCGCAAGGCGCAAAGCTCGGACGCGCTCTCGGTCGCAGAGGGCGCTTTGCGCACGGCCACCCAGTCCGAGCGCGACACGGAACGGGTGGCGTCAGAAGCACGCGAGGCCCGGGCCCGCGCAGAGGCACGCAGCGATGCAGCACGCGAGACCGTGGCGCTGGCGGCGGAACGTATCGCGGATGAGGCGCAGGTCACGCCCAACCAGCTTTTGGGCCAATTGGAAGTCACACCGGATGCGATGCCCGGCGCGGATACGCTTGAAGCGGACGTCAACCGGTTGAAACGGCAGCGCGACGCCTTGGGTGCGGTGAACCTGCGCGCCGAGGAAGACGCCTCAGAAGTGCAAACAGAGTACGACACGCTGACGGGCGAAAAGGCCGATCTGGAAGAGGCGATCAAGACGTTGCGGGGCGGGATTGCGAGCCTGAACCGGGAAGGGCGCGAGCGGCTGCTGACCGCGTTTGAGCAGGTGAATTCGAATTTCTCGATGCTCTTCACCCATCTCTTTGGCGGCGGCGAAGCCAATCTGGTGATGGTGGAAAGCGACGACCCGCTGGAGGCGGGTTTGGAGATCATGTGCCAGCCGCCCGGCAAGAAACTCAGCACTCTGAGTCTGCTCAGCGGGGGCGAACAGACGCTGACGGCCATGGCGCTGATCTTTGCCGTGTTCCTTGCGAATCCGGCACCGATCTGTGTTCTGGATGAGGTGGATGCGCCGCTCGATGATGCGAATGTGACCCGTTTCTGCGACCTGCTGGACGAGATGTGCCGCCAGACCGAAACGCGGTTCCTGATCATCACGCACCATGCGGTGACGATGGCGCGCATGGATCGGCTGTTCGGGGTGACCATGGCTGAGCAGGGGGTGAGCCAACTGGTGTCCGTTGACCTCAAGAAGGCGGAAACGCTGGTCGCCTAGCATTTTCCTCGGTGGGTGGCGCAGGCGCGAGGATCACCTGATCGTGTCTTGGGTCTTTTGCATTCAGAGATAGAGTGACAGGATGAAAAGATGTCTCTTTTTAACCGTATTGCTCATCTCTCCCATGGCCGTCCTTGCACAGGATTGGCCGTTTCGCGATGGCGACCGGGCGCTCGATCATGCAGAGGTTATGGCGCTGACCGAAGGGCAGACGCTTGTGTTCTTCGATGAAGGCCAATCGAAATTTTCATCCGGCGGCGCCTATTCCTATACTTACGCCAGTGGCGAATCCGCCTTTGGCCGGTACCGCGTGGAACCTGATGGCACGGTGTGTATCGACTATCGCAATGGTTTCGCGCGGTGTGACCGCTATGTGGAGAGCGGCACCCGTATCGTGATGCTGACCGAGAAGGGCGAGCGTTTTCCGCTGCGACCGCGCGCCGCGGAATAGAGAAGACCCTGCGGCACAGGGGCACGCAGGGTCAAAGGTAAAAACAAACCTGAATGTATGTTTCGCCTGAGAAATTAGGGATTTGCCGCTAAAAAGAGGTAAACGGCGAGCACGTCAAAGCCGCGCAAGCAGGGTCGGCGTGGGCCAGGCATCAGCCGGCAGGCCCAGCCTTTTCTGCTCTGCTTGAACGGCTGCGCGGGTGCGCGCGCCCAGAATGCCGTCGACCTTTCCGACATTGTGTCCGCGCGCCTGCAGCTTGCGTTGCAGCTCCTTGGTTTGCGCGCCGTTCAGTCCTTGTTCTGGCGATCCGGCATCATAGACCGGCGCCCCCTGCAACCGCGTACCAAAGTAAGCCGCTGTCAGAACATAGGTAAAGCTTTGATTCCATTCGAAATAAACGCGGAAATTGGGGTATGCGATAAAGGCAGGGCCCTTATGGCCCTGCGGCAGGATCAAAGACGCCTTGAGCCCCCGTTGCAAGCCGCCTTGCCGGGCGCGGACGCCCATGGCTTCCCATTGTGAGGTGGATTTGACAACATTCAGACCGCTTTGGGACCAGTCGAACTGGGTCGGGACCTGCACTTCCTGCAGCCACGGCTCACCCGCACGCCAGCCAAGACTTTGCAGCATCTTGCCACCAGACATAAGGGCGTCGGCGGGCGAGGTTTTTAATGAAACCTTACCGTCGCCGTCGCCATCGACGCCATTTTCCAGGATATCCTGTGGCAGCATCTGCACCATACCGATTTCCCCTGCCCAGGCCCCTGTGGTGGTACGGGGATCGAAGGCGCCCTGTTCAAAAAGCTCCAGCGCGGCAAAGATCTGTGGCCGAAAGAGTTCTGGCCTGCGACAGTCGTGCGAAAGGGTGACCAGGGCGTTTGCCGTGTTGAAATCCCCCTGAAAGCCGCCGTAATCCGTCTCAAACGCCCAGAAAGCCAGCAAAACACCACGGTCCACGCCATATCTTCGTTCGACCTGATCAAAGATCGCATCATACTTCCGGGCATTGCTTTGCCCGCGTTTCAGGCGATCTGCGGAAATCAGGCGCTTGGAGAAATCGAGGAACGGGCGCTGGAAAACACCTTGGGCGCGGTCTGCCTTGATGACCCTCGAATCCTGCCGCACACCCGAAAAGAACTGCTCAACGGCGGAGTTACCGTGTCCCTTCGCAAGCGCCTCGGCCTTGAGGTCGTTCACAAAAGCGCCAAACGATCCGCCACAGGCCTGAGCGGCAAAGGGCAGGGCAGACAGACAAAGGGCAAGAAGGGGAAGGCGCATCATAAATCTCCGCGATCAGGTCACATCAAAACAAGCAGAACACAGAGCGCGAGGAACCCGGCCCATGCTTTCCACAGCATTGCGATACCGGCGTCTATGTCTACCGGTGTGAGGATACTGCGACCGTCAGGGTTAACATAAGGAAAATCCTGCATCTGGCCGTCATAGGCGCGAGGTCCGGCCAGCGCGACGCCAAGCGCGCGGGAAAGCGCCGCTTCTGGCCAGCCGGCATTGGGAGAGCGGTGGCGACCCGCGTCTGCGCGGATGCCTGCGAAGTCAAAGCAGCGGGCGGGCAGGGCCAGCAGCGCTGCGGTAAGCCGGGCAGGGATCAGGTTCAGCACATCGTCAAGCCGCGCCGCGGCCCAGCCGAATGCTTCGTGGCGCGGGGTCCGGTAGCCGATCATGCTGTCTGCGGTGTTGATCAGTTTATAGACCACCAATCCGGGCAGCCCTGCGATCAGGAACCAAAAGGCGGGCGCGATGACCCCGTCAGAGAGGTTTTCCGCCGCACTTTCGAGCGCCGCGCGGGCCACCAGGGTTTCGTCCATTACGCTGGTATCGCGGCTGACGATGCGGGCGACCATGCGTTGCCCCTCACGGAGCGACATCCGTAACCCGTCCGCGACAGCGGCCACATGTTGCACGAGGGATTTTTGCGCAAGGAGCATGGCGGCAACGATGATCTCGACCAGCGGACCCGCCGTGCTGAGCAGGTACCCCAGCGCGCCGCCAATAATCACGAGGGCTATCGTGCACAGGATGCCGTTGCGGCGTTTGTTGCGCCCGGTGTTAAATCGTTGGTCCAGAAAGCCAACGAACCGCCCCATCAGAACAGCCGGATGCGGGACGCGGTCCCAGAGCCAGCGGGGCTCCCCCAGAAGGGCGTCGAGGCACAGCGCACAGATCAGGACGGCTGCAGTGCTCATGCAAGCGCGACCGCAACCCGCGGCCAGTGCAGCGCATGTGGCAGACCGAGGCGCAGCCAACGCGGATTATAGGGAAAGACGCGGCTCCAGATCCTGTGGCGGGCAAGCCGGGTTTGCCATGCTGCGGCGTCGTCCACCTCGTAGAGCCGGAAGAGGGTGGTGCCACCCAGCATCCGCGCCCCTGCAATCTGCATCTGTGCGTCCAGTCGTGCGGCGTCTTCGGCCAGACGCGCCCTGGTGTCGCGCGCCCACTCCACATCGGCCAGCGCAGCCGCGCCCACATGCAGGGCGGGTCCTGACACGGCCCAAGGTCCCACGGCATCCTTCAGACGTGCAATGAGGGCAGGATCACCTGCGATGAAGCCGAGGCGCAGCCCGGCCAGCCCCCAGAATTTGCCAAAGCTCTTGAGGACCAGCGTACCGGGCCGCGCGGAGAGAGAGATCAGCGATTGCATCGGTGCCACGTCGCAAAAGCTTTCATCGATGATGGTAAGCGCAGCGTCAGGGCAGGGCAATGTCTCCGCCGTCCATGTCTTGCCATCGGGGTTGTTGGGGTGCACGACGACCTGCGCCTCTGCCGGTGCCGCATCCGTGAGGCGCCAGTCCGCGGCGCGAAAGGCTGCCGCATGTTCGTTATACGTCGGCCCGGGGATGTAGACCGTACCCCTTGCTGCAAGTCGTGGGATCTGCGCGATAAGCGCGGATGCCCCGGAGGCCGCCATCAGCCCGACGCCTTCCGGTACCTGCCAAAAGGCGCGGGCGGCGGCAATCAGATCGGCAAGGGCGTTCTTGTCCGGCAGGGCGGTCCAACAGTCTGCAGGCAGTGTCTTGAGCGGGTAGGGATGCGGATTGATCCCCGTCGACAGGTCGATCCAGCCGATTCGTTCGCCCCCAAACCGTGCAATTGCAGCATCCAGCCCGCCCCCATGATCGCGTTCGCGTTTCGTCAACAATATGCTCCAAAACCGAGAAACGTGGCGCAAAACCGCAGCTTTGCCCGTTGCTAAAAGCGGAAACTGGCCGGTTATTCAAGTGTGATCAGAATTGATAAAGATGTCGTGGATTGCTTAATGGTTTGTTAACCTTTGAGGCAGACGACAGATGTTACGGTGTGAAACAATTCCGGAGCTTACCGGAATGGAGGACAGATGAAGGTTCTGATTGTTGAGAGCCAAAACGATCTGGCTAAAATTTGGCAAAGGCATCTCGAGCGCATGGGTATGAGCGTTGCGAGCGCATCCGGGCAATCGGAGGCGATTGGCCACCTGAGCACACACGAAACGAATATCATCATCATGGACCTTGTCCTGAATGAGGGATCCGCCCTGGCGGTTGCGGATTATGCGAGCTACCGGCTGCCCGAGGCCAAGGTGATCTTTGTCACCAACACCTCGTTCTTCTCGGACGGCTCGATCTTCTCGCATGCGACAAATGCCTGCGCTTTCGTGCAAAGCGCGACACCTCCCGAAGACCTTGCGGCGATGGTCGAACACTATGGTGCGCCAACCCAGCATTCCGGCGCGGCCTGACCGCACGGAGAGGATGCCAAAATCACAAAGGGCTAACCGCGGCCGTGCGGTGCCATGAAATCCAGATCGGGTCCGATGGGCACGATCCGGTGCGGATTGATGCTTTCATGGCTGTAGTGGTAGTGCCGGATGATATGCTGGAAATTCACGGTCTCTGACACGCCGGGTGTCTGATAGAGATCACGGGTGTAGGCCCAGAGGTTTGGGTAGTCGATCAGCCGTTTTCGATTGCACTTGAAATGCAGGTGGTACACCGGGTCAAAGCGCACCAGTGTGGTGAAGAGCCGCCAGTCGGCCTCCGTCTGCCGGTCTCCCATCAGGTAACGCGTGTCCGACAGGCGGATTTCCAGCCACTCCAGCGTGTCGAAAAGCGGCGTCACCGCTGCGTCATAGGCCGCTTGAGTTGTAGCAAATCCGGCTTTGTAGACGCCGTTGTTGACCGTGCCGTAGATACGGTCGTTGACCGGAGCGAGGGCATCGCGCAGCGCTTCTGGCCAGAAGTCATCGGTGTTGCCCGTCAGGCCGTTGAACGCCCCGTTGAACATGCGGATGATCTCAGAGCTCTCATTGGACACGATGGTTTCGCGTGACGTGTCCCAGAGGATCGGCACCGTGACCCGACCGGAAAAGCAGGGATCGGCCTTGGTGTAGAGATCACGGGCAAAGGGCAGGTCGTAGAGCGTGTCACCCGTCGCGCCCGCATCGTCCTGCTCAAAAGTCCAGCCGTCAGTCAGCATGTCAGGATGCACCGCTGAGACGGAGATATGCGGTTCCAACGCCTTCAGTTTGCGGAAAACCAAAGTCCGATGCGCCCAAGGGCACGCGTAGCTGACATAGAGGTGATAGCGGCCCGAATCGGGTGTGAACCCTCCCGTGCCGCTAGGCCCCGGGACGCCGTCTGCCGTAATCCAGTTGCGAAACTGCGCATCAGCCCGTTTGAAGCTGCCGCCTGTGGACTTCGTATCGTACCAGCGATCGTGCCACACCCCGTCGACCAAAAGCCCCATGCTCAAACTCCTTCAATTCCAGGGTCGACCCTAAGACACACCACCTAAACGTCACAGTGGAAACCGCGCGCAGCCCCTCTGCATCTGCGCACAGGGCAGCACGGCTGACATAAAAACTTAACTTGATTTTTAGTCGATGAGTCCATCATGTTACGGTGAGAACGATGTAGGATGTAACGAGATGGAAGCGATTTTTTCCAAGGAAATTCAAGCGGGTCTGGATCAGGCGCGGGTGGAGGCACTAAAGCGGTCGTCGCGGCTGCGGGTGAACGTGGACGGTGATATTCTGCCGGTTCTGCGCATGTGGAAGACCGGTTTCGCGCTGGAGGCGGACACGCCGAGCCTGCGCGGATTTGTGGATCTCTACGATGGCAGCCTGCATCTTTTCCAGTGCCTGATTGTCACCAGCTACGACGAAGAGGGTGAGCGGCGCTACGAGTTCAAACGCGCCACGGCCGTGTCGGAAAAACCCGCTGTGGATTTCGAGATTGGTGAAGACACCCCCGTCGGTCTGATCGAAGACGCCCGCTGAACCTGCCTATTGAAGGTCGCCGAAGGCGGTTGCGAGGCGTTCGCAGGCTTCTTTGACGCGCGACCGGGGTGTGCCGAGATTGAAGCGCATGAAGCTTTCGCCGCCTGTGCCAAAGCTGGACCCGTGGTTGGCCGCGATCTGCGCATCTTCCTGCACACGCCGAATGATCTTAGTCGTTTCCATCCCGGTATCTTTGAAATCCACCCACGCGAGATAGGTGCTTTCAAGGTTCATTGAGGATAGGCCGGGGATCGCATTAACCGCTGTGTCGAAAAGCCGGCGATTGCCGTCGAGATATTCGGTCAAATCATCTACCCAGGCCGCACCTTCCGGAGAATAGGCTGCTTTGGCCATCACCAGCCCGAATGAGTTTGCCGAAAGACCGAGAGCGGACATCCGGCGGGAGAAGATCGCACGCAGGTCCGGGTCTTCGATGATCACATTGCCCGTGTGGTGCCCTGCGAGGTTAAAGGTCTTGCTCGTCGCCGTCATCATGATCAGACGGTCGGTGATCCCGTCGATAAGGGCTGCAGGTATGTGGGAATGGCCGGGCATCACCAGATCATGGTGGATTTCGTCGGAGACAAGGATCAGGTCGTGGCGACGGGCGAAATCCGCCAGCTGTTGCAGCTCTTCCCGCGTCCAGACCCGTCCGCCCGGATTGTGCGGAGAACACAGGATGATCATCTTCTCTGCGCCAGTCATCTGGGCGTCATAGGCGTCAAAATCCATCTGGTACTGGCCATCCACTTGAACCAGGGGGCATTCCACGATCTTGCGTTCAGCGGCGTCGATGACGCGGGCAAAGGCGTGGTAGACGGGGGTGAAAAGGATCACGCCATCACCCGGTTCGGTAAAGGCGTCAATGCACAGACCCGTGCCATTCACCAGCCCGTGGGTGTTGAAAATCCAGTTCTTCTCGATCTGCCACCCATGGCGTTCCTGCATCCACCACTGGATGGTTTCGCGATAGCTGTCTTCGCTGCCGTAATATCCGTACACGCCGTGATCAATCATGCCCTGCAGTGCGTGCTGGACGCAGTCCGGGGGCCGGAAGTCCATATCGGCGACCCACATGGCAAGACCCTGATCGGCCGAAACCCCGTATGTTTGCTGCATGCTGTCCCACTTGCAGCAATCGGTGCCGCGCCGATCAATCAGGGTATCGAACCGGGCGTCATGGGGGGTGTCGAGGCTCATCAGGATCTCCTTTTTACCTGCCGCAAGCTAGCGGGAATTTCGCGCGCCGCAAGCCCGCGTGTGTTGCAGCCGCTGTGATGCTGGCTTACATGAAACCCATGAAGAGAAATATTCTGTTACATCCTGACCCACGGCTGAAAAAACAGGCAGCTCCTGTCGCTGATCTGAGCGATGAGTTGCGTGCATTGGCCGATGACATGCTGGAAACGATGTATGATGCGCCGGGTGTCGGGCTCGCGGCGCCGCAGGTGGGTATTCTGCAGCGGCTTGTGGTGCTGGATTGCGTAAAAGGCGAGAATGAGCGCCCGCGCCCGCTGATCATGTTCAACCCGGAAATCGTTTCCTCCTCGGACGAGATGAACGTCTACGAAGAGGGCTGCCTGTCAATCCCGGAACAGTTTGCTGATGTCACGCGCCCGGCGGAGGTCGAGGTACGCTGGATCGACCAGAACGGCAAAGAGATGCAAGAGACGTTTGATGGCCTTTGGGCCACCTGCGCGCAGCACGAGATTGATCACTTGGATGGCAAGCTTTTCATCGATTATCTCAAGCCGCTGAAGCGTCAGATGATCACCCGCAAAATGGTGAAGATGAAGCGGGAACTGGCCCGCGCATGACGGTGCGCGACATTGTGTTATGGCCGGACCCTCGTTTGACTGATGTCTGCGCCCGGATTGCGGCAATCACACCGGAAATTGAAACCTTGGCCACCGATATGCTGGAGACGATGTATGACGCGCCGGGGCGCGGGTTGGCAGGCCCGCAGGTTGGCGCCATGCACAGAATATTCGTCATGGATACGGAATGGAAGGAAGGCTCACCTGCGCCGATGGTCTTCATCAACCCAGAGATCGAGGCCCGCAGCGCGGCACAATCGGTTCAAAGCGAAGGGTGTCTTTCCATCCCCAGCATCACGGTGGAGGTGTCTCGCCCCAAGGAGGTCACGCTGCGCTGGACGGATTTGGCGGGGCAAGAGACGCGGGGTGTGTTTTACGGGTTTGCGGCCGCCTGCGTGCAGCACGAACTGGATCATCTGAATGGCATCGTGACGTTGGACCATTTGACGGAGGTGGCGCGCGCGTCCGCAGAAGCCGATTATGCGGAGGCTCTGTCATGACCCTGCGGGCGTTCGTGAAATGGCCCGATGCCCGATTGCGGACCAAGGCCGCCGCTATTGACGAAATTACAGACGACATTCGGACCCTGTGGGATGACATGATCGAGACGATGGATGCCATGCCAGGGGTCGGGCTTGCGGCACCGCAGATTGGGGTCATGTTTCAGGTCGCCGTGGTGGATGCCTCGGATGCCAGAGATCGGCGCATTCGGATGGCCAACCCGGAAATACTGGACGCCTCGGCCATCATGAACCTGCATGAGGAAGCCAGCCCAAATCTGCCGGGGGTCTCTGCCACGATCTCGCGGCCCAGAGGGGTTGCGGTGCGGTTTATGGATGAGACCGGGCTTTACGTCCGGCGTGATTTCGTTGGATTGGAAGCGACAAGCGTGCAGCACCAGATCGATCATTTGCAGGGACGCATGTACTTTGACCATCTGAGCAAGGTCAAACGTGACATGCTGCTGCGCAAAGCCCGCAAGCTAAGGAACTAAGGTGGCCTGAAAGCCCACCTTACCTGTTGGGAGCAAAGGCATGTGGTGGCAGGTAGGGTGGGCTTTCAGGCCACCTTTTGCAGGAGATGGAAAATGCGCGTGATCTTTATGGGGACACCTGAATTTTCGGTGCCCGTCCTTGATGCCCTGGTGGCGGCGGGACACGAGATTGCCTGCGTTTACGCGCAGCCGCCTCGGCCCTCCGGACGGGGCAAGAAAGAGCGACCCGGCCCTGTCCACAAACGTGCGCTGGAGTTGGGATTGCCCGTGTTGACGCCGGTCTCTCTGAAAGATGAAGACGCGCAGGACGTATTTCGGGCATTCCATGCGGATGTGGCGGTTGTCGTCGCCTATGGATTGATCTTGCCACAGGCTATTCTCGATATGCCGAAACTGGGGTGCCTAAACATTCACGCCAGTCTTCTGCCAAGATGGCGCGGTGCTGCGCCGATCCACCGTGCGATTATGTCCGGCGACGCGGAGACAGGTGTTTGTATCATGCAGATGGAAGCCGGATTGGACACGGGGCCGGTGCTGTTGCGGGACGCCACAAAAATCGGTGAGGAGGAGACCACGGCCACGCTGCACGACCGGCTCAGTGCGATGGGGGCTGCGCTGGTTGTGGACGCGTTGGCGCAGATCGGCCAGTTGGTCCCGCAGCCTCAAACCGAAACCGGAGTGACCTATGCCGACAAGATCGACAAATCAGAAGCCCGCGTGGACTGGCACCAGCCCGCAGAGCATGTGGACCGCCTGATCCGGGGGTTGTCCCCGTTTCCGGGTGCCTGGATCATGGATGGCGATACGCGCATAAAACTGCTCGGCGCGCGTCTTGCGGAAGGGCAGGGCGCGCCCGGTACCGTTCTGTTGGATCCATTGCGGGTTGTCTGTCAGGACGGGGCCGTCGAACTCACCCGCTTGCAGCGCGCGGGCAAAGCTGTGCAGGATGCGCAGGACTTCCTGCATGGTTGGCCAATGGCTGCGGGAAAGCAGCTTTGAGGGAGAAGGCGCGATGTTTCCAACGCTGATCGGCACCGTCGTGATTGCCGGAATTGTCGGCTATCTCTGTGAAAAAACCGGGTTTACCCACAACGGCTATCTGCAGAGCATCATCATCTGCGTGGGCGGTGCGTTTCTGTTCTACTTCATCCGACTGATGTTCGGCTTCGGCTTTTCCAGTCCCGGTCTAAACGCAATTGCCTCTTCCATCGGCGCCTTGATCATCGTGCCTTTTCACTGGCGAAAATAGCACTATTCGGCGGGCCGACCGGTCAGAGCAGCCTCTTCATCCGGGCGCGGTGCCCGCACGCAAAGACGCAGGAGCGGCGGCACCGTGAGCAGTGTCAGGAAGGCGGACATCGACAGTCCCCCGACAACCACGGCACCAAGGCCACGGTAGAGCTCTGACCCTTCGCCCGGGATCAGCACCAGCGGCAGCATCCCGAAGACCGAGGTCAGCGTCGACATGAAGATCGGCCGGATACGGTTGCTGGTCGCCTCTTCGATGGCGGCAATGGGGGCCATGCCTTCATCGCGCAGGTGGTAGAGCGTCTGGTGCACGATCAGGATCGCGTTATTCACCACGATCCCGACCAGAATAATAAAGCCCAGCAGGGTCAGCATATCCAGAGGCTGGTTCTGAAAGGTGTTCAGCAGGGCGAGCCCGCCAACGCCGCCGGCTGCAGCGACCGGCACGGAGATCAGGATCACCAGCGGCAGAACGAAACTCTCAAAGAGGATCGCCATGACCAGAAAGACGATGATCAGCGCCACGGCGAGGTTGATCTGGATGGCATCCCAGGTCTGGCTGAGTTGATCGGCGGTGCCGGACACGCTGACGCGGATGCCGTTGGGCAACCCCTGCTCTTCCAGAACCGAGACAACCTCGGTTTCCAGCAGTTCCACCGCCGCCTCCAGTGGCAGGGCGTCCGAGGGGCGCACTTCCAGCGTCACGGTGCGCAACCGGTCGCGGTGCCTGATCTCGGTCGGACCTGCAGTGACGACAACATCGGCCAGTGCGGTCACGGGCACGATCTGCCCCGAGGGCGTCACCACCGGGTAGTTGCCGATGTCCTGCGTTCGCTGGGCGACCTGCAGACCCGGATCGCCTTTCAGCATCAGGTTCAACCGCTCTGCCCCGACCGTGATCTCGGCCACGCGCAGCCCGTCGTTGAAGGCATCAACCGTCAGCGCCAGATCAGACGCGCTGAGCCCTGCATCGGCCAGCCGCAGCCGGTTAGGCACCAGCCGAACCTCGGGGGCGCCAAGCTCCAACCCCGGGATCGGACGGAACTGATGGCCTTCGGAGCGGGGCAGCAGGCCTGCGATTGTGCCTGCCGCCTGACCGGCGACGGCCAGAATTTCATCCAGATCCTGCCCTGAGATGTTGAGTTCGATGGTGCGCCCCCCGCCAACACCGCGCCCAAAAAGCGAGGGTTGTGTCATGAACCCGAAAGTGCCGGGCTCCGCGAATATCGGCGTCGACAGGACGGGGATAAGCTCGCCTGCGCGGGTTCCGTCAACGGCGGCGGCCCCCACAAAGCTGTTGCCGGGGGTGGCCACGAAGAAGAAGTTCTCGATCGTCGGCGTACCGTCTTCCATCTGGGGCGCGGGGGCGGCTTCCCAGAGCGGGCGGGCCACGCCTTCGATCCGCTGCGCGATTGTCTGTGTCGTGTCGAGGTTATACCCGGGCGGCGGAATGATCAGGCCGAACACCAGATTTCGATTGCCTTCCGGCAGGTATTCCAGGCGCGGCAAAAAGATGACGCTGGCGATAGCCGCACCGCCCGCGATGGCGGCCACCATCATCAGACCAATGGCCCGGAACCGCACCGTCATGCGCACGTAACGCATCACCAGCCCGTGGAACCCATGGGCCAGATGATCGAGCCCCCAGATTCTCATGGTGACCTGTTCGCCCTGTTTCAACAGGCGGCTGGCGAGGGCGGGAATGACCGTGACCGCAACGACGAGCGACAGGAGCACGGAGACCGAAATCGCAACGGCGATATCGCGAAAGAGCTGACCGGCTTCGAGTTGCATAATCAGGATCGGGATGAAGACCAGCACGGTGGTCAGGGCGGAGACGAGGATCGCGCCCCAGACCTGTTTGGCGCCCTTGTAAGCCGCCTCGCGCCGGGTCAGCCCCTGTTCACGCAAGCGGTAGATGTTTTCCAACACAACGATGGCCGCATCGACGATCATGCCCACGGCAAAGGCAATTCCGGCCAGCGAGATCACGTTCAGCGTGCGCCCGGTGGCGGCCATGGCGACAAAGGTTGCCACGATACTGACCGGAATGGCCAGCGACACCACAAGCGTGGCGCGCGGGCTGCGCAGAAAGGCGAGCAGGACCGCAGCGGCCAGCGCGCCGCCGATCCAGATGTTCTGTGTCACCAGATCGATGGCCCCGTTGATGTAGATGGTTTCATCATAGACCTGACGCATCTGTAGCCCGGCATCGGAGACGGGGCCTTCGTCCAGTTCGGTCAGCACCGCGCGCACGGATTCCATGGTCTCGATGACATTGGCGCCGGGTTCGCGCACAATGTTGAAGGCCAGTCCGGGCTCCCCGCGGAAACGCAACCGGGCCCCGGGTTCCTGATAGGCAAAACCGACCTCTGCCACATCCCCGACCCGCACGCGACCCGACCCGCCATTGCCAAGCTCGGAGCGCAGCACGACTTCTTCGATGGCGGCAACCGTGTTGAGGTTGCCCTCGGCGCGCACCACATAGCGGCGTTTGCCCTCTTCCACATCCCCGGCGGAGAGGGAAATGTTTTCGTTGCGCAGGATGTTCACCACGTCCGGCACCGTCAGATCAAACCGGGCCAACTGCCTCGGATCAACCACGACCTGCAATTCGCGGGTCACCCCGCCGAAGACATTCACCGCAGAAACACCTTCGATCCGCTCGACCCGGTCCTTGATGATGTCTTCGACAAAATCGCCATAGGTCGGCATGGATTGGGTGTTGCCCTCCTGCGCGGTCAGCAGGACCCAGGCAATCGGGCTGTCATCTGATCCAGAGGTGTCCAGCGACGGCTCGCCGGCCTCATCGGGATAATCCCCCACCCGATCCAGACGGTTCGAGACAAGCAGAAGCGATTGGCTCATATCCGTGCCAATGCCGAATTCCAGCGTCACCGATGCCTCGCCGGTTTGCGCGCGCGAGGTCATGACGTCGAGCCCCTCCAACCCGCGCAAGGCCTCTTCCTGCCGGTTGATGATTTCCCGTTCGATCTCTGAGGGGGCGGCGCCGGGCCAGTTCGTGCTGATCACGACGATGGGTTTGCGGACGTCAGGCGCCAACTGGATCGGAATACGGGTGACCGCGATGACACCGAACAGGACGGCCATCACGACCGCGGCCATGACGGCGACGGGGCGATCGATGGCGAACCGGATGAAATCCATATCAGCCTCCGTTACTGGCGCCCATGGGCGCGATGGCTTGCCCGGGGCGCAGACGTTCATTGCCGCGAGTGACGACAACCTCGCCCTCCTGCAGGCCGCCCAGAACTTCGAACCGGTCCCCGAGTGCGACGCCGATTTCCACCGTGCGCGGTTGCGCTTGTCCGTCCGCAGCGACGAAAACGGTCCAGCCACCGCGCGCCTGGACAAGCGCATCCTTGGGCACGGACAAGACCTCGCGCGGTTCACTGATCGGGATGGACACGGTGATCGATTGCCCGATCGCGACGGTTTTCATGTCGATCAGAAGCGGTGAGGAAAAGCGTACCGGCCGTGTCCGGGTTGCCGTGTCCTCGACCGGCAGCAGCACCCGTACCGTCAGGGCGAGCTCCTCACCTGCTTCCGTGATGCCGCTGACCTCAAGTCCCGGCTCCAGCACGCGGATGTATTTCGAGGGCACGCTGGCTTCGATCTCGAAGGATTGTGTGTCCAGCAGCGACACGACCGGCGCGCCGGAACTGATGAATTCGCCGGGGTTGGTGTTGACCTCCAGCACGATCCCGGAAAACGGTGCGGTGATCCGGGCGCGGTCCAGCTGATAGCGGGCTTCGGCCTCATTGGCTTCGGCTGTCTGGACCCGCGCTTCGGCCTCGGCCAGCTGTCCCTGGGCCTCGAAAAAATCGCTCTGGGCTTCGTCGAAGCGGCTGGAGGAGAAAGAGGTGGTGCCGCGCAGCCCTTCGATCCGCGCCAACGACTTGGTCGTGCGGTCGACACGTGATTTTGCGGTTGCGATCCCGGCGCGCGCTTCGGAAAGACCCGCATCCGCCTGGCGTGCAAGGATTTCCAGCAACTCTGTATCCAGCTCGGCGAGGATATCGCCCTGGGACACTGTAACCCCTTCCAGCACATGAACCTTATCGACGGTTCCGGCAATCCGGCTGGCCACGGTGCCCTCGCGCGACGTGACCACCTCGGCAAAAAGCGGCACCGTTTCGGCGATGGATTGCACTTCAACGGTCTCGACGCCAACGGCAGCGGGCCCGCCTTGCGCGGCCACCGTGCTGCCCGTCGCCAGAAGAACACCGGTCACAAGCAAAGAACGCAGCAGATTCGGAAACGGATTTATACTCATGGATATGCTTTCTGTGCCTGACGCAGGCGGTAGGGCTGGGACCTAGGTAAGTCCTGCAGCAGTCAAATACCACTTTGGCGCGCAAACGCACCTGCAAATTCCAGTGATCACTCAGATTATTCCGGCGCTTTGCCCGATTCAAGGTCACGCGCATAGGCGATGAGGGCATCCACTTCTTCGGCAAGGGGCTCTTGCCCGGTAAATCCCAGCAGATAACTGGACACCAGACGGCTGCGTGCCTCCATCGGCTCATTCAATTGCGCGTCGTCGTACCCGATCTGCATATAGTAGAGGATACGCGCCCGCGCGACGGCTTCGAGATCGGGATAGCCGAACCGGGCGAACATCGCCCGCAGCGCTTCCAGCCGTTCCGCTTCGGAGGCATGCAAGACCTCGCGCACGCGCGGTGCACGGCGTGCCCAGTCCCGTATGGCAAAATCGAGCCGCGTGCTGAACAGCGCGGGGTTGATCACGCAGCGAAAGACATTGCCGACCGCTTCGGTGATGGTGTTTGCCGGGGTTTGCGCCTTGGCCACAAGGGCGGCGGTGTTGGTTTGCCGCCAGTGATCGAGCAGGGCATCCAGCAAATCCTGCCGCGATTTGAAATACCAGTAGAAGCTGGAGCGGGAGACCTGCAGTTTCTCCCCGATGAGCTGGATTTTCACACCCTCCACGCCGTGGGCCAGCAAGGCCTCCAGCGCCGCGTCCAGCCAGTCCTGCCGGGTCACCTTGATGTTCCCGACAAGGGGCGCGTTCTGAGGGATGTCCGGGGGCGGGCCGGGCTTTCGGGGGGCGTTCATGGGTTCAGCTTTCCGGCGGCGCGCCGCCGGCGTCGGACTTCCGGCGGATGTCGTCGCGCAGGCGGGCCAGGGCGGTTTCATCCGCGCTCGGGCCTGCAGCCTCCGCCACAATCTGTTTCCACATATCGGTCGCGCGGGTGGTTGCGTCCTTGCCGCCGCGTTCCTGCCATGTGCCGAAATTCGTGAGGTCCCCGATCAGCGGCTCGTAGAATGCCGTCTGATACCGCTCCATCGTATGGGGGGTGCCAAAGAAGTGCCCGCCCGGCTGCACGTCTTCCAGTGCCGCGAGGCCGATATCGGCGGCATCCGCCGGGGTTTCCGTGCACAGCTCTGCAACCATTTGAAGGACTTCCAGATCGGTGATGAGTTTCTCGTAAGATACGGTCAAACCCCCTTCAAGCCAACCGGCGGCATGGATCACAACCGTCGCACCGGCCAGCAGACAGCCCCATGTGCCAAATTGCGTTTCATTGGCCGCCTGCACGTCGCTGAGGTTGGCCGCCGAGCCGCTGGCGCAGCGCCACGGCAGGCCGATTTTGCGGGCCAATTGTCCGGCGGCGAGGCTGGCTTTGAAGTGTTCTGGCGTGCCAAAGGCGGGCGCGCCGGATTTCATGTCCACGTTGGAGGTGAAGGTGCCGTAGCAGACGGGTGCACCGGGGCGGGTGAGCTGGGTCAGCGTGATCGCGGCGAGCGCTTCGGCATGGCTGAGGGTCATGGCGCCTGCCACGGTGATCGGGGCCATCGCGCCCATGAGCGTGAAGGGGGTCACGATGCTGACCTGTCCGGCCATGGCAAAGTCCATGAGCCCCTGCGCCATGGGGATATCCAGCGTGCGGGGCGAATTGGTGTTGATGATCGTGTAGCAATGGCTCTCGGTCGCGAACGCATCGTCGGACAGACCGCGAAAGTCGCGCAGCATCTCGAAGCTTTGCATGACCTGCGGTGTGCCGCGCGAGAAGATGAAGGGGACCTTGTCGGACAGCGACAGCTGCGCATCCAGCGTCGCGTAGTGACGCAGGTGCATCGGCACGTCCTGCGGCTCGATCAGCGGCGGAACCATGTGCAGCACGTCGAAATGCTGGGTGAGCTGCACGAGCTCGCGGAAGTCGCGCTCCGTGCCCGGGCGGCGACCTCGCTCCAGATCTGTGGCGTGGGGCGCGCCGGCGCCAGGTTGGAACACCAGATTGCCCAGCTCCAGTGTGATGTCGCGGTCGGGCACGGCCCCGCGCACGGGGATCGACCTTGGCGCGCTGGCAAGCGCTGCCTCCACCATCTCGCGCCCGATATGCACCATCTCACTGTCCTCATGCACTGTGGCACCGCCCGCCTTGTAGGCATGGCGCGCGGCGGGCAGGAGCACCTTGATGCCGAGGCGTTCGAGCACATCTAAAGCGGCCTCGTGGATCGCTTCGATCCGGTCGTCCGAGAACACCGACATGGGTGGGAACGGGTTGCGCAGATGGCGATAGTCCACCTTGCGCTTGGCGGGCGGGGCGCCGCCACCCCGACGGGTGCGCCGCCGCCCGGTGTTCTCGGCCAGCGTCATACCCGCATGACCTTGCCCTCTGGGTCGTAAGGTGAGGGCGGGATGACCTTCGCGGCGCGCTCGATCCCCACCACATGCACGCTGAGCGCGGTGTCGGGCTTAGCGTGCTCGGTGTTGACCAGCGCCATCGCCAGCGATTTGCCGGTGGTGTGACCGTAAGCGCCGGAGGTGACGAAGCCCACTTTCTCCGCCCCGGCCCAGATCGGCTCATAGCCGCTCGCATCCGCGTCCTTGGCGTCGATCTCGAGCGTGACCTGAATTTGCGCCGGGCCATTCCCGTCGCGCTCGGCAAGTGCGGCGGATTTGCCAACGAAGTCTTTCTCCCAGTCGATCCAGCGGTCCATGCCGGTCATGCCGGGGGTGTAGCCTTGGGTGAATTCGGCGTTCCAGATGCCGAAGCTCTTCTCGATCCGCAGGCTGAGGAGCGCGTTGAAGCCGACCTCGCGGATGCCTTCTTCCTCGCCCGCCTCCAGCAGGATGCGGCGCAGGGTGGCGTGATCGCCAGCACGGCAGTGGATTTCGTACCCCAGCTCGCCGGTGACCGACAGTCGCCCCACCTTGCAGCGCAGAAGGCCGATGTCGAAGGCGCCGCAGCCCATGAAGGGCAAATCGCCGATGGGACCGTCGGTGAGTTTCTCAATGACCGCCCTTGACGCTGGCCCGGAGAGCGAGAACCCGGCGGTATCCTCGCCCAAATCGCGGATGGTCACGCCGTCGTCCATATGGTCGTTGAACCAGCGCATGTGCCAGCTGCGCAGATAGTAGCTGCCCATGATCCACCAGATGCCGTCGCCCCAGTTGAAGATGGTCAGGTCTCCCTTGAGACGCCCGTCTTCCGCCAGCATGGGCGCGAGCTTCGCCCGACCCGGCTTGGGCAGTTTCGAGGCCATGATCCGGTCGAGCCAAGCTTCGGCGTTCGGACCGGTGACCTCGAAGCGGGAGAACCCGGTGATGTCGAGCAACCCGACGCCATTGCGCACGGCGTGACATTCATCGGCGACGATCAGATGCGCGTTCGAGCGTTTCAGGGAAGGGGTTTCCTTGAACCCGGGCTCAGCGAAATAGAGCGGCACTTCCAGATCCCAGCTTTGGCCCCACTGGCAGCCCGCGGCGGTCATGTCCGCATAAGCGCCTGCGGTTTTCAGCGGGCGGCCCGCAGGCAGCTGTTCGTTGGGATAGGTCATCACGAAGCGGCGGGTGTAGAACTGGCCCGTGGTCTCCTTGATGTACTGCCTGTTCTCGGCCCAGACACCGTAGCGGGCCACATCCATGCCGAAGACGTCCGCCTCGGGCGTGCCGTGGATCATCCACTCGGCAAGGCTCTTACCGACCCCGCCGCCCTGCAGGAAGCCCGCCATGACCGCACAAGCGGACCAATAGCCGCGTTTGCCGGGCACGGGGCCGACCAACGGATTGCCATCCGGCGAGAAGGTGAAGGCGCCGTTGACCCAGGTCTTCACGCCGACCTCCTGTAGGCAGGGGTAGCGTTCGAACCCCAGGGTCAACTCGTGTTCGATCCGGTCGGGATCTTCCTGCTGCAGCTCGAAGCCATACTCCCACGGCGCGCCGTCCATCATCCAGTGTTGGTGGTTGATCTCGTAGATGCCCAGCAGCACGCCTTTCTGATCCTGCCGCAGATAGGTGAAGCCTTCCAGATCCACAGTCATCGGCACCTCAAAGTCGATGTCTTCCAGCTGCGGGATGGTGTCGGAAATCAGGTAGTGGTGGTTGAGCGGGGAGACGGGCAGTTCGATTCCCGCCATGCGCCCGACCTGCTTGGCCCAGAGACCGGCGGCATTGACCACATGCTCGCAGGTCACGGTGCCCTTTTGGGTGACGACCTCCCAGCCTTGCAGCGTCTGGTTCAGCTCCAGCACGCGGTTGTGTTCGATCACCTCTGCGCCGCGTTTCCTGGCCGCACCGGCATAGGCGTGCACGGTGCCCGTGGTGTCGATATAGCCCTCGCGGTCCGCCCACATGCCGCCCAGAAGCCCGTCGCCGGACATGATCGGGTTCAGCGCCATCGCCTCTTCTACGGTCACGAGACGGCAATCCTCGATGCCGATGGACTGGAACGTGCGGTAGGCCGATTGCAGCCATTCCCAGCGATCAGGCGTGCCCGCCATGGTCAAGCCACCGGTCATGTGCAGCCCGATGTTCTGGCCGCTCTCTGCCTCAATCTCGCTCAGCAGATCAATCGTGTAGGCCTGCAGCTGCGCAATATTCGGATCCGCATTCAGCGCATGAATGCCACCCGCCGCGTGCCAGCTGGACCCTGCCGTCAACACCGAGCGTTCGATCAGGCAGACGTCGGACCAGCCCATCTTGGCCAGATGATAGAGAACAGAGGCGCCGACAACGCCGCCTCCGATCACGACAACGCGGTAATGCGACTTCATGGCAGATCCTCCCGATGATCGTTGCGTTCTGGACAGTAATGTACAGTCCTGCTCAAACGCTAAGATCAAACGGGCCCACCCGTCAAGAAAATGCTGATACCGGGCGTGTCAACCGGGTTTGCGCGCGACGATGAAGATGCCCTTGCGCGGGCCGGGGCGCCAGGATTGCTCGATTTCGAACCCGGCGTCCCTGACCATTTCTTCCAGCTCCGAACTGGTGACAAAAAGGACATGCGGCAGCAGCTTTAGCGCCCTGCCAACAACGGCAATCGGTTTGAACCATCTCATCCCGTCACCGAGGCAAACGGTACTCGAAAACATCATCCCGCCCGGTTTCAACATGTCGAAACTCTTGGCAATGGCTGCACGCGGGTCTTTGAGAAGGTGCAGAATACTCATCGCCAGCACCGCGTCATAGCGATTGTCCGGCGGTTCGAAATCCTCGATCCGGTTCTGCACGAAGGAGACGTTTTCGATGCTCTGATCCTGCGCTTTCCGCTCGGCAATGGAGATCATTTCGGCAGAGAAATCAAAAGCCAGAACGTGGTTGACATAAGGCGCGTGGATCAGCGCGGTTGTGCCGGTGCCGCACCCGAATTCGAGCAGGTCCATGTCACGGGTCAGGAAAGACCGGGTGATGGCCAGCTTGCGCTCATAGGTCGCCTGATCTGCAACCGGGCGTTTGGCGTAGCCCTGCGCAACGCGGTCCCAAAAACGCGATTCGCCTGCGTTGGATAGAGAGGGCGGGGAGGCATAGGTCATAGATGTTCACCTTCGAATAGAGATGGCACTGTCTTATATCTGCATGGATCGTAAATAAATTGACCAAATACGCTTTCCTGATATGCATTTTTGCATGGATTGGCGTTCGATGAAATTTGACTGGAACCACGCGCGGGCTTTTCTGATCACGGCGGAGGAGGGGTCGCTTTCGGCGGCTGCACGGGCGTTGGGAATGACACAGCCGACGCTGGGTCGGCAGGTCTCGGCGCTGGAGGAAGAGTTGGGTGTGTTGTTGTTCGACCGCGTCGGTCGCAGCCTGAAGCTCACCGCGAACGGGTTGGAGCTGGTGGATCACGTGCGGGCGATGGGGGATGCGGCCAGCCATGTTTCGATGACCGCATCGGGGCAATCAACTTCGGTAGAGGGCACCGTGCGCATTACCGCGACGGAGGTGGCGTCGGCCTATGTTCTGCCCAGGATGATCGCCCGCCTTCGACAGCAGCATCCGGGGATCGAGGTCGAAGTCGTTGCCACGAACCACCTGCGGGATCTGCGTCGCCGCGAGGCGGATATTGCGATCCGCACGGTGCGGCCAACCGACCCACAGCTTATCGCACGTCAGTTACCTTCTGAAACAGCGGATCTCTACGCCAGCCTGAGTTACCTGGACCAGAACGGGCCTTTCGACCAGCCAGAAGCATTGTCGACTGCCACCTTACTCGGATTTGATGAGAACAACCAGTTTCTGGAGGCTCTGAACGCGCGCGGTCTGCGGCTCTTTGAACACCAGTTCCCGGTGCGCACGGCGTCACATCTGGCCCAGTGGGAAATGGTTCGTCAGGGTCTGGGTATTGGGGTGATGCTCTCGCGTGTGGGTGAGGCCGATCCATCAGTGCGGCGTGCACTGCCCTGGTTCGATCCTTTTGCCTTCGATGTGTGGTTGGTGGCCCACCGCGAAGTAAATTCCAGCAGGCGCGTGCGGCTGGTGTTCGACTGGCTGGTGGGCGAATTCAATGCCCTTCCGGATGTACCCGGATGCAAGGAATAAGGCATGCGGTGACGGGAAATCTTGAAATACAGATAGACACCTGAAAGGATATCTTTGGAAATCTGGTGGGGGTTCAGATGGTCAAAATGCGATATATACTGCCGTTTCTGCTCGGATATGGAGCGCCGGGGTTGGCCTGTGACTACTGCTCGGCCGAGGTTACGCTGACATCGGAACTGGCGGAGTGTTACCTCACGCGCGTCGATGGCGAGATCGACAAGATGATCGAAGCGAACCTGCCCGCCCAATTGATCAACCTGGCGTCTTGTGACGGTGCGGCAACGGCCACGCGCGGAACATCTGGCCTGCCCGGGGTCAGCCCCGGCACAAGGAAGCCCGACCTGAGTTTCCTGATGGATGCGGATGGAATGCGCTGTCTGGCCGTGGCGCTCCGGGGAGAAAGCTGGTCACCGGATCCTGTGAAGACCTTCGAGGTGCACCGTGACTGCGAAGCGCGATAAACCCCGCAAACCGCTCTCCCATGAGATGATGAACGAGGCGCTGGCAGACCCGGCACCGGATTTGGATGCGCCCCGCGACAGCGCCGAAGATCATGATGTGGATGATGATGCGCGCCGACCGTCAGTGCGGCGTCCGACAGAGCCCGGCAAAACCAGCGCTGACCGCGTGACCTTGTCAACTCGCGTTGAGCAATACACGCGTATTGCGGCCAGTCTGGGCGTGGCATTGGCAGCAATCACCGGCGCCTATCAGTACGTCGAAGCCAATGAGGACAATCGCCGCGAACGCTCGCTTGAGATCGTGCGGAATTGGCAGTCCGAAACCAATATCGAGCGGTACACGGCGATACAGGCGTTTGTTGAAGGCAAGGTCAACGAACCCACGCTGAAAGCACAGCTTCAGGTGCTGTCGCCAGACGCCCTGCCAGATGCGCAAGCCAATCTGGGCCGGGCGTGGACAGCGGCTTTGCGCGACAGCGACGCGTCGGAGGACAAGCGGATTGAGCGCCACATCGACCGGCTGATGCTGTTTTTTGCACAGATGGAAATCTGCATCGATTCCGAGCTCTGCAACGCGAAGGTGCTGCGCGACTATTTCGAGCTCGAAGTCTCAACTTTCTGGACCTACTTCAAGGGCTATGCCGAGCTGCGCCAGAGAGCGAGTTATCAAGGGTACGGGGATCCGGTCGCCCGCCTGGTTGAGCGTTTTGCGGCGATGCCGGATCCCTGAAAGGGCCTTGGTTTACTCCCGGACCCATCCGGTCTGGGTCATGCCGACAAACCCGAGGTTTTCGGGCGCGGGAATGTTACGCAACACCAGATCGCGCATTGATCCGCAGGTGGTGATCTGCTCCCATCCGTAGTTGGAGAAGGTGGGATGCTCCTGTGACGGGTCTTCGGGCGGGGTGAAAACATGCTCTGACAGCAGCGGGTTTGTCAGCGCCTGCGAAAAGGCGTCCAGGGCGACAAAGGATAGGATCGTGCGCGGCAGCGGCGCGTTTTTGACCCGATCCTCGCAAAACAGACCCACGAAGAAATCCACGCGGTTCACGTCGCCGTAGGTATCCTTGAGCAGCTTTGCGACATCCCGGTCCGCGCTGATCTGCGACATCTCTGTGATCGGCAGGCGCTGCAGATACTCCAGATAATCCGCGAAGGGACGCAGTCGGCAGAACCGACCCTGTGCGACAGAGGCTTCCTCCACATGCATCAGCGATTTGGTGGTGTTGCGTGGCCCGACTTCACCTGCGGATTGCGCGCTCATGTCTTCGAAAGCGCGCCCCAGCCCGATGTCGATCAGCGGCTTGTTTTCCATGAAATAGGACGGGTTGACCTTGCGCGTGGTCTCGCCCCAGGTGATCTGATCGGGGATCAGCGCGTGCCAGCGGTAGAGCAGGCTGAATTCCGTCGTGATCCAGTTGGGCCGGTTCCATTTCGCGCCCCAGGCCGCTTTGGGGTCTGCCTTGATCCGGAAGGCGGTGGGCGCGATGTGGTTGATGTAGTCTTCAACCACGATCTTGATGAATTGCACCACAACGATGTTGCGTGCTGTCTCGAACACGCGATCATCATCCCAGTCGGGGTTGCGCCCCCCAAGCTCACTGGCAAGCCGGTTGTGTTCGCGCAGAAGCACCGTGTTGATCATCGCCGTTTGTGGCACCGAATTGGCGCGGTCGCCCCCGAAGGCGAAAAGCCTGCCGCGCTTCTCGCGCACCCGTGCGGCTACTTCCGGCGTGCCTGATGTGATCGCCGCGTTCAGGTTTCCGAGACCCAGGGGTTGGTCGAGGATGTCGAACTCCTGCTTGATGTCATCGCCGTCGAAGAGGAAGGGCGCAAATTCTTCGCCGTCCAGCATCTGGCTTTTCAACTTGCCGCGATCCTCCGGTGCCGGGGAGGCGACCCTTAGGGCCGCCGTCTGTGCCGCTGTCCGTCCATAGAGCGGGCAGAGGTCGATATTGTGGTTCGACGTGTTTCGCTTCAGGCGGTCGGGGTCCTTTTCATCCGTTGTGGTGCGGATGAATCCGTCCGTCAGATACTGCGCAAAGGAGGGGAAAAGGCAGGTCGATTTAGGACACAGGCGTTGTGTGTCCCCCGTCCGTGCAAAAAGGTGTTGGATGTCATCCCAGGGTGGCAGGCTTTCAGGATCAACGGGGGAAGGACCAAGATGGCGGGCACTCCATTCCGTGTCCGTGAGGCTGGACCAGGAGGTGTAATCGCTCCTGGTGGAGAAGGGATGCGGCCGGTTGCGGACCTGATTGACGATACGGTTGATGACGATGCGGTTGATCAATGCATCCAGTGGCGGGATCTTCCCGATGAGATCAACGATCCACTGGACATTCAGCAATCCCATCGCCTTGTCTCCGATCCAGCCGAGAACCCGCCGCTGTGTCAGTTCGACCCGGCGGGATTTCTTCATGCCGCCGTAGAACAGCCGGAAGATCGCGGGAAAGACGAGAATGAAAAACAGCTGACGCGACCAGGGGAGGTCGAGGGCATAGACGGACCAGAGCCCCGAAAAGACACTCAGCCCGGTGAAAATCCACCAGCCTTCCTGTTGTTCGCACCAGATACGATAAATGCCATACAGGCATCCCAGATAAACGGGAACCAACAGCAGTCGTGCGTTCTCGCCGGGGAACTGCGTCGCATGTGTCATCGTGTGGTAAACGAAAATTGCGCCGATGATGAAACAGGTTGCTGTCAAAAGGGTTTTGCGCTGCTGCGCGCTATCGGTTGCCATGATAATCCTCCGGCGTAATTTAATTAACTTTTTAATTAACTTTTCAAAATATGTGCCATTTCACACTAAAACGGCGCATTTTTCCAGTTTAGATTGTAACCGGCTCGAATCCCATTAGATTTCTGTGTCAGGGATGCCTTCGGCCAATGCACAGGCTGCGGCGCCTTTTGTGGTATTCAGCGTACCGTCATCGCCGCACTATTTAGCAGCGGGGCGCAATTATTTTTCATTGGATTATGTTCAATTTCCTGAGTTCGCATTGTAGAAATGCACTGCTGGCCGATTTCAGAAAGTTTCTATAATGTTCCCGCCTTCCTCTCGTTCTCCGCAACCCGCTGTGCGGCGTAGTCGTCCAATGCGTGTTGCGGACACGATCAAGGAACTGGTGATGGTGCGCGATCTCAAGCGCGGCGATCGCTTGCCAGCGGAATCTGAGATGATTCAAAGCTTCGGGATGGCCAAAAGCACGATCCGCGAGGCGATGCGCATTCTGGAGGCACAGGGCCTGGTCGAGACCCGGACAGGCCCGGGCGGCGGCAGTTTCGTCGGAGAACCGTCGGCAGAGCGTGCACGTGCGCTGCTGGGCAACTACTTCTACTTCAAGGACGTCAAGTTTGCGGAAGTCTATCAGCTGCGCCGTTTGCTGGAGCCGGAACTCGTTGCCTCACTGGCGGGGGGGCTGAGCGAGGATCAGTTGGAGGAATTGGAACTGCTCGCAGAACGGTTTCCCACACCACCCCAGACTGTAGAAGAGGCGCGGGCCTATCACATCGGATCACTGGAGTTTCATGTGCGGCTTGCCTCTTTTGCGCAAAATGATCTGTTGGGTTTCGTGATCGGTTTTCTGGCGACCACCCTGTCGGAACTCACGGTGAGCCAGGGAGGGGCCGAGCACGCGGCGGCAGCGCTTTGGCGCAAGGGGCGGTTGTGCCGCAGGCATCTGCTGATGGCGTTGCGCGAGGGGGCGCCCGGGGAGGCGCGCAAGGTGATGCTCGAATTCATGCTGGCGGAGGAGGCGATGATGTTGTCACAAAACGCCGCCTTGCGGCGACGTTTCGTGCCGGGGTGATATCCGCGCCACTTGCCGATTGTGCCGTAGACATCTGCTGATGGCATTGCGCGAGGGCGCGCCCGGTGAGGCGCGCAAGGTGATGCTCGAATTCATGCTGGCGGAGGAGGCGATGATGTTGTCACAAAACGCCGCCTTGCGGCGACGTTTCGTGCCGGGGTGATATCCGCGCCACTTGCTGATTGTGCCGGAAACCGGTCTTGGCGCCTTTTCCCCAAAAACCCGATTGCACCTTGGCCGGGAAGTGGATTTGCATGGGCGGACCGGGGCAACGAGTCGCCGAACGGGTTTTGAAAAGGGGATGGAATGAAACGTATCGTGGTCTTGGGGATGGGCAAGGTTGGCACCTTGTCGGGCGAGCTTTTGCATGAGGCGGGTTTTGCCGTCACCGGCATAGACGCGCTTGGGAAATCCGATCACTTGCCATTCGAAACCCAGGTGTGTGACCTCTCCGACCCGGCGCAGTTCTCTGCGGCTTTGCAGGGGGCGGAAGCGGTCCTGTCCTGTCTGCCCTACCATTTGAATACGGGCATTGCAGAGGCCGCGCATGCCGCGGGTCTGCACTATTTCGACCTGACGGAGGATGTCCCGACCACCAAGGCCATTCTGGAGTTGTCCAAGACGTCCAAGGGTCTGATGGCCCCGCAATGTGGACTGGCACCGGGGTTCGTGGGGATTGTCGGTGCGGATCTGATCAGCCAGTTTGACGACTGCCGTGCCTGCAAGATGCGCGTGGGGGCCCTGCCGCAGCACCCGACCGGCCTGATGGGCTATTCGTTCAACTGGTCCCCCGAAGGCGTGGTCAATGAATACCTGAATGATTGCGAAGTCTTGGAAGACGGGCAGATCAAATCGGTCTCGCCGATGGAATGGATCGAAAAGCTCTATATCGACGGGACGGAACTGGAAGCTTTCACCACCTCTGGCGGTCTTGGCACCATGTGCGAGACCTATCTGGGGCGGGTGCCCAACATCGATTACAAGACCATGCGGTATCCCGGGCATGTGGACCTGATGAACTTCTTTTTCCATGAGCTGCTGATGCGGGACCGACGCAAGGACGCAGGTGAAATCCTCGTGCACGCGAAACCCCCGGTGGAGGATGATATCGTCTATGTACACGTCTCCGCCGAAGGGATGATTGATGGCAAGCTGGCCCGGCGCGAGTTTGTGCGCGGGTACAAGCCCATTGATCTGGCCGGGCGGCGGCGCACGGCCATCGCCTGGACAACCGCCTCCTCGGTGGTGGGGATCATTGAAATGGTGCGCGATGGTACCTTGCCCGGCGCCGGATTCCTGAAGCAGGAGGATGTGCCGCTACCCGCTTTTCTGGCAACCCGCACCGGGTCTGCCTACGCCGCAGAAGGGGCTTTTTCAGCCTAGCCGTGACGCGGGTCGTCCAGTTCTGCCGGGAAGGCGCGTGGTAGCAGTGCGGCCTGAAACCAGGTCACCAGCGTGTAGATGGAGTAGACCGGCAGCCCGGTCACGCGCCGGATGTCGCGGGCATAGGGCACCATGTTGGTGCATTCCAGCACGATGGCGCCTATGCCGTCATGCTCGCAGACCAGCGCCTGCGCCGCTTCCAACATGTCCAGGCGGCAGGCATCGAAATCGAGGTCCGGCTGGTCTGTCAGGATCGCCTGCGAAAAGCAGCGCCCGCCGTCCGTGCCCATGATCGGCGTATCGGGCGGCACGCCTGCGCAATAGAGATGATCGGGGGTCAGACTGTCCTTGGCGATGGTCAGTACACCCACCCGCTGGCCCGGCGGCAGGGTCTGGGCAATCATCGGCACCTGCATGAGCGCCGAACTGGCAACCGGTACCTCCAGTTCGGCCTTGAGATCATTCTGCAGCACCGACAGAAAGCCACAGTTGGTCACAATGCCATCGCAGCCCATGCGCACCAACGCCCGCCCTTCGTGGATGAAGGCGTCGCGCATCGCGCGGGCGTCCTGCAGCACGATCCGGTCAGGCGTGGCACCGTCCACGACGCGGTAGTGAACGGGAAAAGGCCATGTGGACGCATTGCCGATATCACCGGGAATGCGGGGGAAGCGGGTCTCCAGCATCAAGATGCCCACCGTTGCGCCGTAGATGGTTTTACCGCCTGACTGAACACTCATGTAACGTCTCCGCGCTGGTCCTCAGACACCCGGCATAGCATGCAAGGTGCCACATCCCTAGTCGACTTTCTGATTACACGCCGCCGGGATGAGCGTCATTCAGCACCCACCATTCTGTCCACTTGATGTCGAAACCAATTGACCCCGGACAGCCGACAGGCAAGGTGATCCACAGGGGGTGGGAGGAACAATGTCGCAACATGTCATCGTCATCGGTGCGGGTATCGTTGGGGTGTCCACCGGCATCTGGCTGCGGCGGTTCGGGACGGAGGTCACCCTCGTTGATCGCGCGGCACCGGGGCAGGGCACGTCCTACGGCAACGCGGGCGTGCTGGCGGCCTGCTCCATGGTGCCGGTCACGGCGCCGGGGCTGATTGGCAAGGCACCGGGGATGCTCCTCAACCCGGATTTCCCTTTGTTCCTGCGCTGGGCTTATCTGCCAAAGCTTGCGCCCTGGCTGATGAAGTATCTGCGCAATGCCAATGACGCGGATACCCGCCGGATCGCCCAAGGTCTGACGCCCATCGTTTCGGATGCGGTCGAGCAGCACAAAGCGTTGACCGATCAGACCGGTGCGGCCCATTGGGTGACGGACAGCGATTATCATTTCGCCTATGCGACCCGCGCGGATTTTGACGCGGATGGCTATACTTGGGCGCTGCGCAAGGCCGCGGGCTTCGTACCGGTCCTCTCGGAAGGCGGCGGGGTCCAGGACAGGGAGCCGAACCTCTCCTCCGCCATTGGCTGTCTGGCCACGATGAAGGATCACGGATTTATTCGCGATCCGGGGGCGTATGTGGCGGCACTGGCCGAGGAATTCCGCCAGATCGGCGGGAAGATCGTCACCACGGAGGTGGTGGACTTCGAGCTCTCGGCGGGGCGGATCACGGCTGTGCTCACCAAGGACGGACTCATGCCGTGCGATACCGCCGTGCTGGCAACGGGCGTGTGGTCCAAACCCCTGATGCGTAAACTCGGTGTCTCCGTGCCGCTGGAGAGCGAACGGGGGTATCACATCGTCTTTGAAGGGGCGGAGAATGGCCCGCGCGCGCCGACCATGGTGGCCAGTGGCAAATTCGTGGCGACCCCGATGGCGGCGGGTTTGCGGTGCGCCGGCGTCGTGGAGTTCGGCGGACTGGAAGCAGGCCCGTCCAAAGCCCCTTTTGCCTTGCTGCGTCGCAAAGTCAAAGAGGCTTACCCGGCCCTGACACATTCCGGCGAAGAGGAGTGGATGGGGCACCGGCCAGCACCCTCAGACAGCCTGCCGCTGATTGGGGAAATCGGACAAAGCCGCGTAATGACTGCCTTCGGGCACCACCACATCGGCCTTACCGGCGGGCCGAAAACGGGTCGTCTGATTGCGGAAATGCTGACCGGGCGGTCTCCGAACATGGATGCAAGTGTTTACTCTCCAAATCGCTTCGCCACGCCTTAGCGGTGGTGATGCTCAGAGCAAGAGCGGGAAGAAGATGACGAGCAGCCCGCCAAACAAGAAACCGGCGCGCAGGACAGCAGCGCGTGCGCCGATGAGGGCAAAAGAGATCAACGCCAGGCCGAGCCCGATCTGCACCGCTGCCAGGAACGCTTGGGTTGGTGCCGACTGCAGCCTGATCAGCGCAGGGTTTGCAATCATCGCCAGCGGGATGATGTAGAGGCCGAAGCCGAGGGTCATGGCCGTTAGCGCCACTTTCAGCCAGTTTTCCCCGATCATACCGGCCGCGATGAACACCGCGCCACAGACCGGTGGCGTGATGGTGGAGAGCAGCGCGAACCAGAACACAAAAAGATGCGCCTGCAGCGGCTCCAGCCCCAACTGGATCAGCGCCGGTCCGGCAACCGATACGCAGATCACATAGGCTGCGGTGGTGGGGACTTCCATGCCGAGGATGAGGCAGGCGAGCGCCGTCAGCAGCAAGGCGGGCCATAACATGCCACCCGACCCCGAGAGGATCAGGGATGTGATCTTGACCCCCAGCCCGGTGATCGACAGGACGCCGATGATGATCGAGGCGCAGATGATGATGGCCGCAATCATCGATACCTGCCGTGCTGCATTCAGCGCCGAAGTTTCGATCCGGTCGCGTGTCTCCGGCCACGATCCCAAACCTTTCGTGTTGAAGAACAGCAGTAGAACGCTTGTGAGGATGGCGAGGCTGGCGGCGTATTGTGGCGTCACCTTGCTCCAGAACATGCCCACCAGCAGAACGGTGAAGGGCACGGCAAAGAACGCGGATGTAATGATCACATCCCGGGTCGAGGGCTGATCCTTTGCGTCGATGCCGGATAGGTTTTCCCGCGCGGCATAGGCATCGACGCCCACCCAGACGGCCAGAAAGTAGAGCACCGCCGGGAGCAGCGCCGCCGCCATGATGGAGGTGTAGGACACGCCTGTCAGTTCGACCATGACAAAGGCGCCGGCACCCATCAGCGGGGGCATGATCTGCCCGCCGGAGGACGCCACGGCCTCGACTGCGGCGGCCAGCCGTTTGGGATATCCCAGGCGCGTCATCGCAGGCAGGGTGATCGCCCCGGTGGAGGCGACATTGGCGGAGGCGGACCCGGAGATCGATCCGAAAAAGGCGGAGGAGAGCACGGAGACTTTTGCCGCCCCGCCTTTGAGTCGACCAGCGGCGGCAGAGGCGACATTCATGAAGCCTTGCCCGGCCTCCCCGGCGTTCAGCACGGCGCCGAAAATCACAAAAATCGCGACCACGTTTACGGAGACGCCCGTCAGACTGCCCCAGATGCCGCCCTCGGCAATGGTCAGCGTGCCCAGAAAGCTGCGGAGCGGCGTGCCGGAATGGCCGAATTCGCCGGGGATGTACTGCCCGAACAGCCCGTAAAGCAGGGCGGTCAGCGCAACCATCGGCAGCGGCCAGCCAATCGCGCGCCGCGCGGCCTCAAGCACCACGACCAAAAGGGTCACGGCGATGGCCATCTGAAAGGGGCTTTCCAGGAAACCGTATTGATCGGACAACGCGTCATGCGACCAGGCCACCCAAAGACACGCGCCAACGCCCGCGACGGCGAGGGCTGCGCCGCTGAGGCGCGTCATGCGGGATTGCGCCCCAGCCAACAGGATCCACGGCAAGGCCAGCGCCAGGTGCAAAGGGCGGCTGACAAGGTTCGGCACCAGACCGGAAAAGATCAAGGCCAGATGAAAGGCAACCAGACCGAAGGCGGCGGCAAAGATGACGAAGCGCATGACAAAACCCTTGTGGTCCAGGCGATTGGAGCCGCAGCACTAGAGAGGAAAGCCGCAGGTATGCCTGGGCTTTCGTGATGTTTCATCGCTGGTGGATCACATTTGTGCGTCGGTGAGCGCGTATCCGATCTCTTTGTAATAGCGGATTGCGCCAGGGTGCAGCTTGCTGGTGATGCTGCTCATGAGACCTTCGTTCACGCCGTTCCACCAGGGCGCGGCTTCCCCCATCTTTTTGCGCTGCTCCCAGAAAGTTTTGGTCAGCTGATAGGCGACATCATCGCTCATCGCGGTGGTGGTAAAGGCAGCCACGGGCAGGGAGGTCGTGGTGATGTCGCTGTCCTGACCGGCATAGGTGCCTGCCGGGATGACCAGCTTGGTGCGCTTTGTCTGGCCGATCTGATCCTCATCCAGCGACAGGACCGTCACGCCCGTGGTTGCTGCCGCTTCGATGACATTCGGGGCGGGGTAGGACCCGGCGGTCACGAAACCATCGATCTGGCCGTTTTTCAGGGCGGCCACGGCGTTGGAGAGCTCCACATCGGCAAGATCGACCTTTCCTTCAAGCCCGAAAAGCCCCAGATATTTTTCCCCTTCGCGCGCGCCAAAGGATCCCTTGCCGAGCAGGATGGTCTTGCCCTCCAACCCGCTGAAATCGGTGACGCCACTGGCATCGGATACCACGAAATGCATCGTCAGCGACGGGATCGGGAACAGGGCGCGAATGGTGTCAAAGGCGGGGTCGCTCTTGCCGTCGAACATCGCCTTGCCCTGCTGCGCAAGACCGATCAACGCAGGGGGCGTTGTAAAGACATAATCTGCACCGCGTGCGCGTACTTCCATCACATTCTGGACGGAGCCCTGGCTCTCCTCGACGGTCACGATCACACCGCCGTCCGTGCCCTCTTTCATCGCCTCGGCGATCTGCACACCCATCTGATAGTAAGACGACGTCGATTTGGCAGACTTGTAGGTGACGCGTTCCTGTGCAGTCGCAAAGCTCGCCGTCACAGCGACAGCAGCGCTCAATAGAATGGTTGCTAGTTTCATGTCTTCCTCCCTTGGAATCTCGGTTCGCCCCTGACGTCCCGGGTATTGGGCTTCTTAAGGGAGCGCAGGTTTTGATTGTGTATTTGGTCGCATGTTCTGGAGAATGAAAACAACCTGCTTTTATCGTCTCGATCAGGACGGTTTTCCCGGCAGGCGTCACTTACAGCATCATTTGCGCATCATGGTGCCTGAAGGCCGACAGGTGGGTATCCGATCCCTCTCCCTGCCGGATTTCAAGTTTTGCGATATGATCGGCATTGGCGTCAGACGAAAAAAAACAGCTTGCTTGGCAATCCATGGGCGAGGAGGCGCACCTCTGCGCGCGAAGACATCCAGCCTCCGGGTTCCGCGCGACCATGCCGTGGCAAGGCCAACAGCCACTCGGATGGGTGGATTCGGAGTACGGCCAGGGCAATGGAGACTTTTGGAAGGCCCAATCGGTGCGTTCAGCTAAGGGGGCTTCAGCCTGTTGGTCATCAAGAAATCCGCCGACCAAAGATTTTGCACGTTGAACGCTGTTACTTTATAAAATAACAAATCTGCAAGTATCAGAGAGAGTGCCATGCGAAAGCGAGCGACGGCGCGGCAGGACGACGTTCTCACCGTCTTGCGCGGGTGCGAAAAGCCCATGACCGCCTACCAGATCCTTGAGATGCTGCAGGCGGATGAGCCCGATATCGCGCCGCCGACGGTGTACCGGACATTGTCGGCCCTGACGGATCAGGGACGTGCGCACCGGCTCGAATCCATCAAGGCCTTCGTGCCCTGTCGCTGTGACCACGTCGAAAGCGTCCCGGTGCTTGCCATCTGCGAGGATTGCGGATCGGTCGAAGAGCATGACGGCAGCGCGCTCTTGCCAAAATTGACGACGCTCACCGCATCCAGCGCTTTCCATGCGGATCGGCACATCGTTGAAATCCACGGGCGGTGCGGGATCTGCGCCGCTTGATCAAATCTCAAACCAGTAACAGCGGAGAATGACATGAAACGGACAGTCCTTTTGCTTCTTGCGGTCAATGCCGCGCCGGCTCTGGCAGAAGACACGCGCCAGCTTGATGCCCATGAACACGGGGTCGGCGCTTTGAACATCGCCATTGACGGCACGACCGTCGCGATGGAGTTCCATGCGCCCGGCGCGGATATTGTCGGGTTCGAGTATGCTGCTGAAAGCGAGGCAGATCGCGCCGCCGTCGATGCGGCGGTCGCTACGCTTGCCCGCCCGCTCGACCTGTTCGTTCTGCCCGCAGCGGCGGCCTGTTCGGTGACACAGGCCAGTGCGGAGCTCGAAAGCGAACAGGCCCACGACGACCATGACCATCATGATCATGACGCGCATAAGGATCACGACGACCATGCGGAGCATTCCGGCCATGAAGACCACGCGGAACACTCTGATCATGCAGAACACGCAGAAGAGGCCGGCCACTCGGAGTTCCACGCGGAATACACGCTGACCTGCGCTGATCCGACGGCGCTGACCGAGATCAGTTTTGCCTATTTCGACACGTTCGAGAATGCACGCGAACTTGAGGTGCAGGTCATCGCCGGTTCCGGCGCGCAAGCCTTTGAGGTCGAACGCGATGCTCCGACACTGGACCTGCGGAGCCTGTTTTGATGTGACGGATGCCATTCTGCACCTAGCGACTGTCGACTTTCGCTGGCGCGGGCGGTCGGGGTTTTCCGTGTCGGTGCCGAATTTCGCCATGAACGCAGGTGAAACAGTGCTGCTGCTGGGAGAAAGCGGATCGGGTAAATCCACGCTCCTGTCGCTGATCTGCGGCACAATGCTGCCAGATGCCGGGCGGGTAAACATTGCGGGCCAGGATTTGGCTACGCTTTCGAGCAGCGCGCGCGACAGGTTCCGGGCGGAGCAGATTGGTGTGATTTTTCAGCAATTCAACCTGCTGCCGTTTGGTACGGTGATCGACAACATCCTATTGCCACTCCGGTTCGCGCCCGAGCGACGCAAGCGGGCGGGGGATGCGAAGGCCACTGCGGCCACACTCTGCACCGCACTTGGCCTGCCCGGAGAGATTCTCGGCCACCGCGCCAACACGCTGAGCGTCGGGCAGCAGCAGCGCGTTGCGGTGGCACGGGCACTGATCGGTCAGCCGCCGCTGATCATCGCGGATGAGCCGACATCGGCGCTGGACGCAGACAGCCAGGCGGTGTTTTTGGATCTGCTGTTTCAGCAAACCGCGGCAAACAAGGCCTCGCTGCTGATGGTCAGCCATGATCCGCGTCTCGCAGATCGGTTTGATCGGGTGGTGCGGATGGAAGATATCGCCCGCATTCATCGGGTCGCTGCATGATCCTGCGACTGGCCATCGCCTCGCTCATCGCGCGGGCTCTGACCGTGGGCATGACGATCCTTGCGATCGCCCTGTCCGTGGCCCTCTTTCTGGGTGTGGAAAAGGTGCGGACCGGCGCCAAGGAAAGCTTTGCCGATACGATCTCCGGCACCGATCTGATCGTCGGGGCCCGGTCAGGGTCCGTGCAACTGCTGCTCTACTCGGTGTTCCGCATCGGCAACGCGACGAACAACGTGAGCTGGGAAAGCTATCAGGACATCGCGACACGTCCGGATGTAGAGTGGATCGTGCCGATCTCGCTGGGCGACAGTCACCGGCAGTTCCGGGTAATGGGCACGACGCGCGCCTTTTTTGACCACTACAAGTACCGTCAGGGCAGATCGCTGGAGACAGCGGACGGCGTCATCATGGACGACCTTTTTGATACGGTCATCGGCGCCGATGTGGCGACAACCTTGGGCTACAGCGTCGGTGATCCCATCGTGGTTGCGCATGGTCTTGCCTCCTTCTCCGAGCACAAGAACCAGCCTTTCCGCATCTCCGGTATCCTCGCCAAAACCGGCACGCCGGTTGACCGCACAGTGATTGTCAGCATGGAAGCGATTGAGGCCATTCATGTGGATTGGCGCAGCGGCGCGCAGATCCCCGGTCAGGTCACCCCGGTCGATGTCATCCGGCAAATGGAGCTGACGCCCAAGGCCATTACGGCCGCACTTGTGGGGGTCGAAAGCCCGCTGCAGACCTTTGCCCTGCAACGGGCGATCAACGAATACCGACAGGAACCGCTGCTGGCTGTGCTGCCGGGCGTGGCTCTGCAGGAGCTATGGGGGATCGTCGGCATTGCCGAAACCGCCTTGCTCGCAGTCTCTGCGATGGTGGTGGTCACGGCGTTGATCGGCATGATGGCGACGATCTTTTCCAGCCTGAACGAACGCCGCCGCGAGATGGCGATTTTCCGGGCGATGGGCGCGCGGCCCACAACGATCCTGGGGTTGCTGGTGCTGGAGGCGATGCTGATGGCGGCCCTTGGCGCGCTCCTTGGTCTTGCGCTGCTCTACGCGGGTCTGAGCGTCGCGCAACCGATGATCGACAGCGCCTTTGGGCTGTGGCTGCCCGTTACCGCGCCGTCATTGCAGGAGCTATGGGTGATACTGGCGGTTGTCGGTGCTGGCGCGATTGTGAGCATGGTCCCGGCCCTGCGCGCCTACCGCATGTCGCTGGCAGATGGTATGTTGGTGAGAACGTAACGCATGAAGTGAGGTCGAAATGCTGAGCCGCAGGTCTGCCCTTACCCTTTTTTCGGCGTCTGCCCTTGTGCCGACATCGGCGGTTGCCGCCGCACCCAGAGAGGTGATGTGGGATGATCTGATCCCGCCCGGCACGCCTTATTCCGAGATCATCGGCGAGGGGGAAATAGACGAGGTCAACGATACGTGGAACCCGATCTACGACGCCAATGCGACCAAGCTGAACGAGACATTGAATGGGGCTTACGTGCGGATGCCGGGCTACATCATCCCGCTTGATTTCAACTCCAAGGGCGTGAAGGATTTCATCCTGGTGCCCTATGTCGGCGCCTGTATCCACACGCCGCCACCGCCGGCCAATCAATTGGTGATGGTCAATGCCGACAGCTATTGGCCGGGGAACCAGCTTTGGGACGCGGTCTGGGTGACAGGCACCATGCACACGCAATTGCAATCCACCGAGTTGGGGCAGACCGGCTATGCCATCCTGGCTGACGAGATGGAGGCTTACGAATGGTGAGCCGCCTGCTTCAAAGGCGCAGCGTCCTTGCGGGTCTCGCAGCCGGTCTCTGCCTGCCGCGGGCTGGGATGGCTGAGGATTTCGTTGATCTGGACTGGGTTGACCTGCTGCCCGAGAATGAGACAAGCATTCCGACTTTCCTGCGCGGCATCGTGGATCATGACGCAGCACCCCTTGCCAGCCAACAACCCGCCTCCAGCGGGGTCAGAACCGATTGGAATGGTCAGATCGTCCGTATTCCTGGGTTCATGGTGCCCATCGAACACCGCGGAACTGGTGTCGTGGCCTTCATCCTGGTGCCCTATGTCGGGGCCTGCGTGCATGTGCCGCCACCGCCCGCCAATCAACTGGTGTTCGTCACCACGCAGCAGCCGTATGAAAGCGCAGGTCTCTTCGAGGCCATCAACGTGACCGGCATGTTCGGCGTGTCGGCCGTTTCAACGCAACTGGCTGAAATCGGCTACGCGCTGTCGGCGGACAAGATTGAGCCGTTTCGGGCATAGTCGTACGCGCGCGGCGCTAAGCACACCTCAGCGTTTGCCCAACTACTCCGTTGCCGAGGGTCTCTGATCTCACCTGCGCAAGTGCCACCGGTTTGGTCCCTGGCTCGAACAGCCTTTTGCCTGTGCCCACCACGACGGGAAACGTCCATAGTCGAAACTCATCGATCAGGTCATTGGCCAGCAGCGTCTGGATCAACTGCGCGCTGCCATGCACCTGCAAAAGCGGGCCGTCTTGGCGCTTCAGTTCCCGAATGGTCTGCACAACATCGCCCCTGATCGGATGGGAATTCTGCCAGGTCAGAGGGTCAGGGCGTGACGTCACGACATGCTTTTGCGCCTGGTTCAGCTGGTCCGACTGATCCGATTTGGGCGCGTTTGGCCAATGCCCGGCGAAGATGTCATAGGTTTTTCGACCGAAGAGGATGTCGTAGGGTGCCGTCATGGCGGTCGCTGCAACGCGCGGCATGGTCTCTTCCCAAAAGGGTGCGGCCCAGCCGCCATGTTCAAAGCCATTGTCGGGATCTTCTTCAGCCATGCTCGGGGACTGCATGACCCCGTCGAGCGTTACGAAAGTCAAGATTGCAAGATCACGCATGATAGTCTCCTGATTGTTTCTTGTCCGCGCACGCCAGGCGAGATCAAACGCGCACGGATTGAAACGCCGCAGCATGCACACCGTTGGTCATCCGAACGCCGCGGCCTTGAATTTTCTCAGGCGACACGAATACGCCAAGGACCGCAAAGCGTAGCGTCTGATCAGCCCACTTTGTCGATCAATTCCTCAAGCTTGTCGAAGGCCTGGTGCCATCCGCCGGCGCCTGCCGTGCCTTCTTCGACACCGACATGCACCATGACCATGCGGGTTTTGCCGCCGACTTCCGTCAACTCCACGATCACTTCGGTGATGTCGGGAAAGTTGTCAGGCATGCCTATGCTTTGCGGCGGTATGATCGTGCCTTCCGCGTCGCACATGCTTTCCGTGTAGACGAGCCGGTGGGGCGGATCGATTTCCTTGTAGACGCCGGTGAACCACATTGTCATTGACCGCTCGGGGCTCTGCATGGCCATGCAGATTTTCCGCGTGCCGCCGGGGGCCACATTCATCTCGGCGGTCGGAACGGACATGCCTTTGGGGCCGTACCATTGTTTGAACAGATCCGGATCCGTCCACATCCGCCAGACCATATCGATTGATGCGTCAAAGTTCCGTTCAATGCGCACCCATTCCTGCTGATCAGTCATTTGGTGTATCCTTTAGTTCATTCAGTAGCTTGCCCATCATGTCAAAGCGCGTTTCCCAGATGTGCCTGTATTGATCGGTCCAGCTGGCAACTGCTTCGAGGGGCTTTGTGTCGAGCGTACAGGGGCGGAACTGGGCATCCCGGCCGCGTTTGATCAGGCCCGCTTCTTCCAGCACTTTGATATGCTTGGAGATCGCTGGCAGAGACATGTCGAAGGGTTCAGCAAGGTCGTTGACCGTCGCCTTCCCCTGCACCAGCCGGGCCAGGATCGCGCGCCGCGTTGGATGGGCCAGTGCAGCAAATGCCGCGTCGAGTTGATCGCTGTCGGTCATAGGTTCTTATTTAACTATTGAGTTAATTAGTCAAGTGGTTAAATACATGATTTGGACACCCCCGCCGGAAGTAAAAATCTTGGTCATTTCCGTTGTAGCGATGGGTCGACTGCGGTCCTCCGGCCTTTTCCCGCGAGGGGTGAGCCAAGGAGCAAAACGGTTCTGTTCTTTCGGTGACGCTAAGGAGGCTGCCACGAGGGCGCAGCGGTCAATCCGTCCAGCCACAAACGTTTTGCGCGAATGCATCTGCGTCTTCGCGCATTTCAAATGGCGCAATCGCATTGGCTGTTGTCAGCAATTCCGCCACGGATCCATACGGGCGGTCGCATGAAGTCTCATCGCCCAAATAGAGCTTCTCATCCAGGACATCCAACCAGAAGCCCCAGGCTTGGGGGTCCTGCGGTGCATCCTTGGCCCACAGCTTGGCGTCCGCCAAGGCGTCGTCGATGTCCTGATCCGTAGCGTGGTAGCGCACCAGAAAAGGATCATCAGGCGCAAGGCTCTTGGCAATCCTGAAATTCTCCGCCGCCTCATCCGGTGCGTCGGCCGCCAGCAATGCACGGCCCAATTCGCTCCAAGCGTAGGGGTCGAGTTTGTCCACATCCACGGCCATTTGGTAAAACGCAATGGCATCGTCGTATTGTTCGAGATCCTCCATGGTGCGGGCCTGCGCCGTCCGGATAAACCCGTAGTCAGGCGCGAGCTCTGCCGCTTGCTCAAAGAGATCCATCGCCTGCAGTTGCATCTCATCTTGCTCAGAGAAGTAGCCTTTTTCCGAGAGAACTTGCCCCTTCAGCAACAAAGACTGCGCTCTGACCGTCCTCCAGTCATCATTTCTGCGCGACCAGAAGCCCTTTTGTCGCCGTACCTCGTCTCCAACGGCAATCGCCGCTTCGCTGTATGCCAGGGCCTGATCGTACTCCTGTCGGTCCAGCGCGGCAAATCCCAGGAGGGCTGCGGCTTCTTCGGCGTTCTCCCCGCGCTGCAGCAAGAGCTCGGTGGAGATTTTGACGGCGTATACACTCCAGTCGTTCGAGGTGTCGAAATAGTAATATCGTGCCGCGACCAGAGGATCGATCTCCTCTTCCAGCAGGTGCAGGGCGGTGTCGTGGAAGTAATCCTCCATTGTCCGGCCATCGATGGCACCGGCGGAGATGACGCGCGTGCCGTCCCCTGAAAAAATCCGAATTCTGAGAGATATCTGGTCATGGCTACAGGTGCTTTCGAGGCAGACAAACTCCCCGGCGATGCGCGTCTGCGGCAGGTTGAAAAGCGACCGCAACACTTTTGTTATCCGTTGCAGGGACAAGCCTGAACCCGGCTCAACCACGTCCAGCTGGCGGGATGCCGTCTGGATGCGTACATTCTGTTTGCTGTCGCCGGTAAAGCTCCTGATGTCTTCGATGGCGTCCCAAAGCATGTTCGAGGCGACAAGGCCCGTGTAGCCCTCTTGGCTCAAGGGCGCGATGACGCCAATCTCTTCCAGAACAATCGGCGCGCGGGTCAGGTCTCGAATGGCGACGACCAGCATGGCGATGACCGCCAGCACGGCGACCATGCTCAACAACCCGGACCTCAAAGACGCAAGACTTGTCAAAACGCGCTCTCTGCGGGAGGGGCCGCTCGTTAGGTCGGGACTTTTGTCCGTGCTGGCGGCGATCTCTTGGTTTCCGTCTGGCATATTCGCTTTCTGAGATGAGATCCCCGTCACTGGAATGCATCCTGGTGTCGGAAGTCTCCTTGGCTTGGTATCGCCGTTGGATCTGACCATAGACCACGTTGATCATTCGCGCCAAGTCTCGTGTCTCCAGACCTCGTGAACGCTGCATCCGGGTCACACGGGGGCGTCGGGATCAATGACGCTGAGCTCTGCTCGGACAAGGGCGTCAGTTCAAAACCGGCACGGATTAATGTCGCGACCCGCTCGGCGACAAGGTTTTCGCGCGCATAGTATTCGTCGCCCCCTTGAGGCTGGTCCACCGGATTTGCGCAACACCTTCATGGACGTAACAGAAACTAGTGCCGGATCACCCAGGTTGCTTGATAGCACATTGGGGGTGAGTGATGCGCCCTCATTCATGGCTGATGCGCATTTGCGGGAAACCACGCTTGCGGGCGCGTCGGGGACGGTTCCCACAAATCACTTTGTCAGCAGAAAGTGCATGATTTCGGCGGTATCCTGTATCATGACGGCCTCGTCCATGCCGGGATTTTCCACCACCATTTCCACCACTGAATTACCGATTTCAATCATCAGGCGCACTCTTCTTCGAAGTTCGGCTTCCGCCAAGCCAAGGTCCAGATTCATGAGCGAGGACGTCAACCCGTCAGTAAGCTCTTCATGAGAGGTCAGTCGGACTTCAACGAGCTGCGGTGTCGCATACATCGTTTTCAAAACGGCAACGCCGCCAGGGAAGTCACGCGTGATTTGCACTTGTCCAGACAGGATCGTGGCGGTTCTGTCTACGTCTAGGCCATCTTGTTGTATGTCAATTGAACTCTCTGCCACCGCCACGTTCTGCAAGTGCATCAATTGCTTGGCCAGCTCAGAGATAATGGCGTATTTATTTGGAAAATAACGATAAAGAGCGGGGGGCGTCAGCTCTGCCGCCTTGCATATCTTGTTGGTTGTCAGCTCTTCAAAGCCAATTTCCTCTAGCAACTTAGCGGCTGTTTCCAAGATCAGTTTGACAGTCTTGTTCGCCCGCGTCTGCAAAGGCGTGGTCCGTCTTTCCAAATGTTTCGACGTCATAACATTCTCCTGCCAGCCGCGGGTTCGAAGCCACCAAACCCAGACAGGTTTATATATAGTATTTACTACATATTCTCTGAGTGCTACCAAAATTTGTAAGTACGTTCTGCCTTGCGACTGAGCATTCGGTGCTCAATTTGGCCAGATGCCAAGAAGGGAATTTGCCATCTCTGACAACGTGGCTAAGCAGGAGGGAGGTTGCATACAACAGCCGTACAGCCGTCTCGGACATCTCGCGGGCATCAAGGGCCGACGCGCTTCACCACCCAAAATCGGCACATGAATTCGTATCACTTCCTCTGGCAGCATGCCAATGAACCGTAAGAGCAACGTTTTGTCGTCTCAGCTGTTACGTTCCTCATCCTATATGATCGCCTTTTGGGGGCTGGTGACGATAAACAAAGGTGGCGATCCAGCGGGACATCTCACGCAAAAACTGGAGAGGATTTGGTGGCGGGCTCGGCTTTTCGGCTTCCTTTTCCTGCTTGCGATCTTGGCCGCAGGATGCGCGACGCATGATCGGGCATTTCTTGCGCCGTCAGAGGATGATTATGAAAGTTTCGCGCCCGTGGGTGTGCCGTCAGATATCCGAACTTTCGGCGACATCTCCGAATTTGATGAAGAGTCCATTGTCACAGAGTTCAAATCCGTTTTTGCGAGACCGGGGAAACAGGGCGGCGTAAACATCCTTGCACTTTCCGGTGGTGGGCCCGACGGGGCGTATGGCGCAGGCGTTCTGAACGGATGGACCGAAACAGGACAAAGGCCTCAGTTCGATGTTGTAACAGGTATTTCCACTGGTGCGATCATAGCGCCCTTTGCATTCCTGGGCCCCGAATATGACGCCGCCATTCGTCGTTTCTATACGACAACGGACACGACACGCATTGCCAGGTTCAGGGTCGTCGGTGCGCTCATCGGAGGAGGCGCGCTTGCTGACAACAAGCCACTGGCGGATGCCATCGCAGAAGAGCTGACGGACGATATTATCCGCAAAATCGGTCAAGAGCATCAGAAGGGCCGCCGCCTGATTGTCGGCACCACCAACATCGACGCGGAACGTCCGGTCCTCTGGGACATCGGCGCACTTGCCAGCGCAGGCACACCAGAGAGCTTTGCGCTGGTCCGAAAGATTATTCTTGCCTCAGCCGCGATACCCGTGCTCTTCCAGCCGGTTCGAATTTCTGTCACCGACGGGATAACCACCAAAGAAGAACTTCACGTCGACGGGGCATTGACCCAACAGATTTTTGTATACCCGGCCAACTTACCGATGAAACGCACTCTTGCAGAGGTCGGTTTGGCAAACGCAAAGAACACCATCTGGCTCATCCACAACAAACGCTTGGAGCCGCGTTTTGAACCGCAAAGTACCCGTTTGACAAGCATGGCGGGCCGGACATTGTCCACTCTGATCCGGTCGCAAAGTTATGGTGACATCGCGTTCATCATTGCACTGGCCAAGCGTGACGGCCTGCGGGTGAACGGGTTGGCCGTTCCAAAACGATTTAACGAAAAGCCGACCCAAGCCTTTGATCCGGTCTATATGAGGGTACTGTACGAGCTGGGTGTTGAAGACGGGCGTCAGACCAATTCATGGCGTCCTGATCTGCAAGAAGAGCTTTTTGCCATCGGAAACTAAAGTGGCATGAGGCACTGCTTTTCGCCAAAATCTTGTACCCATCGCGCGGCGTGGTGTTGTGAGGACAGGTTCTTTCCAACGTGTTGGTGTTGAGTTTTGCGCCCTAGTAAGGGCCCTCATGCAGGTGGGGGTGGGGCATTGTGTCGTCAAAGAATGACGCATTCGGAACTTCAGGAGCTTTCGCCTATCCCGGTGAGAGCCCTGCGCTGCGCATCGTTCATCGGCTTGTCTTCGGCCTCAAGAATGCGATGTGCATCGCTTTCCATGTTGTCATATTGGCTCGCACGCACGGACCAGAAGAACCCGAGAAGGGCGCAAAGCCCAAGGCCAATGGAGATCGGGATGAGATAAGTGATAGCGGTCATTCGGGCCTCCTGAGACGAAGGCCGTTCGCAAGAACGACGATGGAGGACGACGACATCAGGATCGCGGCGATAAGTGGGCTGAGATAGCCGGCAAGGGCAAGGGGCACCGTTACGATGTTGTAAACGGCTGAGAAGGTCAGGTTCTGCCCGATCAGGTCGCGGGCGGCCCGGGCCACCTGAATTGCGCGCGGCACTAATGTGAGGTCGGGCTTGACCAGCACGACGTCTGCCGCCACCTGCGCGACCTCCGTGGCACCAGCGAATGAGATCGAGACATATGCCGCCTTGAGCGCAGGCGCATCATTGATCCCGTCGCCCAGCATCAAAGGTTTTTTATCGGCTTCCACCGCCTTTGTCAGAAACGACAATTTGTCATTTGGTGCGGCACCGCCATGGTGCGCTGGGATGGCATTTCTGTTGGCGAAACCCGCGACCGAGGATTGCGTATCGCCCGATAGCAAGGTCAGTGGCATGCCCAATGCGTCCAAAGCCCTCAGCATATCCGACAATCCTGCGCGCGCGGTTTCGCGGAACCGAAAACCGTGTATTTGGCCGGTGGCGGTGCGATACCACAAGGTTGGAAACTCTGCTGTTTCGGTTCCTCCGACGAATTGTGCAGAGCCAAGCCGCGCGCCATCAGGGGCTTCAATTCCCTGTCCTGGAACCTCTCGCAGATCGGGCAACGGCGTCACCTCCAGCCCGTCACACAACATCTTGGCCAGTGGATGCGCGCTGCCTGCTGCAAGCCTTGCGGCGGCGTGACGCACAGCGGCATCAGGAGCCTGCAGCACCGGGAACGGCTCGGACAGCGTGCCTGTCTTATCTGCAACCACACTCTTTGCGTCACTCAGCCGTTCCAATGCATCACTTGATTTCACAACGATGCCTGCGCGCATCAACATATCGACGGCCCGTGCAGAAACCGCCGGGGTCGCGAGCCCGGCAGCGCAGGGGCAGGTTACCACCAGCACGGCAACGGCGATCATCAATGCGTCGGCAAAACTGGCGCCGAAAAGAAGATACCACAGAGCAAAACCCGCAGCACCACCGCCCAGCACGAGCGGAATATACCCGCGCGCGAATTGGTCGGCCCGTTGTTGTGTCGCACTCTTGTTTGCAACGACATCCGTGATCATTTGGGAGATTTTGCCGATCTGCGCATCTGCGCCGACATGGGTGACCTGCAGTCTTGCCGGACCGGTATGCACGATGGCCCCTGCCACGATGGCCTGGGATCTGGTGACCTCCCGAGGAAGGGTTTCACCCGTTATGACGCTTTCATCCACCTGTGCATGATCCGACAACAGCACGCCATCAGCAGGGACCCGTTCGCCAGTGCCGACGATCACGATGTCGCCAGGCAGCAAGTCAGCCGCCGCGATGGTCTCTATGCGCCCGTCCGCCCCTTCGCGCCGTGCATCGATCTGCATGAGGTTGCGCAGGTTCTCTGCCGCATCGCCTGAGCGCCGTTTCAGCGCGCGTTCGATGACGCGGCCGATCAGCAGGAAGAAGACCAACGTCGTAACCGCGTCAAAATAGACGTGTTCGGTGCCGCGCAGGGTTTCAAACAGGCTGGCCAGATAGGTGATCGCGATGGCGATGGAGATCGGCGTGTCCATCGTCATCGATCCGTGTCGCAAAGCACGCAGTGAGGGCGCGTAAAAGACCGCCCCGGAATAGAAGACGACGGGCGTGGCAAGGGCGGCTGAAACCCAATGCAGAAACTGCATGCTGCCTGCCCCCATGTCGGTGGCGTCACCTGCCCAGACGGCAAAGGAAATCGCCATTATGTTCATCATCGCAAAACTGGCCAATCCCAGGTGCGGCAGCAAGGAAGGCTCGACCGGTGTTGTGTCTCCTATCTGAAACGGCAGCGCATCATAGCCAATGGCGCGGATCTGGTCGATCAGCGTATCGGCGGTTTGCAGGGCGGGGTCCCAGACCAGTCGAATGCGTTTGACCGTGGCGTTGCCGCGGGCGAGTACCACTCCTCGCTGCGCGCCCAAATGGCGTTCGATCTTGGCAATGCAGCCTGCGCAATTCACACCATCCAAGGCAAAGGTCAGGCTTGCCTGTGTCATTTCGCAGCCCCCTTGGTGCTGCGTTCCAGAACCTGCCCTTGGTAGGCGTCAATTGAGATATGGATGTGCCAGGACTTGATCCCGATATAGCCCAGCAACAGCAGTCCGATCATCACGAACATCTTGTTGCGGAATTGCGGCTCTCTTTCAGTTCGAGGCATCGTCCTGTTCCTCATCCTGACCCGCCCACAGCACATACATCGTCAGTTTCTTGATCTCTTCTTCGGTCAGCCGCCCCAACCAGCCCGGCATGACGCCTTGGCGTCCGTATTTGAGGGTCTCGGTCAGCACCTCGCGCGATCCGCCGTATATCCATGCGTCATCCACGAGGCTGGGCGCGCCGCTTTCTATGCCGCCAATGCCACCCTCTTCGTGACAGCTGGCGCAATTGTCCTCGAAAACAGATGCGCCGACTTTCGCCAGCTCTGTGTCATGCTCGGCGCCGGAAATCCGGAGGACATATTCCACCACAGCTTTCAGATCAGAGCGTTCGATCATGCCATCGCCAAAGGCTGGCATCTCCGCCCAACGGGTATCGTCATCAAGGTGGTTGATCCCGACTTGCAGCGTGTACTCGATCTCCTCGGGCGTGCCGGACCAAAGCCAATGATCATCTGTCAGATTGGGAAAGTTTATCTGCCCTTTAAGGTCGCGCCCATGGCAGACCGCGCAATTGTCGCGATAAAGCACGCCAATTGCCTCGCCATATTTGGCTTCAAGGGTAGGGTCATGGGCCAATGCGGCAACATCGAGTGCGGCAAACTCCGGCATTTGCATCAGGCGCAGGTCCTGGCGCGCTTCCACAGCCTCTGCGACCCTGTCCCGCGAGGAGTATCCCGCAAGACCCTTTACATATCCCGAGATGCCAGGCCACGAGGGATAAAGCACCCACATGATGACTGAGACTATGATCGTCAGCCACAGCGAGATGTGAAACACTAGGGGCACCGGCGTGTTCAGCTCCTTCAACCCGTCCCATTCATGGCCCGTGGTTTCCTGCCCGCTTGTCTCGTCCAGCTCAGGTTTCATCGTTTGATCTCCTCGTTGCTGAGAGGGGATTGCGCGGCATCGTCATAGGTTTTCTTGTGCGAGGGCCAATAGACCCAGAGAGCGGCCAGCAGGAACACGACCAGCAGGTAAACCGCCCCCCAGGTCTTGGAGAAAACAAGGACTGTATCATGGGTCATCTGTTGTTTGCCTCCGCATCGAAGCTGTCAAAATCAACGAGCGTCCCCAGCATTTGCAGATAGGCGACAACCGCGTCCATTTCGGTCAACCGGTCAGGCTGGCCATCAAAATCGCGAACCTGCACGTTGTCGCCATAGCTTTCGCGCAGATCATCCTCGTAATCCGCAAGCGGGTCGGCCTGCCGCAAGGCGTCTCTTGCCGCATGGTTGATCTGGTCATCTGAATAGGGCACGCCGACGCGCCGCAATGCGGTCAAGGCGCCGCTCAGCTGCTGCGTATCAAGCCTGTTTTCCAGCAGAAAGCTGTAACCGGGCATCACCGACCCTTCGACAGACTCCCGTGGGTTGGCCAGATGTGCCACATGCCAGGTGTCGGAGTATTTCGCGCCGACGCGGGAGAGATCCGGCCCGGTGCGTTTTGACCCCCATTGGTGCGGGTGATCGTACATGCTTTCAGCAGCAAGGCTGTAATGACCATATCGGTCCACATCCGAGCGCAACGTCCGGATCATCTGGCTGTGGCAGGCATAGCACCCTTCGCGCACATAGATATCGCGCCCGGCGTTTTCCAACGGCGTATAGGGGCGCATCCCGTCGACCTCTTCCACAGTGTTTTCAATGGTGAACAGAGGGGCAATCTCAAAGAGGCCACCCAATGAGGCCACGAACAGGATCATCAGCGCGAACCCGATGCCGTTACGTTCAAGTCTTTGGTGTGCTGTGCTCATCGCTCTATTCCCCGGGCTGCAGAATTGGACGGTTTGCATCAGATGCGGGTGCCATGCGGGGTCCATTGACGGTCATGTAGATATTGTAGGCTCCGAGGCAGGCCCCGATCAGGTACAACAGCCCGCCGATGGCCCGGGCAAAGTAATAGGGCCGCATCGCATCCACCGTATCGATGAACGCGTAGACGAAATTGCCGTCCGCATCATAGGTTTGCCACATCAGCGCTTGGGTGATGCCGCTGTTCCACATCGCGCCGACGTAGATCAGCGTGCCGGAGAGGGCGAGCCAGAAATGCCAGGCCTCAAGGCGCAGTGAATAGGTGCCCTCCCGCTTCCAGATCCATGGCACCATCTTGTACATCGCGCCGAAGGTGATGAAGGCGACCCAACCCAGCGCGCCCGCGTGCACATGGCCCACGGTCCAGTCCGTGTAGTGGCTGAGCGTGTTTACAGGGCGAATGGCGAGGAACGATCCCTCGAACGTCGCCAGCCCATAAAACAGGATCGCGACCATCATGAAGCGCACGGCAGGATCGGTGCGCACCTTATCCCAGGCCCCGTTGATGGTGAGGATGCCGTTAAAGACCGACCCCCAGCTGGGCACCAGCAGGATGACCGACATGGTCATCCCCAGATACTGCACCCAATCGGGCAGGGCCGTATAATGCAGGTGGTGCGACCCGGCCCAAAGGTACAGGAAAGTGATGCCCCAGAACCCGATGATCGACAGCCGGTAGGAATAGATCGGGCGGTTCACCGCCTTGGGCAGGAAGTAGTACATCATCCCGAGGAACCCGGCGGTCAGCAGGAAACCCACGGCATTATGGCCGTACCACCATTGCGTCATGGCGTCCTGAACGCCGGAAAAGAGCGAGTAGCTTTTGGGATAGGCAATGCTGATCGGCATGGCGAGGTTGTTGACCACATGCAGCATCGCGATCACCACGATAAAGCCCATGTAATACCAGTTTGCGACGTAGATATGCGGCTCTGCCCGATTGGCGAGCGTGCGCATGTAAATCCACAGATAACCGACCCAGGCGAAGGTCAGCACCAGATCGGCGTACCATTCCGGCTCGGCATATTCTTTTGATTGGGTGATGCCCATCGGGTAGCCGGTGACCGCTAACAGGACGAACAGATTGTAGCCGAAGAAAACAAACCATGGGGAGACCTCACTGGCCAGCCGTGCGCGCGAGGTGCGTTGCACCACATAAAAAGAAGTGGCCATCAACGCGTTACCACCAAAGCCGAAGATCACGGCAGTGGTGTGCATGGGTCGGATACGTCCAAAGTTAGACCACGACATGTCGCCGTTCCAGGACGGGATCGCAAGCTGCCACGCCAGGATGTCGCCAATGGTGAAGCCGATCACACCCCAGATGAAGGTCGCCCAAACACCCCATTTGATGACGGTATCTGCGTATTCATGCGGGATGTCGGGCTGTTTGTCATTCAACCGGTTGATCAGATTCATCAATCCCCAGCCGGCCACAATCGCGATCAGCCAGCCGTGAACGACATATCCAGCCTCCCGGCCAAACCCCAGGATCGCAACGCCGAGGAGGAACACCATGAGGGTCGCGGCGAAGATGACACCGATTTCGAGACGGTCTGAGGTGGTCATAGCGTAACCTCCTCGTCGTCACGGTCCGAGTCCCTGGTCGCGGGATCATGGTAGAATTCAACGTGGAAACGGACCGGCCCATCCGGCGCAATCTTGTGTAGTTCCCCGGGCAGGATCACGCCGGGATGATCCGGGGTCAAAAGCTGCGGTTGCTGGTCGATACGCGTGTAAATCAGCTGGCCGCTGTCGATCACGATCAAACCCCATGATTTGGGTTTGGTGCTGTGATTACTCAGGAGCGGCTTTGGAATAGTCGTCTCATCAAAGGTTTTGGTTTGCGAATATTTGCGCGCACCTTGCGGCAGAGAAACTGTCATGCACGGGCTCCTTTGAAGAGGTCGCAATAGGCGTGCCATGTGGCAAACCCGAGAAGCGGGAAGATGATGATGAGGCCCAGAAGCCCCGTCAGCAGACCGATCAGGATGCCTGCGCAGACCACGGCGGCCCAGCTGATCATCAGGCGGAAATTATGTGTGGTCGCATTGAAGCTGAGGCCCATCGCAGAGAAACAGTCGATCTTGCGATCCACCAACATGGGAATAGAGAAAACGGAGATCGCAAAGCCGAGCGCTGCAAACAGCCCGCCGAACACGCTGCCAACAACAATCGTCGCAATTCCCTGAGGGCTCGACAGCAGCGTCGCCATCGCCTCGACAAAGCCCGCGAAGGGTAGCAGCCCGAAAAAGATCGCAAAGATGAGTGTTGCGGCGCGGATCCAGGCCAGAGCGAACACCATCAAAATGATGCCGATCAGGATGATCTGCTCGGGGGAGGCCACTTCTGCTGTTCCGCCGTCCTGCCCGCCACGGCTCATGCCATAAAGCCCGATGGTCGCCAGCGGCCCGACCAACATGCCACCCGCCAGAATGGGCAACAGCGCCCATTCGAGGTCGAAGTGCCAAAGCAGCAGTAGGGTCACCCATCCGGCAGCACAGAGCGCGATGCCGTAGCAGACCGCCGCTACCGTGTGCCGTTTCAGATCGGATACTGCCAGGTTCAACCAGCGCCTGATCACCGTAACGATTGGCTCTTCAACGCGCCGCGCTTTCCACCGGGGGGTGCCGGTTGCTGCAACATCCATATCAAATCCGTCCTGTCTGAAATGTCGGGGAGAGCAACGTCAGCGCCGCGGCCAGCAGCAAAGCGAGCAGTTTTGTGCATTCCAATGCGATGAAGACCAGATGCAGCTTTGAGCCACCCAATGCAGTCCCGGCAATCACCTGATCTGTGAGCTCTGACAGCTGTGGCAGAACGACAAAGCGTTGGGCGATAAATACGGACAGGGCGACCAGCACAAATGCCTGCACACGCGGCGTTTCGATCGCGATGGCAAGTGCGGCAAATGCAGCGAGGACCATCTCCAGATACCCCACCCATAAGAACTGTACACGCCCGACTTGCAGGGCTACCGGTCGCGTTAAGTCGGCCACCTGAAACTTTGCGGGGGCCGCAATCATATTGGCTGAAATCGATGCGCCGGCCCAAATGAGCAGAGACATTACGACTAGCAGTCGCGCTGTAATCAGCATTTTGCAGTTCCTTTTTGCCCAATGACCAACGAGGGCATGAGGCCGGAGAGGCACTCCCTTGATCTCCAGCAGTTGTTGACGATGACCGTCTGGAAAGTGGAGGGCGACCGCGTGCCAGGATGGCCAAATGCGCCTTAGTGACCGATCGCGGCTATTCTGGCCAGGTTTGTCGCTAACTCATCGCCCTATCGGATGCCTGACGCAGAAAGCCCGGGCAGAACACTGTTTTTGTCGCTTCACTCCTTAGCTGTCCCGACCATGGATTCGTTGAGCGTGGTTTTATGATCTTTAAATGGTATTTACAATGCTTATTTTAACTATATGATTTGAAGACGAAAGATTGGAGGTAAATGACGCCATTTTGGATATGCTCACTCGTTCTCTGTTCGGGCGCTTCACGCTTATCAGAATCATTTACATCAAAAATATAGTTTTAACTATCTTTTTGAATGATGCACCGAAAACTAGCGTTATCCTGCCTGCCCCTGAATGGAGAATTGCCAAGTGACACCACCCCGCATTGATATTGATCGAAAGGCTATCGCCGACGTGGTAGCGGTGTTTTATCGGCGCGTCCGGAAGGACGAGACGCTTGCCCCAATCTTTGCTGAGCATGTCAAAAACTGGCCCGAGCATGAGGAAAAGATCACCCGTTTCTGGGCGAATGCGCTGCTGTTTGAACGATCTTACTCAGGCAATCCGATGCGTGCGCATTTGGATGCGGGAAACGTTCGACCGGAGCATTTTGAGCGGTGGCTGACCCTTTTTGACGAGGTACTAAATGCCCACATCAACTCACCGCAACGGGAGCAATGGTCGGCCTTGGTGCACAGGATCGGTCGCGGCTTGTCCTTTGGTTTGACCGAGTTCCAGAAAGCCCCGGGTGATCCGCCAAAATTCTGACACAGGATCATAGCGTCAAAGATAGCGCGATCCCGCTGGAGTGGTCATTTGGTCTGGGCGAGTGCAAAGTTGAGAGGGAAGAACAGTGAAGGAATTCATATTCTGCATTTGAGTTACCAATAAAATGCAATAGGTGTCAAATATGCAGCTTTCAACATTCTCTGACTACGCGATCCGTACGCTTATGCATCTGGCGGTGGCCGATAGACACATGCTGACAACGCGCCAGATCGCAGTCATCCATGGGGCAAAATACAATCATCTTGCAAAAGTCACCCAGTGGCTTGTGAGGGAAGGCTATGTCGTTTCGATGCGCGGCAGAGCAGGTGGACTGAAGCTTGCCATGGATACTAAGGAAATAAATGTCGGTCTTGTTTTGCGAGACCTTGAAAGCCAAAGCGCACTTGTTGAATGTATGAGGGCCGATGGCGGATCCTGCGTCTTGTCACCGCTATGTCCGCTAACAACGGCTTTGAAGGCTGCACAGACGGCTTTCTTCGATTCCCTTTCCCAGCTCACACTCCACGACCTGACAAATGATAATCGCCCAATTGGTCATTTACTGTCGCAACTTAACGGCGAGGTAACCTAGAGATACATAGCGCCCGTGCGCCTTCCTGTTTGAAGCGATCCATTTCATGCTGATATTGTTCGGGCCACAGTGCTTCGCGTTGCGTCAGCCAAGGATCTTTTCAATGCGCTCCAATTTGCTGTGAACATTGCATCTGGCCTCTTGAATAGCGCCTGATCAGCCCGTGCGTTTCAGTTCATGATGCCTCAAAAAAATACAGGCATCATGAACTCTTTGAGTCCGGGTAACCTCGCAAGTCACTAGAAAATCCAAAACGTCTTTCACGCTTTCGGCTATGAGCACTTTAGACCATAACTTCAACGACATAGCAGAGGACAAAGGTCAATGAAGACAATTGAACCTGTGAGGATTAGTTTAGTGCCGGAGCGAATTTTGTTGAAAAACTCTGACTTGATCGGTTGCCCATTCGCTGATTCAATTCCCGTATTGATGGGGGAATTTAGCGATGATGGGACCGAAGCAGGAAGCACAGGCGGCGCTGTTTTGTGAGTTCTCGCTGGAAGATCACGTTTCACAAGATCATCTGCTAAGGTCGATTGACCGGTTCGTCGATCTGAGTGACATCCGTCAATATCTAGCTGACTTTTACAGCCACACTGGTCGCCCTTCGGTTGATCCTGAACTGCTTATCCGCATGCTTCTTGTCGGCTATTGTTTCGGCATCCGATCCGAACGCCGTCTTTGTGATGAGGTGCATCTGAACCTTGCTTATCGCTGGTTCTGCCGCCTTGATTTGTCCGACCCTGTGCCGAACCATTCAACCTTCTCAAAGAACCGACACGGGCGTTTCCGGGAAAGCGCATTGCTTAGGCATCTGTTCGAGAAGACAGTCGCACGGTGCATCTCATATGGGTTGGTGAGCGGTCAGCGCCTTGCGGCAGATGCCAGCTTGATTGAAGCTGACGCCAACAAACAGAACTCAACGCCAAAGGAAGACTGGGACTCTAGCGCCATTGATCCTGCGGATGCGCCGCGCGCAGTGAGGGAATATCTCGACGTCTTGGATGACGCAGCTTTTGGCGCAGCATCGGAGGTCGAACCCAAGTTCACATCCCATTCTGATCCTGCAAGCCAGTGGACTGCAGCGCGCAAAGGACCTGCATTCTTTAGCTATTCCACCAACTACTTGATCGACACCGACCACAGCGTGATCGTGGATGTTGAAGGCACAAGATCAATCCGACAGGCTGAAGTTGGCTCTGTGCGCACTATGTTGGATCGTATCAAGGTGCAGCATGACATTCATCCTGAACGATTGATTGCAGACAGCGCATATGGATCTGGACCAATGCTGGGTTGGCTGGTGGATCGCGACATCAAACCTCACATTCCTGTGCTGGATAAGGCAGGTAGAACAGACGGTACATGGTCCCGAACCGATTTCGAATGGGACGCTGAGAACAACCAATATATTTGCCCGGAAGGCGAGCCGCTCAAACAGTTCCGGCGCAATTACTCAGATCCTAAGCGGAAACCCACAGGCAAAGGGGTTGCCAAGTATCAGGCTCTGAGACACACCTGCCAAGCCTGCCCATCGAAGATGAAGTGCTGCCCGAAAGCAGATGCGCGCAAGATCACCCGCGAAGAACATGAGGATGCCCGTCAAGTGGCACGCGACATCGCTAAGACCAAACAGTATGCGATCTCAATGCGGCTCAGAAAAAAGGTCGAGATGCTCTTCGCCCACCTCAAACGCATTCTGGGGCTGGGACGATTGCGATTACGCGGCCCATGCGGCGCGAATGACGAATTCCTCCTCGCCGCCACAGCTCAAAACCTCCGGAAATTAGCAAAGATCTTTCCTGCACTGCAGCAAACGTGCAAAGCCTGACAAGAAAGGCCCTCGCGTTCAGTTCAGCGCCCTTCTTTCTGCGCCCGCAACACGTTGTTTTTCCACAGAATCAGCCGCAAGCCGTCCTTCGCCGCATCTGCGATAGACGATAGAACAAGTTTTGGGAGCCGACATTCGTTTCAGGGTGGTGCCGAGCGTTGTCATGCCGCTGCTCATCATGCTGACGGTCAGGCCAAACTGGATCTATTGAAGGCATTCTGAGCACTAGGTTCAGCGACTAGATGCCATAGAACGCGGTGCTTCAAGGCGCGGCAAGGATAGTTCGATGGGGCCCGCGGTAGATCCCGAGAGTGAGAGCATAGCCCCATTTGACGGTTTCGAACTCAAAAACATGAGGGTCGCCATTGTCGCCGTGGAGAACAATGTCAGCGCCGCCCAATCGACCGCCGCGGGCTGGGGAGCAGTAGTCGACAACCATATCGAAGACATCAGCTGCTTCACATTCTTTGAAGCCTGTCGCGAATACCGGTGATTGGACGAAATGGTTGCAGGGTTGCATTGGGTCGAAGCTATCGTCCCGCTTTGCCGGGTGAGGGTGGCCTGTCACAAGACCGATTATGGGCGTGGACGCGCCCCAAATTTCCACGCATCGCCAAAACGTAGTCGTGAGCGTGTTGCCAAACCGGGGCTGGAGTTCCTTAACTGCATCGAGGCTTGGCTTGTAGTCTCGTGCTTCGAGAGCGAAACGGTCTCAAAGAAATAGCAACCTGGCCGCCGCGAAGTTTGCGTCGGCTTCCATTTGGTCGTGGCAATTCGGACGAAGGGTTTGTTTGTCGTCCCCTAGCATAGCGCCCTCGTGCCAAGGCAGCAGGCTATGGCCTATCTCGTGGGCTTCGATCCAACGGTACTTCAGTTTATGCAGGCTGTGATCGATGAGAATCCGCCTCTCATCTGGCAGGTAGAATGCCCGCAGGTCGAACTTCTTCACTGCGTCCACAAACAGAGTTGGACGCCTGAGAACTTGTTTTCCGGCGACGTGGAGCATGCTGATGACATCGTCCATTAAGGACGGGTCATCTTTCTGGAAGTAGGCGCGATCGAGATCGAGCGCATCGCGTACGTGTTCGAGTTTGAGCGGTGGTTCGGGATTCCCCAAACGGTTCAGTAACCGCTCAACACGTTCGTCGATGCGCTCTTGGGTCCGTTGTCGAAGTATATAATTCTTGGCCAAAGGACCCTCTCATCACTGTTACTTTGCGTTCTTCGATAGAGCCGCCACAACCGCGTCATGAAAGGCTTGTTCGTCGGGTTTGACATCCTTAATCGGCGCGGAACGTGCCGCATAGGCAAAGCCTTCTGATGTCAGAATGCTTCGTGCGCCCGCCAGGATGAAATTGCCTATTCCGACCATGTTTGCCCGGTAGAGCAACCCTCTGGCAGCCGGGGGCCTCTCAAGAGCGCAGCGCGTGCCTGATAGCCAACAACTCCAACCGCAAATAGTCCGTGTGACACTCATGGGAAAAGGCGGGAGCCCGTTGGAAAAGTCACGTGAAAGCGGATGGACGATGAAAGACGAACGCCGGCTTCGGGGCGATTTCGCTCACTTCCGGAAACCTCATCGCAGTGCATGTTTTCGGAAACGGCAGGGGCGTCAGCGCCCGAGGCGTGGCGCATTTGCGATAGTTCGGCATTATCCGCCGGTCTGCAAAGCTGTGATTTGATTTTTTGCACACCCATGTTAGCGCTGGATGGGACCGGAACAGCAGCGGGGCGCGCAGGGTGCGGATCATTACGGGTTTGGCGGTTCTGACGATGCTGGTGGCAGGCTGCGCGGTTCGCGAGGTCGTGCTGGCACCGCCGCCGAACCTGTACCTGGAACGCCAGAACTACCCCGTCGACCGGGTGCCTGACGTGTTGCGCAACGTCGATCCTCGCATGTTTTACGTGACAGACCGTGCGGTCGCCGAGGATAGCAACGGCGTGCTGGTCTACAACACGGAGCGGTCCAACTCCATGGCGCTGGGGGCGGTGCGTGTACGTTTCGGCGCCGAAGACTGGGCCGACCTTGTCGCGCGCACGTCGACCGACGGGGGGCGACGGATTTCACAACTCAATGTCGAAGCGCCGTCAGAGCTGGTGCGGTTTGTGGATGTCCCCCTGCCGACGCAGCGCACGGACGGCGGATTGGTTTTTGATCCCGACGCCCTGTCGCAATACGATACGGGGGCGGCAGCGTTCAAGGAAGCGCTGAGGGATGAAATCAGACGAACGGGCAATGGCCGGATATTGATTTTCACCCATGGCGTGCGTAACGACTTTGACCGGGCAATCGCGACGCTGGCCAACCTGTGGCACTATGAGGGCCGTGACAGCATCCCCATCGCCTTTACCTGGCCTGCTGGCAATCGCGGGCTGCTCTCCTACTTCCGTGACCGTGAGGCCGGTGATTTCAGCGTCTATCATGCCAAGGAGTTCCTGCGCTTGCTCGCGGAAATTCCGGAGGTTGAGGACATTGACATCGTCGCCCATTCGCGGGGTACGGATGTGATGTCGACCGCCCTGCGTGAGTTGGTGATCTATCACCGCGGGCGGGGCGCGCATCCCAAGACGGCGATGAAGACTGGCACCTTGATCCTGGCCGCGGCAGATCTGGATACCGGTGTGGTGGAGCAGCGCTTGCAGGCCGAACGCGTCTCGGAGGCCTTTGAGCAGATCAACATCTATGTCAATCCAAGCGACGGCGCCTTGCGCCTCTCCTCGATCCTGTCCAACGCGCCGCGATTGGGGTCCGCCACGTCAGATGCGCTGATGATCGATCAGATCGAGCGTTTGAAAAAGTCGGAGCTGGTGCACTTTATAAGGGTCGAGAGCGTGCAGGGACGTGGGCATTCGTACTTCCGTGACAACCCCGCGGTTTTGTCTGACATCGTGCTGGCGCTGCGTACGCGCGCCTTCCCAGGGGGAACATTGCGCCCCCTGGACCTCGGTGAGGACGGTTTCTGGCAGTTGCATCCAAACTATCCGCTGGACCGCTTGCCGGACTTTCTGGTCGAAGGCAGCGACCGCTGAGCCGCACTATGCAAAGCCTGAAGGAACTGATCAGCAGATACGCAAAGCCTGGACAGTTAGACTGGATCGGTCTGCGCCCGGCGCGACGGGCAGAGATGGTGTCGGTGCCGCAGGTATTGATTGGCCCACGCGGGCTGGACGGGGATCACGGGGCTTCCGATAAACGTGCAGTGACGTTGATACAGGCGGAGCATCTGCCGGTCATTGGCGCGATGCTGGGGCGCGAAATCGAGACGGCTATGCTGCGCCGCAATCTGCTGGTTTCGGGTCTGAACCTCGCGGCGCTGAAGGGGCGCGAGATCCGGATAGGGGAAACCGTGCTGGAAATCACCAGCATCTGTGCACCCTGCAGCCGCATGGAGGAAACGTTGGGGCACGGCGGATATTCTGCCATGCGGGGCCACGGTGGATGGTGCGCCCGCGTGGTCGCAGGTGGCCTTATCACCTTGCAGGACACCGTGACACCGCTGTGACCGGTCAATTCGCTGGCATTGACAAGTGGTGGCGGCCCCTTTTCAAGGGGGCGATGTAGATGCGGGAGGCGAGACGGCAGTGAGACAGGGCTTTCCCCTCGCACGTCCGGGAGAGGTGATTGGATTGCTGGGCGGGTCTTTTGACCCGGCGCATGCTGGGCACGTACATATTACCCGCGAGGCGTTGAAACGCTTTGGTCTGACGCGGGTGTGGTGGTTGGTCAGCCCCGGCAACCCGATCAAGGCGCGCGGTCCCGCGCCGCTGGACACCCGTATGGCCCGGGCGCGCGTCGTGATGCAGCACCCGCGCGTGGAAGTGACCGACATCGAGGCGCACCTGGGCACACGCTACACAGCCGAGACGCTGACCCGCCTGCGCGCCTGCTATCCGGGCGTGCGGTTTGTCTGGCTGATGGGCGCGGATAACCTTGCCCAGCTACACCGCTGGCAGGACTGGCGCGAGATCATGCAATCGGTCCCCGTGGGGGTGCTGGCCCGCCCCGGCGACCGGATTTCAGCCCGGATGAGCCCGGCGGCGCGCCTATTTGCACCGGCGCGGATCGCCGGTCGCGCCTCGGCCCTTTTGGGACGTGCCGAGGCCCCGGCGTGGTGTTTCGTGAATGTGCCGATGGTGTCACAGTCCTCAAGCGCAATCCGCGCAGCCGGCGGCTGGCAAAGCTGAACTGAGCGACATCACGCAATTTTAAGGCATGGGGTGTATCGAAGCTGTTGTTTCCGCATCAGCGCTGGGGTTTAGTTGCCTTTATGAAAAATGCCTCTGTCCATCAGGTTTCACGCCGCGGGTTTGTCGCCGGTCTTTTGGCCAGCGCGGCAAGCCCCGCATTGGCCGATGTGCCGGCCGTTTCGCTGCGCCCGCGCATACGCGGTGCAAAACCGGTTGAGCCCAGCGGCTTTGAAAGCCTGCTGCGCGAGGCGCGGGTTTCGGGCAACGTGGTCTTTGCGGTGGCCGATGCCGAAACCGGCGATGTTCTGGAAGGACATAATGCGGCCACGGGCCTTGCACCCGCCAGCGTGACGAAATCGATCACGGCGCTTTACGCACTTGATACGCTAGGCCCCGCGCACCGTTTTGCCACCACAGTCGTTGCTGCCGGTCCCGTGACGGAGGGTGTGCTGGACGGCGATCTGGTACTTGTGGGCGGTTGTGATCCGACGCTGGATACGCGCGCGTTGGCCGATCTGGCGGCGCAATTGAAGGAGGCCGGGCTGCGCGAAGTGCGGGGCCGGTTCCTTGTCTTTGAAAACGCGCTGCGCCCGTTGCGCTCCATCGACCCTGAGCAGCCGGATCATCTGGGCTACAGCCCGGCCGTGTCGGGCATCGCGCTGAATTACAACCGTGTGCATTTTGAGTGGAAACGCGAGGCGTCGAAGTACAAGGTCACGATGGATGCCCGCACCGCTGGCTTCCGCCCCGAAGTCCAAATGGCGCGCATGCAGGTCGTGGAGCGGTCGGTGCCGGTGTACACGTACGAAGACCAGGGCACCTACGATCAATGGACCGTGGCCAAGGGCGCATTGGGCAAGGAAGGGGCGCGCTGGTTGCCGGTGCGCCATCCCGGCCTTTATGCAGGCGACGTCTTTGCGACACTCGCCCGGTCACATGGTATCTTGCTGAAATCTCCCACACTGGTCGAGGAGATGCCGGACGGCACCCAACAGGCCGAAGTGCACAGCCCGCCCCTGCGCGAGATCCTGCAGGGAATGCTGAAGTATTCCAACAACCTGACGGCAGAGATGGTCGGCCAGGCGGCCACCCGTGTCCGCGCCGGACGGGCACATACGTTGGCGGCCTCCGCGCGGCAGATGAACCTCTGGGCCATTGAAACGCTGGGCATGGAAAACCCCGCTTTCGTGGACCATTCCGGCCTGGGGGGACTGAGCCGGGTGAGCCCACGGGACATGGTACGCGGGCTGGCGGCGGTGCATGGCGATGCAGTGCTGCGACCGATCCTGAAGCCCGTGACGCTGAGGGATACGAAAGGCCGCCCGGTCAAGAACCACCCGGTGAAGGTTGATGCCAAAACCGGTACGCTGAATTTCGTCTCGGGCCTTGCCGGCTACATCACCGCGCCAGACGGGCGCGAAATGGTCTTTGCCATCTTCTGTTCGAATGAAGAAATTCGCGCCACCATTCCACGTGCTCACCGCGAACGCCCTGAAGGCGCGCGCCCATGGGCGTCCCGCGCGCGACGGCTGCAAAGCCAGTTGCTGATGCGGTGGGGGAAGATGTTTCAGAGCAGCTGAGGCGGCACCTCGCGCCACAGGGTGTGCCGCGCGGGGCCATGGGCAGGGTGCAGGCGTTCAGACGCGGGACGTCCGGCGCAGCAGACCGAAACCACCAAGACCCAGCAGCAGCATAGGAAACGCGGCAGGCAGTGGTACGGGCTGCGGACCCAATGCATCCTGCAGCGCCCGCACGTCGTAGCGCTGGCCACCCACTTCCCATTGGCCGAAGTTCAGGAAGGTGCCCGCAACCCTATCGCCATCCGACATGAACGACAGATCGACCCGGTCGCCGTCCACTTCGAAGCTGAGCACGTCGCCGAGGCCGAAGCCGTCCAGCACCAGCTCGTTGGTGCCCTGACCGCCGTCAAAGATGCCGCTGCCCAGAAAGCCTGAGGTCAAAAGACCGATGTGCAACAGGTCGTTGCCACCGCCAAAGAGCACATCGCCAAAAATCTGGCTCTCGCCAAGAACATGCAGTCGGCTGTCACCCTGCCCATCGGCAAGGCGGATCGCGGTCCCGCCGCGCCCGTTCAGCGTGCCGCTGTTGGTGATGCGGATCTCCGAGGTGGAGGCGGCGTCCGTACCGATGGCGCTGGGGCCTTCGATCAGGCCCTCGTTTACAATGGTCAGCGGACCGGGTGCGCGCTCCGGGCTGACACCGTCGTCATAGACTTCGTCCACATCGATACCGCTGTTACTGTTCTGATCGGGCGCCGTGGAGCGGATGATCCCACCCGTGAAGTTCATGATGTGCCCTTCATCCACGTCGATGCCGTCATCGCTGCCTTCGATCAATCCCCAGTTGTCGACGCGCCCGCCCGCGAATTGCACGCCATCCTCGTCTTCGATACCAGGGTCACTCAGCTTGATGGTGCCGTAGTTTTCCAGTGTGAAATCGCCCCGCGCCTCGACCACTTCCTCGGCTCCGATCAGATCGCCATGGTTGATCACCGTGGCGCCGAAGGAGCGCAGTTGCAGCGCACGCCCATCGGTGGAGGTGATGGTGCCCCGGTTCTCAACCCGAGCGCCGGGCGAATCCTCCCGCGCGCGCACCGCCTGACGGCGCGCTTCGATGGTCGCGCCGGTGCCGTTAATCACCGTGAGGTCGGAGCCGTTCTCCATCACGATCCCGCGGTCACCACTTTTGATGTCGCCGTTGTTCTCGACCCGCAACCGGGTGCCCGAACCGAAGATCGCAAAACCGCCGTTGTCCGTCTGGTCGATCAGGCCGTCGTTGCGCAGGGTGGTGCCATCACCGCTGAGATCGACCGGGCTGGTGTTTTCGTCGGTGCTGACGACCGACGCCGGCGCCTGAACGACGACGTCAATGCCGTTTTCGGCGGACGTCACGGGGTCGCTGCCCGGATCGGCACAGGTGATGAGGCCGGGCTGGATGTCGCAGGTCGCGGCATGCGCCGAGAATGCCGTGGCAAAAATCACGGCCAAGGCGGTGCCGGAAAGAAGGGAAAAACGGGGTGTCATCATGTGCTCCTGACGTCGCAATTCAAGGGAACGGCATGTCTGGGCACGCCGAAGGCGGGCGCTGAAACCAGTGCCCTTGAGCTGGGTTAACCAAGGTCAATGACGATTTTTTGACAGCGAAGACTGCTGGCGTGCGCTCAGGTCAGGTGTCGGGCCCGGGCGCCGCGTTCGATTGCAGCTGCGTGCAACCGGTCGAGGTTCAACTCGTAACGGATTTCTTCCAGCAGGCGCAGTTCTGCCTCGTCCAGCGTGCCGTCGGCTGCGGCCACATCGCAGGCCAGCGCGTAGCCTGTCTCGAACAGCCGCTCGGGCAGCCCCTCGCGGATCAGACCAAAGAGCGCGTCAAGCCCGTCTTCCTGTTCAAAAAGGTCAAAGACGGTCTGGCTGATGACGGTCAGCCGATCCTCATCATAGCCTGCAAAAATCGGCAACATCTGCACGGCGGATTGAATCTTGACCAGCTCTGCGGTGCGGATGTCCTCATCCGAGGCGGAAACGGCGATCATCAGCGCCACAAGACTGTCTTGGGCGCTGAACGCGTGGGGGGCATCATCTTGCACAGGCAGGGTTCTTTCACTGAGGTCTTTCGGGGCAGATTATTGACGCCAATGCTGCAACGCAATAGGGACGGGCGAAACCCGGCGCATGGGGTGCCGGTAGTCAGCCTGCCAGGTGAGATATGTCCCAGATCCGCGACGCCGCAATGACCAGCAAAGCATGGCCTTTTGAAGAAGCGCGCCGGGTGCTCAAACGCTATGAGAAGGCGCCGCCCGAGAAGGGATATGTGCTGTTCCAAACCGGGTATGGTCCTAGTGGGCTGCCCCATATCGGTACCTTTGGTGAGGTGGCGCGCACGACGATGGTGATGCGGGCGTTCCAACAAATCTCGGATATCCCGACGCGGTTGGTCTGCTTTTCCGACGATCTTGATGGGATGCGCAAGGTGCCAGGCAATGTGCCGAATGCTGAGAGCCTGCATGAGCATTTGCAACGCCCGCTGACCTCCGTGCCGGACCCGTTTGGAACGCATGACAGCTTTGGTGCGCATAACAACGCGATGCTGCGGCGGTTTCTGGATACCTTCGGGTTCGAGTATGAGTTCATCTCGGCCACCGAATTTTACAAAACCGGTAAGTTCGACGAGGTGCTGCTGCGCGCCGCCGAGAAATACGATGAGATCATGGCGGTCATGTTGAAATCGCTGCGCGAAGAGCGGCAGCAGACCTATTCGATCTTTCTGCCGATCCATCCCGAAACCGGGCGGGTCATGTATGTGCCAATGAAGGAGGTGAACGCCAAGGATGGCACGATCACCTTTGACGATGAGAATGGGACAGAGATGACGCTGCCGGTAACTGGCGGCAATGTGAAGCTACAGTGGAAACCGGATTTCGGGGCCCGCTGGGCGGCGCTGGGCGTCGATTTCGAAATGTACGGCAAGGACCATTCCACCAATACGCCGATCTACGACAAAATCTGTCGTATCCTCGGTCATCGGCCGCCGGAGCATTTCGTTTTCGAACTCTTTCTCGACGAGAACGGTCAGAAAATTTCCAAATCCTCCGGCAATGGCGTCAGCATCGATGAATGGCTGACCTATGCGAGCACGGAGAGCCTGTCGTACTTCATGTACCAAAAGCCCAAAACAGCGAAGCGGATGCATTTCGATGTGATCCCGAAAGCGGTGGATGAATACCACCAGCAGCTGCGCGCTTACGAGACGCAGGATATAGTTCAACGATTGAACAATCCTGTCTGGCACATTCATTCCGGCGATGTGCCGACGTCGAACATGCTGGTGCCCTTCTCCATGCTGCTCAATCTTGCGAGCGTTTCGGCGGCGGAAGACAAATCCCAACTCTGGGGGTTCATCCAACGCTATGCCCCTGACACCTCAGCGGAAAACAATCCGGACATGGATGCGGCGGCAGGCTTTGCCGTTCGGTATTACAACGATTTCGTGAAGCCGAAGAAGACCTACCGCCTGCCCAATGAGCTGGAGCGGGAGGCGCTGACAGATCTGCGCGATCAGCTCAAGACCTATGATGGACCGGTCGAGGACGAGGCGCTGCAATCCATCGTCTATGCCTGCGGGCGTGAGCGGTTCGAACCGCTGCGCGCGTGGTTCACAGCGCTTTACGAGGTGTTGCTCGGGGCCAGCCAGGGACCGCGTTTTGGCGGGTTCATTGCGCTTTACGGCATCCAGGAAACCATCGCCCTGATCGATCAGGCGCTGGCGGGCGAGTTGGTGTCCGACGCCTGACCCCTTGCCGGGCGGGCCGTCCGCCTTACCCTTTGCCCAGAGCAAACGGGGGTATTGTCATGCGCAGCGCGTTTTTTGGGCTTTTGATCTGGCTGGGGTTCGCTACGGCGCTGCCCGCGCAGGAGGCGGATATTCAGGCCACCATCGACAGCCAGCTGCAGGCCTTCCAGATCGATGATTTCGGCGCGGCCTTTGAGTTCGCCAGCCCGAACCTGCAACGCCTTTTCCAGACGCCGGAGAATTTCCAACGCATGGTCACGCAGGGCTATCCGATGGTCTGGCGCCCGGGCGAGGTGCGCTATCTGGAATTGCGTGAACAAGGCAGCACCTTTTGGCAGCGCGTAATGATCACCGACCAGAGCGGTCGCGTGCATATTCTTGACTACCGGATGCTGGAAACCGGCGACGGCTGGCGCATCAACGGGGTGCAGATCCTCGACAGTTCCGATTTCAGTGCGTGACCTGACCGTCACGGTGGTGTGAGCCGCCCTTAATCCTTTGCCGCTAGGCCTGATCATCTGTCAGCCCCTGCGAAAAAAGGATACCCGATGAATAAGGCGATCACCGATGGCGCGCACTTGATGCCGCCGCCCTTTGCGCGGGCGCTGAGTGCCTATTCAAGCGGCGACGGCACGCCGGGGTCTGCTGACATCGAAGGGTCCGGACGGCTTGTAACTGGAGATGGTGATTTCGGCACCTGCCTTGAGATCACCAAAACGGACGGCACACAAAGCCTGCGCTACAAGGGCGAAACGCCCCTTTTGCCGGGCTGCTACCTGCGTATTTCCGCGCGCATCAAGGCGGTCAGCGGTCCATTGCCCGCGGTTCGGATCGGCGGGTTCGCGGGCGGTGCCGAGGGTGCGCCTGTTCCGGGTGCGCAAACCACCGGCCCGTCGCTGCGTTTGCCCGCACCGGGTGTGGTTGTGGAGGTCTCTGCGATTGTCGGCGCCGGTCTGCGTATCGGTGTCGACATGATCTGGGGCAGGGCCGCCCTTTATGGGCACTTCGGGTTGGATGTGACGGGACCAAAAGGATCGGTGGTGCGGATCGAAAGCCTGGTGATCGAGGATGTGACATCGAGTTTTCTGCGCGATCTGGTCGCTGCGGTGGATGTGCGCGATTTCGGGGCACTGGGGGATGGGGAGACTGACGATGCGGCAGCCTTCGAAGCTGCCGATGCTGCGGCTTTTGGCCGTACGATATTGGTGCCGCGTGGCCAGTTCTACTTGGGGCGGGACGTGATGCTGGACGCTCCGGTTTGCTTTCAGGGGCGCGTCCTCATGCCAGACAGTGCAACCCTGCAGCTAAAGCGCAACTTCGACTTCCCGACCTACAGGGCGGCTTTTGGGGGCGATGTCATGGGGCTGCGCAAGGGATTTCAAGCGCTGATGCAAGCCGAGGGTCAGCACAGCTTCGATCTTGGCGGCGGCGAGATCGAATTGCACGAACCTCTCATGCTGAAAATGGCGCAACCAAAAAGCGATAGCCGCTACCGCAAGACGGTGCACAACGGGCAGCTGACGGCGGTCGATGGACCGGGTTGGGAGGTCGACACCACTATGGCGGAAGGGCAGTGGACGGCTGAACACCCCACCCTGCTGACGGCCGTCGCAAATGTGGAAGAGGTTGCCGTCGGGGCCCATGTTTCAGGCCCGGATGTGCACCGTGAAACCTATGTCCGCGCGACGGATACAGCAGCCGGGACCGTGACGTTGAGCATGCCTCTGGCAACCGGTTCAGCCAAACGGAGGTTAAGGTTCAGCCGATCTGCATATCTTCTCGATTTCAGCGGGATCGCGGCCTTGAACAACCTAACTCTGTCGAATGTGCAATTGCAGGGCAATGGGGTGGCCAGCGGTGTGATGCTTGCGCCAGAGGGCACGGGCATGCGTTTGCAGGACTGCACGATACAGGGGGCGAAGAACCGGGCTCTGACCTCTATCGGCTCCGGTTGCGCGCATCTGGTCCTGGACCGGTGCGACGTCTTGAGCACCCGGACCGAGGAAAATGACGCGGTTGCGATCAACTTGAATGCTGAGGGCGTGCGGCTGCTGAACTGCCATGCGCATGGGCCGCACCTTTTTGCACATATCGCTGGCCAGGGAGCATTGATCACCGGGACCCACATGCAAGGCGCTGCGGGTGAGACGCCCGCTGTGATCCTGACAGAAGGCGGCACTGCTTGTGTTGTGGGCAATCACTTTCAGAACTGCACCCTAATCGTCGGCAATGAGGCCACGCTCAGCACGCCGCCGGGCAATCTGTTTTCCTAAGCGAGAGCTTTGTGAGGCAGGTCAGAAATCCCGCCAAAGGCCGAGCTTGAACTCCGTGTCACCACCGCCCTGGACCGGGACTTCAACGCCAATCTGTAGGGTGTATTTGCCCTTGCCCGGGATTATCAGCAAGGAGGGCGCGAATTTGGCAAAGACTTCGCCGCCCTGATGGGTCGTGAAGACCTGTGCCATGCCTTTGAAATGGTCACCGAAGCCCAGCCCGATGGTCCCGTCGAGCTTGATCCGCGTTTCAAGATCGGAGCCGGGGATATTCAGGCTGCTGTCGATCACCGCCCAGCCGTACCGCTCGCCGACCTTGATACCGCGTCCCCAGGAAATCCCGGCTTCAACGGCGGGTGTGAAGATCCTGTTTTGTGACCGGGCGCCGACGCCAACGTGCCACGCCCATTTGTGTGTGGCATCCGGTTTGCTGATCGGAAACCGCAAAAAGACGATGCCGGAACCCGATTGCTGCAGGGTCCGGTCAATACCGTAAAAGAGGTCGGCACCGAGCGTGATATTGTCGCGCAAACCATACTCGAAATAGGCCGAGCCGGAGGTGTCCTTTTCCTGCGTGATATTGCCGGAGGTGGCGATAAACCCCTTGCCCTTTTCGCGCAGCCACGGTCCCGCGGGCGCGGCCTGTGCACCTACCAGAACAAGACTTAGGGCCAGCGCAATGAACCGCATCATACCATTCTCCCGCTGGAGATCATGGTTAACGGAAGTTAACATTTGGTTACAGGGCTCGAGCCAAGGTCCGGCAGCAGGTTCAGCCCGGCCGGGTCAGGCGCCCGCTGCAACCTCACAGCGGCGAAAGAGGCTTACCGGCTTGGCGGCGCCGTCCAGAGGGATCGCAATGACTTTATCCCCCGACAGAGCCGTCGCGACATCGTTGAATTGCAAGCCGTCGAGCACATTGCCAAAACCACGGTCCGTGACGGTCAGCGCGGTTCGATCGGGGCTCATCTGATGCCGACCGGTAGAAATCGTGATCGGAGCTGATCCGGTAAACTGCAGCGCAAACACATCCGCTTTGGGCCACGGGACGGATCGGGTCAGCGTGATCGTGTAGAGTGGCTGCGTGGGGTCGTAGGTCAGTTCCACCGCCACCTCATTTGTGGCGTGGGTCAGCCGACAGGGCAGCCCGGGGGTGAATTCCCACGCCGCCGCATGACCAGCGAGACCACATATGAACAGTACGAGAAAACGCATACATTCCAGATAGGCCGTGTCGAGGCCCTGGCCAGTTTCTGTCTGGCGCGATCCCCTTGCAAATCTCTGCCAGCGGCGGGTGAAAAATGCGTGCTGCGCCCCCATATGTACCGGGATCAACTTAAGAGGAGACTGCCCTATGAAGTGCCCCGTGGATGGAACAACGCTGGTGATCACCGATCGCAGCGGAGTCGAGATCGACTATTGCCCAGACTGCCGCGGGGTCTGGTTGGATCGGGGTGAGCTCGACAAGATCATTGACCGCAGCGCTTCAGCGCCGCCACCGCCACCGCCGCAACAGCGCGGGTATGACGACCGCGGCGGATATCAGAAGCGCAAAAAACGCGGCGGCTTTCTCGAAGATATCTTCGACTTCTGACGCGACGCGTTCAGGCCACCCGGCTCATCAGCACCATCGACAGCAGCGCGCAGCCGAGGCCCGCATACTCGCGGGCATGAAGTGCCTCGCCGAACCACACCGCGCCGATCACCGCCAACGCGATGAGCGTGAGCATGGAGTAGGCGACGCCTGCCTGGGCGAGCGTCACGTGGTGCATGGCGTAAAACCAGAAAAGCGCTGAGGTGCCGTAGAGAACGACACCAACGATCACGTAAGTAGACGTAATTGCGTGGCCTGCGTCGGCGGCGGTCTTGATGGCAAAATCGCCGAAAATGACGAGCATTGCGGTGAAAAAGGCAAAGGCATAGCCGAAGGTAAATTGGGTCATTAGGTCACTCGTTTCTAAAAAGTACAGTTTTGAAATGAGGGCAGTGTAACACAGTTTTGCGCAGTGCCTTCAGCAATGCTGCACGGTCCGGAGACGGAAGAGAATCGCAGAGGGCGGTCGCACCCGCCGACTTGGTGCCGCGCGCGAAGAGCGTTACAAAACATACACAAAAAATGACGCTATGTGCCTGTTTCTGCGTCAGTTTATGAGCGGGTTTCTGCCACCCGTTGGCGTAAAACAGCCAAACTTCGATTTTTTGAATTCTAGCACAGGTAGTACCTTGACCTTACCTCCGCAAAGCTGGAAAGCGCTGGTTAATAAACAAATAAATGTGTGGAGATGGACTTATGGTAAAACGTTTTGCGTTGGCGGTCGCCTTGATGGTGGCGACAGCGACTGCTTCCGGGGCGGCGACAATTTCTTTTTCGGATACGGTTGCTGTTCAACCTACGAACTGGTCTGAAACTGCGTCTGTGAACAAGTTTGACCCCTCCCTTGGAACGCTGACCAGCGTGAAGTTCACGCTGTTCGGAGAAGTGATTGGAGACGCCTCTGCCGAAAGTCTTGATGCGTCGCCATCGCAGGTGACATTGGAGGTCGAGGCGCGGATCACGGCCACCGGCCCGGGGCTGCCCGGGGATCTCGGGGTTGTCATTCCGGTGACCAGCGTGGTCGAGAACTTCACCGCGTTCGACGGTGTTGTTGACTTTGACGGCACGTCAGGTGCGTCTTTCACGGGTCTGACTGGCGACGACACCGTGGTGAACGTCTACAATGACGCTGCGACTTTGGCCTTCTTTACCGGTTTGGGTACGGCTGATATCAACCTGACCGGCGAGGGTACATCCAATGGCAGCGGGTCGGGCAACCTGATCACGCAGTTTGCGACCTCTGCAGGCGGTACAATCACGGTTGAATACACCTTCGATGACGGTGACATGGCTCCGATCCCTCTGCCTGCGGGAGCCCCACTGCTGTTGGGCGCTCTGGCAGGTCTCTACCTGGTGCGCCGTAGACGCGGCTAACCTCTGAGAGAGAAAGCTTTGAACGGCGCGTCTGCCCAGACGCGCCGTTTTATTCTGCGGTCGCGTTCTACCGGCCCTTGCGGCGCTTGACCCCACCGCGCATGCCGCCACGGCCCATGGTGCTCCGACCCGATGCCTTCTGGGCGTCGTCTACGGCTTTCTCGACCGCGTATTGCCGGGCCATGGGGTCGTCCGCGATCGCCAGATCGACCGCTTCGAGGCGTTTGACTTCGTCGCGCAGTCGCGCCGCTTCCTCGAATTCGAGGTTTTCCGCAGCCTTGCGCATGTCAGCGCGCAAACCGTCAAGCACCGCCTGGAGGTTGCCGCCGGCCATCTGGCTGTCGATCTTGGCTGTGACACGGCTCTGGTCGGTGTCGCCTTTGTAGAGGCCGGCGAGGATATCCTCGACGTTCTTTTTCACCGTCGCGGGGGTGATGCCGTGCTCTTTGTTGTATTCGATCTGCTTGGCGCGGCGGCGGTCTGTCTCGGCCAGCGCCCGTTCTATCGAACCTGTGATGCGGTCGGCATACATGATCACCCGCCCATCGGCGTTGCGCGCGGCACGACCGATGGTCTGGATGAGCGAGGTCTCGGAGCGCAGGAACCCCTCCTTATCCGCGTCGAGAATGGCCACCAGCCCGCATTCGGGGATGTCGAGCCCCTCTCGCAGCAGGTTGATACCGATCAGCACGTCAAAGGCGCCAAGCCGCAGATCCCGCAGGATTTCGATACGCTCAATGGTGTCGATATCCGAGTGCATGTAGCGCACGCGAATGCCCTGCTCGTGCATGTATTCGGTGAGGTCTTCGGCCATGCGTTTGGTTAGCGTGGTGCAGAGCGTACGGTAGCCGTCGGCGGCAACCTTGCGCACCTCGTCCAGCAGATCGTCCACCTGCATCTCGACGGGGCGTATTTCCACTTCTGGGTCCAGAAGGCCGGTGGGGCGGATCACCTGTTCGGTAAAAACACCACCCGTCTGTTCGATCTCCCAAGATGCGGGCGTGGCGGAGACAAAGACGGACTGCGGGCGCATCGCGTCCCATTCCTCGAATTTGAGGGGGCGGTTGTCCATGCAGGAGGGCAGGCGGAAGCCGTGCTCGGCCAGCGTGAACTTGCGGCGGTAGTCGCCCTTGTACATGCCGCCGATCTGCGGGACGGAGACGTGGGATTCGTCGGCGAAGACGATGGCGTGATCGGGGATGAACTCGAAGAGCGTGGGGGGTGGCTCGCCCGGCGCGCGACCGGTGAGATAGCGCGAGTAGTTCTCGATGCCGTTGCAGACGCCCGTGGCCTCTAACATCTCCAAATCGAAGTTCGTGCGTTGCTCAAGCCGCTGGGCTTCGAGCAGTTTGCCTTCAGAAACAAGCTGGTCGAGCCTGATCTTCAGCTCTTTCTTGATGCCGATGATGGCCTGCTGCATCGTCGGCTTCGGTGTCACGTAGTGGCTGTTAGCATATACGCGGATTTGGTCGAAATTGTCGGTTTTCTCACCGGTCAGAGGGTCAAACTCGGTGATAGATTCCAGTTCTTCGCCGAAAAAAGACAACTTCCAGGCACGGTCTTCGAGGTGGGCGGGGAAGATTTCAAGGCTGTCACCACGCACACGGAAGCTGCCGCGCTGAAACGCCTGATCGTTGCGCCGGTACTGCTGCGCCACGAGGTCGGCCATGACCTGCCGCTGGTCATAGCTGCTGCCCACCTTCAGATCTTGCGTCATCGCCCCGTAGGTCTCGACCGAGCCGATGCCGTAGATGCAGGAGACGGAGGCCACGATGATCACATCGTCGCGTTCCAGCAGCGCCCGGGTGGCCGAGTGGCGCATCCGGTCGATCTGTTCGTTGATCTGGCTTTCCTTCTCGATGTAGGTATCCGACCGCGCTACATAAGCTTCGGGCTGGTAGTAGTCGTAATAGCTGACAAAATACTCCACCGCGTTGTCCGGGAAGAAGCCTTTGAACTCGCCATAGAGCTGCGCCGCCAGCGTCTTGTTGGGCGCTAGGATGATTGCGGGACGCTGGGTTTCCTCGATCACCTTGGCCATGGTGAAGGTCTTGCCGGTACCGGTGGCGCCCAGCAGCACCTGATCGCGCTCGCCGTCGCGCACACCCGCGCTGAGCTCTTCGATGGCGGTCGGTTGGTCGCCTGCGGGCTCGAATTCCGTGGCCATGACGAATTGTCTGCCACCCTCAAGCTTAGGACGGCTGCGTACGTCTGGGGCCGGATTGGCCATGATCAGGGGGGCGTCGGACGAATCGGTCTGGGCGTAGGGCATCGGTGCTCCTTGGAGTTACCTCCAAAGTGTCATGAAACGTCAGGGGTTCAAGGGGCCAGCCTCGCCTGATGACAGAAATTGTCAGGTGGGCAGGCGGTTCCGGTCGACGGTCCGCAACCCGATCAGCTGACACCCCAGCGTGCGGGTCAGCGCCTCCGTCAGTTCATCGAGCGTCTCTGCGGAGGCGTAGGTACCGCCCGTGCGGTCGGCGAGGCAGCGGGCGACCGCGATCCTGCGTTCGTAATCGTCATCCTGCGGGTTGTCCCAACCAAAGTGATCGTCCCGCACCTTAAAGCCGATCACATGCACCGTCAGGTCATGGGCATCTGCGGCCAGGGTGGCCGCGAGCACACAGGGTTGGCCGTCGCAGGTTTCCTTGCCATCGGTCAACAAGACGATGACGCCCGGACGGGCGCGGTAGTCGAGCACCTCGGCAGCCTGCGCCACAGCATCCGTCAGAGGGGTTTCGCCTGCAGGCTGCAGACCGTCGACGGCATCGATGATTGGGCGGGCGGCCTCGGCACGCGGACCGAAACGCAGATCGATATTGCCGCAGGTCGCTGTCTGGCCGGGACCGTAGATCACAAGGCCAAGGCGTCGCACGGCCGCAATCTGCGGGATGCTGTTGTGGATTGCCCGACGCGCCTCGAAAATGCGCGGCTCATCCAGCAGGTTGAACCCCATCTCCGACATGGACCCGGACCCGTCGAAAACGATCATCGCATCCTCTGTACAGCTCTGCGACGCAGGCAGCGTCGCGGGCAAAAGCGTTGCTGCACAGGCCGATAAGATGCGCAAGGTCAGTCGCAAGGGTCACGCCTTTCCTGTTCCGGGTAGCCCACCCTCACAGGGTCGGGACCGTTCTGTCAACGTCCAGTCGCCGGTCATCTGACAAGGCGTTGGAGTCAGAGCAGCCCCAGCGTGCGGAAAGACGTCTCTTCCTTCTTGCCGATGATGACATGGTCATGCACCCGCAGGTCGATGACCTGACAGGCCATGACGATCTGCTCCGTCATCGTAACGTCAGCCTGACTGGGAGACGGATCGCCCGAGGGATGATTGTGCACGAGGATTAGGGCTGAGGCGTTGAGTTCCAGCGCGCGCTTCACCACCTCGCGGGGGTAGACCGGGACGTGATTGACCGTGCCCCGCGCCTGTTCTTCATCCGCGATGACAACGTTTTTGTTGTCCAGAAAGAGAATGCGGAATTGCTCGGTATCCCGGTGCGCCATTGTTGTGCGGCAATAGGTGATCAGTTCTTCCCAGCATGACAGGGCGCAGCGTTTCAGCACCTTTGCCTGCGCCATCCGGTGGGCAAAAGCCTCGACCAATCGCAGTTGCAGATAGACTTTCTTGGTGGTGCCGCGGACCTGCAGCAGGCGGTGCTCTGAGGCGGCAACCACGCCGTTCAGATCTCCGAAAGTCTCCAGCAGTCTTTTGGCCAGAGGTTTCACGTCAATGCGTTCGATGGCGTTAAACAACAAGAGTTCCAGAAGCTCGTATTCCGGCATCGGGGCATGACCCCCTGTCAGAAAACGGGTGCGCAGCCGCGCGCGGTGTCCCATGTAATGAGGGGAGGGGCCGCCGCCGTGCCCGGCAAACTCGCCGGCGGCCAGCGGTCTCGTCTCGACGCCGCTGGGAATGCGGCGCTCCAATTCCTCCAACCCGCGCAACGCAGCTTCGGAAAACCCATGTCTCATATCGGCACACATCAATCCCATGTCATCCACGTGAGTCGGATGTTGGGAAATCAAGGTTAGCGAAATCTTAATCGCATCGATTTTTGAGAAGATTGTTTGCAATTGGTGCTCAATCTGACGGCAGCGGCGGAAATGGCATCTTGCTCCAGAGGGTTAAATCTCCGATATACAAGGCAAGACCTATGAGGAGCCAGGCCATGCGCGCACGCATCTACCAGCCCGCCAAGACGGCGATGCAATCCGGGACCGCCAAGACCCACGGATGGGTGCTGGAATTCGCCCCGGCCTCGGCGCGCGAAGTTGATCCGCTGATGGGGTGGACTTCGTCGGACGACACGCAAAGCCAGGTGCGCCTGCGGTTCAAAACCAAGGCGGACGCGGTCGAATACGCGCAGGAAAACGGCATTGAGGCGGACGTACAGGAACCCAAGAAACGGCGTCCGAACATCCGTCCCGGTGGCTATGGCGAAAATTTCGCGACGGGACGGCGTGGTGCCTGGACCCACTGATGGGATTTGATATTGCCCGCGCACAGGTGTCAGAGGAGGATGTCGCGGCATTGCTCGATCGACACTTCGAGTTGATGCGTGCGCAATCTCCTGCGGAAAGCTGCCACGTCTTGCCAGCCGAAGACCTCGCCGCGGCTGACGTCTCGCTTTTTGCGTTGCGGGATCAGGGGCAGCTTCTTGCCATCGGGGCAATCCGAAACTTTGGCGACTGGGGTGAGTTGAAATCCATGCATACGGCGCAGGAAGCGCGCGGGCGCGGCGCGGGCAAGGCGATGCTGACGGCGCTGATGCAAGAGGCGCGTGCGCTGGGGCTGAAATATCTGAACCTGGAGACCGGGTCCGGCGCGGACCATCTGGCTGCGCGGCGTCTCTATGAGGCGGCAGGTTTTTCGGAGTGCCCGCCGTTTGGCGACTACGTGGCTGACCCGCTGAGCGTTTTCATGACGCGCAGGCTCCGGGTGCCTGAGCAGCAGGGTATTTGACATCTTAACCACCCCGTGGAGCGGTGGAGCGGGGCGCTGGTGGAGCGCACAGGTCGACTGCGTGTCAGCTTTCAAACCCGTTTGCTGCGCTTGGTCCTTTAGGTCCATTCAACCGGCGGCACAAAGCGACACCTGGTTGCGAAGAGATCAACCACGCTTACATTCAGCACTACACTAAATACTCTCGGTGCCTCGAAACGGCCTCCTCCGGTCAAAAGGGAACACATGCCCAAAGACTTGCAGACGCTCACATCTGACATGCTGGCCTGTACGCTTTGCAAGGACCTGCCCCTCGGCCCCAGACCGATTTTCCAGCTGGACCAACAGGCCAGAATTCTGATTGTCGGACAGGCACCGGGGCGCATCACCCATGCAAAGGGCCGCCCTTTCGACGATCCCTCCGGCGACCGCCTTCGCAGCTGGTTGGCGGTAGACAAGCCTACTTTTTACACCGATCCCCGGGTCGGAATTTTCCCGATGGGGTTATGCTTTCCCGGCACGGGGTCGGGGGGCGATCTGCCGCCACCAAAAATCTGTGCGACGACCTGGCGGTCATCCGTTATGCAAAAGCTGGAACAGGTTGAACTGACATTGATCCTCGGTGCTTATGCAATCGCATGGCACCTGCCTGACCTAAAGGGCAAACCGGTGACCGAAGCTGTCCGGCAAGCGTCCGAGGGAGACGGGCACATGTTCGTGCTACCGCACCCGAGCCCCCGAAACAATCGATGGCTGAAACAAAACGCCTGGTTCGAAGCGGATGTGGTGCCTCGCATCCAGGAGAACGTGCGGCGGATACTGGACGTCCCCTCTGTTTTGTAGGGTGGACGCCGGTGTGCAGGAGAACGTCCGGGCTTTGCGCATGCGTTTCGCAACCCTCTGCAGGGCGCACCGGTCACTCCCGGTCTTGCTGCGCGTGCCGATGGCAGGTCGGGTATCATTCGAACGGTGCGCCGCTCTTTCGTTGTCGGCAGAGCGCCTGTCAGATCGGCCAAGACGCAGTTTCGTGTTGACCAGGGTGAATTTGCAGAACATCAGCGGGATCATGGAAAATCTGACGCTCAAGTCGTATGCGCTGCCACAACGGCGTGCCTCTCTGGGAAAGCGCATGCATGGCTGATGTAACCCCGCTCGATCAGGCCCATGCGGCGATGGAGGCGGCCCCCGGCGATGATGCGGTACGGCTACGGTTCTATGACCGTCTGGCCGAGTGTGAGCTCTTCCTGATGCTGTCCGAGGAGGTGCCTGAGGGCGATCAGATATCGCCCGAGCTCTTTGATCTGGGCGACGCCCGGTATGTGCTTGTCTTTGACCGGGAGGAACGGCTCGCTGCCTTTGCGGGCAAGCCGGTGCCTTACGTCGCGCTCTCAGGTCGGTTGATCGCGGAAATGCTGGCAGGGCAGGGGATCGGGCTGGGTGTCAATCTGGAGGTGGCGCCTTCGTCGATCCTGTTGCCGGATACGGCAATTGCCTGGTTGCATGACACGCTGAGCAATCAGCCCCGCGAGGTCGAAGCTGCCATTGCCCAAGTGCACGCGCCGAAAGGTCTGCCGGAACATTTCATCACCGCGCTCGATGGTAAGCTGGCGACGGCACTTGGGCTGGCACAAACGGCCTATCTCGTGGGGGTGACCTATGACACCGGCGCGCGCGGGCATCTGCTGGGATTCGTCGGAGCGGTGCCGGAAGCAGAGGGCGCATTGGCGCGTGCCGCCGGTGAGGCGCTCACGTTCTCCGGCATTGAGGCGGGTGCCATGGATATCGGATTTTTCCGTCACGCTGATCCGATGACCCCTCGGATGGACTCTGTCGGCTTGCGGTTTGATTTGCCTCAGCTGCAGCACCCCGCGCCACAGCAACCTGGCATTCCGGGAGGGGACCTCGCCAAACCGCCTAAACTCCGATAGGCTCCGCTCCTCACGTTGTCCTCACGCGGAATACGGTGATTTTCACAAGGGCGAGAGGCGGCGCTACAGAGGGTGCAAAGCGGCAGGATCGCCGTCTAAATATCTCAAGAGCTCAAAACCCGACCCTAATGATCCTCTTGAAGAACTGGAGTTTTCTGATGAACCGCTTCCCCCTCAAAATTGCAGGTGCCGCCATTGCGCTGACCATCGCGTCGTCGGCCTGGGCCGGTGATCAATACGTTGATCCGACCGGGTTCGCCGTGTCCGGATATGACGTCGTGGCCTATTTTGACCTCGAACAGAACCCGGTCGGTACGGCGCAGCCTGCGGCGGTGCCCGGTGACAAGGATATCACATCGACCTACAATGGCGCGACGTTCGCGTTCTCGTCCGAAGCCAACAAGGCCGCGTTCGAGGCCGATCCCGAAAAATATGTGCCGCAATACGATGGCCATTGCGCCTATGGTGTGGCCAAGGGCGGCAAGGTGCCCGGCAACCCCAACCTGTGGCGTATTCTGGATGGTAAACTCTATCTCAACATCACCCAAAACGTCGTGGGCTTCTGGGAAGAAGACATTCCCGGCAACATCCAGCTCTCTGAAGCGAATTGGGTCGATATCGAAGCGGCACCAGCCTCTGACCGGGCAATTCCGCAGTTTGAAAGCGCTGCACCGGTTGAATGAGCATGACTGAGAAGGACCTGCCTTCTCGTTCCCCGGAAGCCTCGCCGCGTCTGACGCGGCGGGGCTTCTTGGCGCTGGGTACCATTTCCGTGGTCACAGCAGGTGCAGTGGCGTCACGATGGTTCAACATCTGGGCCGAGACGGGCGAGAACGCGCTGAGCGCGCCTCAGGCCCATCAGGCGGCCCTGTCCGGTGATATCCTTTTGGTCGATATCCGCAGACCGGACGAATGGGCGCTGACAGGCGTTGGCGAAGGCGCGATAACGCTCGACATGCGGCGCGAAGACTTTACCGAAGCGCTTCTGGCCGCCGTGCAGAACGACACCACACGCCCCGTTGCCCTGATTTGTGCGCGCGGCGTGCGATCTCGCCATCAGAGCGCGAGACTGACCAAGGCCGGGTTCACGCGCATCATCGACGTGCCCGAAGGCATGCTGGGCTCCGGTGCTGGGCCCGGCTGGATCAAACGCGAACTGCCCCTGCGCAAGGAGAGTTGAGATGAAACGGTTCCTTGCGCTGGCCGCCGCGGCCTGGTTGGGCGGGACGGCACCGTCGCATGCCGCTTGTGGCGAAGACACGGGGGCCTGCTCGATTGAGATGGGCACCTATCACGCGCGTGTGCCGGAGGGTCCCGTCAAGGGCGCGATACTCTATTTACATGGGTTCGGCGGGTCGGGCGAGGGCGCGCTGCGACCCAAGGACTGGGTGAACACGGCGCTTGACCGTGGCTATGTGCTGATCGCGCCGGATGGGTTGCCCTATGCGGAGGGACGCGGGCGTGGTTGGTCGTTCATCCCGGGCCGCCCGAAATTGCGCGATGAGCCTGCGTTCCTGCAGGCCGTGCGGGATGATGCCGCCGCCCGTTTTGGCTTCACGGCGGAACGCGTGATCCTGAGCGGTTTTTCCATTGGCGGTTCCATGACCTCTTACATGGCCTGCGACGTACCGGACAGCTTTGCGGCCTATGCGCCCGTGGCCGGTGGTTTCTGGCGCCCGCATCCGACCGGCTGCGCGGGACCCGTGCGCCTGTTGCACACCCACGGGTGGACAGATGGCACCGTGCCGCTCGAGGGCCGTGTTCTGCGCGGTCGTGACGCGACGGACCCGGAGGCACTGGTGCAGGGGGATATCTTCTACACGCTGCGCATGTGGCGCGAAGTGAACGCCTGCAACCAGTTGCGCGCGGACCGATATGTCACCAAGGGCGACTTTATGCGCCGGGCGTGGGATCGCTGTGCCGACGGCTCCGCATTGGAATTTGCGCTCTTTCCCGGTGGGCATGTCGTGCCGCAAGGGTGGGCAGGCATGATGCTGGACTGGTACGAGGGGCTTTGAGCACAGCTCGCGCCGCCGGCCATTCTGGCGCCCAGACCAATCAATCAGACAGTCCACACAGGTGGGAGATAGGCCAGAAAGTTGCGTGTGACCGGGCCGCGATCCAGTGCTGCTGCCTATCCATAGCGCGAGCTTGAACGCCTCCAATTCCCAATCCTGTGCCGGAGTTATTCAGCGGGAAGCTGGCCTGCGTCCAACAGATTGCGCAGCCGCGATCTCTCAAGGCGGGCGCGGCCGACAATGGCGGGCTCGCGAATAGTGTGCGGGCTTTGCATGCGCAACCCACCGGGCAGCGCGCGCGACAGTGGCACAGCGCTGAGCGCTGACAACGGCACGGCGAGGCAGAGACTGGCGACAATCGGGATGAGCCAGAGAGAAATCAGACCGGAAGCCAAGCCAATCAGAAGTACCGCGCCCAGCAGGGTTTCCGCCCAGTGGAACCGGATCAGCGTACGCAGCGGGTAGGCATGGGCATGGCGCGACTGCGCGGCCCAGGCGTCGGATTGGCCGAGCAGGGCGCGCAGTACCGCGCAGGTCTGCTGGATCATCAGGATCGGCGCATAGGCGATCGACAAGACAATTTCGACCAGAAAAGCAGTCAGGAAAGCACCACGTCCCCCGTAGACCCGCGTGGCCTTGGGATGCAGGGCGATGATGCCTGCGCCCACTAGCTTGGGGGTCAGCAGCATGGCGTACATGATCACCAGGAAGACGGCGGAGTCGATGTGGCTCATCTCCGGCGGCCAATCCGGGAAGAGCGGATTGGTCTCGTTGAAATAGCGCACGACATTGGTGTCCGCGTCGACGCCCAGCAGAGCCCAGATCACCAGCAAGACAAACCACGCAGGAGACAGCAAGTAGCTCACCGCGCCGTGGAAGAGATGAAAGCGCGACACCGGGTGCAGACCCGCAGTGCCCAGCAGGCGCAGGTGCTGGAGGTTGCCGCGGCACCACCGCTGGTCCCGCAGCACGTAGTCGATCAGCGTGCCGGGCGTCTCTTCGAAACTGCCAGAGACGCGCGGCAGAAACCGCACACGCCATCCGGCACGGCGCAGAAGCCCCGCCTCGACAAAGTCGTGGCTGAGGATCAGTTCCGCCTGGCCCTTGCGCCCCTGCAAATGGGGCAGTCCGGCGGATGCCGCAAAGGCGCGCGTGCGGATGATCGCGTTGTGGCCCCAGTAATTGCCTTCGCTACGCGCCCATTTCGCCAACCCTTCGGCCAGCAACCAGCCGTAGGCAATGTTGGAGAATTGCTGCAATCGGGCGAAGATGGTTTCGGCTCCGATCAGCATCGGAAAGGTCTGGATCAGGCCGGTCTCGGGGTCGACGCTAAGCTCGTCTGCAAGGCGGTCGATGGCGCGCCCGGTCATCAGGCTGTCGGCGTCCAGCACCACCATGGCTTCATAGGCGGCGCCCCATCCGGTGATCCAGTCGACAAGGTTGCCGACTTTCTTGTCCGTGTTCGCAGTCCGGCGGCGATAGTGGACGGCAAACCCTTCCGGCGCGGAGGCGGCCAGATCGGCAAAGGCGCGCTGTTCATCCTCGGCAATGGAAGGGTCGCGTGTATCCGACAGAACAAAGAGCGTGTAGCTGTGTGCGCTCTGGCGTCGTGCAAGGTCATCCAGCATCGCCGTTGCATTGCCAAAAACGTCGCTGGGTACCTCGTTATAGATGGGCACCAGCAAGGCGACATCCATCGGAACCACCTCTTTGGGGCTGCGGCTTTGGGCCGTTTCCCGGGCCAGCAACCCGGCTATGGCCACGCCGACGGTGCTGACAGAGAGGGTGACCCAGACAAAGGTCACGCCAATCAGCGCCAGCAGCGCCCATTCCAACCCGGTCATGCCGGTTTCAGATAGCCAGCCGTGCAAGGCGGACATGAGCATCGCCGTGCCGATCAGTGCTGGCAGAAACAGGGCGAGCCGCCAGGCAATCGTGCGCTCGGGCCCTTGCGTCGGCGCAATCCGGGGAGTGCCCGGAGAGGCGGACAGGTCTTGGGCGCGCATTCGCAAAGGCGCACGGGGAGGCATTGTGGCTGCTACCTCACCCATCGTGTCCGTACCGTCGTTCATCCCGCTGTCCACCTGTAGAGCCAAACCTCGCTGAGCGGCGTGCCATCGAGACGCAGTTGCGCCCTGAATTCGATGTATCTGGCCTCACCCGCCTGGAAGGTGAACGCCAAGCGGGGCCCATTGGTTTCAGGATTTCTTTGCACCAGCCCGTCGGACAGCGTGCCATCGCTGCCACGCAGGATGATATCGAGCCGCGACAGATCGTCTGGCACCAGCGCGCCATCTTCAAAGTCGATGGTGACCACCTTGCCGCCTTCGGGGCGTCCACCGATGGCTGTGCCCAGCACGCGCAGAGGCATGTCAGCCTTTGGGGTCGGATCGTCGCCCCAATCCATCAGATAGCTCATCTGGTGACTTTGCCCGGCCAGAATGGGCTCTGACGGTCGCCAATAGGCGACGATATTGTCGTAAATCTCCAGATCAGCCGGGATTTCGACCAGGGTGACCGAGCCTTGACCCCAGTCCTCCTGCGGGGTGATCCACAGGGAAGGTCGCGAGTGGTAAAGAGCTTCGAGATCCGCGTAGTCACGGAATTCACGCGGGCGCTGCATCAGGCCAAAACCGCGCGGATTGTTGTCGGAAAACGCGCTGATCTGCAGCGTCAGCGGATTGGCCAGCGGCCGCCAGATCGTCTCGCCCGCGCCATTGTGGATGAGCAGGCCATCGCTGTCGTGCACTGCGGGGCGGAAGTCGTCGAAACGCTGGCGCATGGTCTCGTCGAAGAGGAACATGGAGGTGAGCGGGGCAATGCCCACATGGTCCATATCGGTCCGCGCGAAAATTTCCGCCGAGACCGCCATGCGCAGCGTGTCGCCATGGGCGATATCAAACCGGTAGGCACCGGTGCAGCTGGGACTGTCGAGCAGGGCGTGCAGCACGACCGACCCGGACCCCGGTTGCGGTGTTTCCAGCCAGAAGGCGGTGAAGTCAGGGAACTCCTCGCCCATCGGATCGCCGGTTTTCAGCGCCAGGCCGCGCGCAGAGAGGCCATATGTCTCGCCTGTGCCGATCCCCCGGAAATAGCTGGCGCCCTGAAAGACGGCATACTCCTGAAAAATGCCTGCCTGCTCCAGTTCCGCCCGCAGGCGCAGTCCGGAATAGCCCAGCGTCGCATCGATCTCGACATCCGGGAATTTGTCGGTGCTGTCGAAAACGCCCATGTCAAAGGCGAGGGGCCGTGCGGCGCCGTTTTCGACGACATTGATCTCCACCGCCTGCGGAAAATAGAGGCCGGGTGGAAAGACATCGACGCGTTGCGGTCTGAGCGAGCCTTCCCAGAGCGCGTTGCGACCGTCGAACCAGATCTTGCGATACTGATCATAGGTCAGGTTGCGCCAGCTTTCGGGGATCAGCGGACGGGGGGTGTAGTCCGCCTCTGCCAAAGCCACCGCACGGGCGCGCACGGTGGATGCATCGAAGGGTTGCGCATCCCCAAGTTGCAATCCGGGCTCCTCGGCGAAGCTGGCCGATGGCACCGCAGCCAGTGCGGCAAGAGATTTCAGAACGTCACGACGTAGCATCAGTGCACCGCCTTTTTGCGCCAGGGCTGGGATTTGTACCATCCCGCGCCGTAAGCGGTCAGGACAAGCACACCCATGCCTGCAAGGTTGACAGCCACGACAGTCCAGGTGTCGCGACCAATGTTATCCATGGCAAACCCGCTGACCCGCGCGGTAAACATGCTGACGATGAAGACGGCGAGCGACTGCTGGCCAACCTTCAGGATAATGGCAAGGCTGCGCTGCCAGACACGCGCGGCGAGGCCATCACCATGGGCGAGAAGGCGCGCTCCTTTATCGCCAGCAGCCACCCAGCAGAGGTAGGCAAGCGCCAGGAAATGCACATAGCGCAGCAGCCCAAAATCGGATTTGTCAATCAGACCCTTGTTGGCGATGCGCCAGTCGCGCGCCCAGTCGAACCCGAATTCGCGCACGCCGATGTTCGACAGCGGAATGTTTATCAGCACCAGGGCCAGCGCGATGCCGATCAACAGCGGCGAGACCGGCGGTTTGGGCAACCAGCCGCGCATAAAGGCAAAACCGGTGAAGAAAATGAGCTGCCAGCCAAAGGGGTTGAAGAACCACGTCCTGTCCGACCATGGCTCGGCTGGCAGCGCAAAGGTCAGGTGGTCAAGCCCCACCAAAGCCAGCAACCGTTCCTGCGCAAAGAGCCACACAAGCCCGACAAATGCCGCCACCAGACCCAGATGCACCCTGGAGAGCGCCATGATCAGCGGCATCATCGCCAGCACGACCATATACATCGGCAGAATGTCGAAATAGTTGGGCACGTAGGTCAGGGTCAGTAGCCCCACCAGTTGCGGTCCCGGTTCTTCAAAGAACTTCCACAGGTTGAGCGTGCCGATATAGACCTTATCGTAGGCCCCGGTCATGTCGATGGCGGCAAGGAATGTTGCCACGGCAAAGAAGAGCCCGATGTGCGCCCAATAAACCTGCCAGACCCGAAAGCTGACCCGCGCCGTGCCGAGCCGCCAGCCGACGGTGTCGTATGCGCGCCCAAAGGCGATCGCAGAGGCCATGCCGGAACAGAAGACAAAGATCTCTGTCGCATCTGAAAAGCCCCAGCGCGCAGGAATCCAGGACGTAAAGAAGTTCCCCGGCGTATGGGCGAAGAGGATGATGAACATCGCAATGCCGCGAAAGAAATCCAGGCGAACGTCGCGCTGCTTGGCCGCAGGGGCTGCTTCGGTGCGCGAAGGGGAGGCGCTTGGCGTCATATGGGCGGGGTCGGCGAGTGTCATGGCCGGTCTTTATGCTGTGTAAAAGGAATTGTCATCAGGGACTTGCGATCATTGTGCGGGGATCCGCCGGGCCTCTTGAATGCTGGCCAGACGGGTGGTGGTGAAACGGTCCGGCCGCCCTGCGCGCCGCGCCAGACGGTCCGCGATGACGGCTTCGGTCTGCTCGTAACGGCCTGCGCGCAGACCCGCGTCAATGGTGATGCGGTCAAAAACGTCACGCTGGGCGTGGCTGCCGCCGATGGTCTGCAGTGTCGGGCGCGCGGCTGTCAGATCGGCAAAGGCGGCGTCATAGCGCCCTTCGGCAAAGGCATTCAGTCCTGCAAGGGCCGCGACGCCGGGGTCGGCATAGCGCCTGGGCATCTCGCCGGATTTCGCGGCATCGCGGGCAAAGCGCCGGGTCATCGCTGCCTTGGCTTCTGGCCGGTCGGCCCCTGTCAGCGCCAGCATGTAATGCAGGTCAGCAAAGACAACGCAGCCATCCTCGGTGCGGTTCTGTGCCAGATCGGCAAGCTCCTCCCAGCGCGGGCCGACATCCACGCCCTCCAGCTCCAGACGGACCAGAAGGGAGGTCGCGTTGGAAATGTCGCGGTAGTCGTCGGTCTTGTCGGCGCGGATCTGAGCGTCGTAGAGGCCCAGGGCGACATCCAATTGACCACGATCCATGTGCAAAAGCGCCTTGTGCCACCAGACGTGGTAGCGGAAGTTATTGCAGTGATCCCAGGCACCGGTGTTGCCTTCGATCAGTGCGATCCCCAGGTCGGGCCGCGCGGTCATATCGTAAACATGCGTGACCGCATGGAGCCCCCAGGAATCGTCCGCCGCCAATGTCAGCCCCTCACGCCCGGCGGCTTCGGCCCGGTCGTAGGCCCCGGTTTCTTCCAATGCGAAGGCGTGGCAGCCCAAGGCAAACCCGCGACAGGCATGATCGGGGCCATGGGCCTCCAGCACCCGTTCGATGGAGGCGCGCATGCCGGTGGCATCGCCGAGAATGAAGCGAATGGCGTGGCTGACCTTGGCGGTCAACGTGTCTTCAGGGTGCCGCGTCAGCACGCCTTCCATCGCGGCCACCGCCTTGGTCGGGCGGCCGTCGAGCCAGTGATCCAAGGCGCGCGTCCAGGCGGCCTCGCGGAATGTCGGCGTCGTGTTGGCGCAGGCCTTATGCGCCAGAACAGCAGCTTCCTGCGCCGTTTTCACCAGTTCCGCGCGCCCCAGCATCAAAGAGAACAACCCGCGTGCCGCGTGGCCCATCGCAAAATCCGGATGGCTTGTCAGCACGGCGCCCAAATGGGTCGGCGTCGCGGTGCTATGGGCCAGAAACGCCCGCACCATGCCATTCCAGTGATCCAGCGCCGCTTGGGTAGAGAGCGAAACAGGGCTGTTACAGATATCGTACATCATCAGGATCGCGCCTTTATTCTCGGAACAGAACAATTCTTTAACGCAATATCGGCACGTGCGAAGGTTCCGGGCAGGCGGTACACGCCAACGTGAAGCCGCGTGTTAGATTTCCGCCAATGTTTCAGGAATAAGCTCGGAATACAGGCGAAAGGAAGCCGATATCGCGGGTGTGTTTCAGTCCGCCTTGGGCTTGATTTCAAAGGCGCGGAGTACGGTCTGGGTGTCTTGCCCAAAGCGCGGCGGCGCGTGCCGGTACGTGACTGGTGTGCGGGAGAACTTCAGGGGATTGCCCAAAAGGGCAACGGCGTCACCCGCGGTGTCCGCGGCTTGGACCTGCACGACGGTATCGCGCGCCTTGGCTTGGTCAGAGTTCAGCGCTTCGGCCACGGTGTGGATGGGGCCTGCGGGCACCTTTACCGCGTGGCAGCGGGCCAGAACGTCTTTGCGCGGTACATCGGCCAGCGCTGCCGTGATCTTTGTGGTCAACGCCGCGCGGTTTTCGATCCGGGCAAGGTTCGTGGCATAGGCAGGGTCTTCTGCAAGGGCGGACATACCGAAGGCATCGCAGAACCGCGCAAACTGGGCATCGTTGCCGACGGCTAACAACACGTGCCCGTCAGCGCAGGGAAAGGCATCGTATGGCACGATGTTCGGGTGCGCATTGCCGCGCCGCTCGGGCAGTTTGCCGGAGGTCAGGAAATTGGTGCCCTCGTTGATCAGCCAGGCCATCTGCGCATCGACCAGAGCGAGGTCAATATGCTGACCTTCCCCGGTTTTGTCTCTGTGGCGCAGGGCGGCCAGAATGCCGATGGTCGCGTACATCCCGCACATCACGTCGGCAATGCCCACGCCCACTTTCATCGGCGGGCCGTCTGGGGCACCGGTCAGGGACATGATACCGCCATAGCCCTGCGCCATCAGGTCGTACCCCGGCTGCGCGCTGTTCGGGCCGGTTTGGCCAAAACCCGAAATCGAGCAATAGACAAGGCCGGGATGGACCTTCAGAAGGGTCGCGTGATCCAGTCCGTATTTCTCCAGGCCGCCGGGTTTGTAGTTTTCAACCACGATGTCCGCCCGCGCTGCCAGCTGGCGCACAGTGTGCTGGCCTTCATCGCTCGACAGATCGACGGAGATCGACAGCTTGTTGCGGTTGGCGGCCATGAAGTAGGCCGACAGATCGGTCGGGTTGCCCGCAGCGTCCTTGGCGTAGTTCGGGCCCCAACTGCGGGTGTCATCCCCGTTGCTCTTGGGGTTCTCGACCTTGATCACGGTCGCGCCGAGATCGCCCAGCATCTGTGTGGCGGTCGGCCCGGCGAGAATGCGGCTGAGGTCCAGCACGACCAGACCGTCGAGCGCCATAGGCGTGTCAGATACGACCATCGTAGGCTCCACGGTCAATCACGGCAGCGATCACGGTGAAGGTGTCCGCCGTCATTGCGGTGTGTAGGGCTTCGGTCAGTTCGGCGCGGGTGGTCACGGTATGGCCCGCGCCGCCAAAGGCCAGACCCATGGCCGCGAAATCATGTTTGGCAAAATCGACACCGCGGTTTTTCATCTGGCGCGAGCGTTGTTTCAGCTCAATGAGGGACAGCGAGGCGTCCACAAAAACCACGATGATCGGTTTCAGCCCCAGTTCGGCGGCGGTGGAAAGTTCGCCTGCCACCATCAGGAAACCGGCATCCCCGCAAAAGCCGACAACGGGCCTGTCAGGGTCCGCGAGCTTGGCGCCCATGGCCAGCGGAATGGCGCAGCCCATGGTGCAGAGGGCGGTGGATTGGGTCAGCCCGCGCGCCTCATAGCATTCCCACATCTGGCTGAGCAGGATCCGGTGCGCGCCGCTGTCCACCGTCGCCAGTGTCTCGCGCGGCAGTACCTTGCGGCAGGTGTCCATGATGGCGGCGGGACCCCAGTCTTCATCCGTGGGAAAGGCTTGCGACAGCGCGGCTTTGATGGCGGCAATCTCGCCACCCTTCCATGTCGTCTGCGGCGTCACACCGTCTGACAACGCCTCAAGGCTGGCGGCGCAGTTGGCGATGAAATTGAGGCTCGATTGATGCATGTAGTGATGATTGGGTTCGGCGGTGATATCGATGATCCGCTGGTCAGTGGGGTCCCAGATGTCGCGCCAGCCCACCCGCATTTCGATCGGATCGTAGCCGACGCAGAGGATCAGATCGGCGCTTTCGATGAACGGGAGCAGGTGACGGTCCGCCAATGGTGACAACCCGGCGCCGCCAAGCGCCAGCGCGTGATCTTCTGCCAGCAGCCCCTTGGCCTTGTAGGTGGTGATCACCGGCACGCCAAAGCGTTCGGCAAAGGCGGTGACCTCTGCGCCCGCGTCTTCGATCATCGCATCCAGTCCCAGGATCATGACAGGGCGTTCGGCGTCTTGCAGCCACGCGCGCGCGGTTGCCAGATCCTCGCCCGACGGCGCAGTGGCAGAGGCCTTGGCGCGGGGGGGCGGGGCTTTTGCGGGCACCTGCGCATCCGCGACAGAGATCGGAACGTCGATATGTACCGGACCGGGGCGGCCTTCGGTGGCGATGGCTACGGCCTTGTCCGCGATCACATGGGCGGCACCGGGTACCAGCGAAAACGTGGCCTTGGTGATCGGGCGGAAGACGGCCTGCTGATCGAGCACCTGGTGCGTGTAGGTCTGGGCTTCATCCGCATCGACGGCGCCGGCCAGCACGATCATGGGCACGCGGTCCTGATGCGCGTTGGCCACGGCATTCACGCCGTTCAATGCGCCAGGGCCAACGGTGGCGACCAGGATACCCGGCGCGCCTGTGCGGTGATAGGCGCCCTCGGCCATGAAAGCGGCGGCATTTTCATGTTTGGCGAGGATGAAGCGGATGCCTGCGTCTTCCAGCGCATCAACCAGCGTCAGGACTTCGCCGCCGGGCATGCCAAACGCATAGCGGCACCCTTCGGCATAGAGACGGCGCGCCAAGGCATCCGCCGCTCTGATCGTTGTCGATGTGGTGGCCACGTGCCAACCCTCCCGCCTGTCACTTCACCGCATCGTCATAAACGATGCCGACGCCAGCGCAATTCACCATTGTGTTCGAAGTGTTTCAAGACGCGGGCGGGCTGTCGGGCACGCTGATCAGCGGCGGCGGTCGCGCCGCGAAGACATCGGTTGGAAGGCAACGCCCACATGCGCCTCGCAATAGGGTTTGCCCTGTTGCACAGGCAGGCCACAGAACCAGAAATCCTCGGTCGCCGGATCCCCCACGGGCCATTTGCACGTCCGCTCGGTCAGTTCCATCAGAGACAGCTTCTTGGCCTTCTTCTCGATCTCCGACACTTTGGCCAGGGCTTCGGGGCTGATTTCATTCGCCGACGGCTGCGGCGGCAGGGGTTGGCCCGCCGGGATGATCTGCTTGCGCGCCGGCAGCGGCTTGGGCACTGCGGGTTCGGCTTCGACTTTGGCGGCAGGCTCGGCCGCTTTCGGCACGGGTTTCGGTTTTGCCTCGGCCTTGGGCGCCGGTTTGGCCTTGGGCTCCTGCTTGGCCGTGGCGGAGGCGGTGGCGCGGTTCGACAGGCCCAGACGATGCACTTTGCCGATCACGGCATTGCGGGTCACGCCGCCCAGCTCTTTGGCGATCTGGCTTGCGGATTGACCCTCGCCCCACATCTTCTTGAGCATTTCCACGCGTTCGTCAGTCCACGACATCAGCCATTCCCTAATTTAAAAGCGGTCCTGCTGGCTGCGGACCGCTTTGTCAGTATCGATATCGCTCTATTTTAGTCACTCGGGACGGAGTTACAAGCGGTGAACGCGCGTCACTTGGGCCTTCCTCTATGGCGATTGACGCAGCCGTGCCTCGCGCCAGGCCAGCAAAAGCCCCCCCGACAGAATGACGCCCGCGCCCGTCAGGGTGACCCAATCGGGTATCTGGGCGAAAAACGCAATGTCATAGAGCGTGGCGAAGATCAGCGTGCCGTAACTGAAGGGCGCCACGAAGCTGGCATCTGCGCGGGCCATGGCATTCACGAAACAGGCCTGCGCCAGCGCCATGCAGATACCCAGGGCGATCAGAACAGCCCATTGTGCTGCTGTCGGCATCTGCCAGACGGCAATCACGGCGAGGGAGGCGATGAGGACGCCAAGGAAGTTGTTGATCAGCAGAACCTGGATCGGGGCTTCGCGCCCGGAAAGTTTCTTGATGAAGATAATCTCCACCCCCATGATCACGGCCGCCGCGAGGGCCAGAAGGCTGGCAATCTGAAAGCTCTCGGGCGTCGGGCGCAACAGCAACATCGCCCCGGCCAGTGCGATGAAGGCGGCTGTCCAGCGGATGCGGCCTACTTTCTCTCCCAAAAGCGGGATCGCCAGGATCATGCCGAAAACCGGGTTAAGGAACACGATGGCCGTGGCATCGGCCAGAGGGATGAAGGCAACGGAGGCAAACATCAGCGTGACGCCGCCCCAGCCGCAAAACGTCCGGGCAAAATGAAGCCCCCAATGAGGACGCGTCAGTTGAGGCCGTAACACAGCCACGGTGGAGGCAATGGCGATGAAGGCAAAGACAAAGCGTCCGTGGCTGACTTGCAGCGGATGCAGCGGCGGGCCAAGGGTCTCACCCCCAAGCGCCTTGGCAAAAAGTGTGGTGGCGGCAATGAAGGCCGTCGCCGTGATCATCAGGAAAACGGCCAGACCGGGATTATGCTTTTTCGGCAAGAACATACCCGCCGCTATGCGCCTGAACAGCGTCTCCATCAAGGGCGAAAAGGGGCTTTGCAAAGTCGCGGGAATGCGATAGTGCGACGACATGATCACGTCACTGCTGAAAATCAACCGACGACGCGCAGCCGCATAACCCCGCTGCCATGATCCCATGCGCCTGGCGCATATCCCGCACATCTTACTTAAATTGTTGACCTGTCTGTTCGGCTCATGCACGTGTTGTGTTCTTGCCGCAGACCCCTGAAAAGGATGATCCGATGATCCCGACCCTTTTGCCCACCTATGCCCGTGCACCGCTCAGCTTTGTCAAAGGCGAAGGCAGCTGGTTGATCGAGGCGGATGGGCGACGTTTTCTGGATCTGGGTGCTGGCATTGCCGTAAACGCGCTGGGGCATGCGCATCCCGCCCTCGTGGCCGCATTGACAGAACAGGCCGGGGCGCTTTGGCACACCTCCAACCTCTATCAGATCCCGAAACAGCAGGAACTGGCGGATAAACTGACCGCGCACAGCTTTGCGGACACCGTGTTTTTCACCAATTCCGGCACGGAAGCCTGCGAGCTGGCCGTGAAGATGGCGCGAAAATACTGGTACGAAAAAGACCAGCCCGAAAAGACCGATATCATCGCCTTCACCGGCTCATTCCACGGTCGGTCATCGGCAGGCATTGCCGCGGCAGGGTCTGAGAAGATGACCAAGGGTTTTGGTCCGTTGCTGCCGGGTTTCGTACATCTGGAGTTCGGCGATCACGAGGCGCTGACGGAGGCGATCACAGAGACGACGGCGGCCATTCTGCTGGAGCCCGTGCAGGGCGAAGGTGGCATCCGCCCGGTGCCCGATCAATGTCTCAAAGGACTGCGCGATCTCTGTGATGAAAAGGGCATTTTGCTGATCCTGGATGAGGTGCAATGCGGTGTCGGTCGAACCGGCAAGCTCTTTGCGCATGAATGGTCCGGCATCACGCCGGATATCATGATGGTGGCCAAGGGCATTGGCGGGGGGTTCCCGCTTGGTGCGGTGTTGGCGACCGAAGACGCGGCAAGCGGCATGACCTTGGGTACCCATGGCTCAACCTACGGGGGCAACCCGCTGGGCTGTGCTGTGGGGGCGGAGGTGATGGATCACGTGACCGATCCTGCGTTTCTGGACAGCGTCAACCGCAAGGCAGGACTTCTGCGGCAAAAGCTCGAAGGGTTGGTGGCCACGCATCCCGATGTCTTCGAGAGCGTGCGCGGGTCGGGCCTGATGCTGGGGCTCAAATGCAAGGCGGCGAATGTCGACGTGGTCCAGGCGGGCTACGACCAGCTGGTGCTGACCGTTCCGGCAGCGGATAACGTCATCCGTCTGTTGCCGCCCCTGACGATTGAAGACGACGAAATCGCGCAGGCGATTGACCGTCTGGACGCCGCTGCCGTGGCCCTTTCCGCAGCCTGACAGTCAAATTCGCCGGGCCCTTTTGTCCACCGGGGTCCGGTGCACGCAAAGTTCAAAGATGAAACGATAAGACATGAACCATTTCCTCGATATTCACCTGACCGATCCATCGGATTTACGGCAGATCATCAGCAGCGCATCAACCATGAAAACGGCCCGTGCCGGGCGCCCGCGCGGGGCGCTGGACGACGATCAGGCGCTCAAGGATCGCATGGTTGCGCTGATCTTCGAAAAACCGTCGACCCGGACGCGTGTCTCATTCGATGTTGGTGTGCGCCAGATGGGCGGGCAAACCATGGTGCTGTCCGGCTCGGACATGCAGCTGGGACACGGTGAAACCATCGCCGACACCGCGCGCGTGCTCAGCCGCTATGTCGATCTGATCATGATCCGGACCTTTGACGAGGCGGTGCTGACCGAGATGGCGGAGTTTGCCACCGTGCCTGTCATCAACGGGCTCACCGATCGGACGCACCCCTGCCAGATCATGGCGGATGTGCTGACCTTTGAAGAGCATCGCGGCCCGATCAAGGGCAAGAAAGTGGTCTGGTCCGGTGATGGCAACAACGTCTGCGCATCGTTTTTGCATGCGGCCGGCCAGTTCGGTTTTGACCTGACCTTTACCGGCCCGCCGACGCTGGACCCCGAGCAGGAGTTCATCGATCTGGCCCGGGCCAAGGGGTCGAAAGTGGAGATCGAACGCGACCCGGCCAAAGCCGTCGCGGGTGCCGATCTGGTGGTGACGGATACCTGGGTGTCGATGCACGATGCGCAGTCCGCGCGGGAACGTCGCCACAATCAGCTGCGCCCCTACCGCGTTGACGAAGCCTTAATGTCCAAGGCCAAGCCCGACGCACTGTTCATGCATTGCCTGCCTGCCCATCGCGATGACGAGGCGACGTCCGAGGTGATGGACGGGCCGCATTCGGTCATCTTTGATGAGGCCGAAAATCGTCTGCATGCGCAGAAGGCCATTCTCCGCTGGTGTCTGGAGGTCTGATCAGGCCTCAGAGATCGCGTAAAATCGCTTTCAACTCCGGTTCCTGCACGCGGGATGCCGCCTCGTCCTGGCTGAACCACCGGCGTTCGCGCTGGTGATCCTCCGGGTAGCTGTCCGCCATGCTCTCCACTTCGGCGATGTACACCTGCGCCTGCACCGGGGTAACATCGCCGCCTGCGCGTTTTTTGTCATAGTCGTAGGTGCCAACCGGATCGGTCTGAATGTCCGCCGATTTGACACCTGCTTCTTCCCAGGCTTCCTGGAGTGCCGCTTCCGGATCTTCCAAACCTTTGATGGGCCACCCTTTCGGTACAATCCAGCGCCCGGTGCCCCGGCTGGTCACCAGCAGCACCTTTTTTCCGGCGCGCGTATGCCGGTAACACACGGCAGCAACCTGTCGCGCGCGCGTAGGTTTGAGGACCAAACGCAGGGCGTCCTCGAAATGGGATTTAACAAATGCAAACATCGTCGTTTTTTATGACCTGCCTTATTTCTAATCACTATATCGATTTTCGCTGAGATTTCAAATCACTGGATGTGTGGATAAGTTTCTCAGCCTGTTCCGGATCGAGAATAGGCAAAAAGTTCAAATTTTCTGTAAACAGGATTACACAAGAAAATTTAATCCAGGGGCCGCTAGATGGGACGTGCCGGATTGCCAACGACGCGCCCGTTTTCGGCGACATCCCGGGTCACAATCGACCCCGCCCCAACGATTGCACCAGCTCCGATAGTAACCCCTGGCATCAGGATCGCGCCACCACCGATCCAGACATCCGCACCCAGCGTCACAGGCAGGGCGCGTTCGATCCCGGCGCTTCTCTTGGCAATATCGCGATGATGGTCCGCACAGTAGATATGCACGTTGGGGCCGAGCATGCTGCGCGCCCCGATCGTTACGGGGGCACTGTCCAGTATCGTGACACCTGCGTTCAGAAAGACGTCGTCCTCCAGCGTGGTGTTGCAGCCATAGGCGGTGTGAAACGGGGCCTCGATCAGGCAGTCCCGCCCGACGGATTTGAGAAGTGCCATAAGCTCCGGCGCCATGCCGCCGCGCTTTTCGGGCGGGCAGGTGTTATGCGCATAAATCGCGCGCCGGGCGTTCATCCGTAATACATCCAGTTCCGGGGTCAGGGCATTGTACCAATCGCCGCTGATCATCTGCTCGTAAGACGTTTGCGTCATGTTCTCACTTTCTCGGTTTGGCCCGCAGGGTCGGATCGGCCTGCGTCGGATCCTCCGGCCAGGGGTGGCGCGGGTACCGCCCGCGCATGTCCTTGCGCACATCTGCGTAGGAGGACGCCCAGAAACCGGGCAGATCTTCGGTGACCTGTATCGGTCGATGCGCAGGCGAGAGCAGCGTGAATTGCACCGGCGTGCCTGCGACCTGCGGATGCTGCGTGACACCAAAAACCTCCTGCAAGCGCAAAGAGATCCGTGGCCGGGTGTCATCATAATCGATGGCGATCCTGCGGCCGAGCGGGGTGGTGAAATGCGAGGGGACGGCGGCCTCCATGCGTTGCGTCTGATCCCAGTTCAGCCGCGCCTGCAAAGCAGGACCAAGATCGAAGAATTTCCAGTCGGCCGCCGTGCGCAGGCCCGCAATATGGGGCAGCAACCAGCTGTCCAACGTCTGCATCAGGTGCGGCTCGGAGAAGTCGGGAAAGCTGTCCTCCGCAGCCTGCATCAAGCGCGCGCGTGCCATGAAACGGCGTGCTTTGGCGTCCGGGGTCAAACCGATCTGTTGCACACCGTCCAGCATGGCACGCGCCACGTCGTCGGCAGGCGCTTCCGTCCAGGCACGGTCTTCCAGGATCAGCGCCCCGAATTTTTCCTGCTGTCGTGCCAGCACGCGCCCGTCACGTCTGGACCACACACAGGACGCATGCCAGCGGATCTGGTCAGGAAAGGTATCGCGCAACTCGGTCTGTGACAGGGCGACCGCCTGACGGATGCGCGCCTCGCGCGGATCGCCATCCAGATCCGTGGCGACCAGCAGCGATACACCGGCCATCGGATCACTCTCGGGCAGCACCGCCCCTTTGCCGCCGGACAGCAGGAACCGAGGTTTCTCGCCAGGCCGCCGCATGCCAACCCGGTCCGGATAGGCAAGAGCGGCCAGCACCCCCGGTGCGTTTGGCCCGGTCGCAGGGGCCTTGGATCTGAGCCTTCTTGCCTCGTCACGAATGCGAGAGAGAGTGGGGCGATGCGGTTCCCAGCTGTGTTTCGCCCCGAAGGCACCGGGGTTTTTGACCGCATCAATGCGCAGTGAAAGATCAACGGGTGCACCACGCAGAACATCGCGTTCAGACAAGATTGCAGCCAGAAGCGGTGCATCACTCCCGCCCAATGTGACCATATGGGCAAGTCGTGGATGTAGAGGTAGGGCCGCCAATGCCTTGCCATGTGCCGTGATCTGAGCTTTTTCGTCCAGAGCACCGAGCATTTTCAGCACCGTCTGCGCCTCTTCAAACCGCCCGGCGTGAGGGTGCGTGACGAACTGCATCTGTTCCGGCGTGCCGCCCCAGAGGGCCAGTTCAAGCGCAAGTCCGGTCAAATCACCCACGTCGATTTCAGCCGGAGGATGGGAAAGCAGGGCGCCTTCCTCGCCTTTCGTCCAGAGCTTGTAGCACACGCCGGGGGCGACACGCCCTGCACGCCCCATCCGCTGTGTGGCCTCCGCGCGCGTCACCCGCGTCGTGATCAATCGTGACATGCCGGAGCCCGGGTCGAATTCGGCCCGCCGCGCGTATCCCGCATCGATCACGATGCGAATGCCTTCGATGGTCAGGGAGGTCTCGGCAATGGAGGTGGCCAGAACCACTTTACGCTCTGACCGCGCCGGTGCGATGGCCTTGCGCTGCTCCTTGAAGGGCATGGCTCCGTAGAGCGGATGCAATGTCGTGTCCGGCGGCAGAGCCCCCTGCAACGCGGCCTGCGTGCGGCGTATCTCCGCTTCGCCGGGCAGAAACACCAGCGCGCTGCCGTCGTCTGTGTCCAAAGCCTGCAGCGTCAAATCGGCAACCGCCCGTTCCAGTCGTTGCGTTTTGGCCACGGGTTTCGTCAGCCAATGCGGGGTCACCTCGAAGGCCCGACCCTCCGATGTGAGGATCGGTGCATCCATCAAGCGGGCGATGGGTGCTGCATCCAGCGTCGCGGACATGGCCACAAGCAGCAGATCGTCGCGTAATGCGTCCGCCACATCCAGACACAGCGCAAGGCCCAGATCCGCGTTGAGCGAGCGTTCGTGAAATTCGTCAAAGATGACTGCGTCGACATCCGGCAGATCGGGCTGTGACTGGATCATGCGGGTCAGGATGCCTTCGGTCACCACCTCAATCCGGGTGGCGCGCGACGTCTTGGCTTCGCCCCGGATGCGATATCCGACAGTGCCACCGACGGCCTCGCCCAGCGTGTCGGCCATCCGTTCGGCTGCTGCACGCGCCGCCAACCTGCGCGGCTCCAGCATGATGATCTTGCCCCGGGCAATGTCAGCCTCCAGCATGGCCAGCGGCATCCGCGTGGTCTTACCCGCGCCAGGCGGGGCTTGCAGCACCAGCCGACCACATGCGCGCAGCTGCGCAATGGCGTCCGGCAGAATGTTGTCGATGGGCAGGGAAAACCGCATGCCTCTGCTTAGCGAAAAGCCCCGGCGCAGCCAAGCTCTGGACATTTAGCAACGGCTGCCGGAAAACCATTTCAGGAAAGAGGGGCAAGGGCCTATGGATATCGCCGATCTGGCAGAGCGTGTCGCACAAGGCGAGCGCCGGGCACTGGCCCGCGCCATCACGTTGGTGGAAAGCGCGCGCGCCGATCACCGGCAGCAGGCGGCGGCTTTGCTGGATGCTCTGCCCAAGGATCGGCAGGCGCTGCGTATCGGTCTCTCGGGCACGCCGGGTGTGGGCAAATCCACCTTCATCGAGAGCTTTGGCATGATGTTGGTGGATCAGGGGTTGAAGGTTGCCGTATTGGCGGTGGATCCGTCCTCGACGCGATCTGGTGGATCCATTCTTGGAGACAAGACCCGGATGGACAGGCTGTCGCGGGTACCAAATGCCTTTATCCGCCCGTCCCCCAGCCAGACCCATCTGGGCGGGGTCGCGCGCCGGTCCCGCGAGGCTGTCGCCCTCTGCGAAGCGGCGGGGTTCGACGTTGTGCTTATCGAGACCGTGGGCGTTGGTCAGTCTGAAACAGTTGTGGCGCAGATGGCGGATATTTTCCTGCTGCTGCTGGCCCCCGCGGGGGGCGATGAGCTGCAGGGCGTCAAACGCGGGATCATGGAGATTGCGGATATCATCTTGATCAACAAGGCGGACGGTGATCTGAAACCTGCCGCGACCCGGACCTGTGCCGACTATGCCGGGGCCTTGCGTTTGTTACGTAAGCGTTCGCAGGACCCCACCGGTTTTCCAAAGGCGATGATGGTCTCGGCGCTGCAGGAACAGGGTCTCAAAGATGTCTGGACCGATCTGACCGGCTTGCGCGACTGGCGCCAGAGCAATGGGTTCTGGGAGGCGACGCGGGCGGATCAGGCGCGGTATTGGTTCGAACAGGACGTCAGGAATGCGCTTTTGTCTCAGCTGGAGACGGCGCCTGCCAAGGCACGCCTGGCCATGCTGAGCCAAGATGTGGAGACTGGCGCAAAAACCCCCGCAGCCGCCGCAGAAGAGTTTCTGGCGGATCTACGCAAAGCCGATGCATCAAATCGGTGAATTCCGCGCCCCTTCGGGTTGACCGGAGGGATGATTCCCACTAAAACCAGCAAACGAATTTCCGGGGCGTGGCCTGAGGCTGCCCCCTTTTGTCGTTTACCGGACCGCCGGGACGGCTCAGATAAAAGGATAAACCCATGTCGCGCGTTTGCGAATTGACCGGAAAAGGCCCGATGACTGGCAACAATGTCAGCCACGCCAACAACAAAACCCGCCGGCGTTTTCTGCCGAACCTGAACGATGTGTCCCTGCAGTCCGAAGCACTGGGCCGTGCGTTCAAGTTCCGCATTTCAGCTGCAGCCCTGCGCACGGTTGACCACCGCGGTGGTCTGGACAAGTTCCTGGCGAAAGCCAAGGACAGCGAGCTGTCGCCCAACGCGCTGAAAGTGAAGAAGGCAATCGCCAAGTCGTCCGATACGGCAGAAGCGCTGAGCTGATCACAGCCGGTTTTTGAATGTAGGGAAACCCTGCCCGGATCGGGCGGGGTTTTGTCGTTTCAGCCCTTCAACAGTTCCGAGACCCAGAGCGGCAGGGTCTGGCTGGCCGGTCCGATGCGGATATCGTCGAATTGGCTGCCGACCAGCGAGGGTTCGAGGTTGAATTCAACGGTATGTGCGCCTGACCTGCGGGCCTCGGCCACAAAACCTGCGGCGGGATAGACGTTGCCGGAGGTGCCGATGCTGGCAAAGACATCCGCGCCTGCCAGATGATCGAAAATCTCATCCATGTCGTAGGGCATCTCGCCAAACCAGACGATATCGGGGCGGGCTGTCGGCGCCTGACACGCGGGGCAGGTGTCGCCCGGTGCCATGGCCAGCGGCGCGGGCCAGCGATGATCGCATGCGGCGCAGAGCGCGCTTTTGAGCGCGCCGTGCATGTGCATCACTTTCCTGCTGCCTGCTTTTTCGTGCAGGTCATCCACATTCTGCGTGATCACGACAACCTCGCCGCTGAAGGCCTCCTCCAACTCGGCCAGCGCGATATGGCCTGCGTTGGGTGCGGCCTCCGCTGCCTGCGCGCGCCGCGCATTGTAGAAATCAACCACAAGCTTTGGATCACGGGCGAAGCCTTCTGGCGTGGCCACATCTTCGATCCGGTGCTGTGCCCAAAGTCCGCCTTCGGCCCGAAATGTACCCAGACCGCTTTCCGCGGAAATGCCTGCACCGGTAAGGATTACGATTTTCTGCATGGGCCTGCCTCCTGATATCTTGACCCATAGATGCCGCGCCCGTGCACCGGTGTCAAAGTGCGGGCGTCAGGCTTCCAGAACCTGCAAGTGACCAGACAGGAAAGACAGCTCGGCAAGGGCGGGATCAATCATGTGGGTCTTGATCAACCGCCGCATCGTTTGCGCCACGTTCAATGGCACATCGTCCGCCCAGTCTTCGCTTGCAAAGAGTGATATCTGCCGGGAAAACGGCGACCCGGGCAGGGGGTAAGCGACCAAATCGCCGTGAAACCGATGTGCACGCATGTACCCTAGAGGCGTTGTGATCGTCCAGCCAATGCCGCGCGCGACCATGGCCATCAGCGCCAGATGGCTGCCGATTTCGAAGCGTTCGGGGTGATCGCCCATATGTCCTGCAAGATGCGCTTCGATCTGGTGGCGGATCAACTGATCCGCGTCGTAGCGCAGGAAGGGCAAGCCATCCGGTGCAGGCAGTGCGTTTTCAGCCACCTTGGTTCCCTTGGGCGCCACCAGCATGAAGGGATCCCGCGCCAGCGGATGTTCAATGACCCCCTCCAATGGCCGGCCCGTACTGGCGGAAATTGCCAGGTGCAGGCGCTTTTCCACCATCGCCAGTGCCAGATCATTGCTGGAGGCGGTAATCATCTTGAACTGGCAGCCGGTGAGACTGTCGGCGAGGATCGTTGCCAACCGCGGCGTCAGGCTGTCGTCGAAATCATCGATGATGCCGATGCTGAGGGCGCGGAGATGAGCGAGGTCCATCACGGTTAACTCACTTTGCGCCAACCGCAACTCAGCCAGTGCGGCCTCGGCCCGGTGCAGGAAAAGCGTGCCGGCGGGGGTCAGGCGCATCGGTCTGCGCCCGTGATCGATGAGGTCCGTGCTAAGAGCCGCCTCAAGGTTGCGCAGTTGTTGGCTGACGGCAGGTTGACTGAGACCCGTGCGCGCGGCGGCCTGCGCGACCGAACCGGTGCTGGCCAGGGCCTCGAAAACCTCCAGCCCGCGCAATGTGATCCCCTTCATCATGTCGAACACCCTTCGCGCAGTTTCGGGTTTCTTGAGTGTATTCATGCCATGCGTCAAGAAATATTGAGCACTCACATGCTCTACATGTCGAATTTTCAAAGATATCGGCGCAGCCATGGGCACTTGCAGCGGGGCAGGATTTGCCGGAGGGTAGGGCGCCAACACCACAGGGACTTTCCAACGTGATCATTGCCACAGCTGCTTACCCGCTCGATTTCCTGACGTCCTGGGCGCAATATGAGGACAAGATTTCCGCCTGGGTGTTCGAGGCGGCGCAGGCGGGCGCGAAACTGGCGATTTTTCCTGAGTATGGTGCGATGGAACTGGCCACGCTTGGCGGCGAGGCCGCCGCCGGTGATCTGGAACGATCGCTCTACGCTGTCTCTGACAGATTGCCCGAGGCGGACGTCCTGCACGGCAAACTGGCGGCTGCGCATGACATCCACATTCTGGCGGCATCGGGACCGGCGGCCACTGCAACACGCCCGGTTAACCGCGCGCGTCTCTTTGCACCCGGCGGTCAGATCGGGATGCAGGACAAGCAGATCATGACACGATTCGAGCGCGACATCTGGGGCGTAATCGGCGGCGGACCGCTGCAAATCTTTGATACGGCCATCGGCAAAATCGGCATACTGATCTGTTATGACAGTGAATTTCCGTTGTTAGGCCGGGCATTGGCGGACTGTGACATCATCCTTGTGCCGTCCTGCACCGAGGCATTGTCCGGGTACTGGCGCGTGCGCATTGGGGCGATGGCCCGCGCACTGGAGAGCCAATGCGTCAGCGTCATGGCCTCGCTGGTGGGAGAGGCACCCTGGTCGGAGGCCGTGGATATCTCGACCGGGACAGGGGGTGCCTTTGGCCCGCCGGATACAGGCTTTCCAGCCAATGGGGTCTTGGCCGTGGGCGAAATAGGGGTTCCGGGCTGGACCTATGCAGAGGTGGATTTGCAGGCCATCGCCCATGTGCGGGCAGATGGCGTTGTGCTCGGGCGCACCCACTGGGCCGAGCAGATTGGCCGGGACGCTGCGGCGCCAATTGTGACCTTGCGCTGAATCCCCCTTGAAAACAGCTTCGAATGCGCGCATTTAAGCGGCGTCCACAAATGGGTGGGCGTGCAATGAAGGAGAAACCATGGCCAAGGAAGATACGCTCGAATTTCCCGGTGTCGTGAAGGAACTCCTGCCAAATGCGACATTTCGGGTCGAGCTTGAAAACGGCCATGAGATCATCGCACATACGGCAGGCAAGATGCGCAAGAACCGCATCCGCGTTCTGGCTGGCGACAAGGTGCAGGTTGAGATGACCCCCTACGATCTGACAAAGGGTCGGATCAACTACCGTTTCAAGTAACCCCTTGTTTATTCTGGGGTCTGGAAGTCCGCGCCGCAAGGAATTGTTGGCGCAAATCGGCGTTGTGCCGGATGATATTCGTGCGCCGGACATTGACGAGGACCCGTTGAAGGGCGAATTGCCGCGCCCCTATTGCCGTCGGATCACCCGCGCGAAGGTGGCGGCTGTCACGGCGGAAGCTGATAATGTCGTACTCTGCGCGGATACTACGGTGGCACTGGGCCGCCGCATTCTGGGAAAACCGGCTGACGCAGCGGAGGCGGCGGCTTTTCTGCGCCTGTTGTCGGGCCGTCGGCACCGGGTGATCACCGCCGTGGCAGTGCGGCGGGGCGAGGAGATCTGGGAAAAGGATGTGGTCAGCACGGTGCGCATGAAATCTCTGTCAGATGAAGAGTTGAATTCCTATCTGGCGACGCAGGACTGGCGCGGCAAGGCAGGGGGTTACGGCATTCAGGGGCCCGCAGGGGCGTTGATCCCCTGGATCAGTGGCTCCTTCACCGGCATCGTTGGATTGCCCTTGGCGGAAACGGCGAACCTGCTCAGGGCCGCCGGACATCCTGTGTTGCAGGCCCCTTCATGAAGGGCCGGAGTATCATTCTCGATCATATAGGCGACCGCGAGGCCGCCGCCCTCATGGTTGATGGTCAGCTTGAAGATATCCTGATCGATACCGATGCGCCGCGTCCCGGGACCGTGTACCGCGCGATTGCCGACCGGCCCGTAAAAGGGCAGGGGGGCATGTTCCTGAAAACACCTGACGGGTCTGCCTTTCTGCGGCAGATCAAGGGGTTGGCGCCGGGGCAGCCCATTCTGGTGCAGGTCACGGGCTATGCCGAACCGGGCAAGGCCTTGCCGGTCACCCAGAAACTGCTCTTCAAAAGCCGTTACGCGATTGTCACGCCCGGCGCGCCGGGGATCAATATCAGCCGCCAGATCAAGGATGAGGCCGAACGCGACCGGCTTCTGGAAATTGCGCATGACGCCCTGTCGGATCAACCCACGGGCCTGATCCTGCGGTCCTCCTGTGACGGCGCGCCGGTCGACGCGATTGCGGAAGACATCGCGCAAATGGCCGAGCTCGCGGCACGTATCCTGGCGGATGAAAGTCAGGAGATGGAGGTGCTCGCCGAAGGCGATGGTCCGCATCTCTTGGCTTGGCGCGACTGGGTGGCGCCAGCCGAGGTCGTGACCGATGCAGGTGGGTTCGAGACCCACGGCGTGCTGGATGCCCTGGAAACGGTGCGCGGCACGGAGGTTTCTCTGGGCTCTGGCGCGCGCCTCTACGTTGAGCCGACCCGCGCTCTGGTTGCCGTCGATGTCAACACGGGTTCGGATGCGTCGCTGGCCGCAGGGATCAAGGCCAATATGGCCTGTGCCAAGGCTCTGCCGCGCGCGCTGCGCCTGCGCGGTCTGGGGGGTCAGATCGTGCTCGACCTCGCTCCCATGCCCAAGAAAGATCGCCGCAGCTTCGAGACGGCGCTGCGCCAAGGCTTTCGAAGGGACGATATCGAAACGGCGCTGGTTGGCTGGACACCGCTGGGCCATTTTGAACTCCAGCGCAAACGCGCGCGCCTGCCATTGAGCGAGGTTCTGACATGAGCTGCCCGATTTGCGGCAATGCAACGGTGCCTGAGATGCGTCCGTTCTGCTCCAAGCGCTGCGCGGATCGTGATCTGGCGCGCTGGTTCAATGGTAGCTACGCGGTACCCTCGACGGACCCGGAAGACATCGAAGAACTCGATGAGGCGCTGGAAGAAGCCGCACGCGACCAGCGTGGTCCTGAAAAACCGCACTAGCTCCAGACAGGTAAGGTGGGCTTCAGGCCACCTTTGTTCACAGGTCGAAGGTGGGTAACTGATCGAAGGCCGTGCGCAAGGCATCGCCCCATCCGGTTGAAATGCTCTGATAGACGGCGTCATCCTGCTCGATCCGGCGGTCCAGCAGCGGCGCGTAGGCGTCATTCTCATAGACCATCAGATCGAAAGGAGGCGCGACAGAGAGGTTGGAGCGCACGGTGGAATCGAAGGAGACCAGCAACAGCTTCACGGCATCTTCAAAGCGCATATGCGGCTCGTAGACGCGCACCAGAATGGGGCGCCCGTACTTCGTCTCGCCAATCTGGAAAAACGGCGTCTCCGACGTCACCTCGATGAAATTCCCTTCCGGGTAGATCATGAACATGGTGGGCGCGCCGCCCTTGATCTGTCCGCCCACGATCACGGTGGCCTGAAACGCGGCATCCCCCGTCTGACCCACGGGCGCACTCTGGGCGATGACCTCTTTCAACGTCGATCCGACCATGCGCGCGACCTGAAACATCGACGGCGCACGCAGGATCGACGGATCGCGGTCCCCCACAGCCTTTACCCGCTCTTCGATCAGGCTGACCAGCGCCTGCGTGGTGGCCAGATTGCCGGCCGTCATCAGCGTGATCAACCGCTCGCCCGGCACGCCCCACTGAAACATCTTGCGCGTTTTTGAAAAGTTGTCGACGCCCGCGTTGGTGCGGGTGTCGGACATGAACACAAGGCCGCGATCCAGGCGCAGGCCCACACAATAGGTCATGAAGATTTCCAGTCGTCAGGCAGTCTTTCAGGGCAGAGGCTTACTGCTGTATCTGCAGCGACACAATCATCGATTCATTGGCGGCCCCCAAACGCAGGCCTGAAATCGGGGCGGCGTGGCTATAATCCAACCCCGTGGCCAGCCGGACATACCGCGCATCCGGGCTGATCCCGTTGGAGATGTCAAAACCGACCCAGCCCAGCTCGTCCACATGCGCCTCCGCCCAGGCGTGGCTGGCGTCCTGATCCACCCGGTCGTCCATCATCAGATAACCCGAAACATAGCGCGCGGGCACCCCGGCGGCGCGCGCGGCGGCAACGAAAATCTGGGCATGGTCCTGGCACACACCGCTGCCCCCCATCACGGCTTCTTCGGCAGAAGTGGCCGCGTAGGTCTCGCCAATCCGGTAAGGTACAGCCATCAGGATTGATGAAGAGAGAGCATGCAGAGCCGAAAGCGGGTCAGGCGCTGCTGCCAGCTGTCCCGCCAGGGCCTTGATGCCGGGGCCAGCCTCGGTCAGCGGCGTGAACTGCTTGAAATACCACAGGGGCGCAGGCCCATAGACCTTGCCCAAGACGCCCGCGGTGTCCGTGGTTTCCACCTCACCCGCGGCCGTGATCGCCACCTCTTGCGCGTCTTGGTCGACACTGACCAAATGCACCTGCGCGCCATTGTGATCCCGATATTCCGTCTCGATCTTGCCGCCCGCGACGTTTAGATCCCAGGTGTGCACCTCCTGTTGAGCCGTGCGCGGCGGTGTCAACCGTACCTGCTGCAGCGCATAATCCACCGGACTGTCATAGCTGTAGCGCGTCGTGTGGTTGATTTTCAGTCGCACCTGATGCCTGTCCTATCCAATGAAGCGGAAGTCTTTTTCAATCTGTGCCCCCAGCGCGTTGTTGTCGCGGATGAACTCCGTGATCATCTCATGCAGCCCGTGGTCAAAGACCGTATTGATATCCAGCGTCTTCAACTGTCGCCCCAGTTTGTCCGCCAGATCGTGGCAGGGATGGCGTGTCTCATATTCCTGCTCCAGATAGCGCAGGTTTTCCGTTGTCTGTTTCACGCAGAAGGCCAGCGAGCGGGGCAGGCGTTTGTCGAAAATCAGGAAGTCCGCGATGGCCGTTGCCGTCATGTCCTGCTCGTCCAGCCAGCGAAAACAGCGATGTGCCGAGACCGACCGCAGGATCATTTCCCACTGCACATTATCCAGCGACGACCCGACAGCCGAGGCCGAGGGCAGCAGCGTATAATATTTGACATCAATGATCCGCGCCGTGTTGTCCGCCCGTTCCACGAAGGTGCCGATGCGCGCAAAGTCGTAGATGTCATTGCGCAGCATCGTGCCGTGAAGGGCCCCGCGCACCAATGCGCTCTGCTTACGGATCAGCGCGAGTGCCGCGGGCAGATCGACTGTTGTCACCGGTTTGGCCAGCAGATCGCGCAGGGTCATCCAGTTATCGTTCACCGCCTCCCACACTTCGGTCGTCAGTGCGGTGCGCACCAGTCGTGCGTTGTCGCGCGCGGATTTGGTGCCGGCAATCACGCTGGAGGGGTTGTCGGTGTCCCGCAGCAGCCAGTCCATGACCAGCGTGTCACTGTAACTGTCGTATTTTTTCTCATACCCAAGACCGGTGCCGGAGGTGATAACCACGGATTTCCACTCCGACTCAGCATCAGACGACCGGGTGAGCGCCATGCGGAAACCGGCTTCGAGGAGACGGGCGGTATTTTCACTCCGCTCCAGGAACCGGAACATCCAATAGAGGCCGCCTGCTGTTTTCCCAAGCATATCAGTCCTCCAGCACCCAGGTGTCTTTTGTGCCGCCACCCTGGCTGGAGTTCACGACCAGCGACCCTTCGGTCAGCGCCACCCGGGTCAGCCCGCCTGGCGTGATATTGACGCCCTGAGGGGAGACGAGCACGAAAGGGCGCAAATCCACATGGCGTGGGGCAAGCCCCTGATCGACAAATATGGGAACAGTTGAGAGCGACAAGGTCGGCTGTGCAATGTAGTTGCCCGGTCTCGCCTCGAGCTTTTTGCGGAAGTCGGCAATTTCCTTTTTACTCGCCGCGGGGCCCACCAGCATCCCATAGCCGCCAGAGCCATGTACCTCCTTGACCACCAGCTCGGCGAGGTTGTCCAGCACATATTGCAACGCTTCGGGCTCCGCGCAGCGATGCGTTTCCACGTTCTTCAGGATTGCCTTTTCCCCGGTGTAGAACTCGACAATCTCCGGCATATACGAATAAATGGCCTTGTCATCCGCGATCCCGGCACCCGGTGCATTGGCAATCGTGATGCCGCCCGCGCGGTAGACATCCATGATGCCAGGAACGCCAAGCATGCTGTCGGGATTGAAACTCAGCGGGTCCAGAAAATCGTCGTCGATGCGCCGGTAAAGCACATCAATCACGCGGTAGCCTTTGGTGGTGCGCATGGCGATCCGCCCGTCGACCACCCGCAGATCATGCCCTTCGACCAGTTCTGCCCCCATCTGATCGGCCAGAAAGGAATGCTCGAAATAGGCGGAGTTGTGGATGCCCGGGGTCAGAACCGCCACCGTCGGTTTGCCGGAACAAGCCTGCGGCGCGCATGCCGACAGGGACCGGCGCAGGTTCTTGGGATAATCGCTCACCGGCTGGACGCGGATTTGCGAAAAAAGCTCCGGGAACATCTGCAGCATCGTTTCCCGGTTCTCCAGCATGTAGGAGACGCCGGAAGGTGTGCGGGCATTGTCCTCCAACACGAAGAAATCGCCTTCGCCGGTGCGCACGATATCGGTGCCGACGATATGGGTGTAGACTTTACCGGGCGGGGTAAAGCCCATCATCTGCGGCACGAAAGCTTCATTGTGCGCGATGAGCTCCTTTGGTACGCGCCCGGCCCGCAGGATTTCCTGCCGGTTATAGATGTCCCAGATGAAAGCGTTGATCGCGCGCACCCGCTGATCAATACCTTTCGACAGTTTTGCCCACTCCCGATGTGACAAGATGCGCGGCACCAGATCAAAGGGGATCAGACGTTCCTGGGCTTCTGATTGTCCATAGACGTTGAAAGTGATCCCGGTCCTGCGAAAGAAGGCTTCGGCTTCTTCCGCTTTGGATTCGAGCCGTGCCGGATCCTGGCATTTGAACCAGGCGTCGTAGGCCGCGTAGGGAGGGGTTACAGATCCGTCGGGGCGGATCATCTCGTCGAAGCTCTTTGCATTCGTTGTCATCCCGCCATGATACCGGTCTAACGCAGAGGCACAACCAATTCGCGGCAAGAGCTTAATAACCTTGGAGAAATGCAGAGGTACGCCTGTTTTTTGAGCGATTTCCCTCTGCGAGTGAACCGCCGTCCATCTGCTTGCCTGAATGTGATAGCGGGTCTTTCTGGTGAGCGTCGCTGGCAAATGTAACCTCCGGATAGCTCCACAGACAGAAGCCGCTTGCACTGGCGATGCCATTGAGCAGAGCATTTGGCAAAAAGGCACTGGACACCCTTGAAGCAAACTCCTAGAACCCGCTCACCCAGCCAAGCTTTGGCAGCCCGTGCCCGGGTAGCTCAGGGGTAGAGCAGTGGATTGAAAATCCTCGTGTCGGTGGTTCGATTCCGCCCCCGGGCACCACTATCGAAAAATTATCAAATAAGATCAGACGCTTAGGCGGAAAAATTGTCCCGCTTTTGGGCTAAACTTTTGAAAGTGGGACACAAGAAGGGTTTCGGCTTGGCATCGGCAAACGCACGAAGTTTTTCATTTGATAGCGTATTTGGTCTTTGGATTTGATTTATTGATTAGTTTAGGAAGGCATTGAGTTGTCAGAAGCGCGAGAAGCATTCATCAATCAGCAAGGCTTGGTGGAACAACTTGTTGATATCCATGAAAGCCTGCAAACTGGACGCGGAAGACGACACAGGCAGGACGCCTTACATCGTTCAGGGGTCGTTTTGACCGTCGCTGCGTGGCAGTCATACGTCGAAAAGGTGATCGCAGAAGCTTTTCACTTGGTTTCGGATCATATGACCGATCCGGCTAGTGCCACCCCAACTTGGGCAATTCAGAGCTTCAACTTGCGTAAGGCGCAGGCAAAGACATTGATCAAGAGATTCAACACCCCAGACGATGTTCGAGTTCGGGATGTTTTTCAGGACACCATGGGGTTCAATCCCTGGGGGTCTTGGGAATGGCGTCAAGGACCAAGACAGTGGGATGCGCCTGAGATTAGACGAAGGACCAATGGCTGGGTGCGAGTGCGCCACTCAGTAGCCCATGGTTTTGATCTTCCCGACGACTTGGATTGGCTAAAGGGTGAGAATGGTGAAGCTCGGTTGACCCTCGGCCTGCTAAATGAGTGTAGGAAGCACTTCGCGCATTTGGTCGGGATAACAGACGATAGCTTTGGCGCTTTCCTCAGTAACTCGTTCGGCATCCAAGATTTTGCCTAAATACGGGTAGGGAGGATCAGCCATGTCTGACACACGCACAACCATTCGCAACATCGACCAAACGCTCTACCGCCGTGCACGAGTCCTGGCGGTGGAGAATGACATTCCCGTGGGCGAACTCATCAACCACAGTCTGGAACTCTTCATGAATGAGGCTGAATTTGTGGATGTGGAAACTAAGGAAGCCACAAACCTAGCTGTGGCATAGTCACACGCAATCGGAGGGATTTCCTATTTGTCTTGGCCGAGAGAGCTAGACCATCGGTTAGGCCGACCAACGGGTCTTTCTCCGATAGAGGTTTGGGATATCTAAGGGAGGTAGCCCAAGCTCTCGCCGGATCGCGTTTCGCTTCCATAGGCGTTCGAGAATGGCCTGCTTGGTTTGTCCCTGGCCATTGGTCATGCGCCTATCTTCACTGCGCCTTATTGGTCAGCAGAGCCTGTCCGTGTGATCGACAGGTTGCGGAAATCCACCACCGAAGTCCTGTTCCCTACCGTGCTGCCGGAGCGATAAACGCCGAACCGCAGGTAAAGGCGGTGTTGCGCGGGGACCCGCAATGAGGCAGCCCACTACATCGGTGTCAGTCCGACTACCTTCGACCGTCTTGTCCAGCAAAAGGTTATGCCCCAGCCGATCAAGGCGTTCTCCCGCGCGATCTGGGACCTCAAAGCACTTGATGACGCTTTCGAGGTCTATGCCCTCTCAGATGAAGAAAACCCCTGGAACTGAGGGGGGGTATCGATGAGCATTTCACTCCCTTACGGGCCATAGGACTTCCAAAGAGGTCATTCGCTACACACGGGCGGCGAAGCAAAAAACCCGCGCGGTAAACGCGGCGGGCAAAATCAGCCCGACCTCCCCGCGAACTTCTGAGAGCAACTATGATGGAAAGGACCAATCAAAATGAATTTCTACCACTTCACCAACATCACGAACCTTCCGGCGCTCATTGTATCCGTTTTCCCAGGGTGATCCTGGGTAGATCTGCATCGGTTGGATGCCGACGCGTCTGAGCCAGTCCTGAAGCGGTGCAGCGATGAACTCTGGGCCATTGTCTGAACGAATATACTCGGGCTTGCCGTGCTTCATCAGCAGTCGGTGCAGAACGTCCAGAACATCACCTGCATTCATCTTGGGGCGCACCGCCACGCAGAGCGCCTCACGGGTATATTCATCGAGCACCGTGAGCATCAGGGCCACTTCATGCGGAATCGAGCCGGAGGCATAAGCTGGAGGAACCCCCACGTGCGGGGCGCTGGCCCACTCGTTGAGCAAGAGAGACATGTCTCCTTCGAAGATGACTGATGGTACCAATGAGAATTTGCGAGCGGCACCCATTGACAGCTAGCTTCGCCCGCACCAGCGATCTCCGGCGGTCCACGGTTTTGGTATTCGCAGCGAATAGCAGCTTTGGTTGGCCGCGCTGCGGCAGCGCCAGTCGCGGTCGAACGGCGGCAATGGGCCATTGCTTTCAGTTTGCGTTCAGCCCATGTGCTCTTGCGCCGAGCTTTTGTTTCCAGAAGGTTTCACGGGCGATGATGTCCGCTGTCGCCATGTCGGGCGAGGCGATCTCAAGAACGGAAACCGTGTAGTCCCGGTGCCTGCCTTCGCGCAGCAGGACGTTGCCGCCATGGCCGTTGGCAAGATAGCTGCGCCAGCGCCCCATGAACCCATCAGCGCCCGATGCTGATCCGACATACTGCTCGCCCTGATCGGTCACCAGAAGATAGATGCCCCTGACACTTTCCAGCGCACCTATCCACGATTGGGGAAAGGTCGGAATGTCGCTGATCCGCGCCCGAATTTCGGAAAACCCGGGAAACGCCGGTTCCTTGGCGTGCAGGCGGAGTTCAAGGATTTCCTTTGGCTGCTTGTTCGCCCACTGCGACCATGCCCGGGTGCCTGTCCCCCATCGGATCAGGATGCGTTCAGCGTATTCCTGTCCGGCTTCCAGCCACTCAAGATCGAAGGCTTCAAGATTCTGACGCCCGAATTCAGTTTGGATGACGTCCGGGTCCAGAAGGGCGGGCATGCGCACCTCATCCCAATCCCATCGGTCGGTGATGCGGGTGGTGCCGAGGAACAGGGCCGTGGCGTCGCCGTCTGGCAGGCTGGGCGCGGGGAGGAAGTGGCAGACGACATCAGTACCGCGATATGGAGAGTTTTCGCGGGTTTGAAAGCTGGCGAAGCATCCAAATGCCAACGCACCGCCGCGACGCCAAGCGGCGGCACCGCGCTGGTCATGCCGCAGCAGGCGTATCTGGGCCGGGTTCATATCAAGTTTGCGCAGAAAGTCATTGAAATCGAACATGCCGCTATTGTTGCCTGATGCCCGCCCAGTGTGAAAGGTGTTGATTGGCGGAGATTGGTGTTGCGCGGGTCCGGGCCGGAAGAGTTGGTCAACCAATTTCTGTGCAATATTTAATTCAGTTCAGGAAAGTGGTCCGCAGTTTGCCCCAATGCGGATGTGGCTTGGTGCCCAGTTTCTATACTTTTCCGTTTCGACATTTGACTAAACCGGACAAAACGCGGAAATCGCACCCGAAACAGGGTTTTGTATGGTTTTGTCAAATGTCGAAGCGAGCAAAGACCAAGTCCTAGGACCTGCCCCTCATCGCATTTTGTTCACCAGTGGATTGACGGCATAGGCTTTCGACGGCCTGCCCGGGCCAGTGCTTTTGATCGGAGCAATCCAGTCCGCACTGATCAGAACATCAATCGCCGGATGGATTTCCTTGGCTGATGTGAGCCCGCGCTGTCCCCGTTTTTGGATTTCCCGGGTGGTGATTTTCGTGAGCCCATCGTTCAGGATCATCTCCGCGATCTTGCGCGCGCCCTTCACTTCTGGCGGCGCACCAGCAGCGCCATACGTGCGATACGCGTGCAGTCGGTAGTGGTCGCCCACCAAGAGGCAGGCGCAGTCCAGATGGCCGCTGTCGAGGTCGGTGACAGCAGGACACTCCGGGTCCACGGCGTAGTCCAGCAGTGCCAACACACCCGCCATTCTGACCGTCAATCCGGGCAACTTGCCGATGTGGCTCTTCAGCTTGCCATCCACCTCCTTTTCCCATGCGCAGCATTGTTCCCGGAAGGCGAACAACCTGTCCTGTGCTTCTTCATTGAGGTTCAGATACACCGGCGTCAGTATACCGTCTTCTGACGTTGCAAGCTGTAGATCGAACAGTCGTTTGAGTGCTTTCAGAATGAAGTCCTTGTCGATAGCTTCCGCACGTCTCTTCAACGGGGCCTCCGCTGGATAGACGGTCAGCAAGCGTGCCAGCAACCCATCGTCTTCAGAATGCAGAAGTGAGCTGTCCAACCTGTCTGGCTGTATGCCGCCTATCACCGAGATGCACAGACGATCAATAATTATCGGATCAGGATTGTTTTTACGATCCACCGAGTAGGATCGCCCACCATTGGCTTGAAGCCAAAATGGCCGATCTCCCCCACCGTTGTATCTGCTCATGCTTTGCAGCCATCCGGCCAGTTCATCATCAACGAGCAAGAGGCCGCGCGGGTTCTGGCTGGATAGCTCAGCCGTCTTTTCAATGGTGACATCGCCAATCCTGATACGCTTGCGATGGGGGAGATCAGGTTTTTCGGCGCTGGCCGGTTTGTCCGGCGGGTCAGTGTCACGGGCAAAGGCCTTCTTGGCCTTGGCCTCCCATGCGTCATGGCTGAGCTTGGCAAGCTCGCTTTCATGATCCCACTTCTTCAGTTCAGCTTTGTACTGGGCGGTCAGGTCTTCTTCGATGTTGGTCAAAGGATGCAGGACAGCTTCCACTGCAGGGCTTTTCCCGGAGCTGGGGTCGCCAACCAACATCACCCAAAGCGCCAATGGTTCCGACCAATCCGGTGCTGGTCTTACCCACCGGGCATTCAGGCGACACTTTTCTGGATTAGCAGGACAGGACTTCTATCAAGCGGCTCAACTGACATCCCGCAGCTCCGGTGACCAGAACTGGCCCCCCGTTTCAAGCAGCCTGTCATGCAGATCGGTCTTGCTCATCGGCTTGCCGAAGTAGAAACCTTGCAGATAATCACAGCCCATCTCGCTCACGATGCGGGCGTGCTCGTCGGACTCGACGCCTTCGGCCACAACCCGCATGCCGAGACTCTTTCCGATACCGATTATGGATGCCGTCAGCGACCTCGCGCCCGCATCCTCGACAACAGGTTGGATGAAATGGCGGTCGATCTTCAGGATCGCAGGCCTGATTTGCAGCAACCCTTGCACCGATGCGTGCCCAGTTCCGAAATCGTCCAGTGCAATCGTCACGCCCAACTCGTCCAGCTCGTCGATGGTCCACCGAACCACATCGCCGATGCGGTCCAGATAGACAGACTCCAAAATCTCCACCGTCAGCCGTTTTGAATCGATGCCCGAGCTCTTGATGTCATGGATGAAGGTTGGATCTGCCAGCCTGGCTGCGGAGACATTCACCGCAACGCGTGGCAGATCAACGCCCGCTTCGTCAAAATATGACAAAGCCCCGGACAAGCCTGCAAACACGATTTCGTCAATCCTCTTGAGAATCCCGAGGTGCGCAGCGGTATCGAGAAATGCAGCTGGCGCGAGGATACCCTTGGTGGGATGAGGCCACCTGACCAGTGCTTCGGCGCACACGATCCTTCCGGTCTGCGCATCAATCAGGGGCTGAAAATATGAAACAAACTCACGTCTTTCGCAGGCCAGCAGGAGATCCGATGCCAGTTGCTTGGTTGCAATGGATTCAGCATGCATCTCTTCCGTAAAAAATGACCACCGCCCCCGTCCTTGCGATTTCGCATGATAGAGCGCCGCGTCGGAATCTGCGACGACCTGCTCTGGAACCTCCATTTTGGCATTGGCAATGGCAACACCGACGCTTGCGCTGCAGGCAGTTGATTTGCCGTCGAATGAAAAAGGCGCCTGCATCCTCTGCACAATCTCGTCCGCGAGACTGCTGACATTGAGGGCGCTTGTGCCGAGCGGCTTGAGAATGACAAACTCGTCGCCGCCAAGACGCGCGACCAGATCGGTCTCATCGGTCAGGTCCCGCAGCATATGGGCGACGGAAACCAGCAGCCGGTCGCCCGCATCGTGACCAAGCGTGTCGTTAACAAATTTGAACCGGTCAAGATCGATGTAGAGCACCGCGAATTCTGTTCCGTGCGCCTTGAGATTCCCAATCCAGGTTTTCAATTCAACCTCAAAGTGCCGCCGGTTTGAAAGACCGGTCAGGGCGTCTTCATTCGCGTCCTTGGCCACCGACCTTGCCAGTTCGTGCAGGCGCGCGTTTTCTTTCTCCAACCGGTGAACTTTTGCGATTGTTTTCGCATAGCCTTCCTGATCCACTATCGTCGACTGATCGCTCTGCACCACGGCGGGTGTGATGCGTTCTTCCTCAAGTTCAATGATCGAGCAGAGCCACCAATGGTCCCCTGTCTCTGGATCGGATAGGTGTGTCCAGCCCATGCGCTGCAGATAATTTTCACCGTTTTTGCGGTTGTTTAGGCCTTTGGTCGAAAAATTCTCCCAATTCATCAGCTTTTCGATGATGTAGAGGTGAACGCCCTGCTCCAGATCCGGGCCAATCAAAATGGTTCCGCGTTGACCAAGAACCTCGTCAGCGCCATAACCAGTGATCCTGGTGAAGGCCTTGTTGCACCATTGAAATTCCATAATGGCGCCGTCGTCACTCGACGCCAAAGCAAGTGCCAACCCTTCGGCGCACTTGTCGTTGATTTGATTGAGTATTCGAGCAGGAACCACAAGCAAGCTTTACATTTTTTCATGGTTACATAGCTGCCAAACGACTAAGAAGGTTTAAGCAAGAACAATGTGAGAACTTTTTTTATAGAAAAGTGGAACAAAAAATGGGCGCTCAGGTCACTTGGCGCTTCATGATCCGTTCGCCTTCCAACGAGCAAGTGCGCGCTGCGACGCGATGTGGATCTGGGCGGACGACGGCGGCTATGGCGTTGGCCTCGGGATTTCTGGCTTTGGGCAAGCGTGTGATGGTGATGGATTGCAGCAGCCAGGCTTGCAGTCACCTTAAGTGTCACGACCCTTCCACCTTACAGACGTGGCTGACGGCAATGGAGGCTTGCCGGTTTCGGTCGCCTCAACTGGAGTTGGCCGAATGTCCGACATAGAGGTGTGTTTTGTCGACGTTGGAATGGCCCTACCGCTTGGCGGGCGAACAACAATTTTCGTCATCATTTTACCTCCGCAAGAGCTTATGCTGCCAGTACTTTTCATAGAGCTGATCAAGCCGCAGCAGTTTCATTGACACTTCGAACTAACGAGATGATTTGAGCTGATTGAATTGAATCAAAAAGTCCATTTATTCCCAAGTCATCTAAGTCAGTACACGGACTTTCATAGAAGCTTTTGGGGTCGACTACGCCACTCTCGCATAGGCTGTTGATGATCAGCTTGATGAATTCCATTTGGTTCGCTGAAAGCCGGTTGGCCGCCGCAAAATCGCTGAACACAGCTTTCGCCGCCGCTCGATCAAGTCCCGTCAGGGATCGCAGAAATACCCCGAGGCCGCCTTCGTTCTGCAACCCATCAAGGACTTCGTGGTCGGCAAACTGTATACCTTTATCGGAATGGCAAGTGGGAACCACACCGAAAGTCGCTGCTTAGCAACGACTCTGACATTCAGCAAAACTTTCGCGATTACTGTTCAGTGGCTCATATTTGTGCTGCGCTCGTGTCGTTTCCCAACGAAGCTTCTTGGCCAATGCCTTTTGAACCGAACCCTGAAGCACACGGTCGATTTGTATCTACAGTCATTGCCATGCAAAGCTACCTTCAGAACGCCACCACCTTCAACAAGTGGGGCCTCCAAGAGCTTATCGTGCCGGAAAGGTTCGACTTTGACCGCTTTCCGCCGTTTGTTTCCATGTAGGACCGCGCTCTTGCATTCCATTGAGTACCGTTGCCCCCGGGGGGGGGCAAATACACAAAGACACCCCCCCCGGGGTCCCTTGACCTGACTTATGCCACTCGCACAGACAAGAGTTGAGTTTTTGCAGTTTGGATTTTTTGTGATTGTCAATTAGGGAACTTCATCTTCCCCAAGGAACTTGAAGCACCCGAATTTGCAAACTCAACCTATGCGGTAGTTGTGTCCCATGACAAACCATGAGGCACACAAGTGAAATATCTATCATTCAAAGAACTACAGAAAAAACTGGGTGGCAGGGGCCGCACCACAATCTACCGCGACGTGGGATTGGGGAGACTGCCTGAGCCCATGAAAATCGGGGGGCGGCTCTACTGGGTTGAGGTCGATGTCGATCATTTTCTTGCATCAGGAAAAAACGGAGGTCAGCGCTAATGAAGATTCCAAGAATCAATCCGCGTGATCTCGTCCACAAATTAGGCGGCTTTTGGGATCGGGACGAAGGATTTTCTGCATGTCCACGCTGCCAACCGGGACAGCCTTTGGGCTGCGATCAATTGCGTGTGACAGTTTGCCAGCCTCGCGCAGGGTTCGACGTGACCTGCGAGAACGAAGGATGTCATCCCACGGATATCCTCGCTGAGATTGCAAAAATCCTGCCGAACGGCAAGCTCAAAACAAAAATCATCCATCTGATGGCCATCGAAAGGTGGGAACAAGAACAAGCCTCTTTCAATATTGCACGGGATCACTGGTCCAAGGCAGTACCATTGGCAGGGACGCTTGGCGAAAACTACTTTCGTTCAATCGGCATAACGGCATGCCTTCCCTCGTCATTGAGGTGGGAGCAGAAGGCTTGGCCAGGCCCCGATGGGTTTGGCGAGCACGCGATTCTGGCTGAATTACTCCCGAACGGCGGTATTTACAGTCAACCTTTCACGGTCCGCGCGGGTCAATTGCACAAACAAGCACCCTTTTTATGCGGTCCAACTTCTGGCTGCGCAGTGCGGCTGTCCAAACCTAATGGCCCTCTGGTCGTCTGCCACGGCATTGAATCCGGACTGAGCTTGAACAGCGGTATTTTGCGCGGACCACATGAGGTTTGGGCTGCTCTTTCAAATTTGCAATTCGAGCATTTTGAATTGCCTGCTGTGCCCAGTCATTTGATTGTAGCTGCAGATGGCACCGAGCAAATTCACGCAGCGGCTGCCTCTCTTGCCAGTCGGGCTGGTGATGTGGGCTGGGAGGTGTCGTTGATGGCCGCACAGGACGGCAAGACTTGGAACGATGTCCTGCGTGAGCGGACAAGCTGATGTCGGGAGCACCAGAACGCGAAAGCGCTGTTGCGCAGAGACTTGCATGGCTAGAGCCCGACAGGACCATTCTGCGGCCAGAAAGGCCTCCGGCACCAGTGCTGAGTGACGCGCAGTTCAACGAGGTTTTTGGCGGCTGTGCGGACTGGATACGCAAAGCCGCCGCTGCGAAGAGTGCGCCAGTCGATTTTGTCGCCGGGGCGCTGCTGGCAACAATCAGCGGTCTTGTCGGCAAGCCTGAGGCGGCATCTCGTGTGCGCCCAGTGTTCTTGAAACGGATTGGGACCGCCAGGGTGGTCAGTAGAGATTTCCGATTTCAAGGCCAGCCGCCCTATGCAGCAGCCGTCACAGCCAGGTCAATTGCGCGAGAAAGAGCTTCGTCCGCTGAGTATGTGGGGGCGGCGGCAGAGCAAACCTGTCTGCGGCCTGGACCGATTTCATAGACACAAGACACATAGGCACCATCCGCAATTGCGGAAGCGCATGGTATCCATCTTCCTCCAGGACCTTCGACGGCGTTTCCGATACACACGTTCACGGAGCCCGGAGGAGGGCAAGACACTAAAGAAGATGCGTCAAGAAGTCTGTCAATGCTCATAAACATGCCTTTCCACATGCTATATCTCGGTCAGATCCGCCCAAAATATGGCTGGGCTTCTATGGCTGTCTTCTGAATGCCACATTTCAGGAAGCTGAGAGAAGCAGTGCGGAGGCTACGGATGCCCCTACAAATTTCATTTAAACTCAAAAGTACAAATAAATATTTAAAAACAATGTATTGAAGGTGAATTTTGGATGGAGATGAGTTTCGCTAAATTCTATCAATCTTTCTTACTTTGGCCGCTTTTATCTTGGTTGCTGCTGAGACTGAATACCAATCATGGAATGCGCAGGGAGCCCGGTAACCCACCTCCCGGAAACGCAAAGAAGGCTGCTGTGCAATAGGTAAATTCTGGTCACTTGCTTGGTGTGAGCCGTCCTTTAGAGCGGGTGCGATGCTGGGAGGCAGTCAAGCTGCGTTGCCAAATCATTTCCTTGCAAGGTGTTGGCTTTTTAGGAAAAAAACAGGCGTGGATAGATCTGTGCTAAAACGAAAACACATCTTTTTTCCAGCGCACTGCACGCATAGATTGAGCCAGCGACCCAGGCGATTTTTTGTTTTCGAGCATCAAAGTTGGCTAACAAATCCTTAACCAATTGATGGGAATGTACTTGCCTGATCGGAAACAATTGGCCAAGTGGGTGGCATGTTACCATATAGTTTGTTTAAAATTGTAACCAGCCTGTCCGACATTCTCCGCCAACTTGAGGCCATGGGAATTCGGGTTGAGGTTGGTGACGACTTCGCCAAGTACCGCGCATACCGGAGCAAGCAGCTTGACCGGGGTGCGATTTATCCGATGTTCGATGTCGCGAGTTCGTACATCGAACGAACGAACGGCTTCTGGATTTGCGGTTTTGACTCAGACGGTGAGCTGATCCACACGCAGGCAGTGCGGCTCCTCGATCTGTCGGACGTTTCGCTTGCCGCACATCTGAACGACCACCGCCACAAATACATCACCCCAGATACAACGCCTGATCCGGATCTTACTTTCTACTCGGGTCCGGAAGCCCTCGACAGCATCACGGGACAGGTCTGTTATCAGGGGGATTTCTGGCTCCGTGCCAACGGTCTTGGGGGGCCACGCAGCCAGGGTGCGACCGAACTTTTGTCGCGTGTTCTGTTCGAGATTATGGTCGGCGCCTGGAACCCGTCCTTTGTCTTTGCCTTCGTGCCCAAACGATTGGGGGCGAAGGGCGCCCACCTTCGGTACGGCTATACGCATTGCGAACTTGGTCGATGGCTGGGACCGGACCAACAGGTAACTGAAGAAGAATATCTGATCTGGATGGGAGCCAAAGACATGGCCAACATGCTTGCACCGGCGCCGGAAAACCGTCACCGCGCGCTCGGAGTTGCGACGGCCCCCACCACCACATCTCCTGACGCAAAGGGCCATCTCAACGCACGTGCAAATGTCTGATCGGCGGGATTGATCCAATGACATCCCATATGCCGGACATCGAGAAAACGGCCTCCACTGCCGCGTCACCGCGCAAAGCGATATTCGGTCCAATCGTCGCAAACGTTGCGTTTGTGATGGAGCTCACGCTGGTTCCATTGCTCTTGCCAGCAATCCAGATGCAGTTCGGCCTGTCGATTGGCGCGCTGGCCTGGGTCTTCAACGCCTACGGCATCGCGGTTGCAATCGGGGTTCTTCTCGGAGGCTGGTGCGGCGACGCCTTCAATACTAGGAAAGTCTTTGGCTACGGTGTCGTCTGTTTCGCTGCGGGATCGCTGGTGGTTGCCGCCGCTGAGAGTTTTGAGATGCTCATCATCGGGCGTATCGTGCAAGGCCTCGGTGCGGGCATCTTTTCACCGCTTGTTCCCATTCTCCTGACACAGGCCGCATCGCTGAAACCCGGGCGGGCGCTCATCGTCTGGGGCAGTATTTCAGGCTATGTTGCGGCCTTCGCACCGCTCTTCTATGGCAGCTTCCTCGGCCAATATGGATGGAAAATCGCGTTCATTTTTATCGCATTCTTGGCGGCAATCGCATGGTCGATCCTGAACGGATCGCAAACCGACGACGCGCCTACGCCAGATCCAGGTCGGACGAAGGACTACTCGGAGTTTTTTCGCGCCCGTAATCTCTGGGTGACATTCCTCTATGTGTTCTGCACTTATGGATCGATCACCTACTATCTTTTCCGCCTCCCGGTCTGGCTGTCCGAAAATGACGTGGAGGCAACGAGCGTTGGCTTTGTGCTTTCAACCATGTGGCTGACATTCTCCGGTTTGAGCACTCTTTTGCGAAACATGGTGGATGGGCCTCGTCTTCGGGTGATTATGTTGGCCGCCCCGCTTCTCATTGTTGCAGGATTTCCGCTTTTGTACTCTGGCGATAGTCTCTTGCTGCTCGTATTGTCGTCGGTTCTCGTCGGCTCAGGTCTGGCCTGCAGCAATGCACCATCGACGCAATTGATCCTGAAGTTCGCGCCGAAGGGGATGCGCGCCGTGTCGACAAGCCTGGATATCACCTTTGCGCGCGTCGGTGGAATCGCGGCAGTTGCTTTCCTCGCAGACACCGAGTTTGCCTATGCTGCGGTCGCGATAGGCGGTTCCTGTCTGATCGCAGCCATTTGCGCGCTTACGGCGAACAAAGGGATTGCGGAGGACAGATGACTTCCCGATCGGCGCCGCGGCCCTGTTTTTCGTTTTCAAAAAGCCCGTTGTCCGCGCCGGTCTAATCCGCATATTGGTCACATGATCAACTGCTGCTTTTGCTGATACCGCAAACCTTTGCGAATGCGGCATGCTTATCGCTGCGATCCAGCCCATTTCGCCAAGCCGAGAAGGGCGTGTTGGTTGAACGCATGGGCTCAGCTGGACGTAAATCGGCAGGGTTCGAGAGACGCTTTCGAACCGCGATGCGTTTTCTCTCAAGCCCCTGCAATATTTGGGAAGGTCCAAGGTTGGACGACTGACATACCGTCCTTTTCAGCCCCGTTGCCCGACACCAAAACAAAGATTTCGAACCGCAAAAACCACTATAGATTTCAGAGCTATAGACGATCTTTCCGACCCTGAAAAAGCAATGGCGAGCCCTGAAGGATTCGAACCCTCGACCTGCCGATTAGAAGTCGGCTGCTCTATCCAGCTGAGCTAAGGGCCCGTTGCTGCGCGACATCTAAACGATCAACGGCGGGCAGGCAAGACGCAGGCATACACTCTGTGGCAGAGACTTTCTTCCAATGGGTGAGGCGGGTCCGAAGACCAACCGCTTTCGAAAACCAAGCTGCTGGCGTGACGCGCATTCGCCGAACCAAAGGGCATAGGTTATTGCTTTTTTGGTAACACCACTGGCGGCCGAGGGCTTGCAAACTGCAGTGATCAGGCCAGTCGCTGCGATATCCCCTGAGCTTTCAGCACAAGACGCAAGATCACATTGATGGGGCGCTGCTGATTGTGGCGGGTTTGGCGCCTCCGCTTCGCGGCGAGCAGGTGGAGTTATCGGTCAAGCAGCTTCCCGAAAAAGGTCTCACCTATGTGACTTTGACCATCTTTCCGTCGTCGCTCACGCGCGAATTGCGCAGGGCGGAGGGTGTCATGCCCACATGTTTCTTGAACGCCTTGTAGAAGGAGGATTTCGAATTGAAGCCGACGTCATAGGCAATCGCCAGAACGGTTTCTTCGGAATTCTCTATCCGCTCGACAGCGTCTTCGATCCGCCAGCGGTTCACGTAGTCAAAGAAATTCGTGCCGATGGTTTCGTTCAGGGTCTGTGAAAGGTAGTTCGATGTCACCCCGATGTGCTTGGACAGATCCCACAGCGACAGGTTGGGGTCGCGGTAGAGAAGACTGTTCTGCATTGCCGACCGGATCTTGCGCGCCAGCCGCTGCGCCTGCTCTTCGGAGAGGGCGGATCGTTCGTATTTCTGACCGTTCACCACCGATACCTGTTCTTCCCGCGTGTCGGAGGTTCTTTCGCGGATAAGCCCCGGTTTCTGCCGAAATCCCCAAAGCGCCAGAACCCAGACCACCGCGGTATTGACCAGCACATCAATTACCGGTTGCTCCAACACACTGGTTGGCAGGATCTGCACGCCAAGCAGTTGCACCAGCACATTCGCCACGTTGAAGATCAAAAAGCAGCCACAAACGATGCTGATCCACCACACCCAATAGAGCTCTCGGTGTTCGGTGCTTGAAAACAGGTCCTTCAGCCTTGTGTTGTAGAACGTCAGCAGCCGGATGATCAGGACCACATAGAAACCCACCTGCGCGTAGAAAAGAATCGTCAGCGCCCAGATGGCAAAGATGATGATCGGGACCAGCGCATGATCCGATGTGCCCTCCGCCTCCAGAGTTTCGTAGACATCGTACGGCAGGATCAGGAGCAACACCGAAACACAAAGACCGTACATGGCGGGCACGGCATGCAGGACCTTGTATCTCAAGTCGGAAAAACTGTCTTCGGTTGTCAGCCCGCGCACATAGAGCCAGAACAGCGGCGCCAGCATCATCGAAAACGGCAGGTTGAGCGGTGCCAACAGCATGATGAATTCGTCCATGCCGCGCTGCGTGGCGATCACATTCAGGATGGTCGGAGCGGAGGATGCGGCCTCGGCGACGAAAAACAGGCCAAGGGGCCAGTAGATCTGCCTGTGCTGTTTTTTCAAAAGCAGGACATTGGCGCAGAAAATCGACACGCCGAGCATGAAACTGCAAAACCCAAAATACAGTAATTCTTCACCGGACATGTTCGAGCCTCTGACTGTTCACGACCTCATATCGGTCAGTGGGGCATTTCTCATCCTGTAACCTGTCTTCGCGTACACGCAAGGACCAGAATAGCCGCAGTCTCACGCCCCGAAAATCCGACGATTTGTCCCGCCTCATTGGCATTCGTCTTGGACATTTCTTTCAGCTTTGGAGTGTCCGCGTATGGTTTTCACCGACACTACCGGACGACTATCCCGTTTCGAAATGACAAAAAGCCATGGGCTCGAATGTCCGAACCAAACATAAGCCAAGAAAAAATCCGGAGCAGTCAAAGTGAATTCGATCAGTACCCCGATCCCCGCGCGCCTGAAAACAGACGGCGGGGTCAAACCTCTTCAGCCCCTCACGCTGGTAGTGGAGATGCTTGCGCCGATGGCGCTCTTCGTGGGCGTCGTCCTCATTATCCAGATCGACGTGAGATTTCTTGGAAACGGCCTGCGTGAAAATTCGATGACCGAGCTTTCTCAAAGCGCGCTTCTGATTTTTTCCGCAAAGGTTTTCGCGATGCGCGCCTGTCAGGACGTCGGATCGCGCGGCTATCTGATCCTGGTGGCGACGCTGTTTGCCTGCATGTTCGTACGCGAGAACGATGGGTTTCTGGACCATATCCGACATGGCTTCTGGGTCTTTCCTGCCATGTGTGTCGCGATTGCAGGCGGCCTGTCGGCCCTGCATTGTCGGGACAGCATCGTCATCCCCTTCCTGCGCCACTTCGAGCAGCGCGAGACAACTTACATCTTCATCGGTCTCTTGGTGGTGCTGGTGTTCAGTCGCCTCTTTGGCACAACATCGCTGTGGCAGCCCCTCATGGCGGACGCCTATGACGCATCGTTCAAGACGGTTGTGCAGGAGGGGCTTGAGCTGCTCGGCTACGCGCTGATCGCCTACGGGTCCGCGCGTTTGTCCGCGCGCCAGTTGGCTCAAGCGGGCTGAATGCAGGGATTTGCCCGCTTGTCTGGTGCCACCGGGCAGCATAGGTCGCGATGCTGCCCGGCGCTTTGGTCGTCAGAACTTGTATATGACGGCGATGCCAGCCGATGCCTGGCTGCCCCTTTCCGTCAATGGGCTGTCGTCATAAGCGCTGCCAAATCGTTCGTAGGACAGCGAGCCGACAACGGCGGTCTTATCCGACACCGGAACAGTGGCTGACACCTGAGCGACGGGGCTGAAGGTCGACCCGGGCGCATAAGCGCCGCGCAGGGCATTGGCTTCGCTTGCGGACACGCCAACGAGATAGTCATTCAGATCGCCGCTGCGGTAGCGGACACCCAGGGAGGCATCGAAATGAACACGGCCCGAAGAGAAGCTTCTGCCAAGATGTACCTGCGCCTCATACCCGTCGTGCTCTGAGGATACGTCATGCAGAAAGGACCCCTGTAGATAGAGGTCCCGCGCAAGGGACTGGCGGGCGGAGAAGCCCACTTCGAAGGCCGTATCGCGATCAAGGCCCTGAAAGAGCGCAGTGTCCGGGAAATCAGGGTCCCCGCGTGGGCTGAGATGCAGGTTGAAGCCAAGTTGGTCGGTGTTCACCAGTTTATAGGCAATCCCGTCAAAGCCGATGTGAAATCTCTCTGTGTCGTAGGCAATAAAGGGAAATCCGCTCAGGCTGTTGCCATCGTCGCGGTAGAGTTCCGTTTGCGCGCCAAGGCCGACCCCAATGGTCCATTCGCCTTCGGCCAGGGCGGCCGATGACAGGCCAAAAACTGTGCAAATAGATACAATCAGCGTGTTGCTGTTTTTCATAGTGTGGTTCCAGTGATGTGTTTGATGGTTGTCGAAACTTAGGTGGTCTTTTGCGGGCTAGTGCCAGTTGCTCCTGGGCAAAGCGCCGATGCTCCTAAGAACATGTCGTGCTGTTTCCTGGCGCTTGCGCCGGTCCGTCGGATGGATCATGTCGAGATTGACGGCGAAAACATGGGTCTGTTGCCGGGGGTGCGCCTGTTCCACCCAGCCCACGCACCAACCGATGTCAGGGTGCGTGCCGCGCGGGCCCCACCCGGTTTTGGCAAAGAACTTCCAGTCAGGCCCACTGTCTTCCAGCATGACGTGCCGCGCGTGTTCCTGTGCCTTCTGGGACAAGGGCAGGTCGCTTGAAACCAGCCGCGATAGGAAGTCGACTTGTTCCATCGCCGAGATTTTAAGGGGGCCGCGTGACCAATAGCTTGTCAGGTCGGGAACCCGTCCGACCGCGCGGTTGCCATACGCCAGCTTTTCCATCCAGCGTGACATTTCCGCGTGGCCGACCGATTTTGCAATGTCCTGATAGACGCGGATCACCGACCCCTTGAAGGCCTCCCGGAGCGTTTGATCTATGTGCCAGGCGTCGACAAATCCCGTTTCTCCACGCCATGGGACAACCTCATCAGGCGCGGCAATCCCCGCTTCCAATGCGATAAGGGTGTGGGGGATGTCTGCCGTGGAGGCGGGAATAAATGCCTGTCTGGCCCGCGCCGGATTGCTGACCCACAGGTGCCCGTCATTCAAGCGGCGGACCACGACGGTTGATGTTCGTATGTTGATGCCCAAATTCCAGACCGCATCAGACATATCGGTCGGCCCGATGTATTCTTGCGCCGCGGCGTTCAGCGGTGTGCATATTGCCATGGTTCTGAACCTGCCTTTCCATTCGTTTCTTTTTTTGCGTGTCGCGGGATTGACGCCCCGCGGATCGTGAACGTAGCCAGCCATCCTGGTGCGCTGCGGTGAGGACAGGCGAGGATCAGTGGCAATGACCATCTCGCGTGCATCTCGGCGACCCGCTTCGCGCCGTTTCTTGTCCTGGACCTCCTTTCAGATTGATGTTTATGTCCCGACTGGAACTGCTCTTCTCACGGCGTGATTGATACGGACAAAGCGCCTGTGTCGTCGTCCGATCCAATGGGCGCGGACACGGATCGAGGCCGTATCCGTCGGGAGAGACCCGCGTCTCCCTGCGCGCGCTCGGACGGGTGGCCACCTAGGGTGTCAGGATTGGTCGTAACCATCCCCACCCGAACCGGATGTTTCGGTGGGAGCCGCTTTGGCAAAGGATGTGGGCTGACCGCCAAATTTCGCTGCCGGGATGAGCCCTATGCCACCTCTCTGACGTCCTGACTTCAGCAAACCGTTTCATCTACTCATAAAAGTGCAGTCTGTGCAGAGGACGGCTGAGGCGGAAAATCCCGACTTTGATGACAAAGTGCTGAGACTCATTCTAGAATGTAATCCATGCAATCCGGTCTTGAGCGTCAAATACAGAATTTCGATGGTGTTGCCGTTTCAATACTGTCGGAGGCGCGCGTTGCCTGCACAAGTGCGAGCAGTTATTTTGATGACCTAGTATCATTGTGTTTTGATCCTAGACCGCTTGTTTCGAATGGAGCCACTTGGATCCTTAAGGCCGAAATCGAAGAAGGAGCGCGATTGGCACCCGGCTTGGTTGAACGCGTTGTTGATTCACTGGAGCGCCTTCAGTCTTGGCAAGCAAAACTCCACATTTGCCAATCAGTTGAGGGCTTTCAGTTTACAGCAGCGCAAGCTGATCAGGTCATGCTGTGGGCTAAATCACTTTCTGACCACTCCCGCCCATTTCTAAGGGCATGGAGCCTGAATGCGAGAGTTATACTTGGGATCAGGTAAGCCAAGCTCAGACCTGCATTAATGCTTGACCTGGAGGCCGCAGATGCAGATGGAGCTGCATCAGTTCGAGCACGGGCGCGGAAACTGCGAAAGCTACTCTCTCAGCAGGCTTGAATTTTCTCAAAACTAATCGTCTTGGGTGGAATGGCATTTCCTAGGATGACGGCTTTGGACTCTGACCCGTCATCTGACACTTTTTATCGGATAGCCACATCAGCCCCGAAGCCGACATTGGATTTGAGCGGCAAAAGTCGGAATCGCGGGACATCGGTGCGGTTTGACTTTTGCTGCCGAATGTCCGCTCCTTTAGATTTCCTAGATAGGGGTACATGCCATGACAGGTCGCAATTCATGCCCTACACAAACAACATGATTACAAAAAACCGTACAAACGCGGACCATTACCTCTGGAGCGACGGGGCCTGCGACGGATGGCGGCTACTCGACGGTAACGATCTCAGCGTGATCGAAGAGAGGATGCCCCCGGGGACTGCCGAGGTCATGCACTTCCATGAGCGGGCCAACCAAGTCTTTTACGTTTTGTCCGGTACTCTGACGCTGAAGGTTGGCGAGAAGTTGGAGCATCTATCGTCTGGAGACAGCTTCAACGTTTGTCCTGGACAGCGACATCAGGCGCGCAACGAGAGTAACAGCGAAGATGCGTGCTTCTTGGTGATATCCGCGCCCACAACCAAGGGCGACCGGATCCCCAGTTAGGTGTGCTCCTGTATTTGAGTGGACTCATCTAGTGGATCCTGCGTGGGAGGAAGCTGCAGAGCCGTCATTCGCGATATGTGCAGCACCGGTCACGTTGGGCTCACTCCAGATTTTCGCCATCCGGCGCGATCTGCACGCTTATAGGTCAATGACAAAACGACCATCCTTTGGACATATTTTCTCGCATCGCGAGCAGGGGGATTTGATCATGAATCCTCCGGTTGTGTCGGATGGAGGTCGAATTGCAACACTCTGGAATCCCGTGGAAATCCATTGTTCACAGGGTGTCATCTGCTTGTTACGAAAATCGCAAAGATAAAAAGCAGGTAGGCGGGTATATGAAAACGGGCTTCAGAGGCACGTTCTTGATCTCCTGGTCACAAACAGAAATCGACGGTCTGGAGGCCGCACCCATGCAGTCCTTGAGCATTGGGGCCGCATGGGCATGGCGGGGAGACACGGTCCAGGTCGATGGGCCATCTGGTGTTCTGCGGTTGGACCGGGAACACGGGTCTACAAGGCTGCGCGGGCGTGCGGCCAGGATGGTGCACCGGCTGGTGGATGCCGCGCTCGACGCGCACCCACGGGACGATCTGTGGCAAGGCAATGACATCACCAATGACGCTGACAGTAGTTTCGTCGTCACCGATGGCGCGCAACGCTACACCGTCACGGTGATTAATATCGGGCGGGGCGCACAGCCGCTCCTGATGTTTCTCGATGAAATCCCGCCCCGCGGAACGGATTTATGGATCGCGCACCATACGCTCGGGGTGAGGCCCGCAATTGGGCGCGCAGCCGATAGCGGCGGCGTGATTTGTTTCAGCCAAGGCACGCGCATCACCACGCCTACAGGCCCACGTCTGGCTGAGGATTTGCGCATTGGCGATCACGTGCTCACCAAAGACAACGGCCCACAGCCCATCGAGTGGATCGGCAGCAGGCACATGACGGGCGCCCGGCTGTTTGCGATGCCGCACCTGCGCCCGGTTCGCATTCGCATGGGCGCCTTGGGAGTCGAACGCCCCGATCAGGAACTGCTGGTGTCGCCGGAGCACCGGATGCTGATCACGGGGGCGCGCGCGCATGACCTTTTCAACACACCTGAAGTTCTGGTGGCCGCCAAGGATCTTGTTGATGGCCAGCTCATTTCGGCTGATCTGACCGTGCGGGACGTGACCTACATTCATCTGCTCCTGCCCGCCCATAATGTGGTCTGGGCCAATGGGGTCGCAACGGAGAGCTTTCACCCGGCCAATGCAGCATTCCATACGCTGGACAGCGCGGACAAGGCGCGGCTGCTTGCGCAGTATCCCGATCTGGCGAGTGATCCGCATACCTACGGCGGGTATGCGCGGCGCAATCTCACCACGTCGGAGGCGGCGCTCCTGCAGCGCGCGGCGTGATCGGACCTAGCTGTCGGCCCCCAAAACAGCGCTGATCACGGCTTTGGCGCTGTCGCTGGACCAATCCGCATCCCCTCTGAGGCGGGCCACTTCACGACCCTCGGGGTCAATCAGCACCGTGATTGGCAGTCCGAAAATACCCATCTGGCTTGCCAGTGCCTGGCGCGGGTCCTGGTGGCGGGGCAGATTTTCAACGCCGATCTCGGCAAAGAATTTCTTGATGCCTTCAGGAGAATTGCGTCCCGTCGCGATGGTGACCACCTCGAAGTCGTCGCCGCCGAATTCAGCCTGCAACTCCGACAGTTGCGGCATCTCCTTGCGGCAGGGCGCGCACCATGTGGCCCAGAAGTTCAGTAGAATGTATTTGCCTCTGTAGGCCTCAAGCGTCTCTTCACCGGCGCCGTCGGCCAGTTGATAGGCGGCGTCCGATGTCGCCTCTGGCACCTCGTGAAAGACCAGCTTTTTCATGTCGCCCGCGCGCAGAAGGGCGGCTTGGGCAAGATCTGCCTGTGCGGTGACTGGAGCCAAGATTGCGCCTGCGCCAAGGGCCGTATAAACGAGCGCAGCAATTATTCTTTTCATTTCCCCTCCGAAGGGTTCAGACCGATGACAGACACACCCGCCTCCAGTGCCGCCAACACCTCAAACAAGATGTGGGGCGGTCGTTTTGCTGCCGGTCCGGATGCGATCATGGAGGCCATCAATGCCTCCATCGGCTTCGACAAACGTATGGCAGCGCAGGATATTGCGGGCTCACGTGCGCATGCCGCGATGCTGGGGGCAACGGGCATTTTGCAAGCTAGCGATGTTGAGGCCATTCGGGAAGGCCTGCTCACAGTCTTGTCAGAAATCGAGGGCGGTACCTTTCAATTCTCCACGGCGCTGGAAGACATCCACATGAACGTCGAGGCGCGCCTGAAAGAGATCATCGGCGAACCTGCGGGGCGGCTGCACACCGGGCGCAGCCGGAACGATCAGGTGGCAACCGATTTCAAGCTTTGGGTGCGGGATCAACTGGACGCGGCGGAAGGCGGGCTGATCGCGCTGATCAAAGCGCTGTTGGCGCAGGCCGAGGCGGGTGCCGACTGGGTCATGCCGGGTTTCACCCATTTGCAGACCGCCCAGCCGGTGACATGGGGCCACCACATGATGGCCTATGTGGAGATGTTCGGGCGCGATCTCAGCCGCATGCGGGATGCGCGGGCACGGATGAACACATCGCCCCTGGGGGCCGCAGCCCTTGCGGGCACCTCTTTCCCGATTGACCGGGCCATGACGGCAGAGGCGCTTGGGTTTGATAGCCCTGCGGCAAATTCGCTGGACGCTGTCAGCGACAGGGATTTCGCACTGGAATTCCTCGGCGCGGCCAGCATTTGTGCCGTGCATCTCAGCCGGTTTGCCGAAGAACTGGTGATCTGGTCCTCGGCGCAATTCCGGTTTGTGACCTTGAGCGATCGCTTCTCCACCGGTTCCTCCATCATGCCGCAAAAGAAAAATCCGGATGCAGCGGAGCTGATCCGCGCCAAGGTCGGGCGGATATTTGGCGCCAATACCGCACTTATGATGGTGATGAAGGGACTGCCGCTGACCTATTCCAAGGACATGCAGGAAGACAAGGAGCAGGTGTTTGATGCCGCGGACAACCTGATGCTGGCGCTGGCCGCGATGACCGGCATGGTGTCCGATATGACGGCAAACCGTGACAGCCTCGCCGCCGCCGCTGGATCGGGGTTTTCCACCGCAACCGACCTGGCTGACTGGCTGGTGCGGGTTCTCGACCTGCCGTTCCGCGACGCCCATCACATCACCGGCAGTCTCGTCGCCATGGCCGAAGCCAAGGGCTGCGATTTGCCAGATCTGACCCTGGAGGATATGACATCTGTGCACGGCGGTATAACCTCAGAGGTCTTCGACGTGCTCGGGGTTGAAAACTCCGTCAACAGCCGTACGTCCTACGGGGGGACCGCACCCGCCCAGGTACGTGCCCAGATCGCCCGCTGGAAGGAGATGATCGCATGACCCGTCTGACACTCATTTTGTTGTGCACAGCGCTTGCTGCCTGCGGCGTGGATGGCGAACCGGTGGCCCCTCAGGTCAACGGGAGCGTGACCATCAATCAAAACGGTATCTATCCCAGTGCGTCCGTCGGGGTCGGCAAAGGCCCGATTTCGGTCTGGTTGGGGCTGTGATGCGTCTGGCGATCTGTGTGGGCGCTTTTGCCGCGTTGTCGGCATGCACAGGCCCTTCCGTGCCGCGCGCTGTCCCTGACACGCCCGCGCCTGAAGCTCAGGCGTCCAAGAGCAGCATCCGGGTCTCGGGCACCGCCATCATCGGCTACGTGAAGGATTGATGCGGTGACCCCGTTGCGTCTTGTCTGGCTTGCGCTGGCGGTGTGGGGCACGATCCACCCGATGAGCTATTTTCTGCAGTGGTTTGGGGAAAACAGCTACGATCTGATGGCCATGGTCGATGCCTGGCATGCCAATGCGGCCACCAGCGGCCTTGTCTGGGACCTGACGATTGCAGCAGCGGCACTCACGATATGGGTGGTTGTAGAAAGCATCCAGCAGCGTCGTTGGATCGGTCTGCTGGCCATACCCGCAACCTTCGGGATCGGCGTCAGCTGCGGATTGCCGCTCTACCTGTTCCTGCGGTCGGGGTCTGATGGTCGACCCTGAATTGTCCTTCCGCGTTGAAATCCGGAATGCCAGTCCCTGAACTCGAAACACCTGCGCTCAATTTGACGGGCATCGTCTCTTTGCCCGCCTGATGGTTTTCCGAGGCAGGCACGGTGATTGCGTTAGCCCGCCGGTCTGATATGAGGCATGAGCTTTCAATCAGAGGCCCGACATGGACCATTTTCTTTACCGGGACGGCGCACTTCACGCGGAAGACGTGCCCGTGAGTGACATCGCCAAGGCGGTGGGCACGCCGTTCTACGTCTATTCGACCGCCACGCTGCTGCGGCACTTTCACCTTTTCGATGACGCGCTGGACGGCCTCGACCATCTGGTCTGCTATGCGATGAAGGCCGCCAGCAATCAGGCCATTTTGAAAACCCTCGCGCAGGCCGGCGCGGGTATGGATGTTGTCTCCGGGGGCGAATACAGGCGTGCCAAGGCCGCGGGCGTGCCCGGTGACCGCATTGTGTTCTCCGGCGTGGGCAAGACTGCCGCTGAAATCCGGCTCGCGCTCGAAGGCGGTATCCGCCAGTTCAATGTGGAATCCGAACCCGAGATGGAGGTGCTGAACGCCACCGCCGTCGCGATGGGCAAGGTTGCGCCGATCACGATTCGGGTCAATCCGGACGTGGATGCCAAGACCCATGCCAAGATTGCCACCGGCAAGTCGGAAAACAAGTTCGGCATCCCGATTGCGCGGGCGCGCGAGGTCTATGCGCTGGCGGCCTCGCTGCCCGGTCTTGAGGTGATCGGCATCGATGTGCACATCGGCAGCCAGTTGACGGATCTTGCGCCCTTTGAGCTGGCCTATCAGAAAGTCGCCGAGCTGACGGGGGTGCTGCGCGCGGATGGGCACACCATCCGCCGTCTCGATCTGGGCGGCGGGTTGGGCATTCCCTATGCGCGCGACAATCAGGCGCCGCCGCTGCCCGTGGACTATGGCGCGCTGGTCAAACGCACCCTGGGCCATCTGGGCTGCGAAATCGAGATCGAACCGGGACGGCTGATCGCCGGAAATGCCGGGCTCATGGTGTCCGAGGTGATCTACCTGAAGTCCGGCGAGGGTCGCGACTTCCTGATCATCGACGGCGCGATGAACGACCTGATCCGCCCGGCCATGTATGAAGCCTACCACGACATCATTCCCGTGACCGAACCTGCGCCGGGCGTTGAGCAGGTAAAATATGATATTGTCGGGCCGGTTTGCGAATCCGGGGACACCTTCGCCAAGCAACGCATGATGCCTCCGGTCGCCGCTGGCGCGCTTGTCGCTTTCCGGTCAGCGGGGGCTTATGGCGCCGTTATGAGCAGTGAATACAATTCCCGCCCCCTGATTCCGGAGGTTTTGGTGAATAAGGATCAATTTGCGGTTATTCGCCGACGTCCGACCTTTGACGAAATGATAAATCGCGATACCATTCCGGAATGGCTTTGACCCCGTATTCCCGGGGGCGAAGACCAACGGAGAAAAACCGATGGCGTCATTTTCCCGGAACGATGCGGACCGCGGCCTGAGAGCCGTGCGCTGGCCTTTGCGGCTGACCCGCCTGGGGATGATCGCCGAAGCTTTTGTGCAGAGCCTCTGGCCCTTGATGACGGTGTGCCTGTTTGTGCTGGGCGCACTGATGCTGGGCCTGCAGGACACGATTGCCATCGAAGCCGTCTGGGGTCTGGCCGTCCTTGCCGGTGTCAGTGCGCTGGGCGCGCTGGGGTATGCCTTCATGCGGTTCCGGCTGCCGACACGGGAGCAGGCCATTGCCCGACTGGATGCCAGCCTGCCGGGACGTCCATTGCAGGCACTGCTGGATACGCAGACGATCGGGGCGACGGATGCCGCCTCCACCGCCGTCTGGCGGGCGCATCAGGCGCGTATGGCCGCCCGCGCTGCCGAGGCCGAGCCGGTGCCCGCCGATCTGCGCGTCGCGTCCCGCGATCCTTACGCGCTGCGGTATCTCGCGGTTTTGCTCTTTGGGATCGCCCTGCTCTTTGGCTCCATTTGGCGGGTGGGATCGGTTGCGGATATGACGCCCGGGGGCGGCGGACTGGCCGCCGGTCCGGTCTGGGAGGGCTGGGCGGAAAGCCCCAGATATACCGGTCGCCCGACGATCTACCTCAATGATATTCCCGAAGGGGCGCTCCGCGTACCGGTCGGCAGCCTCATCACCCTGCGCCTTTACGGCGAAGTCGGCGCCCTGACCCTGTCGGAGACCGTCTCCGGCCGGACCGAGGTGCCACCAGCCTCCGACCCGGCGCAGGATTTCACCGTGGTGCAGGACGGCACGGTCACGATCAATGGCCCCGGGGGCCGCAGCTGGCGGGTCGAGGTTATCCCCGACAGCCCGCCCCAGATTGCCGTGCTGGAGGATCCGTCCGCCTCCGCCTTGGGGGAAACGACACTGCCGTTCGAGGCGCGTGACGACTACGGCGTTGAGGCGGGCGAGGCCCGCTTCACACTCGATCTGGCGTCGGTCACCCGTCATCACGGCCTGACCATCGCGCCAGAGACACGTCCCGATCTGATTGTGCCCCTGCCCACCCCCATCGCCGGGGACCGCCGCGCGTTCGAGGAAAACCTGATCGAGGACTTCTCGGAGCATCCCTGGGCCAATTTGCCGGTGTTCGTGCGTCTCTCCGCACTCGACGGCGCGGAACAGACCTATGAAACGGAGCCACGCGCGATGGTGCTGCCCGGGCGGCGGTTTTTTGACCCGGTGGCCGCTGCCGTGATCGAACAGCGGCGCGATCTGCTGTGGTCGCGCAAGAACAACAAGCGCATCAGCCAGATCCTGCGCGCCGCTGCTTACTTGCCCGAGGAGTTGTTCCGCAATCAGACCGATGCGCTGCGGCTGCGCAAGGTCATCCGTCAACTGGAGACCTTCGCCACCTACGGGCTCAGCGATGACATGCAGGAAGACCTCGCCCAGGAAATGTGGGATCTCGCGATCATCCTTGAAGAAGGCGATCTGGCCGATGCTGCAGAACGCATGCGCCGGGCGCAGGAGCGGCTGAACGAGGCGATCCGCAATGGCGCGTCGGATGAGGAAATTGCGGAGTTGATGCAGGAACTGCGCCGCGCCACGGACGACTATTTGCAGCAGATGATGCGGCAGGCGGAGCGCCAACGTCAGCAAAACGACGAAAACGGCGGCCCGCAAAACGAAAATACCATGACCATGACGCAGGATGACCTGCAGCGCATGATGGACCGTATTCAGGAATTGATGGAGCAGGGCCGCATGGCCGAGGCGCAGCAGGCGCTGCAAGAGCTTCAGCAGATGATGGAGAACATGCGCGTCACCCAAGGCCAGCAAGGGCAGGGCGGGCAGAGCCCCGGCGAGCAGGCGATGGAAGGTCTCTCGGAGACACTGCGTGAGCAACAAGGCCTGTCCGATCAGGCCTTCCGCGATCTGCAGGAGCAATTCAACCCCGGTGCCCAGGCGGGCGAAAGTCAAGGGAATGAAGGCCGCAGTGGTGGTCAGGGTCGGGGTCAAAGCCACGAGGGCCAATCGGGTCAAGGCGAAGGCAACGGCGAACAGCCGGGGCAGCCACAGGAACGCGGCGACGGCTCTGCGGGCGATCCGCGACCGGGTAGCGAAGGCTCCATCGCCGACCGTCAGCAGGCCTTGCGCGACGAGTTGCGCCGCCAGCAGGGCAATCTGCCCGGTGCGGGCACACCCGAAGGCGATGCTGCGCGCGATGCGCTGGACCGGGCCGGACGCGCGATGGACGGGGCCGAAGATGCCCTGCGCAACAATGATCTGGCCGAAGCCATCGACAATCAGGGCCAGGCGATGGAAGCGCTGCGTGAAGGTATGCGGGCGCTTGGCGACATGATGGCGCAACAGCAGCAGAACCAGCAACCGGGGCAAGGCACGCAGCAATCGGATCGCAGGGCGGAAAACCGTGACCCGCTGGGGCGCGAGTCCGGCAATTCCGGTGCGGATGGGGATACTGGGCCGCTGGCTTTGAACGATGATGCCTACGGGCGTGCGCGGGAGCTTCTGGATGAAATCCGGCGCCGGTCAGGTGAAACAGCGCGCCCCGAAGAGGAGCGCAATTATCTCAAGCGTCTCTTGGACCGCTTCTGAACCTCGCGCTCTACTGACTGCTGGAGGCTGCGGCGGCATCAAGCCACCCCAGCACGTCCTCAGCCTTGCCATCAAGCCACATCCGCCACTGATCCACCATTCCGACATAGGCGCTGAGCCACGGATCAGCTTGCGGTACGGCTTTGGCCAGTTCTGGCGCAAAAGCGTAGACCAGAGCGAGGATGGCGGCGAGCAGGACCACCACGACAAATCCACGTCCAAAACTGCGCTTTTCCTGAACTTCGACCTGGGCGGTTTGTCCGGCGTCTTCGCCCGGCGATCTGTCGTTGTTGGACCGCAGGGTAGAGTTGATTTCCTCGATGTTCGGCAACAGGTCGCGGCGCGCGCCGGAAACGGCAGTGGCCTCCACAACGGGCAGCGATGGCGGTTCACCCCGCATGCGTGCCATACGGTCGCGGGTTTCGCCTGCACGCTTGCGCGCCTCGTCACTGCCTTCCGCCTCTGTCAGGCCAAGATCAGGCTGACTTTCCATGCTTCCGGCGGTTTCGTTCTCGCGGGCTTTTTTCTCAAGCTCTGCCTCTTCCCGCAACACGTCGGCCACCGCCGGGTCCAGCGGTTTGCGCGACCGCGCTGCTGGCGTCTCTTCCTGCTCGGGTTCGGCCTCTGGTTCAGGTTCGGGATCCGCTGGGCTCTCTTCTTCGGCAGTCGCAGGCTCCTCAACGACGGGTACCGTTTCGGGCTCCGGCTCCGGGGGTGCGTCTGCGTCTGAGACAGTCTCTTTGGTCTCGGCAGCCGGCTTGCCTGCGGCGTCTTCATTGTCCTGTTCCGCATTAGGATGCGCCTGAAACCACATCTGCCCACAATTGGAGCACTGCACGTCGCGCCCCTCGGGCGGCATCACGTCATCGGGGACTTCGTATTGCGCATCGCAATTCGGACAGATCAGGCGCATGTCAGGTCCTGCTTCATAATGACCCCAGTTCGATTATTGTTTTTCTGCACCATATTGACATCGCACCCGTGCGAAAAGCGTTAACTGCGCACAAAGCTTGCAAGTGATGCATTGAAACCAGATCGCTGCTGGGGCACAACAGCGCAACAAAAAAGGGGGCCGCGTGATCGAGCTGGAAAATGTCGCCTACAGCTACGGGGGCGGCGCGCTACTATCTGAGATTTCGCTCAAGCTGGCGCCGGGTTCTTTCCATTTTCTGACCGGTCCCTCGGGCGCGGGTAAAACCACCCTGCTCAAGCTGTGCTATGGCGCATTGTTGCCGACCCATGGCGACGTGACGCTGTTCGGCGAGGATGTCTCGCGGCTGGAACGCGACGACATCGCGCTGGTGCGTCGGCGCATGGGGGTCGTGCATCAGGATTGCCGGTTTCTGGATCATCTGACGGTTTCGGAAAACATCGCACTGCCGCTGACGGCGTCCGGACGTCCTGCAAGTGCCGGACAGGATGATCTGACCGAACTGATGGCCTGGGTCGGGCTGACCCACCGTGCCGATGCTGTGCCGCCGGAGCTGTCAGGGGGAGAGCGCCAGCGCGCCGCCCTGGCCCGCGCGGTGATCATGTCGCCGGATGTGGTTCTTGCCGATGAGCCCACCGGCAACGTGGACTGGGAAATGTCGCAGCGGTTGCTGCGGCTACTGGTCGAGTTGAACAAGATGGGCAAGACCGTTCTGATCGCCACCCATGACCTCAGTCTGATCCGGGCCGCCAAGAGCCAGATCCAGGCACGGGTGTTGCGCATCGCAAATGGCCGCCTGCAGCTCGCCGGTGCGGACCTGTGACGGTGTCCCGCATCGATCTCAAACGTCTCATTCTCGGAGACAAACAGGCCGACCGCGTGGTGCCGCCCTCGGGTTTCACGGCGCAGCTGACGATTTTTGCAGCCGCCGCGATGGCTTTTCTGGCTGTCTTCGCCATGGCCCTTTCGCTGGCCTCCGGGCGTCTCGCGGCCCGCTGGGGGAATGAGCTCGCACAGTCGTCGACCATCCGGATCGTGGCGCCGCTGGATCAGCGGCAGGCCCAGACCGATGCAGCCTTGCGCATTCTCGAAACAACAGCGGGCGTGGCCTATGCCCGCGCCCTGGACGATGCCGAGCAACAGGCGCTGCTGGCGCCCTGGTTCGGTGCAGACCTCGACTTGCAGGCGCTTCCGGTGCCGCAGTTGATTGAAGTGATCGAAGAAGACACTGGTTTTGACGCTGCCGGGCTGCGGCTGAGACTGGCGGCGGAGGTGCCGGGCGCCGTTCTCGATGATCACAGCAGGTGGCGTGCACCGCTGGTGGCTGCCGCCAACAGGTTGCGCCTTCTGGGGTGGATTTCCGCTGTGCTTCTGGGGGCCAGCGTGGCGGTCATGGTGACCCTGGCCGCGAACACCGCGCTGGCGGCAAATGCGCAGGTCATCGCGGTGCTGCGCCTGGTAGGGGCCACGGATCGCTACATCGCGCAGGCGTTCATTCGCCGCTTTACCCTGCGCGCCTTCGGCGGCGCAATCATCGGCATCGCGCTCGCCATGGCGGCGGTTTCCTTTCTGCCCAAGGCCTCTGACACGGCCGGTTTCCTGACAGGTCTCGGATTTCAGGGCTGGCACTGGTTTTTGCCGTTCCTGATCCCTGTGCTGTCGGCGCTCGTTGCCTTTGTCGCGACCGGCACCGCGGCTAAGCGCGCTTTGAAAAGGTTGGCCTGATGATTCAGTATATTCGATCGGTTATTTTCATCACACAGATGTACATTGCCATGCCCATCGTCGGTCTGGGCTTTGCGCCCTGGGCGATGTTCAGCCGCCGGGGGGCGTATGCGGCGTGTAAAACCTACTCGCGCTATGTGTTCTGGACCGCGCGGTGGATGGTCGGCATGCGCTGCGAAGTGCGGGGCACCGTCCCGCAGGGCGAAGCGCTGATCGCAGCCAAGCACCAGTCCTTTCTGGACATCATGATGATCTTCACGGCACTGCCCGCCGCCAAATTCATTATGAAGAAGGAAATCCTGATGACGCCCATCATCGGACAATACGCCAAGCGGCTGGGGTGTGTCGCGGTGGATCGCGGCAAGCGCGGTGCGGCGATTGACAAGATGGTGTCAGACGTGAACGCAGGCCGAGCAGAGCCGGGGCAGCTGATCATCTATTCGCAGGGCACACGTGTCGCGCCGGGTGCGAAACTGCCCTATAAGGTCGGTACTGCCGTGCTCTACGGCCAGTTGGGTCAGCCGTGCGTGCCCGTTGCAACGAATGTTGGTGTTCTGTGGCCGAAACGCGGGATGTTGCGGAAACCCGGTGTCGCCGTGGTGGAATTCCTGCCCGCGATAGAGCCGGGCCAGACGCGGGACGCCTTTATGAGCACATTGGAAACCATGGTGGAAGAAAAGTCCGATGCCTTGATGGCGGAAGCGGGGTTCACATATGACGGACACAGTCACGCGGATTGACACGCTTGAGGCGCTGTTGGCGCTTTATGGCACGCCGGGCGCGGCATCGCTGCGCAAGGTCGCGCATACCATGACGCCGCTCTACCGGAAATGGATCATGTCCTCAAAGCTCTGCGTGCTCAGCACCGTGGGCCCGGAGGGGACGGATGGCAGCCCGCGCGGGGATGACGGGCCCGTGGTTCAGGAGATCGACCCGGGCACGCTGGCCCTGCCGGACTGGCGCGGCAACAACCGGTTGGATTCGCTGCGTAACATCGTAGCGGATGGCCGGGTTTCGCTGATGTTTATCGTGCCGGGATCAAACAACGTGGTCCGGGTGAACGGCCGCGCGTCACTGACCGCCGATGCGGATATGCGCGCGCGTTTCGAAAGGAAGGGCCGGTGCCCCACCACCGTCATCATCGTCGAGATCAAAGAGATCTATACACAATGCGCGCGGGCCTTGATGCGGGCAGGGATTTGGTCCGCGACGGATGCGCATGCCCATCTGCCCACCGTGGGCGACATACTGGCTGAAGTCAGTGAGGGCGAAGAGGGCGGCAGGGCCTATGACGATGCCTGGGGCGCCCGCGCGGCCCGCACGATGTGGTAAAACTCCCCATCTTTGAACGGAAGATGCCCCATTTAGGCCATTTTTGCGGTGTGCAGTCGCCTTGAGGCACTGAAGCAACGAGAAAAAGAGGCGATCATGGATCTGGGCAATGATTTCGTGAACGGAGTGCTTGCGCACGCATACTCCACAGTTACCGCTCCGCTGGATCCGGCGAACCGCATATTCGCCCTGTATATTCTGACGTCACTGGTCTTTGCCTTCTGCATCTACCTCGCGGCCAGAAAGCGAAACGAGGAGACGGAAGGCACCTTTCTCAAGTTCCTCTTTCCGAAAAAGGTGTGGGATCACCCGTCGGCATGGTTGGATCTGCGCTACTTCTTTTTTCACAACATGATCGGTCATTTCATGATGGTTGGTCTTGCGGCCTGGATGTCGACGCTGACCTTCGGGTGGATCACCGGCGGTCAGTCGCTGCTTGACCTGTCGCGGGAAAACACATTGTCCACGATGTCCAATATCGGTCTTGCCTTCCTGTTCATGATCATCGCAACTCTCGTCATCGATTTTATTGCCTTCCTCACGCACTACGTGCAGCATAAATCTCCGCTGCTTTGGCAGTTTCACAAAGTGCACCACAGCGCAGAAGTGATGCATCCGATCTCCAACTTTCGCGAACACCCCATTGACAATCTGTTTTATTCGCTGACCTTCGGCGTAGGCTACGGCGCGACCATTGCGGGTGCCATGATCCTCTTTGGATTTGTCCCCAATGTTCCGTCCCTGTTGGGTGTGCCGTTGCTGGGGTTCCTCTTTAACCTTGCGGGATACAACTTGCGTCACTCGCACATCTGGTTGCGCTGGCCCGGAAAGCTGTCGATGATCTTCCCCTCACCGGCACACCATCATGTGCACCACAGCTGCCACCCCGATCATATCGACAAGAACTTTGCATTCATCTTTCCAATCTGGGACGTGATTTTCAAAACCTACCACATGCCCGAGGACAACCGCGATGTGAAGTTTGGCATCGGCGAGGAAGACACCGGTGAAATGACCACCTGCCTGCGGCTCTACACCATACCCTTCCGCGATGCTTTCCGGCTGGTGCGACGTATGTTCGGCCGCCGTGGGGCGGGCGAAGTGGAACAGCCTGTATCATCCGTGACCCCGGCGGAGTGATCTGCACATATCTCAAGTAAAAAGGGCAAGATCGCATTCCGATCCTGCCCGTTGCTGTCGAACTGAAAACCCAGCCTCACATGTGGATCGGACCGTCTCCGCAGGCCAGGGCAGCCTCGCGGACCGCCTCTGAATAGGTCGGGTGCGCGTGGCATGTCATCGCCAGATCCTCGGCGGAGGCCCCGAATTCCATGGCGACACAAATCTCGTGGATCAGATCGCCTGCCGCCGGGCCGATGATGTGGGCCCCCAGAATGCGGTCCGTGTCCTTATCCGCCAGAATTTTGACAAAGCCGTCCCCGGCAAAGTTTGCCTTGGCGCGCCCATTCCCCATGAACGAGAATTTGCCGACCTTGTAATCGCGCCCTTGCTCTTTCAGCTCTTCTTCGGTCGCGCCCACATTGGCCACCTCCGGATGCGTGTAGATGACACCGGGGATCACGCCGTAGTTCACATGCCCATGTTTACCCGCGACCTGTTCGGCTGCAGCCATGCCCTCGTCCTCGGCCTTATGGGCCAGCATCGGGCCTTCGATCACGTCGCCAATGGCGTAGATGCCGGGCACGTTGGTCTCCCACTTGCCGTTCACCGCGATCTGGCCGCGCTCCGTCATTTTGATGCCAACCGTATCAAGGCCAAGCCCCTCGGTGTAAGGCTTGCGACCGGTTGCGACCAGCACGACATCGGCATCAATCACGTGTTCACTGTCGTCCTTGCGCAGTTTGTAGGTCACCTTTGCCTTGGTTTTCATGGCTTCGGTCTTTTGCACCGCGGCGCCCATGACAAAGGTCAGACCCTGCTTTTTCAACGTGCGCTGGAAGGTTTTCTGGATTTCGGCATCCATGCCCGGCGTGACGACATCCAGGAATTCCACGACCGTCACTTCTGACCCCAGACGCGCATAGACCGACCCCAGTTCCAGCCCGATCACACCGGCCCCGATCACCACCAGCTTTTTCGGCACCTTGCCGAGCTCCAGCGCGCCAGTGGAGGTCACCACTACCTTTTCGTCGACCTCGACACCCGGCAGGGAGGCTGGCTCAGAGCCTGAAGCGATGATGATGTTCTTAGTTTCATGCACGTCATCGCCCACTTTGACCTTGCCCGCCTCGGGGATCGACGCCCAGCCCTTGAGCCAGTCCACCTTGTTCTTCTTGAACAGAAATTCGATGCCGCTGGTGTTCTGGCCGATGGTCTTTTCCTTGTATGCCATCATCTGTTTCCAGTCGACCGACGGGCTTTTGCCCTTCAGCCCCATGGCGGCGAAGTTATGCTCTGCTTCATGCAGCATATGGCTCGCATGCAGCAATGCTTTCGACGGGATGCAGCCCACGTTCAGACAGGTGCCGCCCAGTGTCTCGCGCCCCTCGACACAGGCCACCTTCAGCCCCAGTTGCGCGCAGCGGATGGCGCAGACATAGCCGCCGGGGCCGGAGCCGATGATGATCACGTCGTAGTTAGCCATGGGTCAGATCCTTTGATTTGGAACGTCGGTGTTGTCTCGGCGCACCGCCGGTGAGGCAATGATGACCGTGTCAGGTTTCAGAATGCGTCCCGCCATAGTTGCCCCGCCTAGACCAAAGCTGCAAGCAGCATCAGGGTTGTGGCGCCGAGGCCAACGAACCAGATCACCGACCGCCAGGGCACCCAGCCGAAGGCGTAGGCGGGGACATAGAGGACGCGCGCGGCCAGATAAATCCACGCGCAGGCACGGGTGAGGGGGGAGGACTGGTCACCCAGCGTGACCACCAGCACGGCGATGGTGAAGAGGATCAGCGCCTCGAAATGGTTGCTCAACGCCCGGTAAAGCCGGGCAGTGCGCGGCGACAGCCGGTCGACCAGATCGCCGCCCAGGGTGTCGCGGTCGCGCGGGCTAAGGGTTTCGCCCGGGGCGAGCTCAATATTAGCAGGCACCGCCATCAACACGAATTGCCCCACCTGCAACAGGGCAGCCAACGCCAGGACGGTCAGCTCCACCGTCATGTGCCGAGCGCTTTCGCAATGGCGCGGGCCTTGGCGCGCATGCTGAGGCCCCGTGCACTCGGATGCGGGACCGCGTGATGTGCAATGCTGAAACGGGTGCACGCATGGCTGGCGACTTGTCCTAGGGCCACAACCGGACGGCCCGCCACCTCGTGCCGGGTGATGGCGTCGAAACTCGCCTCCACATCGCTGGCGGGCACCGTGGCGGAACGGCTGGCGGGCAACAGGTGAAACGCATGGGTGAGATAGACCGCGCCCCGCGCCAGACCGGCCAGTCCGAGCGCCAGATCGAGCACCCGGTTGAACAGCATCTGCGGCAGCATGCCGAGGCGTTTGAGTGTGTCGCGATGCGCGCGCGCCGTTGGGGCATCGAGCCAGTTGTAGCTGATCAGCACCCGGCCCGCCGGGTTGCCGCAGGTCAGGTGGTAGGGCGTGATATAGTCGCCCTCGACCCCCGCATCGGCATAGGTGTCATACCCTGGCCGCGTAAAGCTGCGCCGGGCGGCGATCAGACGGGTCCGCTCCTCGGGGGCGAGCATCGGCTCAAAGCGCCAGCAGGTAGAGGGCGGTGGTGGCCACGATCCCCACCGTCCAGGCGAGGCTGCGCAGGCCGACGATTCCGAAGGCGTAGGAGGGCAGGTAGATCAGGCGGGCGATCAGAAAGGCCTGCGCAGCCAGCAGGGTTTCGTTGGTGCTGCTGTCGGTGACGTAGATGAGCAGAACGGCCGGGGCAAAGAGCACCATGGCAGTGACAGAGTTGTTAAGCGCCCGTTCCAGCCGCCCGGCGATGCCTTTGACGGTGCGGTTCTCATCGCGGGAGCCCAGCAGGTAGCCCATGCCGAGCTGTGTAAGACCGCCGGTGGCCTGCAGGATCAGCGTCAGGATGACCAGAAGGCCGTAGAGGGCGAGGATTTGGATTTCGGTCACGACGGGTCTCCTTTTTAGACTTCTCTGGTTTGCTACTCTTTAGTTCTTTGGGGTGAAGGCAGCCTCTTGGGAGGCGAAGGAAGTCGGGGGATTGCGGGTTCGTTAGGTAGTTGCAGCGTCTCAACTTTTTTATCCTCTACTTCCTTTTGAAGACCAACAATTTGTATGATTGTAGTGATTGCATCCGGGGCATCTGCCAAAAAGGAAGTTGTGCCCAAAATTCCGGCTGCACAAAATGCGAGCGTTTTCATGAGGGCAGAATATTCAATTCTTCCTTCATTGATTTCCTCTTCTAGAGCGCTCAGAAGCTTAAGTATCTTTTGTTTCTTTTTTTGTGCAAGATCAGCTTCTTGTACACTGCCTCTTAGCCGAGAAATCTCATCGAGCAGCCGTTCTTGTGCCGGTTGCGAAATGAGTAAAACATCATCTGCTTTCGCTCTTGTCTCCCGAATGCTCAGGCGCGCAGCCATGGCCGCGACTTGAGACCGAAAATGGGGAAAGGACTCAAAAACATTTGTCGGTTCAAAGTCACCGATTGCTCCCAAACCCAATTCATTCGCACTGGCGTTCAAAACCTGGACGTATTCAAGAAGGTCGCCCTCCTCAAATCCGCTCTGCAAATCAGAATTGGAATTCAGGCGTACTTCAAGCAAATCCCTTAGATCTAGCCACCGGGCAATATTTCCTTGGGGCAGATTGTCAAAGTCCTCCCGCCGTAACAGCGGCATATCACAAATCCATCAACAACCGCCGTGGATCCTCCAACGCCTCTTTCACGCGCACGAGGAAGGTCACCGCGCCCTTGCCGTCCACGATCCGGTGGTCGTAGCTCAGCGCCAGATACATCATCGGGCGGATCACCACCTCACCGCCAATCGCCATCGGACGGTCCTGGATCTTGTGCATGCCCAGAATGCCCGATTGCGGCGGGTTCAGGATTGGCGAGGACATCAGCGAGCCGTAAACCCCGCCGTTGGAGATCGTGAAGGTGCCGCCCTGCATCTCGGCCATGCTCAGCTTGCCGTCCCGCGCCCGCGCGCCCTTCTCGGCAATCGCCTGTTCGATGGCGTGGAAGCTCATCGCATCGGCATCCCGAATGACCGGCACCACCAGCCCCGTGGGCGTGCCCGCGGCGATGCCCATATGCACGAAGTTCTTGTAGACGATATCGGTTCCGTCGATCTCGGCATTGACCTCGGGCACCTCCTTCAGCGCGTGGCAGCAGGCCTTGGTGAAGAACGACATGAAGCCCAGTTTCACGCCGTGTTTCTTCAGGAAAAGGTCCTTGTACTCGTTGCGGAGCGCCATGACCTCGGTCATGTCCACCTCGTTGTAGGTGGTCAGCATAGCGGCGGTGTTCTGGCTGTCCTTCAGGCGCTTGGCGATGGTCTGGCGCAGACGCGTCATTTTCACCCGCTCTTCGCGGGCAGCGTCATCGGCGGCCACAGGCGCACGCGGCGCGGCGGCGGCAGGCGCGGGCGCCGGTGCTGCGCTGGCCGCGGCAATCGCGGCGGTTACGTCCTCTTTCATCACACGCCCGTCGCGGCCCGAACCCGTGACCTGATCGCGATTCAATCCCGCTTCGGCCATGGCCTTTTTGGCAGAAGGCGCGTCTTCGACATCCTTCTCCGGACCGCCCTGTCCGGCGGGGGGCGTGCTGTACTGCGTATCGCCCTCCGGTGCGGCAGGTTCGGTCGCCGCCGGTGCCGCCCCCTCACCCGGCGTCATGATCGCAAGCTTTGCGCTGGCTTCCACGGTGGTGCCCTCAGGCGCCAGGATCTCGGTGAGTGTCCCCGCGGCAGGTGCTGGCACTTCCACGCTCACCTTGTCGGTTTCCAGCTCGCAGAGCATCTCATCCGCCGCCACGCTATCGCCCACGGATTTGAACCAGGTGCTCACGGTCGCCTCGGTCACGCTTTCCCCCAGCGTGGGCACCATCACGTCGATGGGGGCGCCACCGCCGTCAGATGCCGTGCGGGCTGCGGAGGAGGGTGCCTCCGCCTCCTTGGCGGCTTCCTTACCCTTGGGCGCGGCGTCAGAACCCGCGTCGCCCTCGGAGATATTGGCCAGCAGGGCATCGACCCCCACAGTATCGCCTTCGTTTGCGACGATCTCATCCAGCGTGCCCGCCACCGGACTGGGTACCTCGACGGTGACCTTGTCGGTTTCCAGCTCACAGAGCATTTCATCCACGGCGACGGTGTCGCCGGGCTTCTTGAACCATGTGGCCACGGTGGCCTCGGTGACGGATTCGCCCAGCGTGGGGACGCGAACTTCGGTGGTCATTTGAGTATTCCCTTCGACGCTTATTTCTTGAGTGTCAGCGCATCGTCCACGAGCGCTGCTTGTTGGGCTTTGTGCTGGCTGGCCAGACCCGTGGCAGGGCTGGCAGACGTGGCGCGGCCTGCATAGATCGGGCGCGGATGCTTGGCCTTGATCCGGCCCAGCACCCATTCGATGTTGGGCTCAATAAAGGTCCAGGCGCCCTGGTTCTTGGGTTCCTCCTGGCACCAGACGACTTCGGCCTGCTTGAACCGTTCCAGCTCCTTGACGGCGGATTGTGCCGGGAAGGGGTAAAACTGCTCCAGCCGTAGCAGGTAGATGTCATCGATCCCGCGGGCGTCGCGCTCTTCGAGCAGGTCGTAGTAGACCTTGCCTGAACACATCACCACGCGCTTGATCTTGTTGTCCGAGACAAGCTTGGTGTCGGAATTGCCTTCCTGCGCATCATCCCACATCAGCCGGTGGAAACTGGAGCCGGTGGTGAATTCCTCCGCCTTGCTCACGGCCAGTTTATGACGCAGCAGCGACTTTGGCGTCATAAGGATCAGCGGTTTCCGGAAGGACCGGTGAATCTGTCGCCTCAGGATGTGAAAGTAGTTTGCAGGCGTGGTGCAATTCGCAACGATCCAGTTGTCTTGTCCACACATTTGCAGAAAGCGTTCCAGTCGCGCGGAGGAGTGTTCCGGCCCCTGACCTTCAAAGCCGTGCGGCAGCAGGCAGACGAGCCCCGACATGCGCAGCCACTTGCTTTCCCCGCTTGAGATGAACTGGTCGAACATGATCTGCGCCCCGTTGGCGAAATCGCCGAACTGCGCCTCCCAGAGGGTCAGCGCATTGGGCTCAGCCATCGAATAACCGTACTCAAACCCCAGCACGGCATATTCGCTGAGCATCGAGTCGATGACCTCGTAATGCGCCTGCCCGGGCTTGATGTTGTTGAGCGGATAATAGCGCTCTTCGGTGTTCTGGTTCACCAGCCCCGAGTGCCGCTGCGAGAAGGTGCCGCGGGTGCTGTCCTGACCGGCCAGCCGCACCGGATAGCCTTCGGTGAGCAGCGAGCCGAACGCCAGCGCCTCGGCGGTGGCCCAGTCGATCCCTTCGCCACTGTCAAACATTTGTTTCTTGGCGTCCAGCAGGCGTCCAACGGTCTTGTGCATGGGGAAATCATCGGGTGCCGTACTCAGCGCCTTGCCCACTTCCATCAACGTGCCTTTGGCAATGGCGGTCTTGCCCCGCTGGTATTTGTTCTTCTGCTTGTCGAGATGTGACCACTTTCCATCGAGCCAATCCGCCTTGTTCGGACGGTACTCCTTGCCCGCCTCGAACTCCTCGCTCAGATAGGCTTGGAACGCCGCCTTCATATCTTCGATCTCCCCCTCGGGGAGCAGCCCGTCCTTGACCAGACGCTCGGTATAAAGGCTGAGCGTTGTCTTGTGGCCCTTGATCTTCTTGTACATCACCGGGTTGGTGAACATCGGCTCGTCGCCCTCGTTGTGTCCAAAGCGGCGGTAGCAGATGATGTCGATCACCACGTCCTTGCGGAATTTCTGGCGGAATTCGGTGGCGACCTTCGCAGCATGAACCACAGCTTCCGGATCATCGCCGTTCACGTGGAAGATCGGCGCCTCGACCACCAGGGCGTTATCCGTGGGGTAGGGGCTGGAGCGGCTGAAGTGGGGGGCGGTGGTAAAGCCGATCTGGTTGTTTACGACCAGATGCATGGTGCCGCCCGTCTTGTGCCCGCGCAGTCCGCTGAGCGCAAAGCACTCGGCCACCACGCCCTGACCGGCAAATGCGGCATCGCCGTGCAGCAGAATGGGCATGCAGGAGGTGCGATCGGGGTCGTTGTTCTGGTCCTGTTTGGCGCGCGCCTTGCCGAGCACGACCGGGTTCACCGCCTCAAGGTGGCTGGGGTTCGCCGTCAGGCTCAGGTGAACCTCGTTGCCGTCGAACTCGCGGTCGCTGGAGGCGCCGAGGTGGTATTTCACATCGCCGGAGCCATCTACGTCTTCCGGTTTGAAGCTGCCGCCCTGGAATTCATTGAAGATCGCCTTGTAGGGTTTGGCCATCACATTGGCCAAGACGCTCAGCCGCCCGCGGTGCGGCATGCCGATCACGATATCGCGCACGCCCAGAGCGCCACCGCGTTTGATGATCTGCTCCATTGCAGGCACCAGGCTTTCGCCGCCATCAAGGCCAAAGCGTTTGGTACCCATGTATTTCACGTGCAGGAATTTCTCGAAGCCTTCGGCCTCGACCAGCTTGGCGAGGATCGCCTTGCGCCCTTCACGCGTGAAAGAGACCTCCTTGCCAAAGCCCTCGATGCGCTCCTTCAGCCAGCCCGCCTCTTCAGGGTTGGAGATATGCATGTACTGCAGCGCGAAGGTGCCGCAGTAGGTGCGTTTCACAATCGAGATGATCTCGCGCATCGAGGCGGTTTCCAGCCCCAGCACGTTGTCGATGAAGATCGGACGGTCCATGTCGGCCTCGGTGAAGCCGTAGGATTTCGGGTCCAATTCGGGGTGCGGTGTGTTCTCGCGCATGCCCAGCGGGTCAAGGTCGGCCACCAGATGGCCCCGGATGCGGTAGGCGCGGATGATCATCAGCGCGCGGATGCTGTCGAGCACGGCGCGTTTGATCTGGTCGTCGGTGACTTGCACGCCCGCTTCGGCGGCCTTGGCGCGGATTTTCTTGTCTGCGCCCTTGAGTTCGGCCTCCGGTGCCCACTCGCCAGTCAGCGCCTGCGTCATCTCATCGCCCGGTTGCGGCGGCCAGTCGGTGCGCGCCCAGCTGGGCCCTTCGGCCTCGCGTTTCACCGCAACCTCGTCATCCCCCATCGCCTTGAAGAAGGCCCGCCAGGCATCATCGACCGCGTTGGGGTCGGATGCATAGCGCGCGTACATCTGTTCGAGGTACTCGGCGTTGTGCCCCTGCATGAAGGAGGAGGCATGGAACTGGTCATTGGGGGTGTGTTCGGTCATGGGGTTACCTCTGTTGGGTTGGGACCGTATTGGTTGGGGCCGGGTTGGGAGGGGCATGACAGCAGGTAGATCATCCGTAGCCAAGCTGCGAAAAGGATCAGACCTGTGAGGGCGAAAAGGGTAAAGAGTATCACGTGAACTTGTCCTGCGCCGCGCGTTTCAAGTCCAATCCCGATCGACAAAAAGACAAGCGTGGCGAGTACGAGATAGAGCGCCTCGCGCGCTGATCGCCCGGTGTCATGCAGTCTTCGGCTGGCGGCGGCGGCGACTGCTGGCAGAAGTGCAACTGCCAAGAGCATCTCGATGGGTGCTTGCGAAGATGGTAGCAGTTGCGGGGAAGTAAGCGTCCCATAGCCAATTCGTACTTGCCTTGTGATGAGCACAGCCATCCATACCAAGAGCAAAAACCGCCAGAACTCCGACCTTGGAGCGCGGCCAGAAAAGGTGACATAGTTGCTCAAGCAGGTTTTGAGGGTCTCTATAAGTGTCATAGCTATAGACCTCCCGCCCGGCGGCTTGCGCCGGGCAGCGGCCGAACCGCACCCGCGGGGCGGATACTTTGCGTCCCGCCACTCGGTTCGGGCGCTGCCCCCAGTGCGTTAGTCCAACGCTTGAGTGCTGGCCGGGGCTCCGCCCGTTCGGACCTCAAACGCGCCACTGGAGCGTTTGCCTCGCTTATGCTCGGTCCGGTCCTCACCCCTTTTCAATCGCCTCTTTCACGGCTTCGCCCAGCGTGGCAGGGCTGTCGGCGACCACAATCCCGGCGGCGCGCATGGCTTCGATTTTGTCCTCGGCACCGCCCTTACCGCCAGCGACGATGGCACCGGCGTGGCCCATGCGGCGGCCCGGAGGGGCGGTGCGGCCCGCGATGAAACCCGCTGTGGGCTTCCAACGGCCCTTCTTCTTCTCGTCAGCCAGGAATTGTGCTGCGTCTTCCTCGGCGCTGCCGCCGATTTCGCCGATCATGATAATGCTCTGCGTCTCGTCATCCGCCAGAAACATTTCCAACACGTCAATGTGCTCGGTCCCCTTGATCGGGTCGCCGCCGATGCCCACCGCTGTCGACTGGCCATAGCCCAGATCGGTGGTCTGCTTGACCGCCTCATAGGTCAGCGTGCCGGAGCGTGAGACCACCCCGCAGGAGCCGCGCTTGTGGATGTGGCCGGGCATGATGCCGATCTTGCAGGCGTCGGGCGTGATCACACCGGGGCAGTTCGGCCCCACGAGCCGCGAGGCGGAGCCTTCCAGCGCGCGCTGCACCTTCATCATGTCGAGCACCGGGATACCTTCGGTGATGCAGACGATCAGCTCCATCTCCGCATCGATGGCCTCAAGGATCGAATCCGCGGCGAAGGGCGGCGGCACGTAGATCACGGAGGCATTCGCCTCGGTCTTGGCCTTGGCCTCATGCACGGAATTGAAAACCGGCAGGTCCAGATGTGTCTGACCGCCTTTGCCGGGGGTCACACCGCCAACCATCTTGGTACCATATGCAATGGCCTGCTCAGTGTGGAACGTGCCCTGCGAGCCGGTGAGGCCCTGGCAGATGACTTTTGTGTTTTCGTCGATGAGTACGGCCATTGTTCTTCCTTTGACTTACAAATTGAGGCTGGCGGCATGGATACCACCATCGTTTAGGGCATCACCGCTTTTGGTTGGGATGAAAGGCGTGGCAGCGGGCAAGGTGGTCCGGATGTCGCTCATAGTCGGTCCACCTCCTCTGCCGTATCGGGCATGAAGGTGATTTTATGCAGGCTGGCGCGCCCCATGAGCAAACGCAGCAGGGTCGGCAGAGGATAGGCGATCTCGTAGTATCCGCGCTTGAGCTTCTGGCGGAGCAACGCAAGACCTGTCGGGCGGACGCGCTGCGCAGCTTGAAGGGCAGCCCCCTGCTGTTCGTTTCCCTGCTCCAGCAGTGCGGGTTCAACCTGATACATCTTCATGCGTCGGGCAGCAGGCGAGGCATTGAAGTTGAAGAGCAGATTGTCGATGGTCAGATTGAAGGGGCGTTGTGCCAGAAAACGCTCTGCAGCGCTGCGCGTCAGAATATACCCCGCCGCGCCGACATGGCGGGACAGGAGCCGCGCGATCCGGCGACCCCTGTGATGTGTATGATGCGATGAAAGCAGTACGCGCAGCCTGCGGGCGCGCCAGCGTTCGAGCTTCACCACATCCGCATCGGCGGGCCACCAACTCAGATCCTCAAGCCAGTTCCCCAGGTCAGTGGAGACAAAAACATCGTCTTCCATAACCAGGCAGAACTCTGCGTCTGTCTTCAGAAACCGCTCCCACACCTGCGCATGGCTGATGGTGATGGCCATATTGGTGCTGTGGAACGGTCCCCAGGGGCCCTCCGCTTTGCACTGGCGCTGCATCTGCGCAGGATCTTCACTGGCGCTGTCAAAGGCGGGGAAAAACTGTGCGTCCACCCCGGCTTTTGCCAGTTCTGCGCGCATCCGGGCACGTCGCTCATCGGCACGGGCGAGGTTGATCATCTCGATATAGAGGCGCTGTGTCATCAGCCGTCCTCCCAATCTGCGGGCAGTCGGTCGACGGTCATGAAGGTCTGGCTGTCGCGCGTGCCCACATGCACCACCGCCACCCGTCCCCGCAGCAACGCGCGCCCTTCGATCAACGCGGTGCCGGTCAAAGGGGCGTGTGTGTCGGGCAGGTCGATGAAGGTTCCGAAAACCGGCGGGGTGGCCATCTGTGCCCGCAGCGCTGCTATCGCCACTTCGGTGTGATCGCCGTCAAAACTGACTTCGCAGCGTCGTTCGATCCGGGCAGGTGTTTCGGGCGCCGGTTCCAGAGATTTGTCCCAGAAGGTCAGCGTGTAGGGAAGGGGCGCGCCATCGCGCGCTTCCATGCGTGCGCGTGCCTGCGCGACGGTCTGCCCTGCCTTGAAACAGACCGCGTTAAACGTGGCGATGGCCTCGCTCGCACCTGCGCTGGCATGGGCTGGCACCGCCAGCATGGCGGATATGACGAAGGCCCGGATCACGTTGCACCCGGCGTGAAATGGATAAGCGCATAACGATACCACCCAAGGCTGACCGTGCGCTCCGTGGCAATAAGCGAGGGGGGCGTGGTGGGCAGCGACCACGCTTGTTCGATGTTCTTGCCCAAGGGCGCGGGATCAATTGCACGCGCCCCGGGATATGTGGCGGTCACATAGTTCTGAAACCGCGCGGTCTGGCCGGTGCGCGATTCCGCCTGTACGACGCACATTTTGTCAGAAACGGCGATAGCGGGGCGCCGGTCGTCGATCACATAGGCGCGGGCGCCCGGCGTGCGTTCCGGCAGCGGCACATAGCCTGCCGCGCGCAGGGTTGCGTCATCCCGCGGGCCGACCGTGCAGAACCGGTCAAAGGCGTTGATCATCACTGCGGGCGCGCTTTTCGGCACCAGATTGAACCGCCACATGTTGCGCAACTCGGCGGTGTCGGAAGACACGCCTTGCGTTGAGCAGGCGGCCAGAAGGCAAAGGGGTGCGGCGCAGCAGAGACTCAGGAGCCTGGTCATCCTGCAACCTCCTCAAGGTCCGCTGGTACGTGGGCTGCATTGTATCGCCGGTAGAAGGCAAAGGCAGCGACGAGAAAGCTCAGCGCCATGCCGAACTCGGCAACTTCCTCATAGGTCAGTGCGGCAAGATCAATGCTTTCGGTGATCTCGATGCCGAAAGCCTTGAGTTTCCGGTCAAACCCGTCCGCGATCTTGGAGGTTGCCGCCAGAAAAACACCAAGCCCGACGCAGAGCGCGACGCCATCACGCTGCTTCACACGGCGCGGCAGGCCGCGTATGCCCCGCACAATCACCAGCCACACGCAGACGGCGATCAGCAACAGAAGGCCAAAGGAGATCAGCCGCTCGAACCAAGGGACCGTGTCGCCGACGAACTGCCTGCTCTTGAACAGACCTTCGGTGAACAGCAGCTTGTCGAGGTCGAATTCCCGCATGCAGAATAAAACAAGCATGCAGACAAAGGGCCACACCATGCGGAAGACGGGCAACAACGGCACGATGGCCACCAGATAAAGCAGCGCGGAACTGGTCTCCAGCACACCGCTCTCCTGAAGGAGCGCGCGCTGGGGCGTGCTATCCAGAACGAGCATGGACACAAACAACGCGCCCATGACCACTAAACAGAGGACAACGTAGGCGGCCGCCGCGCCTGGCCGCGCGGCAAGCTGGCTATGGCCGGCGGTCATGCTGCTAGCCTTTCACAGCTTTCACGATCTTCTGCGCGCCGTCTTTCAGGTCATCCGCCGCGATCACGTCCACGTCCGAGTTGTTGATGATGTCCTTGCCCTGCTGCACATTGGTGCCTTCCAGACGGACAACCAGCGGCACCTGCAGGCCTACCTCCTTGACCGCCGCGACGACGCCCTCGGCGATCACATCGCAGCGCATGATACCGCCGAAGATGTTCACCAGGATGCCTTTGACGTTCGGGTCGGAGGTGATGATCTTGAAGGCTTCGGTCACCTTTTCCTTGGTGGCGCCGCCGCCGACGTCGAGGAAGTTGGCAGGCTCGGCCCCATAGAGCTTGATGATGTCCATCGTCGCCATGGCAAGGCCCGCGCCGTTCACCATGCAGCCGATTTCGCCATCGAGTGCGATGTAGTTCAGATCGTATTTCGAGGCCTCCAGCTCCTTGCTGTCCTCCTCGGTGGTGTCGCGCAATTCGGCGACATCCGGGTGCCGGTAGATGGCATTTCCGTCAAAGCTGACCTTGGCATCGAGCACTTTCAAGTCGCCGCTGTCGGTCACAATAAGCGGGTTGATCTCCAGCATCTCCATGTCTTTTTCCATGAAGGCCTTGTAGAGCAGACCCATCAGCCCGACGCATTGCTTGACCTGTTTGCCCTCGAGACCCAAAGCAAAGGCGATGCGACGTCCGTGGAACGCCTGGTAGCCCGAGGCTGGGTCGACCGAAAAGCTGAGGATTTTCTCAGGGGTCGCCGCAGCCACCTCCTCAATGTCCATGCCGCCTTCGGTGGAACAGACAAAGCTGACGCGGCTGGTCTGGCGATCCACCAGAAGGGCCAGATACATTTCCGTCTCGATGCCCGAGCCATCCTCGATGTAGATGCGGTTGACCTGCTTGCCCGCAGGTCCGGTCTGATGCGTGACCAGAGTGCGGCCCAGCATCTTTTTTGCCTCCTCTGCGGCTTCTTCCACCGATTTGGTCAAACGCACGCCGCCCTTGTCTCCGGCGTCCGGTTCCTTGAACTTCCCCTTGCCACGTCCGCCGGCGTGGATCTGCGCCTTGACCACCCACATCGGACCGTCCATCGCACCTGCCGCCGTCTTGGCTTCTTCGGCGCGCAGCACCACCCGACCGTCCGAGACCGGCGCGCCATAGCTGCGCAACAATGCTTTCGCCTGATATTCGTGGATATTCATGGATAGGGTCCCGTTTTGTTGGATCGGATCGTTTCGCCGATATAAGCCGCGAAGTTTCCACGAGGGAACCTGTTTTGGCCTGTACTATGGCTTGACAGTGAGAAATCGACATTTTGTGATCACAGGATTTTCTGCTGTGATCACAAAATGCATCTGCAGGACAATTTTCATATAATGCAAGGGATTCGCAGCCCAAAGGCTCAGGTTAGGCAATGAAGAGTCGTTGGCAGGCCGCGACCATCTCGCGCTCATAGGCGGTTTGCGCCCAGCCGCGGCGCTGGACGAGATCTTCCCATGTGGTCACCGAGAGCATGGACCACATGAGATCTGTGGCCATCTCCGGGTCCGTATCGGCGGGCAGATCACCGTCAGCGTGAAGCGCCTGGATCGCCGCCGCGCACCCCTCACGCATGTCGGACATGCGTTGTGACCAGGCGGATGCGGCTTCGGTATCCGTGGCCGCCATGTCCATGAGTGGCTTTGCGACACGGTAGATTTTCGGCACGTAACTGCACCAGGCCAGGACAAACGCCTCCAGCCTGACGCGTCCGGATGGCGCGGTGCGACTGGCCTGCAATTGACTGTCCATATCGAGCTGGGCATCGAGCGCTTTGGTCGCGGCGATCAGGACTTCGGCGCGGGAGCCGAAGTGCAGATAAATCGCCTGACGGCTTACCCCCGCCTTCTTGGCGACATCTGAAAGGCGCGTCGCGTCACGCTGATCGCCTTCAAGCAGGGCAAGTGCTGCGTTGACGATACGCTCTTTTGTTGAATTTCCTCGGCTTGACATGCCGTCAAGGAGCAAGTCAGCCCGGCAAAGTCAAGGTCGTCCGCGATCTACGACCGGCAAAAAAGAACCCGCCGGAGCGGGTTCCCTGACGTGCATTTAGTCCTGAAAAGTTCAGGAAAGCGTGTTGTCGATACCCTTGCAGGCTTCCACCAGGCCTTTTACCGCCTTCACGGAATTGTCGAACATGGCCTGCTCGTCCTTGTTCATCGAGATTTCGACAACCCGTTCGATCCCGCCCGCACCGATCACGGTTGGAACCCCGACGTAAAATCCTTTCAGGCCGTAAGCGCCGCTGACGTAGGCAGCACAAGGCAGAACACGTTTCTGATCCTTCAGATAGCTTTCGGCCATTTCAATCGCCGAGGTTGCTGGCGCGTAGAAGGCGGAACCGGTTTTCAACAGGCCGACGATCTCGGCCCCGCCGTCACGGGTGCGCTGCACGATGGCGTCGAGTTTTTCCTGCGTGGTCCACCCCATTTTCACCAGATCGGGCAGCGGAATACCGGCCACGGTCGAATAACGCACCAGCGGCACCATCGTATCGCCGTGCCCGCCCAGGACGAAGGCGGTGACGTCCTTCATCGAGACGTCGAATTCGGAGGCGAGGAAGTGGCGGAAGCGCGCAGAGTCCAGCACACCCGCCATGCCACAGACCTTCTCATGTGGCAGGCCGGAGAACTCGCGCAGCGCCCAGACCATCGCGTCGAGCGGGTTGGTGATGCAGATGACAAAAGCATTCGGTGCGTGATCGCGGATGCCTTCGCCAACGGATTTCATGACTTTGAGGTTGATGCCCAGGAGATCGTCGCGGCTCATGCCCGGCTTGCGCGCCACACCGGCGGTCACGATGCAGACGTCTGCGCCTGCAATGTCTTCGTAGGATTGTGTGCCCGACATGGTGGCGTCGAACTTGGCGGAGGGTCCGCTTTCCGCGATGTCGAGCGCCTTGCCCTCGGGGATGCCTTCGGCAATGTCAAAAAGGACGACGTCGCCCAGTTCTTTCAGCGCTGCCAGATGGGCAAGTGTGCCGCCGATTTGACCGGCGCCGATCAGCGCGATTTTGGGTCTTGCCATGGAATATGCTCCGCATTCGGTTGAGGTTGCGCCCTCTGCTACCCATTAACGCCCGATTGCGCAAGTTCGCTTGCATGGTTGTGTTCGGGCGGGCGCTGTCGTGATCTGTGCATGCCGAATCGCGTGCTCCTTTGCACGCATGGATGGCGGGGTGCTGATCAATTGTGCAGGGCACCAGAGGAGAGGCAGCAGATTGCTCACACTGGATTGGATGTTTTTTGCGGTAGCTGGGCCGGCTGTCATCTTTGCCGGTATTTCCAAAGGTGGGTTCGGGTCCGGTGCTGCGTTTGCCGCCGCGAGTATTCTGGCACTCGTGGTCGAGCCCGGGCTGGCGCTGGGCGTCATGCTGCCGCTTCTGATGCTGATCGACGTTGCATCCCTGCGCCCGTACTGGCGCAAGTGGGACGGTCAGGCGGCGCTGCTGCTGATCCTCGGGGGGATGCCGGGTGTGGCTTTGGGCGCGGCGCTCTACAGGATCGCGGAGCCCGATGTGCTACGGGTTCTGATCGGCGCGATTTCTATCGCCTTTGTCCTGTGGCAGGTGGGCCTCGCCCCGAAACTGATGGCACGCTCGGCGCGCAGACTTCCGCTTTGGGCAGGGGGCGTTGCCGGGCTGGTGGCCGGCTTCACCAGCTTTGTCAGCCATGCGGGCGGCCCGCCAGCTGCCGTGTATCTGCTCTCCATGAAGCTGACGAAAACCCAGTATCAGGCGACGACCGTGCTTGTTTTCTGGGTGATCAATATCGCGAAATTCATCCCTTACGCTTTCCTAGGGATGTTCACGCTGGAGACGGGGATGGCAAACCTCGTGCTGGCACCCTTTGCCCTGCTTGGGGCCTGGCTGGGCGTGCGCGCCCATCGGCTGGTGCCGGAGCGACTGTTCTTCGGATTGACCTATGCGCTGCTGAGTCTGACCGGGATCAAACTGATCTGGGACGGTCTGACCTGACAGGTTGGCGGGTGTCGGCCCGTCCGGCAGACGGTCAAGGATCTGCACTGCGTGCCAGGTGGGCCGCTGGCCCACCTTTGTGGTTCAGGCGTCGTTGCCTTTGGCGGGCAGAGCCTCTGCAAGTGTTTCGTAAGACTGTCCGGACGCAACGAGGCATGTCAGGCCGTTGGGCGTCGTGACCGTAATTGTCCAGGTGCCGGTTTCATCCGAGGCAAATACCTCGATCACCGCGTTATTGGCACCGAGCCCCATGGACTGACGGGATTCGCCGTAACCCTCGGCCAGCCGGTCGACAACAGCGTCGCGTGGCGCACAATTGCGCGCATTTTGCGCTGCGGCATCGGTGGTAGAAGCAATATAAAGTGCGGCTGCCGCGCTGAGCGCGCCCAAATGCAGCATCTTGGATATGCGTGTCATAATGTGTCTGCCTTCATGTCAAAGGCGGCACCCGCTGTCATCTGGCCCAACCGGCTTTACCGGTGATGACCGGGCGGCCCCGGTTCAAGATAAATGCCGTTGATATCACGAGATCAGGTGCATCCAGCGGCCAGGCCGAAGCAGGGTTTGCCGAGATATCCGACGCAAACACCATCCGCTTTAGGGCTGAAATAATGGTTAATCCGCCGTACGGATATAGATTGAATTTGAAATTTGCTGCATTGCGGCACAAATCTGCTTGCAGTTTCTTTCAAAAAATGCCCCATTCCGCGCAATTTTGTGACCTGCTGATGAGCGTGGACCTTTGCCAATGACTGTCTCTCAACGCCCTTTGCGTTCTGTTCTCTACATTCCGGGTTCAAAACCTCGGGCACTTGAAAAAGCCCGGAGCTTGCCTGCGGATGCCATTATATTCGATCTCGAAGACGCTGTGGCACCGGACGAAAAATCAACCGCGCGCAGCACGCTGGCGCAGGCGCTTTCCGACGGCGGTTACGGTGCGCGCATGAAGATTGTGCGCATCAACGACCTGGGAACCGAATGGGGGGCGGAGGATGCGCGTGCGGTTCTGTCGATGGGGGCAGATGCGGTGTTGCTGCCCAAGGTAAACGGGCCTGCGGAGCTTGATGCATTGGCAGAGATCACGGGCGATCTGCCGCTGTGGGCAATGATGGAAACGCCCACGGGCATGCTGCGCGCCGCAGAGATTGCCGCCCATCCGCTGTCGCAGGGCATGGTGATGGGGACAAACGATCTCGCCAAGGACATGGGCACGCGTTTTCGTGTCGACCGCATGCCGCTCATGACCGGGCTGGGCCTGTGTTTGCTTGCGGCAAAGGCGCACGGCCTGGCCATCATCGATGGGGTCTACAACGCTTTTCGCGATGCGGAGGGGCTTGCTGCGGAATGCACGCAGGGTCGCGATATGGGGTTTGATGGCAAGACACTGATCCACCCGGCCCAGTTGGATGTCACCAATGCGGCGTTTGCCCCATCCGAGGAGGAAGTGGACCTCGCCCGTCGCCAGATTGCCGCCTATGATGAAGCCCTTACGAACGGCCAGGCGGTCGCCGTGGTTGACGGGCGCATCGTCGAAAATCTGCATGTTGCAACTGCACGCGAAACACTGGCAAAGATGGACGCGATAGCAGCTCTCAACGCGGGGTAAGCCAATGACACTTCTCATCGCCGGATTGGTCCTCTGGACCCTTGTTCACTACTTCAAACGACTGGCCCCGGATCAGCGCGTGGCCCTTGGCGCGCCGGGCAAGGGTCTTGTCGCGCTGGGTGTTGTTGCCGGGCTCATTCTGATGATCATCGGCTACCGCGCGGCGGATTTCATCCCCGTCTGGCAGCCGCCCGCTTTCATGGTGCATGTCAATAACACGCTGATGTTGTTGGCGTTCTGGGTCTACGGCTCTAGCGCCGCAAAAGGGGCGAAAGCCTGGCCCGCCTATAGAATCCGGCACCCGCAACTCACCGGGTTCAAGATCTGGAGCGCGGCGCATCTGCTGGTCAACGGTGATCTCGCATCCATCCTGCTCTTTGGCGGCCTGCTGGCTTGGGCCGTGGGCCAAGTGATCCTGATCAACCGCGCCGAGCCTGATTGGACGGCACCCGAACCCGCGGGCACCGCGACCTATGTGCGCCTGGCCGTCATTTCGCTTGTCCTCTTTGCACTCGTCGCCGGCATTCACATCTGGCTTGGCGTCTGGCCCTTTCCCGTCTGATTTTCGGAGATAGCTCATGAAACTCTACCGCTTCCTCTCTGAGGAGGACACATCGGCCTTCTGCCACAAGGTAACGGAGGCGTTGAACAAGGGGTGGGAGCTGCACGGCAGCCCGACGCAAACCTGGGACCACGCCGCAGGTGTCATGCGCTGCGGACAGGCGGTGCTGAAAGAGGTGGACGGGACCTACACGCCCGACACCAAGCTGGGGGCGCAGTGATGGGGGTGAAGACCAACGCGGGCCGGTTTTTTGAAGACTATGCCGTCGGCCAGATGATCCATCACGCGGTGCCGCGCACGGTCAAGATGGGTGAGCGCGCGCTCTACCACATGCTCTACCCCGCACGTCACGCGCTCTATTCCTCAGATCAGTTTGCGCAAAGCTGCGGGCTGCCGTTCAGCCCGCTCGACGACATGATCGCCTTCCACGTTGTCTTCGGCAAGACCGTGCCGGATGTGTCGCTGAACGCGGTGGCGAACCTCGGCTATGCCCAAGGCCGCTGGATCACGCCGGTCTGGCCCGGGGACACGCTGCGCTCGGTCTCCGAGGTGATCGGGGTCAAGCAGAACTCCAACGGTAAGACCGGGGTGGTCTGGGTGCGCACCACCGGCCTCAACCAGCACGACGAGACGGTGCTGGAGTATGTGCGCTGGGTCATGGTGCGCAAACGCCACACGGATGCGCCCGCGCCGGAGACGGTAGTACCCGATCTGCCCAAGGCCGTGGCGGCAGAGGATCTGGTGATCCCGAAGGGCCTCGATTTCACCAACTACGATTGCACGCTGGCGGGTGAGCCACATCGCTGGGGTGACTACGCCATCGGCGAGCAGATCGACCACGTGGACGGTGTGACCGTCGAAGAGGCGGAACACATGATGGCCACGCGGCTTTGGCAGAACACCGCCAAGGTGCATTTCGATACCTCCGCCCGGCCCGACGGATCCCGCTTGATCTACGGCGGTCACGTGATTTCTATGGCGCGCACGCTCAGCTTCAACGGGCTGGCCAATGCGCAGATGGTGGTGGGGCTGAACGGGGGGGCGCATGCCAATCCCTGTCTTGCCGGCGACACCATTCGCGCGTGGTCCGAAGTGCTCGACAAGGCCGAGACATCTGCGCCGGGTGTCGGCGCGCTGCGCCTGCGGCTGGTGGCGACAAAGGGCGGCGATCCCTTCACGCTGAAAGGCGAGGATGGGAAGTATCTGTCTGATGTTCTGCTCGATCTGGACTACTGGGCGCTGATTCCGACGTAGAAACCGCAAAGGGAGGGACAGGCGATGGTGAGGCGGACAATTTTGGCAGGGGTGCTGGCGGTCGTGGCGGCCACGTCGGCTGCTGCGCAATCGCGCGAGGATGATTTCGTGGCGGCGAACGTGCTGGCCATTCTCTACCACGAACTTGGCCACGCCCTGATCGACATCCTGAACCTGCCGGTTTTCGGTCAGGAAGAGGACGCAGCGGACGTGCTTAGCGTCCTGCTGATCCATGACCTCTACGAAGAAGAGGCCGCTGCGGGCATTATCTATGATGCGGCTTTTGGTTTCCTCGGAGAGGCGGAAGGGAACGAGCCTGCCCCCTGGGATGTGCACGGCCCCGATCTGCAGCGCTACTACACCATGGTTTGCCTGTTTTACGGTGCCAATCCAGAGGCCCGCGAGGCGCTGGCAATCGAACTGGATTTGCCGGAGGAGCGGGCCGAAACCTGCGTTGAGGAGTTCGAGCTTGCCTATGACAGCTGGGGTCCGGTGCTGGACGGGATCACGGCGGAGGAGCCTGGCGTATCGATGGTACTCCAGAGCGCGGATGACACGCTGATTGGCCAGTTGATGGTTGATGAGGTCCGCGCGCTGAACGAAGACTTCGATCTACCAGAGACTCTGACCCTCCGGGCTGAGGTCTGTGGCGAGGCCAACGGTTTTTACGATCCGGGAACGCGCGAGATCATCATTTGCAGTGAATTGGATGGTTATCTGCGGTCACTGGCGGAATTCTGAGGCCCCTTAGAAAAATGATCTGGGATTGGCGGCCAGTTTGCGTAGTCTGGCCCAATGAAACGGCTGATCTCCTCTCTGGTGATGATGGTCCTCGGCGGGCAGGGCGCGCTTGCCTGCCAGCTGGCGCTGGTGCTCGCCGTTGATGTATCGGGATCCGTCGACAGCCGCGAATATGACATCCAGATGCAGGGGCTGGCCGCGGCGTTGCGCGACGGCACCGTTGTCGATGCACTGATCGAGCAGGAGGCGCAGGTCACGTTGATCCAGTGGACCGGCTCTTCCCGCCAGCGGCAGACTGTGCCCTGGACGCAGATCCGGACCGATGTCGACGTGACGGCGCTGGCGGAGATCATCGCCACCAACCGCCGGGTGTGGCGCAACTACTCTACGGCCATCGGCGAAGCGCTTGTGGCGGCTGAGGCCGCCCTGATCGAAGTGCCGGAGTGTACCCGCAAGGTCGTGGATGTTTCCGGTGATGGCATTTCCAATGAAGGCGTATTGCCCCTGACCCGACATCCGGCGCTCTCGGCCATGGGCGTGACGGTGAACGCGCTGGCGATCGAGACCGATGAGGGCGACCTGACCGGCTGGTTTTATGAAAACCTGATCCTGGGCGACGGCGCATTCGTGATCACCGCTGATGGGTTTGAGGATTATCCTGCGCAGATCAGACGCAAATTACAGCGCGAGACCACGCGACAGCTCAGCTACCTGCCATAATGTGATCACGCGCTGTTCTCGTGTGATCACAAATAACGGCAAGTTAATGATTTTTGTACAAAACGCGCCAATTAACCGCGCCTTGAGGCGGCGCAGACACGTGACAAGCCCGCAATAAGCAGTAAAAAGAAATGCAGGGAACAAAAGGAATCTCACATGGCTGATGTCAATCGGGGCAACCGCCCCTTGTCGCCGCATCTGACGATTTATCGTCCGCAGCTGACCTCCATGACCTCCATTCTGACGCGCATCACCGGCAATGCGCTTCTGATCTCTTCCTTGTTGATTGTCTGGTGGTTTCTGGCAGCCGCGACCTCACCCGAGTATTTCGCCTATGCGGATGGCGTGCTGACCAGCTGGTTCGGTGATCTGGTGATGACCCTGTCTCTTTGGGGGCTGTGGTATCACACGCTGGCGGGGCTGCGGCATCTGATCTGGGATCAGGGCATCGGCCTCGATCTCGATACCGCCTACAAACTTGGTTACGTGGTGATCGGCGGCTCGGTGCTGCTGACCCTGCTGACCATCGTGATCATATAAGGGGGCCGCCATGAGCTATCTCACAGACCGCAAGCGCGCCGTGGGTCTCGGGTCCGCGAAAACCGGGACAGAGCATCACTGGTCGATGACCGTCAGTTCCGGTGCCCTGCTGATCCTGATCCCTCTTTTTGTCTTTACCTTTGGCCCGATGCTGGGCGCTTCGTATGAAGAGGTCACCGCCTACTTTAACCGCCCGTTCCCCGCAGTTGTTGCCGGGCTGACCATCATCGTGACCTTCAAACATTTCGCCGGAGGTGTGCAGGCGCTGATCGAGGACTATGTGCATGGGTTGGCGCAGAAAGTTGCCATCGTTGTGATGACCTGTGTCAGCTACGCGGCCATGGCCGTGGGCCTTTACGCAATCGTGCGGCTCGCACTCTGACCCCAATGACCGTGCAGGCGGGGCCCGCACGAGACCCAGGAGACTGATCCATGGCTGAATACGAATACGAAACACATGAATACGACGTCGTGGTGGTCGGAGCCGGCGGCGCCGGGTTGCGGGCGACGCTCGGCATGGCCGAACAGGGGCTGCGCACGGCCTGCGTGACCAAGGTCTTTCCAACACGGTCTCATACGGTGGCCGCCCAGGGTGGTATCGCAGCGTCACTGGCCAACATGGGCCCCGACACCTGGCAGTGGCACATGTACGACACGGTCAAGGGGTCTGACTGGCTGGGCGACACTGACGCGATGGAATACCTCGCCCGCGAGGCGCCCAAGGCGGTTTATGAGTTGGAACACTACGGCGTGCCATTCTCGCGCACCGAAGAGGGCAAAATCTATCAGCGTCCCTTTGGCGGGCACACGACGGAATTCGGCGAAGGCCCTGCGGTGCAGCGCACCTGCGCCGCCGCCGACCGGACCGGCCATGCGATCCTGCACACGCTTTATGGCCAGTCGCTGAAGAACAACGCGGAATTTTACATCGAATACTTCGCCATCGACCTGATCATGTCCGAGGACGGCGTCTGCCAGGGCGTGCTCTGCTGGAAACTGGATGACGGCACGCTGCACCTCTTTGCCTCCAAGATGGTTGTTCTGGCCACGGGGGGGTATGGCCGGGCGTATTTCTCCGCCACCTCGGCACACACTTGCACCGGCGATGGCGGCGGCATGACGGCGCGGGCCGGGTTGCCGCTGCAAGACATGGAGTTCGTGCAGTTCCACCCCACCGGCATCTATGGCGCGGGCTGCCTGATCACCGAAGGCGCGCGCGGCGAGGGCGGCTACCTCACCAACTCCGAAGGCGAACGCTTCATGGAGCGCTATGCGCCGCAGTACAAAGACCTCGCGCCGCGTGATTACGTCTCCCGCTGCATGACCATGGAGATCCGCGAGGGCCGGGGCGTCGGCAAGAACGGCGACCACATTCACCTGAACCTCAATCACCTGCCGCCCGAGACGCTGAAACTGCGCCTGCCGGGTATCTCGGAGAGCGCCCGCATCTTCGCAGGCGTGAACCTCAACAAGGAGCCGATCCCGGTGCTGCCCACGGTGCACTATAATATGGGCGGTATTCCCACGAACTACTGGGGCGAGGTGTTGGCACCGACGAAAGATGACCCCGACCGCGTCTCGCCCGGCCTGATGGCCGTGGGTGAGGCAGGTTGTGCCTCCGTGCACGGGGCGAACCGCCTGGGCTCCAACTCGCTGATTGACCTCGTGGTCTTTGGCCGCGCCGCCGCCATCCGCGCGGGCAAGGTGGTCGACCCCGACAGCGCCGTGCCCACGCCCAATGCCGCCTCGGTGCAGGCCGCGCTCGACCGTTTCGACAACACCCGCTACGCGAAGGGCCACACGCCGACCGCCGAGCTGCGGCTTGAAATGCAGCAATGCATGCAGAAAGACGCCGCCGTTTTCCGCGCCAATGAGACGCTGGCCGAAGGGAAGACCGCGATGGAAGACGTGGCGGACAAATGGTCCGACGTCGGCGTGACCGACCGTAGCCTGGTGTGGAACTCCGACCTGATGGAGACGCTGGAACTGGCGAACCTCATTCCCAACGCCGTCGCCACCATCACCGGGGCTGAGGCGCGCAAGGAGAGCCGCGGGGCGCATGCCCATGAGGATCACCCCGAACGCGATGATCAGAACTGGCGCAAGCACTCGCTGATCTGGTTCAAGGGCAACAAGGCGTCTTTGGGCTATCGCGGCGTGCACGAGCAACCGCTCACCAGCCACAATGACGGCGGGATCGACCCCAAGAAAATCGCGCCCAAGAAGCGGACCTTCTGATGCGCCTGCCTTTGATCTTATGCGCCGCTCTCGCGCTTTCGGCTTGTGTTGAAATCCAGCAAGCGACCGACCGCGCGGGCCGGGATACGGCCAAAACCGTGCTGCCCGAGGCCCTCGCCGTCTATTTCCCGCAGGTGCCCAAAGCGCTGTTTACGCCATTTACAAACTGTGTGGTGGACAATGCCGATGCCGCTGAAGTGCAGGCGCTGGCTGCGGATGCCATCACCGGGGTCGATCAGGGCACGGCGGACACCATTCGCACGGTACTTGCCCGCCCCGAAACCCAGAATTGCCTGCGTGCTGCCGCTCCGACGGCGCTCGGCACGCTCTAGACCGAACAGGAGACCGCAGACATGGTTCAACTGACCCTGCCCAAGAACTCCCGCATGACTAAGGGCAAGACATGGCCCAAGCCCGAGGGCGCGAACAACCTCCGGAAATTCCAGATCTACCGCTGGAACCCGGATGACGGTGAAAACCCCCGGGTCGACACCTATTTCGTTGATCTGGACAGCTGCGGCCCGATGATCCTGGACGCGCTGATCAAGATCAAGAACGAGATCGACCCGACACTGACCTTCCGCCGCTCCTGCCGGGAAGGCATTTGCGGCTCCTGTGCGATGAACATCGACGGGATCAACACGCTGGCCTGTATCTATGGCATGGATGAAGTGAAGGGCGACGTGCGCATCTACCCGCTGCCGCATATGCCGGTGGTCAAGGACCTGATCCCGGACCTCACGCATTTCTACGCCCAGCACGCCAGCATCATGCCCTGGCTGGAGACCAAGACGAACCGTCCGGCCAAGGAGTGGAAACAGTCCATCGAAGATCGCAAGAAACTCGATGGCTTGTATGAATGCGTCATGTGCGCCTCCTGCTCCACCTCCTGCCCGAGCTACTGGTGGAACGGTGACCGCTACCTCGGGCCAGCAGCGCTCCTGCACGCCTACCGCTGGATCATCGACAGCCGCGACGAGGCCACGGGCGAGCGGCTGGATGATCTCGAAGATCCGTTCAAACTCTACCGCTGCCACACCATCATGAACTGCGCCAAGACCTGCCCCAAGGGGCTCAACCCAGCTGAGGCGATTGCCAATATCAAGAAGATGATGGTCGAACGCCGGGTGTGAGCCCGGCATTCGTGGTGGTTGACGTGGAGCCCTTCAGCACCTGCTCTGATCCGGGGGTGCTGGTCGGGGTCATGCCTGGGGTGATGTACGGTTTGCCTTGCGTCGCAGCATTCCGACCGCCGAGAGCGCTGTCAGACACAGGAAGAACCCGGCTGGCAAGGGAACCGGCGCGACTGCGGGGGTGAAGTCTCCCGAGATCGCGGTGTTGTCCGTGTCCTGGATGAACGAAAACGACCGCCCTGCAGCCAGACCGCCCAGGCCGCTGAAATCCACGGTCATTGCGCCGTAGAGGTCACCCGCATGCGCCGTGTCCGTCAGGCTGATCGGGCGGGAGAAGAGCACGGAAACCTCTCCGGGCGTCTTGTCGTTTGTTGTGAAGCCGCGCCCGTAGGCACTGCCGGATGTGCCGACCGACGCGCCGATGATATCGAAGATGGTATCACCCGGAACACCGTCAATTTGCAGAGACTGCAGCCTGCCCTGCGAGACGGCGACTACAAAAGGGCTGGAAAAGCTTGACGTGCCGTCGAGCGAGAGGGAGAACCAGCCCCCGTCGGCCACGCCCGATTTTGCGCCGTTTGCCAGAAAAGTGGCCTTGCGCTTAGCACCTTTTTCAAAAATCCCGGTGATCTGCATACCGTCCATGTCAGCACCGCTGGTCGTGTATCCGCTGATGCCCGAGGTGCTGGCGGCACCAATCTTGTCGGTTTCTATGGAGATGGTTGCCGCCTGGGACAGGCCTGCCATCGACAAGTAGGCGGCAACAGGCAGGGTTAGAAATGTGAACGTCTTCATGGGAATACTCCTCAATTTGTGTCTGACGTCACATCTAACCAAGCGGAAGGAACGGCGCGATTGAGCTTTCGGACAGAACAGATACTCATTCGCGCGCCTTCTACTCAAAAGGATATCTTCGGGCCGATGGACAGCACGGCCCGCAGCCCCTAAATGACTGATATGCATATCGTTGTCGGTCTGATCATCGCCTTTGTCGTCGTTGCCATCTTTGCGCGGCGCAACCGGGGCACCCGCCGCTGCCGCTGGCGCGAAGACCGCAACGGGGATCGGGGCAGCCTGCGAAAATACAAATGTGCGGCCTGCGGGGCCGAGGCCTTCACCGCGTCCAAGGGTCCGCCCGACACCTGCAAATCCCACCTGCCGCCTGTCTGAGAACAGGCCTCCTTCAGCAAAGGATCGACACGCCGTGACCACACCTGCCGATGCCGAGACGCGCCGCGCCGTCAAACCCGCAATCTGCTATCCGGTGGAGACGCTGCCCGCCCCTGATATGGCGCTCTACGATCAGGCGCGCAGGGAGCTGACCAAACTTGATGAGGTGCTCGTGCCAGCCCGCGAGGCCCGTTGTTTCGCCGTGCCCGCCGGACATTTCTTTCGCATCACCAGTGTCGAGGGGCCGCAGGTAGGCGATTTAAACCTGCACAATGCGTCAGATCTCAGTGAACGGTTCTATTCTGGCAAGACCCGCGCGCTGCATGGCACCCACATCACGCGAGGGGAACGGATGTGGTCATCCTTTCCGCATCTGCGCCCCATGGCAACGATCACCCACGATACGCTGGGATGGTACGGGATCGACACCTTCGGTGGCTCGGTGCATGACGTGATCGGCACGCGTTGTGATCCCTACACCCATGCGCTTTTGTCGGACGGCGGGCAGTACCATCACTGCTGTCACTCCAACCTCACGCGGTCGCTCGCAGCACATCTGGGCGTGCCACGCGCCGAGGCGGAGCCCTTGGTACATGACGTGCTGAACGTCTTCATGTGCACTGGGTTCACCCGTGACACCGGGCAGTACTTCATGAAGGCAAGCCCGGTGCGCCCCGGTGATTTCCTGGAGTTCTTTGCTGAGATCGATCTGCTCGGAAACCTCTCCGCTTGTCCGGGCGGCGACTGTTCGTCCGAGCATTCCAGCGATACGGCCCCCTGCCACCCGCTACTGGTCGAGGTGTTCAGCCCGGCAGAGGGCCGCTTGACCGGATGGCAGTCGCCTGCCGTCAATAGCTATGACCGCAGTCATGGGGCGTGATCAGCTGAACGCAGCCTCAAGCGCGATCTCGACCATGTCGCCAAAGGTCTGCTCGCGATCCTCTGCGGGCAGCGCCTCGCCCGTCTGCAGGTGGTCGCTGACCGTGAGGATCGCCAAGGCCCGGCGGCCATGGCGTGCCGCGAGCGTGTAGAGCTCTGCCGCTTCCATTTCGACCCCCAGAATACCGTGGCGCACCATCTGCTCGTCCAGATCGGGGCGCTCCGCGTAGAAGACATCCGAAGAATAGATCCCACCGACATGGGTTGTCGTGCCCCGTGCCTTCGCGGCTGCGACCGCAGCGGCCAGCAGGTCGTAGCTGGCCGTCGGCGCAAAATTCACCTCCTTGAAAATCCCGGAGGAGGGCGAGGTGATCGTGGTCGCCGACATGGCGATGATCACGTCACGCACCGACACATGAGGCTGCATCCCACCGCAGGAGCCGATGCGGATCAGGGTCTGTGCATTATATTGTGAGATCAGCTCGTTGGCATAGATCGACAGGGACGGCATACCCATGCCGGACCCTTGGATCGTGACCCGATTGCCTTTGTAGGTGCCGGTGAATCCCAGCATCCCACGGACTTCGTTGACCAGCTTGGCGCCGTCCAGAAATGTCTCCGCCGCCCATCGTGCGCGGTAAGGATCGCCGGGCATCAAGACGGTTTCGGCAATATCGCCGGGGGCGGCGCCAATGTGGATCGTCATATGGTCAGATTTCCATGGTTTTGGGGTCAACGCCCGCTGCCAGCGCGTCCCGGTACCAACCGGGTTGACGCCCCATGCCGCTCCATGTCTGCTTGGGGTCGGTGGGATTGGCATACTTTGGCTCACGCGGCTTTTTTGGAGCCGTTTTCGGTGTCCGCTTTGGCCCTGGAGCGGTACCAGTGGTGAGTTCGTCGAGTTTGAAACCGAACTTTGCTGCCGCCGCTGCCGCCGCTTTTTTCGCTTCGCGCCGTTCTTTGTTTTCTATTATTTTCAATGCTTTATGTGCGTCTTTGATCAGTTTTTCCAACTGTTTGCGCGTCATTTTTGACAGGTTTGCCATACCGCCTCTCCCTTGAATGGTCGGCGATTGATACAACTACGTATTGGCCAGATACAAGTGCGTCTCTTCAAGTGTGTCTTGCAGGACACTATTCCGCGGCGACTGCCTGCGGATCGGCGAGTGTCACGATGTCCATCATGATGGTATTGAGCTCGAAATCCTTGGGCGTGTAGACCCGGGCGACCCCCATGGACCGCAGACGTTCCGCGTCATCATCCGGGATGATGCCGCCAACGATGACGGGCACATGGCCAAGGCCTGCCGCGCGCATCTGGTCCATCAGATCCTCCACCAATGGGATGTGGCTGCCGGACAGGATCGACAGGCCGACCACATGGGCATTGTCCTCCTGCGCCGCCGCAACGATTTCTGCAGGTGTCAGACGGATGCCCTCATAGGCGATATCCATGCCGCAGTCCCGCGCACGCACGGCGATCTGTTCGGCCCCGTTCGAGTGGCCGTCGAGCCCTGGTTTGCCGACAAGAAACTTGAGACGCCGACCCAGTTTGTCGCTCACGACATCCACCGCCTCGCGCAGATCATCCAGACCCTCGGTCTTGTTCGACCGCGCGCCTGACACGCCCGTCGGGCCCCGGTATTCGCCATGCACGGCCCGCATCTGGGCGGCCCATTCGCCGGTTGTCACACCCGCCTTCGCCGCCGCGATGGAGGGGGCCATCACATTGCGCCCGTCGGCAGCAGCCGCGCGCAGATCGGCCAGCGCCTCGTCTACCGCCCGCTCGTCCCGGTCAGCACGCCAGGCGTCCAACCGTGCGATCTGTTCCGCCTCGACCGCCGGGTCGACCACCATGATGCCGCCATCACCTGTCATCAGCGGCGAGGGCTCGCCTTGCTGCCACTTGTTTACGCCGACGACGATGGTTTCACCCGCCTCGATCCGGCCCAGCCGTTCCGCGTTGCTGTCGACCAGCCGCGCTTTCATATAGTCGATGGCCTCGATGGCGCCGCCCATGCCGTCAAGGTTCGCCAGCTCGTGCCGCGCGCCGTCTTTCAACGCTTCAACCTTGGCATCCACCGCCGGGTTGCCATCGAAAAGATCGTCGAATTCCAGCAGGTCCGTCTCATAGGCCATGATCTGTTGCATCCGCATGGACCACTGCTGGTCCCAAGGGCGGGGCAGGCCAAGCGCCTCGTTCCACGCGGGCAATTGCACGGCGCGGGCGCGGGCCTTTTTGCTGAGCGTCACCGCCAGCATTTCGATGAGAATACGGTAGACGTTGTTCTCAGGCTGCTGTTCGGTCAGGCCCAGCGAGTTCACCTGCACGCCATAGCGGAAGCGGCGGAACTTCGGGTCCTCGACGCCATAGCGTTCGCGGCAAATCTCGTCCCAGAGATCCACAAAGGCACGCATCTTGCACATCTCGGTGACAAAGCGGATGCCTGCATTCACGAAAAACGAAATGCGACCGACCACGGCCGGGAAGTCCTCCGCCGCCACACGCGGTTTCAGCGCATCCAGCACCGCAGTGGCGGTGGCCAGCGCAAAGGCCAGTTCCTGCTCCGGCGTCGCGCCCGCCTCCTGCAGATGGTAGGAACAGACGTTCATCGGGTTCCATTTGGGCACGTTGGTATAGCAATACTCCGCCACATCCGCGATCATCTTGAGGCTGGGCGCGGGCGGGCAGATATAGGTGCCGCGGCTCAGATATTCCTTGATCAGGTCGTTCTGGACCGTGCCCTGCAGCTTCGAGACATCGGCGCCCTGTTCCTCAGCCACCGCAATATAGAGCGCCAGCAGCCAGGGAGCCGTCGCGTTGATCGTCATCGAGGTGTTCATCTGCTCCAGCGGGATCTGGTCAAACAGCGTGCGCATGTCGCCCAGATGGCTGACCGGAACACCCACTTTACCCACTTCGCCCCGCGCGAGCACGTGATCGCTGTCATAACCCGTCTGGGTGGGCAGATCGAAGGCCACCGACAGGCCGGTCTGGCCCTTGGCGAGGTTCGACCGATAAAGCGCATTGGACGCCTGGGCAGTTGAGTGACCCGCATAGGTACGGATCAACCAGGGGCGGTCTTTCTTGGCGTCGGACATGGCAACCTCGTGAATCAGGCAAAGCAATTTTATTACGTCACAAGACTGATACTTGGAATATTATGCCAATGTCAATTCGCTGCGTTGCGGCATGGCCGGTTATTTTGCCGGGTTCTGCCAGAGCATCTGCGTTGCCGATTTGAACCTGAAAACGTGGCGAAAGGGTCCCGTGCGCTCAATCCCATGCGGTACAAAGCCTTCCCGCAGATAAAGCGCCTTGGCACGGGGATTGCTGTCAATAACGTCAAGGCGCACGGCGGGCTTTCCCATGGCCTGCGCCTGTGATTTGACCGCTCCGAGCAGGGCGGTCCCAACACCCAACCCGCGCGCGCTTTCATGCACGCATATGCCGTCCATCAGCAGGACGTCCGGTGCCACGTCCCGTTCTACAACGGAGAGGGTCAGGCCGCGCCAAACGGCACCCCAGGTGCCGTAGACGGCTTGCAAATCCTTGAAATCACCGCCAACCAGCGCCCCTTCCGCCGTCTTGAACCCCGCAATACCAAGGATGCGTCCATCAGGTCCGCGTGCGACCAGCGCAAACGCCGGATCGATCACGGCACACAGGAATTCCCGCGCGCGCGGGTCCGGCCCCAGTACACGCCCCAGTTTATAGCCGAAGGCTTGCCAGTAGAGGGCTGCGAAGATGGGCCTCTCATCGGTGTCGAAGCCAGATGATATCTCGTATGCCATGCATTTGATATTGTTCTTGCCGCCCTGTCCTGCAAGGGTCGCCCCATGACGCAAGTCGTTGAAATACCGTTGTGGCTGTTCGTGCTGATCGTGCTCTTTGCAGCCGTGACCTTTGCGTCGCACTTTCTGTTTCCCTCTGTCCGCTGGTTTTTCAGGCGAAGGTTGGAGCGCGCGGTCACGCGCCTGAACGAACGTCTGACCCGGCCCATTGAACCCTTCAAGCTGGCGCGGCGCTACGACATGATCCAGCGGTTGATTTACGATCCCGAGGTCACACGCGAAATCGTCAATCATGCGCAGACAAACAAAGTCCCCGAAAACGTGGCCTTCGAACGCGCCCGTGCCTATGCGCGAGAGATCGTCCCGAGCTTCAGCGCCTTCACCTATTTTGGCCTTGGTACGCGCATGGCGCGCCTGCTGGTCAATTCGATCTATTCGGTTTGGACCGGGCCGCACAATGACGAGGTGATCCGCTCCATCCCAAAGGATGCGACGGTGGTCTTCATCATGAACCACCGCTCGAACATGGATTACGTCCTGGTGACCTATCTTGCTGCACGGACCTCTGCCTTATCCTACGCGGTGGGGGAATGGGCGCGCGTCTGGCCGCTGAGCCGTCTGATCCGGATGATGGGAGCGTACTTCATCCGGCGCAAATCGCGTGGCGGGCTCTATCGCAAGGTGCTGGCGCGTTACGTGCAGATGGCAATTTCGGGCGGGGTCGCGCAGGGTATCTTTCCCGAAGGCGGGCTCAGCCTGAACGGGCGTCTGATGCCGCCGCGGCTGGGGCTTTTGTCCTACGTGGTCGAAGGACATGATCCAGAGGGGCGGGATGTGGTCTTTGTGCCTGTGGCCATCAACTATGATCGCGTCCTCGAGGATCGGGTCCTGATCGCGGCGGGAAAGCGCGGTGACCGCCGCTTTGGAGCGCGGATCTCCGTTGTGGTCCGGTTCATCCTCAGCAAGTTCTGGCAGGGGCTGCGAGGGCGCGTCACGCGCTTCGGCACGGCGGCGGTTGCCTTTGGGCAGCCGCTGTCGTTGAGCGCCTTCGGCGCGGACCGCCCCGTCGAAGAGCTTGCGGATGATCTGATGCGCCGTATCGAGGCGGCCATGCCCGTGCTTGCGGTGCCTCTGGTCTGTCATGTCCTGCAGGCCCGCAGTGAACCGCTGCCCGAGGCCGTGCTGATCGACGAGGTCAAAGCCGCGCTCGAGCTGCTGTCGGTTTCCACACCGCCGAGTATCTCCGAAGACCTGCCCGCTACCATAACCGCGGCCTTGGGTCAGTTGCGCAAACATGGCGTGATGGAAAGAACGGCGGACGGATGGCACCCGTTGCCCGATCAGCAGGCCGTTGTCAGTTACTATGCGAACTCGATCGCGCACTGCTTTGAGGATGCCGCATCTGCAGCATAAATTTCTGCGCCTGCAGGGTCATAAAATTACAAAAAGTAAGCTGTAGATGTTGCAATGTTGCGCGGCACTGCATATTCAATCCCCACAAGCCGCGATTCTGCATTGCGGCATCATTGATTTGAGTATGTCGCTAAGCAGGAGGCTTGCATGGCACTGGATACCACCATCGCGCGCTACGAGGCGCCGGAAAAAGACCTCTATGAAATGGGTGAAATGCCCCCCATGGGCTATGTGCCCAAACAGATGTATGCATGGGCGATCCGCCGGGAACGGCACGGTGAACCCGACAGCGCAATGCTACAGGAGGTCGTGGAGGTCCCGAAGCTCGACAGCCAGGACGTGCTGGTGCTCGTGATGGCCGCCGGGGTCAACTACAACGGCGTCTGGGCCGCACTTGGCGTGCCGATCAGCCCTTTTGACGGGCACAAACAGCCCTATCACATCGCCGGGTCGGACGCCTCCGGCATCGTCTGGGCTGTGGGCGACAAGGTCACGCGCTGGAAGGTGGGCGACGAGGTTGTGATCCATTGCAACCAGGACGACGGCGACGACGAGCACTGCAACGGCGGCGACCCGATGTATTCGCCGAGCCAGCGGATCTGGGGCTACGAAACCCCCGATGGGTCCTTCTCGCAATTTACGCGGGTCCAGAGCCAGCAACTGATGCCGCGCCCCAAACACCTGACCTGGGAAGAGGCGGCGTGTTACACACTGACACTTGCCACTGCCTACCGGATGCTCTTCGGGCACGAACCGCACGACCTCAAGCCCGGCCAAAACGTGCTGGTTTGGGGCGCATCCGGTGGCCTTGGATCGTACGCGATCCAGCTGATCAACACCGCGGGCGCCAATGCCATCGGCGTGATCTCTGATGAGAGCAAGCGCCAGTTTGTCATGGATTTGGGCGCCAAGGGCGTTCTGAACCGGAAGGATTTCAACTGCTGGGGGCAGCTGCCAACGGTGAACACGCCGGAATACGGTGAGTGGTTCAAGGAAGCGCGCAAGTTCGGCAAGGCGATCTGGGACATCACCGGCAAGGGCGTGAACGTCGATATGGTGTTCGAACACCCAGGCGAGGCGACCTTCCCCGTCTCCACCTTCGTGGTGAAGAAAGGCGGCATGGTCGTGATCTGCGCGGGCACCACCGGCTTCAACCTGACCTTTGACGTGCGTTACATGTGGATGCACCAGAAGCGTCTGCAGGGCAGCCACTTTGCGCATCTGGCGCAAGCCTCGGCGGCGAACAAGCTGATGTTGGAGCGGCGGCTTGATCCCTGCATGTCAGAGGTCTTCACTTGGGCGGACCTGCCGCAGGCGCATATGAAGATGATGCGCAACGAGCACAAACCCGGCAACATGTCCGTTTTGGTGCAGGCGCCGACGACCGGGCTGCGGACCCTCGAAGATGCGTTGGAGGCACGCCGTTAATCTAACATCGAGTTGTTTAAACATGACGAACGCCCGCGAATCACGTATAGGTTGCGCGGGCGTTTCTCGTTATGGTTGTGACGCTCTTTAGTATCAATTACTTACAAAATCCGACCTCGCTATTTCTGGGGAGTTAATAACTGCGAATTTTCAACGCTTGTTCACACATGTTATAGTTGTGTTAATCTTTCATTAACCTTTAAGAGGCGAGTCTGCTATGCGAAGTGATTGGATTTTGGACGTTCTCACGGACTTGAAAACATTTGCGACAGCAAACGACTTGCCGGTGTTAGCCGAGCAGTTGGATGATACCGCGATTGTTGCTCTTGCCGAGATCGCCGCCCTTCACGAGAGGACGCAGGGCACGGCACATGGTAGCGAACACGACGGTGGAGGAAGTCTTGGCGGAGCTGGAGCAGGCGGACACGCTTGAATCCATACAGGACGCCATCCTCAAACTCAGGGAGTATTTCGAAGTCGAAAATATGGTCTACCACTGGGTGGACAGTGCCGGGGAACAATATGGTTACGGCACCTACCCGCTGGAATGGGCCACAAGGTATCAAGAGCAGAACTATATCCGGATCGATCCGGTCATCGCCGGATGTTACAAACGCTTTCACCCGGTGGATTGGAAGAAACTCGATTGGTCCGGCAAGGCCGTGCGCGCCTTTCAGGCAGAAGCGGTGGAGTACGGCATCGGCACCCAAGGCTATTCCATTCCCATCCGGGGGCCTAACGGTCAGTTCGCCCTCTTTACGGTGAATCACACCTGCGATGACGCGGAGTGGGAAAAATTTACGGAGGATAATCGGCGCGAACTGATCCTGATCGCGCATTATTTTAACCAAAAGGCGCTCGAGTTCGAACCGAACCGGGCGCCGGAGCAATCACAATCGCTGTCGCCACGCGAAATCGACGCGATGACGCTGCTTGCAATCGGGTACAGCCGGGCGCAAGTGGCTGAAACGCTGTCGATTTCCGAGCATACGCTGCGGGTCTACATCGAGAGCGCGCGCTTCAAACTGGGGGCGTCGAACACCACCCATGCGGTCGCCAGAGCGCTGAGCCGCGGCCTTATTGTCGTGTAAAATCGCCGCCTGAAACGGCTTCATCCGTTAACGTGACGCACGCCGTGGTTGGCCAGCGTTAAACATCCTCAAGCTAATCCTTTGCTCATCCCGCGCTCTGACCAAAGGACACAACATGCTTCGTTACATCTACGCCGATCAGCTTTCCCGCCATAAAAAACTTGCTCAATCCATGTTTCAGGATCGTGCGGATCAGTTCAAAACGCGCCTGGGATGGGAAGTCAGCGTGGACGAACAGGGGTTCGAGCGGGACGAGTATGACGCGATGAACCCTCTCTATGTGATCTGGGAAATGCCCGACGGCACCCACGGCGGGTCCATGCGGTTCCTGCCGACAACAGAACGGACCATGGTCAACGATCACTTCACCCACCTGATGGGCGGGGGCACAATCACCAGCCCGCTCATCTGGGAATGCACGCGCTTTTGCCTGAACCGCGAGGCGCCAAGCCGTGTCGCCGCAGCCCTGATGCTGGGTGGCGGGGAAATCATGAGTGGATTTGGCGTGAAGCATTTTGTCGGGGTCTTCGACGCGCGCATGGTGCGCATCTACCGGATGATCGGGTCCTCGCCAGAGGTTCTGGGCAGCGAAGGCAAAGGGCGTGACGCTATCAGCATCGGTTTGTGGGAGTTTGCACCCGAAGCACAGGCGAAGGTCGCTCTGCGGGCTGGCGTGTCGCCGGAACTCTCCCGCCTGTGGTTCGACCGGGCATTCGGACGCGAAGTGGCGCGCCAATTGGCCTGCGCGGGCTAAATCCGCTCAGGTGACATCTGGTCCCTGTCGCGCGGCCCCTGTAGGGTCGCGCCATGACCACACCCGCGCTGACTTTCTCCGACGACCAAGCCGCAGCTTATGACAGCGTGACAGAGGTCCTGCGCGGGTCTGGCATCGATCTGGATGATCAACTTCTGACACCGCCCAAAAGCTCGGTTGCCTCCGTCATGGCCATCACAGGCAAGGCGGGATCGGGCAAAACGCTGCTACTGGCGGAGCTCTACAAGGCGCTGGAAGGCGCCGGTGTCGAGGTCGTCTCGGGCGATTACGAATCCCGCAAACGCCGCGACAAGCGTACGCTGGCCATTCTTGCACCAACCAACAAGGCCGCGAGTGTTCTGCGTCTGCGCGGTGTGCCTGCGACCACGATTCACCGCATCCTTTACACGCCGGTCTACGATCCGGAATATGAACGTATCGCGGAGTGGCTGGCGGCCAATGGAGAGCGTCCTGAGATCGACGGGCTGACCGATGTGGCCCTCGACCGGGCGGCAGCCTTCTACGCCACCAACAAGTCGATTCCCGGCGCCTTGGCGGCGGCGGGTCTGCGCGGGTCGGATTTCATCACCGGCTGGAAACGGCGCGAAGAGCCGTTGGACATCGGCTTTGTCGATGAATCGTCGATGCTGGACGACAAGCAATTCGAGGATCTCAAGGAGATTTTCCCGACGCTCTTGTTGTTTGGCGATCCTGCTCAGCTTGCGCCGGTCAACCAATCAGGTGCGATGGTGTTCGAGAAGCTGCCTGAGAGGCGGGTACTCGCACTGAGCCGCATTCACCGGCAGGAAGCGGACAATCCGATTCTCGATCTTGCCCATGCGCTTGGCGATCCTGATCTGGGGTTTGAGCAATTTGAGCGTATGGTGGAAGAGGCGGCAGCACGTGATGACCGGGTTGTCTGGGGCCAGCGGGTCGAGGTCGATCTGATGGCGCGCAGCCCGGTGCTGGTCTGGCGGAATGCCACGCGCATCCGCCTGATCAATGCCTTCCGTCAGGTGCACGGTGCACCAGAGGATGCGCTGCTGGAGGGCGAGCCGCTGATCTGTGACGGTTTGGAATTGCCGTTGAAACATCGCAAGAAGCGGCTTGATCTGGAAGCGCGTGGGCTGATCAAGGGCGCGCAGGTGATCTATCTGGGGGAGGGGCGCAAACCCGGGTTCAGCCGCTTGCATGTGATGGGGGCGGAAGATCCGCAAGTCTCTGCGGCGTCAATTGTGAAGATCGAAAAGCCGGACGAGGAAGAGCCCTTTATCCCCTTTGCGGCCCGCATGGGCGCGACCTTTCTGCATGGTGCGGCGGTGACCATTCACAAGGCCCAGGGCAGCCAGTGGGACACGGTTCAGGTCTTTGCGCCTGATCTTTATGCCGCTGCACGGATGGGCCGTTCAGAAGCCGGACAGCCCCTGTGGAAACGGCTTGCTTATGTGGCGATCACACGTGCTCAGGAGCGGCTGATCTGGGTGGTCCGCAACCGGTTGTCGATGCCGACGGGGCCGCTGGCGGTCGATGACTTGCGTGCCGTGCCCACCGCGCCATTGGCGCTATCCGAACCGCAACCGGAGGAATTACTATGAAATCGATCATCATCACTGGCGCTAGTTCGGGCATTGGTCACGCAACCGCAGAGATGTTTCTGGAGGCCGGCTGGCGCGTCGGTCTGATTGCGCGGCGCGCAGACCGGCTTGAGGCGCTTGCTGACCGGTTTGAAACCGCGGTGCCGCTGCCTGCCGACGTCACGGATGCACCGGGCATGCAGGCGGCGTTCGATGCATTCGGCCATCTCGATGTACTCTTCAACAATGCGGGCCTCTTTGGCCCTTCGGCGACAATCGACGAGGTCGATCTGCAGGACTGGGCCGAGGTGATGCAGGTGAACGTCGGTGGCATGTTCATTGCCGCGAAACTGGCCTTTGCGCAAATGCGCCGCCAGAAACCGCAGGGCGGCCGGATCATCAACAATGGTTCACTGTCAGCCTACGTGCCGCGCCCGAATTCAGTGTGCTATACCACGACCAAACATGCGGTAACGGGGCTGACCAAGACGCTGTCGCTGGATGGGCGGCCTTTCGGCATTGCTTGCGGGCAAATCGACATCGGCAATGCGGAAACCGACCTGCTTGCACAATTGAAAAAGACGCAGCCAGGCACGGCGACGATGGACGTTCAGAATGTCGCGCGATCTGTCCTGCATATGGCCGGGATGCCCCCGGAAGCGAATGTGCAATTCATGACCGTCATGGCGAGCACAATGCCGTATATCGGGCGAGGGTGACACCAAGGGTGGGCTTCAGGCCACCCTTTCGGTTCAGGCACGGAACATTCTGAAGACGGCGGATGCAGCCCAGCCTGCGGCAATGGCGATGGCGATGGACATAATCCCGTAAAGCAATGGTTGCCCCCGCGACAACTCAAAGAGCCAGCGTTCCAAACCAACCTTCTGCACGTCGATTGTCGTGTCATAGCTGGAGATCACCTGACCATCGCGCGTCAGGAAAATGCGCGTCACGTAGTCGCCCTCGGTCAGCGCGGCCGGCAGGCGGACAGCCGTGCGAAACAATGTCTGTTCGCTGACGGTAACCGCGTCCTCACGCAGTTGGTAGAGATCTGATCGGCTGCGGATGCGGATGAGCGCCTCGGTGAAGCTTTCGGCATCGCTGATGTTCGAGGGTGCACCAACCGAGCGGATGGCGCGTGGCACGGATATCTTGTGGCGCAGATCCTCCACATCCTTAAGCACCTCGCGCAACGGGCCGCTGGTCTGCACCGCGTAAAAGCTGGGCGCGCGATCCACTTCGACGGCATCCGTATTCACCCAGATGCCCAGGCGTTTGGCTTTGCGCCGTACGGTCAGAGGTGTGGACGGGCCTGCAACGGTCACGATGACCTCGATCGGTGGTCCTTCGGGAATGGCCTGCTCCCGCTTCACGGCGCCGAAGATCAGGATATCGGAGCCGTCAAAGCTCGTGGTGATCGACACCTTGTCCTTGCTGAGGCCCAAGACGACTTCTTCGGCCCATAGCGGCCCTGTGCAGAGCAGCAGAAGCGTCAGGAGACCGGTCAGAAAACGGGGCATCACGCTCAATGCCCCGTGGCCGCACCGACGGAGTAGAGCTCCGACGGCATCAAAAGCAAATCGAGGGCCAGCTTGCCGCAGACTGCAAGCACCATGAGGGCCAGCAGGATGCGCAGCTGTTCGGCCTTCATCTTGACGCCGATGCGCGTCCCGATCTGCGCACCGATCACCCCCCCCACCAGAAGCAGCACCGCCAGAACAATATCCACGGTAAAGTTCGTCGTGGCGTGCAGCAGCGTGGTAAAGCCGGTCACGAAAATGATCTGAAAAAGCGATGTGCCCACGACAACCTTGGTCGGCATGCCGAGCAGGTAGATCATGGCGGGCACCATGATAAAGCCGCCACCCACACCCATGATCGCCGCCAGAATGCCGACGGCCACACCCACCAGCAGCGGGGGGATCACGGAGATGTAGAGACCGGAGACCCGGAACCGCATCTTGAAGGGCAGCCCATGGATCCAGTTGTGCTTCTTGCGCGCAGGCGGCTTGCCGGACTTGGTCTTGCGGATCGCGTTCAGGCTTTCCACGAACATCAGCCCGCCGATCACGCCAAGGAAGATGACATAGCAAAGCTTGACCAGCAGATCGACCTGGCCCTGTGCCTTGAGGTAGTTAAAGACCACAACCCCCAGCGCGGCACCGATGAGGCCCCCTATGAGCAATACCGTGCCCATCCTGAGGTCCACCGTCTTTCGCTTCAAATGCGCCAACACACCTGAGAAGGAAGAGGCGACAATCTGATTGGCTTCGGTGGCCACGGCCACGGCGGGCGGAATGCCGATCATGAAAAGCAGGGGCGTCATGAGGAACCCGCCGCCCACACCGAACATGCCCGACAGGATGCCGACGATCCCACCCAAGCCCAGCAACAAAAAGGCGTTGACCGAAACTTCGGCGATGGGAAGGTAAATTTGCATGTCCCCTGTTAGAGCACAGGGGGGTGCAAAATCAATGCCCCTTGCTGCCCTGCAGCAATCAGGACTGACATAAAAGGCCGAACTGGCCTTATGGGATCAGCGCTCTTTGACGTAAGGTTCGCCTCCTGCGCGAGGTGGGATCGCTTTGCCCACGAAACCGGCCAGAATGATCACGGTCATGACGTAGGGCAGCGCACCCAAGAGAGCTCCCTGTACCTTGATGCCAAATAGCGCTTCGATCACGTCCGGGCGGGTCTCCAGCGCGCCGAAAAGACCAAAGAGCAGCGTGGCGTAAAGCGCGTACCACGGGCGCCATTTGGCAAAGATCAGGGCGGCGAGCGCGATGAAACCGCGACCAGCCGACATGTCCTTGACGAACCCCGCCTGCAGGGCCGTCGAAAGGTAAGCGCCCGCGATGCCGCAGAGCACCCCGCAGATCATTACAGCCGCGTAGCGCAGCCCGACGACGGAGACACCTGCGGTATCCACGGCGGCAGGGTTTTCACCCACGGCACGCAGGCGTAAGCCAAAACGCGTGCGAAACAGGATCCACCATGTCAGCGGCACCATGGCGAAAGCGAGATAGACGAGGATAGAATGCCCCGAAATCAGCTCCTGATAGATTGGGCCGATAAAGGGCACGGACCCGAAGGCTTCGGCGAAGGGCAGGGTAATGGGTTCGAACCTTGCGCCGCCCATCAGAGAGGGGGTGCGCCCGCCCTGGCTGAACCAGTCCTGCGCGATCAGAACCGTCAGCCCCGCGGCCAGAAAATTGATCGCGACGCCGGAAATCAGCTGGTTGCCGCGGAAGGTGATGGAGGCCAGCCCATGTAGCAGGCTGAACAACATCGACGCGGTGATGCCTGCGAGCAGTCCAATCCAGACCGAGCCGGTGAGCGCAGCAATGGCCGCCGAGAAGAAGGCTGCCGCCAGCATCTTGCCTTCGAGGCCGATGTCGAAAATGCCCGCCCGTTCAGAGAACAGCCCGGCCAGGCAGGCCAGCAGCAACGGGGTCGCCAGACGCACGGTGCTGTCGAGCAGTTGGATGAGGGTCAGGAAATCCATCAGGCATTCCTCCGCCGCATCATCAGGAACAGCCGCTCCAGCGGCATGCGCACCATATTGTCGAGCGCGCCGGTGAAGAGGATCACAAGGGCCTGAATGACCACGATCAGTTCACGGGGAATCGACGTCCAGAGGGCGAGTTCGGCCCCGCCCTGATAGAGGAACCCAAAGAGGATTGCCGCCAGCAATACGCCAAACGGGTGGCTGCGCCCCATGAGGGCCACGGCGATACCGATGAAGCCCGCGCCTTCGACGGCGTTCAGGACCAGTCGTTCGGCCTCGCCCATCACGTTGTTGATCGCCATCAAACCCGCCAGACCGCCGGAGATCAGCATGGCGATCATGGTGATGGCCGTGGGAGAGATACCGCCGTATTTGGCCGCAGGTTCCGATTTGCCGTAGCTGCGGATTTCATAGCCTAACCATGTGCGCCAGAGCAGGAACCACACAAGGACACAGGCGAGCAGCGCGATCAGGAAGGTCACGTTTGCGGGCGCGGACTTGGAAAAGTTGATGCCGATGGGCGCAAGGATGTCGTGCAAGGTCGGCAGGTGCGTGGTTTCCGGAAAGCGCGCGGTGGCCGGGTCCATGCTGCCTGCCGGGCGCATCAGGTTCACGAGCACGTAGTTCAGCACGGCCGCGCCGATGAAGTTGAACATGATCGTGGTGATCACGATATGGCTGCCGCGTTTGGCCTGCAGGAACGCCGGTATGGCGGCCCATGCGGCGCCGAAAAGCGCCGCAGCACCTGCAGCGCCCAGCAGGGCCAGCGTCCAATGCGGCCAGGGGATCAGCAGGCAGGCCAAGGCGACGCCCAGCCCGCCGAGCATGGCCTGTCCTTCGCCGCCAATGTTGAAAAGACCCGCATGAAAGGCCACGGAGACGGCGAGGCCGGTAAAGAGGAAGTTGGTCGCGTAGTAAAGCGTGTAGCCCCAGCCATAGGTGCTGCCCAAGGCGCCCGTGACCATCAGGTTCACCGCTGCAATCGGGTCTTCGCCAATGGCAAGGATCACCAGCGCCGACAGGATCGCGGCCAGCAGCAGCGAGATGAGCGGCACGAGGGTGACCTCGGCCCATTTTGGCATCACTTCCATGCTTTAGTTCCCCACACCGGCCATCAGCAGCCCCAGTTCTTTTTCATCCGTCTCGGCTGACATCCGTTCACCCATGATGTGCCCGTCGAACATCACCGCGACACGATCTGCCAGCGCGAGGATTTCCTCAAGCTCGACCGAGACCAGAAGCACGGCCTTACCCTTGTCGCGCAGGGCGACGATCTGCTGGTGGATGAATTCGATTGCCCCGATGTCGACGCCGCGTGTGGGTTGGCCGACCAGCAGCAGATCGGGGTTGCGCTCGATCTCGCGTGCCAGCACAATCTTTTGCTGGTTCCCGCCGGAAAAGTTCTTGGCGGCCAGGCCCGGGTTGGGCGGTCGCACATCGAACCGCTCCATCTTGGCCTCGGTATCGGCACGAATAGCTGCGTTGTTCAGCAAGACGCCCGACTGGTAGTCCGGATCGCGGTGATAGCCAAAAGCGGTGTTCTCCCAGGCGGAGAAATCCATGATCAGGCCTTCGCGCTGCCGATCCTCAGGCACATGGGCGATGCCGCGGGCACGGCGCGAGCGTCCGTCAGAATGCTTGCCGGACAGATCAAGCGGCTGGCCGTTCACGCGGATCTCGCCGGTGGCGTCTGCATAGCCGCCAAGCACTTCGAGCAATTCGGACTGACCGTTACCGGCCACACCGGCAATCCCGACGATCTCCCCGGCGCGCACCTGCAGGTCAATCCCCTTGAGCCGCTCGACGCCCTTGTCGTCAACAACGTGCAAGTTCTTGATATCGAGAACAACATCGCCAGGGACGGCGGGCTTTTTATCAACACGCAGCAGGACCTTGCGCCCCACCATCAGCTCGGCCAGCTCCGCCGGTGAGGTGTCTTTGGTCTTGACCGTTGCCGTCATCTCGCCCCGCCGCATCACGCTCACGGTATCCGTGGCTTCCATGATCTCGCGCAGCTTGTGGGTGATCAGGATGATGGTTTTGCCCTCTTCGCGCAGCCGGTCGAGGATGCGGAACAACTGGTCGGCCTCCGCCGGGGTCAGCACGCCCGTGGGCTCATCGAGGATGAGGATATCGGCCTGCCGGTAGAGCGCTTTGAGGATTTCGACACGCTGCTGCATGCCGACCCCCAGTTCTTCGATCACCGCGTCGGGGTCGACGTTGAGCCCGTATTCATGCTCCAGCTCCAGCAGCGTCTTGCGTGCCTTGGCGAGCGAGGGGGTCAGCAGCCCACCGTCTTCAGCTCCGAGAATGATATTCTCGAGCACTGTGAAATTCTCGACCAGCTTGAAGTGCTGGAAGACCATGCCGATGCCCGCGGCAATCGCCGCCTGGCTGTCGGGAATGTCGGTTTTCTGACCGGCGATGAAAATCTCGCCCTTATCGGCTTTGTAAAAGCCATAAAGGATCGACATCAGGGTCGATTTGCCCGCGCCGTTCTCACCGATGATGCCGTGAATCGTGCCGGGCATGACCCGGATGGAAATGTCCTTGTTGGCCTGAACCGGTCCAAAAGCCTTTGAAATGCCCTGGAGTTCGATGGCGGGGGCGGCAGTTTCCTGCCGCCCCGACGTATCGCTGCCGCTCATGCTTTAAAAGCTCAGAGCCGGGCAGCTGTCGTCCGATGTGTAGTCATGCACGGCCAGATCACCGGATGCGATCTTGTCGGCGGCAGCATCGACCGCCGCCTGCATGTCCGCGCTCACCAGGTCGGCGTTGTTTTCATCCATGGCATAGCCGACGCCACCATTGGCAAGGCCCATGACGTTAAAGCCTTTTTCCATGCCCGGACCGTCAGACATCGCGTCAAAGACAGCGTTGTCGACGCGCTTGAGCATGGAGGTCAGCACTTTGCCCGGGTGCAGGTGGTTCTGGTTGCTGTCCACACCGATGGAGAGGATGTCCTCATCCGCCGCCGTTTGCAGCACGCCGACACCGGTGCCGCCCGCCGCGGCATAGACCACGTCAGCGCCCTGGCTGATCTGTGCCTTGGTCAGCTCGGAGCCCTTCACCGGGTCATTCCAGGCGGCAGGCGTCGTGCCCGTCATGTTGGCGATCACAGTCGCATCGGGGTTCACCGCCTTGACACCCTGCGCGTAGCCACAGGCGAATTTGCGGATCAGCGGGATGTCCATGCCACCGATGAATCCGACGGTGCCGGATTGCGAGGCTTTGGCGGCCAGCATCCCGACGAGGTAGGAGCCTTCATGCTCGTTGAAGACCACGGAACGCACGTTGGGCGCATCCACCACCATGTCGATGATCACGAAATCTGTGTCGGGATAGTCGCTGGCCACCTGACCCAGCGCATCGCCGAAGGCAAAGCCGGTCATGACAATCGGGTTGGCGCCGGATTCGGCAAAGCGGCGCAGGGCCTGCTCGCGCTGTGCTTCGGACTGCAGTTCGATGTCACGGAAGGAGTTGCCGGTCTCTTCGGCCCAGCGTGTGGCCCCGTTGAACGCCGCTTCGTTAAAGGATTTGTCGAACTTGCCGCCAAGATCGAAGATCAGTGCGGGTTCGGCGAGGGCGGCACCAGCGGACAAAGCCAGTGCAGCCGTTGCGCCGAGGAATTTGTGCATAAGAGTCATTCAGGGGTCTCCCAGTTTGTGATTTTGGAGCGTCCGGCGGGCCGATCATAGCCCCAAGCCGCCCGGTACGAGCAGAGTTTATCTGTTCCTGTGCAAATTAGGGCCTAGCTGACGGGCAGGGTCAACCGGTTTTTCAGGGGGTGCGGGGGGATTCAGCCCCCTGACCGCAGGGCAACGCCGCCGTCATCAGCACAGCATCCACCATGGTGCCATCAGATCGCTTATAGTAGTCGCGTCGCCGTCCCGTTTGTGCGAATCCATGCTTGCGGTAAAGGTCTTGCGCGGCATGGTTGTCTGCCGCCACTTCAAGAAATGCCCTTTGCGCCGTTGTTTCTGCCATCCAGTCTGAGATCAGCAGACTGGCGATGCCTTGGCGATGATGGTCCGGATGCACGGCGAGGGTTAGGATTTCCGCCTCTCCCGCGATGGTGCGGATCAGGGCGAAGCCTTGCGGACGGGCCGTCAGGGTGACGTATGGGCTCTGGAGCAGGGCTGCGAATTCATCGGCGGCCCAGCTCCGCTCCGACCGGAAGGCGGCGCAATGCAGGCTGGCGAGCTCTGCCGGTGTCATGGCAGGATGACGGGGGGCGCGTCGCGCGCAGGTGCTGCATCCGCAGGGCGCAGGTAGAGTGGGGCGGGACGCTCGGTCGTCGTTTTGTACCGATCCGCTGCCAGGCGCGCGATTGCTTCGGCAATGGGAAAGGTGGGCGCACGTCCCGTCGCGCCAAAGAGTGGACCTGCATGCTCGGGCAGGGCCTGCTCGGGCATCAGGATCGGCGCTTCTGCGTTAGTCCCGTCAAAGCGCTGATAATAAAGCTGTTCGCGGCGTGCAGTGATGGCGGTGGCGCAGGGTCCATCGTGGCCATATCGCAGCGCTTCGAAACTGGACACGCCAACGGCGGGGACGCCCAGCCCAAAGGCCAGCCCGCGCGCCGCTGCAACGGAAATTCGAATGCCGGTGAAGTTTCCCGGGCCGATGCCCACGCCGATTGCCGTCAGCGCGTCAAAAGACAAATCCGCAGATGTCAGCAGATCGTCGCAGAGAGACATCAGCCGTTCTGCCTGTCCCTTCTGCAGGGGCTCTTCTGCATGCGCCACAAGCTGTCCATCCGACAGCACCGCTGCCGCACAATGCGGCGCGGCGGTATCAAACGCCAGCACGGTTACGGGCGCGGGTTCGGTCATTTCTGGGCTGATCCGGGGCGCAGCGTATCACGCGCGCTTTTCTCATTTCGGGCCAGCTCGTCCTGGATGTGCAACCACGGCATTCCGGACGCGGCATGGGAATGCAGGCTGGGCGGCAGGTCTGCAGCCTGATCGATGAGGCCAAGCGGCACGTAAATCTGTCCCGGCAGGTAGTCATACCGCGCGCCAAGCGGCGAGCCACAGGCATCGCAAAACCAGCGTTCTACGCCGTTAAAGTGCGACACGGGCGCGCCGGGGTCGGGTGTGTATCGCACGGACCCATCCGCAAAGGCTGCAAAAGCCGCCACCGGCGCGCCGGAGACGCGCCGACAGTCCGAACAATGGCAATAAGAAACGACGGACGGCAGGGCAGAAACCGAAAACCGGGTCTTGCCGCAGTAACACCGACCGGTGATCGGCGGGGTCTTGTCCATGATCTGCTTACGTGGCGACCGGGCGCACTTCGGTGACCTCGGGGATGTAGTGCCGCAGCAGGTTCTCGATCCCCATCTTCAGTGTCAGGGTGGAAGAGGGGCATCCGGCGCAGGCACCCTGCATGTGCAGGTAGACAACGCCGCGGTCAAAGCCGTGGAAGGTGATATCGCCCCCGTCCTGTGCCACGGCAGGCCGTACGCGGCTGTCCAGCAATTCCTTGATCTGGTTGACGATCGGGCCATCCTCTCCGCTGTGCTCCGCATGACCGGAAGCCGGCGTGTGATCCCCGGCCATGACCGGCTGCCCGGATTGGAAATGTTCCATGATCGCGCCCAGAAGCGCGGGTTTGATGTGATCCCAGTCGACTGCGTCGCTCTTGGTTACGGTGACAAAGTCGGTCCCGAAGAAAACGCCGGCGACCCCTTCAACACCAAAGACACGCGTGGCCAGAGGTGATTTATCCGCCGTTTCAGCGGTCGGGAAATCAGCCGTGCCCATCTCCAGCACGGTCTGACCGGGCAGGAATTTCAGGGTGGCGGGGTTCGGTGTCGATTCTGTCTGGATGAACATGGATTTTCTCCTGAGGATGTCTCAGATATGCGGGTCGTGCCCCGTTAAGTCAAGGTTTGGAATCATTCTAATCTGGACGTCCGCAGGACAAAATGAGCAAATTGCTCAGGTAATCGCCTCAAGCTTTTCCTTGCTCAGGTCGCCGGGCACAATTGTGATCGGAATGGGCAGCGATCCCGCACTTTTTGTGAGTTGCGTGACCAGCGGGCCTGGGCCCTTCTTGTCGGTCCCTGCACCCAAGACCAATACGCCGATCTCCGGGTCTTCGTGAATCTGCGACAATATCTCATCCACGGGTGGGCCTTCGCGGATTACCAGTTCAGGATCAATGCCCTGCCGGTCCCGCATCCATTTGGCGAAAACCTCGTAATGCACTTCGATCCGTTCGCGCGCTTCTTCACGCATGACGGCACCAACGCCGATCCAGTGGTTGAACTCATCCGGCGGAATGACCGAGAGGATTTCGACCCCGCCGCCGGTATTGGCCGCCCGCATCGCCGCAAATCGCATGGCGTTCAGGCATTCGCGACTGTCGTCCAGCACGACAAGAAACTTACGCATCTTTCGATGTCCCCCTTTTTGAGCAGATCATGACCTCAGTTTCCGGGCGGCGCAATCGCAATCTCTGTCCGGCTGCCTCTGGACAGAAAGCGCGCGAGACGCAATTCTGGCGGGACAAGCGGAAAGGTCCGGAAAATGTCCGTCCATCAGCTGATCTATACCTCGCGTCCTTTTGGGTATGACCTGAACATGCTGGCCAGTATTCTGGCAACGGCACGGTCCCGGAACGCGCGGGACGACATCACCGGCGCGCTGATCTGTCGACCGGATGTTTTTCTGCAGCTTCTTGAAGGGCCTCGCTTGAAGGTCGAGGCCACATACGAGCGGATTTGCGCGGATGATCGGCATGTGGAAGTGACATCGCTGGTGTCCGAAGGCGTGCCGGACCGGCTCTTTCCCGATTGGGCGATGAAGCACGACCCCGCGGTGTCCTGGCTCTGGTCGCCGCTGGAGGTGCATATGGGCGCGCTGCACGCGGCCTCCAAGCTGGCCATTCGCGAAGTCTTTTTCAGGTCGGCCCAGGACGATCCGTCATAGCGGTTCGGAGGCGGCCCAGTCCCAATACATCTCGCGCAGCCGTCGCGCCATGGGACCAACCTGATAGGTTGTGTCCTCCAGCGCCTTGACCGGTGTGATTTTTGACATGTTCCCGGTCATGAAAACCTCATCCGCGTGATGGAAATCATCAAATGTCAGCACCTTTTCATGCAGGACAATGCCGTCGGCCTTCATATTCGCGATGTGACGCGCCCGGGTAATCCCGGCAAGAAATGTGCCATTGGCGATGGGGGTAAAGACCTCACCATCCCGCACCATGAAGATGTTGGCTGTGGCTGTTTCCGCGACATTGCCCATCGCATCCGCAACCAGCGCGTTGCTGAAGCCGCGCGCGCGGACTTCGGCCAGCATCCGCGCGTTGTTGGGGTAAAGGCATCCCGCCTTGGCGTTGACGACATTATCCTCCATCACCGGACGGCGAAACCGGGTGAGGCCGAGCGTAGCCGCCGCATCTGCCGGGGCCATGGGGATCTGTTCCAGGCTGATGGCGAAACCGGTCTCATCCCCGCGCGGGACAATGGCGGTGTCATCTCCATGGATCGCCCAATACATCGGGCGGATATAGACGGCATCTTCAGCCCCGTAGTTTTTCAGACCCTCGCGGACCATCTCGACCATATCGTCGGTGCTGACCGTCGGTTTGATCATCAACGCCTCGGCAGAGCGATTGACCCGCGCGCAATGCGGCACCAGATCCGGGGCGCGTCCCGCAAAGAAGCGCGCGCCGTCAAAGACGGTCGTGCCTAGCCATGCACCGTGATCGGCTGCTTGCATCACCGGCACATCGCCTTTGTGCCAGCGCCCGTCGAAATAGGTGTGAATGTTGGTGCCGACGCTCATGGGTGGATCTCCGGGAGACGGGCCAGAGAGAGAATTCGCAGCCCGTGTTGGTCAGGGTTACTCTGCGCGGTAGACGCCTTCCGGCAGGTTCAGCGCCGCCGTCAAATCGCGCCATTGTTCAGGGGATAGCGTGATGGACACGGTACGGTCCGTGCGCGGATCGTACTGGTTCAGCAGAATGGCACTTTCCGTTGCATGCACGGTCACGTCTTCCTGCAAGGGCGCTTTGCCGTCATCCACAAGGGTCACGACCGTCGCGTCGAATTCATGTTCGATTGTAAACATGGGGGCAGACTACGGGTTGCGGCGCATGATGCAAGGGGGACAAAGCTGTGTGAACGGACTGGTCGCCGGAAATGAAGATGCTAAGATAAAAGGACGTAACAAGCGCGGAGAGAGCCACCCCATGCGATGGAAGCCGATAGCCACAGTCCTTGCCGCAATGCTGCTTGCCGGGTGCGAGGTGACAACGGGGGCGGTGCCGATACCGGTTGGCGGTCCAAGCGCGCCGGTCCCCCGGGCCAGAGCCAACAGTTTTGCCGAAGTGGTGCGGATTGTCGAACCGGTGGCCGAACGCGAATGCCGGGCGCGCACGGCGCGTGTAAACTGCGACTTCAAGATCGTCGTGGACAGCAGAGCAAACCAGCCGCCCAATGCGTTTCAGACACTGGACAAGTCCGGGCGACCGATCATTGCCTTTACCCAGGCGCTGATCGACGATGCGCGCAATGTTGATGAACTTGCCTTCGTCATGGGTCATGAAGCTGCGCACCATATTGCGGGCCATATCCCACGGCAGCAGCGCAATGCCGTTAACGGCGCCGTGATTGCGAGCGGCATTGCCGTGCTGTTGGGGGGCGGGGCGGAGGCCGTGCAATCGGCGCAGCGTACCGGTGCGCAGGTCGGTGCGCGTTCTTTTTCCAAGAATTTCGAACTGGAAGCGGATGCGCTCGGCACGGTGATCACCGCGCGGTCGGGGTTTGATCCTTTGCGCGGAGCGCAGTTCTTCAGCCGCATTCCGGACCCGGGCGACCGTTTTCTCGGCACCCATCCGCCGAACAGTCAGCGGATCGAAATTGTCCGCAGAACGGCGGCTGGATTGTAGCCCCTGCAACCGGTGAGGTCAGGCGCCTTTTCTTTGACGCTTTACATGGCGGTGATAGAGCAGCGGCGCGAGAATTCGGTTATATGTCCAGCGTGCCACGTGGAACACGCCAGGCAGTTTTACGAAACGCGCCAGCCACCGATATCCCGGCAAGTCTTCCCAGAGCGCGATGAACGCCGGGACACCGACGTAAATCCTACCGTCTTTGCGCACGTGTAAACGCTTTGCGGCGTCATCCGCCGTCACACCCCATGTCCGCAGGTTTTCCGCATCCGCCAGATCATCATAGCGATGCGGCAGGTCGCGCGCAGCGCTGAGACGCCGGTAGTGGGCAATTTCACGGCTGCAGACCGGGCACGCGCCGTTATAGAGAATATCCGTTTTGCTCATGGGCTGGAATTAGACCGACCCCATGATGTTTCCAGACGCCTGAATGCGGCAGACTAACGCGGCATGTTGCCGTCGATCCACTTCGACATCATACCCCTGTCGCGAAAGCACTCCCGCGGGATGTCGCGACGCTTGATCCGCGCAATCCTTTCCGCAAAGGCAACCTGTTTGGAGGACGGGTAATTCGCAAATCTGCGGCCCGGCGCCTTGGGCTTATGGGCATCGATCCACGCAGAAAGGGCGGCGCGATCGCCATGCAAGTCCTTTGGCAGCGCCACGCCGGTTTTCTGCGCGATTGCATGCGCGTACTGCAGTTGCTTTTGCGTGGCCGCCTGAGCGTTTTCGACGGGCCGCGCACCCTGCTCGGATGCGAAAAGCCCGGGGATCTGGGGTTCAAAAGACATGGGATGCTCCCGCTCAATGTTCTGTTAATAAATAGAACATAAAAGGAACATTTTCAAGCCCAAGGCCAATTCGGCCCGTGCGGCGTCAGATTTTCGAGTGCGTGCCATCGCAAAGCGGTGGGGTTTTGGTTGCTTTGCAACCGCAGAAAAACAGGGTTTTATCCGCCTCCGCCTCATACTTCATGGGCGCGAAGGCAGTTTCCTTGTGCGAGCCGTCGCAAAAGGGCTGTTTCGACGACTGGCCGCATGTGCACCAGAAATAAGTTTTCCCGGCGGTCACCTCGACGGGGTAGGGCGATTTCTGGGCGATCTTCGGCGTGTCGGTCATAGGTGTGCTTTCTCTGGCGCTAAGACTGTGGCTTGATCAGCGTGTGACGGAGAGCATAGCGCACTGTCGCAGCTTGACCAACACACCCGCCCGCCATGACCCGGAGCGCTCAGCCGGTTAGCCGTCCCCAAAGATCGTATTCACCTGCTTCGTCCACTTCGACCGTCACGATGTCCCCGACGGACAGGTCCTCGAACCCTTCATCGATGAACAGGTTTCCGTCGATCTCCGGCGCATCCGCCTTTGTCCGGCAGGTGGCCGCCTCGTCGTCGATTTCATCAATGATCACGTCGAGCCGCTGCCCGACCTTGGCCGCCAGTTTCGCCTCGGAAATTGTCTGTGCCTTGGCCATGAAGCGTTCCCAACGGTCCTGCTTCACCTCCTCCGGCACATGATCCGGCAGCGCATTTGACCGCGCGCCCTCGACATTTTCGTACTGAAAGCAGCCAACGCGGTCCAGCTGCGCCTCGTCCATCCAATCCAACAGGGTCTGGAACTCGGCGTCGGTCTCGCCGGGATAGCCGACGATAAAGGTCGAGCGCAGGGTCAGGTCCGGGCAGATGTCCCGCCACGCCGCGATCTCGTCGAGCGTTCGGGCCGCCGCGGCAGGGCGGGCCATCCGGCGCAGCACATCCGGGTGTGCGTGCTGGAACGGGATGTCCAGATAGGGCAGCACCAGACCGTCGGCCATCAGCGGGATCAATTGGCGCACGTGAGGATAGGGATAGACATAATGCAGCCGCACCCAGGCGCCCAGGCTGCCCAGGTCCCGCGCAAGGTCTGTGATATGCGCGCGGTGGCCACGATCCGTCGCATGTTTGATGTCGACACCATAGGCCGACGTGTCCTGCGAGATCACCAGCAGTTCCTTCACGCCGTTTTCGACCAGCTTTTCCGCCTCGCGCAGCACCGCATGGGCGGGGCGGGACTGCAGCCTGCCGCGCATGTCGGGGATGATGCAGAACTTGCACTTGTGATTGCAGCCTTCGGAGATTTTCAGATAGCTGAAATGCCGGGGCGTGAGGCTGACCCCGGAAGCGGGCAGCAGATCGACAAAGGGATCGGGGCTGGGCGGCACGGCATCATGTACCGCATCCAAGACCTGTTCGTATTGATGCGGCCCGGTCACGGCCAGCACGCTTGGGTGCGCTCCGGTGATGTAGTCGGGCTCGGCCCCCAGACAACCGGTCACAATCACCCGCCCGTTTTCCTGCAGCGCCTCGCCGATGGCCGACAGGCTCTCTGCTTTTGCGCTGTCGAGAAACCCGCAGGTGTTCACGATCACCGCGTTTGCTCCGGCATAATCCGGCGATATCCCGTAGCCTTCCGCCCGGAGGCGGGTCAGAATACGTTCACTATCGACAAGCGCCTTGGGACAGCCGAGACTGACCATGCCGATGGTGGGTTGTCCGGGGCGCGCAGGATCCTGCAACCGTGCCTTTGGCGCGAGATCGGGGCGCAGATTGGGTGGGTTTGTACTCATGACTTGCGCTATAGTGGAAGTGAGGGGCCCCGAAAAGGGCTGGCGGAGCAGGGTAAAGGTGTTGTCATGAAATGGATCTTCCGTCTGTTGGGGCTGGTCGTCGTGATTGTCGTGGTTGGCGTTGTCTCGATTTTCTTTTTGCCCGCCGACCGGGTGGCGCGTATCGCGGCAGAGCAGCTGCGCGGCGTGACCGGGCGCGATGTTGCCATCACCGGGGACGTGTCGCTGACCTACTGGCCGGTGCTCGGCGTGCGCGCGGACGGTCTGGAAGTGGGCAATGCGGATTGGGCGGAGCAAGGCCCGATGCTGCAGGCGGCGAACGCTGCGATTGGTGTCGATGCCATGGCGCTTTTGCAGGGCGAAATCCGCATCACCAATATCGAGGCTGAAAGCCCGACCATCCGGCTCGAACAACGGGCCGATGGCCGCGCGAGCTGGCAATTCACCGATGCAAGTGGTGAAGCCCAGATCGAGACGGAAACCGCCCCGGACAGACCTGCACGCGCCATTAGCATCGAGCGGCTGAAAGTAACGGATGCGCGGCTGATCTATGACGCGGAAGACAGCGATCTGGTGTCTTACGAAGGCGTTGATCTGACCCTCGACTGGCCGGAACGGCTGGGACCTGCCGAGATTGCTGCCGTTTTGCGGCCCACGGGCAGCCCGGTGACGATCGATGCGGTCATCGACGGATTTGCAGGTTTCATCACCGGCGACACGCAGACGTTGCGGGTCGCCGTGGACGCCGAAGCGGGCAAACTGGCGTTTGACGGACGTGGCAGTACGGCGGGGGCGGTCGCAGGAACGCTGACCCTGAACACCGGCAACACCGGTGCGTTCCTGCAGGCGCTTGGGCTGCCCGGCGCGGATTTGCCTGAAAATCTGGGCCGAAGCATTGATCTCAGCACAGCGGTGACCCTGACGCCCGATCGGCAACTGGCGCTGCGTGATCTGGTCGCGGGGCTGGGCAAGAACCGGATCACCGGCGCTGCAGACATCGGTCTGAACGGCGTGCCACAGGTCAATGCGCAGCTGGATGTCGGGGCGTTTGATCTGGCGTCCGGCGCCACGCCGGAAGCCAGCGGCGGCAGTGGCGGTGGTGGTGGTGCCGGGGGCAGTGCAGACACCGGATGGCCGAAGACACCCATCGACGCCAGCGGGCTTGCCGCCTTCAACGGCGAGATCGTTTTGACGGCGCAGAGCATCGATCTGGGGCAATTCAAGCTTGGCGCAACACGGGCGCTCTTGCGCAATGACCGGTCGCGCATGGTTTTCGAGCTGCGCGACGTGGCTGCCTATGGTGGCAATGTGAGCGGTGAGTTTGTCATCAACAATCGATCCGGCCTCTCCGTGGGGGGAAGCCTTGCAGCCCGGTCCATCCAGATGCAGCCGCTGCTGACGGATGCCGCCGACTTGGACCGCTTGACCGGCCAGGGCAATGCGCGGCTGTCGTTCCTGGGGGCGGGGGCGTCGGTAGATGCGATCATGCGATCCCTGTCGGGCGACGGCTCGCTCCAGATCGGGCGGGGTACGATCCTCGGGATCGACCTGGACCGCCTCATGCGCTCGGGGGATTCCAGTGGCGGGACCACCGTTTTCGACAGTCTCACCGGGACATGGACCATCGCGTCGGGGGTGCTGAGCAACAGCGATCTTCTGCTGCAACTGAAGAACTACCGCGCCTCCGGTAACGGCGTCGTAGGGCTCGGCACGCAAACGGTGGACTATACGTTCACCCCCGTCGCGCTGCGGGCCAACAGCGGGCAGGGCGTGTCGATCCCGGTGCGGTTCACCGGGCCGTGGTCTGATATCTCCATCAGGCCAGATCTCGAAGCGGCCTTTGAGGCCGAAATTGATGCCAAAACGGACGAGCTCGAAAACAGGGCCAAGGAGAAGCTGAACGAAAGGCTCGGTATTTCCGGGCAGGATGGGCAATCCACCGAGGATGCGGTGAAGGATCGGGTCAAGGAAAAGCTTCTCAGGAAGCTTTTCGACTGAGGGGGGCGGGTCCGAACCGCTTCGCATCGGGCGGCCGGGTCGCAGTGCCCATGTACACGGGTGGCCTGAAAGCCCACCCTACCTGCCACCACAGACCTTTGCGCCCAGCAGGTAAGGTGGGCTTTCAGGCCACCTTTGGCTCAGGAAGCAGCGTGCTCAGAATGTCAGGGGGGTCGCCTTCGACAGCCGGTCCAACGCCATCAGCGTTTCGATAAGCTTGGGCATCTGGTCGAGGTATATCATGTTCGGCCCGTCGCAGGGTGCGTTGTCCGGATCCTGATGCGTTTCCATGAACACGGCGCCGACGCCGACGGCCACGGCGGCGCGCGCCATCACCGGCGCGAACTCACGCTGACCGCCAGAGGACCCGCCGCGCCCGCCGGGCTGCTGAACCGAATGCGTGGCGTCCATCACCACCGGATAGCCGGTCTGCGCCATCTGTGGCAGCGAGCGCATATCGACGACCAGCGTGTTGTAGCCAAAGGTCGTGCCCCGCTCCGTGAGCAGAATGCGTCGGTTGCCAGTTGATTCGATCTTAGTGACGATGTTCTCCATCTCCCAAGGTGCCAGGAACTGACCTTTTTTCACGTTGATCGCTGCACCGGTGTTGCCAGCGGCCAGTAACATATCGGTCTGGCGGCATAGAAAGGCAGGGATCTGGATGATGTCGACGGCCTCTGCGGCGATGGCGCATTGCGCCTCGGAATGCACATCGGTGATGACCGGCACGCCGTTGGCCTTGCCGACGGATTGCAGCACCTTGAGCCCTTCGTCGATGCCCATACCGCGCGCGCCGTCAAGCGATGTGCGGTTGGCCTTGTCGTAAGAGGCCTTGAAGACATATTGCGCGCCGACCGCCGCGCAGGCCTCTTTCATCACCCCGGCAATCATCTGTGCGTGGTCCGCGCTTTCAAGCTGGCAGGGGCCCGCGATCACGGTAAGCGGTTGGTCATTGCCGATCGTCAGATCGCCGACGGAAACATGCGTCATATCAGGAGGTCACCTGTTCACGGAGAATGGAAGCAGTCAAAGAGACCATCAGATATATACCGGCAAAGACCAGAAAGGCCACCAGGGTATTCTCGAATTTGCGCGGATAGCTGGGTTCTTCCGACGGCACTGGCTCCACGCTGACGGTCAGATAGCGGACCTGTCGGTTGGCCTCCAGGCGTGTCTGTTCCATTTGCTGCAACGCCGACTGCAGCAGCATGTCCCGCGTGGCGAGGTCTGCCTGTGCCATCTGGATGCGCACGTTGAGCTGGGCCAGCGAGTTTTCGCCCTGGCTGGCGTCGGTCATCCGCGCGTTCAGCTCGTCAAGCTGCGCATTCAGGCGGCGCACGTCACCGCGCGCGCCATCCACACGGCTCTGGTTGGGGCGGGTGTTGTCCAGCAGGGCGGCCAGTTCCAGCTCTTTCTCCAGCAGTTGCAGTTCCACCTGATTGATCTGGGCGCGCATCCCGGCGATGACTGCTTGCGGGTCGAGTGTGTCCCCTTTTAGCTGAAGGTTCACCAGCGCCTGCTGCGCCTCCCGGCGCTCCCTCTCTGCTTCCTCGAAACTCTCGCGGGCTTCGGCCATCTGGTCATCGCGCTTCTTTTCGCTCAGCCCGTTGACGCTTTGCTCCGCATAGCTGATCAGCGCCCGGCTGAACTCGGCGCTGACCTGAGGGTCTGCGGCAATGACTTCCATGCGGATCATGCCTTCGGTCGGGTCGTAACCGACTTTCACGTTTTTCTTGTACGTCTTGTAGGCCTGCTCGTTGGAGGCGTCGGCATCAAGACGCTGGATCGGGTCGATGTCGGGTTGTGCGTAATGCGACTTGAAACCGATCTCATCATCCAGACGCAGCATCGCGGGTTTGGAGACCAGAAAGGCCTGGACGGCAATGCTGTCCGAAGAGGTGGCAAATTGCGTGCCTGACAGCAGACCACCGATGCCTGCGCCGCCTGCACTATCCGCCTGCAGGATCAGGAACTCCGATTTTGTCGAATACATTGGCGTTGCGACCGCGTAGAAGTACCAGCCCGCCAGCACGGTCGGCAGCATGACAAAGAACGCCAGTCGCGCCAGCAGCATCCCCATCTTGCGGCGGCGGCGGCGGGTGATGTCCTGTTGAATCTCCGAGATCTGCCGATCGCGCATTTCTGCCGGGCTGAGGTGTTCCGTCGATGGCAGGGTTTCCCGGTCAACTGGCATTGTCTGCGGCAGTTGAATCCGCCCGGCTTTCTTTTTGTCGTCCGGCTTGCCGTCCGTGTCCTGCGTGGGTCCATTCGGGTTCTTCGGTACCACGAGTTCCAGCATGTTTGATCGCTGGAACGGATCAATGCCGCGGTTGCGCAGCAGACGCACCGCGTCGAGATCTGACGTTGGGTTCAATCCGTTCTTATGGGCAACGCGCCGCGCCATGCGCAGCTGGCGCCCGGTCAGCCCCTCGTCGCGGATCGCCTCCAGGTCGGTCGCGACGTCCTTGCTGTCGGCTTTTACCGGTGCGGATTTTTGCCGTGGTGACGTTGCGGCCTTATCTTCTTCAGCCACAGATTCCGGTGCTGGCGGACGGTCATCAGGAGTTGCTTTTTTGGCACTTCCCCCTTGTGACGTCCGCCTGATGCGGAATTTCCTAGCTGTCGGTTTCGTAGTCATAAAGCCGTTTCGCTTCTTCCAATGTATCGAACATGTGCAGGCGACCGTTCAGCAAGACCGCTGCGGAACGGGCAAATTTTTCCAGCGTACGCGCCTGATGCGACACGATGATGATGGTGGTGGTTTGCAAACGTTCCTGCAGAATTTCACCGGCCTTGCGGTTGAACTCCACATCCGTGGTGCCGGGCATGCCCTCGTCGATCAGGTACATGTCGAAATCCAGTGCGAGCATCAACGCAAAGGAAAACCGTGCGCGCATGCCAGCAGAGTAGGTGCCTATGGGTTGGTCGAAATACTCGCCCAGGCCACAGAGCCAGCGACAAAAGCTTTCGACATAGTCGGGATCGAGCCCATAGAGACGCGCGATATAGCGGGCGTTCTCCATCGCCGAGACCTTGGTCACCACGCCGCCCATGAACCCCAGGGGAAAGGAGATATTGCAGCCCCGCCTGATCTCCCCCTCATCGGGCTTCTCAAGGCCCGCGATCATGTTGATCAGCGTGGTCTTGCCCGTGCCGTTCGGGGCCAGTACGCCCAGGGAGTTGCCCAACTCAACCTTGAACGACACACGGTCCAGGATCACCTTGTGCTGGGTCCCGGTCCAAAATGACTTTGATACGTTCTCGAAAGACAGCATCACTGCTCCGGTTGCTCTGACCTCGAAACGGGTCTGCCTGATCTCTGTACTCAGAGTTTGTCAGCGGATTATTTACTGTGTTTGGCATAATTATGTCTTAATTGGAAACGAAACTCTACGCGGGACGGCGTGCTGTGGGGCCAAAGGCTGGCAGCATATGGCCGCCGGGGCGACCCGCTCCCTGGGCACTAGGGCTCACAGATGTACTGGGCTCGCCGGTTCATGTTTTTTGGGAGTTCAGGCAGCGACCTTGGTTGCCCGCCACAAATAATGGGATCGACACGCCCTGAACAACCTTCGAGCAAAGCGTGCCGTGTCAGTTGTGCTTGCCCGTTGCCTTCAGGCGATCGCCTGCCAGGCCATGCCCGCCAGCACCGCGCCGACAAGCGCGTAGGAGAGATAGGCTGCGAACACCCGCGGCTTGACCAACGCCCAGACCGCGACGGCGGCGGGGATACAGCTCACCCCGCCCGCGATGACAAAGGACATCGCGGCCCCCGGTGCCATGCCCTGTGCCAACAAGGCGTCCACCAGCGGCACGGCAGCATAGCCGTTCAGATAGGCCGGTGCCCCCACCAGTGCGCCCAGGAAAATGGGCCACAGACCGGTGCCGCCAAGCAGGTTGGCGATCAGTTCCGCGGGCACATAGGTCAGCATGATCGCTTCGATCACATAGGCCAGTGTCAACCACTTCAACAGGAACAGCCCGTTTTCAAAGGCGGTGTCGCGGAAGGTGCGGGTGCGGTCGGCCTCTTGCCAGAACTGCCACAGGGGCGCGCCGCTGAAGGGTTTCTTGACGCCGCAGCATCCGCCAACGGCGGGCCGTTCCCGCAGCGGATCGGCAAAGACAGGAGAATTCGCAAAGAGCATGGTGCCGAAGCCGCCCAGCATGCCCAGCCCGATGGCGGAGAAGGCCTTGGCCACGGCAAACTCCCAGCCCAACGTGCCGGAGGTGATGGCGAACATGGCCGGATCCATGAGAGGTGAAGCGAGCCAGAATGCCATCACGGCGCCCAGCGGCGCGCCCACGGCCAGCAGGGCCGCGATGAAGGGGATCACCTCGCAACTGCAAAAGGGAGAGAGCCCGCCGAGCAGCGCAGCCATCACGATCATCCGCGCCTGATTGCCGGAGAAGGCCTTGGCCAAGAGCGTCTCGGCGCCGGAGGCCTTCAGATAGGCGACGGCGAAGACCGCAAAAAGGATGAAGGGGGCGGTGTGCAACAATGCATTGGCGGCGAAAACCACGGTCGGCACGAATTCGGGCCCGTCGAAAACGGCAATCATTGCCAGCAGGACAAGGGTCGCGCCCCATGCACCGGGGCGTGGGAGGCGCCGCGTCGGCACCTGCGATTGGGTGGTTTCAGCCATGATCATGGTCTCCGCATGGGGTGATGCTGTCTGCGCAGCACTCGTTCAGCAAGAATTGCGATAGCGCCTGCACATCGTCGTAGGCCACGGCGGCACAGATGATGCTGCGCCCCTGTTTTGCCTGCGTGACGAGCCCGGCCGAGTTCAGGATTTTCATGTGATGTGTGAGCGTTGACCCGGTCACACCGGTCCGGGTGCCCAGCTCGCCAATGCTCAGCCCTTCGGGACCGGCCCGCACCAATGTCCGCAGCACGCTCAGCCGCTGTTCAGAGCCAAGGGCCGCGAACTGCGCGGCAGTCACAGTGAGGTCGGGGGTATCCGGTTGGTTCATTTTCATGATTCTAGAAATAACGAAATAATCTTCATGGCACAACACTCATTTCGATAATCGTCGAAATAAAATACCGACCTATGCCGCCATGCCCTAGAATTTCTCTCCGTCAGCGGAGTTGTTGGCGTGAATCGGGGGCCTGTACCGCGCATAGCACAGGGGTGGTCATGTGTACGGAGGGCTGGGTCCCAGTTGTTTCAGCGGTTTCAGTAAAATCACACGACGTTTCACGAAGGTGAGATATGGACCGGTATGCGTTGCCTGTGGCGCTCGATATCGCCAAAATTAAGGCAGTTCGCGAAAGCTGGGTCCAATACCGGGGGCGGCCACGCTGGACCAGGTGCCGCAGCTGTCCCCTGACAAGATGGGCAATCGCGACGCGCAATGAGGCGATAGATCGAATGAACCTGAGAGACCTTCAATACGTCATCGCCGTGGCCGAGCATCATAACTTCACCCGCGCCTCTCAGGCCGTCGCCGTCAGCCAGCCAGCACTGTCCAATCAAATCAAGAAGCTCGAAGCGGAACTGGGTGTCCCGATTTTTGAACGCAGCAAGGACGGCGTGCATCTGACTGCTTTCGGCAGGGACCTGATCGGACAGGCAAGACAGGTTGTCGAGGTCGTGGACACAATCGGCGACCTTGCGCGCAAGCACCGGACAACAGAACGCTTGCCCATCCGCCTTGGGATGACCCCGACCCTTGCCGCTTACCTCTCGCTCTACTTTCGGGACTTGTTTGCGCTGGCCGCCCCCGACCGGAAGATCATCATTGTCGAAGAATATCCCGTCGCGCTGGCCAAAATGGTCGAGGACCGCGTGATCGACATGGCGTTCATTGCGCGCAAGAGCTTCGATCACATCTATCTTGGCTCCAAACGACCCATGGATTTCACATCGCTCTGGCTTGAGCCGCTTTATCTGGGGGTGCGATCCGGTCATCCTTTGAGCCGCAAGAGCAGCATCTGGGCGCATGAGGTTCCTGCCGAGCAGTTGATCCGGTTCGATATCTCCTTTGGATACGATCTGGAACGCAACCTGCCTGATCCCTCCGATACGGTTGCAGAGGCGACAGGGATTGATGTGAAAACGGCGCGCTTTGAGACGGTGTGCCGCTACGTGGCGCAAAGTGATGCCTGCACGATGGTGAATGCCATCGCGGCAGAGCAGTTCAAACGCGATGGGTTTGGTCTGGCCTTCATCCCGTTCGATGATGAAGGCAACATGCGGGAACTCGGGGCGTTGACCAGACCTCAATATCCCAATCCGGACATCATCGACGCGCTGGGCGGGTACGTCTGTGAGAACCCGCCGCATGGCACCGTCGCCTCCCGCAATGCGGAGATGGTCCGAACGCCGGTTTCTTCCGGTACCTGAACACCTGAACTTACAATTGATGCTGCGATCCGCGCGTGGGCGCCGGGCGCCCTGGGTCATTTGGATCGGCGCAGGCCATTGCAGTTTGCGATCAGATTGGCCGGTTGCGGATCACTTGCGCCGACATTCTTGTGAGGCAGTGTCATCGAATAAAACGCCGACCTTGTGGTGGATTTTTAACTAACTGTAATTAATCAATTTTATTGTTACCCAGCTCGCGAACCACGTGAGTATTTGCCTTGGTTATGCCCTCTATTCGATCAAAGAATTTCTATAACCTGAGGGGCACAGGCACCTGATTGAGCAGCGGAGAACACATCATCCGCCTAACGCAACTCAACCATGGAGCTCCCCAATGCTTTCCGAATTTCTAGCAAGTTTGCGGGCCAGACTGCTGACAACATCTTCGCTGGCGCAAGAGGCAGCGCGTGACGGTCAAACGCTGACAAATGGCTTTTTCCAAAGCACAGTGGTCGACAACACGCCCGCCTTTCTGCTCGACAATGATTTTGCACGTTTCCTGAATTTTGGTCAGGTCGAAACAAACAACGCCGCCGCCGCCGTCGCGGTGACCGGCGAGGACGCGCAGGTCTTCAACTTCCGTTCCGGCAGCATCGAGGCCAATTCCGGCCCGGACGCGCTGGCCACCGGCATTCAGGTCACCGGCAGTGCGGCGATCCGCAATTTCGGCGAGATCGCAGGCGACTTTAACGGCGTTCAATTTGCGGGCGCGGGTAGCTCCGGGTCGCTGGACAACTTTCGCGGCGGTGTCATCTCTTCCGACAGCCGCGCGGTGGATATCCAGGGTGAGGGCGTCAACGTCCGCAACTTTGGCGACATCCTTGGCACCGGCGACCAGCGTAACGGCACCATCTACAGTGATGCGGGCGCCGAAGACGTCTCGATCAGCAACTTCTCCGGCGGCACCATCGACGCTGGGGCCGGCAATAATGGTGCGGGCATCTCGCTGCAAGTTGGCGACGAAGCGGGCGACCGTGTGGAAAACACGTTATTCAACGGCTTTGGCGCGACCATTCAGGGACGCGGGCAGGCGGCTGCCAACACACCCGGCGCGGGCGACGGCATCCGCATCAACAATGGCGCCGAGGGCACCGTCTCCGAGACGGACATTGTCAACAGCGGTCTGATCTCTTCCGAGAGCAATCAGGGCACAGCCGGTGGTATCCGCGTGGCCGACGGTGTTGCAGCCGAAGGGCGCATCCTGAACACCTCGACCGGCACCATCGAAGGCGTGCGCAATGGTCTTTACATCGGCAACGCCGAACATGATCTGGACGTCCTGAACTTTGGCACGATCCAGTCGGACAGTCGCGCGGTCAACATCGATGGGTTGGGCGTTGATCTGATCAACGGCGGTGACATTCTGGGCACCGGCGATCAGCGTAACGGGACAGTCTATGCCGATGACACGGCGCGCGACTTCTCCATCAACAACCTCGCGAATGGCACAATCGATGCAGGCGCGGGCAACGACGGTGCAGGTATCTCGCTTTCGCTGGCCGAAGACGGCAATGGCGAGGTGGAGATCACCAACGCAGGCACCATCGCCGGGCGCGGTCAGGCCTCGGCTGCCGCAGGCACCGCGGGTGACGGTATCCGCCTGGAAGGCGTGCGCGGCGAGGCTGGCTTTGCGGCTGCCCTCTTTGACGGCACGATCACCAACGCAGGCACAGTGACCTCCGAGAGCCTCGTGGGCACAACCGGTGCGTTCCGCGCCGTAAACGGCGTCAACTTCCAGGGCGAATTGGTCAACGAAGCCAGCGGCGTCTTTGCCGGGGGGCAAAACGGCGTCTACTTTGGCACCGGCGATCACACGGGCGGTTCGTTCGTCAACCGCGGATTGGTGACCTCTGACAGCCGCGCGCTGAACATCGACGGTGAAGGCCTTGATGTGCGGAACGAGGGCGCAATCCTCGGCACGGGCAACCAACGCAACGGCACCGTCTACGCCGATGGCACAGCCGACAACTACACCTTCACCAACACCGGCCTTGTGGACGCAGGCGAGGGCAACAATGGATCCGCCGTGTCGCTGCAAACCGGCGATGTGGATGGCGATGTCGTCTCGGCGGCCATCTTCAACGAGGGTATCTTCCAGGGGCGCGGTGACGCCACAGAAGGCAATCAGGTGGGCGACGGTCTGCGGCTCTTCAGCAATCAGGAAGACGCAAGCTTTGCCGGACTGGTGCAGAACGACGGGCTGATCGCCGGATCGGAAGACAGCGACGCGGCTGCCGGTATCCGGATCGACGGCGGCCTGAACATCCTTGGCGCGATCATCAACGAAGGCGAAATCACCGGTCAGGTGAACGCCATCGATGCCACCGAAGGCGGCTCAGTCACTTTCGTCAATGACGACGCAGGTGTTGTAAATGGTAGTGTGTTACTGAGTGCCGGAGACGACATCGTTGTAGACCTCGGTCAGATCAATGGTGTCGTCAATGGCGGCGCGGGGGATGACGTGCTGATCGCCGGTCAGGGCGACAACGTGATCGTCGGCGGCCTTGGCAATGACTTCATCGACGGCGGCAACGGTTTCGATACGGTCGATTTCTCCGACCTTGATGTCGCGGTCAATGTGAACCTCGGCCCCAATGGCAACGGCACGGCGACGCGGGATACCGGGTTCACCGTGCGGGTCACCGATCAGGCGGTCTCGGCTCCGGGTCAATTCGGCTCAGCCATCGCTGATGGAACGCAGTTCGTCGAACAGGCGGTTGCAGGCAACCTCTACTTCAACATCCACACGGCAGAATTCCCGGGCGGCGAAATCCGCGGGCAGTTGTTGGTGGATAGCGATGTGACGGTTGGCGGTTTCCGCACCATCACCCTCTCGGGGGGGCTGGACGCAAGCCAGGAGCCGGGGCCGACATCGGACAGTACCGCCACGGGCGAAGGCTCACTGGTCATCGTGCAGGAAGTGCATACCGGCGCGGTCACATACTCCAGCGAGCTCAGCGTCGTGGGTCTGAACGAGGCCGATCTGCAGACGCCGATCCCCGGTGTGGTCTCGGCCATCCATCTGCATAATGCGCCAGCCGGTCAAAACGGGCCTGTGGTGCAGGACACGCTGGTGGACGCAGGCGCGACCCTCGATGTGATCGAACCGATCTCGCCCACCGGTGTGGTTGGTGACGATGTCATCGAAAACCAGATCGAAACTGATGTTCTCAGCTCCATCGAGAATGTCATCGGGTCTGACGATGGCGACGTGATCATCGGGAGCGACGCGGACAACGCACTGAGCGGCGGTGCGGGTGATGACCTGCTCGACGGTCAGGGCGGCGACGACCTGCTTCTCGGTGGTGAGGGGGCTGATATTTTCTCCTTCGCGCCGGGTGATGGCAACGACATCGTTGGCGACTTCGAACTGGGTATCGACAAGATCCGTCTGACCGATTTCGGGCCCGACTTCGATCTGTCCTCGGCTGTGTCCCAGGACGGCGCAGACGCGGTTCTGTCCTTCTCCTCCGACGCCTCCGTGCGGTTCGAGGGCATCGACAGCACCCAACTGACCGAAGACGATTTCATCGCCTGATGACATCCAACGGGGCGGCGGCACTGGCCGCCGCCCCTTCACCCTGAAAAGAGATCACCCCCATGTTTCAGAAAAAATCCACCGTCAAATCAGCCTGGTCCTCCCTGCGAGGCGGCTTTTTCGCAATCGCTTTCTTCAGCCTTGTTTTGAACCTTCTCATGCTCGCCGGTCCCCTCTACATGCTGCAGGTCTATGACCGCGTGCTGACCAGCCAGAACATGGACACGCTCATCGCGCTCAGCCTTCTTCTGGCAGGCGTTTTCATCGTGACCGGCCTGCTCGACCTGATGCGCACGCGCATCCTCAACCGCCTCGGGGCCCGGTTTGAACTGAAAATCGGCGCACCTGTCCTGCAATCCGCCATCCGCCGCCGTCTGCACGGCAAGACCGCGGCAGGTGACAGCCCAGCCGCCGACATCACCGGGCTGCGCGATTTCATCTCCGGCTCCACATTGATCGCGTTCTTTGATGCGCCCTGGATTCCGATTTACCTCGCCGCGCTCTACATGCTGCACCCCTATCTCGGCGCGCTGGGGCTTGCCGGGGCGGTACTGCTCACAATTCTGGCCCTGATCAACAACACGCGCGCCTCTGGTGTGATGCAGGATGCATCCCACGCGCGCAGCAGGTCCGACGCCTTGTTCACCTCCAGTGAGCAAAATGCAGAGCTTGTCCACGCAATGGGTATGACTGGTGATCTCGCCCGGCGCTGGACGGCTCTGCAGCATGATGCGCACCGCCTGAAAACCCGTGTCAGTGATCGGATCGCAAGCTTTTCGGTGCTGTCCAAGACGATCCGGATGGGGTTGCAGTCGGCCATGCTGGGGCTTGGTGCCGCCCTTGCCATCATCGGTGACGCCACGGCCGGTGTCATGATCGCTGCGACCATCGTATTGGCCCGCGCGCTGGCCCCCATCGATCAGCTGATTGGCCAGTGGCGTACCTTTCTGGCAGCGCGCGGGTCCTACAAGAATCTCGCCGCGCTGAGCGAGGCATTCCCGCAGGAGCTCAAACGTCTGTCCCTGCCGCGCCCGCAAATCTCCCTCAACGCCACCATTGCAAAGGCCGGGCCGCCCCTGGCGCAGAACGCCACCATTGGCGGCATTGATTTTGCGCTGTCGGCGGGTGACGTTCTGGCCGTGATCGGCCACAGCGGGTCCGGCAAATCCACGCTGGCGAAAATGCTCGCGGGGATCTGGACGCCCCAGCGCGGCGCCATCCGTCTGGACGGTACGCCGATGGCGAAATGGGACGCCGCAGATCTGGGGCAGCTCATCGGATACCTGCCGCAGGACGTGCAGCTCTTTGACGGCACGATCCGCGAAAACATCGCGCGCTTCTCCACCGCCATTGACGACACCAAGGTGCTGGGGGCGGCGGTCGCGGCGGATGTGCACGATCTGATCAGCAATCTGCCGGAAGGCTATGCCACGCAGATCGGCAATGGCTTCCACCTTTCGGGTGGGCAGCGTCAGCGGATTGCTCTGGCGCGGGCGCTCTATGACGATCCGTTTATCCTGGTGCTGGATGAGCCGAACTCCGACCTCGACAGCCAAGGGGAATTGGCGTTGCGCAATGCCATCCGTGGGGCCAGTGCCCGGGGGGCTATTACCTTTGTGATGACGCACCGGCCCAGCACGCTCGAAGCGGTCAACAAGGTCCTGACCCTGAGTAAGGGCATGCAGAGCGGTTTTGGAGACAAGGAGGACATCCTGCGCCCAAGACAGCAGCCCGTCATGGCCCGCAAACAGAACCCACAGCTTGCCGCGCGCAAGGACCAGCAGCTTCAGAAAGGAGCGGTTCAATGACCTCTCACCTTCCAACGCATCCCGCCCAGACTGTTCTTCGGCTCGAAGACTATAACCGCATAGAAGACCGCGCCAACGGGGCGGGGATCAAGGGCTTTGTTTTTGCAGGCCTGATCGTCGTGACCGGTTTCATCGGGGGCGCGGCCTATTGGGCGGCGTCCTCCAAGCTCGACGGGGCCGTTGTCGCGCCCGCCTCTCTGGTTGTGGAAGGCAATCGCAAGACCGTGGAACATCTGGACGGCGGTATCGTGCGCGACATCCTTGTGACAGATGGCGATCTGGTCGAGGCGGGGCAGACCCTTCTCGAACTGGACAGCACGGATCTCGATGTCGATCTGGACGTCATTCAAAGTCAGCTTGGGGATCTGATGATCCGCCGCGCGCGTTTGCTGGCGCAGCTTGAGGGAGCGGATACATTCGGCCCGGCCTATGTGCAGGAGACGCTCAGGGTCGCGATGCACCGCGACGACTGGCAGGACGCCTATCAGACGCAAAAACTGCTCTTCGATGCGGAAATGCGCACCCGCACGGCCGAGAAGGATTTGCTGGCCCAGCGGATCGCCAATTTGCAGGATCAGATGTCTGGCCTGCGCGCGCAGCGACAATCGAACGCCCGCCAGCTTGAGATCACGCGGGAAGAGCTTGGCAATCTCGAAACGCTTCTGGAAAAGGGCCTTGTGGCGGCTGCCCGTGTGAACGCCCGCCGTGTGGAGGTTGAGCGCCTGAAAGGCGTGGATGCCTCCTTGCAGACGCAGGAGGCGCAGGCCCAAAACCAGATCAGTGAATTGCAGCTGACAGGCATTGGCGAACAGACCCAGCGTGACGAGGCGGCCTCGACGGAACTCGCGCAGGTCGAAGGGCTGCTGGCGACGCTGGAGCCGCAATATGTGGGCGCCACGGAACGTCTGAAACGGGTGGCCATCACCGCGCCGGTCAGCGGGCGCGTTGTGGGAATGACCGTCTTTACGTCAGGCGGTGTCATCCGCCCCGGCGCACCCATCCTCGATATCGTGCCGGTGGACCAGCCGCTGGTGGTGGAGGCGCGGGTCAACACGGCGGATATTGAAAAGCTCTTTATCGGCCAATCGACCCGCGTGCGGTTGTCGGGTTTTGATCAGGCGGAAATTCCCGAGGCCACGGGCAGGATCGTCGATATTTCCGCTGACAGTCTGGAGGATGACCGCACCGGCCAAGCCTACTATACGGCGCGGGTCACATTCGACAGCGCCCAACCTGCAGCCGTTGCCGAGCTGGATCTGGTGCCGGGTATGCCTGCGGACCTCTTTGTCAACACGGGCGAACGGTCTGCGCTCAGCTATCTGACCCAACCCCTTCAGGACAGGCTAGCGCGCACGTTCATTGAATAGAGCGGCGTACAAGTGAGATGGCAGAGCGCGATGTGATGTGCGCTCTGCCTGAGGATTTAGAGGGTGGCGAGAAGGCCGCGAATATGGTTCAGGAGCCCGCCGTGTCGCGCATGCTCTTGAGGCCCAGCAGAATGGCCGCGCCGATCAGGAACGCCCCGCCGATGCGGCCAATTGCGACTTGTGCCTTGGCCTTCAGGCGTTTGGCAAGCCAGCCAGCGCTCGCCCCGTAGCTCAGCAGGAAAGCCCCGTCGATGGCAATGTATGTCGCAGAGAGGATGAAGAGTTGCAGGAAAAACGGCTGGTCTGCGGTGATGAATTGCGGAAAGAGCGCCGCGAAGAACACCACGGCCTTGGGGTTGGCGGCGGAGGTCACGAAACCCTGGAGCCAGAGTTTGCGCGGCGACGCCGACATGTTTGATTTCATCGACGGGGAACCTTTGCCCGCAGTGCGCCACATCCGGATACCCATCCACAGCAGATAGGCGACCCCCATCCATTTGATGACTGTCAGCGCGTGTTGCGAGGCCACGATTATCGCGGCCAGCCCCAAACCCGCGGCCAGCATCTGCAGGGCATTTGCGCTCAGATCACCGATGGCGGTGGCAATGGAGGGTCTGAACCCATGCGTCATGCTGTTTGAAAGCATCAGCAAATGACTTGGGCCGGGTGTCAGCATGAAGAGGAACACGGTTGCGACATAGAGTGCCCAGATATCAAAGCTCATGCGATGTCTCCTGTTGTGACTAACTCAGTTTTTCGATCATCAGGTCACCCGTATCAACCATTGGACAACCCAGATCAGGTTCTGCAGTCGCACGAAAGACTGCGGCGCGTATGAACACGATACCCTGAAGAATGCGGTTTGTGCGAAAAGCTTCGCTGTGGCCGTCGAATTCCCTCATTCGGCGATATCCGGAGTTTTGGGTGTATCCACAATCTGGTGCGCGATACCCTTGTCAGGTGAAATCCCAGCATGCCGCCAGAATGACGCGAAGCTCCGCGCTAGGACCAATCGACATTCAGGATTCACAAGGGATGTGATTGTGTGATTCATAGAGGACCAGATTGAGCAGTCTGGAGATGATCACATGACCAAGCGTTACGAACTCACCACGTCGCAATGGCT
>NZ_JADOBQ010000006.1 GCF_015644665.1 Roseobacter sp. MH60115
TGGAGGGGCTTGCGCTGGCGGGGGACAACATGATCAGCGACCTGCACGGCACCGGCGCCTACCGCGCGCATCTGGTCGCCGTCATGACCAAACGCGCAGTGCAAAACGCCACGTAAAAGGCCCGCAAAACAAAAAGCCCTGCCAAAAAAAACGGCAGGGCTGAATATCATTGCCAACCGGCTACCTGAGGATGCGCAATTCCTTAAATTCTTCCATGTCGGCGAACTGGCAGAACGCGGGCGCTCTGAGGGGAATGACAGGCGCCGCCTGCGAAAGATCCTCCAGAATTGTGTTCAATTCCTGTGTCCAGACGGGCACCAGATCATCCGGAATCCAACCGGTAGGGTAGGCAAAGGTCATGTGAAACCGATAGGCGTCATGGTCTTTGTGCCGGTACCCGAAGGGCTCGGTCAAGGCATCGCGCCAGTCCTGCAGGATGCGATCATCTTCTGCTGTCGCGCCGGTCAGCATGAGGCCGGTTGGCACCACATCCTTGACCTGCACCGAAAAGGCAGGGGGCGGTGAGAACCGCTCCAGACGTGTCATCAACGTCTCTGTCACCTCCGTCACAGGGGCATCGCGGTCCATGCCTGCGGGCCAGGCATCGGCTGTTCGTCGCGTTTCAATCACCCCTTCAAAGACGGTCATATGCAGGCTTTCGGCGGGCGTGTAGAGGAAGTTTTCAGCGCCAGGCAAGGCCTGCATCCGCATGCGTGCGTCCAGCACGGCCTGGTGCGCCGGTACGGCCCGGTCCAGATGGCACACCACGGTGTTTCCGGCCTCGGGCAGAAACGCGGTTGCGCTGTAGCGTTGTCCAAGCCGCGCGGGGGGATTTGCGTTCTGCCCTGCGGCAAAGGTGGCAATGTCAGTTTCAAGGGGCATCCGGGCGCTCCGCTGGTTGGGGCACGGGTGTCGTGCCTGTCGCCCACTTCTTGACGGCCTTCGGGAGATTCGGAAAGCCTTTCTGCGGTGTGTTGTCCGCCCGGCAGTCCCGAGCTTGGCTAGAAGGATCGCACGCTGGGTACCGACACCGAAAGGCATATCAAAAACAAAAACGCCCCGTCGCTAAAGACAGGGCGTTCCGGTTAACAGTCCCAAGGGATTACTTGGGCAAGGGCCCGATCAGCATGACCATCTGGCGGCCTTCCATCTTGGGGAAGTTCTCCACCCGGCCTGCGTCCTTGGTATCCTCGGCAACCCGCTCCAGCAATTCGCGGCCCAGATTCTGGTGCGCCATCTCGCGCCCGCGAAACCGCAAGGTGATCTTCACCTTGTCGCCGTTTTCCAGGAACTTGAAGACGTTACGCATTTTCACATCGTAGTCATTGGTGTCGGTGTTCGGGCGGAACTTGACCTCTTTGATCTCGATGATCTTCTGTTTCTTGCGCGCCTCGGCCTCGCGTTTCTGCGTCTCGTACTTGAACTTGCCGAAGTCCATGATCTTGCAGACCGGTGGGTTCGCATTGGGCGAAATTTCGACGAGGTCCAGACCGGCTTCATCCGCCATATCCATGGCGCGGTCCGGAGATACGACACCGACATTTTCGCCATCGGCACCGATCAGGCGGATCTCTGGGCTTCGGATCTTGTCGTTGACGCGCGGGCCGGTGTCTCTTTGCGGCGGTGCGTTGTGGGGTCTGCGAGCGATGATGGTCGTCCTTGAATTGTTGATAAATCTGAAACCGCAAGTTACCTGCGGTGCGGGTCTTCTTCAAGCCGCAAAATAGGCCGGAATGGGCCGATTGGAACGGTTTTCCCCCTTGATGGTTTTATCCCTGATGCGCAACTGACATTACAACGCTCAACAAGGCCCGATGATGGGCCCGGGGCGCTAGAGAGGGAAGAACAACATGAAAAATCTCGTCTGGATACTACTGGCCGCCGTGATCATCGGCGGTGGATATCTGCTTTACTCCGGTCAAAACCCCGCCGAGGTCGTCCAGGATACGGCGGAGACCGTTGAAGAGGTCGCACCGCTCGAAACGGCAGAAGAAGCCCTTGGCGATGCCGCTGACGCGGTGAGCGAGGCGGCAAGCTCGGTCGCAGAGGCCGCGGGAGATGCGGTGGACGCGACAACGGAAGCCGCGAGCGATGCCGCAGAGGGTGTGGCAAATCTGGTGGAAGACGCGACAACCGCGACGTCTGACGCTGCCGGCGATGCGGTCGACGCGACCGAACAAGCGGCAGAGAGTGTTGCGGATGCTGCGACAGAAACCGCTGCAGCGACCGCCGATGCAGTAGAGGACGGCGCCAGCGCCGCAGCGCAGGCAACGACCGAAGCCGCAAATGACGCAGTTGATGCCACACAAGAGGCAGCAGAGAATGCCGCGGATGCTGCCAGCGATGCGGTTGACGGTGCGACCGAAACTGCGACGGCCACGGCTGATGCTGTTGAGGATAGCGCTGCCGATGCGGCACAAGCCACGACGGAGACAACGACATCAGCGGTAAATGACGCAGCAGAGGCCGCACAGGAGGGTACGGAAACCGCCGCTGTCACCGCGGATGAGGCGACCGATACCGTTGCTGCCGTGGATGACGCGAAGGCCGAGGAAGCGCTGACAGTCGAAGGGTTCGACTTCGCCAAAGTGACGGAGATGATCGAAAACTCCGATCTGGGCACCTCACAAAAGCTGCTGCTGACCAATACGGTGCGGCAGGCGCAGGACAATCCTGAGCTGTTGCAAGCCGCGCTGACCCAGTTGCGCACCGCTCTGGGCGTTCAGTAACCGCTCTTCACAATAAAAAACGCCCGGGTTTGAGTGCCCGGGCGTTTTCGTTTGGATTTGCGTGTCGGTCAGCCGACGAAGGCTTTTTCCACCACGTAATGTTTGGGATCGGAGTTGGCGCCTTCGTCGAGGCCGAACCCTTCCAGGATCTCCTTCAGGTCGGTGTTCAGCCCCATGGAACCACAGACCATGGCGCGGTCCGTCTCGGCTGAAATGCCGTCGATGCCTAGATCTGCAAAAACAGTCCCGTCTTTCAGCAGCGTGGTGATGCGGCCCATCTTGGGGCTCTCTTCCCGCGTGGTGGTCGGGTAATAGGTCAGCTTGGCCAAGTTTTCCTCGCCCAGCAGTTCCAGCATCATCTCGTCCGTGCGCAGGTTGTCGATCAGCTGGCGGCCATATTCCAATTCGGCCACATCGCGGCAGGTGTGCGTGACGATGACCTGATCGTAATCCTCATAGGTTTGCGGGTCGCGCAGCAGCGAGGCAAAGGGCGCAAAGCCTGTGCCGGTGGCAAAGAACCACAGCCGCTTGCCCGGCAGCAGCGCATCATGCACCAGCGTGCCGACGGGCTTGGGGCGCAGGATGATCTCATCCCCCGGCTGAATGTGCTGCAGTTTCGAGGTCAGCGGGCCGTCCTGCACCTTGATCGAGTAGAACTCCAGTTCCTCATCCCAGGAGGGCGAGGCGATAGAATAGGCGCGCAGCAGCGGTTTCTGCTTGCCGGTCTCGGGGTGCGGGTCGCCCATCAGGCCGATCATCACGAATTCGCCAGAGCGGAACCGCAAAGAGGCGGGCCGCGTCACGCGGAAGGAGAACAGACGGTCCGTCCAATGCTGAACAGAGGTCACGGTCTGCGCGTCGGGCAGCGTGGGGATCTTGACGGCGGATGCTTCGGTCACGGGTGTTTGCTCGGTCATAATATGTCAACGCAGGCTTACACCTGCGCGTCCCTTTTAGAAAGAAGAATGGAGAGGGGAAAGGCGTCAATCAGCCGCGTTACGCCACCGGTGCTCCGGTGCCACGCAGCCGCGCCTGATAGTTGTTGTCCTGCCAGTTGGCGCGGAACTGCCACTGTTCCTGCGGTTGCCGTGCGGCCAGCTCGTCAGAGATTTCCACCTCGTCAAAGCCCGACCGGCGCGCCATGGCGTATTGGTCGGCCAGCACATGCCCCTTGGCGCGCAGACGCCCCGTGAACCCGCGCAGGCGCAATTGCCGCGCGATGGTAAAGCCACGCCCATCGGCGGACGACGGGAAATCCACGCGGATCATCTGCAACCCACCGCAGAGCGGGATGGCGGCCGGATCGGCATCCGATGGTACGTCCAGCGCGCTGGCGTCATTGGCCGCGTCCAGGGTGATGAAAGGTTCCTGCCAGTCATCGCTGGAAAAACCGGTGTCTGTAACAAGCGTGCTCATGAAGGGGCTCCTGTGCGGATCATTTTGTCGTCGATCCCAAGCGGATCGCTTTGCCGTCAACGAAGTGGATGCCACATTCGTCCTTGTCCGAATTGCGCCAGCGGCCCGCGCGGGGGTCTTCGCCAGCAGTGACGGGGGAGGTGCAAGGTGCACATCCGATAGAGGGGTAGCCGCGCGCCACCAGCGGGTGGCGGGGCAGGCGATTTTCAGCGATGTAATCGGCCACATCACCCGGTTGCCAATAGGCCAGCGGGTTGACCTTGATGCGGCCCGTGCCTGCTTCCACCTCAAAGAAGTCCAGATCGGCACGCTGGCCTGACTGGAACCGCTTGCGCCCGGTGATCCAGCCGCCGTGCTGTGCAAGGGCGGCATTCAGGGGCCGCGTCTTGCGCAGGGCGCAACAGGCATCGGTGTCACGCTGGTGCAGGGTGTCATCGGGGTCCTCGCGCCGCACATCTTCGCTGCGGAGGATCCGCAGGTTACGCAGACCCAGCCGCTCCGCCACCTCCTGCTGGTAGACCAGCGTCTCGGTGAAAAGCATCTCGGTGTCGATGAACAGCACCGGGATATCCCGATCCACCATGGCGGTCAGGTGCAGCAAGGCCACGGATTCTGCGCCAAAGCTGGACACCAGCGCCAGACCAGGCACCGCGTCAACAGCCACGCGCAGTACATCCGTCGCACTATGGTGGCGCAGCCGGTCATTCAGCTGGTCCACCTTAGTGCGCAGGATCAGATCGTCCTGGGGAGCAGGGTGATCAAGCGGCATTGGCCTGTGCCTCGGGGTAAAGGGCGGCCTTGAACGGGGCCAACCCAAGGCGGCGATAGGTCTGCAGGAAGGTCTCTGCAGGCTCTTCGCGCAGCTCAAGGTAGGCCATGACCAGACGTTCGATGGCCGGGATGATCTCCTCGGCAGAGAACCCTGGGCCGGCCCGCTCGCCAATGCTGGCGTCTTCGGTGCCATCCCCGCCCAGTGTGATCTGGTAGTTCTCCACACCAGCCCGGTCGAGGCCGAGAATGCCGATGTGGCCTACGTGGTGGTGCCCACAGGCGTTGATGCAGCCTGAGATCTTGATCTTCAACGGGCCCACGTCGTGTTCCAACTTCAGCTCGTCAAAGCGTGTCGCGATTTCCTGCGCAATCGGGATCGACCGGGCCGTGGCCAGCGCGCAGTAATCCATGCCGGGGCAGGCGATGATGTCGGAAATCAGACCGACATTGGCCGTGCCCAGACCGGCAGCACGCAGCGCGGAATAGACCGACGGCAGGTCGTTCTTGTGCACGTGCGGCAGGATCACGTTCTGCTCGTGGCTGATGCGCAGCTCATCATGACCGTAGCGTTTGGCCAAATCGGCCATCAGGCGCATCTGCGCCGATGTGGCATCGCCCGGGGTCGCGCCATGGGCCTTGAGGCTGATCGTGACAATCGCATAGCCCGGTTCGCGGTGCTCGGCGAGGTTGGTATCGGCCCAGCTGCGGAACGCGGGATAGTGGTCGCGCGCCTCGTGATATTCCCGCACCTTTTCCTGACGGAAGGTGGGCAGGGCGAAATCGGCCTCGATCGCGGCCAGCATCTGCTGATCCACACCGGTGAACTGCGGCCGGATCAGCGCATAGCGTTCCTCGACCCGCGCGCTGAAATCCTCCAGCCCGTTCTCATGCAGGGTGATCTTGATCCGCGCCTTGTACTTGTTGTCGCGCCGACCCAGCAGGTTGTAGACGCTCACGATGGCTTCCAGATATGGCAGCAGGTCTTCGCGCGGCAGGAAGTCTTTCAGCACCTTGCCGATCATCGGTGTCCGGCCCAGACCACCACCCACGATCACTTCAAACCCGGCAACACCGTCGCGTTCGATCATGCGCAGCCCGATGTCATGGGCCTTGGTCACCGCGCGGTCATTGGGGGAGCCGGTCACGGCCACCTTGAACTTACGCGGCAGGAACTGGAATTCCGGATGGTCGGTGGACCACTGACGGATCAGTTCAGCGACGGGGCGCGGATCGGCGATCTCATCTGCCGCGGCACCCGCGAAATGGTCTGCGGTCACGTTGCGGATGGTATTGCCCGAGGTCTGGATCGCGTGCATCTGCACCTCACCCAACGCATCGAGCATATCCGGCACGTCGCGCAGTTGGGGCCAGTTGTACTGGATGTTCTGCCGCGTGGTGAAATGGCCATAGCCCTTGTCCCACTTGTCCGCGATATCGGCCAGCACATGCATTTGGCGGGAATTCAACGTGCCGTAGGGAATGGCCACGCGCAGCATATAGGCGTGCAGCTGCAGGTAGAGCCCGTTCATCAGGCGCAGCGGCTTGAATTCATCCTCGGTCAGCGATCCGTCGATGCGGCGCTCGACCTGGGCGCGGAACTGCGCATTGCGTTCCTTGATGAAGGCGGTGTCGAAGTCGGTATAATTATACATGGCTGGCTGCCTCTTGCTTGCCGTGGGCATAGTTGGACGGACCCTTGGCCCGGAAATCTTCGCGGAAATGTGTGGGCTTGGGTGTCTCGCCGCTGGCATCCACATCGGCCAGATAAGCGCCCACAACGGTGTCGATCTGCTGGGCGGCATCGATCAGACGCAGATCGGCGTCGGCCTCATCGGTCAGCACCTCAGCCTCGGCCAGATCACGGCTCCAACCGGTCGCTGTCTGATAGATGACATCGCCTTCGAGCAGAGCGTTTGCGGTCACAACTTTGGGGGTAAATGCGCGGGGCATCAGAGCGCCTCCTGTGCTTGGATGGGAGTGGAATAGGGGTTGTCGGTCTGTGCCTGCACCGCGTCGCGCGGGGCCAAACCATAGAAGGTCAACGCCGGGCCGGACATCTCGGCAGCCGCCAGCGCGGTGGGCAGCGCGTCCAGCGTGGTGTCCAGAATGCGCTGCTCGGGGCGGGAGGCATTTTCGATCACGGTCACGGGCGTGTGTCGATCCGCGCCGTGCATGATCAGGCGGCCCTGAATGAAGCGCGCAGATTTCTTGCCCATGTAGATCGCGGCGACTTCGCCGGGGCGTGCAAGCGTGGCCCAGTCATGATCGGCAAAGCCTTTCATGTCGTGCCCGGTGAGGAAGCGCACCGAAGAGTTGCGCCCGCGCTTTGTGAGGCTCTGACCGATTTCCGCCACGGCGGCGGAGGCAGAGGTGATGCCCGGCACGACGCTCCAGGCGATCTGATGGGCGTCCAGCGCATCGATCTCTTCGTCGAGGCGGCCAAAGACGGTGGCATCACCGGATTTCAACCGCACGACCTGCGCGCCCTTTTGCGCGTGCTCAACGATCAGATCGTTGATGGTTTCCTGCGGGGTCGAGGGGCCAAAGGCCTCCTTGCCCACGTCGATCATCACCGCTTCACGGCGGGCGAGTTCGAGAATAGGCGCGCTGATCAGCCGGTCGTAGATCACCACGTCGGCCTCATCCAAAAGGCGGCGCGCTTTCATCGTCAGCAGGTCCGGGTCCCCCGGGCCGCCGCCCACGAAATGCACATGGCCGGGGCGGGCCTTGCGCGCGAGATGGTCGGTCAGCAGCGCGTCAAGTGCACCCTGAACAGCCGTCTCGCCGCCGGTGATCGCGGCAGGGCCCGCGTTGAAGTAATAGTCGCGCCAGAAGTCCCGCCGCGCACGGCCAAAAGGCAAGACCTCGGCGGCTTTGCGGAAAGTCTTGCCGATGCGGGCAAGCGGGCCGAGAGCGACGGGCAGACGTTCTTCGAGGTCTGCCTTGATGGCGCGGGCCAGCACCGGGGCGGCCCCCTCGGTGCCAATGGCGATGGTCACAGGGTCACGATCCACGATGGCCGGGGTGATGAACTGGCTGTCTTCGAGGTTGTCCACCACATTCACCAGGGCGCCATCCGCGCGGGCGATGGCAGCGGTGCGGGCATCCTCGGCGTCATCCTCATCAGCGGCGTAGAAAAGTGCCGCGCAAAGGGTGTCGCCGGGGGCCATGGCGCGGCGCACAAGGCGCAGTTTTCCGTTTTCCGCCCATGCGACGATCTCAGGGGCCGGATCAGCGCTGAAAACCGTGATGTGACCCGCCGTCTTCATCAGCAGGCGCAGCTTGGCCAGTGCGGCCTCGCCACCGCCCGACAGGACGATGCGGCGGCCTTCGACGCGCAGGAAGATCGGAAAATGGTCCATGAGGCTCGGCCTTTCGAAATTTCTTGGGTCCAATATAGGAAATTTTCCCGGGTATTAGCTAGGTTCTGCTGTTGATAAGGACACTTGTTCTGATTTACCTAGGAAAGAGAACAAGTGACCATGTGAGAGGGAAAAGGCAGGATGACCGTTCGCATAGACGACACAGACAGGAAAATCCTTGGCGAGCTGCAACGCGATGCCAGCCAGTCATTGGATGAAATCGCAGCCCAGGTGGGCTCTTCCAAGACGCCGGTGTGGAACCGGATTCGGAAAATGCGGGATGCCGGTGTGATCGGTCAGCAGACGGTTGTGCTGGATGCGGATGCGTTGGGGTTCGAGGCATGTTTCTTTGTCCTGATCCGCACATCGGAGCATGAAGCGGAGTGGCAGGCGGCGTTTCTGCAGGCCCTGCGCGACCGGCCCGAGGTGCAGGAGGCACACCGGCTGGCCGGAGATATCGACTATATTCTTAAAGTGCGGGTGAAGAATGCGCGCGCCTATGATGCCTTTTACCAGGCGCTGATTTCGGAGGTGCGGGTGCATAATGTGACGGCGCTCTTGTCGATGGAAGAGATCAAATCGACCACTATGCTACCGCTCTAGGCGTGATCCAAAGGCGCGGCTGGCGCCGCATTCTTATGATAGGCGCTTGCTGCGGGTGTGAGCCTGTCGCGGCTCAGGCCGTCACCTGCAGATGGGTGAGGCCGTGGAAGTGATAGGTGTTTGAATAGGTGGGCTTTTCCACCAGTTTCAAATGCGGCGTATGGGCGAAAAGACGTTGCAGGCCCATCTGCAGTTCCAGTCGTGCCAGTGGCGCGCCAACGCAGAAATGCAGGCCACCGCCAAAGGCTGCGTGTGGTGCGGCGTCACGGAAGGGGTCGAAGAGATCGGAGGCGTTGAAGCGGGCGGGGTCGCGCCCGGCAGCCCCCAGCATCAGCGCCACTTGCTTGCCCTTTTCGAGGCGATACCCGCCGACCTCGATGTCCTCATAGGCATAGCGCGTGAACATGTGCAGCGGCGGGTCAAAGCGCAGCGCTTCCTCGACTGTGGCGGCGATGGCATCCGGCGCCAGTGCGCGGGCCGGGGTTTCGTGTTCCAACAGGGCTTTGACCGCATTGCCCAGGGTGTGGACCGTGGCTTCGTGCCCGGCATTCAGCAGCAGGATGCAGGTCCCGATCATTTCCGGGTGGGAGAGTTTTTCGCCATCCTCCTCCGCCGCGATCAGATGGGTGATCAGATCGTCACGCGGGTCTGCCCGGCGCTTTTCGATGTAACTGGCCAGGAACGCGGAGAATTCGGACGCCGCCTGATCTGCGGCCACCTCGGTCTGGTGGGTGCGGTTGGCCTGATACATGGCCACCATCGTATTGGACCACTGCAGAAGCTGATCTGACATCTCCTCTGGTACGCCCAGCAGGCGGGCGATGACGCGGACAGGCAGGGCGGTGCAAAAGGCCGGGATGAGGTCGAACGGCGCGTCCGGAAAGCGGTTCAGCAGATCGGTGCAAATCTCGTCGATATCGGGGGCCAGAGCCTTCACCCGCCGCGAGGTGAAGGCGCGCAGCACAAGCCCGCGCAGCCGCGTGTGCGTCGGCGGTTCCAGATCAAGCATCGAATGGCGTTCAACCGCGTCAAAGCGGTGCAGGTGGTCCGGCACCGGCGTGCGCTGGTCCTCGGGCACGGCCCGCCCCAACCGGCGATCCCGCAGCAGCGCATGCACGGTTGCCGCGTCAAAGACGGCCATCATGCCGTAGTCTTCCCAGTACTGCACGGGATCTTCGGCCAGAACACGGGCATAGAGCGCGTAGGGGTCCTGCACGAAATCAGGCTCAAGCGGGGATTGAATCAGCACCTTCATGACGCCCTTTAATGCCCGCGCCACTGGTCAAGGCAAGGGGCTGTTTGTAAGCTTGACCCATGTCCAGGGCTTTTGTGCACCGTGCGGTGTTTATCTGTGTGTTTTTGAGCGCGGTGGCGGCGGCCTCTGCGGGCGTGTGGCGCTATGCCTATCTGCAGGCGCTGGACCAGCTGGCGCGACAAGGCGAAAGCGATCTGGCGCTGGCCAGCGACCGGCTCCAGGGGCAATTGCAGCGGTTCCGTGAGTTGGCGGTGTTCCTGGCGGATCATCCGCTGAGTGACGCGCTTGCGGGCGGTCGGGGGGTGGAAGACGCCCGTGCCTTGTTTCTGGATGTGGCGGACAAGACCGATGCGCTGGACGTGATGTTTGTCGATGGCGTGGGCCGGGTACAGGCGGCGGCACGCGGCCCCGCCGGGAGTGACCTGGGCGCCACAGGCTATGTTCAGCGGGCGCTGCAGGGCGCGCTGGGGTGGGGGCATGGGGTGGCCAAACCCTTGGACGAGCGCGCATTTTACTACGCAGCCCCATCATTTGGAACGGATGGCAAGGTGCAGGGCGCAATTGTCGTGGCCGCAGGCATGGACGGGATCGAAGACGCCTGGCGCGGTGGGCTGCGCGCGGTGTTCTTTACCGATGTCTACGGTCAGGTCTTTGTCACCAACCGCTCCGAGCTGGTGCTCTGGCAGCGCGCGGCGGGTGGGCCGGGGCTGGCACCGCCCGATGGCACCGCCCCGCCGTTTGACAGCTACGAGACCGGCGGGCATGAAATCTGGCGGTTGGGCTGGGGGCCTTATCTGCCGCAGAATGCGCTGCATCTGGTGAAACATCTGCCGGTGATCGGCCTGACGGGTGAGGTGCTGATCGACGTGGCACCCGCGCGGCAATTGGCCAAGCTGCAGGCGACCGTGGTGGCCGCACTTTGTCTGGCGTTCGGGGCGCTTCTGTTTCTGGCAACGGAGAGGCGCCGGACGCTGGCGCGGGCCAATGCGCAGCTGGAGGACCGGGTGGCGCGGCGCACCTCGGCGCTCTCAGAGATCAACACGGCCCTGCGGCTGGAGGTGTCCGAGCGCAAGGAGGCGGAGACAGCACTGGCCCGCGCCCAGGCCGATTTGGTGCAGGCCAGCAAACTCAGCGCGCTTGGCAAGATGAGCGCGGGCATCAGCCACGAACTCAATCAGCCGCTGATGGCGATCCGCTCCTTTGCCGAAAACGCCGGGCTGTTTCTGGAGCGCGGCAAACCGGAGCGTGCGCAGGAAAACCTGGGGCGGATTTCCGACATGGCCCGCCGCATGGGGCGCATCATCAAGAACCTGCGTGCCTTTTCCACCCAACAGACCGAACCGATGACGCGGGTGGACCTGATTGCCGTGCTGGATGCGGCGGTGGAGATGGTGAGCGGCAGGGCAGCGGCCATGGGGGTTACAGTCGACTACGCGCCGGGCTCAGCACCGATCTGGGTCAAGGGCGGGGAGGTGCGCCTTGGGCAGGTTTTCGTGAACCTGATGACCAATGCGCTGGATGCGGTGACCGAGAGTGAGGAGCGCAGGTTGGGGGTTTCAATCATCAAGGGTGCACCCTTGCGCATAGAGATACGCGACAGCGGCCCGGGCGTTGAGGCCCCCGAAAAGGTCTTTGATCCCTTTTATTCGACCAAGGAAGTCGGCGCATCGGAGGGCATGGGGCTGGGCCTGTCGATCTCTTACGGGATCATGCAGAGTTTCGGCGGAGAGATCAGAGTGCACAATACAAAGCAAGGTGCCGTCTTCAGCGTCGAGGTGCAGCCCTGGACAGAGCAGGTGGCCGCATGAGCCGGCGCGTGCTGCTGGTCGATGATGATGCCGCCGTGCGGGACGCGCTGGCGCAGACGCTGGAACTGGCCGATCTGGACCCGGTCACGGCGAGCTCCTTTGTTGCTGCAAAGGACCTGATCACCCCTGAATTCGATGGCGTCATCCTGTCGGATCTGCGCATGCCGGGGCGCGACGGCTTTCACCTGCTGGCCTACGCACGGGCACAGGATGCGGATTTGCCGGTGATCCTGCTGACCGGCGAAGGCGATATTCCCACGGCGATGAAGGCGGTTGGGCAGGGGGCCTTCGACTTTCTGGAAAAACCCTGCGCGCCCACTGATCTGTTGGCGGTGCTGGAGCGTGCGTTAAAGACGCGGGGCCTTGTTCTGGACAACCGCCGCCTGCGCGCCCTGATTGCCACAGGGGACCCGGCGGCGCGCATGCTGTTCGGCACGTCGCATCTGGCCGAGGGGCTGCGCAAACGGGTGCGGCGCGTAGCTGTTACCGAGACAGAGGTGCTGGTGACCGGCGCGCCCGGCACCGGGATTTCCAAGGTGGCGGAGGTGATCCACCTCTGTTCCGCGCGATCCAAGGCACCTTTCGTGAAACGGGCCGCTGCGGGGCTGGACGCGAACCTGCTGACCGAGGCGCTGGAGAAGGCGCGCACCGGCAGCCTTTTCATTGACGAGATCACCCAGCTGCCCGCGCAGGCGCAGTTGACACTGCTTGAAGCGCTGGAGGCTGGCCCACAGACGCGGGTCATCGCCGGATCAAACCGCGATCTGGCCGCCAGCGTCGCGGCAGGGCAGTTGAATTCCGAACTCTATTACCGGCTGGAGGTCACGCCGGTGCGCATCCCGTCCCTCTCCGAGCGGCCCGAGGACATTCCGGTGCTGTTCCAGCACTATGTGGCGCAGGCCAGTGAGCAGGCCGGGCTGAACGCGCCAGAGATTACGCCACAGGTGGTGGCAAACCTCATGGCCCAGGACTGGCCCGGCAACGCCCGTGCGCTGATGTCGGAAGCGATGCGGTTTGCGCTGGGGTTAAGCGAAGAGGCCCGCAGCGATGCCTCTCTCGGGCTGGCGGAGCAGATGGCACAGGTGGAACAAAGCCTGCTCGAACAGGCCCTCCGTCGGGCCGAAGGGCGCGCGGTTCTGGCGGCGGAAGCGCTGAAACTGCCCCGCAAGACCTTCTATGACAAGCTTACGCGCTATGGGATTCGGACGGAGGATTACCGCGTCCCTTAGTGTGCGGAATTTCGCACAAACTGTATCCATCTTGTGCGGCTTGCCGCACTTGGACCTTTGGTGGCTTCTTGAAATCGACATGAGATACCAACAGCAAAGCCCTGAAATAAAGTAATAAATCCGCAGATTTTTTGGCCTCCCGCATAGTGCTTGCTCTTAGGCGCCCGAACCGGTTTGATATTCATCAGCGCATCGCTCTGCGGTGCCCGATCCAAGGAAGAAAAATCAAAACGTTTCTGGGAGGAAACCACATGAGAATAGTAACCGCTGCCCTGACGGCGCTGACCCTGTCAGTGAGCGCCTCTGCTGTCGCTGCTGCCTGTGATGACGGCGAGATCGTCATCAAGTTCAGCCACGTGACCAACACCGACCGTCACCCCAAAGGCATTGCCGCATCCCTGCTGCAGGAACGGGTGAATGAGGAGATGAACGGCAAGGCCTGTATGGAGGTTTTCCCGAACTCCACGCTCTACAACGATGACCAGGTGCTGGAGGCGCTGCTGCAGGGCGATGTGCAGATGGCCGCGCCGTCCCTGTCGAAATTCGAGCAGTTCACCAAGGTGTTCCGCATCTTCGATCTGCCCTTCATGTTCAAGAACATCGATGCGGTGGATGCCTTCCAGACCTCCGATACCGGTGTGGCGATGAAGGAATCCATGACGCGTCGCGGTCTGCTGGGCCTTGCCTTCTGGCACAACGGCATGAAGCAGATGTCGGCGAATGTGCCGCTCAACAGCCCCGCCGACGCCAATGGCCTGAAGTTCCGGGTGCAGAATTCCGACGTGCTCAAGGCACAGATGGCGGCTCTTGGCGGCTCGCCGCAGCCGATGGCTTTCTCGGAGGTTTACGGCGCGCTGCAGACCGGCGTTGTCGACGGGCAGGAGAACACATGGTCGAACATCTACGGCCAGAAGTTCTTTGAGGTGCAGGACGGTATCACCGAAACCAACCACGGCATCATCGACTATATGGTTGTGACCTCCACCGACTGGTGGGATAGCCTGGATGCGGATGTGCGCGACCAGCTGGCGACCATCGTGACTGAGGTGACCGAAGTCCGTAACGCTGAATCCACCGCCGTGAACGCTCAGGCCAAGGCGGCGATCATCGAGGCCGGCGGCGTGGTACGCGAGCTGGATGCGGCCGCCCGTGAGGAATGGGTCGCCACGATGAAGCCCGTCTGGGACCAGTTCAAGGATGATGTCGGTCAGGAAAACATCGACGCGGCGCAGTCAATCAACGCCGGTTTCTGAACGTGACATGACAGACCGCCCGGCCCCCGATGGTGGGGGCCGGGCGGCTTTTTAAAGGGGGGAGGGACGCATGGCGCATTCCTATGAGGCACAGACAACGCTGGGCCGGATCGTGAATGAAATCGAGGAGACCGCGATTGCGCTGATCCTCGGGCTGATGACCATCCTGACCTTCATAAACGTGGTGCTGCGGTATGGGTTCAATACAGGCATCATCTGGGGGCTGGAGGCGGTGACCTTCCTCTTTGCCTGGTTGGTGCTTTTCGGGGTGAGCTATGCGGTCAAGGTCACCGCGCATCTGGGCGTTGATGCGCTGATCAACCTCTTTTCGCCCTCTGTCAGGCGCACGCTGTCCCTGATCGCCGCCGCGGTCTGCATCAGCTACGCCTTCCTCGTGTTCAAAGGCGCGTGGGACTACTGGGCACCGTTTGCCGGGTTCGATGCCACCTCCGGGCGCTGGTTTCCAACCGGCTTTGAAAACAGCCGGGATCAGGCGTGGTACGAGGTTGTCGACATGCCGATGCCGGAATGGTTGCGCTGGATCGAGCCGATTTTCAACCAAGGTGAGGAATACGAGAAAATCCCGCGCTTCATCCCCTATGCAATGCTGCCCTTTGGCATGGCGCTGCTGCTCTTTCGCTTTGTTCAGGCCACGGTGCGCCTGATGCGGGGCACCCAGACCAGCCTGATCGTCAGCCACGAAGCCGAAGACGCCATCGAAGACGTCAAGCACCTGAACGCGGAGCGCTAAACCATGGAAGTTGCAATTCTTTTCACCATGGTGGTGGGTCTGATGCTGATCGGTGTGCCGATCGCCGTGAGCCTTGGCATGTCCTCCATCGTCTTTCTGCTGGCGCTCAGCGATACCTCGCTGGCCTCCATCGCACAGACCTTGTTTCAGGCGATGGCGGGGCACTACACCCTGCTGGCCATTCCGTTCTTCATCCTCGCCTCGTCCTTCATGTCGACGGGCGGTGTGGCGCGACGGATCATCCGCTTTTCCATCGCCCTTGTGGGGCATTTTCCGGGCGGGCTGGCAATTGCCGGGGTCTTTGCCTGTATGCTCTTTGCGGCGCTCTCCGGGTCATCGCCCGCCACCGTTGTGGCCATCGGCTCCATCGTGATCGCGGGCATGCGACAGGTCGGCTATACCAAGGATTTCGCCGCCGGTGTGATCGCCAATGCGGGGACGCTCGGCATTCTGATCCCGCCTTCGATTGTCATGGTTGTCTACGCCTCCGCTACGGATGTTTCCGTCGGGCGGATGTTTCTGGCCGGTGTGATCCCGGGCCTGATGGCGGGCACCATGCTGATGGTGACCATCTACATCATCGCCAAGCTGCGCGACCTGCCGAAAGGCGAATGGCGCGGCTGGGGCGAGGTCATCGACAGCGGGTTGGAAGCGGGCTGGGGACTGTTCCTGATCGTGATCATCCTGGGTGGTATCTATGGCGGTATCTTCACGCCGACCGAAGCGGCAGCGGTGGCGGCGGTCTATGCCTTCTTTATCGCCAGTTTCGTGTACCGGGACATGGGACCGTTACATGTCGACGGCGAGGACACGCGCAACCTGACGCTATTGCAGAAACCGCTGGCGCTGGTCACCGCATTCATCCATCGCGATACCAAGAATACGCTTTTTGAAGCGGGCAAGCTGACCGTGACGTTGATGTTCATCATCGCCAATGCGCTGATCCTGAAACACGTGCTGACGGATGAACAGATCCCGCAGCAGATCGCCAGTGCTATGCTGGACGCGGGCTTTGGGCCGGTGGTGTTCCTGGTGATCGTGAATGTGATCCTGCTGATCGGCGGGCAGTTCATGGAACCGTCGGGGCTGCTGGTGATCGTGGCGCCGCTGGTCTTTCCGATTGCCATTGAACTGGGCATCGACCCCATTCACCTCGGGATCATCATGGTGGTGAACATGGAGATCGGGATGATCACGCCGCCGGTGGGTCTAAACCTCTTTGTCACCTCCGGCGTGGCCAACATGCCGATGTGGGCCGTGGTCAAGGCGGCGCTGCCCTTCACGGCGGTGCTCTTTGTGTTCCTGATCATGGTGACCTATATCCCGATCATCAGCACATGGCTGCCGACGCTGGTGATGGGACCGGAAATCATCATTCAATAGGCGGGTGGGGGCGCTGCCCCCGCGCTGCGCGCTCCCCCGGGATATTTGATGCCAGAAGAAGGGCTCAGCTTGCCGCTAGTGCTTCGATGATGGGGGAGAAGTCCTCCTCCGTGAGGCTCGCGCCGCCCACAAGCGCACCATCCACATCGCCGAGGGCAAAAATGTTCGCGGCGTTGTTCGGCTTTACCGATCCGCCGTAGAGCAGGCGCATGCTGTCGGCATCCTCGCCGAACCGCGCCCGCAGCTCGGTGCGCATCAGCGCGTGCACGTCGGCGATTTGCTCCATGCTGGGAATTTTACCGGTGCCGATGGCCCAGATGGGTTCATAAGCCACCACAAGTGTCTTGCCCGCGCTGCCCTCCGGCACCGAGCCCTTGAGCTGCGTCTTGATCACATCGAGCGCCTCGCCAGCCTCCCGCTGCTCCAGGCTTTCGCCGATGCAGACAATCGCGGTGAGCCCGGCGGCTTGGGCGGCCTGCGCCTTGGCCGCCACCTGGGCATCCGTCTCGCCATAGGCCGCCCGCCGCTCCGAGTGACCCACGATGACATAAGTCGCGCCGACCTCGGCAATCATCGCGGCGGAGTGTTCGCCGGTATAGGCGCCCTTTTCCTCGGCGTGGCAGTTCTGGGCGCCGATTTGGACAGGGCTGCCAGCGGTATTGTTCAGCGCGGGCGCAAGCAGCGGGGCGGGCGGGCAGATCAGCACGTCGCAGGGACATTCGGGATGCTTCAGCTTGAGCTTGCCGATCATGTCGAGACCCGGGATCGAGCCGTTCATTTTCCAATTGCCTGCTGCCAGTTTACGCCGCATGTGTCTCTCCTGAAAGTTGTCACAGCCTTGGTAGCAGGGCGACCGGTCGGCGGCAATTGGCCCTGCGCCACTTGCGCGCCGCATGTGTCTGTGGCAGGGCCGCGGGGCAGGCAGATGGAGGTCTTCTCATGATCCCGAGACTAGATGCGGCGTTGATGGCGGCAGGCGATCCTGAAACGATGGCGCAGCTGCGGGAGGCGGCCACCGGCACCGGGTTTTTCACCGTGTACAACACCGCGATCAGTGCAGAGCGGATGCAGGTCGTCCTGGCCGGCTATCGTGCTTTCTTTCGCCTGCCAGAGGCGGAAAAATCCCGGATCGACATGGCCCGAACCGGGGCCAATCGGGGTTGGGGGGCGGCGGGCTCCGAGCAGGTCGATCCCGATGCAAACCCCGACTACAAACAGTTTTTCGACAGCGGTTTCCCTTTACCCGCGGGCGATCCGCGCAGTGACCTGGCCGTCTATGCCCCGAACAGATGGCCCGACACACCGGCTGATTTCCAGGATGAGATCGAAAGCTATTATCGCGAGGCCTGTGCGGTGGCGATGGACATCCTGCGCGCAATCGCGCGTGCCATCGGCGCGGCGGAGACGTATTTCGACGGGGCGTTTGACACGCCCATGGCCCTGCTGCGCGGCAACTTCTATCCCGAGCGTCCCGCCTGGGCCACGGCGCGGGATTTTGGCATCGCAACCCATACGGATTATGGCTGCCTGACCCTGCTGGCCACCGATGGCTCACCGGGACTTGAGGTGCGCAAGCGGGGCGGCGGTTGGATTCCGGTCTCGGCACCACCGGGGGAGTTTGTCATTAACTTTGGTGAAATGATGGAGATGTGGACCGCCGGACGTGTCCGCGCGACACCGCACCGGGTGATTGGCAGCGATCATGAACGCATCTCTGTACCGCTGTTCTTCAACCCGTCCTACGATACCAATGTGGCCCCGATGGGATCAGGTGAGGTGATCAAGGCAGGTGAACATCTGACAAAACGGTTTTCAGAGACCTACGTGCATCTGCAGGATCAGGAACGCTCAGCCGAACTTAATTGACTCCCCGCAGCCACAGGCTTCGGTCACATTCGGGTTGCGGAACTTGAAGCCGCTTTCGAGCAGCGAGGTCTCATAATCGATCTCGGTTCCGAAGAGGAACATCTGCGCCATGGGGGCAATCATCACGCGCGCACCATCCTGCTCGACAATCTCGTCGTTGGGGTCGGTCGCCTCGACGTATTCCATGGTGTATTCCATGCCCGCACAGCCGCCTTTCTTGACACCAATACGCAACCCCGCATGACCCGCGGAGGTCATGAGTTTCGCCACCTGTGCGGCGGCCTTCGGTGTAAGCGTGACGGCCTGCTTGCCGGGAATGCCAAACATCGCTGTGCTCCTTTGGACCTAATCTAGGCAGTCGGGCCGCGCGGGACAAGCGGTCTCGCGGGATTTCCGGCAACTGTGACACCAGACGGCACATCCCGCGTGACCACGGCACCGGCGCCGATCACGGCGTCATCGCCGATGGTCACGCCGGGCAGGATCAGGGCCCCGCCGCCGATCCAGACATTGCGTCCGATCTCAATGGGTTGTCCGAACTCCAGCCCGGCATCGCGGGTGGCCGCATCGCGTGGGTGATCGGCGGTCAGGATTTGCACCATGGGTCCCACCTGCGTCATGTCCCCGATCCGGATCGGGCAGACGTCGAGCAGCACACAACCGTAGTTGAAGAAGACATCCGACCCCAGATGAATGTTGTATCCATAGTCGACGTGAAACGGCGTGCGGATGGCGCAACTTGAGCCGCGCGATCCAAGCCACTGATCCAGAACGACTTTGCGCTCATCTCCATCTGAGACAATCGTGTTGTTGTAGCGTCGCTGCAAGGCCTGGCTGGTGGCGCGTTCCCGCACCAGTTCGGCATCGCCAGCCCGATAGAGCTCGCCCGCGATCATCTTCTCTTTTTCGGTTGTCATGCAGTTCGCTTACATGAACCCGAGTTCAAGCCGCGCTTCGTCGGACATCATGTCCATGCCCCAGGGTGGCTCCCAGACCAGATCCACATCGACGTGCTTCACGCCCGGCAGGGGTTCTACCGCATCCGCCACCCAACCCGGCATTTCACCCGCGACCGGGCAACCGGGCGCGGTCAGCGACATCTTGATCGCGACTTCATTTTCCGCATTGATATCAATGGTATAGATCAAGCCCAATTCATAGATATTCACCGGGATTTCCGGATCATAAACGGTACGGCACGCTTCAACGATTTGCTCGTAAAGGGGATGATCCGTAGAGGAAGGGGCAATCAATGGCGCGCCTTCAAGCGGTTCGGGTACATTGTTCATCGAGGGCCTCTCTCACGATCCTTAGCTTTTATATAAGGATTAGCACCGGAGGGGTAAAGGGGCGCCGCGTGCGATTGCAGGGAGGGCGCGGCACGGGATCCTCATTCTGTCCGTGATGCGAGAGGTCGGGGAGTCGTGTTTATCTGCAGAACTGTGCGGCCAAGAACCGTTCATGGCGTTTGTATATTCCTGAGGCCACTTGCATAACTCAGCACCTTTAGTCTCTCATTTTGAGGAATCGGCATTCAGGAGACCGGGTTGCTTCGAAACAACGGTCCCCGACCAGGTCAGACTTACACAGCAGGAAATGGTTGGAGCGTGGTTCATGGGGTGAGCGCACCAGCCAGTAAATCTCGGCGTAGTTCCCAGCCAGACACGATATCGGTTCGTGTCGGCGTTAGATTAAAGACAATCCGGTGTGCCAAAAAACGGGGAGGAGCCGACCAGTCGACTACTTGGCGATCAACACATCGCAGGGCGGATTTCGGATCAGCCCCGCCGTGAACCCGCCGAGGATGTATCTGCCTGCACTTGAACGTGTGTGGGCGCCAATTGCCAGCAGATCGTAGCTGCCGTTCTTCACGATGTCCTCCAGCGCATCGGCCGCCGTGGCTTCGACAAAGACCGGATCAGGCAGGCCTTCGGGTAGGGGGTTCATGGCTTTCCAGGTCTCGTATTCCTGCTCGGCTTCCTTGCGGAAGGATACTTCATGGGCATTGAAAATCGTGACATCTGCGTGCGGGGCAATCATTGGAATTCTGCGCAAGGCTGTGGCGCAGGCCTCAGACAGGGCAACGCCGCTCAGAACACGCGTGTAGGCCTGATCCGTCTCTGTCGCGACAAGCAGCACCGGTATGTCGCTGGACCTGATCAGGTGCTCCATGGTGGTTTCCCGGATATGATCCAGAAACTTACGACGGCGGTGCAGACCGACAACCAGCAAATCGGCCTTGGTGTCCTCGGTCACGGCGCCGATGACCTCCATGGCGTCGCCGACGTCGACCTTGATGGTAACGGCAATCTCGCGATCTTTCGCATCCGCTGTCACCTGCTCGGCCAGCAGGGTCTTTGCCCCGACCTGGACCTGGGTCGAGAGGTTTTCGGGGATGGCGTCATCCACCACATGCAGCACGGTCAGGTCGGCTTTTGTCTGTGCCGCCAGATTAACCGCGCGCCGTAGGGCTTGTCGTGAGCGGTCCGACAGGTCGCTTGCCACAACAATGTTTTTCATGATCCCAATCTCCCCCGTGTCCTGCTTTCCATCTAGGGACCTTCTGGCGCCGCACAAGATGCGGTTACGCTCTATCGGTTCGGTTTGGTCACGGATGGGCGTGAGGCTGAAGCCTGCGGCGATTTATAGATTGCCATGGAGGCAGTTTTCTCTGGGAAATCGGTTGTCGTGCGCCCTAAATGCGCGCGACCCGAGACTGGATGATCCGTTAGTGGTTCTGATGCAACGAAGTGGATCAGCTTCGGACGCGTTTGCGCACTGGCTGTGGTCTCACGCGGGCCTCGATCTCGTCGTAGAGCTTGCCGACGATGTCCTTGCCGGTCGCCGTTTCGATGCCCTCAAAGCCGGGGGAGGAGTTGACCTCCAGCACCTTGGGGCCGCTCTCGGAGCGCAGGAGGTCCACGCCCGCCTTGCCCAGACCAAAGGCGCGCGCGGCACGCACCGCCGTGTCGCGCTCCTCCCTGGTGATCCGCACCACCTTCGCCGATCCGCCGCGGTGCAGGTTGGAACGGAAATCACCCTCGGCACCAGTGCGTTTCATCGCCGCTACGACCTTGCCTGCGATCACGAGGCAGCGGATGTCTTCTCCAGCGGCCTCCTTGACGAAATCCTGCACGAGGAAGTTGGCTTTTAGCCCGCGGAAAGCGTCGATGACCGATTCCGCGGCTTTCTTGGTCTCTGCCAGCACGACGCCCTTGCCTTGGGTCGATTCCAGCAGTTTCACGATCAGCGGAGCGGTGCCCACGAGGCCCATCAGGTTCGAGGTGTCCTTGGGCGAGGCGGCGAAGGCGGTGGTGGGCATGCCGATCTTCTTACTGGCCAGGATCTGATGGGCGTGCAGCTTGTCGCGGCTCGCGGTGATGCCGGCCGAGCCATTCACGCAATAGGTGCCGATGGTTTCGAACTGGCGAATGATCGCGGTGCCATAGGAGGTGACGGAGGCGCCGATGCGCGGGATCACGGCGTCATAGCGGGGCAGGCGTTTGCCGTCGTAATGCACTTCAGGCGCCATCGCGTTGATCGCCATGTAGCAGCGGGTGGTATTGATCACCTCGACAGTGTGACCGCGTGCCTCACCAACCTCAACGAGACGGCGGGTGGAGTAATTGTCCTCGCGGCTCAGCACAGCGATGCGCAGGGCGCGTTTGGGCGCGCGGCGTTTCAGCGCGGAGCTGTGGTAGTCATCATAGCTCAGCTCCGGCTGCAGGTGCTTTTCCGTAGGCGAGATCGAAATGTGATCGCTGAGCGCCTGGCGCCCCAGCAGCATGCGCGAGGACATCGACGCGCGGTTGGTCAGGGTGATCTCGATGGGCCAGGTCTGATCCCCTACCGCGAGCGTGGAGGAGATCACGAAGCGCTGTTCAGCCTCGCCGTTCGACGAGGTGACCTCGCGCCGATCGACCAGCGGCGCGGAGCAGGTGATGGCCATATCGGCACGCCCGGCGATGGGGTGCACATTGAACCGTACCTTGGGCTGTTTGGCGGGTCCGAAAACCTCAATGTCATGGGCGTGCAGCGCGGAGGTGCGTGCTCCAGTGTCGACCTTGGCCTTGACTGCGGGCAAACCAAGGTCCGGCAGTGACACCCATTCCTCCCACCCGAACGTCAGCTTTTCCACGATGCCCCCCTCATTTATAGGTGTCAGCGGGAGTATCAGGTGAGCCGTCTGACCTCAACCAAATGGCTGCGGCAAGAGCTTTATGCCTCCGGCGGGGATACTTATGGCCAAGAGAAAACACGCTGGCATCTTCTGGCCTGAAATATCCCGGGGTTTGGGGCAGCGCCCCAAAAAATCATCAGGTGTCATTGATGTCGTGATGCACAATTTTGGCGCCGGAGGACTGTTTGCGGAAGGCCATGCGCAGTCCGATCCAGGCCAGCAAGGACAGGCCTGCGAAAATCGCGAGTAGGGCAGGAGCCCCGAGCCCGGGGAGGGTAAAGATCACTGCAACCATCACCAAAGCGCCGATGGCAAAGCCTAGGAAGATGAACCCAGGCACCAGGACCTCTATCACAGCCAGAGCGAGCGCGGCGGCGGTCCAGACCCACCAGAGATTGAGCAATTCACTCATGTGCCGCGGCCCTTGAGCATCTTGAAGGCATCGCCGAAGGCCTCGATGGCTTGCGTCGGCACGACGATGGTCTGCTTGCCGTCGCCTGCGCCCAGGGCATTGAGCGACTCCACCTGTTTCAGCGCGATCTGATATTGCGCCGCTTCAAGTCCGTTTTCGTTGATCGCCTGGGCCACGACTTGTGTGGCATAGGCTTCCGCATCTGCAAGGATACGGCGGGCCTTGGCGGTCTGCTCGGAGGCATATAGCTCCGCATCTGCGGCCAGTTCCACCGCGCGTTTGGCACCTTCGGCCTTGGTGACCTCGGCACGGCGGGCGCGTTCGGCGTTGAGCTGTTGCAGCATTGCGTCGCGCGTCGCCTGATCGAGATTGACGTCGAGGATTTCCGCCCGCGTGACCTCAATGCCCCAGTCGTCCACGGCGTCTTCGACGAGGGCCTTGATGGTGGTGATCAGATGCGCGCGGTTGGCCTGCACGTCGTCGAGGTCCATCTTACCGATCTCCGCCCGCACGATCCCGGCGACGGTGGTGGCGATGGCCGCGTCAACGTCGCGAATGCGGTAGACGGTGCGTTCGGGCTCGGTGATGCGATAAAAAACCGAGGTTTCCACCTGCACCAGCACGTTATCCTTGGTGATCGCGTCCTGGCTGGCATTGGGCAGTTGCCGTTCGAGGATGGAGATTTCATGCGCCACGCGGTCGATGAAGGGCACGATCAGGTTGATCCCCGGCCCGAGCACCGAGCGCAACCGCCCAAACCGTTCAATCACGTATTTTTCGGACTGCGGCACGATCTTGACCGCCTTGACGACGAGGACAATGAAAAGGGCGGCCAGCAACAGGAAGACCAGCGAGCTTTCGATCAGCGACACAATCAGGGTTTCGATATCCAAGGCGGGCACTTTCTTCGTTACGTCATGTGGCTTTATAGGTGACGCTTTGCCATGCAGATTGCAAGTTTGCGCGCTTGGGAGTATCGCGCGGGTCGGGTTAACAAAGGATGGAACAATGCAGGCGTTCAGCTTTGCGAAAACGGGCAAGGACGGCAAGGCGCGGGTCGGGGTGATCTCGACCCCCCGGGGCGACATCCGCACGCCTGCCTTCATGCCGGTGGGCACCGCGGCGACCGTCAAGGCGATGATGCCGGGATCCGTGCGTGAGACCGGGGCGGATATTCTGCTGGGCAACACCTATCATCTGATGCTGCGCCCCACGGCGGAGCGGATCGACCGGCTGGGCGGGCTGCACAGGTTCATGAACTGGGAGCGGCCGATCCTTACGGATTCCGGCGGCTTTCAGGTGATGAGCCTCGCGGCCCTGCGCAAGCTGACGGAACAGGGCGTGACCTTCAAAAGCCATATCGACGGGTCCAAACATGAGATCACGCCGGAACGGTCGATGGAAATCCAGCGGCTGCTGGGCTCGGACATCGTGATGTGTTTCGACGAATGCCCGGCCCTTCCAGCTGACAGGGCCACGATTGCCTCTTCGATGCGCTTGTCCATGCGGTGGGCAGCCCGGTCGCGCGATGCCTTTGGATATCGCCCGGGGCACGCGCTTTTTGGTATCCAGCAGGGCGGGCTGGAGGAAGACTTCCGCGCGGAAAGTGCAGCCGCCCTGCAGGACATCGGATTTGACGGCTATGCCGTCGGCGGGCTGGCTGTGGGTGAGGGGCAGGAGGCCATGTTCGGCTGTCTGGACTTCGCCGCCGATCAACTGCCCGAAGACAAGCCGCGGTACCTGATGGGGGTGGGCAAGCCCGATGATATCGTGGGGGCCGTCAAGCGTGGGATCGACATGATGGATTGTGTGTTGCCCAGCAGGTCCGGGCGAACCGGGCAGGTCTTTACCCGTCGCGGTGTAGTCAACATCAAGAATGCGCGTCACGCCGACGATCCGCGTCCCCTGGACGAAGCCTGCAGATGCCCGGCCTGCGCCAACTATTCCCGCGCCTATCTGCACCATGTTTTTCGCAGTCAGGAGATCATCTCCTCCATGCTACTGACATGGCATAATCTGACGTATTATCAGGATCTTATGCAGGAAATGCGTGACGCCATAGCCGAGACGCGTTTCGCACAGTGGGAGGCCGCCTTTCACGCTGGCCGGGCCGAGGGCGACATCGAGCCGCTTTAGAGCGGCATTTTCCGTGTGTTTTAACAGTCTGGGGCGCGCGGCTTAACGCAAGCTTAACCGGTGGCTGGCTAGATGAGAACCGTAGCGTAGCGGAGTTCTCCAGATGTCGTCGAAGCCCAAGAATGCCAATTCTGAAAATCAAGCGACGCTGGAACGCACCCTGCATCTCATTCTGTCCAAGATCGCGCCTGTGCGCGTGGCCGCTCTGCAAGTGCTGATCCATCATATGGAGGCCGAAGCCGAGGGTGAGCAGAATGTGACCGCAGAGGAATTCACCGACGCGGTGAAGAAAATCCAGGAAGGGCTTGCCGCGGCCCATGGTCTGGAAACCGATTACCTGGCCCCGCATGACGTGACACTGCCGGAGGATCTTTCCAAGCAGCTGTCCGCGATGACGGAAGCGCTGGATGAGTTGGACAGGATCATCAGCCGGTGCAGCGTGTCGGAGGGCGAGGTGCGCGGGTTTCGACCCGTGGGCAACATGTATGACCTATGCTGCACGCGCGTTGCAAAGGGTGTCAGTGCCTTCAGTGCTGATCTGGGCAATTTCTTTCTGGAGCTTAACGACAAGGGCCGCGCGGATGTCACGGATCATACCAGTTCCATCGCCATGGAAATCGGCAAGATCGGGCGCGTGATCAACATGGTGGCCACCAATGCCTCGATTGAGGCCGCGCGGGTCGGGGACCTTGGCAAGGGGTTTACCGTGATTGCGGATGAAGTGAAGACGCTCTCTGCCCGTGTCTCGTCTCTGTCTGTTTCGCTGACGGACCGTGAAAAGCTGAATTAGGGGCTTTTGGGCCTGCAGCTGGCGTGATTTGAAGGCTTGTGATTCCCGGCTTCTCTGGCCATGCTGGAGAGAGCTTAATAAGCGGTAAGGTTGATTTCGGGCGGGGTGCGCCCCACCTTAGTCATCCGAACCCGGAGATGGTCGAGTGTTGCTGCATATGCGGGACCAGAACCATCTTGCCAAGAACAAGGAAAGAGCATGCAAGAGCCTCTCAACGCCTCCTATCCGGTACTGCCGCTGCGCGATATCGTGGTTTTCCCCCATATGATTGTTCCGCTTTTTGTCGGGCGCGACAAGTCGGTGCGCGCGCTGGAGGAGGTGATGGCGGACGACAAGCAGATTTTGCTGTCCAGCCAGATCGACCCCGGTGTCGACGATCCTGAAAGCGACGGTATCTATAAGGCCGGCGTGCTGGCCAACGTGCTGCAACTACTGAAACTGCCCGATGGTACCGTGAAGGTGCTAGTCGAAGGGCAGGCGCGGGTGCGCATCGTGGAATACCTTGAAAACGATAGCTTTTTTGAGGCGCGCGCGGAGTATTTGACCGAGATGCCCGGCGATCTCGCCACGACCGAGGCGTTGTTGCGTACCGTGTCGGACGAGTTCGAACGCTATGCCAAGGTCAAGAAAAACGTGCCCGAGGAGGCGCTGTCTGCCGTGGGCGAGTCCACCGAACCTGCGCGTTTGGCAGACCTCGTGGCCGGTCATCTGGGCATCGAGGTGCATCAGAAGCAGGACCTGCTGGAGACGTTGAGCGTGAGCGAGCGGCTTGAGAAGGTTTATGGCCTCATGCAGGGCGAAATGTCGGTGCTGCAGGTCGAAAAGAAGATCAAGACCCGCGTGAAGTCGCAGATGGAGCGCACGCAGCGCGAATATTACCTGAACGAACAGATGAAGGCGATCCAGCAGGAGCTGGGCGATGGCGAGGACGGCAAGAACGAGGTTGCCGAGCTGGAAGCCAAGATCGCCGAGACCAAGCTGAGCAAGGAAGCGCGCGAAAAGGCGGATGCAGAGATCAAGAAGCTCAAGAACATGAGCCCGATGTCCGCCGAAGCGACCGTGGTGCGCAACTACCTCGACTGGATGCTGTCAATCCCGTGGGGCGTGAAGTCCCGCGTGAAGAAGGACCTGAGCCGCGCTCAGAAGGTGCTGGATGACGACCACTATGGCCTTGAGAAGGTCAAGGAGCGCATTGTCGAATATCTGGCGGTGCAGCAACGCTCATCCAAGCTGAAAGGCCCGATCATGTGCCTTGTTGGCCCGCCGGGTGTCGGCAAAACCAGCCTCGGCAAATCGGTCGCGAAGGCCACGGGGCGTGAGTTCATTCGCATCTCGCTTGGCGGTGTGCGCGACGAGTCTGAGATCCGCGGGCACCGTCGGACCTATATCGGCTCCATGCCCGGTAAGATCATCCAGGCGTTGAAAAAGGCGAAAACGACCAACCCGCTGATCCTGCTCGACGAGATCGACAAGATGGGCCAGGATTTCCGGGGCGACCCGGCGAGCGCCATGCTGGAAGTGCTTGATCCGGAACAGAATTCCACCTTTGTGGATCACTATCTGGAGGTGGAATATGACCTCTCGAACGTGATGTTCCTGACCACGTCGAACAGCTACAACATGCCCGGGCCGCTGCTCGACCGGATGGAGATCATTCCGCTGGCGGGCTACACCGAAGACGAAAAACGCGAGATCGCGAAACAGCATCTGGTGCCCAAGCAGATCAAGAACCACGGCCTGAAAGCCAAGGAATTCGATTTGCAGGAATCGGCGATTACCGAGATGATCCGCACCTACACCCGTGAAGCGGGCGTTCGGAACTTGGAGCGTGAGATCGCAAAGGTCGCGCGCAAGTCGCTGACCAAGATCGTCAAGAAGGAAGCCGAGGCGGTGACCGTCACGGATGAAAATATTGACGATTTCCTGGGCGTGAAGAAGTACCGCTACGGTCTGGCCGAGAAGGAAGACCAGATCGGTGTGGTGACCGGGTTGGCCTATACTTCCGTGGGCGGTGAGCTTCTGAGCATCGAGGCCTTGCGCCTGCCTGGCAAGGGCCGGATGAAGACCACCGGCAAGCTGGGCGATGTGATGAAGGAATCCATTGATGCCGCATCGTCTTACGTGCGGTCGATCAGCCCGCGCATCGGTGTCAAACCACCGCAGTTCGACAAGATCGACATTCACGTGCACGTCCCCGATGGGGCGACACCCAAGGATGGGCCAAGTGCCGGTCTGGCCATGGTGACGTCGATTGTTTCGGTGCTGACGCAGATCCCCGTGCGCAAGGACATCGCGATGACGGGCGAGGTCTCTTTGCGCGGAAACGCAATGCCGATTGGTGGCCTGAAAGAGAAGCTGCTGGCCGCGCTGCGCGGCGGCATCACCACCGTTCTGATCCCGGAGGAGAACGCCAAGGATCTGCCGGAGATACCCGACAATGTCAAAGCGGGGCTGGATATTATCCCGGTATCGCATGTGTCAGAAGTGCTGAAACAGGCATTGGTGGAGCAGCCCGATCCTATCGAGTGGGATCAGGCGGCCGAAGATGCGGCGGCCGCTGCCGCCCTGGCGGGATCATCGGATGCCAGCGACGCAGCCACCGCACACTGATCCGCATCACAATGCATGATACCGAATCGCGGCTCTTCGGGGCCGCGGTTTTTTTGAAGGCGCGCCATTGCCTCGACGTCACATACGGTCCTGCGCAAACCCGAGATGAACTGGATTTTTCACCGGCACCGTCTTAGGCTGCCGTCACGACCACGATGGCGCCACGAGGCTATCGCAGTGGAGCAGGCTGCATATGCAGTCGGAGAGGCGATATGAGCACATCAAAAACCACCCCCAGCAAGGTGATGCGTACAAATAAAACTGCGGTAAAAGCCAAAGTGACATCGGTGCCCCCCGGCAAGACAGCCCCGCCAGAAACAGCAGCACCTGAAACACCCGCCACGTCCACGGGCCTTGCGAATGCCCTGCGCAAAAAGGAACTGGTGGATCGGGTGGTTGCGCGAACCGGTGCGAAAAAGCGGGATGCCAAACCGATCGTCGAAGCATTACTCAGTGAGCTCGGTGAGGCGCTTGCGGACGGGCGCAGTCTGGTTTTGCCGCCGCTGGGGCGCGTTCGTATCAATCGCGAAAAGAAGCTGACCAACGGTCGGGTCATTGTTGCAAAGATCCGCCAGAACAATCCGCCTTTGAAAGCAGCTCTCAAACCATCGAACGACGGGTCCGGCGACTGAATTTTTCGGCCGACCTATTGCATGCAGGATTGCATTTCGGTAATCCGGTCGTCGCGGGTGATTAGCTCAGTGGTAGAGCGCTTCGTTCACATCGAAGATGTCAGGAGTTCAAATCTCTTATCACCCACCATTTTCCTTTCCCGGCTGTTGCGTGTGTCGTCCGTGGTGACGTGAGGCGATAACGACCCGGATGCCAGATTGCCCCGAGGAGCCAAGCCCCGTGATCCCGCCGCTCTACATCCTGCGTCACGGTCAGACCGAATGGAACGCAGAACACCGCATCCAGGGCAGCCTCGATTCACCTCTTTCAGAGATGGGGCGCGCGCAGGCAGCGGCGCAGGGCCGTATTTTGCAGACCCGCGATTTGGGGGGATATCGGGCGTTGTGCAGCCCGCAGGGCCGCTGTTTCCAGACCGCCGCCATCGCCCTTGACGGCTTGTTTGATAGGATCGACACGGATGCGCGGCTGGCCGAGATCGGTGTTGGTGCGTGGGAGGGGCTGCGCCGGGACGACCTGGTGATTGACCGCGTCATGGACGAAAGCGAGGAGAGTGCGCTGGATCTTTATGAGCGGGCACCGGGCGGAGAAGGATTTGCAGCCCTTCACGCCCGCTGTCGTGACTTTCTGAGCGGGCTGACGGAGCCCGCTGTTTTGGTGACCCATGGGATCACATCGCGCATGTTGCGCCTTATCATCCTCGATATGGACGTCACCGAAATCGGTATGCTGCCGGGTGGGCAGGGCGTGATATACCATCTGGAAAACGGTCAAATGCAGCAACTGACAATAGGGGCTTGAAGCGGGTGGCGACTTTGGCTAAACCGCGCAAATCGGGTCGTTAGCTCAGTTGGTAGAGCGCTTCGTTTACACCGAAGATGTCGGGAGTTCGAGCCTCTCACGACCCACCATCTTGCTCAACGCACTCTCATAGGTAGTGAAGATGATGAATTCCGGCGCAATGGTGCCGATACGTAGCTGTGCAGGCGCTGCCACAAACTGTGCCTTGCCAAGTGTGCCGCTCTGTGATTCACCCGATGATAGAGGGCCAGAATGGCGACAAGAGAACGAAAAGGGGCGCGCAAATGTGCGTGAGAAAGGCAAATGGCATGCGGATGCGCGCCATGGCAGAGCAACCGGTGAACGAGGCCGCTGACAGGCTGATGTGTTTGTTGAGCGAACTGCCCGTGTCCGAACGGTCCGGCTGTGCCCTTGGCCTCGCCTCCCGGCTCATTGAGTTTGCGGCTTTTGAGATGGCGGGCACCTATTCCGCAGATGACGTGGCTGATCTGATCAACTGCGCCGCTCGGGTGGATCATGCATCTTCCGACGTGCAGACCACGCTACCGTCTGAGCGTATACAGGCCCCCAGGCGGCTGCAGTAAGCACAACTGCGACATTTAGATACTAATCGGTTTAAAAAGCAGCGTTCCAAACTACCTTGGGTTGACAGCGGGCTGTTCCATAAGGGACAGTGCTGTACAGAAAGCGTTACAAGAAAAATGACAGGGGTGCGCCTGGGAGTGGTGCGTGACATCCCGGACTGATGGATCGGCCGTTATTTTGGTCTTTCGGGTCATTTGAGAGAGGTGAACGTCCGATGCGGCATTGTGGCAGTCCCGCATTGGAAAATAGTTGAAAGCGGACACGACATGACCGTGCCCACGGATGACATTCCTTCGGAGGTTGTGGACCTGTCAGCGGCTCTCGCCGCACTCGATAGCTTGCCGAACGCCGAGCGGGTCCGTGTCTCGATGCAGATCGCCGCGCAATTCCTCGAATATGCCGCCTATGAGATGGCACTGGAGCAGAGTGCCGGGGATGTGTCGGAGATCATCCATATGGCCGCCCGGCTCGATCAGGCTGCGCGCCGGATCGATGAGAGCACTGTGCCCACGCGGCCGGGCCACGATTTGCGCAAGATTTGATCTCCGGGCAATTGCCTCCCCCGGGCATGGGGCTATTCTCTGAAGTGGTGATTGCTGAGGAGGGCGCGCGATGAGTTGGAACCCGGCGTTGGATCCCGATTGTCCAATCGGAGACGCGGTGGATGCGATCGAAACGGTGATCGTGCCGCGTGCACGGGACCTGGGCGGCTTCGAAGTCCGGCGCGCCTTGCCGGCCCCCAAGCGGCAGATGGTCGGCCCCTTCATCTTCTTCGATCAGATGGGCCCGGCAGAATTCGTGACCGGCAAGGGCATCGACGTGCGCCCGCACCCGCATATCGGGCTGGCGACAGTCACCTATCTCTACAAGGGCAAGATCCATCATCGTGACAGTCTGGGCACGGACCAGTGGATCGAACCGGGGGCGGTGAACTGGATGGTGGCCGGCCACGGGATCACCCATTCGGAACGCACCGATGGCGAGATCCGCAAGCGTCCGCATGATCTCTTCGGCATTCAGACATGGGTGGCGCTGCCGGAAGAGGCGGAAGACAGCGCGGCGGCCTTTGAACACGCTCCCAAGGCCAGCCTGCCGGTGCTGGAGGGGGAGGGGAAGACCGTCCGCCTGATCCTCGGCACAGCCTACGGCGAGGAAGCACCGGTCAAAGTTTATTCAGAGACCTTTTACGCGGATGCGCTGCTCGCGCCGGGCGCGCGTATTCCCTTGCCGGATGACCATGAGGACCGCGGTGTCTATGTCATTTCAGGCGAGATCACCGTGGCCGGAGACCGCTTTGAGGCGGGCCGAATGATGGTGTTCCGACCGGGTGACAAGATTTCCTTGCAGGCCGGAGAGGCGGGCGCGCGGCTGATGCTGTTGGGCGGGGCCACCTTGAACGGCCCGCGCCACATCTGGTGGAACTTCGTGGCATCATCAAAGGACCGGATCGACGCGGCCAAGGAGGCCTGGCGTGCCGGTGACTGGGCCCATGGCCGGTTCCAATTGCCGCCCGAGGATGATGACGAATTCATCCCGCTGCCGGACCGCTAGGGCCCGGCTGCGATGATCTGGCCGCGGCTGCAGCAGGTGGCTCTGGCGCCGGTTTTGGGTGTGCAGGCGCTGCAGGTGGTCCGGCGGACGCCGCGCCTGCCCGAGGCGCAAGGCCCCCGCAACGGCATCACCGGGCAGGGACCGGAGCTCCGCCTGCTGATCCTCGGCGATTCTTCGGCGGCAGGTGTGGGTGTTGCGACCCAGTCGGACGCCCTGAGTGGCCATTTGGTGCGCGCCCTCGGCGCGGAGTACCGGGTGTCCTGGACGCTGATTGCGCAAACGGGATGGACAACCGGCAGGCTCCGCGAGGTTGTGCGACACACAGCGCCCGAGCCCTTTGACATCGCGGTGACCGCTCTGGGCGTGAACGACACAACCCGTCTGATCGGCCCCCACCGCTGGCTTGAACATACGGGCGAACTCCACGATCTGATCCGCGCCAGATTTTCGGTGCGGCGGATCTATGCCACGACGGTCCCACCGCTGGAGCATTTTCGCGCGTTGCCGCGCCCTCTGAACGCCGTGCTTGGTGGACATGCGGCGCGGCTGCGCAGCGCGCTCGAGGATATGGCAGCAGCTGCGGAGGGGCTCCGTCTCATTGCGCCTGATTGGGGGCTCGACCCGGCATTGATGGCGGCAGATGGCTTCCACCCCGGGCCGGAAATCTACCGAGGCTGGGGGGCGTTCGCAGGGCAGCTCATTCTCGATGACCTGCGCGCAGAGCCGCTCTGAGCATATGCTGGTCGGACGGCAGAAGCGGGCGGCGATTTTTGGCAAAAAATTCGCATCCTCGGCACGCTACCCGCTTGACGCGCCTGATGCGCCCGCCTAAGACGTCCCAACGCGCGGGCAACGTCCCGTGTGTGCAGTGGGCGGTTGTAGCTCAGTTGGTTAGAGTACCGGCCTGTCACGCCGGGGGTCGCGGGTTCGAGCCCCGTCAACCGCGCCACCGCTGCTTGAAAAGGGACCTTCGGGTCCCTTTTTTCGTTCAATAACCCGCTATCGCCAGTCTGCGATCCCCTCGCATCCTTCTGCGAAAGGCGGCGCGCGACTGTGGAACGTCAGACGACTTTGACCTTCACGTCAAAAACTGACCCAAAATCAGAAAACCGACATAGCCGACCGTCGCGCAGATCGCGGCGAAGGTCTAGGAAGAGCCCAACCTGATCACTCGTCGGACCGCGGCGAACGGCGGGTCTTTGGAATTGGGTATTTTGGCGGGTCTTTAACACCGGAGCTTGGTGACGCGGTCAATAACCCGGCGTATTTCAGGCAAATGCCTGTCATCGTCATGTGCAACGAGCCAGGCATCATGCGATAACTCACTGATGACCTCAGAGCGCCGTTCGAGGTTCACGTCCTTCTCACCAATGAACGTTGGCAAGACGATCTGGCCTGCCCCTTCCTGAGCGAGATCAAGGCCAAGGCGTGGATGGCTGACTTCGAGACAGACATCCTGACCGGCGCGTGATTTTGCCCAACGGGACGACGGCGTGTCAACGCTATGAATGATCCAGGTTTCGGGGGCATCGCGGGCCGAATAGATCGCAAATTCATTGCGCGCCAGTTTACGCCCTGCAAGCCCATGCTCCGTTGGTCGGCTGTTGCGGATGGCAATTGACGCTTCCCGCCGTGTGATGCTGAGAACAGCTTCGGAAGACACAAAGCGCAGTCTGACATCTGCGGGATCGCCGGTGATGTCCCGCCATTGTCGCGCGAGCGCCAGCGACGTCCATGTCCCTGCAGACACTTTGATCAGGGGCAGACCGCCTTCTTTGGGCGCCGTCGTCGCCCTCGTGATGTTTATGGCCACGCCTTCCATCTCACGCATCAATTCAATGCCCGCGTCCGTCAGGCCGTACCCATGGCTGCGGCGGATGAACAGTTCACGGCCCATGGCTCGCTCAAGCGCATGCATTCGCCTGCCGAGGGTTGGTGCACTGGAGGCACATTCTTTGGCCGCAGCGGCAAGGCCACCCGCCCGCGCAACGGCCAAGAAGGCCGCGAGGTCATCCCAACGGACATCGCCACCGGTGTTCAGATATTCGTTCATAAGTGAAATGATGAATTCAAATCGGCTTGTTTTTCAACTGAATTGTACCGGTTAATCTCGGGCCACATGACAAAATCCATTCCCTTCGCGTTCCTGTCTTTGCTGTTTGTCGGAACAGTCTGCAATTCCATGGCCGTCTCTTTCATGGGGTTCTACATCGTTGAAGGCCTGCAACAGGCACCGTGGAGCATCAGTGTTTACACGGGTTTCTTTGCTCTGATTGTCATCCTGTCCAATCGCATCTTCGCGAGGCAAATGGACAAGGGTGGCAACCCGTTCCCGATGATGGGCTTGGCGGCCTTTGGCTATGCGGTGGCCGCTTTGGCGTTGTCCCTTTCGCCCGGGTTCGGGACGGTTGCGACTGTTGGCGTGGTCGGCTTTGGTCTTGGCTCCAGCGTCATGTCGACCATGTTCTCCCTCGGCGGTGTCCTCGCTGAGCGCAGTGGCATCCAACACAGCACCTTCAACGCATACATGCGTGCGACCACATCAACATCATGGATGATCGGACCGGCACTCAGCTTTGTGGTCGCAGATCAATTTGGCGCTGCAGCCGTTTTTCGGGCTGCCTTTGCAATTGGTCTGGTCTGGCTTGCTCTGTGGTGGTGGACAGCGCCAAGAGATGCGGCGCGGCGACCGGCGTTCGCGCACCAACAAGATGTGGGGAAAGCTGTCCGAAATCCCGAGCTTTTGGCAGCCGTCCTATTCGTGTTTTGCCTTGCGCTGGCGCACTCGCTCACGTTCTCAGCCCTTCCGATCTTTTTCGTCCAAGAAGTTGGCCTGGCCGGTTATGCCCCCGGTGTGGCCTTCAGCATCAAGACGTTTGTCGAGCTTTTTGCGATCTTGAGCACACCCTATCTTATCGCGCGTTTTGGACTGCGCACTGCGTTGATGGGCACCGCACAACTTGCCATTGTCGCAATTCTGGTGCTCGCAACGGTTGGGTCTTTCCCGCACATGGTGTTGGGTGCCGCACTTGAAGGGATTTACTTTGGCCTGTTCTCGACGCTCGCCATCAGCTTTGTGCAATCGCTGTCAGCGGACCGACCAGCCCAGGCGACAGCCATGTACTGGAACACGATGATGATCACCCTAGTGGTTGCTGGCCCCTCTGCGGGACTGATCGCGCAGGCAACAGACTTCCAAACCGTCATATTCACAGGATCGGCGTGCGCCGTTGCATCCGCCGTCATTCTTGGATGGGGCACGTATCAACGTGACAAATGCCAAAGCAGAGACAATATATGACAATCAGGGGCTCAAGGCCTCAGATGAATGATCCATCCCATGAGATTCAGGTTTGAGGACACAAAATGCCGTTCAATAAACTACATGTTCCGCAGAACCTATCAGTCGAAAAATGTCGGCAGATCAATGATCTGCTGCATGACAGCCTGGTTGAAAACTGCGCGGTGAACCCCGAAGACTACTTCTGTATCGTGTCACGATATGCAGCCGAAGACATGATCCTGCATCCCACCTTCATGGGCGAACGAGATGTCGCTGCCACAATCATCATCGATATCACCTTGTTAGCAGGGCGCTCGGATAATCAAAAGGAAGCGCTCTACTTCGATGTCAGAGAACGGCTAAAAAACATCGGATTCCCGCCAGAGAACTCCATCATCTACTTGACAGAAAATGGCCCGATCGACCGGTCATTCAGCCAGCAAGGCTCTGTGAAGAGAGTGCTCGGCCTCGCACCAGCTGACCTGGAAAAAAGTCCGAATTTGCACCTGCAGCGAAAGTCCGGTTCGACGGGCCGCAACGCGGCAATCGACTTGATCAATCAACGGCAGGTCTGGGCCGACAAGGGCATCGAATTTGCTGGACGCTCGCACTGCTACCTGAACCCTTCCCCGGGGAAAGATTAGGAAAAGCGACAAGACGCAGGTCAGCGTCATAGTCTGGAGTATTTCCTGCAGCGATGCGCTGCGCTGGGTTTTGATTTGCGATCTGCTCTCCCAAATTCGCCAATTCCGTAAGCGCGGGCACCAGAACGTTATTCTGGCCAGGCTGGGTCGTTAGGATAGAACTGTGAACGATGTTGGAGCGCTAGATCCTCATAGGTCCAGTTGTTCGGACCAGCGGGGGATGACCGGACTGCATCGCGCAGCCGTGGCAGGGCCTTCTCGATTTCGGGCAAAAGGACAAGTGCCCGCCGCCAGCGGTTTTCGTCAAAGTCAAAGTCTTCTACCAACTTGCGCCCCGCTTCCGCGCCATAGTCGATCAACTGCTGAATGACTTCTGGCGGCATGGCGATGTTCGTTCCACCCTGATGGGGTTCCAGCCGAACTATAACAACGCGTTCATACATGCCCGGTACCTGCGATTGCAGCGTATCTCGCCAGTCCTTCGCGGAGTTGAAGATCGAAAACAGAAAGCCGATTGGCCTATCGAAACGTTGCACTGGCAGCGCAAGCCGATCCCGGATGCCCTGATCGAAATGCACCCGATCCGTAGCTTCGCTATGGCGCGTCTTATCGAATCCGCCAAGAGAGATGGCGAATGTCGGGCGGCGCGGAAGCCAGGCATCGAAGAAATGTACGGGCAGATTCGAAGAAAACCCCCCGTCCGAAAACAGGCATCGCACCCATACTCGCTGTCCTGACGACAAAGCGGTACGGCCTGCAAAAGGATTGGAAAGCTCAAAGACATGCGCGCCATCAGCACCACTGGGAACGCATCCTTTACTGGCACAGGATAAAGCGTTTTCCCAATTGGCCCATCCTGCTGCGCGCCTTGACCCAAGCGCACCATGTAGTCAACCACCCGTCGAGGCAGGATCTTGTAGAACTCATCGGGGTTGAAGAAGTACTGGCCGGGCATCTTCAGGGGCAGCGCATATGGCCGTTGCGAGGTTAGGTCCGAAGTTCAATACCCGGTGCCTCGCCGTTCCGGCCACTGCGCAGGTCGCCCAGAGTCAGCGGGTCGCCTTCGCTCAGACCTGCGATCGAATCGATCTGGTCTGTTAGCCAGTCGCTGATGGCCGGAACGTTAGGATCGCCTCGACCGAACTCGGTAGTGCCCGGAACCATACCGTAGTCATTCGCCTTCAATTGGGCCGATATTGTCTTGATAAGCGAAATGACGAATTGCACTACCCCCCAGATCAGACCGGCCCCTACACCCAGCGCACTGATGCCAAAACCAGCACCAGAGATACCCGCTAAAACACTGCTGCCTGCGATCAAGCCTCCATTGCGCAGCGGCTTGCCCCGATAGGGCTTGAGTTTTGACCAGACCGTCCGCGCCAGCTTGAACCAAGATGCATCCTTGTCTTTTTGCCGGGCCTTTTTGATAAGCGATGAAAACATCAAACAAAAGTGCGAGGTCGTTTGACAGCTGAAGGTAGCGCGTGAGATCCTCGCCCAGATCTTGGGACAAGGCGGCGACCGCGTCATAACCTCCAATATCCGTTCTATCTGCTGAGGTTTGTCGCCGATACTCTGCCGTCGCCGCAATTGCGCCCGCAGAGGCCCCCCCGACCGAGCGCAGCCGGTACGCTTGTCCAATCTTTTAGATTGCCTGTGGGTAGACAACACCAGAGGTGGTCCCACCTTTCATGACCAAATCACATTTCTGCAAAGCCATGTCTCCCAAATGCCAAAAAATAGTAGCTGTAGCCTGATCGACGACAAGCGCTCAGTCAACAAATGAACGAAAGGTGTTGTGATAGGCGCGGGTTGCGACGCCCATTCGCGCAAGCGCAGCGAAAGATCTTTTTGTCCGGCACGACAGACAGACGAGCTGGTGCGTTGTATTGCAGGTCTGGGTCAAAAATGCTTGACGTTTGGGTCAGTATTACGTGACGCGGCCCATTGATCGGACTCAGAAAAATCAGCACATCGGGTCAATGATGGGCGACGTTCCACAGCGACTGGTGAAATGGCGCAGGCCTCTCGGGTTCCGTCCATCGTGTTGATAGACTGATGCAGGCCGGGCAGGGCCATTGTCTACGGTCTCACGGCGTCCAAAATGGCCACCGCCGCGTCAGTGAACGCCGACTTTATCCTGAAATGCGTCACACGCGCAGATAGTCCGTCCGCTCCTAAGGTCACGCCTCTACGGCGTTCCGGCAGGCTGGCACAGCAAGTTTTTGACAGTGGAGCGCTCTCTTCAGCGTGTGACAGCTCCCTCTGAACTGTCCTATTGACGGTCTGGTGGACTTGGCCTATTCCGCACGGCATCGCGCGGTTGTAGCTCAGTTGGTTAGAGTACCGGCCTGTCACGCCGGGGGTCGCGGGTTCGAGCCCCGTCAACCGCGCCATTTTCTCAGATATCCGTCAGAAACCTCATCAGGGCCTCCGCCGTTTCCCGCGGTGACTGATCCACAAAGAAATGCCCACCGGGAATGGCTTTGGCCTGCATGTTGCTCAGCCGGTCTTGCCAGGTGGCGGGGACATCATAGGCTTTCGCCATCGCACCTTCTCCGCCGAAAAGCACGAGGGCAGGGCAGGTCACCTGCCGTTGCAGATCCTGCGTATCCAGATCGAAATCATGCGCAAGCGCGGCCCGGTAGTCGGCACACATGCCCCGGATCGCCTCAGGGTCCCGCCATGCGGTACGATAGGCCGCCAGTGCCTCCGGCTCGAAATCCGACAGTTTCGCAGCCCCCCAGCCCAGCAGGCAGCTCTCGAAGTAGCTGTCCGGGTCATGCCCGATCATCGTTTCCGGAAAGGGATAGGGCTGGGCGAGGAAAAACCAGTGATAGTAGGCTTTTGCGACCTGCCGGGTGAGTTGGTCGAGCAGCAGATGCGTGGGCACAATGTCCATCACCGTCAGGCTGCGGACGCGGTCCGGCGCATCCAGCGCCAGGCGGTGGGCGACGCGCCCGCCGCGGTCATGTCCGACGAGGTGAAAGCTGTCAAAGCCCAGGTGGCGCATCAGCGCGATCTGATCCTGCGCCATATGCCGAAAGCTGTAGTTTTCCGTGCCCTGTGGCTTGCTGCTGTTGCCATAGCCGCGCAGGTCCGGGCGGATCACCGTGAACCGCGCGGCCAGCACGTCCGCCACCGGGCGCCACATCACATGGGCCTGGGGAAAGCCGTGCAGCAGCAAAACCGGCGGCCCACTGCCTTGGATCGCATAGCAGATATCCTGCCCGTTCACCTGCGCAAAAAGGGGGCGATGGGCATCTGTCATCGCACCGCCCCTCTCCAGGATGCGGTAGGGTGGGCTTTAGGCCACCTGGCGCGCTTGATCATTGCGCAAGCGCGGCCAGGATGCGCGCCCAGCTGCGAATGCCCTTGTGAAAGCTCTCCACGTCATATTTTTCGTTCGGCGAATGCAGCGCGTCATCATCCTTGCCAAAGCCAATCAGCATCGGCGTGGTCCCGAGGATTTTCTGGAAATGCCCGGCAATCGGGATCGACCCGCCACAGCCGACATAGGCCGCAGGCACCTGCCATTCCTCGGTGAGCGCCTTACGCGCCGCCTCAAAGCTCGGGTCATCTGTTTCCGTCATCGAGGCCTTGCCGGCCCCGTGGTCGTTGAAGCTGACTTCACAATCCTCGGGCAGCATATCGCGCACCATGGCGCGGAAGCTTTCGCGGATCACCAGCGGGTCCTGATCCCCGACCAACCGGAAACTGATCTTGGCATGGGCTTTCGAGGGCAGGACGGTCTTGAACCCGTCCCCGGTGTAGCCGCCCCAGATGCCGTTCACCTCGCAGGTCGGCCGCGACCAGATCATTTCCAGCGGCGTGCGATCCTGTTCGCCCGCGGGCCTGGACAGGCCAACATCTCCCAGAAACGCTGCGTGATCAAAGGCCAGCCCCTGCCACTGCGCCTCAATCTCGTCAGGCAGCTCCGGCACACCATCATAGAACCCCGGCACGGTGATCCGTCCTTCATCGTCGTGCAGGGCGGCGATGATCCGGGACAGCACCCGCACCGGGTTGATCGCCACGCCCCCATACATGCCCGAATGCAGATCGATGTCTGGGCCGGTGATGGTGATCTCCTCCCCCAGCAGACCGCGCAGCATCGTCACGATGGCGGGGGTCTTGCTCTCGAAAAGGCCAGTGTCGCAGATCAGCGCGATGTCGGATTTCAGCTCTGCCGCGTTGTCCTGCATGAAGGGCACGAGGGAGGGGGAGCCGCTCTCTTCCTCACCCTCCAGAAAGAAGGTCAGTTTGCAGGGCAGGCTGCCATGCTCTGCCTTCCAGGCGCGGCAGGCTTCGACAAAAGTCATCAACTGCCCCTTGTCATCTGAGGTCCCGCGCCCGCGAATGACCTTGCCCTTGGGGGTGTCCTCAATCTGCGGATCAAAGGGGTCATTGTCCCAAAGCTCAATGGGGTCAACCGGTTGCACATCATAATGTCCGTAAAACAACAGATGCGGGCCGGGACCGTCCAGATGGCCCACAACCATCGGATGGCCGGGGGTTGCGCGCTTTTCGGTCTTGATCCCGAGGCTGTTCAGATCGGCAACCAACCAGTCCGCGGCCTTGTCGCACTCGGCCTTGTAGGCGGGATCGGTGGAAACGGAGGGGATCCGCAGCAACGTCTTAAGGCGCTCCATCGCAGCGGGCAGATCGGAATCGATACGGGATAAGACGGGGTCGAGTGACATCAGAGGGCTCCTTTGCTTCGCTGCAAACCGTATCAGCGCGCCGGGCGGTGTCTAGCGGTCATCGGGCAGAATCCGTAACCACCCCGAACGCAGACGTGACGAAGTCTTCACTTGATGCATGTCAAGGCTGCGACATGGTGTGCACCTTAAGATGATTGAACCTTAAGCACGGGAACTATATTGCTTTACTTAGAAGGATTCCAAAGGCACCGACGGCCCGGGATCGAACCAAGGAGACACCGGGTGAGCTACAACGACAAGCTGGATCAGGCCATTGCGCGTCTGCACGAAGAAGGCCGCTACAGGACCTTCATCGATATCGAGCGGCACAACGGCCATTTCCCCCATGCCACGCGCACCCGGCCCGATGGCACGACCCAGCCTGTCACGGTCTGGTGCGGGAACGACTACCTCGGCATGGGGCAGCACCCGGTCGTGCTCGACGCGATGCATGAAGCGCTCGATGCCACGGGCGCGGGCTCTGGTGGCACGCGCAATATCTCCGGCACCACGGTCTATCACAAGCGGCTGGAAGCGGAACTGGCGGATCTGCATGGCAAGGAATCGGCCTTGCTCTTTACCTCCGCCTACATCGCAAATGACGCAACGCTGTCGACATTGCCGAAACTGTTTCCAGGCCTGATCATCTATTCCGACGCTTTGAACCACGCCTCGATGATTGAGGGCGTGCGCCGCAACGGCGGGGCAAAACGGATCTTCCGCCACAATGATGTCGCACATTTGCGCGAATTGCTCGAAGCGGACGACCCGGCAGCGCCAAAGATCATCGCTTTTGAATCAATTTATTCAATGGATGGCGATTTCGGTCCGATCGAAGAAATTTGCGATCTTGCCGATGAGTTTGGAGCGCTGACCTATATCGACGAGGTGCATGCAGTGGGCATGTACGGCGCGCGCGGTGCTGGTGTGGCGGAACGCGACCGGCTGATGCACCGCCTCGACATCATCAACGGCACGCTCGCCAAGGCCTTCGGCGTGATGGGTGGCTACATTGCTGCATCGGAGAAAATGTGTGATGCAATAAGGTCTTACGCGCCGGGGTTCATCTTCACGACCTCGCTGCCACCAACCATCGCCGCGGGGGCTGCTGCCTCCGTTGCCTTCCTGAAACGTGCGCCTGAATTGCGGGAACAGCACCAGACCCAGGCCCGTATTCTCAAGCTGCGCCTGAAGGGGCTGGGACTGCCGATCATCGACTACGGCAGCCATATCGTTCCTGTGATTGTGGGCAATCCCGTGCATACAAAACTGCTCAGCGACATGCTGCTGGACGATCACGGCATCTATGTTCAACCGATTAATTTTCCGACCGTCCCTCGGGGCACGGAACGCCTCCGCTTCACGCCATCGCCCGTACATGGACCGGATGAAATGGACGCTCTGGTTCACGCAATGGACGGACTTTGGTCACATTGTGCGCTAAATCGTGCCGAAGATGTAGGTTAACATCCACCTGGATGAAATTGCAGTTGTCTTGTGTTAACCTAACATAAACAAGAGGTCAGGTACGAATCGTGGGGACGATTCTAAGTCTGACGGAGGCGTTAGGCAGGCACGGGAAGACGGGGCAGGACGTGGTATGATTGGGCGTAAGCACTCACAGGGTGTGGAGGAGAAAGTCGAACGCAAGGCGTTCGATGATTTCGACTTGCGCCTCGGCGACGTGATGCGCGGCGAACGCGCCACCATGGGCAAATCCCTTCTCGACGTACAGCGCGAACTGCGGATCAAGGCCGCCTATATCGCGGCCATCGAAAATTGCGATCCCGACGCGTTTGACACCCCAGGCTTTATTGCGGGCTACGTACGCTCTTATGCGCGCTATCTCGGCATGAACCCGGATGAGGCATTTGAGACTTTCTGCGAGGAAAGCGGTTTTGCCGTCGCGCACGGCATGTCGTCAAAGGCCTCCGTCGTAAAGAAATCCGGCAGCGACGCGAGCAACCGGCAGATGGATGGCGATATGTTCAACCGTCCCGGTACGCCGTTTGTACCGACACGTGACGGGTTCTTCTCCGGTATTGAACCCAGCGCCATCGGCTCCTCTCTGGTGCTGCTGGCGTTGATCAGCGCGATTGGCTTCGGCGGCTATTCCGTGCTGCAGGAAGTGCAGCGGGTGCAAGTGGCGCCGGTGGAGCAGACGCCGATTGTTCTGTCCGATCTCGATCCTTTGGATGGTGTTCTGGCGGCAGCGCCGGATACCACGGCAGAGGCGCCGACGCCCGGCGTGATCGACCAACCCCGCGCCGAAGCACTTGACCGTCTCTATCGGCCACAGGCGCTCGATGTGCCGGTTCTGGTGGCGCGGGACGCCCCGATCTCCACCATCGATCCACGCTCGATTGGCAATTTTGCCAGTGTCGAAAACGATGTGGTCCCGGAAACGGAGAGTTTTGCAGGCGCCATCGATGCAGTCGTTTCCGCTGCTCTCTCCGAACCAATGCCTGTGCCGCAAGTGGTTGAAGCCCCGGGGCCTGCGTTGCGCATGGTCGCCGTCCGTCCGTCCTGGGTACGTGTGAGCGCGGCAGATGGTACCGTCATTTTCGAGACGATCATGGAGCCGGGTGATACCTGGGACGCGCCCGTATCCGAACTGCCTCCGACCCTGCGGACCGGTGAGAGCGGTGCGATCTACTTTGCCCTCAGTGGCGAGTATTATGGCCCCGTCGGTGAGACCGGGACAGTCACATCCAAACTGCCGCTGGAGGTCGACACGTTGAAAGCGCGCTACACCGTAGCCGATCTTGCTGCCGACGAAGCGCTGGCCACAACGGTTGTCGAATTGCAGACGCCTGTGGCGCCAGTGACGGAATAGCGCACAAAGCTTTCGAAAACCTGCCATTGCGGGCCTCGCTCCGACTGTCTATTTTACCGGCCAAGAGCTTTTGGCAAAGGACAGGCTGATGTCGTTGAACCATGTGCGCCCGTGGCGCAACATCTACCGTCGCACATCACGTCAGATCATGGTGGGCAATGTCCCTGTGGGGGGCGATGCGCCCATCACTGTCCAGACCATGACAAATACGCTCACAACCGATGTGAAGGCGACAATTGCACAGGTGCAGGCCGCCGCAGATGCGGGCGCGGACATCGTGCGCATTTCGGTCCCGGACCAGACATCTTCAAAAGCACTGCGGGAGATTGTGCCGGAAGTTTCCGTACCGATCGTGGCCGACATCCATTTTCACTACAAACGTGGTATCGAAGCTGCAGAGGCTGGTGCGGCCTGCTTGCGGATCAACCCGGGCAATATAGGCGATGAAAAACGTGTCAAAGAGGTGATCAAAGCGGCGCGGGACCACAATTGCTCTATCCGGATCGGCGTGAACGCGGGCAGTTTGGAGAAGCATCTGCTCGACAAATACGGTGAACCCTGCCCGGATGCGATGGTGGAATCCGGCCTTGATCACATCAAGATCCTGCAGGACAACGACTTTCACGAATTCAAGATTTCCTGTAAAGCCTCCGACGTTTTCATGGCAGCCGCCGCGTATCAGCAATTGGCTGAGGCCACGGATGCGCCCATCCACTTGGGGATCACCGAAGCCGGCGGTTTGACCTCGGGCACGATCAAATCGGCTATTGGTCTGGGGAACCTGCTCTGGATGGGGATCGGCGACACGATCCGCGTCAGCCTCTCTGCTGATCCGGTGGAAGAGGTCAAGGTGGGCTACGAAATCCTGAAATCACTAGGGCTGCGCCATCGCGGCGTGAACATCATCAGTTGCCCCAGCTGCGCGCGCCAAGGGTTTGATGTCATCAAGACCGTGGAGAAACTGGAAAAACGGCTGGAACACATCAAGACGCCGATGAGCCTGAGCATCATCGGCTGTGTCGTCAACGGTCCGGGCGAGGCCTTGATGACCGACGTCGGATTCACCGGCGGCGGTGCGGGCTCCGGCATGGTGTATCTGGCGGGCAAGCAAAGCCACAAGCTCAACAACGACGAGATGATCGACCACATCGTCGAGCAGGTGGAGGCGAAGGCTGCCGCCCTCGACGCGGAGGCGGCAATTCCGAGCGCTGCTGAGTGAATTCAATACCTTAAGGCGCGCGGTTCTCCGCGGCTCACAGATCGCGTTTTTCTTCCACGATGGCGCGCATCTGATCGTAGGGCAGAAAGCCCCGCAACATCTCGTCATGCATCACAAAAGTCGGCGTGCCCGTGATGCGCAATTCTTGCGCAAGGGCACGGGTCCGGGCGATCTCATCCGTAACGGAATCGTCATCCATACGCGCCTCGATCGCGTCGGCATCAAGCCCATACGTCTCTGACAAGCGACGCAATGCGGGCAGCGTAATGTCGCCATTGAACACCATCAACGCGTCATGCAAGGACCTGTACGCCTCATCGCCGTCCAGCTGTTTCGCGGCAATCACAAAGCGTGACGCCAGCAGGGACTGCTCCCCCAGGATCGGGAATTCCTTCACAATGAAACGGATGTTTCCGTCCGTTTCCAGAAGCTTTTCAACCTCACCATAGGCGCGTTTGCAAAAACCACAGCGGTAGTCCATGAACTCCACCAGCGTGATGTCGCCCTCCGGGTTGCCGCCGACATAGGAAAAACCGTCGTTGAAAATCGCATCGGCATGGTCCGACACCAGCGTCAGGTCCGCCTTCGCCTGTGCCTCGGCCTGGCGGTTCTCCAGCGCCTGCACCGCCTCCATGATCACTTCGGGATTTTCCATCAGATAGGCGCGCACCTCGGCGCGAAAGAGCGCGCGCTCCTCCGCGCCCATTGTCTTCAGGTCAAGCGCTGCGGCGGAAAGCGCCCAGGCGGCCAATAGGGCGGGGAGGATCAGGCGGTTGAGCATTGGGTTATCTCCGTTTTTCGGCGCGTTCGGATGCAATCAACACATCCTGAGCGCGTTGCCAAGGGCCGGTGCCGGTAGAGAGCAGACCTACAGCGCGTTTGGCGTGAATACCAGCGTCTTCCATTCTGCCGGACAGGGCATAGCGTTCTGCGGTGACAAGGGACGCCATGCCGGTCTGCCCGGATTTCGCGTAGGCCACGGACAGGTCGCGCAGCATGGAGCCATCGCGAAAATCGATGGTGCGTGCCTTTTCCAGATACTGGCGGGCACGTTTGACGTCGCCAGCGGCGAGCAAAGCACCGCCATAGCCGGACAGGATCAGCGCGTCATTGGGCGCAAGCTGTGCCGCGCGCCCATAGGCTGCCACGGCCGCCTGGAAATTCCGCGTCTCCAGCAGGATCTGCCCCCGCTGGTCGTGCAGAAAGGGATCGCTTGGGCGTTGTGCGATGGCCTTGTCGATTGCGGCCAGCGCCTGTTTGGTGCGAGACTGCCGGTGTTCCGCGATGGCTTCGCGCAGCAGGCGGACATCGGCATAAGGGCTGTCATTCAGCCTGCGCAATGTCCATTTCGGCGAGCGTGTATACGCGCTGAGCTTTCCCTTCACCCGCTCGAACCAATAGGCCGCCTCCGGGTTTTCCGACCCCTGGCGCCCGTAGGCGGCAACAAAGCCCTCGACCGCGCGAAAACGATCCCGCGAGAGGGGGTGGCTGCGCAGGTAAGGGTCCTGGCGGGTTTCAGCGAGCACTTCCTGACCGCGAAACAGATCCAGCACGTCTGCCATGCCCTGCGGATCGACCCCGCTGGATTTCATGAAACGGATGCCGGATTGATCGGCGGAGGCCTCTTCGGCGCGGGTGTGTTTGAAAAAACGCGCTTGCGCCGATGTCTGTGTCCCCAGCGCAATCCCGCCCGCCGCACTGCCGGCACCCGCTGCAGCAGCCACCGCTGCCAACGCAAGCCCAAAGCCGGCGGCAGTACGCGCACTGGCCATATTGGTCATGCGCCGGGTGATGTGCCCGTTGACGATATGCGCGGCCTCATGGGCCAGCACCGCCTGCAGCATTGGGGCCGACTGCATCTGGTTGATCAGCCCGTAGTGAACGAAAATCACATCATTGCTGACCACAAAGGCGTTGAGCGAATTGTCGTTCACCACCAACACCTTGACCCGCGAAGAGCTGAGGCCCGCCGCGCCCAGAATAGGGGCCGCCAGCTGCTTGAGCCCGTATTCCAGATCGGCATCCCGCAGGAGGCCCTGGGCCTGCAAGGGCGCCACCAGAAGCCAGATCAGCAGTGCCGGGATTGACGTCAGTCGGAAGACAAGGTGAAAGACCATGAGGAAAAGACTGGAGTGATTTCATGCGGAGTTCAAGGCGGTCCTTGGTCGATCCCTTCATTGTGATGGATGTGATGGAGGCCGCGCGCCGTCTGGAGGATGCCGGTCGTCACATCATTCACATGGAGGTCGGCCAACCCGGCACCGGTGCGCCCACGGCTGCGGCAGAGGCACTGAGCCACGCGATGGCGGCGGGCCCGCTGGGCTATACCGTGGCCCTGGGGCTGCCCGCGTTGCGCGCGCGCGTTGCCCGTATGTATGGCGATTGGTACGACGTCGATCTCGATCCGAACCGGGTGGTGATCACGCCCGGCTCCTCTGGCGGGTTCCTGCTGGGTTTCACGGCGCTTTTCGACACGGGCGACCGGGTGGGGATCGGCGCACCGGGCTATCCCAGCTACCGGCAGATCCTGCGGGCGCTGGATTTGACGCCGGTCGACCTGCCCACGGCGCTGGAAAACCGCTATCAGCCTGTGCCGCAGGATGTCGCAGGCATGGATCTGGCCGGGCTGATGGTGGCGTCACCGGCGAACCCTACCGGGACGATGCTCGACACGCCCGCCTTGCGCGCCCTGATTGAGGCGGCGCAGGCGCAGGAGGCGTCGTTCATTTCAGATGAAATTTACCACGGCATCGAATACGACGCCAAGGCCGTCACCGCTCTGCAGATCACGGACGATGTCTATGTGATCAATTCGTTTTCCAAGTATTTTTCGATGACCGGCTGGCGCGTGGGCTGGATGGTGGTGCCCGAAGATCATGTGCGCATCGTCGAGCGCATTGCCCAAAACATGTTCATCTGCGCCCCGCATGCCAGCCAGATCGCAGCCCTTGCCGCAATGGATGCGGAGGACGAATTGCAGACGAACATGGCCGTCTACCGGGCAAACCGCGATTTGATGCTGTCGGGGTTGCCGGAGGCCGGGTTCACCAGGATCGCCCCGCCGGATGGCGCGTTTTACGTCTATGCCGACGTGTCTGACCTGACGCAGGACAGCCGTGCCTTTGCCGCCGAAATTCTGGAGCAGGCGGGGGTGTCGGTCACGCCGGGTCTCGATTTCGATCCCGAACGGGGGCATACGACGTTGCGGTTTTCCTACGCCCGCAGCACAGCCGACATCGTCGAGGGTCTGGGCAGGCTCAAGGATTTCATGCAGCGCCGCTGATCGGGGATTCCCCCTGTGCCGCAGCTTTGCTAGGATGGGCAAAACAACAACCGGCAGAGCAGTAGATGATCCGGCAGATATCCCTTTGGGCGGTCCTTGTGACGCTGTGCATCGGTCCGGGCGCGGCGCAAGAGCTCAGCGCCATCGCGCGCGTCGATCCGGACAAGAGTCGGATCGAGACGGGTTGGTTTGGCCGGTCCGAAGTCACATTGCACCTCAGCCAGGGGGTGCCGTTTCGGGTGTTTACATTGGACGGGCCGCCCCGGCTGGTGATCGATTTTCGCGAAGTGGATTGGTCCGGCGTGCGCGCCACCGATCTGCTGGCCGAGGGCAGTGCTCTCACGGATGTACGGTTCGGCAACTTTCAACCCGGATGGTCGCGGCTTGTCGCGGGCATGACCGAGCCGATGGTGCCCGATGAGATCGGCATGACTGTCAACGAAGGCTCCGGTCAGGCGGTACTGCGGGTCGATCTGACACCGGCGTCCGACAGTGAATTTGCAGCCCGGGCAGGGGCGCCGAAAAACGCCCTGTGGCCGGAACCGGCTGCGCAACCCGTGGTGGCACCTCTGATCGATGACCGCTTTGTGGTGGCACTCGATCCCGGACATGGTGGGGTCGATCCCGGCGCGGAACGCGAAAACATCAATGAAAAAGAGCTGATGCTGCAGATTGCGCAGGAGCTGCGCGAGGCCTTGTTGCGCGCAGCTGACATCGATGTGGTCCTGACGCGGGAAGAGGATGTTTTTGTCTCGCTGGAAGGGCGCGTGGCGATCGCGCATCGCGCCGGGGCGGATGTGTTTTTGTCGCTGCACGCGGATGCGCTGAGCCAGGGCGGCGCGCAGGGGGCAACGGTCTATGTGCTATCGGACGAGGCCAGCGACACCGCAACCGCGCATTTGGCCGCCCGTCACAACCGCGCTGATATCATCGCGGGCACCGATCTGACGGGGTCCGACGATCAGGTGGCCAGCGTGCTGCTGGATCTTGCCCGGCAGGAAACCGAACCCCGCTCCGAGGCGCTGGCGCAGGCGCTTGTGGACGGCATGACAGAGGCCGGGGGGCCGATGAACCGCCGCCCGCTGCGCAGAGCCGGGTTTTCGGTACTGAAATCCGCCGATATCCCCTCGGTTCTGGTCGAGGTTGGTTTTCTCTCCAGCAAGCGTGATCTGGACAACCTGCGCGACCCGGTTTGGCGCGCGGGGATCGTGGGTGGTATGGTGCAATCGATCCTGACGTGGCGTGACGCGGATGCGGCGAAACGCCCTCTGGTCCGGCAATAGGGCGCAAAGGCGGAAAACCGGCGTAATCCGGCTGCTCTGCCACCGGATCGTGTTTTGACCTGCCTTGCCGCAATGCCTATATGTAAACCCAGTCCAGCGTAGAAAGGCGTCTTGCCAGTGTTCCGTTTCATCCTGTCCTTTTTCGGGGGCATCTTCACCACGATCACCATGGCCATCGGCATGGTTGCGCTGACCGTTGGCGCGATCTTCTGGATGTATGGGCGGGACTTGCCCAGCCACGAGTCGCTGGCCCAGTATTCGCCGCCCACCATCAGCCGGATTTACTCCGGTCAGGGCCAGATCATTGACGAATTTGCCAAGGAGCGCAGACTGTTCGCCCCGGCGGAGACGATCCCGGATCTCGTGAAACAGGCGTTCATCTCGGCGGAAGACAAGAATTTCTACACCCACGACGGCTATGATTTGCGTGGCATCGGGGCTGCGGCCGTGGATGCGATCCGGTCGCGCGGACAGGATGTGCGCGGCGCCTCCACCATCACGCAGCAGGTCATGAAGAACTTCCTGCTCTCCGGCGACCGCCGGGCAGAGCGCAAGATCAAGGAAATCATCCTCGCCGCCCGGCTTGAGGAAACGCTGAGCAAGGAGCAGATCCTCGAGCTCTACATGAATGAGATTTTCCTCGGCCAGAACTCTTATGGCGTCGCGGCGGCGAGCCAGACCTATTTCAACAAACCGCTGAGCGACCTGGCCCCGCATGAGGCGGCCTTCCTAGCGTCCTTGCCAAAAGCGCCCAGTGACTATCATCCCGTGCGCCAGAAAGAACGTCTGCTGGCGCGGCGCAACTTCGTGCTGAAGGAGATGATGGAGAACGGCTATATCTCTCAGGAGGTGCTGCTGTCAGAGCTGAACGAACCCTTGCGGTCGGTGCAGAACGGCGATTTCGAAAGCTTCAAGGCGGAACTGCCGCCCCGTGATTACTTTACCGATGAGATCCGGCGTCAGCTGACCGAGGACTTTGGCGAGGGTGAGTTTTTCACTGGCGGTCTGACCGTACGCGCAACGATTGATCAGGAGTTGCAGCCGCTCGCCGCCACGTCCCTGCGCCGTGCCCTTGAGGACTACGACCGCAAGCAAGGCGTCTGGCGCGAGGCCAAGATCAAGATCGACCCCGCCCAACTGGAGGACGAGGAAAGCTGGCGCGCGGCGCTGTCGGAAACCAAGATGGCGCGCGACATCGATCTGGACGGCCCCTGGTACCCGGCTGTTGTCCTCTCCGTCGGGAGCAATGACGCGCGGATCGGGATCGAAGGTGTCGAAGAGGATGAAGACGGGCATTTCATCACCGCCAAGGACGTGACCTGGGCGCGCAAGCGCACGGAAGACGGCCAGTTGAACAGTAAGGCGAAGGTCGCAGGCGATCTGCTGGAAGTTGGTGACGTGGTGCATGTGCGCGCCATGACCTCGGACGAGGACGGTACATTCGTGCGCTGGACCTTGCGGCAGGTCCCGCAGGTGCAGGGTGGTTTCGTGGCGATGGACGTGAACACCGGCCGTGTGATCTCCATGCAGGGTGGGTTCTCCTACCAGTCCAGCGTGTTCAACCGCGCCACCCAGGCCAAGCGGCAGCCGGGCTCCAGCTTCAAACCATTTGTCTATGCCGCAGCGCTCGACAGCGGCTATTCCCCGGCCACCATCGTCGTGGATGCGCCCATTGAGATCAACACACCGCAGGGTCTCTGGCGGCCCCGCAATTCCTCGCGCGAATTCTATGGCCCGACGCCCCTGCGCACGGGCATCGAGAGGTCCCGTAACCTGATGACCATCCGGCTGGCGCAAGAGATCGGCATGAATGTGGTGGCCGATTACGCCGAACGGTTTGGCGTCTACGACAACATGGGCACGTTCCTCGCAAACTCGCTGGGCTCCGAGGAAACCACGCTTTATCAGATGGTTGCAGCCTATGCGATGTTCGCCAATGGCGGCGAGCGGGTTCGGCCAACACTCGTGGACCGGGTGCAGGACCGCTATGGCAAGACGATTTACCGCCACGATGAGCGGCTCTGTTACGACTGCGCGCAGCCCAGTCTCGAGCCTGGTCTGCCGCCCAAGGTCATCTCCAACCGCGAACAGGTGATGAACGCGATTACCGCCTACCAGCTGACCTCGATGATGCGCGGCGTTGTCGACCGGGGCACAGCGGCGGCCCACGTGAACCTGCCGGTGCCGACGGCGGGAAAGACGGGCACGACCAACGACGCCAAGGATGTCTGGTTTGTCGGGTTCACCAGCAATATCGTGGCGGGCTGCTACATCGGATATGACCAGCCCCGCAGTCTGGGGCGCAGCGCCTATGGCGGCACCATGTGCGGACCGGTGTTCCAGGAGTTCATGGAAGAGGCGACCAAGAAATACGGCGGCGGACCGTTCGAAGTGCCGCCCGGTGGCCGGTTCATCAAGATCGACCGCTTCACCGGCGCGCGTCTGGATGACAGCGCAACGGGGGCTTCGGTGGTGGCAGAATATTTCCGCGAGGGGGAGCAACCGATCTTTGGCATCACTTACGATGGCGGCTTTGCGATGGGGCAGAACCTGCCGCTCTTCAAGGAAGTGGGCTCGCGCCAGACCCGGGAGGTGACCACGTCCACGGGCGAAACGGCGACGGTTGGCCCCAAGGCGGATTTCGGAACGTTGAGCTCGGGCGGTCTTTATTAGCGATGGGGTCGCGTGGCTCCCTTGCCGCTGGCAGGGCGCTGGTTTATCACCGCTTTCAGACTTAACGCCAAAGGTTTTGACCATGCGTGCTGACGCACAAAACACCGTCGAAAAGATCGAAAAATCGCTTGAACTGCTGGCGCAGCGGCTGGACGTCGAAACCGCGCCGTTCCGGCTTGAGGAATTCAATGCGCGTGTCGAGGATCCGAACCTCTGGGACGATCCGGATGCGGCGCAAAAGCTGATGCGGGACCGGCAGATGCTTGTCGATGCGCTCGGCACCTATGAGAGCATCAAGCAGGACCTGACGGATAACGTCGAGCTGATTGAGCTGGGCGAGATGGAAGAGGACGAAGAGGTCGTCAGCGAGGCCGAGGCCGCGCTGAAATCGCTCGAAGAAAAGGCCGCACAGAAAGAGCTTGAGGCGCTGCTGGACGGCGAAGCGGACGGGAATGACACCTTCCTGGAGGTGAACGCGGGGGCAGGGGGCACCGAAAGCTGTGACTGGGCGTCCATGCTGGCGCGCATGTATGTCCGCTGGGCGGAAAAGAAGGGCTATAAGGTCGAACTGCAGGCGGAGAGCGCCGGGGAAGAGGCGGGGATCAAATCCGCCACCTACAAGATCAGCGGTGTGAACGCCTATGGCTGGCTGAAATCCGAAAGCGGTGTGCACCGTCTGGTGCGGATTTCGCCGTTTGATTCCGCCGCCAAACGGCACACGTCCTTTACCTCCGTCTGGGTCTACCCGGTCGTCGATGACAACATCGATATCGAGGTGAACCCGGCAGATATCCGCATCGACACCTACCGCTCCTCGGGCGCGGGCGGCCAGCACGTGAACACCACCGATTCCGCCGTGCGGATCACCCACCACCCGACCGGCATCGTTGTGACAAGCTCCGAGAAATCGCAGCACCAGAACCGCGATATCGCGATGAAGGCGCTGAAATCGCGGCTTTATCAGATGGAGTTGGACCGGCGCAACGCCGCGATCAACGAGGCCCATGAGAACAAGGGCGATGCGGGCTGGGGCAACCAGATCCGCTCCTACGTGCTGCAGCCCTACCAGATGGTCAAGGACCTGCGGACAAACTTTGAAACCTCCGACACCAAGGGCGTGCTTGATGGCGATCTTGATGGTCTGATGGCGGCCACCCTGGCGCTGGACGTTTCCGGCAAGACACGCGCCGAGGCGCAGGGCGGCTAAAGCCGAATACGCTGCTATTTGGCGTCAGTTGGAGTGATCTCGCGCTGGCCACCGTATATCGTCGTCGTGTTATACTTCTGGCGACACGGGAGGAATCGTCATGGCAGCATCAGCAACCGCCGAAATGGGGATGGGCGCACCAAGCCTGCGCCAGCCCCGTTTTGAAGATCTCAAGGAGGCGCTCCGCCGTGGCGCGCAGGATTTTCGCCGTCATCCGTTCTACGGGCTGACCTTCGCCAGTTTCTATATTCTCGCAGGCTGGGCGATGATTGGCGTCACCGCCATCACCGGCCATAGTTTCTGGCTCGTGCTGGCGGCGATCGGGTTTCCTCTGCTGGGGCCATTTGCCGCCGTCGGGCTTTATGAAGTGTCTCGGCGCCTGGAACGCGGCACACCCGTGCCACCCGGCGCTGTGTTCGGCGTGATCTGGCAACAGCGCCTGCGCCAATTGCCGTCGCTGTGCACGATGATGGTGGTGATCTTTATGTTCTGGTTTTTCCTTGGCCACATGATCTTTGCGCTCTTCCTCGGTCTGACCACGATGACAAATATATCAACATCTTACGAGGTGTTTCTCACCTTGAACGGATTGAGCATGCTGGCCTTTGGTACGCTGATCGGCGGACTCTTTGCGCTGCTGATCTACAGCATCACGGTCATCGGTCTGCCGCTGTTGCTGGACCGTGAAATCGATTTCATTACCGCGATGATCACCAGCATTGGCGTGGTCCGGCAGGCCCCGGGGGTGATGCTGGTCTGGGCCGCCATGATTGCCGGGCTCAGTTTCGCAGCCATGCTGCCCGGGTTCCTGGGCCTATGGATCATCCTGCCGTGGCTGGGGCATGCCTCCTGGCATCTTTACCGGCTGCTGTCAGAGACCGCCTGAAGGGGAGCCTCCCGCCCCATATCAACCAGCCGATGTCGCAACGCCCCGACCTGCAGGGCACCAAGTTCCAGCGCATAGACATAGGCGTGGGTCAGGTAGAAGGCGGCGGCGTCCTCATCCATCGCCTGATCCGCGGCTTCGGTGTAGAGCCTCACAAGGGCCGCGCGGTCGTCATCGGCATGGGCCGCCAAAAGACGCGCCTCGAGTTCGTTCATTGCGCCGCCTGCGCCACCATCCGCTGCTGCTGTACCCGCCCGGCAACCCAGGCATGGAAAAGATGCGTCGGGCCATCCATCGCTGGCGAAAACCGACCACCATCGAAGGAGACCGCATGGCGCCCGCGCTGCATGCCCTCGACGACAAAGACGTCTTCGACAAAGATGTCTTTCCACTGCTTGGTATTGCGCGCGCGCAGCGCGTCATCTGTCGCGGGCGTGGCATAAAACAGGTGCACATGCTCGCGGGTTTTTTCCGGCCCCTGTGGTTCCAAAATGATCGCATAGGTATGATCCCGGTGCACGCCAAGCAGGACATTGGGAAAGGCGGTGATGTATTCCGCTGCCGTGTCCCATTTGTCGCTCAACCCTTTGAAGTCCGGGAACACCTCGCCTTTGTCGCCCTTGAGCTGACGATAAACCCATGTGCCCTGACCGGAAAAAAGCTCTTCTTCTTCAATATGATAGTGGTCTTCCAGCCGGGAGTAGCTGTTCAGGCCCGGGTGGACCCAGGGCAGGTGGTAGCTTTCGCAGTAGTTTTCCACCGCCAGTTTCCAGTTGCAGTTGACCTCGAGTGTAAAGGTGCTGTCTGCACCACCGTGGTACAGAGGCTGGTCGAACGCTGCCCAGCGTTGCAGCAAGGTGGCATTGGCGGTCTCGAAGTCGGGCGCCGAGCCGGAGATATTGATCCAGACCACGCCCATCCAGATGTGGCTGCGCACTTCGACCAGCCCCAGCAGGCTACGGTCGATCCCGGCGTGTTTGTTCTGACCCGGCCCGCCGACATGCGGCGTGCTGATCAGGTCGCCGTTCGTGGAGTAACACCAGCTGTGATAGGGGCAGCGGATGGCCCCTTCGATCCTGCGCGGTTCCGTCACGAGGACCATGCCGCGATGGCGGCAGATGTTTTGAAAGACGCGGACATTGTTCTGGCGATCCCGCACCAACAAAAGAGGCATGCCAAGAAAGCTGAGCGGAACGGCATCACCGATTTCCGGCACATCCGCAGCCACGGCAAGACCCGACCAGCTGTCATAGAGCAAGGCGTGTTTTTCTTCCTCGAACACGGTGGCATCGGTGTAATGCGCGTTTGGCAGACCGTTTGCCTCGGCAATCGGGCGACGCACGTTCGACAGGTCGGTGGGCAGGCGATCCATGGCAACTCTCCTTGCGGTTCGTGGCCAAAATCATACGCCAACAACCGCTCCATGCCGTGCTCAAAGCGACCCGAGTTTCCCACGGGCGACATGGGGGTTGCGTGCCGTGACAGCTATCTAAACGGGTCTTCCGGTTGCAGCAGTCTCTGGTGGAAGGGGATCAGATCTTCAAGTTGGCAGAAGCCGGCACCGCGCGCGCAGGAGAGTATCCGTTCAGTGTTTTTCCCAAGGTATTCATAGACCAAGCGGGTCATCCTCATGCTGGAGGAACTCTCTCGCACGGTGCGCGCAACGTATCCGACCCAGAAGTTGTTCTGAAAGGAGGTCACGCGGCTCAGGTAGTTGAACGACGCGGTCATCGCATTGCGCCGGGCAACTGTGGCGGCGAACCCGTCTTCGATCTGCATCACGAACCCCCGGTATTCGCGCGCCCGGGCATCTGCTGGGATACCCTGCATGGCCATAGCGATCTTGGGTTCATAGCCGCGGATGAAGGTGTTGTTGGCCTCGCGCTTGATCAGCACCAGCCCCCTAACATATTGATCTCCCTGCACGAAACTGCGCCGGGCGAATTGGTAAAACCCGCTGGGAAGGCTTTCCTCAGACACCGGCTGAATGCTCGGCCCCATGAAGTCGCGCAGATATTCGCTGGAGATCAACCCGGCAGCCGGATTGATTTTATCGACGGGTTCGAGAAGGACCCGCGCATCGACCGAGAAGAACGCACAAATCCGCGCCAGAACGTCCGGTCGCGGAAAGCTCTCCCCACTCAGATACCGGTTGAACTGCGTCCGGTTGATCCCAAGGTCGCGCGCCAGAGCGGAGATCGACGGGTAGTCAGAGGCAAGCGTGCGCAGGTTGGACCCAAACATGCTGCGCAGCTGCGCTGGTGTTCTGGCGGTCAAAGACATCTTCGTCCCTCAGCCTCGTCGCTGCTACGCAACCTAGTCCTCGAGACCGGCCGCGCCATTCATTTACAGGTTGAAATGCCGTTTTGACGCTAATTCGCGTCAGCCGCAGATCGTAATTGTGTCAACCTTAGAGCAGGGCGACACAAATTCCAAGCGTACGGTGCTGATTTTATCATGTGCGGTACCGTTAACTTCTTGGTACCAATATAGTGCAGGCAGAAGGATTGGATTGGGATATGATTGGCGTTGTTCTCTGGAGCGACGCATCGGACCGCAAAGCGGTGATTTGGTGCGAAGATCAAGGTGATTTGGCATTTTTGAATTCAGCGGACGACGTATTTCAGTCAGATGCATTTTTCGATGCCGGGGATGTGGTTCAATTCGACATGGAAGTGCAGGCGTCGATGCGCAGGGCGCATAATCCGCGTCTGGTTCTGGAGCAGGCTGGTGCTGGTTTGCCCGATGCCTTGCGTCAAAGCGCGTCACGTGACGCGCACCCGCGGGCATCGGCCAAAATTATCGCCTTCGAGCCGCGTGAAGCGGATGTCCACGTGCACTATCCTCAGGCCTCCGAAGCCTAATCTGATTATTCGCCGCGTGACAGGGCAGCAACACCCGTGCGCGCCACGTCCGTCAGTCCAAGCGGGCGCATCAGATCTGCAAATGCATCGATCTTGTCCGGCGCGCCTGTAATCTCGAAAATGAAACTCTCAAGCGTGCTGTCCACGACGCTGGCGCGAAAGATATCCGCGAGCCGCAAGGCTTCGACCCGCTTGTCGCCGGTGCCCGTGACCTTGAACATCGCGAGTTCGCGTTCGACGCTGGCGCCTTCGACCGTCAGGTCATGCACATCATGCACCGAAACGATCCGCCCCAACTGCGCCTTGATCTGTTCGATCACCTGCGGGGTGCCGGAGGTTACGATGGTGATGCGGCTGAGATGCCCGGTGTGATCCACTTCCGCGACGGTCAGGCTGTCGATGTTGTACCCTCGGCCCGAGAAGAGCCCGATCACCCGCGCCAGAACGCCGGGTTCGTTCTCGACCAGCACCGCCAACGTATGCCGCTCGATCACGTCCGAGAAGGTGGGCCGCAGATTGTAAGCGGAGTGGCTGGTGGCGCCTTTTTTGATTTTTAGAGCTGACATTTTGTCAATCTTTCTTCGTTGCTTGCTCCGCCAATGGCAGAGATAATTTCTGAATCTTAAACGCGAAGTCTTTTCGTTCCGCGCATGGCTCAACAGCTTTGTCGCCAAGAAGCCTAGCATACATTTCAACTAATGGATCGAGACGGTTATCACGAAAGCCACGGTTCAACGGTGCCTTTTCCGCCCCATGGGCTTCCGGATGATGGTTCCGAAACAACCATCGCCCCTCATCAACCAATGCCGATAACTCGGAAGCCAGTTGCCAGCGATCATCACCAAACTCACTTGATCCGGCGAGAAGATGGTCGGCTTTTGAAAGAACGTGAGAACCTCGCAATGCCCACGCTGTCAAACGCTCCGTCGCTTGAACTTGAAGATTGTGTTCGTATCTGTTCTCTTCAAGTTCCAAGTCTTGTTGTTTTCTTCGCTCAGCTTGCCCCTTTTCGCGAGCAATACGAGCTTCATCTCTGGTCTTTTCTTCCTTAAGCCGACCAGCCTCGCGAGATCTTGCTCTTTGATCAAGCCAAATCGCAGCAATGGCTACCACTACAGAAGTAAAACCAATAGTGAACTCCGAGCTCAAACCAAAACGCTCCCTTTGCTGTCGATCACGCCCTGCGTTTGCGCCTCTCCGAGCAGCATTTCGTTATGCGCCTTACCGGAGGGGATCATCGGGAAGCAGTTTTCGTGCTTTTCGACCAGACAGTCAAAGATCACCGGGCCGTCATGGGTGATCATCTCCATGATCGCATCGTCGAGGTCAGCAGGATCCGAGCAGAGGATACCCTTGGCGCCGAAAGCCTCGGCCAGCTTCACGAAGTCGGGCAGGGCCTCTGACCAGCTTTGGGAATAGCGCTCGCCGTGCAGCAACTCCTGCCATTGGCGCACCATGCCGAGGCGCTCGTTGTTGAGGATGAACTGCTTCACCGGCAGGCGGTACTGCACAGCCGTGCCCATCTCCTGCATGTTCATCAGCCAGGATGCTTCGCCCGCCACGTTGATCACCAGCGCGTCTGGATGCGCCATCTGCACACCGATGGAGGCGGGAAATCCGTAGCCCATGGTGCCCAGACCGCCGGAGGTCATCCAGCGGTTCGGGTCTTCAAAGCCCAAGTATTGCGCGGCCCACATCTGGTGCTGGCCCACTTCGGTGCAGATGTAGCGGTCGTGCTTCCTGGTCAGCTCTTCCAGCCGCACGAGCGCATGCTGCGGTTTGATGGTCTTGCCGGTCTGCTTGAACTTCAGGCAATCGATGGCTTTCCATTCCTCGATCTGCGCCCACCATTTACTCAGGGCTTCAGCATTGGTCTTGCGCCCGCGGGACTTCCAGACCTTGAGGATGTCTTCGAGCACATGGCCCACGTCACCCACAATCGGGATATCGGTCTTGATCACCTTGTTGATCGAAGAGGGGTCGATATCGATATGCGCCTTGGTCGACTTCGGGCTGAATGCGTCGATGCGCCCGGTGATCCTGTCATCGAAACGCGCGCCGATGTTGATCAGCAGATCGCAGTCGTGCATCGCCATATTGGCCTGATAAAGACCGTGCATGCCCAGCATGCCCAGCCAGTTTTCCCCCGAGGCCGGATAGCACCCAAGACCCATCAGCGTCGAGGTGATCGGAAAGCCCGTGGCCTTGACCAGTTCGCGTAACAACTGGCTCGCCGCAGGGCCGGAATTGATCACGCCACCGCCGGTATAGAAGACCGGCTTTTTCGCCTTTTCCATCGCGGCCACCAGTTCGGTGATCTCCTCCATGTCGCCTTTGACCTTGGGCTGGTAATGCGACACCGACGGCTTCGGCGCGTTATAGGTGCCCGTGGCAAACTGTACGTCCTTGGGAATGTCCACCAAAACCGGACCGGGGCGGCCCTGCGTGGCGACATGAAACGCCTCATGCAGCACGCCCGAGAGCGCGTCGGTTTCCTTCACCAGCCAGTTGTGTTTGGTGCAGGGACGGGTGATGCCCACAGTGTCCGCTTCCTGAAAAGCGTCAGAGCCGATCATGAAGGTCGGCACCTGGCCGGTGAGCACGATGATCGGGATCGAATCCATCAGCGCATCGGTCAGGCCGGTCACCGCGTTTGTGGCTCCAGGCCCTGAGGTCACGATCACCACGCCGGGTTTGCCGGTCGAGCGCGCATAGCCTTCGGCCGCATGTACCGCGCCCTGTTCATGGCGCACCAGGATGTGACGAATGGCGTTTTGCTGATGAATTTCATCGTAAATCGGTAGGACGGCGCCTCCGGGATAGCCAAAGACGGTATCCACACCCTGATCGATCAAGGCTTGGACAATCATTTTTGCACCGGACATTTGCCGTGTCATAGTTTTCACTCCGTGGTGGCCACCTTCGGGCCGCTTGCTACCGTTGCGCATAAAAAAGCCCCCGTTTTTGGCGGGGGCGCATGGGTCAGAAAATGGTCTACCGTTACCGGCCCATGCGCGTGTGTCCTACAATGACGACTAGAGAAGTCATGATGGAAGCTCCTGAATGCTGGCGAGACATTAGGAGGGCGGGTCGGGGGCGTCAAGGACCATATCGGCAAAAAATATGTCCCGGAGAGCGGAAAATGCGTCACTTCCTTTCGTCAGAGGGCAATCTGGCGACATTTTGCAAAAAAGAGCAGGAAATCACACCCGGAAATGGGGTGTCAGGAGGTCTCGATACTCTCGATGTCCTCGCGCGCCGACAGGGTGAGCTGCTGCACCTCTTCGGCCAGCACCTTGAACTCCTGCGCAATGATGGCGAGCCCCTTGCCTGCTTCGCCGGCGCGGGAGGCCTCGACAGAGGCGTTGATCGACATGGAGCGTACGTATTTGCCGATGCGTTCCAGCCGGCTCAACCCTTCGCCGAGCCGTGCTGCCGATTGCATCGCCCGATCCAGCTGTGTCGCGCGGCCGTCTTCGATCCGGGCCCAGAATTCTTCGGTGAGCGCGCTGACCGCTTCAAAGAACACGCCCTGTCCAAAAGCGATGTATTTGTCGAGGGTCTCTGGGGCGGCGCCCTCCTCGGACAAGGCACCTTCGCACAGGTTGTCAGTCATGGTCGCCATACGCGCGATCACCTGAAGCTGCGCATCCTGCGTGGCGGCAATCCCCGCCAACCAAAGGCTCAGAGTTTCCGGCAGGGTTGAGAACGTCGTCTGCCCGCGCAGCACCGCAAGCGTGTGGTGCAGGGTTTTCACCTGCGCCTGCAGGTTTTCACGCAGCTTGGCCGTTTGGTCATCCGTCCGGTCACAGGACATCTGGCTGACCCCGAGGGCCAACCGCATGACGAGCGCGCGCAGCGTGGCCACCCGGTCGATGGCCTCGCGATAGGGGAGCGTGCCGATGGTTGCGGCATCAGGCAGGGCGATCTGGTTCTGCATGTTCATGAGACCGGTGTACGTGCGCCGTGCTTAACAAACCCTGAACAAGGACTGCTGCACGGCGATTTTTGAGGTGTCGCGCGGACCGTCAGAACCGCGCGCCGGTGCCTTGCAACACGCCATGCTCCAGCGCGTAGCGTGTCAGCCCCGCAGTGCTGGAAATCCCCAGCTTGCGCTTGATGTTCTTACGATGCGTCTCCACCGTGCGCACGGAGATATCCAGCGCGATGGCAACCTCCTTGTTGGACTTGCCCTGCGCCAGCTGCAGCAGGATCGTCTGTTCCCGCCCGGTGAGGGCTTCGCGCGCGTTGTCCCCCTTGGGCTCCAGCGATCCGCGCGCCCCGGTGCAGAGGTAGCGTTCCCCCGACATCACCACATCGATGGCCTGTTTGATCTCATCCGTGGGCACGTCCTTGAGCACATATCCCATGGCCCCGTGGTTGAGCGCCGAGGAGATGTACTCCGGGCTGTCGTGCATCGACAGGACCAGAATACGCGTACCCGGACGTTGTTCTAGGATGATCTCGGTGGCGGTCAGCCCCCCCATGTCCGGCATGTTCAGATCCATCAGGATCACATCCGGGTCGAGCGTGCTCAACTGGTCAATGGCGCTGCGCGCGGAGTTGCAGGTGCCAACCACCTCGATGTCGTCATAGCTTTCCAGAATGGACTGGATGCCATCGGCAACCATCGGGTGATCGTCGACAATCAGGGTTTTGATGCTGGGCGTATCACTCATGCGGGCACTTCGGGTCTGGTCGGGGTTTCGGGTTCGGGCGGCAAAAGATGCGACAGCGGCACGGAAACCTCGATGATCGTCCCGTTGCTGCCGCGGGGTCTGGCGATGCGCAATGTGCCTTCGAGCTGTTCGACACGTTCCTGCATGTTCCGCAGCCCTAGCCCGCCGGTGGGGTTGGCGCTGTCATCGGGCAGGCCGCGCCCGTTGTCTTCGATGCGCAGGGTCGCCCCCTTCTTGTGCCCGCGCAGATCGATGCGCACGTGGCTCGCGAGAGCATGGCGTTCGATATTGGTCAGCGCTTCTTGGGCGATGCGGTACATGGCGATCTTGGCTTCCCCGTCCAGCCGGTTGCGAAAGACGACGGTCTGGAAATCGACCCGCACGCCGGTCCGTTCGCTGAAATCCTCTGCCAGAGCCTTGATCGCTGGCCCAAGGCCCAGATCATCCAGCACGCCGGGGCGCAGATCGCGGCTGATGCGGCGCACCTCGGAAATGGCCTCGCCCAGGGTCTCGATCCCCTTGCTGAGGGGTTCATTGGCGGTGCGGTCTCCGCGATCGAGTTTGCGCCGCGCGGTATCGAGCGCATAGCGCACCCCGACCAGCAACTGGCTGATCCCGTCGTGCAATTCGCGCGCGACACGGCCGCGTTCCTCCTCCTGCGCGTCCAGCACCCGTTGCGTGAGCTTTTTCAGCTTGGCATCCGCCAGACGGCGCTCGCGGATGTTGAGCCCCATGCCGGTCAGGAACACCGCGAGCAGGGCGGCGAGGGTGATCATGCCGATATAGAAAAACGTCTGCTGCACCCGCGCCTCTACATCCGCACGGGCCGAGGCCACGGTCGCCAGCACGTCATCGATGAAAACACCGGTCCCCACGGCCCACCGCCAGCTGGGAAAGCTGGTGACATAGGTGATCATGCGCGTCTCTTCCCCGGTGGAGGGTTTGGGCCAGAGATAGCTGTGATATCCGGCACCGGCGCGGGCGATGCGGATGATCTCGTCCACGATGGGCGTGCCTTCGCTGTCCTCAAGCCCGGACCAGTTGCGGTTGATCATGCCGGTCTGGCGCGGGCTGACGAGGTTGGTGCCGTCATAATCATAGACAAAGAAAAAACCATCCGTGCCGTAGATCATCGCCGAGAGGATCTGCGCCACCTGATCACGGGCATCCTGATCGTCGGGGGCGGCGTTGCCATATATGAAGTAGAATCCGTTGCGGGCCTGCGTGACGTAATTGGCCAGTTCGGCCTTCTTGGCCTCCAGCAGCTGCGTCTCCAGCGCCTTGATTTCCCGCTCCGCCAGCGCGCGGGACTGGAAGGCCACCAGCACGGCAATCGCCGCCACCGCCGCAATCAGCGGCACCGTCGCCACCAACGACAGTTTTTGCGCATAGCTTGGCCGAAAAAGAGCGGTAAATCGTTTCATGACCGTCTGGTTACGTGGAATCGCGGACGAATCAAAGTCTGATCCCGACCGTTGAGGACGTCGATCCCGCCAATCTGCGGGCTGGGCCTGGCAAAACTGGCCTAAAAATATGACCAAAACGGATTAAATGCCGGATTTCTACGCAGTAGTAGGTATTTCATTTGGAACCCGCCTCGCTAGTGTGGCCACACTCGAAACGACCTGAGCGTGCTCTTGCGCTACGGGCGTCATATTTTGGGAGGAGTATTCACATGGATCGTCGTTCATTTTTGAAGACATCTGCACTCGGCGGGTCCGCCGCCGCAGCCACAACGCTGGCCGCACCCGCGATTGCCCAGGGCAACCGCGTCCTGACAATGGTGACATCCTGGCCCCGCGGATTTGCGGTTCTGGATGACGCGGCCACCTATTTTGAGGAAATGGTCGGCGCGATGTCCGATGGCACGCTGACCATCGACAAGAAAGCCCCCGGCGAGCTGGTCGGCGCCTTCGAGGTGTTTGACGCGGTCTCCTCCGGTCAGGCAGACCTCTATCACTCCGCGGACTACTACTTCATCGGCCAGCATCCGGGCTATGCCTATTTCACCGCCGTGCCCTTTGGCGGTACCGCGCAGGAAGTGACCAACTGGTACCACCACGGCGGCGGCCACGAGCTGCACAACGAGCTGGGTGAGATCTTCAACCTGAAGTCCTTCATTGCAGGCAACTCCGGCTCGCAGTCCGGTGGCTGGTTCCGCAATGAAATCAACTCCGCCGGTGACTTCAACGGCCTCAAGTTCCGCATGCCGGGTCTGGGCGGCAAGGTGCTGGGCGAGCTGGGCGCGTCGGTCCAAAACATCCCCGGTGGCGAGCTCTACCAGGCGCTGTCCTCCGGTGCTCTGGACGGTCTGGAGTGGGTCGGTCCTTTCGCGGACGAACGCGCGGGCTTCCAGGAAGTGGCGAAAGTCTACTACACCGCCGGTTTCCACGAGCCGGGCTCCGCTCTGGCCTGCGGCATGAACCTCGACGTCTACAATGACCTCAGCCCGGCGCATCAGGCGATCATCGCAAATGCCGCCATGGCGACCACGCACATCCAGCTGGCCGAAACACTGGCCAACAACGGTGCCGCGCTGGCGCGTCTGCAGGCACAGGGCGTGAAAACGCTGCAATTCCCGGATGATGTTTGGGATGCCTTCGGTGCCGCTTCCAAGAAGGTCATGGACGAGAACATGGGTGACGAGCTCTTTGCGAAAATCCGCGGCTCCTTCGAGGAATCGCTGGCGCAAAGCTCTGACTGGCTGCTGAAGTCGGACGGCTTCTACGTGGCGCAGCGGAACCGCGTTCTGGCCAACGGCTGATCCGCGCTCAAAGAACACCGGGGGCCGCTTGTGGTATAGTGGCCCCTGACGCAATGCGTCTTGCGACACGACAGGACCGGACAAGACCTTGAGGCGCTGAGACGGGCGCGACGAGGGAGGGGGACATATGGAAAACGATGCAAGCGAAGCAGGCGGCTCACTCTCTGTCATCTTTGACGGGGTGCTCTGGTTCTTCACCAACATCGGCATGGCCGTTTACAATTTTTTCTACGCGATCACGCATCCCGCGCTCTGGCTCGACTGGTCCAGCAAGGAAGCAATCATGCGCTTCGTCTATTATGGCGGATCGGTTGAGTTCTTCTTTGTGGTCTTCACTGCCTTCCTGGTCTTTTTCGCCGTGGGCTTGTGGAAGAACAGCTTCATGTGGGGCTGTGTCCGCGTGCTCGAAGGCTTTGCGAACACCGTGGGCCGGTTCTTCGCCTGGGCGGGGCTGCTCATGGTGATCCAGCAGATCATCATCGTCTTCATGCAGCGGATTTTCACCCGGCCTGACATCTCCATCGGCTTCGGCATCCCGCTGCAGTTCGATATCAGCTGGTTTGCCGAAGAGCTCAAGCTTTACAACGCTTTGGTCGTCTGCCTCTGCATGGCCTACACCTTTGTGCAGGGCGGTCACGTACGCGTCGATCTGGTCTATTCAGCCGTGAAATTCCGCACCAAGAAGGTGATCGACATGTTCGGTTCGATCTTCTTCATGATGCCCGTGGCCGTGCTGATCTGGATGTACGGCTGGTTCTTCCTCTGGCGTCACCTGATCGTGCCGAACCCCTCCGCCTCCGACACGCTGGACCGGTTGCTTACCAAATCCCGCGCCCTGCGCTGGAACGTGGAGACGATCGGCTTCAGCCCCAATGGCTTCAACGGCTACTTCCTCTTCAAAGTGCTGCTTTGCGCCTTTACCGCGATGCTCTTCCTGCAGGCGGTGGCGATGTTCTTCCGGTCGTATCTGGAGTGGAAGGAAGGCCCGGAGAGTGAGGGCAAATACCTCGACCGCGATTCCCTGGGCGACGGTGAAGAAGCCTATGAGGGCACACATTAATCTAAAGAGACGCCGCGATCCACGCAGCGCAGCAAGGGACTATAGGACATGTTTTTCGGTCTAGACGGCGTCGAAGTTGGCCTGATCATCGTTTTCATCTGCCTCTTTGGTGGCATCCTCTCGGGCTTTCCGGTCGCTTTTGCGATTGCCGGGGCCGGGGTGATCTCCTTTGGCATCATCGCCGCGCTCGACAGTGCGGGGCTGCTCATCCATCAGGCGATTGATACCGGCAGCACGGTCTACCGCGATCTGGTGAACTCCGGCGTCAAGGCCGATACCATATCCATCTTCCGATACCCCGATTTGCCTCGGATCGAACAGGCGGTGTTCCCCAAGGGCTGGGAAGACGCGATGAACCGCAACGTGTCCTTCGTTGTAAACCGCATGAACGAGCGGGTTCTGGCGGGGCAGTCCATCGAGACCCTGCTGGCGGTGCTGATGTTCGTTCTGATGGGCATCACGCTGGAGCGCTCCAAGATCGCCAATGACCTGCTGACCACCATGGCGCGCGTCTTTGGCCCGCTGCCCGGCGGTCTGGCCGTGTCGATTGTGGTTGTGGGCGCCTTCCTCGCGGCCTCCACCGGGATCGTCGGCGCGACCGTTGTGACCATGGGTCTGCTGGCGCTGCCCACCATGCTGCGCAACGGTTATTCGCCCGAATTGTCGACAGGTGTGATCGCGGCCTCGGGGACGCTGGGGCAAATCATCCCACCCTCCATCGTGATCGTTTTGCTGGGCACGCTGGCGGGCGATCTCTACTCCCGTGCGCAGGAAGATCGCGCCAAGCTTGAGGGCTGCACCGACGCCCTGACCTATCTGGGCGAGCCTGCGGTGCTCTCTGTGGGCACGCTCTTTCAGGCAGCACTGCTTCCGGGCATCCTGCTCGCCTTGCTCTACGCCCTCTATGCCTTTGGCTACGCGCTGCTGAACCCCGACAAGGCGCCCGCCGTCGAGATGGGCAGCACCAACGCCGAGCCGGTGACCCGCAGCGAGGCCTTCACCTGGTTCCTGGGCGCGCCACTGGCGATCATCGTGGGGGCGATCCTGCTGGGCAATCTGAACGTGATCGGCGACCAGTCCACCAATATCTCGCGTTTCTCCGACATCGGCACCGGGGCGTCGCTACGCACCAATGTGAGCCCGGAGTGTCAGGCCTCCATGATCGAGTTGCACGGGCAGCTGGCCTGGGACACGGCGGTGGCCGAACAGGCCGCAATCAATGACGCAGGCGGTGTGCAGGCCTCGCGTGCGCTGTCAGAAGAAGAGCTTGTCGAGGCGCGCGCGGCCAAGATCGCCGCCGCCGCGCCCATCGGAACCGGCATTGCCATCATCCTGGTCGTGGCCTCGCTGTTCCTGACCACGGCGCGCGGTGTGTCACCCTCCGCGTCACCACAACCGCTGATCATCGGCGGTGTGGGTGTCATTCTCATGCTTCTGGTCGACATCGCATTGATCGGGCCTGCGACCAGCGCCGGTCTGACGGTTGTGCTGATGGCCTTGCCCTTCGCTGCCCTTATGTATGGGGTCGTGCATGCCACCAAGATCTGCGCCCAAAATGAACTCATTCGGGTCGTGTTCCCGCCGCTGGTGCTGATCGTGGCAGTGCTGGGGTCGATCCTCGGCGGCATCACCAACCCGACACCGGCAGCCGCTCTTGGAGCGGGCGGGGCGATCATGCTGGCCGCCTACCGCAAGCTCAAGGATCAGGACCGTACTCCCAAGGTGATCATCTGGTCGACGCTGGCGATCGTCGTCTGCATTCTCGTGGGCATCAATTTCGATCTGCGGATCAACGCCGGCACTGTCAGCTTCGAGAGCTGGTTTGCCTTCTTCGTGGCCTATGCCGCCTATCTCTATGCGCTCTTTGGCCTCTTGTTCTCCTGCTACGTGCTTTACACCTCGGGCGTGTTGAGCCCCGTGGTGCGGGAGACAGCCAAGGTGACCAGCATGGTCTTCACCATTCTGATCGGCTCGCAACTGCTGAACATGGTGGTGATCTCTTTCGGGGGCGAACACTACATCCAGCAATTCCTCAAGAGTTTCGACAACGAGTTCAAGGTCTTCCTGATCGTCATGATCGTGCTCTTCGTGCTGGGCTTCGTGCTTGATTTCCTTGAGATCATCTACATCGTGATCCCCATCGTCGGGCCGGTGATCTATGGCGGCAGTTTCGATCCCAAGTGGGTCACCATCATGATTGCGGTGAACCTGCAGACGTCGTTCCTGACGCCGCCCTTCGGCTTTGCGCTCTTCTATCTCAGGGGGGTGGCGCCGAAGGAGGTGACCACGGGTCATATCTATCGCGGGATCATTCCCTTCGTGCTCATTCAGGTGGTCGGGCTGGCGCTGCTTTGGACCTTCCCCGGCATCGTGACCATCGTTCCGGATCTGATCCCGAACTGACGGCACTCATAACCCATCGAGAAGAAGAGGGGGCGCTGGCCCCCTCTTTTCGTTTCACCCGATGCGGAGCGCTGCGATGCTCTCAGGCGTGTCGTCTGCCTGCTGTGCAAGGGAAAGATGGCACCGGCAGCCCCGGATCAAAGTAGCCGCGCAGCCTGCGGTGTCGCGGCGGTTGACAAAGAAAGGTGGTGTCCAGCCGCGCAGGAGACACCGGCGCGACCGGCGATGCGATACGCGGATCAGGTCGCGCGCAGCTTCCTGCGGCGCATCAGGCCTAGGCCACCAACCGCCAGTCCGAGCAACCAGACAGAGGCGGGCAGGGGCACCGGGGCGGGGGTGGCCGCCAAAACCTCGTACCGCAGCCCCGCGGCGGTGCCGTCCGCAAATCCCTTCCAATAGGTGTGATCATCCCGGAAGGTGCCATCATCGTTCGCCGACCAGAGGCCCTCGCCGCCGATCTTCTGCAGGTTCAGGTAGTCCCCCTTTTCCGCGTCGCCCTTCAGTTCCTTGTCCATCCAGGCGGTCAGGAAGTGCTGGCCCACATTGTTCATGAACACCGTGTCCCAAACCGGATCGGTATAGTGCTCTGACACGTTGAACCTGATCCGGTCGTTATAGTAGAAACTCTCCTCCGGCGCGGGGATCGGGGCCACGGTGTTGTGCCCGCCGCCATCGAAGGTCAGCAAGGCGCGGTCCACGCTTGTCGCCCCTTCCCAGATCGCCCGGACCCCGTTTTCATAGCCGGACGTGGCATCATCGGACCCGGCGATGAAGAGCATTGGAATGTCGAGGCCCGCCAACCCTTCGGCATCCCAGAAGCCTGTGTTCATGCCCCAGGGGCCAATGGCCACGGCGGTCTTGATGCGCTCATCCGGCAGCGCCTCATGGGTATCACTGCCCGCCTGATGGATACCCAGCGTGCCCTCCGGCCCGCCCCAGGGATAGCCGACAGAGGTTTCAGTGACACCGCCACCGGCCGTCACAATGGCGCCGTAGCCGCCCATCGAATAGCCGATCAGCCCGGCGTTATCGGCATCGATCTTCCCCGCGAACCCGGAGCTGGCATCCTTGTTGAGCTGCGCCATCTGATCGAGCACAAAGAGCTGGTCCAGCGGGCGGTTCACCAGGGTGGACCCAAAGGCCGACTGATCCCGATAGGTGGAATCAGTATGGTCGATGGACGCGACGACATAGCCCTTGGAGGCGAGGTTTTCCGCCAGATGTGACATCAAAAACCGATTGCCGGGATAGCCGTGGCTCAGCATGATCAGGGGAAAGGGATCGGTGCTCTCGGCGGGGGCTGCATCCCGTACAGCGCGGCCCTGCAGGGTGACTTCCGTGGTGCCGTCCCGAAGATAGGCCTGCATGGATGTGTCACCCGTGGCCCCTGCGACCGACGGATACCACATCTCCACGGTCAGGGGGCGGTCATACCGGGGCGGATTGCCGGGTGTACCCCCACCACCGGCCACGGCCACGGCCACGATGTCGATCTGATCCTCGTTCACCAGTTCGATCTGACGCACACCAACCGAAAGGTCACCATAGGCGGCCAATTCCGGTGCGTCGGGCGATTGCCCGTCAATCCTGTTTTGCGCGGCAACGGGCGGTGCGACGGTTGCCGCGATCAAGGTGGTCGTCAGAACGATATATCTCATTTGGTGTCCTCTCCTGTCATTTTCCAACTTTAACGCGTATTCATCCACGAAACACAGCCCGGAGCCAAACCAGAAGTTTGCGACGGTTGCATGACGTAGCGGCAGGACCCGGGACAGATCGCGCGCCCGGTTTCAGGGCGTCCCGGCGAGATGGCAGTCTTCGCGCCAGCAGGTGATGTCCTGTCAACAGGTTACCTTTGCAAAATAAACCGCTGCGGTCTCGCACAATTCCCAGTCAAAACCGAAGGTCAGAACACTCAACGTAGCCGCAGGCGACACGCAGAATAACTGTGGAGGTCGGCGCGTGCGGGACGCCCCTACCGCGTGGGGCGCGTGTCCGGCAGATGGATGTTGGCGACCTGTTCGGCAATCGGATCATTGGACAGGGGGTGGGTGTCGGCCGTGAAGTTGTCCGGGTCCCTCATCTTTTCCCAGCTGCCGCCGATATAGACTTCCAGCCCGGAAAACTTGGACTTGTATCCCATCTTCTGACTGCCCGGCACCCAGTAGCCCAGATAGACATAGGGCAGCCCCGCTTCCTCGGCGATCTTGATATGATCGAGGATCATATAGGTGCCCAGCGAGCGTTTCGGATGGCCGGGCTCGTAAAAGGAATAGACCATGCTCAGCCCGTCGGAGAGCACATCCGTCAGGCTGACACCAATGAGGCCGCCCCCTTCCTTGTCGGTATACTCAACCACACGGCTGCGGATTGGCGTTTCCTCGATCATCGCCGCAAACTCGAAGACATCCATATCGGCCATGCCACCCTCGGCGTGGCGGCTGTCCAGATAGGTCCGGAAGAGCTCGTATTGCTCCTCGGAGGCCCAGGGCGAGGTGGCCTGCCGGTCCAGGTCGGCGTTGCGGTTGATGGTCCGGCGCTGGCTGCGCGAGGCGGTGAAGGCGGAGACATCGATGCGTGCGCTCAGACAGGCGGAGCATTCGGCACAGGAGGGGCGGTAGAGCACGTTCTGCGAGCGGCGGAAGCCCTGCTGAGACAGGCTGTCGTTCAGCTTGCTGGCATTTTCACCCTGTAGCGCGGTGAACAGCTTACGCTCCATGCGCCCGTCCAGATAGGGGCACGGTTGCGGTGCAGTTACATAGAACTGCGGAGCGATGGGCAGTGTGTGGCGCATGGGATTCCAGAGGTTGTCCGAGCCAGAATAGCAAGACGCGCGCCAGCCGCCAAGCCGAAGTTTACACCCCTAACGGTGGGCAGCGCGGCGGTTTATCATGACCGTACCCAGCACGTGATCGGTTAGCCCCTGACCCCGTTCCGTCGTGGCCATCATGACCATGGAAATCAGCTGCAAAGGCGCCACGCCCCAGCTGACGGTGTACCCCAGCGTATGGGCAAAGGCGCCCCCCATATCAAGCTGTGTGCCCTGCGATGTGCGCAACTCGATCGCGAAGAGCCGCATGCCCCAGGTGGCGGAGCCATTGGCGATCGTGATCATGCGGTAGATGAAGCCCACCACCAGGAACAGCAGCGGGAAAAAGAACAGCCCTGTGAAGGCCGTGAAGGGTAGGATCACAAGGCAGGCCAGAAAGGTCAGAACCGCATCGACGCCCCAGGCCATGAAGCGTTTAAGGGGGACGTCCTTGTAGAAATCCGGTTGGGTTTGCGGGTCGGGCGTGGCCATCGGGGGAAAACCTTGTCAGGAAGAGGGAAGTGCCGGGATTTGCCCCGGCACATCATCGGTTAGGCGTTTGCCGTGCCTTCGTCATTCTTGTCGGCGCGGTCGTTCATGAACTGGTCGAATTCTGCCTTGTCTTTTGCATCGCGCAGACGCTCAAGGAAAGCCTCGAATTGCTGTTGTTCATCTTCCAGACGGCGCAGCGTATCGGCTTTGTACGCATCGAAGGCTGAATTGCCGCTGGGCCGCATGGCGCGCATGCCATGGCGCATCGAAGTGGATTTACGGCTGCAGGATGTGAACATGCGTTTGCTCCAGATCATGTAAAAGAGAAGGGCGAGACCCACGGGCCAAAGGAAGACAAATCCAAGGACCATGGCGGCAATCCATGCGCCCTTACCTTTGGAATCGAGCCAGTTTTCGGCGCGGGCGAACCAACCGGGCTGGCTGGGCAGGGGTGTCATTTGTGTCGCGGTGGTCATCAAAGTGCCTTTCTGTTCGGGTTATCGGACCCCCTTGTCGTCGGGGATGTGAATGTCTTTCACATTACATAGATTGGCATGTGGGATCGCGCTTACAAGCCTCTATGTGAATGTTTTTTACATTTTTCGACTTAAGATATCAGATTCAAATAGTTACGTGCCATGAAATTGCCGTAAATAACCGGGAAGGAACTACCCACGCGCCTTTTCAGGCGTAAAAACACCCACGCAATGGACCATTGACCTCCCCGCCATCTGTGGCAAAAGCTGGCACATGAGCCTTGCCCGCCTTATGACCCGTTGCCCTCGCGCTTTTGACCCGGACCGGGGGCACGAGGCGCTTGACGCCGTCGCGGATATTCCACCTGATCTGCAGGACCTCATCACAGGGACCGCCGGATCAAGCCCCTATCTGGCCAGCCTGATCGGGAAGGAAGCGGCGTGGTTGCCGGGGGCGCTTGCCGCCCCGGACGATACGCTGCACACCGAAATCACCGCCGCGCGGGACGCGGGCGCGGATGGGTTGGCGGATGCCTTGCGGCAGGGTAAGCGACGGGTTGCGCTGCTGACGGCTTTGGCGGATTTGAGCGGCGCTTGGCCTTTGTCCCGGGTGACGGGTGCGCTGACGGATTTCGCCGATGCCGCCTGCCAATCGGCGTTGCGTGCGGGCCTTGCGGTGCAGATCAAACGTGGCAAGCTACCAGGCAAGACCGAGGGCGACTTGCAGGACGCCGCAGGCATGTGCGTTCTGGCCATGGGCAAGATGGGGGCAGGGGAGCTCAACTATTCCTCCGACATCGACCTGATCTGCCTCTTTGACGAGACACGGTTCGATCCTGCAGATTTTCACGATGCCCGCGCCAGTTTCGTACGGGCCACCCGCGCCATGACTGCCACGCTGAGCGAGATGACCGCGCAGGGCTATGTGTTCCGCACCGATCTGCGCCTGCGTCCTGATCCTGCCGTGACGCCCGTTTGCATGGCGATGGAGGCGGCTGAGCGCTACTATGAAAGCCTTGGCCGCACGTGGGAGCGCGCAGCTTATATCAAGGCGCGTGTCGCCGCAGGCGATCAGGTGGCGGGCGGGCGGTTCCTGCAGGAGCTGTCGCCCTTCGTTTGGCGCAGACATCTCGATTTTGCCGCCATTCAGGACGCCCATGACATGCGTCTGGCGATCCGTGAACACAAGGGGCTGGGTGGTCCGATCACTCTGCCGGGGCATAATATGAAACTGGGCCGTGGCGGCATTCGAGAGATTGAATTCTTTACCCAAACCCGTCAGCTGATTGCGGGCGGGCGGGACCCCGAACTCCGCCTGCGCGGCACGGTCGAAAGCCTTTCTGCCCTTGCGGAAAAGGATTGGGTGCCCGCCGATATGGCGCAAACACTTGCGGATCACTACATCGCGCACCGCACCGTGGAGCACCGGCTGCAGATGGTGCAGGACGCACAGACCCACAGCCTGCCGCAGAATGCGGACGGCTTTGAGCGCCTGGCCTGCCTGATGGACCGCGACAGCACGGAGCTGCAGGCGGAACTGGCGGAACGGCTGGAAGCCGTACACGAGATGACCGAAGGGTTTTTTGCCCCGCCGAAACCCGACACCGCAGCGCCGGGCATTCTGGACGATGACATGCTGTCGCGCTGGCTCGGCTATCCGGCCCTGCGCAGCGAGCGCAGCCGCGCGATCTTTCAGCGCCTGCGCCCGGATCTGCTGACGCGACTGGCGCAATCCTCGCGGCCCGAGGAGGCCCTGCGGGCCTTTGACGGCTTCCTTGCTGGGTTGCCCGCCGGGGTACAACTCTTTTCCCTGCTCGAGGCGAACCCGCAGCTCACCGATCTTCTGATCGATATCACCGGCACCTCGCCCGAACTGGCACAATACCTGTCGCAGAATGCAGGTGTCTTCGATGCGGTCATCGGGGGGGATTTCTTTACCGACTGGCCGGGGCAGGCGGGCCTGGAACCCCTGCTGCTCCAGCGCCTGAACGCCGAGGCGGATTACGAGGCGCAACTGGATGCCACCCGGCGCTGGCGCAAGGAATGGCATTTTCGCATCGGTGTGCATCTACTGCGCGGGTTGATCGATGCGGATGTGGCGGGCCGACAATATGCCGATCTGGCGCGGGCGGTGCTGGCGGTTCTCTGGCCGCTGGTGATCGCGCAGTTTGCCAAACGGCACGGGCCACCGCCCGGTCGCGGGGCCGTGGTGCTCGGCATGGGGTCACTGGGCGCCGGGCGGCTCAACGCCGGGTCCGACCTGGATCTGATCGTGATCTATGACCCGCTGGGCAGCGATATGTCCGATGGGCAGAAACCGCTGTCGACCAGACCCTATTACGCGCGGCTGACGCAGGCATTGATCACCGCGCTGACAGCACCGATGGCGCAGGGGCGGCTCTTCGAAGTGGACATGCGGCTGCGGCCCTCCGGCAATCAGGGGCCGGTGGCCACCAGCTGGGCCTCCTTCCAGAGCTATCAGCAGGAACAGGCCTGGGTCTGGGAGCATCTGGCGCTGACCCGCGCCCGGGTGGTGGCGGGGCCGGATGATCTGGCCGAAGATGTGGAGCGGTTTCGTCAGCAATTGCTGCAGGCCCCGCGCGACACCCCCGAGACGCTGGCGGAGGTGGCCGAGATGCGCGACCGTATCCGCGCGGCCAAAAGCCCGGCCAGCCTGTGGGACGCCAAGATCGGCCCGGGCCGGGTGCAGGAAATCGAATTGATTGCACAGACCGGTGCCTTGCTGCAGGGCGATGTGAGCGGCCAGACCGAGGCGGGCCTGCAGGCCGCTGTCGCTTCGGGGGTGTTGGATGACGCATCAGGGCGGGACCTCTCCACACTCTACGCCTTTTATTCCCGTGTGTATCAGGTCACGCGCCTGCTGTCGGACCAGCCGCTTGACGCGGAAACCCTGGGCCCGGCGGGGCAGGCGTTTTTATTGCGCGCCTTGGAGGAGGATACGATGACTGACCTGCAGGACCGGCTTGTCGAAAGCTACGCCCGTTCCGCCGCTCTCCTTGATGCCGCGCTCCGCGCGCCCGATGCGGCGGCGACACCATGAAGGGCGACGAGAACGATCCCAAAGGGCTGATCTTTGAGGCCTATCGCATCGAAGGCATTACCGATGCCGAGTGCCGGACCATTTTCCTCGACTGGGCGCTCAGCCTGCCGTCGGAGCGCGAAACGGCACAGGCGCTTCAATTGCTGGTCGCGCAATACGGGGCGCTGCATGCCGACCATCCGATGACCGGTGTCATGACCGAAGGTCTGTCCGGCATGGCCACCCCGAAACGGCGCGGCGGCTGGCGTTCGAGACCGCGTAACTGACCGTTTTTATCGAATTCGGAACAGTTTTAGCTAAAATTCGTCACAATTCGGCCTCAGTCGGGGGGTATCTCCAACCTCGAAGTTATACAGGCGTGCAGAATGTCGCCCTTAGTGGAGACACGATATGAAACCGATGAAAATGATTGCAGCCCTGGGCTTTGCCGCCCTGATAGCCGGCTGCGCGACAACAGACACCGCCAGCCGGAACGCCCCGTTTGACACACCAAAGGCAGGTGCGGCGCCAGCAGCGCAAGCCCTTGACGGTCAAAGTATTTTTGAGGCGACGGCACCATCCTGGAACGTGCAGCGTGTAAACGTAACCGTGCCGGAGACTCTGGTGGTGTCGGAGGCCAACAGCTACTACCCGTCCGGCGACATCGTCTGGCGCGGTGACCCCGCCGGGGATCGTCATGCGCAGGTCAAAGCCATTTTCGAGACCGCCATGGCGCGGGGCACCAGCGACATGAACGCGGGCCAACCGGTCATTCTCGATGTGCAGGTGCTTCGCTTTCACGCCCTGACCGAAAAGACCCGCTACACCATTGGCGGCATCCATTCGATCAGCTTTGGTGTGACCCTGCGCGATGCCAACAGCGGTGCGCTGTTGGGAGAAAGCCGTGTGGTCAAGGCCGACCTGAGAGGGTTCGGCGGCCAGCAGGCCATTGACGCTGAACGTGCGGGGCTGACGCAGAAAGTCCGGATCACCGACCACCTCGCCAAGGTCATTGAGGCAGAGCTTGCCACCGCCGGTGGCTACACCAACCAGCGGCTGGGTCTGGTTCAGGCGATCAACAACACATTCTGATCTTTCACCCGACCGTGGAAGCGATTAGAGGAGGGCGCTATGACAGCGCCCTTTTCTGCATCCGATGCACCCGTTACCGATCTGCCCATTGTCCGGCTGCGGCCCAAGGCCAATGCCCGCGCGATCCGCCATGGTTTCCCTTGGGTCTATGCCAATGAGTTGGTGACCGACCGCCGCACCAAAGCCTTGGCGTCCGGCACGCTGGCCCAGTTGCAGGATGATGCGCGCAATCCCATGGGCATCGTCGGCGTCAATCCTGCCTCCAAGATCATCGCGCGGGTGCTGGACCAGGACCCGGGGGCGCAGATTGACCAGAGCTGGTTCGAGGCGCGGCTGGCGCGTGCGCTGGCCCTGCGGACCCGCCTTTTTGAGGCACCGTTCTACCGGCTGGTGCATGCAGAGGCGGACGGCCTGCCAGGGGTGATCATCGACCGGTTTGGCGACACCTGTGTCGTGCAGCCCAATGCCGCCTGGGCGGAGGCGCTTTTAGCACCCCTGGTCGCGGCCCTGCAATCGGTGACCGGCGTGCAGACCGTGCTGAAAAACGCTTCTGGCCGGACGCGGGGGCTGGAAGGGCTGGATGATGCAGGCGCCGTTCTCGCAGGTACCGCGCCGGATGCGCCGGTATCGGTGCCGATGAATGGAGCGACCTATATGGCCGATCTGACCGGCGGGCAGAAGACAGGGTTGTTCTACGATCAACGGCCCAACCACGCCTTTGCCGCGTCATTGGCCCGTGGCGCGCGGGTGTTGGATGTCTTCAGCCATGTCGGCGGGTTTTCCCTTGCTGCATTGGCAGGCGGGGCGGAGCGGGCCTTGGCCGTGGACGGCGCGCAACCCGCGCTGGAGCTGGCGCAGGCGGGTGCAGGGGCGATGGGGGTCGAAAGCCGGTTTGCCACGCGGCGCGGCGATGCTTTCGAGGTATTGACCGCCCTGCGCGAGGAGGGTGCGGAATTCGATGTGGTGATCTGTGATCCGCCGGCCTTTGCACCGGCGCGCCCGGCGCTGGAGGCAGGGTTGCGCGCCTATGAGCGTGTGGCGCGGCTGGCCGCCCCGCTGGTGGCCGAAAACGGTATTCTGGGCCTCTGTTCCTGTTCCCACGCCGCTGATCTGACGGCTTTTCGCGGGGCCAGCGTGCGTGGCATTGGCCGGGCGGGGCGTCGGGCTGCGCTGATCCACACCGGGTTCGCGGGGCCGGATCATCCGCAATTGCCGCAACTTGCGGAAAGCGGGTATCTCAAATCCGTCTTCTTTCGGCTGTAGCCCATGAAAATCACCATCGATGCCTGCGTTCTCTACCCGACGGTGATGCGGGAGATGGTGCTGGGCGTTGCTGCCACCGGCGCTTTCGAGCCGGTCTGGTCGTCCCGCATTCTGGAAGAATGGGCCCGTGCTGCGATTAAGCTCGGCCCGTTGGGAGAGACGCAGGCGCGCAGCGAAATTGCGCTGTTGCGGTCACTGTGGCCGGACGCGGAGGTGCCTGCCGCGCCCTCTGTCGAGAAGCGCTTGTGGTTGCCGGACGAGAATGACATCCACGTCCTGGCCACGGCGGTGTCCACATCAAGTGACGCGATCATGACGTTGAACGCGAAGGATTTTCCCAAAGGTGTACTGGCAGAAGAAGGCCTGCTGCGGCTGGCGCCCGATGAGTTCCTGTTCGGGCAATGGCAGCAGAGACCTGATGCCCTTCAGGCAGTGGCTGGCAAGGTTCTGGGTGAAGCGCGACGTCTCTCCGGTCAGCCGTGGGAGATGCGCGCGCTGCTGAAAAAGGCCAGGCTGCCGCGTCTCGCAAAAGCCCTCACACAGACGGGCTGACTGCCTATTCCGTCAGGGTCCATTTCGCCTCAAGCGCTTTCAGGGCGGCCACCCGATCTTGGGTCTTGGGATGACTCATCAGCCAGGCGGGCACGGCGCCGCCGTTCTGTTGTGTAAGCTTGTCCAGTTTTTCAAACAGGCTGATCTGCGGGGCCACGCCGATGCCTGCCTTGGTCAGCAGCGCCGCTGCGTAGGCATCTGCCTCGTATTCATCTGAACGGGACAGCCGCGCGGCCAGAAGGGTGGTCAGCATGCCCGCCAGCCAGACCCCGATCCCCGGGATGAACCGCCCCAAGACCATGGCGAGGGCCGTACGCAGGGCGTTCTGGCCGGAAAAGTCGATCATCCGCCGCCGCGAATGGCCCAGGGCGACATGGCCCATTTCATGGGCGATCACGCTGGCGATTTCCGTGTCGCTGACCTCGCCTGTGCGGAATTTATTGTAAAAGCCGCGGGTGATGAAAATGCGCCCGTCTGGGGCTGCCAGCCCGTTGACCGGGTCGATTTCGTAGATGTGCACACGAATGCGCGGCAGGTCCAGCGCGGCGGCCATCCGGTCCATCAGGGCCTTGAGTTTGGCGTCCGCCAGTTCGGTGGAGCGTGCGTCCAACTGCTTGGCCGTGCGCCACGCGGAAAAATGGTACATCGCAAGGCCATAGAGAATGGCGAGCAGGATGGGCGTGAATTTGATCATGAGGGGAATATGGGGCCGGGGAGCGCAGGCGGCAAGTTCGGGAGCCTCCGGCGGGGATATTTCTGGCCAAAAGAAGCGGGGGGGGACGATCAGCGGCCCAGCAGTTTCATGCCGCGTTCGATGCCGGAGAGGGTCATGGGGACCATGGCGTCTGGCCCCAGCAATTCCTGGATCATGGCGATGGACTGGGTATAGCGCCAGTACTTCTCTGGCACCGGATTGATCCAGAGGGTCGCGGGCCATTGGTCGCGAAAGCGGGTCAGCCAGGTGGCACCGCTCTCTTCGTTCCAATGCTCGGATGCGCCACCGGGGTAGGCGATTTCATAGGGTGACATCGAAGCATCGCCCACGAAGATGCATTTATAGTCCGGTCCGAAAGTGCGCAGCACCTCATGGGTGGGGATCTGAGCGTCCCAGCGGCGGCGGTTGTCGCGCCAGAGGCCTTCGTAGACGCAATTGTGGAAGTAGTAGTATTCCATGTGTTTGAACTCGGCGCGGGCGGCGGAAAAGAGTTCCTCTACCACCTTCACATGCGGATCCATCGAGCCGCCCACGTCGAGAAACAGCAGCACCTTGACCGCGTTGCGCCGCTCGGGTCGGGTTTTCACGTCGAGATAGCCGTGTTCGGCGGTGGCGCGGATGGTGCCGCCCAGATCAAGTTCCTCATGCGCGCCATCGCGGGCCCAGCGGCGCAGCCGTTTCAGCGCGACCTTGATGTTGCGGGTGCCCAGTTCGACCGTGTCGTCTAGGTTTTTGAATTCGCGTTTGTCCCAGACCTTGGTGGCGCGCTGGTGGCGGGAGCGGTCCTGGCCGATGCGCACGCCTTCGGGATTGTAGCCATAGGCGCCAAAGGGCGAGGTGCCGGCGGTGCCGATCCATTTGTTGCCGCCCTGGTGCCGCCCTTGCTGTTCTTCAAGACGTTTTTTCAGCGTTTCCATGAGCTTGTCAAAACCGCCCAGGGCGTCAATCTCGGCCTTTTCTTCCGCTGTCAGGTGCTTTTCAGCCATTTTCTCAAGCCAGTCGGCGGGGATGTCCACCGCCTCCATCACCTCCTGAACCGATATGTTTTCCAACCCGGAGAAGGCCGCTGCAAAGGCGCGGTCAAACTTGTCGATGTTGCGCTCGTCCTTCACCAACGTGACGCGGGCCAGGTAGTAAAACGCCTCGACATCATAGGTTGCGAGCCCAGCCTGCATGGCTTCGAGAAAGGACAGGAATTCCCGCAACGACACGGGAACGGCATTCTTGCGCAGGGCATCGAAGAAGGGCAGGAACATAACGTAAGATTACACCAGTAACCGGTCGATCACCACCGTCAGGATCATGCCGACGATCATGAAAGCCAGTGCATAACCGGCGGCGTATTGTGCGATATCCTTGTTGTTGCCCTTGCGGCGCGCGGCGGTGGTGCCGCCAATGATGGCGCCCAGAATGGCAGCGGCAATTACGATCATCTGTCCCTCGTTCTACTCTTCTCCGGTCGGCCCCAGCGCAGAGGAAGGGGTCAGACCGGTGTATTTGCGGGATTGAGCGTCGAGATTTCGCGTTGCTTTGCCCGCACGGCCCAATCCGGGCCAAACCCGTAGCGTGCCCACCCCAGACTGTCCAGCCGGACGCGGCGCGCCTCTTCGACGCGCCCTTCAAGCGTGAGCGCTTCGGCGCGGAGCAATTGCAGCGTCGCCAGCAGCGCCGCATTCTGCGAGATGCGCGCCGCCTCGATATGGGGATCGATCAGGCGCAGGGCACGGGGACCATCGCCCTTGACGATTTCATAGGCGGCCAGTTGTGCGGCGACATAGGCACGGTGCAGCCGGGTGCTGGGGGATCTGGCGTAGAAGCGGTCTGCGGTCGTGTAGTGTCGCTGTGCCGCATTCGGGTCTGTCCCTTGCAGGACGCGGCCCATCGCGTAATGCGCAAAGGCGCGCCGGTTGTCCTGCCATCCCAGCCGTGTTGCCGTGGAAACAGCCTCGGCAGCCGCCGCGCGCCGTGCCGAAGCGCTGGCCCCCGGACCCAGGGCCGTCTGGATCGCGGTGTTCCACTCCTGCGGTGTTGCCGACGGGCGCGGGCGCGGGCCGGTTTGCCCGGCGGGGTTGAGCCGCGCAAAGAGTGCGGGCAGGCGCCGCGCCACCTCCGCGCGCGTCATGCCGGAGCGCAATTGCGGGTCATAGGTGGCCCGCAGGATCAGCATGTCGAAGTTCGTCAGCACCGTATGCACATTGTCGTCGTTGAAGACAGAATTCGGCAGGCGGTAGAGGTCATTGAGCGGCCCCAGCGCCTGGGCCAGTTCCTCGTGCAAGCAATCGCGCGCTTCCTGCGGGCTGGCGTCCTTGGGCACGAAAATCGCCAGCCGGGTGCGGGTTTCGAGCAGGGCCCAATTGGTGCGCGGGCTGCGCCGCGCCTTGCGGAATTCGCTCAGCGATCCGACATTTGGGGCCACGAAACAGGCTGCTTGCGGCAGGACACGCCGGATTTCGGCGCGTGAGACGGCCTGGATGGTGATATTGGCCTCGGCCTCGGCCACACTCGTGATCTCTATCCCGGCTTCGTCGCGCAGACGACCCAGCAGCGCGCCGAGATCGGCGGCCAGCGTGGGCGGGGGCGCACCAGTCAGGCGCAGGGTAATGGGCCCTTCGAACCGGGTCAGGACAGGCAGTTCCCGGCCGCTTTCCATCTGGAAAGACAGATCGAGAAAGTCACGCACCAGATCGGCATTGGCGACCGCCGGACGGTTGATCTGGGCCCGACCAAAGGTCTTCATCGGGGGCAGGGTGCTGTCTGCGATCACCGCGCGGGAGGCGATGCCGCCCTGGGTGACCGGCGTACAGGCGTTCAGCACCATGATCAGCGGCAGGATCAGGCGGCGCCTCATGTGCGCGCGTATTTGATGAAGGGTGTCTTCACACCGATACGATCGTAGAGCTGGCGGGCGGTCGTGTTGAAATCCTGCGTCAGCCAATAGACGCTGGGCGCCCCGGCGGCATCCGCGGCGGCATAGACCGCTTCCATCAGCGCGCGTCCGATGCCCTGGCCGCGCACCTCCGGATCCGCATAGAGGTCCTGCAGGTAGCAGACGTTTTCCTCGGACCAGCCATGGCGGTGAAACAAGTAATGGGTCAGCCCCACAAGCCGACCGTCCAGCTCGGCCACCAGACCGTTGAAATCCTGTGGATCATCGCCCAGCAGCCGGTCGAAATAGAGATCAAAGATCGATTGCGGGCGCGTGGTCTCGTAGAACGCCAGATATGCCGTCCAAAGGGTCGCCCATTGGGGTTTGTCATCCGTGCGCAGGGGACGCACGGAGACACGCGAGGTGTCTGTCATATCTTCAGCCTGCCTATAGCCTCTGCCCGCGATCTTGGCGCCGCGGATCATTGTGAGGCCACTGTGCAGCTAAGGCAGGGTGCTGTCAAATGCGATCAGACGCCGCGGTCACCGCCCGCTGCGCGCCAGAAAGGCGAGCCGCTCGAAAAGATGCACGTCCTGTTCATTTTTAAGCAGCGCACCATGCAGTTTCGGCAGGGCATTGGCACCGGAGTTTTTGAGGTCTTCGGCGCTGAGATCTTCGGCCAGAAGCAGCTTCAGCCAGTCCAGCACTTCGGAGGTCGAGGGTTTTTTCTTGAGACCCGCCTGCTCGCGAATCTCGTAGAACTGCGTCAGCGCCGTGGTCAGCAGCGCCTCCTTTATGCCGGGGAAGTGCACCTCGACAATCGCGCGCAGGGTCTCCATCTCCGGAAAGCGGATATAGTGAAAGAAACAGCGCCGCAGGAAGGCGTCGGGCAGTTCCTTTTCATTGTTCGAGGTGATGATCACGATGGGCCGGTGCCGCGCGCGGATGGTCTCGCCGGTCTCGTAGACAAAGAACTCCATCTTATCGAGTTCCTGCAGCAGATCGTTGGGAAATTCGATATCCGCCTTGTCGATCTCGTCGATCAGCAGGACGACTTTCTGATCGGCCTCGAAGGCCTCCCAGAGCTTGCCCTTGCGGATGTAGTTCCTGACATCATGCACACGTTCCTCGCCCAGCTGGCTGTCGCGCAGGCGGCTGACCGCGTCATATTCATAAAGGCCCTGCTGCGCCCGGGTGGTGGATTTGATGTTCCATTCAATCATCGGCAGATCCAGCGCGGCGCTGACCTGCCGTGCCAGTTCGGTCTTGCCGGTACCCGGTTCGCCCTTCACCAGAAGCGGCCGTTCCAAGGTCACGGCGGCGTTTACGGCGATTGTCAGATCGTCGGTGGCGATGTAGTCGGCGGTGCCTTGGAATTTCATGTATCGTCAACCCTTTGTGGCGCGCAGTGTCGGAATGCTTTTAGCCAGAATTCTTCCGGATTGTGTAGTGACAATCGATAGGACGTGGGGTAGATCGTGGCGCATGGGGGCACTTGGCCTGAGGACAAGTCGCGTATGAATGACGTTAGCCGTGTTGAGGGGAAACAAATGAAACAGGAACTGTTTCTGCCGGATGATTATCGTCCGGCCGAAGATGAGCCGTTCATGAACGAACGACAGGTTGAGTATTTCCGCCGTAAGCTGTTGAACTGGCGCGCTGAACTTCTGGCAGGATCCAAGGATACCATCGAAGGGCTGCAGGATGGCACCCGCAATATTCCCGACGTGGCCGACCGTGCCTCCGAGGAAACCGACCGCGCGCTGGAACTGCGCACCCGGGATCGTCAGCGCAAGCTGGTCAGCAAGATCGACGGGGCCCTGCGCCGGATCGATGAGGGTGAATTTGGCTATTGTTCCGTGACGGGCGAGCCGATTTCGCTGAAACGTCTCGACGCGCGCCCGATTGCCACGATGAGCCTTGAGGCGCAGGAGCGTCATGAGCGCCGCGAGAAAGTACACCGCGACGATTGATCCCAGGCGGTCAGATCGGATTGAGCGTAAAAGCGTCGGAGCCAAGGCTTCGGCGTTTTTGTTTGAAGGGTCTTCGATGATCAGGAATGTCGTTGTGGTGGGCGCCGGGGTTGGCGGGTTGGCCGTGGCCACGGCCCTGGCACGCCAAGGGGTGGCCGTCACACTCTACGAAAAAGCGCCGCGGATCGTCGAAGTGGGGGCCGGTTTGCAGATCAGCCCCAACGGTCTGGCGGTGCTGCGCGCGCTGGGGATCGAGGAGGCACTGGAGCGCGCCGGGGCGGTCCGTGCCACGTCGGTCGTTCTGGAGGACTACAAGGCGGGGGCGGAGGTCGCGCGGCTGGATCTGACGCGGTTGCAGGACCAGAAGTACCTGTTTGTGCATCGCCACGATCTGATCACCCTGCTGGCGAAGGCTGCAACGCAGGCAGGCGTGACGCTGGAACTGGGGCAGGAGGTGACGGGAATCGCGCCTGGCACTCTGCCGGAGATGCAGTTGGGCACGGGCCAGACGGTGCGGGCGGAAGCGGTGATCTGCGCGGATGGCATTCATTCCGTTGGCCGGGATGTTGTCTCGCCCGGGTCCACAGCATCCTTTACCGGTCAGGTGGCATGGCGGGCAACTGTGCCCGCACGAGATCCGGCGCCGGAGGCGCGGGTGACCATGGGACCGGGCCGTCACCTCGTGCGCTATCCGCTAAAGGCCGGGGCGCTGATGAACATTGTCGCTGTGCAGGAACGTGACGCCTGGGCGGAGGAGGGGTGGAACCACGCCGATGATCCTGCAAACCTGCAGGCCGCGTTTGCGGATTTTGGCGGCTCTGCAGGGGATCTTTTGCGGCGTGTCGAGGCAGTGTCCCTGTGGGGGTTGTTCCGGCACCCGGTGGCTGAGACCTGGAGGGCGGGGAATGTGGCTTTGCTGGGGGATGCGGCGCATCCGACTCTACCGTTTCTGGCGCAGGGGGCCAATCTGGCGCTGGAAGATGCCTGGGTGCTTGCGACCTGCCTGATGGACGGGCGCGCTGATCAGTATCAGGAGATGCGCAAACCGCGGGCCACGCGGGTGATCGACGCCGCCAGTGGCAATGCCCGGAAGTACCATTTGAAAAACGGGCCGGTGCGACAACTGGCGCATCTGGGGCTCTCGCTAGGCAGCCGTCTGGCGCCGGGGCTGATGATGCGGCAGTTTAACTGGCTCTACGGGTACGATGTGACAAAGACGTAATCCGAAGGCGCGCGGCGTCGCCGCGCACGCCATGCTTTCGGTTTTGGGCAAGCCCAAAACGGCGCTGTGCGGCGCTCTTACGCCGGACGCGACCGCTGCAGCATGCCGAAGAGATCGCGCGGATCGTCCGGGTCGGCCAGCAGGTCAAGCGGGTGGAACAGCTGCGTTTCTTCGATCTGGTCGCGCACGTAGCGCAGGGCGCTGAAATCCTCGATGGCAAACCCCACGGAATCAAAGAGCGTGATCTGTTCGGGATTGCGGCGGCCCTCTGCCTGACCTGTCAGCACTTGCCAGATTTCGGTGACAGGGTGGGTTTCCGGCAGTTGCTGTATTTCGCCTTCGATCCGGGTCTGTTCGGGATATTCCACGAAGATATCCGAGCGGTGCAGGATCGCGGGCGCCAGTTCCGTCTTGCCCGGGCAGTCGCCGCCGATGGCGTTGATGTGCACGCCCGCGCCGATCATGTTGTCGGTCAGAATGGTGGCATATTGCTTGTCGGCGGTGCAGGTGGTGATGATCTGCGCGCCAAGAATGGCATCCTCCGCCGTGGCGCAGGGGGTGACCGTCAAACCCAGTCCGGCAAGATTGGCCGCGCATTTCTCGGTTGCAGCCGCGTCCGTATCATAAAGCCGCACTTCCTCGATCCCGCAGATCGCTTTCATCGCCAGGGTCTGGAATTCCGACTGGGCGCCATTGCCGATCATCGCCATGACGGTGCTGCCCTTGGGGGCCAGCGTGCGGGCAACAAGGGCCGAGGTGGCCGCCGTGCGCAGCGCCGTCAGCAGGGTCATTTCGCTGAGCAGGACAGGATAGCCGTTGCCCACATCCGCCAGCAGGCCAAAAGCGGTGACGGTCTGCAGCCCTTCGGCCGTGTTCTTGGGGTGGCCGTTGACGTATTTGAACCCGTAGACCTCGCCATCGGAGGTGGGCATCAGTTCGATCACCCCTTCAGCGGAATGGCTGGCCACGCGGGGTGTCTTGTCAAAAAGCTGCCAGCGCTTGAAATCGGCCTCGATGTAATCGGCCAGGCCGCGCAGCATATCCTCAACCCCGATATGGTGGATGAGCTGCATCATGTGATCGACGGAGACGAAGGGGACGAGGGCTTTGTCGGAGGGGGTAAGCGTGGTCATGGCGGGGCCTTTCTATGTGCGGCGCGACAGGTGAAGACCGGCAATCATGCAGCGGACGGAACCGCCTGCGGTCTCAAGAGTGGGGATGCTCAGCGGCAGGAGGCGCGCATGGGCTTCGATCCGGGTGATTTGCTCTGGGGTCAGCGCATCGAGGGCGCGGGCGGAAAGGGCCAGCAGGGTGCCGTCACGCCCGCAAAGCTCGATCGCATTGCCGGCGAATGCGCCGATCTGATGCGGTGTGAGCGCGATGACATCCCGCCCGGTTTCGGCAAGCCGGTCGGCGACCATGGCGCGGCGGGCGGGATCGGTGATCATCTCCAGCCCGACAAGGGCCATATGGGTGCCAATCGCCATCAGGACATTGGTGTGATAGACGGGGCGTCCCTGCGCGTCTGCGGCATCAAAAGCGATGGGTTCAAAGTTGAAATGCGTGCAGAACCGCTCAAGGATCACCGGATCGGCGCGATGGGATTTGGCCACGTAGGCCACCCGCGCGATGTGGTCGAGAACCATGGCCCCGGTGCCCTCCAGCGCCAGCCCGTCGTGCTCAAGCCCCGAATAATCAATCACGTCCTGCACGCGGTAGTTGGCCTTCAGGCTGTCGATCACGTCCCATCGGCGCTCGCGGCGCCGGTTGGCGGCATACATCGGATAGACCGCGATATGCCCGCCCGCGTGGGTGGAAAACCAGTTGTTGGGAAACACGGAATCCGGTGTGTCCGTGCCGGTGTCGTCGAAATCATGCACGGTCACGCCTGCGGCGCGCAGGCTGTCCACCACATGGTCGAATTCGGCGCGGGCACGGGGGGCCACCTCGCCCCGATCCGGCGTCTGAAAAGCATTGTCACCTTGCGTTTCGGGATTCGAGCGGAAGTGATGCGGGCGGATCATCACCACGGCAGAAGGGGCTTGGACCTGCATGCTCAGAAGGCCCGTGTGGGTCGGTCAAAGACCCGGCGACCCAAGGCGGAGGCGGCCAGATCGACCATCACCTGCGCCGTGCGGCCGCGCTCATCGAGGAAGGGGTTCAGTTCAACCAGATCGAGTGAGGTCATCAGCCCACTATCATGCAGCATCTCCATGACCAGGTGACCTTCGCGGATCGTGGCGCCTCCGGGCACTGTGGTGCCAACTGCAGGAGCGACGCTGGGGTCGAGAAAATCCACATCGAGCGAGACATGCAGCATGCCGTTTGCCGCCGCCACACGCTGCAGAAAGCTGGCCAGCGGCTTGGCGATGCCGGATTCGTCGATGTCGCGCATGTCGACCCGGTGGATCGCGGTGTCCTGCAAGGCCGCGCGTTCGGCGTCATCCACGGAGCGCAGACCGATGATGGCGATGTTTTCCTGCGGCAGGGGCGTGCCCAGCGGTGGGAAGCCGTCGAAATCGGGCCGCCCGGTCACGTAGCCCAGAGGTGTGCCATGCAGATTGCCGCTGTCCGTGGTCGCCAGGGTGTGAAAATCGCTATGGGCATCAAGCCAGAGCACGAAGAGAGGCCGCTTGACCGTCTCGGCGTGGCGCATCGCGCCCAGCACAGTGCCAAGCGCCAGTGAGTGATCGCCACCGAGGAAAATGGGGAGACCGTCCCGCAATCCGACCTCCGCCGCCTCGGCGAGGGCGGTGGTCCAGCCGATGGTCTCCTCCAGCGCGTGCAGGCGGTCGTGGGGTTTCGCGCTGAAGGCGGTTGGGGTGACGTTGCCGCGATCCTCGACGCGGTGGCCCAACCCCTCCAGCGCCTCCGCCAGACCGGCGGTGCGGTAGGCATCCGGCCCCATCAGGCAACCACGACGGCGCTTGCCACTGTCGACAGGTGCGCCGTAGAGAATACAGGTCTGATGGGTCATGGGAGGCTCCGGTCTATCGATTTTCGCCACGATACTGATCGATGCGGACGGTAGACAAGCGTACAATTTGAGCGTATCGAAATTCAATTGATCAGAATGGATATCAGAAATGGACGAAACGGATAGACGTCTTGTCAGCGCGCTGCGCCATGACGCACGCGCCTCATTGTCTGACCTTGCCGGTATGCTGGGGCTGACGCGCGCAACGGTGCGCAGCCGTTTGGCGAAATTGCAGGATCGCGGGGACATCCTCGGATTTTCGGTGGTGATGAAAGAGGACCATCTCACTGATCCGGTGCGCGGGTTGATGATGATCGCCATCGAGGGACGGGGCACGGACCGCATTCTGCGTCATCTCTCCGGCATGCCAGAAGTGCGGCGGGTACATTCCACCAATGGCCGCTGGGATGTGATCGTTGAAATTGGCACAGCGACGTTGGAACGTTTCGATCAGATCCTGTTTCAGGTGCGGCGGCTCGAAGGGGTGACGGCGAGTGAGACGAGCCTCCTGCTCAGCACCCGCAAGGCAAGCTAGGCGCGGCGCAGCGCCGTCAGCCAGAGCGCAACCAGCCCCAGCGACAGAAGGGCATTCCATCCCGCCATGCTGATGCCCAGCAGTTCCCAGGCGATGTCGTCGCAGCGGACCAGCGGTGCGGTCATGATCTGGTCCAGCAAGGCATCCGCACTGAGCCCGCCGACGGGGCCGGATGTGCAGGTGGTCGGACCCTCCCACCAGCCTTGCTCCACGCCCACGTGAAACGCGCCCACCCCGGCTGTGGCCAAGGCGGCCAAGGCGCCCAATGCGATCAGAACCCCGCTTTGAACCCGCAGTGCGATCAGGCCGATGACGATGGCGATGACATGTGGATAGCGCTGCCAGATGCAGAGCTTGCAGGGGGGCAGGCCACCGAGATGCTGAAACGCAAACGCCGCAATCAGCAGAGTGGCGGAGCCTGCAGCCGCAAGAGCAATGGCATAGGATCGGGTCATAGAAACTTCAGCGCAAAGAAACCGCCCACCAGAAGGATGATGAACAGAGTGAACATCAGGCCGAGGCGCTTTTCAATGAATTCCCGGATCGGCGCGCCGAACTTCCACAGCAGGAAGGCGACAAGGAAAAACCGCAAACCGCGGGCCAGGATGGAGGTCGCAACAAAGGTGGCCAGCGGCATTGACGTCCAACCGGACATGATGGTGATGACCTTGTAGGGGAAGGGGGTCACGCCTGCCGTCAGCACGGCCCAGAAGCCCAGATCGTTGAAGCGGGTGTTGAAGGCCTCCATCGCTTCGGCTTTGCCCAGCGTCTCCAGGATCGGGCGGCCGATGGCGTCAAAGGCAAAGTCGCCGATGGCGTAACCCAGCATGCCCCCCAGCACCGAGGCCACCAGCGCCACGCCGGCAATCAGCCAGGCGCGCGAGGGCCGCGCGATAATCATCGGGATCATCAGCACGTCAGGCGGGATCGGAAAGACCGAGCTTTCGATAAAACTGACAAAGGCCAGGACCCAGAGGGCCTGCGGGTGGTCGACCTTGCTCAATGTCCAGTCGTAGAGTTTGCGCAACATGGTCGCCAATTTCCTTTTGTACGGGGTTTGCAAGAGCATGCACAGGATGCGGGGTCAAGCGGCGGGTCGGCCATTGGATGCAAAATCCTCTTGCCCGCGGCACAGCCACGCGGTAAGCCGCTGTCGTTGCCCAAGTGGCGGAATGGTAGACGCAGGGGATTCAAAATCCCCCGCCTTCGGGCGTGCCGGTTCGAGTCCGGCCTTGGGTACCACATCGGCAACCTTTCCCGCAGGGCGAGATACCGCCCGATGTCCCGTGCCAGCGGTCCCGGGCGAAGTGATTCGAACGTCCGCGAAACTGTTCGTGATCGTGCAAAAATTCCGTCTATCCCGCCCTATTGTTGAGAATGCCCCAGGGCACCTACGACATATGCGTTGCGAAAACGTTCCCGCAGAGCGGGACATATTGCTGCGGAAATGGAAACAACGAACTCCCTTACGGCGTCATGCCAAAGGGTTTTTGCGCCTCTAACTGGTTAGACTCATTCGATTTGATCAAATCTGCCCGGCACCAACCGCCGAAACAATTCCGCAGTGATGTCGATGTTTCCTCTTTGAATGGAACGTCCAAAAGGCCGCACATGCCTGGTTTTGAGACGTCTGGTCGCAAATTCCCCTTTGTGCACACACAGCCGTCCGGTAAAAATGTCCCTACTTTCGGGAGCACTGCTCAGGCTGATGCTCCGGGCGCGAAAGAGCTTCTATCCGGTCGGGTCGCCCGATCTGATCAAATTTCCTTCGCGCCATAGAAAGTCGTGTGTTTGTGTGCCCGGCCGCCTGGCCGCGGAGTGAGTACGAGGACGATGGATGTCCGCAGGGTCCCCAGCCCTGCGGGCAGGTACAAGGGAAACGGATGTCTGACAGCGCAACAGATCCGAATGCGGCATTCATTGGTGACGTCCAGGAGTCCCCTGAGGGGAAGGACTGTACCACGACTAACAGCCGTGCTGCGCTAAAGCCGGTTCGCGAGGATATTGCGGTCGGCTCGACCCCGATCTGTTTCACGCCCGGCACCCTGATTGCGACACCGCAAGGCGAACGTCTGATCGAAGAGCTGCGCCCGGGCGATCCGGTGATCACACGGGACAATGGCATTCAGACCGTCAACTGGAAAGGCGCCCGCGGGGTAACCGGTGGGGAGTTGCAGCGCCACGCCGACCTCCAGCCGATCCAGATCAGCAAGGGCGCATTGGGCGGCGGGCTACCGGAGCGGGACATATTGCTCAGCCCCAATCACCGTGTGTTGCTGTGCAATGACAGGGCTGTCCGGCTCTTCGGCGAACGCGAGGTGCTGGTGGCGGCGAAACACCTGACGGGCATGCCCGGCATCCGAACGGCCACAGTGCCATGGACCACCTACATCCACATCCTGTTCACGCAGCACGAAGTGGTGTTGTCAAATGGCACCTGGACTGAAAGCTTCCAGCCGGCCGATGTCAGCCTCGCGGGCATCGGCAGGGCGCAACGCCGGGAACTCGAGCACCTCTTTCCCGACCTGAAAACACCGGTCGGCGTGGCCTCCTATCAGGCCGCGCGTCGCTCTTTGAAACGTGACGAAGTGCAGTTGCTGATGCGCTGAAGGATTTGCGCGCCCTCCAAAAACTTATTGTCCGTCGGCTTGCTCCGCCCGCCATGCCGCCCAGTCCTCGGGCGTATCAAGATCGCGGCGCGCGCGGTTGCCGGGCAGGGGCACAAGGGCAACGTGGCCGTCTGCATCTGCGACCACTTCTCGCCCGCCGCCATCGCCCTTGAGCGCCGCAAAGGCCGGAAAGAGAGCGGATGCGAAAACGATCGGATGTCCCGGTTTTCCGTCCTTTGTGGCGCCGCGCCAGATCAGTGTTTCGGACCTCAAGTCAACGGCCTGAAAGACTGAGCTGAGGTCCTGAGCGGTCAGTTCCGGCAGATCCGCTAACAGCAGCATGGCCGCAGGTGGATTGTCGGTCAGAGCAGCGAAGGCGGTGCGCAGGCTGGCGTTCATCCCCTCATCCGCCTCCGTGACCGGCACGCGATTCACAGCCAGGGCATCCAGACACTGGTACCTCGGATGCGGAGGTGGTGGCAGCGCAACCAGTACCGGCCCGCATGTGGCAGCACAGGCTGCTTCCGCTTGCCGGCGCAACAGTGGTACGCCATCGATCTCTTCCAAGAGCTTGTCGGCCCCGCGCATCCGCCTGGATTGCCCGGCGGCAAGCAGGATCACGGGGAGGTCGCATTTTTCCAGCCGGGTCATACTAAAGTCTTACAACACGGCCTGCGAAAACGAAAGCGCTGCTCACCCGCGCATGCGGGTGCCGTCTGGGTCAAAAAGCGGTTCGGTGACGACTTTGGCGCGGCGCATCTGTCCCAGGATCTCGATCTCCACATCCGGGTTTTCGGCGACGCGGTCGCTGGGCAGGAACCCCAAAGCAATGGATTTGCCCGCGTGGTGCGAATAGCCGCCCGATGTGCAGAACCCGACGACTTTTCCCTCAAGCCAGATCGGTTCATATCCCTGCACGTCAGCATCCTCCGCATCTACCTCGAAGGCGACGAGCCTGCCGGCAGGGCCCTTGTCGCGGTCCGCTTCGGCCGCTGCACGCCCGATGAAATCATCGTTCTTTTTGAAGGAGATGAAGCGATCCAATCCGGTTTCCGCCGCCGTGTAGTCCGGGGAGAATTCCGCCATCCAGCTGCCAAAGAATTTATCAAGCCGCAGGGACATCATCGCCCGCATCCCGAAGGGGGTGATGCCGTGCGGTTGACCCGCTGCCCAGAGCGTGGACCAGAGCGCGCGCTGGCTCATCGGATCGCAGTAGATTTCGTAGCCCAGATCGCCGGTGTAGCTGACCCGCTGCACGATGCAGTCGGCCATGCCGACCGTCATGCGCCGCACGTCCAGAAAACGCATGTCGCTGATGTCGCTGCGCGTGCAGGCCGCCAGAACCTTACGGGCAAAAGGCCCGGCGATCTGAAAGCCCGTCCGCTGGTCGCTGATGTTGCAGAGGGTGACGCCCTCTTCCTGATGGTGCAGGAACCAGCGCCAATGGAACGCCTGCGCGCCATAGGAGGCAGTCAGCTGGAAATGATCCTCCGCCAGACAGGAGATGGTGAAATCACCGATCAGGCGGCCCTTCGGCGACAGCATGGGTGTCAGGCTCAGCCGTCCGGGCGCTGGCACGCGCCCTGCCATGATGCGGTTCAGCCAGGCGCGGGCGCGGGGGCCGCTGATGCGGTATTTGCCGAAGTTCTGCACCTCGTTGATGCCCACGGCGTTCCGCACGGCTTTGACCTCGCGCGCGGTGGCCGCGAAGGCGTCCGAGCGGCGGAAGGACGGCGTCTCATAGGTCGGCTCGTCGCCCTGCGCGAAGTAGTTAGCGACCTCCAGCCCATATTGCTGCCCCCAGACCGCGCCCATGTCGGTGAAAATATCGTACATCGGCGTCGTGCGGTTGGGCCGGGCGGCGGGCAGCTCTTCGTTCGGGTATGCGACAGAGAACCTTTTCTGATAGTTTTCAATGACCTTCGGCAGGGTGTAGCCGGGGGTGATCCAGTCGCCGAACCGGGCGACGTCCATCGCCATGGTGTCGCGCTCGGTCTCGCCTTGGGTCATCCATTGCGCCAGCATCAGCCCGACGCCGCCGCCCTGGCTGAAGCCCGCCATGACACCACAGGCGGACCAGTAGTTGCGCACGCCGGGCACGGGGCCGACCAGTGGATTGCCATCGGGGGCGAAGGTGAAGGGGCCATGAATGACGTTCTTCACGCCTGCACGCTCCAGATCAGGGAAGCGTTTATACGCAAAATCAATGCTTTGCTCGATCTTGTCAAAGTCATTGGGCAGCAGGTCCTGACCGAAGTCCCACGAGGTGCCCTCAACCGCCCAGGGGCGGCAGGGCTGCTCGTAGAACCCGATGCAGAGCCCCCGGCCTTCCTGCCGCAGATAGCTCTCCCCGGCGGGGTCCATCACATGCGGATGCTCCTTGCCGTCGGCCATCATCTCGGCAATCAGCGGCACCTCTTCGGTGACGAGATACTGGTGCTCCATCGGGTGCAGAGGGAAATAGATGCCCGCCATGGCGCCGACCTCACGGGCCCATAGACCGCCCGCGTTCACAACGTGTTCGGCGTGAATCGTGCCCTTGTCGGTCACCACGTCCCAGGTGCCGTCCGGGCGCTGGTTGGTCTCGCGCACCATGCAGTGGGTCTTGATCGTGGCCCCGCCCATCCGCGCGGCCTTGGCGTAGGCGTGGGTGGTGCCGGAGGGGTCAAGGTGGCCGTCCAGCGGGTCATAAAGCGCGCCGAGGATGCCATCGGTGTTGGTCACGGGCGCGATTTTCCGGATATCTTCGGGACCGACGATTTCGGTCTCCAGCCCCATGAACCGGTGCTTGGCGCGTTCGGCCAGTAACATGTCAAAGCGGTCCTGATTGTCGGCCAGCGTCACGCCGCCCACGTGATGCAGCCCGCAGGAGAGACCGGTGATTTCCTCCAACTCCTTGTAAAGCCTGATGGTATAGCCCTGAAGGGCGGCCATATTGGTGTCGCCGTTGAGCGTGTGAAACCCGCCCGCCGCATGCCATGTCGAGCCGCTCGTCAACTCCGAGCGTTCCAGCAACATCACGTCCGACCACCCAAGCTTCGTCAGGTGATAGAGCACCGAAGCGCCGACAACGCCGCCTCCGATCACGGCAACACGGGTGGTGGTTTGCATAGCGGCCTCCAACTGTCTGTTGAGCGCAGCTAAGACGGGGGCGACGGATAGGGCTGGTTCAAAAACGACAGAATGTGACGCTTGAGCCGGACGGGGGCGACGCGTTTCCGGGTGACCTGCGTGCAGTCACCCGGTGCGCCGCGCCGCCCTTCCCATCACGAACGGTCGCCAAGGGGCCTGTGGCTGCACCAGGCCGGGACCTCTCGGGTCCGGGCGGGTAGGAGGGAAAGCGCCCCGAAACCTGCCGACGGCAAGGCGCCGGGGCGCAGGCATTCAGGCCGCTTCGTCCAGCGCATGGGGCATGCGGAAACCCACCGCTATGCGGTTCCAGATGTTGATCGTGCCGATGGCGACCGTCAGTTTGGTGATCTCGGCTTCGGAAAACACCGCTTGCATGGCGTCGTAAGCCGCATCCGGTGCGCCCGTCTGGGCGATGTTGGTCAGAGCGTCGGTCCACCCCAGAAGCGCACGTTCGCGGGCGTCGAAAATACTCGCTTCATGCCAGACACTGACCAGCGCGATCCACTGTTCGGACAGCCCGTCCTTGCGCGCTTCCTTGGTATGCATGTCCACGCAATAGGCGCAGCCGTTGATGATCGAGGCGCGCAGTTTCAGCAGATGAATGAGCTGGTGGTCCAGGCCCGACTGGCTGGCGATGTAGTTTTCCAGCCCATAGACCGCTTTCACGGCATCGGGGGCGGCGGTCATGGAATCGAGGCGGAGGGTCATGGTATTGTCCTTTCAGGTGGTGGGGTTGGGATCAGGTTTCGGGCGGCGCATGTGCTGGTCGAAAAACGCACATCCGCGCGCAGCTATGGTGCCATCGTCTGCAGCGGCCAGGTCGGCCAGCAGGTCAGCAAGCGTCACGGCGCGCAGCTCCGTCCGGTAAGCCCGTTCCGCCCGCAGCATCGCCGCATTGATCTGGCAGGGCGCTTTGAACTGTGACGCGGGCAGGGGGTTGGGGCCGTTCTGCCGGATTTCCTTGCAGCGAAAGGCGGGCTCGGGCCCTTCGACGGCGAGCACCACGTCGAGCAAGGTGATCTGGTCCGGCGCGCGGGCGAGCCTATAGCCGCCGCGCGGCCCGGGTTCGGTGTGCAGCAGGCCTGCCTTTGACAGCGCCTGCAGGTGTTTCAGCAGGTAACTGGTGGAGACGTCGTGGAACTCCGCCATCGCCTTGGCCGAAAGCAGCCCGCCCTCGGGCAGGGCGGCCATCAGCGTGGCGCAATGCAGGGCCTGTTCAATGCCATCGCTGAGTTTCATGGGGTGTCTCGATATATCATGGATAAAATATATCCATGATTCTATCGCAGCCGTCAATTCCCAACGTGCCGGGCACTTTCGTAGACAGACAGTTTGTGCCCGTGTCACGTAATACCGGCCGACCAACGAGAAAAAAACGTTATGACGCCCCGCAGACAACCGCTGCGTGCCTGTATCTTTCTGGACAAAGTCGCCCGTGGCGGGCCGCCAGCGCGTTCAGTCGCGCGGTGCGCCTGCGACATCGAAGCATTTGCAGATGCGGTCGTCATATTGCCGGTAGGTCCGAAACCCCATGGCCTCATAGTAGCCAAGCGCTTCGGCACTCTTGGCGCCGATGGTCGCCTCGATCTTTTGCAGGCCAGCCTTTTGTGCAGCCTCGCGGGTGGCTGTAAAGAGCGCGTGTCCCACGCCCGTGCGGGCGGCGTTCGGCCGGACGTGCGTGCCGATGATGCCCCAGCCCGGGTCAGTACCCCATTCATTGCCTGCAGCGGCGACCGTCAACACTTGAAAACCCAGCACGTGGCCTGCGTCATCCTCCGCGACAGTGCACGAAACCTTAGCGGCGTTTTCGATGTAATTGCTGCGCACAAAGGCTTCGTCATCGGGGCGGGTGCGTTTGCCAAGCGCCGTGAGTTCGACCAGAAAGGCGCTGATCTCCGGGACGTCGGCAAGGGTTCCATCTCTCAGTTTCATATGTGCTCCGGTCTGATCTGCCGCATCTGGTCCCGAACATTTATTCCGTCCACCTTTGGATGGCAACGGAGCGGGCGACCTTGTCCGCACGCGACGAAATATGTCGCGGCTGCGCAATCCGGCGGCGGAGCGCTGGGGCAGGGTGGGCAGCACTGCAGCCCGCATAAAGGATCCACCCCATGCGCACCCATGCCCAGGCCGTCGTTATCGGAGGTGGCGTCATCGGCTGCTCGATCCTCTACCATCTGACCAAGCTGGGGTGGACGGATGTGGTTTTACTGGAACGGGATGAACTGACCAGCGGGTCGACGTGGCATGCGGCGGCGAACATTCACGGGCTGCACGACAGCACCAACATCAGCCGCATTCAGCACTATACCATGAATTTATACCGGTCGCTGGAAGCGGAGACAGGGCAGAGCTGTGGCGTGTTCCAGCCGGGATCGCTCTATCTGGCGCAGACGGAAGCCCGGGAGCATCAGCTGCGTCTGCAGGCGGCGAAGGCGAAGCTTTACGGCATGAACTTCCACGAGGTCAGCCGGGCGGAGGCGGAGCGGCTGCATCCGCTGGTCAATTACGACGGCATCCGATGCATCATGTGGGAACCGGATGGCGGCAATGTGGACCCCTCGGGTGTGACCAACGCCTATGCGGCGGGGGCGCGGCAGAACGGCGCGGAGATCATCCGGTTCTGTCCGGTGACGGGTACGGAGCAGCAGCCCGACGGCACGTGGATCGTGCGCACGGCGAAGGGCGATATTCGGGCGGAATGGGTGGTGAATGCTGCCGGGCTCTGGGGGCGCGAAGTCGCGGCTTTGGCGGGGGTGACGCTGCCTTTGCAGCCGACAGAGCATCAGTATTTCGTGACCGAAACGATTGCCGAGATCGACGCGTTGGACCGGCGCCTGCCGTCCGTCGCCGACCGGGATGGCGAGTATTATCTGCGCCAGGAGGGAAAAGGGCTGCTGGTGGGCGCCTATGAGAAGGACCTTCGGTTCTGGGCAGAGGCGGGCACGCCGCAGGGCTTTGGGCATGAGCTTTTCGCGGACGATCTGGAGCGGATCGAGGACAACATGATGCGGGCCATCGAGCGGGTGCCCGTGGTGGGCGAGGCCGGGATCAAGCGGGTGATCAACGGCCCGATGATCTGGTCGCCGGATTCGAACGTGCTCTTCGGTCCGGTGCCGGAGCTCAGCAACTATTTTTGCTGCAACGGGATCATCCCCGGGTTCTCGCAGTCGGGCGGCATGGGGCTGCTGGCCGCTGATTGGATCGTCACCGGAGAGACACGCTATGACATGTTCACCTGGGATGTGGCACGGTTTGGACACTGGGCGGATGCGGCGTTCACCAAGGCGCGGGTGGGCGATCAATACGCCAACCGGTTCAAGATCCACTTCCCGCATGAGGAGCGCGCGGCAGGCCGACCCATACGGACCCGTCCGGCATATGAGGCGCAAAAAGCACTGGGTGCGGTCTTTGGGTTGAACTACGGCTGGGAACATCCGCTATGGTATGGCGCTGAGCCGGGTGTGCGGGACACGGATGGGTTCACGCGCCAGAACTGGTGGGAGCCTGTCGGTGCGGAATGCCGCATGCTGCGGGAACACGCCGGGATCATCGATATCTCAAACTTCGCGAAGTACCTCTGCAGGGGGCCGGACGCGGAAGACTGGCTGAACGTGGTCTTCGCCAACCGGATGCCGCGGGCCGTTGGGCGGTCGTGTCTGACGCCGCTCATCGGCAAGCGCGGTGGCATCGCGGGGGATTTCACTGTGACGCGGGTGGGTGATGATGAGTTCTGGGTCATTGGTTCCGGCATGGCGGAGCGCTATCACCAGCGGTTTTTCAAAGAGGTGCCTCTGCCTGCGGGCACGACCTTCCAGAGCCGGACGGTGGCCATGTGCGGCTTCAACGTCGCCGGGCCGAAATCGCGCGAGATGTTGCAACGGCTGACGAATACCTCGCTGGCAACGGCGGATTTCCCGTTCATGGCCAGCCGCTGGATCGAGTTGAGCGGCATTCGGGTGCTGGCCCTACGGGTCAGTTTCACCGGTGATCTGGGCTGGGAGCTGCATTGCGAAACAGCCGATCAGGCCCGACTTTGGGAGGTGCTGCTGCAGGCGGGCCAGCAGGTCGGCGCGGGGCCTGTCGGGTCGCGTGCCCTGATGTCGCTGCGGGTGGAGAAGGGCTATGGCAGCTGGTCCCGCGAGTATTCGCCTGAATACTGGCCTCAGGAAGTGGGGCTCGACCGGCTTTGCAAGATGGACAAGGATTTCCTGAATAAGGAGGCCGTCGCGGCAACACTGGCCAAAGAGCCGCGTGAGACGCTTGTGCTGCTGGCACTGGACGCTGCGGAGACGGATGCCTCGCACGCCGATGCGACGGGTGGTGAGCCGATTTTCAAGGATGGGCAGGGCATCGGGCGCGTGACCTCGGGTACCTATGGCTACACGGTCGGCATGAGCCTCGCCTTGGGGTATGTAAAGGACGCCGGACCGGGCGATCAGGTCGAGGTCATGTTGCTGGGCCGCCCGCACCGGGCTGTGATCCTGCAGGAGCCGCCGTTTGATCCGCAAGGTGTGAGGCTGCGTGCTTAGAGATCTTTGGGCCATGTCGCGCGTTAGGGCGCTGTGCTTCCATTGACGGCCTCGGCTGCGCGGTAGAGCACAAAACGGCTGAAGTTCTGATCATGCCAGTTGATATGAGACAGGCTGTATCGCTGGATCAGTGCATTCTGGGCGGCTTCGGTTATCGGGCCGGAAACGCCGTCGATCTCACCGTCATAAAGACCCAGCGCTTTCAAACAGGCTTGCCGCGCCTGTATTGCTTCCACATCATCTTCGGGGTTGGACAGGATACGCAACGCCTCTTCGATAACACCGCCGTCTTCCAGTTTGACCACACCACCGAAGGTGCAAATGTAGAGCGTGTCACTGACGTCTTCGAGCTGATCCGACGGTTGCAGCACCACTTCTGTCGGCGGTACGGTGGACGTCGATATTGTGCCGGACGCAAAAGAAGTGGCCAAGGACAACAAGACGCTCAGCAAGCTGCCAAAGAGAATCCCCTTGGTTGTCTCCTCGTTGGGCAAAATTCTGAACAGGACTTCCGTATAATGTGACCCCTCGACGCTCAGCAGAAATTGAGCCTCGATGCGGAGTGTCCCGCAAGCTGTTTCGATCTCGAAGTGGTCCGCAACCGAGGCCAGACCATCTTCACGCAGCATGTGAAACAGCCTGTTCCGCACGGTCTCGTTGTCGCCAAGGTCGCGCAACGCGCAACGCTCGATGTAGGTCTGGGGGGCGCTAAATGGGGCGGTGTGACCCAGTGCCCGGTCCAGTTTCGATATCACATGCAACACACCGATCAACGGCAGCATTTCAGACAAGGCGCGATGTGCTGTGAAACGGTCAGAGGCTTCCGATCCGGATAGCACAACACATTCCCTGCGCAGAGCAACCGCAACGGCGGTACTGTCGGCGATCGTGTCGTCCGTTGCAAATGCCATGTTACGACCTCATATCCCTGCGTGCCACGTCATGCCGGGCACCCTAGCAAACCCGTCTTGCGCATCACAAGGATTTTGCCGTTTGGCGGGCAGGCCCAAGCGCCCGGTGCCGTAACAGGATGGATCAGGAGAGCGGCCGGATCTTCAATTCGGTGATCCGGTTGCCGTCCCGCGCAACCACTTCGAACCGGAAGCCGTGGAAGGAGAAGACCTGACCGCTGGTCGGGATCATCTGCGCTTCGTGGATCACCAGACCGGCCACGGTATTGGCCTCTTCATCCGGCAGGTTCCAGTCGGTGGCGCGGTTCAGGTCGCGGATCGTCATGGCACCATCGACCACGAACTGCCCGTCATCCCCGCTGGTAACGGTCTGCTCGGCATCGGGGTCGAATTCATCCGTGATCTCGCCCACGATCTCCTCAAGGATATCCTCCAGCGTGATCAACCCCTGCAAGGAACCGTATTCATCCACCACCAGCGCAAAATGCGTATGGCGGCGCAAGAACTGCCGCATCTGCTCGTCCAGTGTCGAGGTTTCGGGCACGAAATAGGGTTTCATCGCCACATCGGTGATCTTGAAGTGCCGCAGCTTGGCGGCGTCGCCCTCCGGTCCGCCAATGATCTTGTACATGGCGCGCAGCAGGTCCTTGGCGTGGATCACGCCGATGATGTTTTCCGGATCGTCCTGATAGACGGGCAGGCGGGTGTGGTTGGAGGTCAGGCATTGCTCCAGAATCGCCTGCGGATCATCTGCGACGTTGATCATCTCGATGCCGGAACGGTGCAGCATGATCTCTTCGACAGCGCGGTCATTGAGATCAAGCGCGCCGAGGATACGGTCACGATCTTCCTTTTCCACCACCCCTTCGGAATGGCCCAGATGCAGCGCACCGGCGATTTCCTCGCGCACAGCGAGGATATTGCTGTCGGGGTCGATGGTCACCCCGAAGACGCGCAGTACACCGCGCACCAGCAGCCGCACCACGGCAACGATGGGTGAGAACACTTTGACCACAATCGATATCGGCCCGGACACCATAGAGGCGGCGGTTTCGGAATTGGTGATCGCATAGGTCTTGGGCAGCACTTCGGCAAAGATCAGCACCAGCAGGGTCATCACCAGTGTCGCCAGCGCCACGCCGCTTTCTCCGAAGGCACGGGTAAAGATCACCGTGGCCAGCGAGGCGGCGAGGATGTTCACCAGGTTGTTGCCCAGCAGCACCGAGCCGATCAGACGCTCATTGTCTTCGGTGATGCGCAACGCGCGCTGCGCCCCCTTGGAGCCCTTGTCGGCCTGCGCGCGCAGCTTGCCGCGGGAGGCGGCGGTCAGCGCCGTTTCGGAGCCCGAGAAGAAGCCAGAGAGCACGAGAAGAAAGAGGATGACGCCAGAGGTGAGCCAGAATGCGCCATCAAGCGTTGCAGTCGCCGTTTCCATTTGGAATGTTACCCTAAGATGAGATTGCAATGGTTATGGGCATGAGACGAAGCGCATTCAAGTCAAGAGCGTCAGATGCTGCGTGATCTGGGGGTGATCAACGGGCCGGTGTTGCTCTTTGGCGGGCCTTATTCCAATGCGCAGGCCACGCGGGCCCTCTTTGCAGAAGCCAAAGCGCGCAGGATTTCCGGCGGAGACATGATCTGCACCGGGGATGTGGTGGCCTATGGCGCCGCCCCGCAGATCACAGTGGAACTGATCCGGCGCAGTGGCGCGGCGGTGGTGGCGGGCAATTGCGAAAGACAGCTGGGCGCGGGGGCGTCTGACTGCGGCTGCGGGTTTGCAGCGGGCAGCACCTGTGACCAGCTGAGCCGCAACTGGTACGCCCACGCCCTGGCCCATGTGGATGCCGCAGCGCGGGCCTGGATGCGCGCCTGCCCGGATGTCATCAGTTTTCGCCATCAGGGCGCGCGATATGCGGTTCTGCATGGTGGCCTGACGGACGTCGCGCGGTTTGTCTGGCCCAGCAGCGACGCGGCGGTCTTTGAAGAAGAATGGCAGGCGGTGGAGGCGGCGATTGGCTCGGTCGATCACATCATTGCCGGGCATTGCGGGCTGGCCTTCATCCGTGACACGGCACGCGGACGGTGGATCAACCCCGGTGTGATCGGCCTGCCGCCCAACGACGGGCGCCAGCAAACCCGGTTTGGTCTGCTTGATGGGGGCGAGATTCGCATCCATCGGCTGAGTTATGATGCCGAAGCGGCGGCCACAGAGATGCGCCGCGCCGGGTTGACGCAGGGCTACGAGACAGCGCTGTTGAGCGGCTACTGGCCGTCGGAAGAGATTTTGCCCGAGGGGCTGCGCGGGCCGTCCTTGGCCAGCGGGTGATGGGTCAGCACCAGCTCTGACAGCCGCGCCTCGAGCACATGGGTGTAGATTTCTGTTGTGGCCACATCCGCATGGCCCAGCAGCGTCTGGATCGAGCGCAGGTCGGCGCCATTGGCCAGAAGATGGGTGGCAAAGGCATGGCGCAGTGTGTGCGGCGTCACCTTGCCGGGCGAGACACCGGCCGTCACGGCGAATTCCTTGATCAGCAGGTAAAACCGGTGGCGTGTCAGATGTCCCGCCGCACTGTGCGAGACAAAGAGATACTTGGACGGCGGCTTGCCCTCGGCACGGCGCGTGTCTTCCATACCGTCGCGCAGCTGCAGCCAGTCGGCCAGCGCCTCGCGGGCAGGGGGCGAGAGCGGCACCATGCGTTCCTTGCCGCCCTTGCCGCGGATGAGCAACATGCGGGGATCGCCGCGCGCAGCACTCACCGGCAGGCTGACCAGTTCGGACACCCGCATGCCGGTCGCATAGAGCAGTTCCATCAGGCAGGTATTGCGCGAACGGTCGCGCCTGGACCGTCCTGAAGCTCGGGCGGCTTCCAGCAGGCGGTCGACTTCGGCCTCGGACAGGGTTTGGGGCAAGCGCTTGTCCCGCCCCGGACCCGCGATCTGGATCGCCGGATTATCGCTGCGCCAGCCCTCTTCGAAGGCAAAGCGGTAAAGTTGTTTGATCGCCGACAATCGCCGCGCCCGGGTGGCGCGCGACAGCCCCTGCGCGTCACATGCGACCAGATAGGTTTCCACGTCCGCCTTGCTGACCTTGTCGAACCCGGTGTCGCGGTGGGCAAGCCAACCCTCAAAATCCTGCAGATCGCGCCCATAGGCCAGCAGCGTGTTACGCGCGGCGCCCAGTTCAGCGGCCTGCGCTTCGAGAAAGGCGGAGATCCAATGCGTGCGGGTCATCAGCCGAACCTTTCCAATAGCAGTATTTGCAGGCTGGCGCGACGCATCGTGTCATCGAAACCTAACGCGCGCAGCGTGCCAAGGGCCTGGGTGATGGCCTGCGGATTGCCCGCAGCACCCTCCTCCAACAGCACCAATGTCCGCAGGATCACATCGCCAAGGGCGCCGCGTTGTGCATCCGCCAGAAGATCGCTGCGTGCGGCTCCGAGGGCGAAAGCATCAATCACCGCCTGGCTGGTTGCGTCACTGGACGACAGCCCCGCGGGATCACCGGCGGCGACAGCGCGCAACAGATCATCCTGGACCTTGAGCGCTGCTTCTCTGTACCCATTGGAGAGCAGCATCAGCGTGTCGGCCAGCGCCGCGGCGCGACCGGACAGGGCAAGGCCGCTGAGCCGATCCGCAAAGATCGTTGCAAAGGCGGTTTCCAAGCCCGCCTCCTGCATCGCGGTCCAGGCGGCGGGCAGGGTTTTGGCCACGGCCTCGGCCGAGCGTGTCCCGAGTGCGGTGTCGAACTGCTGGATCGCCTCGACCCGGTCCCAGACCCCGCCGGAGGCCGCCGGCAGCCGTTCCGTATAGAGCCCCAGCAGCCGATTGTCCGGCAAAGCGCCGGTTTCAGCCAGACGTTCAGCCGCTTCCAGCTGCGCCTTCCACCCCGCCACATCCCGCAGGTCGGCCACTGCATAGGCGCGTGGCAACAACCGCGTGGGCAGGGGTTCCCCAATGGTTTCATGCAGGCGGAACAGCAGCGGGGTGATCGCCCGCGGCGGGCGCAGCGGCGGCAACCCCTCAAACACTTCCGGGTGCAGGAAACGGTCCAGCACCGCGATTTCCGCAGGCGACATCGTTTTCAAGACACGCGCCGTGTCGAACAAAAGCGCCGCCGTGGCCCAATCCCCCTGACGGGCCGCACAAAAGACCTGATGGGCCAGCCCGGGGGAAAGATGCAGCTGTGCGGTCAGGATATTGCACGCCAGCCATTCCTGACCCGTGAGCAGGGCCAGGTTCATGTAGGCGGCGAAATGGGCGTTGTCTCGGGTCACATCCGCCTGTTCGATCAGGGCGAGGGCTGGATCAAGTGCGCCGTAGCGCTGCAGCGCATGGACACGGGCGAGAGTAAAGATGTCCTCTTCTTCCGCGTCCTGACCAGGCCCCCTTGCCTCGGTCAGCAGCGCGGTAAAGAGCAGTGCCTGCGCTGCGGGCAGACGGAAATCGGGCAGGCTGGTGAGCCGCGCGCTCAGGGTGACGGGATCGCTCTGACGCCACAGATCCTGTGGCAGGCCGGTGACTGCCGTGGGCACCAACCCGATGATACGCGCAGCTTCGTCATCCAGCGGCGTGACCTGCACCACGGGTGCGACACCCGATGAGGTGACCGGCGGCTCGCCCGCGGGCATCGCCACCGAGGTCATCGCCGGTTGATCCGGGTTCTGTTGCACCCAGTCGATCACCGAGAGCGGCGCCTCCTGTGCCACGACACCGGGTGCGAGGACGCCGCAGAGCATGACCGTTCGCAGATATGATGTGACCTTAGTTGGCATCCAGCGTCACGGGCACACGCACCTCATCCTGCGGTGCAGAGAAATCGGCGCCGAAAAACGGGCCGACATAGGCATAGCCGATGAGCCCAATGCCCCCGACGACAATAAGAAAGACCAGAAGTTTGAAGATGCGCGACATGGGGTTGACTGCCTTGTTTGCCTGCCTGTTTTTAGAAACTTATATATGGCCTTTTGAGCAATATCACGTCATTCAGAGAATTATGAGCGATTTTCAGCAATCCGTGGCCGAAGATGCCAAAGCCAAGCCTTTCATGCTGAAAAAGACCGTTGTGATGGTCGGAATGATGGGCGCGGGCAAGACCGCCGTGGGGCGGGCGCTGGCGCAGCATCTGGATGTGCCCTTTCTTGATTCGGATCAGGAAATCGAGACGGCGGCCAACATGACCGTGCCCGAAATCTTTGCCCGCGATGGCGAGCCGTTCTTCCGCGCCCGCGAGACCGAAGTGATCTCGCGGCTGCTGCAGGGCAAGCCTTGCGTCCTGTCCACGGGCGGCGGCGCCTTCCTGGCGCCCGCAAATCGCGACAACATCTCGCGGCGCGGGGTGGCGGTCTGGCTGGATGCGGATCTGGATCTGCTCTGGACCCGGGTGCGGCACCGCGACACCCGACCGCTCCTGCGTACGGCAGACCCCAAGGCCACACTGACCAGCCTCTATGCCGAGCGGGTGCCGGAATACAGCAAGGCTGATTTGCGGGTGTCCTGCGCGCCGCCGGTCTCGGTGGAAAACATGGCGAAACGGGTGACGGAGGTCTTGCTGACCCGACCGGATGTGCTGGAGAAAGCGAATGCGTGAAACCGTGACCGTGGACTTGCCGGGCCGTGCCTATGACGTGCGGATCGGGCCGGGTCTGATTGCCCAGGCCGGGGCCGAGATCGCGCCCCTTCTGTCGCGGCCTAAGGTCGCCATCCTCACCGATGAGACGGTTGCAGCCCTGCATCTGGACGCGCTGACCGCCGGATTGGCTGCCGAAGGGATCACGTCGACGTCATTGGCATTGCCCGCAGGAGAGGCCACCAAGTCCTGGGGGCCCTTGGAGCAAAGCGTCAGCTGGCTGCTGGATCAGCAGATCGAGCGCGGCGATGTGGTTGTGGCCTTTGGCGGCGGTGTGATCGGGGATCTGGCGGGCTTTGCCGCCGCAATACTGCGCCGGGGCGTGCGGTTCGTGCAAATCCCGACATCGCTGCTGGCGCAGGTCGACAGTTCGGTGGGCGGCAAGACAGGCATCAACGCCGCACAGGGCAAGAACCTCATCGGCGCCTTCCACCAGCCCTCTCTGGTGCTGGCGGATACCGACGTGCTGGGCACGCTGACGCCGCGCGATTTCCTCGCGGGCTATGGCGAGGTGGTGAAATACGGGCTGCTGGGCGATGCGGCCTTCTTCGCGTGGCTCGAAGCGCAAGGCCCGGCCTTGGCCGCGGGCGACATGGCGGCGCGGGTCGAGGCGGTACGCTGGTCGGTGCAGATGAAGGCCGACATCGTGACGCGCGACGAGACCGAGCAGGGGGACCGCGCGCTGCTCAACCTCGGCCATACCTTTGGTCATGCGCTGGAGGCGGCAACGGGCTATTCCGACCGGTTGCTGCATGGCGAGGGCGTGGCCATCGGCTGCGCACTGGCTTTTGAGCTTTCCGCCCGCATGGGACTCTGCAGCCAGGAAGACCCCAGCCGCGTGCGTGCGCATCTCAAGGACATGGGCATGAAGACAGATCTGGCGGATATCCCCGGTGATCTGCCCGATGCCGATGCGCTTGTGCAGCTCATGGCGCAGGACAAGAAAGTGGTGAGGGGCACGCTGCGTTTCATCCTCACGCGTGGTATCGGCAAGGCCTTCATCACCTCGGATGTGCCGGGGGAGATGGTGCGCACAGTTTTGCAGGACGGGTTGCGCGTGCACGCCTAGGGACGGCGGAGCACCATGCCGAACTTGTCCTCGCAATCAAAGCCAAGCGCTTCGTAGAAGCCGCGCGCGCCGCGCTTCTGCCCGGTCATCAGCATGATCTTATAGGCATTCTGATGCCAGGCGCGGTCAATTGCGGCCTGCATCACCTGCCGCCCGATCCCACGATTACGCTGGCTTTCCGTCGTGGCAACGTTCTCGATCAGCGCGTAGGGTCGCCCATCCCAGGTGACGTTGGGCAGGATGTGCAGCGTGGCCATGCCAAGCACCACATCCTCCGCCACCGCACCGTAGATGGTGGTGCCGGGGTGCGCCATCACGGCCAATACGTCATGCATCCGGGCCGTTTTCGGCCCGAACGTGAGGTCATTGTAGAGAAGGATGAGTGCCTCTGCGTCCTGCTGCGTCAACGGCCGGACGACATGGACCTCAGAAGGGGATTTCATCATCCAGATCACGTGACGGGGCCGGGCTGCTGGACCCGCCGCCACCGCCGTAGCTCTCGCCGCCGCGGTCGTCATAGCCCATCGAGCCACCGCCGCCGCCAAAGTTGCCGCCGCCGCTGCCACCGTCGCGGCCATCGAGCATGGTCAGCGTGCCGCCATAGCCCTGCAGAACCACCTCGGTGGAATAGCGATCCTGGCCCGACTGGTCCTGCCATTTGCGGGTCTGCAACTGGCCTTCGATATAGACCTTGGAGCCCTTGCGCAGATACTGCTCGGCGATGCGCACCAGGCCTTCCTGGAAAATCGCAACGGAATGCCATTCGGTGCGTTCCTTGCGCTCGCCGGTATTGCGGTCCTTCCAGGTCTCGGAGGTCGCAATGCGCAGGTTGCACACCTTGCCGCCGTTCTGAAAGCTGCGCACTTCCGGGTCACGCCCCAGATTGCCGATGAGAATTACCTTGTTCACTGAGCCGGCCATTGCGCCCCCCTGTCTGAGTGTTCTGATATCGCGACCCGTGTTTTGCGAATCTCGATCTGCATAATTTGACTAAACCTATACCGGCAGCAGGAAGGTTTCCACGGCCTAAACCTTGAGTTGAAGTTGAATCGGCCCTGCGCAAAAGGCTGGATCGGCGCGCGCTTTCAGTATATTTCGCTTTTGATGGGTGTGAGGTTTAGATCATTTCTGCGGGCAACCGGCTGTGGCCTTCTGGCAGCAACATTTGTTGCAGCAAGCGTCCCCGTGGCGGCGCAGACCATTTCCACCAAGAACCGCAGCAAGCTTTTCGCCTCGCAAAAGAAGATCCTCGATTCCCGTGCGGCCAGCCAATACAATAATTCGGTGCGTCTGAAACCGCCAACTGTGGTCACCCCGTCCAAGTGGGCGACGCCGCAGTACAATGGCAGGTATCGCGGCCAGTATCTGGAGATGGCGCGGGAGGCGGCCAGACGCCACGGGATACCGGAGGATCTGTTCCTCCGGCTGGTGCAGCAGGAATCCAACTGGAACCCCAAGGCGAAATCACACAAGGGCGCGCTGGGTCTGGCGCAGCTGATGCCAGCCACCGCGCGCAGCCTGCGGGTCGATCCGCTTGATCCTCGGCAAAACCTCGATGGCGGTGCGCGCTACCTCAAGGACCAATACCGCACGTTCGGCACCTGGCAGCTGGCGCTGGCCGCATACAATGCCGGGCCGGGCGCGGTGAAGAAGTACGGTGGCGTGCCCCCGTTCCGCGAGACCCGGAACTACGTGAAGGTCATCGGCGGCCAGTAGCGCAAAGCGTCATCGGACGAGGTTTTCCTTAAGGCCTGAACGCTCGGTCAGAGCGCGGCGGCGCAGGCGGTTTCCACAAAGGCACCCCGTCATGGCCACAGTGCCGCCCGATTTCCGCGCAAGATCATTCCCAGCAATGATGGAGATCGACGATGGCCACCGCCAATTTCCAGGCCCGTATCGAACGTATCAACCGCGCCCATGAGGGGCTCGCGCCGGCACGCGCAAAGACACCCATTCGCGCCCTGAGGTCACAGCCCGTGCCGATGTCGGCCCGTCGGGCAGGGCGCAGACGCCTTTCGATCTTTGACCACATGCAATCGATGGCCCTTGGGTCCGTGCTGGGCTGTATCGTTGCCGTCTTGCTGACGGGATTGGCGTCCGAGAACTCCCCCTGGGGTCCGGGCACCGATCTGAATGAAATGCTGTTCCTGCCCGCCTTGGCGGGTCTGGCGTTGGCGCCGATCCTGATGCTCATATCGCTATTCCTCGCCAGCAAGCGCCCCGGATTTGCGCTCTTCTCGCTCAGCTATCTTTCCGGTCTCGTGATCACGATGCTGATCTGAGCCCGGCGCTGACAAACTCATTTCTCCGACTGGCATGGTTTCGCCAGTCCTTTTCTTTTGCGGTTTTCCCCTTGTAATTGCAGAGAAAAATCGGTCTTCCTTCAATGCTTCAGGCGCTGACACGCGGCCAGATCACGACAGCCTGAGGATTTTTTTGGAACATTCTCGACGGAAAGATTGTTGTCGCTGTATCACCGCCGCGCAGTTGGCGTGGCGGTTTGTAAATGGAACTGAAAGGAGCATTTCTGATGTTCAACTTTGTTAAAAAAACATCCGCCGCCGCAACCGTGAGCTTGACCGCACTGATCGCCTCCGGCGCGATCGCAACCGCAGGTGTCAGCGACATTGACGTGCAGGCGCAGATCGAAGCGCCACAGGGCAGCAACGCCCTGGAACTCTATCCGACGATCGAAGCCGATCTGGAGCGCGCGCTGATTGACCGCATCACCGCATTGAGCAACGATCCGGCGGACCCGACCCTGACCGTGAAGATCAAACGCGTGAGCCTCGATGGCGACACGATCCTGCCCGACTCGGCTGAATTCAACGAGCTGGAAGGATACATCAGCTACCAGGGTGGCAGCCGCGAAGTGGTCGACACGATCCGCCTTTCCGCCCATACGGACGAGAGCGCCGTGCCTGAGGGCTACGTCTCCATCGCGCCCAGTGATGCGGATTTCTACGATGCGCTGCTGACGGCCTTTGCTGACAGCATCATTGAGAAGTTGCCTGCAGAAGATATCAAACCCGAAAGCTAACCCATTGTTTCGGCGGCGTTTGCCGCCGAACACATCAAAAATCCAACGATGTCACCGCCCCGTGGCATAGAGTGGTAACGGCGCAGGCCTCTTCCCCGTGAGTCTGCGCCGTTTTTTTATTCCGCAGCGACCCCCACCTCGATCACCGGCTCCATTTCGGACAGTTTTTCATCGCTGAGATGGCATTTGATCTGGTGGTTGCCCGGCAACGTACGCACAGGCGGTACCTCTTTCTCGCACAGGCCGCCCGCAACCTGCGATTTCCAGCGACACCGCGTCTGGAACGGGCAGCCAGGCGGCGGGTTCATCGCCGAGGGAATGTCGCCCTCCAGCACAATATGCTTCTTTTTTACTGAGGTGTCGGCAATCGGCACCGCCGAGAGCAGCGCCTCGGTGTAAGGATGATAGGGCGGCGAGAAGACCTGATCCGTCGTGCCCAGCTCCACCACGTGGCCCAGGTACATCACCATGACCCGGTCGCTGAGATAGCGCACGATGCTGAGGTCATGAGAGATAAACAGCAGCGTCGTCTTATGCTCGCGCTGGATCTCCATGAGCAGGTCGGTCACCGCCGCCTGCACGGAGACATCGAGCGCCGAGACAGGCTCATCCGCCACCACGATCCGCGCGTCGCCGGCAAAGGCCCGGGCGATCCCGACGCGCTGTTTCTGCCCGCCAGAGAGCTGTCGCGGCATACGGTCGGCGAATTCGCGGGGCAGTTTCACCAGATCGAGCAGTTTCAGCATCCGCTGCTTGCGCTCGCGGTCATTCTCACCGATACCGAAAATCTCCAGCGCCCGGATGATCTGACGTCCGACGGTCATCGAGGGGTTCAGCGTGTCGAAGGGGTTCTGGAAGACCATCTGGATCTCCGAGACCGTCTTGGTGTCGCGTTCCTCTATGGGAATGTCCTGAATGGGTTTGTTGCCGAGCAGGATTTGCCCTTCCGTCGCGGTCTCCAACCCCATGAGCACCTTGGCGAAGGTGGATTTGCCGCAGCCGGATTCACCCACGATGGCGAGTGTTTCACTCTCACGCGCCTCGAAACTGAGGGTTTCATTGGCCTTGACGACTTTCTTATTGCCACCACCAAAGATCGCATTGGCTGCCACCTCGTAGTATTTCTTGAGGTTGTCCATCTTCAGAACCACGTCACCAACGTCGCCCTTGGTCTTCACATCCGCCAATTGCAGCGGTGCGGCCCAATCGATCTCCTGAAACTTCAGGCAGCGGGTCTCGTGCCGCGCGTCGGCATCCACCTGCTGCATCGGGATGAAACCCTGATCGCAGCGACCCTCTTCAAAATAGTCGCAGCGCGGCCCGAAGTTGCAGCCCTTGGGCCGTTCATGGGGCAGGGGGAAGTTACCGGGAATCGCCACCAGCGGGCGGGCGTTCTTGTCGGCCCCCGGCAGAGGGATGGAGCGAAAAAGCGCCTGCGTATAAGGATGCTGCATCTTGTCAAAGACATCCTCGATGGAGCCGCGCTCGACCGCCTCACCGGAATACATCACGCAGATGCGATCGCAGGTCTCCAGCACCAGCCCGAGGTTGTGCGAGATAAAGAGCATCGAGGTGCCGTATTTCTTGCCCAGATCCTTGACCAATTCCACGACCGCCGCCTCAACCGTCACATCCAGCGCCGTTGTGGGCTCATCGAGGATCAGCAGCGAGGGCTCCGACATCAGCGCCATGGCGATCACGATCCGCTGCTGTTGCCCACCGGACAGCTGGTGCGGGTAAGACCCCAGAATACGCTTGGGGTCCGGCAACTTCACATCCGTCACCACCTGAAGGGCCCGCGCATAGGCGTCTTTTTCATTCATCCCCTGATGGATCATCGGCACTTCCATCAGCTGCTTGCCGATCTTCATCGCCGGGTTCAGGGAGGCCATGGGCTCCTGATAGATCATCGCGATCTCGGAGCCGCGAATGTCGCGCAGCTCCTCGGCACTCATCTCCGCCAGATCGCGGCCCTTGAACTTGATGGAGCCGCCAACCACCCGACCGTTCTTGCCCAGATCCTGCATGACCCCCAGCGCCACGGTCGACTTGCCACAGCCGCTCTCGCCGACAAGACCCACCGCCTCGCCGGGCCGGACCTTGACAGAAAAATCCATGACCGCCGGAATTTCGCGCAGCCGCGTGAAAAACGAAATCGACAGCTTGTCGATTTCAAGGATGGGACCATCGTAGTCGGTCTTTGTCATCTGTATGCTCCTTTCAGGAGGGCCGATCAGTCGCGTCTCGCTTCTTCTGGCCAGAAGTATCCTCGGGGGTCCGGGGGCAGACAGCCCCCGGCCGGGTTCATCAATCGCGCAGACTTTCCTCGCGCAGACCATCCGCCAGCAGGTTCAGACCCAACACCAGCGTCAGGAGGGCCAGCGCGGGTGCAATGGCCGCGTGCGGATAAAGCGCCAACAGGCGACGGCCCGCGTTGATCGTGCTGCCCCAATCGGGGCTTTCGGATTCCAGCCCGAGACCAAAGAAGCCCAGGGTGCCCAGAAGGATGGTGGTATAGCCGATCCGCAGACAGAAATCGACGATCAGCGGACCGCGCGCATTGGGCAGGATTTCCCACAGCATGATGTACCACGGGCCTTCGCCGCGGGTCTGGGCGGCGGCCACGTAGTCGCGTGTCTTGATGTCCATCGCAAGGCCCCGGACGATCCGGAAGACCGTGGGCGAATTCACGAAGACCACGGAGACAAAGACCACCAGAATGCCCGGATCGATGTCGAAGAGGTCCAGAAAACCGGGCAGGCCAGGGATGGTATAGGTGGGCGTGGCCACCACCGACCCGTTCGTGGAGACCAGCGAGAGATACAGCCATCCGAGCCCGCCCAGCACACCAATGAGCAGGGGCGTCCGTACCGCAGGCTGCGTATAGTAGCGCGAGTTCAGCAGGATACAGACAAAGATTAGAGGAAAGACGAAGAGAAAGAGCGCCATGTAGTTGGGGATACCCGTCAGCACGATCTCCGGTGTCACCAGCAGGTAGAAGAGCAGGATCACCGGGAAGGCGAGGATGAGATTGGCGAGAAACGACAGCAGCGTGTCGAGCCGCCCGCCATAATACCCTGCGGGCAGGCCCAGCGTGATGCCCACCATGAAGGCAAAGAGCGTGGCAACAGGCGCGATCTGCACCACCACCCAGGCACCCTTGATTAGGCGGGAAAAGACGTCGCGCGCCAGATTGTCACCGCCCAGCAGGAAATAGGCGTATTCGCCTTCCTCCGCGCCGCGCATCGGCGTGCCCGGCACCTTGTTCTTCATGCCCGAAACCTGGCTCAACGGGTCGTGCGTGACCAGCATATCGAGTGGGCCGCCGTAGACGCCAATGAACACCCAGAACATCACGAGGCCAAAACCGATCATGCCGATGGTGCTGTCAAAGAGCTTGCCGTACAGCCCCAGCCGTCGCTTGTAGGTCATCGATACGGTGAAGAGGATAATCAGCGAAATCCAGACCGGACCCAGCTGGATGAACATGCGGGCAAGGATGCCGCCCCAGGAAAGTTCTTCCATGACCAGCCCTCCCTTACGCGATCCGGATGCGTGGGTTGAGGTAGACATAGCCGATATCCGATATCAGCTGGGTCACCAGCACCACGATCACCGAGACAACCGAGACCGCCAGCAGCAGCTCGATGTCATTGTTGGAGGCCGCCTGCACGAGCAGCCAGCCAAAGCCCTTGTAGTTGAAGAGCGTCTCGACGATGACCACGCCGTTCAGCAACCAGGGGAACTGCAGCATGATCACCGTGAAGGGCGCGATCAGCGCATTGCGCAGCGCATGTTTCAGCACGATGTCGGAGAATTTCACGCCCTTCAGACGCGCCGTGCGGATGTACTGCGCGGTCATCACCTCGGTCATCGAGGCCCGCGTCATCCGCGCGATATAGCCCATGCCATACAGCGCGATGGTCACCACCGGCAGGGTGAAATTCTCGAAGGTGACACTGTCCATCGCGCTCGTGGCCGAGCCCTTGAACCATTTCAGGCCAAAGGCAGAGGAGGCAAAGACCGCAATAAAAATAACCCCCGAAACATATTCGGGGGTGGCGGTAGAGGCGATGGAGAAGGTCGACAGCGAGCGATCCATTTTCGAGCCTTCGCGCATGCCCGCAAGCACCCCGATGATCAGCGCCATGGGCACCATCACCAGCATCACGAAGAACATCAGCTTGCCGGTCAACCCCAGCCGGGTCAGCACGATCGACCCCACATCGTCCTTGAACACCGTCGAAAAGCCCCAATCGCCCTGGAGCACCCCACAAAAGCTGCGCCGATCCTCCTCCGGCGTGTCGCTGCCAAAGCATTTACCGGTCACGACCCCACCGTCTTCCAGGGTCCAGCCCGGCAGAACGCCAAGCCATTGACCGAACTTGACCGGCATCGGTTGCAGGTAGCCGTTCTTGCCCAGGTAGCTTTCCACCGCTTCGTCGGACATGCGGAAATTGCCCTGGGTCTTGGCCAGTTTCTCAAGGTTCGGATAAAGGTTCGTCAGCCAGAAGACGACGAAGGTCAGGCAGAGCGCGGTCAGCACCATGACGCCCAGCCGTCTGAGTATGAATAGTCCCATCAATGCCCCTGTTGTCAGGCCGAGGCGCGGTGATCACGCCGGATTTCAAGCGCTGTTTTGCGCTCTTTGTAATTTTTGTGGAACCATCAGGCATGAGTCTGGGGGCCGCGTCAATGTAGGCGAGCGCCGCAAAATTGTAATTTTGCGACATCTTTCTGGTCGCAAACTGATGCTGCAGTTGCGACATGGAGGCGGTGGAATTGGCGTCAGGCGGCTTTGAGCGCGGTGAGCGAGGCCTTGCGCAGGGCCGACGGCGTGGCCTGCGTGTGCTGCTGCATGAAACGTGTGAAATAGGCGGCACTGCCGAACCCGAGGTGACGCGCGATGTCCTGTGCCGGGACATCCGTGGCCGTCAGCAGGCAGCGGGCCTCATGCAACTTGCGCTCTGTCAGCAGATCCGCAGCGGTCTTTCCGGTCGCGGCCTTGCAGGCGCGGGTCAGATGCGTCGGCGTCACGCCAAGCGCTGCGGCATGGTCCGACATCGTCATGGGAGCCGCATAATTCGCGTTGATATGGGCACAATACGCCGCACAGAGGCGCGCGGCTGCGTTGCGCTTTTTAGGGACATGCTCCTCCAGCCCCAACTGCCGCTGAACCCAGACTGAGATCAGGGCGCCGAAGGCATCCATCGATTGCGAGCAAAGTGGCCTGCCACTGGCCTGTTCGCGATTCGCCGCCTCAATCAGCACCGTCAGCTCATTCATGGCAATGGAATCGCGAATACGCAGCAGCCGCGGGATCTGCGGCATCAGCAGGTCGGTCTCGGGTGGGATCACCACGGCCTGGCCCATGGCCTGCCGCCCCAGCTCCAGCGAGAAGAGATTGCATGACGGGATGACCAGCGCATTATGCGTGCCAACACCGCGCCGCTGGCCGTGCATCAGCACGCGCCCCTGACCACGCGTGACCCAGATCAGCAGATGCTCCGGTTGGTCATGGACCAGCGACAAGCGCCAGTCCTGCCCCTGGTTCAGCTGCGATAACGTCAGTATCTTCAATCGGTTCGATGACATATCGCCCCCCTTCGCGATGCATCGTATTTTAATTAAATTACCGTAATCTTAATGCGCATGGAGGTCACCTCTGACCAGGGGGCGCGGGCAATAAGCAGCCTATTGCGGTGAAAACGCCTGCCAATTGCGCATCTTGGACCGAAACCACGTGCGTTGCCGTTTGGCGAACTGCCGGGTGGCGATCACGGCTTGATCGCGCGCGGCGTCGAGACTGATCCGACCTTGCAGATGGGCGATCAGTTCCGGCGCGCCAATGGCCCTGTGGGCGGGCAGGGTGGGGTCATAGTCTGGCAAAACGGCCCGCGCCTCCTCCAAGGCCCCCGCCGCGATCATCTGGTCGAAGCGGCGCGCGATGCGCGCGCTCAGCCAGTCTTTCGGCGCATCAAACACAATGCAATGCGCCTGTGTTTCCGGCACCTCCGGTGCGCCGGTATCGTCTTGCCAGCTCGACAGGCTCCGCCCGGTCGCGGTCAGCACTTCCCATGCGCGCTGCACCCGCATGCGATTGGCGGTATCGATCCGCGCCTTTGTCGGCGCATCCAGCGCCGCCAGCAAATCGGGCAGGGAGAGTGCGTCCCCCCTGGCGCGTATGGCCGCAGGCGTGGCCGGGATATCGGCAAGCCCGCGCGTCAGGGCAGAGAAATAGAGCCCGGTGCCGCCGACGATGATGGGGCGGCCTTCGCCCTGCAAAAGGGGGGTGACCTCGCGCAGCCAGTGGCCGGCGGAATAGGCGGTTTGCGCAGACACATGTCCGTAAAGACGGTGTGGTGCCAGCGCTTCTTCATCCGCAGAGGGGCGGGCGGTGACAATCCGCCAGCAGGCGTAGACCTGGCTGGCGTCGGCATTGACGATCACGCCCCCTTGCCGTGCGGCAATCTCCAGCGCCAGCGCCGATTTTCCAGAGGCTGTCGGCCCGGCGATCAGCACGGGCATGTCCCGCGACAGGCCGTGGATCAGGGATTGGATGCCGGTCATATGGCCTGCCGTCACTTTCTGCGTCATCCCGCACCGGGATGCATTGAAGTTCGCCCGCTTTTCCGACATTTTGCCGCGCAGTTAAACCCCAAGCCTCCGGAGCCCTTACCCATGCCCGACACCGACCCTCAGGCCACCTTCAAACGCGTCATGCTGAAAATCTCGGGCGAGGCGCTGATGGGCGACCAGGGGTTTGGTCTCAACCCGCCTACGGTTGAGCGTATCGCCCGGGAAGTACAGTCGGTCCACGATCTGGGCGTCGAGATTTGCATGGTGATCGGCGGCGGCAATATCTTCCGCGGGCTGCAGGGCTCGGCCCAGGGGATGGAGCGCACCACGGCGGATTACATGGGGATGCTGGCCACGGTGATGAACGCGCTGGCGATGCAATCCGCGCTGGAAGGACTGGGCATCCACACGCGGGTCATTTCGGCGATCACCATGAACGAGGTGGCGGAGCCTTATATTCGCCGTCGCGCGGTGCGCCACCTTGAGAAGAAACGGGTCTGCATCTTTGCCGCTGGCACCGGCAATCCCTACTTCACGACCGATACCGCCGCCACGCTGCGCGCCAACGAGATGTCCTGCGAGGCGATTTTCAAAGGGACCAAGGTGGACGGTGTCTATGACAAGGACCCGGCCAAACACGACGATGCCAAACGCTATGAGACGGTGAGCTACGATGATGTGCTGGCCAAGCGGCTCGGTGTGATGGATGCCTCCGCCATCGCGCTGGCGCGGGACAACAACCTGCCGATCATCGTCTTCTCGCTGGATGAACCGGGCGGGTTCCGGGGCATTCTGGCGGGCGAGGGCACCTATACGCGGGTGCAGGGCTAGAGATCGCTGCGGCCCGCAGGGACGGCGTTGCATGACAACTCCTTCTGGCCTTTCGATCGTTTCCTGATCTATACACAGACACAATCGCAGCGCGCGGCATGGCGCGCCAAGAAACTTGCGGCAGGATAAATATATGTCAGACGATTTTATGCTGGACACCGACGACCTTGAACGGCGGATGGATGGGGCCATGGCCAATCTGAGGGTGGAGTTTGCCTCCTTGCGCACCGGACGCGCCTCGGCGTCGATGCTGGAGCCGGTGATGGTCGATGCCTACGGGTCAATGACGCCGATCAACCAAGTGGGCACCGTGAACGTGCCGGAACCGCGCATGGTCACCATCAATGTCTGGGACAAGGGGCTGGTGAACAAGGTCGAAAAAGCCATCCGCGAGAGCGGTTTGGGCATCAACCCGCAGCTCAACGGCACGATCATCATGCTGCCGATCCCGGAATTGAACGAAGAACGGCGCCGCGAGCTGACCAAGGTCGCGGGGCAATATGCCGAAAACGCGCGGGTCTCGGTACGCAACGTGCGCCGCGATGGCATGGATCAGATCAAGAAGGCCAAGGGCGAAGGCATGTCCGAGGACGACCAGAAGCTCTGGGAAGGTGAAGTGCAGGAAATCACCGACCGCTATATCAAATCCGTCGATGACATGCTGGAGACCAAGCAAGGCGAGATCATGCAGGTCTGATCCGGTTGGCGCAGTATCGCCAAACTTGTGCGTATAGTGGCGATACAACGACAGCTAGAAATGAGCTATAGGCACATCACTCTGCGTTGCATTAATGTGGTGGAAAGTGTCATCTGACAAAGAGACCCCCTGTTCCGACACGGGACAGAGGTGTTCCGAGCAGGAGAATGAAATGGCGGGCGTGCCCCAACCCCAAGTCGACCTTATCCCGGGATGTCCGCGGCATGTCGCGATCATCATGGATGGCAACGGTCGCTGGGCGACACAGCGGGGACGGCCACGTCTCTATGGGCACCATGCGGGCGCACGGCGGGTCCGCGAGATCGTCGAGTGCTGCCCGCAGTTCGGCGTCGACTACCTGACGATCTTTGCCTTCTCGACCGAGAACTGGAAACGGACGCAGGTCGAAGTGGCCGGGCTGATGAGCCTGTTCCGCCGGTATATCATCAAGGAAACGCGCGCCCTGGTGGAATCCGGTGTGCGAGTGCGTTTCATCGGGGATCGTCTGCGGCTGGACAAGAAGCTGATCCAGATGATGAACGACCTTGAAGTGGCCACGCAACAGAATACGCGGGTGCATCTGACCATCGCGATCAACTACGGCGGGCGGGATGAAGTGGCGCGTGCCACCAAGCGTCTGGCCAAGGATGTGGCCGATGGCAAGCTCAGCCCGGATGCGGTGGATGAGGAAACCCTGCCGCGGTATCTCGACACGCACGTCCTGCCGGACCCGGATCTGGTGATCCGCACCAGCGGCGAGGCACGGATTTCCAACTTCCTGCTGTGGCAGTCCGCCTATTCCGAATATGAATTCATCGACACGCTCTGGCCCGACTTCACACGGGATGAGTTCCAGCACCTCTGCGCCGCCTTCGGCGGACGCGACCGTCGCTATGGCGGCGTGCGAGGGTAGCAGCGCATGAGCGAGGTGGGGGAGAAATGGTCTGATCTGGCAACCCGAATGGGCTCGGGGGCGGCAATGGTCGTCCTGGGCCTGCTTGGGGTCTGGGCTGGTGGACATATCTTTCACGTCATGGTGGCCCTGATCTGCGGCGTGATGATCTGGGAACTGGCAGTGATGATCCACGCGCCGCGCACGGCTGCGCTGCAACTGGGCGCGCTGACCGGGGCCGCGCTTTTGCTGGCCATCTACCTGCCGACCGGTTTTGCCCTGCCGATCCTGCTGGCCTCGGCGCTGGTGGGCTTTGGGCAACTGACACAGTTCCGCACGATCTATATGGTCTTCACGGTCATGGTGCTGCTGGCCGGGTTCGGCATGATGGCGGTGCGCGACGATCTCGGCTTCAACTGGATGCTCTGGATGGTGCTGGTCGTGGTGGCCACGGATGTGGTGGGCTATTTCGCCGGGCGTCTGATCGGCGGGCCCAAGTTCTGGCCGCGCGTCAGCCCCAAGAAAACATGGGCAGGCACCGGGTTCGGTTGGGTTGGGGCGGCCATTGTCGGCACGCTCTTCATGGCCAACACCGGCGCGGGGCCGCAGCTGATCGGCGTCTCCATCGCCGTTTCCATGGCCAGCCAGATGGGCGATATCGCCGAAAGCGCGATCAAGCGGCGTGTCGGGGTCAAGGACAGTTCCAACCTCATTCCCGGCCACGGCGGTCTGCTCGACCGGTTCGATGGCATGCTGGGGGCGGCGGTGTTCCTGCTGATCATTGGCGGGCCGCTGATCGGGTCGCCGATGATGCTGAGGTAGCGGATGCGGCGGGTCAGCATCCTCGGGGCAACGGGCTCCATCGGACAGAACACCATTGATCTGATCGCCCGCGCCCCCAATGCCTATGACGTGGTGGCGCTGACCGGTGCCGGGAATATCGAGCAACTGGCCAAAGATGCGCGGCGTTTGAAGGCAGATGTGGCGGTGACCGCCCATGATCACTTGCTGGAAGACCTGCGCACAGCCCTGGAGGGCAGCGGGGTCGAGGCCGCAGCCGGAACACCGGCGATTGCAGAGGCTGCCGCGCGTCCGGCCGATTGGGTCATGTCGGCCATCGTCGGGGCCGCAGGGCTCGCCCCCGGTCTGGCCGCCTTGCAGCAAGGCAGCACCCTGGCGCTGGCCAACAAGGAATCGCTGGTCTGCGCCGGGCAGTTAATGCTGTCCACGGCCAAGACCCATAGCGCCCGGCTGCTGCCGGTGGACAGTGAGCATTCAGCGGTGTTTCAGGCGCTTGTGGGCGAGGATATGGCGGCGGTGGAGCGGATCATCATTACCGCCAGCGGCGGCGCGTTCCGCGACTGGCCGATTGAAGACCTTGCCAATGCAACGCTGGATCAGGCCTCCAGCCATCCGAATTGGGACATGGGCCAACGGATCACGATCGATTCCGCCTCCATGTTCAACAAGGCGATGGAACTGATTGAAACGCGGGAATTTTTCGGCGTCGAACCGAAACAGATCGAGGTGCTGGTACATCCGGAATCGATGATCCACGCGATGGTCGGCTTTCGCGATGGCGCATTGATGGCGCATGTGGGCCCGCCCGACATGCGCCACGCCATCGGCTATGCGCTGCACTGGCCCACGCGGTGCGATCTGCCGGTGGCGCGTCTGGATCTCGCGGAGATCGGGCAGCTGAGCTTTCGCGCCCCCTGCGAGACCCGATGGCCCGCGCTGCGGCTGGCGCGTGAGGTGATGCAAGCGGGCGGGCTTGCGGGCGCCGTGTTCAACGCGGCCAAGGAAACCGCGCTCGATGGTTTCATCGCCGGGCAGATCGGCTTTAACGATATGGCAGCGATTGTCGAAGACGTTCTGACGCAGATGTCAGCACCGCGCGGTCATATTGATGCCACCATGTCCCTTGATAACGTCGCCAAAGTGGACCATCTGGCACGACAAGAGGCCACGCGGGCCATTCACAAGAGAGCAGGTTAAGGTTTGGATATTTTTGCGCTGATCCCCCAGTTTGGTGGGCTGATCTGGACCATCGTCGCCTTTGTGGTGGCGCTCTCGGTGATCGTGGCGATCCATGAATACGGCCACTATATCGTCGGGCGCTGGTCCGGCATCCACGCGGATGTGTTTTCGCTCGGCTTCGGCCCGGTGCTCTACGCGCGCACGGACAAACGCGGCACCCAGTGGCAGATCGCGGCCCTTCCCTTTGGCGGATATGTGAAATTTGCGGGCGACGCGAATGCAGCCTCCGGCAAGGATGAAGAGGCCATGGCCGAGGCGGAGACCGATCCGGAGCGTTTGCGCAGCACCATGCACGGCGCGCCACTCTGGGCGCGCACGGCCACCGTTGCCGCTGGCCCGATCTTCAACTTCGCGCTCTCTATCCTTGTCTTTGCAGCGGTCGTCGTGACCAGCGGCGTGTCGCGGGACCCGTTGACGGTTGGCGAATTGCGCCCCCTGCCGGTCGAGGCGCGGGGGCTCCAGTCAGGCGACGAAGTCATCGGCATCAACGGGGTGCGCATCCCGAGCACGGAAGACACAAGTGCCTATGCCGCATTCATCGATGCCCTGCCGCAGGCGCCGGTGCTGGACTACACCGTGCGCCGCGATGGTTCCGAAACCGTGGTGCCCGGCGCCTATCTGTTGCCACCGCTGGTCTCGGCGGTCAGCCCGCAAAGCGCGGCGATGGGCGCAGGGCTGCAGGCTGACGACGTGATCACGGCCATCGACGGCACCCCCATCTTTGCTTTTGATCAATTGAAACAGGCGGTTGAGGGCGGCAATGGCGCGCCCCTCGCGCTGCGTGTCTGGCGTGCGGGCGAGGAGATCGAGGTGACCCTGACGCCCAAACGCGTTGATGAACCCCAGGCGGATGGCGGGTTTGCCACGCAGTGGCGGATCGGCATCGCGGGCGGTCTGGCCTTTGAACCGGCAACCGAAACCCCCGGTGTGGGTGAAGCGCTCTGGAGCGGTGTCCGCCAGACCGGGCGGATCATCGAAGGATCGCTCAGCGGTCTGGGGCACATGATCACGGGGGCCATCAGCACCTGTAATCTCAGCGGCCCCATCGGCATTGCACAGACCTCCGGCGCCATGGCGAGCCAAGGCGCGCAATCCTTCATCTGGTTCATCGCGGTGCTGAGCACGGCGGTGGGGCTTCTGAACCTCTTCCCGGTTCCGGCCCTGGATGGCGGCCATCTGGTGTTCTACGCCTATGAGGCCGTGGCTGGCAAACCGCCCAGCGACCGCGCCCTGCGGGTCTTGATGAGCCTTGGTCTGGCTATGGTGCTGACGTTGATGGTCTTTGCACTGGCGAATGATATTTTCTGCCCTTAACCGGCGGCTTACCCGGGAAATGCCATAGTCGCGCCACAATTGGCCAAACTCGCGCCCAATTCCGCAGGTATTCAGGCAGTCACCCAAACGGAGACATGCAATGCAAACGATTCAAAACAGCTATCGCGGCCTGAGCCTGCTGATGGATCTCAATTGGGATCGCGTTCTCTATATCGGCACAATCTCGCTGGCCCTGGGCGCAAGTGCCTGGTTGAGCACGCTTTTGGGCTGATTTCCCGCGAATAGCGGCGCTCTGGCCACAGCGAAACATGTTCACACGGCGCGTATGTAGTTGCGCGTTGTTTTTTACCCACATGGTTTTGACAAAACCTGCCATTCTCGGTACTCAGATAAAAATAATTTACTGAGGATCGGGGCAGGTCATGAATTGGGGCAAACTGGGCGCAGGCCCACGTTTTTTCGGGCAATGTAAAACTCTCGCGTCTACAGTGCTGACGGTCAGTTTTTGTGCGGCGTTAACAATAGCTTGGGTGGCGCCTGCCACACCGGTGCGCGCCCAGCAGGTAACCCTCAATTCGATTTCCATCGACGGGAACGTCAGAATTGGTGACGCGGCCATTCTGACACGCGCAGGAATCGCCCGCGGTCAGACCGTAAGCGCGGCTCAGCTGAACGAAGCCTATCAGCGGCTGATCGACTCCGGGCTGTTCGAGACCGTGACCTTCGACCCGCGCGGCAACGGTCTGCAGATCACTGTGGTTGAGCTGCCCACCATCAACCGCATCAGTTTCGAAGGCAACAACCGCCTGGATGACGAAGCGCTGGCGGCAGCCATCAATTCGAACGAACGCCGCGTGTTCAACCCCGCGCAGGTGGAACGGGATGCCGATCTGATCGCAACCGCCTATGCGAACGAGGGCCGCCTTGCGGCGCGGGTGTCGCCGACCATCATTCGCCGTTCCGACAACCGGGTCGATCTGGTGTTCGAGATTTTCGAAGGCGACAACATCGAAATCGAACGCCTGAGCTTCATCGGCAACCGCGAATATTCCGACCGCCGCTTGCGCCGTGTGCTTGAAACCAAGCAGGCCGGGTTCTTCCGCGCGGTCGTCCGCTCCGATCTGCTGGTCGAGGACCGTATCGAGTTCGACAGACAGCTGTTGCGGGATTTCTACCTGTCGCGCGGGTACATCGATTTCCGCGTGAATTCCGTGAATGCGGAACTGACCGAAGAACGCGATGGCTATTTCCTCGTCTTCAATGTGCAGGAAGGTCAGCGGTTCCGGTTTGGCGAAATCAACGTCACCAGCAACGTGCCCGGCGCTGATTCAGAGGTTTACCGCGATATCGTCAAGATCAAGCCCGGAGTGGTCTATTCGCCGACCTTGCTGGAAAACGACATTGCCCGTATGGAGCGGCAGGCGTTGCGGGACGGCGTTGACTTCCTGCGGGTCGAGCCGCGCGTAACGCGGGATGATCGCAATCTGGAACTGGACATCGAATATGTCCTGACTCGCGGCCCGCGCGTCTTTGTGGAACGCATTGATGTCGAAGGAAACACCACAACCCTCGATCAGGTGGTGCGCCGCCAGTTCAACAGCGTCGAGGGCGATCCTTTCAATCCGCGCGAAATTCGTGAGGCGGCGGAGCGTATTCGGGCGCTTGGCTACTTCGAGACGGCGGAAGTGAATGCGCGTGAAGGTTCCACGCCAGACCAGGTGGTTGTGGACGTGGACGTGGTGGAGGCACCAACCGGTTCCTTCAGCTTCGGTGCGTCTTTCTCCAACAACGACGGTCTTGGCTTTGCGATCCGCTTTGCGGAACAGAACTTCCTTGGACGGGGGCAGCGGCTCAGCCTGAGCGTTGCAACTGCCGAGGAATCGCGCCGCTATGGCATCACCTTCGAAGAACCGGCCTTTCTGGGGCGGGACCTGACCTTTGGCCTGCGCTTTGACATCGCCGAGACGGACAGTTCCTTTACCACCTATGACACCGACCGGTTCATCTTCCAGCCATCTCTGACATTCCCGGTGGGTGAGAATTCAACTCTGCAATTGCGCTACACGGCGGAACAATCCGAGATGACGGCGCGCGAAACGCCGGTAAACGGCGTGGTCATCGGCAACGAGATCGCGGTTGGTGAGCAGTCCAGCAGTGCGATTGGCTACCAGCTCACCTATGACACGCGCATCGGGGGCCTCGATCCGAACTCCGGCTACCTGCTGCAATTCTCGCAGGATTTCGCGGGGCTGGGGGGCGATGCGCAGTACATCAAGACCGTGGCCCGGGCGATTGGCGAGACCAAGGTGTTGAACGAAGAGGTGACGCTGCGCGCCTCGCTGGAAGGCGGCGCCCTGTCGTGGAGCGGTGGCACCAACCGCGCGGTGGACCGGTTCCTCAACAACACCAATATCATCCGTGGGTTTGAACCCGGCGGTATCGGTCCGCGTGATCTGTCGGTCAGCGGTGAAGATCCTCTGGGCGGTAACCTCTATGTGGCCGCGCGCTTTGAGGCCGAATTCCCCCTTGGCCTGCCGGAAGAATACGGCATCACCGGCGGTGTCTTCTATGATGTTGGTAACTTCTGGGATCTCAGCGACGTGAATACAGCGGGCGGCACCATCGTCGGCGAGGGGGGATCCTTCCGCCACGTGATCGGTTTTGCCATCCTGTGGAACACGCCTGTCGGTCCGCTGCGGTTCAACTTCACTGATGCGATCCGCAAGGAAGAGTTCGACCGCGACCAGACCTTCGAATTGACGCTCAGCACGTCGTTCTAGATCGGTGACGCGGCTGGCGGGCATTCTGGCAGTTTTCACAACTGTCTGGCTGGCCGCTGCTCTTGCGGGACCTGCGCAGGCGCAGCGGATCGGGCCGGTGCAGAGCCCGATCCTGACCATAGATGCGGATCGTCTCTTTACGGAAAGCGATTTTGGCCAGCGCATGGTCGCTGAATTCGAGGCCCGTGGCGCCGAGCTTGCCGCAGAGAACCGGCGCATCGAAGAGGCCCTTGAAGAAGAGGAACGCGACCTCACCGCGCAACGGGCCGCGATGGAACCGGCCGCCTTTCGGGAACTTGCCGATGCCTTCGACGAGAAGGTACAGACGACCCGGCGCACGCAGGACGCCAAGACCCGCGAGCTCAACCTTGCTTTTGAAGAGCGGCGGGGCGTCTTTCTGACCGCTGCGGCGCCTGTGCTGGAGCGCCTGATGCGGGAGGCGGGGGCCGCGGTGATCCTGGACAAGCGATCTGTCTTTCTCAGCTCCAACGCCGTTGATGTGACCCGCGCCGCGATCGAGCGCCTGAACGCCGTTCTGGGGAATGGCGAGGGCGTGCCCGAGTAATCGCACCGCTGACAGCGCGCCGCTTCGGGGCGTTCTGCCGACGGGGTGGGGGTGACGCTGCGGCAGGAAACAATTCGGTGCCGTGCCGCCGCGCTTGCTCCGGTGCGGCTGAATTGCTAGGCAAGGGGTCAAGCCCTTGAGGACAAAAGGACACCTAACATGACAAGCGCCGAAGCCGGTCCCGTGAACAGCGCCGATATTCAGCTCATCCAACGCATTATCCCGCATCGCTATCCCTTTCTTCTGGTCGACAAGGTGGTCGATATCGACGGCACTGCGTCGGCCAAGGGCATCAAGAATGTCACCATGAACGAGCCGCATTTTCAGGGGCATTTCCCCGGTCTGCCGATCATGCCCGGCGTGACGATCATCGAGGCGATGGCCCAGACGGCGGCGGTGATGGTCGGCGTGACGCTTGGCATGGCCGACAAGAACATGAAGGTCTATTTCATGGCCATCGACAAGGCCAAGTTCCGCCGCAAGGTGGGCCCCGGCGATGTTCTGGAGATGCAACTGCAGACCCTGCGCGGCAAGCCCGGCGGCAAGGTCTGGCGCTTTGGCGGTGTGGCGTCGGTGGATGGCGAGATGGCCGCGGAATGCGAATTCACCGCGATGATGGATCTGGGGTAGCCGCAGATGAGCAATATTCACCCCAGCGCGGTGATCGAAGACGGCGCGCAGATCGATCCGGGGGCGTGGGTCGGGCCGTTCTGTTGCGTGGGCGCGCAGGTGCGCCTGGCTGCGGGTGTGGAACTGAAGAGCCATGTGGTTGTCACCGGGCGCACGGACGTCGGGGAAGAGACGGTGATTTTCCCGTTTTCGGTGATTGGCGAGATCCCGCAGGACCTGAAATTCAAAGGCGAAGCCAGCCAGCTGATCATCGGCAAACGCAACCGCATCCGCGAGCATGTGACCATGAATTCCGGCACCGAGGGCGGCGGCGGGGTGACCCGCATCGGCGATGACGGGCTGTTCATGGCGGGCTGCCATATTGCCCATGACGCGATCATCGGCAATCGCTGTATCATCGTGAATTCCGTGGCCATCGCCGGGCATTGCATCCTCGAGGATGACGTGATCGTGGGCGGTCTCTCTGGCGTGCATCAGTTCGTGCGCATCGGGCGTGGCGCGATCATCGGGGCCGTGACCATGGTGACCAATGATGTGATCCCCTACGGGTTGGTGCAGGCCCCCCGCGGCGAGCTGGACGGGCTGAACCTTGTGGGCCTGAAACGGCGCGGGGTGGCACGCAGCGATATCACCGCACTCCGGGCCGCGTTCCAGATGCTGGCGCAGGGCGAGGGCACGTTCCATGACCGGGCACGCCGTCTGGCGGATGAAACAACCAGCGATTACGTGCGCGAGATCGTTGAGTTCATCCTCGCCGACAGTGACCGCCATTTCCTGACGCCGCGCTGATGCTGGCGCTTGTGTCAGGACGCGGGAACCTGCCCGCACGTATTGCCGAGGCTTTGCCGGAACGACCATTGATGTGCGTTCTGCAAGGGTTCGAACCCGAGGGTGTGGCACCCGATATCCTCTTTCGCCTTGAGCATCTGGGCACGCTGCTGGCGGACCTGGAGGCGCGCGGCGTGCGTGAGGTGTGCTTTTGCGGCGGGATCGAACGGCCCCCCATTGACCCCGGCGCGCTTGATGCGGCGACCCTGCCGCTGGTGCCGGTAATCATGAAGGCCATCGCGGCGGGGGACGACGGTGCCTTGCGCGGCGTGATCGGCATTTTCGAGGAGCGCGGGTTCAAGGTGCGCGCCGCCCATGAATTGTCACCGGATCTTCTGGTGCCCGAAGGCGTGCTGAGCGTGGCGCAGCCGGATGACCAGATGACATCCGACATGGCGCGGGGCAGCGAGGTGCTCGCCGCGCTGGCACCGCTGGACGTGGGGCAGGGATGTGTCGTGGGCAAGGGGCAGGTCTGGGGCATCGAAACCCTGGGCGGCACCGATCATATGCTGAAAACCCTGCCGGGCGGGGCGGCCCAGGCGCGGGCGATCCTGATCAAGGGGCCCAAAGAGGGACAGGACCGGCGTTTTGATTTGCCCACCATTGGCCCGGAGACCATCGGCGTGTTGGCGGAGGCTGGCCTCGCCGGCGTGGTTGTCGAAGCGGGCGGTGTGCTGATGCTGGAGCGCGAGGCCACCGTGGCCGCTGCAGATGCGGCGGGGCTGGTGCTTTGGGCCCGCGCGCCGGGCTGATGCGCATCTTTATCATCGCGGGGGAACCCTCGGGCGACAAGCTGGGAGGGGCGTTGATGGCGGGCTTGAAAGCCCTGCGCCCGGACGTGCAGTTCGATGGCATTGGCGGCGCGGATATGCAGGCCCAGGGGCTGGTCAGCCGCTTCCCGATGGAAGAGCTGAGCGTCATGGGGATTGCGGAAATCCTGCCCAAGTATCGCGCTCTGATGGCCCGGATCAACGAGACGGCAGCGGCCGTGATGGAGACGGCGCCGGACGTTCTGATCACCATCGACAGCCCGGATTTTTCCCTGCGGGTGGCACGGCGGGTCAAGGCCGCGAGCACCGTGCGCACCGTGCATTACGTGGCTCCAACGGTCTGGGCCTGGCGGGCGGGGCGGGCGCAGAAGATGGCGCAGTGCATTGATCATGTCCTGGCCCTGTTCCCCTTTGAGCCGCCCCTGATGAGCGTGGATGGCATGGTCTGCGATTTTGTGGGCCACCCGGTCGTGGCGGAGCCGCAGGCAACCTCTGAGGACGCACAGGCCTTTCGCACGGACCAAAGGGTAGGGGACGCGCCGTTGCTGTTGGTTCTGCCCGGGTCGCGGCGCGGCGAGGTCTCGCGGCTGGCATCGGTCTTTGGTCAGTCCATCGCGCCCCTGCGCGCGCGGCACCCGGATCTGAAAGTCGTTGTGCCAGCGGCAGCCCCGGTGGCGGATCTGGTGCGTGAGGAGGTTGCCGATTGGCCCGGGGCACCCATCGTACTGGACCCGCGCGGGATGAGCCTTGAAGCCGCCGGGGCGTTGAAGCGCGCGGCCTTCCGCGCGGCGGATGTGGCGCTTGCGGCCTCGGGCACGGTGTCGCTGGAACTGGCAGCGGCGCGCACGCCCATGGTGATTGCCTACAAGATGAACTGGCTGACCTTTCGGATGATCCGGGCCATGGCGCTGATCGATACGGTCACGCTGGTCAACCTGGTCTCTGACACCCGTGTGGTGCCGGAGTATCTGGGGCCTGCCTGTCAACCGGAAGCGATCGGCGCCGCACTGGTTCAGCAGATGGATGACCCGGCGGCGCAGCAGGCAGCCATGGAGGTGACCATGCAGCGGTTGGGTGAAGGCGGCGAAGACCCCGGCCTGCGCGCCGCCCGCGCCGTTCTCGCGCGCATGGGGGCGGTTTTACCAAAAGGACAGGCTGACGCCTGACATCATGCATTTGACCCTGACGGGTCAAACAGTCTGGCGCTTGATGGGCTGGCAGACCCTGTCGCGATGTCAGCCTTTGTGGATCCAGCCACCGCCATAGATACGGCTGCTCTCGGGGTCGTAAAAGACGCAGGCCTGTCCGGGAGAGACGCCTTCTTCGGGCGTCACCAGTTCAACGGTTGCTTGTGTTGCGCTGACAGGGTGGATGATCGCCTCGGTCGGTGGACGGGTGGAGCGTACCTTGACGGCGACGTGCCACTCCGCACGGCTCTCGAAGGGGGCATCGCCCAGCCAGTTGATCTCGCGGACCGGGACTGTTCGGGTCGCAAGCATGTCTTTCGGTCCAACCACCACGGTTTTTGTATCCGCGTCCAGTTTGACCACATAGAGCGGTTCTGCGAGCCCGCCGATCCCCAGACCGCGCCGTTGGCCGATGGTATAGTTGATGACGCCGTCGTGCCGACCCAGCGCGCGCCCGTCCGCATGCACGATGTCACCGGGATCCGCCGCTTCTGGCCGCAGCTTGCGGATGACCGAGGCGTAATCACCATTCGGTACGAAACAGATGTCCTGGCTGTCCGGTTTATCTGCCACGCTCAGCCCATATTTTGCCGCCAATGCACGGGTGTCGCCTTTTGAGGCCAGATGACCCAGCGGGAAGCGCAGAAATTCCAGTTGCTCCGGTGTGGTGGAGAACAGGAAATAGCTCTGATCGCGGGCGCTGTCTGCTGCAGCATGCAACTCCGCCCCTTGCGCGCCTGTCTTACGCTGAATGTAGTGGCCGGTGGCCATGCAATCGGCCTCCAGATCCTTGGCCGTTTCCAGCAGATCCTTGAACTTCACCCGCTCGTTACAGCGGATGCAGGGCACCGGTGTAGCCCCGCCGAGATAGCTGTCCGCGAACTCGTCAATCACGGCATCTTTAAAAATGTTCTCATAATCCAGCACGTAATGCGGAAAACCCATGGTCTCTGCCACCCGCCGCGCGTCATGAATATCGAGTCCGGCACAGCAGGCGCCTTTCTTGGCCAGCGCCGCACCATGGTCGTAAAGCTGCAGGGTCACGCCCACCACATCATAGCCCTCTTCGGCCAGCATAGCTGCAACAACAGAGCTGTCGACGCCACCCGACATCGCCACAACCACCCGCGTGTCAGCGGGGGCCTTGGCAAAGCCAAGCGAATTCAAAGGGGGCTTTTGATCAAGCGGCATTGGGGTTCTCCGGGACTTCTGAGGAAATATAGGAAAATCCTAATTACTCTCAAGAGCGCGCTTCATCGGTCTTTAAGGCCCTCGCGTCAAGATCAGTTCACCAGAGTAAGAATGGGTATGAGTGATGTATCTAAAGAAAGTGGATGGGCCGCGATCGGTGACATTGGCAGACGGCAGTGTCATGACACAGGCCGACCTTCCGCCTGCACGCACGAAACGCTGGGTGGCATCGCGCAAGGCTGCGGTGGTGCGTGGCGTGGCCTATGGGCTGATCACGCAAAGCGATGCGCTCAAGCGCTATCAGATCAGCGAAGATGAGTTTCACGAGTGGGTCAAAGCGGTGTCAGAGCATGGCGAAGACGCCTTGAAAGCCACAGCTCTACAAAAATATAGACAACCCTAAGTTGTTCGCGTAACTTTCTTGCAGACGGTAACGTGTAGTTAACCTTTTTTGTTCACGGTTAATTCCGACGAAAACGTTCACTCGATGCGGAGAAACTCATGCGCGTACTGCTAGTGGAAGACGATCCCACAACCTCGAAGAGCATCGAACTGATGCTGACACACGCCAATCTGAACGTCTATGCGACGGATCTGGGGGAGGAAGGGATCGATCTTGCAAAACTGTACGATTATGATCTGATTCTCCTTGACCTCGATCTGCCGGACATGAACGGGCATGAGGTGCTGCGTCAGCTGCGCCTGTCCCGTATCGAGACGCCTATCCTGATCCTGTCCGGCGCGGATGATACCGAAAACAAGATCAAAGGCTTTGGTTTCGGGGCGGATGACTATCTGACTAAGCCATTCCACCGGGAAGAACTGGTGGCCCGCATTCATGCGATTATCCGACGCTCGAAAGGGCATTCCCAATCCGTGATCGACACTGGCCTGATTTCGGTGAACCTGGATGCTAAGACCGTCAGTGCGGACAACAAACCGGTGCATTTGACCGGCAAAGAATACCAGATGCTGGAGCTTTTGTCGCTGCGCAAAGGGACAACCCTGACGAAGGAAATGTTCCTGAACCATCTTTACGGCGGGATGGACGAACCCGAACTGAAGATCATCGACGTATTCATCTGCAAACTGCGCAAGAAACTCAGCACGGCGACAGGTGGCGAAAACTACATCGAAACCGTCTGGGGGCGTGGCTACGTGCTGCGGGACCCGGAGCCCAACCAGGTTGACGACCCACAACGGCTCGCGGTCGGCGCCTGAACACGCTTTACCTGGTCCGGCCAAGTCGGCTTGCGCCGGACCAGACGCAAAAAATCTTCCACGCGAAATGAACTGGACCTGACCCGGACCTCCGCATATCTAATCGGATATGCGACAAGGAAAGGGTCAGGTCTTGGCGTCTCCGGCAGAAATCGAAACATTGGACGAAGACGCCGCAAAGCAGGAGCTGGCGCGACTGTCAGAGCTGCTGGCACGGGCGAACACGGCCTACCATGGTGCGGATGCCCCGGACCTCTCGGATGCCGAATACGATGCGCTCAAACAGCGCAACGCGGCCATTGAAACACGTTTTCCCCATCTCAAGCGCACCGACAGCCCATCGGATCAGGTCGGGACAGCACCTTCAGAGGGTTTTTCAAAGGTAGAGCACGCCGTTGCGATGCTGTCGCTTGCCAATGGTTTTGACGCCGAGGACATTGCCGACTTCGACGGGCGTGTTCGCAGATATCTGGGTATCCCGGAAGAGACACAGCTGGACTATACAGCTGAGCCAAAAATCGACGGTTTGTCTTTGTCTCTGCGGTTCGAGAACGGAAAACTGGTACAGGCCGCCACCAGGGGCGACGGCTCCGTCGGTGAAAATGTCACGGCCAATGCGCGCACGATCAATGACATCCCGACGCAGATTGCGGATGCACCGGAACTGCTGGAAGTCCGGGGGGAGGTGTATATGTCCCACCCCGACTTTGAAGCACTGAACGCGCGTCAGGCCGAGACAGGCGGCAAGGTTTTCGCCAATCCGCGCAATGCCGCTGCCGGGTCGCTACGGCAGCTCGATGCCAGTATCACCCGCGCGCGGCCCCTGCGCTTCTTTGCCTATGCCTGGGGCGCCCTGTCCGAACCCCTGGCCACAACTCAAATGGGGGCCATTGAGCGCCTGGCCGAGATGGGCTTTGCAACAAACCCATTGACCCGAACATGCGCCGGACCGTCGGAACTTGTAGCGCACTACGACGTGATCGAGGCGCAGCGCGCGACACTTGGATATGACATCGATGGGGTTGTGTACAAAGTCAACGACCTGACGCTGCAGGAACGACTGGGCTTCCGGTCCACGACACCCCGCTGGGCGATTGCGCATAAGTTCCCGGCTGAACTGGCCTGGACCCGGCTGGAGGCCATCGACATTCAGGTGGGACGCACCGGTGCGCTCTCGCCCGTCGCGCGCCTGCACCCGGTGACTGTCGGCGGGGTCGTCGTTTCCAATGCGACGCTGCACAACGAAGACTACATCGCAGGGCGTGACAACAAGGGAGGCGAGATTCGCGGGGGCAAGGATATCCGGGTCGGTGACTGGGTCCAGGTCTACCGCGCAGGGGATGTGATCCCGAAGGTCGCCGATGTCGATCTGAGCAAGCGGCCCGATGACGCGCAGCCTTACGCGTTTCCCACCCGTTGCCCGGAATGCAACAGCGATGCTCTGCGGGAACCCGGGGATGCGGTACGGCGGTGTTCAGGCGGATTGATCTGCCCGGCTCAGGCGGTGGAAAAGCTCAAGCACTTTGTTTCCAGAGCGGCCTTTGACATCGAAGGGCTGGGCGCAAAGCAGGTCGAGCAATTCTATAGCGACAAGTGGATCAAGGAACCCGCAGATATCTTCACTCTGAAAGAGCACTTCGGCACCGGTGTGAAGCAGCTGAAGAACCGCGAAGGGTGGGGAGAAAAGTCGGCGGCTAACCTCTTCGACGCCATTGACGAGAAACGCAAGATCTCCCTATCCCGCTTGATTTTTTCCCTTGGAATCAGGCATGTGGGGGAGGCGGCCTCGAACCTCATCGCGCTGCACTATGGAACATGGGATGCGTTCGATGCCGCGATGCACGCCGCGCAGGATCAGGAGGGCGCGGCCTGGCAGGACCTGATCGACATCGATGGTGTCGGCGCGGTCATGGCCGGGTCACTTGTGCATACGCTGGCGCAACCGGCGGAGCGGGCATCGATTGATCGCCTGATCGCGCAGTTGGATGTGCAGCCGGTCGCCCGACCTGACACGCAAGGCAGCCCGGTTGCCGGAAAAATCGTGGTCTTTACCGGCACCCTGGAAAAGATGACACGCGCGGAGGCCAAGGCCCGGGCCGAGCGGTTGGGCGCGAAGGTATCGGGCTCCGTCTCCGCCAAGACCGACATTCTGGTTGCCGGGCCGGGGGCGGGGTCCAAGGCCAAAAAGGCCGCCGATCTGGGCATTGAAACGCTGGACGAAGATGGCTGGCTGACCTTGATTTCGGACGCATGAGCAGACGGCCCGAATGTCTCTACCCCCTGTTTGCGGAGGTGCAAACGCTGAAGGGCGTCGGGCCCAAAACCGCTGCTCATATGGCGGCCCTTGGGGTCGACGCGCCGCGCGATCTCCTGTTCACCCTGCCGCATTCGGGCATTGATCGGCATCTGCGGTCGAGCATTCAGGACGCCGTGCTGCCTGCCACCCTGACAGTTGCGGTAGAGATCGGGACGCACACACCGGCGCGAACAAAAGGCGGGGCCTACCGGATTCATGTGCAGGATGCGGAGACCTCCTTTCAACTGGTGTTCTTTCATGCGCGTGGCGACTACTGGCAAAAAACGCTGCCGGAGGGCAGCAGGCGCGTGGTCTCCGGGCGGGTCGAGTTGTTTGATGGCATCGCCCAGATGGTACACCCCGATCACATCGTTGCAGAGACCGATGCTGCGCAACTCCCTGATTTCGAACCGGTTTATCCACTGACCGCCGGTGTGACGCAAAAACTGATGTTCAAGGCGACACGGGCTGCGGCAAGCCTTGTACCCGACATGCCGGAATGGATTGATCCGACCCAGAAGGCGCGTGTTGGCTGGTCGGACTTTGACAAGGCAGTATGGGCGGCGCACAGCCCGGCGCGGCTGGACGATTTGGCAGCGACGGCGCCCGCGCGGGAGAGGCTGGCCTATGACGAGTTGCTGGCGCATCAGCTGACCCTAGCGCTCGCGCGCTCGATCGAACGCCGCAAGCCCGGGCGCGCCAGTCACGGTGACGGTCATTTACAAGCCAGGGTAATGTCTTCGCTGCCTTATCAGGCGACGGGCGCACAGGAGCGGGCGATTGTCGAGATCAACGCTGACATGGGTGCCGAGACGCGGATGAACCGATTGCTGCAGGGTGATGTTGGGGCGGGAAAGACACTGGTTGCCTTCATGGCGTTGCTGCGCGCGGTCGAGGCGGGCGGGCAGGCGGTCCTGATGGCCCCCACTGAGATCCTGGCCCGGCAGCATCTTGAATCGTTACAACCCCTTGCCGAGGAGGCCGGGGTTGTGCTGGAAGTTCTGACGGGTCGCGACAAGGGCACGGATCGGCGGCGCAAGCTCGACGCGCTGGCCCGCAGTGACATCCAGATACTGGTCGGAACCCACGCGGTGTTCCAAGCGGATGTTCATTTTGCCGACCTGCGCCTCGCGGTCGTGGACGAACAGCACCGCTTTGGTGTCCGGCAGCGTTTGGAGCTTGGACGCAAGGGGCAGGCGGTCGACGTGTTGGTGATGACGGCCACGCCGATCCCGCGGTCGCTGTCGTTGGCCCAATATGGCGACATGGATGTCTCTGTACTTGATGAAAAGCCCCCCGGGCGCAAACCCATCAAAACCGCGTTGATCAGCACGGGCCGGATGGAGGAAGTGGTCGACCGTCTGCGCGCGGTGATCGAGGGCGGGCGCCAATGCTATTGGGTCTGTCCTCTGGTGGAAGAAAGCGAAGTTGTTGATCTCACGGCTGCTGAAGGCCGGTTCAAACAGCTGCGCGCCGCCTTGGGCGAAGGGGTCGTCGGTTTGGTGCACGGGCAAATGCCGGCTGCGGAGAAAGACGCGGCCATGGCCCGATTTGTTGCCGGTGACACCAAAGTGCTGGTGGCGACGACCGTGATCGAGGTCGGCGTGAACGTGCCCAATGCGACGATCATGGTCATCGAACGGGCGGAGACGTTTGGCCTGGCGCAATTGCATCAGATGCGGGGCCGCGTGGGGCGCGGGGAGGCGGCCTCCACCTGTCTCCTGCTCTATCAATCGCCGCTGTCTGAAAACGGTCGCAAGCGGCTGGAGGTGCTGCGCGAGACCGAAGACGGTTTCGTCATTGCCGAGACCGACTTGCAGATGCGGGGCGCAGGGGACCTGATCGGGACGGCACAATCGGGGCTGCCGCGCTTTCGCGTGGCTGATCTGGAACGGCAGGCCGGGTTGATGGCCATCGCGCAGACGGATGCACGGCGTCTGCTCTCTGATGATCCCAAGCTGGAGAGCGGCCGGGGGAAGGCCGCGCGCCTGCTGCTTTGGCTGATGCGGCAGGAAGAAGCGATCCGTTTGATTTCAGTTGGTTAGGCGCACCGTCGCATTTTGTTCGCGAATGTTCTCATTAAGTTCTTTACAGTTGATTAAAATTATGAGAACAAAGAGGAAACAGAACGGAGGGTTGTCATGTCCATACTGCTACAGATCAAAGACATCGCATCGCGGTCTCACGCGACGTTGCTTCAGGATGCAGCAGGGGCAACGGCACTCATCGTGATGCTTGTGGTGGGGTTACACCTGCCGTCTCTTACCTGATTTCTGCCTGCGATCTCGCGCCTTGTATGTGCCAGCACTTTTCCCAATCCGGTGCTTGAGACGAACACTGCCTGTTCCACGTCTCATCAGGGCTTCCCCCTGCCGCATGTACAGGACTCCCCCGCGAGAGACGCTTAACCTGACGCCGCCGTCCTGCTCGGGACGTGCGGCGTTTTTTTTCGCAGGGACGTCAGAAAGTGTAGGCCAGCCGCAACCCACCCCAGTGCCTGCCCTGCACAAAAATAGGCGCGGACAGGTCCTTCATCATCTTGAACTCACCGCCGCCCATGTCCCGGCGATAAACCTGCAGCAGGAACGGCTCGGTGTTGCGCCCCGCCTTCAGCCCGACCCGATCGTCGAAAATGCGGCGATTGCGGCAATGGGCCATGTTCCACACCGGATCGTCGCTGGGCGGATGGGAGAATTTGCGGTTGTGTGTCGGCAGATACCCGTTTGTGTCGACGGCTGCACAGAAAACAACCTTGCTGTCCATCTCCAGAACCGGTTCCTGCAAGGGCGGCAGGATACGGTCCATCACTTCGGTACACTCATTGATGACCTGCTCCGGATCGGATCCCGGGATCGGGCGATAGTTGCGGTCAAACAGACGCGACATCGTGGTGGTCCCGCTCTCCACGGCGTCCTCCAGGCGGTCACCCAACTCGCGCGCAAGGCTCTGCGCCCGTTGAATGAAAGGCGTGTCCACGGAATTGCCGCCCAACAGGGCAGTCGATTGAACAATCGTCTCCGAGGTGTCGATCAGGCGCAACACCCGTTCATGGGTCTTCTCGATACCGGAAGAGGTTGACTGCACGGCGGTGTCGATCTCCTTCAGGGCAGGCTCGAAATCAGACATGGCGGAATGCATGCGCTCTGCCTGCTCGGCGATCCGCTGCGCCTGTTGGTTGGCCGACGTGATCGAGGTCTCCATCCGGCTGAGCGCCGTGTCCGTGCCACCAGCATTTTCCAGCACGTCAGCGGCCTGTGTCGCAATCCCGCTCGCTTCCTTGCCAAGCTCCAAAATCCAGTCCGCCAGGGATTCGATGTTGTTGGAAATCTCGACCGCTGCATCGCGGGTTTTCTGGGACAACTCGTTGATGGCATCGGCCACCACGGCAAAGCCCCGCCCCGCGTCACCGGCGCGGGCCGCTTCGATCTTGGCGTTGATCGCCAGCGTGTTCACCTGCGTCGCAATGCCGGCAATCTGCTGATTGTTGGTTTTCACCGCTGAGAGCGTGTCGCCGACCGCTTCGGTTTTCTGGGACAGATCCTGTACCCATCCGGCAACACTGCGGGTCTTTTCCCCCGTTGTCCGGACCAGTTCGGCGGAAGATTTCACATCGCGGGCGGTCTCATCGGTGTTCTGCGCCATGGTCTGCACCGCGTCGCGCACATCGGAATTGGCTTTGCCCATTTCGCTGGCACGCTCATCCAGCACGCTCAACCCGCGGCGCTGCGCCCTTGCGTGTTCCTCCACCAGATCGAGAAACCCGGCAATGTCGACGATTTCATATCCAAGCGCTGCCGCGGCCTGCGTCAACCGATCCGCATGTCTGTTGTCGTCAAACTGAGGTTGGATGTTCATGCTGCCCCGCAGATTTGCCTGCGGAACTTACTGTCACGAATTTACTTAAAAATTGCTAATACAGGTCCTGATCTCAGGCGCAGTCGGCCTGAAGCGCCTGTGTCATTGCCTCGCAGGCCGCCTCAATGCTCAGCAGAATAGAGGCATGACGGTTCTTGTAGTCCCGCGCGGGCTCCAACACCTCGAACCCGTCAAAGGGGGCGACAGGCACCGGGCCTGCGTCTTTCAGCATGGACCGCAGTTCGTCACGCGCCGCTTCAAGCTCCGGCAGGGTCCGGCCAATGATCGCACCGCCCGTGACGGCAGCCGCCGCTTGCCCCAGCGCACAGGCCTTCACATCCTGCGCATAGGCGCTGACCTGTCCGTTCTCGACATTCAGATCGACCGTGACGGCAGAACCGCAGAGGGGCGAGCGTTTCTTGACCCGCGCCATCGGCGCATCAAGCTGTCCCAGATGCGGGATATCTGCCGCAAGGGCCAGAATACGGCCGGAATAGAGTTTGATCAGATCGTTTTCGCCAGACATGGGACCCAGACGGCCTTCCGTTGTTTTCGACTTTCATACATAAGTCCTGACGCAGCAGATGCAAAAAGGTTTTTCGCATGTCTCACGATCCCGTTCCCTTCGACCCCGACAGCCTGCGCTATAACGAAGCTGGTCTGATCCCCGCAATTGCGCAGGATGCCGACAATGGCGAGGTGCTGATGATGGCCTGGATGAACCGCGAGAGCGTGATGCAGACGCTTGCGACAGGCAAGGTCACCTATTGGAGCCGGTCGCGGCAGGCTTTCTGGATCAAGGGCGAGACCAGCGGACATCACCAGACGCTGGTGGACATGCGCGTGGACTGCGACCGCGATTGTCTATTAATGCAGGTCCAGCAGGTGGGCGCGGCCTGCCACACAGGTCGGCGCAGCTGTTTTTATACGGGCGTGTCCGAAGCTGGTGAGGTGGAACTGTCAAAGCCCCTGTGAGCCTGCCGTCGAGGGCAGGCCCAGCATGCTACGAATGTCAGCGGGCTGCAGATCCTGATCGCGGTAGGTGGCCAGCGCACGGGCATCATCGCGCTTGGCCAGCCTCTTGCCAGCCTCATCCCGGATCAGCCGGTGGTGATGGTAAAGCGGTGTCGGCAGGTCCAGGAGATCCTGCAGGACCACGTGGATCGCCGTCGCCTCAAAGAGATCAGCGCCGCGCGTGACATGGGTGATGCCCTGCGCCGCGTCGTCCATCACGACCGACAGATGGTAAGAAGTGCCCATATCACGTCGGGACAAAACCACGTCTCCGACGTGCTGTATCAATTGATCGGGCGTCACGGTGATCAGGCCGGTTTCACCCCCGGGCCCCGCACCGGTTTCGGTATAGGCAAAGAGGCGCTGCGCCACGGCGCGGCGCATATCAAGCCGCAGCGCGCTGTCCCGGGGACGGTCTGTGCCGGGGGCGCGGGGGGTATCCCGGCAGGTGCCGGGGTAGATTAAGCCATCGGGGCCCATGGGCAGGGTCGCACCTTCCTGCGGGGCGGACATCGCCTCCAGAATATCCCGGCGGTTGCAGCTGCAGGGGTAGAGCAGGCCCGCTTGCCACAACCGGTCCAGGGCGCTTTCATAGGCGGCCATGTTCTCCGACTGTCGCAACACGGGCCTCGGCCAGTCGAGGCCGAGCCACTGCAGATCCTCATAGATCTGCGCCTCCCATGCGGGCCGGGCGCGTGATGTATCGATATCCTCGATCCGCAGCAGGAATTCACCCTCTGCCGCATGGGCCATGTCGTAGGCAACAAGCGCCGAGAAGGCATGACCAAGATGCAGAGGCCCCGTCGGGGATGGGGCAAACCGGGTGCGGATTGTCAATTTTTCTCAAGCACGTAGACGTTGGAGTTCAAGTTGATACCGGGTAAATGCGGGCCGCTTTCGCGAAACAGCAAACGGGCGGCACCGCAGTCGATCCACTCGCAGAGACGGGCTTCGTTTGTGCGGTCCTGCAGAGCGTGATCATTCAGCGACAGGACCAGAAAACCCCCCGGTGCCAGGGCTTTCATCAGGTCGTCAAACACCGAAATGGGGGCCGCCCCAGCGCCGATCACACCGATGGCGGCAATCGCGGCATAATCGCCCGGCGTGACGGGGAGCGGCGCATCCGCCTCGATCACCGTGAGGGTGCGGTAGAGCCTTTTGGCGCGGGCCTTGGCCAACATCTCTTCGGACAGATCCACTCCGTCGATGGTGGCAAACCCGGCAAGCTTCAGCGCCAGCCCCGAAAGCCCGGTACCACAGCCGAAATCCAGCACCGGCAGGGTCTGATCCTTCATGAATCGCGCCAGAGCATCGGCGCATCTGCCGGGCGTCGCATAGCCCTGACTGCTCACTTCGGCGTCGTAGCTGGCCGACCAGTCATCGTAGAGAGTGCGTGTTTCATCCGCGTCGCGGGCGTCGTAGACCTTGTCCAGAAATTTTTGTGTCATGGCCCAAGGGTAACCGGCTTGGCTAGGCGGCGTCCAGTGCGCCGGTGCCAAGCCACTTATGCCAAGCCGCCTTGGCCCGGTCCGTATAGGCCTTGTAGCGGTCCTTGCGGCCACGTCTGCCGCCCTTGAGGCCCTCAACCGGGGGGAAGAGGCCAAAGTTCACATTCATCGGCTGGAAGGTCTTGGCCTCGGCCCCGCCGCTGATATGTGTGATCAGCGCGCCGGTCGCCGTGCTGGGGGGTGGCGTCTCCATCGGGCCGCCCAAAATGGCACTGGCCGCCAGACGCCCCGCCAACAAGCCCATGGCAGCGGATTCCACATAACCTTCGACCCCGGTGATCTGCCCGGCAAAGCGAATGTTCGGACGCGAGCGCAGCCGCATCTGCCCGTCGAGCAACGTTGGGGAATTCAGGAAGGTATTGCGGTGGATACCGCCCAGCCGGGCAAAGCTCGCATTCTCCAGGCCCGGAATACGTTTGAAAACATCCGTTTGTGCGCCGTATTTCATCTTGGTCTGAAAGCCAACGATATTATAAAGCGTGCCGAGCTTATTGTCGCGGCGCAGCTGCACCACCGCATAGGGTTTCACGTCCGGCTGATGCGGGTTGGTCAGGCCAACGGGCTTCATCGGGCCAAAGCGCAGGGTCTCGCGCCCGCGCTCCGCCATCACCTCGATGGGCAGGCACCCGTCGAAATACCCGGCTGTTTCGCCTTCGTGGAACTCGGTCTTGTCGGCGGCCATCAGCGCATCGATGAACCCTTCGTACTGGTCGCGGTCCATCGGGCAATTGAGATAGGCGGTGCGCTCTTCCTCCGTCTCGCCCTTGTCATAGCGCGACTGCATCCAGGCGCGCGACATGTCGATGCTGTCGAAATAGACAATCGGGGCGATGGCATCGAAGAAGGCCAGCGCCTCGGCCCCGGTTTCTGCTGCGATGGCCTGTCCCAGCGCGCTGGAGGTCAGCGGGCCGGTGGCGATGATCCATTGGCCGTCGCTGGGCAGCTCGGTGATCTCGCCATATTCGACACGCACATTCGAGTGCGCGACCAGCGCATCGGTGACAGATTGCGCAAAGGGATCCCGGTCCACGGCCAGCGCGCCACCTGCGGGCAGGCGGTGTTTGTCGGCCATCTGCATGATCAACCCGCCCGCAGCGCGCATTTCCCAATGCAAGAGCCCAACGGCGTTTTGTTCATTGTCGTCGGAGCGAAAGGAGTTGGAGCAGACCATCTCGCCCAGAAGGCCGGTCTGATGCGCGAATGTGCCGACCTTGGGGCGCATTTCATGCAAGACGACCTGCACACCCATATGCGCCGCCTGCCAGGCTGCTTCCGATCCGGCCATGCCGCCACCGACGATATGCAATTCTTCTGTCATGTCCGCCATGTAAGGCAGGCCCCGATCCGGCGCAACCGCAACGGCGGGGGATACCTGTCTGAACATCAATCCGGGAAGGGGGTTTCGGGGGCGCCGCGACGGGAATGGTGCACCAGCGAGAGACTGGTGTGGAGGAACCTTCCGCCCACGGCGACCCGAAAACATCAAGACGTTTCCGCCTTGCCCTTTAATTGCCACCTTGCCGCCCGAATTATAAGGGCCGCCGGTCGAAACTCTGCTGCGCCGAATTGGAAACAATGGCGCGACGTGGCGTCAAATGTTCGCACGCGCCAGGCTGGCTTGCCCTGCGGATTGAATTCGCTCAACCTGCCCTCGGGGCAAGGGGAGCATGTGCATGGACATCAAAATGGACGCGGCCGCGTTGAATAGCTTTCTCGATCAGGTGTTTGAGCAGGTGGCCGATGACTTCACCGTCGAGGAGGTGGCGCCCGAGGCGCTGACCGTGCGCCTGACTGTCAGCGACAAGCATCTGCGTCCGGGCGGCACTGTTTCGGGCCCGACGATGTTCGCACTGGCAGACGTCGGGGCCTATCTCATCACGCTGGCGCGGATCGGCCCACAGGCGCTGGCGGTGACGACCAATTGCACGATCGACTTCATGCGCAAACCGGCGGCGGGGGTCGACCTGATCGGCAAAGTGCGGTTGCTGAAGCTTGGCAGGCAGTTGTCGGTCAGCGATGTGTTGATCTATTCCGAAGGCGTCGACGCGCCCGTTGCCCGGGCGAGCCTCACCTACGCCATTCCACCGGCAAAAGCGCCCGCGTAACAGGGTCTTGTTCAACCGGTGCCAATCTGGTCATCTCTGGCCTGAAAACGGGGGAACCATGTCGGACTGGATCACGCTGGACTGTACGGGCACGCCGCATTGTCGGCATGAAAACGGGTTTGCGGCCCTGGACGGCAAATTCTACCTTTTTGGCGGGCGGCGCATTCAGCCGGTCGACATCTTTGATCCCAAGACCAACACCTGGACATCCGCGTCCCCGCCACCGATGGAAATCCACCACTTTCAACCGGTCATCGTCGGGCGCGAAATCTGGCTGCTGGGCACGATGACGGGGGAGTTCCCGCGCGAAACGCCGCTGGAGACGGTCTATATCTATCAGCCCGATAGCGACACCTGGAAAGAGGGGCCGCGCATCCCGCACGCGCGGCGGCGCGGGGCGGCGGGCTGTGCGCTGCACGCGGACGGCTGGATTTATGTGGTCGGCGGGATCATCGACGGGCATCACTCCGGCACCCAGGCCTGGTTCGACCGGATCAACCCGGAGACGGGCGAGTGGCAGGTGCTGCCCGATGCGCCGAACAAGCGCGACCACGCGCCCTGCGCCATCGTGGGGGATAAATTGTACTTCTTTGGTGGGCGGGAGACCGGGCGCCACAACGGGCAGGACTATGATGCGCTGTTCTTTGCCACGATCGGCGATGTGGATGTCTATGATTTCACGACCGGCACATGGTCCGTCCATGATGAACCCTTGCCCATTGAAACCGCGGCCGGCGGCACCGGGGTGATCGACGGCAAAATCCACTATGTGGGGGGCGAGGCCGGGCGCATGGAGGCCTTTGTGGAGATGCAGATATTCGATGCGGCCAAAGGCACATGGCGCATGGGTCCGAGCCTCAACCGCGCGCGGCACGGGACAAACTGCTGTGTGCATGATCGCAAGCTCTGGATCGCGGCGGGCAGCGGCGCACGCGGCGGTGAGCCGGAGCTGACCAGCATTGAATGCATCGAGGTCCCCGAGGCACCATAAAAAAAGGCCGGGATAAAACCCGGCCTTAAGGAAGAGGTCTGGTCGCGTACCGGGGAGGTTACGCGCGCCAGAACACCTTGGCTGCCTCATCACGAGCCTGCCTTGGTGTCAGTCCCACATCGTCCAGCTGCCAGACCGTCAACTGTTTCAGCGCGCGTCTGGTACGATAGCGTGTGGCCCATTTCGTCACGCAGACAGCAAACTCAATCGCGATGATGGCCAGTGTTGGCATCTCCTTGACCTCATTGAGAAAGGCCAGGGTCCGGGGCGATGGTGTCTGTGCGTGTGCCATGGGAAATCTCCTAAATTGTATTGACACAATATAGCGGTATAGCTATGCAATATTGATACGATAACTGATACAAACGCGCTAGGAAAACATTGTAATGGGTACAATTTGGCAACCAATGCTGATCGACGGGCAGGGCCCAAAGTATCAATCGGTTGTAAACAGTATCCGACAGGGGATAGGGGTCGGCGATCTGAAACCCGGTGACAAGCTGCCGCCGGTGCGCGATCTGGCCTGGAAGCTGAGCATCACCCCCGGCACCGTGGCCCGCGCCTACACGATCCTGACGGACGAGGGCACTCTGACCGCAGAGGTTGGGCGTGGCACCTTCGTCGCGCCGCCGCGCACCATGCAAGTCTCGGATGCGCCCATCGAAATCGACGTCATATCGCATACTGCAGAGGCAGATGGCGACCAGCACAATGTCAGCCTGTTCTCGCCGCATCTGCCCTGCGTCGGGCAGGACAAGGTGATCCGGCAGCTGATGGCGCAGGTGGCGCAGGATCCGCCCTCGGGGGTCATGCATTATCCCAGCCGCACCAGTGCCCGCGCGGCGCGCGAAGCGGTGGTGCACTGGCTCAAGGGCACACCGCTGGGGCCGCTGCGCGAAAAGGATGTCGTCCTGTCCCACGGCGGGCAAAACGGGATCATGCTGATTTTTCAATCCATCCTGGAAGGGCGCCGCCCGACCGTGCTGATCGAGGAACTCGCCTATCCCGGATTTCGACGGGCCGCAGAACTGCTGCGCGCCGATGTGGTACCGGTGGCCATGGATGAGGACGGCGTGATCCCCGAGGCGCTGGAAGCTGCTGCCCGCGCCCATGATGCGCAGGTATTCTGCACCTCACCAGAGGTACATAATCCCACGGGCGGGTTCACCCCCGTGGCGCGGCGCGAAGAGATTGCGAAAATCGCCCGGAAACATGACTTTCAGATTGTGGAAGACGATTGCTACCGCATGGGCGTGAACCGGGCCCCCTCCTACCGGATGCTGGCGCCGGGACGGGGGTGGTATGTGTCCTCCATCGCCAAGACCATCACGCCGTCCTTGCGGTTCGGTTTCGCGATCGCCCCCGAAGGCAAATCCTCGGTCCTGCGCCGCACGGCGGAGCACAGTTTTTTCGGGCTGGCCACGCCGCTGACGGATCTCTGCGCTGGCTTGCTGACCCACCCGCAGATCGACGCGCTGACCGAGCAGACGCGCAAGGCGTTCAATACCTATGTGCAAAGTGCCGTGAATGTGCTTGGTGCTTATGATCTGGTCTGGCGGCCAGATGTCCCGTTCCTCTGGCTGCGGCTGCCGATGGGGTGGCGGGCAGGGGCCTTCTGTCAGGCCGCAGAAGCAGAGGGCATCCAGATACGGACGGCCGAGGAATTCGTCTGCCGCGACGCCCGCGCCCCGCATGCGGTGCGTATGGCGGTCAATGCGGGTGTGTCCCTGAAAAGCTTTGAGGCCGCGATGATGCGCCTGCGCGACCTGCTCGACAGCCCGCCGGAGCAGCTCAGCGTTTGAGTTATAGCGCGGTGACACTTCCAGAAAGCCCGGCAAAGAAGTAACTTCTGATCTAGGAAGCGCTCCAACACCGAAGGCCATTGATGATACGAATTGCAATGCCATGGATTATTGATGCAACAGCGAAGTTTGACCAGCTTCAGAGCGTCAATGACAGCATGGACAAGACTGACCTATACATTCATTTGGCTATGGCGAAGACTGCGTTGGATCAACTGTATGTAGACAGTATTTACAGATCATACTTGCGGGTTTCGTCGCAAAAAGCTCATGAGCTAGCACAGCGCCTACAGTCGTTAACTGACGATTTGAACGAGAACTGGGAAACAGAAATTGAGGCCTGGCGCATTGCGGCAATTCGTTCTGAAGCGCAGACATTTCAGCAAATACTCACGTCCGAACTAGGAACCCTCCCAAGCTTTCTTGTTCTACCAAAAGGCGGTTTCGATGTAGGGTTTTTGACTGAGCAGGGTGAGTCAATGTTCCCAGCAGACACTGCGGAAAAAGTTCCGGGTACTTTAGCCGATATGAAGCAAGCCGCTAAGGCGCTTGCTTACGAACTTCCAACTGCGAGCGGATTTCATATCTTCCGAGTTCTAGAAGCCGTTTTGCGCGCATATTGGGATCAAGTAGCCGATGGCAAAGCTCACCCGCAATCCAAGACGATAGGAATGTACGCAGAGGGCCTACGGAAAGGTCAGCATGGGGACGCAAAAGTTTGGGAGGCATTGAAACAGGTTAAGGATCTTCATCGAAACCCGCTGGCTCACCCAGAAGTCATCTTGAGCACTGAAGAAGCAATTGGGATTGTAGGAATTGCATATAGCGTCATTGGCGAAATGCTCCGCTCCATGCCAGATGCACCCGCAACCACGGCCAGTCCTCCAGCGTCCTAAGCATCGCGCCCGCATTTAAACGAACTGCTTGGGAAAGGTCTACATCCCGTGATCTGGATTTGACGTTAGGTGTAGCCGTACGCGTCGCATATCGCAGAGCCTTCTGATACGATGCAATGGTTGCGACTGAACAAGTCATGAAGTCATTGGGGTAAGATAATACCTTATTTTTAAACCATTGATATATATAGATATTACATGATCTCTGCCGCTTGACCCGCAATTTGGCTGCTGTATAACCCCCCAATCGAATTCGGGCTGATGCGATAGCACAGTCTTTCACCTCAAACGGGGAACCATCCATGAAAACCTTTTCTGCAACACCCGCAGATATCGACAAGAAATGGATCCTGATCGACGCCGAGGGCGTTGTTCTGGGCCGTCTTGCCTCGATCGTCGCCACGCGTCTGCGTGGCAAGCACAAGCCGTCCTTCACACCGCATATGGATATGGGCGACAACGTGATCATCATCAACGCCGACAAGGTCCAGCTGACCGGCAAGAAGCGTGAAGAGCATCACTATTGGCACACCGGACATCCGGGCGGGATCAAGTCCCGCACCAAGGCGCAGATCCTCGAAGGTGCGCATCCCGAGCGTGTTGTGACCCTCGCGGTCAAGCGCATGCTGCCCGGCAACCGTCTGTCGCGCCAGCAAATGACCAACCTGCGCGTCTATGCAGGTGGCGAACACCCCCATGAGGCGCAAAGCCCCGAAGTTCTGGACGTGAAATCCATGAACAGCAAAAACACCCGGAGTGCATGAGCATGGCTGAAGAAATCAACACACTCGAAGAACTCGGCCAGGCGGCTGGTCTTGAAGCGGCTCCCGAAGTTGTCGAAACACCCCGTGAGCCCGTCCGTGACGATCTCGGCCGCTCCTATGCCACCGGCAAGCGGAAAGACGCGGTTGCCCGCGTCTGGATCAAGCCCGGCTCCGGCAAGGTGACCGTGAACGGCAAGCCGCAGAATGACTACTTCGCGCGCCCCGTGCTGCAGATGATCCTGGCACAGCCGTTCTCCGTCTCCGGCACCGAAGGCCAGTTCGATGTGGTGGCCACCGTCAAGGGCGGTGGCCTCTCCGGTCAGGCCGGCGCGGTCAAGCACGGCATCTCCAAGGCGCTGCAGCTCTACGATCCCTCCCTGCGCGGCGCGCTGAAAGCGGCAGGCTTCCTGACCCGCGATAGCCGTGTGGTCGAGCGGAAGAAATACGGTAAGGCCAAGGCCCGGAAGAGCTTCCAGTTCTCCAAGCGTTAAGCTTTTCCAACAGATCCCAAAAGGCCGTCCATCCGGGCGGCCTTTTGCATTCCGGCGACCGGTTTTGGAGCTTGCACGCTGGGGAACGCGATTTTTGGTACCAAATCATCCAATTTTCGGCTAGTTCTCGGTAAATCAGTTTGGCGGGGTCGCACTTACGGCACAATTCCCCGCTACTTTTATGTGGTGATTCAATACGGTTGGACCTGGTATGGTGATACGGACCTTCATAGCCTTCGACAGCGAAGCCCTTGTCGTACAGTCGAGCTCCAACGGGAGCATTGTCGGCAATCCGATCATCAACAACTCCTCCACGCCCAACGGCACGATCTTCGAATACACCGGTGGCAATGCGGCGGAGGTGTCGCTGAACGACACCGGCGGCGGTAGCGGACGGTTCAACGACGATCAGCCCGGCAACCACGTCATCACCAATGGCAACGGGCTGGTCGCCAATGGCACGCAGGTTGAATCGGAATCGATCATCCGCATCCGCGCGCTGGACGACAACGGGAACCAGACGGGCCCGACGATCAACGTTTATGTCTTCTCGCAAAACGGCAACTTCAGCGATGTCTGGGGGTTCGCCACCAGTGAATTGCTTCAGGATGGCACGTCCTACGTCAAGACCGGCGGCAATAATGCCGGGACCTCGCGCTACAACAACTTCGTCACCTGTTTCGCCGATGGCGCGCGCATCGCATCACCGGACGGAGAGATACCGGTCGAGGATATCACGGTTGGCCAGCAGATCTGGACCCTGGACAAGGGCCCAATGCCGGTGCGATGGGTGGCCAGCACAACGGTAACCGGGCAGGGCGCTTTTGCGCCTGTGGTGTTCGAGGCAGGAGCCATTGGCAACGACGCGCCGCTGACCGTCTCTCAGCAGCACCGCATCTGGATAAAGAACGCGATGGCCGAACTGCTCTTCGGCAAGTCCGAAGTGCTGGTCGCGGCCAAGCACATGGTTGGCGTGCCGGGGGTTTGCCTGCGCCCGCAGGAGACGGTGACCTACACGCATTTCATGTTCGACAGCCACCAGATCGTGCGTGCCAACGGGGCCCTGACCGAAAGCTTCTTTTACGGAGAAAACGCGCTCGGCACGTTGGAGGCGGCACAGCGCGCGGAGCTGGAGGCGCTGTTCCCCATATTGGGCAGCGGCTTTGACAGTTTCGGCGTGACCGCAACCATGACGCTGAACGGACGCGAGGCGGCAGCGCTGCGCCCCTATCTTGCGGCCTGACTAGTCGTCCGGGTTGATCAGACCAAGCCCGCGCAAGTAAATACCGATCCCCGTTTCCAACAGATCATCCGCCGGGAAGGGCGAGGCCCGTCCCGGTGAGTTGCGCGCAAAAAGCTCAACCACCCCGTGGCTCAGCGCCCAGATATGCGCCGAAAACATCGACGCCGGGGGGCGTTTGTCTTCGGGGATGTGCTGGCTGAGGTCCGTTGCCGCCTTTTCCAACACACTGTTGGCACGGGTCGCGACGGCGGCCAGCTCCGGCGTGCGGTTCACCGATATCCCGCTTTCAAACATCGCGATATAGTGGCCGGGATACTTGCGCGCGAAGGCCAGATAGGCGCGCCCGGTCGCGGAAAACGCCGCCAGCGCAGAGGGTTGGCCTTTCTCATAGGCGTATTCCATCAGGTCGGCGAAAATCTCATAGCCCTGCAGTGCGGCTTCGGCAATCAGATCCTCCCGCCCCTCGAAATGCCGGTAGACGGCGGCGGGGGTCACGCCCGCCTGTTTCGCGGCTTCCGACAGGGTAAAGCCCATCGGGCCACGCGCCTCGATCAGCTGCAGTGCCGCGTCAATCAGGGCCTGACGCAGGTTGCCGTGGTGATAGCCGCGTTTAGGCATCCCAGATGTCCGGCCCACCGCAAATCGATGTGTCGATCTTGCCAATCGCACGGGCATCCTTGCGCGCATAGTCCAGCCCGTGCAGCACCGTGCGGATGGCGTTGAGCCGCGCGCGGCGCTTGTCATCCGATCTCACAATGGTCCAGGGGGTCGCCTCTCTATGGGTCCGCGTCAGGGTTTCTCCAATCGCGTCCGTGTAGGCGTCCCAGCGTTTGAGGCCCTCGACGTCAATCCAGCTGAGTTTCCACTGTTTCAGCGGGTCACATTCCCGCACCAGGAGGCGCCGCAGTTGCTCTGCCCGTCCCACATTCAGCCAGAATTTGAAAAGATGCACGCCATCTTCGACCAGCGTGTCCTCGAAGGGCGTCACTTGCGTGAAAAAGTTTTCCCGTTCTTTGTCGGTGCAGAAGTCAAAGACCTTCTCGACAACGCCGCGATTGTACCAGCTGCGATCATAGAACGCCATTTCACCAACCGTTGGCAGATGGGCCACATAGCGCTGGAAATACCATTGCCCCGCCTCGGTATCGGTCGGTTTCTGCAAGGCGACAATGCGGGCACCACGTGGATTAAGATTGGCACGGAAGCGGCTGATTGTACCGCCTTTTCCGGCACCATCACGTCCTTCATAGACGATCACGACACGCGCACCGCTTTCCTTGACCCAGGCCTGCATCTTGACCAGTTCGATCTGCAGCGCTGCCAGTTCCTTCTCGTAGGGCTTGCGCGCCATACGCTCGCTGTGCGGGTAGGTGTCGGACAGGATATCGCCCTTTTCACTCCGCTTGATGGCGGCGCGGATTTCCTTGGGGGCTTCTGAGGCAAAGTAGGTGCTGATCGCGCCGTCAAATGGCAGGTTCATGGGCCCTCCGGGGCAGGTGCTCTGCTTTCAATATGGGATGTTAACAGGCTTAACGCAAACCTGCGCGGGTTGCCGCGCGGTCAATGGCCGCTTCTACGGCATCAGGGTCCGCATGATGTGGCATATGGCCCACACCTTCCATCCGGGTCAGCGTCGCATTGGGCAGCAATTGCGCCAGAGGTTCGGAATGAACGCGCAGCGGCACGATGGTATCTTCGGTGCCATGCAGGATTTCCACGGGCAGGGTCAGATCCGGATACTGCGTCGCCATCTCGACCACATGCGGGCGCAGGCTGTTCACCTGCTGCGCATTTGCCCGCAGGGTGGGGCGCCGCAGGGTCATTTCAGGCCCGAAGTGATCCAGATACCCCTCGGGCGTCGCCTGCGGCTTGAAGATGGAGGCGACGGTCTCTTCAATGCGCGACGCTGGCGCAAAGGCGGCAATCAGCGGGATCACCACGGCGCTGCCGATCCGCGAAGAATTGATCTGGTAGAGCGGACCAAGGCGGCCGGGCCAGGGGTTGGAGGCAGCCCCGAGCAGGACCAACGCCGCCGTATCCTCCGGCCGTTCCAGCGCCCAGGCCAGTGCCACCGCACCGCCGTAGGAATGGCCCAGAACAATCGGACGCGTCACCCCGACCTGATCCAGCGCCTTTTGCAGCACGCGTGCCTGCACCGCCGGCGGTTCGGCCCAGGTGTTCAACACGCCGGTATAGCTCTCCCCTGCACGACTGCTCCAGCCCAGCCCCGGGCGGTCCACCATGATGACGCGGTAGCGGTCGGTCAGACGCCCCATCAAGTCGAAGGTGAAATCGCGTATTGATCCATTTGCGCCATGGATCAGCACCAGATCGGGGCCGGTACCTTCGACGCGCAAATGAATGCGTGTGCCATCGACCTCGATGAACTGACCCGAGGGCGGATAGTCGGTCTCAGCCTGCCTTTCACGCGCCGCGGCGCGCCAATGCACAACCGCAACGGTCAGCAGGATCAGCAAGAGGACAAAGAGCAACACCTTACGTCCCAATGCGTGCCATCTCGAAGGGGGCAGATTGATATATCTCGTTGATCCAATTGCCGTATAGGAGATGCGCATGGCTGCGCCACCGGTTCAGCGGCATCTGGGTGGGATCGTCCTCCGGGTAGTAATTCGCGGGCAGGGTGATGGCGCTGCCTTCGGCGACATCCCGGTCGTATTCCTGTTTCAGCGTATCCCGGTCGTATTCGAAATGGTTGAAGATATAGAGCGCGCGATGCGCCGGATCCTCGACCAGACAGGGGCCGACCTCGTCACTGCCCAGCAGTGTTCTCAGCCCGGGGGCGGCATCGATCTCTGCCTGCCGCATCTCGGTCCAGCGAGACACGGGGATGACGCAATCGTCCGAAAAACCACGCAGGTACTGCGACGCAGGCGCAAGGTTGCGGTGCCGGAAACAGCCAAACGCCTTGCCGTCCAGCATGTGTTTCTGCACGCCGTGGAAATGGTTGATCATCGCCATTCCGCCCCAGCAGACCCCAAAGGTGGAATGCACATTGGTCTGGGTCCAATCCATCACTTCGAGCAGCTCGTCCCAATAGGTAACCTCTTCGAACGCCAGGTGCTCGATGGGGGCGCCGGTGATGATCAAGCCGTCGAATTTCTGATCCTTAACCTCCTGGAACGGGCGGTAAAAGCTCTCCATATGTGCAGCGGCGGTGTTCTTGGTCTGATGCTCCGACATGCGGATCAGGCTCAGTTCGATCTGCAGCGGGGTCGCGCCGATCAGCCGGGCAAACTGGTTCTCTGTCTGGATTTTCTTGGGCATCAGGTTCAGCAACGCAATGCGCAGCGGCCGGATATCCTGACGCGCCGCCTGATCCTCATCGACCACCATCACACCCTCGTGCTTCAGCACGTCATAAGCGGGCAGGTCTGCGGGTATCTTGATCGGCATGGTCTTTTTCCGGCGCTATGTCAGAGCAGTCAGATAGCCCCTTGCCGGGGCTGTCTCAAGGGGGACGGTCTCACAGGTCAGTGACGCAGTCTTACAGGCAGGCGGCAATCAGATCCTCGAAGTCTTCCGGGGTCTTCAGGGCAGCCACCTGATCGGCGGTCACCGTCACCCCCCAGCGCGCCATGGCCGCATAGCGCGGTTGCCGATGCGCCAGCGCCCGGGCATAGGTAAAACGCACGAAGGTATCGGGATCAACATCCGCCTCGACGCAATTGTTTTCGCTGAGATATTCCTGCCAGACACGCATCAGGAATTCCGGCTGATAGGCCATGGGTTTGGGCGCGCGGTCAAACCGGCGTATCAGCTCCTGCGTGTGCGCCTCATCGCCCTTGATCCAGATCAGCAGGCAGTGTTTGGCCAGATCCGCCAGCATCGCGTCATCGTCATCCGCCGCATCGACCCATTCACAGATCGACCCGCCGGTGTCGCAGATGAAATGCGGATAGCCATAAAGCGCCTCGGCCCGCTCCGCGAAATGCGCGGTGTCGTAGAGGGCCGAGATTTCGGCCTGCCGGAACTGATCCTGCCGCCGTGTGTATTCGGCCATCGGCAGGCCGCCTTTGGCCGGATCACCGGGCTTGCCCAGATAGGTGGCGACCGGCGCCAGGTTGTCGAAGGTGATGTTGGAGCCGATGTAGATGCTGTCGCTCATCAAGAGCTCGCGCAGAAAGGGAACCTTCATCGCCTCGGCCTTGGCGTTGTCGGTGATAAACTCGCCCATGTAGCGGGTGCCGATGCGGTAGTCGATGGAGTAGTGGAACCAGTCCCCGCTGGCGCGCAGCAGGTTCGACATATGGGTCTTGCCGAGACCGGACATGCCGTAGACCAGCACGGATTTGCGCGGGGCGGCCCGCCAGTCGGCGGCAGAAGAATAAAGCATGGGGCGCGTCCTGACGGCGTGAGTGGCCCTCAGTCCTAGCCGCGACCATGGGAGGGGTCAATCAGTCTGCGACGGGCTGCGGGGATTTTCGACGCCTGCGCAGCAGCCGCCCGTCCAGCACCGCAAGCCCCAGCGCCAGCAGGGCAAAGCCGCCGTAGACATTGGGGCTCAGCGCTTCATCCAATACCAGCGCGCCCAGCAGGATGGCGAAGGGGGTGATCAACAGGGTGACCAGCATCAGGTTGCCGCTGCCCGCCCGCGCCAACACGTAATAATAGAGCAGGTAGGCCCCGGCAGTGGCGATCACCGCGTAGTAACCAATGGCGATCAGCGTCACAGGCGCCAGATCGAATTTGATCGGGCCTTCGACAAGCAGCGCCAGGGGCAGGGTGACCAGCGTCGATCCGGTCAGCATCCCTGCGGCGGCAACCTGCGGGGACAGACCCGACAGGGTTTTGCGGCCCCATACACTGGCCAGCGCATAGGAGATCGTCCCGCCCAGCACGGCCAACTGCGCAAGCGACTGCAGATCGAAATTCCGCAGGTTTTCCAGACCGATGACCGTCGCGACACCGATGAACCCGAGCGTGACACCGATGGCCTTTCTCAAGCTCAACCGCTCATCGGCAAAGAAGATCGCCGCCGTGATGACGCCAAAGACCGCCGTAGCGGCATTGAGGATGGAGGTCAGCCCGGTTTCGATGTGCAGCTGTCCCCAGGCCATTAGGCCAAAGGGGATCACGTTGTTGAGCAACCCCATGATCAGGAACGCCATCCAAACGACCGGATCACGCGGGATCGGCAGCCGCATGACCGCAACGACCAGCCACAGCACAAGCATCGCCCAGAAGGTGCGGTGCGCCACAGAGGTCAGCGGGCCGATCTCGTTCAACGCGATTCGAATCGACAGAAAGGAGGCGCCCCAGATCATCGCGAGCAGGATCAGCGCGCCCCAGGCTCTGGCGGAAAGTGTCATTTGCTGTGTCATGCTGGAAACCTAGGCAGGGCTGCATCAAAGAGCCACCCGGATCATGCGTGAAAGCCCCGCAGATTTTGGTCCACGGGGCTTTCGGGTTTGTTCAGTCGTCTAGTAACTCAGAAGGTGTAGCCTATCTTGACGCCGATGGCGACAGCATCGTTGTTTTCAAACCGCGCAGCCGGTGCAGCCGCTCCGGCGACTGTAATTGTATCGCCGATGCGAACATAGCGGATGCCTGTGGTGATTTTCATGTTTCCTTGGCTGTAGATCGCGGCGAGACCAATGCTGCGCTGACCATCAGAGGGACCTAGGTTGGTGAAAAGGTTGTTCTGCGTTTCCTCGTATCCCAGTGTTGCGGCAACAGACCACGTGTCGTTCAGTTTGCGCCCGAGGCCAAGCGTATACGTGAATACATCTTCTCTGTAGCTGAGCAACGACCCGGTGGTCACTTGTTGGTAAAGCGAAGGTGTCAGTGCGAAGTCGGACCAATCCACCCAACGAATGCCACCAAACAGCAGCGTATTTGGCGCGATACCGGTTTGAAAAGCCAGATTGACGGACTGTGGGGTTTCGAACTCCGTAACAGATGTTCGTGTTAACGGAAGAGGGCTGGTGAGCGTTTCAGATGTGTCGTTTTCATGTGAAATCTCTGAATTGTACGTCAAGGAGACACGCAGGGCGATTTCCGGTTTTTCATAGGCAACACCTACGACGTAGCCGACTCCATAATCGCGTTGGGCATCTACTGAATAGTCGAGGTTCAGACCAAGAGCCGGTGCGTTGAATTGAATCGTCGCGTTGGCCTCCGCCGATTGCAGCCGCAAACCACCGAACACGCTGACGCCATTGTTTAAGTTGTACTGCAAAAGGCCGGTCAGCGCGACCGAATCGTATTCTGCTGAGGAGCCAGCGGCAAAGTAACCGGTACCAGTGGGGTAGTCGACCGAAGCGTCGAACGGCTGATCAAGGATAATGGCATAGGACAGCCTATCGTTGATATCCGCCTTATACGCCGCACCATATTGCTGGTACGAGGGTGAAATGTCGCCCGACCCGATCCCGTTCGAGAGGACCGATCCCGTGCCACTCAAATTCGGCGATATCGTCGCAAAGCTGAACTCCACATACCGCCCGTCCTCGAAGAGCACGTCAACGGATTGTCCCGTCCGGTCCAGAGCACCTGCATGCGCGCCGCCTGCTGCAAGACACAATGCCGTTACACTTTTAAGGTAGTTTCTCATGAATCTCCTCCCCAGAAGATGCGCCTATAATTCTGCGTAATGTTTTCAAGTAGGCAGGGGCAATAAATCACGATCCCCGGTCCGGTCAATTCGTGACGCTAGGGAAGCCTCGACTGTTACCCCACGTAAAATCAAGTCTTTTGACGGGTTTCGACCCAAATGTTCAAATAGTTGCCTGCAAAGATGATCGCAGCCCCCAGAAAGACCCAGACATCGACGGTCTCATTGTAGAGCAGCATGCCGATGATCGCGATGGCGGGCAGGCGGATGAAATCGATCGGCACCACCACCGTTGCGGGGGCAATTGCCAGCGCGTTTGTCATGCAATAGTGCGCCAGCAGACCGGCAAACCCAATCATGATCACAAAGGGGAGACTGGCCGCATCCGGCAGGGCGATGTCGCCATCGTACCCGGCGGCGATCAGGCCCATCACCAGCTGCATCGTGGTCAGGTAGAAGAGAATGCAGGTGATCGTCTGGCTGCGCGTCAGCCGTTTGGTGAACATGATGGTCAGCGCAAAGAAGATGGCGGAGGCGGCCGCCGTGACCACGCCCGCGTTGATGCCCGCCATATCGGGGCGCGCCACGATCAGGATGCCGATGAACCCCATGATGGCCGCGATCCCCCGCACCGCTGTCAGCCGCTCGCCCAGGATAAGCGGGGACAGGACGATGACCCAAAGCGGCGAGGTAAATTCCAGGGCAAAGACCTGCGCCAGCGGGATCACCGTCACCGCATAAAACCATAGGTTCTGCCCGGTGAAATGCGCCATATTGCGCACCAGATGCGCGCCCAGACTGTCGCGGTTAATCTGCCGCCATGTGCCTGTGACCCAGGCGACAGCCACCACCACGACCACCCCGATCAGGCTGCGGTACATCATGATCTCAAAGGTATCGAGCTGGGCCGCGGCTTCGCGCCCCGCAACGGCCATGGTGGAGAAGGAGGCGATGGCGCCACTCATCCACAGTGCAGCCTTGAGAATGGGGGACATGGGCGTACCTTGCTGTGGGTATGGGCGGCCTAGTGCGCGCGTCCGGGCCGTCGCCACCGGGACTGCGTTTTGAGCGTCAGCGGGTCATTCCCATTCGATGGTGCCCGGAGGCTTGGATGTGATGTCGTAAGTGACGCGGTTGATCCCCGGCACCTCGTTGATGATCCGCGTGGCCGTCTCGCCCAGAAACTCATGGCTGAAGGGATAGTAATCCGCGGTCATCCCATCGACGGAGGTGACGGCGCGCAGCGCGCAGGCGTAGTCATAGGTGCGGTAATCGCCCATGACGCCCACGGTGCGGACAGGCAGAATCGCCACGAAGGCCTGCCAGATGTCATCGTAAAGCCCGTGCTTGCGGATCTGGTCGATATAGACCGCATCGGCCTCGCGCAGGATGTCGAGTTTTTCGCGGGTGATTTCGCCCGGGCAGCGGATGGCGAGACCCGGGCCCGGGAAGGGGTGCCGCCCGATGAAGCTCGGCGGCAGGCCCAATTCACGCCCCAGCGCGCGCACCTCGTCTTTGAAAAGCTCGCGCAGAGGCTCCACCAGCTGCATGTTCATGCGCTCGGGCAGGCCGCCAACGTTGTGGTGCGATTTGATCGTCACCGAAGGCCCGCCCGAAAAGGACACCGATTCGATCACATCCGGATACAGCGTGCCCTGCGCCAGGAAATCGGCGCCGCCCATCTCGCGTGCGTGCCTCTCGAAGACATCGATGAAGAGACCGCCGATGATCTTGCGCTTGGTTTCAGGGTCGCTGACCCCCTCAAGCTTGCCCAGAAACAGATCGGATTCGTCGGCGTGGATCAGCGGCAGGTTATAATGTTCGCGGAACATGCCCACGACCTGCTCGCTCTCGCCTTTGCGCATCAGCCCGTGGTCGACATAGACGCAGGTCAACTGCTCGCCGATGGCCTCATGGATCAGCACGGCGGCAACCGAACTGTCGACGCCGCCGGAGAGGGCGCAGATGACCTTGCCGTCCCCAACCTGATCGCGAATGCGCTGGATCGCCTCCTCGCGGTAGGCGCCCATGGTCCAGTCGCCCTTGAACCCGGCCAGCCGCACGAAGTTCTCGTAAAGCTTGGCGCCGTTGGGTGTGTGGTGCACTTCCGGATGGAACTGCACCGCATAGAAATTTCGGTCGATGTCGGCGGTGATCGCAAAAGGCGCATTGGGGGAGGTGCCATAGACATCGAACCCCGGCGCGATTTCACTAACGTGATCGCCGTGGCTCATCCAGACCTGCTCGCGGTCTGCGGCGAACCACCCCTCCAGCAGCGCCAGCCTGCGCGCTTCCGGCGTCACATAGGCCCGTCCGAACTCTGCCGTGCCGTGGCCACGTTCCACCTTGCCGCCCAGACAGTGCATCATCACCTGCTGGCCGTAGCAGATCCCCAGAATCGGCACGCCGAGATCAAAGACGCTCTTGGGCGGCATCGGCGCGCCTTCGGCAAAGACAGACGACGGCCCCCCGGAGAAAATCACCGCTTTCGGCGCGAAATCACGCAGAAACGCGTCCGTGACCATATTGAAGGGGTGGATTTCGCAATAGACGTTCAGCTCTCGCAGGCGGCGCGCGATCAATTGCGTTACCTGGCTGCCGAAATCGATGATGAGGAGGCGGTCGTGTTCGGATGTGCTCATGGGTGCTGATTAGGCGCGCGCGGTCGCAGTGGCAAGAGGCCGAATGCCCAACACCTGTGCATAGTCTTATTATAAAGGGCGAAAGGCGCGGACATGTCGCTTTTTTCCCTGCAAGGCCGCTATACGGATGAGGACGCCAGGTGGAATACTGTAGCACCGGCGCAAGTGAGACATCGGGAGTATCTACATGGCACAGGCAGCGGAGCGCAGACGGGGACGTGGCGGCGGTGGAGCAGCACGACGTGCCGAGCGCAGCGCGGTGTCCTTTGAAACGGCACGCTACATCGAGCGCAATATCCCCAACTTCGAGGTGCTGACCGAAGAGGCGCTGGAGATCATCGAGACCAATGCCGAAAAGGTTCTGGCAGAGATTGGCGTGAATTTCGTCGAGAACCCTGCGGCTTTGGCGCGCTGGCGTGATGCCGGGGCCGATGTGGATGGCGAACGGGTGCGCATTCCGCTGGGTCTGGCGCGCAAACTCTGCGAAACCGCGCCCCCCAGCTATACACAACACGCCCGCAATCCTGCGCGGAACGTGGTTGTCGGCGGCAAAAACCTCGTACTGGCTCCGGTCTACGGCCCGCCCTTTGTGCGCGATGCGGTGGGCGGGCGGCGCTATGCCACGATGGAGGATTTCCGCAAATTCGTGAAGCTGGGCTATATGTCCAAGTGGCTGCATCACTCCGGCGGCACGGTCTGTGAGCCGACGGATGTGCCGGTGAACAAGCGGCACCTGGACATGCTGCACGCGCATATGACGCTCAGCGATAAACCCTTCATGGGGTCGGTGACGGAGCCCAGCCGCGCGCAGGACAGCGTGGAGATGTGCGAGATACTCTTCGGCAAGGAGTTCGTGCAGGACAACACCGTGATGACCTCGCTGATCAACATCAACTCGCCCATGACCTTCGATGACGTGATGATGGGCGCGCTGGAGATCTATGCGAAGAACAATCAGGCCTGCATCATTTCACCCTTCATCGTGGGCGGTGCGATGGCGCCGGTGTCGGTGGCGGGTACGCTGACGCAGGTGCTGGCCGAATGCCTCGCGGGCATCGCTTACAGCCAGTTGATTCGTCCCGGTGCGCCGGTGATCATGGGCGCCTTTGTGACTTCCATCGACATGAACTCAGGGGCGCCCACCTTCGGCACGCCGGAGGCCGCGCATATCACCTATGGGGCAGGGCAGCTTGCCCGTCGTCTGGGGCTGCCCTACCGCTCTGCCGGGTCCTTTTGCGGGTCCAAACTGCCGGATGCGCAGGCTGCCTACGAGACCTCGAACAGCCTGAACATGGGGCTGCTGGCAGGGGTGAATTTCATGCTGCATTCCTGCGGCTGGCTGGAGGGCGGGTTGGTGTCTTCCTTCGAGAAGTTCGTCATGGACGCCGACCAGTTGGGCACCCTGCATCACCTGGCCCAAGGCGTCACGGTCGACGAGAACGCCCAGGCCATGGACGCCATCCGCGAGGTCGGACCGGGCGGGCATTACCTGGGCTGCGATCACACCCAGCGCAACTTCAAGTCAGCCTTCTGGAAGTCTGATCTGCTGGACTACAAACCCTTCGAAACCTGGGAGGATGAGGGCGCCCGCGACACGCAGACCCTTGCCAGCCTGCGTGTTGAAAAGATGCTGGCCGATTATCAGCAGCCAGCGCTTGATCCATCGATCAACGAGGCGCTTTCGGACTACATCGCGCGCAAAAAGGCAGCCGAGCCCGACAGCTTCATGTAGTCTATGCCACTTGCGAGGCGCGCAGCACGCGGGCCTCGCCCAGCATGGCGATCAGCACGTCGACGTGACGGATCAGGCTGTAACTGGTATCCCCGCCAGTCCGCTGCGCGTTCAGGTCGGATTCGATCTCGATCAACCGAAACAAGGCTGCCCCGTGACGCGGCAGAACGCCGTAGCCCAACAGCCGCGGCAAATGCACCGTGCGTCGGTAGTCCTCCGCACCGATCCGCGCAGCGCGCATCAAAAGTGGTGGCCGACGAATGGCGTGCAGCATTGAAAGCAGGTCTTGCATTGGAAGTTCCTTTGTACCGTCTATCCCCAGGGGATTTCTCCCCGACGGCTGCGATAATACACAGGGCGGCCGCCTGTTGCGCAGGCACGCGGAGCCACGCTCGGAGGGCTTAGGAACTTGTTAACACTCTGAGAAGCGTGGGAATTTAGGCGCAGGCAGAAAGATTTCACCGGCGCGAGAGGCCCGGGATCCGCCCGGCACGCCGCCTGTTGCGGCAGCGCGTTTTACGCCGTGCGGAGGTTTAAATACTGTTTATAATTTAGAGACAATAATTCTCAAATCAGAAACTGTTAACGAACGGGTAACCAATTCCTCTTTAGGTTGTGTTTTGAATTGTGGCACAACTAAGGCATGCTATGACGCCGGATCGGACCTTATGAAAGAGCTGGAGATGACCCCCTCACGCGGCTGCGACAGACCCGAGGCAACACTGCCCGATTGGGTCCCCGCAGCGGCACAGGTGTATCTGGCTCATACCGAAGCCGGTTTGCCAATCCGGGCCCTTGCCCGGGCGGCAGGCTGCCACGCCTCTACAATCCTGCGCCAGATTCGGCGCGTGGAAACGAGGCGGGACGATCCATTGGTCGATGCGGCGCTCAAATCCTTGGGTGCCGCGCATTTTGTTCCCCGTTCCAACGCTGCCAGAGTGAACGAAAAGGACCTTCCGCGCATGAGCTTCCAAGACAGAATATCTGCTCCGACGTCGACATCAGATGACCCGCCCAGCGAGGATGTGCTGAAGGCGGAAGGCGCGCGTGTCCTGCGCCGCCTGTGTGAAACCGGCGCGGTGCTTGCCGTCGCCGCCGAGATGGAAAAGGCCGTGATCGTCCGGGACGGGGCAGGCGGGCAGGCAACGCGGACCGGGGTTGTGCCCCGCCAGATTGCCGAAGCCATGGCGCTGAAGGAGTGGATTTCGGCCCAGACGACGGGCAAAATCACCCGCTATTCGATCACCCCGGCGGGGCGCGCGGCGCTCGAAGACATGCTGGACGCGGAAGGCGGGACCACGGCAGGCGGATTTGCCGAAGCACCCGCCGATTTTGCTGGCCAGCACCGCAGCTGGGGCGAAAAAGTTCTGCCCGATGTCGATACCGGACGGCCGCGCCGCATGCGCTACAACCTGGCGGAAAGCCCGCTGACGGCCCTGGCCCGGCGGCGGGACAAGAACGGTGAGCCCTTCCTCAACGACGATCTGGTCACCGTCGGCGAACGCCTGCGCGAGGATTTCGAGCTGGCGCAGATGGGCCCGCGCGTGGCCCAGAACTGGGACCGCTTTCTGACAGCGGGTGGACGGGGCAGTTTCGTGCCGGACAGCGGTGTCGGCGACGGCCCCTCCAATGCCCGCAAACGGGTGGCCGATGCGCTCTCCGATCTTGGGCCGGGCCTCTCGGATGTGGTGTTGCGCTGCTGCTGCTACCTCGAAGGGCTTGAGACGGCGGAAAAGAAACTGGGCTGGTCCGCGCGGTCGGGAAAGATCGTGCTGCGGATCGCACTGATGCGGCTGAAGCGACACTACGACGAGACCATCGGCCCCGGCGGGCCGCTCATCGGATAGAATAACAAGGCAGGCAATCGAGACCTGAGACGGGGGGCGTTGAAAAACGCGCCCCGTTTTCGAATGGCGCCTGGCGCACATCTGCCATGCAGCCCGCGGCGTTGCCTCGTGGTTGAACCTGACCCCCGACATCGTCTACACCTTGACCGACTGTGGATGTCTCATACATCCAGATGTGAAGGAGCGCATGTCATGGCCCCACGCGATCTGAAAATCCCCGAACAGCGCCACCCTGAAAAGGCGCGGCGCCCGGACAATCCGCAGCCCAAGAAACCGGATTGGATTCGCGTCAAGGCACCGGGCGGGCAGGGCTATGCCGAAACCGCGCGGATCATGCGGGACAACAATCTTGTCACCGTCTGCGAAGAGGCAGGATGCCCCAACGTCGGCGAATGCTGGAGCCAGGGCCACGCCACCATGATGATTATGGGCGAGGTGTGTACCCGCGCCTGCACTTTCTGCAACATCGCCACCGGCAAACCGCCCGAAGCGCTGGACGCCTTTGAACCCGGCCGCGTGGCCCATGCCGTTGAGAAACTGGGGTTGAATCACGTGGTGATCACCTCCGTGGACCGCGACGATGTGGAGGACGGTGGCGCCGATCACTTTGCCCAGACGATTCGCGCCATACGTCACCGTAGCCCCGACACCACGATTGAAATCCTGACGCCCGATTTCATCAAATGTGGCCCGGAAGCGCTGGAGGTTGTGGTCGAGGCGCGCCCCGATGTGTTCAATCACAATCTCGAAACCGTGCCCGGTCTCTACCCGGAGGTCCGGCCCGGTGCCCGCTATTTCCATTCCCTGCGCCTGTTGCAGCGGGTGAAAGAGCTTGATCCGTCGATGTTCACCAAATCCGGCATCATGGTGGGTCTGGGCGAAGACAAGCAGGCCGTCATGCAGGTGATGGAAGACATGCGTGCCGCCGACATCGATTTCCTGACCATCGGGCAGTATCTGCAGCCGACGCCGAAACACCACCGGGTGGATCGATTCGTGCACCCGGATGAGTTCGCGACCTATGAAAAGGCGGCCTACGGCAAAGGCTTTCTGATGGTCTCCGCCACGCCCCTGACACGGTCATCCTACCACGCGGGAGACGATTTCGCCCAGCTGCGCGCAGCCCGGAATCGCAAGCTCGGCATCGCCTGATCGACGTGACGTTGCGTAAATGGGGGAAATTCACTGTCTCATTCCCGTGACAATTATCGCCTTGGTTGTGTACTCGGTACCTGACAATTCCTAACTCTCCAAGGCAGATAAGATGACCGATATTCATTGGGCAATTCTGGCCCTGCGTGACATTAATTGCGCACTCGACCGAAAACGCTATGACGTTGCAAGCCACCATATTGATGATGCAATTTTTGCCATCATGGCACGGGACGCGCAGGACACTCTTTCCGTTGTGCGGAAAACCAGCCAGGGCCGGGCGAAAGTCTGACCTCCGGCGTCCTAGTCCTGCGTGAACCGCACCTTGCCGATGAACGGCAGATTTCGGTTCCGCTGGGCAAAATCGATCCCATAGCCCACGACAAATTCATCTGGTATTTCAAAGCCGGTCCAATCGGCTTTGAAATCCACTTCCCGTCGGCTGGGTTTATCAAGCAGGGCAATGGATTTCAGGCGCGCGGGCAGGCGGCTGTCGAGCAGGTGTGTCACGTGGTTCAGCGTGTGGCCCGTGTCGACGATATCCTCGACCACCAGCACATCGCGGCCTTCTATGGCACCGCGTAAGTCCTTGAGAATGCGGACTTCCCGCGTGCTTTCCATGCCGTCGCCATAGCTTGAGGCTTCGAGGAAATCGACCTCGATCGGCAAATCCAGCTCGCGCACCAGATCGGCGATAAAGACAAAGCTGCCGCGCAGCAGACCGACAACCACCAGCTTGTCGGTGTCCTTGAACTCGCCCTGAATCTCGCGGCACAGATCCTCGATCCGCGCGGCAATCGCCTTGGCCGAGATCATTTCGTCTATGACATAAGGACGCGTGGGCATGGGTTAGACCTTGATCTTGGCAAGCGGACAAAGCACATGGATGGCTAACCTTCACAACCTGACAAATCAATGCCCACGCACGCCGAAACCCGAACACTCCCCTACAGCGCCCAGCAAATGTATGATCTCGTGGCCGATGTGGGCAGTTATCCGGAGTTTCTGCCCTGGTGTTCCGCGGCACGGGTAAAGTCGGTGACCCCGCAAGGCAACGCGCAGGTGATGGAGGCCGACCTGGTGATCAGCTTCAAGGTTTTCCGCGAGCGGTTTACCAGCCGCGTGGTGTTGATGCCCGACGACAAGAAGATCGACACCGAATACCTCGACGGGCCGTTTCGCTACATGAAATCCAACTGGGCGTTTCGTGATGTGCCAGAGGGCTGCGAGGTCAGCTTCTTTGTCGATTTTGCCTTTCGCAACATGATTTTGCAGCGCCTGATCGGGGTGGTCTTCAATGAGGCGATGCAGCGGATCGTGCGCGCCTTTGAAACCCGCGCTCAGGCGCTCTACGGTACGCAGCAGGTTTGATCTGCTCAGCGAAGGACCGGCGATGATGGGGATCACCGACAGACTGATCGCCTTCACCGCGGCAGATCCCGACCGCGACGCGCTGGAGATGATGCGGCTGTCGCTCTTTGACTGGGCGACATGCGGCATTGCCGGCGCGCAAGAGGCCGAGTTCGCGGGGTTCCGTGCCGCGGTGACCCAGGCTGGCGGTGCGACAGAGGCAACGATCTTTGGCGGCGGCGCTGCACCTGCCTCCACGGCGGCCCTCGTCAATGGCACGCTGAGCCATGCGCTGGACTTTGACGACACTCATTTTGCGCATATCGGTCACCCGTCAGTTGCCGTTGTCCCCGCCGCGCTGGCGGTTGCGGAACGGTCGGGGGCGTCTTTCGACGATATGCTGGCGGCAGCGCTGATCGGGGTCGAGGCCTCGATCCACGTGGGGCTGTGGCTGGGTCGGGATCACTACCAGGTGGGGTTTCACCAGACCGCGACGGCGGGTGCTTTCGGGGCAACGCTGGCTGCGGCCCGTTTGCTGAACCTGTCCCCGGATGAGGTCCGCCACGCGCTTGGGCTTTGCGCGTCCTTGGCTTCTGGCCTGAAGGCGCAATTCGGTACAGGCGGCAAACCGATGAATGCGGGTCTCGCCGCACGCAGCGGGGTCGAAGCGGCCCTTTGGGCGCAGGCGGGGTTGACCGGTGCTGCGGACGGTCTGGCCGGACCGCTGGGGTTTGCAGAGACACATCACGCCACCGGATCGACGGCGCATCTGGCACATCTGGGCGCCGTGCCGTGGCAGATCATGACGATCAGCCACAAGTTCCACGCCTGTTGCCACGGGCTCCACGCGATGCTGGAAGCGCTAAGCGCGGTGCAGTTCGATGTCGGACAGATTGAGCGCGTTTCGGTATTCACACACCCCAGATGGATGAGCGTCTGCAACAAGCCCGATCCCGACACCGGGCTTGCGGCCAAATTCAGCTATCGCCACACGGCAGCGATGGCGTTGTCAGGCATCGATACAGGCCGCACCGGGAATTTCTCCGACGCAATGGCGCAGGATTCGGCGCTGGTTGCCTTGCGGCAAAGGGTGGCTGTTTCGGAGGAGGAAACGCTGTCGGAAATGCAGTGCCGTGTCGAGCTTGCGCTTAGGTCAGGGGAGGTCATCAACCGCTCTCACGATCTGGCCTCACCGATGCCCTTTGACACTCGGCGCGAAAAACTCACCGCCAAAACACGGGGATTTCTTGGGGAAAAACAAACTGATGACCTGTGGCAGTCCGTGGTATCCGGCGATCTTCCGGGCTTCACATCGCTTCTAAAGCGCCTAGAGCCCGTCACGCAGCAAGCGTAGCGCGTGATCGCGCGCCGCGACGCGGACATTGTCCCGCCCGCGCGCGCCAAACTCCACTGTTTCCGTCTGCACTGTCTCGCCGCGCGCCACCCCGAAACAGACCCGGCCTTCGGGTTTGTGCTCCGACGCGCCGGGACCGGCAATACCGGTGATCGACACGGCAATCTGCGCCTGCGATGCGGCCAGCGCACCGCGCGCCATCTCTGCCGCCACCTCTTCGGAGACGGCCCCATGGGCGGCGAGGGTGGCAAGCTTCACGCCCAGCATCTCTGTCTTGGCCGCGTTTGAATAGGTGACAAACCCCCGCTCCACCACGAAAGAAGAGCCGGGGATATCGGTCAGCGCCGCCATCACCATACCGCCGGTACAGCTTTCCGCAGCTGTGATCATCATCTGCGCCGCCGCCGCCTTTTCAAGGACGTCCCGCGCGAGGCTCATGCCAGAACGCCGTGGTAAAGCCCGGCGAGGATCAGCACCCCGATGGCGGCGAAAATGCCTGCGATCACGTCATCCAGCATGACGCCCAAGGCATCACCGCGCCGGTCTGCCCAGCCAACCGGCCCCGGTTTCAGGATGTCGAAGAGGCGGAACAGAAGGAAAGCGGCGATCCAGCCGGGCCACATCACCAGGATGTTTATCCCCATTGACCAAGCGGCGTAGGACAGCGGCAGCAGCGCAATCCATTGACCGACAACCTCATCCACCACGATCTCTGAAGGATCGTGATCGGCGCTGCCCTTTGTCATGATGGCCGTCGCCCACCACCCCTTGGCGAACCCGGCAAAAATACCCAGCAGCAAAAGGGGAAAACCCCCCAGAACATGCAGCAGCCAGCCCCAGGGCAGGGCGACCAGCGACCCCCATGTGCCCGGCGCAGGGCGGATGTAGCCCACCCCCATCATGGTCGCGATCAAGGTCGCCGCACGGTTCATGGTTTCACCAGCGCAGCGGTGGCGAGGCAGGCGATGCCCTCGCCGCGCCCGGTAAAGCCGAGCCGTTCCGAGGTGGTCGCCTTGACCGAGATACGATCCACCTCCAGCGCCGTGATCCGCGCCAGATTTTGCCGCATGGCGGCGGCATGGGGGCCGATCTTGGGTGCCTCGCAAATCAGCGTGCAATCGACATTGGAAAGGCCAAACCCCATCTCGGCGGCAAGGGACACGGCATGGGCCAGAAAGATGTCGCTCGCGGCCCCCTTCCATTGGGGGTCACTGGGCGGGAAGTGCTGGCCGATGTCGCCCTGCGCCAGTGCCCCGTAAATCGCATCCGTGATCGTATGCAGCGCCACATCCGCATCGGAATGTCCCACAAGCCCCTGATCGTGCGGGATTTTCACACCGCAGAGGATCACGTGATCACCCGGACCAAAGGCATGCACGTCAAATCCGTTACCCAGTCTGATGTCCATCTCTTGCCCTCAGGATACGTTCCGCGCGGATGAAATCCTCCGCCACGGTGATTTTCAGATTGTCTTCGCTGCCCTGGGTAATGGCAACCGCCAAACCGGCGCGACGCGCCAGCTCGACATCATCCGCAGCACCCTCGGGGCAGGCCCGATGCGCGGCGATGATCTCGGCCAGATGGAACCCTTGCGGGGTCTGCGCGCGAAACAGGCCATCGCGCGACACCGTGCCAGCCACCCTGCCGTCCTCGCCCCGCCACAGGGCATCGACCACGGGCACTGCGGGCGCCGCAGCCTTTCCGTTGCGCAGCGCAGCAATGACCCCGTCGATCACGGCGCGCGACACGCAAGGCCGCGCGGCATCGTGGATCAGAACCTGATCACAATGGCCTTCCAGCACCGCCAGCCCCGCAAGCACGGAAGCGCTGCGCGATGCACCGCCCTGCACAACCTCGGCGGCAGGGTCGTTTGGAAAATCCCCCGTGGTAAGATCGTCCGGGCTGACCACCAGCACGAGATGGTCAATCTGTGGATGATCGGCAAAGGCGCGCATGGCAAAGTAGGCGCTGGAATGGCCCGCCAGCGGTCGCCACTGCTTGGGCTGACCGGCCCCTGCGCGCAGACCGCGTCCGGCGGCCACAATCACAGCGGCGATTTTCATGTAAATGTGGGCTCTGACATGTTCCCGTATCTAGGCCTTTGCGGTGGCGGAGGCAATTGGCCCTGCAATTTGCCTAAAAATTGTGCATATTGGCTCGGTGACCGATGCCTGAGCCCCTTGGAATATTGAGGAAATACCGCTCAATTGATAGACGCATTGGCAGTGCCCAAGGATTAAGCATTTGAACTCAACCGCTCTGCCGTTCGATTTGACACCCCCTGTGCTTCTGGCTCCCATGGCCGGAATCACCGATCTGCCGTTCCGCACACTGGTGGCGTCATTTGGTGCCGGACTGGTGGTGTCCGAGATGGTCGCCAGCCATGATATGCTGAACGCGCGCCCCGGAAGCCGGGAGAAAGCCGAACTGGGTCTGGGTCATGTGGGCACGGCGGTGCAACTGGCCGGGCGCGAAGCTGCCCCCATGGCCGAGGCCGCGCGCATGGTCGAAGGGCAGGGCGCGCAGGTCATCGACATCAACATGGGCTGCCCCGCCAAGAAGGTCACGCAGGGCTACTCCGGTTCTGCACTGATGCTCACCCCGGATCATGCGCTCACGTTGATCGAGGCAGTGGTGAATGCGGTGGACATCCCGGTGACGCTCAAGACCCGGCTGGGCTGGGACGACAAGATGCTGAACGCCCCGCAGATCGCCAAACGCGCAGCGGATGCGGGCATCGCGATGATTACCATTCACGGGCGTACGCGGTGCCAGTTCTACAAGGGCCGCGCAGATTGGGCCGCCATCCGGCAGGTCAAGGATGCGGTGCAGATCCCGGTGATTGCGAATGGCGATGTTATAGATGCCGCATCGGCACGCGATGCCTTGGCGCTGTCCGGCGCGGATGGCGTCATGGTGGGCCGCGGCGCGCGCGGCAAACCCTGGCTGCTGGCCCAGATCGCGCATGAACTCTTCGGCACAGCCGCCCCGGTGATCCCGCGCGAGGAGGCGTTTTCGCAGATGGTGCGGGCGCATTACGAGGCGATGATCCGGTTCTACGGTCCCGAACTGGGGCTGCGCGTCGCCCGCAAACACCTGGGATGGTACATGGACACCTGCGACACGCCCGACAGCCTGCGCCGCGCTATTTTGACGGCGGACACGGTGCCCGATACCATGCGTCTGCTCTCTGACGTCAGCTATTCAGATCACCCGGTGGCCGCATGAATTCGGATGGTGCCATCTGGGCCAGCCTGCCTGTGCCGACGTTGATCATCGGTCCGGACGACCAGATCGTCGACATCAATTCCGCCGCCGAAGGGTTTCTGAACGTCTCCGCCAAATCCGTGCGGGATGTGCCGGTCTGGGACCAGATCGCGGTCAACGACCCGCTGGAGGCGGCCTTTGAGCGGGCCCGCGCCAGTGGGACACCGCTCTTTGTGAACGATGTGGACGTGGGCAGTGGCGAACGTGCGCCGATGCAGTCCGATCTGCAGGTCGCGCCGCTTGTCGGGCACGCCGGTCACATGATCCTGATGATCTCGCCGCGCGAGCTGGCGGGGCGGATGACGCAGAACCATTCCGTGAAATCCGCAGCCAAATCCGCCATTGGCATGGCGGAGATGCTGGCGCATGAAATCAAGAATCCGCTGGCGGGCATCACTGGTGCCGCGCAGCTACTCAGCATGAATCTCGGCGCGGAAGACCTTGAATTGACGGATTTAATCGTCGAGGAAAGCCGCCGTATCGTCAAGCTGCTGGGGCAGGTGGAGCAGTTTGGCAACCTCTCGGTGCCCGACTTTCAGCCGGTGAACGTACATGATGTGCTGGACCGGGCGCGGCGCTCTGCGCTGCTGGGCTTCGGCGCGCATATGAAGATTGTGGAGGACTACGACCCCTCCCTGCCGCTGGCCCATGGCGACCCGGATCAGCTGCTGCAGGTGGTCTTAAACCTGCTTAAAAACGCCTCGGAAGCGGCGGGCGAGAGCAAGGGCACCATCCGGCTGCACAGCTACTACGAGCACTCGTTTCGCCTGCGCCGCGCCGATGGCACCGGCCAGTCCCTGCCTCTGCAGATCGAGATCATCGACGATGGCCCGGGCCTGCCGGAGGCGATCAAGGGCGATGTCTTTGATCCCTTCGTCTCGGGCCGAGAGAATGGCACCGGTCTGGGCCTGGCCCTCGTCAGCAAGATCATTTCCGACCACGGGGGGTGGATTTCCGTGACCTCCATTCCCGGTCGTACGGTTTTTCGCATTTCCCTGCCCCGCGCGCCCAAGGCCGCTCAGCACAGCCAGTAAAAGGAGTTCCGACAGATGGATGGTACAATTTTGGTCGCCGACGACGACAGGACGATCCGCACCGTGTTGACGCAGGCGCTGACCCGCGCGGGCTGCAAGGTGCACGCGACCTCCAGCCTGACGACGCTGATGCGCTGGGTGTCGGAGGGCAAAGGTGATGTGGTGATTTCGGATGTGATGATGCCGGATGGCAACGGGCTAGAGATGCTGCCCAAGATTTCGCAGGATCGCCCCGGTCTGCCGGTCATCGTGATCTCGGCGCAGAACACGATCATGACGGCGATCAAGGCGGCGGAGGCAGAGGCCTATGACTATCTGCCCAAACCTTTTGATCTGCCGGATCTGATGAAACGCACCGCCCGTGCGTTGGAGACGCGCCCGCAGAACCGACGCCTGTCGGATGAGGCGGAGGCGCGGCCCGATGATCTGCCGCTGGTGGGGCGTACGGCGGTGATGCAGGCGCTTTACCGGGTTGTCGCGCGGGTCATGAACACCGATCTGCCAGTGCTGATCTGGGGAGAGTCCGGCACGGGCAAATCGCTGATCGCACGGGCCATCCATGATTTCTCCGATCGGCGCAATCTGCCGTTCATCACCGCGTCTTCCGAAGACTTGCAGGATCTGGAGGGGCCTGCGCGGCTGCTGGCGCGGGTCAAGGGCGGGTCCTTGCTGGTTGAAGAGATCGCCGATCTGCCCGCCGATCTGCAGGCGCGGCTGGTGCATATGATGGACACGCCCGGCGAGTACGCGCCGCGGTTTCTGGCCACCAGCCAGTCGGATCTGAACGCCGCCATGGAGGCGGGCCAGATGCGCAAGGACCTCTATTACCGGCTGAGCGGCGCCACGCTGACCGTTCCGGCCCTGCGCGAGCGGGTGGATGATATCCCGATCCTCGCGGATCATTTTCTGGCCAAGGCCGAAGCCGCCGGGGCCGCCCCGCGTGAGCTCTCACGCGAGGCCGGGGACATTTTCCGCAATTACTCCTGGCCGGGGAACGTACGCCAGCTGGAAAATGCGATCCGGCGCCTGGGCCTCACCAGCCGGGCGGCGGAAATCAGCGCCAGCGAGGTGGAGCAGGTCTTGGGGGCCCAGCCCGATCTGGAACCGATGCGTGCCTCGGGCAATACTGAGAAGCTAGGCGCCTCGGTGGAGCGACATCTGCGGCGATATTTCGACCTGCACGGGAACATGCTGCCGCCAGCAGGCCTCTACACACGCATTCTGCGCGAGGTGGAGGCTCCTTTGATCGAAATTTCCCTCGAAGCGACCGGCGGGAATCAGGCAAAATGCGCCGATTTGCTCGGGATCAACCGAAATACCCTGCGAAAAAAGATCACCGACCTCGATATAGAGGTGACACGCCGCCGAAAATTGATGTAAAACTGCCACACAAAGCGTGGCCATTGGGGGACACCCCTGATCAGGACCACAAGATAAGGCGGTAAGGCGCGTCAAGCGCCACATCATGAGTGAGGGCATCGGGTGAATCCCCGTGTAGAAAGGTCACTATGGCTGCGGCTGGGGCGTTTGCGCCGCATTCGCAAGGTGCGCAATTTCGCGACCCTCGGCCTCGTGGTACTAGGGCCGGTTCTGGCGCTCTCAACCTATCTGGTGCTCGGTCCCTTAGGTCAGGCGAGCAACACGCTGGGGCTGCGCCTCATTCTTCTGGCCGATCTCGTTTATGTCCTTGTGGTGGCGGCGCTGGTGCTGGCCCAGGTCGGTCGCCTGATCGCGGCGCGGCGGGCCAAATCCGCAGGCTCCCGGCTGCACCTGCGGCTGACCGGGGTTTTTGCCTCGCTGGCTCTTATTCCCACGGTCACCGTCGCGATTTTTGCAGGGTTGACCGTGAATGTCGGGCTGGAGGGGTGGTTTTCCGACCGCGTCCGCGAGGTGGTGGGCAGCTCCCTTGCGGCAGCACAGGCCTATGAGGCGGAACAGCGGAGCGATCTGGCTGAAGATGCGCTGGCCCTTGCAGAAAGCCTCGACGAGGCGCGCCGCTCCGGTATCAACATCTCCGACAGCGAAATGCTTGGCGAAGGTCAGCGGCAGATTCAGCGCGGGCTGCGCGAGGCCTATCTCATTGATGGCACACGGGAAATCCGGGCGCGGGGGGATCGCTCCTACCTCTTTGACTATGAACCGCCAAGCCTTGCGGAACTGCAGGCCGCTGACGAGCAGGATGTCGTCGTCATCGAGGATTGGGACAACAACGAATTCCGCGCGCTTGTCCGTCTGTCGGCCTTCGTGGACCGTTTCCTCTACATCAGCCGGGACGTGGATGGCGAAATCCTCTCGCTGCTGGATGAAACCAAGGAAACCGTGCTCTTCTATCAGCAATTGGAGGATGAACGCGGGCGTCTGCTCTTTGATTTCGGGCTGCTCTATCTCGCTTTTGCCCTGATCCTGATCCTGGCGGCGATCTGGCTGGGGCTCTGGTTTGCCGAACGTCTGAGCGGCCCGGTCGGACGTCTGACGGGTGCGGCGCAACACGTCGGGGCCGGCGATCTGGATGTTCAGGTGCGTGAGGAGGAAGGTGACGACGAGATCGCCATGTTAGGTCGTTATTTCAACCAGATGACGCGACAACTTAAAGCACAACGTGAAACGCTGGTGGAGAACACGGAACAAATCGAACGCCGCCGCCGCCTGTTCGATTCCGTGTTGAGCTCCGTCACCTCCGGCGTGGTGGGCCTTGATCCGCGCGGGAGAGTGACTTTTGTGAACCGCGCGGCGGAACGCCTGCTGGACTGGCAGGGCGGGCAGGAGTCGCTGGCGCTCAAGGTTGCTGTGCCCGAGTTTGGCCCGCTGTTCGAGACCATCGTTCAATCGCGCAACGAGGTTGCCCAGGGCGAGGTCAAGGTGTCGCGGCAAGGGCGACTGGAGAACCTTCTGGTCCGCATGGCGACGCGGCGCGCGCAGGATGGCACGCTGGAAGGCTACGTGGTGTCCTTTGACGATGTGACCGATCTGGTGAGCGCACAGCGCATGGCCGCCTGGGGCGACGTCGCGCGCCGCATCGCGCATGAGATCAAGAACCCGTTGACCCCGATCCAGCTCTCCGCCGAACGGATCAAACGCAAGTTTTCCCCCAAAGTGGGCGAGGAAAGCGAAACGCTGGATCAGATGACCGATGTGATTGTCCGCCAGACCACGGATTTGCGGCGGATCGTGGATGAGTTCTCCAAATTCGCCCGCATGCCGGAACCAGAGCGCAAACCGGTGAACCTCAAGGATCTGCTGCGTGATGCGGTGCTGCTGCAACAGACCGGACAGCCGGGCGTGAAGATTGCGCTGACCTTGCCAGACACGCCGATCACGGCGGACCTTGACGCCACAATGATCAGCCAGGCCCTGACGAATTTGATCAAAAACGCCGGGGAAGCTATTGAATCCCTTCAAAATAAGGGCGCGCCGGAAGGTCATTCCCCGCGGATCGAAGTTTCACTGACGTCGGATGAGAACCGGGCCCAGATCACCATTGCAGACAATGGGATCGGGTTGCCCGAAGACCGGGCCCGGCTGTTTGAACCCTATGTTACCACGCGCAGCGAAGGCACCGGCCTGGGCCTGCCCATCGTGAAGAAGATCATGGAGGAGCACGGCGGCAGCCTGTCCCTCGAAGATGCGCCTCTTTTTGACGGCCACACCCATGCCGGCGCCATGGCGGTGATCACCTTGCCGTGCTCCCCCATAGACGCCGAAACACATCCTGAGCAGGAGGAAACTGACCGATGAGCGATATTCTTATTGTGGATGACGAGCGCGATATCCGGGAACTGATCTCGGATATTCTCAAGGACGAAGGCTTCGCCACCCGGCTGGCGGGGAACTCCGACGATGCGATGGCCGCGATCAACGCCGAGGCGCCTGCGCTCATCGTCCTCGACATCTGGCTCAAGGACAGTCGGATGGACGGCATCGACATCCTCAAGGCGGTCAAGCGCGACAACCCGGATGTGCCGGTGGTGATCATTTCCGGCCACGGTAATATCGAGATCGCGGTCGCCGCGATCAAACAGGGGGCCTATGATTTCATCGAAAAGCCCTTCAACATCGAACAGCTGCTGGTGGTGATCCGCCGCGCCATGGAAACCTCGCGCCTGCGCCGCGAGAACCAGAGCCTGCGCCGCCGGGACGTGACCAAATCGGATATGATCGGCACCTCGGCGGCCTTCCGGGCGCTGGTGGGGCAATTGGATAAGGTCACCAAATCGAACGGGCGTGTCATGCTGACGGGTCCTGCAGGGTGCGGCAAGGAGGTCGCTGCGCGCTATATCCACGCCAATTCCAACCGGGCTTCGGCGCCCTTTGTCACGGTCAATTGCGCCGGGGTCGCGCCGGAGCGGATGGAAGAGGTGCTTTTTGGACGCGAAACGCCGGAGCGTGGGGTGGAGCCCGGCCTGCTGGAGGAAGCCCACGGCGGGGTGATCTATTTCGACGAAGTGGCCGATATGCCGGTGGGGACGCAATCCAAGATCCTGCGCGTGCTGGTGGATCAGCAATTCCAGCGCGTCGGCGGCAATGACAAGGTGCGGGTGGATTTGCGGGTGATTTCCTCCACCAACCGCAACCTGGAGCAGGCGATCCAGGCCGGGACCTTCCGCGAGGAATTGTATCACCGGCTGAATGTGGTACCGATCCCGGTGCCGTCGCTGGAAGAACGGCGCGAGGATATTCCGGCGCTGGCGGCGCATTTCATTGCCGAGATGAACGCGTCCCAGGGCTTGCCGCTGCGCGAGATCAGCGAGGATGCACAGGCACTGATGCAGACGATGATCTGGCCTGGCAATGTGCGCCAGTTGAAAAACCTGGTGGAGCGGGTGCTGATCCTCGGCGATGGCAGTGGCGCGATCGAGGCGCGCGAGCTGCCCGGTGTCGATGAAGGCAGCGGTGACGAGAACCGCGTGGTGCTTTCCGGGGCCCTGGCGACACTGGCGCTGCGCGAGGCGCGTGAAGCCTTCGAGCGTGAATACCTGCTGACGCAGATCAACCGATTTGGCGGCAACATCTCCCGCACCGCGAATTTTGTGGGTATGGAACGCTCCGCCCTGCACCGCAAGCTGAAATCACTGGGCGTGGTCACCTCGGCCAAATCCGGGGCGCGCGTGGCGCATGTGGACGAAGAAACGGAAACGGCGGCGGAGTAGGTTACCCGGCGATCTCGGCCAGCACATCGACGCCCTGCATCTTCAGAAAGTGAAGCATGTCGATGAAAATCCAGTTTTCCGCAAGCCGGTCGCCGTCGCGCCGGTAAACATCGACCACACGCATATCGGCGCGGGTGTCGTTCTCCGGCACCCCCATGAAGCCGCCGGTGTTGGTCAGCGTCAGATTGGGCCAGCCAAAGAACCCGCCATAGGTCCCCTCGGCCATGCGACAGAGATGCCCGTTGAAGGCCCGCCCCGATATGCCCCGGCGAAACGGTCCCTGATGCTGCTCGATATAGCGGTCGATGGTATAGGTCGCCCCGATGCCCGCAGGTCCCCACCAGATCATGTCGTCATGCCAGTTCTGCGCCAGTTCCTGTTCGGGCGGCAGCGGATCGGGGCTTGCATTGGCGTGATTGATGGACCCGATCATCTGATTGATGCGCGACAAGCTGCGCGCCGTTTCCGCGGCGTTCTGCGGGCTGAGCAATAAACCGTCGTGGTTCATCGGCCCCGGTTGTATCAGATGCACCCCGGTTTGCGGCGCGCGCAGCGGGTTCAGTCCCGCCTGCAGCATCAGATGCAGCAAATCGACAAACAGTGCACTCTGCGTGATCCGGCCGTTTTCAACCCTGTTGAATTCCGCGTAGCGCAGAAACCCCATCTTGCGCGTGGCCGGGATATTGAGGAAGGGCGCATCGAAAAGGCCCATCAGATGCCCCATGGAGCAGGTCCATTGCCCCTGGAATCCATCCATCTCGTTCAACCCTGCGAAAAAGATGTCTTCGCGGCGCTGCACGGAGGTAAACGCCTGCAGAAACGGTGCCCAAAACGCCTCGGCAATTGCCTCAGGCCCGGTCTGTTCGTGAAACGGATGCATCCCGTACCAATGGCAGTCCGGGGCCATGTGCTGCGCCAGGATCGTGGCCACATCCTGCGGCGTCGCCTGAGACAGCGCCGCGTAGTGGTCGCGGACGACGGATTTGGTGGCTTGGAGATCGAGGTTCGGGAGATTCGGCATGTTCATGGGCCAAGCTGTAGAAAGGCCGCGTCCTGACTTCCAGCCCAAATGCGACGTGATCAGCCCGCCTGGGTCACAATCTGCCAGGAGCCGTCATCATTGCGGATCGCGCAGCTCTGTGCAGACAGGCGCGGCAGCACTTGCGTCGCCCCCGGTGGCGCGGCACGGGACACCCCGTTCGGACAATTCGGAATGGTTGCAGGGACGTATCCCTGGTTGGCCATGCATTGCTGTTCCGCCCGGGCGCGGAGATTGCGATTGACGTCGACCGTATATATTTCGCCGGGCACATAGTAGCCGCCGCGCCGGTAGCAGGAGCCATCTGCCCGGCAATACCGACGGCCCGGGATATAGCGCGGCGGATCGCGGCGGATCTGATTGGCAACCGGTGCATCCGCCAGTGCCGATATCTCACAGGCCAGCAGGTCGGACTGCATGCGGCTGACCGGCACGCCCTCGCGGTGGTAGATCGACAGAGGGGCACAGGCGGTCCAGACCAGCAGGCCAACACCAAGCACAACAAGGCAGCGCAAAGAAATCATGCGCCCAGTTTGCCCTGCCGCGCGGGAAAGGACAATTGAATTGACCGCCCAGAGGGCATCTGCCATTCAGAAGACCGCGAAATGGCTCGAAGGACGTAAGAGCGCATGAAAGTGATTATCTGTGGCGCGGGGCAGGTAGGCTGGCAAATTGCACGCCACCTGTCGGGCGAACGCAACGATGTCACCGTGGTCGATAACAACCCTGATCTGGTGCGCCGGGCAACCGATACGCTGGACGTGCAGGGGATTGCGGGCTTCGCAAGCTATCCGGATGTGCTGGAGCGGGCAGGGGCCCGCGATGCGGAGATGGTGATTGCCGCGACCTATTCGGATGAGGTCAACATGGTCACCTGCCAGGTGGCCCATTCGGTCTTCGGCATCAACCGCAAGATTGCCCGGCTGCGCAGCAAGTCCTATCTGGACGCGATCTATTCCGACCTCTACCGCCGCGACCACATGCCCATCGACGTGGTGATCAGCCCCGAGAAGGAGGTTGCGGCCGCCGCGCTACAGCGTCTCTCAGCGCCCGCGGCCTTTGACACCGAAGTGTTCATGAACGGGCAGGCGCATCTGATGGGCATCACCATCGAGGAAGAATGCCCGGTGGTGAACACGCCCCTGCGGCAGCTGACCGATCTTTTCTCCACCCTGCGCGCCACGGTGGTCGGGGTGCGCCGCGAGGGATCGCTCTTTGCGCCGGAGGCCAAGGATCAGCTCTTTGTCGGGGATGATTGCTATGTCTTCACCCATGTGGATGACATTCCCCGCACGCTGGAAATCTTTGGCAAGAAGGTCACCAAACAGGAGCGCGTGGTTCTGGTCGGCGGTGGCAATGTCGGGCTGGCCGTGGCGCAGACGCTGGAGGCGCGGGCCAAACGCGTACGCGCCAAGGTGATCGAGAAAAACCGCATCTGCGCGGAGAAGGCTGCCGAAGCGCTGGAACGCACCATTGTGCTCAACGGAGACGGTCTCGATGCGGGGCTCTTGGCAGAGGCCGGAATTTCCCGCGCCGATGCGATGCTGGCGATCACAGATGACGACAAGACCAACATGCTGGCCTGCGTGCGCGCCAAGGCCGAGGGCTGCCCCTATACCATCGCGCTGATCAACGATCCGACGCTGGTGCCGCTGATGACCCCGCTCGGGATCGACGCCTATATCAATCCGCGCGCCACGACCGTCAGTTCGATCCTGCGCCACATCCGTCATGGCCGGGTCCGCGCGGTCTATTCCATCGGCGATGCCGAGGCCGAAGTGATCGAGGCGGAGGTGATGTCGACCTCGCCGCTGGCGGGCCGGCGCATCTCCGAGATCGATTTCCCCGAGGGCGTGCTGGTCGGCGCGGTGCGCAAGGGCAAAGAGGTGATCCGCCCGCTGGGTTCGACCCGCATCGATGAAGGCGATGTGGTGGCGATCTTTGCGCTGGCGGGCGACGTGCCAGAGGTGGAGCGGCTGATGCAGGTCTCCATCGACTTCTTCTGACCCGTGGGACGCATTCGGTCCATTCAGAAACGCCGCAGCGCCTTTGATCAGCTGATGGATCTGCCGCTGTTCCTGCTGATCTTTGGTGCCGCCTCGATTGCGATGCTGGTCCCGGCGCTGCACGGTGGCGTGGTGCGCAATCTCGATACCGCACGGATGTTTTTCTACAGCGGCATCCTCGGCATCACCGCCTTCCTGCTGATCGCCATTGCCCATGCCGGGCGCAGGCCGCGCCACGGGGCCCTTGGCACGCTGTTGTCATTGTTTGCCACTTTCGTGTTTCTGCCGGCCTTCCTGGCCATTCCCTTCTACGAAGGCCTGGGCACCACCACATTCATGAACGCCTACATGGAGATGGTGAGTGCCGTCACCACAACCGGCGCGACGCTCTTTCAGAACCCCGGACGGCTGGACGGCACATTGCACCTCTGGCGCGCGCAGGTGGGTTGGATGGGCGGCGCCGTGATGTGGATCGCCGCCTCTGCAATCCTTGCCCCGCTCAATCTGGGCGGCTTCGAGGTCACGGCACAGGCCGAGCCAGGGCAACGCGAAGCCGCCACCAGCCTGAATGGTCGGGTCAATCCGCGCGAAAGGCTGGTGCGGGTGACCGCAACGCTGCTGCCGATTTACATCGGGCTGACGCTGCTGTTGTGGGTTTTGCTGATGATCAGCGGCGATGCCTCGCTCGTCGCGCTCTGCCATGCGATGTCGGTCATGGCCACGTCGGGGATCTCCCCGGTGGGCGGCGTGGAATTCAGCGGCTCGGGCGTCACAGGCGAAGCACTGGCGCTGCTCTTCATGTTCTTTGCCCTGTCGCGGCTGACCTTTTCTTCGGACACCATCACTGCGACGCAGGGTGGGCTGCGCACCGATCCTGAATTCCGTCTCGGGCTCGTCCTGATCCTCGGTGTGCCGCTGGTTCTGTTCTTCCGCCACTGGCTGGGCGCCTTTGATGTCGCCGCCGAAGACGATCTGTCGCAGGCCGCGCTGGCGCTCTGGGGGTCGATTTTCACCGTGATGTCCTTCCTGACGACCACCGGATTTGCCAGCGAACACTGGGCGCAGACGCAGGCCTGGTCCGGTCTCGACACACCAGGGCTGATCCTCATGGGGCTGGCCTTGATCGGCGGCGGGGTGGCCACAACGGCGGGCGGCGTGAAGCTGCTGCGTGTCTTCGCGCTCTACCTGAACGGGCTGCGCGAAATGGAGCGGCTGGTGCACCCCTCCTCGGTCAGCGGTGCGGGCAGCGATACCCGGCGCCTGCAGCGCAACGGGGCCTTTATCGCATGGATTTTCTTCATGCTTTTTGCCCTGACGCTGGCCGTGCTGACGATCCTGCTGGCGCTGCTCGGCGTGTCCTTTGAAAATGCGCTGGTCCTCAGCATCGCCGGTCTGTCCACCACCGGCCCGCTGACCGCACTGGCGGCCGACGCACCCATCGTCCTGACGGAACTCAGCACCGCGGCCAAGGCGGTTTTCTGCGCAGCCATGGTGCTTGGCCGTCTTGAAACCCTTGCAATTGTCGCCCTTTTGACCCCTGATTTATGGCGGGCCTGAACGGTCCCATTTTTTAGGTCCGTAACGGACTGTTTTTTGGGGTGGAATCTCCTTGACTGGCGTTCCATAATTGCGCCAGAGGGGCGGGCTCGATCTGCGGGCTCCGGCAAGAAAAAAGGCGAGTGCTAAAATGGCGTCGGACAGACAGAACCTTCAGGATGCGTTCCTGAATCATGTGCGCAAGACAAAAGTTCCTGTGACAATTTTCCTGATCAACGGGGTGAAACTGCAAGGTGTCATCACGTGGTTCGACAATTTCTGTGTGTTGCTGCGTCGCGATGGTCAATCCCAGCTTGTCTACAAGCACGCGATCTCCACCATCATGCCGAGCCAGCCGATCAGCCTGTATGAGGGCGAAGACGCTTCTTGAGCAAAGCGCCATTTCAAGTCGAGAATGACGAGGCCGCGCGGGTCACCCGCGCCTGGGTTTTGCATCCCGACATCAAATCAGATCCGAACCGTCGCCTCGCCGATCATGGATTGGCCGAGGCGATTTCGCTGGCCCGCGCCCTGCCGGAACTCGAGGTGGTCGGCGGCGAGGTCGTGCCGCTCAAGACCGTGCGGGCCGGCATGCTCTTTGGCTCCGGCAAGATCGAAGACATCAAGGAAACCCTGCACGATCAGGAGATCGAACTGGTGCTGGTGGACGGCCCGGTCAGCCCCGTGCAGCAGCGCAACCTAGAAAAGGCCTGGGGCGTCAAGCTCCTCGATCGCACCGGGCTGATCCTGGAGATTTTCAGCGACCGCGCCGCAACCCGCGAGGGTGTCTTGCAGGTGGAGATGGCCGCGCTGAGCTATCAGCGCACGCGGCTGGTCCGGGCCTGGACCCACCTTGAACGTCAGCGGGGCGGGTTGGGTTTTGTCGGCGGTCCCGGTGAGACGCAGATCGAGGCAGACAGGCGCGCCATCGATGAGCAGCTCGTGCGCCTGCGGCGTCAGCTCGACAAGGTGGTGAAAACCCGCGCCCTGCACCGCGCGGCCCGCGCCAAGGTGCCTTATCCGATTGTGGCGCTGGTGGGCTATACCAACGCTGGCAAATCCACTCTCTTCAATCGCCTCACCGGGGCGGAGGTGATGGCCAAGGACATGCTCTTTGCCACGCTCGACCCGACCATGCGCCGGGTGCAATTGCCTGACGGGCCGGAGGTCATCCTCTCGGACACGGTGGGGTTCATCTCCGATCTGCCGACCGAACTCGTGGCGTCCTTCCGCGCCACGCTCGAAGAGGTGCTGGCCGCGGACGTGATCTGCCACGTGCGCGATATCTCGCACCCGGAAACGGAAGAGCAGGCGCGGGACGTACAGGACATTCTGACTTCCCTCGGCGTGGAGGAGGAGCGTCCCTGCTTCGAGGTCTGGAACAAGCTGGACCTGCTCGATGAAGAGGCCGCAGACGCGATGCGCGCCCGCGCAGACCGGGACGACGCGGTCTTTGCCATCTCCGCGCTCACGGGCGCGGGTGTCGCCCCGTTGCTGGATGCCATCACGACGCAGATACAGGGCGCCAAACGTCAGACCGACCTGCATCTCAGCTACGCCGACGGCAAAAAACGCGCCTGGCTCTTTGACCACGAGCTGGTCGAGGCGGAACAGCAGACCGAGGATGGCTTTGACATCACCGTGCGCTGGACCGTGCAACAAGAGGCCCAGTTCGAGCGTCTCTGACACGCGCAAACAGCAGGTAGGGTGGGCCTATGGGCCACCTTCCGACGCGAACCGCCACGCGCCCGGGCTCAGCGCGTTCAGCTTCCATATCCCGACCTGCACCCGGATCAACCGCAGGCAGGGTAACCCCACATGCGCCGTCATGCGCCGCACCTGCCGGTTGCGCCCCTCGCGAATGGTCATGCGCAGCCAGGCATCGGGCACGGTCTTGCGAAACCTCACCGGCGGGTCCCGGGGCCAAAGCGGGTCGGGGGTTTCAATCTGATCGACCTCCGCCGGTTTGGTCACGCCGTCCTTCAACGTGACCCCGCGCCGCAACGCCTCCAGCGCCGCGGCATCGGGGGTACCTTCGACTTGGACCAGATAGATCTTGGCCATCTTGAATTTGGGATTGGCAATCCGCGCCTGCAGCTTGCCGTTATCGGTCAAGACCATCAGGCCTTCGCTGTCCTTGTCGAGCCGCCCCGCCGGGTAAAAGCCGGGTTCGTCGATGTAGGCAGAGAGCGTCGGGCGCGGCGAGCCTTCCGTCCCCTTGTCGGTGAACTGCGACAGCACGCCGAAGGGCTTGTGAAACAGGATAACGCGCCCCATGGCCTCAGGGGCGCGGCTGCAGGACAGTGACACCGACGGCCGCCGCCCGCGCCAGATCTTCATCCAGAGACATCGGAATATACTCGCCGCGCCGCCACAGCTGGGCCAGATCATCGTAATGCCGCGACAGAAAATGACCCGACTGCCCCGTCGAGGTCACAAAGACCGAACTGTCCGGATCGGCGAAATCATAGACCCCGCGATACCCCGCGCCATGCACATTGTGGAAAGGATCGGGCCCGGAGCCACTGGTGAGGCCCCGCTGCAGGGTATTGTCGCCCCCATTGGTGGATTGCCGGATGTTCACGAAGAACCGCAGGATCGGCACCTCTCCCAGCACCGGGTGATCATGGGTCGCCTGATGCGCATCGCCCCAGCGCAGCGTCTCCAGCGCCGGTCCCCAAGTCTCCTCGATCCAGATCAGCGCGTCATCCAGTGCCAGCCGCGCCATGTCTGCACAGGTCTCGACCGGTGCCGACTGGATCACGTCACACCAGACAGAGGCGCCGTCGATGTCGCGAAAGGCCCGCTCGATGAACAGAGGCTCCACATGGGTCAGTTCACTGGCCAGCGGCCCCAGCTCGTCCTGCACCATGCGCGCCTGCAGGCTGCGCAGCCACGCCATGTAGATCAGCGGCTCGGGCATATGTTCGTTCATCTCGCCCGACCAGCTGGCCAGCAAGGTCAGGGCGCGTTGTCGCTTGCGCAGGGGCGTGCCTTCCGGCGCTGCTTCCCCGGTGAACCACAGTTCCGCCCCAATGAGCGGCAGCAGCGACCGCGCGGTAAAGCTGACCGTGTCCAGCTGTGCCTCGATGAAACTGTCGCGGGTATGCACCTCGCGCGCCTGCATCAGCCGTTGCCAGCGCTGCACCCGCTGCGTGTCGCCCCAGTCAAAGGAGACGTGGTTCGGAAACGGCCGGTCCACGATCTTGTTGTTCGAATTGCCCAGGATCCCGCCATTGGGCGCGACAAAGGAGGGGTTCGACGCATAGGGCAGGCGGCCCTGCCAGCGGTTCGCCTCGATCCAGCCCGGGCTGGGCAGGCGCCCCTGGCTTTGATGCTGCACATCCCGCCTTGGCATCGCGCCAATCATCTTCATCGCGATGTTCTCGCGGTCCACCAGCATCAGGTTCTGCGCAGGCGCGATAAACCCTTCGATCGCATCTATGCCGTCCTGCACCGATTGCGCCTCCATCAGACGCAGGGCGGCGGCCATCGAGGTATCCTTCGGGCTCAGCACCGTCCAGGCGAGCGAGGCGACGTGACCCGGCGGGGTGATGCTCGCCAGATTGTAATGCGTGCCGGGCAGCACCGGGCCGTTATCGGTCCAGCGCAGCGTAATGGTGATCGGGGTCTCATCCTTGATGTTTATGATGGACCCGCGGGTCTCGAACCGCTTGTAGCCATCGGGCGTGCGGTACTCTTCGGGGTTTTCCGGGTTCAACGCCTCGATATAGACATCCTGATCGTCCATCACGGCAGAGGTCAGCCCCCAGCCAAGCGCCTCGCTGCGCCCGCTCAGCACCAGAGGCATGCCGGGGATCGTGGCCCCGATGATACCGCCTGATTGCAATTGCAGCCGCGCCAGATACCAGATCGCCGGGGCGGTAAAGCCCAGATGCGGATCATTGGCCAGCAGGGTCCCACCCGAGGCCGAGCGCGTGGGGGCAGCGGCCCAGGCATTGGACGCCCCCGCAAAGACGCTGCGGTTGAAAGGCGACAGCGGATGCGCGGGCATTTCGGTCGTTTCGGCAAACCGGGACACGCCGGGCACCAGCTGCGCATATTCCGGCAGGGCGGCGATACCGCTGCCGGGCGCATCCGGCAGGATGTCGGCGAGCCGGTCCGCATCAGAGAGCGCAAGCGACATGCGCGCGCGCAGCACTTCCTTGTCCAGATGCCCCGACAGCTGCAGCCCCATCAGCTTGATGATCGCCAGCGAATCCGCCGGACGCCACGCAGACACCGGCGCGTTGAAGATGAACATTTCCGGCGCGCCCCGGCCCAGAGCGCTTGAATTGATCTCGTCCAGCCGCGCATTCACCCCGGTGGCATAGGCGCGCAACAGCAGCATCGTGCGGTCATCCTGCGCATCAACAGAGGCAACGGCGCGCGCATAAATGTCCAGCCGCCGCACCAGTTTGTCGATGTTCACGGTTGCCGTGCCAAACACCTCGGACAGGCGCCCCTGCGCGGTGCGGCGCAGCATCGTCATCTGCCACAGACGGTCCTGCGCATGGGCGTAGCCGAGGGCATAGAACACGTCCGGATCGGCCTCGCCAAAGATATGCGGCACATTGGCGTTGTCGCGCACGATCTCGACCGGCGCCGTCAGATAGGGCAGCTCCAGCACCTTGTCGTAATCCGGCAGCGACCGCGAGGCGAGGTAGTACACCATGCAGACACCCAGCACCACGAGCACCACCGATGCCGCTGCCAATCGCATCAACCAAGTAAAGAGCAGACCCATCTGTGCATCACCTATCGAATATGCGTCGTTTTGTTGACCCTATTGCCCTGACTGTTAGGTAGGAGAAGAACGTAAAGCAACATTGAATACGGGAAGGGTAATCATATGGCCAAGCTGGCATTTTTGGGACTGGGCGTCATGGGGGGGCCGATGGCCGGGCATTTGCAGAAGGCTGGCCACGACGTGACCGTGTACAACCGCACGGCAACCAAGGCGGACGACTGGGTTTCCACCTATGGTGGTGCCATGGCAAAAACTCCGCGCGAGGCCGTCAGGGACGCGGATTTCGTGATGTCCTGTGTTGGGAACGACGATGATCTGCGCTCGGTTTGCCTTGGGGACGACGGGGCATTTGCCGGGATGACCTCCGGGACGGTCTTTGTGGACCACACAACCGTGTCCGCCGCCGTGACCCGTGAGCTTTATGCCGCGGCCAATGAAAAACAGGTGAGCTTTGTCGATGCGCCGATCTCGGGTGGGCAGGCGGGGGCCGAGAATGCGGCGCTGTCGATCATGTGTGGCGGCGACGAGGGCGCCTATGACCGGGCGCTGCCGGTGATGGAGGTTTATTCCAAGATCTGCCGCCGCCTTGGAGACAGTGGCGCGGGCCAGATGACCAAGATGTGCAACCAGATTGCCATCGCGGGGCTGGTGCAGGGGCTGAGCGAGGCGCTGCATTTTGCCGACAAGGCCGGCCTGGATGGCCGTGCCGTGGTCGAGGTGATCAGCCAGGGCGCAGCCGGCAGCTGGCAGATGGACAACCGCTACGAGACCATGCTCGACGATCATTTCGATCACGGGTTTGCCACCGACTGGATGCGCAAGGATCTGGGCATCTGCCTCTCCACCGCGAATGAGACGGGGGCCAGCCTGCCGGTCACGGCGCTGGTCGATCAATTCTACAAGGACGTGCAGAAAATGGGCGGCGGTCGCTGGGATACCTCCAGCCTCTTCAAGCGTCTACAGGCACTCTGACCCGCGCAATGAAGGCCCCGCCATCTGGCGGGGCTTTTGGCATCAGGGAATGATGCGGTTATACTTGGAGCCTTGCAGCGTGGCCCCCAGCAGCAACCCGGCGCGGCCGAACACAACCGCCTGGACAGGGGCCAGCGCCGTTGTGGTGTCCGCCTTCACGCCGTCACCCTGGTCCGAGAACACGTATTCCACGTCACCGCCCACGGTCCAGCCCGGAGACCGGCGGAAGCTTGTCAGCGCCTCTTCGGTCAGGAAAAACAACACATGTGCATATTGCTGCGCCCCGATCTGCAGCCCGCCGGTGACCTGCGTGGTGGAATAGTAATCCACGGTCACATCATTGACCCTCAGCGCGCCACGCCCATAGGCCCCGCCAAAACCAAAGCCCGCTTTGGTCACCAGTGGCATCACCAGAATACCGTTTGCCTTGTCGGCGAGGTTTCGGGTGGCCGGATAGCTTCTGTACATCTCGGCCAGGGTCGCATCGACCCGCGCGTCGATCGTGTCGCCACCGCGTGATCCGACGCCATTGCCGCAGGCCGCCGTGACCGACACGGCAGCAAGCGCGCCAAGGGTGAACCCCCTGCGAGAGAAATTTGGAATATTCATGTCATCCGCCTGTACTATGTTGCTCGATTGCCGGTTTGCCCGACTTATGCGCGAACATACGCTGATTGCGGCACGGTGTCACTCAAAACGTCCCCGTTTGCGCAGCTTATCGCTGCCCGTTCAGCACCCGTGCCGCGGCTGGGGCGAAGTAGGTCAGGATCCCGTCACAGCCCGCACGTTTAAAGGCCATCAGGCTTTCCATCATGACTTTCTCGCCGTCGATCCAGCCATGTTCGGCGGCGGCCTGGATCATGCTGAATTCGCCTGACACCTGATAGGCATAGGTCGGCGCGCCAAAGGTCTCCTTCACGCGGCGGCAGATGTCGAGATAGGGCAGGCCAGGTTTCACCATGACCATATCCGCCCCCTCGCGCAGGTCCCGTTCGATGAGCCGCAGCGCCTCGTCCGAATTGCCGGGGTCCATCTGGTAGGTCTTCTTGTCCCCGGTGAGCGCGCCTGAGGCGCCAACGGCGTCACGGAACGGCCCATAGAAAGCCGAGGCGTATTTGGCCGAATAGCTCAGGATCATCACGTTCTGATGCCCCGCGGCCTCCAGCGCCTGCCGCATCGCGCCCACCCGCCCGTCCATCATATCCGACGGCCCGATGATATCCGCGCCCGCCTCCGCCTGCGCCAGCGTCATCTTGACCAGCGCTTCGACCGTGCGGTCATTCACGATCTCGCCGTCTTCCACGAAACCGTCATGCCCGTTGATGTTATAGGTATCGAGCGCCACATCCGTCATCACCGCGATGTCCGGCACCGCCTTCTTGATCGCACGGATGGCGCGGTTGGCATGGTTGTCCGGGTCCCAGGCCCCGGCGCAATCCTCCGTCCGCTCCTCGATCCCGGTATAGGGAAAGATGCAGATCGCCGGAATGCCCAGATCCGCTGCCTCCCGCGCCGCCTGCACAACCTTGTCGACGGAGCGGCGGAACACCCCCGGCATGGAGGGGATCGGCTCTTCAATGCCGGTGCCCGCGCGGACAAAAACCGGCCAGATGAAGTCATCCACGCTCAGGCTGTTTTCACGGGTCAGCGCGCGCACCGCCGGGCTTTGCCGGATGCGGCGCAGACGGGTTGCGGGAAAGGAGCTTTGAATGGGGCGCATGGGAAATGTCCAGTTTGGGTGACACTTCATGACTGCCATGTATTTTTCGGCAAGCCAAGGGTAGGAATTGCCGCGCCCTATCGCTAAGAGGGTCAAAACACGTAACAAAAGCGTACCCCTTTGAGCTTTTACCAGAACGTTTTTGAACTGATAGACATGCGGTCTTTTTCGAACCTGTGGTTCTGGATCGCACTGGCGGTTCTGTGGTCCACGGCCAGCCATTGGGTGCTGGGCGTGCCCTATGACATGGTGCTGCGCGCGCGCCGCTACGGCGGGCAGGCGGAACAGGACCTTGAGGATATGGTGCGGATCAACACCAACCGCCTGCTTTTCATCGGCAATGTTTCGGGGCTGTGGCTGCTGGGGCTGGGGTGTTTCCTGCTGACCGCGCTTGGCGTTCTGGGGTTTTTCTACGCGCTGGAGATCGCCCAGGCGCTCTTCCTCCTGGGGCTGCCGATGTCCATCGTGGGGCTGCTGTCGCTCTCCACCGCCCGTCTGATCCAACAGGAGCTGTCAACCGGCGAGGCGCTGCGGCGCCGTCTGACGCGGCATCGGCTCTACGTGCAGATCATCGGGATGATCTCGATTTTCGTCACCGCACTCTGGGGCATGTATCAAAACCTCTCCATCAGCCCATTGAGCGGTTGACACCACGCGGTCAAAGACCAATTGAGACAGGCCATGGCTGATCCAAAGCATATCACCGTCTCCGGCGTGCCCGAAGGGTATGACGCGCGCTTCCTGCTGGCCGAGCTGGAGCGGCAGGAGACGCCCATCCTGCACGTCGCGCGTGATGACAAGCGGCTGGCGGCGATGCGGGCAGCCCTGCGGTTTTTTGCGCCCGACATGCCGGTGGTGACCTTTCCCGGCTGGGATTGCCTGCCCTATGACCGGGTCTCGCCCAACGCCGATATCTCCGCACAGCGCATGGCGACGCTGGCGGGGCTGGTGCATGGCATGCCGCAGCAGTTCATCCTGCTGACCACGCTGAACGCCGCGACCCAACGTGTGCCCGCGCGTGCGACCCTCAGGGATGCGGCCTTTACCGCCCGTGTGGGCGACCGCGTGGACGAAGCCGCCCTGCGCCGGTTTCTCGTGCGCATGGGGTTCGTGCAGAGCCCCACGGTCACCGAACCGGGCGACTATGCAATTCGCGGCGGCATCATCGACATTTACCCGCCGGGTGATCTGGGACCGGTGCGGCTGGATTTCTTTGGCGATGTGCTCGACGGCGCGCGCCGTTTCGATGCGGCCACGCAGCGGACCACGGAAAAGCTTGATCTGGTGGAGCTGGCCCCGGTGTCGGAGGTCATTCTGGACGAGGCGGCAATCACCCGGTTCCGGCAGAACTACCGCATCGAATTCGGGGCTGCGGGCACCGATGATCCGCTTTACGAGGCCATCAGCGCGGGGCGCAAACACCAAGGGGCCGAGCATTGGCTGCCGTTTTTCCATGACAGGCTGGAGACGCTTTTCGATTATCTGCCCGATGCCGTCATCACCCTGGATGATCAGGTCACGCCCAGTCGGCTGGCCCGCTGGGAAAGCATCGCCGATCAATATGAGACCCGGCGGCTTGCCATGGCGAACCGTTCCAAGATGGACAGCGTTTACAAACCGAGCCCGCCGGAGGCGCTTTATCTGGACGACGCCGCCTGGGAACGGGCAACAGCTGCCCGGCGCATGCTGCAACTGGCCGCGCTGCCACAACCGACGGGGCTGGGTGTCACGGATGCCGGTGCCCGTATCGGGCGCAGTTTCGCGCCAGAGCGCCAACAGGAGTCCCTGAGCCTCTTTGGCGCTCTGGCAGCACATATAAAGACCAAGATGGCCGAGGGGCCGGTCGTGATCGCCAGCTATTCCGAGGGTGCCCGTGAACGGCTGACCGGTCTGATCGAGGACGAAGGTGTGGCCGAGGCGATCCCGGTGCCCGATGCCACGCGCATCGGCAAACGCGGGCTGCACTTGGCGGTCTGGGCGCTGGAGCATGGGTTCGAGGCGCCGGGCCTTACGGTGATTTCCGAGCAGGACGTGCTGGGCGACCGGCTGATCCGGCGCCCGGCCAAGAAACGCCGCGCGGAAAATTTCCTGACCGAGACGCAATCGCTCAGCCCCGGCGATCTGATCGTGCATGTCGACCACGGGATTGGTCGCTACAAGGGGCTGGAGGTGGTCACGGCCGCAGGGGCGGCGCATGAGTGTATCTTGCTGGAATATGCCGAAGGATCAAAGCTGTACCTGCCCGTCGAGAACATCGAATTGCTGTCGAAATACGGCCATGAAGAGGGGCTGCTCGACCGGTTGGGCGGCGGTGCGTGGCAGGCCAAGAAGGCGCGCCTCAAGGAGCGCATCCGCGAAGTTGCCGATAAGCTCATCCGCATTGCCGCCGAACGGGCGCTGCGCAAGGCGCCGGTGCTGGAGCCGCCGCCGGGCATGTGGGATGCCTTCTCCGCCCGCTTTCCCTATCAGGAAACCGATGATCAGCTGCGCGCCATCGGCGAGGTGATCGATGATTTGACCAGCGGCAACCCGATGGACCGTCTGGTGTGTGGTGATGTGGGCTTTGGCAAGACCGAAGTGGCCATGCGCGCGGCATTTGTCGCGGCGATGTCCGGCGTGCAGGTGGCGGTGATTGCCCCCACAACGCTGCTGGCACGGCAGCATTACAAGAGCTTTGCCGAACGGTTCCGGGGGTTCCCGATCAACGTGCGTCAGCTCAGCCGTTTTGTCTCCACCAAGGAGGCGAACGCGACCCGGGACGGCATGTCGCGCGGCACCGTCGATATCGTCATCGGCACCCACGCGCTGCTGGCCAAGGGCATTCGGTTCCAGAACCTCGGCCTGCTGGTCATTGATGAGGAACAGCATTTCGGCGTGACCCACAAGGAACGGCTGAAACAACTGCGCAGTGATATCCACGTGCTGACCCTGACGGCGACCCCGATCCCGCGCACCCTGCAGCTGAGCCTGACCGGCGTGCGGGACCTCAGCATCATCGGCACCCCGCCCGTGGACCGTCTGGCGATCCGCACCTATGTCAGCGAGTTCGACACGGTCACCCTGCGCGAGGCGCTGCTGCGCGAACACTATCGCGGCGGGCAATCCTTCTACGTGGTGCCGCGCATTTCCGACCTGCCGGAGATCGAGGAATTCCTCAAGGATCAGCTGCCCGAACTGACCTATGTGGTGGCGCATGGCCAGATGGCGGCGGGTGAGTTGGATGACCGCATGAACGCCTTTTACGACGGGAAATTCGATGTGCTGCTTGCCACGACCATTGTGGAATCCGGTCTCGATATCCCCACCGCCAACACGATGATCGTGCACCGGGCGGATATGTTTGGTCTGGCGCAGCTCTACCAGATCCGGGGCCGGGTGGGCCGGTCCAAGACCCGCGCCTATGCCTATCTCACAACCAAACCCCGCACCAAGCTGACGGATACAGCGGAAAAGCGGCTGCGGGTCCTTTCCAGCCTCGACACGCTGGGGGCCGGGTTTACGCTGGCCAGCCAGGATCTGGACATTCGCGGCGCGGGCAACCTGCTGGGCGAGGAGCAATCCGGTCAGATGCGCGATGTGGGGTTTGAACTGTATCAGTCGATGCTGGAGGAGGCGATTGCCAAGATCCGCGCGGGCGAGATGGAAGGGCTTTCGGAGGCCGACGATCAATGGGCCCCGCAGATTAACCTTGGCGTGCCGGTTCTGATCCCCGAAGACTATGTGCCTGACCTCGACGTGCGCCTGGGGCTCTACCGGCGTCTCAGCAGCCTGACGACCAAGGTTGAGTTGGAAGGGTTCGCCGCTGAACTCATTGATCGCTTCGGGAAATTGCCTAAAGAGGTCAATACGTTGATGCTCGTCGTGCGGATCAAGGCGATGTGCAAGAGGGCCGGTATTGCCAAGTTGGATGGGGGGCCCAAGGGCGCCACGATCCAGTTCCACAACGATAAATTTGCCTCCCCCAAGGGGCTGGTCGAATTCATTCAGGACCAGCGCGGGCTGGCCAAGGTGAAGGACAATAAGATCGTCGTACGGCGCGACTGGAAAGCGGATGCGGATAAGATCAAGGGGGCCTTTGCCATTGCCCGTGATCTGGCTGAAAAGGTCGTGGCCGAGAAGAAAGCCAGACGCGCCAAGGCGAGCTGATCACTCCGCCGGCAGCCGCGCCTCGACACGCCCCATGTAGCGCATCACCAGAAACGCGCAGCAGGCCATCACGAAAATCGCGCCGACAAGCGGCCGTATCGTGCCGTCAAAGAGCAACCCGATGGGCGAGGCGATGGCGGCGGCCAGCACGGTAGAGACCGAGCCGATCACGCTGGCGGCCATACCCGCGATATGCCCCATCGGTTCCATGGCGATGGCATTGAGATTGCCGATGGTCAGACCCGCCTGAAAGAACAGATAGGCCTGCCAGAACGCGAAAATGGCAAAGGTCGTGGTCCCGTGGGTTTCGTTTTGAATCAGAACGGTGAGGGACAGCACAATCTGTACCGCCAGCGCCACGGTGATCAGCCGCCGCATGCCCAAGCGCATCACCAGCATCGCATTGAGAAAACTCGCGCCCGCAGAGACCAGCGCAATGCCCCCGAACCAGAAGTGGAAGGTATCCTGCTTGTCGTAGATCTGTTCATAGACCGGCTGGATCAGCATCAGCACCGTGAACAACATCGACATGCACAGCGTCTGCACCACGATCGACAGGCGCACGATAGGGTGGGCGAACATCTCGCGCACCGCGGCAAGCATCAGGCGCGGCCTGAAGGGCCGTCTGTCTGCGCGCGCCAGCGTTTCGGGCAGGCGCAGGCCCAGCCAGAGCACCGAGATGGCGGAAAAGACGATGAAGGCCGCAAAAATCCCGCGCCACCCTTCAGTGGCAATGATGAAATAGCCCAAGGTTGGCGCAAACCCGGGCACCAGCGTGAAAATGATCATCACGATGGAGACGATTTTGGCCATCTCCCGACCTGCATAAAGATCCCGGATGATGGCGATGGAGACGACACGCGGGCCTGCCGCGCCCAGTCCCTGGATGATCCGGGCGGCCAGCACAATCTCGAAGGTGGAACTGGCCCAGGCCACGGCGGAAGCCGCCATGTAGAGCCCCGCACCGCAGACCATCACCGTGCGCCGTCCAAAGGCGTCCGACAGCGGGCCGGTGAAAAACGTGCCAATCCCCATGCCCAGCACAAATGAGGTCATGATCAGCGGCGCGCGTGTGGGTTCTTCGGGCGTCAGTTCCCGCGCAATATCCGGCAGCGCGGGCAGCATCGCATCAATGGAAAAGGCGATGGTGGCAAACATCATTGCCATCAATGCGATGAATTCAACCCGCCCCATGGCCGGTTGCGATCCTAATGTCGACACGCTTTTCACTCCCCAGTCGCAGCCCCGACGGGGATCAGCTGCGCCTGGGATCGGTGTAACCCACAGTTGTAGGGCAGACAACGTCACATTTTTACACAGTCGCGTCTGCGCCCGTGCAAATCAGGCAGCGGCGGTCAGCTCACCGATGACCTTTGTCCAGAGCTCGGGCGGCTGCGCGCCCGGTACTGCGTGTTTTCCCGCAACGATGAAGGTCGGCACGGAATTCACGCCCATGGAGCGGCTGTGGGCATCCCGCGCGCGGATGTCTTCCTCATCCGCATCCGACAGTAGCAGTTTGCGCACCACGGCGGCATCCATGTCGATGCCATCCGCAATATCGGCCAGCACATCGTGATCGCCAATGTCCCGCGCCTCGACGAAATAGGCGGTGAAGAGGGCGGAAACGGCGGCAGTCTGACGGCCCTCAATGCCCGCCCAGTGGATCAGCCGATGCGCATCGAGCGTGTTGGGCGTGCGTTTCATGCCTTCGAAGTCGATCTTGAGGCCCGCCGCCTCGGCATGCTCGACCACTGGCGCATAGGCGCGCACTGCCCCGTCCTTGCCACCGAACTTGCCTTCGAGATAGGCACGTCTGTCCATGCCCGCGCGGGGCATGTCGGGGTTGAGCTGGAACGGGTGCCATTCGATCTTGAACGGGTGGTCTGGATGGTCGGCCAGCGCCTTGTCGAGATGGGTTTTACCGATATAGCACCAGGGGCAGATCGGATCGGACATGATGTCGAGCTTGATGGGGTCAGTCATTGCGGGCCTCAAATCCGGCACGCAGGGCCCGCCGGAGAATTTTGCCATTGGCGCCCATGGGCAGCTCTGGCACGTGAATGAAAAGGCGCGGTTGCTTGTAGCGCGCCAGCGTCGCCTTCACATATGTCTCAAAGGTGGTTTCGTCCAGTGCGGCGGGTGCCGTGTAAAAGGCCGCGATCACACGCGCATCCGCCTTGACCTCCACATCGGTGACCGCCACGCCGGTGATCCCGGGCAGGGTGGCCAGCGCCGTTTCCACCTCGATGGGTGACACGCGGTAGCCGCCCGCGTTCATCATATCGTCGTTGCGGCCCAGATAGGTGATCTGACCATCTTGAGACATCACCGCCTGATCCCCGGTCAGGAACCACTCCCCCTGAAGGCGCGCGGCGGTTTCGGCCTCGGCGCCGAGATATCCCAGCATCAGGCCGGGATCGTCGCGGTGCACGGCAATTGTCCCCTCATCCCCTACAGGCACGGGACCGTCCGGACCCAGAAGCGCCACACGACGTCCCGGCTGTGGTCGCCCAAGCGCACCGGCAGCGGCAGGGCTGTCAGGTGCACCGGAGATGAAGGTGGAGCATTCCGACATGCCATAGGCTTCGAACACCTCGGTGCCGCTGGCCGCGCGCCAGCTGTCCGCCACGCGGGTCGCAAGCTTTTCCCCAGCACTGAGACCGTGGCGCAGGGCGGGGCAGCGCATTGCATCTCCCGATTTCAGCATCTGTCGGTAGACCCCCGGTGCAGCGGCAAAAATCGTGACCTCGTGGTCTGCCAGAAGCCCTGGCAACGCAGATGCGGCAGTGCCTGCCGCCGGAATGAGCGCCGTCGCGCCGACCGTCCAGGGATCCATCAACCCGGTGCCCAACGTGTAGGTCCAGTTGAAGGCCCCGGCGTGCAGGACACGGTCCTCTGCCGTCAGCCCGTACCAGCCATCGAACATCATCCGCCGCGCCCAGATCGCGCGGTGGGCATGGGCGACGGCACGCGGCACACCCGAGGTGCCGGAGGTGTAGACGATATAGCCCAGCCGGTTGGGATCGCCCAGATCGTAGTCTGCAGGCGGCAAATCACGGAAGCCCCGCAGCCTTTGAAGGTCTATTTTCTTGGGGTGATCCGCGCAGGCAACATCCGGGTCCTGCAACACTGCCTTTGGCTTGATGTCGGCGATGATTTGCGCCGTTTCCGGCCGGGTCAGCGCGGCGGAGGTCGGCACCGGCACCAACCCTGCGGCCAATGCGCCCAGATAGGCCAGCGGGAAATCGACGGTATTGCCGAGCCGCATCAGCACGCGGTCGCCCGGGACCAGCCCCAGCCCCAGCAGACCGGTCGCCGTGCCGCGCACCGCACGTTCCAGCGCGTGGTACTGCCACAGTTCGACGCCCGTCTCGCCCAGGATCAGCAGCGCATCCTTGTCGGGCACCCGCTCTGCGGCAGACAATACATAGGCCGCCATGTTGAAGGGTGCAGGGCAGGGCGCGGGCGGCCCCTCATCGAAAACGGATAACATGAGCGGGTGCTAGCCCGGTGCCGGGCACGTTGCAAGCCTGCGCGCGAGGTCCTATAGATTTTGGATGACCAATGCTGACCCCAAGACACTTATCAAGATTGCCCGCGAAAGCGGCGGCTCCGATCACGGCACGCCCGTCGATCTGGGCCAGCGCGTCCGCGAGCTGCGCAAGGCCCGCGACTGGACGCTGGAACAGGCGGCCAGCCAGGCGGGGCTTGCCCGCTCGACGCTGAGCAAGATCGAAAACGGCCAGATGTCACCGACCTACGACGCGCTGAAAAAACTGGCCATCGGGCTGGAAATCTCGGTGCCGCAGCTTTTTACGCCACCGCGTGCCGGGCAGGTCAATGGCCGGATGGCGGTGACCAAGAGCGGGCAGGGTGCAGCCCAGGCCACGGTCACATATGAGCATGAATTGCTGGCCGATACGCTGACCAAGAAGCAGATGCTGCCCTATCGCGCCCGCGTGCGCGCCCGGAAGATGGAAGAATTCGAAGGCTGGGTGCGCCATGACGGCGAGGAATTCCTCTATGTGCTGACCGGGGTGATCCGGCTCTATACCGAGTTCTACGAGCCGGTAGAGATGCGGCGCGGCGACAGCGCCTACTACGACGCGACCATGGGCCACAACGTGGTGTCAGTCAGCGAAGAGGATGCCAACATCCTCTGGGTCACCTCACTGACCTAGGCTCAGGACGGCTCGTACCACCAGACCTGCGGCATGTACTCCGGCCCGTCGCCGTAAATCGGCAGGGTTTCGGGGAATTTCATCTCCTTGATATGCGCGATCTGACCCTTGGTGAACTGCCAGAACGGGATCACATAGCGCCCCGCGGTCAGCGCCCGGTCCAGCGCGCGCACCGCGGCGGTGAATTCCTCTTCGCTGCGCGCCGACAGCATCACGTCGATCATCCCGTCCACCGCCGGAGAGGCCACACCCATGAGGTTGCGCGAGCCCGGTTGCGTCGCGGCCTTCGAGCCCCAGTAAAACCGCTGCTCATTGCCCGGGGACAGGGACACGGCCCGCCGGAAGGTCGTCATCTCGAAATCAAAGGCGCTCTCCCGCTCGGTGAATTGCGCGCTGTCGGTGGTTTCAATCCTGACGTCCAGCCCAAGCCGTTTCAGCGCCGTCAGATAAAGATCAGCAATCGCCATATGTTCGGTATTGTTCTGCTCCACAAGAATGGTGAACTGCAGCGGTGCGCCCCGCGCATTACGCATCACGCCATCCTGCGGTGTCCATCCTGCCTCCTCCAGCAGTTTCATCGCAGTGCGGATCCCCCGGCGGTTGCGGGCGGAGCCATCGCTGACGGGCAAGGCGTAGCCCTCCAGCGTGCCGGGCAGCAGCGCATCACGATGGGGCGCCAGCAAGGCCGTCACGGCGGCATCCGCAGGCCCCGGCGCCATCGCCAGATCGGAGTTGGAGAAATAGGAGGTGATGCGCGGCTGCACGCCGCCTGTGAGCGTGTCATTGATGTATTCGAAATTGAACGCCTGGATCATCGCCTCGCGCACCCGCCAGTCGTCAAAGGGCGGTTTGCGCGTGTTCATGACAAAGCCGGTCATGCCGGAGGGCTTCTGATGCGGGATTTCGGATTTGACCATTTTGCCCTGCCGGACAGCGGGGAAATTATACTGCGTCTGCCATTTCTCCGCATTGAACTCCCGCAGGGCGGAGATTTCACCTGCCTTGAGCGCTTCAAAGAGAACGGAGGTGTCTCCGTAGAAATCGATGCGGATGTCGTCGAAATTGAAGGTGCCGCGTCGAAATGGCAGGTCGGCCCCCCAGTATTCCGGATTGCGGGTCAGCTGGACAAAGCGTCCGGCCTCGTAATCCGTGACGCTATACGGGCCGGAACCAAGCGGCACCTCGCTGAGCGGGGCGTTGGCAAAGTCGCGTCCCTCCCACTGCGCGCGACTGAGGATCGGGCGCAGCCCGGCAAGCAGGGCAAGTTCCCGGTTGTCGGTGTTGAAATCGATCCGGAAGGAGCGCGGCCCGGTCTGGGTGATGCTGTCGATCTGACCCGCCAGCCCGAGGTAGCGGGGGTGGCCTTCGCTGCCAAGGATCTCGTAGCTGAAGATCACATCGTCGACGGTCACCGGCGTGCCATCGGAAAATTCTGCCTCTTCGCGCAGGGTGAAAGCCACCCACGAGCGGTCCTCCGGCACCTCGATTGATTCGGCCAGAAGACCGTAAAGCGTGAAGGGTTCGTCCCAGGATCTGCCCATCAGGCTCTCATGGGTGAAAAATCTGAGCTGCCAGGGCACGGTACCTTTGCGCACAAACGGGTTGAGACTGTCAAAACCGCCAGAGTTGCCCAGCGTGATACTGCCCCCTTTCGGCGCATCTGCGCGCACGTAGGGCAGGGACACAAAATCAGGTGGCAATGCAGGGGCCCCATACATAGATATCCCGTGAGAGGGTTGCGCTGTGAGCGATCCGGCCCAGAGAATCGCTGCAAAAGCCGCCAGAAACCGAGAAACCGGGCGGAAAAAAACAATACTCATTTTGGAGACAATCCCCTGCTGCCCTTGTTTTGTTGGACCTGAGCCTACCGAGGTATTTCCGTCTTATCAAACTTTTAGCTTGGCCTACGGCGTCAGATTGCTTATAAACAAGTCACTGCTCGATAGGTTTCTTGCCTGTATGAAACCTGCCTCAATAACTTAACGCCTGCCTTGTGCAGGCGTTTTTTTTGGCCCCCTCCTGTTCCGGAAATGATCTGCACTGGGTTGTGCGCTTCCGCGCCGCTCACAACTGCAGGTGTGAAAGACGTTTCCTTTGCACGCGCAGCAAGGCATGATGTGTGCAACGCAGCATTTTTTCGCAGGGAAGGGTCCCCAACTATGGCATTCGAGATTTCACTGCCTGGCAAAACCGCCGTCATCACCGGGTCGAACTCCGGCATTGGTCTGGGCATCGCGTGGGAGCTGGCCAAGGCGGGCGCGGACATCGTGCTCAATTCCTTTACCGACACTGAGGAGGATCATGCGCTGGCCAAGGAGATGGCGGAGGCCACGGGTGTCACTGCGCGCTACATTCAGGCGGACATGTCCAAGGGCGATGACTGCCGCCGCCTGGTCGAGGATGCGGGCACATGCGATATCCTTGTGAACAACGCCGGTATCCAGCACGTCGCGGCGATCCCGGACTTTCCGGTGGAGAAATGGGATGCGATCATCGCCATCAACATGTCCTCGGCCTTTCACACCACGGCCATTGCCCTGCCAATGATGCGCAAGGCCGGGTGGGGGCGGGTGATCAACATCGCCTCGGCGCATGGGCTGACGGCCTCGCCCTACAAATCAGCCTATATCGCGGCGAAACACGGGGTTGTCGGCTTGACCAAGACCACCGCGCTGGAGACCGCCAAGGAACCGATCACCGCCAATGCCATCTGCCCCGGCTACGTGCTGACGCCGATCGTGGAGAAACAGATCCCCGATACGATGAAGGAATATGACATGAGCCGCGAGGAAGTGATCGAAAATGTCATGCTGACGCGGCAGCCGTCCAAGGAGTTTGCCACCGTCGAGCAGATGGGGGGCACGGCGACCTTCCTGTGCTCGGATGCCGCCGCGCAGATCACCGGCACGACGATCAGCGTCGATGGCGGCTGGACGGCGCTTTAAGAGATTTCTTGCCTCCGGCGGGGATATTTTCAGCCAGAAGAAACAAGGAAGGACGCGGGCGATGGCGGTAAAGCGGATCAATCTGGCGTTGCAGGGCGGGGGCGCACATGGCGCCTTTACCTGGGGGGTTCTCGACCGGCTTTTGTGTGAGGAGGATATCGAGATCTCCGCGATTTCCGGCACCTCGGCGGGGGCGCTCAATGGCGCGGCGCTCAAGGCGGGGATGATCGAGGGCGGGCGTCAGGGGGCGCGCGATCGGCTGGATTGGCTGTGGAAAGAGGTCGGCGCGCGACCGGATTTGCATTTGCCAGCCTGGATGGTGCCGTTCTCACTGGGCGATTTCAGCCATGCGCTAGAGTATTCCTGGCCGGTGATGGCCGCCGATGCCTGGTCGCGGGCGGTCTCGCCCTATGCCTACGGTCCGCTCTACCGCAATCCGCTGCGCGGCATTGTCGAGAAATTCGATCTGGACGCGGTCCATGAGGAAGGCGGCAAAGGTCCGTGTCTCTTTATCTGTGCCACCCGCGTGCGCAATGGCAAGGTGCGGGTCTTCAAGGACAGTGAGATCAGCACCGATGCCATTCTTGCCTCTGCCTGTCTGCCGACGGTGTTTCAGGCGGTGGAGGTTGAAGATGCCGAGACCGGTCTGACCGAAGCCTTCTGGGACGGCGGATATACCGGTAATCCGGCGCTTTTCCCACTGTTCAACCCGTCGCTGCCGGACGATATCCTGATCATCAACATCAACCCGCTGGAACGCACCGAGCTGCCGCGCTCGGCCCAGGCGATCCAGAACCGCATCAACGAGATCAGCTTCAACTCGTCGCTGCTGCGCGAGTTGCGGGCCATCGAATTCGTGCAACGGCTGCTGGAACGCGGCGAGTTATCGACCGAGCAGAAAAGCCGTGTGCTGATCCATATGGTGGCGGATGACGCGCTGATGAATGAGCTGTCCGTGGCGACCAAGCTGGTGCCGACCCCCTTCACGCTGTCACGGCTCAAGACCGCCGGGCAACAGGCGGCGGAGACCTTCATCACCCATCATAAAAACGATCTGAACAAGCGCAGTTCGGTCGATCTGGTGGATATGTTTCAGTAGGTCAGGCGCTGATTTCAGGCACCGGATTTGTCGGATCCTTGCCGTTGGGGTAGACCAGCCCGGCGGAGATCACCAGTTTCGCGGCATCCTCCACGGTCATGTCCAACTCGATGACGTCTGTCTCCGGAAAGAACAGCAAAAAGCCCGATGTCGGGTTGGGCGTGGTGGGTACGAAGATGCTGAGCATCGGCGCGCCATCATTGCCGCGCATGGCCACTTCGCCCTTGGTGGTGGTCGAGATGAAGCCGATCGCCCAGATGCCCCTGCGCGGGTATTCGATCAGGCAGGCCTTTTCAAAGGACCGTTCCGATTGTGCAAAGACAGTTTCGGAAATCTGCTTGATGCCGGAATAGATCGTGCGGACAACCGGCGTGCGTTCCACCAGGCTTTCGCCGTAGCGGATGAGGGAGCGCCCGATGAGGCCCTTGGCCATCCAGCCAACGACGATGGTGAAGATCAGGAAAATCACGACGCCGATGCCGCGGATGTTGATCTGGATTTCGGGGTCGAGCCCCAGCCAGTCCTGCAGCAATCGGTCAGGCTGGTAGTTGCCGGGCACCAGCGGCAGGACAAAGCCGTCGATCCACCCCACAACCGACCAGATCAGCCAGATCGTCAGGCCCACCGGAGCGATCACGACAAGCCCTGTCAGAAACGATGCGCGCAGTCGGCTCAGGAGGCTGCCGCGCGCGGGGGGCTCTGGATCAAACGGAGTATTCATAACGCTTCTCTAACTGACGTCCCTCGTAGGTAGGGGCAATACCCGGGCTGCACAATGAAATTGCAACAGCCGCGCATCAACTTCCCGTATCCCGCGAAAGCGTGGCCAATTCCGATGCAATCTCGGCAGCCAACCGGGCGTTGTTGCGCACCAGCGCGATGTTCGCGGTCAGAGATCGACCTTCCGTAAGCTCGAAAATCCGCTGCAGCAGGTAAGGGGTCACCGCCTTGCCGCGGATGCCATGGGCATCCGCATCCGCCTGCGCCTGTGCGATGATCGGCGCAAGGGTGGCCGCCGCGATCTCATCATCTGCCGGGATCGGGTTCGCCACCAGCTGGCCACCCGGCAGACCGAGCAGGCCGCGCATGTGCTGGGCGCGCGCAATCTCGGCGGCACTGTCCATGCGCAGGGGGGCCTTGAGGGGTGACGAGGCGCTCCAGAAGGCCGGGAAGCTGTCCTGTCCCACGACGATCACCGGCACACCCTGGGTCTCCAGCACTTCCAGCGTCTTGTCCACGTCCAGAATGGCCTTGGCCCCGGCGGCCACCACCGTTACCGGGGTCTGGGCCAGTTCCATCAGGTCGGCGGAGATGTCGAAATTATCCTCCGCACCCCGGTGCACGCCGCCGATGCCCCCGGTGCCAAAGACCTTGATCCCCGCAAGATGCGCGGCGATCATCGTCGCCGCCACGGTGGTTGCACCGGTGCCGCCGCTGGCCATGCAGGCGGCCAGATCGGCGCGCGACAGTTTGGCGACCCCCTTGGCCTGCGCGAGTGTTTCCAGCTGGCTGACATCGAGGCCGATGTGCAGCGTGCCCTCGATCACCGCGATGGTGGCCGGGGTTGCACCGGCGGCGCGGATATCGTCCTCCACCTGCCGCGCGACCTCGAGGTTTTGCGGATAGGGCATGCCGTGCGTGATGATCGTGCTCTCCAGCGCGACCACGGGCTTGCCAGTGGCAAGGGCGGCGGAAACCTCGGCGGAATGGAGCAGGGGCAGGGGGGTCATAGGGCAGTTTCTCCAGAAACATAGGTGGCGGCGGCATGCAGGGCACGGCGCAGGGCGTCTTCGGCTGTCGCGCCGTCGGCATCGGCCGCGATATGGGCAGCCATGAAGGTATCACCGGCACCGGTGACGCGGGTCACCAGCACCTGCGGGGGTGTCTGGGTCAGCAACCCGTCCGGCCGCCCTTCGGTCGCATCGGACCCGCCGTCGGTGACCAGCACGCGCGCCGCACCCCGTGTCAGCAAGCCTTCTGCGGCGTTGCGGGAATCGCTGAACTTGCGCTGGCAGAGCAGGCCGGCCTCTTCGAGGTTCACATAGAGCGTGCCGCGCCCGCCCTGCACGAAAGGCGCCAGCCGTTCCGCCTTGCCGGGTGAGGCCGGGGCCACGCGCAAATCCGCCTTGGCCAGCACCGGGCTGCGGGCGATATCGCTCAGCAGATCCAGTTTCAGATTGCCGTCGAGGGCCACAAGACCTTCAAAGGGCGCCTCGGATGTGGCCAGCCGCCCGTCGGTCAGCGCGGCAAGTATCTTGGAGCCTGCCGCCTCCAGCGAATGCGCATCAGCAATGGCGGCGATCAGCCCGTTGGCGCCCTCAACCGCCATGTAGATGTCGGTGGGCAGATCGTCGGAGCGATAGATGGTCTCGGTAATCATGCCCCGCGCCGCACAGGCCGCCATCAGCTCATCGCCCTCCGCATCGCGGCCAATGGCGGTCAACAGCGCCGGGGTCAGGCCAAAGCGCACAAGCGTCATGGCGATGTTCATCGCCACGCCCCCCGGCAGCCGCGTGATGCGCCCGGGCACGTCCGACCCCTGCCGCATGGCGCTTGCCGACCTTCCGATCACGTCCCAAAGGACGGAGCCAATGCACAGGATATCGGGTGTTGCAGTCATAGAGGTCTTCTGACCGGGAATGTGGCGAGGTTCAAGGGTGCCTCACTCCGGCACGGCAAAAGTCAACGCCGCCCAGAGCGTTTCCCAAACGGGCGCCGTCTCCGAGGTGCCCGCCTCTGGGCTGGGGCGGAGCACGACCGCGTCCAGCAGGTAGCTGTGCCCGGAAGTCACCGAGACGCTTGCCTCACCGGCGGCATCGGTCCGGGTCAGGCTCACGGTCACCGCGCCATCCGGGGCACGGTCGAAGATTTCCACCTGCGCATCTGCACGCGGCACGTCCTGATAGAGCACCTGCACGCGCATCTGCCCGTCGAACTCGCGCGCATAGGGGTTTGTCAGGGCCACGAATTCGGTGTCCATCCCGAACGCCCGGTCTTGTCCTGTCCCGCTGCCCACGGCGATCAGCGCCTTGGCGTGGCGTGTATAGCTTTCGCGGAACCCCTCTTGCGGCCATCCGGCGGCCAGATGATCACTGGCGGCGGTGGTGAAATCCTTGTGATCGGCGAATTTCAGAAACTTTTCCCATATCTTGTAGGTCAGCCGTGAGGGCGCGGTTTCGTGCAGGACCACCAGCAGCCCGTCCTGATCGGGCGCCGTGCCCTGCAGCGCGGGCGTATCGCCCATCCGGCCATCCACCGCCGTGATCTTTTCGCCCATTGCCATCTCGAAGCGGGTGAAGCGATTTTCGAACCACGCCAGTGATGTGCCTTTGAAGTTCTCGCCATTGCGCAGGCTCGCCACCACCGGTGCACCCGGGTCGATCAGATATTTTTTTGGCTCAATCCAAAACTCATGGCCAACGGCAGACGTAGAGGTTAGCAGTAACGCAACGAAAAAAAATCGTGAGACACCCATGAGATCATCCATTCAACTTACCCTGCTCAAGCTGTTTCTTTTGGCGCTTTTGTCAACCGTGAGCCTGTGGTCCGCCCCCTCACGCGGCACGGCACATGAGCTTGTCCCGACAATTGCCGATCTGTCGGTTGAGGAGGGAGAGCGGGTGGTTCTGGATCTGCGCATCAACCTGGAGGCATTTCTCTCCGGCGTTGATCTCGACGCGGTGGAAAACACCAATGACGACGACGCGGGCGATGTCTACACGAACCTGCGGGCCCTGACGCCGGAAGCGCTGGCGGAACAGGTGCCCCAGCTGATCGCGCTCTGGAACGCCGCCCCCCTGGCGGAGGCTGGCGCGGCGCTGGAGTTCAGACAGAGCGCTCTGGATGTGCCGGACGGGATCGATATCGAACTGCCCCGCATCTCCCTGCTGACGCTGACCGCACCATTGCCGGACGGGGCGGCGGAGGTGATGGTGAACTGGCCTATGGGTTCCGGGGCGCTGGTCCTGCGCCAGCAGGGCGTCGAGGAACCCTATACCGGGTACCTCACGGGCGGCGAGAGCAGCCCGCCGATTGCCATCGCGGGGGGCGGGGCCGAAACGTCGATGCAGGCCTTTCTGAACTACATCCCGGTGGGTTTCGATCACATTCTGCCCAAAGGCCTCGATCACATCCTCTTTGTCCTGGGGCTTTTCTTCCTCAGCACCCGGTTGAGCCCCCTGATCTGGCAGGTCAGCGCCTTCACGCTGGCGCATACCGTGACACTCGCGCTCGGCGCGCTCGGCTGGGTAAACATCCCCGGCGAGATCGTGGAGCCGCTGATTGCCGCCTCCATCGTCTATGTGGCCATCGAAAATGTCTTTACCTCTGGCCTGAACCCCTGGCGTCCGGCGGTGATCTTTGCCTTCGGGCTGTTGCACGGCCTTGGGTTCGCCTCGGTGCTGGGGGACTTCGGCCTGCCGCCCGGACAGTTCCTGCCTGCCTTGATCGGCTTCAACATCGGCGTGGAAATCGGGCAGCTGACGGTGATCGCCATCGCCTTCTTGCTGGTCGGTTGGTTCGCCAAGAAGACGTGGTACCGGGCGCGGATTGCGGTGCCTGCCTCCTGCGTGATCGCGGCGGTTGGCGCCTATTGGTTCGTGGAGCGCGTCTTCCTCTAACGCGCTAGGCCATGGCGGAGGCAAGCGCGCCAAGCGCCTTGACCGGGTCGTCGCTGGCCCAGATTTCTTCGCCGAGGCCAAAGAAATCGGTATAGGGCGCAAGCTGTGCGATCATCGCCGCATCCAGCGCGCCCTCGGCCACGATGGGCACTTCGATCACCTCTGACCACCACTGAAAGAGGTCCATATCGGCAAAGCTGCCGTCCCCCAGGGCAGAGGCCTGCACCGGGCCGAAGCTGACGTAATCCGCACCGGCCTCGCCTGCGCTCATCCCGTCGTGGCGCGAGGTCCCGCAGAAGGTACCGACAATGGCATCCTCGCCCAGGGCCTTGCGCGTCTCGCGCACGGAACGGGCCGCGTCCGTCAGATGCACGCCATCCAGCCCCAACCGGTCCGACAACAGCGTGTGATCGGTCAGCACCAGCGCGATGTCGCGGGCATGGGTCACCTCGCGCAGCGCGTCCGCCGTGCGGGCAAGACGGTCTTCATCGCGGGTGGCCAGGTCGAGCCGCACGCAGGCCACGGGATGGGCATCCAGAACCGAGGCAAGAAGGTCGGGAAATCTGCTCAGCTCAACCTCTGGCGGGGTTATCAGGTAGAGCTGCGGTTGCTCGGGCGTGTCCATGGGCCGTCCTTTGGAAGTCTTTTTCCGAGCAGTAGCGCAAGTGACGGTGAATGAAAACTTTTATGCCATCATAGGGGCCATTTCGACGCCGTAAAAAGCGCCCACGCTTGCGGCAGGGCGCATCGCCCCGTATGAGGCCGGTATGAGCCTGCCTGTCGAACACCCCAGCATCCCCGCCTTTGTCCTCGTGCGCCCGCAGATGGGCGAAAACATCGGGGCTGCCGCACGGGCGATGTGGAATTTCGGGCTGGACCGCATGCGCATCGTGGCCCCGCGCGACGGCTGGCCCAACCAGAGCGCCGTGGCTATGGCCAGCGGCGCGGGGCGGCTGCTGGACGAGGCCTTGCTGACCGACGATCTGCCCGGGGCCATCGGCGACAGCACTTTTGTTTTTGCCACCACCGCGCGGTCGCGGGATCTGACCAAACCGATCTACAGCCCCGAAGCCGCCATGCGCCTCGCCGCCGAGAAAATCGCGCAAGGACAACGGGTTTCGGTACTCTTTGGGCCGGAGCGTGCCGGGCTGGAGAACGACGACATTGCCCGCGCCAATGCGATCATCTCTGTGCCGGTGAACCCGGCCTTTGCCTCGCTTAACCTCGCACAATGTGTGCTGCTGGTGGGCTATGAATGGATGCGTGCCGTGGGGGACGTGACTGCCCAAACCACCGAGATGGCGGGCACTGACTGGGCCGAGGCAATCGAGATCGAGCATCTGGCAAACCACTATCAGGACCGCATGGAAGAGGCCGGTTTCTTCTTCCCGGAACACAAGGCCCACTCCATGCGCACCAACCTGCGCAACATGTGGAGCCGCATGCCGCTGACCCGTGCGGATGTGCAGATGATGCACGGCATGCTGCGCCAGCTGGTCCGCTGGAAGATGCGCGGTGATTAGACGCGCTGGACGCGCCTGCACACAGGAATTAGGTATGCAGCGCAAGAGTAAAACAAGGACGTGCAGATGAGCAGCAAACGCAAGCTCTTCGAAGAGGTGCAGAGTTCCGAGGACGCCCGGCCGGTGGCGCAACCGGGGCTGATCGATCAGGGGCAAGGGGGCGCCCGCGGGGCCATCCGCATCTGGCTGATGATCCTCTTTGCCCTCGTCTTTCTGATGATCGCGGTGGGCGGGCTGACCCGCCTGACCGACAGCGGGCTCAGCATCACCGAATGGCGTCCGATCACCGGGGCGCTGCCCCCGATGAGCGCCGCCGACTGGCAATCCGAATTCGAGAAGTATCAGGCTATTGACGAGTTCCGCATCCAGAACCAATGGATGGAACTTGACGATTTCAAGGTCATCTACTGGTGGGAATGGGGGCATCGCCAGCTTGGTCGGGTGATCGGTCTGGTCTGGGCGCTTGGCTTTGGCTGGTTCGCTATTCGTCGCCAGATCCCCGCCGGCTGGACCCCGAAACTGCTGCTGCTGGGGGCGCTTGGCGGCGCGCAGGGGGCGATTGGCTGGTGGATGGTCGCCTCGGGCGTGACGCAGGGCGAAAGCACGACGGACGTGGCCAGCTACCGCCTGGCGACGCATCTGGGGCTGGCCTTTGTGATCCTGGGGTTCATCACCTGGTATGTGCTGCATCTGGGCCGATCCGCACGCGATCTGATGCAGGCGCGCCGCGCCAAGGAAGGCAAGCAATGGGGCATGGCCACCGGCCTGTTGCATTTCACCTTCCTGCAGATCCTGATCGGCGCGCTGGTGGCGGGCATCGACGCCGGGCGCAGCTATACCGACTGGCCCCTGATGGGCGGGCAGGTCTTTCCCGCCACGGCCTTCACCTTGGAGCCGATGTGGCGGAATTTCTTTGAAAGCCCCGGGCTGGTGCAATTCATCCACCGCATCACCGGTTACCTGCTGGCCGCCTTTGCCGTTGTGGTCTGGCTGCGCGGGCGGAAATCATCACATGCGACGACGCGCTTTGCTTTCAACGCGGTGATCGCCGCAGTTGCCGTCCAGATCGCCATCGGCATTGCCACGGTGCTCTATGGTGCGCCCGTGCATATCGCCCTTGTTCACCAATTGGTTGCCGTGGTCCTCTGGGTGCTGATCCTGCGGGCGCGTTTCCTGAGTGGCTATCCCATCGCAACGTCCCTGAGAGGAAATGCCAAATGACCGCCTATGACGCCCTGATGACCTACACGCGTGAAACGCAGGCGCTGGCGCAGATTGCCGGGCGGCTGGATTGGGATCAGGAAACCATGATGCCGCGCGGGGCAGCCCCGCAGCGCGGCGAGGAATGTGCCGCCATTGCTGGCGTGTTGCATGCGCGCCGGGTGGACCCGCAGGTGGCCGAGTGGCTGGCGGCGCTGGAGGGTGCAGAGCTGGACGTGCAGGCCTCGGCCCAGCTGCGCCACATCCGGCGCAGCTATGATCGGGCCAGCAAAGTGCCTGCCGCGCTGGCCGCCAAAATCGCGCGGCTGACCTCGGAGGCGCAGGGCATCTGGGCCGAGGCGCGAGAGGCGGATGATTTTGCCGCCTTTGCGCCAACCCTGCAGGAGGTGATTGCCCTGCGGCGGGAAGAGGGGCAGGCGCTGGCCGATGGCGGCGATGTCTATGATGCCTTGCTGGCCGACTATGAGCCCGGCACCACAGGCGCCGAGCTGGAGGCGATGTTCGGCGCCCTGCGCCCGGAACTGACGGCGCTGCGCGCGGCGGTGCTGGACGCAAAGGCCCCGGCCAAACTCTCGGGCAATTTCGACGAAGCCGCCCAGATGAAGCTGACCCGCAAGCTGGCCAAGACCTTTGGCTATGACATGACCCACGGCCGGGTTGACAAGGCCGTGCATCCTTTCAGCTCCGGCTCCGGCCTTGATGTGCGGATCACCACGCGCACCAGTGCGACCGACCCGTTCAATTGCTTTTATTCGACCATCCACGAGGTGGGCCACGCGGCCTATGAGCAGAACATCCATCGCGACTACCTGCTAACCCCGCTGGGCCAGGGCGTGTCCATGGGCGTGCACGAAAGCCAGAGCCGCATCTATGAAAATCAGATCGGGCGCAGTCGCGCCTTTACCGGCTGGCTCTATGGCGAGATGCGCGACGCCTTTGGCGACTTCGGCATTGCCGATGAGGACGCGTTTTATGGCACGGTGAACCGCGTCTCCGACGGGTACATCCGGACAGAGGCGGATGAGCTGCAGTACAATCTACACGTCCTGATGCGGTTCGATCTGGAACGTGCGCTGATGTCCGGCAATCTGCAGGTGGATGATCTGGAAGCGGCCTGGAATGACCGGTTCGAGGCGGATTTCGGGTTTGCGGTCGACAAGGCGTCCAACGGTGTCTTGCAGGACGTGCATTGGTCTGTCGGGCTTTTTGGTTATTTCCCGACCTATTCGCTGGGCAATGTTTACGCCGGATGCCTGCATGAGGCGATGCGCGCGGCCTTGCCGGATCTGGACAGCCAGCTTGCACAAGGGGATACCTCGGGTGCCACAGGCTGGCTGCGTGAGAATGTGCAAACCCATGGCGGGCTCTATGAGCCGCGCGACGTGATTGCCAAGGCGCGGGGTGCAGCGCCATCCGAGGCACCGCTGCTGGCCTATCTGAAAGAAAAATTCACCGGGATCTACGGGTTGTAGCCCCTAGAGCAGCGCCATCCGTTCGGCGCGTTCCATATCCGGATATGGGCGGTAGAGCGCAAACTCCGCCGTGGCGATCAGGTCATTCACGGCCCGGTGCATCTGCCCCACATCATCGTCATGCGTGCCCGTCAGCCGAAAGGCATCGTCCAGTTGCGACAACCCATCCACCTCAATCTCCAGCAGGAAATCGCGGTAGCAATCGGCGGCCAGGTTCAGTTTGCGCCGCATCAGGCGCCAGTCCCCGATGGCGCCAGATGATTTCAGATGACCCATCCAGTCATCCAACGCCTTGGCAAAAAGCAATGCTTTCGCATCGTCCTTGAGCGTGATCATGCAGCAATAAACGTTCATCAGGGCACCTCGCGCGCTTGAGCCTGCTCATTTTGCAGGCAAATGCTTGAGGTGACGTTAAGATGTCTCGCCTTCTTCCGCTGCATCGCCCTGATCGGCAATCCAAGCGACGCTGACCACTTCCTCGCCCTTGCCGGTGTCAAAGACCTTCACACCGCCTGCGGATCGGGACCGGAAGGAAATACCATCGACCGGCACGCGGATCGACTGGCCCTTGGAGGTGGCGAGCATGATCTGATCGTCCATTTCCACCGGGAAGGAGGCGACAAGCGCGCCGCCCCGCATGGCCTTGTCCATCGCCTGCACGCCCATGCCGCCGCGTCCCCGTACCGGGTAATCATGGCTGGAGCTGAGCTTGCCCGACCCGCTGGAGGTCAGTGTCAGGATCAGGTTTTCCGCCGCCGACATCTCGGCATAGCGTTCGGGGCTGATGGTGGCGTTGGCATCCGTCTCTTCCTCATCGGAGGTCGATCCATCCGCGTCATCGACAAGGCCCGCCATCGCGCGGCGCATTTTCAGATAGGCCGCACGCTCGTCCGAGGTCGCATCGAAATGGCGGATGATCGACATGGACACGACCTTGTCCTGACCGGTCAGCTTGACGCCCCGCACGCCCACGGAACTGCGCGAATTGAAGACCCGGACATCCGTCGAGGGGAAGCGGATCGCCCGACCCGAGGCCGTCACCAGCATCACGTCTTCATCCGGCGAGGCGATGCGCGCGTTGATCAGCGTGGTATTGGCGTGCTCTTCCTCGAACTTCATGGCGATCTTGCCGTTGGACTTCACATTGGTGAAATCGCTGAGCGCATTGCGTCGCACAGTGCCCGCTGAGGTGGCAAAGACGATTTGCAGTTCGGACCAGTCCTTCTCATCCCGGTCAATCGGCAGAATTGCGGCAATGGACACACCCGTCGGGATCGGCAGGATGTTCACAATTGCCTTGCCTTTGGACGTGCGCCCGCCTTGCGGCAAGCGCCAGGTCTTGAGCTTGTAGGCCATGCCGTCAGTGGTGAAGAACAACAGCTGCGTATGCGTGTTGGCGACGAAGAGGGTGGTGACCACATCCTCTTCTTTTGTTGCCATGCCCGCGAGGCCCTTGCCGCCGCGCCGTTGGCTGCGGAAATCCGCCAGCGGCGTGCGTTTAATATAGCCGCCCGAGGTGACCGTCACGACCATGTCTTCGCGGGCGATCAGGTCCTCGTCGTCCATGTCACCGGACCAATCCACGATCTCGGTGCGGCGCGGCACGGCGAAAAGCTCGCGCACCTCGCGCAGCTCATCGGCGATGATGCCCATGATCCGGTCGCGGGAGCCCAGAATTTCGAGGTATTCCTTGATCTTACCGGCCAGTTCTTCGAGCTCGTCCGTCACCTCTTTCACGCCGATCTGGGTCAGGCGCTGCAACCGCAGCTCAAGGATGGCACGGGCCTGCGTTTCAGATAGGTTGTAGGTGCCATCGTCATTGGCCGTGTGGGTCGGATCGTCAATGAGCGCGATGTAGGGCAGGATATCCTGCGCCGGCCAGCGGCGGGTCATAAGCTTGGCACGCGCCTCGGCGGCATCGGCAGAGGCCCGGATGGTGGCCACGACCTCGTCGATGTTGGTCACAGCCACGGCCAGACCGCAGAGGATATGGCTGCGTTCACGTGCCTTGCGCAGCAGATACGCCGTGCGGCGCGCCACAACATCCTCGCGGAAGTCGATGAAATAGGTGAGGAATTTGCGCAGCGTCAGCTGTTCCGGCCGCCCGCCGTTCAGGGCCAGCATGTTGCAGCCAAAATACGTCTGCATCGGCGTGAAACGGTAGAGCTGGTTCAGGACCACCTCCGCCGTGGCATCGCGTTTCAGCTCGACCACAACCCGCACGCCGTTACGGTCGGACTCGTCTTGCACATGAGCAATGCCCTCGATCTTCTTCTCGCGCACCTGTTCCGCGATCTTCTCGATCATCGTGGATTTGTTCACCTGATAGGGGATCTCGTCCACGACGATGGCCCACCGATCCTTGCGCAGCTCTTCGATACGGGTCTTGGCGCGGATGATCACCGAGCCGCGCCCTTCAAGATAGGCTTTGCGCGCGCCCGTCCGGCCCAGCATGATGCCGCCAGTCGGAAAATCAGGGCCGGGGATGTAATCGATCAACTGTTCGGAGGTCAGGTCCGGCTCTTCGATCAGCGCCAATGTGGCATCCACAACCTCGCCCAGATTATGCGGTGGGATGTTTGTGGCCATACCGACGGCAATGCCGCCTGCGCCATTGACCAGCATGTTCGGGAAGCGGGCGGGGAGGACCGTCGGCTCCTGCTGCTTGCCATCGTAGTTGTCCTGATAGTCGACGGTATCCTTGTCGATATCCGCCAGCAGATAGGCAGCGGGCTTGTCCATGCGCACCTCGGTATAGCGCATCGCGGCGGGATTATCGCCATCCATGGAGCCGAAGTTGCCTTGCCCGTCCAGCAGCGGCAGCGACATGGAGAAGTCCTGCGCCATCCGCACCAATGCGTCGTAGATCGCACTATCGCCGTGCGGGTGATACTGACCCATCACATCACCGACCGGGCGGGCGGATTTGCGATAGGCCTTGTCGTGCGTGTTGCCGGTTTCATGCATGGCAAAGAGAATGCGGCGGTGCACCGGCTTCAACCCGTCGCGCAGATCGGGGATTGCGCGGCTGACGATGACCGACATCGCGTAATCGAGGTACGAGGTGCGCATCTCATGCTCGATGCTGACAGAGGGCCCGTCGTACGCAGGGCGTTCCGGCATCATTTCATCATCGTTTTCAGGGGGTTGTGGTGTATCGCTCACGTAGGCTGCCCGTTATTGCCGCAGGGTCTATATATTGTGGATTAACCTTATCAGAGGGGACATATAAGGTGCAATCCCTCACTGCACCTGCAACTGGCAGCCGGTGGCGCAAAGTGATAACACGCTGTTTTCATTGAAAAGTAATTCGTCCATGTCATGCTGATCTTATGAAGCAGTCAAGAGGACAAAAATGCCCCTATCCGAAACCGAACTGATGCTGAAAGGCTACGGCCTGACCACGGCGGAGTTTATCTATCACATGCCGGACTACACGCATGTGCTGAATACCTTCGTCTGGCAGGAATATGACCTTGCGCCGGACCACCCGCGGCTCTTTGAATTTGTCGAATTCTGGCAGGCTGAAATCGAAGGGCCGCTGCATTCGGTCCGGTTCACCCATCGCAAGATGATCAGCCCGGGCGAGTGGCGCAATGTGACGGGTGAATTCACCCTGCATTAGGTCCTGTCAGGCCGAACAGCTGGCCCCGCCCAGCACGCAGAACTTCGCACAATGCGGATGGTTCAGCGCCACGTCGCGCTCTGCCTCTGCAAGCGTCTGGCCCAGCTCGAACTCGGGCGTATAGGGCAACAGGGTGCAGGCCAGAACCGTCGGATGCGCGGCGCCCTTGCGCTTGACCACCATCCGCGACGACGCGCACATCAGCGCATCGGGGGATTTATTCAGAATACCCCAGCACCCGGTGGTAATCTCAGGCACCTCGACCGTCTCATCCATTTCAGGAAAAAGAACGGTCATTCCAGGATCTTGCGCGTCGATGTCAAAGTCATGTCTGGCGTAGAAATCTGCATATCCCGCGCGGCTTTCCGCGTCGCTATGCGCCATGATCGACCGGCCCGCCACGGCCATCCGGATGCCGGTGTCGCGCAGCCATTCCATCCCTTTGAGCGTCTTGGCAAAAGCACCCAACCCGCGCTCGGTGTCATGTAACTCGGCATCATAGTGATCCAGCGAGACGCGCAGGGTCATCTTGCCCGGATAGGCATCATTCAGCTCCTTGAGACCTTCCTGCATCTTGCGCCGCATCATCGGGCGCATCGCGTTTGTCAGGATCAGAACGTCATACCCGCGCGCCAGGGCACCGCGCGCCAGGTCGATCATCTCCGGGTTCATGAAGGGTTCACCGCCGGTAAAGGCGATCTCGGTCACCGGCCAGTTCCGATCCTCGATCTGGTCGAGATAGGCGGCGACCTCTGCGGCGGAAATATAGACCAGCCGATCATTGGACGGGCTGCTCTCGATATAGCAGTTGACGCATTCGATATTGCACAGCGTACCGGTGTTGAACCACAGCGTCTTCGGGGCCGTCAGGCTGACAGTGGCCCGTTTCTCTCCCTTTGCAGTCCATGTCGGATCGATGAATTTACCTGCATTGGCGGTTGCCAGATCTTTCATAGGGGAGGGTGCCTTTGGTCATCATTTGTCGTGAATGTGTGCTAGGGAATAGTTAAAGGCAAGAAAACAGGTTTTCATTTGCGTGCACGCTCTTGTGATCGGGGTTCATTCGGGGCATGTTTGCGCTAACATCAACCGCGGCCCGAGGGCCCCGTACTTCAGGATGATTTCTCATGGTTTCGCGCGTCATTCCGGTCGATCCTTTCGACCTCGTGATTTTTGGCGGCACCGGCGATCTGGCCCGGCGCAAAATTCTGCCGGGGCTGTTTCGGCGTTACTGTGCCGGGCAGATGCCCCCCGAGGCCCGCATCATCGGGGCCGCACGCGCCGAAATGGACGATGACGGATACCGTGAGATGGTGGGCGAGGCGATCGGTGAATTCGGCGGCACCAGTGACATCGACGCGGGTAAGCTGACCTCCTTTCTGGAAAACCTCTCCTATGTCGCCATCGACGCAAAGGGCGAGAACGGCTGGCGGGAATTGGCGGACCAGATGCGCCGCAAGGTGGTGCGGGCGTTCTATTTCTCGGTGGGGCCAAGCCTCTTCGGCGATCTGGCCGAGCGGCTGAACAACCACGGGCTCACGGATGAGCACAGCCGGATCGTTGTGGAGAAACCCTTTGGCCGGGATCTTGAGACCGCGCGACAGTTGAACCGCGATCTGGCGGCGTTTTTCGACGAGGGCCAGATTTACCGCATCGATCACTATCTGGGCAAGGAAACCGTGCAGAACCTGATGGCCGTGCGCTTTGGCAACATGCTGTTCGAGCCGCTCTGGAACAGCCAGTTTGTCGATCACATCCAGATCACCGTGGCGGAAACCGTCGGCGTGGGCGGGCGCGGTGAATATTATGACAAGTCCGGCGCGATGCGCGACATGGTGCAGAACCACCTGATGCAGCTTTTGTGTCTGATCGCGATGGAGCCGCCGGCGCGGTTTGATCCCGATGCGGTGCGTGACGAAAAGCTCAAGGTGATCCGGGCGCTGGAGGACGTGGAGCCGCATCATATAGTACGCGGGCAGTATGACGCAGACCCGGACGATCCCGAGGATCTGCCCGATTATCGCACCGCGGTTGAAAACCCGAAATCCAAGACTGAAAGCTTCATCGCCATGAAGACCCATATCGCCAACTGGCGGTGGGCAGGCACGCCGTTTTACCTGCGGACAGGCAAGCGGCTGGTCGCGCGATCTTCGGAAATCTCGATTGTCTTCAAGGACACGCCGCATTCCATTTTCGGCGAGGAGGCGGGGCGGCACCGCAACGTATTGTCGATCCGGCTGCAGCCCAATGAGGGCATCAAGCTGGGCGTGACCATCAAGGAACCGGGCCCCGGCGGAATGCGGCTCATGGATGTCCCGCTCGATATGACCTTTGCCGATGCACTTGGGCCGGAGGGGGCGGAAAATGTCGATGCCTATGAACGGCTTATCATGGATGTGATCCGCGGCAACCAGACCCTTTTCATGCGCGGCGACGAGGTGGAAGCGGCCTGGGCCTGGACCGATCCGATCATCGAAGGCTGGACAAAACGGGGGGATGTGCCCAAGCCTTACGACAGCCACAGCGCAGGCCCTGATGCCTCCGCTCAGCTGATGCGTCGGGACGATCGGGAATGGCGAGAGGTAACCCCATGAACTTCAACGAGAATGCAGACCGCGATATGGCGATCATGAACGTGGCCCATGCGGTGACCAGTGATTTGCGCAAATGCCTGTTGAACCACGAGTTTGCGAGCTTTGCGGTGCCCGGGGGCACAACGCCGGGGCCAATCTTTGACGCGATGAGTTCGGTGGATCTCGACTGGGACCGGGTGCATGTGATGCTGACCGATGAACGTTGGGTGCCCGAAGATCACCCCCGGTCGAATGCCGGTCTGGTAAAAGCACGGCTGATGACCGGCAATGCGGCAGCGGCGACATTTCTGTCGTTCTACCGCGAAGGGATGACAGCGCAGGAAGCCGCCCCGGGCGTGTCAGAAGACTTTGCCGCAGAGATGCCGATCTCGGTGCTGCTCTTGGGCATGGGAGCGGATATGCACACCGCATCGCTTTTCCCCGGCGCAACGGGGGTGGAGGAGGCCATGGCGCGCAATGCGCCGCTTGTTTGTGCCGTCGCACCGGCGGATCAGCCGGAAGAGCGCATCACTTTCAGCGCGCAGGCGCTGGACGGGGCGATGAACAAACATCTGGTGATCTTTGGCGATGACAAGCGCGCCGCGTTTGAAAAGGCGCAACGACTGTCGCCGCTTGAGGCTCCTATTTCGGCTGTCATCACGGAAGGAACGGTGCATTGGGCCGCATGACTGCACAGTGGGACGCATTGCGGGCCCGCCTTGAGGAAACCGAGGGGCGGTCGATCTTGTCCCTTTTTGAGACGCCTGATCGTGCGGCGCAGTTCAGCGCACAGACGGGCGATATGCTCTTTGACTATTCCAAGACGAACATCGACGACGCGACCCGCGCGGCCCTGATTGGTCTTGTGGAGGCGGCGGGCGTTGCGGAGAAACGCGAGGCGATGTTCTCAGGTGCGCCCATCAATGACACCGAAGGGCGCGCGGTGCTGCATACCGCTCTGCGCAACCTCGATGGTGGGCCGGTTCTGGTGGACGGTTTCGATGTCATGCCTGACGTGCTGGCAACGCTCGACCGGATGCGGATCTATGCCAATCACGTGCGGGACAGCGAGATCACCGATGTGGTGAATATCGGCATCGGCGGCTCCGATCTGGGACCTGCGATGGCGGTTGAGGCGCTCTCGCCCTACCACGACGGACCACGCTGCCACTTTGTCTCCAATGTGGACGGCGCGCATATCGCCGATACGCTGCGCGGGCTGGATGCCAGGACGACGCTGGTGATCGTGGCCTCCAAGACCTTCACGACAATCGAGACGATGACAAATGCCCGCACGGCGAAAGCCTGGATGCAGGATCAGGGGGGGAATCCATCAGCGCAATTCGCGGCGCTGAGCACCTCCGAAGAGAAGACCCGCGACTTTGGCATCCCGGCGGAACGTGTCTTTGGGTTCGAGGATTGGGTCGGCGGGCGCTATTCGGTCTGGGGGCCCATCGGATTGTCACTGATGATTGCCATCGGGCCCAAGGGGTTCGACGCTTTCCTGCGGGGCGGTCAGGACATGGACAGGCACTTCCGCGCCGCCGCATGGGCGGAGAACCTGCCGGTCATGCTGGCGCTGGTGGGCCTTTGGCATGCACAGGTCTGCGGCCACGCCAGCCGTGCGGTTTTGCCCTACGATCAGCGGTTGGCGAAGCTGCCCGACTACTTGCAGCAACTTGAAATGGAATCGAACGGCAAGGGTGTGCAGATGGATGGCAAGCCCGTCGCGGTCCCCAGTGGCCCTGTGGTCTGGGGCGCGGCAGGAACAAACGGGCAGCACGCATTCTACCAGCTGATCCACCAGGGCACGCGCGTGGTGCCCTGTGAATTCATGATTGCGGCAGAAGGGCATGAGGCTGATCTGGTCCATCACCACCAGTTGCTGATCGCGAATTGCCTGGCGCAGTCCGAAGCTTTGATGCGGGGCCGAAGTCTGAATGAGGCGCGTGAAAAGATGCGGGCGGCGGGTTTTACGGGGGAAGAGCTGGAGCGGCAGGCGCATCACCGCGTCTTCACGGGGAACCGTCCCTCGACCACACTGGTCTACCCGCAGCTCGACCCCTTCACGCTGGGCCAGATCGTGGCGCTTTATGAGCATCGCGTCTTTGTCGAGGGAGTGGTGCTGGGCATCAACTCCTATGATCAATGGGGGGTGGAGCTGGGCAAGGAATTGGCGACGTCCCTGCAGCCCGTCGTCGAGGGATCCGCTGATCCGCAGGGCAAGGATGGATCAACCGCCCAGCTGGTCACCTTTATCCGACGCCATCAATCCTGAGCAAAGGTGGCCTGAAGCCCACCTTACCTGCTGGCTGAAACGCTTTCGATTGGCAGGTAGGGTGGGCTTCAGGCCACCCTCAGCGATGCGGGTGCGCGCCGTCGACATCGATCATTTTCTGCCGCACGTCTCCGGGGATCGGGTAACGTCCCGCGCCGTCGGCCTGCAACAGCACAAGCACACAGTCAAATGTCGCGCGCAGCGTCCCGCCGGACCACAGCGTCTGCGCCAGCGAAAACGATGTTGTGCGAAACGCAGTACAGCCGCAGGTCACAACATAGTCTTCATCCATGCGCATTTCCTGGCGGTAATGGATCTGCCCGGACCGGATTACAATCCGCGGATCCTCGCCTGAGCCCATGTAGCGGGACAGGCCCCAATCCTGCGTGTACCGGATGCGCAGCCTTTCAAACCAATGCATGTAGACAGCATTGTTCACGTGGTTGAGCACATCCAGTTCCGAAAATCGCACCCGGTCCGCCATTGCCAGGGGCGCGGGCGGGTCGATGCCAAGATCCAATTGGCTCTGGCTGGAGAGCGGCGTGTGATAGCGAAGGGTCATGCCGCCCCTTACGCGCTGGGATGCCGTTTGCCAAGTCTTGCCAGACCGCCGACCGGAAGGCAGGGTAGGGGACGGACCTGCGACAGCGTTCCGTATCCAACGGTTTGAAACGTGACGGGAGATCACAATGCTCGGCCAGATGATGACAGCCCCCTTGCTGATTTCCGCGCTCATCGACCACGCGGCGCGCTATCACGGAGACACGGAAATCACCTCTGTGAACACTGGCGGCGGGCATGAGACCACCAGCTGGGGCACCGTTGCGCGCAATGCGAAACAATTGGCCAGCGCATTGCAGGGGCTCGGGCTCGGCCCGCAAACGCGCTGCGCCACGATTGCCTGGAACAACCGGCGGCATCTGGAGATATACTTCGGTGTGTCCGGCGGCGGCTTTGTCTGTCACACCATCAACCCGCGCCTTTTTCCGGATCAGCTTGTCTACATCATCAACCATGCCGAGGATGAGGTGCTGTTCATCGACAGTACCTTTGTCCCGCTGGTGGCCTCCATCCGCGATCAGCTGACCACGCTGAAACACATCGTGCTGCTGGAAGACACCGTGGGTGCAGCGGCCGAAACACTGCCAGACCTCATCGCCTATGACGATCTGCTGGCGCAGGGGGATGCGGAGTATCAATACCCGCAGTTCGATGAGCTGACCGCGTCGAGCCTCTGCTACACCTCCGGCACCACCGGGAACCCCAAGGGTGTGCTTTTCTCGCACCGGTCCACCGTGCTGCACAGCCTTGCCTGCAACCTGAAGGACAGCCTCGGGTTTTCAGCGATGGATGTGGTGTTGCCGGTTGTGCCGATGTTCCATGTCAACGCCTGGGGCACGCCCTACGCCTGTGCTATGGTCGGCGCACGGATGGTGCTGCCCGGTCCGGGGCTCGATGGCCCGTCGCTGGTGGCGCTGATCGACACGCATAAGGTCTCCATCGCCCTTGGGGTGCCCACCATCTGGCTCGGCCTGCTGGGCGAGGCAGAAAAGGCGGGCAGCGCCCTGAGCAGTCTGCAACGCACGGTCGTCGGCGGCTCTGCCTGTCCGCCCTCGATGATTGCGGCGTTTCGCGACACCTTCGGGGTGGAGACCATCCACGCCTGGGGCATGACGGAAATGTCACCCATCGGCTCTGTCAATCAGCCGCTGGCCAAACATCTGGATCTTGAGACCGAGGCGCTGCACCGGCTGCGTGAAAATCAGGGGCGACCGCCCTGGGGCGTCGAACTGGCGATTGTCGATGAGGCCGGACACCCTCTGCCGCATGACGGCAAGACGCAGGGCGAATTGCTGGTGCGCGGGCATTTCATTCTCGATGCCTATTTTCGCGCGACGTCAAGCGACACCCTGCAGGACGGCTGGTTCAACACCGGCGACATCGCCACGCTGGACCCGGAGGGCTATCTGACCATCCGCGACCGCTCCAAGGACATCATCAAGTCAGGCGGGGAATGGATCAGTTCGGTGGAGCTGGAAAACATTGCGATTGCCCATCCACACCTCAGCGATGCCGCGGTGATCGGCGCGCCGCATCCCAAGTGGGACGAACGCCCGGTGCTGGTCGCCGTCACGGCGGAGGGCGCGACACCGGATGCGGAGGACCTTCTCGCCTTTTTCGAGGGCAAGATCGCCAAGTGGCAGATCCCTGACAAGGTCGTCTTCACCGACGCGCTGCCGCGCAATGCCACGGGAAAGGTGCTGAAACGTGACTTGAGGGACACTTTTGCAAAGATCTTGATGACATAAGCCTCTTTTAACCCAAAGACCGCACAAAGTGTCCTAGAAGGGTTTCTACCTGAGATTACACTTTCGTCCCCGGAGACACGTTATGAAGTTGCCTGCCCTGATCCTTGCTGCGGCGCTGCCGACCACTGCGCTTGCAGGCCCTGACCGTGTGTCGATCCTGCTGGGGTCCGAGCACATCAATGCCACCGAAGATTTCCGCGAATTCAATCCCGGTGTGTTCCTGACGTGGGAACGGGAGGTGTTCGACTACACCATCGGCGTTTTCCAGAACAGCTATTCCAATGTCTCGCCGCTGGTCTCGATCGGCTATGATGTCGAGGTTGCGACGGAATTCGAGATTGGCGTCTTTGGGGGGCTCGCTGTCTACCCCGGCGAAGGCGACCGGTTCGATCATTCCATCGGCGATGTGATCCCGCTGATCGGGCTTCAGGCGCGCTACCGGAACTTTTTCACGCAACTGCTGCCCGCAGATGGCCAATCGACGGACGGCGTGCTGACCTTCGGCATCACGTTCGAGCTCGACTAGGGTCTGACGGTTTCGGGATTTCGGAGTGGAGCGGGTAACGAGAATCGAACTCGTAACTTAAGCTTGGGAAGCTCGCGTGATACCTTTTCACCATACCCGCGCTCTGCCGCTGACCTATTGTTTTCGCCTCATCCGGTCAAGGGCCGTCAGCGATCTGCGCGGCGCGCTTTGAAGAAATTGATCTCTGCCGGGACACGCACCCCCTGATCCGTCTGAAAGGCCTCGAACACTTTCTCAACGCGAACCGCAATGGCGTCGGCATCAGCCGCTGACCCCTGGAAATACTCAACGGTGCGCGCGGCCGGGCCGACGCTTGTCGCCATGCGTGCCACTTCCGGCAAGAGGCCCGGCGGGGCAAGGTGGAGGGCGGCCACGTCAGCGGAAACATCCGTGAACCCGGCCTCTGTCAGGATGTCGGTCACCCGCGCAACATCGCGAAACGCGAAAGGACCGGGCGCATCGGGATCGACCGAGGGTGGCGCGCCCAGTGCCTCCTTTGCGGCATGCGCGGCAATGGTGAACCACGGGTTCTGCTGAATTTGACCCCAGGCGGCGAAGGTCACCTCGGCACCGGGCTTCAACCCCGTCAGGATGTTTCTGAAAGCCGCGACGGGTTCGGCAAAGAACATCACGCCAAATCTGGAGATCAGGTGATCAAAGCTTCGGACGTCGAAGCGGTACGCCGCCGCATCCGCAACCTCGAAGGCGACGTTGCTGGCCCCCTCCGCCCGCGCCGAGGCATGCGTCAGCATCGTGGGCGAGATGTCGGCGCCAAAGACAAAGCCGTCCGCGCCAACCCGGTCGGCGGCCTGCAGGGTGCTCGCCCCGGTACCACAGCCGATGTCCAGCACCCGGTCCCCCGGACGCAGAGGCGCGCGCTCAAACAGACCGTCCAGCACCGGCTGCATGAAGGCATCCAGCATCTCCTGCTGCTCAACCCATTTCTGCCCCGCGCTCGTGGTCCAGAACGCCGCCTGATCGCTATTGTCCTGGCTCATCCGCGTCTCCTTCTGCGCCGTCCGCCACCGCTCGCATCATCCGATCCGCCGCCGGTGTTGAACGTCCCGGTGGGCAGGGTGACGATGGAATTCAGAATGGGGAAGGGCTCCACCGCATTGGGGATCGCCGAGGCATTCACGAAATGCTCCTGAAAGCGCGGCTCGATGGCGGTTTCGACCTTGTGGATCGCACGCACCGTCGCCTCGATCTCTGCCCGCGCCCCGGTGTTCAGCAGCGCAATCCGCGCCCCGGTGCCAGCCGCATTGCCCGCCGATGTGACCTTGTCCAGCGGCGCATCCGGGATCATGCCCAGCACCATCGCGTGTTTGGTCGATATATGCGCGCCAAAGGCCCCGGCCAGCACCACCCGGTCCACCTTGTCGACGCCGAATTTGTCCATCAGCAGACGTGCGCCGGAGTAAAGCGCGGCCTTGGCCATCTGAATCTCGCGGATATCGCGGTTGGTGATGGTGATCAGCGGCCCGCCGGACGCCGTGCCGTCATGCACCAGATAGGAATATGTCCGCCCGTCCTGGAACACCCGGTCCGATCCCGTCTGCTCCGGCGAGCCGATGAGACCGGGTGCGTCGACAATCCCGTGGATGCGCATTTCGGCGACCATCTCGATTATGCCGGAGCCGCAAATGCCGGTAATGCCCGTCACGCCGATCATGTCCTCGAAACCGTCTTCATCCGACCATAGATCCGACCCGATGACCTTGAAGCGCGGGACCTTGGTGACCGGGTCAATCTCCACCCGTTCAATGGCACCGGGGGCGGCGCGTTGGCCGGAGCTGATCTGTGCACCCTCGAAGGCAGGTCCCGTAGGTGAGGAGCAGGCCAGCACCTTGTCCCTGTTCCCCAGCAGGATTTCCGCATTGGTGCCCACATCTACGACCAGCACCAGATCGTCGGATTTGTCCGGGGCCTCCGAAAGGGCCACCGCTGCGGCATCCGCGCCCACATGCCCGGCAATGCAGGGCAGCAGGTAGAGGCGCGCGGAGGGGTGGATGTTCAGCTCCAGATCATCGGCCCGCAGGCGCAGCGCGTTATTGGTGGCCAGCGCAAAGGGGGCCTGGCCCAGCTCGAAGGGGTCGATGCCCAACAGCAGGTGATGCATCACCGGATTGCAGACAAAAACCGCATCCACGATCAGTTCCTTGTCGATGGCCGCCTCTGTGGCGATCTGGGTGAAGAGCCCGCACATGCCTTCACGCACCGCGCGGGTCATTTCCTCGGCCCCCTTGGCGTTCATCATCGAATAGCTGACCCGGCTCATCAGGTCTTCACCAAAACGGATTTGCGGGTTCATCACACCGGAAGAGGCCAATACCTCACCGGTTTGCAGATCACAAAGGTGTGCCGCGATGGTGGTGGAGCCCAGATCAACCGCCAGCCCGTAAACGGTGCCATCGTAGTACCCCGGCCAGATGTTCATGATGCGCGGGCGGTTTTCCTGATCGCCCAGATGCACGGCGACGGTCACCTTCCAGTCGCCCTTGCGCAGAACCGGTTGCATGGACTGCAGGATGTGCAGGTCGGCGGTGACATCCGCCAGATCCCACTGGCTTTCCAGCGCGTCACGCAAGCGCTCCAGATCGCCCGAGGGATCATGCATGTCCGGTTCGGCAACTTCCACGTAGAAGAGCTTGGTCGAGGGGTCGAGCACGATCTCGCGCGCCTCGGCGCGTTTGCGCACCACCTGCTTGTGCACTTGGCTTTCGGGCGGCACGTCGATGACCACATCGCCCTGCACCGTCGCCTGACAGCCCAGCCTGCGGCCCTTGATCAGCCCGCGTTTCTCGTCATAGCGCTGCTCGACACTGTTCCACTCCGAGAGCGCGTCTTCCTTCACGGTGACGCCGTGTTTCGAGAACTCCCCGTAGCTGGGGGTGATCTGGCATTTCGAGCAGATGCCCCGCCCGCCGCAGACGGAATCGAGGTCGACGCCAAGCTGGCGCGCCGCCGTCAGGATCGGGGTGCCGGTCGGGAAATGGCCGCGTTTACCGGAGGGCGTGAAGACGACAAGGGGGTCGTTGCTCATAAGTCTTGGTCACCTGTTGATTGTCTGACGTCAGGATAGGGGCGGCAGAGGCGTGCGAGCGCCGGTCCGCGTCACATAATGCGCCTGCCGCGGCATTGCGCGTCTGAAATTGTCATATTCATTATGAAATCCAGTTGATGCGTGTGCTACCCCGCCAGTTCGGGGGTGGAGGCGCGGGCGTGGAAGATGAATCCCAGAAGGTTCAGCAGGACCTGCGCGGCCAGAATGGAGGTGCTGCCGGTGGGGTCATAGTCAGGCGCCACTTCGACCAGATCGATCCCGACAATCCGGTGCTGCAGCGCCACCTGCTGCAGCAGTTCCAGCACCTCGTAGTAGAGAAACCCGCCGTGGCTGGGCGTACCGGTACCCGGCGCGATGGACGGGCAGAAGGCATCGATATCGAGGGTGATGTAGACGTCGGCACCCGTTGGCAGGGTGCTTACAACCCCTTGCGTACCCATCTGACGGGCTTGCCGGACCGAGATGATCTGCGACCCCATGGCCCGCGCCTGCCTATAGCCTTCGCGTGCGGTGGAGCTGACATTGCGGATACCCACTTGTGTCAACCCGCTGACATAGGTCTGCTCTGCCGCGCGGCGCATCGGGTTGCCGTGGCCGTGCCGCACCCCGTGGCGTTCATCCACGAAATCCAGATGCGCATCGATCTGCAGAATGTGAAAGGCACCGCCCTTGTAGTCCGCGCCATCAAAGGCACGGATGCAGGGGATATTCACCGAATGATCGCCGCCGATCACGACGGGCAGGGCGCCCGCCCGCAGGATCGCCCGGACGCCCGCTTCGATGTTTGCGTGGCTCTGATCGGTGTCGGTGTGCACGATGTCGGCGTCGCCAATATCCACGATACGCACATCCGCGGGCAGATAGGTTGCATCATCCTCGTGGTCGTAGGCACCGGCATGGCCGAAGCTGAAAAGCGTGGAGGCTTCGCGCACCCCGCGCGGCCCGAACCGCGCGCCGGATCGCCATTGTGTACCGGCATCAAAGGGTGCGCCCAGAACCGCAACCTCGGCATCAATCGCCTGCCAGTCGGCCACATAGGGCCGTTTGCCAAACGTCGAGATGCCGACGAAGGGCAGGTCCAGCCTGCCGCCCTCATACCCGTGTCCCGCCATGGCATTTGTTTCCTTTAGTGACGCCTGCGCCAGTTTCGCCCCAGATGAAGGCGCAGGCAATGGCCGATACGCCAGATTTGGTGGTTTTCCCTCTTTCCATTTTCCCCGCTCCGTGAAATAGGAAACTGCCAAATGAGACACTCCGCGCGCGAGGTATGCTAATGGAGATTCGTGAGGCCCTGACCTTTGATGATGTGCTGCTGGTGCCGGGAGCATCCTCGGTTCTGCCCTCGACCGCAGACACGCGCACCCGCGTGACACGCGCCATTTCGATGAACATCCCGCTGCTCAGTTCCGCGATGGATACGGTGACCGAAGGGCGCATGGCCATCGCCATGGCACAGGCAGGCGGCATCGGCGTGGTGCACCGCAACCTCGACATCGAGGAACAGGCCCGCGAGGTGCGCCGCGTGAAGCGGTTCGAGAGCGGGATCGTCTACAACCCGATCACGCTGCGCGCCAATCAGACCCTGGCCGATGCCAAGGCGCTGCAGGACCGCTACCGCGTCACCGGTTTTCCGGTGGTGGATGAAAAGGGCCGCGTGGTTGGCATCGTGACCAACCGCGACATGCGTTTTGCCAGCGATGACAAGACGCCGGTGTCGGTGATGATGAGCTCTGAAAACCTCGCCATTCTGCACGAACCTGCGGACCGCGAGGAAGCCATCAGCCTGATGAAGGCGCGGCGCATCGAAAAGCTGCTGATCACCGACGGGAATGGCAAGCTCACCGGTCTGCTGACCCTGAAAGACACTGAGCAGGCGGTGCTGAACCCCACGGCCTGCAAAGACGGGCTCGGTCGTCTCCGGGTGGCGGCGGCGACCACGGTCGGGGATGCGGGCTTTGAACGCTCCGAGGCCTTGGTGGACGCGGGCGCGGATATGATCGTGATCGACACGGCACATGGGCACTCCGAAGGCGTGGCGGCAGCCGTGCGCCGGGCCAAGGCGCTCAGCAACGAGGTGCAGATCGTGGCGGGCAACGTGGCCACGGGCGCGGCCACACGCGCGCTGATCGATGCCGGTGCCGATGCGGTCAAGGTGGGCATTGGTCCCGGCTCCATCTGCACCACGCGGATGGTTGCGGGTGTGGGCGTGCCGCAGCTCACCGCGATCATGGATTGCGCCGCAGCGGCCGGTGACACACCGGTCATCGCTGATGGCGGCATTAAATTCTCAGGCGATTTTGCCAAGGCCATCGCGGCAGGCGCCTCCTGCGCCATGGTGGGCAGTATGATCGCCGGGACGGATGAAAGCCCGGGCGAGGTGATCCTCTATCAAGGCCGCAGCTTCAAAAGCTACCGCGGCATGGGATCCTTGGGCGCCATGGCCAGCGGCTCGGCGGATCGGTATTTCCAGAAAGACGCGGCTTCCGACAAACTCGTGCCCGAAGGCATCGAGGGGCAGGTGGCCTATAAGGGCAGCGCAGGCGCGGTGCTGCACCAATTGGTGGGCGGTCTGCGCGCGGCGATGGGCTACACCGGCTGCGCGACCGTCGATGAGATGCGCAGCAACTGCTCTTTCGTCAAGATCACCGGGGCAGGGCTCAAGGAAAGCCACGTGCATGACGTTCAGATCACCCGCGAAAGCCCGAACTATCGGGTCGGATGATCGCTGTGGGGGCAGTCGCAGAACATGATCCGACGGTGCGGAGGCGCCTGTGACCCCCGGCGCGCGCGTAGCGGCGGCCATCGAGGTTCTGGACAGTATCCAGACCGGAACCCCGGCAGAGCAGGCGCTGACCCGATGGGCCCGTCAAAGCCGCTTTGCCGGGTCAAAGGATCGCGCGGCGGTGCGGGATCATGTGTTCGATGTGCTGCGCCGCCGACGCTCTGCTGCTGTTTACGGCGGCGGCCAGACCGGGCGCGCCCTGATGATCGGCGCTTTACGGCAGGAGGAGACAGATCTCACCCCTCTCTTCTCGGGTGAGGGACATGCGCCCGCGCCGCTGACAGATCACGAGATAGCGCAAACCACAGCGCCGACCGAGACCGGCGATCGCTGGAACCTGCCGGACTGGATCCTGCCGGAATTCCAGCGCAGCCTCGGCGAGGAGGCGGATGCGACCGCATTTGAATTGCAGAACCGGGCACAGATCACCCTGCGCGTCAACCTGCAGAAGATGACGCGCGACGCGGCGCTTGCGGCCCTGCAGGGCGAAGGCGTGACAACCCATCCCAACCCGCTGTCGGAAACGGCCCTGACGGTCACCGACGGGGCGCGGCGGCTGCGCAACTCTCAGACCTACCAGGACGGCGGTGTCGAATTGCAGGATGCCGCATCACAGGCGGTGATCGACCTATTGCCACCCGCGTCGCGCTGTCTGGATTATTGCGCCGGCGGCGGTGGTAAAGCGCTGGCGATGGCCGCGAAAGGGCTGGATGTCAGCGCCCATGACATCGCCCCCCGCCGCATGCAGGACCTACCTGCGCGGGCCAGCCGGGCGGGGGTCGAGATTGCGCAGTACAACACGGCAAAGTTGGCCGGGCAGGCCGGTTTCGACCTGGTGCTGTGCGACGCACCCTGTTCCGGCAGCGGGGCCTGGCGACGCTCCCCTGAAGGCAAATGGACGCTGACCCTGGACAGGCTAGACGCCTTGAACGGCACACAGGACGACATTCTGGATAAGGCCGTGCCCCTCGTGGCAACAGGCGGGACCCTCGTCTATGCGACATGCTCCGTCTTGCGCTGCGAAAACGAAGACAGAATCGCGGCTTTTCTGGAGCGTCACAAGGGTTGGCAGTGCGGATTGCAAAGGCGCTTCAACGTTATGCAACACGGCGATGGTTTTTTCACAGCACACTTGACGCGCGTTAAACTCTAGGCATACTCAACCTCTGCGAGCATTGCCTGTCGTGGTTAAGCCAAGATTAAGACATCAGGCGTGTAAATGCAGATGCGATTCGAATTTCTTGGAGCCTGACTTTGCCGCGCAGCGCCTTGACCCCTTCAAAAATCACGGAGTTTGCAGTGACCGCACAAAGGCGTCTGGGAACGCTTGTGCTGCTGGCCGTCCTGCTGGGTGTCCTGGCGCTGGCCTCTCCGGACCAGATGATCCGACGCGCGCTTTTCGCCGCCTGCCTGTCGCTGCTGGGGTTGAGTTGCCTCCTGATGTCGATTGCGCAACGCTACAAAATACGCCGCGCATCGATGATCGGAACGCTCTCTGACTTCATCAACAATGACTCCGCACCGAGTTTTCTGGCCGACAAGAACGGCGAAATCCTGTCCTCCAACCTCACCGCGCGCAAGCGGTTCGAGAGCGACATGGATGACATGCTGAGCGGCACGCTGAAAAACACGCTGGCCAATCCCAGCGGCATCGTTTTTCGCCTGCAGTCGCGCGCCGATCACGAAGGCTCCGCCCGCGAGGATTTGGTCACACGGCGCGGGCATCTTCGATTGGCGGTGCATCAGGCCGGGGCGGAGACCTATCTGTGGCGCCTGGAAGACGTGCCGACGGCGGCACAGGCGGCGGATGGTCCCACCCTGCCGATGATCCTGGTCGGGCGCACCAATGCGGTGCTCTACATGAATGAACAGGCCCGGAAAATCGCGGGCGGGCGTGTGAAGACACTGGACCGTCTGTTCAAGCACCTGCCGGTTATTCCGGGGACGGTCTGCGATGTTTCCGGGGCAGAAGGACCGACCCGGGCGCTGGTCAGTGAGGTCGATGCCGGAGCCGGGCGGCGCGCACTATACCTCCTGCCACCCGGTGCCGAAACCATGGCAAAGAACGGCTGGAATGTTTTTCAGGACCTGCCGGTTCCGCTGCTGAAAATCAGTCAGGAAGGCGATGTGCAGGCCTACAACCGGCTTGCGGCCAGTCTGATTGGTGTGGCCCTGAAGGACAAGGTTCACCTCTCTGAACTGATGGAGGGGCTGGGGCGCTCGATCACCGATTGGCTGGGCGAAACGCTGGCGGGCCGGGCGCCGCAGCAATCGGAATTCCTGCGCCTGAAGCGGACGGACAAGGAAGTCTTTGTTCAGGTGACCCTGAACCGGGTGACGGAAGAGGGCGTGCCGGCGCTGATCGCTGTGCTGAATGACGCGACCGAGCTCAAGTCTCTGGAGGCGCAATTCGTCCAGAGCCAGAAGATGCAGGCCATTGGTCAGCTCGCGGGCGGCGTGGCGCATGATTTCAACAACCTGCTGACCGCGATTTCAGGCCATTGCGACCTGCTGCTGTTGCGTCATGACCAGGGTGACCCGGACTTCAGCGATCTTGTGCAGATCAACCAGAACGCCAACCGCGCCGCGGCGCTGGTCGGCCAGTTGCTGGCGTTCTCGCGCAAACAGACATTGCGCCCCGAGACGCTGGACATGCGCGACACGCTCTCTGATCTGACGCATCTGCTGAACCGGCTGGTGGGTGAAAAGATCACCCTGACGCTCAGCCATGATCCGGTGCTGGAGCCGATCCGCGCGGACAAACGCCAGCTGGAACAGGTTCTGATGAACCTCGTGGTGAACGCGCGCGATGCGATGCCGCAAGGGGGCCAGATCCGCATCGTGACCGAATGCACCGATCTGGCCGAGCCGCTGGAACGGGACCGGGTTCGTGTCCCGCCCGGGCGGTACGTGACGGTGCAGGTCTCTGATGACGGGGTCGGTATCCCGTCCGACAAGCTCCAGAAGGTGTTTGAACCCTTCTTCACCACCAAGCGGACGGGCGAGGGCACGGGGCTCGGCCTGTCAACCGCCTACGGTATCATCAAACAGACCGGCGGTTATATCTTTGTCGACAGCACAGTGGGCACAGGCACCTGCTTCACCCTCTATTTCCCGGTGCTGGAGGCCTCCGAAGTCGAAACGCCGGTGGCGCGGGAAGAGAAGCCGAAACCGGCGGCCAAACACGGCGATGGTGTGATCCTGCTGGTGGAGGACGAAGCGCCGGTACGAGCCTTCGCAAGCCGTGCCCTGCGCCTGCGCGGATACACGGTACTGGAGGCGGATTCCGCCGAGGCCGCGCTGAAAACGCTGGAAGATGCATCACTCAATGTCGATGTCTTCGTCACCGATGTCGTTATGCCTGGCATGGACGGTCCAAGCTGGGTGCGCGAAGCCTTGAAAGACCGGCCGGGGGTGCGCGTTGTCTTCGTCTCCGGCTATGCCGAAGACAGTTTTGGCGAGACACAGATCAAGATCCCGAATTCCGTTTTCCTGCCGAAACCGTTCTCCCTGAACGATCTGACCGACACGGTACACCAGCAGCTGCACTGACAGCAAACTGCCGGATGGTTTGCCGACCGCAAAACGGGCGTCCACTCTGATCGGTACGGATCATCCCGCGCGCCTCTCAAGACCTCGATACATCTACTTCATGCGCCGGTAAGCCTTTCATAAAAAACACGTTCCCGCGCGCAGCCATAGCCGCTGCGAAGAAGTTGGGCTGCTTAAACCTCTCCTTAACCAGATTCGACAAAAGATAGTTTATCGAAATTTTGATTGAAATGTTCTCTTTTTGATCTCATAAGGAACGTAATGAGAACATTCCGATCAGGCGCGCCGGCAATCATTGCCGAGTTTCGCGAAGTATGACACTAAGAGGAAACGCAATGGCAACGGCAGATTTATTGAGCATGGATAGTAAGAAATCGGCAGACAAGCAGAAGGCGCTGGATTCCGCACTGGCACAGATCGAACGCCAGTTCGGCAAGGGCTCGATCATGAAACTGGGCCAGGAAGGGGCTGTGCAGGACATCAAGTCAAGCTCCACCGGTTCCCTGGGGCTGGACATCGCGCTTGGCATTGGCGGTCTGCCGATGGGCCGTATCGTCGAAATCTACGGGCCGGAAAGCTCAGGCAAAACCACGCTCACCCTGCATTGCGTTGCAGAGCAGCAAAAGGCGGGGGGCGTCTGCGCCTTCGTGGATGCGGAGCACGCGCTGGACCCGACCTATGCCAAGAAACTCGGCGTCGATCTCGATGAGCTGCTGATCAGCCAGCCCGATACCGGCGAGCAGGCGCTCGAAATCACCGATACGCTGGTCCGCTCCGGCGCGGTGAACATGGTCATCGTCGATTCCGTGGCCGCGCTGACCCCGAAGTCCGAGCTTGAGGGCGATATGGGCGACAGCTCCGTCGGTGTGCAGGCGCGTCTGATGAGCCAGGCGATGCGCAAGCTGACCGGGTCGATCAGCCGCTCCAACTGCATGGTCATCTTCATCAACCAGATCCGAATGAAAATCGGTGTGATGTTCGGCTCGCCTGAAACCACGACAGGCGGCAACGCCCTGAAATTCTACTCCTCGGTGCGTCTCGACATCCGCCGCATCGGCGCGCTCAAGGACCGCGACGAGGTGGTCGGCAACCACACCCGTGTGAAAGTGGTCAAGAACAAGGTCGCCGCCCCCTTCAAGCAGGTCGAATTCGACATCATGTACGGCGAAGGCATCTCCAAGATGGGCGAACTGCTCGACCTCGGCGTGGCGGCTGGCGTCGTGGACAAATCCGGCTCCTGGTTCAGCTACGGTGACGAGCGGATCGGGCAGGGGCGTGAGAATGCCAAAAGCTTCCTGCGCGAAAACGTGCAGATGGCGCTGGAGATTGAAGACAAGATCCGCGCGGCGCATGGGCTTGATTTCGACATGCCCGCGCATGAACGCAAGGAAGATGACGACATTCTGGAAGCCTGACCTGACCAGACGCGACGGTCCGACAACCGGCGCGACCGTCTCAGAACATTCTCAATCGGGGCGTATCATCACGGTACGCCCCGTTTTCATCCGCAATCGCCCGTGGACAGCCGTCAGCGGGCGGGCTATTTGACGCAAACCGGTAAACACGCTCAAAGGCCCGCCATGCAAACGCTGAACGATATCCGCTCTACCTTCCTGTCCTATTTCGACAAGCAGGGTCACGCGGTTGTACCGTCGAGCCCCTTGGTGCCGCGCAACGACCCCACACTGATGTTCGCGAACTCCGGCATGGTGCAGTTCAAGAACCTCTTTACCGGGGTGGAGACACGTGACTACAAACGCGCCACAACCGCGCAGAAATGCGTGCGCGCGGGCGGCAAACACAACGATCTCGACAACGTCGGCTATACCGCACGCCATCATACCTTCTTTGAAATGCTGGGGAATTTCAGCTTCGGCGACTATTTCAAGGCGGACGCCATCAGGTTCGCCTGGGAGTTGATCACGCGGGATCTCGGGATCGACAAGAACCGGCTCTATGTCACCGTCTACCACACCGATGAGGAAGCGGCGGAGATCTGGAAGAAGATCGGGGTCCCGCAAGACCGCATCATCCGCATCGCAACCAATGACAACTTCTGGATGATGGGGCCAACGGGCCCTTGTGGCCCCTGCACGGAGATTTTCTACGACCACGGGGATCATATCTGGGGGGGACCTCCGGGCAGTCCTGAAGAGGACGGCGACCGGTTTGTGGAAATCTGGAACCTCGTTTTCATGCAATATGAGCAGTTCGAGGACGGCACGCGGCGTGATCTGGCCGCGCAATCCATCGACACGGGCATGGGGATCGAGCGCGTTGCCGCGCTGCTGCAGGGCACCAACGACAATTACGCCACGGATCTCATGCGCAACCTCATCGAGGCCTCGGCCGATGCCACCAGCACCGACCCCGACGGCCCCGGCAAGACCCATCACCGGGTGATTGCCGACCATTTGCGCTCCACCTCTTTCCTCATGGCCGATGGCGTGATGCCGAGCAATGACGGGCGGGGATATGTGCTGCGCCGGATCATGCGTCGCGCCATGCGGCATGCGCATCTGCTGGGGGCAAAAGATCCGCTGATGCACCAGCTGGTGCCCGCGCTCGTCCGTCAGATGGGGGCCGCATACCCCGAGCTTGGTCAGGCGCAGAGCATGATCGAACAGACCCTGCTGCAGGAGGAAACGCGGTTCCGTCAGACATTGGATCGCGGCCTGAAGCTGCTGGATGACGAACTGGCAGGGCTTGCCGAGGGTGCGGATCTGCCCGGTGCTGCGGCGTTCAAGCTTTATGACACCTACGGATTTCCGCTCGATTTGACGCAGGACGCCCTGCGTGAAAAGGGCCGGGCGGTGGACACCGACGGCTTCGATGCCGCGATGGCAGAGCAAAAGGCCAAGGCCCGCGCGGCGTGGGCCGGGTCCGGCGAAGCGGCGGATGCGAGCATCTGGTTCGATCTGGCGGATAAACACGGGGCCACGGATTTCCTCGGCTATGATACCGAGATCGCCGAAGGCGTGGTCCTGGCGATTGTCGAGGACGGCAAGGAGATCGATGCGCTGACAAGCGACAGCCCGGCCTGGGTCATTTTCAACCAGACACCGTTTTATGCAGAGTCCGGCGGGCAGGTTGCGGATCACGGGTATGTTCGCGTCCTGGAGGGCACGCATGAAGCCTCCGAGACCCGGTTTCTGGGGCAGGTCAGCGATGTGCAAAAGCGCGGTGACGGGCTCTTTGCCCATTATGTCTCGGCGGAGGCGGGCACGTTGAAAGCCGGGGACGCCATTCAGCTAGAGGTCATGCACGCCCGCCGCACATCCATTCGGGCCAACCACTCCGCCACACATCTCTTGCACGAAGCGCTGCGCGAGGCGCTGGGAGACCACGTCGCCCAACGCGGCTCACTTAATGCCGAGGACCGGTTGCGGTTTGATTTCAGCCACACCCAGGCCCTGTCGCAGGAAGAGCTGGACCGTGTAGAGACCGACGTGAACCGCTACATCCGCCAGAATGCTCCGGTCGATACGCGGATCATGACACCCGATGACGCGCGGGCGCTTGGCGCGCAGGCGCTCTTTGGCGAGAAATACGGTGATGAGGTGCGGGTGGTCTCCATGGGGCGCAAGGACGGCTCCGGCAAGGGCACCGATGGGGACACCTATTCGCTGGAGCTTTGCGGCGGCACCCATGTGCGCCAGGCCGGCGACATCGGCGCTTTCGTGACCCTGAGCGACAGCGCCAGCAGTGCCGGTGTCCGCCGGATCGAGGCGCTGACCGGGGCGGCGGCCATGAGCTATCTGCGGACGCAGGATCACCGGCTGGCCGAGGTTGCCCTTGATCTAAAGGCGCAGCCTGCCGATGTGCCCGACCGGGTGCGCGGTCTGCTGGAAGAGCGGCGCAGCCTTGCCAATGAGGTTGCCCAATTGCGGCGGGAACTGGCGATGTCCGGCGGCAGCGGAACAGCCGCCCCCGAAGCGCGGGACGTCGCTGGCATTCCCTTTATCGCCCAGGTTCTGTCGGGCGTAACGGGCAAGGATCTGCCCGCGCTGGTCGATCAGTTCAAGGACAAGATCGGGAGCGGCGCGGTCTTGCTGATTGCCGATACCGGTGACAAGGCTGCTGTGGCCGCCGGGGTGACCCAGGATCTGACCGACAAACTCTCAGCCGTGGACATCGTGAAGTCGGTTGTGGTCGAATTGGGCGGCAAGGGCGGCGGCGGACGCCCCGATATGGCCCAGGGCGGCGCACGCGACGTGGCCAATGCAGATGCCGCGATTGCAGCGGCGGAGCAGGTTTTGAAAGGATAGCCCGATGGGAGCACTCTGGATCGCACATGTCACCGTCACCGACGATGAGGCATATGGCAAATACGCAGCGCTTGCGACCGAAGCGATTGCCGCCCACGGCGGTCACTTCATCGCGCGCGGCGGCAGGTTCGTGCAGCTTGAGGGGCAGGCGCGCCCACGCAACGTGGTGGCAAGGTTTCCGTCCGTCGAGGCGGCCGAAAACTGCTATAACTCTCCAGAATATCAACGGGCGCTGAGCCACGCACGCGATGCGTCCGAGCGGGAATTGATGGTCATCGAGACCTCCGAAGACTAAGCTTCCCAAGCCTGACACGAAGTGTCCGCGCGCCTGACCGCCATTCAGACCTCCGACGGTGGGTTTGACGAGCCATGGACAGCGGTGGAGACCAAAGACGCGACGCGCTGCTATATCATCAAGATTGATGACGACGATCTGGCTGAGGATAAGACACCAATGCGGTCTTTGTGCCAGCCTATCGTGATGGGCGGCGCCGTCCGGCCAATGGAAGGCCGGGCAGTTTTTGGGCGGTCGGTATGATACAAACACGGCATCCTCAACGACGTGAACAACTATCGTCGCAGTTCCAAACCGCAGAAAATGCACTCGCCGTACTTCAACAAGAAAGCCAATTCGTTGCTTGATACCCTATAAAACCTTGGCTGATCTGCAGGCCTTGGCTGCCCCGGGCGGTTTCATGGAAAAAAAGATCAGATATGCAGGGCCCATAAGGCACCAAAGACCTCCCCAGCCAGAGCAAAAGCCTTAGAAGATTGCAGTCGAGTAGGCGGAACCTCTCCCCATGCCCTCTCGGAAGAAAGAGGCGACGCAGAGAAGCCGAAGAGGAAGTAACGCTCAGCTGGCCTTGGCCATGCGTTTGCGTTCATGCGGGTCCAGATAGCGTTTGCGCAACCGGATCGCGTTTGGCGTGACCTCGACCAATTCGTCGTCGTCGATATAGGCGATGGCCTCTTCCAGCGACAGCGTCATTGGCGTGGTCAGCCGCACGGCTTCATCCGTGCCCGAAGCCCGCACATTGGTCAGCTTTTTGCCCTTGAGCGGGTTCACTTCCAGATCGTTCTCGCGGCTGTGTTCCCCAATGATCATACCGGTGTAGACATCCGCTTGGGCGCCGATCATCATCTTGCCGCGCTCTTCGAGGTTCCAGAGCGCGTAAGCCACGGAGGAGCCGTTTTCCATCGAGATCAGCACACCGGCACGGCGTCCTGGGATCGAACCCTTATGCGGTGCCCAGCCGTGAAACACGCGGTTCAGCACGCCGGTGCCGCGCGTGTCGGTCAGAAACTCGCCATGATAGCCGATCAGCCCGCGCGACGGCACATGCGCCACGATCCGGGTCTTGCCCGCACCTGCCGGTTTCATCTCCACCAACTCGCCCCGCCGCGCACCGGTGATCTTCTCGATCACAGCGCCGGAATATTCATCATCCACGTCAATCGTGGCTTCTTCGATGGGCTCGTGACGCTGGCCGTCGATGTCCTGAAACAGCACCTGCGGGCGGGAAATGCTGAGCTCGAACCCTTCGCGACGCATGTTCTCGATCAGAACGCCCATCTGCAATTCGCCGCGGCCCGCGACCTCAAAGGCCTCGCCACCCGGCGTATCGCTGATCTTGATCGCGACGTTGGATTCCGCCTCTTTCATCAGGCGTTCGCGGATGACGCGGGACTGCACCTTCTTGCCATCGCGGCCCGCCAGAGGGCTGTCGTTGATGCCAAAGGTCACCGTGATGGTGGGCGGATCGATGGGCTGCGCGGGCAAGGCCTCGGTCACCTGCGGGGCGACGATACTGTCGGCTACGGTGGCCTTGGACATGCCGGCGAGGCTGACGATGTCGCCTGCCTCGGCCAGATCGATGGGTTGCTGCGTCAGGCCACGGAAGGCGAGGATCTTGGTGACGCGGAAGTTCTCCACCAGATCACCGTCCCGTGACAGTGCCTTAACCGTCTCACCGGCCTTGAGCGTGCCGGATTCGACACGGCCCGTTAGGATGCGGCCAATGAAAGGATCCGCCCCAAGGGTCGTTGCCAGCATCCGGAACGGCGCGTCGCGCTGCTCGACCTGCGTCGGGGCAGGGACGTGATCCACCACCAGATCGAACAGGGCGGAGAGATCCTCGCGCGGGCCATCCAGTTCCATATCCGCCCAGCCGTTCCGACCGGAGGCATACATCGCCGGGAAATCCAGCTGATTGTCATCGGCCCCGAGGTTGGCAAAGAGGTCGAAACATTCATCCAGCGCCCGATCCGGCTCCGCATCCGGTTTGTCGACCTTGTTCAGCACCACGATGGGGCGCAACCCCAGCGCCAGCGCCTTGGAGGTCACGAATTTGGTTTGCGGCATCGGGCCTTCGGCAGCATCGACCAGCAGAACAACGCCGTCCACCATGGACAGGATACGCTCCACCTCGCCTCCGAAATCGGCGTGGCCGGGGGTGTCCACGATGTTGATCCGGGTGCCTTTCCATTCAACGGACGTGGCCTTGGCCAGAATGGTGATCCCACGCTCCCGCTCCAGATCATTGCTGTCCATGGCGCGTTCGGTTGTCGCCTGGTTTTCGCGGTAGGTGCCGGATTGCTTGAGCAGTTCGTCCACCAGCGTCGTCTTGCCGTGGTCAACGTGAGCGATGATTGCGATGTTGCGCAGGTCCATGAAAAGAGCCTTTGAAATGGGAAAAAGCACGCATAAGCGTGCAGGTTGGGGGGCGCATACCGCGCTGCGGCGCAGAATGCTAGGGGAAATCGCCGCTGGTTAATGCGACGTTGTGGCGGAAAAGAGATGGATCACGGCGATCCCGCCGATGATCATCGCCAACCCCAGAACGGCGGGCCAGTCAAGCTTTTGGCCGAAGATGACAAAGCCGATGGAAGCGATGCAGACAATGCCAAGCCCCGACCAGATCGCGTAGACCACCCCCACCGGCATGAACCGCAAGGTCAGCGCCAGGAGGTAAAAGGAGATGCCATAGGCCACCACCACGAGCACCGAGGGCCAGAACCTGCTGAACTGGGCGGAGGCCTGCAGCGCCGTCGTCCCGATGGTTTCCATCACAACTGCGGCAGTCAGATAGAGGTAGTGCAGAGGCATGTGAAAATCCTTGCTAGAGAGGAAGTTGCGAGGTGTCCTTGATCTGCTCCATTACGAAACTGGCGGAGACATCCGACAGCGGCACGCGTTTGATCAACGCCTGATAAAGCCGATCATAGTCCGCCATATCGGCCACCCGCGCCCGGATCAGGTAGTCGAGATCTCCCGTCATCCGGTAGACACCGAGGATTTCCGGCATGGCCCGGGTGGCCTTGCGAAAGGTCTCCAGCCAATCGGGCGCATGGGCGTTTGTGCGGATCATGATGAAGACCATCAGCCCGAGACCCACCTTCTCCGGATCCAACACAGTCACGCGCCTGGCAATCACACCCGACTTTTCCAGCGCCTTGATGCGCCGCCAGCAGGCGTTTCGGCTGAGATGCACAGCTTCGCCTAAGGCATCCAGAGGCATGCTGGCATCCTGTTGCAAATGAGTGAGGATTCGGCGGTCTGTTTCATCGATCGTCATCACATATGCACTTTAATGTGGAAAAAATCCCGCAGTCAATTCAAATGACGCAGAGATTTGGGACAAACTCCCCCGATCCATTCGATAGATGTATCGAAACACCAAAGGAGCCCCCATGATCCAGCGCATCTTTCTGTCCCACCCGGCCAGTGTTGACGAGACATTCTTTCAGCACATGCTCTTTGCCCTACGCTTCGCCCTGTCGCTCTTTGCAGCAGCGGCTGCGGCCCTGGTGCATGCCTTCGTGCCCTGTCTCTTCGAGAAAACAGCCAGCCGGATCATCACCCAGCTGCATGCGCGCATCCACAATCGGGGGCACTGATGTGCCGATGGGCCGCCTATCTCGGCGCGCCGATCTTTCTGTCCGAGATTCTGACCGCGCCTGCACATTCGCTGATCATGCAGTCGCGCGCCGCCACGGAATGCAAGACGGCGATCAACGCCGATGGGTTTGGGCTTGCGTGGTATGACAAGCGGCCCGAACCGGGCCTCTACCGCGATGTCTACCCGGCGTGGTCGGACCCCAATCTGGCAGCGCTGGCAGATCAGGTGCAATCGCCGCTCTTTCTCGCCCATGTGCGCGCCTCGACCGGCACGGCCACCAGCCGCAACAATTGCCATCCATTCGTGCAGGGGCGCTGGTCGTTCATGCATAACGGGCAGGTGGGCGGCTTTGATCAGTTTCGCAAATCCGCCGATATGCTGATCGATGATGCCCTTTATTCAGCACGGCGCGGCGCCACGGACAGCGAGGTGCTGTTTCTGATCGCCTGTGGTCTTGGGCTGGACAATGACCCGCGCCGCGCGTTCGAGGCTGCGGTGGGAAAGTTGCAGTGGATAGCGGGGCGCCACGGTTTCGCTGGGCCGCTGATCCGCTGCACGGCCGCGCTCTCGGATGGCGAGACTCTGTACGCAATCCGCTACGCCTCGGATCACCTCGCACCATCGCTTTATTATCAATGGCATGACACCCGACGCGGTTGGGCAGTTGTGTCTGAACCCTATGAAGAAGATGCCAGTGAATGGCACGCTGTGCCTGCGGGGAGTTTCTGCCGTTTCACCAAGGACGCGGTCGAGATTTCAGATTTCGCGCCCCTGCAACCGGCGCAGGCTGCATAAAAAAGGGCCGCGTTTCCGCAGCCCTTTCATGTGGTTCATTGACGAATGCCTCAGCCGGCAAGCGCCTTGTTGAGGTTTTCGTCGACTTTTTCCAGGAAGCCCATGGTGGTCAGCCATTTCTGATCGGGCCCGACCAGCAGGGCAAGGTCCTTGGTCATGAAGCCGCTTTCGACGGTGTCGACGATGACCTTTTCCAGGGTCTCGGCAAAGTTCATCAGCGGCGCGTTGTCGTCCAGTTTCGCGCGGTGCTTGAGGCCACCGGTCCACGCATAGATCGAGGCGATGGAGTTGGTGGAGGTCTCTTCGCCCTTCTGGTGCTGGCGGTAGTGGCGGGTCACGGTGCCGTGCGCCGCTTCGGCCTCGACGGTCTGGCCATCGGGGGTCATCAGCACCGAGGTCATCAGACCCAGCGAGCCAAAGCCCTGCGCCACGGTGTCGGACTGCACGTCACCATCGTAGTTCTTGCAGGCCCAGACGTAGCCGCCGTTCCACTTCATCGCGCAGGCGACCATATCGTCGATCAGGCGGTGCTCGTAGGTGATGCCAGCGGCCTTGAATTTGTCTTCAAATTCAGTTTCGTAGATGTGCTGGAACAACTCCAAGAAACGTCCGTCATACTGCTTGAGAATGGTGTTCTTGGTGGAGAGATACACCGGCCAGCCAAGCGACAGACCATAGTTCATGGACGCGCGGGCGAAGTCGATGATCGACTGGTCGAGGTTGTACATCGCCATCGTCACACCGGCGCCGGGCGCGTCGAAAACTTCCTTTTCGATCTCGGTGCCGTCGTCGCCGACGAACTTGATCGTCAGCTTGCCCTTGCCAGGGAATTTGAAATCGGTGGCGCGGTACTGGTCGCCGAAAGCGTGGCGGCCCACGACGATGGGCTTGGTCCAGCCCGGCACAAGGCGCGGTACATTTTGGCAGATGATCGGCTGGCGGAAAATCACCCCGCCGAGGATGTTGCGGATGGTGCCGTTGGGCGAGCGCCACATCTGTTTCAGGCCAAATTCCTCGACCCGCGCCTCATCGGGCGTGATGGTGGCGCATTTCACGCCGACGCCGTATTCCTTGATCGCGTGCGCCGCGTCCACGGTGATCTGGTCATCGGTCTCGTCGCGTGCCTCAATGCCGAGGTCATAGTATTTCAGGTCCACATCCAGATAAGGCAGAATGAGTTTCTTCTTGATGAAATCCCAGATGATCCGGGTCATTTCATCGCCGTCGAGTTCGACGACGGGGTTGTCCACCTTGATCTTTGTCATGGAGTTCTCCTGCGTAAGGTTCGAGTCAGATTGCGCGCGGTGTAGCGCAGATGGTTGGGGTTTAAAAGGCTGTATACAGATGTATACCGAGTTTACGGCGCGAAAATGCGGCTGACGGACGCCAGCAGTGGCGCTCAGGCGCGCAGACGGTCAAAATAGGCGGCAAGCTTGGGACGCAGCCAGCCCCAGATAACAGGCGCGCCGCGTTGCATCGGCGTGCCCACGCGAGCATCAAGCTGGTCAAGGGTCACGTTATAGTCGCTCCAGGATCCGCCGCCGTTCTCCATATTGGCGAGCGGCGTGGTCAGCCGGTCAATGGCCTTGCCGAACTGCGCATCCGGGGTCTCAGCCGCTTCGAACTCATCCCAAAGCGCCCGGTAGGCCGCTGCCTGATCATCCGGCAACAGGCCAAAGAGACGATCAGCTGCCGCCTGTTCCGCCGCCTCCTGCGCTGCTGCATCCACATCGCCATGGATGGGGGTGTCGCCTGCGTCGATCTCCACCAGATCGTGGATCAACAGCATCTTAAGAACCCGGTCGATGGACACACCGTCGGGTGCATGATCGGCAAGCACAAAGGCATGCAGCATCACGTGCCAGGAGTGTTCGGCGGAATTCTCGAACCGGCTGTTGTCATGCAGACGCGAGGCACGCAGGACGGATTTCAGCCGGTCCGCTTCGTTAAGAAAGGCGACCTGCGCCGCCAGACGCTCACCCATCCTGCGGCGGCTCCAGTTTGCCGGCCATCTCGTCCTTGATTGTCTGCAGCACCTCGCGCGCCCGCTGTTCCGCCCGGCGCACGCGCACGGCAGTCAGATAGGCCTCTTCCATGGTCTGCGACGAGCCGCCGATGGTATCGGCGATCCGCTGCACAAAGGCATCGTCACCCGTTGCGTTGATGATCTTGAGGCTTTCCAGCGCCAGTTCGTCCGCGACGTCTTCGACGATCCCCATGCGGCTACCGCGTCGTCTCTGTCAGGCGGCGCTTCACGTAGGATGTCGTCGTGTCGATCAGCGTATCCAGATGTGGTTCCTCAAAGAAATGCCCGGCACCTTCCACCTGTTCGTGGGTGATGGTGATGCCCTTTTGCTCGTGCAGCTTTGAAACCAGCGATTCCGTATCGCTGGGCGGGGCCACGCGGTCGGCAGTGCCGTTAATGATTAGCCCGGAAGAGGGGCAGGGCGCGAGGAAGGAGAAATCATACATGTTGGCGGGCGGCGCCACGGAGATGAACCCGGTGATTTCAGGCCGGCGCATCAAAAGCTGCATGCCAATCCAGGCGCCAAAGGAAAAACCCGCTACCCAACAGTGTTTGGAATTGTTATTCATCGACTGCAAGTAATCGAGCGCGGATGCCGCGTCAGACAGCTCGCCAATCCCCTGATCATACTCCCCCTGGCTGCGCCCGACACCACGGAAATTGAACCGCAGCACGGTGAAGCCCATGTTGTAGAAGGCGTAATGCATCCGGTGCACGATCACATGGTTCATCGTCCCGCCGAACTGCGGATGCGGGTGCAGGATGATGGCGATCGGCGCATCGCGCTCTTTCTGGGGGTGGTAGCGGCCTTCGAGGCGGCCTTCGGGTCCGGGAAAAATGACCTCGGGCATGGGCGTCCCTGTAACAATGTCTACATGAGCCTTGCGAAATCTTGACGGCTTCGCTCAGGCACTTTAGAACGGTTCTAATTCTCTCGCGCTTCGCGTGTCGGAGTGCGAAATCTGGACTTAGGCATTTAATTGCCCCGCGTCAATCAATTGCAGGCCAGACCGGCCGGGGGAGGGTTCCGCCGTGAAACTATCAACGAAGGGACGCTACGCGATGGTTGCCCTGGCAGACATCGCCCTGCAGCCCGAAGGCAGCCTGATCACGCTGGGCGAAATCGCCGAGCGCCAGTCGATTTCACTGCCCTATCTGGAGCAGCTTTTTGTGAAGCTGCGGCGCGCGGAACTGGTGTCTTCCGTAAGGGGGCCGGGGGGTGGCTACCGGCTGGCGCAGCGCGCATCCGACATCCGGGTCGTGGATGTGCTGTCGGCCGTGGATGAAACGGTCGATGCGATGCACAAGGGGGCAGGCGCCTCGGGCGGGGCCTCGGGCAGCCGGGCGCAATCGTTGACCAACCGGCTCTGGGAGGGGCTTTCCGCCCATGTCTACGTGTTTCTGCACCAGACGCGCCTCTCGGATGTGGTGGCCAACGAGCTGGCGCCGTGCCCGGCGGTGCCGACCCTCTTTGACGTTGTGGATGAATGACCGTTTTGGGGCGTCCGCCGCGCCCCCCCGGTGAAAAAGGATAAGGCATGCGCCGCGTGTATCTGGATCACAATGCAACCGCTCCCCTGCGCCCCGAAGCGCGGGACGCGATGCTTGCGGCCATGGATATCGTCGGCAACCCTTCCTCCGTGCACGCTGAGGGCCGCGCGGCCAAGGCGCTGGTCGAGCGGGCACGGGCGCAGGTGGCTGGGCTCATTGGGTGCGATCCCGGCGACATTGTCTTCACCTCCGGTGCGACAGAGGCGGCCAGCCTCGCCATTCCGGAAGGTGCCACGGTCGCCAGCGCGGGCATCGAACACGATGCCGTTCTCTCCTGGGTTAAGAAGGACGGTGTGGATCTGACCCGCCTGCTGGACGTGGACGAGCATGGCGTGCTGACCGGCACGGCGCAGGGTGACAGTTTTGATGCGTCTATCCAGGACGATGTGGTTGCCCTGCAGGCCGCCAATAGCGAGACCGGCGTGCGGCAAGACACGATGCGCCATGCGCAGAAGCTTTGGGCTCTGGAACGACAGGTGCTGATCCTTATCGATGCGGTGCAGGCTCTGGGCAAAGTCCCATTTTCCTTTGCCAACTCCGGTGCGGATTTCGTGATGGCTTCGGCGCACAAACTGGGCGGCCCAAAGGGTACCGGTGCGCTGGTGGTGAAACACGGGATCGACGTCAAACCACGCATCCGCGGCGGCGGGCAAGAGATGGGGCGGCGCTCCGGCACCGAGAACGTCATCGGCATCGTCGGATTCGGGGCGGCGGCAGAGGCAGCGGCACGGGATGTGGCGGCGGGCAGGTGGGAAGAAATCGAAGAACTTAGAAAGATTCTAGAAAACACCCTTGCAGCTTCGACAAATGCAACTATTTTTGTCGGGAAAGGCGCAAACCGCCTGCCGAACACCTCTTGTTTCGCCACGCCGGGCTGGAAAGGCGAAAGCCAGGTGATCCAGATGGACCTTGCAGGTTTTGCCATCAGCGCAGGGTCTGCCTGTTCCAGCGGCAAGGTGCGCGCAAGCTCTGTTTTGCGTGCCATGGGCTATGATGAAGAGACTGCCAGCAGCGCCATTCGGGTGTCGCTGGGATTGGATACCACTGCCGAGGATGTGCAGCGATTTGCTGAAGTCTGGCTGGCGAAAGAACGTAAATTTCGCGCCCGCGCGGCGTGAGTTTTGGAGGGAAAGATGGCTGCACTGGACCAACCTTTGGACGAAGTACAAGTCAAGGAAGGCGTTGATCAGGAGACCGTGGATGCGGTCCGCGAGGTCGGTGGCAAGTACAAATACGGCTGGTCCACGGACATCGAAATGGAATACGCGCCCAAGGGCCTGTCCCCCGATATCGTGCGCCTGATTTCCGAGAAAAACGAAGAGCCGGCGTGGATGACCGAATGGCGTCTGGCCGCGTATGAACGTTGGCTGCAGAAGAAGGAGCCCAAGTGGGCGATGGTCGATTACCCGGAGATCGATTTTCAGGACCAGTATTATTACGCGCGTCCGAAATCGATGGAGGTCAAGCCCAAGTCGCTGGACGAGGTCGATCCCAAGCTGTTGGAAACTTACAAGAAACTGGGCATTCCGCTGAAGGAGCAAATGATTCTCGCCGGTGTCGAAGGCGCGGAAGAGCTGGGCGACGAACCACGCAAGGTGGCCGTGGATGCGGTGTTCGATTCCGTCTCGGTCGGCACGACGTTTCAGGATGAACTGAAAAAAGCGGGCGTGATCTTCTGCTCGATCTCGGAGGCGATCAAGGAACATCCCGAGCTGGTGAAGAAATACCTCGGCACGGTCGTGCCGGTGAGCGACAATTACTACGCGACGCTCAATTCCGCCGTCTTCTCGGACGGGTCGTTTGTCTATGTACCGCCGGGCGTGCGCTGCCCGATGGAGCTCAGCACCTATTTCCGCATCAATGCGGAGAACACCGGCCAGTTCGAGCGCACGCTGATCATCGCTGACAAGGGCTCCTACGTGAGTTATCTGGAGGGCTGCACCGCGCCGCAGCGCGACATCGCGCAGCTGCACGCGGCGGTCGTCGAGATCATCGTCGAGGAAGACGCGGAGGTGAAGTATTCCACCGTGCAGAACTGGTACCCGGGTGATGAGAACGGCAAGGGCGGCATCTACAACTTCGTGACCAAGCGCGCCGATTGCCGGGGCGACCGGGCCAAGGTGATGTGGACACAGGTCGAGACGGGGTCCGCCGTGACATGGAAGTATCCCAGTTGCATTCTGCGCGGGGACGACACGCAGGGCGAGTTCTATTCGATCGCCATCGCCAACAACATGCAGCAGGCCGACACCGGCACCAAGATGGTGCATCTGGGCAAGCGCACGAAGTCGCGGATCGTCTCGAAGGGTATTTCGGCGGGCAAGGCGCAGAATACATATCGCGGGCTGGTGTCGATGCACCCCAAGGCCAAGGAATCGCGGAACTATACGCAGTGTGACAGCCTGCTGATCGGCGGCGACTGCGGTGCGCATACGGTGCCGTATATCGAGGTGAAGAACAACTCGTCACGCGTTGAGCATGAGGCCACGACCTCAAAAGTGGACGACGATCAGCTGTTCTACTGCCGCTCGCGCGGGATGGACGAGGAGGAGGCCGTGGCACTGGTGGTCAATGGCTTCTGCAAGGATGTGCTGCAGGCGCTGCCGATGGAATTCGCCATGGAAGCGCAGCAGCTGGTCGCAATTTCGTTGGAAGGGTCGGTCGGGTAGTTCCGGCTGTCAAGAGGTGCACGAAGAGAGCAACATAGAGCGACATGCCCGGATCGGGCAGACCTCTGAGCAATTGGCGTCGCGAAATGCTATGTGGAGAATTGCCTTTTACGCGGTCATGGGGGGTATTGCATTCAGGCTCGCGAGCCAATTGTTTCTTCCCTCGCTATCTATATTCGCCACGTTCCTTGGTTTGTTCACGGGAGTGGCCTTGGCCATCGCAATTGAACAAAAGATGAAGCGCGAAGACCTGGAAAAACGCGCAAGACGTGCAGCGGACCTCGCCCGCGAAAGGGACCGTGAAAGGGAAGCCATGATCAAGGCAGCCGAAGCGAATGGTGATTTTGACAGATGGAAGAAAGACCAATGATCCTCGCAGCCACTAACACCATCGAAGGCCACTCGATCACCGCCTATGAGGGCCTCGTCGTCCGTAAGGCCATTATGTGCGCGAATATCTTGCGGGATTTCTTGGTCGCCACTTCAGCCGCGAGGTCGAATTACTAATGGCACCCGGCGCGTCAGACAATGGGCACAACATCCGGGTCCGCTTGGGCAATCCGGGGCGTTTGCTGGCGGAAACGCAACAGCTCACGCTGTTGATCCTTGGACACCTGATCGTATTCCTGCTCTCCATGGGGCATGACGAGATTGTCGCGGAGATGGTTGAAGACGGCTGGTTGTTTGCACAATACGCGGAGCGGTTCGAGGTCGCCATCGGGCTGATCCTGTTCCTGTGCTGGAGCGCGCTGACATGGCGGCTGGTGAGCATTCTGCAACGCGCCGTCGTTCATTCTGAAATCTGCCCGGACTGCCACCAGACGCGGGTTGTTGAGCGGGAAAACCAAACATGATTTTGACAACGACCAACACCGTCGAAGGTCATCCGATCACCGCCTATCACGGCATCGTCGTGGGAGAGGCGATCATGGGGGCGAATATCGTGCGCGATTTCTTTGCCTCCGTGACGGACGTGATCGGCGGCCGGTCCGGGGCCTATGAAAGCAAGCTGAAAGACGCCCGCGACGAAGCCATGTATGAAATCGAGGAACGCGCCGCTGCGCTGGGGGCGAATGCGGTCGTGGGCATCGACCTTGACTACGAGGTGATCGGGGATTCCATGCTGATGGTTTCCGCCTCCGGGACCGCCGTGACCATCACCTAAAAAACAAAGCGTAACACATTGAACAAGAACATCTTCCGCCTGCCGGAGCCGATAGAAGGACGAACGATATGCTGAGCATCAAGAACCTGCACGTGAAATTGGAAGAAGAGGACAAGCAGATCCTCAAGGGTGTCGATCTGGAGATCGAAGCGGGCAAGGTGCACGCGATCATGGGTCCAAATGGGTCGGGCAAATCGACGCTCTCCTATGTGCTCTCCGGCAAGGAGGGTTATGAGGTGACAGACGGGTCGGCGCTGCTCGAAGGCGCGGATGTGCTGGAGATGGAACCCGAAGAGCGCGCCGCTGCCGGTCTGTTCCTGGCGTTCCAATACCCTGTCGAAATCCCGGGAGTGGGCAACATGACCTTCCTGCGCACCGCCGTGAATGCACAGCGCAAGGCGCGTGGTGAAGAAGAAATGTCAGCCGCCGAATTCCTCAAGGCCGTGCGCGCACGCGCCAAGGAGCTGAAAATCGATGCCGATATGCTGAAACGCCCGGTCAATGTTGGCTTCTCCGGGGGTGAGAAGAAACGCAATGAAATCCTGCAGATGGCGATGCTGGAGCCCCGGATGTGCATTCTGGATGAAACCGATTCCGGTCTCGACGTCGATGCGATGAAGCTGGTCGCCGAAGGCGTGAACGCGCTGCGCTCCGAAGGGCGGGGTTTTCTGGTGATCACGCACTATCAGCGCCTGCTGGACCACATCAAGCCGGACGTGGTGCACATCATGGCCGACGGTAAAATCGTCAAATCCGGGGGGCCGGAACTGGCGCTGGAAGTCGAAAATAACGGCTACGGCGATATCCTTGCCGAGGTGGCATGATGGCAGACGCAGCAGAAAAAATCTCCACCACCGACGCGCGTCTTGGGGGTTTGTCCCTGCCTGCCGGGGGCTGGTCCGAGACGGCGCGCAAGGACGCCCTGGCGCGGGTGCAGGCGATGGGTCTGCCGGAGCGTCGGGATGAGTATTGGAAATACACCCGCCCGGACACGCTGACACAGGCGGATGCCGTGCCTGCCGCGCTCTTCGACAATGACGAGGCGCCGATCTTTGGCGAGATGGAGCGGCTGAACATCGTCTTTGTCGACGGTGTGTTCGATGCCGAGGCGTCGGATGATCTGAGCCTTGAGGGCGTCACGATCGACCGGCTGGCCGAGGCCGCAACCGATATCCATTGGGCGCGGGATCTCTATGGCGCGCTGGAGACCAAGGGGCAGGACCCGGTGGCGCGCCCGCTGGCCGCCCTCAATACCGCCTTTGCCACGGACGGAGTGCTCATTCACGTGACGGGCAATCCGTCCAAGCCGATCAACCTGACCTATCATCACCGCTCCGAGACCTCGGACGCGATCCTGCACCATGTGATCCGGCTCGACCCGGGCGCGGAAGTCACTGTGCTGGAAAGCGGCCCGGCAGCGGCGCGGTTCAACAAATGCATGGAAGTGGAGGTGGCCGATGGCGCGACATTCCACCATGTGCGTGCACAGGGCAGGGACCATGAGCGCCGTGCGGCCACGCATATCTTTGCCCGATTGGGGACTGAATCGGTGTTCAAATCCTTCACGCTGACCGCCAATGGCGTGCTCACGCGCAACGAATGCGTGATCGAATTGACCGGCGATGACGCGGTGGCCCACGTGGCGGGGGCCTGTGTCGGCGACGGTGATTTCCACCACGATGACACGGTGTTCATCACCCACGACGCCGTCGGCTGTGAAAGCCGTCAGGTGTTCAAAAAGGTGCTGCGCAATGGCGCGACAGGGGTGTTCCAGGGAAAGATTCTGGTCAAGAAAGACGCCCAGAAAACAGACGGTTACCAGATCAGCCAGTCGCTGCTGCTGGATGACGACAGCCAGTTCCTCGCCAAACCGGAGCTGGAGATCTACGCCGATGACGTGGCCTGTTCGCATGGCAGCACGTCGGGCGCGATCGACGAGGATGCGCTGTTTTACCTGCGGTCCCGCGGCGTGCCGGAAGGCCCCGCAACGGATCTTCTGACGCTGGCCTTCCTTGCGGAAGCGGTGGAGGAAATCGAAAACGAAGACCTGCGCGATGAAATCAATGATCGCCTGGCCGCCTGGTTGGAACGGCATCGAAGCTGATGGCGGTCACGCGCAACATCAGGGCAACCTATCGCAACCCGGGCAAAACACTGCGCGGGTTGCTGGCCCTTGGACAGCGTGAAGACCAGGCTCTGGCCTATCTGATGGCAGGCTGTGTCGTCGTGTTCATCGCACAGCTGCCCCGCCTGGCCCGCGAAGCGCATCTGACGGGCGAAGAATTGGACATGCTCATGGGCGCGTCACTCATGGCGTGGGTCTTCATCGCGCCCTTGTTGCTGTACTGCCTCGCGGCGCTGTCGCATCTTGTCGCCAAGCTGTTTCGGGGGCAGGGCAGCCACTACGGGGCGCGTCTGGCGCTGTTTTGGGCGCTGCTGGCGGCCTCACCTCTGATGTTGCTGAACGGGCTGGTGGCCGGGTTCATCGGACCGGGGCTGGAATTGCAGATCGTTGGCCTTGCATGGCTTGTCATTTTCCTGTGGTTCTGGATCAGTGGGCTGATTGCTGCAGAAGGACGTGCCGCGTGATCTCGACCTTAAACTGGCCGCAACTGGCCCTGCTGACCGTCCGCGCGCCGAAAGAGGCCGCCGCCATCATCATGAGCTGGCAGCTGCCGCGCACGGAACTGTGGATGGCCGCAGCGCTGGTCGCGATCCTCAGCACCTTCATGTCGACCCTGTCGAACGTGCTGCTGCCGGTGCCTGAACCGCTTGCCAGCATGGTGAACAACCCCTTCACCCTTGTCATGATCGTCGCCGGCGGCTTTGTCGTCACCGTGCATGCGCTCTTCTGGACCGGTCGTGCCATGGGCGGATCAGAGGACATGAACGACCTGCTGGCCCTCCTCGTCTGGCTGCAGGTCCTGCGCGCCGTGGCACAGGCGATTATATTGCTCAGCGTCCTGCTGGTGCCTGCGCTGGCAGGCTTTCTCGTCCTGATTGTCGGCATTGCCACGATCTGGATTTTCCTCAATTTCATCAGCGTGGGATTGCAGCTGAACTCGCTTATGAAGGCCGTCTTCGTGCTGCTGGTGGGGGCCGTTGCCATGTCCCTGGGGTTTTCCCTGTTGCTGTCCATGATCGGCGTGAGCGCGCTGGGAGTCCCTGCCAATGTATGATGTCACAAAAATTCGCGCCGATTTTCCGATCCTCAGCCGGGAGGTGAACGGCAAGCCGCTGGTGTACCTGGACAACGGGGCCTCTGCGCAGAAACCGCGGGTGGTCATCGATGCGATCACCAACGCCTATGCCAACGAATACGCCAATGTGCATCGCGGCCTGCATTTCCTGTCGAACCTTGCCACCGACAAATACGAAAGCGTGCGCGGTGTGATTGCCCGGTTCCTGAATGCCGGGTCCGAGGATGAGATCGTGCTGAATTCCGGCACCACCGAAGGCATCAACATGGTGGCCTACGGATGGGCGATGCCGCGGCTGGAAGCGGGAGACGAGATCGTGCTGAGTGTGATGGAGCACCACGCCAACATCGTGCCCTGGCATTTCCTCCGCGAACGCCAGGGCGTGGTGCTGAAATGGGTGGATGTGGACAGCACCGGTTATCTCGACCCGCAGGCGGTGATCGACGCCATTGGACCCAAGACCAAGCTGGTCGCCGTGACACATCTGTCGAACGTGTTGGGCACACGCGTCGACGTAAAGACCATTTGCCAGGAGGCCCATGCGCGCGGCGTTCCCGTGCTCGTCGATGGCAGTCAGGCGGCGGTGCACCAACCGGTCGATGTCAGTGATATCGATTGCGATTTTTATGCGATCACCGGGCACAAACTCTACGGGCCTTCCGGCTCCGGCGCGATCTATGTGAAATCCGAGCGGATGGCCGAAATGCGCCCCTTCATCGGCGGCGGGGACATGATCCGCGAGGTGAGCAAGGAGGGTGTGATCTACAACGACCCGCCGATGAAATTCGAAGCGGGCACGCCGGGCATTGTGCAGACCATCGGGCTTGGCGTTGCTCTGGAATACATGATGGCGCTGGGGATGCAGAACATCGCCGCCTATGAGGACAGCCTGCGCGACTACACGGTGGAAAGGCTTGGCGGCCTCAATTGGTTGCAGGTGCAGGGCACGACACCCGACAAGGGCGCGATCTTCAGCTTCACGATGGATGGGGCAGGGCACGCACATGACATCTCCACCATCCTCGACAAGAAGGGCGTCGCCGTGCGCGCCGGCCAGCATTGTGTCGGTCCGCTGATGGCGCATATGGGCATCCCCGCCAGCTGTCGCGCCTCCTTCGGGCTTTACAACACGCAGGCCGAGGTTGACGTACTGGTGGAGGCGCTGGAACTTGCGCATGATCTCTTTGCCTGATCGCGGACTACTTGGTCGGAGTGCGGGCTGGATGCGCCGAACCCTCGCCACCTTATTTCTCCTGTGGCTGCCGGGCGCCGGGGTTGCGGCCGATATCCAGCCTGTGTCCGGCCTCTGGGCGGGCGAGGTTGTCTTTGACAGCCAGACCGGATGCCCTGCGCAGATGGTCGATAAGATGAAACAGGCGCGGCCAGGCTATGCCGGTCAGCAGATCACCTTTCCCGACCCTTTCGATCCTGCGGTCTTCGACGGCATTGATCTCAACATCACGTGGGAAAAGATCGCGCCCAACGTCTGGGAAGGCATTTTCCGCGATGTCCAGCAGACGGCGATGGGGACATTGACCGTCACATCCAAATCCAACATGACGATCATCGCCCCCGGCCAGATCAATCAGCGCGCGGAACTTACCGTGGAACTGCCGCAAGGCGTGGCAAGCTCGCTGGGCATGGCGACGGCCACATGCGTGGTACGCTCCACTGTCCACCATGAGCGCACAGGTTCCTGAGAAGATGACGTTTTGCCGTTGCGAGGTGGCATTTGTCCCGCTATACCGCGCAAACGGCCCGACATGGTCAGGCACCCGTAGCTCAGCTGGATAGAGCGCTGCCCTCCGAAGGCAGAGGCCAGAGGTTCGAATCCTCTCGGGTGCGCCATTTTTCCCAAAGAGCAACCCAATTGTAGCTCTCGCCATCACGATTGTGGGCGACGGGAGCCGGTCTTGCCCGGTTTCGTCTTTGAAAGGCAGGAGATGACGGGCACACTTCAATCTCAAGGTTCGAATACGGTGGCGGTGCCAGCCGTCCATGGAGGTTGGTGAGGCATCTGGTGCTTGTCCGCTGGTGCGGCGCAACATGTCAAAGGCGGACACGGCGCAACGGCGCGAAATTAACCTCTTCCGCATTGCAAAAGCGCGGGGCGCATCACGCCCTGTCTTATTTCTGGTGTTTTAAAAATCAGATTGTAAAGTAATTCGGGAAACTGGATTCTAGGGTGCAGGGGGCATTGGGGCGAAAATTTGGCGCCCACAGCCACTCATACCGACACCCATAATTGTAAGAAGTACTTTGACAGGAAAGCCTATGCCGTTTTGGAGTGTCTCGAAAGCCGTGGTTGCGGCGGGTTTCTTTTCCATCGGCTGCATGGCGTCCACCGCCGCGTCATCACAGGACTTCAGCCTCGATCAGATGGTCAATGCCTTGCTGCCAGCGCCGGTCGCCACCAGCGACAATCGCGGGGTCAAACCCCTTGCTGCCGCAAATGCCACCTCCGCCACCCAATCCGGCGCTCTGCCGACGGCGCGCCTTGTCGTGGCGTTCGACGGTGACAGCCATCGGCTGACTGTGGAGGGGATGAAAACACTCCGTACGCTGGCCAAGGCGCTGGAGCATCCCGATCTGAAGGGGTCAACGTTTCAGATAATGGCGCATGCCTACACGCCAACGGCACCTGCGTCGGCCTTGCCGGTTTCGGCACGCCGGGCGCAGTCGGTGCTGGACCATCTGAACGGTTTTTACGGTCTGGGCTCCGACATATTTGTGGGCATTCAGGGCGTTGGGGCCACATCCCTGAATTCGGCAAATGCTGCCGACCCGTTGAACCAGCGTATCGAAATCATCAACACCGCGGGCCTGTGAACGCTCCATACCGATGTATTGTAGAAGACAATTCGAAGGGAGACTCCCATGAAGAGATTTAAAACCCGTAGTCTATGGCGCGCTGGCTGTGTTGCGCTGGCCTTGATCCTCGCACCGGTTCAGGTTCTGGCGAACAAAGTGGCGCTGATAATCGGCAACAGCGCTTACGAACACACCTCCCCGCTGAAAAACCCCCGCAATGACGCCGAGGCAATGGCGTCGAAGTTCCGGACGCTCGGGTTTGAAACCATCGAAGGCTATGATCTGACGGCCACGGAAATGGCGCAGATGACGCGAGAGTTCGCACGCTCTGTCTCGGGGACGGAAATCTCCGTTGTCTTCTACGCGGGTCATGCCATTCAGGTTGATGGTGAGAATTATCTCATCCCGATCGATGCCCGGATGGACGACGAGCTGTCGATCGATTTCGAGGCCTTTCCGATCAGCATGATCACAAGGCAATTGTCGCGCACCGACGGGGCCAACCTTCTGATCCTCGATGCGTGTCGTGACAATCCATTCGAGCAACTCACCCTTGGAAGCAGCCGGTCCATCGGCGGCGGTGGGCTGGGCAAAATGGACGTGCGCGACAATGGCACCGGCACCGGTATCGTGTTTGCCACGGCACCCGGTACGGTCGCGCTTGATGGGGAGGGTGATCATTCCCCCTTCACCGAAGCCCTGCTGAAGCACATCGGAACGCCAAACACACCGATTACCACGGTGATCTCCAATGTGACCGGAGAGGTCTACAATGCGACCGGTGAAAAGCAGCGCCCCTGGTTCAATCAGTCCTACACGGCGCCCGTGGAACTCTACAAAACCGCAGCACTGCCCGCGCCGAACGTATCGGCTGGTGCGACAGCTCCGGCAACCGCGCCTGCAGATGGGGCAGCGGCGCTTGAAGAAGAAAAATACATGTTCGAGCTGGCCCGGGGTTCCGGCTACATCGAAGACTATCAGGCGTATCTCGATTTCTATCCAAACGGCCGCTATGCGCGATTTGCGCGGATCGCCATCGAACGGCTGAAGACGGAGGCGGCAGAGGAGGAGAGCGTAAAAGTGGCCGTCGCCCTTCCAGAGACGACAAAGGATGTGGAGTCCCGCTCCGTCGCTCTACCGGCCTACGATCCGACAACCCCCCTCATTCTCTCGGTCACCCAACAGATGCTGCTCGCGCCAGCGAACCAAACCACGGAACAGGCTTTGAACATGGACCGTTCGACACGTCGGGCACTGCAGGCCAGGTTGAACGCCACCGGCAATAATGTGGGGCGCCCGGACGGCTCTTTCGGCCCTAAAACGCGGGCCGGGATCGCGGCCTGGCAGGCATCTGTCGGTCTGCCTCAAACGCAATTTCTGAATTCGATGCAGTTCGATCTGCTGGTCAGCCAGACAGAAGCGACCTACGCCTCTTTCCTGAACGTTCCGGCGGCCTCAAGCGGGTCGGGGAGCAAGCGAAAGACCAGTTCGGGCAGCAACAACATCGGCAACAATATCGTCAAAGGTATCAGCGAAGGCTTCGGTCGGGCGTTCGGCGACAAGGTTTTCGGTAACTGACGCAACGGGACGTTTAACCTGACGGACCGCAAACACCTGACGCGCAGCTGAGCACCGCCACAGTGGCCCAGCACAGGGAATATGCCTGCTGGGCGCACTGTGTTTCTGAAGGTGCGGCAGGGATCGTATGCGGCAATGCTTGCCCGGTGCTGGCAAAGTGTCCCACGACGCACGGTGTGCTGCCCTAGATCGTCCAGTAAGCTTCTGCCGCTCATGGAAACATGATGTGTCTTGCTGCGGCCATGTTCAGACCCAATCACAATTGCCCAACTGACTGCTCGGCCCGCTAGCGCAAAAGCCTCGGACTGCTGGCGGGACCGACTGCCGCTGCATTGGCTGCTGACCGCGGCACAATCGGAGCCCGGATTCGGCGGTCACAGCGCCTCTGGCACCGGTTTTGCCCGGTCATGAGGCAACCCATACCGACGGTACCATTGTGAAGACAACTCGACTCAAACTTTAGAGGACATGGCGCGCCGACCTGGCAGCGAGACCGGCCATTCCCCCAAAAGAAAGTCGTGACCTACCGAATGATGGAGGCCCGCTGTGATGGATGAAAACGACCCCGCTGACGCCTATGCCCAGAAACTAGCGGAAGAACGGATCGCCATTGAAAAACACTGCCACCAGCGGAAAACCGATCCATATGAGCAATTTGAGCAACGCTATTGGCATCATTTGAAATCACTCCGGCGGGTCTCCAAGGGCACAATCGCTTCCAGGACACGCAAGGCTGTGGCGCCGGTCTGGGGCGCGGATCAGCAGGGCCGGTTTGCCCAGCTGCGCGGTCGGCTCAGCGGTGTGCAGTGGCGGCCCACAGGCCCCGGTCGCACTGGCGTGAAAATGCGGATGATGCTGGCGTCTACCGCTCTGGTGCTGGTCGCGGCCATGGCACCCTTCTTTGTGCCCAGCATCAGCGAAGCGGCAGCGCGTGCCTTCGTTCAGATTGCAGCTCCCTTGCCTCCAGAACGTTCAACTGAGATCAAGGACCGACTGACCTGCGCCATGCGTACCCAGGTGCGCGATGCAACCGGGCAGACAGTTGGTTTTCTGCGCGTATCAGACGACTGCGGCCATATCGGTGATCCGGCGCCGAACGATGGTGCGCTGCCACATCCGGGCTTTCGCACCGCCGAGGTCTCGGAAGCGGCGGCGGCAGAATTCTCCCGATTGCTGCAGGTCGTCGAAGGTGCTCACGAGGGCGCCGGAACGGTTCTGGGCGTCAACCTTGCGGGTCTGGCGCGCGGTCTCTTCGGCCATGTCCGCTCCAAAGTCTTTGGCGGCAAATACCCCGGTGGAAGCACCTCGGTGATCAGCGGGCTTGAGGTTCTCTTTGACGGACAAACCAAGAAACCCGACGTGCGCGAGAAGCTGGCAACGCTCTTTGAAGTGGCACAATTGTCTGCGGGTGAACTTGCGGAGAAGGCCAAGCGAGATCGGTTCGTGACATTGACCACGCCTGTCGCGATGGGCCCGCGGGGCAGTGGCTTTGCCTCACCCATCGCCGGCGGTGTGGCACCCTGGGCGATCTTCGGAAAGGAACGGCACGAAGACTTGTCTCTGGGAGAGATGTGCGTGCTGGTTGCCGCCGCCCAGCAGCCACTGCTTTTGTTGCCGGACGACGCTGATCCGGCAATGGCAGCCCGCGTCTTTGCCAACTGGCACAAAGTCGCAAGGAGAGCTTTGGCGCGTTGCCTTGTGCCCCTGGAAGACGCGGGAGAGGACGCCCCTGACGCCTTGGCCTCGGCCCGGAGCTATTTGGAAGCGTTGATCAAAAACACTGCGCCTGCAGGATCGGAACGGCCCTCCACGCCGATAAAGACGACGCAGGCGTTGCCGACAATTGGCGGCGGGATCGAGACGTTGAACCGCACGGTTCCGGGGATCAGACACGTGCTGGCGGATGTACACAGCCTCGGTCATGGCGGCGGTGCAGTAACGCTTCACGTCAGTGCAGAAGGCCAACAAGAGCTCGCACAGGTTATCGACGGCTTTGGTGCGAACTTGCCCAGTGACGAGTGCATCGGGCGCTGTGGCGGAAATCCAACCCTGGATGTGCTTGCAACGGCGGTCCGGATCGATGCAGATGCGCCACCCGTCATTGCCGCGCTCTGGGCCAACAGTCACAACCTGTGGCACGGACCATGGGCGCCGGATGGGCATGGACGCAAATCCCGCGGCACACCGCATCGTCCCGTTGCCAGCCTGGTCAAGGCGCTGGCGGCACCTCGTTTTGTCGCGGATGAGCTGACATCCGTGTGCCGACGCAGCTGGCAAGAACTCCACGATACCACTGCGCCGAAAAAGGGATACGAGAATTGCGCGCAGGATGGTGCGACTATTTCCCTCGCGCGGATGATGGCGATCAGCTCCAACCTCGGCTTCGCAGACGCGATTGCAAAGGTCGGCACCGGTCAGCTTGTCGATTGGTTCTCTCATCTGGGCGCCTTTCCGCAGCAGCAGGACAGTGAAGCCGCCCAACGCAAGGCGATGGCAACGGCAACGGCGTTGCCGATGACACCGGAGGCGGTGATGCGTGCATGGGTTGCCATTCTGCGGGGCAGCTACGGTGAAATCCCGCAAGCGGATTGGCCTCACTTGGTCGCGCGGGACGCGCAGAACGTTCGCGCTCTGCCGGAGCATTACTTTACCGCAACCCATCGCAAAACCTTGCGCTCAGTGCTCGCCGCACCGATCACCAGCCCCTCGGGGACACTGCACACCTTGTCCGCACGTCTGGAAAAGCGCGGCTGCGTGCGTGGCTCCTTCATGGGCAAAACCGGCACAAGCGAGTCGACGGCAAATGAAACGGCCATTCGTGATCGCCTGGTGATGTTTCACGCGGAATGCGGCGGTCATCGGTACGCTGTCTTCGCCATGATCGGACGGCCTGACACGCATACGGCCCTGGAACACGCGTCGAAAAAACACGTTCTCGGCCTGGCCCTGGGCGCGCTCGACGCGGCGCGCACCACCACAGACCTCATCCACGAAATCAACTGAGCCAAGGAGACACGCTTATGTCCGACGCAAAACCCGATAACTTCGCCAAAGCGCTGAACATCGCCTGGTGGACGCTCAACGGCCTCAGTCTGATGGGCACGTTCACGGGCCTGGTCACCATCACCCTGTCGCTGGTGGACCAACCGCTTTTCGCACGCCTTGGGGAAACACCCTCCTGGGCGGCCGCCGTCGCACTGGCCTTTGCTGCAGCCCTCGTGATCCAGATTTTCGTCGGGGGGTTCTGGAGTGTTGCGGCCAGCGCCGATCGCCCCGTTATGGCGCGTCTGCTGTGTCTGCCCTCCGCTGCCGTGGCAAGTCTCGTCTCGGGGATTTTCGCAGCCGCCTTCTGGTCCTTCACCCTCGGGCTCAATGATGGCCTGGAGGACATCGAAAACGACAGGCGTTTTCTGGGTATCCTGCAACCCATCGACGCCTTCGGCGAGCGGATGAACGATGTGCTGCTGACCATGGACGCGCTGAGCGAATTGATGCGGGACAAACAGGCCGAAGAAGTGCGGGGCGTCTCTTGTGATGGTCCCCCGTCCGGTCCCGGCGAAGGACCGCGGTGGCGGATGCGCGTGCGTCTGACGGATGAGGCCGCATCTCAGGCCCAGACGGCACGGGCTCTCTACGACGACGCTTATGACGCGATCCAGCTGCCCAAGAGCGTGGACGACGCCGCCATGGCAGCCGCGTTGAACAATGCGCGTCAGGTCGCCCGCGATACCCGCATCTCCAGCATGCAGAGGTGGATCGAACGCACCGCAAATGACTTCCGCTCGGATTTCAGCGATCCCGACAGCGGCACCTTCGTGTGCAGGGATGCCGAGGCGGTGGCAAAGCTGGACGCGGCGGCAGCGCTGCTATCTGCCGGTATCGACCTGCCAACTCTGCCACCGCGCGCCGCTGAAGTCGGTTTTGCGGAATCCGTCTCCAATTCCGCCGGTCAGGTTTGGGGCGCCCTGGGCCGCTTTGCAGGCCTTGAGGTTGATCGCGATGATGAAGCGCTCGACGCGACACTGCCCGCGTTCTATGCGGCGGGTCTGGTGGAGTCTGCGATCATCCTGCTGACCTTCCTGCGGGCCTATCTGTTCCCGGGGCAGCGCATGTTGTCGAGCCCAAGAACCATGCGCATCCCGCCTGAAGACTATTCGATGGTCGAAGAGGAGCTGGCGCTCTGGAACAGGCTGGCGCGGGACGGGTCTGGTGTGATGTGGTTTCACGTCCCCGAAAACCCGCAGGATCCATCGTTGAGAGATCGCGCCTACCAGATCGCCTACCGCCGACGCATGACCCCGTTGTCCGTGGGGGGCCCAATTGACATCTCCCAGGTCGCCCCACACACGGCACAGGCGCTGTCGAACGCAGCGGACGGGGCATCGCTCTTCACCATCTACCGGGTGCCAAAAAGAGCCGCGACGTGGCGCCGGGAAGCCGCGGCAGCGCTGGAGCAGATTGTCGCGCGGACCGTGTCCAAAGAGCAACCGGCCACGTAAAGCGCCCCCTGATCACTGTAATATCCGGTGATGACATGGTGCACGGGTGCCTCGCGGCGCCCGTGTCTTTTTGCAAACCCAAAAACCCATACCGACCGAACTTACAGTCGCCAAATCCTGTCACCCGGAGAACGTGTTCTGATGTTGTCAAAGTTTGATCTGCACCACCTTGAGCATATTCAGGCCCCTGCAGCCTGCCGTGAAATCGATATGCCAGCCGCCTTGGGTCACGGGTTTTGCACGGCGATCTCACATCAAGCGGGAGGAACATAATGCTCGTACTCAAACTGCCATTTCGCATGATCTTCTGGTGCCTGCGCCGCCTTGCAAGGAACTTTCGCAAAAAGGGCTGGGTCGTTCTGACGGTGATGGTTCTATTCATGTCGCTGGACATGATCTTTCCGGTGTTGGGCGGCAATCTCACGACCATTGCGCTTGTGCTGGGTCCTGCAATGCTGATGGGACTGGCCTTTGGGGTGCTCAAGCGGCTGGACGGCACGATGTCGCAGTTTATCGCGCTGTCGAGCTACATGGCTTTTGCCGGGACCTATGCCCTGTTCCGCGCCTGGTCCAAGGCAATCGACGGATCACTGCCAGATGCATTCGGATCGCTGTCGCGGTGGATTTTCGGGCCCCTCTGGAATGCTGCCGCCGGGTTGTTCGCGGCACTTCTCGGGCAGGGGCAATCGGTACCGATGCCAATCTGGGGTCCCCTCCCATTCTCGCAGCATCTTCTGGCCATGGACCCGCTTTTGACCGGGCTCAGCCTGTTTGTCCTTGCCTGGGCTGCGCGTATCTTTCTCTACGGTGCACGCCGCTATGGGGGGGACACGCGCCGCACGTCCGGCGAGCAGAAAATGGCTGCGAACCGGATGACACCGCCCTGGCGCGCGAACTGGGTGCTGCACGGTGTGGCGGGCAACATCAAAAGGCATCTGCGTGCTCTGGTATCGCGGCCGCGGCTGCCGCCCTCCCATCTGGTGATTGGCTTCGGACCGCCGCCGAAGTGGCGCCCCTGGCTGTGGCCCTGGATGGGGATCAGCTGGCTGGTATCGCGCGTGATGTCGGTGGAGTTTTCGATCTTCGACCTGCGCCAGATGATCGTGGCGGATGCCCGCAACGGGGCGCTGATCCTTGGTGGGGCAGGGGCCGGGAAAACGCTGATCCAGACGGCGTGGTTGACCTATAGCACAGCCAATAAGATCCTGATCGAGACGCAGGGCAATGTTTTCGACAAGGACAAACCTCTGATCGAGGCCGCGGGTCGCAAGCTGCACGTGATTTCATCCGACATCGGTCACGACACGGCCACCATCAACGTGCTCAACAGACTTGATCCCGAAGAACAGGATTTCTGGGACCAGGTCATGCGCCTGAGCGGGCTGATCATTCAGGAACGTGGTGAGCACGGAGCCTTGGAACGCTGCACGCGTGAACTTGTCGCCTGCACGATCGGCAACGTGGTATTCGGTGCGCATCTGGTGGGAGAGGTTCCGCGACTGGACACGGTCTACACCTACCTGACCGATCCGGAGCTTGCCGAGGACCTTCAGTATTGGACCCGGCACGGGCATCCGGCCTTTCGCGAATTGTGCTCGACCCTCGCCGACCGCATCGCAGATCCGGAATTTCAGAACGCTCTGGCCGCGATTTTTTCCAACGAACTGGGCTTTCTCGCTCATCCGATCAAGCGCGCAATGGTGTGCGGAACCGGTGATTATGCCTTTGATCCTGAAGATCTGCTGAACGATCCAAAGCTGGATGTCGCCATCCAGATCTCACAAGCCACGATTGATGTGAGCGGCGCACTTCTGCGGTTGCTGCTTGGCGCTCTCATCGAACCGCGCATTCGCCTATCCGCAGAACAGGTCAGGAAAACGCGTGCCCACGGTGTGACCGTTTGGATTGACGAGTTGAACGCCTTCGCCGGGCCGGTGCCGGGGTCAGGGGCGCGCATGCTGTCGGAGATTGTCGATTTTCACCGGCAAAAGGGGATCCGATGGGTCTTTTCAGCTCAGAACACCCAGCAGATCGAGCGGGGCTGGGGCGAAGGAACCTACGCCAAATGGGCCAACAGCGCGGTCGTCCGCATCTTTGGCAAGGTCGGGGCGGAACCTCAGCTCGATCAGCATGTGACCGAGGTGGCCGGCAAGACATTGCAGGAAAAGATTGAAAAAATTCCAGGCGCCGGTGGCGGCTGGCGGGCCTATCAGATCTCACGCAACGACGTGGATCTGCTGCCCGGCCACGAATTGTCGAAAATGGGTGAAAGCCAAATGATCGCCTTTGTGCGCACGGATCATGCCGGGCTTGTCAAGCTCAAGCTCTGGCGCCCCGGGCACTTCGCCCATCCGATCTACGGGCACCGCTACAGGGCTGCAAAAAACCGGTTCGGCGGTCGGCGTGTTTCGAAAGCCCCTGGCGCCTATGACAATCTGATCGACGATGCGCGTCAGGCGCTTTTGCGGAAATCCGCAGCAGAAGAGCAAAATCAGCCTCCGCGCGCGGATCAAGCGCCGGATGCGAAACCACCGCGCAGCGGCGCGGAAGAACAACCTGAAGAATTTCCAACCAAGCCAGAAGGAGAAGAATGATGGCCAAGGGAATGAAATCGGCACCAACGCGTGCAGCTACCTCCACAGGGTCGAAAACAGTGACCCGTCAGGCGACGAAGACGGTGTCAAAAGCGCCGGCTAAGTCCACCATGACCAATGCGGTCACACGGGGGCAGCTTCAGGGGGCTGCGACAAGCGGGCCCAAGAAACTCGAACCCTCTAACTTTCTGTTCTCCAAGTCCCTCGTGAACAAGGCAAAATCATGGACGCATAAAACCTTTGGCACCACGCGTCGCAAGATCCACAAGGCGCTGGCCGAAGATCCAGCGTTCCTGAAGAGCAAGCATGCGACCAAGGAAAACCTCAAGCGCATGAAGGCAGGCAAAGCTCCTCTGGCGCCCAAAAACGAACAGCTCGGCAAACGCAAGACAATGGAGCTGGATCACATCTGGGAGCGGCGCGACGGTGTGAAGGAGAACAGGGTGGACAACCTGCGGCTCGTCTCCCCACTGAAGCACAAGATGAAGATGATGCGAAAGTTTCATCAGGCAGCGGAGACGGAAATGCCGCGGGATCTGAAGGCAGCTCCTGCCAAGGCCGCCAAGCGGGGCGTCAAGACGCTGTGACTCTCGCGCACTAAAGCCTGTGCGGCCTGTTTCAGCGGGCCGCACATGGACCTGCAGACCTCAAGCAATGGGAGCAAATCAGATGGACTGGAGCATCTTTCCGAATTGGGTGTGGAGCATGGTGCAAGAACCGATCACGCCGATTTTTCTGATCTTCATGACCGGGATACTGGCGAGTGGTCTGTTCCACACTGTCTCCCGATCAACCCTGACAGTGCTGAAAGTGCGCAAGCTGACAAAGCAATTGGAAGATCTGGGCCCGGATTCCAGTGCCGCACAGCGCATCTGGATCCTGGGCGGGGCCATGAAGAGGGCTTTCACCGACGCCGGACTGGGGACGGAAGGCGGTGCACTTGCGGCCACTGCCGTCCCGTTGGAGAGCGGCGGTGGTGCGGTGAAACTTGACGCGGTGAACAGGTTTCTGGATCCTGCGCGGATCACTCAAACCACCCTGCCGATGTCAGCGCGCGTGACCGGCCCCAGCCTCGTGGCTTTGGGTGCTATCGGGACCTTTCTGGGAATCGTCGTGGGGCTGTCGAGCATTCGAACCGGCCTGAATTCGGGCAGCAACGCCGCCTTCCTGGCGGCAATCGGAGAGCTGTTGAACGGGGCTGCTTTGGCCTTCGTCACCTCTCTTTATGGGTTGGCCGCAAATCTCGTCTGCGGCAGTGTTCAACGCCGCGCCCAGCGTCATATCCGGGCATCTGCAGATGCGTTGTATCTCGCTGTTCTCAACCACCTGAACCCGTCATCGGACCAGAGGTTTCTGAACGGTCAATTCTATCATGTGCGACGTGCCCTTGAACAGGTTGCACAGGTTCTCGGATCGGAAACGAGCCCGATTTGCCGAAGGATTGACGCCGCAGCGGCCGCCGGCGCTGCCGACACGAAGCGTATAATCGATGCAATCGACAAAGCGGTGCGGGTTGAGACCCGCGTCCATTGACGGACCGCGTCAGTCAGGAGAAGCCTGAGATGGAAAATGACGAAGCGGATACGCTGGCCTGGAGCTTGATGGATATCATGGCTGCGACCATGTTTGTCTTTGTTTTGCTGCTGGTTCTGTACATTTACCTCTTTCGCGCAAACTACGAAGACTCTCCGGCGGTTGGGCCCTACATGTCCGATTTGGTTGCCCGTCGCTCTATGGTTCTGGACATGCTTTCCAATGAGTTCAGCAAGCGCGGCATCAAGCACGCTTTGGATATTGAACAGGCCGAGATTGCGATTGATGCGAGCGAATTGCTGTTTGCTTCAGGGCGATATGAGCTGGACAGTTCGAGCACCCGCAATGTGGAACGGATTTCGGATGCACTGTTTGACACGTTGAAATGTTTCGCCGCGGCGGGCACCAGACCCTCGAACCGGTGCCCAAAGGGCGTGGACGGCAGCGTGCGGGCGTTGGAAGTTGTGGGACATACGGATAACACTCCGGTGCGAGCAGGATCTATCGCACAAGACAATCTCGATTTATCGGCACGCCGCGCCGCGCATTTGGTTCGGTCCCTTGAACGCAACAGCAACCTGACGCAATTGCGTAACCGTGATCACCAGTCGTTGCTGCTTGTTGTCGGGGCTGGAGCGCGTCGGCCTGCAAAGGCGCATGCCGGACCCGTTGCAGATGAACGTAACCGACGTATTACGATCCGTGTCGCTCTAGAGGCGCCATGGGTCGTGGTTCGGTGAGGCTTTTGTGAGCTCAGCTCAGCTCAGAATACTAGACGCCCCGCAAGACCTGGTTGGTCGGCCGCGGCAGCCTAAGACGATTTAGCCCATTGATGCTTTTTGTACATGGCTTGAAAGTTGCCCCTGCATCGCAAATTAAATGATGGCCAAGTCCCATTTAGAGATGGTGGACGAAGCTATCAATCCATCAATCCAACCAGATCCAGAGCAGGCTGGTAAACTCTGACTATGTTGATGAATCGTGGCTCTTATTGAGAATACATAGCTTATCAAAAGAGATCCAAGTCTCCTGTGGAATCCGGTTTTTCACCAAAATGAGTATGATTCTCGCCCTGGAGCAAGGACTGAGTCGCTTTAAGCTTCAATTTGGCACTAACTTCTTGCAAGTCAGCAGCGCTAAAACGAGATGCTTCCTGTCTGCTCATTAACAGCGTCATGAGAGCCAAATCCTCCAACGATTGCCTCAGGAAATCCAGGCCCTGAAGGTCCGTGATCGTACTTGTATCCGATGTCGTTTTTTCACCGACAGTTCGGCTGACGGTATTCTCAAGTTCAAACACTTGACCGGCCAGCCTGTCGAGGTAAGTTGAAAGTCTTTCAATTATCTTGTTAACAGGTTCTTCCGACCCGATATGAAGAGCCATTTACAAGCGACCCACCACAGCTTCTATGCAGTTGCGCAAACCCGCCTGTTCAAAGGGTTTTTTCAAGTAATTATTCATCCCGAGCTTCTTACCGTGATCAATGATTTGCTGCTCAGCGCGCCCCGTGATCAAAATAAACCCCACGCCTTTGGTTTTTGGCGCGGCGCGCAACTGGTGCAGAAGCTGCAATCCATCCATTTGCGGCATATTGTAGTCCGAAATGACCAAATGAACCGGATGCGTGGCCAATGCTTTCAAGGCGTCAACGCCGTTTTCTGCTGTTGAGACATTTCTTACACCGAAAGCGTCCAATGCCTGGGTTATCAAGCCACGGCTTGTAGACATATCATCCACAACCATAATTCTAATTTGGTCCCGCAATGACATGGCTATTTTCCCTTTGACGCTGACGAAGTCTGGTTGGCTGAGTTCATTGGCCGATAAGTTGTTGGCCCATCTGTTTCGAAACCTGAGGCCTGCGGATCTGCAATCCTCTCGGAATGTCCTAGAAACAAGTACCCGTTCGGGTTTAGTATTTGATGAAAGCGAGGCCAAAGACGATTTTGCGTCTCCGTATCAAAGTAGATGACGACGTTCCTACAGAAAATAACATCCATGCTCTGCTTCATTGGCCACTTTGACAAAAGATTCAATTCGTTGAAGCGAACGAGGTTAAGAAGCTTACTGTTCGCGCAAAAAACTGTTTCTTCCTTCTCTCTCTTACGAGAGAAATACTTCTGGAGTAGTTCTTCTGGAATACCTGAGATCAAACGGTCTGGGTAGGTTGCCGCCTTCGCGAATTGAACCACATTGGCATCGATATCCGTCGCCAAAATACGAATGTCCATTTCATCGATGTCTGGAACTGCTTCCAACAACGACATCGCAATAGAAAGAGCTTCTTGGCCATTTGAGCATCCCGCTGACCAAATTCTTACTCGGTCACCACTCCTCAGTCTTGGTAAAAAATCGTTCACCACACACTTTTGAAGTACGTCGAAGTGATGTTTTTCTCTAAAAAAATGAGAGACATTTGTGGTCAGTGCGGAAATCATGTGCCGTCTTTCGTGCCGACCATCTTCTGAACACACAAAGGCGCTGTAATTCTCGAAATTTGGAATGTCCAACGCCCGCAGCCTATGTCGTAACCGCGATTGAATCATCGACATTTTTTCAGCTGCTAATTGCAAACCACTCTCGCTATAGGCAAGTTGAGCAATCGCTTCGAAACTCTTTGCGTCGATGGCAGTATCTACGGATTGTGTCTTCATCATGCCGCATTGCTTTGTACGGACAGCACGATTGAGCTGAGATCCAGAACGCGGATCATCCTCTCATCGATTAGAGTAATTGCACTTACGACGTTCACAGATGTGCTGGCCTGCATCTCCGGCGGAGGTTGCAGATCGTCCGCTGTCAAAGCAACAATGTCAGAAACAGCGTCGACCAATAAACCGGTCATAACATCATCGTGGTTGACAACAATAATAACATTTCTATCGGTGTGTTTTTGTGGCTTCAGTCCCAGTCTTTCGGATAAGTCCATGACTGGTAAAACTGTGCCGCGTAAATTGATTACGCCCTTCATATAACTTGGCGCATGTGGCAAAGGGGTCGTCTTTGTCCAGCCGCGAATTTCGCGCACTGACATAATATCCAGGGAGTATTCCTGTTCTGCCAACTGGAAGGTCAACAACTCGATTGCCGTGGGGGTTTCTTTTTCGCTCATGCCGTCAGTCCTGTGGATGATTGAGTGGCCGCTGTGCCGGCGACGCCGATTGCGTTGGTGATGATGTCCGACGTATCCAAGATCAACGCGATCTGGCCGTCTCCGAGAATTGTTGCTGCAGCGATACCGGGAGCTCGATAAAAACTGTCATCAAGGCCCTTAATAACCACTTGGCGCTGATCTTGAATGCTATCGATAATCAAAGCCGCACGGCTTCCGTCTTCGTGGGCAATCAGCAGAACAACAGAGCCGTCATAATCTTCAACAGGTTCTCTATACCCAAGCTCTTTTCCAAGATCGAACAAGGGCACGAAACCGCTTCGAACGCGTACTACATTCGCGCCCGGCCGAACCATTTCGACATCCTCATTCGTCAGCGTGAGGGTTTCGATTACGACGTTCAGCGGGAGTACCAGAGTTTCTTCAGCTACTTGCACGACCATTCCGTCCAAAACAGCCAAGGTAAGTGGCAAAGAAATAGAGAATGTCGTGCCGACCCCTGGCGTCGACGCAATCGAAATACGACCGCCAAGTGCTTGAATGGAGGTGCGCACCACATCCATTCCGACACCGCGTCCCGAGAGGTCGGAAACGACAGATGCCGTCGAGAACCCCGGCAGAAACAGAAGATTGTCGATTTCAGTATCGGACAGAGATGCGTCTGCCGGAACCAGACCCTTGTCCATAGCAATTTGAAGGACTTTCGGTCTGTTGATCCCACCACCGTCATCCGAAACCTCGATGACCACTCTTCCTGAGCGATGCGCAGCTGTCAGGTTGACTTGCCCCTGTTCAGACTTGCCGGTGGCAATGCGATCTTCGGAGCTTTCGAGCCCGTGATCAACCGCGTTGCGGATCATATGCGTCAACGGATCAGCCAGTCTTTCGATCACGGTCTTATCGACTTCCGTGCTCTCACCTTCCGTATTCAAGCGCACATCTTTCCCGACGGCAGAAGAAGCCTCACGGACAATCCGTGACATGCGCTGAAAGAGAGATTTCACCGGCTGCGCCCGGATCATCATGACGCTGTCCTGAATATCTCGGGTCAGTCGCTGGAATTCCTCTAGCCCATTCATTGCATCCGAATGCGGCGAGAGGCCGGAGCTTTCAAGGCTTTGAGACAGCATTGCCTGATTGATGACAAGTTCGCCAACCAAGTTTACCAGCCGTTCAATGCGGTCCAGATCCACACGCACAACGGACTTGGCGGCGGCGGCTTGAGATGGCGCCTTGGGTGGTGAAGCCTTTGGCTTGGCAGCACCATCAGGTTGTGAGGCCACCTCTGGTTCGGGCTGCACATCTTTGACAGGTTCATCCACCGGGGCAAGCGGTGGAATTTCCGGTGCGGCATCGACATCCTTCGGCTGATCTTCGGCCTCTGCCTCGGCCACTGATTGGTCGGGCACATCAGGTTCCTCGGCATCACCTGAAGCATCGTTTTTCTCGATACTGAGCGTGCACAAACCTTCTACAAACTCAAAAGCCGCCGAAATCTCTGCTTCGTCCACATCGGTCTTCAATTCGATCGTCCAGGACAAGTAGGATTGCTCTGGAACAAGCGTGTCGAAATCGGGCAGCTCATCCAAATGGCAGGTAACGGTGCATTCGCCTAGCTCATCCAGCGTCCGCAGCATGTGAAAGGGTTCATTGCCGGTTTCAAACAGATCATTGTCCGGTTTGAAGCGGATGATGAAACCCGCGTCAGAAGGGGTAGGCAGATCGTCCAACGGGGGAAGGTCCGGCAAATCAGGCCCGCCGTCCTCCTCGTCGCCGAGGTCAAGGTCGAAGGACAGCGCCGCAGGCTGGAAATCGATCTCTTCCTCTTCTACTTCTTCCTCTGCGGCGCCGGTTTCGCCTAGAAGACCGTCAAGAGAGGCCAGAAGTTTTGCCGTTTCATCTTTGGGCAGATCACCGTCGTCCCGGCTGATCCGCACCAGGTCCGAAAGGTGGTCGGCGCATTGGAAGAATATCTTGCGGGCGTCGCTCTCGGGCGACATTCTGCCCGCGCGCACCTCGTCCAGGACCGTTTCGAACCGGTGGGCAAACCGCACGAGCGCTTCCAACCCGAAAGCACCGGCGCCACCTTTGATGGAATGAACCGCACGAAAGACGACGTTGATCGTTTCGGGGTCTTCATCTCCATCATCCAGCGCCTGCAGCCCATCCTGCAGCGCCTCCAGAAGCTCCTCGCACTCGATGAAGAACGAGGCGCGGATTTCTGCCATGGGATCATTGGACTCTGACATCGGACCCCCTTATCCCGCAACCATCTGCAAAGCCTTGATCAGCTTTGAGGGGTCAAATGGTTTCACAATCCACCCGGTAGCCCCGGCGTCACGTGCGCGCGCTTTCAACTCTGGCGCCGCTTCGGTCGTGAGAACCAGAATAGGCGTGGCGCGATGCTTATCCTGACCGCGCACCGCATCGATAAATCCGAACCCGTCCATACGCGGCATGTTGATGTCGGTAATGATCGCGTCGGGCTCGATACCATCCAGAACCTCGATCCCGTGCACGCCATCATCGGCGGTATGCACGTTGAAACCAGCAGGCAGCAGCGCGAGACGTATCATGTCACGCATGGTGCGGCTGTCGTCCACAGCCAGAATTTCCAATGTCATGTGCGTCCCCTTGCGACAGCTTCTGGTGTCAGGCCCATGACCCGCAGTTGATCGATCACGCGGTCGGAGGCATTGATCAGAGAGACCGAGCGACCGGCCTCAACAGCGCTGGTCGCGGCAGACAGGATAACTTGCAGGCAAAGCGCGCCGAGGTGCTTTACCTCCGACAGATCCAGAACGAGTTCCCCGTCGGAGTGTTCTTTCAACGTGGTCGCCAAAGCGGAGGCTGCGGGCAGGTCGAGCCGGGGAGCGAGTTGGACGGGGGCACTCATCGCGCTCTCCTCAAATTGCAAGGTCTTTGCAGGTGCATCGCTCTCTCCACATCGGCTTCATAATCGAGTGCAGCGGTTGTAGAGCGCAGTCCGTTAAGACGGGGTTACCTGCAAAAAAACTTTTGGGGCATAATACCGCCCCCCGGAAGGACGAACATGGAAACAAGAAACCCCGGCGCTTAAGGCCGGGGTTTCAAACATCTTCCGTGGTGGATTGCGTCACGCGCGACGTCGACGTCCACCACTGCGACCGGCCCGTCCGCGCCCTTCCTGCCCAGGCTTCGGGGCTTCTTTGTTGAAGGCAATCCACTCCCCACCGTGCGGATCGTTGTTGGTCAGGAAATTCGCGGCTCGAATCGCTTCCATTTCCTTGCCGGGGCGCGGCTTGGTGGATCCCAGGCCCGTCAGTTGACAGAAGAGCTCCAGATCTATGTCGTCGGGGAAGACGACACCGGCCGCCGCGAGTTCCAGTTTCTTGGCTTCGATCTTGGCCGCAGGCACGGGCAGGGCGACCGGATTCATGATCGCCGATGTCATGCCGGCCCCCATGGCCATGGGGAGAAAGGCGTTGTTGATGCCGTGGCGGTTGGGCAGACCAAAGGAGATATTGGACGCGCCACAGGTGGTGTTCACCCCAAGCTCTTCACGCAGGCGCCGCACGAGCGTAAAGACCTGGTGCCCCGCGGTGGCCATGGCGCCAATGGGCATGACCAGCGGATCGACGACAATATCATGTGCGGGGATGCCGAAATCAGCAGCCCGTTCCACGATTTTCTTGGCCACGGCGAAACGCACATCGGGGTCTTCGGAAATGCCGGTGTCGTCGTTTGAAATCGCCACCACCGGCACATTGTATTTCTTGACCAGCGGCAACACGATTTCCAGCCGCTCTTCCTCGCCTGTCACGGAATTCAGCAGGGGGCGGCCTTCACAGGCTTCAAGACCGGATTCCAGCGCGCCAGGCACCGAGCTGTCGATACAGAGCGGCACGTCAACAATGGCCTGCACCCGCTCCACCAACTCCTTCATCAGCGGCGGTTCGACGAAGTTGTTGTCTGCATAGCGCGTGTCTTCGGCCATCTTGTTGGTGAAGACCGCCCCGGAGTTCACGTCAAGCACGGTCGCGCCCGCGGCGACTTGCGCAATCGCATCCGCCTCAACGGTCGAGAAATCGCCCGCCTCCAACTCCATCGCCAGCTTCTTCCGGCCCGTGGGATTGATCCGTTCACCAATCACGCAGAAGGGCTGATCAAAGCCGATGATCGCGGTCTTGGTTTTGGATTCGACAATGGTACGGGTCATTCAGATGTCCTTGGATCAGGCGTTTGCAGGGGCGGTGGCGGCACCACCATTGGCGGTGGCCCAGGTGGCATTGGTTTTGATGCCGCCCAATGGGAAGAAATGTACGTTGGTGATGTTGAAGTCCGGGTTGGCCGCCTTGTGGGCTGCCAGTTCGGCCACAACATCGGTGGGCTCATAGGGCAGCAGCAGCTTGGTGACGTCCATCGCGCGTTTCTGCAGCACCTTGAGCGAGGGGCCAACACCACAGGCGATGGCGAATTTGATCAGGGTCTGCAGCTTGGCAGGCCCGGCGATGCCGATGTGCACGGGCAGGGTGATGCCATCCGCCGCCAGATCGTCAGCCCATTTGATGATCGGTTTTGCGTCAAAGGCGAATTGCGTGGCCAGCGCCATCTGCGCGTCCGTGCGGGTCTGAAAGTCGTTCTTCCAGTGCAGCGCAGCGGTGACATTGGTCATGGAGCCATCCGCATCAATGTCCCGGTTGCCCTCGGGGTGACCTGCCACGTGCAGCCGCTCAAAACCGGCTTCGTCGAAAAGCCCGGTCTCCATCAACTGCATGGAGCTGTCAAAGTCGCCGTGTGGCGCGGCAACACCGCCTGCCAGCAGCAACGCCTGTTTGACATCCGCCTCACCCTGATAGCGCGCGATCCAATCGGCCAGCGTCGCCTTGTCCTTGATGATCCGCGCGGGGAAATGCGGCATCACCGGGTAGCCGTCCGCGTTCAGACGCTTGGCCGTGGCGATCATGTCTTCGATGGGCGTGCCTTCGATATGAGCGATATAGACGCGCGTGCCCTCAGGCAGCAGATCGCGGAAATTCTCCACCTTCTCGGCGGTACGCGGCATCACCTCGATGGAATAATCCTGCAGGAATGCCTCAACCTCCGGGCTGGCGGGGGTCTGCGGGGCCGTGTCTTTCTTCTTGAAGTTCAGCAGAGCCATCAGGCGATCCTTTCGGAAAAGAAGGGGGTCGAAAAATCGGGGCAGGGGTCAGGCCCAGCCATCATTGTTGATCAGCGCCTTGATCCGGTCGCGGTCGTATTCCGCATCCAGACGGGCAGCTTCGGCGTCGGCGACGGCATCGGGGTCACCCTCAACAGGGAAGGGGGCGGCCTTGCGCCATTCTGCCAGATAAGCATCGGTATCCTCGGCGCCAACCTTCATGGCCGCCCGGTCAATCGCCTGCTCAAACCGCTCCGGCAGCTGCCGCTTGGAGCCACGACGGCCTTTGCCCACGATCACCTGGGCCGGAATATCGCGCCAATAAACAATCGTGACGTCAGGCATGGCTGATTCCCCCTCACTCTCTTCCCGCCTGTCTATCGGCAGAAAAGCCGATTTCGAGGCCGATTTTCGACAGAACAACATCTGTCCGCGACGCGTAAGGTCTATCGCAAAGGCGCCCGTTTCGCGAGAGGCGGCAGCCGCCATAATCCTCATGAAGACTGTGAGGTCCGCTGTATATACTGTGGGCCCCGCGAAAACAGCGCCCTGGCCAGCGGCGCATACGGACGCTTGCGCCAGCGGTCGGTAGCGACTACTCTTGTCCCAACTCGAAATGAAAGGCGCGAAAGATGGCGCCACAGCGTCCCAAAGGTGCGGGCGCGCTCAAAAAAAAGACGGCTCTGAGCCCCGCGCCAGTTCCGCCCCGATCCGGTGAGCTTTATGCCGCCCTCGATCTGGGCACCAACAGCTGCCGCATGTTGATCGCCCAACCTCAGGGCAATGGTTTCCATGTGGTCGACAGCTTCTCGAAATCCGTGCAACTAGGCGCGGGGCTCGAGAAAACCGGGCGGTTGTCGCGCGGATCCATGACGCGCACCGTTCAGGCATTGCGGATTTGCCAGCAGAAGCTGCGCCGCAACAAAGTGCGCCGCATGCGGCTGGTGGCAACAGAAGCCTGCAGGCGCGCCCTGAACGCCGATGACTTCATCCGCCGCGTGCACCGTGAAACCGGTCTGAAGCTCGACATTATCAAGCCACAGGAAGAGGCGCAGCTGGCGGTGATTTCCTGCGCGCCGCTGGTCAGCCGCAACACCGAAAACCTGCTGGTGGTCGATATCGGGGGCGGCTCCACGGAACTGGTGTGGATCGATCTGACGGAAGTGCCGCGCAGGGACCGGCCCCAGGCCATCATGCGGCTGCACAGCGGGTTCCAGCAGGCGGTCTCCGACCTGCCCGCGGCGCGGGTGGTCGACTGGATTTCCGTGCCTCTGGGCGTGGCTACCTTGCGCGACCAGTTCAACGACGTCGAAGACGACGCGGCCCGCTTTGCCTTGATGAGCTGGTTCTTTGAGGAGAACCTCGCTGATTTCACGCCTTATCACGACACCCAGCCCACAGAGAAGTTCCAGATCGTCGGCACCTCGGGCACGGTCACGACCGTTGCGGCCAGTCACTTGGGGCTCAAGCGCTATGATCGTACCAAGGTGGACGGCCTGCACATGACCACGGAGCAGATCGACCGGGTGATCCGCTCCTATCTGGCGCTGGGGCCTGCAGGGCGACGGGCCGATCCGCGCATCGGGCAGGACCGGCAGGCGCTGATCATGTCGGGCTCGGCCATCCTGCAGGCGCTGATGCGCTGTTGGCCGACGGACAGGCTCTCGGTAGCGGATCGCGGTTTGCGCGAGGGTTTACTCTATGCACAAATGAGCGCAGACGGCGTGTTGGAAGACGGAGAATTCTGATGGCCAAGACCCCAAGCGGCAAGAACACCTCGGGACGCGGGCAACGCGAGCTCAAGGTGAAGGTGAAATCCGCCCGTGGCCGCAAGCTCAGCTCCACCCGCTGGCTGCAGCGCCAGTTGAACGATCCGTACGTCAAACGCGCCAAAGCCGAAGGCTACCGGGGCAGGGCGGCCTTCAAGATCATGGAGTTGGATGACAAGTACCGCTTCCTCGTGCCGGGCGCGCGGGTGGTCGATCTGGGGGCGGCACCGGGCGGCTGGTGTCAGGTCGCCGTCAAACGTGTGAACGCATTGGGCGAGAAATCCGGCAAGGCGGTCGGCACGATCCTCGGGATCGACCTGCAGGAGATGGAACCGATTGCCGGGTGCGACCTCTACCAGCTCGACTTCATGGAGGATGACGCCGATCTCAAGGTCAAGGAATGGCTGGGGGGCAAGGCCGATGTGGTGATGTCCGACATGGCCGCCAGCAGTTCCGGTCACAAGCAGACCGATCACCTGCGCATCATCGCGCTCTGCGAAGCTGCGGCCTATTTTGCCTTCGACGTGCTGGATGAAGGCGGCACCTTTGTGGCCAAGGTGCTGGCCGGTGGGGCGGAGGGTGAGTTGCAAAAGCTGCTCAAGCAGCGATTCTCCAAGGTTGCGAACATAAAGCCACCGGCCTCGCGCGCGGACAGTTCCGAAAAATTCGTTGTGGCGACTGGGTTTCGGGCCGAAGCCTAAAAGCTTTACCGATCCTTAGAGGAGTTCTGGATAGCTTGGGATCAGCACAAGCGCCCTTTGGCGCATCGACCCCAACAAAGGACCTCTCCGATGATCCGTACTCTTGCCTTGTCCATTCCCGTGATCGTGGTCGCCAGCATCGCTGGTGCCGTGGATGCGCCACCTGCCATGAAATCCTTTGTTGAAACAGATGTGATGACCTGGGCGCAATCCGAACAGGTGATCACTGCCATCACGGCGCAAAACGCGCAAACCGCCGGGTCGAGCGCGGCGCAGATCGAGGCCTGGGATACGCAGTGGCGTGCCGAGGTGGGTCAGGACGCCCAGCCTCTGATCAGCGACGTCATGGGGCGCCCGCTGTCCGCCTTCCTGGCCGAACAGGTGGCGGCGTCGGGCGGTCGGATTACCGAGATTTTCGTGATGGACGCCCTGGGGCTGAACGTGGCGGCCAGCGATGTCACTTCCGACTACTGGCAGGGAGATGAGGACAAATATTCCAAAACCTACGGAGCCGGGGCCGGTGCGGTCTTTGTCGACGAGGTGGAATTCGATGAAAGCTCCCAAACCTACCAGGGGCAGGTCTCCATGGCGCTGACGGATCCGGCGACGGGCGAGGTGATCGGCGCGATGACCGTCGGCCTGAACGCCGAGGCCTTCTTTTAACGCCTAGTGCAGGGGCGTTTCCATACGCGCCTGCAAGGATCGCGCAGCCGCGCGTTGTAGCTGAACGGCTTCATTTGCGCTGAGGCGTCGCACGGTGTGGCCCTGAACGCGGGCCACTGTCGCCTCCGCCTGGTTTCTTTGACGGATCAGCTCAAAGAGCCGCGCATGGCGCTTGTCCGTCTTTTCCTGCAAATCTGACATATGACGACCCTGGTTTGCCTTCTGTCCGGATATCTGATCACCGAACTCGGGCACGGGTGGGGCAGAAGTGGGGAGATTCGCGGACATCAAAGGGAGATGTTTCGCGAATTCTTAGGCCCTGGGCCCGAACCGGCCTGTTTTCTCAACCACAGCGTGCGGCAGGTCCGCAATCTGCCCCGATGCCCTACGAAGTCGGTTCGCGAATTGGAATTCCTGCGCTAAAGTGTTGGTATTCAATAAGACGCGGTACGGCAGATACCGACGTCGCGCATGGGGGTGCGAACCATCGAAAGGACTCTCTTTCAATTCATTTGGAAGTACTCGAAGCGTGACCAACTGAAACTTCTGTTGTTCACCAGTACGTTATTCCCGTTCCTCTATTTGACGCTGGAATTGCCCAAACGGATCATCAATGACGCCATTGGCGCGCAGTCCTCTGCGATCCCTGTGGCGGGTATTGAATTCACCCAACTGGGGTTCCTGGCACTGCTTTGCGCGGCATTCCTGCTGTCCGTGCTGCTGCACGGCCTGTTGAAAATGCGGATCAACACCATGAAGGGCATCCTCTCCGAACGGATGCTGCGCCGCCTGCGCTACAGCCTGATTTCCCGCATGCTGCGCTTTCCCAAGGCCTATTTCCGCCGCACGTCGCAGGGGGAGCTGGTGGCCATGATCACCGGCGAGACCGAACCCATGGGCGGCATGATGGGTGATGCCCTGACCCAGCCGGTGCTGCAGGCCGGGCAGATGATCACCATCCTTGTGTTTCTCTTCCTGCAAAGTGTCTGGTTTGGACTGGCCGCCGTCGCCCTGATCCCGCTGCAGGCCTGGCTGATCCCGAAACTGCAGCGTCGGATCAACCTGATGAACAAAGAGCGGATCAAGGAAGTGCGCCAGCTGGCCGCCATGATCGGTGAAAGCGCTGCGGGTGCGGGGGAGCTGCGCGTCCACGGCGGCTGGCGCCACCGGCTGTCGGCGATCAGCCACCGCCTGGGCGTCGTCTTCAACATCCGGTTTCAGATCTATCAGAAGAAATTCTTCATGAAGTTCATCAACAACTTCATCACGCAGCTGACACCCTTCTTTTTCTTCTCGGTGGGCGGCTATCTGGTCATTCAGGGCGCGGTGTCGCTGGGCGCTCTCGTTGCGGCACTGGCCGCCTACAAGGACCTCAGTTCGCCTTGGAAAGAGTTGCTGACCTTCTACAATCAGGCGCAGGACATGAGCCTGCGCTGGGAAACGGTCACCGAAAAATTCTCGCCCTCCGGCGTGATTGATGAAGCGCTGATGACTGGCAGGCCGGACAAGCTGCCCCACCTCGACGGCATCATCGACATGCAGGATGTCACGGTCGTGGATGCCGCCGGCAATGCCGTGCTGGAGAACATCACCGCCCGATTTGCACCGGGATCGATGGTGGCCATCACCGCACCCAGTGTCGAAGACCGGCAGGCGATGTCGGATCTTTTAACGCGCGAGGTCATGCCAGCCAGCGGGACGATCAGCATCGGCGACACAGCGCTCAAGAGCCTGCACCAATCCGTCATTGCCGCCCGGATCGGCCATGCCAGTGCGCGCCCGGTGCTCTTTCGCGGATCGCTGGAAGACAACGTGATGATGTCCCTAAGGTCGCGTCCGACCGGCACAGTGTCTCAAGACGCAGAGCTCAGGGCGCAGGAAGCCGCCGCCGCCGGAAACAGCAGTGATCCGCTGGATGCCGAATGGCTGAACCCGGATCTCGCGGGACTGGCGCAGGCAGGGGAATTGCGGGGCTGGTGGCAGTCTTTGCTGGAAGCGATGGGATCGGGAGAGACGCTCTATCTGCGCGCGCTGGATCAAAAGCTCGACAGCGATGAAAAGATTGATCTGGTAGCCGGATTGGTGGACGTGCGGCCAAGGGTCTGGGAGGCGGTTGTCGCCGCAGGCCTGGACCGGCATGTGTACCGCTTTGACCCCGAGCAGTACAATCCGGCGCTGCCCGTCACCAGCAACCTCTTCTTTGCCACCACACGTCGCGCGCTCAGCCAGCAGGAGCTGGCCGCGCAGACCGATCTTTTTGACCTGTTGCGCAAACTCGGCCTCGAGGAGGGACTGCTCGATCTATCCCGGGATGTCATCGATCTTTTGAACCAGATTTTCGGCACCGATGGCACGGAACATCCGCTGTTCCGCAAATTGGGTCTGGACCCGGAGCTGTTCGAGCGTTCCGTGCAGCTGCTGAGAACGCGCGGGCAGGCGGGCACGCAGACCTTGAGCGATGCCGACAAGGTTTTGTTGATGACGGTACCCGCACAGATTTCAGCCGAGCAGATTGGCCCGGCCTTTTCCGACGCGATGCAGGACCGCATTCTGGAACTGCGCAAAGCCAACGGTCTGAAGGTGCAGGATGAATTACGGGCGCTTTACGTGCCCCTGCGCCCCGACCGGATCGCGCCGGGGCTCACGGTGCTGGAAAACGCGCTTTACGGCAAAATCTCCGACACCGCGGGGGGGCGTGCGGATGAGTTGCGCAAGATCGTTTCGGAGGTGCTGGACGCGGCAGGGCTCCGCGCCAGCGTGACCGAGCTGATTTACGACCTGCCCCTGGCCCTTGGCGGCGCTGACCTTCCGGCAGCCTTCGTCGAACCGCTTGCCATCAGCAGGGCAGCGGTGAAGCGACCGGATATTCTCATTCTGGACAACGTCTTACGGGGAACAGAGGCGCTGGGACGGACCGCGATGGCACGAAATCTGCGCCGGCTCCTGCCCAAGACAACCCTCATCCATCTTGGCGAGGCTTTCGAGGATGTGGATGACTTTGATGATCACATCGAAATCCGCCAGGGGCGCATGGTGTCTGAAAAACAGACCGGAAAAACGGCGGACGACGGCGCTGCAAGCGCGGACCTGCTGCGCAAGCTGCGGGCGCTGGAAACGACGCCGATGTTCTCTGCCTTGAACCGAAAGCAACTCAGGTTGCTGGCCTTCGGCGCACGCTGGTTTTCCGCCTCGCAGGGCGACGTCATTTTCCACAAGAACGATATGCCAACCGACGGCGCCTATATGATCCTGTCCGGCGAAGCGCAGCTCTTTCATCCCGAGGAGGAGCGCGGCGAGACCCAGGTGGCGCTGGTGGGTCCAGGGTCATTGGTCGGGGAGCTTGGCGTGATCCGCAACGAGCCGCGCGCGTTGACCATGCGCGCCAAGACAGAGGTTGAAGCGCTGAGGCTTGGGGCGGAGGAATTTCTCGCCGTTGTCCAAAACGATGCAGCCACGTCCTTCAGGCTGCTTCAGGTGGTTGCGGGATACGCCTCGCAACCTTCAAAATGATCTGCCCAAACGGGGCCACGCGGACGCGCGGGATGAAACGCCATCCGCCGAAGCGTCGGCTCCCTCTGATCATTGCAAAATTGAACTAAAACTCAGGGAAGTTTTACATCACATGCGGCCCCCATTTCCGAACCGTTAACGAAATCCAATGGGCTGCAAGATTAAGATCGCCTGCGCGGGTATGGGCCCGACACTGCCAGGAGGTCTTCATGAAAAAAAGCCCGTTGAAAACTCTGTTGTGCGTGCTCGTGCTTGGGTTCGCGTCCTCCGCCTCGGCAGAACGGCTGACCCTCTACATTGACGCTGACTTTTCGATCTCGAAGCGGGCGGCGGAGGCCATTGAACTGGGCGTCCATACCGCACTGGCGGAGGTTGACCATCAGGTGGCGGGCATTTTGCTTGACGTCGTCCGCAAAGACCACCGCGCCAATTCGAAACGCACCCTGGGCAACCTGCGCGCCTTCCAGAACGACCCTCAGGCGATTGCGATTGTGGGTGGCTCGCTCTCGCCGCCTTATCTGACGAACAGAGAATACATCAACGAGAACGGCATTCTGCTGCTCTTGCCCTGGTCCGCTGCCGGGCCGATCACCCGCGCCGACGAGGGTGATGAGAACTGGATTTTTCGGCTGTCCGTTGACGACACCAAGGCGGGACCGTTCCTGGTGAGCCGTGCCGTGAACAATGCGCATTGCAGCCGCACAGCGCTCTTGCTGATCGATACCGGATGGGGCCGCGCCAACAGCAGCACCATGCAAGAGGCTTTCAATGACGCGGAACAGGATGCGCCGCCGGTCTTCATGTTTTCCGCAGGCCTTGGCACGGCCAGCGCACGGTCAATTGCACAATCGATTGCGACCGTCCGTCCGGACTGCGTAATCATGCTTGCCAGCGCCAGCAGCGGTGCCTTGCTGGTGAATGAACTGCACAACGTCCTGCCCGGGCTAAAAATTATCAGTCACTGGGGCATCCTTGCCGGTGCGTTCGAGACCCAGGTCTCGCCCGACGCACGCATGGGCCTTCGCATTGAGGTTCTGCAAACCTGTGGGCTGGAAGTCGAGAAAAGCGGCGGCGCCGTCCTGGCGCGCGCGCTGGAGGGCGCGAGCCTGCTGGGCAGGCAGTTCAGCAGTTTGTCAGAGGTCCCGTCCTCTACCGGTTTTGTGCACGGCTATGATTTGACAAAGCTGTTCCTCGCCGCGCTGGAGCAGGCGGTGGGTAGCGCTGCGTGGGCAGATGCCCCGATTGAGGCGCGCCGCGACATGGTCCGGCTGGCGCTGGAGAATCTGCCCGCGCCGATTGAGGGGATTCTCAAATCCTATGAAAGACCGTTTCGTCCGTATTCCATGACGGATCGCGACGCGCATGAAGCCCTGGGCGCGCCCGATTTATGCATGGCCACTTTTGCGGAGACAGGTCGCCTGACGCTTGCAGATCCGGCGCATCTGGACCACTGAATGCGAAACATCGGCTCCATAAACAGGGTTTTCTGGCTGTTGATCGGGTGCAGTTTTGCCCTGGCTCTGGCCACTTCGGCGGCGGCCGTCTGGATCACATCGAAACCATTTCTGGTGGAAACACAGCGACAGGCCGTTTTGAGCCAGGCGCAGCGGGTCGCGGCCCGCGTCGACGCAATTCTTGATCCCAGCGAATCCCTGACCGGTTTTCTGAGCTCGGAGCCGACACTTGTGTCCTACATTGTAGGCTACGTCATGAGCGACGATGGATTTGTCGACCGCATCGAAAACACCACTCTTCCGGACGACATATCGGAATTCCTGATCTTTGACTTTTCCGGCACGCCGTTGAGCTTTCACGTCGTGGGCCAGCATAGCCAATCCCTGGACACGATGCAGGCGGCGCGCAGTCTCAGCCTTGAGGTGCTGACGACAAACGAGATGATGACCAGAGTGGTCCAGTCGCATGTGGGCAAGATACCGGACGAGCAGACCATCCTGATCGCCGCGCCCATCCTGCATCGCGGATTTGCAGAAGGCGTTCTGGTGACCGTGGTAGATGTGCCGCTCAAAAATACACCCAAGGCGGACGGTATGGTCACCCTGGGCAAACGAATTGTCCAGTCTCCGGATGTGGCCCACCTGAATACGGGTGATGACAACGCCATTTTGGTCCCCATCGGATCAACCGGGCTGTCGTTGTTGTTCACATCCGAAAGCAATCTCTTCAAAGCCATCGGGCAGGAAATGGTTACCAAAGCCATCCTTGCGGTATCCGCCGCATTGCTGCTGCCCTTTGGTGTTTTTGGCTGGCTTGGCAAGCAAACCATCCTGCGGCCGCATGCCGAGGTCCAGCGTTCCCGGAACAAGCTGCGCGAGCAGCAAAAGGAACTGAGCGAACTCGCCGCGATTGCCCGCAAGGCCGAGGAGGCGATCCTGATCACCGACCTCGACACCAACATCGTGTGGCACAACCCGGCGTTCGAGCGGATCTCAGGCTATACCGCCGGCCAGATCAAGGGACAGACGCCCAGCACGTTGCTGCAAGGCGCAAACACCGATCCCAAGGCCCGCGCCAAAATCCGGGCCGCCCTGATTTCCCATACGCCGGTCACTGTCGAACTGATCAACTATCGCAATGTGACAGAGGAATACTGGGTCCGGTTGAGCATCTCGACGCTGTTCGACGACCTGGGCAAACCCTATGGCTACATGGCTATTTCAAGCGATATCTCCGACCGCAAACGGGACGAGGCAAATCTTTTGGCCACGACTTCGGCCATGGAATGGCAGGCACTGCACGACGAGCTGACAGGCCTGCCAAACCGCAGGTGTTTCAATGTAACCTTCGAGGAACACTGTCGGGCCGAGGAACAAACATCGGCACTGGCCATCATCAGGATCGACCTTGATCACTTCAAGAACGTCAACGACACCATGGGGCACGAGGCCGGAGACCTGGTTCTGTGCGAAGTCGCGCGCATATTGCGTGATGTGACCGCCGGTAAAAATGTTCCGGTGCGCATCGGGGGCGATGAATTCATCGTGCTGCTGGTCGATGACGGCAGTCTGCAGGTCGCGCAGGATCTGGCGGAGACCATCCTGCATAAGGTCTCCCAGCCCATCGAGTATGAAGGCAAGATCATCCGCGTGGGCGCCAGCTTTGGCATCGCGTCTTCCGAATGCATGTTGGTCGAGAGACGCGAGCTTGTCCGCGCGGCTGACGCAGCGCTGTATCTCGCAAAAGAACGCGGTCGGAATCAGGTGGTCGCCTATGGCACAGACGAGCACCGCAAGGTCATCGGTGTCCGCGACACCGCTGAACAAATCCGGTGCGGAATCGAGCGCGGGGAGTTTGAACCCTTCTACCAGCCACAGGTTGATGCGCAAAGCCGTGAGATTGTTGGCGTCGAAGTGCTGGCACGCTGGGTGCATCCTGATCGGGGTGTCTTACTGCCCAGCAGTTTCCTGCGCGTGGCCGATCAGCTGTCGATGCTGGGCACGCTGGACAAGATGATCATGGAAAAGGCGCTCCAGGATGTCTCGACCCTGGAAGAAAGAGGGGTACACCTGCCCAAGATTTCTTTCAACGTGACGGCGAGCCGCTTGTCGGACCCTGATTTACTGGTGGCAATCGACAAGCGGGAATTCCGCAAGACGGCAGTCTCCTTCGAAATACTCGAATCCGTTTTCCTCGATGATCAGCCGGAGTTCCTCGACTTCACCCTAGATCTACTGCGCGAGAAGGGGTTGTCGATCGAAATCGATGACTTTGGATCCGGGCATGCATCGATGATCAGTCTGATGCGGGTGCGTCCGGACGTGCTCAAGATTGATCAGCGTCTTGTCATGGGGGCGCCGGATTCGCGCGTGTGCCAGAACATGGTGCGGTCGATCATTGGGATCGCCGAGTCACTGGAAATCAAGGTGACAGCAGAGGGCGTCGAGACGCGCCAACATGCGGATATGATGCAACGCATGGGCTGCACGATTCTGCAGGGATTTCACTTCTCCGAAGCCTTGCCGTTTGACGACCTGCATTCGTTTTTGACAACCCATCAGGGCGGTCTGCGCAATACCGGTTAGACTGAGATCATCTGCGGATAGAAGCGCGCATTGCCCTCCGGGCAACGGGTGCCCAAGGCGGCATGCACCGCCTTGGGAATTGGTTTCAGTGCGCAAATTTCTTGATCTCACCGGACCGGAGACGTTCCGAGTAAGACCGCAGCTCCTCACGGACAATCGACATCAGGAAATAGAGCGCGGTGATATTCACCACGGCCATCGCAAAGATCGCGGCATCGGAGAAGTCGATCACCGGCCCAAGGCTGGCAGCCGCGCCGATGACGATGAAGACGCAGAAGATGATCTTGAAGATCAGCTCCGAGGTCTTGCCTTCTCCAAAGAGATACGTCCAGCTCTTCAGCCCGTAGTACGACCAGGAAATCATGGTCGAGAACGCGAACAGCACCACGGCAATCGCCAGCACATAGGGGAACCAGCTGATCGAAGCGCCAAAGGCCGCGGATGTCAGGGACACGCCAGAGTTCCCGTCAACAGTCGCAATTGCGGAGCCGTCAAGCATGTAGAGCCCGGTATCCGGATCAATAAGCAACTGGCCGGAGATGGTGATCACCAAGGCGGTCATGGTGCAGATCACCACGGTATCGATCAGGGGTTCCAGCAGAGAGACAAAGCCTTCCGTGATGGGCTCCTTCGTCCGTACCGCCGAGTGTGCAATCGCGGCAGACCCGACACCGGCCTCGTTCGAAAACGCCGCCCGCTTGAAGCCCTGGATCAGCGCGCCGACAAAACCACCCGCAACGCCCAGCCCGGTAAAGGCCCCGGCAAAAATCTGTCCGAACGCCCAGCCAATCTGGTCGTAGTTGACCAGAAGAATGACCAGAGCCGCACCGACGTAGAGGATCCCCATGAACGGCACGACCTTTTCGGTGACATTCGCGATAGACTTAATGCCACCGACGATCACCGCAAAGACGACGCCCGCGAACACCAGCCCGGTGATCCAGCCCGGATAGTCCCCAACGATACCGGCAATCTGCGCATGGGCCTGGTTGGCCTGGAACATATTGCCACCGCCAAGCGCCCCAAGGATACAAAAGACCGAAAACAGGATCGCCAAGGCGCCACCGCCGGGCAAACCACGTTCCTTGAAACCTTTGGAGATGTAGTACATCGGACCACCCGAGACGGTACCGTCCGGATATTCATTGCGGTATTTCACACCCAACGTACATTCCGTGAACTTCGAGGCCATGCCGAGCAGGCCTGCGAGGATCATCCAGAACGTCGCACCAGGGCCGCCAATGCCGACGGCGACCGCGACGCCCGCGATGTTGCCCAGACCAACCGTTCCGGAAAGGGCAGTCGCGAGGGCCTGAAAGTGACTGACCTCACCGGCATCATCCGGATCGGAGTAATCCCCTTTGACCAGCGACACGGCGTGGCTGAAGTAGCGCAGCTGCACGAAGGAAAAATAGATGGTGAAGACCGACGCCGCGACCACCAGCCACAAGACGATCCAGGGAAAGCTGGTGCCGGGCAGGGGGGCAAAGATCAGGTTCACGAAGGGGCCGGTGAATTGCGCAAAGATGGTATTCACCCGCTCGTCCAGCGACATCGCGTCCTGCGCGTGTGCGGGCAGAGCGGCGGCAATTGCCGGTGCTGCCAACAGGGCTTTGTTCAAGATTTTCATGGTAATATCCCCTTATCCAATGACCGTGACCGGCACGGTTGCGCTCATCACGAGGTTCGCGGTCGAGCTGCCGAAAATGCGTTTTGTGATACCGCCTTCGGAAGAGCGACACACGATGATCTGGTGGCCGCCTTCCTTTTCACAGATCGTGTTGAGCGTATGGGCCACATCGCCATGGCGCACGATCCCGGAGGCGGTCATGCCGTTTTTCTTCAGGCCTTCGACGGCCGGATCGACCACGCGCGACATCGCGGTGGATATCTCTTCTTCCCGCCGCTTGTGACGCTGGGCGTTTTCTTCTGCGGTCTGGAACGAGTAGGGCGACCACTCGATCACATATGCGACCAGAAGTTCGCAATCTCCGATCCGTTTCGCCAGATCCGTGGCATAGCTGAGAGCGCGGTCGCCAGACCCCTCCCCATCCAGGCCAATCACCAGTTTGGTTGTCATTGTCTGTCCCTTTTCCCTGTTGGTCGTCTTCTTATTCCGACCATGTTCAACGCATGCGTGTGCTTCGGCAAATGATTAATTCATTCTGCACGCCAAGAGGCACTACATATCGCTCCGCCATATTAGGTAAATTTTGCGGTGATTGGACCTTCATTGGATCAAATTAAAGGAAAAATAGTCTGAATGCAGAGCTATTGAAGGAAGTATGACCATAGGCAAAGGTCACCCAACAGGCGGAATCTGGCTTCCCTTCGCACCACTGATCCTCTTTTGTTCGCGCGTTTTCTGGACACGAGTGAAGTAAATGACGGTTATTGAGGCGATCCGTGATCCAGGAAGTTCTTCCTGGAGATTGCACATCAACCTGTTGGCTGCATCATTGAAAGAGAGTGATCGTCGACCATCTCAGCGCGGCACATCGCAGGGTAAGTCGGTGTCACGACAGCAGAAAAAAAAACACGCGCCTCAATAAAGCGAAGGCATAGGGCCATGTCGTTGACCGACCGTTTTCCCAGTTCTCGATAGCAACCAATACTACCAAGAGCAAACCCTGTCCCAGCTCTCTGTTGCCGCTGATCAGATTGCTGCCTCATCAAGCGCACGGGCGCTAGTAAGCGCGGGCATAGCCGTTCTGACCTATCCCGACGCTGTGCCACTTGCTTGGAGCGTGGCTCCAGTGTCTTAGCCCCGTAGAACTGTGCCACTATTTTGGTGTCACAGGAGGGATGATGGATGGCGCGGAAGCGGTATTCGGATGAAGATGCGTTGAAGCTTTTGCGTGAGATTGACGTGCATTTGCACGAT
>NZ_JADOBQ010000007.1 GCF_015644665.1 Roseobacter sp. MH60115
TATGCGCACCGTTGGCCATATCGAGATCAACCGGCTCGTAAGGCACGCCCAGCAGAGCCATCATCAACTCGACCCGGTGGCAGTGACCGGACTTTGGATTGCGATAGAGTTTTACCGGTGCTGCGGCGCGGGCATTGAGGGATGTCATGGCGGTCTCCTTGCATGACGGACATTGGTAGGTCCCGTCGGGTTCTTGGTTCCCGCTCTAGGTAAATCATTTTCCGCTTGAGAATAATGAGCCTCTGGTGAACTTCATTATTCCACGATAGAAAACAATGATGGCGATGGATCGACTTCAGGCCCTCAAGGTATTCGTTGCGGTGGCGGAAGCTGAAAGCTTCGCCGCCGGGGCGCGCGCGCTTGGGCTGAGTGCCCCCTCTGCAACGCGCGGGGTAAACGAGCTGGAAACATCGCTGGGTGTTCGCCTCTTCACCCGGACGACGCGGCAGGTCCGGCTGACCGATGTGGGCCGAACCTATCTGGACGATATACGCGAAGCGCTTGCGCGGCTTCAGGACGCGGACGATACGGCGGCAGGCACGGCAACCATGCCGGTGGGGCGGCTGCGCCTCACCTGCCCTAACGAGTTCGGCCGCATTTACGTATCGCCCATCCTTACCGAATATCTCGACATGTATCCGGCAATGACTGCCGATGTGGTGATGGTGGATCGGGTCGTCAATATGATCGAAGAGGGGTTCGACGTCGCGGTACGCATCGGCCCCCTGCCGTCCTCAAACCTCGTTGCCGTGCGCGTGGGACAGGTGCGCCGGGTCGTCTGCGGGGCACCGTCCTATTTCGCGAAACATGGCGTGCCGCAGTCACCGGCGGATCTTGCCGAACACCAGATCGTTGATGCGGCCCCAGTGAATACCGCGCGCGACTGGCGGTTTGCGCCGGGCAAGGGCCAGTTTGCCCCCGTATCGCCCCGCATGATCGTCACCAGCATCGGCGCGGCCATCGAAGTGGCCCGCAGTGGCTGGGGCCTGACCCGGGTGCTCTCCTATCAGATCGGCCCGGATCTAGAGGCCGGCACCCTTCGCACGGTCCTTGACGCATATGAGCCGGACATCCTGCCCATCCATCTGGTCCATGTGGAAGGTCGTCATGCGGCCACCAAGGTCCGCAGCTTTGTGGACCTTGCCACGAGACGCTTGCGCGACATCACGGTTCTGCGTGGCGCGGCCTTGCACAGGGATTAAGTTGATCCTGACGCCTCCGGCAGATCTGTCACCCGCTCAAAAGGATCGCACCGCCGCGGTCGAGTTGACTTGCCCTAAGCAGCCGCGTCGAAAATCCGCTCCTGAGCAGCGTCGAAGTAAAACGCATCCTCTGGCGCAAAGGCGAGGTGCACCACATCGCCCACTTCCGTCGGATCCTGTCCGAACAATCGGACGGTCACTGTTTCACCCTGGTCCGTCTTCACCAGCAGATTGGTGTCCCCGCCAAGGCGTTCGACATGGGTGACGACGCCCGAGAACTGACCCGACGGCGCAAGGCGAAGATGCTCCGGCCGGATGCCAATGGTCTGCCCGTCAGGCACCCCCGGGACGGAGCGTTCAAGGAAATTCATTGACGGTGACCCAAGGAAACTGGCGACAAACCGATTGGCGGGATTGTTGTACAGCTCCATCGGGGTGCCCACCTGCTCGACGCGCCCATCCCGCAGCACCACGATTTTATCAGCGAGGGTCATCGCCTCGATCTGATCATGGGTCACATAGATCATGGAGGCCGACAACGTGCGGTGCAGCTCCGCAATCTCGACGCGGGTGTTCATCCGCAGCGCGGCGTCCAGATTGGACAATGGCTCATCGAACAGGAACAGCTTCGGATCCCGTACGATCGCGCGACCGATGGCCACCCTCTGGCGCTGCCCCCCACTGAGTTCTGCAGGTCTGCGCGTGGCGTATTCTTCAAGGTCCAGCATCTTGCTGGCTTTGGACACCCGCTCTTCCACCACCGCTTTGGATTGGCCTTCCTGCTTCAGCCCCAGCCCCATATTGTCCTTGACCGTCAGATGCGGATAGAGCGCGTAGGATTGAAAGACCATTGCGATGCCGCGCTTGGCCGGGGGTACGGTATTCACGACATCATCGCCGATGGTGACCGTGCCGGAGGACGCATCCTCAAGCCCCGCGATCACCCGCAACAGGGTTGATTTCCCGCATCCCGAGGGGCCGACAAAGACGACAAATTCACCCTCTTCGACGGTCAGGTTGATGTCTTTCAACACATGCACCGAGCCAAAGAACTTGTTCACGTTTTCCAGTTTCAAAGCTGTCATGCGCTGTCTCCGAGGTAGATGGGTTTGCCGGTCCGGATACTCTCATCCGCTGCCAGGCAAATGCGGAGCGATTGCACCGCGTCATTCATATGGCGTGTCAGATCAATGTCGTTTCGGATCGCATGCACGATCCACGCCTGTTCAGCGTCACAGAGCGCCTGATGGCCGGGCTCGTCGGGCAAATCGATCAGGGTATCTCCCGCCGGGCGGTGCACCAGCACCCCCCCCACCTTGGTGTGCCCGTCAATATCGTCCGAGGCGCCCTTGTTGCCATCGGTGATGGAGACCGCACCGTTCGGGCTGATCACGTCTTTTACAAAGAAGGCGGTCTCCGACATCATCGGACCCCACCCCGCCTCGTACCAACCCACGGAACCGTCGTCGAAGGTAACCTGAAGCTGCCCGTAGTTGTACATGTCTGGTGCGATTTCATCGCTCAGCCGCAGCCCGATACCCTGCACCTGCACCGGGCGCGCATCGGTGATCTGGCACATCACATCAACGTAATGCACGCCACAATCCACCAGCGGCGAGGTGGTTTCCATCAGGGCTTTGTGGGTGTCCCAGGTCGCACCGTCCGATTGTTGATTGAGGTTCAGCCGGAACACATACGGCCCGCCAAGGCCGCGCGCTTCCGCGATCAACCGCACCCAGCTGGGGTGATGCCGCAGGATGTAACCCACGCCCAGCTTGCGGTTCAGCCGATGCGCCGTGTCCACCACGCGCTGCGCCTCCTCGGCGGTCATCGCCAGCGGCTTTTCCACGAAGACATGCGCGCCCGCTTCCATGGCGCGGATCGCATAGGCCGCATGCGTGTCCGTGTAGGTCGCAATGACGACAAGATCAGGGTGTGTGTCGGTCAGTGCCTTGTCGAAATCGGTATAGACCGGGTACCTCTGCAGCGCATCCGGCACCTCTATGGCGGACCGGTTCACGAGGCCGACGATCTCCGTCCCTGCCAGATTATGATGCGCCAGCGCGTGGCTGCGGCCCATATTGCCCAATCCTGCGATGAGAACCTTCATTTGACCGCCCCCGATGTGATGCCCCGGATGAGCTGGCGTGAGAAGATCACGTAGAGCACCATCACCGGCAGGATCGCCATCGACAGCGCCGACAGCACCGCATTCCAATCCGTCACGAATTGCCCGATAAAGACCTGGCTGCCGAGCGTCAGGGTTTTCACCTCTTCCGCCGGGGCGAGGATCAGCGGGAACCACAGGTCATTCCAGATCGGGATCATGTTGAACACCGCCACAGTTGCCATGGCCGGGCGGACCAGCGGCAAGACCAGACGGAAGAAGATTTTGTATTCAGACAGCCCATCAATACGGCCTGCGTTCTTAAGATCGTCCGAGACCCCTTTCATGAACTCGCTGAGAATGAAGACCGCAAGCGGCAGGCCCTGCGCCGTGTAGACAAGGATCAGCGCCACAAGGGTGTTCACCAGCCCGGTCGATACCATCATCTCCAGGATGGCCACGGTCCCGATCCGGATGGGGATCATGATCCCCAGCGCCAGATAGAGGCCCATCAGCGTGTTGCCCTTGAACCGATATTCCGCCAGTGCAAAGGCCGCCATGGCCCCGAACAGCAGGATCAGCGTCAGAGAGACCACCGTGACGATCATGGAATTCTGGAAGTAGAGAAAGAAATCCCCCTGCTTGAACACGGTCTGATAGCCGATGAGCGAAAACGTCTCCTCGGTCGGCAGGCCCAACGGGTCCCGAAAAATCGCGCGGCGTGTCTTGAAGCTGTTGATCAGGATCACGAAAACCGGGAACAGCGCGATGATCGTGTAGGTGATCAGAACGGCATGGGCCGCTATGGCGGTGCCGGGGATGCGTCGGGTCTGGGTCATCGTCTCACCCCTAGAACTGGTAGTTGCGCAGGCGGCGCTGGATGCCGAAGAGGTAGATGCAGACCCCAATCAGGATGATCCCGAACATGGCCGAGGCGATGGTGGAGCCCATATGCGGATCGCCCAGCTGCAACTGAAACCCAAAGAAGGTGCGGTACATGAAGGTGCCCAGAATATCCGTGCTGAAATCCGGCCCGGCCAGCGCGCCCTGCGCGGCATAGATCAGGTCAAAGGCATTGAAATTCGCCACGAAGGTTAGCACCGAAATGATCCCGATGGAGGGCAGGATGAGTGGCAGTTTGATCTTCCAGAACGCCGCCATGCCGGTGATCCCGTCACATTCCCCCGCCTCAAGGATTTCATCCGGGATCGACAGAAGCGCTGCATAGATCAGCATCATCGGGATACCCACGTACTGCCAGACGGACACCAGGCTCAGCGTTGTCAGCGCGTATTCCTCCTTGCCCAGCCAGGGCTGGTAGAGAAACTTCAGCCCAATCGCATCCAGCATGCCGGGTGCAATGCCCCAGATCGGCGACAGGATCAGTTTCCAGGCAAAACCAACGATGACAAAGGACAGGATGGTCGGGATGAAGATCGCAGAACGGTAAAACGCCGAGAACCGCAGCCGGGGTGACGACAGGATCGCGGCCAGCGCGATGCCGATCGGGTTTTGCACCAGCATGTGGATGAGAAAGAACCATCCGTTATTGGCCAGCGCGTTCCAGAACTGCTCTGACCAGATTGCATCCCCAAAGAGCGTGCGAAAGTTCTGCAGCCCGACCCAGATGCGCTCCTGATCGATCTCGGAATAGAGCGACAACCGCAGGGTATTAAAGAGCGGATAGATCATCACCGCCGTATAGACCAGCACGGCGGGCGCCAGAAAAACGACTATATGCCATCTGGTTTTTTGCTTTGAAGGCGCAGCCATGGGCCGTCTCCTGGGCGATGTGGGGAGAATACTATGCATCTCCGGGCGCACTCATGTCGCCCGGAGTTTCTCGGCAGCGCGCGTTACTGCTGCGGCGCGTACCAGCTGGCCAGCCCGTCCTGCAGACGTTTGCCCGCGTCCTCAGGGCTTTCATCGCCCTTGATCACCGCAACGGAGGCATTCCAGGTTTCGTTTTCCAGGTTCGGCGTGCCGCGCGACAGGATCTGATAGGTCGAGCGGATCGAGCTTTCACATGTGTCGCGCCAGGAGATGAACTCCTGTGCCAGCGGGTCTTCGAGCTCTACGGCGGCGTTCGACAGCGGGAAGAAACCCGGCAACGCATTGGCGAAGATGGTGGAGAACTCCGACGAGGCAACCCAGTTGAGGAAGGTTTTTGCCGCCTCGGGGCTGTCCGTCGCCGCGTTCATACCGATGCCGATATCCGTGTGATCGGAGATGTAGCAGGTATCACCAGCGTTCTGGACAGGTGGGTTGAAGGCACCCATCTCGAAATCCGCCTGGGCGTTGAAACCGGAGATTTCCCAACTGCCCGCTGGATAGATCGCCGCGCGCCCCAGCGTAAAGATGTTCTGGCTGTCTGGGTAGGTCTGCGCCTCATAGCCGTCGCCCATATAGTCGCCCCATTTGGCCAGTTGGCGATAGGGCGCGACCCAGCCTTCATCTGTCAGCTTCTGCTCTCCGGCGATCAGGGCATTCCGCCCCTCTTCGCCCTTCCAGTAGTTCGGACCGATGTTGTTGTACCCCATGGTCGCCGCTTCCCACTGGTCATTCGTGCCCATGGCCATCGGGATGTAATTTCCATCCTCCTTGAACGCCTCAAGGGCTGCAAAGAATTCCTCTTCGGTCTGCGGCACCGCGACGCCAACCTCTTCAAAGGCGTCCTTGTTGTAGATGAAACCGTGGATCACCGATGCCATCGGCACGCAATAGGTGGCGCTGCCATCATCCGTGGACCAGCCCGATTTCGCCACATCGGAAAAATTCGACATGCCCTGCATGCCGCTCAGATCGGCCAGATGACCGGCCTCATAGAGCGCCAGTGAGGCGTCGAAAGGACGGCAGGTGATGATGTCACCGGCAGAGCCCGCGTCCAGCTTGGAGTTGAGCACGGCATTGTATTCGGCGGGTGCGGAGGGCGTGAATTTCACCTTGATGTCCGGGTGCTCGGCCTCGAAGGCCGGAATGATCTTATCCTGCCAGATTGCGAGATCATCATTGCGCCAGCTCTCGATGGTCAGCTCCGCCTGTTGTGCCGTGGCCGCACTGGCACCCAGCAGCGTGGCTGCCAGCAAAACGCCCTTTAATGTATTGGTTTTCATTGGTTTCTCCCTTGGATTGAAGTCGTGTTCTGGTTTTTTGTTTTTGGTATGATGTGATGCAAACATGCGCGCAGGTGACCATTGTTGCGGGCCAACAGAGCCTGCGCTTCGCTCAAGTCTGCCCCGGCTGCGACAAGTGTCGCAAGTTTTGCATTGTACCCCGTCCGTCTCAGGGCCTCATCCGCATCATCGGCGGCAACGCCGGCAATGCGGGAGACGATGTGAGTAGCCCGCTGGCGAAGCTTGATGTTGTCGGGGTTCAGATTGATCATCAGGCCATCGTGCACATGCCCCAGCAACACGCCCACCTGAGTAGAAATCATGTTCAGGGCGGCCTTCTGCGCCGTCCCTGCCGCCAGCCGTGTGGAGCCTTCGACCACCTCTGGCGCGGTATTGAGCGAAATGGCAATGTCTGACGCTTGCAGCAGCGCGGTATTGGCGGCATTTGCAATCCCGATGACGGACGCTCCCCTTGCGCGTGCTGCATCGGCGAAGCCAAGCGCATAGGGCGTTGTGCCGCTCGCACTCACGACGATCGCGACATCATTTTCATCGACCGCACGGGCCGCGCGAACTGCGTCCTCGCGATCGTCCTCCGTACTGCCCGGCATCATACCCTCCGTGGGCACACCCCCGGCCATATGGATGCCTATTTGACCCGGCGGGATCTGAAACGTGCCCGGCAGTTCGCATGCGTCTGCGAGGGCCATCAGCCCTGAGCTTCCAGCGGCGGCGTAGTGCACTGTCCCTCCAGCGGCAACGGCGCGCGCGACCAGAGCACCGGCGGCGGAGATATCGGCAATCGCCGACCGCGCCGCCTCCAGAGCGTCAATATGCGACGTGAGCATTGCAGACATCGCATCACGGTCAGACAACTGATCTATTGCTGCGCTGCGACTGCATTGAGACCTATCAGTTTGCACGTTCGACTCCCAAGATTTCCAGATACAATACCTAAGTAATACCTTTTGTCTACCAATTTCTTCACTTATTAATAATTAGTTAAAAAATCGGCATTATCCGCGTCATTTGGTTTCTAATTGGATGTTGTATCTGCTAAAAGGTATGATATAGGTATCTCATGAGCATATTCTCTGCACATTTTCTGGTGGGCGTGGACGGCGGCGGAACCGGCTGTCGGGTTGTCATTGCCGATCCGGGTGGCACGCGGATAAGCGAGGCGCCCGGCGGCCCGGCAAACTTTGCAACCGACCCGGACGCAACGCTGAGGAACATCCTGTCCGCCCTGCAGGCCGCTGGATCAAGCGCAGGGCTCGCGGACGGGTGGCAAGGGAACTGCATTGCACATTTGGGGCTGGCCGGCGTGATGGACGCCTCGGATGCGGCGTCGGTTGCCGCTGCGATGTCTTTCAGAAAAACCGCCGTGACGGATGATCGGATAACCTCCCTCACCGGCGCGCTGAGGGAGGACGACGGGATACTGGCAGCCATCGGCACCGGAACCATCGTTGCGTCGAAATCCGGCCATGCGGTGCGATATTTCGGAGGCTGGGGTCATGATCTGGCGGACCAGGCGTCCGGCGGATGGCTCGGGCATAACGCCCTGCGGCGTGCGATGCTGGCGCAAGACGGGCTCACGAAGCATTCTGACCTCACAACGGCCCTTCTGGCGCATTTCAACGACGCACCCAACGAGATTGTGCAGTTCACCAAGGACGCCGCGCCGGGTGACTACGCCAGCTTTGCGCCTCTGGTGGTTGAGGCCGCCCGGCAGGGTGATCCAAACGCGCTGACCCTTATGCAGTGGGGCGCAGAGTACCTGAACACCTGCATCGCGACGGTGGGTCTGAAGTATGGCGACAAACTCTGTCTCGCAGGTGGGGTCGGCCCGCACTACGAACCCTATGTCGACGCTGGGTTCAGAAAGCACATTCATCCGTCCGCCGGCTCCGCGCTGGACGGCGCACTGCACCTGGCGCAGCAGCATCTGCACAGCATGGGGGAGGTGTCATGAGCGTTGCCGACTTCCTGGAACCCGCGGATTGGTTTCGCCACGATGGCGGGCCGAGGTACGTTCAACTGCGTCAACGTCTGAGCGAAGGCGTGTCCAAAGGCATTCTGCCGCCGGGCAGCCCCCTGCCCCCCGAGCGCGAAATAGCCTCCATCACGGATTTCTCACGCGTGACCGTGCGCAAGGCGATCCAATCCCTGGCAGAAGACGGCACCATTGTTCAGAAACAGGGTTCCGGCTCTTTCATCTCTTCCAAGCCCGAGCGGATCGAGCAGAAACTATCCCGGCTGACCTCTTTCTCCGAAGATATGGAGCGGCGCGGCAAGGCCTCGACCTCCCGCTGGCTGGAGCGCGGCCTCTTCATCCCGTCCCCAGATGAAATGACCTCACTGGGCTTGTCATCAGAGGACTCCGTGGCGCGTATCACGCGATTGCGGATGGCGGATGGCGAACCCATCGCGATTGAACGCGCCTCGCTGCCCACGGATATCCTGCCCAACCCGCTGGCCGTCGAAACCTCGCTCTATGAAACGCTGGAGCAGGACGGGCATCGGCCGGTTCGGGCGCTCCAGAAAATCTCCGCGATCAATCTTGCGCTGGCGGATGCCGAACTGCTGGCCGTTTCACCGGGCGACGCAGGTCTGCGGATTGAACGCACCTCCTACCTTGCCACCGGGCGCGTCGCGGAATTCACGCAATCGATCTATCGCGGCGATTCCTACAATTTTGTTGCCGAACTCAGGCTATCCAAGGAATAACCATGTCTGCCCAAACACATATGCGACGGGAGATTCTCGAAATCCCCGCTGTCGTCGATACGCTTCTCACCAAGGGTGCAGGGTCGATAGAAGCAGCGGCAGCGGCGTTGCAGGCCGCTGATCCCCACTTCATGATCTCGGTTGCCCGAGGGTCTTCCGACCATGCCGCGACCTACTTCAAATATGCCTGTGAGCTTGTGGCGGGTATTCCGGTTGCATCGGTCGGACCGTCCGTGTCCTCCATCTATGAGCGCGAGCTGTCCCTGTCACACTGCGCCTGCCTGTCGATTTCACAGTCGGGCAAAAGCCCGGACATTGTGCAATTGGCCAGGATGGCAACCGCTCAGGGCGCGCTGAGCCTTGCGCTCACCAATCACACGGACAGTGATCTTGCACGTGTGAGCACCCACGCCATCGATTTGCACGCCGGAGCGGAACTGAGCGTGGCGGCGACCAAGACGTTCGTGACCTCCGCCATCTCTGCCGTCTGGCTGCTGGCGGAATGGCAAAGGGACGCAGACCTGTTGCGGGCACTTCACGCCCTGCCCGAGGCGCTGGAGAGTGCGGCCCAAATGGACTGGGGCGCATTGGCCGCGGACATCGCATCGCGGCAATCGCTTTTCTGTCTGGGGCGCGGGCCGGTGCTGGCCATCTCGAACGAGGCCGCGCTGAAATTCAAGGAGACCTGTCAGCTGCACGCGGAATCCTACTCGTCCGCCGAAGTGTTGCACGGGCCGGTGTCCATCGTGGAACAGGGTTTTCCCGTCATCGCCCTGACCGCCACGGACCAAGCGGAATCCTCTCTTGTAGACGTGGCCGACCAGATCGCAGGCAAAGGCGCATCGGTCTTTGTGACATCCGATAAGGCGTCAAAAGCCGGTTGCCTGCCCTGTGTCCGCACGGCGCATCCCTTGCTCGATCCGATTTCGCTGATCGTGTCGTTCTACGCGATGGTCGAACAGGTTGCCTTGTCGCGCGGGATAAATCCCGACGAACCGCGGCACCTCAAGAAAGTAACGGAAACGGTGTGATGAAACGGGCGCTGACCGGAGCGGATATTTTCGACGGGCGACATCTCCATACCGGAAAGGCGCTCCTGCTGGACGGCGGAATTTTTCGCGGGATTGTCGCACTGGACGCCGTGCCTGCAGATTTCAAAGAGGAAGCATTGCCCGGGGGCACCATCCTGCCGGGATTTGTGGATCTGCAGGTCAATGGCGGCGGCGGCGTGATGTTCAACGACAAAACCTCGCCCGACGGCCTCAGGGTCATCGCGGAGGCCCATGCAACCACCGGCACGCGCGCCCTGCTGCCGACCCTGATCACCGATACACCGGCGCGCACGCGGGCGGCAGTGGACGCTGTTGAGGCCGCTATCCGGGACAAGATACCCGGGATTATTGGCATTCACCTAGAGGGGCCGCATCTGTCCATCGCGCGGAAAGGCGCGCATGACCCTGCGTTGATACGCCCGATGACAGATGCCGATGAAACCTTTCTTTTGCAGACGGCACAACGCCTGCCGAATGTCATGCTGACAGTCGCCCCGGAGAACGTGACATCGGCCCAGATCGCGCGGCTCTCCCAGGCGGGGGTGATCGTGTCTTTGGGTCACACCGATTGCACCATGGCTGAGGCCGAAGCGGCTTTTGATGTCGGCGCGCGTTGCGTCACGCACCTCTTTAACGCCATGAGCCAGATGGGCAACCGGGAGCCGGGGCTTGTTGGGGCAGCCCTCGACACTGCGGCCGTTTCAGCCGGATTGATTGCGGACGACATCCACGTCCACCCGGCCAGCATGCGCGTCGCCCTTTTGTCCAAACAGGGCCCCGGCACGATTTTTCTCGTGACGGATGCCATGTCGACGGTTGGCTCAGACATTCGGGAACTCAAACTGAACGGTCGGCGCATATTGCGACAGCACGGTCGGCTGACCTTGGAAGACGGGACCCTCGCAGGCGCTGATCTGGAGCTGTCCCGCGCGCTTTCGATACTTGTCCATAAAATGGGTGTTCCCAAGGAACAGGCCTTTGCCATGGCGACCTCATCTCCTGCACAGGTCTTGTCCCGCCCGGGCATGGCGGGGAGATTTGCCGAGAACGAGGCCTCCAGCGCAATTCTTCTGGACGAGCGCTTGAAGTATCTGCGCGGTCTCTAAAGTACCGCGACACTGACTTTCAAAGGGGCCGGTTTTAGTTGGGTGTTCAGGGCGCATTCGATCATCCTCTTGCCGGATGCCGTCGGGAGGGTGGAGCAATTCTCGGGCACCGGGCGGCGATGAGCAAAACGCAAGACATAGTCGCGGCTCTGGCAGGTCTCAGTTGGCGTCCGCGCCGACCTCGTTGAGCGGCGCCGGGCGCGCAATGAAAAACCCTTGAATCTGGTCGCACTGATGAAGGGCGAGCCAGTCATATTGATCTTGGGTTTCGACGCCTTCGGCAACGATCGTGGCGCCAATCTGTTTCCCCAGCGACAGGATCAGACGGATGATCGGGCCGGATTTTGGAAGCTGGCTCACGAAGGACTGATCAATCTTGACGCAACTTAGGGGAATTCGGGAGATGTAGGATAGATTGGAGTATCCGGTACCGAAATCATCAATTGCGATCCGGTACCCCATATCGGTGATCTCTTTCAGCTTGGATGCGATGTCGTCAAGGTCGCCGATCAGAACGTTCTCGGTGATTTCCAACTCTATCCTGTCGGTCGGGAAGCCGGGTTTCTTTGCAAAGGTTTCCAGCATTTCCGTGAGCCGGTCATCCGCGAACTGACGCGGCGAGATGTTGAGGGAAAGATGCATGTATTCCCCGGCTTCCTGCCATCTCATTGCCTGCTCGAAACCGAGCTCCAGAACTTGCTGCCCAAGATGGTCGATCATGCCGGTCTCTTCGCAGATCGGGATGAACTTGTTGGGGCCCACGACGCCCTTTTCAGGGTGGTTCCAACGCACCAGACCTTCCATGGACACGACATTTCCGGACCGAAGATCGATCCTGGGCTGGTAGTACAGGACGAATTCGCGCCGCTTCAGTGCCGCTTCAATCTCCGCCTTGAAGCGCGCGCGGTCCAACGCGGCAGCGCCCATTTCATCGGTGTAGGTCGTGTATCTGTTCCGACCCTCGCGCTTTGACTGATAGAGCGCGATGTCGGCCTGACGCAGTGCGGATTCGAAATCGGTTTGCGCCGGGGCGAAATCCGTGATGCCCATGCTGACATTGACATCGATATTGGTTGGCCCCTGCCCGACAGGCCCCGACAGGTTGCGGAACAGGGCCTTTGCCTTTTGATGGGGGTGCACACAGCCTACGTCTTCATAGAGCAGAATGGCAAACTCGTCGCCGCCGAGGCGCACCACGATATCCTCGGGGCCAACCGCCTCCTGCGCACGCACTGCAAGCTCTTTCAACACGTTGTCACCCGCTTCGTGCCCGAAGGTATCATTGACACTCTTGAAGCGGTCCACGTCGAAATAAACCAGCGTGCATTGCATTGCCTCGGTGCTGGCAAGGCCTTCGATGAGCCGGTGCATGAAGGCCCGGTTGTAGCATCCCGTCAGCTGATCTCTGTCAGCAAGGTAGCGCGCCTTGTCCCGCGCAATTTTCAGCTCGCTGACATCGAATGCCGTCAGCAAAACGGCCGGTTGGCCGGTGACAGCATCGCTGCAGAGTTTGGCGGAGAGATCAAACCAACGCTTGCCGGTCGAGGTCTTTACCTTGGCAACCATCCGATGTTCACCGGAACCATCCAGTTCGAACATCATCACGTGGTAATCTTTTGAGTTTACAAAAAGTTTCAGGAAGCTGATGGACGGACCGCCGATGGAGTTACGCGCCGCCGGGTTCATGTAGAGCGCCGGACCGTCGAGTTCGAAAAGAGCAATCTTCACGTCCGTATGCAACAACGCTTCGGCGCTGCGCAGATTGTCCGGCTCGCTGTCCGCCCTTTCGAGCACTTCGCACTGCATCGCCATGCGGCCGTCCGGCAGGCGGAATCCGCGAAAAGCGACGCTGGAACTGACGGGTTTGCCGTTAGGATACAACGTCCACATTTCGCGGAACGTGGTCTGACGCTCAATGAAATCTGTCTGGTATTGCTTCAGTCTTTTGGCGACCGTGGACGACATGCCCTTGGACATGTCTCGCGCACAGAGATCTTCTTCGCTCTCTGCCTGCCACATCCGGCAGGCCTGTGCATTCGCATAGACGACCCGGCAGTTGTCGACATCATAGACCCAGACAGGGGTCGACAGATTCCGCGCGCCCGAAAATAGATCGAGAACAGCATGCGCTTCACTGGCGATGTGGTCAGTGTCGCTGATGTCCTCTTCCGATTTCGCCTTCTTTGCGTGCATCTGGGATTACCTTTGAAATCGGGTCAGGCGGCCTTGCCCTCCTGAAATCCGAGTTTCGAAAGGGGTCGGAACCCCTTGGTCGCACAAACATCCCCAATCCAGCGCGTGATGTTCGGATAGTCACGCATCGACAGGCCTGCTTCCTCCAGGACGTGCACGTATCCAAAAACACCGATATCGGCGACAGAATATCCAGACCCCACCATGAATTGAAACTCACGCAAGTGTTCGTCCAGTCGCGCAAGACCCGGGGCCGCTGCATTCTGCCAGTTTTCGATATCGGCGGCGCGGGCCTCGCGTTCCTCTGGCAGGATTGTCGTGAAAAAGCGGGCCGGTGAGATGAAGGGCTCCAGTTTGGACTGCTCGAAATACATCCATTGCAGCGCCTGCGCACGCTCGGCCTTGTTCTGCGGCATCAGGTGCGTTCCCTCGGCCACGTACCAGAGCATCGCATTGCTTTCGCCCAAACCATGGCCATCTTCCGTCACCATATAGGGGACCACCCCATTTGGATTGATCTCAAGGAACCAGTCGGTCTTCTGCTCACCCGCCAGAACGTCCACCAGACGAAGCTCGAACGGGGTCTGAAGCTGGTGCAGCGCCAGCCAGGGCTTGAAACAATTGCCCGACCCCAGGCACGCATATAGTTTGATCATTAAAAATACCCATCGTTGAATCCGACCGTCCGAGTTCATTATTTTGCAAACGTTAACCCAGCTTGAACAGGAGGCTTGCGGTGCGGGGTTTCTCCCGACAATGTCTTTCAAATTTGGGCTAATTCAGAACGGTCAAGACCCCGCGGAGGGCCGACGTATTCAATGCCGGTTTCCTCACACCACACGTCCTCAGGACCGGCTGGTGTCAATGAAAGCAGCGCCGCAAATCAGCCCGATCCGGCTCTGGAATAGGCAACCGACCTTCAAATCGTTAAGATCTTGGAGGAAGTGACGCGTGATTGGGCAACACTCCCAAACTCACGCGGATTTTAAGATTCTTGTTTACCATCTTTTAACTTTAAACCTGATCTTAACACTTTGAATCAAACTCTTCGCTAAGCGTCCTCACCAGATAAGGGGATGTCAAAAATGCGAAGTGAAGCAAATCTTGTTCCGCAAAACACCAACTCGGAAAATCCAATTGCGCATCGTATCTGGAGCGCCAAGTATCAGTATCGCTCTCAGGGGCGCGCCGTGGATCAAACGGTTTCTGACACATGGAAACGGGTCGCCCACGGGCTGACGGAGAATGAAAAGCCATCCGACCGGCAGGCCGTAGCGTCGCAATTCTACGATGCCATGGCATCCTACAAACTGTTGCCGGGCGGGCGCATCCTTTCGGGGTGCGGGACCGCGCGCGATGTGACGCTGTCCAATACCTTTGTCATGCAAGAAATTCCCGATTCAGTCGAAGGCATCATGGACACCGCCAAACAGGCGGCGCTGACAATGAAGATGGGCGGCGGCATCGGGTTCGATTTCTCGACCCTGCGCCCCAAGGGCACCGGGGTCGCTGGTCTGGATTGCCCTGCGGCGGGACCGCTTGCCGCAATGGATATCTGCAATTCGGTCTGCAAGATGGTGGTCAGTGGCATGGGCCGCGGCGCGATGATGGCAACGCTGCGCTGTGACCACCCGGACATCGAGGCCTTCATCTCGGCCAAGGAAGCCTCTGCAGAGCTGAGAAACTTCAACTTGTCGGTCATGATCACCGATGACTTCATGGAGGCCGTGCGTAAGAACGACGACTGGAACCTGACCTGGAATGGCTGGACGTTGCGGCAGATAAAGGCACGGGAACTTTGGGACAAGATCCTGACAACGAACTATGAAACAGCGGAACCCGGTGTCCTGTTCATTGATCGGATCAACACGCTCAACACGCTCAACTACCTTGAAAGCATCTCCTCGACCAACTCCTGCGCGGAACAGCCGCTGCCGCCGAACGGGACCTGTCCGCTGGCCTCGATCAACCTGGCGCGACTGGTAAGATCGCCGTTTCAGCCCGGGGCCACAATGGACCTGGAGGAGTTGAAGCGCCTGGCCAAGATCGCCGTGCGAATGCTGGACAATGCGATTGATGTGTCGCGGTTCGCGGTCGAGGCGCAAAAAGGCGAAGCGCAAGCCAAACGCCGCATCGGCATTGGCGTCACCGGGGTCGCGGACGCGCTGATGATGCTCGGCCTGCGCTACGGGTCCGAACCGGCGGCGGAGGTACTGACGCAGTGGATGCGCACCCTGCAAAACGCGACCTACCTTGCCTCGTCAAAGCTCGCGGCAGAGCGGGGCAGCTTCCCGCTCTTTGACAGCACGCGGCACCAGAAACACGAAAACATCCGCAAGCTTGACCCGGACGTCCGACAGGCGATCATGCGCAATGGGCTGCGCAACGGCCTGCTGACCACGATCGCCCCCACAGGCACAACATCGATGTACGCGGGCAACGTCTCCTCCGGGATCGAGCCGATCTTTTCCGCCTCCTACCAGCGGCTGTTCAGCAATCCCGATGGCAGCAAGTCGCTGGAGGCGGTGGAAGACTATGCCATCTGGCTGCACCGCCGTATTTTCGGGGAGGACGCCGCGCTGCCCGAGGCTTTCGTGACCGCGATGGACCTTGAGCCGGCAGATCACGTGGCCATGCAGGCGGCTGCGCAGGCCTGGGTGGACAGCGGCATTTCGAAAACCGTGAATTGCCCGGTAGATATGCCCTTTGAGCTCTTCAAGGACGTCTACATGAAGGCTTATGATAGCGGCTGCAAGGGGTGCACGACCTTCCGCCCCAATGCCGTCACGGGGTCTATCCTCTCGACGTAATCAGGTGATGGGGCAGAACATGATACGACGCGCACTTCAGGCCAGCGGTCGGATATTGAGCGGCTGGCGGGGGACGGCTCCCCCCGCCGCAACATGGCCCGATACGAACCAACCCGGTGGTGACGCCATCTGGACACCGACACATCGACACCGCAAGGGCGGGCTCTACCGCGTGCTGTCCGAAGGTATCCTGGAGGCAGATCGCAGTGCTGTCGTGATCTATGATGATGCGGAGGGCACCGTGTGGGTCCGCGCGTCCAGCGAGTTCTGGGACGGCAGGTTCACAGCGATCTGACCACCGCGCCGTGGCGTCAGAACAAAACCCCGGCCTCTGACGCCTTCTGGCGGAATGTCCGGCCAAGGGGAACAAGGCTGCCATCGGTCAGCTCCAACACCGCCCTGCCATCCACATTTCGTCGGGCAACGACCGCCGCGCGCGCAACCCAGTGGGAGCGATGCACTTGCACGCCCGTCTCCGCTCCGGTTTCTTCAATGGCATCCTTGAAACGCATGCCGACAAGGCTGCGGCCCTGATCCGTGATGACTTCGACATAGTGATCCTGCGCCGCCAGGCGGATCAGCCGACCGCGCCGTGCACCGGGCAGGCGGCGCAGCAGCATGGGCTCTGGTGCCGCCGCTATCGGCGTGGCATCTGCTGGCGACAGGAGTTTGATCATTGTGCCGATGGACAGGATGACCACGGCGCATTGCACGTATAGCTCGGCCATCCCTGCCCTGCCGATGCAGGACCCAAAGGCACAGGCGATGCCATTCACGACCGTCATCGCGGGCAAGGCCGCGACCACGGACGCCATGGGCACCCAGATCACAGCAGGCCAGCCCATGCGCCGGCGCGCCCGTTCCACGACAAAAAACACCAATTGTACCGGGATCGCCGTGCCAAAGACGATCAGCGCCCAGTAGAGATATCGCTGCACCTCAAGAAAATGCATGTCCGTCCCGAAGGGCCCCACAAGACCCGTCAACAAGGCGATCAGAATCAGGACGCAAACCCGCCTGCGCGTGCCAAAAAGCTCGGCAACCGCCTCTGCGAAAACCGCCCTGAGGGTGTTGTTCGCGAACTCTGCAGGCATTTCACGAAACTCCGCTTGAGTGTGCGTCAATCGATGCGTCATCCCGTCGGGCACAGGATTGCAACCGACAGATGCAGAGGATCGTAACATGGTTTTTCGAATTCAGGAATTGCTCGGCAAGAGACATTCCGCTTGGTCGCTGGCCGCGATCACATGTGTGGTGGCGCCTGCGGTGCTGGCCTGTTCAACCATGGCACTCGGCCCCGCCGGATCGAGGGTGATTGCCTATAGCTATGACACCTCGGCGACCGGGGCGGGCTATGTCTTTGTGAACCCCCGGGGTGGGACCCGCACGTCCATCATGGAAGACAGTACGGCGCGCTGGCTCACCGAGCATGGTAGCGTCACGTTCAATCAGATGGGATTTGGCATGCCGACGGCGGGCATGAATACCGCAGGGCTGTTCGTCTCGCTGATGTGGAACGACGACGCTGCATTTCCTGCCGCGAAGAGCACGGACATCCTGAATGAACTGGAGCTGATCCAATTGCTGCTGGACCGCGCGGCATCCGTTGAAGAGGCCGTAAGCCTTGCGCGAGATACCTCCGTGCAGGCGATGGTCTCGATCCACTACTTCGTTGCAGACGCCACCGGTGCGACGGCAGCACTCACACCAACACGTGACGGAATGACGGCGCACCTGGGACGTGATATGCCCGTTCCGGCACTGACCAACTCGGACTATGACGACCTTCTGGCCGGACTGGCGACGTTCGACGGGTTTGGCGGCAGCAAACCCCTGCCGGTGTCGAAGGCACATGAGCGCAGCAGCCTGAACCGATTTGTCCTGGCGGCACACGCCACCCACTCCGGATCGACGGATGGCTTTTCCGCGCTGGAGGACGTTGAAAACGATCAGACACGCTGGCAGATCGTGGCGTCACCGACGGAGCAGACCATCCAATTTACGCTGACCGACACCACATCGCAGGGGCGCATCGTGATGGGAGATATCGATTTCAGCTGCCGCGACAGCGTGACCGGACTGAACCTCGAAACCGCCCACACGACGGGCGATACTTTGGATTTCACTCAGCCCTCCACCGCGGAGATGACGGATGTTCTGTCCAACGTGCTGGCCGGTTTTGCGGATACGATAGGCATGCCGCTGGAATGGGCCGGACCGATCGTAAAAGCGCAGATGGGATCCTTTACCTGCCCTGACTAGGCGCGCACCTTGATGCCCCCTACCCGGCCAAACATCCCCGTAAAGGAGGGACCTTGCAAAGCCACCTAGGGCTCATCCGGGACAACGCCCGGTGCCACGGGCTGGGCAATGGCATCCTGGGCGGCGGCAGTGACAGCCTTGCGCTCTTCTTCCGTCAGCGGCTGGTCACCCGCGATCTCGACCTTCACGTTGCGCTCGGCCATGCGGATGCCATTGGCCTCGAAAGCGTCGCGCACCTTCTGATAGGCATCGCGCCGCACCAGCCATTGCTCGCCCGGCCGGGTCATGAATTTCACACCCACGACCATGTTGAACTCTTCCATCCGCCGCACACCCTGCGATTTCAGCGTGTCCAGAATACTGTCGCCATAATGCTCGTTGGCCTTCAGCTCGGCCCCGACCTTCTTGACGATCTTCTTGACCAGTTGCAGGTCCGTGTCGAAGGGCACGCGGAACTCCAGTTTCATGATCACCCAGTCGCGCGAATAGTTGGTCATGGACTTCAGCTCACCAAAGGGCAGCGTGTGCACCGCGCCGCGGTGATGCCGGATCTGCAGCGACCGGATGGAGATTTTCTCTACCGTGCCCCGCAGCTGGTCGATCTCGACATATTCGCCGACGCGAAACGCATCATCGACAAGGAAGAAGATGCCGGACACCACGTCCTTGACCAGCGACTGCGCGCCAAAGCCGATGGCGATGCCCATAACGCTCGCGCCTGCGAGGATCGGCGCGATGTTGACCCCCATCGAGGACAGGACCGACATCACCACCATGCTGAGCAATGTGACCATCAGCACAACACGCAGCAGCGGCAGCAGGGTCGCCATCCGTGCCTCTGGCCCCGGGGCCTGCCCGTCCTCGGGGGGCTTGTAGGCGGCCAAGCGGCGATCAATCGACGATTTGCCCCAGGTCCAGATCAGATCGGCAATCAGCACCGCCGCCGCGCTGTCGATCAGGATGGAAAACAGCCGCTGCGCAACGGTGGGGTTTTCCGAATTCTCGAAGATGCCCGCATTCCAGATCAGCGCCAGCGTCAGCCCGAGGGCGATGAACATGGCAAAGCGGATCAACCGCTGGGCTATGGGCCGGTAGGTTTCGTAGGGGTCGACAATGGGCGCAGGCTCGACCGGCTCGTCCTCTTCGATGGCGGTATCTACAGGCTCCGATGGCGCGGGCGTCGTCGCCTTCTCCGCCTTTGCCCGGAAATCCGCGATGACCTGGTCAAAGGTCATATCCGTCCACGCCCGCAACAGCTTGAGGATCGGAATGGCCAGACCGATGCTGAGCACTGTCCACATCAAGGCCCGCACGTCAAAGAGCCATGTGACAAAGACCAGCGCGCTCAAAAGGCTGAGATGAATACGCCAGCGGGCCATCGCGCGGTCGGAAAGGACATCGGTGTGCTTCTTGGCCTGCGCAAAACAGATTGCAATCAGCAGGAGTGCGACCGCCAGCAGCAAGACGGCAAAGAGCACCGCCACAGAGAGCGTTTCCGGCGCCATGCCGCCCTGTTCCGGCGCCATGCCGCCCTGCACATCCGATGTTGTGAGCTGATCAAAGACGTCGATCAGCGAGACGGCAAAGACGACCATCGCGGAAAAGAACATGATGGCCTGCCCGGTAACCCGCGCCATTTTATCCCCCACGGGCAAGAGCCGCAGTTGTGGCACACGCGGGGCGAGGAAAAGCTTGGTCAGCGAATTGATCGCCCGGACGATGAGGATCCCCACCAGCGCGGCAAGGATCAGCGTGCGCAGCAGTGGCGGCCAGTCGATGGTGGAGAAGGCCCCGATGCTGCCGATGGCAAACATCGTCAGACCGACAAAGGCCAGCGCCGTCCGGGTCAGCGCCGCAAAGAGCCGCTCTCTGGGGCGTTTGAAGGTGCTGAACTCGATCCGCCGTCGCAGGGGGTTGGTGTATTGGCGGGACAGCCATTCCAGCCCCGCCCCGAAGAACAGGAAGATCAGCGCGAAGGTCAGGCTGCGCACCCGCCGGTCCGGTGTCAGCTGCGCGCGCCACTTCTGTGCGATGACCTCGGGTGCCTCACCGAAACTGGCCCAGGCCGCGCTCAGATCGGCGACGCGCGCGCCGACATGGTCCGTGGCCTCCGCCAGCTGTTCGCGAATGGATTTGATGTTCTGCGGCGCGGCGGCTTCGGCGTCATTTGCCTGTTCCTGCATCCAGTTCTGAATGCGGTCATCCGCAAGAAGCCGGGTGAATTCATGCAGGTCGTTTGCAGAGGGGGCATCGATGGTGGGTGCCGCGTCCTGCGCGGTGGCCAGCGCGGTCGAGAGTATCAGGAGGAGGGCCGCAAGCCCTGCCTTGATGCGCAGGAGGCCGATCATGCCGGGGCCTCTGCAGGTGCGGTGACCGGGTCCGGTTGTTCGAAATCCCGGTCCTTGAAACTGTAATCTGCCGGATACAGCGGATCGACTTCCAGAAATCCGCCCGAGGGTGTCAGCTGGCAGGCAAGGCGCACATCTTCCGCGGCACCGATGCGGCGCAGCGTTTTCATCTCCAGCGCCGTGGGCTCCGGCAGGGGGAATTCCGACGAGACGATACGCACCGCACATGTGCCGCAGCGCCCGCGCCCCTCGCACAGACTGGCGTGGGGTTTATGGTTCTGTTTGAAACTGTCCAAAACGCTCAGATTTGATCGAGTGGTGATGGGCTGCGCATCACCATGCTTCAGCAGGACGAGCTGTGTCGGCTGCAGCGCCAGTCTTATGGACCTGGCAACAAAGGTCAGTGCGGCCAGAACAAGAGACCACCAGATCACCTGACTGGTTGCGGTTTTCACAGTCTGATAGGCCACCCTTTGCACCGCGGGTGCCGCGGGCTGTGGGGCCTCAGCCGTTGCCGTCGGCGCAGTATAGGCCTGCGCACTTGCCCTTTGCGCAGCTTGCGCGTCTACCAGCACCCCTCGCCCGGCTTCCGCAAAGCCAAGGAGCGCCAAGACCGGGACCGCAACAGCGATGGGATAGATCCAGCCGAGCATGTTGCGCATGCTTTCCTTGGACCGCAGCCAGGTAAAGAGACCGGCGCAGCCATGCACCCAGACGACCGAGAGCAGGACAACCTGCAACAATCCAATCTGGGGCTGCGCGAGCCAGAAAAACCGGGTGGCGGCGGCGTAGTCAAAGGTCACGCCGTTGATTTTTAGGGAGGCAACCCCAATCGCATGGGTGGCCAGCAGCGGCACCACGATCACACCGGAGAGAAGCTGCACCAGGTCCTGCGGGTTCGTGCGCAGGGTCGGGCGTCGATAAATCGCCCACAGCCCGAGACAGAAATGGATCACCAGGGCGCTCAGCAGCAGCGGACCCAACATCAGCGATGCCCAGATCTCGGACAGGTAAGGGCGGGCCGCGTCCATCGCCTCGAGTGAGATCACGCCGAGGCTGAGGTTCAGCAAATGGCTGGTCACGAATATCAGCAGGAATAGTCCTGACCAGATGCGCATGGTGCGCACGATCAGTCCGGAGCGCGTTCCCTTGGCTCGGTTCATACGATCTGTCCCTTACAACGGCCCTGCAGCTTGACCTACGGAGCCAGATACGCGTTTTCGCGATTATTCACGGACTTTCGGGATTCTGGCATGGCTTTGCAACCCGCCTGACGTTGATGACGCTTCTCGGCGGACAAGAAATCGCCTTCACGCACTTCATTGTCGGTATTGAACATCAGGTAGATTTTGACCTCCAAGTGATTGCCTGACCTAAGTCAGCCATGCAGCGCTTGGATCAAGCTGCAGCAAATAGCCGGAAAGAGCCCATTTTAATTATGCTGCGCGTCGCAAAAGCTACAGTGACGCGTACAATGCTGCCGCTGGAGTTTGCAAGGAACCGCCGAAACAGGCGGTTGCGGATGAGGTGGGATGCTGCGGTCGCAGCCCGCGTTGCCGCCTTTCACCGTAGTCGACTTGCTATGCGGCAGAGAGCTAACTTCGCCGACGTCTACGTCTCCCCAACAGACCCAACGCGGCAAACCCGCCCAGCACCAGCGGAAGTCCCGCGGGCAGTGGGACCGGCGACACGACAACATTGATCGCGACACGCTGGTCTTCGGCCGTGGATTCAATTGCAAATGTGTATTCACCCGCAGCATTTGGATCAAAGGAGTCAAACAGCGGCGGGATGACAGCAGGCGCAAGGCTGTCGTCATTCAAAAAGCCGAACAGCAGGTTTTCCGACCCCTCGATCAAAGAAACAGATGGCGTGGGTCCGCCAAGAATGCCCAACTCCAGAATATTCGTGCCGATGCCGGGATCGAAATCATAGAAAATGCGCAGCCCCAGATCCGCTAGAGTTCCGCCGCCTGCACCGTCGCTGTGTATGTAAAAACTAAAGTTCCAAAGCGCTCCCAAAAGGTTGCTGGGACCAACGGTTTTGCTGCCAGCCTTGGCAAAATACGTCCCATTTCCATCGTTTCCGAGGGGCTCACTGTCAAATCGAGGCGTTGCCGCGAGCCCCAGCGTTATATTGTCCCCTGACGACGCAGTGAAACGGGTGATTGCCGTTGGCTCCGTCGGAATACCGGAGCCTCCGAATGTCGCGCCGGGCAAATTCTCAAATGACGTAAACGTCGGAGCAATCGGCGACGCAAGTGCGGCCCCCGCCAAATATGAAAGCGCTGCCGCAAAAAATGCAGATCTCAACATTAAAACGATCCTCTCCCCAGAAAAATCATAAATTTAATATTGCAGGAAATTTACATTTTATCAGGTGCCCGTCTACTTGAAACTTTCATTGCGCACTCGCGTGGTGTGAGGTAGGCTTTGCTGAGGCGGGGCTGTCGCTTGCACGGGTTCCCGAACGGGGGGCAATCGACACATTCTCGACCTTTGTGTTTTCACTGCAGTCGCGAACCGCACGGAGCAGTCCTTGATAATAACGCACGGAAGGGTGGATTTGTCCCGCGATCCCGACCTTTGGCGTGCAAATCCAATGTCGGTTTCGGGCTGCCTGCCGACAACCGACCAAAACAGTCAGATGACGGCTCAGAGCCCAGAGTGACCGATGCCGCAACACGCTGCAATGACCGCTTTGCCATTCAGAAGCAAATTTGGAATTTTGCAAATTGAAGGCAGCAAAGGACTACTCAAACCGTCAGATTCATATTGAAGTTATCGCTTTAACCGCGATTTGATCCGCAGCAAAAAAACCGCTGACAGTACAGCACCCGTTAACAACCACTTGCCATGCGTACATAATGTGGGTGCTCTTCAAGTACGAGTGGTGGGCATTCGACATTGCCACCCAACTTCCTAATAGCGCTAGTCGCTGCTGCTACTGGGTTAGATGGAAGCTGGTTCTTAGAGAAAAACACTTCGACCTCCATGCGCCATCCGTCCGCATGTCCGGTCTCTTCGCCGTCATCGGAATAAAGAGGTATAGCGAAATGCACGTCTTCAAAAATCAAAACTCGCGCTGGTACTGGTGCTAAATCGACAATTTGGTCAAGCCTAGGCTCGTATCTCTCATAGTACCAGGCAGAAGACGAAGTACGATCAACTGTAATCTCCGCAAAACCGGTCGTGGCAAATGCAAAAACCAATACCAGCGTACGTAGGGCTACTGAAACATTCCTGTATCTGGAATTCCTGTCTGAAAAAAGCCGCCAAACCAGTTTCACAGCTTAAATCCCAAAGCTCCACACTTAGTTTTTGAAGTGCAGACCGACACAAGTCAACCGTTCCTGCGGGCTTGTATTATGTGCTTCCCAACAGACCCATGCTTTTCCCGCGCCTAACCGGACCTTCAAGCGCGTCCAAGTAGGGTTCGCTTTGTCCCGCAAAACCGCCGACCAAGGACAATGCCTCTGGCATCCGACCCGGGCAAGAGAAGCTCGACTTTTGGACCAGCATTTAAAGATTTACGACGCGGATTTCCTGCCGAAAGTCTCGCGCATTGCGTCTAATGTTCTCGGCATTTTGTCTTTGGGAAAAATACAGATCTGATGTCCGTCTTTATCGTGACCCTGAGGCCGCCTTTGGTCATCCTGACCTTAAGTCACGGAAGCGGTCGCCAGATCGCCAAAGATCGTCTCGCCATGATCCCGCATGTAAATCCGCAGCCAGGGGGTGAATTTCTCTGGCATTTCGTCGACTTCGGCTCGTAGGGTCTCGAACGGCATCCAGGAGACCGCCATGACCTCATCCGGGTTCAGTATGACCTGTAGATCAGTAGGGGCCTGCGCCACAAAGACATCCACCACCTCATGCTCGGTCAGGCCATTGCCGACATCCGCGCGATATTCCAGATGATGACGGTGCTGCGGGGCAAGGCCCGTCACGCCGATCTCTTCGTCCAGCCGCCGCATGGCACAGTCCAAAGGCGCTTCGTCCCATTCGGGGTGCGTGCAACAGGTGTTCGCCCAAAGCCCCGGCGTGTGGTACTTCCCCATGGCACGTTGCTGCATCAGCACCGCGTCGCCGTTCAGCACAAAGACCGATACGGCCTTGTGGCGCAACCCCTTGACGTGCGCTTCGAGTTTTTCCACTGGTGTGAGCGTGCCATTGACCCAGGCCGGGATCATGATCGTCATACGCGCGTCGGTGCCACAAGTCCGCTGAGGTGCGCAAGGTTCTTGAGGCCGATTTTCAGATGCGCCAGGGGCCGCGCACGCACCAGACGCTTGTTCATATAGGCCTCGAAGGTCAGACGCTGCACGTCGATGTCGTGGCAGAGCGAGACAAAGCGTTCGCGGCGTTCGTCACTGCGGTAATAGGCATTCTGCATGGAGCCGAGGACCCGGAAAACCGTCTTGTGCTCCTTCATGAAGAGGCTGCGCGCCAGGCGCAAATCCTTTATCCGCCCGGAGGCCAGCGTTGCCGCGCAGGCCGTTGCAGCCACCCTGCCCCCGACCATCGCGTAATAAATACCTTCGCCAGATGACGGCGCGACGACCCCCGCCGCATCCCCGGCAAGCACCACATCGCAGCCATTATCCCAACGGTCCAGCGGTTTCAGCGGGATGGGCGCGCCTTCCCGCCGCAGGGTCTCGCAGTCTGCCAAACCAGCGCTGGCGCGCAACGCTGCGGTGGACTGTTTGAGATCAACGGAAGAGATTTCGGTCCCCATGCCCACGCTGGCGCTGTCGCCATGCGGGAAAATCCAGCCGTAGAAATCCGGGGAGATATCGCCGTCATAGATCACATCACAGCGCACCGGGTCGTAAAGCTCCGACTTGGCGGGGGCCTTGATGATCTCGTGGTAGGCCAGCACGTAGGGGATCGTATCGCCGCCCGGCACTTCCGCCCGCCCCACCTTGGACCGCGCGCCATCCGCCCCGATCACCAGCCGGGTCTGCACCCGCGTCTCCTCGCCCGAGGCGCGGTCCCGGTAAACAACGAATACACCCGCATCCTCGCGCTCGATCCGCACAAAGGTGCCGCTCAGCAGCGTGGCCCCGGCCGCCGCCGCCCGCGCGCGCAGGAACGGGTCGAAGTCCTTGCGGTCGACCATGCCGACAAAGCCGTTTTCGATGGGAATATCCACATGCCGCCCCGTGGGCGAGATCATCCGCGCCGTGTTCACCTTGGCCACCAGCTGGTCGTCTGCGATGTCGAAATCCTGCATCAGACGTGGCGGGATCGCCCCGCCGCAGGGCTTGATCCGCCCTTCGCGGTCCAACAGGGCGACCTTGTGGCCAGAGTTGACCAGATCCAGCGCCGCCGTCGCCCCGGAGGGCCCACCGCCCACGACAAACACATCATACATGGCTCATTCTCCCGGAACCAGAACCTCATGCCGCACGGCGGGTCGGTTCATCACCCGCAGCGCCATATATGCGGCAGCCACGAAAAGCGCCGCCTCGATCAGAAAAACCGTGCCGAAGGCCGTGGCGTCCCGGCCCAGACCGGCGCGCATCACATCCACCAACGCTGCGCCCATCAGCCCACCGAAGCCTGCGGCCAAAGCCTGTGCCGCGCCCCAGAGCCCCATGCGGGTGCCTTCCCGCGCGTGCCGGCCCTGCCCGGCCAGAGCCATCATCGACCCGATCGCCCCGACGGCAAAAACGCCGTTGAAAAATCCAAGACCCACCACGGCAGGCGTCAAAGGCGCCCCGGCACCGAGCTGCCCCAGCATGGTCAAGGCGCCCAGCATTGCTGCCGATCCAAGGCAGCCGCCGATCACCCAGGTGCGCAGGCTGCCCAGCTTGAACCCTGTGGCCATGACGCCCACGACCACCATACCCAGAAACACGCCGCCGTTTTGCGCACCGGACAGCGTGGTTGACTGACCGGGGCTGTAGTCGAAAACCAGACCCGCATAGGGTTCCAGGATCAGCTCCTGCATGAAATAGGCCGTCATCGACAGGAAGACGAAGAAGGTGAAATTGCGCGCCTTACGCTCCGCCCAGATCTCCGCCAGCCCTTCCCGGAAGGGCACATGTGCCGCTTCGGGGGCGGCATCCACACGGGCTTCGACGCCCCAGACAGCCAGGCACGTCAGGACAAAGGCGCCCCCGGTGACGCAGGCCACGATCCGCAACAGCAGCCCGGCGGAATAGGGATCAAGCTGCGCGCCCACAACGCCAGCGGTCACCGCGATCCCTGCGATCATCATCAGCCATGTGATCGTTGCCGCCGCGGCGCGCCGGGTGGGCGCGGTGGCTGTTGCAAGCAGAGCCAAGAGAGACGTGCCCGAGGCCCCGACGCCGAGACCAATCAACGCATAGGCGAGGATCGACAGCACCAGCCCCAGGGCAAACTGCGCCTCCAGCACAACAACCCCATATGCGGCGAGCATGGCACCGGCCGCCAGGGCCGCCATCCCGAGGATGATCCACCGGGTCCGGTTGCCACCTGTGTCTGACAGAAACCCCCAGTTCGGGCGCGTGATCTGAATGCCGTAGTGCAAGGCGACCAAGAGGCCCGGCATCACCGCAGGCAAGGCCAGTTCCACCACCATCAGGCGGTTCAGGGTCGAGGTGGTGAGCACAACAATCGCGCCCAGACACATCTGCACCAGACCCAACCGCACGATGGAAAGCCAGCTCAGCCTCATGACAGGCCCCGGACCGCAAAAGCGGTGATCATCATGCCGCTGACATAGAGCAGAACACCAGTGCCGTTGTACCAAGGCGCCTTGGCCTTGGGATCCTTGAACATCACGGTCATCGCCCAGAATTGCACGCCCAACACGGCGGCGACACCGAGCGCATGCAGCGGTTTGTCCCAGAGGAACAGCAAGGCAATCACCACCATCTGCGGCACCGCCATCACGGTGCAGGCGACGTTGGCCGCGCGTTCGGGCCCAAGGGTTACAGGCAGGGAGTTAACCCCGGTTTGCCGGTCCCCTTCCAGCGCCTTGAAATCGTTCAGCGTCATGATCCCATGCGCCCCGATACCATAGAGCAGGGCCACGCTGATGACATGAAGGCTCGGCGCCCCCGCGCTCAGAATGGCGGCACCGGTGAACCAGGGCAGGGTTTCGTAGCTCAGGCCCACCAGCCCCGGCCCCAGGATACCGGAACGCTTCAACCGCACCGGCTCAGCCGAATAGGCCCAGGCCGCAAGCACGCCGACGATGGTGGCCCCAAACCCCCAGGGACCGAACTGCCAGCCCACGATCAGGGACAGCACCGACATCGCCAGCGCGATCCACAAGCCCCAGCGGCCCGGAATGCGTCCCGAGGGGATCGGCCGGTCAGGCTCGTTGATGGCGTCGACATGGCGGTCGCACCAGTCGTTCGCCGCCTGGCTCATACCACAGACAATCGGGCCCGCGAGGATCACCCCAAGGATTACCAGCCACCATTGCCCGGACGGTGAGGCGCCAGAGGAGATCACCCCGCACAGGTAGGCCCACATCGGCGGGAACCACGTGATGGGTTTGATCAATCGCAGCGTCGCTGCAGGGTCAGGAAAACGGCGCGACTGTATGACCTGAGTGACAGACATGTGTAAACTATGGCTGACACTTTGAGTCGGCGCAAGAGGAACAAGGTGGGAGAGTTGTTGCTCAGCTGTTCTTGCTGAGCAGACCGTATTTCCGCAGCTTCACGTAGAGGCTCTGGCGCGACAGGCCCAGCATTTCCGCCGCCGCTACACGGTTGTTGCTGGTCAATTCGACCGCGGTCTCGATACACATTTTTTCAACGACATCCGTCGTCTCGGCCACGATGTCCTTGAGCGAAGCGGAGCCCACCAGCTCCATCACATTGCGCGCAGGCTCTGCGGGCATCTGCGCAGACCCGCCACCCATGGGCTGGCGCCCGGCCTCCACATGGCTCACGTCGCGAATGACACAGCCGATCACGGCCTCACCCGTCTCTTCCAGATGTGACGCGGAGATCTCGACCGAAAGCCGTGTACCCAGTTCGTTGATCAGTTTGGTGGCGTAGATACGCATCTGCCCGGACCGCTGAGGCTGGTCCGTCAGGACACCCAGATCGATCTGTCCGCGCCCCAGGAAATCCGCAAAACTGCGTCCGACGACATCCGACAGATGCGCGGCCCCTATGATATTGAGAAAGCTCTCGTTCACCGACACGATCACACCCTTGCCGGTCATGAACAACATCGCGTCGCTGCCCGACCGGAAAAGCGACAGGGCTTGTGTGGCCGCCGCATCGGAAGATTTCACCTTTTCGTTCTGCTCCTCGATCCGGCAGAGCAGAACACGCTGACCGCCCGCGCGGAAGATGACGGGACGCACAGTCAACGCACGTCCGCCCCGCTGGGCGCGCAATGTGACCTTACCGCCTTCTTCCGCCAGGGTGGCATTCACCAGGCTTTCGGTCAGCTCTACGGTAGAACGGTCCGCGAATTGCTGCGCAAAGGCACTGCCTTTTAGCGAGTCCAGCTTCAGCCCCAGAAGAGACGCCGCCGCTTCATTGGCGTCATCCACCCGGCCCGACTGCACCGAAACGAAGGCAATTGCCTGATCGGTGTTGGCCAGCAGAATACGGAACCGCGCGTCAAATTCGCGGCGCGCTTCATACCCCTGCTCCAGCGCGATCTGCGCCTGTACCAGCTGCTGCTGCGTCTCGGCGATGGGGCGCAGATCACGGCCCAGCAACAGGGCCGCGTTCTCCTGACCGAACCGGTGGAACGTATAGCGCACCGGATACTGCCAGACCGCGTTGTCACTGTGGTTCAGCTCAAGCGGCTTGGTCGGCACTTCTCCGTCCAGATAGGCGGCATGTGCTGCCTCGAACTTCGGCGCCGTCTCGCGGGTCAGGAACTGGACAACCGGCCGACCTTCCCAATGTTTGAGATTGCCGAAGGATTCGCTGTGCGTGTTCAGCACGACCGACAGGATGATCCCTTCGGAAGAGACCACCAGCGCAATATCCGAGGCCGCCCCCAGGATGCTGCTCAGGAATTCAGGCTCGATCAGCGGCACAGCGCCACTGCTCCAGAACGTATTGGCGCTGGTTGTCATTTCCTGTTCGGCATCCGGCCGCTTTTGGTACAGAAGGTAACGGCGTCTTTGGCAGTCTTGGTCACGATATCTACGCCCGTCACTTTCTTCAGATCATCGGCCTCGTCCAGAACGGCGCCGCCAAGCGCAATGATGGGACCCGTGTTGGTAGCCGTCCGAACTACTTGCACAGTCTCCATGACGGTTTCAAGGGTTTCACGCCGCGCACAAGAGATCATCACGAGATCGGGAAGCTCCTTGAGGACGCGGGCGCTGAGGCTGCCCAGCGTCTCGTCAAAGGATACCGAGACCTCGCAGCCCATGCGACGCAGTTGTGCCGCGACGACGTTTATGCCCAGGAAATGCTGTTCGCCCTGCGGCAGAACAACCAGAACCTGCAAACGCGTTTCATCGGTCGGCAGGTCGATCAGGGTCTGGCGCGATGCCTCGCCCAACAGCGATTGCAATCGCAGCGCCCCGACCGTTACGTCGGCAAAACTGATGTCATCATCGACCCAGCTTTGACCCAGAACGCAAGCCGCTTGCGGGATATAGAGGTCGATGACCGCATCCACGCTCAGCCGGTGACCGCGCATCTCGTCCAGCAGCAACCCGGCGTCGAAAACGGTGCGCGATAGAATTGCGCGCACCAGATGATCCAGCACGAACTGGCGCACCCCGTCGCGACACACAACCTGACGGTCGCGCAATACGGAAATGACCTTTGTCGCAAGTGTCCCGGCATATTCCGGTCGGTTGCGTTGAAGGCCACGCGTCTGTGATTGATCATCCTGCGACATGGCACCACCTTGGCCGACTCCGGGCATATCGCCCACGGACACAGGCCCGCGTGGAGTCGCTGACTGCATCAAGCTTCTGCCGTGGCCGCCTTAATGTCAAATCAAATTGACAGATTCTGCCTATCTCCACCGCTAAAACTGGGCGCCCCAGCGCGCTCATACCCCAAAGGTTACTGGGCATTGCATTGATTTTCAGCACGAACGGGCCGATCCACAGTGTAAATATCGAGATTTGACGGTGTAAGTTTCAGTTGACACTTTTCCGGAATTGCCGCTACCGTTGAGGGTATAAATCGAGGGAGGTCATCCACAAGATGGACAGCCACAAGGCTCGAAAATCCGCTCCAACAGGGCTCTATACTGCCGAAGAACGCGCCCGCCGCGACCAAACCGTATGGACCTTGATCCAGGGCATTCTCGCACCTCTTCAATTCATGGTTTTTCTGATCTCTCTGGTCCTCGTCCTGCGCTATCTTTGGACGGGCCTCGGGTATGAAGTTGCAACGGTCTCGATCCTGCTGAAAACAGCCCTTTTGTACCTGATCATGATCACCGGTGCGATTTGGGAGAAAATCGTTTTCGGTCAGTATCTTTTCGCGGCCGCGTTCTTCTGGGAAGACGTCTTTTCCTTCGCCGTCATCGCCCTTCACACGGCCTACCTCTGGGCACTGTTTACCGCAGCCCTGGCCCCGGTCCCGCTGATGCTGCTGGCCCTGGCCGCCTATGCGGCCTACGTGATCAATGCGACCCAGTTCGTGCTCAAGCTCCGGGCGGCAAGATTGCAGGCCCGGACCTCCCAAAATCCAGCGCAGGAACTCATCGCATGACCGAGGTCCCACGCCTTCCGACATCTGGTGGTTGCCGCAGCGAACCGATTCTGAAACAGCGCGGCCAGCGGGAGGTCTTTTGCGGCCTGACCGGCATCATTTGGCTGCACCGCAAAATGCAGGATGCCTTTTTTCTCGTCATCGGCAGCCGGACCTGCGCGCATCTACTGCAATCTGCGGCAGGTGTGATGATTTTTGCCGAACCGCGGTTTGGAACGGCGATTCTCGAAGAGACCGACCTTGCAGGGCTCGCGGACGCGCAGACCGAGCTCGACAAGGTCGTCGATCAGCTGCTGGCACGCCGCACCGACATCAAACAGCTGTTCCTCGTCGGTTCCTGCCCCTCAGAGGTGATCAAGCTCGACCTCAGCCGCGCCGCCGAGCGCATGACAGAAAAATACGCCCCCTCGGTCCGGGTGCTGAATTTCTCCGGCTCGGGCATTGAAACGACCTTTACCCAGGGCGAAGATGCCTGCCTCGCCTCCATGGTCCCGGTCCTGCCGGTTTGCGATGAACGACAGCTCCTGCTGGTGGGCGCCCTGCCCGACGTGGTGGAGGAGCAAGCCGTAGCCCTGCTGTCTGCTATGGGGATCCAGCCGATCAAGGTGCTGCCCGCCCCCCGGTCCGACACCGATCTGGGGATCGGCACCAACACGGTCTTTGCCCTCACACAACCGTTCCTGGGCGATACACATGCGGCGCTCGAACGGCGCGGAGCACGCCACCTGCCTGCCCCCTTCCCCTTTGGCGAGGAAGGCACAACCGCATGGCTGCGCGCCATCGCCGATGAATTCGACATCGACGCGGAAACCTTCGAACGTGTCACCGCAGCGCCCCGCGCCCGCGCCCGCAAAGCCATCGCACAGGCGTCCGAAGCGCTGCGCGGCAAATCCATCTTCTTCTTTCCCGACAGCCAGTTGGAAATCCCATTGGCCCGTTTCCTGACCCGGGAATGCGGCATGGAGGCGATCGAAGTCGGCGCGCCCTTCATTCACAAGGGCATCGTCGGCCCTGATCTGGATATGCTCGCCCAGGGCCCGACCTTGTCCGAAGGACAGGATGTCGACCTGCAACTCGACCGGTGCCGAACCGCCCGCCCCGATCTCACGGTCTGCGGCCTTGGCCTCGCCAATCCGCTGGAGGCCGACGGTCTGGCCACCAAATGGGCCATCGAGTTGGTCTTCACCCCGGTGCATTTCTACGAACAGGCGGGCGATCTCGCGGGCCTCTTCTCCCGTCCGCTGCGCCGCGCCACCCTGCTCAAACTGGAGGCTGCCGAATGAGCCTTCATTGTTCCAAAAATATGCAAAAGCACCGCGAGCCATGAAGCTCACCGTCTGGACATATGAGGGCCCGCCCCACGTTGGTGCCATGCGCGTCGCCACGGGCATGACCGGGCTGCACTATGTCCTGCACGCGCCGCAGGGCGACACCTATGCGGACCTGCTCTTCACGATGATCGAACGTCGCGACCACCGCCCGCCGGTCACCTACACGACCTTCCAGGCCCGAGATCTGGGCTCCGACACGGCCAACCTTTTCAAGAGTTCGCTGCAGGACGCCTATGCACGGTTTCAACCGGAAGCGCTGATCGTCGGCGCCTCCTGCACCGCTGAACTCATCCAGGACGACCCCGGCGGCATGGCCGAAACGATGGATATCCCCGTGCCGGTGATCCCTTTGGAACTGCCAAGCTACCAGCGCAAAGAGAACTTTGGCGCGGATGAAACCTTCTTCCAGATCGTGCGCAGGCTGGCAAAGCCTATGGAACGTACCGCCCAGATCAGCTGCAATCTGATCGGCCCGACCGCGCTCGGCTTTCGCCATCGCGACGACATCACCGAGATGACCTCGCTGCTGTCGGATATGGGCATCAGCGTGAACGTTGTAGCCCCGATGAGCGCACGTCCCGCTGACATCGCCCGCATGGGCGCTGCGCATTTCAATGTTCTGATGTACCCCGAGACCGCCGACTCCGCCGCGCGCTGGATGGAACGGGAGCTCAATCAGCCCTACACCAAGGTCGTGCCCATCGGCGTCGGTGCCACCCGCGATTTCGTCAAGGAAGTGGCCGAAATCACCGGCGTGAAACCCTATCTGGATGACAGCCGCCTGCGCCTGCCGTGGTATTCGAAATCCGTCGACAGTACGTATCTTACCGGTAAGCGTGTCTTTCTCTTTGGCGACGGCACCCATGTGGCCGCCGCCGCCCGCATCGCGCGGGACGAGATGGGCTTCGAGGTGGTGGGCCTGGGCTGCTACAACCGCGAAATGGCGCGGCCCATCCGGGCGCTGGCCAAGGACTACGGCGTCGAGGCGCTGATCACCGATGATTATCTAGAAGTCGAACGCGTGATCGAAGCGCTGCAGCCCGAGATGATCCTCGGCACGCAGATGGAACGTCACATCGGCAAGCGGCTTGGCATTCCCTGCGCCGTCATCTCCGCGCCGGTGCATGTGCAGGATTTCCCTGCGCGCTACTCTCCCCAGATGGGGATCGAAGGCGCAAATGTGATCTTCGACACCTGGGTGCACCCGCTGGTCATGGGGCTGGAGGAACATCTTTTGCACATGTTCCGCGACGATTTCGAGTTCCATGATGCTGCAGGACCTTCGCACCACGGCGGTCACGCGCCGAAACCTGATATGGAAGGGGGGCCAGCCCCCCAAGCTGCGCTTTCCCCCCGGGATATTTCAAGCCAGAAGAAGCAGGGCGCGGATGTCATCTGGCTCGACGACGCCGAACGCGAGTTGAAAAAAATCCCCTTCTTTGTGCGCGGCAAGGCAAGGCGCAATACCGAAACCTTCGCAACCGAACGCGGCGTTTCCGAGATCGGCATCGACACGCTTTACGAGGCCAAGGCCCATTATGCGCGATGACCGGGGCATAAACGGGCGTCTGCCTGGTTACCGCGTCGTGATCCTAACGCTGGACAGCCACGCGGCTGGCCCCGCCCTGCGCGCAATGGACCGGCTGAGCCTCGACTACCCCGGCCTTTCCGTCTCGGTGCACGCCGCCGCCGAATGGGGTGAGACGCCCGGCGCTTTCGAGGCCGCACAGGCGGCGGTGGAGACCGGCGACATTGTCGTCGCCAATCTGCTGTTCCTCGAAGAACATATCTTGCGCATCCTGCCCGCCCTGCAGGCCCGCCGTGATCATTGTGATGCGATGGTCGGCGTGATCGCCGATGCGGCCATCGTGAAGCTGACCCGCATGGGCGCGCTCGACATGATGGCGCCGCAATCAGGCACGATGAAGCTGATGAAGCGCCTGCGCGGGTCGTCAAAACCCTCAAGCTCGTCCGGGGCGCAGAAGATGACGCTGCTGCGCCGCCTGCCCAAGATCCTCAAATTCATCCCCGGCAAGAGCCAGGATCTGCGTGCCTGGTTCCTGACCATGCAGTACTGGCTGGGCGGGTCGGACGACAATGTCGAAGCGATGGTGCGGTTCCTGGTCAACCGCTATGCAACCAATACCGGCTGGACGCAGGCCCCCGAGGCCGCAGCCCCCATCGAATACCCGGATGCCGGTCTTTATCACCCCGATCTGCCGGGCCGGATCACCACAGATGCCGCCAGCCTGCCTGCGCCAAAGGGCGCCAGGATGACCGTGGGCCTGCTGATGATGCGCTCCTACGTGCTCTCGTCCGATACCGCGCATTACGACGCGGTGATCCGCGCCTTCGAGGCGCGCGGCGTCCGCGTGCTCGCGGGATTTGCGGGCGGGCTGGACGGGCGACCGGCCATCGATGCCTATTTCCGCGATGGCGAAGACGTCAAGATCGACGCATTGGTCTCGCTGACCGGGTTTTCGCTGGTCGGCGGGCCAGCCTACAATGACAATGCCGCAGCCATCCAGGTGCTGAACGCGCTCGACGTGCCCTATATTGCGGCCCATCCGCTGGAGTTCCAGACGCTCGACCAATGGTCCGCCTCGGCGCAGGGACTGGGGCCGATCGAGACCACGATGCTGATCGCCCTGCCCGAGCTTGATGGCGCCACAACACCCACGGTCTTTGCCGGACGCCATGGCGAGAGGGGCTGCGCTGGCTGTGCGCGGACCTGCAGCGCGGCGCATCAGGGCAAGGCCATGGCCCCCTGCCCCGAGCGGATCGAGGCGCTGGTCGCGCGAACCGAACGGCAGGCACGGCTGCGGACATCAGCTACCTTTGACCGGACCGTCGGCATTGTGCTCTTTGGCTTCCCGCCGAATGCAGGCGCTGCCGGTACAGCAGCCTATCTCAGTGTTTTCGAAAGCCTTTTCAACACCTTGCGGCGCATGAAAGCTGAAGGATATGACGTCGAACTCCCCGATAATGTCGACGCCCTGCGTGCCGCGGTCCTGCACGGCACCGCGCAGCAGTATGGGCAAGAGGCCAATGTTGCGGCGCATGTCAGCGCGGACGAGATCGTCGCGAACACCCCGTGGCTCAGCGAGATCGAGGCGCAGTGGGGGCCGGCCCCGGGCCGCGTCCAATCGGACGGGCGCGGGGTCTTCGTCCTGGGTGCGCAATTCGGCAAGGTCTTTGTCGGGCTGCAACCGGGTTTCGGCTATGAGGGCGACCCGATGCGCCTGCTCTTTGAGCGTGGCTTTGCCCCCACACACGCCTTCACAACCTTCTATCTGTGGCTCAAGAACACGCTGAAAGCCGACGTGTTGCTGCATTTCGGAATGCATGGCGCGCTGGAGTTCATGCCCGGCAAGCAGGCCGGGCCTTGCGGTGCGGATTGGCCGGACCGTCTGATCGGCGATATGCCGAATGTGTATCTTTATGCCGCCAACAACCCGTCTGAGGCGACACTGGCCAAGCGGCGCAGCAATGCCGTCACTGTCAGCCATTTGACCCCACCCCTGGCGACCGCCGGGCTCTACAAGGGGCTGGCCGAACTGAAAGACAGCCTGACCCGCTGGCGTGGCACCGACCCTGCGGCGCCCGAACGGGCAGAGCTTGAGGCGCTGATTGACGAACAGGCAGCGGCAGTTGATATGGCCGGGGTGCCTGCCGAAAAGCTTTGGATCAAGCTGCTCGAGACCGAAGACGCGCTGATCCCCGAAGGTCTGCATGTCGTCGGCCAGCCGCTGAGCGATGCCGAGCGGGCGGAGTATCTGCGCATCCTGCCGGATGTGGACAATGAGACCCGGGCCCGCATTGATCACCTGCTGCAACAGGAAACGGAACTTGACGCGCTGATGGCCGCCCTTGCGGGGCATTTCACCGCGCCTGTGGCGGGTGGCGATCTGATCCGCTCACCCGAGATTCTGCCGACCGGGCGGAACATCCACGCCTTCGACCCCTTCCGGATGCCCACGGCCTTTGCCTGTCAGGACGGGGCGAAACAGGCGCAACTGCTGCTGGATACGCATGAAACTCTGCCGCGCACCGTGGCGCTGGTGCTTTGGGGCAGCGACAACATCAAATCCGACGGCGGGCCCATCGCGCAGGCTTTGGCCTTGATGGGCTGTGCGCCGCGCTTTGACAGTTTCGGGCGGATTTCCGGGGCGGATCTGATCCCTCTGGAGGACCTCGGTCGCCCGCGCATCGACGTGATCATGACCCTTTCGGGTATCTTCCGTGATTTGCTGCCGCTGCAAACCCGGATGCTGGCCGAGGCGGCGCTGAAATGTGCCAAAGCCGAGGAGCCGCTGGAGCAGAACTACATCCGCGCCCACGCGCTGGCCTATGCCGAGAAGACCGGCTGCGCCATGGAAGAAGCCGCGTTGCGCGTCTTTTCCAATGCCGAAGGGGCGTATGGATCGAATGTGAACGGGCTGGTGGACAGTTCCGCCTTTGGCGATGAAGACGAGCTGGCCGACGCCTATGAGGCCCGGAAGAGCTTTGCTTATGGCACTGACGGCAAGGCCGCTGCCAATGCGGCGCTGCTGCAGGCCACGCTCGCCGAGGTCGATGTGGCCTATCAGAACCTTGAATCCGTTGAGCTGGGCGTGACGACGGTGGATCACTATTTCGACACGCTGGGCGGCATCGCCCGGGCGGTGAAGCGGGCCAAGGGATCGGATGCCGCGATCTATATCGGCGATCAAACGCGCGGGGCGGGCAAGGTCCGCACGCTGAAGGATCAAGTGGCGCTGGAGACCCGCGCCCGCAGTCTGAACCCGAAGTTTTTTGAGGGTCTGCTGAAACACGGGCCCGAAGGGGTACGCCAGATCGAGGCGCATGTGACCAATACATTGGGCTGGTCGGCGACCACCGGGCAAGTCGATGACTGGGTGTACCAGCGCATTTCCGAAACTTTTGTGCTGGACGCCGAAATGCGCCAGCGCCTGGCCGATCTGAACCCCACCGCTTCCAGCCGCATGGCGAACCGTTTGCTGGAGGCCAATGATCGCAACTACTGGTCGCCTGATGCGGACACATTGGCCGCGCTGCAGGATGCGGCAGATGCGCTTGAAGACCAGTTGGAAGGGATCGCAGCACAATGATCCGGATCTCCGACATCGACCTAGGATGCCTCCGGCGGACATATTTTTGGAACAATGAAGGGGAGTGCGCCCCTTTGAAAGGACGTGTGACATGAGTCCACTCGACAGGACACCCCCCTTGTTGCGGGGTCAGGACGGCGAAGGCTCGGTGCAGGTGCATCAGGATGAAAGTGCCAAGATCGAGGGCGCCAAGGTGTTTTCCGTTTATGGCAAGGGCGGGATCGGGAAGTCGACCACCTCGTCGAACCTATCAGCGGCGTTTTCCATGCTGGACAAGCGAGTATTGCAGATCGGCTGTGACCCGAAGCATGACAGCACGTTTACGTTGACCGGCAGCCTCGTGCCCACGGTCATTGATATTCTGAAGGAGGTGGATTTCCACCCCGAGGAGCTGCGGGCGGAGGATTTTGTTTTTGACGGCTTCAACGGTGTGAAATGCGTCGAGGCCGGCGGCCCCCCCGCAGGTACCGGGTGTGGCGGTTATGTGGTTGGCCAGACCGTGAAGCTGTTGAAACAGCATCATCTGCTGGAAGACACGGACGTGGTGATCTTTGACGTGCTGGGCGATGTGGTCTGCGGCGGGTTTGCAGCGCCTTTGCAACATGCGGACCGGGCGTTGATCGTCACCGCGAATGATTTCGACAGCATCTATGCGATGAACCGGATCATTGCCGCCGTGCAGGCGAAATCGGCCAATTACAAGGTGCGGCTGGCGGGATGTGTGGCCAACCGCAGCCGCGAGACCGATGAGGTGGATCGGTATTGCAAGACCGTGGGGTTCAACCGGATCGCGCATATGCCGGATCTGGACGCCATTCGCCGGTCGCGGCTGAAGAAAAAGACGCTCTTCGAGATGCCGGATGATGAAGAGATCGTGCAGGTGCGCAAGGAATACATCCGCCTTGCCGAAACGCTGTGGAACGGCACGGAGCCGCTGGCCCCTGCCCCGCTGCCGGACCGCGATATTTTTGAACTTTTGGGATTTGATTGATGCGGGATGTCGCCCCTTTCACCCCACCGGCCGCTGTGCCTGAGGCCGCGTTGCAGACGCGGTCCGGGTATGATGCGACCCTGGGGCGGGTCGAGACCTATTTCGACAAGACTGCGACCAAGACATGGGAACGGCTGACCTCGGATGCGCCTGTGTCTCGAATTCGCGAGACGGTCCGGGCCGGGCGCGACCGGATGCGGGCGCTGATGCTGAGCCGTCTGCCCGCCGACCTGACCGGGCACCGTGTGTTGGATGCTGGCTGTGGTGCCGGGCAGATGACGGCGGAACTCGCGGCACGCGGAGCCGAGGTGCTGGCGATTGATATATCACCGCAGCTTGTGGATATCGCAGAGCTGCGCCTGCCGGAAGAGTATCGCAAGCAGGTCACCTTCACCTCCGGCGACATGCTGGACACGGCCCTGGGCCGTTTCGACCATGTGATCGCGATGGACAGCCTGATCTACTACACTGCACAGGACATCGGCACAGCGCTGGCCGGGCTGGAAAAGCGGACGGACCGCACGATTGTGTTCACCGTCGCCCCGCGCACGCGCCTGCTGATGGCGATGTGGTATGCGGGCAAGCTGTTTCCCCGGTCGGACCGCAGCCCGGTCATGATCCCGCATGCGCATCAACCGCTGGCACGGGCCGCCCGCGCGGAAGGGGTCAGCGGCATGATCCGCCCGGTGGAGCGTATCTCCTCCGGTTTCTACATCTCCCAGGCGATGGAGGTGCGGACATGACGTCGCCTCTGCAGTCCCTCTCGCTCAAGGCCATGCCCTTTGCCGATGCGGCCAGTGCCGATCTGCCGATGGGGCAGCTTTTGCGTCTGTCGCTGTTTCAGGTCTCGGTGGGGATGGCGTCGGTACTGCTGCTGGGCACGCTCAACCGGGTGATGATCGTGGAGCTCAGCGTACCCGCGATGATCGTGGCGCTGATGATCGCCCTGCCGGTGCTGATCGCACCCTTCCGGGCCCTGCTGGGGTTCCGGTCGGATACGCATAAATCCGCGATTGGCTGGAAACGCATCCCCTACATCTGGTTCGGGTCGCTGTGGCAGTTTGGCGGGCTGGCGGTGATGCCTTTCGCGCTTTTGGTGCTGGGCGGCGATGTGGTGCACGATATTCCCTTTGCGGGTGAGGTGCTGGCCGCGCTTGCCTTCCTGATGACCGGCCTTGGCATGCATATGACGCAAACCGCCGGGCTGGCGCTGGCCTCGGACCGGGCCACGGATGAAACCCGCCCCCGGGTGGTGGCGCTGCTCTATGTCATGTTCCTGGTGGGCATGGGAATTTCAGCGGTGATCATGGGCGTGCTGCTCACTGATTTCACCGCGCTGAAACTGATCCGCGTGGTGCAGGGTGCGGCCGTCGTGGGCATCGCGCTGGTGCTGATTGCCCTTTGGAAACAAGAACATGTGCGCCCGATGAGCCGCGCGGAGCGCGCAGAACCGCGCCCGGCCTTCTCGGAGGCATGGCGCGATTTCATGACGGGCGGGCGCGCCGGACGGCTTCTGGCCTGCGTCTTTGTCGGCACCATGGCCTTCAACATGCAAGACGTGCTGCTGGAGCCCTACGGTGGCGAAATTCTGGGGCTGTCCGTCTCGGCCACCACCTTGCTCACCGCCCTCTGGGCCGCAGGCGCGCTGATCGGGTTTGCGCTGGCCGGGCGGCGGCTGTCAGGTGGCTCCAACCCCTACCGCTTGGCGGGCGCCGGGATCGTGGCGGGCATCTGGGCCTTCTCCATGGTGATCTTTGCCGCGCCGATGAATTCAAACGCCCTGTTCTTTGCAGGGGCGGGCGTCATCGGCTTTGGCGGCGGGCTTTTCGCTGTGGCCACGCTGACCGCCGCCATGACCATGCCCGCGACCGGCAAGGCGGGCCGCGGTCTTGCCCTCGGGGCCTGGGGCGCGGCGCAGGCCACGGCGGCGGGCGTCTCCATCGCCATTGGCGGGGGCCTGCGCGACTGGGTGGACCACGCGACCACCTCCGGCCAGCTGGGCGAGGTGCTGAATAGCCCCGCCACCGGATATTCATTTGTCTACCACACCGAGATTGGCCTCTTGTTTGCCACGCTCGTGATCCTGGGACCGCTCGTGCGCCAAAGCGGCCCCCTCACCCCGACGGAGAGCGGCACCCGGCCCATGGGCCTGGCCGATTTCCCGACATGACCCCGTTTCAGGAGGAAACACTATGACTGGAACATTCTTTGGCGAATTCGATCTGGCGAGCCTTTCGCTCTGGCTCTTTTACGTGTTCTTCGCGATCCTGATCATCTGGATTCAGCGTGAGAACATGCGCGAGGGCTATCCGCTGGAAGATGACGAGGGCAACAAGTCGTCCAACCCCAGCATGTGGCCCCTGCCCGAGGACAAGACCTTCAAACTGCCGCACGGGCGCGGCGAGGTCACCGTACCGAGCGGTCAGACGCCGGAGCGGGCGGATATCGCGCTGAAACGGGTCGGGCCGGGCAATGGCTATCCGCTGGAGCCGACGGGTGATCCGATGCTGGACGGGGTTGGACCCGCCAGCTGGGCCCCGCGCCGCGATGCGCCGGAACTGGACGGCCATGGGCACCCGAAAATCGTGCCGATGTCCGGTGCCGAAGGCTTCCATGTCGCTGCAGGCCGTGACCCGCGCGGGTTGCCCGTTGTCGCCGGAGACGGCGAGATCGTTGGCAAGATCGTGGACATGTGGCTGGACGAGCCGGAACAACTGGTGCGCTATCTGGAGCTGGAGCTCGATGCCAAATGGGGCGCTGGCAACCGCCTGCTGCCGATCACCTTCGCCCGCATCCGGTCGAACCGCGTGAGCGTGCATGCCCTGCACGGCAAGCATTTCGCCACCGTGCCCACCATCGCCAGCCCGCGCCAGGTGACCCTGCTCGAGGAAGACAAGATCTCGGGCTACTACGGCGGCGGCAAGCTCTTTGCCGGGAACCGCGCCGAACCGAAACTCTGACCACCTGCGCGCGGGTGGCCAAGGGCCCGCGCGCATCAACCCGCAAATGGAGATACTCGCCATGTCCCATGATGATTTCGAGATCGAGCCCGTGGAAGGGCTGCCCGAGGAGCCGCCCAGAGGAGAGCAGATCCTCTGGCAGGGCCGCCCCGACTGGTGGCGACTCAGCATCGAGGCGCTCAGCCTGAAATGGGTGGCGGGCTATTTTGCCCTGCTTGCGATCTGGCGATTTCTCTCCGGTGTCGACCTGATGCCGCTGGGCCGGGCGATCGGATCGGCGGTGCCCTTTGTCCTGCTGGGTCTGGTGGTCTGCGGGCTGCTGATGCTGGTGGCCTATGTGCAGGCGCGGGCCGCCGTTTACACGGTAACTGACGCCCGCGTCGTGATGCGGATTGGCGCCGCGCTCACCATCACGCTCAACCTGCCCTACACGCAAGTCGGCAACGCCATGCTGGATCTGCGCAAGGGTGGCACCGGCACCATCGCGCTGGAGACCATCGGCGAGACCAGGCTGAGCTATCTGGTCTGTTGGCCGCATGTCCGCCCCTGGCACATCAAACATACGCAGCCCGCGCTGCGCTGCATCCCCGAGGCGGAGAAGGTCGCCCGCCTGCTGGCCGAGGCCGCCGAGGCGCGCGTATCTGTACCGCAGGTGAGCCGCGCCCTGCCCCGCACAGCCGTTGCGGCGGAGTAAGCGGATATGAGCACCCGCACCCACCCCCGCATCCATGCCAAGCCCGAAGAGCTGGTGCCCCGCATCCTTGTGCGCATCATGTTCGGGCTGGTCGCCTGCGTGCTGGTGATCGTGAGCCTCGCCACACTCACCGGACGCCCGGTGCAGAACACGCCCCCCGTTGCCCCGATCATCGCGGAGCGCGCGATCATCCTGACTGGGGATGCCTCGGGCGCTGCGCGGGTCTTTGATACCAACGGCACGCTGATCGCCGATTTCCCCTCTGACAAGGGCGGATTTGTTGCGGGCGTCGAGCGCGTTCTGGCCCGCAACCGTGGTCTGCAGGGCATCGACCCCGCCACCCCCGTCCTTTTGCAATTGCGCGCAGGCAACCGCCTGTCGCTCTATGACCCCGCCACCGGATGGTCCGCCGAGCTCATGGGCTTTGGCGCATCCAACTCCCGCATCTTCGCCAGATTGCTGGACCAACCCTGAACCTTAGGAGGAAGCCACCTATGGGACTACTGACGAAAGACTTTGAACGTGCCCCCTGCACGGTCGAAATCAGCCACAAGTTCGAGAGCCTGCATGCGCATGTGCGCTTTGACAACGGCGCCGTGATCTACCCCGGCGACGAGGTAAAGGTGCATGGCGACGAGATCATGGCCCCTTTCGGTGAGATCGTCACCGAGAAGCGCGAGGCCACGATCATCCGCGCCAGCAAGCTCGAACAGCTCTGGACCCGCCTGACGGGCGATTTCGAAGTGATGGAGCTCTGTGAATTTTCCTTCTCCGAGGAGGTCACGCTATGAACGTCCAGACCCCCCGTGCCTCTGATGTGGCACCGAAGACGGCCAAACACACCGCTGATGCCACCACGGTCGAGGAAGGCCTCGCCATTCAGGAGGAACAGGCCAAGTTCGACAGCAAATCCGCCACCGAAGTGGCGATGAGCAACACGCTTTTGACGCCGCGCTTTTACACCACCGATTTCGATGAGCTGGATGCGATTGATGTCAGTTCCGTCCGCGAGGACTGGGACAAGCTGATCGACCAGATGGTGTCCGACCCCAACAAGGGCCATTTCCGCAAGACCGAAGACTGGGACCACGTGGATTGGGAGAACATGGAGCCCGGTCTGAAGAAGGAGTTCATCGACTTCCTGATCAGCTCCTGCACCGCCGAGTTTTCGGGCTGCGTGCTTTACAAGGAAATGAAACGCCGGGGTGCCAACAAGGACATCACCCAGCTCTTTCAACTGATGGCGCGGGATGAGGCGCGGCATGCGGGGTTCATCAACGACGCGCTGCGCGAAGCGGGTGTGGCGGTGAACCTTGGCTTTCTGACGCAGAAGAAGAAATACACCTACTTCCGGCCCAAGTTCATCTACTATGCCACCTACCTCAGTGAGAAGATCGGTTATGCGCGTTACATCACCATCTTCCGGCATCTGGAGGCACATCCTGAACATCGCTTCCATCCGATCTTCAAGTGGTTCCACGAGTGGTGCAATGATGAGTTCAGCCACGGCGAAGCCTTTGCCTTGCTGATGAAAACCGACCCCAAGCTGACCTCCGGATTCAACGTCTACTGGATCAAGTTCTTCCTGACGGCGGTCTACGCCACGATGTATGTCCGCGACCACCAGCGCCCGGCGTTTCACGAGGCTCTGGGCGTCGATCCGGACTGGTACGCGCATGAGGTCTTTACCAAGACCTCGAAGCTCAGCGAGCAGATCTTTCCGATCACGCTGGACATCGAGCATCCGCGCTGGCAGCCGACGCTGGAGAAGCTGCAGAAGGCCAATGCGGATCTCGCCAAAGCCACGGAAGAGGGTCGTTTCTTTGCCAAGCTTGGCGCGCAAGCGCGAGCGGCGGCGGCGTTCATTTCGCTGATCACGATCCCCGCGAACAAGCATCAGGTGCCGGCCTCCACCCGGTTGGAGCCAGCCTATTGAGACAGGGGCACGGCATAACCGGTGGCGCCCCAACGGGGCGCGGGCGCTGGGGCCATACGAGGCCCTGCGCGCCCGGTCTCCCTTGCGGGAGACGTGACCCGTGAGCCTCTGGACGCCTGCCCTTTTTGCGCTGTTTTTGTGGTGGTTTTCCACGGGCGCCATCCTCTGGGTGGTGAAGTCCGCAGATCGGAGCGGGTTTGCCGCCCGCAAACGCGCGGTGCTGCTAGGCCTGCCCTTCCTCGGTCTCGGTTGCCTGGGCTTCTGGGCCTCGCTGCACGACACCTCCGCCTTTGGGGCCTACCTCGGCTTTGTTTCGGCGCTGGCCATTTGGGGTTGGATCGAACTGGCCTTCCTGACCGGCATCATCACCGGGCCCAACAATCACAAACTGCCCGAAGACGTGCCGGAATGGGAGCGGTTCATTCGCGCCTGGGGCACGCTGGCCTATCACGAGATGCTGCTGGTTGCGACGCTCATTGCCATGGTGCTGATCGACTGGAACCTCGCCGCGTCGAACCAATTCACCACCTGGACCTTTGCGGTGCTGTTCTTTGCGCGTCTCTCAGCCAAGCTGAACCTCTTTTTCGGCGTGCCCAAGATCAACATCGAATTCCTGCCGCAAGCCCTGTCGCATTTGCCCAGCCACTTCCGGCACCGCGCCATGAACTGGTTCTTTCCGGTCTCGATCACGGCGCTGACCTTTGCCGCCGCCTGCTGGCTCGAACGGCTCCATGCCGCCGATACCGCCGGAGCGGTGGCGGGGTTTACCCTGCTGACCGCCATCACCGCCTTGGCGCTTTTCGAGCACTGGATGATGGTGTTGCCGATCCCGGACGAAAAGCTCTGGCGCTGGATGATACCGACCGACACACCGACCAAAACCAAACGCACGACACAAAGACTACCGACAGCTAAAATCAAGGGGGGACATCATGGACTTTGATGCACTGTTCCAGACACAGCTCGATGAGCTCAAGAACGATGGCAACTACCGCATCTTCGCGGAACTGGAACGCAAGGCGGGGTCGTTTCCGACCGCGAAATGCCATGACGCGGAGAGCCCCAATGAGGTGACGGTCTGGTGCTCGAACGACTACCTGGGCATGGGGCAGCACCCCTCGGTGATCAATGCGATGAAAGAAGCTATCGACAATTGCGGCGCGGGCGCGGGCGGCACGCGCAACATCTCCGGCACCAACCACAATCACAAGCTGTTGGAGGCGGAACTGGCCGATCTGCATGGCAAGGAGGAGGCACTGCTCTTTACCTCGGGCTATGTGTCGAACTGGGCGGCGCTGAGCACGCTGGGCGCGCGCATCCCAGACTGCGTTATCCTCAGCGATGAGCTGAACCACGCCTCGATGATCGAAGGCATCCGGCATTCCCGCGCCAACAAGGTGCTGTGGCGGCATAACGACCCCGAAGACCTCGACCGCAAGCTGACCGCCCTGCCCGCCAATGCGCCGAAGATCGTGGCCTTTGAGAGCGTCTATTCGATGGACGGCGACATCTGCCCGATGCAGGAAATCGTGGAGGTCGCCGAGAAACATGGCGCGATGACCTATCTGGACGAGGTGCATGCCGTGGGCCTCTACGGGCCGCGCGGCGGTGGCATTTCGGAACGCGAGGGCCTTGCCGACCGCATCACCCTGATCGAAGGCACCCTGGGCAAGGCCTATGGCGTCGTGGGCGGCTATATTACGGGCTCTGAGGCCTTATGCGACTTTATCCGGTCCTTCGCCTCCGGATTTATCTTCACGACCGCCCTGCCCCCGGCTGTGGCGGCGGCGGCGCAAACCTCGATCCGGCACCTCAAGCAGTCCGACCAGGAACGCAAGCTGCAGCGCGAACGCGTGGCGTACCTGCGCAAACGGCTGGACATGGAAGGGATCCCGCATATGGACAACCCCAGCCACATCATCCCGGTGATGATCAAGGACCCGGTGAAATGCCGGATGATCGCCGACTACCTGATGCAGCAATACGGGATCTACGTGCAGCCGATCAATTATCCGACCGTCCCCAAGGGCACGGAACGGCTGCGGTTCACACCCTCCCCGCTGCACAGCACGGAGGATATCGAAAAGCTGGTGCTGGCACTGAAAGAGCTTTGGAAACAATGCGCGATCTCCCACGCAGTGGCCTGAACGCGCGACATTGTGACTGTTGACTCTGATAGATATCTCCTACGTTGTACCGCGAGCAACTTAGGAGATAACGATGACACGTACCTTTGCAGCCATTCTCGCCCTCGGCTTCGCCGCACCCGCCTTTGCCGATGGCCATTCGACAGGTGACGCCGCCGCCGGTGAGAAGACGTTCAACAAGTGCAAATCCTGCCACATGATCGAGACGGATGCCGGCGAAGTGATTGTGAAGGGCGGCAAAACCGGCCCGAACCTCTATGGTATTATCGGCCGTCAAGCTGGCACGGCGGACTTCCGCTATGGTGATGATCTGGTTGCCGCCGGTGAGGCCGGTCTCGTCTGGGACGAGACAACCCTGGCCGAATATACTACGGATCCGCGCGCATTCTTGCGCACCTATCTTGATGATTCCAAAGCGAAATCGCGCATGGCCTTCAAGCTGAAGACAGGTGGCGAGGACGTCGCGGCCTATCTCGCGTCGGTCGGCCCTCAGAGCTGATCCATGGGTGACAAAAAGCCGCCGCTCACCCGTTGAGCGGCGGCTTTTTTTATTGGCCGGTGCACGATACGGTATGCCGCAGCTGCACGGTCATATGCACGAATTTCAGAAGCACGCGATCCTGAAGCGCGGGCCCGTAGGCCCGGAGCACTCCCGGTCTGAATTCTAAGAAGACGCTTTCATCGTCCCCTTGACGGACGGCAACCCGCCGTTCTTGCTTTCGACGAAGACTTCCAACTCGACGGTATCGATCTTGGACCAAACTGCAGTTCCGACCTTGTGACCCCCCCAGCCTGCCGCGGCGCCCACGGCAAACCCGCCGACAAGGGACACCAGATCAGATCGTCCCGACACCGCAGCGATGCCCGCCCCGCCGAGCCCGGACATGAAGGCGGTGACAAACTCTGAACTCTCCTTCTCGCCCAGTTTGAAATCGGTCTTTTCAACGACCTTCCGGGCAAATTCCTTCTGTGCGTCGTCCAGTTCCTGATAGTTCTCAAAAACCGCCTGCGCTTCCGCATCGACGTCCGCGGCAGCATCAAGCGTGACGGTGTTGCCGTCGGCCAGTGCTTCGATGTTGCGCTTGTTCTGGACAATACTCGTCACGGGGCGTGTCGATTGAATGATCATGAATCTGTTCCTGTCTTCATTAAAATTGGAGGGATTTTATCCAATCATCGCAACAATGAAATAAAAAATGCATCTGGCGCGGCCTGTGACCTCCCGCAAACAGGGTCGTGGGCTGGCTAGGTTGTGATCCGCACCTCTGACACCTCGGCATCCACATCCTGACAGGCCGCCAACAGACGCCGCTGCAGATGTGTCTGCACGTAACCTGCATGAAACTTCGACGGGGCGCGCAGGGTCAATCGCCCCCCTGCCCTCTCCACACGCTCCAGCGCCGCGATCCAGCTGGCATAGGTGCCCGTATCCTCCGTGTGCAACAACAGCCGGGCAAGCGCCCATTCCGTGCCGCTGGACGTGTCTGGCGTGGCGACCGTCCCACGCACCGGCAAGGGCACGACCTGCTGAGGCAGCACCTCCCCCTGCCCCATGCGTATTTCGAAATCAGAGCCGACACAGGCCCATGTGATGGCGGTGTCCGTCAACAGTTGCTCGATGCCCAATCCGTATTGCGTGACACGCCCGCGCGCGCCCTGGCGTTTCACCACCAGCCAGCCCCGCCCGCGCAACTGCGCCATCTCGCGTTTCACAGTGCGTTCATCAACGGACCACAGCCGCGCGATTTCGCGCTGCCCCACGGCAAGCTCGTCGCGGGCCCAGTTGTAGCGCGCTGTGATCAGGGTCATCAGTCGGAGCGCTCTGCGCTGATCATGCTTGCCCTGCGACAGGGCAAAAGCCCCGAGCGCGGTCAGCAGATCGTATTTACGTGCAGACGCCCCACGACCTACCGGTTTCGTGGAAAGCATGGAACTGCCCTCATTTTATGTGATGTACGGCCATTGGCCGGTACTGCCTCGGAAACGGGCTGATGTGTCAGCCTCTTTTCGGCTCGGTCTGGAAAACCCGCCGCTTTTCAATGTGGTTCCCTGATTTGCGTCCGATTGAACGATTCTGTCAAGCTTGAAGTAATTTGAGCGCTGATGTCGCCCCTATAATCAGAAAGAAAAACTGGTTTAAAGGTATTGGGGGACGTTGAGTATGTCCCCTATTTCCATGGTTTTGTCCCCCAATAGGATGTGGTGTGATAAAAACTGTCCCCCAATATCTCGTCCTATCACGGAGGGCAGTGTCTCCCGCAGGGAATCACCGCTGTAGTGCATATCATCCTTTGTTCCCACGTTGCCCGTGTCTGCGGAAATCTGCTCTTGTGACCATATTCGCTTTTGCATTTTTCTCCAAATCCGCGTAAATCTGGAAAAAACAAGAATTAGCGTCCCCGCGGGGACAGAAGATAACAGGCATTCCATGTTTACACATACGGATCTGGCACGGCTGCAGGCGCAATCGCTTAAGATGCAGGGGTTCATTCGGCAGCAGACCTATAGCCCGCAGAACGAAAAGACCCTGCGCCGCTTTTCCAGCTGGGAAGTGGCCGAGCTGATCTTCAAGGTGAACCAGTCCACGATGCGGGGGCGGCTGGCAGCAGACCCTACCCTGCCCCAGGGCACGGTAGAGGCCGATGGCCGCCAGCATTGGTACAGCCTCGAAGAGATCAACGAGCTGCGCCGCCGTCTCAAGGTGAACCGCAAGTCTCTGATGCCTTACCGACCGGACGGCAAACGGGCGATGCGCGCCGCCATCGCGAATTTCAAAGGCGGCGCGGGCAAGTCCACTGTCGCCCTGCACTTTGCCCATGCCGCGGCCCTGGACGGCTACCGCGTACTCTGCGTGGATTTTGACCCGCAGGCCACGCTCAGCCATTCGATGGGCCTCAGTGATGTGGCCGAGGAGTACACCGTCTGGGGCATCATGGCGCGCGATCTGGCGAGCGAGACGGAGCGGATGAACCGTGCCAGCCAAGGGGCGGAGAGCGGCACCGCCCTTCCCCAACGCCGCCTGCCCGCCAGCATCACCGACATGGGGCTTGCCGACCTGCGTGCGGCGGATTTCATCAAGCCCACGAACTGGCCGACCATCGATATCGTGCCCTCCTGCGCCAATGCGGCCTTTGTGGAGTTTGCCTCTGCCCAATACCGGCATCTGAACCCCGAATGGTCGTTCTTTGCTGCTGTCTCGCGCTTCCTTGATCAACTGCCTGCGGATGCCTATGATCTGGTGCTGTTCGACTGCCCGCCCGCCATTGGGTATCAGTCGATGAACGCGGTCTTCGCCGCCGACATGCTCTACATCCCCTCTGGTCCGGGCTATTGGGAGTACGACAGCACCACGTCATTCATCGGTCAGCTGTCCGAGGCGTTGGAGGATCTCAGCCGCTTCAACGGCCTTGTCCCCGCGGGGACAATGAACCTGCCCAAGGCGTTTCTGGACCTGCGGTTCCTGCTCACTAGGTTCGAGCCCAACAACGACCTGCACCGCGCGATGCAGCAGGCCTTCATCAAGGTCTGGGGCGATAGAGTGGCCGAACACCCGATTGAGATGACCCGCGCGGTGGAGCAATCGGGCCGGTTCCTGTCCTCGATCTACGAGATCGACTACCGCGACATGACACGCGAAACCTGGCGGCGGGCCCGGGCGAGTTTCGATCAGGCCTACGGGGAGTTTCACAGACATCTCTGCGCGGCCTGGGATCAATTGGAGGATGAGGCATGAGCAAGCGACGCGTCTTTGACATCGACTTCGACGAGGCGGCTGTCCCCGCGGGGACGGAAGAGGCCCCTGCCCGCCGTGGCCCCATGGCAGCGGCGATTTCCGAGAACGCGGATGCTCTGAGCGCGCGCCAGGCGGCAGAGGCCGAGATCCGGGCCGAGAATGATCGGCTCGCCCATGAATACGTGGCGCTCAAGAAAAACGGCCAGATTGTCGGGATGGTGGCGCTGGACCAGATCACGACGGTGAAACTGATCCGCGACCGGTCGGCGGATCGCGACCCTGATCTGGACGAGTTGAAAGCCTCCATTCTGGCCGTGGGCCTGTCCAATCCGATCCATGTGGAGGAAGTTGCCGACGGCTATGAGCTTATTCAAGGCTTTCGTCGTCTCAGCGCCTACCGCGAGCTTTTTGCCGAAACCGGTGAGGCGCGTTTTGCGCAGATCCCAGCGACGCTGCAGGCGCGCGGCGCGCAGCTCGATCACCTCTACCGGCGCATGGTCGATGAGAACCTCGTGCGGCGCGATATCTCCTTTGCGGAGATGGCGCAGCTGGCCATGTCCTATGCCAACCGGAGCGGGCAAAGCGTGGCGTCGGCGATCGAGGCGCTCTATGCCTCTGCCGGACGGCAGAAACGCAGCTACATCCGGCATTTTGCACAGCTGCTGACGGTGCTGGGCGGTGATTTGAAACACCCCGAGGGAATCCCCCGGGCCACGGGCTTGAGCCTGGTGAAACTGCTGGAGGAAAACCAGCGCTTTGCCGGACAGGTGCGCGCGGTGTTGAACAGCCAACCGGACCGCGATGCCGCCCTGGAACTCTCCTTGCTGCGCAGCGCCGTCAGTGGCGGGCAGGCTAAGCCGAAAAAAGCCAAGGCGCCGACGCCCAGATCGTCTGCCAAAACCACCATCAAACTGAACCGTCCGGAGGGGGTTGCGAAATGCACCGCGTCTTCTGGTCGGTTCGAGGTGACGCTGGATCACGATTTCGGATCCATCGAGCCGCGTCGGCTGGAGGCTGCCGCACGCGCGTTTCTGGACAGTCTCAAGGATTAGGTTTCCAGGAAATCTCTGATGTGTGCCACGACTTCTTTCGGCGCTTCTTCATGAGCGAGATGGCCGAGGCGCGGCAGGTCGATCACGCGTGCGTCACGCATGCGCTTTGCTGCTTCGTGAGAGACCTTTGCCGGGACCGCGCCATCCTTGCCGCCTGCGAGGAACAGCACCTGGCTCGCAATCTCAGGCAGCGCGCGCGACAATTGGGTCAGGGACCATTGCGACATCATGAGCAATGTGGCGTCGACATGATCACGATCTGCCACCAGGCGGCGATAAAGATCCAGGCCCTCCGCGTCCAGTTCAGAGCCTGTACCCCTTATTAGAGCCTTGATCCGCGCCGGTGATGCGGCGGTGGCCGAGAACAGGCTGGCGCTGAACGGAATGGCCGCCAGCATCTTGGCGAGCGCGGGAAAGAGTACGCCAGCGATGCCGTCAAATGTGTCCAGTGCGGGATTGATGCCGGCAATTCTGAGAGGTTGTCCCCGCGGGGACAGCATCAATTGCGACAGTCGCAACGCCAGCGCGCAGCCTGCGGAATGGCCGATGATGATGTCGGGGTGCCAGTCTTCCTGATCGCAGAGTGCCTTGATGTCTTCGGCCATGGGGTTCAGCCCGCACCGATGTCTGGCCCCCAGCTGCGTGAACCCTTGCCCGGGCAGGTCGAGCGCAACGATATGATAGCTTTCCCGAAGCTCGGCCATCAGCCCGCGCATGGAATGGGTGCTGCCCCCGGCACCGTGCAGCATCAGCATCGTCGGGCCTGCGCCGGTTTCCTGAATGTGCCATCTGTGCGGTGCGGCAAGCACCTGGCGTGACAGCGCCGCATTCGGCCAATCTGGAGGGGGTGGCCAACGCATGGGTCGCTACCCCTGCAGAGTGGCGCTCACAGCGCCTGTGAGCGCCTGTGCGTCTGCGCGGGGCAATGGGAGGTACTGACCGTCGAATTGGCCTGCCAGGGCCTTCAGGCCTGCCTGTGGGCGCGCGGACATGTCGATGACCAGCGTCTGAATGCTGTGAGCACGAAAAACACGGGCCATCTGTTCGGCGTCCTCCATCGCTTGAGTGCGGTTCCTGCTGCCATCCAGCGCGATATTCGCGCGCCCGTCGGTCAGCACGATCAATGTGGGTGTGAGGCCCTTGCTGCGTGTCTGTGTGGCCAGCGCCAGCGCCTGCTGCAACCCGGTGGCCAAAGGCGTGCCGCCGCCGCCGGGCAGGCTGGCCAGACGCCGTTTGGTCTGCACCAGGGATCGGGTGGGCGGCAACAGCAGGTCGGCGGTCGTTCCTCTGAAAGAGATCAGCGCCACGTGATCACGCGCCGCATAGGCCTGTGCCAGCAGCAGTTCAACGGCGCCCTTGGCTTCGTTCAGGCGGGATACGGCGGCGGAGCCGGAGGCGTCCACGGCAAAGATCAACAGCCGGTCGGACTGCTCGACATAGCGTTTCAGCCGGATATCAGACGGGCGGATCAGCAATCCCGGCGTATCCGGCTGGGCCTTGCGTCGGATCGGCTGCCACGGCGCGGCGGCGCGCAGGGTCGCTATGAGATCGATCCGGCTGCGGCCGTCCAGCCTGCCGGGCCGGGAGGGCAGGGGCCGTCCCCGCCGATTGCCCTTGCGCTTTTGGCCCGCGCCGTCTCCGCCCATGCGCCGTCCTGTCCCCGCGGGGACAAGCCCGGCCAGAAGGTCCGGCGGCAGAAGCGCCCGCACCGCTTCAACCAGCATGTCGCCTTCTGGCATGGGGGACGACGCGTCGCTTTCAGCTTCTTGGCTCGTTTCGGGATTGGGGGGTGGGGGCACCTGGTTTTCCGGTTCGGCTTGCGGCAGGCGTGTTGCCCGGTGCGGGAACACGAGAAGGGCCGCGACCTCCAGATCCGTCTGTTCCAGACATGTGCGCTTATGGGTGGCGGCGTGCACGCGGGCGACACGCAAGGCCATCAGCGGCGCGCGCAGGCTGTCGATGCCAAACTGGGCCGCCAGCAGGGTCAGCGTCTCTGCATCCGCCGCGGAGGCCGTCACCGCTGCGGGCGTCACCGACAGTGTCCCCGCGGGGACAACCCGCCAGTCTTTTGGCATACGACCCTCTGGCGCGATGTGAAACGGCAGGCGTTCGGCGAGTGCAGGGGGGAGGGTTTCGTCCGGCTCGGCCCCCTCGTCCAGCGCGATGAGGCAATGACCGACATCGCGATCCACCTGATGGGCCAGCTTGGCGGCCAGATCACTGCCGCAGCGCTCGGCCATCCCGACAACCATCGTGCTTGGATCAGATAATATTCCTTTATTTTCAATTACTTGAATGGAGTTCAAGGTTGCGCTGAGGTCGACACCTCCAAACAGTTGTTCATCGGAAATAGAGGGATGGATTCTGCGCATGTTCAGCGGTTGTAAGATGTTGAGCAGTCGGTCGCGATCCGGGCTGGCACGCATACGGATGGTCGCGCCCGCCAGGTATCCGGGGGCGGACAGCAGCAGGCGCAGGCAGAGCGCCGCGCGCGCCCAGCTGTCCGCGTCCGGCGTCACCCCAGAACCTCGTCGACGGTGCGCAGGACGCGGGTTCCGGATCCGGCTTCATCCAGCGGATCGCGGCGCAGGCGGTGGGAGAGGGCAGAGGGGGCGACGGCCCGCAAATGGTCACGGCTCAGTTTCCGCTTTCCCTGATAGGCGGCCAGTGCGCGGGCGGTGCGCAGCAGCGTCAATTCTCCACGCAGCCCGTCGGAGCCAAGAGCGATGCAAAGGGCGGCGCAATCCTCCAGAATAGGCTCAGGGGTTGCGATTTTTGGCAGCCGTTTGCGGGCCTTCAGGATCGTGTCGCGGATTTTTGCATCCTCGGCACCATAGTGGGCCATGAACGCGGCGTGATCGGTCTCGAAGGAATCGCGGCGTTTGATCACCTCGACCCGTTCGGCCACATCATTGGGGGACCGTACTTCGACGGACAGGCCAAACCGGTCGAGCAGTTGCGGGCGCAATTCGCCCTCTTCGGGATTGCCGGATCCGACCAGCACGAAACGCGCGGCATGGCGGATCGACAGCCCTTCGCGTTCCACGACGTTCTCGCCGGATTGCGCGACGTCCAGCAGCAGATCGACGATGTGATCCTCCAGCAGGTTGACCTCGTCGATGTAGAGATAGCCGCGATTGGCGCGCGCCAGCAGGCCGGGTTCAAACGCCTTCTCGCCGCGCGTCAGGGCGCGTTCGATGTCCAGCGCGCCGACCACCCGGTCTTCGGTGGCGCCAAGCGGCAAGTCGATGACGGGCGTCGGGCGGGAGACCAGCTTTTTCGACCCTAACTCGGCCCATGCGGGGCATTCGGCGCTTTTGGCGGAGTTGACGGGGCAGCTTTCAACGGCTCGGATGGGGGGCAGCAGGGCCGCCAGGGCCCGCACGGCGGTGGATTTGCCGGTGCCCCGGTCGCCAAAAACCAGAACACCACCGATGCCGGGATCAACCGCCGTCAGCACCATGGCCTGTTTCATGGCCTCCTGACCGACGATGGCAGAGAAAGGGAAGGGGGTGTTCATAGATGCAGATCCAACGTGTCGAGCGGGCTTTTGCCGCCCCAGGAGCCGGTCTCGCCGAGAATGGCGAAACGGGCATAGAGTTCTTCGGAAAACCAGTTCCCGTCCCGTACGGCGCGAATGGCCGCCGCATGGGGCCCGTTTTCGCGGGCAAATCCGGCCATGGCGCTGGCATCCGGCCAGATGGAGAAAGTGATCTGGTGCAACAGCGGCACCTCGCCAATACCGATCTTGAAGGCGACGTTCCGGTCTGCCCCGATCATCCGGCTGATATCCGGCACACGCCGCCAGAAGTTGAGCGCGATGGCGGGCTTGATTGTTGCGCGGGTCAGGGCGGCGAGGGGGCCTTTGGGCGTTTTCGCAGTGGCATGAAAGGGCGTTTTTCCCGACCACTGACCCCGCGCTGACGTCGTTTCCAAAAATATCGTCCAGTTTTCCGACGCGCGACGGCGATAGCGCGTGTAGATCCGGGCGCTTTCGATCTGGGTGCGGGCCGTCATCTCATCCGGCCAACTGGCCAGAATCGCGTAGACGGCGGTGTTGGGCAGGGGCGTGAAGCCTTCGCCCGTACCGGAGCCGCAGAGCTTCCAGAAACCGATGCCCGGCACCTTTGGCAGGGCAAAGCGTGCAAAGCCCATCATCGCAAGTGCCCAGAGCCGCGCGGTTGGGCGTGCAAAGCGAAAAAAGCTCAAAGATACAATGGGTGTGTCGGTCATTGCGCGCGGTATTTGTCCCAAGTGTCAAGTAAGTCTGACACGCAAAAGCGCGAATTGGAAGAACGCAATTGTCAAGTTAACTAGACACATCTACTGTATGAATGTGATGACACGTGTTGATCCCATCGAATCTGCTGAGGCCGCCACGGCGGGACGAAACCGGGCGATTGTGATCGGTGCGGGCCTGGGCGGGCTGGCGGCGGCGATGCGGCTGGGGGCAAAGGGCTACCGGGTCACGGTGATCGACAAACTAGATGTGCCCGGCGGGCGGGGGTCGGCCATATGGCAGGACGGACATCGGTTCGATCTGGGCCCAACAATCGTGACCGTGCCGCAGCTTTATCGTGATCTTTGGGCGGCCTGTGGGCGGGATTTCGATGCGGATGTGACGCTGACATCGCTCGATCCCTTTTACGAAATCCGCTGGCCGGACGGCACGACGTTCGTCGCGCAGCAGAACACCGACAAACTGCGCGCCGAGGTGGCAAAGCTTGCGTCCCATGATGTTGCCGGGTTCGACCGTTTTCTGAAAGACAGTGCCGCGCGCTACTGGTTCGGGTTCGAGGATCTGGGCCGCCGGTCGATGCATCAGCTCTGGGAACTGCTCAAGGTGCTGCCCACCTTTGCGATGCTGCGCGCGGATCGGTCGGTTTACGCCCATGCGGCGCGGCGCGTGAAGGATGAGAAACTGCGCATGGCGCTGAGTTTCCATCCGCTGTTCATTGGCGGTGACCCGATGCATGTCACGTCGATGTATATCCTCGTGGCCTATCTCGAAAAGGAATTCGGGGTGCATTATGCCATGGGCGGTCTGGCGGGCATGGCACGCGCCATGGCGGATGTGATTGAGGATCAGGGCGGCACGCTGCTGATGGAGACGGAGGTGGATGAGATCGTGGTGCGCGACGGTGCCGTGACCGGCGTGCGGCTGGCCTCCGGTCTGGAAATGGGCGCCGATGTGGTCGTTTCCAATGCGGATTCGGGTCACACTTACAACAGGCTGCTGCGCAATCACAAAAAACGCCGCTGGACGCCGAAACGTCTGGCGCGGACGCGCTATTCGATGAGCCTGTTTGTCTGGTATTTCGGCACCAGAGGCACTGCGGGTCAGTGGCCGGATGTAGGTCACCACACCATCCTGAACGGGCCGCGCTATACCGGGCTGCTCAGGGATATCTTCATCAAGGGCAAGCTCTGCGATGATATGAGCCTTTACGTGCACCGCCCGTCGGTGACGGACCCGTCCGTGGCGCCCGAGGGTGATGACAGTTTCTATGTGCTTAGCCCGGTGCCGCATCTGGGCCATGACAACGGTGTCGATTGGGCGGAGGAAGAGCCGCGCTATAAAGCGAAGATGCTCAAGGTGCTGGAGGATCAGCTGCTGCCGGGGCTGGGCGAAAAGGTCAGCACCGAAGTTGTGTTCACGCCCGAGACTTTTCGCGACCGCTACCTCAGCCCCTTTGGCGCGGGGTTTTCCATCGAGCCGCGCATTCTGCAAAGCGCGTGGTTTCGCCCGCATAACGTCTCCGAAGAGGCGAAGGGTCTCTATCTGGTGGGCGCGGGCACGCATCCCGGGGCAGGGGTGCCGGGGGTGATTTCCACGGCTGAAGTATTGAGCACTCTGGTGCCGGATGCGGCGCCGGTCCGATGAGGATGCTAGGGAGGATGCCCAGTGATAGCGCCTGCTGATCTTGACCACTGCCGCGAGGCGATCCGGCATGGATCGCTGTCCTTTCATGCTGCGTCCCGTCTGCTGCCCGCGCGCGTCCGTGACCCGGCGCTGGCGCTTTATGCTTTTTGCCGGTTGGCGGATGACGAGGTCGATCTGAAGGCTGAGAAGGTGGAGGCGGTGTTGCGGCTGCGCGACCGGCTGGATGCGGTTTATGCGGGTCAGCCGCAGAATGCGGCGCCAGACCGGGCCTTTGCTGCGATTGTCGAGGATTTTCAGATGCCCCGCGCGCTGCCCGATGCCCTGCTGGAAGGGCTCGCGTGGGACGCGGAGGGGCGCCGATATCACACGCTTTCCGACGTGCGGTCCTATTCCGCCCGGGTTGCCTCCGCCGTGGGGGCGATGATGTGTGTGCTGATGGGCGTGCGGGATGCGGATGCGCTGGCGCGGGCCTGCGATCTGGGCGTGGCGATGCAGCTGACCAATATCGCGCGGGACGTGGGCGAGGATGCCTTGGAAAACCGTATCTATCTGCCGCTCGACTGGCTGGACGAGGCGGGCATGGACGTCGAGGGTTTCCTTGCCAACCCGAAACCCACCAAGGCCCTGCGCAAGATGGTCAAACGTTTGGTGATGGAGGCGAACCGGCTTTACATGCGCTCGGAGGCCGGGGTCGGGGCCTTGCCCCGCGGCTGCCGCCCGGGGATTTATGCGGCGCGATTCATCTATGCGGGCATCGGTGGCCAGCTGACGGCGATGGGGTACGATTCCATCTCGGCCCGGGCGCGTACGAGCAAGGCACAGAAAATCGGCTGGCTGGGGCAGTCGATGCTCCTGACTGCGGCGGGTCTGGTGATGCCGCGATCCCCGGTGCTTTATGCCAAACCGCTGCCCGAGGTGCAGTTTCTGGTCTCGGCGGCGGCGCGCAACACGACTGCGACATCGCGCAGTGATACGCTGATTTCGGTGCTGGCAACGCTGGAGGCGCGCAGGCAGGCGCAACGTGAGCGCTTGACCGGTCGCAGGACTGGTCTTACCTAGGCGCATGTTCTGGTTCCTCTTCTGCATCTTTTTCGCGGCCTGTTTGGCGGCAGGCGTCACCGGCGGGCTGTTTGCGCCCGGTCCCTGGTACCGCAGCCTCGACAAGCCCTGGTTCACCCCGCCCGATTGGGTGTTCCCGGTCACATGGATGGTGCTTTACATCTGTATCGCGACTGCCGGGGCGCGGGTTGCGATGCTGGAAAACAACGGGGTTGCCATGGCCTTCTGGGCGCTGCAGATCGCGTTCAATGGGCTGTGGACGCCGGTCTTCTTTGGCCTCAAAAACATACGCCTCGGTATGGCGATTGTCTCACTGCTCTGGCTGTCGGTGCTCTGCGGGATTCTGGCGATGTGGTCACTGGATGTGATCGCAGCCCTGCTGTTCGTGCCCTACCTGATCTGGGTGAGCATCGCAGCGGCGCTGAACGCGGGCGTCTGGCGGTTGAACCCCGAGGTCGCGCGCCACCCGCCGCCGGTGCCGTCTTAAAGGCTAGTTAAAACTCCAGTGCCGACGGCGGGGCACCCGCACGGCCAGCATCGGTTTGATCAACGGGCTTCGAAAGCGCCGCAGGTCCAGCGCTTCGTGCACGCCGGTGACGCGTTCCTTGCCCAGTTGAATTTCCACGGCCGAGCGTGTGTAGAAGGGCGCGTCCAGCATGCCGAGCTTTTGTCTGGGTGCTGGTCCCGGATCGGACCGGGTGTCGCGCTTTACCGCCCAGAGGCTGCGGGGCAGGCGGGTCTTGGGGGGCAAGGAGATTGCCGTGCCGTGCCCGTCTTCGTCAAAATGGAACCCTGCCGCGAGCTGTGAGCCATCCAGCCGGGTGGCGTCGTAAAAGCACGTGGCCCCATCGCCGGTCGGAAACCGACCCCATGTCCAATAGCTGAAATCCTCTTCGAGGGCGCGGGTGCCGAAATTAGCGTCGAAATATCCTTCGCCCTCCCACTGCCAGCCCGGTCGGTCGATGGCGACCTCGATACGTGATTTTGGCGCAAAGGGGCGCCAGATATGCGCGCCATCCTCGGTCAGCGGCAGTTCCACAGATGTCAGCGCAGAGGGGGTCACGCGGATCTGCCCGCGCAGGCGGTTGATGAGCGGCGGCCCGGAGACCTCGTCGATGTCGATGATCAGCTGCGCCCCATTCCAGCGCATCATGGAGGGGCCGACCTCAAGCCGCGAGGCGGTCTGGCGCAGGGCAGAGGACCCGCGATCCGTCATCGCAAAGCGCCCGCCCGGACCATAGGTCGCCACGTTGATGCAGACGTGGTTCTCCGGGTTCTTGCGCCCGGACCAGCGGTACCAGGGCGAGAAGACCGACCCGATGAACCCGATCACGGAGACCGCGCGCGTGCCGCAATCGCTCAGGCCGTCGATATACCACCACGCATAGCCGTTTGGCCCGACTTTGATGTCGAAGTTCGGCCGCGCAAGATCGCCTCGGCCGCGTGCCGGGCGGAGAGGGTGGCCATCGGCAGGCCCGCGCCCGGATGGGTTCCGCCGCCCGCCAGCCACAGCCCCCGGATCGGTGTCTGCGCCGTGGGTCGTTGCAGCGCAGCGGTCAGCCCGTGCGGCGTTTGCCCGTAAAGCGCGCCCTGCGTTTCGGGGAACATCTCGGCGAAATGCTGCGGTGTCGTGATCGTTGTGGCGGTCGGTGTCGGCGACATAGTCACGCCCATATCCGCCATCCTCTGCATGATCTGATGATGCCATAGGTCCAAATCCGTTGGAGGGGTGAGTGTTGAGGTGGCCGGCGCGTTCGAGATGATCTCAAAGCGCTCCTGTGTGCAAGGGGGGCTGTCCTGGCCGCGATCCTCGGCGCAGAGATAAAGCGTCGGGTCGCGGGGGATTTTTCCGGCCATCAGGTCATCGAATTCCGACCGGGGATCATCGGCAAAAAAGACGTTGTGATGGGCGAGGTCGACCCCCGAGGGGATCGCGGCAAAGCTGTGCACGCGCGCCGAAAAGGACCGGGGCAGTCTGGCGGTTTGCGGTGCAACGCAGGTCAGAGCCGCACCCATGCTGCCGGTGGCCAGCGCGCGCGGATCCCCGGCATAGACAATCGTATCGGCGTCCAGCTGTTCACCGCCGTTGATTTCCACGCCGGTGACCGCCCCGCCGATAACATCGATCCGGTCGACATGGGTGTTGCGGCGCACGTGGACGCCCCGGTCCAATGCGAGCCGGGTCAGGGCATCGGTCAGCGCATGCATCCCCCCTTTGACGACCCAGACACCTGCGGATTCCGCCTGCCAGATCAGCGACAGGATCGCCGGGCTGAGATGCGGCGCGCCGCCGACATAGGTGGCATAGCGGCCAAAAAGCTGCGCCAGACGCGGATCGCTGAACTGCCGTTTCAGACGTGCCGCCAGCGTTGACAGCGGCGTCATGGCGGGGATCAGCGTGGGCTGTCGCAGCACATGCGGGATCAGTTTTGCCATCCGGGGGCGGGGGGCCTGCATCATCGGCGCGTCAAAGGCCGCGAACAGCCGGGCGGTGCTGGCGTTGAAGCGCTGGAAGTCGTCAGCGGCCTTGCCGCCCGCGAAATCGGCGATGGCGGCCGTGGTGGCGTCCGCATCGGCGTGCAGATCAAGGCGGCTGCCGTCGGACCAGAAATGTCGGGCTAGAATGTCTTGTTTGATCAGCGTCACATGATCGTCGAGCCGCGTGCCCGCGCAGGCAAAAAGCGCATCGAAGACATGGCGCAGGGTCAGCACCGTGGGGCCCGCGTCCACCGGTCCGGCGTCGCTGGGGAGGGTCCTGATCTTGCCGCCGGTGTGGCTGTGGCGTTCCAGAAGCGTGACGGACATGCCACCCGTGGCCAGCCTGAGCGCTGTGGCCAGCCCGGCAATACCCGCACCGATCACGATGACCTCCGGGCGCGGGCGTCTTAGGGAAGGGGTTTTCACAGCCATAGGGGATTGTTGACTCGCAGCGGCAATGTGTCCAGTATGATTTACACTTTAGTGTCGGAAATATATGACACTCTGCCGATGAAAGGATCCCCCATGGGCATGACCTCCCGAATCGAAGCGGCAATTTCCTCGGCAGTTTCCGTGGGGCAGGGGCGGGGCGCGGTGCCGCCTCGGCTGGCCTCGGCGCTGGGATATGCGACCGCGCCCGGGGGCGCACGCATAAGGCCCACCATCCTGACATCCGTGGCGATGGCCTGCGGGGACGACAAGCCCGGGCTGACCGATGCCGCCGCCTCCGCGCTGGAGATGATCCATTGCGCCAGCCTCGTGCATGACGATCTGCCCTGTTTCGATGACGCGGATGTGCGCCGGGGCAAGGCGTCGGTGCACAAGGCCTATTCCGAACCACTGGCCGTGCTGACCGGGGACAGCCTGATCGTGCTGGCCTTCGAGACGCTGGCGCGGCAGTCGGCGCACGCCCCGGACCGTGTGGCGCAGATGATCATGACGCTGGCACAGCGCACCGGCATGCCGGGCGGCATCTGCGCGGGGCAGGGGTGGGAGAGTGAGGCGGAGATTGACCTCTCGGCCTACCATCAGGCCAAGACCGGGGCGTTGTTCATCGCGGCGACGCAAATGGGTGCGGTGGCCGCCGGTCAGGAGGCAGAGCCCTGGTTTGAACTGGGCGCGCGGATCGGCGAGGCGTTCCAGGTGGCCGACGATTTACGCGATGCGCTCTACGATGAAGAAACTCTGGGCAAGCCCGCCGGTCAGGACGATCTGCACGGGCGTCCCAACGCAGTCTCGCTGCTGGGCGTGCAGGGCGCGATTTCGCGGCTGAAGGATATTCTGGGCGGGGCCATTGCCTCGATCCCCTCTTGTCCGGGAGAGGCGCAACTGGCCGAGATGGTGCGTACCTATGCCGAGCGGCTGACGCCCGTCGCGCCGCATGTGACCGCCACGCGCAGCAATGTCTGACAACACTGGCGACATGCCGGGCTGGCGTGGTGGCTGGCTGAACCGGCTGGTCGCACGCCCCGGCTTTCAAAGCTGGGCCAGCAAGTTCCCCCTGACCCGCAGGCAGGCGCGCAAGGATGGCGCGCTGCTTTTCGATGTGGTGCAGGGGTTCGTGCAAAGCCAGGTGCTGATGGCGCTGGTGGAGCTCGACATTCTCAAACGTCTGCGCGCAGGGCCGCAAAGTGCTGATCTGCTGGGACGCGCAACAGACATTCCGGCGGACCGGATGCGGGTGCTGCTGCAAGCGGCCGCGGCGCTGGACCTGCTCAAGCGGGACCGCAAGGGGGCGTACCGGTTGGCGCGCAAGGGGGCGGCGCTGATGGGTGTGCCGGGACTGGAGGCGATGATCCGTCACCACCGCGCTTTCTACGCCGATCTGGCCGATCCGGTTGCTTTGCTGCAGGGGCCAATGCAGACCGAGCTATCGGAGTTCTGGCCCTACGTCTTTGGCGCGCGCGGGGACATTGATCCGGACGTGGCTGCGACATATTCCGACCTGATGGCGCAAAGCCAGCGGTTGGTGGCAGAGGACACGCTGCGCGCCGTTTCGCTCAAAGACACGCAATGCTTGCTGGATGTGGGCGGCGGCACCGGCGCTTTTCTGGAGGCAGCCGGGCGACAGGCCACGGGGCTGCAGATGATGCTCTTCGATCTGCCGCAGGTGGTGTCGGCGGCGCGGGTGCGGCTCAATGCGGCGGGTATGGGGGACCGGGTGACCATCCACGCCGGGTCGTTTCGGGAGGATCCTTTGCCGCTGGGTGCAGATGCGCTTTCCTTGATCCGGGTGCTTTACGATCATTCTGATGACACCGTGCGCAACCTGCTGGCGGCGGCCTTCGCGGCGCTGCCGCCGAGTGGTCGTCTGATCATTTCCGAGCCGATGGGTGGGGGCGCCTCCCCTGATCCGGCGGGGGACATATATTTCGCTTTCTACACGCTGGCGATGCAGACCGGGCGCGTACGCTCGGCGGATGAGATATCCGACCTTTGTGCGACAGCAGGATTTGTGGACATGCGCAGCCCGAAACCGGCGCGGGCTTACGTCACGCGGGTGCTGACGGCGCGCAAGCCGGGATAGTGCCTTTGGTCAACTGTCCAATTTAGTTGACACAATGGTATGTAAGATTAAACTGACAGTGACAGCATGAGCTGCGGGATGAGTCTTTGACGGAGATCAAAAGCGATCACGCCAGCGAGGAGAGAGATTTGGAAACCACCGCCGTTCTCCTGAAAGGTCCACGCGATCTTGACGTAGATACCCTGACGCTCACACCGCCGGGGGCCGCGGATCTGGTGGTTGATATCCAGCATTCCGGCATTTCCACAGGAACGGAAAAGCTCTTCTGGACAGGGGATATGCCGCCCTTTCCGGGCATGGGTTACCCACTGGTGCCGGGCTATGAGGCTGTCGGCGAAGTGGTGGAAGCCGCCTCGGCGACGGGGTACCGGCCCGGCGATCATGTCTTTGTCCCGGGCGCCAATTGTTATGACGGCGCTTTCGGTCTTTTTGGCGGCGCCGCCTCCCGGATTGTAACCGCAGCAGATCGTGTGACGCGAATCGATGCGGGCCTTGGCGCGCAGGGGGCGCTGCTGGCGCTGGCGGCCACGGCGCGCCACACGATGGCCGGATTGAACAAGTCCGTGCCCGACCTGATCGTGGGTCACGGTGTACTGGGCCGCTTGCTGGCCCGCCTGACGATCGCCGCCGGGGCACCTGCGCCCACCGTCTGGGAGATCAACCCGGCACGGCGGGGTGGGGCCATGGGCTACGAGGTTGTCGCCCCCGAGGACGACACGCGCCGCGACTACATGTCCGTCTATGATGCCTCGGGCAGCATGGAGGTGCTGAACGATCTGGTGGCCGCTCTGGGTAAGGGCGGTGAGGTCGTGCTGGCAGGCTTTTATAAGGAACCCATTCGGTTTGATTTCCCTCCGGCCTTCATGAAGGAGGCGCGGTTCCGGGTTGCCGCCGAATGGACCCATGACGATCTGGCCGCCACCCGCGCGCTGGTGGAAAGCGGCACGCTGAGCCTGGATGGGCTGATCACCCATGAGACGGGTGCGGATCAGGCCCCGTCGGCCTACCGGCAGGCCTTCACCGATGCGGATTGCCTGAAGATGATTTTGAACTGGAAGGACGTGGCGTGAAAGATGGTATCGACACCAAGACCCCGGCTGCGGGCGACGTGCCAGACCTGAAGGATTTCGACAAGCGCCTGCGCGAGGAGGCGTCCGAGCCGACGCTGGAAGTGCCGCAGAGCGAACCCACCTCGAAAACGCAGATCATTGCGATCTATGGCAAGGGCGGGATCGGCAAATCGTTTACGCTGGCCAATCTCAGCCACATGATGGCCGAACAGGGCAAGCGCGTGCTGCTGATCGGGTGTGACCCGAAATCTGATACGACCTCTCTGCTTTTTGGTGGCAAGGCTTGCCCGACGATCATCGAAACCTCGACTGCCAAGAAGCTGGCGGGCGAAGAGGTCAAGATCGGCGACGTCTGTTTCAAACGCGGCGGCGTCTTTGCGATGGAGCTGGGCGGTCCCGAGGTCGGGCGCGGCTGCGGCGGGCGCGGGATCATCCACGGGTTCGAGCTCTTGGAGAAGCTGGGGTTTCATGACTGGGATTTTGACTATGTGCTGCTCGATTTCCTCGGCGATGTGGTCTGCGGCGGTTTCGGTCTGCCGATCGCGCGGGACATGGCGCAGAAGGTGATCCTTGTCGCCAGCAACGATCTGCAGTCGCTTTACGTGGCGAACAACGTCTGTTCGGCGGTGGAGTATTTCCGCAAGCTGGGCGGTAATGTCGGTGTCGCGGGTCTCGTGATCAACAAGGATGACGGCACGGGCGAGGCTGCGGCCTTTGCCGAGGCCGTCGACATTCCGGTTCTCGCGGCCATTCCGCAGGACGATGACCTGCGCAAGAAGTCCGCGAACTACCAGATTGTCGGCACGCAGGCCTCGCAATGGGGCGATCTCTTTGCCCAACTTGGCGAGAACGTGGCAGAGGCCCCGCCGGTGCGCCCTGTGCCGCTGGACCAGGACGGGCTGCTGGGGCTTTTTGATGCCTCTGAAACCGGTGGTGACATCGTGCTCGAACCTGCCTCTGACGCGGACATGCGCGGCAAGAACGCCGCGCCCAAACCGTCGCTGGAGGTCGTTTATGACGAAGCCTGAGTGCATCGAAAAAACCCGCCGTGCGATGGACCGTGCCACAAACGCGGGCCGAAAGTCATTGACCGCCTGTGAGGTCAGTCGCGACATCATCGAGAAATCTATTCGGCTGATGGCGTCCATGCAGTTGCCCGCGCTGACCCACAGGTCCGTCGATAGATGAAACAGGAAGTCACATATGATGACGCCGCCGAGGTGGAGGTGATCAAGGGTCATCCCCATGGTGACGTCACCCGTGTGGCGGAGGCGGCACCTGCCGATGGCGCCGGGTGCCATTCGGGTGCTGAGATGGCCGAGGCGGCACGTCTGGCCGGGCAGTCGGAATTGCTGGACAAGTTCAAGGCGGACTACCCGATGGGTCCGCATGACAAGCCGCAGTCGATGTGCCCTGCCTTTGGATCGTTGCGGGTCGGGTTGCGGATGAAGCGGGTGGCGACGGTGCTGTCGGGATCGGCCTGCTGTGTTTACGGGCTGACGTTTGTTTCGCATTTCTACGGCGCGCGGCGGTCGGTGGGCTATGTGCCCTTCAACTCCGAAACGCTGGTAACCGGCAAGCTGTTTGAAGACATTCGTGAGTCCGTACATGAGTTGGCGGACCCGGATCATTATGATGCAATTGTGGTGACGAACCTCTGTGTGCCGACGGCCAGCGGGGTGCCGCTGCGGCTGTTGCCCGATGAGATCAACGGCGTACGGATCGTCGGCATCGATGTGCCGGGGTTTGGCGTGCCGACCCATGCCGAGGCCAAGGATGTGCTGGCGGGTGCGATGTTGAGTTACGCCCGTGCGGAAGCCGAAGCAGGTCCGGTCGCGGCTCCCGTGGGTGGCAAATCCACCCGTCCAACGGTGGCGCTTTTGGGCGAGATGTTTCCCGCCGATCCGATGATGATTGGTCAGATGCTGGCGCCCATGGGGCTGGCTGCCGGGCCGGTGTTGCCCTGCCGCGAGTGGCGCGAGCTTTATGCCGCTCTGGATTGTGCGGTCGTCGCGGCGATCCACCCGTTCTATGTGGATACGGTGCGGGAGTTCAAAGCCGCCGGGCGGCCCGTCGTCGGCTCCGCGCCGGTGGGGTATGACGGTACGGCCAGCTGGTTGCAGAGCATTGGCGAGACCCATGGTGTCTCTGCCGCTGACATCGCTGCCGCGCAAAACGCTGTTTTACCTACGATCCGGGGCGCGCTGGCCGCGACACCCATCACGGGCAGGATTACGCTCTCGGGCTATGAAGGGTCCGAGTTGCTGGTCGCACGCTTGCTCATCGAGAGCGGGGCGGAGGTGCCTTATGTGGGCACGGCCTGCGCCAAGTCACCCTGGTCGGCGGCGGACGCAGAGTGGCTGGCGGCGAAGGGGGTCACGGTTAAATACCGCGCCTCGCTGGAGGATGATTGTGCAGCGATGGAGGCCATCCAGCCTGATCTGGCCATTGGGACCACGCCGGTGGTTCAGAAAGCCAAGGAGCTGGGCATTCCCGGTCTCTACTTCACCAATCTGATTTCTGCGCGGCCTCTCATGGGCGTTGCGGGGGCCGGATCACTGGCGGAGGTGATCAATGCGGCCATCGGCAACAAGGATCGCATGGGCCGGATGAAGGCGTTTTTTGAAGATGTCGGCGCAGGCGACACTGCGGGTGTCTGGGAGGGTGTGCCGAACCTGCGGCCTGACTTCCGGGTGCAGCATCAGAAGAAGCTGGACAAGGCCGCACGGGCGGCCAAAGCGGCGCAGATGATATGATAACGGTGCAAAATACATATTATGCGCCGCGTGCGCGGCAGCGGGTTTCGCCAGAAACCTGCGTGCGCACCCAGGTTGTTTTTGTTGACGGGGCTCTGCCCCCGCGCTGCGCGCTCCCCCGGGATATTTTTGGCCAGAAGAAGCTGGGGGGTCTCTGCTGATGCTGGTGACGGATCATGATCGGGCGGGGGGATACTGGGGGGCGGTTTATGCCTTCTGCGCCGTGAAGGGGTTGCAGGTGGTGATCGACGGCCCGGTGGGCTGTGAGAACCTGCCGGTGACCTCCGTGCTGCATTACACCGACGCCTTGCCGCCACATGAGTTGCCGATTGTTGTGACGGGTCTGGGCGAAGGCGAGATGGGCGCGGGCACCGAAGAGTCGATGAAGCGGGCATGGGATACGCTGGACCCGGCGCTGCCCGCCGTGGTGGTGACAGGGTCCATCGCCGAGATGATCGGTGGGGGTGTCACACCGCAGGGCACGAATATTCAGCGTTTTTTGCCGCGCACCATTGATGAGGATCAGTGGGAGGCCGCCGACCGGGCGATGACCTGGATCTTCACCGAGTTCGGCATGACCAAGGGTCGGATGCCACCGGAGAAGAAACGCGAAGAGGGCGCCAAGCCGCGCGTGAATATCCTTGGGCCGATGTATGGCACCTTCAACATGCCGTCGGATTTGGCGGAAATTCGCCGCCTCGTCGAGGGGATCGGCTGTGAGGTCAATATGGTGCTGCCTCTGGGCGCGCATGTGGCTGAAATGAGAGATCTGGTAAATGCCGATGTGAACATCTGCATGTACCGCGAGTTCGGGCGCGGGTTGAGCGAGCTTCTTGCCAAGCCGTATCTACAAGCCCCGATAGGGGTCGAGAGCACGACCAAGTTCCTGCGCGCACTGGGGAACCTGGTGGGCCTCGACCCCGAACCTTTTATCACGACCGAGAAGCATTCCACGATCAAACCGGTCTGGGATCTGTGGCGGTCTGTCACTCAGGATTTCTTTGCCACGGCGAGCTTTGCCATTGTGGCCAATGAGACCTACGCGCGGGGCATCCGGCTGTTCCTTGAGGGTGACATGGGGCTGCCCTGCGCCTTTGCCGTGGCGCGGGTGGCCGGGCAGAAAACCAACAACGAAGAAGTGCGCGCCTTGATGGGGCAGAAGCGGCCCCTGATCGTCATGGGGTCGATCAACGAGAAGATGTACCTGGCTGAGCTCAAGGGCGGGCACGGGCCGAGCCCGACGTTCATTCCGGCGAGCTTTCCGGGGGCTGCGATCCGCAGGCACACCGGCACGCCGTTTATGGGCTATGCGGGCGCGACCTACCTTATTCAGGAAATCTGCAACGGGCTCTTTGATGCGCTCTTCCACATCCTGCCGCTTGGCACGGAGATGGATGCCACGGATGCCACCCTGACACCGCTGCGCCGCGATTTTCCCTGGGATGCGGATGCACAGGCGATGCTCGACCGGATTGTGGAAACGCATCCGATACTCACAAGAATTTCAGCTGCAAAAACCTTGCGCGATGCAGCAGAGGCGGCGGCACTTGCCGCTGGAGATGAACGGGTGGTGCTCGACACCATCCGTGCGCTGGACCCGGCTATGGCCGGCATGACCCGGGAGGATCAGACATGAGTGACATGACATCCGACATGTTGGAGGCGACGGCGGATGCCCCGCGCGAGGCCCGACGGAAGACTGAGAAGACCGAATTCATGGTCTATTTCGCGATCATCTTCGTGGCGACGCTGCCGCTGGCGACCCTGACCTGGGCGCTTTCGGCGATCCGCAGCCGCAGCTTTACCGAGAAGGGCCCGATGGCCCGTGCCTGGAGCCAGGCGCGGATCATCACGCCGATGATCTTTTCGGCCTGAACGACCTCGCGCTGCACTGGCTGGCAAGACCGGCGGCGCGACCCGACTGCTCGATTGTTGTGCGCCTGTCGAGTTCCAAGACTGTCCGCCTCTCAACAAGGTGAACAGACCCCCGAGGGGGATATCCCCCAAAGGACCCGGCCGCGGGGTGCGCGGCGTCAGCATAACGTTCCGGAGGAATATTTATGGCTGATAATACCGACCTGTCCTTTACAGGTCTCACAGACGAACAGGCGCAGGAACTGCATTCCGTCTACATGAGCGGTCTCTGGCTGTTCTCGGCGGTGGCTGTGGTCGCACATCTGGCGACTTACATCTGGCGTCCCTGGTTCGGATAAGGAGAGATGGATATGGCAAAGTTCTACAAGATCTGGCTCATCTTCGACCCTCGCCGCGTTTTCGTGGCACAGGGCGTCTTCCTTTTCCTGTTGGCTGCGATGATCCACCTGGTGGTGCTCAGCAGTGGCCTGAACTGGTTCGAGGCGGCAGCTGCCGCAGGTGGTCAGTAAATCTTGGGCGCGCGGCAAGGCGTGCTTTTGATCAACTGATAGCGAAAAGAATGCTGCGGGCGGCCTGAGTGTGCGCCTCTGCCCGCAGCGAACCAAGGACATAACAATCTGACGGCCTCCGCCTTGACCGAGGCGTGCCGCACACACGCGGAGAATGAAGATGGCGTTGCTCAGCTTCGAAAGAAAATATCGCGTCCGCGGAGGGACGCTGATCGGGGGCGATCTGTTCGACTTCTGGGTGGGGCCTTTTTACGTGGGCTTCTTCGGGGTCACGACGGTCTTCTTCGCTCTCTTGGGAACCATTCTGATTTTCTGGGGTGCCAGCCAGCAGGGAACCTTCAACCCCTGGCTGATCAACATCGCCCCGCCGGACCTGAGCTACGGGCTTGGCCTGGCGCCCTTGATGGAAGGCGGTCTGTGGCAGATCATCACGATCTGCGCGACGGGGGCCTTCATCTCCTGGGCGCTGCGCGAGGTGGAGATCTGCCGCAAGCTTGGCATGGGCTATCATGTGCCCGTCGGCTTTGGCTTTGCGATCCTCGCCTATGTGACGCTGGTCATCTTCCGCCCGCTGCTGATGGGGGCCTGGGGGCATGGGTTTCCCTACGGGATTTTCAGCCACCTCGACTGGGTCAGCAACACCGGCTACGCCTATCTGCACTTCCACTACAACCCGGCGCATATGCTGGCCGTGACGCTCTTCTTCACGACCACGCTGGCCTTGGCGCTGCATGGTGGGTTGATCCTGTCGGCGGCCAACCCCGAAAAGGGCGAAGAGGCCAAGACACCGGATCACGAGGATACGTTCTTTCGCGATTTCATCGGCTACTCCATCGGCACGCTGGGCATCCATCGCCTGGGATACCTGCTGGCGATCAACGCCGTCTTCTTCTCCGCCGTCTGCATCATCATCTCCGGCCCGGTCTGGACGGCCGGTTGGCCCGAGTGGTGGAACTGGTGGCTCGATCTGCCGATCTGGGGTGACCCCATCGCCGTGGGAGGGATGTGATCATGGCTTATCCTGAATATCAGAACATCTTCACGCAGGTGCAGGTCCAGGGCACGCCCGAATGGGGCATGGACGATACCGGCAACAACATGATGGAAGAGCGGGTCGGCAAACCCTTCTTCAGCACGCTTGCCGGGCTTTTCGGCAATGGCCAGATCGGTCCCTACTACTGGGGCTGGACCAGCATGGTGGCCTTTGGCACCGGTCTTGCGTGGTTCTTCATCGTGGGGTTCAACATGCTGGCGCAGGTCGGCTGGTCGATCCCGCAGTTCATCCGGCAGCTCTTCTGGCTGGCGCTGGAGCCGCCCTCGCCTGAATACGGGCTGACCATGCCGCCGCTGAACGATGGTGGCTGGTACATCATCGCCAGCTTCTTTTTGCTGGTCTCGGTGATGACATGGCTGCTGAGGGCGTATCTTCTGGCCGAACAGCACAAGATGGGCAAACACATCTTCTGGGGCTTTGCCGCTGCCGTCTGGCTGTTCCTGGTGCTGGGCCTCTTCCGCCCGATCCTGATGGGCTCGTGGAGCGAGGCGGTGCCTTACGGTATCTTCCCGCACCTTGACTGGACCACGGCGTTTTCGATCCGCTACGGCAACCTCTATTACAACCCGTTCCACTGCCTGAGCATCGTCTTCCTCTATGGCTCGGTCCTGCTCTTCTGCATGCACGGCGGCACGATCCTTGCCGTCACCCGCTATGGCGGCGACCGAGAGCTGGAACAGATCTACGACCGCGGGACCGCCACCGAACGCGCTGCGCTTTTCTGGCGCTGGACCATGGGCTTCAACGCCACGATGGAGGGCATCCACCGCTGGGCGTGGTGGTTCGCCGTGCTGACCCCGATCACCGGCGGCATCGGCATCCTGCTCACCGGCACGGTGGTCGACAACTGGTTCATCTGGGCGCAGGAACACAACTTCGCGCCAATGTATGACGGCTCCTACGGATACGCTGACTACGGCTCCTACGAAGCCTTTATCGGGAAGGAGAACTGATCATGCTGCCCAAGTGGTTCAACAAATGGAATCAGGATAACCCGACCAATATCTTTGGCCCGGCGATCCTGGTCGGCGTGGCCGGGGCTGCGGTGTTCATCGCTGCGATGGTGGTCAGCTGGGGCAATCCGGCGCAGACCTCCAGCCTGCAGACGGGACCTCGGGGCACGGGCATGTCGGTGCCCGAGTTCAACGTGGTGCGCCTGGCGGCGGACCCGACGATCGAGGACTACTACACCGAAGAGCCCTATGTGCCCGAAGGTGGTGAAGATCTTGCCCGCGACATCTATGAAAACGTGCAGGTGCTGGGCGATCTGACGGAGGACAACTTCAACCGTGTGATGAACGCCATCACGCAGTGGGTGTCGCCCGAGCAGGGCTGCGCCTACTGCCACGGGGATGGTGATCTGGAGACCTATGGTGAAGACACGCTCTATACCAAGGTTGTGTCCCGCCGGATGATCCAGATGACGCAGGCGATCAACGAGGACTGGGATGGTCACGTGAACGCGGTCGCCGAGGTGGGCGTGAATTGCTACACCTGTCACCGGGGCGAAAACGTACCCTCGGACATCTGGTTCAAGGTCTCGCCAGTCAACGCCTCTGCGGCGGGCTGGTCGGCCAATCAGAACCAGGCCACATCGCTGAGCCAGTCCACGTCTCTGCCGTCCGATGCGCTGGAGAAATACCTGCTGGAGGGCGAAACCATCGCCGTGCATTCGCTGGAAAGCCGCGAAGCCGGGGTGGCGGGCGTGGATGGCTATGCCTCCATCCAGGACACCGAACGCACCTATTCGCTGATGAATTACTTCTCCAACAGCCTCGGTGTGAACTGTGTTTTCTGCCACAACAGCCGCGCGTTTTATGATGGTTCGCAGAACACGCCACAGTGGGGCACCGCCTCCCTCGGCATCCTGATGGTGCAGGAGCTGAACACCGACTACCTCGTTCCGCTGCAGGATACCTACCCGCCCGAGCGCCTTGGTCCGATCTTTGCCGATGCGCCGAAAGCGGCCTGCAAAACCTGTCACAAGGGCTATCAGCGCCCGATGCAGGGGATGAACGTGATTGCAGACTGGCCCGAGCTCGCGACGACAGAGGCGCCGGTCTATGAATGAGCCATCGGGCGGCGTCTAGCTAGGCGCTGCCCGATGGCACAGCCGTGCACGGACCCTTGGCTTCCTGGGTCCGGGCAACGGGGTCCTTCGGCACCCCGGTTCCCTTCCTGTTGGCTACAGGAACCTGGCGTCGCAACCGGTTCAACCCGGATGCGACGCCTATCTTTTCCTGAAGGGCGGCAGCCCGGCTTTGGCAAGAGCCCGCCACCCGTCACAGAAACGGAGATGTGCGCATGACCAAACCCGCAACCCCGACACTCGACCGCGTCGCCGGCCCGTCAGACCTGCGCCAGATGCCGGACCGTGATCTGCGACAGCTGGCGGATGAATTGCGCGCGGAGGTCATCGATGCCGTCAGCCAGACGGGGGGGCATTTGGGCTCCTCTCTCGGCGTCGTCGAGTTGAGCGTGGCTCTCCATTCGGTTTTCGACACGCCCCGTGACAAGTTGATCTGGGACGTGGGCCACCAATGCTACCCGCATAAAATCCTCACCGGCAGGCGCGACCGCATGCATACGTTGCGGCAGGGCGGCGGGCTTTCGGGGTTCACCAAGCGCAGCGAGTCCGACTACGACCCCTTTGGTGCGGCCCATTCCAGCACGTCGATTTCCGCAGCCCTCGGGTTCACCATCGGTCGCGACATGGGCCTGCCCACGGGCGACGCGATTGCGGTGATCGGTGACGGCTCCATCAGCGCGGGCATGGCCTATGAGGCGCTGAACAACGCCGGTGCCGAAGGGCGCAGGCTTTTTGTGATCCTCAACGATAACGAGATGTCGATTGCCCCGCCTGTGGGGGCGATGTCGTCTTACCTGTCGTCGCTGTCGGACCTCACCCGCAAGGGGCCGTTCGGGGGCCTGGTCGCCGTGGCCGAAGGGATGGAGCAATTGGCGCCACGTCCGGTGCGCGAAGGCGCGCGGCGAGCACGTGAGATGGTCACCGGGCTGGAAAGCCGAGGCACGTTTTTCGAAGAGCTGGGCTTTGACTACATCGGCCCCATCGACGGGCATGACATGGGCCAGTTGCTGAGCGTTTTGCGTGCGGCCAAGACGCGTGCAACCGGGCCGGTACTGATCCACTGCTGCACGGTCAAGGGCAAAGGCTATGCACCCGCCGAAGGCTCCGCCGACAAGTATCACGGGGTCAGCAAGTTCGATGTGGGCACCGGTGTGCAATCCAAAGCCAAGGCCAACGCGCCCTCCTACACGGCCGTTTTCGGCGATGCGCTGACAGAGGCTGCGGCGCGCGATCCGCGGGTTGTCGCCGTCACCGCCGCGATGCCAAGCGGGACCGGCGTGGACCGCATGGCGAAACGTTTCCCGGGCCGGGTGTTCGACGTGGGCATCGCCGAGCAGCATGGGGTCACCTTTGCCGCCGGGATGGCGGCGAGCGGTCTGAAACCTTTCTGCGCCATCTATTCAACTTTCCTGCAGCGCGGGTATGATCAGGTTGTGCATGACGTGGCCTTGCAAGGTCTGCCGGTGCGCTTTGCGATAGACCGTGCCGGGCTGGTCGGTGCCGATGGCGCAACCCATGCGGGGGCGTTCGACATCGGCTATCTGGGCGCGCTGCCAGGCATGGTGGTGATGGCCGCAGCCGATGAGGCGGAGTTGGTGCATATGGTCACCACGGCTGCCGCGCATGACGCTGGCCCGATTGCCTTCCGTTATCCGCGGGGTAACGGGACGGGTGTTGCCTTGCCCGAGGTTGGCGAGGTGCTGGAGATCGGCAAGGGCCGCATGATCCGCGAGGGGGAGGGCGACGTTGCCCTGCTGTCGCTGGGTACCCATCTGGGCGAGTGTGAAGCGGCTGCGACCCTGCTGGCGGCGGAAGGCATCAGCGTGACCATCGCAGATGCGCGCTTTGCCAAGCCGCTGGACATGAAACTGATCGGGCGGTTGGCGCAATCGCACGGCGCGCTTGTGACGGTGGAGCAAGGCGCGAGAGGCGGATTTGGTGCCATGGTGCTGCAGGACATGGCAGCGCACGGATTGCTCGACCACGGGTGCCGGGTGCGCACGCTGTGCCTGCCGGACCGGTTCATTGATCAGGCCGCCCCGGCAGAGATGTACCGCGACGCCGGCGTCGATGCCGAAGGGATCGTCGGAACCGTTCTGGCGGCGCTGCAGAGGGATCGCAAGGTGGTGTCGTTGCAGCGCTAACGCCGGTCAATGGCTGTCAGTGAAGTGTTTTATGGCGCGCGCCACTTGATCCGGCGCGTCCCAGTGGGGCGCATGCCCGCATCCCGACACAACCTCGGTCGGGATCCCGTTCAGCGCCTGCCGGGCAAGATCCAGAGGGATCAGCAAGTCTTTCTCTGCCAGAATTGCCTGCATCGGCACATCCGGGGGCGCCTGAAACAGTGCCGGGTCCGCCGTTGCGACGGCTGTCAGCTGATGCGCCATGGCGTCCGCAGACTGCGCATGCGGATAAGCCAGCGATTGTGCGATGGCGGCGTCGATGGCGCCCGGTGTCTGGTAGAATTCCGGCGTGAAAATCCAGGGCAGGAACACGCGCAGCCAGGTATCCGGCGGTGCGTCTGATCTTCGGATTGCAACGAGGCTGCGGAACAGGTCCATGTTTCGGAAAAGGCTCAGCGGGGCCGAGGCGACCATCGTGCAGCTCTGCACCCGGTCCGGGGCCAGTGAGGCCATGGCCCAGGCGATGTAGCCACCCAGGGAATGGCCCACCACGTGGCATGTGTCGTGCCCAAGATGGGCCAGCAGGGCCAGCGCATCCTCCGCCCAGATCTTCGGCGAGGCGGGGGCGTCCTGCGGGAAAGTTCTGCCGGTGGTGCGGTTGTCGGGGCAGATCAGGGTGAAATGGTCTGACAGAAACGGGACCACCGGTGCCCAGCTCGCGCTGTCCGAAAGCATGCCCGCGACCAGCATCAGGGGTGGGCCATCGCCGATGACCTCGTAATGCAGCGTGACATCGGGCAGGTCCAGATCAGGCATTCAACGTGCTCCAGCAGGGCAACAGGTCGCCGTCTTCCGGGGTCGCCTCATAGACGGCGCGGGCAATGGCGCGGGTCAGGCAGAGGGCTGCCGCATGGCCGATCAGCGTGACATCCCGCGTCGCATCGGTGTCGGGACGCGCGCCGGTTGAGAGGGCAAAGACCAGATCGCCATCCCCCGGCGAATGGGCAGGCACACAGGCGCGGGCAATACCGTCGTGGGCTGCCACCGCCATGCGGTAGCACTGCGGTTTCGTCAGGGCGGCATCGGTGGCCACGATGGCGATGGTGGTATTGCCGCGGTCAAAGAACGCCTCGTGTTTGCGGCTGGTCATGTCCCGCCCGAGGCCGGAGGCCGGATCGGGGCCAAGCCCGCCGAACTCGCTGTCGATCTCAAAGGGGGCCGCGTAGAAATGCCGATCGCCCGGCGTCGTCACAGCGCCCAGCGGATTGGCGGCTGCAAGCGCCCCGACGGTGGTGCCATCCGGCAACACCAGCGACGCTGATCCAAGCCCGCCTTTCATCATGGCGGTCAAGGCGCCCGTCCCGGCGCCTGCAGTCCCTAGAGTAAAATCCGGACCTGCAGCGTCAAAGGCCGCGCGGCCCAGAGCAGAGTAGGGGTTTCGGGCCCAGTCCTTCTGCCCGCCGTTGAGCAGATCGAACAGGATCGCCCCGGGCACGATGGGCACGGTGGCATCGCCCACGCGGTAGCCGCGCCCAGCAGCCCGCAGCCCGTCGACCACACCCGAACAGGCATCCAGCCCGTAGGCGGAGCCGCCCGAAAGCACCAGCGCATCAATCTCGGAGACGGATTTGTCCGGGGCCAGCAGATCGGTTTCGCGCGTACCGGGGGCCCCGCCCATCACATGCACCGACGCCATGAAGGGCGCGCGTGCGGTGACAACCGTGCAGCCTGATTTGAGCCTGCTGTCCGCGGCGTTGCCGACCCTCAGCCCGCTGACGTCGGTGATGAGGTTGCGCGGGCCCGGGATCATAGGGTGCAGATCGGGAACACGCGCCGCGCGCCCCTGCCGATGTCGATTTGCATATTTGACGAACGATGAAACACCCGGGTCAGATGCGGGGCTTCGAGGTTGCTGTGGCTGGGTCGCCGGTGTTGGGCACGCCCTTGGGCTCGATCAGCAGCACCTTGCATTCTTCCGCCGCGCGGGGCCGGTGGGTCACGCCTTTGGGCACGATGAAGAGCTCGCCTGCTTTCACGGGATGCGTTGCGTCTTCGAGGTCCATGATCATCTCGCCCTCCAGCACCAGAAAGAAATCATCCGTGTCTTCATGCAGGTGAAACGGGAATTCGCCCTGAAACCGGACCACCATGACCTCGTTGTCATTATAATCGGCCACCACATGCGGGTCCCAGTGGCTGGTGAATTGCGCGAGTTTCTCGGCCAGGTTCACCGTCTTCATATGCAACGCCCTCCGTCGACCTCCATGGCCACACCGGTGATCATTGAGGCCTCATCCGAGCACAGAAAGCAAGCCGCATTTCCCATGTCCTGCGGTGTTGAAAACCGGCCCAGCGGAATGGTGGCGAGAAACTTGGCGCGCATTTCCGGCGTGTCCTCTCCCATGAAGGATTTGAGCAGCGGTGTTTCTCCTGCCACGGGGTTCAGGGCGTTCACGCGGATGCCCTCGGGGGCCAGTTCCACGGCCATGGCCTTGGTTGCCGTGATCATCCAGCCCTTCGAGGCGTTGTACCAGTTCAGCCGCGGGCGCGGCGACACCCCGGCGGTGGAGGCGATGTTGAGGATGGCCCCGGCCTTGCGGGTTTTCATATGCGGGACAAAGGCGCGGGCAGTCAAATAGACCGATTTGGCATTCACCGCCAGCACCCGGTCGAAATCCTTCTCCGATACCTCCTCCAGCGCGGTGGGCAGGTGGGTCACGCCGGCGTTGTTGACCAGAATGTCGACATGTCCCCAGGTATCGAGTGCCGTTTGCGCCATGGCATTGACCGAGGCCCCTTCCGAGACGTCAACCGCACAGGCCAGCGCATGGTCCCCCATCTGGTCACACAAGTCCTGCGCGCCTTGCTGGTTGAGGTCTGCGATCATCACCCGCGCGCCTTCGGATGTGAACTTGCGCACGATGCCCGCGCCAAAGCCCGAGGCCCCGCCTGTGACAATGGCCGTCTTTCCCGTCAGTCGCATCTTGTCCTCCCTAAAGATGGTACTTCAAAACCCACCGGTCGTGCCCGTCGCTCTCGGGCGTTGCCGCTGCATAACGATGCGGGAGGAACCCTTCGCGCACCCAGAAATGCATCGCGCGTGGGTTTGCCTCAAGAACCGAGAGCTTCAGCATCGTCATCTTGGCCCGGCGGGCTTTTCGCTTGACCAATCTTAGCACAGCTCGGCCAATCCCGCGCCTGCGAAAGGCTGGATCCAGCAGCATCAGGCCAATCCACCAATCCGTGGGAAACTCGTAGCCTTCGGCAATGCAGATCATGCCGACCATGGCCTGTTCTTCCATCACCGCAAAGGTCATGAGCGCGTCTTGGCTCAGGCCCGGCGGCACGGCTGTGAAAAACCCGTCGATGAAATCCATGTTCGGGGCATGGCCGACTTCCAAGGTTACGTAGTCGGCGGCGCGCTGCGCCAGATCAAGCGCGTCTTCGGCATCTTCGGATCTGGTGATCGGGCGCAGGACAATATCAGACATGCGCAGGGGCCGCCTGTTGCGCTCTTTTGCAGGCAGAGCGTCTTGGATCAGCCATGCGTGGCATCTTCATGCGCAGTCCTCAGGTCCGGCAGCCGGGGCGCTGCCGCAATGAGCTTTTTGGTGTAAGGATGTTGAGGCTTGGTAAAGACGGCCTCTGTCGGGCCCTCTTCGACGATCTCTCCGGCCTGCATCACCATGACGCGATCCGTGACGGATCGGACCACGCTGAGGTCATGGGAGACAAAAAGATAGGTCAGCCCATGGGTGCGGCAAAGGTCGGCCAGCAGATCGAGGATCTGCGCCCGGACAGAGACGTCGAGGGCAGAGACAGCCTCGTCAAAAAGGATAAGATCAGGCTTGATGATCAGCGCGCGGGCGATGGCAATGCGTTGGCGCTGGCCGCCCGAAAACTCGTGAATGTAGCGTGTGGCGTCGTCGGGATGCAGGCCGACGGCGGTCAAGGCTTCGGCGATGGCATCATGCCGTGCGGCACCCTTGGGCGGGTCCGGCAGCAAATGGAAGGGTTCGGTGATCAGCCGGGCGACGCGGTGACGCGGGTTGAAACTGCCAAACGGGTCCTGGAAGACCACCTGCATGCGCCGCCGCACGTCAAGATTGGGCTTTCCTTGCGTCGTGACCGGGGCACCGCCCAGCGTGATCTGTCCCCGCTGTGGCTCTTCAAGACCGAGGAGGGCGCGGGTCAGGGTGGACTTGCCGCAGCCGCTTTCGCCCACCAGCCCCAGCCGTTCGCCGCGCATCAGCGTAAAACTGACGCCTTTCACCGCATCGAATTGGCCGGGCGCGGCAAAAAGCTGGCGACGGGGCAGGCGGTAGCTGCGGTGCACGTCTTGCACCTCCAAAAGCGGGGCGGGGTCCGGCAGGTCCGGCAGATCGACCCGGTGGCCCGAGGCTTCGAACAGCATGCGCGTGTAGGGATGCCGCATGTTGTGCAGCAAGTCCTGCGTCGGGCCGGTTTCGACCACCTGGCCGTGGCGCATGACGGCGATGCGGTCGGCCATACCCGCCACGACGGCCAGATCATGGGTGATCATGATCAGCCCCATGCCGAAATCCTGCACCAGCCCCTTCAGCAAATCGAGGATTTGCGCCTGGGTGGTGACATCGAGCGCCGTGGTCGGCTCATCCGCGATCAGCAGTTTGGGCCGCAGCGCAATTGCCATGGCAATCACGACCCGCTGGCGCTGTCCGCCCGACAGCTCATGTGGATACCGGCTGAGCGGGAAGCGGTCCGGCGGCAGACCGACGCGGGTAAGAACATCGCGGGCCAGCGTCTCTGCTTTCGCCGCTGTTGCGTCCGTGTGCAGGCGGATGGTCTCCGCCACTTGCCGCCCGATGGTATGCACCGGGTTCAGCGCGGTCATCGGTTCCTGAAAGATCATGCCGATCTCATCGCCGCGCAGAGCACACATCTGCGCCTCGGGCAGGGTGGTGAGGTTGGTCTGCTCCAGCGTAATGGTGCCCGTTGCCTGCGTCCCGCGGGGCAGCAGTTGCATCACCGCGAGCGCGGTCATCGATTTGCCGGACCCGCTCTCGCCGGTGATGGCGAGGATTTCGCCGGGGGCGACGGACAGGCTCACATCTTTCAGAATTGGGATAGCCGCGATGCTCAAAGACAGCTGGTCGATCTGCAGAAGGCTCATGTGCGCAGCCTCTGCAACCGGGGATCCAAGGCGTCGCGCAAACCATCGCCCAGCAGGTTCAGCCCCATGACAATGCCGATGATGACAACGCCGGGCACAATCGCGATATGCGGCGCGAGGGTGACCAGCGTCTGGGCATCGGCCAGCATCCGGCCCAGCGAGGGGGTGGGCGGCTGCACGCCAAGGCCCACGAAGCTCAGCGCGGCCTCGACCTGAATGCCTAGGGCGAACTGGATGGTGCCCTGCACGATCAGCAGGTTCAGCACATTGGGCAGGATGTGCTCGACCGAGATATGCGCGCGGGTCTTGCCCGCGACGCGGGCGGCGAGGATGAATTCGCGCTCCCACAGCGGCAGCGCGCCGCCGCGGGTGACGCGGGCGAAAACGGGGATATTGAAGATGCCAAAGGCGACGATGGCGTTGGTGGCCGAAGGGCCAAAGACGGCGGTGATCAGGATCGCCATGACCAGCAGCGGGAAGGCGAAGACGATGTCATTGCCGCGCATGATCGTCTCGTCCAGCCAGCTGCCCTTGTGCATGGCGGCGGCCAGCCCCAGCGGAACACCGAAGGTGAGGCCGATGGCCAGCGCCAGCAGCGCCACGCCAAGGGAGGTGCGCGCGCCGACCATGATCATGCTGAGGATATCGCGGCCCAGATGGTCCGTGCCCAATAGATGCGGGCCTCCGGGTGGTTGCAGTTTGCCGGGGATGTTGAGCGTGGTGTGGTCGTGCGGGGTCCAGAGGAACGACAGCAACGCCAACCCGATGAAGAGGGCAGAGAGGGCCGCACCGATGATCAGCGTCCGGCTCATGTGCGCGACCGCAGGCGCGGGTCGACGGCGGCATAGGCCAGATCGACGAGGAAATTGATCAGAATCACGCCGAAGACAACGAGCATGACGACGCTTTCCACGACGATCAGGTCCCGCGCCGAGATCGATTGAAAGATCAGGCGGCCGAGACCCGGCAGGTAAAAGACCTGTTCGATGATGATGGTGCCCGCGAAGAGGAAAGAGAACTGCAGCCCGATGATGGTGAGCACCGGGATCATCGCGTTTCTAAGCCCGTGACGCCAGAGGGTCTGGCGCGCGGTAAGGCCCTTGGCGCGGGCAGTGCGCATATAGTCCTCGCCGAGCACGTCGAGCAGGGCGGAGCGCATAACGCGGGTGAGGATCGCAGCCTGCGGCAGGGCGAGGGCGATGGCGGGCAGGGTAAGGGAGATGAGGCCGGTGAAGAGGCCCTTGTCCCAACCCGCAAAACCGCCTGCGGGAAACCAGCGCAGCTTTATGGCAAAGACCAGTACCAGCATCATCGCAAACCAGAAGTTTGGCAGGGCGACGCCGAGTTGCGTGGCCCCCATGACGCTCAGATCGCCCGCGTGTCCCCGGCGGGAGGCGGCGAAGATGCCCGCCGGAAAGGCGATAAAGATCGACAGGATCAGCGCGTAAAGCGCCAGAGGGATTGAGACGGCGATGCGGTCTGCCACCATTTCCGTTACCGGGGTGCGGTAGGTGTAGGAGGTGCCGAAATCGCCCGTGAGCATGCCCAGAACCCAGTTGAAATATCGCTGTACCTTGGGCACGTCGAGGCCGAGCTCCGCGCGCAGGGCGGCCAGCGTTTCAGGCTGTGCGTTGATGCCCAGCATGAAGGAGGCGGGATCGCCCGGCGCCACTTCGATCACGGTGAAGATGATCAGCGACGCCACCGCGAGGCTGATGCAGAGAGAGAGCAGGCGTTTGAGCACATAGCGCAGCATCACGGTGACGTTAGGCGGTGCCTCGCATGGGGTCCAGAGGGGTTGTTGAGCGCGCGCAATGCGTTAGGTCTTGAGGTCATGGACAGCCCCCGTTTCATCGGTGCCGAGATTTTCCGCCACTCCAGCTATGGGCGCTGGCACCCGCTGCGCGTGCCGCGGGTCAGCACGGTGATGGATCTCTCCCGCGCGTTGGGGTGGCTGCCAAAGGCGCAGTTCATCACCGCGCCCCGTGCCAAGCCAAAGGCGCTGATGGCTTGGCATACGCCCGATTATGTTGCGGCTTTACAACGGATTGAGGCCAGCCAGGTGGCAACGGCGGAGGATCTGGCGCGGCACGATCTGGGATCGGTGACAAACCCGGTCTACCGGGAGATTTTTCGCCGCCCGGCCACGGCGGCGGGTGGGTCGTTGCTGGCGGGTGAATTGCTGCGCGAAGGTGGTGTCATCTACAACCCGCCAGGGGGCACGCACCACGGCATGCCGGACCGTGCCAACGGCTTTTGCTATCTGAACGATCCCGTGCTTGCGATGCTCTCGCTGCGCCGGAACGGGGTGCGGCGGATCGCCTATGTGGATATCGACGCGCACCATTGTGACGGCGTGGCGGAAGGGTTCCACGGCGATCCAGATTGTCTGATGATCTCCGTGCACGAGGAACGGCTTTGGCCGCGCACCGGGCCGCTGGAGGATGATGCGGGCGGGGCGGCGCTGAACCTGCCGGTTCCGCGCGGGCTGAACGACAGCGAGATGGGGTTTATCCGCGACGCGCTGATTGTTCCGCAGGTCGAGGCGTTCCGACCGGATGCGATTGTCCTGCTCTGCGGGGCGGATGGGGTGGAGGAGGATCCGCTGGCGCATCTGTCGCTGTCGAACAACGCGCATTGGGCCGTGGTCTCGGCGCTGATGGGCATGGCGCCGCGCCTGCTTGTGCTGGGCGGGGGTGGGTATAACCCATGGTCGGTCGGGCGGCTCTGGACCGGTGTCTGGGCGACGCTCAACGGTCATGCCATTCCAGGTCGTCTGCCAGCGGATGCAGAAGCCGTGCTGCGCGCGCTGACGTTCGAGGGCAACAAGCGTGGGAAGAACCCGCCGGAGCATTGGTTCACGACCTTGCGCGACGCGCCCCGCGACGGGCCGGTCAGAGATGCAGTTAAGGACCGGGTGGGTATTCTGTCACGACGGACTGAGGCGCGACCGAAACGAAGGGCGTAGCTCACCCGGTACTGGTTGAGCACCAAGCGTAAGGTCGATGCATTCGGCGCATCGGGATCTTGTCAGAAAGAGGGAGGTCAACTGGGCGCACAACCGGCTGTGGTGCCAAAGCATGGCGGGTGCGCCCGGTTGGGTCAGACGGGCATGTTGTCGAACATGTCCTCGATGGCTTCGTCGCGCAGATCGTTGTTCATCCGCTCCAGTCGGCGGGGCACGATCTGGCCTGTGGCTTTCAGCGTAGCAATCACGCGGTCGATCTGAGGTTGTAGCGCCATACGTTCCGTGTGCGAGGCGTTTTCAACTTCATGCTCCAATTGGGTGGCGCGCTGTTGTAGGTCGGTCAAGGCAGTCTCCTTTCGTCCAAAGAGGCGTTGTCCTTAGGGATGCAGCAGCTTCGGATGTTCCCACTCCGAATGCGAACACAATACACGCTTTAGTAGTAGATGAGCAAGCAACTGCACAATAAATAGGCGCGACTTTTCGTCCTGATTGAAGGATAAGCAGGCCGTTTTTTCACCGTTGGAGGATTGCTGCAAATCGCATACGGATACGTATGTAAAATGCTGTTTTGCAGCGTGTGTAAACTGAGCCGGACAGTCTCGTTTCCGGCGGGGAGGTGGTGTTCAGGGGCCACTGATTCGTGGCCCCGGACCTGGCGCTATTGCGCCCAGCTTACGCCCGTCAGGTCCGTGGCCTGTGTCGGGGCATTGGCCCAGAGGCCCTGCAACTCCGCCTTGGCGACCGACAGCTGCGCGAGTTGAAAGAGGTAGCCGTTCACATAGTCATCGGCGATCATCTGCTGTGCGTCACCCATCATGCTCGCGCGCATCTCGGGATCGGTGGTGCTGTTGAGCTTCGTGATCAGCGCCTGGAAGTCCGGGTTGTCGTATTGGAAGTAGTAGTCCGGATTGGCATAGATGCCGATGTCCATCGGCTCGGTATGGCTGACGATGGTCAGGCCGAAATCCTTGCCGCGAAAGACGCTCTCCAACCACTGCGCCCATTCGACATTCGTAATCTTGGCAGTGATGCCCACCTCGGCCAGTTGCGCCGCAATGATCTCGCCGCCCCGCCGGGCGTAGGAGGGGGGCGGCAGGTGCAGCGTGGTCTCGAACCCGTCCGGCAGCCCGGCTTCGGCCAGCAGCGCGCGGGCCTTGTCGGGGTCGTGGGCGGACTGGCCTGTCAGATCCTTGTAGGCCGGATTGTGTGGCGCAAAGTGGGTGCCGATGGGGGTGCCATAGCCGAACATCGCCCCGTCAATGATCGCCTGCCGGTCGATGGCATGGGCCACGGCCTGACGCACCAGAGGGTTGTCGAAGGGTGGCATCTTGTTGTTGGTGGAGAGGATCGTCTCACCCTCTGTGGAGCCCACGAGCACCTGAAAGCGCGGGTCGGCCTCGAACTGCGGCAGGTTCTCGGGCGCGGGGAAGGCGTAGAAGTAATCCACATCCTCGGCCATCACCGCGGCGAAGGCGGCGGTGGGGTCGGAGATGAATTTGAACGTTGCGGCCTCAAGGGCGGCGGGCGTGCCCCAGTAGCCGTCGTTGCGCGCGAGCTCGATGCGGTCGGATTGCACCCATTCCACGAATTTGAAGGCGCCAGTGCCGATGGGCATCTGCTTGATGCCGTCGATGCTCTCAGGGGCCACGATCACCGCGTCCCCCCAGGCGAGGTTGAAAAGCATGTTGCCGTTGGGCTCCGACAGGGTCAGCTGCACGGTCAGCGGGTCGATCACCTCGACGGCGGAGATCGCGGTATAAAGCGCCTTTTGCGCATTGGCACTGTCCTCGGCAAGGATGCGGTCGAGGGAGAATTTCACGTCTTCCGCGTCCATCGTGGTGCCATCGTGGAAGGTCACGCCCTCCCGCAGGGTGAAGGTATAGGTCAGCCCGTCGTCCGAAATCTCCCAACTCGCGGCGAGACCGGGGACAACCGCGCCGTCGGCCATGAAGCGGGTCAGCCCTTCGAAGACATTGGAATAGAGCACCGTGTCGATGGCGCCCGCCGCAGCGGAGGTCGGGTCGAGGTGCGGCGGTTCGAGCTGCACCGCGACGGTGATATCGGTCTGCGCCTGGGCACCGATCCCGGTGGCGGCGAATGCGAAGGCGAGAAGGCTGCGTGTGAAGGTCTGCATAAGGGTCCCCTGTGTCATGCTCCCCGGCGGGCGCGATCCTGCGTCGAGTGTTCCAACAATCCTCGCGTCAATCAAGGGCGGGTTTTCCGGCAAGGGCGTGGATTTCCGGCGCATCCGTGCTATCCGGCATCCGCAACGACAGCACAGGACCCGTGATCATGAGCGCCACAGCCCGGAAAACAGCCCCGATGCCCGCGGATATCAAGGCGCGAAAGGGGGGTGTGCCGCTGGTCAGCCTGACGGCCTATACCACCCCCATGGCACAGATGATGGACGCCCATTGCGACTTTGTGCTGGTGGGCGACAGCGTTGGCATGGTGCTGCACGGGCTGCCCTCGACGCTGGAGGTCACGATGGAGATGATGATCCTGCATGGCCGGGCGGTGGCGCGGGGGCTGAGCCGGTCGATGATGGTGATTGATATGCCCTTTGGCAGCTATGAGCAGAGCTCGCAGCAGGCCTTTGAGAGTGCGGCGACGCTGATGCGCGAGACGGGCGCCGGTGCGGTGAAGCTGGAGGGCGGGCAGCATATGGCGCCTACCATCGATTTTCTGGTCAAGCGGGGGATCCCGGTCATGGCGCATATCGGCCTGACGCCGCAATCCATCAACACGCTGGGAGGCTACACGGTTCAGGGGCGGGGGGCGCAGGGCGACATCATGATGGAAGACGCGCGCGCCGTCGCAGCAGCAGGGGCTTTTGCGGTGGTGTTGGAGAAAGTCCCACAAGGGTTGGCGGATCGGATCACGGCGGAGGTGGAGATCCCCACCATCGGCATCGGGGCTTCTGCGGGCTGTGACGGGCAGATCCTCGTGGTGGATGACATGCTGGGGTTGTTCACGGCGTTCAAGGCGAAGTTCGTGAAGCGGTATGCAGAGCTTGGGCAGACCGGCGAGGATGCAATTGCCTCCTATGCAGAGGAGGTGCGTGCCCGCCGTTTTCCGGGGCCGGAGCATGTGTTTGCTGATGCCGCGCCCAAGGGAGGGACGCGCGCGTGACGCCCCCGATCGTAAGAACCCTGGCGGAGCTTCGCAACGCAACGCGGGGCTGGCACCGGGCAGGGGAGAGCATCGGGGTGGTGCCGACCATGGGCGCGCTGCATGATGGTCACCTGAGCCTCGTGGCGGCGGCCAAGGCCGCGTGCGACCGGGTGATTGTGACGATTTTCGTGAACCCAAAGCAGTTCAATCAGGCGTCGGACCTCGACAATTATCCGCGTACCGAGGAAGAGGATGCGCGCAAGCTGGCGCGTTTTGCCGTAGATGCGGTCTATGTCCCCGATGTGAGCCAGATCTACCCAGAGGGGTTTGCCACGAATGTGTCGGTGGGTGGGATGACCGATGTGCTTTGTGGCGCCCACCGGCCCGGCCATTTCGACGGAGTGGCGACGGTGGTGAGCAAGCTCTTTACCCAAACCTCCGCCGACAAGGGCTTTTTTGGTGAGAAGGATTTTCAGCAGCTGATGGTGGTGCAGCGGATGGCGCGGGATCTGGATATTCCCATCGAGGTTGTGGGCTGTCCGACGATCCGGGAAGAGGATGGGCTGGCGATGTCCTCGCGCAATCTGCTGCTCAGCGACCGGGCGCGGATCAAGGCGCCTTTGTTGTCTGAAGTGATGCAGGAGGTGGCCGAAAAGCTTGCAGCCGGTGAGAGTTTTGCACCCCTTCAGGCGGCGGCTGTTGCCCGGCTGACGTCAGGCGGCTTTACCGATATCGATTACTTCGAGCTTCGGTCCTGTGCAGCGCTGGAGGCGCTGGAGTGGCCTACCGAACCCGCCCGCCTCTTTGCTGCGGCGTGGCTGGCGGGGGTTCGGCTGATCGACAATATCGACGTGCCGGTGGTGCCTGCGTCCGGCTAGTCACTCAGCTTTGATAGCCGTGCACGGAACCAGTCTTCGAGCGCCTCTTGCGGCATCGCGCCGGTCACAACGTCAACGACGACATCATCGATCCGGTCGTCAGCTTGCACCGCCAGATCGTAGCCGCTGTTGAGGCAGAGAACTTCCGTGGTGAGCCATGCGGTGCGTTTGTTGGCGTCGTTAAAACCGTGCGACGTTGCCAGGCCGTGCAGCAAGGCGGCGGCCTTTTTGTGAATGGGACGGTGATAGCCATGGTAGGGTCTGCCGATGGCGCCGAGGATACTGTCGAGATTGCAGATGCCGCGCAGCCCGCCAAAAGCCTCCAGCGATTGCTCGTGGGCTTCCAGAACATCGCCCAGATTGACCCGGTAGTGCGGCTTACCGATTGGCCAATCGCTTCAGGGCGTCCCTGTTTTTGCTGATCGAGGCGCTGACCACCGTGGGTGTTTTCTTGCCGGAGGCATGCACGGATGTATCCCCCCCTTCCTTGCGGAGGGTGAATTTGCCGGTGTCTGCCGTGCGTGCGACGGTGGCGCTATGTGTCTTGGCCATTGCTTCGGTATCCTTCTCCACCTGAAAATGCACATCCTTGGACAGTATATCAAGGGATCGTAAACCAGATATGACCTGCTGCTACGCTCCTGTGACGGTCAGTCCTGGGGCAACAGCAGCGTTTCCAGGGCGCGTCCCATCACCTTGGCGCTGTCGATCATGTCATCGATCCCGACGTATTCATCGGGTTTATGCGCCAGTTCAAGGATGCCCGGCCCGTAGGCGATGCAGTTCTTGAGCTTGCCGATCCGGTCGATGTGTTTCTGGTCGTAAGTGCCGGGGGAGGCGACGTATTCTGGCGGCTGGCCCATGACGTCTTCAATAGCCTGCGCCACGGTGCGCACCACCGGAGCGTCGCGGTCGGTCATCGAAGGCAGGACCGCGTTCAGCTCGGTCAGCTCATATTCGAAATCGGTGCGACTGGCCTTGAGCCCTTCGAGCAGGGCGGTGACCTCGCTGCGCACCTGATCGAGCGGTTCTTCCAGCAAAAAGCGCCGGTCGATCACGATACGGCAGCTGTCGGGCACACAATGGGCGGGCAGGCTGGTGTCACCCGGGGCGAACTCCAGCTGGCCGCCGTGGATGGAGTTGATGTTCATCGTGGATTGCCGCGCACCATCCGGCACCACGGGCATATCGGTGTGGCGCGCCGCCATGGCGGGGAAGAGCTTGTCTTCGAACTCTGACAGCACCGCGCCCATGTGGCGCACGGCGCAGTCTCCCAGAAAGGGCATGGACCCATGGGCGATCTCGCCCTTTGTCTCGATCTCCGCCCACCAGCCACCGCGATGACCCAGACAGATACGATCCTTGTTCAGCGGTTCGGGGATGATCACATGCTGCACGCGCGTGGGGTTGAAATAGCCCTGCTCGGCGAGATAAGCGACGCCGCCATAGCCGCCGGATTCCTCATCCGCCGTGCCGGAGATTTCGATGGCACCGGCGAAATCAGGATGGGTTTCGATGAAGGCCTCGCAGGCAATGATCGATGCGGCGAGCCCGCCCTTCATGTCACAGGCCCCGCGCCCGTAGATCTTGCCGTCCTTTTCCGCGCCGCCAAAGGGGTCCATGGTCCAGCCGCGACCGACCTCAACCACATCCGTGTGGCTGTTGAAATGCACACAGTCGCCGGAACGTGCACCTTCCCGGCGTGCGACGATGTTCCACCGGGGATACTTGTCGCTGTCCCCCGGAGTGTCATGGGCACGGACCAGTGTCGTCTCGAACCCGTGGCGCGACAGGCGCCTGTCCAGAAAGTCGCAGATATCGCGATAACAATCGCCGGGCGGGTTGAGCGTGGGAATGCGGATCAGGTCACGGGTCAGCGCAACAAGGTCCGCGCGTTTGGCATCGATGGCGTCAGACAGAGAGGTGGGGTTCAGCATGAAATTACTGTCAGGCAATTGCGACATCCGGGCAAGGTGAAAACGGCCGCTCAGCCGGTCCCGGCAATGTCCTTCATGGCGCCCAGAAACGTGCTGACTTCTTCGACACTATTATAGTGGCACATTGAGACCCGGACAGCGGCCTCCAGACCCAGGGGATTGAGGATGTTGCCAGAGTAGTGATCTGCCTTGCGGACATGGGTGCGGATGCCCTGTGCGTTCAGAGCGCTGACGATCTCGGCGGCAGGCAGGTGGTCCAGGGCGAAGCAGACCAACCCCTCGCGTGCGGGATTGTCGATGCCGCCCAGAATGGTGATGCCGGGTAGTTCCGCCAGACCGGGCAGGTTGCCACTGCCATGCAGCATCGCCTGGGTCAGCGCGTGTTCGTGATCGTGTATGGCAGCCCCCGCCGCCTTCAGCCGGGTGCGTCGGTCATCGCTGTCGCTATGCTGTGCGCCCAGCCAGTCGAGATAGGCGACGACATCAGAGAAGGTCGCATAGGCACCAGTATCGCGGGTGCCCATCTCCCAATGGGCACGTGGGCCGTTCTCCAGCTGTTCCAGAGGCAGCGCCGTCATCCGGTCCGACACCCAGGCGACCCCGTAGCCATGGCGCGAAAAGGCCTTGTAGGGCGAGATCACATAGCCATCGATGTCATAGGCGGCGATGTCGATGTGACCGTGGCTCGCATGCTGGATGCCATCGACGAAGATGTAGGCCTCGGGGGCGACGGCCCGGATTGCGGCAGCAATAGAGGCCACGTCATTGGCGATGCCGGTCACGGGGGAGGTATGCAGGATGGTTGCGACCCGCACGTCGGGCGTCATGAGGGCCGCATAGGCTTCGGCGCTAACCGACCCGGTGGCGTCATCGTGTGGCACGGAAACATAGTCTTTGCCCGCAATCTGCGCCCAATGGGTCGCGGCAGAACGCGACGCGGGGTGTTCGACGGTCGAACCGATCACCGCGCCGCCCTCGGGCGCTCCCATCACCGCCGTGCGGATCAGGCGAAAGGTGAGTTCGGTGCCGCTTTCCCCGACAAAGAACTGGCCACCCCTCGGGTTGAAGAAATCCACCATATCCGTCTTGGACTGCGCGATCAGGTCAACGAGCGCACGGGCAGCGGGGTTGTCGCGGCCCTGATTATCCGGAATGGCGGCGAATTTTGCCGAGGTCTCGACGACGGAATTCAGCGTCAGTGCCCCGCCCGCGTTTTCAAAGAAGATGCGCGGCCCCTGAAACGGGCAGCTGTCCACATGGGCAAATCGGGCACGGACATCGGACATCAAATCAGGGGCAAAAAGGGGCATGTCGGTCCGCGCAAGTAAAGGTTGTGGAACTCATTCAGGCGATAATAAGTTGAGTGTCAAGCGGCACCGGCTCGGCAGGTGCGTTTCGGAGTTACCCATGGACCAGACCGCACGCTACGAAGAAGAAGAAAAAGAAGAAGCCTCGGTTCAGAACGCTGCCGCCCTTGCCCCCAAGCTGATCTATGAGGTGATCCGCCGCGAGGGCGAAGAGGAAATGGCGCGACCCAAACGGTCGCTGCTCTGGTCGGGCATCGCTGCGGGGGTGATGATCAGCTTGTCGGTTCTGGGCGAAGCGATTTTCCGGACCTATCTGCCGGATGCGCCCAGCAGTTACCTGATCGAGAACCTGGGTTATTCGCTGGGCTTTCTCGCCGTGATCATGGGGCGCATGCAGCTTTTCACCGAAAATACGATCACGACAGTGCTGCCCGTCATGGTAGAGCGGACATGGTATGCATTCGGGTGCATGTTGCGGCTCTGGGGGATCGTGATGACGGCAAATGTGATTGGTGCCTTTGCAGTGGCCGCCCTTTTTGTGTTTACCCCCGCGATACCGGCAGAGATCATGGTGTCCGTCGTTGATCTGTCGCATCACGCGACGGGCATGGGGGCGGATGCCTCCTTTTGGCGGGCCATTCCTGCGGGCATTATCGTGGCGTTGATCGTCTGGATGCTGCCGCAGGCGGACAGTGCGAAATTCTTCCTTATCCTGGTTTTCACCTGGCTGATCGCTGCGGGGGATTTCACCCATATCGTGGCCGGATCGGTGGAGATGGCCGTGCTGGTCTGGATGGGTGACATCACCGCCGCGACAGCCATTGGTGGATTTTTCATCCCGGTTCTGGCCGGAAACATCATTGGCGGGACGGTGATCTTTACCCTGATGGCCTGGGGCCAGGTGCGCGACGAGCTTCCGGACAAGTAAGCGGGTTCGGGAACCATTCGACGTTTCGGCGCGTTGGGAGGGCAAGACAGATCAAAGGAGAACGAAATGTTTGAGTATGCAGGAATTGGGGGACTGATCATTCTGGTCCTCAACATTTGGGCCATCGTGTCGATCATCGGATCAGGCGCGTCCACCGGTAGCAAAGTGCTCTGGACACTGCTTGTTCTGCTTCTGCCGATCCTCGGCTTCATCGCATGGCTGATCGCAGGACCGAGATCGTCCAAAGCCGCCATCTGATATGGTGCCACCGCGACGCCTGAGCTTCGCGATGAACCGGGCTGTATTTCTAGCCGTCGGTAAGCAGATCGCCAACAACAACCTCGGTCTTATTGCGGCCGGGGTTGCTTTCTATTCCATGCTCTCGGTTTTTCCGGCACTTGCCGCACTGATCGCGATCCTCAGCCTCGTTGCCGATCCCGCCGTGGTGATTGTTCAACTGCAGGAAATTCGTGGGCTGATGCCCGACGCGGTCTACACTATTCTCAACAAGCAGATCGTAACCCTGGTCAGCGCCAGCTCCGGCACGCTGGGGTGGGCAGGCGCGGTGTCTTTGGGTGTCGCCCTCTGGTCCGCGCGCGCGGGCGTCGGGGCGATGATGCACGGGCTTAATCTGGTCTATGCGCAAAAAGGGCGCTCCAGCATCAAGCATTACCTACGGGCGCTTTTGCTGACAGTCAGCCTGCTGGGCGTGGGGGTTGTCTCGCTGCTCACCATCGTGGTGACGCCGATTGTGCTATCGTTCTTTCCCTTGGGTATGCTGGCCTCCTTCACCATCGAGCTGCTGCGGTGGGCCATTGCCATCGTGGTCATTTTTGGCGGGATTGGCATGCTTTATCGTTTTGGTCCCAACCGCAAAGGCATTCGCATCGGGTGGCTGACGCCCGGCGCTGTGATGGCGGGCACAAGCTGGGCGGTCATGTCCATCGCCTTTTCATTCTACGTCGCACATTTCGGCAATTACAACGAAGTCTACGGCTCCATCGGTGCTGTCATTGCGATGCTGATCTGGCTCTGGATCAGCAGTTTCCTCGTGCTGCTGGGCGCGGCGCTCAATGCCGAGATTGAACGACGCCGCAGAAGAGGGTGAGCCAAAACCGGTAGAGTAACTGCGGCAAGCCGTCACGCCCCAAGATTTTCAGGAACAGACCCCGGGTGCCGCGTGTTTCTCCTTTGACAGAAGAAAAGGAGAATGACGATGACAAGCGCATTGAATGTAGTACCAGAGACGACCGACATCAGCACAGGCGTGAAAGACGCCGAAGCGATGGCACAGGGCCTCGAAAACGCATTGGCGGACACCTATCGCATGCTGTTCAAAACGCATGCCATTCATTGGAATGTCGAGGGTCCATTGTTTTTCTCTGTGCACAACCTGACGGAAGAACAATATGAAGACCTGTTCAAGGCCGCTGACGACATTGCCGAACGCATTCGTGCCTTGGGCCAGCTGGCACCGTCGACGCTCTCGTCTATTGTTGCCAACTCGGTGATCCAGGATGATGAGACGCCCCCGTCGGCAGGCGAGATGTGTGAAGATCTGGCCGCGGATCACGAACGCGTCGCCCACCGGTTGCACGCCCTGATCAAGGTCGCGGGTGAGCACGGAGACCCGGTGACAGAAGACATGGCGACCGAGCGCGCCGCGTTCCATGAGAAAGCCGCATGGATGTTGCGCTCCATCGCCAAGAGCTGATGGGTAACTTGTAGAAAAAGAAAAACCCCGCTGGAAGCAGCGGGGTTTTGTGTGTGCGCCTGCTGTCTGCGTCAGGCTTTCAGCGTTTCCGTGGAGGAGAAGAACATCGCCTGGCTGACGGCGGAGATCACCTGATCCTCAGTATATGGTTTCGAGATCAGGAAAGCCGGTTCATGTTTGTCACCGGTCAATAAGCGCTCGGGGAAGGCGGTGATGAAAATCACCGGGCGTTCACCAAGGTTCGCCATCAGATCATTCACTGCATCGATGCCGGACGAATTGTCAGCCAGTTGAATATCGGCGAGGATCAAATCCGGTTTATCCGCTGACCCAAGGGCGACAGCCTCGTCCCGGGTGCGGGCGACGCCCGTGACCCGATGTCCCATATCTGAAACAATGCTTTCGATGTCCATGGCGATCACCGCTTCATCCTCGATGATCATCACCGAACCGGACACCGCATCCGCCATTTCGCGCCGCGCGATTTGTACCAGTTCCTCGGCCTCGTCCTGATCAATACCGATGATGCTCGCAACGTCGCCAAAGCTGAAGCCTTCGACACTGTGCAGCAACAGCGCTTCACGGCTGTTGGCCGTCAGGCGCGAAAGATGTTTTTGCGCCCGCGCTTTCAACCCGCTCTCTTCTTCATCGACGGGCGCCCCGGCGCTTGACCAGATCCCGTATAAGACCCTGAAGACGCCGGTCTTGACCGAAACGCCATCCAACACGGACCGATCTGCCAGGATTGCTTCGAGAGATGCCGCCGCGAAACGGTCGCCGCTGTTCTGGCTTCCCGTCATTGCACGCGCAAAGCGGCGCAGGTAAGGCAAGACATTGCCAAGTTCTTCACTGATGTCCGGGGAGACGGAGGCATCCGACATATGAAATCTTCCTTTTTCACTTTTCTTGGAACCGAACGCATAGTTACGAGTTTGGTTCCGACGCAGGTGGGATATTATTAACCTTCTCGGGGAATGATCGGCAGTATGACTCAGTCAGGCGCAAACAGGAAACGTGAAAGCGTAATCGACGAAAACTTGAAGCGGGTTTATGAGGAGGCGCTGGAAGAAGGCGTGCCGGACAGATTCAAGGATTTGCTGGATGCGCTCAAGCAGCAGGACCAGTCCAAGGGGTCCAAAAAATGAGTGCGCCCGACCCCCGCGAGGCGTTGGTGGAACATCTGCCCGCCATGCGTGCCTTTGCCATCAGCCTGACCCGAAACAGCGCGACGGCGGATGACATGGTGCAGGACACGCTGGTCAAGGCCTGGACAAACATCGACAAGTTTCAGGTCGGGACAAACATGCGCGCCTGGCTCTTCACCATCCTGCGGAACACCTATTATTCCTCCCGCCGCAAGGCAAAGCGCGAAGTCGCCGACGTCGACGGAGCCCACACCGAGGGCCTGGCGGAAAAGCCCGCGCACGACGGGCGGTTGCAGATGACCGATTTCCGGCAAGCTTTTGCACAGCTGAGCGATGAGCAGCGCGAGGCGCTGTTGCTGGTGGGCGCATCGGGGTTTTCTTACGAAGAAGCCGCGGATATGTGTGGCGTTGCGGTTGGAACGATCAAGAGCCGCACCAACCGGGCGCGACAACGGCTGGCCGAACTGATGCAACTGGACGACGATGAGGCGCTGGAAATGACCGATGATGCGACCATGTCTGTGCTGACGGCGTCCAAGGCCACCTCCTTCTGATCATGACAGGCGGGTTTCTGGATGGCGATGTCTTTCGTGGTCTCGCCTTCCGTATCCTCGTATTCCTGTCGCTGGCTCTGTTACCCTTCGGCCTCATCGCCGTCGTTCAGACCCGCGAGATCGCCCGTCAGGCAGAAGCGGCGACGGAATTGTCGCTGCTCGGCCTGACGGAACAAGCCTCCGGGGCGGAGCGCAATTTCATCCAGCAGGGCTTTGGTGCCGCAGAGGCGCTCAGCTCCATCGTGCGGTTGTTTATCGAGGATGCAGAGGCCTGCGTGTCTTTCCTGCGCACTTACCAGCAAGCCTCTGGCGTCTATTCGCTGGTGGGTTTCCTGCCGGCAGATGGTGTGATGACCTGCTCATCGGTCGGTGGAGAATACGATTTCAGCGCTTATCCGGATTTCGATGGGGCGCTGGCCATGTCGGAGCGATCCGTCATCCTGAGCCGCACCGGGCCCGTCACGCAACAGCCCACGCTGGTGGTTGTGAGCCCGGTTTTCGAACGCGATGTGTTCAGCGGCTTCATGTTGCTGTCCATCGATCTGACAACGCTGGAGGAAAACGTGGATTTCCCGACCGAGATCAACCCCTCCGATCTTGTGATCTTCAATGCGGCAGGTGACTTGCTGACGTCCGAGCGGGCGCGTCTGGTGACAGAGGCGGATCTGCCGTTGAACCGGAGCCTGAAAACGCTTGTGGGTGACCACACCACGGTCTTTGAGGATGTGAACAGCGACGCGGAGGAGCGGGTTTACGCGGTGGTGCCGATTGTGCCCGACGTCGTCTACGCCATGAGCATCTGGCGTCAGGCCGATGTGCTGGCCAGCGCAAATCAGACGGGTACTCTCAGTATCTTTCTGCCCATTCTTATGTGGATAGCCAGCCTGGTGGTCGCATTCTGGTCGATCAATCGGCTGGCCATTCGATACATCCGCAAACTGGGCCGCCAGATGCGCCTTTTCGCCTACAACCGGTCAATGCCGCGGTCTGCCATGGGGCAGGGGGTGCCGAAGGAATTCGTGGATATTCAGACGGCGTTCATGGGCATGGCGGAGTCGATCATCCGGGATGAGGCGTCGCTAGAGGATTCGTTGCGGGAAAAGAACATTCTGCTGAAAGAGGTGCATCACCGGGTCAAGAACAACCTGCAACTGATCTCCTCGATCATGAACATGCAGATCCGTCGGGCCCCGACCGATGAATCGCGCCTTGTTCTCAAGCGCTTGCAGGAACGCATTCTCGGCCTCGCGACCGTGCATAAGAACCTCTACCAAAGCCAAGGGTTGGAGCGCTTTGACGCCGGGGCGCTGATTGAAGAGATCGTGGGGCAACTGCTGGTGGTTGGTCTGCCTGCGGGGTCTGCCATCACGGTGGGGCAGTCTTACGCGTCTGTGCAACTGGATACAGATGATGGTGCCCCGCTGAGCCTGTTGGTGTCCGAGGCCGTCACCAACGCGATGAAATACATTGGACAGGCAACCGCGCAGAACCCCGCAGAACTCAGGATCGATCTGTCGCAAAAGGACAGTGAAACGGCCGTTTTCAAAATTTCCAACTCGGTCGGTGCGGCGCCGGAGGCAGAGGGCACCGGACTTGGCACGCAGTTGATCAATGCCTTCGCCCGGCAGCTGAATGCCGAGGTCATCACCGAGATCGAGGAGGGGGTGCACCACCTGACGCTGACCTTTCCCGTGCCGCATCGGGTTAAAATCGTGCAGGACTATTAACCAAATTTCGCGCAGCTATGGAACAAATTCGAAGCAAATAGCGTTTTTCCTGCGAACACTGACGAAAGGAACCCTGACATGTCTATTGACCTGTTCGTTTTCGGGCTTTCCATTCTGACTGTGGTTGCGCTGATTGTTCTTGTTTTGACGAGCGAGGGCAAAGACAGACGTGGTGATGACAACGACTAGATCGTTGTCGTGACGGACCATTGTTGGTCATCTTTGCGCAAGGGGCTCGCCTTTGCTTTAGAGCCATCGCCGGGTAACGGCGGAAGAAAGCCGAAACAGATTGATCCCTGATTGCCCAAGGCGATCAGGGGTTTTTTGTCAAAAACTGGGCGGTGTGCAGGCGCTAATGATCTCGCACTCTTCGGTCCCGGTGTTTCGGAACCGGTGGGGCAACTGGCTGTTGAAAAGATACCCGTCGCCGGGGCCTAAGGTGCCGACCTCGTCGTCCACGGTGATCTCGATTTGACCGCGAATGATCACCCCGGCCTCTTCCGCATCATGGCTGAGCAGTTCCGGCCCGGTATCCGCACCCGGGGCATAGCGCTCGTGCAGCAGCTGCAGCGCGTGCTCCTGCGCGTTCCCCAGCTGGCGCAGGGACAGGAGTTGCGCCTGCGGTCCATCGAGATCGGGGGGTGCGATTTCGGTGAATTCCTCGGCGGTGTAGAAGTATTTGCTCTGGCTGGTCTCTTCGAGCGTGGCAAAGAATTCGGCCATCGACACCTGAATCGCATCCAACAGGCTTTTGAGCGAGGCCACGGACGGGCTGGTCTTGTTCTGCTCGATCAGGGAAATCGTGCCATTGGTCAGCCCTGCCCGTGTGGCAAGTTCCCGCTGGGAAAGCCCCCGTTTTTTTCGGATCGTGCGTAGCCTGTGTCCAATATCCAAGGGGCCGGTTCCTCGTCTTTCGGGTGACATGTTGGTTTTGCTTGGTTTTTTAAACAGCAAGCCGGGTCTGTGCTCAATCCCTTTTCTGCCAGCCGCGATCGAGAAGTCATCCATTCCATAAAAACGGCTGCAGAATCACGATTGACAACAAAATTAAACGGCGTATCGATATTTTAAACACCTCGCCTGACATCAAAGGAATGAGCATATGGCCAGCACTGTCAAAACGCCTGCGGCAAAAAAACCGCGCAAGCCCCGCGCGGCAAAAGCCCGCAAGATCGCCGTGGTTTCCACGACGCCCGCCGAACAGAGCAATGCAGCGCTGCTCGCTCGCCGCGAGGCGGCTGTCCCGCGCGGCGTCGCCTCTGCCGCGCCTGTGTTTGCGGAGCGTGCGGAGAACGCCGAGCTCTGGGATGTGGAAGGCAAGCGCTACATCGATTTCGCCGGTGGCATCGCCGTGCTGAACACCGGGCACCGCCACCCGTCGGTCGTCGCGGCGGCGAAGGCACAGGAAGATAAGTATACGCATACCTCCTTTCAGGTGGTGCCCTATGAGCCCTATGTCGCACTTGCAGAAAAGCTGAATGCGCTGGCGCCGGGTGATCATGCGAAGAAGTCACTGCTGGTGACCACAGGCGCGGAAGCCGTTGAAAACGCGGTGAAGATCGCGCGTGCCGCGACGGGTCGCCCGGGTGTGATCGCCTTCACCGGGGGTTATCATGGCCGCACGCTGCTGACGCTGGGCATGACCGGCAAGATCAGCCCCTACAAGAAAGACGTGGGCCCCTTCCCGTCGGATATCTTCCGCGCGCCATTCCCCTCCGTGCGGGACGGGATCACCGTGGAAGATGCGCTGACCGGATTGCGAAACCTTTTCCTGACCGATGCACAGCCGGACCGTGTTGCCGCGATCATCATCGAACCCGTGCTGGGCGAAGGGGGGTACACGCCCGTGCCCTTCGAGATGATGCAGGCGCTGCGCCAGATCTGCGACGAGCATGGTATCCTGCTCATTGCAGATGAAATCCAGGCGGGCTTCGGCCGTACCGGCACATGGTTTGCGATTGAGCATTCCGGCGTGGTGCCGGATCTGATCACCGTGGCGAAATCCATGGCAGGCGGCTACCCGATTGCCGGTGTGATCGGACGTGCGGACATCATGGACGCGATGGCGCCCGGTGGACTGGGCGGGACATACGGCGGTAACCCGGTGGCCTGCGCCGCCGCCCTGGCCGCGATCGAAGCCATTGAGAGCGAAGGGCTGCTGGCCCGTTCGTTGGAGATGGGCGAGACCTTCCGCGCCCGTTTTGCCGAGATCGGCGCGCGGGTCGCGCCCTACCGGATGTGGGACATCCGCGGCCTTGGCGCCATGCTGGCAGTCGAATTCGTCACCGACTTTGAGACCGCGACACCGGATGCAGCGCTCGTGAAATCCATCTGCGCCCATGCGCTCAAACGCGGGTTGATCCTGCTGGCCTGCGGGATGCACGGCAACGCCTTGCGGATCATGGTGCCCCTGACGGCGTCAGACGAGATCATTGCCGAAGGGATAGCGATCTTTGAGGCGGCACTCGCTGATGCGGTGGCTGAACAGACCGCCTGATGCGCGCCACCAAAGCACTACCAGAAAGGGCGCCTTTGAGCGCCCTTTTAACAGGGTGGGGGTGCGAAGCTTTTGGCGCTCGCCCGCGCCCAGCGTTTGCGGTAGTCGGCGCCGATATCTTCCTGGGTGTTGAGCAAAAATCCTTCCGGCAGATAGGGATAGGCCTCGTTGCCCTCGACCATTTCCTTGTCGCCCAGACGCACCATCATATGTTGCGGCATGAAATCCCCGGGGTGTTCGAGCCCGGCAGCCCCCGTCATTTCACCCAAGGCTTGCAGGGTGTTGTCGTGAAACCGCGCGACGCGTTGCGACTTTGAGCCGACATCAAGCGCCCGTTGGCGGACCGGGTCCTGCGTGGCCACGCCGACGGGGCAGTGGTTGGTGTGGCAGGCCTGCGCCTGAATGCAGCCGATGGCGAACATGAACCCGCGCGCCGAATTGCACCAGTCGGCCCCAAGCGCCAGCGCCCGCGCGATGTCGAAAGCGGAGATGATCTTGCCCGCCGCCCCAATCTTGACCTGTCCGCGCAGACCGGCGCCGCGCAGGGTGTTGTGCACGAAGGTCAGCCCCTCGATCAGGGGCATGCCGATGTGGTTGGAGAACTCGACCGGGGCCGCGCCCGTGCCGCCCTCCGTGCCGTCCACCACGATGAAATCCGGTGCGATCCCGGTTTCCAGCATCGCTTTCACCATGCACATGAACTCCCGCCGGTGGCCAATGCAGAGCTTGAACCCCACTGGCTTACCCCCTGATAAATCGCGCAATTCTCCGATGAACTGCATCATCTCGATGGGCGTCGAAAAGGCCGAGTGCGCGGCGGGAGAAATACAGTCCTCGCCCATGGGAATGCCCCGGGCCTCGGCAATCTCGGGGCTGATTTTCGAGGCCGGCAGCATGCCGCCATGCCCCGGCTTCGCGCCCTGGCTGAGCTTCAACTCGATCATCTTGATCTGGTCGAGGCTGGCCGTTTCCTTGAATTTTTCGGGATCAAAGGAGCCGTCTTCCGCCCGGCAGCCGAAATAGCCCGACGCGACCTGATAGATCAGATCACCACCGCCCGCCTTGTGGTAGCGGCTGACCGAGCCTTCACCGGTGTCATGGGCAAAGCCGCCCAGTTTTGCGCCAGTGTTCAGCGCCTCGATGGCGTTGGCAGAGAGAGAGCCGAAGCTCATCGCCGAGATGTTATAGAGCGACGCGTCATAGGGTTGTTTGCAGGCGTCACCCCCGATTTTCACGCGGAAATCCGTATCTTCGATATGGATCGGGATGACGGAATGCGTCACCCAGGCATAACCCGCATCATACACCCTTTGCCGTGTGCCAAAGGGGCGTTTGTCTTCCTGCCCCTTGGCGCGCTGATAGACCAGACTGCGGGCATCACGGGAAAACGGCTCCTCATCCTGATCGGATTCGATGAGATACTGGCGGATTTCCGGGCGGATGCCCTCGAAGAGGAACCGCATATGGCCCAGCACCGGGTAGTTGCGCAGGATCGAATGGTGTGGCTGCCGTACGTCATGCAGCCCCAGAAACGACAGGAAGATGAAGAACGCTGCCGGGATCAGCATCCACCCGGTCCAGATCAGCGCGGCAATCAGGCAAAGAAAACTGGCCACTACCACGCCTGTGAAGGTGGTGTAGCGCATCATGGATCCGAGATCTGGCATATATCTTCCTGCTGTGGCCGCAGTTTTCAGGGCGCGCGCTTTGGGCACGAGGGACTGCTGGCATCACGAAAAATTAAACATCCCCGAATGATGATTCATTGTGCGGATTTGCGCAAGGATTCCTGCTGTCACGCTTTGGTGGGCAGGATTCAGGTATTGCGCTTGAACAACACTCAAAAGCTTCGTACGCTTTTGGACAACAGGGTGCGCATGAACAATATAGCGAATCCGGCCGCAGAATAAGCCGGGGCGCACCTGCCGGAGGATTGGGGAGCCTCACCGTCGTCATCCGCCCGTGCGGGGGCGTCGGGCCGCCTTTCCTGCTGAAGATCAAAAGGGAGAGGTGATGCGCGCGTTTAAAATACTAATCGATCCAGCCGGTCGTACAGCGCGCAAGCAGGCTGAAACGCCTATTCTCTCAAAGTGCCTTAACGTCGTTTTCACTTTACGCCTGTTCCTGAGGTTCCAACTGACAGCAGATGGGCGTAAGGCAACGTGGCGCGAAGTCGTATGTGGGTCATGTTGGCCCCCTTCGCCGCGACGGAGTGTTTTGTTATGACCCCATTCGCCATTGCCGGCGTGCAGATGTATGTGAACGCGCTGCATTCCAATGTGGAAGGGATGATCCACCGGCTGGACGTGCTGATGGCGCGGTTCCCCTGGACGCAGATGGTGCTGTTTTCCGAGCTGGCGCCCTACGGTCCGCTCGACAAATTTGCCCAGGCCCCGCAGAACGATGCGCTCGACACCTTCTGCGAAGCGGCGCGCAAGCATCGCGTCTGGCTGATCCCCGGTTCGATGTTTCTGCGCGATCCGGAGACGGGCATGGTGTTCAATACCGCCGTGGTGATCAACCCCGAGGGTGAGATCATCAAGCGCTATGCCAAGATGTTCCCCTTCCGGCCCTATGAAACGGGCATTGCCGCGGGCACGGAATTCTGCGTCTTCGACGTGCCGGAGGTCGGGCGGTTCGGTCTGTCGATCTGCTACGATATCTGGTTCCCCGAGACCACGCGGCAACTCACAGCGCAGGGTGTCGAGGTGCTGTTGCACCCGGTGCTGACCGGGACAACCGACCGGGACGCGGAACTGGCAATCGCCCGGTCCACGGCGGCACAGTTCCAATGTTACGTCTTTGACGTAAACGGGCTTGGCGCGGGCGGCGTGGGCAAATCGCTGGTCGTGGACCCCTCGGCCCATGTGCTGCACCAGTCTGCGGGACAGGAAGATATGTTCCCCATCGAGGTCGACCTGTCGATGGTGCGCCGCCAGCGCGAAACCGGCATGAAGGGGCTGGGTCAGGTCCTCAAGAGTTTCCGCGACCGGTCCGTCGATTTCTCGGTCTATGACCGGAACAGCGGAACCGATGCCTATCTCAAGACGTTGGGTCCACTGGAAATACCTCAACAAGGGACGCGCGCGGGACTTCACGTGGATGTGCCAGCAGAAAAAGTTCAGGACACGCCTGCTTTCAAAGGTATGGCGATTGACACGCTGTCCGGATCCGTGACCGCGCATCCTGCGTCCAATACGACGAAAACTGCCCAAACAGAGGCAGCACCCCAACCCCCGACCGAAGAAATTCGGGGGAGCGAAAAACAATCTAGCGGGTAGATCGCCGGGCCTTGCCGGGCGGTCCCTTCCGCCCGGCGTATAATCGGTGGTTTTCCCGGACAGCGGAGGACAACTGATGCACGCGATAAACGACTACTCTTCGGCGATCCAATTGCGCTCGGACAGGTGGAGCGCGCTGCGCGAAACAACTGCCGCGTTGACCCGCGGTCCAAAGCCCAAACAGGAAGCGGAACTGCGCAAGACGGTCGAGGAGCTTTTCAAGTCGCTCGCCGTGATCGAACCCTATTGGGCGTTCCCCGGCATGTCGGCTTTCGACCACATGCGGCGGCAGTTCGAGCATAACTCCTTGGATGATCTGGCTTTTGCTGTGGGGCGGGTAACGCGCGCGCTGACGACCGGGGCATACCGCCGGCGCCACATCCCGCTGGAGCGCGACAGTGTCGATGCCGAAGAGCATGATGACGAGGCGATGCTGCCGCCCGAGGCGCGGGCATTGGCCAAACCTTATTTCGAAGTGCTGATTGTCGACAATGTGAACGAGCACCAGGAACGCTGGCTGCGCAGCAATGTCACGCGAATGCGTCGCGCCGAAGACCCGTTTGTCTACGAGGCGCTGGTGGTGCCGAGCCTTGAGGACGCGCTGGTTGCGGTGCTCTTCAACCACAACATCCAGGCCATCGTGGTGCGCCCCGGGCTGGTGCTGAAATCCAAGATGGATCAGGAGATCGTTGCCCGGTTCATCACCCGCGCCGGCGGGCAGGAAGAGATCGACAACATGCTGCCCGAAAACTACGGGCCGGAATTGTGTCGGTTGGTGGCCAAGGTGCGGCCCGAGCTTGACGCCTATCTGGTCACCGAACGCTCGGTGGAGGAGATCGCCGGGCTTGATCTGGGGATTTGCCGCCGGGTCTTCTACAATCAGGAAGACTTCATGGAGTTGCACCTGAACATCCTGCGCGGGGTGCAAGCCCGCAACAAGACCCCGTTCTTTACCGCGCTTGTCGAGTATTCCAAGCAGCCCACGGGGGTGTTCCACGCGATGCCGATCAGTCGTGGAAAATCGATCAGCCGCAGTCACTGGATACAGGATATGGGGGCCTTCTACGGGCCCAATATCTTCCTCGCTGAAACCTCGGCCACCTCGGGCGGCCTCGACAGCCTGCTGGAGCCGCACGGGCCGATCAAGGAAGCACAGGAACTGGCCAGCCGCGCTTTCGGATCGAAGCAGACGTTTTTCGCGACAAACGGGACCTCGACCTGCAATAAGATCGTCGTGCAAGCCCTTGTTCGGCCTGGAGATATCGTGTTGGTCGATCGCGACTGTCACAAGTCGCACCACTACGGCATGGTGCTGGCGGGCGCGCAGGTCTGTTACCTCGACAGCTATCCGCTCAATGAATATTCGATGTACGGCGCGGTGCCGCTGCGCGAGATCAAGCATCAGCTTTTGAAGCTCAAGGCCGAAGGTAAGCTGGACCGGGTGCGGATGCTGTTGTTGACCAACTGCACCTTTGACGGACTGGTCTACAATGTCGAGCGGGTGATGGAGGAGTGTCTGGCGATCAAACCGGACCTGATCTTCCTGTGGGACGAGGCGTGGTTTGCCTTCGCGCGGTTCAATCCAACCTATCGCCAACGCACGGCCATGGCAGCGGCGGGTAATCTCAAAGAGAAATTCCGCAGCGACACGCATGAACGGCTCTATGAGGCGCAAAAGTCGATGTTAGCGGATTGCGACGACGAAAAACTGCTTGAAACGCGCTTGATCCCGCCCCCCAACGCCCGCGTGCGGGCCTATGCGACGCAATCGACCCACAAGACGCTGACGTCGCTCAGGCAGGGGTCGATGATCCATGTCTTTGATCAGGACTTCAAAGGTGAGGTGGAGCAGGCGTTTCACGAGGCCTACATGACGCACACATCGACCTCGCCGAATTACCAGATCATCGCAAGCCTCGACGTGGGACGGCGGCAGGTGGAACTGGAAGGGTTCGAATTCGTCCAGCGCCAGATCGAAGCAGCAATGTCGATGCGACGGGCGATCATGACGCATCCGCTGTTGTCCAAGTATTTCAAGGTATTGACCGCCGGAGACATGATCCCGGATTTCCACCGTCAGTCGGGCGTGACCAGCTACTACGATGCAGAGCAGGGCTGGACCGATATGTGGGACTGCTGGGAGCAGGATGATTTCGTGCTGGATGCCACGCGGGTCACGCTGGCCGTGGGGGGTACGGGCTGGGACGGCGACACGTTCAAGACCGATATCCTGATGGATAAATACGGTATCCAGATCAACAAGACCTCGCGCAATACGGTCCTGTTCATGACCAACATTGGTACCACGCGGTCGTCGGTCGCCTACCTGATCGAGGTGCTGGTGGAGATCGCCAAGTCGCTCGATGAGCGCCTGGATGACGCGAGCCGGATGGAGCGCCTGTCGTTTGACCGGCGGGTCCAGAACCTGATGGAAGAGCTGCCGCCGCTGCCGGACTTCAGCCGTTTCCACGATGCTTTCCGACAATGTGAGGTCACCGGGGAGGGGGACATCCGCTCGGCCTTCTTTCTCGCCTACGACGAGGAGAAATGCGACTATTACGACATCAACGGGTCGCTCGGCGCGGCGCTTGAGGCGGGCGAAGAGGTGGTGTCAGCCAGCTTCATCATCCCCTATCCGCCGGGCTTCCCGATCCTGGTGCCCGGACAGGTGGTCAGCAAGGAAATCCTGGCTTTCATGCTGGCACTGGACGTGAGCGAAATCCACGGCTACCGGCCCGATCTGGGGCTGCGGGTCTTTACCCAAGAAGCGTTACAAACGCTCGTCGACGCCAAACCGGTGACGCAAAAACTGGCCCAGGTGGCCGAATAATACCAACAGAGAGGACATCATGATATGGCAGCCACGGTTCTGAAGAACATCTCGGAGATCCGCCGCTATTTCCACCGCAACGAGGACCCGATTTATTTCATTTCGGCCACGAACTTCAACCTGTTGGGGCTCGATGAATGGGTGAAGAATTTCAAATACATCTGCTACATCGACTGCTACGGCGGCAAGCATCCGAACGTGTTCTGTCCGTCCGAGCAGCCGCATGCGGAATTCCAGTCCATCGAGGACATCAACAACTATCTGCTGCAGCACAAGGAAGTGATTGACTTCATCAAGCGGCGGGGCGGCAAGCCGAAATTCGTCTTCCTGATGTTTGACGAGGAGACCGAGCGTCTGTCGAAAGAGTTGGGCGCGGAGGTCTGGTTCCCCAAGGCGAAGTTGCGCACGAAGATGGACAACAAGATCGAGACCGTGCGCATCGGCAACAAGGCGGGCGTGCCGTCGGTGCCCAATGTCCTGGCCGAGGTCAAATCCTATGAGGACCTGAAGAAGACCTGCGAAAAGGCCAAGATCGGGCATGATCTGGTGTTGCAGTCCGCCTTTGGCGATAGTGGGCATACGACGTTTTTCATCAAATCCGAGGCCGATTTCCGGCGCCACGAGCATGAGATCGTCGGTGAGGGCGAGATCAAGATCATGAAGCGGATCGACTGCCGGGGATCGGCGATCGAGGCCTGTGCCACCAAGGAAGGCACCATCGTGGGCCCGCTGATGACGGAGCTGGTCGGGTTCAAGGAACTCACCCCCTATCGCGGCGGCTGGTGCGGCAACGAGATTCTGTCGACCGCCTTTCCGCCGAAAGTGCGGCAGAAGGCACGTGATCTGACCTTCAAGTTCGGGGAGCAGCTGCGCAAGGAGGGCTATCGCGGCTATTTTGAGCTCGATTTCCTGATCGACAAGAAGACGGGCGATCTCTGGCTGGGCGAGCTTAATCCGCGCATTACAGGCGCGTCCTCCATGACCAACCATGCGGCCTTTGCCCATGCGGATGCGCCGCTGTTCCTGTTCCACCTGCTGGAATTCTCGAAAAAGAAATTCAACCTGGATGTGGATGAGCTGAACGCCCGCTGGGCCGACAGCGCCAATATCGACAGCTGGTCGCAGATGGTGATCAAACACACTGACGACAGCGTGGACATCTGCACTGGCAGCCCGGAAACCGGCATCTACAAGATGCTGGAGGATGGGCGGGTGGTCTATGACCGCTTTGACTATCACCGCCGGGCGGTGGAGAGCGAGAACGAGGCGTTTTTCCTGCGCATTCTGCAGCCGGGGGACTACCGCTATGAAGGGGCAGACATCGGCATTCTGGTGACGCGCGGCCGGTCCATGACCAAGAATTTCCGGTTGAATGAACGGGCCAAAAAGTGGATTCACGGCATCAAGCAATCGGTGACGGCCAAGCCGCTGCCCACCGCGACCGCTTTTGACGATCCGGCGTTCAAGATCCTCTGACCCGAAAGGACATGCGCACCCCATGTTATGGCGCGCCGTAAGTGAAGACAGCCCCGGGCCGAAATGGTCCGGGCTTTTTGCCGAATACTGGCCGGACTACAAAGACTGGTGGTTGAAGGAAGGCGAAAGCACACGCCCGACCTATGCGGAGTCGCGCTCCGCTTTGCAGCAGCATATGCCGGAGATCGTGCCGCTTTATGATGAGCTCTGCGAATTGGCGGGGGGCGGCGATCTGGCGGCGCGGTTCTTGTCCTTCTACTGCCCGCCGCCCTATCTCGCGGGCTGCAGCCAGGCGATCTGGACCGGCAAGGAGCCGGTCATGGTGCGCAACTACGACTACAACCCAAATGCCTTTGACAGCCTCGTTTTGCACACGAAATGGCAGGGGCGCCGGGTCATGGGCACCTCCGACGGGCTCTGGGGGCTGGTGGATGGCGTCAATGACGCGGGCCTGTCAATTTCGCTCACCTTCGGCGGGCGGCGCGTGGTGGGTGATGGGTTCGGTGTGCCCCTGATCCTGCGCTACGTGTTGCAGACCTGCGAAACGGCGGAAGAGGCGAGCGCCGTGCTGGCACGCGTTCCGACGCATATGAGCTACAATGTGACCGTGCTGGACAAAAAGCGCCGGTATCTCACGGCGATGATGGCGCCCGACCGGCCTGCGCTGATCACCCATGCCGCCGTTGCCACCAATCATCAGGAAAACGTCGAATGGGTCAGCCACGCCCGGTTCACCGCCACGGTAGAACGCGAACGATTCCTGTTGCACCGGCTCACCCTGCACCGGGACCCCGAAGAAAAGTTTATCGGGGCCTTTCTCAAACCTCCCTTGTATTCCACGGCGTTCAACGCGGGTTTCGGCACGCTTTACACGGCGGTTTATCGACCAAAACGCCGTCAGATGGAGTTGCGGTGGCCCGGGACGGTCTGGTCGCTGTCGATGAAGGACTTCGAAGAAGGCGGGCGTCGCATCCTCTTGCCCGGTGCCGCCTGAGATTTTCGCACCCGCAAATTTTTGCCAGTAGATTCAGCATGCTTCGCGTTCAAGTTGCAGAAGGGGCTTGCCAAATCGTGCCCCGTCCCAAAGATTGTCGTCAGAAAAACAAAAAGGGGAGACTACAATGAAAATCACCACATCACTTCTGTCTGTCGCGGTGCTGCTGTCGAGCACGGCGCTGGCCTCCGCTGACACGCTTCGATGGGCCCGCGCGGGTGACAGCCTGACGCTCGATCCGCATGCACAGAACGAAGGCCCAACCACCGCCTTGAACCATCAGATCATGGAGCCGCTAGTGCATCGCGATCATGAGGGCACCATCGTGGGGGCCCTTGCGACCGAATGGACCCCATCCGAGGATGACCCCAACGTCTGGATTTTCAAACTGCGCGAAGGTGTGACCTTTCACGATGGCGCGGCCTTCGACAGTTCGGATGTGAAGTTCAGCCTTGACCGTGCGATGACAGAAGACTCCGACTTTAAGGAGTTGTTGGCCTCCGTGGCCGAGGTGCGCGCGCCGGATGCCTATACCATCGAGATCGTGACCGACGGTCCGAACCCGATCATGCCCAACAACCTGACCAATATGTTCATCATGGACCAGGAGTGGGCCGAGGCGAACAACGCCGTGAAGGTGCAGGACTATGAAGGTGGCGAGGATACATTCGCTGCGAAAAATGCCAACGGCACAGGGCCCTACAAGGTTGTGAGCCGCGAACCCGACGTCAAGACCGTGCTGGCGCTCAACGAGAACTACTGGGGCAAGGATGAATTCCCGCTCGAAGTGACCGAGATCATCTACACGCCGATCCAGAACGCGGCCACCCGCGTGGCAGCGCTGCTGTCCGGTGAGGTTGATTTCATTCAGGACGTACCGGTGCAGGATCTTGAGCGGGTCGCAAGTACCGATGGGCTCGACGTGCGCACGGCTCCGCAAAACCGGGTGATCTTCTTCGGCATGAACGTCGGCGATGAAGACCTTGCCAACGACAGCGTCGAAGGGGCCAACCCGCTGGCGGATGTGCGTGTGCGCGAGGCGATGAACCTCGCCATCAACCGCGATGCCATCAAGCAGGTGGTGATGCGCGGCCAATCCGCGCCTGCGGGCATGATCGCGCCGCCCTTTGTGAACGGCTGGGACGAGGCGATGGATGCGTCCTCATCCACCGATCTCGAAAAGGCGAAAACGCTGATGGGCGAGGCCGGTTATGGTGACGGTTTCTCGATCCAGCTCGATTGCCCGAATGACCGCTACATCAATGACGAGGCGATCTGCCAGGCCGCCGTTGGGATGCTGGCGCAGATCGGGGTGAACGTGAACCTCGATGCCAAGCCCAAGGCGCAACACTTCCCGCTGCTCAGCAATCTGGAAACGGATTTCTACATGCTGGGCTGGGGCGTGCCGACCTACGATTCCGAGTATATCTTCAACTTCCTGGTACACGGGCGTGACGACAAATATGGGTCGTGGAATGCGACGCGCTACACCAACGACGATCTGAACGACAAGATTCAGAGCCTCGCGTCGAACACCGATCTGGAAGCGCGTGACGCCGATATCGCCGCGATCTGGCAGGTGGTGCAGGATGAGAAGATCTATATCCCCATCCACCACCAGGTGCTGAACTGGGGCATGAAATCCGGGGTCGACACGGTTGTCGAAGCGGAAGATTCGCCCAAAATCAAGTATTTCAAGCTGAACTGAGCCTGAGACGCTTGTGACATAAAACGGCGTGGCCCGATTACCGGGCCGCGCCGCCACCGCTTTCCCGCATCTCCTGCTGAAAGGGTTCCTCTTATGCTTCGTCCCATTTCACTCGCCGCCGCCTTGATGGTTTCCGCCTCTGCCCTTGTGGCCGAGGAGTTCCGATGGGCCGAGACGACCGACCCGCAAACGATGGACCCGCATGCGGTGAATTCCGCCGCCGTCCTGGGGTTTCTCAACAACGTCTACGAAGGGCTGGTGCGCCGCGGCAAGGACATGACCATCGAACCGGCGCTGGCGACGGCATGGGAGCCCATTGGCGCGGGGGAAGGCTGGCGCTTTACCCTGCGGCAGGGCGTAACCTTCCACGATGGCAGTACGTTTGACGCACAGGATGTGCTCTTTTCGTATCAGCGCGCCTCTGATGAAGCCTCCGATACGCGCAGCTGGTTCGCGCCGGTCTCCGAGGTCAAAGTGGTCGATGACTACACCGTCGACATCATGACCACGGCGCCGAACCCGATTTTCCCCGACAGCATTGCCAACTGGATGATGATGGATTCAGGCTGGGCCGAAGCGAATAACGCGGCGCGCCCGGACAAGGACAATGGCAACTTCGCCACCCTGAACGCCAATGGCACCGGTGCTTTCCAATTGAAGACGCGAGAGCCGGGATTGCGCACGGTGCTGGAGCCCTTCGGCGCTTGGTGGGATGAGGCAGAACACAACATCACCCGTGCCGAACTGACCCCGATCCAGAACCCGGCCACGGCGGTTGCCGCCCTGCTGTCGGGCGATGTGGATTTCATCAACCCTGTGCCTATTCAGGACACGGCCCGGCTGGCTGCAAATGATCAGGTGAAGGTCATTCAGGGGATCGAAGCCCGTGTGATCATGCTTGGGTTTCCACATGAAGCGGAGGCGCTGAAGTACTCCGGGGAAACCACGGATGCCAACCCCTTCGCCGATGCGCGTGTCCGTCAGGCGGTTGCCCATGCGGTGAATGTGCCCGCCGTCTTGCAGACGATCATGCGTGGGAACGCCGAAGAGGTCAGCCAGCTGGTGAGCCCGGCCATGCGCGGCTATAGCGCGGATCTGGCCAGCCGCCCGGCCTTTGACCCCGAGAAGGCCCGCGCATTGCTGGCGGAAGCAGGCTATCCTGATGGTTTCTCTTTCGGGCTGAAATGCCCCAACGACCGCTATCTGAATGACGAATCCGTCTGTCAGGCGATCACCGGTATGCTGGCGCAAGTGGGCATGCGCGCGACGCTCGATGCCATGCCGGTCCAGAACTACTGGCCGGAATTGCGCAGCGATAACTACGACATGTATCTGCTGGGCTGGTCACCCGGCACGTTTGACGCCGAACATCCGGTGCGTTTTCTTGCCAGCACACCGAATGAAGAAAAGAAGCTAGGCTCTTGGAATTTCGGTGGTTTTTCAAATGCGCGTGTGGACGAATTGCTGCCGATGATCCAGTCCGAGATCGATGACGGCAAACGTCAGGCCATGCTCGATGAGGTCACCAAGATCCTGCAGGATGAGGTCGCTTATGTGCCCTTATACGTCCAGCCGCTGGTCTGGGGCACGCAGGCCAACATCGCGCTCACGCAGCGCCCCGATAACTTCTTTATTCTGCGCTGGGTCACCGTTAACTGACCCGGCGTAGGTCCAGGCAGGGCAGGCTTTGCGCTTGACCCCACCCAAGACAGGCAACAATAAGACATATGCTCGCTTTCGTCATCCGCCGTGTGCTTCAGTCCATTCTCGTGCTGCTTGTGGTCGGGTTGGTGGCGTTTTCCATGTTCCGTTTTGTCGGCGACCCCGTGGACAACATGCTGGGCCAGGAACGCACGCAAGCCGATATCGAGCGGCTGCGCAGCCAGCTGGGACTGGATCAGCCATTTGCGGTGCAATACTTCAAATTCCTGCAAGGTGCCGCCCAGGGTAATTTCGGCGTCAGCTACCGGCAAGGGCGCCCGGTCTCGGACATCCTGATGGAACGCGCACCGGCCACGCTTGAGCTTGCAGCTGTCTCCGGGTTTCTCGCAATCAGTATCGGCATCGCGCTCGGCGTCTTTACCGCCATCAGGCGCAACGGGTTTACCGCCAACGCGATCATGTCCGTCTCGCTGATCGGTGTCTCGCTGCCGACCTTTCTGATCGGAATTTTACTGATCTATCTGTTTTCCGTCGAATTGGGCTGGCTGCCCAGTTTCGGGCGGGGCGAAACGGTGATAATCGGCGGCTGGTCGACCGGGTTTCTGACGGAAAGCGGGCTCAAGGCGCTGATCCTGCCCTCGATCACGCTGGGGCTCTATCAGATGACGCTCATCATGCGGCTGGTGCGGTCCGAGATGCTGGAAGTCCTGCGACAAGACTACATCCGCTTTGCCCGCGCCCGGGGGTTGCGCGACCGCGCGGTCAATTTCCGTCACGCGCTCAAGAACACGCTGGTGCCGGTGATTACGGTTACCGGGTTGCAGCTGGGCTCTATCATCGCCTTTGCCATCATCACCGAGACAGTCTTTCAATGGCCGGGTGTCGGCCTCTTATTCATCAACGCCATTCAGTTCGTGGACATCCCCGTGATGGCGGCCTATCTGATGCTGATCTCGGTGATGTTCGTGGCCATCAACCTGATCGTTGATCTGCTTTACTTTGCAATCGATCCGCGTTTGCGCGTCGATAGAACGGCGGCCCACTGATGTCCGAGACCTCCCTTGAACCCACTGTACAGGCCGTCGAACGCTCGCGCTTCCGTCTCGCGCTGGAAAGCGATTTTGCCTATCAGTTCAAAAAATCCCCGGTTGCCATCGTCTCTGCGACCGTTGTCCTGACCATGGTGCTCTGTGCGGTCTTTGCGCCGCTGATCGCTCCTTACAATCCGTTTGATCCCGCCTCGCTGAACCTGATGAACGGGTTCTCGAAACCGATGGAACCCAATGCCTTTACCGGAGACATCTTCTGGCTGGGCACGGACGATCAGGGCCGCGACGTGTTTTCCACCATCCTCTACGGCATGCGCATTTCGCTCTTTGTCGGCGCGGCGGCGGTGCTTTTTGCGATGGTGCTGGGCGTGACCCTCGGCCTTGTGGCGGGGTATCTGGGCGGCTGGACCGAAACCATCATCATGCGGGTTGCCGACGTTCAGCTGACTTTCCCGGCGATCCTCGTGGCCATGCTCATATTTGGCATCGCCAAGGGCATCACCCCGGTGGAATACCGTGACCAGATGGCAATCTGGGTACTGATCATTGCAATCGGTCTCAGCGACTGGGTGCAGTTTGCCCGCGTTGTCCGGGGCGCGACGCTGGTGGAAAAGAACAAGGAATACGTGCAGGCCGCCCGTCTTATCGGACGCGGGTCGGGCGCGATCATGCTGCGCCACATCCTGCCCAACGTGCTGTCGCCCGTGTTGGTCATTGCCACCATCTCGCTGGCACTGGCGATTATTGCCGAAGCGACACTGAGCTTTCTCGGTGTTGGCGCCCCGCCGACACAGCCGTCACTGGGTACGTTGATCCGGATCGGTCAGGGGTTCCTCTTCTCGGGCGAGTGGTGGATTCTGCTGTTCCCGGCGGTCACGCTTCTGGCGCTGGCACTGTCGGTCAACCTGCTGGGAGACTGGCTGCGCGACGCGCTGAACCCCCGGCTCAGATAAAGGACTGCCAAAATGCGACTTCTATCAATTCTCGTGCTGGTCTTCATGGCCTCGGGTGCCTTTGCGCAGGACGCCGAACGCGTCGAGGCTGCGACGGCCTATGTGAACAGCAAGGGCCAGCAAGAGCTCATGGACGACATGCTATCCCCCGAGGGGGTGATGGCGCAAATGGGTCTGGTGGGTGATCGGGTGCCGGAAGGGAAACAGGAGGCTCTGGCGCGCATCGTTTCCGAAGAGCTCGCGGTGCTGAGGCCCGTGATGGAAGAGGCGATGATCAATGGTATGGCCGCGACCTTCACGCTGGAGGAAATAGAGGCCCTGACGGAATTTTACGAATCCGACGTTGGAGCCTCGGCGATCCAAAAGATGAACCCTTTCATGGCGCGGACGATGCAGCAGATCGGACCCCAATTCCAAGAGATGCAGACAAACCTGGCGCGCCGACTGCAGGAAGAAATGAGCAAGTAACGGATGTCTGATCCAGTTCTCTCCATCCGCGATCTCACCGTCGAAATTCCAACACGCCACGGCATTTTGCGCCCGGTGGATGGTGTTTCATATGACATTGCCGCGGGTGAAATCCTTGGTGTCGTGGGGGAATCCGGGGCTGGCAAATCCATGGCCGGCAACGCCGTGATCGGGCTGCTCAATCCGCCTGCGCATATCGCCAAGGGCGAGATCCGGGTGCGGGGCACGCGGGTGGATCAACTGACGGGCGACGCCATGCGGCGGCTGCGGGGCAAGGAGATCGGCATGGTCTTTCAGGACCCGCTGACCTCGCTCAACCCGCTGCTCAGGATCGGGGATCAGCTGACCGAGACGATGCTCGCGCACCTCGACATCTCCCGCACCGAGGCCGACAGGCGCGCGGTTGCAGCGCTGGAGGAGGTAGGCATTCCCGGTGCCGCCGAACGTGTGGGCAGCTACCCGCATGAGTTCTCCGGCGGCATGCGCCAGCGGGTTGTGATCGCCCTTGCGCTCTGTGCCGAGCCTTCCCTCATCATCGCGGACGAACCGACAACGGCGCTGGATGTCTCCGTTCAGGCGCAGATTATCGCCCTGCTCAAGAAACTCTGCCGCGAAAGAGGCACTGCCGTCATGCTGATCACCCATGACATGGGCGTCATTGCCGAAGCCGCCGACCGTGTGGCCGTCATGTATGCCGGGCAGTTGGCGGAACTTGGGCCGGTCCGCGATGTGCTGACAGCACCGCATCATCCCTATACCGACGGGCTGATGGGCTCGACCCCGCTGGCCTCGCGCGGCAAGGACCGTTTGCACCAGATCCCCGGCGCGATGCCGCGTCTGGACGCGTTACCCGAAGGCTGTGCCTTTCACCCGCGCTGTCCGCGTGTTCAGGACGCCTGTCGCGTCTCCCCGGGTCCCCGGATCGAAGACGGGGCAGGCCGCGCGGCCTGCCTCTTCCCCATGACGCGGGAGGCCGTAGCCTGATGGCGCTTGTCGATGTTCGCAACCTGACGCGCATCTTTGATGTGTCGAAACCCTGGCTGAACCGTGTGGTGGAGCGGCGGGAGAAATCATATCTGACGGCCGTGTCGGACGTCAGTTTCGAGATTGCCGAGCGCAGCGTCTATGCATTGGTCGGCGAGAGCGGATCGGGCAAGTCGACCATTGGCAAGATGCTGGTGGGGCTGCTCGGGCCAAGCTCGGGCGCTGTTGAAATCCGTGGCACCGACCTTGCGCGCGAGAACGATGCCGCGAAAATCGATGCCGTGCGCCGCGACATCCAGATGATTTTCCAGGACCCCTTTGCCTCGCTCAATCCGCGCTGGCGGGTGCGCGACATCATCGTGGAACCGGTCGCCGCACGGGGCGGCAACACCGACGGCATGGCCGAAAAGTTGCTGGAACAGGTGGGGCTTTCCGCCCGGGACGCGGGCAAATTTCCGCATGAGTTCTCCGGCGGCCAGCGGCAGCGTATCTGCATTGCGCGCGCGCTAGCGTCCGAGCCAAAACTGATTGTCTGTGACGAGCCCACATCGGCGCTGGATGTGTCGGTTCAAGCGCAGGTGCTGAACCTGATGAGTGATCTGAAGGACAGCTTTGGGCTGACCTATCTTTTCATCAGCCACGATCTGACCGTGGTGCAGCATATGGCCGACCGGATCGGCGTGCTCTATCTGGGCCGTCTGGTGGAAGAGGCGGACCCGGATGCGCTGTTTGACGATCCCAAACATCCCTACAGCCAGATGCTTCTGGCCGCAGCACCGCAGCTCGACAGCTTTGGCCGGGACGTGCCGCCGCCCACAGGCGAAATCCCCGATCCGATCAACCCGCCAACAGGCTGCGCCTACCATCCGCGATGCCCCCTTGCCGCGGACATTTGCAGTCAGAAACGCCCCGAGATGCGCGAAATACGCGGCGCGCGTGTGGCCTGCCACATGGCCGAGTAACGGGGTGTCATGACAGGCCCGCTTGCAAGCTTGCAGGTCATCGAATTCTCAGGACTTGGTCCTGCGCCGCTGGCAGGCCAGTTGCTGGCCGATCTCGGCGCGGATGTCATCACGATTGACCGTAAATCTGCCCCGGCAGACCCCACCGACATCAATCGCCGTGGCAAACGCAGCGTTGCGCTGAACCTCAAATCCAAGGATGGCTTGGCGGTGGCGAAGGCCCTTCTCAGCCAGGCGGACATCCTGATCGAAGGGTTCAGACCCGGGGTGATGGAGCGCTTGGGTCTGGGGCCGTCGGACTGCCCAGAGAGGCTCATCTACGGGCGCATGACGGGTTGGGGTCAGACGGGGCCATGGGCGGAAACCGCCGGGCATGACATCAACTATCTTGCCATGACGGGCGCCTTGCATGCCATTGGTCCTGCAGATCAGCCCCCCGTACCGCCGCTCAACCTGGTGGCGGATTTCGGTGGTGGGACGATGTTTCTGCTGCTGGGTATCTTGTCGGCTGTCATTGAGCGCGGCGTCTCTGGCAAGGGGCAAGTCGTGGACGCCGCAATGGTGGACGGGGTGCCTGCACTGATGGGATTGCTGCACGGCATGCTGGCGCGGGGCAGCTGGCAGAACGCGCGGGGGGCGAACTGGCTCGATGGCGCTGCGCCCTTTTACCGGTGCTATGTCTGTGCTGATGGCAAATACATCTCGGTTGGCGCGCTGGAGCCGCAGTTCTTTGCCGAACTCGTGGCCAAGGCAGGGCTGCCCGTTCCGGAAGGGGTTGCGCAGAACGATACGGCGCATTGGCCCGCGCAAAGCGCCACCTTTGCCGAGGTTTTTAAACGCAAGTCGCGCGATGACTGGATGGCACTCCTAGAGGGCAGTGACGCCTGCGCCGCACCGGTTCTCGATTTCTCCGAGGCAGCAGCACATCCCCAGAACGTCGCGCGGGACGTATTTTACGAGGAAGACGGCGTCACACAGGCCAGTCCGGCCCCGCGTTTCAGCAGAACACAGGCCACCAGACCAACAAGCCCGCCCGCCGTGGGTGGCGACACGGATGATATCCTCGGCACCCTTGGGTACGACGCGAAAACACGCGCCCGGATGCGGGAAGAGGGCGCGCTGACATGACCGTCGCGATTGCTGGTGCGGGTATCGCGGGGCTGACCCTTGGGCTGACGCTGCACCAGATCGGCTTGCCCTTTCGGATTTACGAGGCCGTGCGGCGCCTCAAACCCATGGGTGTCGGGATCAACCTGCAACCCAATGCGGTGCGGGAATTGATCGATCTGGGGCTGGAAGATGATCTGTCGCGGATTGGTGTCGCCACGCAGAGCCTTGGATTTTATAGCAAAACCGGTCGAGAGATCTGGACCGAACCAAGGGGCACCGCCGCCGGGTACTATTGGCCGCAGTTTTCGGTGCACCGGGGTCATCTGCAGATGCTCCTTTATGACACGCTTGTCGCGCGCGCAGGGGTCGATTGCGTTGTGACCGGTCATCGCGCCACGGGCTTTTCGGCGGCGCGGCTGCATATGGAAACGGTTGACGGGCCAGTTGACACCAAGGCCCGGCTGATCGTCGCGGCGGATGGCATTCATTCGGCGCTCCGGCACCAGATGTACCCGGAGGAAGGTCCGCCGATCTGGGGCGGAGCGGTGCTCTGGCGCGGCACGACACAGGCGGTCCCCTTTCTGGGCGGTGCCGACATGATCTTGGCGGGCCATGACAGCCAGCGCTTCGTTGCTTATCCAATCACGCCGCCGATCCCCGATACCGGCCAGGCGACGATCAACTGGATTGCGGAGCTGCGGATTGATCCGGCACAGGGATGGCGCAAGGAGGATTGGAACCGGCAGGCAAATCTTGCGGAGTTTTTGCCCGCTTTCGAGGCGTGGCGTTTCGAATGGCTGGATGTTCCCGCCCTGATCAGGGGCGCGGAAGCGGTCTACGAATACCCGATGGTGGACCGTGACCCGGTCGACCGCTGGACGCAAGGGCCGGTCACCCTGATGGGTGATGCCGCACACCCGACCTATCCAGTCGGCTCCAATGGTGCGAGCCAGGCGATCATTGACGCGCGCACCTTGGGGGCCTGTCTCAAAGAACATGGCATTGCCGAAAAGGCGCTCCTTGCCTATGAGGCCGCGATACGCCCCCGCACCACTGCTGTCACATTGGCCAATCGGGGTGCAGGGCCGGACGCCATCCTGCAGCTGGTAGAGGATCGGTGCGGCGGAGAATTTGATGACATCGAAACCGTGGTCCCGCGCGCCGAGCTCGCAGCGCATTCTGCCAAATACAAGTCGCTTGCCGGGTTCGATGTGGCCGCATTGAATGCGCAACCGCCGCTGATCGGTCCGGTCTGATCCTGCCGGTTGTCTAGTCGTACCACTCCGGCGCTTTTTTCAAGTCAGGCCATTGCGCAGGGCAGTGGCCATAGATCACCATCGCCTTGGTCTCTTCGGCAATCCGCATCAGCCGTGCCCCGCTTTCGATGGCGCAGGCGGTGTCCCAGGTGTCTGCAAAACCCTCGTCGATTTCTGCAGGGCGGCTGATGGCGTCAGACGTCAGCAAAACCGGACCTGTCTTTGGCAAATCGACGAGGAAAGCCAGTTGCCCCGGAGTGTGGCCAGGCACCAGATAGGCATGAAACCCCGGCCCGATTTCCGCATCACCGCTCAACTCGATGCAATCGCGTTCAGGCCACTCCATGGCCTGTTTCCCGGCCCAATAGAGTGGGCGGGGCAGGGCCCGTTCTGCGGCGGCAATGACAAGAGGCACGCCCGGAAACCCGTGCAGAAAGCCGATGTGATCAATATGCGTATGGCTCTGGACCATCAGCGTGATCGCGGCGGGATGAGTTCCCGTTAACGCCACTTGGTCAGGCGCAAGATTGTCAGACGTGATCGACAGGACACGGCCAAAACCGGTCAAATCATCCTCGATGCTCGCGGTCTCAGCATCATCTGCATACTTCGCCGGAAAGCCGGTATCGATCAGCACAGTCTCATCCGCATCTGTCTGGATGAGATACCCGCAAATCCCGATGACACGCCCGTTGGCGTGCACCTGAAAAAGACCGTAGTCCAGCACGGCCATGCGCCGTGGGCGACCTTTCAGCAGCGGGAACATATGCGTCGAGGGCACTTTTCTACAGGCTCGGGAACGGGAGACATGCCGAACACCGCTACAGCCATAGAGGTCAATGCGTCACCGCAATCCATTGACTGCCACAAAGCGTGCAAGATCAAGGATGATCTGCCCCCGCGCAGCGGCAATGGCCTGAGGGCCACCGGCGGGGTCGAATGCCACCGACAGATTGAACAGCCCGGAACGTTCGCGCCTGCCATCAGTGACGGCTACGAAGTATTGACCGCGCGCCGAAAACTGCCCCTGCTCATCGGCAACGAAACTCTCAAAGCGCAGTTCCAACCGGGCGTCGGGAAAGCTCTCGAAGGGCCAGGGAGCCGAGGCCACGCGCGCACCGCTCAGACGCGCGAGATGCCGGGACAGCTCAAGGGCGACGGCGCGTTCGGGCGTATCCGCCCAGAGCACGCCGCCGTCACTGGTGACCCGACCGTCCAGACCCTGCAGCGAAATCTCGTCAGAGGCGGCATAGGCAGGCAATGAAATCTCGCGGATTTCCACGGCGCGGAAGGCAATGCGCTGGCGGTCGGTCACATCCGGGCTCGGCACGATGTACCTGTCCGGTGTGGCGCCACAGGCGGCCAGGGCGATCAACACGCAAAGGGCCCAAATCGGTCGTTTCATCGTCATGCTCATCGCCCTCTGATCAATGCACTGGGGTTTCGTTCCAGCAACCGCGCAAGCGAGGTGAGCGCGTCAGCTGCCTGCGAAATATCGCGGAGCGCTGCCTGTGCGTCGCGACTGATGACATCGCCCTGGTTATAACCTTCGATGGTGCGGCTGGCCTGATCAAAAACTTCCGTGATCCGCTCGACAAGGGCGGGCAGGTCCCTGCTGGATAAGGCAACCGCATCCGCGGCCTCACGGGCAGACGACAGGGTGGCATTCACATTGCCCACGGCCCCACCTTCACGCAATTCGGCCAGCGTTGCATTGAGTTCGTCCAGCGCCGCGCCCAACGAGGCCGGCAAATCCTGCGCGGCGGAGGTGCTGAGGATAGCATCTGCCGAACCGAGAAGTTTGGTCAGCTGTTCAGTCAGTTCCTCCAGCGGCATTGCTTCGGCCTTGGCCGCCACATTGCTCAGATTGTCGATCAGTTCAGGCACCCCGGCAACGGACGCGTTGACCGAGCCCGCCGCTTCGGTCGCGGCATCAATGGCCGCTACCACACGTTCCACCGCCTGTCCCTCTTCAATCTGACCAAGGATCGCCTCGATCCTGCCCAGGGCCGCGTTGAGCGTCGCGGGAACACTCTGCAACTCCTCCGAGGCAACGATCCCGCGCATATCTCCCAAAAGCGCGCGCACTTCCTGCGGTGTCTCGCGCAGGGCCTCACTGGACACAAACGCCTCCGCGCTCTGCATGAACCCGATTGCGCTGTTGAGCAGCTCTTCGATCGGCAGGCTGTTGATGCGTGTGAACACACCTTCGACCGTCGCCGTGGCGTCGGAAATCTCACTGTCCGTCGACGGCAAAGTGGCGATTTCGTCCGGCGATACGATGATGTCAGCGGGCTCCGCCTCTTCCACCTCGATCAGCTCCACCTTGAGGCCGCCTGTGAGCAAACTGCCCGTGGCCAGACGGGCCCGCAGACCCTCGCTCACACGGGTGCTGAGAAAATCAAGGGCACGTTCCGGATTGACCTCCCCCTGCAGGCCCAGCCGTGCCGGTTGGATGCCGATCACCACGTCCAGACGCACCCGGGTGTCCCCGAAGGCGTCCGCATCCACGAGACCGGACAGGCTCGCCACCGATCCGATACGCAGGCCGCTCCACTCCACAGGCGCCCCAATGGCCAGACCGGAGATGTTTTCGTCAAAAATGACCCGCAGTTCGAGCAGTTCTGTCTCGGACGCATTGAACACGCTGTTCCGCGCGCTGATCTGATCCGGGTAGACCTCGAACACGGTGCCATCGGAGACGCGCCCCCCGCCGGAGACAAATGTGTCAAAGGTCAACCCGCCCCCCACGAGAGAGGCAATCGAGGAAAAATCCACCTCGGCCCCGGAGGGCCCCAGGGAAACGCTGAACCCGGATGTATCCCAGAACCGCGTGGCGCGGGTGATCAGCCGGCCGTGGGGTTCGTAAATGATGGCCTCGGCGATGGCGAAACTGCCTTCTCGCGAAATCCGCGCCGGACCAACGCGGCCCACTTCGATGCCGCGAAAAAGGATCGGTGCGTTGTCGGTCAGCGACCCACCGGGCGTGGTGCGCAGCGCAAGTTGCAGCCCGTCCTTGCCAGGCTGAAAGAGCGGCGCGGTTTCGAGACCCTTGAACTGGGTCCTTATCGGGCCCACTTCGCTGTCCCACGACCCTTCAATGAAAATACCACTCAATACCGTGTCGAGACCCGAAACGCCCTGCACCGTCAACTCGGGCCGGACGACCCAGAACGACGCACCGGCATCGACAAACTCCGCGATTTCCTTTTCAAGCCGGATCTGAGCGATCACCCCTTCCAGACCCTCGGCAAAGCTCACGCTTTCAACAAGACCGACGGTCACGTCGCGAAACCGCAATTCCGTCTGACCGGAAGCGATACCTGCGCCATTCTCGAACTGCACGGCGATCAAAGGTCCGCGGTCGTTGTAGGACTGCCAGGCGACGGTCAACGCGATGATCAGGGCGATCAGCGGAATGACCCAGACGATGGACGCACGGCCCAGAAAACTCTCACGTGCGGGATCAATCGGCACGGGGTCAGGTGCATCATTCATTCTTGTTTTTGTCCTTTGCCCTGCTGCTGCGCATCCCAGATCATGCGGCTGTCAAATGCCTGTGCCGAAAGCATAGTGAAAATGACGGAGAGCGCAAAAAAAAGGCTGGCCAGGCCGGGGTTGATGGCGACCAGAACCTTGAGTTGCACCAAGGACGACAGGATCGCAACCACGAAGATATCGATCATCGACCAGCGCCCGATGTATTCGACCACTTCGTAGAGCAGCTGGCGCTGGCTTTGGGAGACGGTCGAGGGCCGCGTCACGGAGATCGCCAGGAATGCAATCGCCATGAATTTGGCGAGCGGGATGACCACGCTGGCGATCAGAATGATCGCGGCGACGCCGATGCTGCCGTGATGCATTAATTCGATGGCGCCGCCGACGATGGTGTCTTCCTGCACGTAAAAGAGTGTGCGGGTGCGTAACATCGGGTAGAGGTTGGCGGGAATGTAGCACATGAACCCGATGATCCACAGCGCCCAGACCCGTTGCAGGCTTTTCAGATCGCGCTGCACCAGTTTGCGTCCGCACCGCGCGCAGGTCTGAACCCCCTGCGGCCAGACCTGAAGGCAGCGGGTGCAGGCAACGACGCCCAGATCGCGGGCGTTTATGACTTCGCGGGTTTGCTCAGCGCGTTCCATACCGACCACCTGCACAAGAAATTATCCTGAACCACAACGAGCACGACCAGGATGGCGAACATCCAGAATGCCGGTCCAAAGCTTACATCCGCCAGATCGCTGATCTTGACCAGGGCCACGGCGCACCCGATGGCAAAAATCTCCGCCATGGACCAGGGCCGCAGCGCCTCGGCCAGGCGGAAAGCCTGTGCTGCCTGTGGGGCAGGGGGCCTGTCCATGACAATCGGCACCAGCACGTAGAGAGACAGCAACACACGCGCCAAGGGCACGAAGATGATCAGCGCCGCCGTTGCCAGCGACAGCACAACCAGCGGTCCATCGCTGAAGGCAAGGGCGGCATCGAGGATCGACACCGAATTATGCGCGCCCGCCACGGCAATCGACAGGAACGGAAAGATCGCAGCCGCCGTGATCAGGATCACGATCGCCACCGAGAGGGCAATGATCTGCAGGCCCGCCTTGCGCCGCGGCATAATCAGCACCGTATGGCACCGGTGGCACACCGCCCTCTCACCATGCCCCGGACGGGCAAGCGTGTAAGCTGCATCGCAATGGGGGCAGACAATCAAATCGTTACGGGGAATCGGCGCGGCAGGGGCGGTCATGATCTGAATTTACACGCTTTTTCAACAAAGACATATGCCGCAAAGAGCTTCTGCCAAGAGCGGTGCTACCCCGCCCATGGTCCATGTTGATCCGTGCTGCCGTCATCCAGCCGGGCAAAGCCATGCAAACCGAAGAAATCACGCTGGCCCTGGATCATGTTCGCCGTTCCGCGCGCGGTGCGCATGGCGTCGAAATAGGCCAGACCTGATCCAAGCGCGGGGGCCGCGATACCATGCAGGGCGGCCTGGGCCACGACCTGACGCAGGGCGTCATGAGTTTGCGTCAGCTGATCCGCGAAGTAGGGCGCAAACATCAGGTTCTGCGCCGGATTATCCGTCAGCGCATCTGCCATGTCGTTCAGCATGTCGGAGCGGATGATGCAGCCTTCCCGCCAGACGCGGGCGATATCGGGCAGGGGCAGCTTCCAGCCAAAGGCCTCTGACGCGGCGGAGATCATGATAAAACCCTGCGCGTAGCAAAGGATCTTGCCGCAGATCAGCGCCTGTTCCAGCGCGTCCTCGCTGACCGTACCCTTGGCCATTGCCTTGGGGGCGGCCCCAAAGAGCGCCTCACCCGAGGCCCGCGTGTCCCGCCGTGAAGACAGGTTGCGGGCAACCACGGCAGCCTCGATTGCGGGGATCGGGGCGGCAAGGTGCTGCGCCTCGATCACGGTCCAGCGCCCGGTGCCTTTTTGCCCCGCGGCATCCACGATCACGTCCAGAAGTGGGCCGCCCGTGGCCGGATCCGTTGTCCCTGCGACCTTGCCGGAAATCTCCACCAGATAAGACCGGAGGGGGCCTTCGTTCCAGCGATCAAAGACCTTGCCAACGGCAGGCGCCTCATAACCCATGCCATCGCGCAGCACGCCGTAGGTTTCGGCAATCATCTGCATATCGGCATATTCGATGCCATTGTGCACAGCCTTCACGAAATGGCCGGCGCCTTCCTCACCCATCCAGGTGGCGCAGGGCGTGCCTTCGTATTTGGCGCTGATGGCCTCCAGAATATGGGCCACACGGTCCCAGTCCTCGCGCTTGCCGCCGCCCATGATCGAGGGGCCATGGCGCGCGCCTTCCTCGCCGCCCGACACGCCAACGCCGAGGAACGGCCCGAAGGCATCCCGCATCCGCCGGTTGGTATCGTGGAAATTCGCATTCCCCGCGTCGATGATCAGGTCATTTGCGTCCAGCAAGGGGCGCAGCGCCGCGATCTGCGCGTCAACGATCTCGCCCGCAGGCACCATCAGGATGATTGCACGCGGCGTCGCCAAGGCGGCAACGAAGTCTCCGAGCGTCTCGGTGGGCGTGATCCGGGGCGCAAGTTCCCCCGCCTCCGCATGGAAATCCTGCGTGACTTGTGCCGTACGGTTCCAGACCGCGATGTCAAAACCCTTCTCGGCGATATTCAGCGCCAGCGCCGATCCCATCGTCCCAAGGCCAATCAGGCCGATCTCACTGCTCATGGAAATTGCACTCCGGCCCGGTTCAAGGTGACACGATAAATACTTGTCGTCGCAGTGATGTAGAGCTGATGTTTCGCCCGACCACCAAAGCAGATGTTGGACACCAGTTCCGGCACGAGGATCTTGCCCAAGAGCCGCCCATCCGGCGCAATGCAATGCACCCCATCGGCGGCGGAGGACCAGAGGTTTCCATCCGTATCCACGCGAATGCCGTCGGCGGCACCCGGATCAATCGTGTGAAAATGCCGCCCGTTGCCGACCCCGTCACCATGCACGTCGTAGACCCGAATGTGCTGGGGATCGTCGGAAAACATGCGGCCGGTGTCGGCCACGTACAAAAGCGCCTCGTCCGGCGAGAAGGCCAGCCCGTTGGGGCAGTTCATATCCTCCACCAAGACATCCAGCGCACCGGTGTCGGGATCAGCCCGATAGACGACGCAGGGGTTTTCCTGTTCGCTGGCGAACCCTTCGTAATTCGTCATGATCCCGTAATGCGGATCACTGAACCAGATTGAACCGTCTGATTTCACAATCACATCGTTCGGGGAATTCAACGGCTTACCGTTGTAGCTGTCGGCGATCACGGTGATACGCCCGTCCCATTCGGTCCGGGTGACGCGGCGTGTGCCGTGTTCACATGAAATCAGCCGCCCCTGTCTGTCGCGCGTATGGCCATTGGCGTAATGCGACGGCGCGCGGTAGGTTGTGATCCCCACTTCGGGCGTCCAGCGCAGGATGCGATTGTTGGGAATGTCCGAGAAAAGCAGGCAGCCCGCATCCCCGAACCAGACCGGTCCTTCGACCCAGTCAAAACCAGTTGCCAGCTGTTTCACCGGCGCGTTGCCCATGACGTATTGCCCGAAGACCGGGTCGTGCACTTCAAAGAATGACACTATTCGTTGCTCCCCCAAGTTGTTCTGTTGACGCTATCACCTGCATGTCGACGCGAAAGAGGCAAGCGGCGCACCCTGTCTGATTGTCTAGGCAAAGGCGATCTGCGCTTTCATCGCCTGTGTACGGTCACTGGCCAGCTCAAAGGCTTTGACGGCATCTGCCAGATCCAGCGTCTGCGTGATCAGCGGTTTCACATTGATCAACCCTTTGCGCATCAGCTCCACACCGGTAAAGAATTCCTCGTGAAAGCGGAACGACCCGCAGAGACGCAGTTCCTTTGCGGTGATGGCCTGCACCGGCAAGGTCATGTCGCCCCCCAATCCAAGCTGCACGATCACGCCGCGCGGACGCATCGCAGCGATACCGCCGGTCAGGGCCGGGGCCGCGCCCGTGCATTCGAAAAGCACGTCAAAGGTGCCCTTGTCCGCCTCGTATGACTTCAACGCGTCGGGTTCCTTTTGCGCGTTGATGACCCGGTCCGCCCCGTTCTCCGCCGCCATTTTCAGGGTGAAATCTGTGAGGTCCGTTGCCACAACCTCCGCAGCGCCCGCCCGCCGTGCAGCGAGAATGCAGAGCAACCCAATCGGTCCGCACCCCGTCACCAGCACGCGCTTGCCCAAAAGCTCACCCGCCTGCCGCGCGCCATGCAGACAAACCGCCAGTGGCTCTGCCATTGCGGCTTCCCCGGCCGTCAATCCGTCGGCCGGCGCGCACTGCCGCTGATCGGCGACGAGGACTTGCCGGAACGCACCCTGGATATGCGGGAATGGCATGGCGGAACCGTAAAAGCGCATGTTCAGACAGTGGTTGTGCGTGCCTTCCTGACAATACTTGCAAGAGCCGCAGGGCCGGGAGGGGGAGACCGCCACAAGCTGACCCACACGCAACCCTGTCACATCCGCCCCCAAGGCGGTGATATGGCCGGAAACCTCGTGGCCCAGGATCATCGGTTCCTTGATGCGAACCGTGCCGAACCCGCCATGCTGGTAGTAGTGCAGGTCAGATCCACAAATGCCGCCCGCCGCAATGGCGATCTGAACCTCACCGGATCCGGGTGTTTCGTCAGGTCCGTCTTCGATCCGCAGGTCGCGCGGGGCGTGAATAACCAGAGATTTCATATGTGCCTCTCCACAGTAGAACTATGCGCTTGGAAGCCTTGCTTGACTTCGGGCGTTACCGGTAACATAAACAGCTTTGAAATTGACGTCGAGCATAAAGAGAGACCCCATGAGCGTGAACCTTTTTGACCTGAGCGGGCGTCGCGCCTTGATCACCGGCTCCTCACAAGGCATCGGTTTTGCCCTTGCCAAGGGCTTGCAGGCCGCCGGGGCTGATATTGTCCTGAACGGGCGTGATGTCGCCAAACTCGATGCCGCCGCCGCACAGTTGGGCGGCGCTGTCAGCACCTTGCCCTTTGACGCAACCGATCATGATGCCGTGCGAACCGCCGTGGACGGATTCGAGGCGGAACATGGTGCCATCGACATTCTGGTGAACAATGCCGGGATGCAGCATCGTACACCGCTGGAAGACTTCCCTGCGGATGCCTTTGAACGGCTGATGCAAACAAATATCGCCAGCGTCTTTCACGTCGGCCAGGCCTGTGCCCGCCACATGATCGGACGCGGACGCGGCAAGATCATCAACATCGCCTCGGTACAGACGGCCCTCGCACGGCCCGGCATTGCGCCTTACACGATGACCAAGGGTGCTGTTGCCAACCTCACCAAAGGCATGGCCACGGATTGGGCGAAACACGGGCTGCAGTGCAACGGGCTGGCCCCGGGGTATTTCGACACACCGCTGAACGCAGCCCTGGTGGCCGATCCGGAGTTCTCCGCCTGGCTTGAAAAGCGCACACCTGCGGGACGGTGGGGTAAGGTCGAAGAGCTTGTTGGCACCTGCATTTTTCTGGCCTCGGATGCGTCTTCCTTTGTGAATGGCACCACAGTTTTTGTCGACGGCGGGATCACCGCGTCGCTTTGATGCTGCAAAGCGAACAATCACGCTCAGGTCATTTATTTACATAACCCTGATTATGTTTCTGAGCTATGGTCGCAAGATCGCCCGCAAGACCGTGTTATGACTCATCCCGTGTCCTACGGAAAAGAGAGAGAGAGAGAGAGAGAACGGACGCGACCACAGTAAGCAGAATGGCTTTGAGCCTGATCTGGCGCGGAACCCCGCACTCTTCTGACACTCGGTCCAACACAATCACACATCCGAGGCTTTGATGGCCCAGAGAGCGACCATAGGCCGACCTCCGGAACGCGACGGATCAGACAGCCAGCGGCGTCTTTCCACGTGTCCAGGCCAGAGGCTTTACCGGTTCGTCCAACGGTGTTTCCGCTACGTGGTTGATGTAGTTCGACATGGTTTTCTGCGCGAGACCCAGAACCACATCCAGAACAGCACGATGGGAATACCCCGCATCAAAGAACGCGGCCATCTGTGCCTCGGTTACATTGCCACGATTACGCAGCATTTGAAGGGTGAAGGTGCGCAGCGCCTCAAGTTTTGCAGACGGCAAGGGCGTCTCATTGCGCAGAGCTTCCGAGATGTCGTCGGACACCTTCATGCGCTTGGCGATGCCGGTATGCGCAGGAACGCAATAGTGGCATTCATGCTCGACATTGATGGTCTGCCAGACAACGGTCAATTCCTCCGCATCAAAAGCCGTTTCCGTAAAGAGCTTGTGCAGCACCTGATAGCCTTCAAGAACCTGCGGGCTTTCAGCCATGACCTTGTGCAGGCCGGGCAATCTGCCGAACGCCTTCTGGCTGTTTTCCAGCAAGGGTTTCGACCCCTCTGGCGCAGTATCTAGATCGTGGGACGGGAAGTCGGTCATGTGGTGCTCTTTCTTCGTTGATGTATGGATGGAAGGGCCCGGCGCAGCGTTGCGTGCGGGTGCGTGAAGACGGATTGTCACCAACGCTCAGGACCTGGGGTGCGACAGCAACCGCAGCCGGTTTTGATCGCAGACCAACATGTCTTTTATCAGGAATGCGGTTTGTCATCGTCGATGCCTCGGATTACTGTGCGATATTTACTTGGCACAGTAATAGTTGGGACACCAACCTATTTAGGTCACATCTTCGTGTCTGACCCAATTCTCATCGGCTAGGTCTGTTCAGGTTCCAACCATTTGGTGATCTGCGCCTTGATCATCTGCATTTCCGCGAGCAGGCGACGCGCATTTTTCGGATCAAGCCCCATCGCCTCGCCGAGGCCGTCAGGCACCGAGAGCGCCTTGTCATAAGAGGCCTTGCCCAACGCCGTCAGGTACACACGCACACGGCGCTCGTCCTGATCGCAGCGCACCCGCTCCACCAGACCAAGCTTTTCCAGCCGCTGCATCAGCGGCGTCGCAGTGCCTGCGTCGATTTCAAGGGCTGCGGCAATCTCGCTCACCAGTATCCCATCCTGTTCCCACAGCATCAGCAGCGCGAGATATTGCGGATAGGTCACGCCAAGTTCTTTCAGCAGCAGCCCATGGGCCTTCGTCACCATCCGTGACGCGGAATAGAGGGAAAAGCAGACCTGATCCTGCAGCCGCAAATGGCCATCTTTGTCCGTTGTGGTTGGTTTCATATGGGATCGTTCTTTGCTTGCATGAAAGCCTGATGACTTTGCCAAACCGGATAGCAACAGCGATCCTTTGTGTACCAATCATTTATCTGTGTGGCAAATGTGGGATCTCGCCGACGCGGGCTGCACAATGGATGGGCAATCGGGCGCACCGGTCCCGATATCGCGTAAGGTCGAAAAGGAACTGACCCATATTCTACCGCGCAGGAGCGCTGAAACCCTTGAACACCTCGCGGGACAACGGAGACGGTCCTGAAGAAAGATCGTCTGACGCATCACGCCGTCAGACAGTCTCAATCACGCCTTGGCGCCAATAAGCTCGAATTGAATTCTATCCGCCCGGACCCCGCTTGCTTCCAGATCAGAGCGCAATGACCCCACAACAGGGGCGGAGCCGCACAACAGAAAGATAGCCTCTTCCCCTGCGTTCAGCGCAGCAAGCGCCTGCGCCGTTATGCGCCCTCTGTAGTCAAAATCGACTCCCTTCTGGTCGTCCGGCCCAGGGGCATTATAGTACGTCACCCGCGTCAGATTGGGGTAGCGCGCAACCAACGCGCCCACTTCGGCGGCAAAAGCATGGTCTCGGCCATCCCGCGTCCCATGCACAAACCACACAAGTCGGCCCGGCGTGTCCGCCAGTATCGCGTGAAGCATCGCCAGCAGCGGGGTGATGCCAACCCCGGTACTGACAAGAACCAGCGGCCCATCCCCAACCGGCACGACAAACTCTCCCGCTGGCACGCGGGCCGCAATCTGATCACCCACACCGACATGGTCATGCAGATACCGCGATACTGCGCCCTGCGGCTCTCGCTTTACACTGATCCGGTAGCTTTCGGCACCCGGCGGACCGGAGAGGGAATATGCCCGTTGAAGAGCGCCCGCCTCACCGGGCATTTCAACTTCAACCGGCAGGTGCTGCCCGGCGTGAAAGGGAGCCAGAGGCGCCCCATCAGACGGCACCAGGTGGAACGAGGTGATGCTGTCGCTCTCTTTGACCTTTCGCGCGACCCTCAAAGGGCGCACCGCGTTTATGTCCTGTGACCAGCGCAACCCAAGTGCCGCAGGACGATCGATCACCTGATCCACAGTCACACGTATCGCCCGCTGCGCCGCCGGTTCATCACCGGGTTTGGGATGCCAGTCTATGCAAGCCTTGCCGGTCACATGCAGCAACCCGCCCGTGTTGAAATCGACAAAGACGAGGCCGATCTCCGGGGCCTCCAGCAGATTGCCAATTGTGTTGAAAAAGTTGTTTCCCGCGTAGTCTGGAATGGACAGCGTCCCGTCATCAGCCACCTCTACAAACCCCGGCGCGCCGCCACGGTGAGAGGCATCATAGCCGCCGGACGGTCCACTGCCTGCGTGGCCGGAGCCGATAAAGATCGTATCCGCCGCCCGTATCCGTCCGATTTGATCATCCGACAGGTTATCCGATACATGCGACGTGGTCGGTTGCTGTGCCGCGACCCGCTTCACCACACGTTCATGAATGTACTGCGGGCAATTGCCGAAACTCTGCCGCACGTCGATAGCAAAACCCGCTGGCGTCGGCCGGATCATGCCGTTCATGCGATTACGCCTGCGCGTCGCAAGCGAAATGCCGATCATCCCAACCTCTGTGCTGGCCTGAAACGCCCCGTGCAGCGGATCACGCGGATCGACCCCTGTCTCAAGGGTCAGTTGACGCGGGCTGGGAGAGCGCACAAATCCGTCCGGCCCATCCACGAGCGTGACCCAGACCCGCCCTGCCGCATCAGCGCCTGCAAGGACGAGAAAGGGGAGGCCCGTGAAAAAATCGCGATGCTGATCCGGCATGTGGTCGCGGATAAAATCCCCGGCCCACGCAGCCACATCCCCTGCCCCGGCGCGTCGCTGTGCCTCACGCTCTCCCTTGTGAAAGGGACAACCTGCTGAATGCCCAATGTCAGCCATATTCGTTCTCACGCCAGTTTCGGTGAACTGGCCATCCCGACAAAACCGGGCAGGCTTTCGATCCGATCCAGCCACGCCTCGATGTTCGGATAGGGTGACAGCGCCACGCCGCCCTCCGGCGCATGCGCGATGTAACTGTAAGCAGAAATATCAGCCAGAGTTGGGCGATCTGCCGCAAGCCAGTCGCGGCGTTCGAGATGTGCGTCCATGACGGCAAAGAGTGCGTGTGCCTTGGCCTTCACTGCCCCATGGTCAAACGGCGCGTTGAACAATGTGACCAGCCGCGCGGCACAGGGCCCGGCAGCAATCTCGCCCGCCGCAACCGACAGCCAGCGCTGGATCTCGGCCTTTTCGACAGGTGACGTGCTGACCCAGTCGGCGGCCTCTCCATAGCGCTCAGCCAGATAGAGGATGATCGCGTTGGAATCCGACAGGATAGTTCCGTTGTCATCAATGGCAGGCACCTGCCCCAACGGGCTGATCTTGAGATACGCGGGCGCTTTATGCGCACCGTTGGCCATATCGAGATCAACCGGCTCGTAAGGCACGCCCAGCAGAGCCATCATCAACTCGACCCGGTGGCAGTGACCGGACTTTGGATTGCGATAGAGTTTTACCGGTGCTGCGGC
>NZ_JADOBQ010000008.1 GCF_015644665.1 Roseobacter sp. MH60115
CGGCGGCGATGACCGTGAGCATCGACGGCGAGGAGACGAAAGTGGACGTCTGCAACGTGATCCCGGCGATGAAGGCGGGGCGGATTGCGGAGATGGCGGGCGTGACCGAGGGCAACTGGGCGCCGGTGAACGCGGCCGACATGAGCAGCAAGGCGGACCCGGACGTGCATGTGCTGGGCGATGCGAGCCAGCAGGGCGATATGCCGAAATCCGGGTTCTCGGCGAATTCGCAGGCCAAGGTCTGCGCCAATGCGGTGCGCGGGGCGCTGACGGGGTCGAAGGTGTTCCCGGCGAAATTCTCCAACACCTGCTGGTCGCTGATCGACGCCAATGACGGGGTGAAGGTGGGGGCGACCTACGAGGCGACGGCGGAGAAGATCGCCAAGGTGGACGGGTTCATCTCCGCCACCGGCGAGAGCCGCGACCTGCGCCGCGCCACCTACGAGGAATCCGAAGGCTGGTATAAGGGCATCACCGCAGACATGTTCGGCACGGGAGGCAGCTGACCCCGACGGATGGGACAAATCCGTGGACGGACTGGCGCCCGCGACCTAGGTTCGGGGGCACCGGAGGAAGTCTGCCCATGTGTCGTATCCTGTTGTGCCTGTGTCTGATGCTGGTCTCGGCCGCCCAGGCGGTTGCTGATCGCGCCGCCTATGTGGAGCTGGCGCGCAAGGGCTGGAACTACCAGCTGCGCACCACGATGATCGGGCGCGACATGTCGATCCCCGTGCATATCAACGGGCGGGATCTGGCGGGGGCGAGCCTGTGTCTGGTGGGCGAGCGCCCGCATCCCAATTCGCTGGATGTGATCAACGCCTTCCGCGATCTGGCCCGCCATGTCTTTGGCAAGCCCTTGCCCATGCGCTATGCCGGGGCGGCGGCCAGCGGGTGTGGTTCCGGGCGCACGGTGGTGCTGCGGCTCTATTCCGGGCATCCGCCCAATCAGGCACTCTCGGATGATCTGCGCTGGATGAACGGCGTCTACCAGTTGGGTCTGCCCAATCGCCGGTTCTTTGCGGCCACCTCACCGGCCATGGCGCAGACCTTCTTTGGCCGGCGGGGGCAGGGCACGCATATCATGGTCAAGCAGCCGCGGGGGGGCGCCGTGGGCGCGTTGGAGCGGTCGTTCTACACCTCCATTCTGGTGGAAGAGCTGTTCCAGTCCTTCACCTTTGGCATGGATATCCTGCTGTTCGACCGGGCCGCCGCGTTCCAGTCGAAACTGCAGGAGACGCCGCTGAACCTCGAACGGCTGCCGTGGGAGTCGCGTGGGTTCATGCGGGCGCTTTTGCAGTCGAACCCGGTGGGGCTCTGTGCCTTTGACGTCTTCATGATGCACGCGGTGGCCGAAGCGCCGGTCGATGAAACAACAGAGCCGGGGTTCATCGACTATGTGGACGAGGCTTATGACACGCTGGCCGCGCAGGCGGCTGAAACCATGGCCGACGTGCGCTTTGCGGGCCTGATCGCGCCCCGGTGCCAGCGCGCGCCGATCTGAGCGGGTCATACTTTCGGGTGTATTTGCGCAAGCGCCGCCTGCGGGTACCGTGGTCGTGCAAGCCCGCCCCTTGAGGCGGTCGGGAGGACATATGGATACACGACCCGAGCCTGCGGAGCACGGCGTGGCGGCCCTGTCATCGTTTTTGGCAAGTGGTCTGGTGGGCCATGAGGTCCTGATCGAGCGGTTGCTGGTGGCGCTGCTGGCCGATGGGCATCTGCTGGTCGAGGGGCCGCCGGGGCTGGCAAAGACCCGTGCGGTCAAATGGCTGTCGGACGCGGTGGAGGGCACGTTTGCCCGCATCCAGTGTACGCCGGACCTGATGCCGTCGGACCTGACCGGCACGCCGGTCTACAAGCCGCAGGACGGCAGTTTCGAATTCGTGCCCGGCCCGGTCTTCAACAACCTGGTGCTGGTGGATGAGATCAACCGCGCGCCGCCCAAGGTGCAATCGGCCCTGCTGGAGGCGATGGCGGAGCATCAGGTGACCGCGGGCAACGAAACGCACGCGCTGCCCGATCCGTTTCTGGTGGTGGCCACGCAGAACCCGATTGAGCATGACGGGACCTTTCCGCTGCCCGAAGCGCAGCTGGACCGCTTCCTGCTGCATGTGGTGCTGGAGCTGCCGGGGCTGGCGGTCGAGCGGCGGATTCTCGATCTGGTCGAGGCGGAGACGCAGGCGGGGGCTCCGCCTGCACAGGTGTTCACGTTGGAGGATTTGAACGTGGCGCGGGCGGCGGTGCGGGCGGTGCATCTGGCGCCCGAGCTGCGTGATTTCATCGTGCGGCTGGTGCATGCCACGCGGGAGGGACCGCAGGCGGGGGATATCGAACACGCGGTGTCGCCCCGTGGCTCGCTGGCGCTGGCGGCAGCGGCGCGGGCGCGGGCCTATTTGCAGGGGCGCGACTATGCGATGCCTGAGGATGTGACGGCGATGGCTGGGGATGCTCTGGCGCACCGGATGGTGTTGAGCTGGCGCGCGGTGGCGGATGGACGCAAACCGCGCGACGTGGTGGCGGATATTCTGAACGCCACGCCCCCCTTATGATCGAGGCGCTGGATGTTCCGGGCGTCTCGCTGCGCTCTGACGCCCTGATTGCCCTGCGCCGTGTGGCCTTGTCTGCGCAATCCCCCCCGGTGCTGGCGGCGCTGCCCGGCGGCTTTGCCACCCGGCGCAAGGGGCACGGGCTCGAAGTGGCCGATATGCGCGAATACGTGGCCGGTGACGACCTGCGGCATCTCGACCGGGGCACCACCGCGCGGACCGGCCGGTTGCACGTGCGCCAGTTCCAAGAGGAGCGCGACCGTGTCAGCCTGCTGATCGCAGACTTTCGGCCTGCGATGTTCTGGGGTCTGCGCCGGGCGTTCCGGTCGGTCTGCGTGGCCGAGGCGCTGAGCCTCATTGGCTGGACGGTGGTGGAGAGCGGCGGGCGCGTGGGGTTGCTGGCGGTGACGGGCGCTGACCCGGTGATCGTGCCCGCGCGGGGGCGGACCCGCGGGATGCTGGATGTCATTGGCGGCATGGTGCAGGCGCATCAGGCGGGGCTCGCGGCGATGGCGGCAGGGCAGGGGGCGGATACCCCGCTGGATCAGGCGCTGTCGCGGGCGGACCGGCTGGTGCCCTCGGGCGCGGAGTTGGTGATTGCCTCCGGCTTTGACACACCTGGGGCGGGCTTGGCCGACCGGCTCGACGCGCTGGCCCGGCGGCGGGTGCCACATTTGCTGATGGTGACGGATGCGCAGATCGGGCGGATGCCGCAGGGGCGGTACCCGATCCGGATGGCGGATGGGCGGCGAATACGGGTGACGCTGGGGGGCGGTGAGACGCCCGAGGATCCTCTGCGGCAGATTGCCGGGCGCGCGGCGCTGGTGCTGGATGCGGGCGAAAGCGTCGAACAGACGGCGCGGCGCATCGTGGCGGGCCGTCCGGCGGAGCGGGCAGCATGACGGACCGGGCGCTCAGCGAAGAGGCGATGCTGGCGAGCCTGCGGGACATTCATCTGCCTGCCGAGACGGCGGGGGGTCTTGCGGCAGATATCGCCGTGGTCATCGGGTTGGCGAGCCTTGTTGCACTCATGCTGGTGGGGCTGGCGCGTTTGCTGAGCCTGAAGGTGCGGGCCGCGCCGGTGGAACGCCCTCTGGCCGGTCTGCAGGATCTGCCGGAAGCGGACCGGCGCGTGGTGTTGTTGCATGTGTTGCGGGAGGCCGCGCCCGAGCGTTATGCGGCGATCCGGGGCGCGATCTACGAACCCGGTGGTGGCGTCGATCTGGCTACGCTGGAAGCCGAGGTGCGCGCCCGTGCTTGAGCTGGCCGATCCCTGGATGCTGCTTCTGTTGCCGTTGCCTGTGCTGGCCATGCGGCTTTGGGTCACGGCGCAGATGGTGGGGGGCGCGATCACGGTGCCCGACCGGATTGGCGGTGCGCTGATTGCTGCGGGCGCGCGTCGGGCGGGGTCCACGGGACTGCAGCTGCGGCAGAGTGTGCTCTGGGCAATCTGGGGGCTGCTGCTGCTGGCCGCCGCAGGGCCGCGTGATCTGGCGCCGGTCTCGGCGCTGAAGGTGACCGGGCGCGATCTTGCCATTGTGCTTGATCTGTCGGGGTCCATGGTGCGCGATGACTTCTACCTTGATGATCGCCAGATCACGCGGCTGGAGGCGGTGACCACCGTGGGGGCCGATTTCGCGCGGCGGCGGGGCGGCGACCGGGTGGCGCTGATCGTCTTCGGCTCGGAGGCTTATTACGCCGCGCCCTTCACCTTTGACGTGGAGGCCATTGCGAAGCGGATCGAAGGCGCCACCATCGGGATTTCGGGGCGCGCGACGAACATCTCCGACGGGTTGGGCCTCGCGATCAAGCGCATGGCCGACAGCGCAGCGGCGAGCCGCGTGGTGATCCTGCTGTCTGACGGGGTGAACAATGCGGGGGCCACGAACCCGCGCGGCGTGGCGGAGCTGGCCGCGCGCAATGGCATTCGGGTGCACACCATTGCGATGGGGCCGAAGGACCTGAGCACGGCGGAACTGGGGGAGCGCGGCGTGGTCGATGCCGCCACCCTGCGTGCGATTGCCGAGATTTCGGGGGGCGAGAGTTTCCGGGTGAAGACAACGGATGATCTGGCCGCCGTCGCCGAGGCGCTGGACCGGCTGGAGGCGACGGACAGCGACGGCTTGGCCGCCGAGGTGTTCCGCGACTACTGGGTCTGGCCGGCGGGCCTCGCTGTCTGTCTTGGGTTGTGGCTGGGGTGGAGGGAGCTGTCATGAGCGGCGCCGATCTGACCTTGCTGCGGCCCGCGTGGCTTTTGGCGCTGCCGGTGCTGCTCCTGTTCGCTTGGTGGCTTTATACGCGCCGGGGAGGTTTGGGCGATTGGCAGAAGGCGTCGGACCCGGCGCTGTTGCGCGCCATGGCGGCCCTCGGACGGGTGGACAAGAGCGCCAGCGCCGCACCCCTGCTGGCCTTGATGGGCGCGCTTGCGCTGATCGTCATCGGTCTTGCTGGGCCAGCTGTTGAACGACGCGACACGCTGTCGTTTCGCAATCTGGATGCGGTGGTCTTTGTCATCGACGCGTCGCCCAGCGTGACCGAAGATGCGCGCTGGGCGCAGATGCTGACCATGGGGCGGTTTGGTCTCGCCTCGCTGGGCACCCGCCCCGGGGGGCTGATCGTTTATGCCGGTGACGCCTATGTGGCCACGGACATGACGCTGGATCACCTGCAATTGGGGCAGACGCTGTCGCTGATCGGCGCCGAAACGGTGCCGGACCCTGGGTCGCGGCCCGAACGGGGACTGCGGATGGCGGCGGAGTTGCTCGCGGAGGCGGAGGTCGTGGCGGGCGACGTGGTCCTGATGACGGACGGGGCGGGTCTGGGGCCTGCCTCGCTGCAGGCGGCGGGAACCATCGCGGCGCAGGGCGCGCGGCTGTCGCTGATTGCGCTCAACGCACCGTCAGCGGCATTTGACACCCATGCGGCGGCGGGGCAGGGCCGGGTGTTCACCCTCGACCAGACCGAGGCGCTGGCCAACTGGCTGTCGGCAGAGGCCCGCACGCGGTTGCAGCAGCAGGACTATCCGCTGCTCTTCTGGCACGACATGGGCCGCTATCTGCTGCTGCTGGCGCTGTTGCCGATGCTGTTGCTCTTTCGCAGGCAGATGTCATGAGGGTTTTGGCGATGATATCGGCCATTGCCCTGGCTTTGGCGCTGCTGCTCGGCGGGACGGCACCTTTCGGACGGGTGCTGATGGCGGCGGGCCTGCCGGGGTTGGCGGTGCCGTTTTTCGCAACGCCGGACTGGCAGGGTGCGGCACTCTATCGCGCGGGGCGGTATGATGCGGCGGCAGAGCGGTTTGCGGCGGCGGGTGACCCGTTCAACCTTGGTAATGCGGAGGCTCATCGCGGCCAACATGCGGCGGCGCTGGAAGCGTTCGATCTGGCGCAGGCGCGCGGGCACCCCGATGCGGAGGCGAATTTCGATGTGGTTGCGGCCTACTACGCGGGCCTCGGGATCGATCCCGAGGCGCTGGGGCTCTTCCCCGAACGCAAGCAGGGGCCAACCGAGGAGAGCTTTGTCGGGCGGGGCGATGGCCGCGCGGCGGGCACCGGCGATGAGGTCACCAACAACAATACGATGCTGGGGCTGGCGGAGTTGCAAAGCCGGGGACAGCTTGGCGTGCGACGGGTGTTTGACGACAAGTTCATGGTGGCGGACGAACGCTGGCTGCGGCAGCTGGCCGATGTGCCGGGCGAGTACATGGCGGCAAGGATCGCGCAGGAGCACAAGCGGCGCGTCAAGGCTGGGCTGGCGCCGCCTCCGCCGGAGGATCCGCGATGAGGGTGCTACTGTGCCTGCTCTGGTTGCTGTTGCCCACCGGCCTTGCCGCGCAGTCGAAGACGGTGCTGCCGTCAGATCTGACCCTGTGGATCGAGGTGGAGGAGACGGCGCATACGCCACTGGTCAAGGAGATGGTGCTGATCACCATTCGCGGCATCTACCGGCGTCACATCACACGGGAACAGCTGGTGCAGCCGGATTTCGACGGGTTCAGCTGGACGCAGCTGGGCAATGATGACTGGCGCGAGGAGCGGCTCAATGGCGAGAAGGTCAAGACCTTTCGCCGGCGTATGGCGATCTATCCCGACCGGGCGGGGCCGCTGACCATCGGAGCGTTTGCGCATCAGCTGACCCTGACGGATGAGCGCGACGACTGGTTTGAACACGCGGTCCGGTCGGAGCCCGTGACCATCGAGGTGGACCCCGCGCCTGTCGGTGAAGGCTGGTGGTTCCCGGTCAAGGAGCTGAAGATTTCGGATCAGTGGTCGAATGCGCCGGATCAGCTGAAGCCCGGTGAGGGCGTGCTGCGCGTTATTCGGATCGAAGCGCTGGGGGTCACGCCCGAGATGCTGCCGCCGATGCCTCAGCTGACCTCGCCCTCGGCAATGATCTTTCCGCACCCCGAGAAACGCTTTGCCGAACTGTCGCCGAACGGGCCGCAGTCCTTCGCTTTCTGGCGTTGGACGATCCGGCCCAGCAATGACACTTCGACCATCGTGGAGCCCTTGAGCTTCGACTATTTCGACACGGCCAATCGCGTGGCGCGCAGCGTGACCATCAGCGCACAGCGGGTGGCCTATGGGGATGTGGTCCCGGAGGCCGCCGCGTCCCGGGCCGATACTGTTCCCGACCCTGTGCGATTGCCCGGCTGGGGCTTGGCGGTGCTGGCCGCGTGCGTGGTGCTTGCGGGTACGTTTTTTGGATGCAGTGGTCGCCAGCTGACCGGGCTGCGGGCGTTGCAGCGCTTTGGCCCCTTCGACCCGCTGGCCCGGCAGATGCGGCAGGCGGCGCGGGCAGGCCGGGTGCAGGACGTGCGCCGGGCGGCGGAGGCGATGCTGCGGCGGGATGGCCCCTCGGACAGCCGCATGAAGCTGTTGCGACAGCTTGACTGCGCGGTTTTTGGCCCGGACGACAGCCCCCACCCGCTGATGCCCTTTGCGCGGTTGTTTCTGGCTGCTGCATGATTCTGCGCCCCGGTCCGCGCGGGGCCAAAAGATGCAAAATAGTGACAAAACAGGTGTTTGGCCGGTAGGGAACTCGCTCATTTCGGGAATTTACCAGCGTTTTTCCGGACAAATGAGCACTATTGGTTGAAAATGAGACCAGTGTGGGTAGCATCGGCACCGGGAGGAACCTTATGGAACACGCAAGTGCGCCTGCTGTTCGGAATGTGGTTTCGGACATTCTGATCGTTGACGACCATCCGCTTTATAGTGATGCGCTGGAATCGGCGCTGGAGATTGTGTTCGAAGCGCCGACCATCCGCAAAGCCCGCAACCTTGCCGATGCGCTGAACGAGGCAAAAAGCGGATTTGACCCCGAGCTGGTCATGTTCGATTTGAAACTGCCGGATGTGAGCGGGATCTCGGGGTTTGAGAGCCTGCGCGAACAGCTGCCGGAGGCGAAAATCCTGGTGGTGTCGTCGCTGGCCTCATTTGATCTGGTGCAGTCGCTGCTCAAGCGCGGGGCCTGTGGCTTTCTGCCGAAAGACACCTCGGCAAACGGATTGCGTGCCGCTCTGGCGGATGTCGTGGCCGGGCGCACCTATGTGCCGAAAGACTATCAGACGCCGGACTACGCGCCGGAAGCAACCGAGCTTTTCGATCACCCGAAGCTGGCCGAACTGACCCCGCAGCAAAAGCGCATCATGCGGCTGATCTGCCGGGGCAAGCCCAACAAGCAGATCGCCTATGAGCTGTCGCTGGCCGAAGCGACGGTCAAGGCGCATATCACCGCCCTGCTGCGGCGGCTTGGCGTGCACAACCGGACGCAGGCGGTGGTGCTGGTGGAGGGGGTCATCGCCTCGCAACGTGGCGGGGAGCCCGAAGCACGCGCTTTCCTGATGCAATAGGGAGGCGCCGCCATGCTCGACGCGCGCGCCCACCCCTCGTGTATTTCGGTTGCGGTGTCTCGTGCGGTGGGCGAGGTCCATGCCGCACGCAACGCGGCGTCGCAGATCAAATGCAGCGAGACCTGTTTCGTGCTGGCCTTCGTGCCCGGCGATTTTGACGGCAAACTGGTGGCGGCCACGCTGGAGGAGGCGCTGGAGGGCGTACCGGTCTTTGGCTGCTCCACCGCCGGTCAGATCACCACCCATGGCTATGAGACTGATGCGCTGTTGTTGCTGGCCTTTCCCAAGGCGCATTTTCGCTGCTCCTCGATCCTGTTCGAGCCGCTGAAGCCGCTGTCGACCACGGCGATTGCCGCCGCCGCACAGCGGCATGAGAAGAAATTCTCCCACACCGCGGGCTGGCACCGCCTGGGTCTGATCTTTGCGGATGGGCTGTCGAAACAGGAAGACGTGCTGATCTCGACGCTGGAGACGGTTCTGGATGATTTGCCGGTCTTCGGGGGGTCCGCCGGGGACGCGCTGCGGTTTGAAGAGGCCTATGTGCTGCATCAGGGGCAATGCTATACCAACGCGGCGACCCTGCTGTTGCTGGAGACGGATCTGCCGTTTCAGGGCATCGGGTTCGATCACTTTCTGCCGGGGGGCGGTCAGATCGTGATCACCGATGCCGACCCGGACGAGCGCAAGGTGTTCGAGATCAACGGTGCCCCGGCGGCGCAGGAATACGCGCGGCTGGTGGGCTGCGCCGTGGAGGACCTGTCTCCCGAGATATTTGCCGAAAACCCGATGCTGATCGAATATAAGGATCGGCACTATGTGCGCGCCATCTCGGACGCGGGCGAGGATGGTGCGCTGTCGTTCATGGCGGCGATTGATGACGGTCTGATCATGACGCTGGGGCAGGGGCAGGAGATCATCCGGACCCTGAGAAACGGGCTCGACATTCAGGACGATCAGGGCCGCGGCCCCGATTTCATCCTCGGTTTCGATTGCGTGCTGCGCAAACTGGAGATCGAGCAGAAACAGCTGGGCCGCGCGGTTTCGGACGTGCTGAGCGCCGCCCGTGTGGTGGGGTTCAATACCTTCGGCGAGCAGCATTGCGGTGTGCATATGAACCAGACGCTGGTGGGCGTGGCGTTTTTCGGGCCGGATCAGAGGAAACTCTATTGACCATGATCAACCCAAACGACCCGCCGCAGGTGCAGGTCGAAAAGCAGGCCAAGATCATCGACGCGCTGATCCGCCGGGCCAGCCGTCAGAAGGACGTGGGCCCCTCTGCCTACCGCGCCTTTCAATCCGCGATTGATCTGCAACAGAAGGTGGCCGCGCAGACCATCGAGCTGGAAAGCGCCCGGGTGGAACGCGAACGTACCCGCAAGACGCTGGCCGAGGCGCTGGCCTCGATGGAGGAGGGGCTGGCGCTTTTCTCCGAGGGCGAGTTGAACATCTGCAACGATCTGTTCATCGGCCTGCTGCCGGATGTGTCCGACCGGATTGTGCCCGGCCTGACGCTGCAGGAATATTTCCATCTGATGGCGGGCAGCCAGCATCTGGTGTCGACGGATCGCAAACTGTCGAAACTCAGCCGGGCGCTGGAGAGCGGGCAGGCGGCGGGCTCTGTTGTTTCCGTGATCGTGGAGGTGCCGCGCGACCGCTGGTACCAGTTGAGCGCGCAGCGGACCTCGCATGAAAACATTGTCCTTCTGCTGACGGAAATCACCGCCCTTGTGCGTCACAACCGGCGCGAAAAAGAGCATCTGATCGACCGCCAGTCCGACTATCTGCAGGCGGTGTTCCAGAACATGACGGCGGGGGTCTGCACCTTTTCGGCCTCCGGTGAGGTGATGATGCACAATGCCCGGTTCCGCGACATTCTGGGGGTGTCGCTGGCGCTGGTGCAGCCAGGCACGCCGCTGCAGGACCTGCTGGATTTCCTGCGCACGCGGGGGCTGATCGATGACACCGCCCTTGCGCGCAAGGATGCCTGGCGGGCGGAACTGGCCCGGAAGGGGTCGCTGACCAGCCGGGTGTCCCACGGTGCGGACCGGGTGCTGGACGTGCAGATCAACGCGCTGCCCGACGGCGGGTTCATCGTGGAACTCAAGGATGTTACGCTGGAGACGCGGTCCACCGAGCTGCTTGAGAACCGGGTAACGGAACGCACTGCCGAGCTGACCCGCGCCAATGCCAGCCTGACCGAACAATATGAGGAAAAGGCGCGGGTGGAGGAAGAGTTGCGGGTGGCCAAGGAACGCGCCGAGGCGGCGGTGTCCTCCAAGACGCGGTTTCTGGCGGCGGCGAGCCATGACCTCTTGCAGCCGATCAACGCGGCGAAACTGCTGATCTCCTCGCTGCAGGAAACCACGCGGGAGACGCGGTTCCGACCCATGGTCGAGCGCTTGCAGGGGGCCTTTGCCTCTGCCGAGTATCTGTTGCATTCGCTGCTCGACATATCCCGTCTGGAGAGCGCCGACCCCGATACCGTCACGGCGACAGACGTGAGCCTGCAGGGTCTGATGGAAGGGGTCCGGGCCGATCAGGCGCTGCTGGCGGCGCAAAAGAACGTGCAGCTCGACGTGGTGCCCTGCGGTCTGGTGGTGCGGTCCGATCCGGTCTACCTGCTGCGCTCGATCCAGAATCTGGTGGTGAATGCGATCCAATACACCGATCCGGGGGGGCGGGTCCTGCTGGGCTGCCGTCGCAAGGGCGCGCGCGTGGCGCTGGAGGTCTGGGACACAGGCATCGGCATCGCGGCCAAGGACCAGCTGCGGATTTTTGACGAATTTACGCGGGCGGACAATGTGCCCATCGGGTCCGGCGTGGGTCTGGGGCTTTCGGTGGTGGACCGGGCCTGCCGCTTGCTGGGGCACGATCTGACCGTGCGCTCCAAACCCGGCACCGGCTCGGTCTTCAGCATCGAGATGGCGGTGGTGGCGCGGGGCGTGCCGCACCCAGCGCCATTTGGACCGGTCGAGGATACGTTCGACGGCGCGCTGGATTGCATCGCGCTGGTGATCGAGAACGATGCGGATGTGCTGTATGGTGCGACGCAATGGCTGGAGCTGCGCGGGGCCAGTGTGCTGCCTGCGCGTTCGACAGCAGAGGCGCTGACCCATGTGGCCGATCTGGGCATGCCGCCGGATATCATCCTGGCGGATTATCAGCTGGATGGTGAGGACACCGGCGTGCGCGCGACGCAGGACATCCGTGCGGCCACGGGCAGCCATGTGCCCGCGATCCTGATCACCGCCGACCGCAGCGAAAGCGTGCGGCGTCTGGGCACGCAGAACGACATGTCGGTGCTGACCAAACCGGCGGAACTGTCGCGGCTGCTGCCCTTGATCGACTGGAAAATCCGCGGTGCGGGCGCAGGGCAGGACACAGACAAAAGTCGGCGGTGACAGCCCTTTGGCGCGGGCGCAGACTGACGACCGGGAGGAGAGAAGATGATCAGGATCGTTGTTTTTGTACTTACCGCTGTCCTCAGTGCGGGCATGGTCACGGCCAGCCCGCTGGCTGGTGACAAGACCTATGACATGCTGTTTCGCACCGGCACATTGGATGAGATCGGCCGGGATGCGGAACTGGTCTATCACCGCGAGGTCACAAGCGCCCTGAAGCCGGAGGCGCAGGGCCGTGACACCGGCGATATCGCGCTGAGTTTCCGCGCAGGCCAGGCGCCGCTGGCGCTGCTGGAGTTCCGGCAGGACGGCAAGTACCGCGCGCTGGGGAGCTTTCCGGCCAGCGTCGGCAACCCGATGATCATGTATTTCTATGAAACGGTTGTGCGCGACATGGCCGAGGCGGCGGGGGGCAGCCCCTTCTATATCCGCAACCGGGTGAAAGACGCGCTGATCCAGACCTCGGACATCGAGGAAGGGCAGGCGGTGATCGCGGGCAAGACCGTCACCACCCAGACGATCCGCCTTTACCCCTTCGCCGACGATCCCAACCGGGACCGGATGCAGGGCTTTGGCGATCTGGAACTGCGGGTGACCATGTCGGAGGAGGTGCCCGGCTGGTACATGAGCCTCGTGGCCCAGGCGGCGGATGTCTACAAATCCGAGATCTCCTTTGACCGGCTGGATGAGACGCCATGAGACGGGTTTTCTGCGCGATTGTAGGCCTGTTTGCTCTGCCCGGTGCGGCGGTCGCGCAATCCGTGGCCGAACAGCTGAACGACTATCCAACCGCCGCCCGTGCGGATTATGTCTTTGCCTGCATGGTGACCAACGGGCAGACGCGCGAGATGCTCGACCGCTGTGCCTGTTCGATTGATGAAATCGCCTCGATCCTGCCCTATGAGAAGTACCTGGAGGCCGAGACCGTACTGTCCATGCGCCGGGTCGGCGGTGAGCGCATGTCGTTTTTCCAAAGTGCCGCGATGGCGGAGAACATGGTCGCTGACCTCAGGCGCGCGCAGGCCGAGGCAGAGATCATCTGCTTCTGAAGGTGCTTTTGCCAAAGTGATTTCGGATGTCCCACCCTGCTGGCGTCGCAGGGGAATTTACCCTCTTGACCCGTGAATAAAGTCTCTATCGGGTCGCCGCATCAGGCGACACAGGAGCGAGCGTGGCATGGCAAAGGCAAAGAAATCCTACGATCTTGTGGTGGACATCCCCGAGGACATGGACAAGGAAACCATGATGGGGGTGGTTGCGCGCGCGGCGGCGGAGACCGGTCTCTATATTTCTCATATTGGTGGCTATTCGCGGGTCAAATACCCCAACTCGGTGCATTGGCATTTCAAGCGGGACAAGAAAGAGGCCGGGTTGATCGATGCCACCTTCTGGAAGGAGGGGACGAGGTTCTGGCTGATCGTCAGACACAATGAACCGCAATGGGTGCATGACACCGCGCCAGCCCTCAAGGACGCGCTGGATCGCGCATTGGCCGGGATTTAAGGCCGGGGGTGGTTGGGATAGCCTCTGCCGGTCTAGCCGCTGACGGATTTCGGCAGGCTGCTTTCAAAGCTGTTGCCGTCCGTATCCGTGGCCTTCACCGTCAGTGCGGTCGAACCATTGTCGTTGTAGGCAAAGCGGAAGACCGGGTTTTCCGAGATCGAAATGCCACCGTCCATGGTGAAAAGCAGCTCATCGCCCTGCCAGACCTCCAGATGATCGATGAAATGCGCGGGGATGAAAAGCTGGGTGATCTGGTCACGCTGCAGGCCCGAGTAGTTGGGGTGGCGGATCATGATCTGCGCTTCGCGGCGCGGCGTGGACACCTGGGCACCGTCGCCAAAGCTGCGCAGTTTCATCTTGCCCATATTGGCCAGCGCCACTGCCGGATCCTTGGTCGCGGGCGCGGAGCAACCGCCCGAGGCCTTCACGTAGCGGCCCGTCATATGCAGCCCGTCGGGCGTTTCGGCGATCACGCGCACGTTGGAATACTGGTTGACCCGCACGCGCATCTCGAAATCCAGCGTGCCCATGGCGGGGGAAAAGCCAAAGACGGCGGCAACCGGCGCGGGGTTTTCGTCGATCACCACCGTGGCAGCAGAGATCGTGGTGGCGGGATCGGTCTGTTTCAGAATGATCGGTACCGTGGCGGCGTCATGCGCGCGGTAGGGGGCGTCGATGCTGAGCAGACCTTCAGCCGATCCGATGCTGGCATCGCCGACCACATCCTCGCGCAGGTCGTTCCAGGTCTCGCTTTCGGTCAGCGGATTTTTCGGGGCATCGGTGGCCCAGGCGGGCCCCACCATCAGCGCCGCAAGGGCCGCTGCATGTGCAAGTTTCATCGCCATCTCTGTCTCCTCCAGCACAGAATTGCCCGTCTTATCGCATAAAACAGCGCAAATTGACATATATACCTATGGCTGACTGGACGGCGGCGCATGGTGTGGGATGCTTCATGGCGAAGGAGCCGCCATGTTCGAAGCCGTGATCGCCCTCTGCGCCAGCCTGACCGAGGGCCCGTGCCGCGATCATCTGTTGCCGGGATATGAGGCAGAGACGCAGGCGGCATGCGCGGCAGCCCTTGCAGCACGCGCACCTGATCTGGCGGTTTTTGGCGGGCTTGTGACACGAGGATCCGCAAGATGTGAAGCGACTGGTCCGGCGCTTGAGGTGACCGAAGTGGCGCCCGGCGTGTTTGTGCATATGGGTGCGATTGCCGAGCCTGACCCGGCAAACCGCGGCGATACCAGTAATCTGGGGTTCATCGTCGGCGATACCAGCGTGGCGGTGATCGACACTGGTATTGCGCGCTGGATGGGCGAAGCGCTATGGCGCGCGATCCGGGCCGAGACATCCAAGCCGGTGAGCCATGTGGTGATCACCCATATGCATCCCGATCACGCCCTGGGCGCGGGTCCCTTTGCCGAAGCGGGTGCGCAGATCGTGGGGCATGTGAACCTGTCACGCGCGCTCTCGGACCGTCAGGCGAATTATCTCGAAAGCCTCGATCTGCTTGTCGGGCCGGAGGATATGCTGGGCACCCGCGCGGTGCCGGTCGATCTTGCCATTGAAAACACGGCGGAAATCGATCTGGGGGGGCGGCTGCTGCAGCTGAAGGCCTGGCAGATGGCGCATACCGGCACGGATCTGACCGTGTTGGATGAGACCACCGGGACCTTCTTTGCGGGCGATCTGATCTTTGATTTGCACACACCCGCGCTCGACGGCAGGCTGCGCGGCTGGCGCGCGGTTTTGAGCGAACTTGGGGACACGGCTTTTCGGCAGGTGGTGCCGGGGCATGGAAGGCCGGTGCTGGACTGGCCCGAGGGGCTCGCGCCGATGCAGCGGTATCTGAGCGTGCTGGAGGCGGATACCCGCGCGGCCATTGATGCGGGCCAGCGGCTGGGGGAGGCGGTGGAGGTGATCGCCGCCGAAGAGGCGCCAAACTGGGAGCTCTTCGAAGCCTACAACCCGCGCAACGCGACGGTGGCTTTTACCGAGCTGGAGTGGGAGTAGGCGGGGCGCCTAGCCCTGATCCTGAACCGACTGCTGCAGTATCTGAGCGATGCTGAAGAGGCGCCGTTCCAGCAGCGTCGGGGTCTCGCAGAGATAGGTGATGTTGCGCTGCCGGTCGGTATAGATCACCTGATCCCAGTCCAGCCGTTCTTCGAGCTGATCCACCTTGTCGAAATCGGGCTCGGCCTTGGCCAGGGTCGCGTCCATCTCGGCGCGCAGGCTGTCGATCTTGTCGGCCAGCGCAATCTGGCTGAGCGAGAAGTCCTCGATGCCCTTCATGATTCGCCCCCGGCGGGTGGAGAGGGTGTCGAACACCTCTGCAAAAACCATGCCAAGCGCCTGCACATCGCCGCCATAGGTCTCGGCGAAGGCGTCGACGCGGGGCTGTAGCGTATCCAGCTCGACGCGGCGCAGGGACAGGTATCCGGCCAGGTCCGCGATGTCATGGCGCATCTCGTCGGTTGCGGGCGTGCCCTCCGGGTCCACCGGATGCGGCCACATCAGGCCCAGCGACAGGGTCTCGACCTTGCGTTGAACGCAGGGCCAGGTGGGATCCGAGTAATCCGCGGCCTCAACCGGCGCGATCATGGCCACAACCATGGCAAACAGGGCAGAAGACAGGCGTTTTGACATCCGGGCTCTCCAATCCGTGCGACCCCTTCAACTATGGGCCAAGCATCTGTCGGCTGTCTACAGGACTGAATACCCACCATTGTCTTAGTTGTTCGGCGCGCGCTGCGGGGCGCATACTTCCGGTAGAAAGATCACGGCTTTTTGAGCACGCGATCAAGGGAGGAACCTGAATGCTACGGACGCGTGCTGCTGTTGCGGTTGCTGCTGGTCAGCCGCTTGAGATCATGGAGGTGAACCTTGAGGGTCCGCGGGCGGGCGAGGTTCTGGTGGAGATCAAGGCGACGGGCCTGTGCCACACGGATGAATTCACGCGCTCGGGCGATGACCCCGAAGGCATCTTTCCGGCGATCCTCGGCCATGAGGGCGCGGGCGTTGTGATTGAGGTCGGCGAGGGGGTCACGAGCCTTGAGGTGGGCGACCATGTGATCCCGCTCTACACGCCCGAATGTCGCGAATGCGAGTACTGCCTGAACCCGAAAACCAACCTCTGCCAGAAGGTGCGCGCCACCCAGGGCCAGGGGCTGCTGCCCGATGGGTCGACGCGGTTTTCGATGCTGGATGGCACGCCGATCCACCACTACATGGGCTGTTCGACCTTCGCCAATCATACAGTGGTCCCTGAAATAGCGCTCGCAAAGGTCCGAAAAGACGCGCCTTTTGACAAGATCTGCTACATCGGTTGTGGCGTCACCACGGGCATTGGCGCGGTCATTAATACCGCGAAGGTCGAGATCGGCTCGCGCTGTGTGGTCTTTGGGCTGGGCGGGATCGGTCTGAATGTGATCCAGGGGCTGCGCATGGCGGGCTGTGACCAGATCGTGGGGGTCGATCTGAACGACGACAAGGCCACCATGGGACAACAGTTCGGGATGACTGATTTTGTCAATCCGTCGAAGGTGGATGGGGATATCGTGGCCCATCTGGTTGAGATTACGAAGGGTGGGGCGGATTACACCTTTGACGCCACGGGCAATGTGAACGTGATGCGGACCGCTTTGGAATGCGCCCACAAGGGCTGGGGCGAGAGCATCATCATCGGCGTGGCACCTGCGGGGGCGGAGATCTCGACGCGGCCCTTCCAGCTGGTCACGGGCCGGGTCTGGCGCGGCACGGCCTTTGGGGGCGCGAAGGGGCGCACGGATGTGCCCAAGATCGTGGACTGGTACATGGACGGCAAGATCGAGATCGACCCGATGATCACCCACAAGCTCACCCTGGACGAGATCAACCACGGGTTCGATCTGATGCATGAGGGGAAATCCATCAGAGCCGTCGTGGAGTTCTAGGCGATGGAGCTGGTGTCGGAAAATCGCAGTTTTGGGGGCCGGCAGCAGGTCTACAAGCACCCGTCGAACACCTGCGGCTGCGAAATGACCTTTGCCGCCTATCTGCCGCCGCAGGCCAATGACGGGCCGGTGCCGGTGCTGTGGTATCTGTCAGGGCTGACCTGCACCCATGAAAACGCCATGACCAAGGGTGGCTTTCAGGAGCACGCGGCCGAGCATGGGCTGGCGGTGATTTTCCCCGACACCTCGCCGCGGGGCGAGAGTGTGAGCGACGATGAAGCCTATGATCTGGGGCAGGGCGCAGGGTTCTACGTGAACGCGACGCGCAACCCGTGGAAGAACAACTACCGCATGTATGATTACATCGTCAGCGAATTGCGGTCGATCGTGATGGACAACCTGCCGGTGCGCGACCGGCACGGCATTACCGGCCATTCAATGGGCGGGCATGGGGCGATCACGATTGCCATCCGCAATGCCGGGCTGTTCGATTCCCTGTCGGCCTTTGCGCCGATCACCAACCCGACAAAATCGGACTGGGGCCGCAAGCAGCTCAGCGCCTATCTCGGCGACGACGAGAGCAGCTGGGCAGAGCATGACGCCACCCTGCTGCTGCAGGAATACGGCTGGAAGGGTGATCTGCTGGTCGATCAGGGGTCCGGCGACCAGTTCCTCGATCTGCTGAAGCCCGAGGCGCTGGCCGACATGATGGCGCGGCGGCGTCAGCCCGGGCAGGTGCGGATGCAGGAGGGATACGATCATTCGTATTTCTTCGTGAACAGTTTCGCGCGCGACCACGTGCAATGGCACGCCGCGCGGTTGAATTGACCGGGCGGGACCACCGCCCAAACAACGAAAGGTAAAAGATGCTGAAGACGTTTTTGGTGACAGCCTGTTTGATGACATTGCCTGCGATGGCCTTCGCGGATGGGCATGTCACCGGCGATGCGGAAAAGGGTGAAAAGGTCTTCCGCAAGTGCAAGGCCTGTCATGCTGTCGGTGAAGGCGCCGAAAACAAGGTGGGCCCGGTGCTGAACGGGATCGTGGATCGTGCATTCGGCGCGGTGGACGGGTTTTCCTATTCCGACGCGCTGATGGAGGCGGCCGCCGAGGGCAAGGCCTGGACGCCGGAAGAGCTGGACGCCTTTCTGCAAAAACCCCGCAGCTATCTCAAGGGCACCAAGATGTCCTTTGCCGGTCTGCGCAAGGACGACGACCGGGCAAACGTGATTGCATATCTTGCGAGTTTCCCAGGCGAGGGCTCGTAAGACCAAGAATTTCCTGTGCGGCGGGAGGAGAGACCAGCCGCGCAGGAAAAACCTGATGCCAAGCCCGCATCCCGGGCCTGCGTGTCATTCTCGCGGCAATCCCGCCGCACCACAGGGAGGTACTATGATGAAAAAGCTCAAGCTTTTCACCTCTGGGATCGCTCTTTGCGCCGCCAGTATGGCCTTTGCAAACGACGATCTCATAGCCCAGATGGACGACCCCGGCCAATGGGCGATCCAGACGGGTGACTACAAGAACCAGCGTTTTTCGCAGCTGGATCAGATCAACGCGGAGAATGTGGGCGACCTGCAGGTGGCCTGGACGTTCTCGACCGGTGTTCTGCGCGGCCATGAAGGCTCGCCACTGGTGATCGGCGACGTGATGTATGTGCACACGCCGTTCCCGAACATCGTCTACGCGCTTGACCTCAAGAACGAAGGCAAGATCATCTGGAAGTATGAGCCCAAGCAGGACCCGGATGTCATTCCGGTGATGTGCTGTGACACGGTGAACCGTGGCGTGGCCTATGCCGATGGCAAGATCTTCCTGCATCAGGCCGACACCAAGGTCGTCGCGCTGAATGCGGAAACCGGTGCCGTTGAATGGGAAGCCCAGAACGGTGACCCGGCGATTGGCGAGACCAACACGGCCACCGTGTTGCCGATCAAGGACAAGGTCATCGTCGGTATCTCGGGTGGTGAGTTTGGTGTCCGCGGTCATACGACCGCCTATGACATGGCCACGGGCGAGCAGGTCTGGCGTGCCTATTCCATGGGTCCGGACAGCGATATCCTGGCCGATCCCGAAAAGACCACACATCTGGGTCAACCGGTGGGCGCGGACTCAGGCACCAACACCTGGGAAGGGGATCAGTGGATGATCGGGGGCGGCACCACCTGGGGCTGGTACTCCGCGGATCTGGACGAGAACCTGTTCTACTACGGCACAGGCAACCCCTCGACCTGGAACCCCGCACAGCGTCCCGGGGACAACCGTTGGTCCATGACGGTCATGGCGCGTGACATCGACACGGGCATGGCCAAGTGGTTCTACCAGATGACCCCGCATGACGAGTGGGACTATGACGGTGTGAACGAGATGATCCTGTCCGAACAGGAGATCGACGGGACCGAGCGCAAGCTGCTCACCCACTTTGACCGCAACGGTCTGGCCTATACGATGGACCGTGTGTCAGGTGAGCTGCTGGTGGCGGAGAAATTCGACCCGGTTGTGAACTGGACAACGGGTGTCGATATGGATCCGGCATCCGACACCTACGGGCGTCCGGCTGTGGTGGCGCAGTATTCGACCGCGCAAAACGGCGAAGACGTGAACACCACCGGCGTGTGCCCGGCGGCTCTGGGCACGAAAGACCAGCAGCCAGCGGCCTATTCGCCCGAGACGCAGATGTTCTACGTCCCGACGAACCACGTCTGCATGGACTATGAGCCGTTCCGGGTGAGCTACACCGCCGGTCAGCCCTATGTGGGCGCGACCCTGTCGATGTATCCGGCACCTGACAGCCATGGTGGCATGGGCAACTTCATCGCCTGGGACAACATCAACGGCGAGATCAAGTGGTCCATCCCCGAGAAGTTCTCGGTCTGGTCCGGCGCGCTGGCCACGGCGGGTGACATCGTCTTCTACGGCACGCTCGAAGGGCATCTGAAGGCGGTGCATGCCGAAACGGGCGAGGAGCTTTACCGCTTCAAAACCCCGTCGGGCATCATCGGCAACGTGATGACCTACACGTCCGATGGGCGCCAGTATGTGGGCATCCTGTCGGGTGTCGGCGGCTGGGCCGGGATCGGTCTGGCGGCTGGTCTGACCAATCCGAATGACGGTTTGGGCGCGGTCGGCGGCTATGCGGCGCTGAGCGACTACACCGCTCTGGGTGGTCAGTTAACTGTCTTCGCCCTGCCGAACTGAGCACGGCGGATGCCTTAAGCAAACGATCGGCGCGGCCCCGTCTGGGTCGCGCCCGTCCAACAAAGAACCGGGCTGCAGAGAGATGCGGCCCCAGATAAACTGGGTGAGGATCATATGAACATCAAGCACTGTACAATTGCACTTGGCCTCGCGGTCGGCCTGCCGATGACGGCTTTAGCAGAGTCGCAAGTGGATCCGGCGATCTATGAGGTCGCGGAGAGCGAGGATGGTCGCCATTACACCGAGGATGGCACACCGACGTTCAACATTGCCGAGGACGGCACGGTCGACTGGCTGACCTTTTCCGGCTTTCGCCGCTATCACGCGGAATGCCATGTCTGTCACGGGCCCGATGGCGAAGGCTCGACCTATGCGCCAGCGGTCAAGAATTCCGCCATCGATCTGGGGTACGACCAGTTTTTCGAAGTGGTTGTGAACGGCCGCGAGAACGGCAATTCGGTGATGCCGCACTTTGGCGATAACCGGAATGTCATGTGCTATCTGGACGACATCTATGTCTATCTGAAGGCCCGTGGCCTCGACGCGGTGCCGCGCGGGCGGCCTGCAAAGAAAGAAGCCAAATCCGATGTGATCCGCGAGGATGAAGATGCCTGCATGGGCTGAGACAATTCGAAACCTTTGCGCGTCCCTCTTTCTGGGGGTCTCCCTTGCGGGGTCTGCAGGGGCACAGACGTCTGATCTCGTCTCCAACAATGCCTTGCGCGTCTGTGCGGATCCCGCGAATTATCCCATGTCGTCCAAGGAGGAGACCGGGTTCGAGAACAAGCTCGCCGAACTTGTGGCGGCCAAGCTTGATTTGCCGGTGCAATACACCTGGTACCCGATGGCGACGGGTTTCATCCGCAACACGCTGAGGGCCAAGCAATGTGACGTGGTGATGGGCTATGCCCAGGGTCACGAGCTGGTGTTGAACACCAATCATTATTTCACCTCCGTCTACACGCTGATCGTCGCGCAGGAGGGTGATCTGGCGTCGGTGCAATCGCTGACCGACCCCGCGCTGAAGGGGCAGCGGATTGGAATTGTCGCGGGCACGCCCCCCGCCGCGCATCTGGCGCGCAATGGGCTGATCGGCAAGTCCAAGGCATACAACCTCGTGGTGGATCGTCGGCACGAGAGCCCTGCGAGTGATATGCTCGATGATCTGACAGCGGGCGTGATCGATGCCGCCGTGCTTTGGGGGCCATTGGGCGGTCCGCTGGTCAAGACGGATTACCCGGGTCTCAAGGTCATCCCGCTGATCAAGGAAGAGCTGCCGCCGCGGCTCTTCTACCGGATCACCATGGGCGTGCGGCAGGGCGAGAAGGTCTGGCAGCGCCAGCTGAATTCGCTGATCCGCCGCAATCAGGATGAGATCAACGCGCTGCTGGTGGAGGCGGGCGTGCCGCTTGTCACGGACCTTGGCACCGAGGTGATGGAGATTTCGAATTGATCCGCGCCGTGCTGGCGGCGGCGTGCTTGGCGCTGCCGCACACAAGCACGGCCCAGACAGTGCCCGAACCCTCTGACTACAGAATGGATCACTACCGCGCCCCGGTGCCCGCCACGCTGGAGGGTGCGACGGTCGTTGGCCCGGAAGAGGCGCACGTACTTTGGAAAACGGGCGAAGCTGCGTTTATCGACGTGCTGCCGCAACCCCCGAAACCCGCCAATCTGCCCAAAGGCACCATTTGGCGTGACAAGCCGCGCCATTCGATCCCCGGTGCGATCTGGCTGCCGAATGTGGGGTATGGCGCGATTGCAGATGTCACGGCCGACTACTTCCGCGCGGGTCTTGAAAAGGTCACGCGCGGGGACCTTGCGCATCCGGTTGTCATCTTCTGTCTGGAAGACTGCTGGATGAGCTGGAACGCCGCGAAACGCGCGCTGGAATGGGGCTACACCTCGGTTTACTGGTTTCCCGAGGGCACCGATGGCTGGCAGCTCTGGGACTACCCGCTTGAAAAGGTGGACCCGGAAGACGGCCAGCCGCAGACCAACTGAGAGACGGTCAGAACCCGGCCAGATCCTTATGCACGTGGCTGACGGACCCATCGGTATCGATCATCGTCACATCAACGGATTGCGTGCTGCGCGGCACGGCAAGGCCCAGACGCGGGTTCTCCGACAGCGAGATCGAGCCGGTGAGATCGACAAACCCTGCGCCGTCGAGGTCAATCTCGACCGTTTCCACATAGCGCATCGGGATGAAGAGCAGCGAAATCTGGTCCATCTGCATGCCCGAATGCGAGGGGTGCGAAATATCCACATCCATGCGGCTGAGGCGGGAGGCAAGGCTGGTCAGCTTGCCGCTGTCCACACCCGGCACGGTCCCGACAACGTCGATGTTCATCTGCCCAAGCGTGGCCAGCGCAATCTCCGGATCGGTCCCCGGAGGCGCTGCGCAGGCACCTTGGCCAGAGGTTTTCACAAAGGTTTCGGAGACAAACAGCCGCCCATCGGAGGTTTCAGCAATCACATGCATCGGCGTCGGGCCGTTCACCCGCATGGTGATGTCGAAATAGAACCCCGGTTGCGGGGTGTCGAGGTCAAAGACCGCCGAGACCGGCATCGGGTTTTCATCCAGCACCACGGTGACCTTGGCGATCTGCGCACCCGGCGGCGCGGCAATCTGCGCGGCCAGATCGGTGCGGGCGTCGTCATAGGTGCGGTAGGGCGCGTCAATGGCGATGATCCCGTCACCGCTCAGCATCACCCGCTCGCCGTAAAGCTGTTCCTTGACGGATGCCCAGGCCTCGTTGCTCGCAAGCGCGGGCAGGGCGGTCCAGCAGAGCAGCGCGGCTGCCAGTGTCAGATGTTTCATTGTGCCTCCTCCAGCAGAAACGTGCCAAAGGCGCGGGGGCCATCGCACGTGTCGATTTCTTGTATCACAGAAAGGGTTTCCGCGTCGAAAATAGTGACGGTGTTGTCGAACCAGTTGGCCACAACGATGCGCGTGCCGTCGGCGGTGGTGTCGACGCCTTCGGGGTATTCGCCGGTATCGAGCTTGGCCAGCGGCGTGAGCGTGGCCAGGTCGATGACGCTGAGGCTGTCTTCATACTGGTTGGTTACAAAGGCGCGGCCTTTGGCAAAAGCCACCCCATAGGGGCGGTCGCCGACCGGCACCGTGGCTGTGACCTCGCCATTGGCGACGTCGATCACCGTCACATCGTTGCTGCCCACATTGCCGACGAAGAGCCGCCCGTCTGGGGCAAACCGCAGGCCAAACGGGCGCTTGCCGACGTCGAGGCGCGTGCGCAAAACCAGCGTGTCCGCATCAAAGATCGAGACCTGATCCGCGTCGCGATCCGCTGAGGCCAGATGACGGCCGTCCGCCGACAGCGTAAGCCCGGCAGGGGCCGCGCCGACGGCAAGCTCTTTCGTGACCTTCAAGGAGATGTCATCCAGAACCCAGATGCGTGCGCTGTACCAGTCGGAGACAAAGAGACGTCCGCGCATCGCATCATGGGCAATGCCGATGGGCCCGCCGTCAAGGGTCGCTGTCACTAGCGCCTCGCCGGTCAGCGGGTCATGTCTGCGCACCGTCTTGCTGTCCGCCGCGACGGTGAACACCGCCTCCGGCGACAGGGCAACCCCGGCGGGTTTGCCCGGCACGGCCCAGCGGGCGATCTCCTTGCCAGCCGCGATGTCCAGCACGCTCAGGGCATCGCCTGTCTGGCAGGTGACAAACGCCAGATCGCGCGCGGAGCACAGCGTGCCCACGACAACCAGCGCCGCGGCGAGGTCAAGAGCCCGGCGCACCAAAACGCTCGGTCAGGGCATCCAGCCCGGCCTGATAAACGCCTGAAACGGCGGCAATCGCGGCGGCATCGTTCAGCTCTTCCGGCGGGTCGTTGTTCGGGTAGCCGCGATAGAAGGCCCCGCGCCATTCGACAATCGACCCGCCGCCGTCGCGCGGCATCACGGTGAGATGCGATGAGTAATTGGTGACCGGTAACACCTCCACCTTCACATCGGTGATGCGGTAGGAATAGCTCATCTTCTCATCGCTGAATTTGTAGAGGATTTCCGAAATGGTTGGCCCATCTGCGGCACCCAGGGTCAACACCCGCGTGGCGTCGATCTCATTGCCGTTCTCGCCCGCCGTCCCACGCACGGCAGGGTGCCAGGACATGTCCTGAAAATTGCCGATGGTGGCCCAGACTTCTGCCGGATCGGCGGCCATCTCGGTGGTCAACGTCACCTTTTGCCGGGTCGGCCCATGCGCCAGGGCCAGCCCCGGCGTGACCACCGCCGCCACGCAAGCCGCCAGGAATACGCGTTTCTTCATCATCTCTCCTCCACGAAAAATCTGTTCTTCAGGATGTAACGCATGCCGCGCTGCCAGCTTTCATCGGTGTTGCCGCGAATATCGACGACCCCGCCCTTGACCATTTCGCCGGTCTCTGCCGCGCGCAGTTGCAGGTTGATCGCAAGGATCAGGTCCGAGACCTTCTGCACCTCGCCCACCAACGCATAATCCGCGCCCAGCTGCACCGCGATCCGGGTGTCGCAGCCATAGCATTTGGCCAGATTGACCACCCGGTCGATCTCCTTGCGGGCAGGCTCGATATCAACCAGCTCATAGCCTTCCTGCACAAACCGTGCGGCCACCATCTCTTCAAGCTGCGCAAGCCGCTCCTGCTCCGCTGTATTCTCTCCGGACGCGCTGCTCTGCAGCGACGTGTCGAGCAGCGTGAGGCCAAAAAACGCCACGCGTTCCTGTGCGTGAACGCCAGTGGCGGCAAGCAGGGCAAGGGCAGTCAATCGCATGTGCCTGTTCTTAAAAAATAAGAATCGTCCTTTATCGTGCGGCTGTTAGGCTGATCCTCACAACCCGGCCAAAAGTATCGGTTCACGCGCATGGACCGGTCGGGGATAGATGGGAGGCCCGGCAGAATGTCCGGGCAGGGGAGGTTCACGTGCATTGCTTGCACAGGTCGCTGTTGGCGGCACTTACCGTCGTATTTTCTGCCGGGACCGCTTGGGCGATTGACGTCAAGGCGGCGGTTTTGCGCGTCGACTACCCGACGCTGCTGCCGATCAGCCGGTATGATCTGCCCCCTGATGATCTGGGCTTTGCCGGAGCCGCGCTGGCGGATGAGGACAATGGCACGACCGGTGGTTTTCTGGGGCACACCTATGAGACCAAAACCGTCGCTGTCCCGCCGGAGGAGGCCGATGCGGCGATGGCCCAAATCCTCGCCGATGGGATCCGGCTGGTGGTTGTCCAATCCCGCCCAGAAGATCTGCTGCGCCTCACCGATCAGGCAGCGGAGGCAGGGGCGCTGGTGTTCAATGCGCGCGCAGCGGACAATGACCTGCGCGACGGGTCCTGCCGGGGCAATCTGCTGCACACCGCCCTGTCGCACGGGATGAAAGCGGACGCCGTGGCGCAGTTCGCCGTTTGGAAGAAGTGGACGGAGTGGTTTCTGATTGCCGGGTCCAACCCTGAGGATGTGGCGCTGGCCGAGGCCTACCGCAAAGCCGCCCGCAAGTTCGGCGCCGAGATTGTCGAAGATCGGAGCTTTGAGGATACCGGCGGCTCGCGACGCACGGATTCCGGCCATGTGCTGGTGCAACGGCAACTGCCTGCTTTCACGCAGGATGCAGACGACCATGATGTGGTGATTGCGGCAGACGCGACCGACTATTTCGCGCGCTACCTGAGCTATCACCTCTGGACGCCGCGGCCCGTGATGGGGTCGGGCGGGCTGGTGCCGACCAGTTTTCACGGTGCCCATGAAGCCTATGGGGCGACACAGTACCAGACCCGTTTCGAGGCGCTGACCGGGCGTTATGCCAAGCCCGAAGACTACAATGTCTGGCTCGCCCTGCGTGTGGTCGGCGAGGCCGTGACGCGGGCCAATACCGCCGACCCGGACGGGGTGCGCGACTATGCCATTTCGGACGCCTTCGAGCTGGCCGCCTTCAAGGGTCAGAAAGTCACTTTCCGCAACTGGAACGGTCAGCTGCGCCAGCCGGTCCTGCTCTATGACGGTGTGATCACCGTGAGCGTCAGCCCGCAGGAGGGGTTCCTGCATCAAAGCTCCCCGCTCGACACGATGGGTCTCGACCGGCCCGAATCCAGCTGCACTGCCTTTGACTAATTGGAGATACGAAATGAAATCATTTTTACTCTCGACGGCTTTGGCCGCCCTCATCGCCGCCCCGGCTTACGCGGGCAAGGCGTTCATCTCCAACGAACGCGGCAACACGATCACCGTGGTGAACACCGACACCTGGGAGGTGGAGACGGAATTCTTTGCAGGTAACCGCCCGCGTGGGATCACCACCAGCCCGGATGGCAGCGTCATCTATGTCTGCGCCTCCGATGACAATCTGGTGCGGGTCTTTGACGCCAATACCTATGAGGAACTGCCCAGCCTGCCCTCGGGGCCTGACCCGGAGCTCTTCATCCTCGAACCATCGGGCAAGCGGCTCTACATCGCCAATGAAGACGACAATCTGGTCACGGTCACCGATACGGAAACGCGCACTGTTCTGGCGGAGGTCCCCGTGGGTGTGGAGCCGGAAGGCATGGGCATGAGCCCGGATGCGAAATTCGTGGTGAACACCTCCGAGACGACCAACATGGCGCATTTCATCTCGACCGAAGACTACAAGATCAAGCACAACATCCTCGTGGATCAGCGCCCGCGCTATGCGCATTACACTGCGGATGGCAGTCGCCTGTTCGTGACCTCCGAGATCGGCGGCACGGTCACGGTCATGGACATCGCCGAGGATGGCGCGCCCACCGTTGTGGGCAAGATTTCCTTTGAGGTCGCAGGCGTGCAGCCCGAGTGGTTGCAGCCCGTGGGCGCGCGGGTCACATCGGACGGCACCCGGCTTTTCGTGGCATTGGGGCCTGCGAACCGCGTGGCCGTGATCGACGCGCAGAGCCTTGAGGTCCTCGACTACATCCTCGTGGGTCAACGTGTGTGGCAACTGGACTTCACGCCCGACGAGCAGTTCCTACTAACGACCAATGGCAACTCTAACGACATCACAGTTATAGATGTCGCCAAGGAGAAGGCGATCAAGTCGATACAGGTCGGACAACAGCCCTGGGGCGTGGTGACAATCGAATGACGCAGATCAGCAAAATCGGGAGAGGAACGATATGAAGAAACTATTGATGGCGGCAGCCTTGGCTCTGACAGGTGGGCCGGCTCTGGCCGCGCCGTTGTGTGACGATCTGGGCTTTGCCGGGCTTCTGGCCAAGTGCAACAGAGGTGAGGACATCCCGCTGACCCTCGCGTCGGGTCAACCGCTGGGCGAGGATGTGGTGCTGCAGTCGGGGGCCTATTACACGCTGGTGATCACGGCGGACGGCTCGGCGGAACTGGCCATTGAGGGCCCGAGCTTCTTCCGCTCGATCTGGATGAATGAGATCGTGATCAACAAGATCGAGATCCGCCCGATGGCCATCGACAGCATCGAGTTCGACAAGGCCGGGGTGGTCGAGATGTCCTTCATCGCAATCAAGCCCGGCAGCCACACGATACGTATCCCCGGTTCGACCGGCGAGACGCAATCCATGACCATTTCGATCCAATAACCAAGGAGTTTGCCATGAAACATCTTTTTGCCCTGACCGCCGCCGCCCTGATCTCCGGTCCTGTGCTGGCCGATGGTCACCTCGACGCCGAGACAGTGGAGAAGATCGAAGCCATGCTGGCCTCCATCGAATGCCAGATGGACCCCGATGATATCGAAGTCGAAGACGATGGCTATGACCTTGATGACGTGATCTGCAAGGGTGGCAATCAGTTCGATATCAAGCTCGACAAGGACCTCAACGAAGTGAGCCGCCGCGCCGAATAGCGCTGCGGTTCCGGGCGGAGGGCAAAATGCGTCTGATCCAAATCATCTCGATGGCGCTGGCTGTGCTGGCCGGGCAAAGCCTTGCGGATGACCTTCCAACGATCCGGGCCGCGGTGCTCAAGATCGGGACGGTCAACTGGGAGCTTGCCACCATCACGGACAACGGCTTGGACCGGGCCAATGGTTTTACGCTCGACGTGCAACCCTATGCCGACAACAGCGCCACACGTATTGCGGTTGAGGGTGGCGAGGCGGATATGGCCGTGGCCGACTGGATCTGGGTCGCGCGCCAGCGGGCGGCGGGTAAGGATTACGTCTTCATCCCCTATTCCAAGGCCGTCGGGGGTGTGGTGGTTCCGGAAGGCAGCCCCGCCGAGACGCTGGCCGATCTGGCAGGCGGCAAGATCGGCATCGCCGGTGGACCGCTGGACAAATCCTGGCTGATCCTGCGCGCCTATGCACAGCAACAATACGGCATGGACCTCAAGGCCGAGACCGAACAGGTGTACGGCGCGCCGCCCCTGATTTTCAAATCCGCCATGGGGTCTGAATATGCGGGCGCGATCAACTTCTGGCACTTCCTGGCCAAGAACAAGGCCGCCGGAATGCGGCAGCTGATCTCGGTCGAGGAGGCGGGCGCAGCCCTTGGCCTTGATACGAACACGCCGCTCTTGGGCTACTATATGAAGGAGAGCTTCCTCGCTGATCATCCGGCGCTGGCACAGCGGTTCTTCGACGCAAGCCGTGCGGCCAAGGACAGGCTGGCGAGCTCCGACGACGCCTGGGCGGCCATACGCCCCCGTATGAATGCCGCAACCGATGCCCAGTTCGAACAGCTCAAATCCGACTGGATCGCAGGCATCCCTGATCGCGCGCCAGTGGATGAGGCCGCCACCGGCAAGATGCTGAGCCTGATGAGCGATCTGGGAGGCCCCGAGCTTGTGGGCGAGGCCACGTCTCTGCCTGCTGGCCTTTTCGCCGATGTAAAGTAACATCTGCGGATGCACGCCGCGCGGCTCACCCCCTTTCTGTCTCTCGCCGGACTTCTGTCTTTGTGGGTTGTTGCCGCGATCCTGACCGATGATGCGCAAATCCTGCCGAAACCCTGGCAGTTGGTTCCGCTGTTTCTGCAGGAGGCAGGTTCCGGTGAGCTTTGGACCCATCTCTTCGCCACGATCATCCGTGTGCTCTGGGCCTTTGCCCTGGCAATGACGTTGGGCACGGTGCTGGGCCTGATCATGGGACGATCTGCACGCACCAATGCCTGGCTGGACCCGTGGCTCGTGGTGTTTCTCAATTTGCCCGCGCTGGTACTGATCGTGCTCTGCTATCTCTGGATCGGGCTGACCGAAGCGGCGGCGATCACGGCGGTGACGCTCAACAAGGTGCCGAATGTGGCCGTGGTGATCCGCGAAGGCGCCCGGGCGCTGGATCCTGACCTCGACGCGATGGCGCAGGTCTACAAGATGTCCTGGCGCGCGCGGTTGCGGCACGTGGTCTTTCCGCAACTCGCCCCGTTTATTGCCGCAGCGGCGCGGTCTGGCGTGGCGGTGATCTGGAAAATCGTGCTTGTGGTGGAGTTTCTGGGGCGATCTTCTGGCGTGGGCTTCCAGATCCACCTCTACTTCCAGCTCTTCGACGTGGCCATGGTGCTGGTCTATGCCTTCTCGTTCATCTGCGTGATGCTGCTGGTGGAATGGCTGCTGCTCCAGCCGTTCGAGCGGCGCGCCCGCCGGTGGAGGGACGCATGACCCGCGTCGACATTGCCTCCAAGATGTTCGGCAGTATCCCCGTGCTGGGGCCGATCCGTTTCGAGATCAACGTAGGCGAGACCCTTGCGCTGGTCGGCCCGTCCGGCATTGGCAAATCGACCCTTCTGCGCATCCTGGCCGGGATTGATCCGGAGTTCGACGGCAGCATTGAACGGCCCGAGAACCTTGCCTTTGTGTTCCAGGAACCAACGCTTTTGCCGTGGCGGTCGGTCATTCAGAACATCCTGCTGCCGCATCCGCAGCTCACATCACAACAGGCGCGTGACATGCTGACCCGGAGCGGCCTGGAGGGAAAGGAGGACCTTTTCCCCAAGCAACTCTCCCTCGGGCAGCAACGCAGGTTGTCTCTCGCACGGGCGTTTGCGCAGGCGCCCGAGTTGCTGATTATGGACGAGCCCTTTGTTTCCCTCGATCGGGACACTGCCGACAGAATGCTGGACCTGACGGAAAAGCTCATCTCCGACCATCGCCCGGCAACCGTTTTCGTGACACATGACATGCGCGAGGCTGACCGGCTCGCGGATCGTATCCTGCGTCTGGAAAACACGCCGGAGGGAGCTTGTCTGGCGTAAACCGGGTTTTGGGGGGCAGCGCCCGGCTGCGGGTCCCAACGAAGGACCGTGCATCACCTGGCGGACCGTTGCGGCAGAATGACGGTTGTAGGATGTCCAAGTATTGAGTAGTAGAGAGGCGTTGCCGCGAGATCGGTGACCCAGAAATTTATCCGTCGGGGGGCCCGCCAAGGGCTGAGAGGTGCACGCACCGACCCGTCGAACCTGATCCGGACAATGCCGGCGTAGGGAACGGGTAGCATGTGCAACAATCGCACAGTCTTTCCCCCATGCGCGCCGGTGTTTTCCTCACGTTGGAGAGACGCGCGCCATGACCAAGACCCCGATTGCCCTGACGATTGCAGGCTCCGACAGCAGCGGCGGCGCGGGCGTGCAGGCGGATCTGAAAGCGATGTCCGCTCAGGGTGTTTTCGGGGCCAGCGTGATCACCGCGATAACAGCGCAAAACACGGTGGCAGTGACAGCCGTGCATGAGGTGCCTGCGGAGATTGTCGCAGCGCAGATCGATGCCGTCCTCAGTGATCTCGACGTAGGGGCCATCAAGCTGGGCATGTTGTTTTCCGTTCCGATCATCGAAACCGTTGCGGCGTGTCTGGAGGACTTTGAGGGACCGGTTGTCGTTGATCCGGTGATGATCGCCAAATCAGGGGACGCGCTTTTGCAGGAAGCCGCGGTCGTGGCGCTGATCGACAGGATTCTACCGCGCGCCACGCTCCTGACGCCGAACCTGCCCGAGGCCGCACGGCTGACAGGCGGTGGCCAAGCCAGAACGCCTGAGGACATGGCGGCACAGGCAGCAGGCCTTCTGGCCTTAGGCCCGAAGGCCGTTTTGATGAAGGGGGGGCACGCCGTGGGCGATACCTGCACCGATGTTCTGGTTGACGCAGGGGGGGTGATGGCAACGCTTGCCGGGCCACGCATCGCGACCCGCAATACCCACGGCACGGGCTGCACCTATTCTGCGTCCATCGCGGCGCTTTTGGCCAAAGGCAACAGTTTGCCCACGGCGGTAACGGCGGCACATGGCTACTTGCAGGCGGCCATTGCGGCGGCGGACCAATTGCAAATCGGCGTAGGCCATGGCCCTGTGCATCACTTCCACGCGCACTGGTCATGAAGGACGTCACTGTCATAGGCGCAGGCGTCGCCGGGCTGTGCGTCGCGCGGACCCTGCTGGACCGGGGCGCGCATGTGGTGCTGGTGGACCGCCATGAAGAGAACGGACCGCATGCTTGTTCGTGGTGGGCAGGCGGAATGCTCGCGCCTTTCTGCGAAGGCGAAAGCGCCGAGGAACCCGTGGTGCGGCTCGGGGCTGAAGCCGCAGATTGGTGGGCCTCAAAAACCGATGCGGTCGCGCGTCGGGGCTCTCTGGTGGTATCACCTGCGCGGGACAGTGCCGATCTGGCGCGGTTTGCCCGGCGAACCAGGGCGCACCGCGCTGTCACGGCGGGCGAAATTACAGCTCTGGAACCGGACCTTGGAGAGCGCTTTGCACAGGGGCTCTTCTTCGAAAGTGAGGCGCATCTGGCGCCACGGGCGGCCTTGGCGCAGCTCCGGGAAGGGGTGATCGCCGACGGTGCCGTATTCCGTCAGGAAGACGCGGATCCGGCGCACCACGCGCAGCGCGGCCTGACAATTGACTGTCGCGGATATCAGGCCCGGACCGATCTGTCCGACCTGCGTGGGGTCAAGGGCGAGATGCTGATCCTGTCATGTCCCGATGTCACGCTGCACCGGCCTATCCGGATGCTGCATCCGCGCGTGCCGCTTTACATCGTGCCGCGCGGCGACGGCATATTCATGCTGGGCGCGACCATGATCGAAGGCCGCGCGGGTGGCCATGTGACGGCCCGCTCGCTTCTGGAACTGCTCTCTGCGGCCTATGCGCTCAACCCTGCCTTCGGGGAGGCTGAGGTGCTTGAAATCGGCGTCGACAGCCGCCCCGCCTTTCCCGACAACCTGCCGCGCATCCGGCGGGACGGGCAGCTGATCCGCGCCAATGGATTGTTCCGGCATGGTTTCCTGCTCGCGCCAGCCGTGGCCCGCATGGTGGCAGACCTGATTTTTGACGACGCAACACCGGAGGTGATGGATGAAACTGCAGCTTAACGGCGCGATGATCACTGCGCAGGTCAGCACGCTTGCCGATCTGTTGGAGGTGGAAGGATTTGGGGGCGCAAAAGTCGCAACAGCCGTCAACGGTGACTTCGTGCCCGCCTCGGAACGATCAGACAAGAGCCTGAAGGCCGGTGACAGCATCGAAGTGCTTGCGCCGATGCAGGGGGGCTAGTCATGCGCGATTTCTACGGGATCACGCTGGCCAATGGGCTCATGCTGGGCACGGCTCAATATCCCTCCCCGGCGATCCTCGCAGATGCCTTCAAACGCAGTGACGCCAGCGTCGCCACGGTGTCCTTGCGCCGTGAAAGCGGGCGGGATCGGGCGGGGCAGGATTTCTGGGCGCTGATCCGCGATCTTGGGGTGCATGTCCTGCCCAACACCGCCGGCTGTCACAGCGTGAAAGAGGCGGTCACCACGGCGCATATGGCGCGTGAGGTATTCGATACCCGGTGGATAAAACTCGAGGTCATTGGGGAGGAAGACACCCTACAGCCAGATGTCTTTGGCCTGGTCGAGGCCGCACGCATTCTGACCGAGGACGGGTTTCAGGTCTTTCCCTACACAACCGAGGATCTGGTTGTGGCCGACAAGCTGCTGCAGGCCGGATGCGAGGTGCTGATGCCCTGGGGCGCGCCCATCGGGTCCGGGCTGGGGTTGAACAATATCTTTGGCTTGCGGGCCATGCGCGCGCACTTCCCGAACACGCCTCTGGTAATTGACGCGGGCCTCGGCCTGCCGTCACAGGCGGCCGCCGCGATGGAACTGGGCTTTGACGCGATCCTGTTGAATACTGCGGTCGCAAAGGCGGGTGATCCCGCCCTGATGGCCGAAGGTTTCGCAGCAGCCCTCCGCGCCGGTCAATTGGCCGCGCAGGCGGATCCCATGACGCCGCGCGACATGGCGGCCCCGTCGACCCCGGTGATCGGCAAGGCGTTCCTGTCATGATCCTCGACCGGTTTTACCCGATTTTTGACAGCGCCGACTGGCTGGAACGTCTTGTTCCGCTGGGCATCAAACTGGTGCAGCTGCGGATCAAGGATGTCCCGGCGAAGACCCTGCGCACCCACATTCGCCGGGCCAAATCCGTCTGCGCGGCGCAGGGCTGCACGCTGGTGGTGAACGACCACTGGCAGGTCGCGATAGACGAAGGATGCGACTACATCCACCTGGGTCAGGAAGACCTCGACACGGCAGATATCACGGCGATCCGGGCGGCGGGCCTACGCCTCGGGATCAGCACGCATGACAAGGCGGAACTGGCGCGCGCGCTGGACCTTGCGCCTGATTACGTGGCGCTGGGGCCGGTCTACCCGACCATTCTCAAGAAGATGAAGTGGCGCGAACAGGGGGTTGCAAAGCTGTCGACATGGCGCGGATTGATCGGAGATGTGCCGTTGATTGCCATTGGCGGGATGAATATCGACCGCGCGCCAGGGGCCTTTGCGGCGGGTGCGGATGTGGTGGCGGCGGTGACCGACATCACTCTGCATGAAAACCCGGAAGATCGGGTGCGCGCATGGCTGGCGGCAACGCGATGAGCCGCTATGCGCGACAGATATGTCTGCCCGATGTGGGTGAGGCGGGGCAAGAGGCGATCCGCGCGGCGCAGGTGCTTGTCGTGGGCGCGGGCGGGCTGGGCGCGCCGGTGCTGCAGTATCTTGTCGGGGCAGGGGTGGGGCGTATCACGGTTATGGATGGCGATACCGTGTCCCTGTCGAACCTGCACCGTCAGACCCTGTTCCGCGAAGGCGACATCGGCAAGCCAAAGGCACAAGTGGCGGTCGACACACTGGCGGCTCTCAATGCCGCGTGCGACATCACGGCCCAATGCACGCCGCTTGATCCTGCAAACGCACCCGCGCTGGTGCGGGGCAGCACGCTTGTCCTCGACTGCGCAGATAGTTTCGCGGTGAGCTATACCCTGTCCGACGCCTGTCGCGCCGCCGATGTGCCCTTGATCAGTGCCTCGGTGCTTGGCTTTTCAGGCTACGCGGGCGGGTTTTGTGGCACAGCACCCTCGCTGCGCGCTGTGTTTCCGGACTTGCCGGATCGCGCCGCGACCTGCGCCACCGCTGGGGTCATGGGGCCGGTGGTCGGGCTGGTTGGTGCCGCGCAGGCGCAGATGGCTCTGGGCTGCCTGATCGGCCAGACACCCTCGCCGCTTGGACAAGTGATCAGTTTCGACATGCACGGTTTTCGATCGGGCGGCTTCCGCTTTGACGCAGCGCCCGAGCCCGCGCCCGATCTTGCCTTCATCGCGCAGAGCCAGATTGCCCCCTCGGACTACGTTGTCGAACTGCGCGATGCGACCGAAGCGGCGCAGCCGGTGGTGAGGCATGCGCAACGGCTGACGGTCAATGATTTCAAGGCAGGCAGCCCCGAGCCCGATACCCCGACACGCGCTGTTTTTGCCTGCGCCTCCGGCCTGCGCGCATGGCAGGCCGCCCAGCATCTGCGGTCCTACTGGGACGGCGAGATTTCCCTCATTGCAATGGGCACGACCCAACCTGACGAAAGGCATTCGACATGAAACCAACCCCTTTGGCGGCCACGCTGTCCCTCCTGGCGCACCCTCTTTTTGCTGCGGATGAAATGACCGTCCTGTTGGACTGGTTCGTCAATCCCGATCACGGCCCGATCATCATCGCGCAGGAAAAGGGATATTTTGCGGATCAGGACCTGAAGGTCGAGGTCATAGCCCCCGCCGACCCCTCCGATCCGCCCAAGCTGGTGGCGGGGGGGCAGGCGGATCTGGCGATCTCCTACCAGCCACAGCTGCACCTGCAAATCCACGAAGGCCTGCCGCTGCAGCGTGTCGGCACCCTTGTGGCCACGCCCTTGAGCTGTCTGCTGACCCTGGCCGATGGCCCGATCAAGACACCAGCGGATCTGGACGGCAAGAAGGTCGGATTTTCGGTTGGCGGGGTGGAAGAGGCCGTGCTGGGAACGATCCTGCGGCACCACGGGCTGGATCTGGAGGATATCGAGTTGATCAACGTGAACTGGTCGCTGTCGCCGTCCTTGATGTCGGGTCAGGTGGATGCGGTGATCGGTGCGTTCCGCAATTTCGAACTGAACCAGATGGAGATCGAAGGCGTCGCGGGTCGTTGCTTTTTCGTCGAGGAAGAAGGGATGCCGCCCTATGACGAGCTGATCTATGTGGCCAATACCGAGGTCATGGACAAGGACATGATCTCCCGCTTTCTGGCTGCAACCGAAAAGGCGACACAGTATATTATCAATCATCCCGAAGACAGCTGGGAGGTTTTCGCAGGCACCTCTGTCGAATTGCGCGACGAGCTGAACGAAAGGGCCTGGGTTGATACGCTGCCACGCTTTGCGCTGCGCCCGACGGCGATGGACGCGGGGCGTTATGCCGCTTTTGAAACCTTCCTGCACGAGGCGGGGCTGATCCCGGCGGTGAACCCGGTCTCGAAGATTGCCATTGACGTGACGGCCAACTGATGGCGCCTGACTATGGCGAGACCTTTGCGCAGTGGCGCGCGGGCGCGGCGGGGTCGTGGCGGGACTATACGCGCCATGCCTTTGTCGAAGGGCTCCGCGACGGCACGCTGCCCCGCGCCTCCTTCCTGCACTACTTGGTTCAGGACTACGTCTTTCTTGTGCATTTTGCGCGGGCCTGGTCTCTGGCCGTCGTGAAATCGGAAACGCTGGAAGAGATGAAGGTTTGCGCGGGCACGGTTGATGCGCTCGTCAACCACGAGATGGCCTTGCATATCAAGACTTGCGCCGCTGAGGGCATTGATGAAGCAGCTTTGTTCGGGGCTGCCGAAGCGGTTGAAAACCTCGCCTATACCCGCTTTGTGCTGGATGCCGGGCTGCAGGGGGATTTTCTGGACATTATGGCAGCGCTGGCCCCCTGCGTCATGGGGTACGGGGAAATTGGGGCCCGTCTGGCAAGAGATAAGGTGGCAGATACCCCCTACGCCGACTGGATCGCGACCTATGCCGGCGAGGATTATCAATCCGTCTGCCGCGCGGCAGGGGCCATGATCGACGGCGCCGTTGCGCGACGTATCGGTGATTTGGCCTCTGCCCCACGAGCACATGTCCTGCAGGACCGGTTCACGAAAGCCACAGAGCTTGAGGTCGGTTTCTGGGATATGGGCCTCAGAGGCTGATGCCAGCGCCGCCGGGGATCACGCTGAAGGGCCAGCATCGCATCGGGAACGCGGTCCTCTTCGATGCGGTTCTGCGCCTGCCCGCAGGACGGTGGACCTGTCTTCTGGGACGCTCCGGTGTCGGGAAATCAACACTCCTGCGCCTGATCCTTGGGTTGGAAACGGGTGGGGTGTTCTCCGGCAGGTTCACGGCCACGGATGGTGCCGGTCTGGCCGGGCGGATCAGCTATATGGCGCAATCCGATCTGCTGCTGCCCTGGCTGTCGGTGCGGGAGAACATCTGCATTGGTGCGCGGTTGCGGGGGCAGAGGCCGGACATGACGGTCGTCGATGACCTTCTGCATCGCGTGCATCTGTCCGAGCACGCAGACAAGAAACCAAATGCGCTTTCGGGCGGGATGCGGCAACGTGCAGCGCTGGCCCGCACCCTGTTCGAGGATCGCCCGGTTGTGTTTCTGGATGAACCATTCTCGGCGCTCGATGCGGGCACCCGTTCCACGATGCAGGCGCTTGCAGCCGAGGTGCTGACAGGTCGCACCGTCTTTTTGGTGACCCATGATCCGGCAGAGGCGGCGCGTCTTGGGCACCAGATCATCGTCATGTCCGCACAGGACATGCAGGTCTGGCCAGCCCCCGGAACGCCAGCCCCGCGAGCGTTGGACGACCGTCAGGCGATGGCCTGCCAGACCCGTTTACTGGCCCATCTGCACGCTACGGCAGCGGCGTCATGAAAGCGCGCGATATCCTCCTCGCATCCTTGGTCGGCGTAGGCGTGTGGCAGGCCACTGTCTGGGTCACGGGGGCACCGCATTTCATCCTGCCATCGCCGGGGCGGGTGGCATTGGCGGCGTTTGACAGCCGCGTGCTCATTGCCGAAAACGCGTGGATTACGGCGGTCGAGGTCGCTTTGGGCCTTCTGATCGGGACGTTTCTAGGCGTGGTGACGGCAATCCAGCTGGCCCTGTCAAAAACTGCAGAACGGCTGATGCTGCCGATCCTGGTGTTTACCCAGTCCGTCCCGGTTTTCGCGCTCGCACCGCTGCTGACGCTGTGGTTCGGCTACGGGATGGCGTCGAAGATCGCGATGGCGGTCCTGATCATCTATTTCCCGGTCACATCGGCCTTTCACGACGGCCTGACCCGCATCGACAGGGGGTATCGCGACCTCTCGCATGCGATGGCGGCGGGCAAGTATCACTTCATGCGCCACGTGCAGATCCCCAACGCCCTGCCGAGCCTTGGCAGCGGTCTGAAACTGGCCGCCGTCTACGCCCCCATCGGGGCCGTGATCGGAGAGTGGGTGGGCGCATCAAAGGGGCTTGGCTACCTGATGTTGCTGGCCAACGGGCGCGCCAAGATTGACCTGATGTTCGCCAGCCTCATTGTTCTGGCCTGTTTGACGGTCATCCTGCACGTCGCCGTTGGCGCTCTGGCGGCGCGCCTGACGCGGTATGCGCAAGGGGTCGAGACCTGAATAAAGTGCTCTTGCAAGGCCGTGTCCGGTGCAAGTCGTGACTGCCGGATCATTTTGCATGGCCCCTGACGCGGGGCTTGTCCTTCTGCGGAAAGACGTCGAATGTTCAGAGAATCCGTACGTGGGGAACCGATGAAAATCATGTGTCTGAATGGCTGGGGCGGCACGCTCTATGAGGACCTCTTGCCGTATCTGTCTCACACGGTGCCGGACGTTCTGTGTCTGCAGGAGGTCGTGCACAGCCCGGCGACGGAGAAGGATTGGCTCACCTATCGCGACGGCGATCATATCCTTCCCCAGCGGGCAAACTTCTTTCGCGATGTCTGCCGGGCACTGCCGGATCACGTCGCGACCTTCTGCCCCGCGGCCCAGGGTGTCTTGTGGGACGAAGAGGTGCAGATCCCGTCACAATGGGGGTTGGCCACCTTTGTTCACAAATCCCTTCCGGTGATCGGACAGGTCCAGGGTTTCGTTCACAAGGAGTATTCGCCCGTGGGCTACGGCGATCATCCCAGATCCCGCAGCGCGCATGCAGTGCGCGTCTTTGACTATGGATTGGACCGGGCCGTGAGCATTACACATATGCATGGGCTGCGGGATCTGAACGGCAAAATGGACACGCCAGAGCGCAGGGTGCAGGCCAAACGATTGCTGGCGCTGTCGGATGCGGTGACCTGCCCGGGTGATTTGCGCGTCATCTGCGGAGATTTCAATGTGGAACCCGCAAGCGAGACACTGGAGATCCTGACGCACGCCGGACTGGTCGAGCTGGTGACGTCCCGAGGCTTTGAGAGCACCCGAAACTCCCGCTACACCAAGCCGGGCAGGTTTGCGGATTACCTCCTCGTCAGCGACGCGGCCGCCGTGCGGTCATTCGATGTTATTCAGGACCCGGAGGTCTCCGACCACTGCCCGCTGATCCTGGAGATCTAAGGGCGGATAGGTGCCAATGTACTTCAAAGACTGGATTTTTGGGTCTGGATTGTCCGAACACCGACCGTCAAAGGCGTGCACGTGACGCCTTGGATCTGGCAGGCTGACGCAACATCACACCCCTCCTGATCGCAGCCAAATGCGGCACCGTCGACCCGTGGAGAAAAAACTTGACTGACGAAAGGCTGCAATTGATGGTTGAGTGAATTTTAGAGTGTCTTTTTCGCTGGGTATTTTATGGCTTACACGCCGACGCAAATTCTGTCTCGCACGGCATCGGTCCTGCAAGACTTTACCGTGGATGTCGCCAATACCGCCGCAAGCTACCAAAAGACCTTTGATCGTACATTCACGCTGAACGGCAAGGAACAGGTCCGGAAAGGCCCGACACGCGCCAATGTGTACGAGCTTCATGACGAAATCGCCCGCCTTCTGGACGACCTGCCGTTATCCCCTCCCTCGGGCAGTGGCCAGATTTCCGTCGCGGCCGCGCGCACGGCCCTGGCAACTGACTTCTTCGACACGCTGGAAAAAGATCGCAGCAGCCTGCAACTGAGCCGGGCCATCGACGCCTATGGGTTGTTTCATCTGTTGCGCAGCCCCGCCAACAAGCTTGCGCGCAAGACGCAAATTCAGGACATCAAGAGCGCGCTGTCCATTCTGCAACAACTCTACAACCGGACGGTGCGGTTCGCGCCCAAGCTCCAGAAACTGCTCTACGATCCATCGGTTCAGTTGTCCGTAGCCTTTGACAAGGCGCCAGCTGTGGCCCGGCTGGCTTTTTTGCAAGAGCTCTTTGCGGCCATGCCGGTTCTGGATACGCAGCAGCCTGCGGCAAACCGGTTCAAGGAGGTGCAGGCGCTCAGCTTTGGCGGAACCAACCGGATCAACGACCGGATTAGCCAGGACGCGGCCAATTCCCTGTATGTCGCGGATTGCGTGTTCAATGTCGGTCGCCTCGCCCAGCTGGCCGACGATCTGCCCGTCAAGCTGCACAATGATTCGACGATCGGCGACACGTATATCTTGACGGGGACCCCGCCCTCCGCGGATGCCGCGCGGATGCTTTGGGGCGACGACCCCTTTGGGCAGACGAAAAAGGCGACGGATCTCATTGCTTTGGGCCAGCGCACCGTCAAGCTCTATGTATCGGTCATCAGCATCAGCCACCAGATTGCTGCAACAGCGCTCGATGCGAATGACGGCTCGGGCAACAAGGTCAGCGGCAGCGACGCGGTCAAACGCTGTTTCGCAAAGCTGATGGGTGTGGCACCGACCACGCTGACCAAAACCGCCAAAGAGGTAGAGGCGGATGCGATCAAGGCCGTCAAGACCGGCAGCACGAAATGGACCAAGGCGCTGGCCAATGTCGAAACCTTTGTCGATGGGGCAGGGAAACTGCAAAAGATCGGTGGGCGCGGGCTTCAGATGCTCGGCTTCTACGGGGCTGTCAAAGACTACAACACCAAGGGCGATCTGACTTCTGCCACCAAGTTGATCTGTACGATGGTGCAGGACGGCGCCTCACTACGCGCGGAGTTGATCGCCTTCCGGTTGGCTGATGACGTCCTGCTGGATGACGCCGCCAAGGCCGCGGCGACGGTGGGCATGCGGCGGCTGGCGATGCTTGCCTCCATTCCTCTGATGATCCTCGATGCGCATGCGGCGGTCCAAGGCGTCGCTGATGCGACGCGGCTGAACGACATGTCGGTGGCCTTTGGTCACTTTCTGGCAGGCTCCTCCAGCCTGATCTCGGGCAGCATCGGTGTGTACATGTATTTCGCGGGTGTCGCGGTGGCGACGGGGCCGCTTGGCATCATTCTGGTCATCGCCATGGCGGCGGGTATTGCGGGCGCATTGCTGATCTGGCTGACCAAGGACCCACGCCTGCAGTCAGCACTCGACAGTTGCTTTTTCGGGAAGAACCCGAGCAACGGCACGAAGTTGATGGATCCGGACCACAAGTTCGGAGGCACCTCGAAAACCTCAAACAGCGGCAAGAAGACCACGTGGACCTACACCAACGCGGACCTGGCCGAGCAGACCTTTAGCATCCGGTCGTTCATGTACGGCCCCGGTTTTCAGGTCAGCACGAAGCAGCCCAGCGGGTCGGCTGCCGGCAGCAACAGGCGTTGGCTTTATCAGGGGATCAAGACAAGCGACCCGAAATTCAAGCGCTACAAGGATTGGTCCTACAGCGTGCGCATTGTGGATGACAACTCTGCCGCTGATCAACCGGTTCCCAATTGGAAAGACAAAGGCAATGCCGCCGACTTCTTTGCCAAAGGAGCACAGAAGGTGATGCTGCTGCCGACCAAGGAAACCGTGGCACAGGTGATTGCGATGATCGGTCAGGGCTCGTTTTCCTCCAGCACCACGAACTTCCCTGTTCTCAGCCATGGCATGGCGGGTGACATTCTCGAGTATCGGGTCTTTGGCCCGAAGCCGGAAAATGGCGGTCGGCGCAAAATGGTGTTCCGTGACAGGGCGAAATACAGATGAGCGTGCGTCTTGAAGATGTTCTGCTGCGGGAACTTGGGCGCCTGATGGAGCCGCTGGCCGGTCTTGCGCGCCCCGGCCTGACGCTGGCAGCGCGGGACTACGACCAACCGGCGGGCACCTTCAAGGATACCACGTCGGGCTTTCATGTGCGGCTTGAGGATTTCCTGACCGCCGCCGGTTTACAGGTGCCGCCCTTTGCGGCCTCGGATGGTCCCGTGGTTCAGCTGGCGACGGATCTGCAATCGGTGCTGACAAACGTCGAGAAGGTTGCGCAGGGCGATGCGACGGCGCTCGCCTCTATCGTGGATGATGTGAAATCAGCGGTCGCTGCGATCAAATCACTTGCAGCGGCGCATCCGGATTTGCCCGGGCCCGATGAGTTGGCCGCGCGCATCACCGAACATCTGACGGCTGTGTACGTCATGGCCTATCATCCGCCGGTGGCGGCGGTCACCGCCATGCTGGGTGTGCTGGATGAAACCGCAGTGCGGGATCGCGCACCAGGCCAGTTTGACTTTGCAGCCATTGGTCCGGCCCTGGCCGATCCAAGCGGGGCCTTGGCCGCCGAGATGGGCTTTGGCACCGACGCGCTTGCGGCAAACCGGTTCCTGGACAGGCTGGCGCTTTTGCTGGGGTCCCTGGATCTGCAGGTTGATGTCAAGGACGGCCAGTCGCGCGGGCTGCCGGACGGCACCCCGGCAGATCCGGGCGCCGATCACGTTCTGAGCTATGAGCTGTTCCGCCATGTCGACCCCTCTCTGTTGGCGTTTCTGTCCCTGCGCGGGGTGCCCGCAGATGGTACGAAAAAGCCGGGGTTGAAAGGCTTCATCGATGCAATCGGCGCAGGCAAGATCGAGTTCCCACTCCCCGAAGATAGCGCGGCCTTGGCAACTTTTGAGGCCAGTGCCGAAACGGATGATCTGGCCGCCGTTACCATCCGACCGAGCGGCCTGCAGGTCGAGGCGGGTGTGCCGGATATCCGGCTTGGCGCGAAGCTCAAACGCGACATGGTGCTTGCGGATCTGACGCTCGGACCGGTGGGGCTGCGTGCCGAAACCCCGCAGACGGCTCTTTCGGTTGTCTATGCCGATAGCAAGGCCGAGCTGCGGGTCGAGCTGCATATAGACAAGGCGGAACTGTCGCTGGGTGTGACCGACGCGGACGGATTTCTGGCCAGCCTGTTGCCCGCCGGGGCATTGTCGGCAGCCTTCTCGCCGACTATTGGCTGGTCGAGCGCTGCGGGGTTCTTTGCCGAAGCCGGAGGCGCCGGTCTGTCCGCGCGCATCCCCACGGAAATCGCCTTTGGCAAAGCCTTTGCGCTGCAGGCCATCGAGGTCAGTGTCGGATTGAATGACGTACCGAACCAGTTGTCGCTGGAGGTATCCGCCGGGGCCGAAGCGCAGATTGATATCGGGCCCGTCTCCGCAACGGTCGAGGGGATCGGGGTCATCATCGATGTCGATCTTGACCCCGCGGGCGATGGCCCTGTGGCGCGCAGGCCCCGGTTCAAACCGCCCACCGGCCTCGGGCTGGGCATTGACGCGGGTCCCGTGCGTGGCGGCGGCTATCTGTCCTTTGACCATCCGCGCGGGCGCTACGCCGGGGCACTGGCGCTGGAGGTGCCGCCGGTTGCCCTGACAGCCTTTGGCGTTCTGGACACCAAAATGCCGGACGGGCGTGATGGATGGTCGCTGCTGTTGTTCCTCGCTGCGCGGTTCCCGGCGATCCCCCTTGGCTTTGGCTTCAACCTTCTCGGCGCGGGCGGCATTGTCGGGCTGAACCGCGATGTGGATGTGGACGCGCTTTTTGCTGCTGTGCGGGCGGGAAAGGCGGGGCAGTTGCTTGCCCCTGAGGACCCGGTGCGCGACGCGTCCAGCCTCATCCGCGATGCAGAGGCGATTTTCCCGGTCACGCGCGGCCAGCATGTCCTGGGACCGACGGTGGCCCTGGGCTGGGGCACGCCGCAGCAGTTGCTGACGCTCGATCTTGCCCTCGCGCTCACCTTGCCGGAGCCGCTGCGGATCATTCTGATCGGCACGCTCAAGGCCAACATCCCAAATGAGATCCTGCCGATTGTAAAGCTGAACGTCGATGTCGCGGGCGTTCTGGATGTGAGCGGGCAGCGTTTTGACCTGGAGGGGCGGATCTACGACAGCCGCATTCAGGGCATTCCGATTGAGGGCGGGTTTGCGGTGCGCAGCGCCTGGGGCCCGGCACCCGAACTGGCGTTCAGCGTTGGCGGTCTGCATCCCGGTTTCGAGCCGCCACCCGGTTTTCCGACGCTGGCACGCCTCGGCGTCGATCTGAGCAAGGGCAGCCGTTTCAAGCTGCTGATCAACGGTTACTTCGCAATCACATCCAACAGCCTGCAATTTGGCGCGGCGCTCGATCTTCAGGCGCGCGCGGCGGGGTTTCAAATCCTCGCCGAACTGGGGTTCGACGTGCTGATCCTGCTGGACCCCTTCCAGATGGAGGCGGCGATCCGTGCAAGTGCCGCCATCAAGCGGGGCGGCGATACGCTCTGCGCCGTGCGCCTGTCGGGCACGCTGAGTGGTCCCGGTCCCTGGCGCGCGCGCGGGTCCGCAACCATCGAAATCCTGTTCTTCGATGTGGATGTGGGGTTCGACAGCAGCTTTGGCGAGGCGGCCCAGCCCCGGATCGACGCGAAATCGGCTTGGGACGTTCTGCGAGGTCGCCTTTCGGATGCCGCCAGTTGGGGCAGTGGCACACAGGCAGATGCAGGCGATTTGATCCTCGGCGAGACCACGGGGCTGGTGTTGCCCGACGCACCGCTTGAATTGCGCCAGGACGCGGTGCCGCTGGACCTGCGTCTTGAGCACTTCGGGGGCCATCCGATCTCCGGCGCGCGGGAATTCCGTCTCGCGCATCTGCGCGATCTGGCAAATCGTGAGATGATCAACGCAGGGACTGTGGCCGCGCGCTTTGCGCCGGGCAGCTTTCTGAAATACAGCGATAACGAGAAACTGACCGCACCGGCCTTCGAGGACCTGACGGCGGGCGCACGCTTTGTCATCGGCGTGGCAGCAGGCGATGCCGTTGAAGTCCGTCAGCCACGCGACCTGATCCTGATCGACGCGCCAGAGCCGTCGCCGGGTTTCACCCCTGCACGCCAGGCGCGCCACCTAGAGGGTGCGGCACCGGATACGGCAGACCTCGGCCCGGCGGCCAGGGTGACACCAGCGCGCGGCATCCGCATCAAATCCGAGGCCTGGTGTGTGCCGGACGCGGAGCTGTCGCGCGCACAGGGCACGTCCGGCCCCTATGCGGAATTTCGGGGGCGTGGACAGCCCGCAGCCCGTCTCAGCGAGGTCGGCCAATGACGGAAGGACGTTTTTACAGCTGGATGCGCCGCGGGCTACGTGCCCTGGAGGGTGCGCGCGACACTGTCGAGCTGGACGTGACAATCGCCGGTCAGAACCCGGTGCGTGCGACGCTCCCGCTCGCCGGGCCGGGGCAGGTGGAAGGCCTGCGCGAGACTGCGGTTGTCGGTGTGGACCCGGCACCGGGCAGCGGTGATCACCGCGCCGGGGCACTGCCGTTCGTGACCTTTCGCGACCCTGCGCTGCCCTGGAGCATGTCACCCCATGCTCCCGATCCTCAGGGGCGGCTGACCCCCTGGCTGGCGCTGATCTGCGTGCCGCAGGACCGCGCGACGATCCATCGTGGGCAGATGCTGGACATTCTCGATGCGGATGATCTGCAGACAGAGGATGGCGCGTCCTTGCTGCCCGACCCTGCGGATGCCTACCTCAGCGCGCATGTGCATGATCCGGACGGCGCTGCGGGCGATGCGGATCCGGGCGCGCGGGCCGTTTCGCGCCTTGTCTGCCTGCAGCAGCTGGTATCGGGGACTGCCTATTTTGCCTGTGTGGTGCCGCTGTTCGAGGCGGGCCGCCGTGCGGGGCTGGAGATCGATCCCGGAGATGCCGACGGTTTTGCCTGGGATCTGGCCAACCCGCGCCTGCGCACGCCGGTCTATCATCATTGGCGCTTTTCCTGTGGGCCGGGGCGCGGGGTCGAGGATCTGCTGCGCGATCTGTCGGCGCAGGCCCTCGACAACTCCGCAGCAGCCGAGGTCGCGGTGGCCGACCGTTTCAGTGACCCCGTGCCGTCCCTCTCCGGCACCAAACTGCCGCTGCGCACACTGTTCTCGCCCGTGGATCCCCCATCGCCAACGCCCCTGCGCGCGCTGACGCCTGCGTTGAAAGCGACGGACGGGCAGGGCGACGTTCAACTCCCGCTGCCCTCCTACGGTGCGGCGCAGGCCAAGGCCGAAGATGCTAGCGATGATGCCGCGCCGCGCTGGTTCAGAGAAGTGAACCGTGATCCGAGCTTGCGCCGTCTTGCGGGTGTCGGGGCGGCGCTGGTGCGCACGCAGCAGGATGCGATGGTCGGTTTCGTGCGCCAAAGCGCTGGTGCGATTGACGAAGCAAACGCGATCCTCGGACGCGCCCATGCGGCCAAGGCGATGAATCGTGGGTTGACGGCAGCTCTGGCGAAGGCGGATGCCCCCACCTTGACCCTGTTCGCAATGCCTGCGGCGGACCGGATGCGGGTCGGCAGCGGCGCGGCGCGCAAACCGCTGGGGGCGGCGCTGGCAGGCAGGGACCTTGCCGTCTTGTCGGCACCGGATCTGACCCGGCGGGCCTCGCGTCGCGGTGTCGATGCTGCGGCGCTGGCGCAGGCCTTCGAGCGGGTCGGTACGGAAATGGCAGATGGTCACGATGTGGCCGGCGCCAGCATCGCGCCGGAACTCGCCACTGGCATGATTGACGCAGGGCAGGCCAGCAGCATTCCCGCCGCAGCACCCGACGCGCGCAGGTTTGCCGATCTCTTGGCCGATCTTGCCGACAACGGGTTGCGCGATCTCGACACAAAAGCAACGGAGACGCCGCCGGAGGTGACCGCCTGGGCGGACGGGCTCCGCGACAACAGCGCGCAGCCGTCGCGCAGAGACGAGCCCGGTTCGGTGGATGATCCGCTCGGCCTGGCGCAGGACATTGCCTCGGCCCTTGATCCCGACCGCTCCGTACCGCCCCGGATTGCGGCGCGGCTGGACGGCGCGGGGATCGATCCGGAGGCCCCGCTGCCCAGTCGCGTTCTGACAGAGCCTGTCTGGCCGGAACCGGTGATTGACCAAGTGCTGAAGATGGCGCCCGATGTCCTGGCGCCCGCCCTGTCGCAGATACGCGAGGATTCGATTGTCGGCATGCGCTATGACGCCGCCGCGATGGAAGCGATCATGGTGGGGGCCAATCACGAGTTGATGCGTGAGCTGCGCTGGCGCGGTCTGCCCTGCGAGGTTGCGGTCTCGCCCGTGCGGCGCGCCTTCCCGGCCCCGACCCGGGGCGGCACGCTCGACCCGGACCTCCTGCCCCTGCGCAACTGGGGCGACACACCTTTGGGATCACACGCCGCTCAGGGGGCGGATGCGCAAGGGGCGGGCGTGGATTTCGTGGCGATCATGCGCTCTTCGCTGATCCGCCGGTTCCCGGATGTGACGGTGACCTTGAACCGCGCGGTCGAGGACGGGCAGGGCAGAGCACTGGACGCGCGCCGTCAGCCTGTGGCCCCCGCAATCACCGGCACCCTGGGGGAGGACCTGATCTATTTCGGCTTCCCCCCCGTTGGCGATCTGATGGCGGATGCGGGCTGGTTTTTGACATTTACCCAACCGCGGGTCGGCCTGTCGTTCGGGATCAACGCCCCCTTGGACACACCGCCACGCGGGGTGGGTGAGCTTTCATCCTGGAATGCGCTGAGTTGGTCGGACCTCCAGGGCGGCACCATCCGTCGCGACGCGCTGGATGCCACCCCTCTGGAAGGGTTGCGCTGGGGGTCTGGGGGGGCGGCCATGGCCGGTATTCTGCTGGAAAGGCCGGTGACCGTCGGGCTTCACCTCAGCGATCTTCTGACAGTGGGTTAAGGGAGGGGCCGTCGCTATGCCATTCGAGTTTCAGATCGAAGATGTCTTCTCGATCACCGGGCGTGGCACCGTCGTCGTCGGCCGGGTTCTTTCCGGCGAAATATCGGTCAACGATATAGCCCGCGTGCCTTTGGTGGACGGTACGCTGCGCGCGACACGTATCACCGGGATCGAAGCCTTCCGCCGGGTGCAGGACAACGTCAAGGCGGGGGAGCAGGCCGGGCTGTTACTGGAGCGTATTGAAAAAGCGCTGATCCAGGAGGATGGCGTGCTCCGCTCAGAGGATGTGACGGAGAAAACCCAGTCCCTTGAGACCGTAGAACTCTCCCATTCCGGTTCCGATGCGCCGTTGATGTTATTGCCGCTCAGGATCGAGACCGCAGCGAATGAAAAAGGCCTGCGCATTCGGGTCTTTCCCGATGCGATGCACGGCGACACTCGGCGTCCGGGTTTCTCTCCCGATGAGTTGGCCGCGGGCGACGAGTGGCGCGACGCTCGGGGGGCTGCGGCGCGCGCGGATCTGCGCCGCGAGATGGAGCAGCGCTTTGGTGTGCCGCGCGCCTATGCCATCCGGAAGGCTGCAGAGGCCGGTGCCCTGACGCCGGGTAGTCCAGATCAGCCGCGTCCTGTGGCACGTGATCTGCCGGAACGGCTGGTTTTTCATGTACGACAGCCCGATGGCGCGTCCTTCACCGTCGCCGGGGAGCGGATCCCACGGGATCTGCCCATGGGACCCGGACCGGGCGATACGGGGCTGATGGACGATCCGCGTGATCCGCTGTTCTGGCTTGCCGATTTTGATCGGGCGCAGGCGGTCGGTATGGCCGCCGAGATTGCATTTGACGATGCGCTGGCGGCGGACGCGGTTGCAGATGTGACCGTTTTCGGGACCGGTGACGGTGACCTTGCCGGTCTGTTGGAGCGACTTGCGGAAGGGGCGGGGCTGTCGGCGCTGCATCCGGGGCAACTGACCAAAGGTCCGTCCGCTGCGCAAGGTGGCCCGTTTCAAGAGATCAAGACGTCAGGCCCTGACGCGTTGGCCGCGCTGGCAGGGACCGACGTGCCCGACACATTGGGCGCGGCCCGAACGCCGGACAGGATCACCCAGGCCGTGATCACAATTCTGTGGGAAGCCGCCTTGCGCCCGGGATTTGTTGCCGATCAGGTCTTTGGCGAGGACGCGGGCCTGGATGACAGCGTCCAAAGCCTCGCTGCGATCCGGCAGAGCCTTTCGGAGCTGCTACCGCCGCCGGGTGAATTGCCGATCCTGCAGGTCGGGCGCACCCCGGTTGGGCTGATGCGTTTGTCTGCTGCCCCGGCAGAGGAGGCACCGGAATGGCTGGGCCGGATCACCGCTGCCATCCGCGCGGGGCTGAAGCCGCTGGCCGCTGCCGCCGCGCAGGCCCGTCCCGACCCTGACGGCGGGGCGGACAGCCTTGTCGAAACCCTCGCGCGTATGCCTCTTGGTCATGCGTGGCGCAGCCGTCTCAGGTGGCACGGACCCACCCTGACGCCGGTTATCCTGGGCGCGTTGCAGGCAAATCAAACCGGGGTTCAGAACAGCCTCTTGGACGCCGCGAAAACCCTTAAAAGTGCACAGACCAAAGCCGAAACCTTTGGCTTTACCGCCAAGGACGTGCCCGCGCGTTTTACGGAATACCTCGGCTCCCCCTTCACCAGCATTGTGTGCGGTCCTCTTGTCGCGGAAGGCGCGCAGGAGATGCCCGACACACCATGGGCCGACGCGCCGCTGGCCCGGCTTTTGGAAGACCCCGATCATGTTGCGGAGCTTCTACCGCGCAACGCCACCCGCCGTGCGGAAGAGGGGCCCGAACCATTGCTGCGCATCCTTTGTGAAGATGGCTTGCGCAGCGTTTTGGCCGACCTCTCCGCATTGGTGCAGACGGACGGAATTGAAAAGGCGGTCGCGTTGCGGACCAGAGGCCTGAAAGAACCGCCACAACAGAGTGGCGATACCCCGTCACACCGCCTGATGGTTGATCTTGTCACGCGTCTGGGGCGCCCGGTGCGCGACATCCCCAGTGCGCGGGAGCTCCAAGGGCGCGCCCGTCTGAGCGACCTGGTGCAGCTGATCTCGGCCATCAACGTGCTGCAGGAGGCACCGCAGGCCGCGCTGCATCTGGTGCTGGCAAATCTGATTGACGCCTTCTCCACCCGCGCCGATATCTGGATCGAAGCGGAGGCGCGGCTGCGTCTGACCCGGGACCGGCGCAGGCAGGTGAGCATCGGCGCATGGGGCCATGTGGAGGCCGCCCCCCTGCGCGCCGCTGAGGCGCCGCCTGCAACCTATCACGCAGCACCTTCCCAACGGCTCGCCCGCCTGTCAGGGCTGTTGACGCGGGCAGAGGCCGGTCTTGCGGCGAGTGGTCTGGAGGGCGTGATCGACGCGGCGTTCAGTGCGGGCAGGGTGCGTGCGGCGCGTGACCTGCTGGAGGAATTGGCGGCTGCAGGCAGTTTCGAGACCGCCGTGAGCCGTGCCATCGTCGCCCATCTGCGCCACGCGGGTTTCAGCGATGCAGTACCGCACGTCGCCAAAGCCCACCCGGATCCCGAAGGAAGCACCCGGTTTGACGGGCTTCACCTTCTGGAACACGGCGCGGGCAGCATCGTGGGCTTGGAAAGACCCGCACGCAACGCCTTGGACGCAGCCATCACGGCAACACGGGAAGCGGCGGATGTTCTCGGCGCTCTGATCACGGCGGAGGGTGGATTGGCGCTCAGCGAGGGCCGCGCTGAGCGTGCTGCAGGCCTGTTGAACGCGCGCGGTGCCGGTGCCGTGCCGCCAGCGGAACCGGAAGCCATCGCGCCGCGCCGCGCCGGGCAGGCCCTGCACTTTGGTGTCTCGGTGACCGGGCAGGCATCTGCCGCGCCCGACCTGCATCCCGCCCTATCCATGGCACCGGCGCTGACGGATATCGCGGCGCGTCTGGTAGGCCCGATGCAGGGTGACATCCGCTTGCTTGCGCTGAACGGCCCACGTCCGGCCCGCACAATCGCGCTTTCCAGCCTGCCCGGCGGTGCATTGGCATTGGTCCGATTGGCCGACGCGGATCGCGCCACTCTTGCGGCCATCGGAGAGGTTTTTGCGCTGCAGGCCGGGCTTGACCCCGAAGAGTGGCGTGCAGACGCCGATCAGGCGGCCGAGGATGCGATCTGGGCCGCGTCCCGCGTGTCTCGGCTCTTGTCACAAGGCCGCAGTCTCATGGCGGAGGACTTTGACGATGCAGGTGCTGGCAGCCCGGTGGCGCCACAGCCGGATGCATCGGCGCTGCAAATCCGTATCACCGCAGCCCGCGAAGGGCTGATCACGCTCAAGGCGCGTGTCGATGCCCTTTTGCCGCGCTTGCCGGGTCCAAACCCGATACCGGATGTCCTCCAGCCGGTACCCGATGTGCAGCGTCCGGGACCCGTACCAGACCCGATTGTGCCGACCGGACCCGTCAGCGATCCAAATGTGACGTCGGCGTTGCTGGTCGATCTGATGGTGGCTGGCCTCGTCCGTTCGACCCTCGGGCAGGGGCGCTTTGCCCTTCTTGCGGAGGCGTTGGCGTCGATTGATGCCCGCTTGCAGGCTGCCGAAGCCGCGCCAACCCCGCAGGCCACGTTGACGGCATTGCTCCACGATATGCCCGCCCTGGTTCCGCTGCGCGTCCCTGCGCAAAGCGCCGTGTGGCAAAAGCCCTCCCGGCCCGATGCCGGGCCGACGCCAGCGACGCTCGGGCACTGGCTGGAAACCTCCGGGCGCGTCAGACCCCGATTGGAGCCGCTCACAGATCTTGTTCTGGGTGCGCAGGATGGGCTGTGGCAGGTGCAATGGCCCGGCCCCGTGCAGGACGGGCAGTCCGACTGGATCGGCACGGCCCGCATCAGCGATGACTACCACGCCCATGGCTCCGTGGTCTTCCAGGGCCCGCGTCCGCAGGCGGGCGATGTGATCGAAGGCCTTATGCTGGATCAGTGGCAGGAAGTGGTGCCGGATCGCACCGCGACCGCGGCGCTGGCGGTCTCGGCATCGGCACCTCCGGCCCGCGCGCCGCAAGTGGCATTGGTTGCGCCCGCCCCGCCAGATGGTTGGGATGCGTCCTCCGTGCTGGCAACCATCGACCTTGCCGTCGATCTGGCTAAGGTCCGCAGCCTCGGCCTGACCGATCTGCCCGCGCAATCCGAGGCGGGGCCGCTCTATGGTGACCTTGGCGCTCTCCTGCCGGTGTTGGCAACCGCCAGCGACACCGGGATGTGGCGCGCATTGTGTGATCCGCAAGAGGAGACGCGACTATGACACTCCGTCACAGGATCGAACCGGACTGCCGGTCCGTGCAGGACATCGACCAGGGCGCGCTGGTGCCCCTGGCCGATCCCGCCTGGATGCTCTCGCGTCAATGGTGGACGGGGGAATTGGCGGGATCTGATGGTGGCACGCCGGTACGGACACGGGTGACATTTTCAACCGAAGGACTGGCTCCCGCCGATGTCGATCCGCAGTCCGTCGTGCCATCTGCCTATCTGGCTGTGCAGGACGCGCCGCTGAGCATGCGGGAGGCGGCAGCGCTGGGGTTAAGCATCCTGGCCCGAATGGACGATGAAATTTCCCGCATGGCGGCGTTTATCGAGCAAGGTGGAGACCGGTCGGGTAACCTGCGCGAAGCACTTGATCTTTTGTCGCGCAAACGATCGGAGATGCCCGAGGCCTTTCCTCTCGACGCGAACACACCGGTCCTGCGCAGGATGCCACCGCATCAGCGAGTGGACGGTGCGGCGGTGCGCAAAGCAGTTCTGAATGAGGCCCCGGAGGCCCGCAGGTTGCTGAGCGACGGCGTCCAACTCTGGGTACGCGGACAGGGGGAAGGCGGCGCGGCCTTTTCTGCAGAAACCGCCCGCCACAGCGCGCAGATCAACACTGCCACCGATGTGATCGAGATCAAGGAGGCCCGGGGCCCAAGGCTGCACTGGTCCGAGGTCCAAGGATACGACGTCTGGGAAGAGGCGGCGACTGAAACCCGCGCCAGCGCGCCGGTGCGCCTGTCCTATGCGGGTGACGCACCTGCCGCGTGGTGGGGGCTGGAAGAGACAGGTGTCGCTTACACCTCTGCACCAGCGGGACCGTCCGATCTAGGGCAGTTGCTGATTGCCACAGCCTTTGCCCATCCCGGCGCGCTTGGGTGGCTTGTGACCGTGGATACATCGGCCAATTCGCTCTTACATGTCGGCGAGGTTGCGCTTTTTGATGGCTTTGGTCGGGAAACGACGGTGACGCGCGCCGACAAAGGCGCTGCTGTGGCTTGGAAAGACGACAGTGCTGCCCAGTGGATGCCGCTGCTCGCCGATGCGCCGCTCTTGGAAGGGGCGCCGACCGATCTCATTGCCTTTGGCCTTGATGAGACTGACAATATTGTCTGGATGGAAGAGCGCATCGTGCCGGATGCCGATGGCCGCGGCACACATCCAAAGCCCGCGCGCCCGGATCGCAGCACATCTGATCCGGTGTTTGCGCTGCGTGTTCCGTCGCCCTCTACCTGGCATCCATATCTTTTGCAGGCGGATGGCACGCTCTTGCGCCAATCGCTGCCCCGTCATGCCCAGGGGGGCACCCTCGATGCCGTGGCGCCCGGCGCATCGCTTGCGCCCGAAAGAATGGCGCTGATCCCGCAGCAAATCCCGCCCAAGGGGTTCGCGCTTCAAAGGCGGTGGGTGCTGGGCCGTGCGCCGGACGGATCGCGTCAGGTATGGCGCGTGAACGGCACGGCGGATGCAAAACTCAGCGGCAGCGCAGGGCTTGCGCATGACCTCGTGCTCTATCCCCAGGCGCAGTAGGCTGCTTGGTTGACATCTGATGGCAGCGTCTATGGGTTCACATAGACTGGATTTGACAGGCGAGGCTCTCAGGCTCATAGCCACCGCTGAGGCGTGGTCGATGTGGTGCCAATGACGGATTCCTGATCGCCAGGACCATCCGCGAAGTCCTTATGCTGGCCGAAATCTCTCCTGACACGCAAGGCATTTGCACGCTCCCTCAGCATCGACTTTATACGCCAGCGACATTTTTTTCAACAAAAACAGGTGCGAGTAACTGTTCGCCACATCCTTAAAGCTCCCGTTGTGCCTCACAAAAACAGGTGTCTGATAGCTTCGAACTGATGACATCGCCAATCATGAAGCGGTTTTTACACATCGTTGTGAATGACAACCTGTCCCAAAAGCTACTGAAAACATGTGGCAGCAACCAAATCTTAGTACCTGCGGCGTACCGAGATAGGACTGCAATGAAAAGGTGCACCGTGCTGAAAAGCTTCGCCGCCATATTGACTGCCGTTTTCACAACTGCCGCTCAGGCAAATACCACCGTGGTCCTGGCTCTCGCGGACAACTATGCGCCGCTGATGACCCCGGATGGTGGAATTGCGGGTGATATACTCGACGAAGTCAATATGCGTCTCGGCGATGAATTCGAGATTGAAATTCAATCTGTGCCGTGGTCCCGCGCTGTGACGCTCGTCGAAAGCGGTCGTGCACATGGCTTGGTTGGTACATACTATCGTCCCAATATTCGACCCTGGATCGACCCATACTCGCGCCCGCTTCTACAAGACGCAGTAAGCATTTTTTGCCGCACTGGCATTGCTGACCCGACGTGGAGCTACCCGCGGGATTACGCCGGCCTGACATTCGGCTTCCTTGTCGGGTCCTATGCGGCAGGTGACGAATTCCATGCGATGAGGGACGCTGGTGAGATCAGCGTTGATGACAGCACAACCATAACGGCGAACCTTCTCAAACTGAAAGCAGGGAGAATTGATTGCTTTGTGGAGGGACGGCTACCCATCCAGGTTGAACTCGCTCAAATCGGAGGAACAGACGCAATAGAAATGGTCGGTGATGTCAAAGTCGAGGATTTCTATGTGGGCTTTCTGGATGATTGGGCACAGGGGGCCGATGCCGCGAGTTTTATCGCAGCTTTCGATGAAACGATTGAGCAAATGCAAGCCGACGGAACGATAGACCTGATCATAGAAAACGGATTGGAATAGGAGCGTCCGCGCTCTGCTGTCCCAAAAACATCCGGTCAAAGGGTGGTTTCCACATCAATTTCGACCCGGAACTCTTTGCTCTCCCATCAAAAGACATAAGATAGCAGTGGAAAAACCTGCGGCAGCGGTCAGGCAGAACGCGGGTGTGATGCTTCGTCCCGCAGCATCTCCTCCAGTTCCGTTGCCGGCATTGGCCGGGCAAAGAGAAAGCCCTGCTGGATGGGGATGCCGAGGTCCATCAGTGTCCGGGACTGCTCTTCAAGCTCGACGCCTTCAGCGATAAGATCAATCCCAAACGAGTGGGCAATCTCGACGACAGCCTTGATGACTGTTTCGCCCCGATCACTTTCCCCGATCATCGTGACCAATTCCCGAGCGACTTTTAACCGCTTCGGAGCCAGGAAAGACAAGGTATTTATCGATGTCGCACCTGTTCCAAAATCATCGATCTCAATCGGGACGCCGAGCTCCATGAGTTCATCGAGACGCATGTTGAAAACCGTAGACTTATTCTCGAAGCCGATGGTTTCGAGAAGCTCAAAAGCCAAGACATCTTGAATCCTCTTCGGCTGTCCGTCGTAGAGACGTCTAATCTGACCGCTCAGCAAAGCCTCTTCCGAGACATTGATCGCAAATTTCTCAGGTGCGATCCCCTTTTTGAACCAACTGGATAGATCGGCAATCGCGGCATCTTGGATGATTGCATCAACGTGATCCACGATCCCAAGTTTCTTGGCCATGCCGAAGATCTCCACCGGATTGCCAAGTGAGCCGTCTTCTTTGCGCCAACGTGCCAAAACCTCGACCCCGACAATCCGCCCATCGCGCCCGTCGAACTGCGGTTGATAGAAAGGCTCGAATTCATAATTGCGAATTGCAGTCAGCAATGCAGTTTCAAGAGTATTTTCTCGTTCGGTCGCGACAAGAAAGTCGGATGGCGCGGTGTGTATTCTGTTACGTCCCAGTCGCTTCGCCTCATACAGCGCCGAATCTGCGGCGGCGATCAAATCGTCCAAATCCTTTGCGCGCACGACCGAGTTCTGCGCCACGCCGACACTGATCGTGACATGCTTTGCCACGCGTGATTTTGGGTGACCAAGCTCCAGATCCGCAACACTTTGCACGATGTCACCCGCAAGATCATCCGCGATGCTTCCCGATCGCATGAAAATGATAAATTCCTCGCCGCCATATCTTGCGAAGGTTGCCCCACGCGCTGTGGCCCTGGCTTCGAGTAGCTTTGCGACATCTCGCAGACAGATGTCACCCGCGCCGTGTCCAAAGTGGTCATTGTACTTCTTGAAGTAGTCAATATCGGCCAAGATGATGGAGACAAGCTCGAGATCAGTCTCAGGGTCTTCCCAGATTTCTTTGGCCAGCTGATCAAAGTGACGGCGATTGAATGCCCCGGTAAGGCCGTCGCGCGTTGCCAGTTTCAGCAGTTCCTGGTTCTTGACTTTCAGTTCGAAATTCTTGCGTTGGAGCGTTTGCGACAGGTTTTCGGACTTGGTTGCCAACGCCGCGTTCAAATCCGCAAACTTGTCGTTCGACGTGCGGAGAGTGGCAAACTCGCGGCTGGCTATTTCCGTGAGTTTCTGGATGTTGCGCCCGAGTGTTTCGATTTCGGTGTTTCGAAGGTATTTTGGCGGCGCCTCCAATGAGACCGCGCCATCAGTTGGCCGCCAACTGGATAGGGATGTCGCAAGGCTCACGGCATGTCTCGCCAGACCACTGAATGCAAGCATCACCAAACAGGCGCAAAGCAGGACGTTCTTGAGGAAGGCGACAACAAAGTAGGTTACAAGACGCTGCACCACGTTAGGTGAAACAATCGTGCGGTCAACGACGATTTCAATCCGGCCCAACAGCTCCGGATTGCTGTCTGAAAACCCGCTCTTCGTCGGCTCCATCAATGGTCGGGTCACCACGGTTTCGCTGGATGTCAGATAATGGCCCAAAATCGGAAAGGTCGGCTCGGCGGTGCGAGATTGAGTGTAAAAGAGATCGTCATTGTCGTAGATCGAGACGCGCGTGACCGCCCGTTGCAGAAAGAGGCCATCCACGACGCGGGCCGCAGCACCTTTGTCAAAATCCCAAACTGCATTTTCTGCGCCCGGCACCATGCTTTCAACAAGGGAGCCCGCAGAATTTTTCACGCTCTCCATCTCCTGAAAAAGGTCGAGAAAGAGTTGGAATCCGCCAGCGACAAGGCTGAGCAAGAGGGTAACCGTCACCGTCAAACGCATCATCGCCCGCGTCATTTTGCGCGATGTTTTGAAGGCTTCTATTTCTGCGGCCCATTCTTTTGGTGATGGACGCGACGCACTCATGCCATACTCCAAGATCAATCAACCACTGCGTTAGCAGATCTGCCTTAATACCGGACTAATTGTCTGACCTCGGCGCCAATGATCGCCACTATCTGAGCGGTACGTTTTGAGTGTTAGTAAGTGCTTGGCTTCTGTATGCCGGGAAGTCATGCGCCCTTCACAATACCTGCGATGACCTGTGCTAGGGAGTGCGAAGGGCCTACGGACTCCGATCAACTGACCGCATGCCGCTGAAGTCTGGGTTGCCGACCTTGGCTGGACCGGTGGACCCGGGTCGTTTACTCCACTGCAGCGCGGGTTTGAGCTCCTTCACCTGATGCAGCATTGCGACCAATGGTTTGCCTCGATACATCAAAAGTATGAATTTTGCTGAGCATTTCACCCCTTGCGACGACATTGCCATGGAACTGGCCCCATACGCACTTGGCACGGTTGATGATGGGTCACATGACGTGTCCCACCTTCTCCGGGTGTGGCGCAACGTTCAGGTCATCTCCGCACAAGAAGGTGGTGATCATAGAATTCTGGCCGCTGCAACACTGCTACATGATTGCGTTGACATACCGAAGGACTCGCCACTCAGGTCTTCGTCCTCTCGCATGGCAGCGGAAAAAGCGTTGGGAATACTCTCGGGTCTGGGATGGAAGAAAGACACAGCGGGCATGGTCGCACATGCTATTGAAGCACATAGCTTTTCAGCTGGTGTCGAGCCAAAGACCTTGGAAGCTCAGATTCTGCAAGATGCGGATCGCCTGGATGCAATCGGGTACATCGGAATTGCCCGATGTTTCTACGTTTCAGGGCGCCTTGGAAGGGCAATCTACGATCCTCACGACCCTGCAGCGTCAAACCGAGACCTTGATGATCTGACTTTCGCTATCGACCATTTTCAAACAAAACTCCTGCGGCTGTCTGCTTCGTTCCAGACTTTGACTGGAGGCACGCTTGCGGCGAAACGGCACGAAACTGTTCAGAAATTCCTGCGTGGTCTTTTGCTGGAAGTGGCCGCCGATCAAAGCAATATCTGATATACTTGAATGGCGGTTAAGTCGTGCGCCCGTTCGCGCGGCACCTCGCGTGAGGCGTTAACCCCGTGCTACTGGGCCAGGATTTGTGCGGTCAATGTCGGCCCCACATCTGCCTAGCTCTCTTTGATCAGCACCAACGTAGTTCAACTTGGGCCAGCGATGCACCCAACTTATAAGGTTGATTATGGTGAATAAGAACCGTGTTTGGATGTCACCTCAGTGACTGCGTAGTAAACTGCGCTGGAAAGTCTTCGGGCCGTTAACATCATGAAAACGAAGAGTAGATGAAGAAATTCCTGGCAGACATGCGCACGAACCCTGAGAACCTTCAGGACAGGATGACGACACCCCCCTGTCAGCGCGCGGCACGTGTCGGGGCTCTCATTTGACGCGCGGCATCGGCATCAGAGATCGCATCGGCAGCATATGAATATGTGCCACACTCCTTCAACTCCTGCGCGGCGCGGATCATCTCTCCCAGGGCCGCGCGGGCGAGTGAACCGCCAGTGCTGATGCGTCTGACACCCGCGGCGGAGAGATCATCGACGCTATAGGATGTCGCCGAAAGACCGACGACGACGTTAACCGGCACGGACACGGATTTACATATCTGGCGAACGGTCGCGAGGTCCGGAAGCCCCGGTGCGTAAACGACATCTGCGCCTGCGTCTTCAAATGCTTGCAAGCGCCGGATTGTATCCTTCAGATCAGGGCGACCATGGATGAAATTCTCTGCGCGCGCGGTGATCAGAAAACCCGTTTTGGCTTTTGCGTCCACGGCCGCCCGGACCCGCTCGACGGCCTTGTCGAACGCGTAGATCGGATCAGCCGGGTTGCCTGTCGCATCTTCGATGGACCCGCCGCACAACCCGATCTCGATCGCCTCCCGGATGGTCTGCGCGCAGGCATCAGGTGAGGCGCCAAAGCCATCTTCGAGATCCGCCGAAACCGGCAGACTGGTTGCGTCAACGATAGCGCGTGCGTTTTGGAGCACGTGATCACGGGTCAGGGCTCCACTGGAATCGCGGATACCCATCGAGAATGCCAAGCCCGCGCTTGTTGTTGCAAGAGCCTGAAAACCAAGGTTTTCAAGAACAAGGGCTGTGCCCGCATCCCAGGCGTTGGGCATCAAAAACGCCTGACTGGCACGGTGAAGTTGGTCAAACTGATCCTGTTTCCGTTGATGGCTTTCCGTCCCCATTGTCTTGCACTCCTTTCGTGGCTTGGCGCGCACTCTATGGATAGGATGGCACCACTTCATACGCCAATCCTGCCCGGTAGCGGCATTTCCCAAGGGGGATATGCGGGTTGCCTCGAGCGTACAGCGCGCAGACGGACCTGATATGACCGTCACCGCCACTTTCACGATAGGCATGCCGTGGACATTTAAAAGAGATGATTGTTACGTGGCATGAAGCATGATCTCGAATTCGACGGTCAGCCTCCAGATCGAGAGACCGGAAGATATTCTAGGGAAACGTCCTTTTGACCGAAGCCATCAGTTGGTCTGGATCGCACATGTCGGTGAGGCGCTAGGGGTCAACGAAGATGCGCGTCACAAGTCATCTTGGAGGCAGCTGACTCTAACGCCGGGTTTTGAGCCTCTTTGCTGAGTGGATAGAATGGCCCACGTCTCTCGGGCGTCGCATCTTCTGACTGCCGGACCAGCCCAGCGATACCCGCAACATTCCAACGCGATCCAACAAGGTTAGCCGACATTGGTCGGGCAATACACCCGTTTTCCGTGACGCCAAACCTTGAGTTCAAAATCATTCAGCGAGCCTTTCCGCACCACCCCGACAATCTGAGGTCGTGTCATCAGAGTCTACGTCCGGTGACCTCTCTTGGGATCTGAGAGAAAAGAGGCCGGGACAAGACGCTGCCGCCGTCTCATTCATTGCTATCCGTGTGACGTTGTCGCCCCAATGGCCGTGATCGCGGCCTCGGCGACAGCCTTATCCTGATCCGGGGACCCGGACCCGACGCCGATGCCGCCCAGTCGAATGCCGTCGCTGTAAATGGACAAGCCGCCGCCCAACCGCGTCACCTCACCTTCTGTTGCGGCAGCGATTGCGAGGCCAACGGCCTCCGGGATCGCATCGCTTGGACCGCCGATGGAGGCGGCTGTGCGCGCCTTGGCCAGCGCACTTTTCAGGCTCAGGTACTTCGCACCGTCCATCCTGATCTGACCAAGGGTCACACCGCTTGCATCCACAATGACGATGCACTGCGGCTGGCCGATCTCGTCCGCCTTGGCGATGGCTCCACGCAGCATCTCCATCACGGCGAGATGTGTCAGTTTCAGGGTCTTTTCAAAGTACATGGTTCGCCTTTGAGATAGGGCATACGGAAAAATGCCGTGTGGGATCGCAAGGGCCGATGTTGAACCGGCCCTTGCAGGATGGTTTAGCGCTCCAAGGCACCCACGCCGGAGAAGCGGAAGGCTTCCTGTTCCAGCGCGTCGATCTCGTCGGCACTCATCTGGTCATGAGCCACGGTAATGCGCCCCAGGAACACCATCGGCAACTCATCTGCACGGCCTTCCAGGTCGGCCTTGATCGCTTCGGCCGTTGCGGCACCTACGTCGTCACCCATCCGCATGGGGGTGGCATCAAGCTCGCCGCGCCGGATCGCGTCCAGCTCCAGACCTGTGCCGCCCCACCCGGTTGAGAAAATCTCTTTCTCCTTGCCTTGGGACACCTGCGCCTCGACGCTGCCCATTGCCATGGCGGTGTTCGCATTGTGGATGATGGCCGCCTCCGGATAGGCTTGCAGGATCAGGGACGTGCCTTCGAACCCGCCTTCGCGCTGGTACTCACCATAGTGTTCATAGGCCGTCGTCCAGTTGCCTTTTTCCTCGACACAGGCTTTGAAATCACCGGAACGCTGGTTGTCAGTGATGCCGGGAATGCCGCGGTTCATCGCCATGGTCACATCATTGCCCAGACGGCCCAGCATGTAGTCACACATGGTCAACGCACCGGCTGCCGAGGAGAAATCGAACCAGGCATCGGGCTGGTTGGTCAAGTCTTTCAGCGGCGTGTGGAACGCCCAGACGTAAGTGGCGAAACCGTCATTACCGGACAGCTTGTCGATGTTGTCCGCCTGAATTTCCAGTTCGGAGGGGCCAAAGATCACGTAATCATAAAGATCCGCGTCCTGTTCCACCTGGCTGGCATATGTCGCCTGCAGCGAATGTTCGATCTGACGGCTGGCGAATTCGGTCGTTTCAAACGGGATGCCCAGCTCTTCCAGACGCTTGGTCAGTGCCAGGTAGTTGCGCGCCCAGAAGTCGGATGTGTCGGCGGACGGGTAAATCAGCGCGATTTGCACCGGCTTGTCGAGAGTGCCGGAGAACTGCACGGCCTCGGAGCCGACAACCTCTTGCAGCTTTTCCAAAGCGCCCTCGGCGTTCACCTCACCGGGGACCCAGTAGTTGCGATCCGCGATGCCGTCCAACTCTTTCAGCGGCAGTGTGGCGTGGCCGTCCGCCAAAGCGGATGTCGCGAATACGACACTGGCGACCAGAGCAGTGGTTGAAAATAGTTTCATGGTAGTTCCTCCCAAGTATTGAATGCGAAATTTTTCGGCTTGGCCGGGGCGCAAAACCCCGACCTGTCCTTTCGCGTCTTACGCCACTTACCCGCTTGCACCGGGTGTCGTGGCAAACAATGCACCAACCGCAAGAAGCGCGATCAGGACACCGATCAGGGCCGCGCTGAAGCGCAGCATTTTCTGTCCTTCCGGGGTCATCAGACCGGCAAGCAGGCCGCCTGCCCCGTCCCGGTCTTTCTTTTGCATCCAGGTGTAGAGGGCGACCGAGCTGACAATCACCACGCCGGAAGCCACGGACTGCCAGAAGAATTCGATGCGCAGGGTCACCAGCGCGTTGATCATCATGCTCAGCAGCAGCACACCGGCGAAAGACCCCAGCATCGACGCGCGGCCCCCAAAGAGGGACGTGCCGCCCACAACCACCGCCGCGATGACGTGCAGGTTGAAATAGGGCGCCGATGTTGCCTGAATGGCGTTCAGCTTGCCGGTCAGCATCACACCCGCAAGGGCCGCCGCCGCACCACAAAGCACATAGGCAAAGACCTTGTGCCGTTTGACCGCAATCCCCGTCAGCTCCGCCGCCTCCGGATTGGAACCGATGGCAATGGTGTAGCGCCCGAAGTAGCTGCGGGTCAGCAGAACGTAGCCGCCGATCATCGTGGCCACACCGATCAGCACTGGGATGGGCACGAAGCCGGGGATCTGTCCGCGCCCGATATCCGTCAGGAAATCAGGGAAACGGGCCAGCACAAGACCCTTGGCCAGAACCAGCGCAAAGCCGCGGTAGACAAGGTCCATGGCCAGTGTCCCGATCAGGTCAGGCACGTTCAGCCGCGTGATGATCAGCCCGTTGATCAGCCCCATCAAGGCCCCCAGCATGATCGCAATGGGCACCGCGACATAGACGGAAAACCCGTATTGCTTGATCAAAAAGGCCATCATGATGCCCGACAGGGCGGCGATGGAACCAATGGAAAGGTCAATGCCACGTTGCGTGATGACAAAGGTCATGGCCATCGCCATGGGCATATAGAGTGCCGCATCCAGCAGGATCAGGTTGATGTTTGTCGCGCGGAAATACCGGGCCGGTTCGACCGCGCCCATGAACAGCAGGATCGCCAGAATCATCACCATCGGACCGATGATCGCGATATAGGGCTCAAGCCGTTCAGTCAGTGGTTTTGCTGCGGTTGTCATGCTGCTTCCTCCGCGCCGACGATGAGGCCGAGGACCTCCTGATTATTGCTTTGTGCGGTCTCGACAACGCCCGCACATTGGCCACGCCGCTGCACATGAATGCGGTCGGAGACCTCGAAGACATCATCCAGCGAATGGCTGATCAGGATGACGGCCAGTCCCTGCGCCTTCAGCGTCTGAATAAGCTTGAGCGTGCGTGCCGTTTCCTGCGGACCAAGAGCGGCGGTGGGTTCATCCATCACCAGCACCCGCAACCCTTCGCTGTAAACGGCGCGGGCGATGGCCACGGCCTGCCGCTGTCCGCCGGACAGGCTCTCGGTCGGGGCATCGAGCGACTTGAGCTTCACGCCCAGCCGATCCATCAACACGCGTTCGGTCTCGGAGCGCATCTTTTTGTTGTCGAGCATATTGAGGCCGAGGACGTTCTTGGTCAGCTCATTGCCCAGAAACATATTGGCTGCCGGATCGAGATGATCGGCCAGCGCCAGCGTCTGATAAACAGCATCAATGCCCACCTCGATGGCTTCGGCGTGGCTTGCGAATTCAATCTTTTTCCCGTCGAGGTAAATTTCCCCTTCGGTCGGTTGGTAGACGCCCGTCAGGATCTTGATCAGCGTGGATTTGCCCGCGCCGTTGTCACCGACAATTGCGAGCACCTCTCCGGGGTAAGCCGTCAGGTCGACACCTGACAACGCGGTCACACCGCCAAAGCGTTTGGTGATCCCTCGCATGTCTATGAGAGGTTGGTCTGTCATCGTTGCGTCTCCGGTCTGGGTTGGCGGGCGCCGCAAGGGGGCGACGGTCGCGATAGGGGATTGAACTTGGCCGGCCCCCGCTCCGTGTCGGAACGAGGACCGCGCCTGGGAGAACTTACTGATTCCAGATCTTGGAATAGGCATCCCGGTACGGAATGTCGGGGTCGAACTGGTTGCTGTCGCCCAGTTTCGCCAGACCTTCCTGTGTCACCAGCGCAGGCGAGGTGATGTAGCCCGAGCAGGCCTCGCCCTGCACCGCGCGGTTCAGCTCGTCCACCAGCTGCCACCCCTGCAGGTTCAGCGGCTCTGCCACGGTGATCGCCTGATAGCCGTTGGACCGGATACGCTGGAAGGCCGCCTCGGACCCATCCCCGGCAGAGCCTGCCTGCGGGCCCTTGTCGGGCGAGAACCCGGCCGCGGCCAGAGACGGGCCCATGAAGTCAAAGTAGAGATCGTTGATCGCCAGCGCATGTGTCCAGCTGTCGCCGTATTTCTGCAGCAGGCTCGTGGTCAGCGGCCCCATACGCGTAGAGGTATCGGCAATCGGCGTGTCCACATATTCCAGCACCTTGCCGCCCGCGGCTTCGACCGTCTCTTTCAGACGGTCCGCCTTGTCGATGGCGATCTGATAGGTGCTGTCGGTGAAGATCACCACGCCGATGTCTTTGCCGCCATCCTCAATCGCCCATTTTGCGGCCACTTCCGATACGGTCATCGCGTCCGTGGAGACATTCGCAAAGATGCCGCCCGGGGCATCGCAACCGATCACGGGGCCGGAGTGCCAGGCCACCATCGGGATGTTCGCTGAGACCACGCCCTCGAGAGCGGCCTGCTGTTCCACCGCGTCAAAGCCGTTGATGATGATGCCGTCGGGCTGCAAGGCCAGCGCCTGACCAATCGCGCCCGTGCGCCCCTGAATGGAACCTGCGCCGTCCAGCACGCGCACCTCCCAACCGATCTTGGCGGCAGCCTCTTCGACGCCTTCGGTCACGCCAAGGATGCCGCCGTTTTTCAGATCGCCCGCCACCACGACGATGGATTTACCCTCCGCCGCTGTCGGGCCGGTTGTCGGGCCGTCCCAGGCGCCTGCAGCAAAGGCTGGCGCGCTCAGCGCTGTCAGGATGGTCGTGGCCAATGCGGCCTTAATGAATGTTCTCTTTTGCATGTTTTCCTCCCAATGCATGATTTCAATTCAGCGCTTTTCTGCGCCTTTGCGACGTTGCGCGTATCCCGCGATGCCGATGGCAACGAGCAGGGTCACGCCGTTAAAGAGCGGCTCGACCCAGAAGGATCCGCCAAACTGCTGAATACCCGAGATGCCAACGGCGAGGATCACCACGCCGACAATTGTCCCCCAGACGTTCACCCGCCCCGGTTTGATCGTGGTGGATCCCAGGAAGGCCCCGACCAGCGCGGGCAGCAGGAATTCCAGACCGACAGAGGCCTGACCGATCCGCAGCTTCGAGGCCAGCAGCACACCGGCCAGCGCCGTCATTGTGCCCGACGCGACAAAGGCGCCGATCACATATTTACGGGTTGGAATGCCGTTCAGCTGCGCGGCTTTCTGGTTTGCCCCGATGGCATAGAGGTAGCGGCCGATGGGCGTGTATTCGAGCACCACCCACATCACCACGGTGATCACCACGAGGTAGTAGGCGGTGATCGGCAGCCCGAAGACAAAGGTGGTGTTGAGCGCGTAAAAACCATCCGGCAGCAGCCCCACCATCTGACGCCCGCCGGTGTGCCACAGCGCCAGCGCATAGAGAACCGTGCCCGTGCCGAGCGTCGCGATGAAGCTGTCGATCTTGGCGACCTCCACCAGCAGACCGTTCAGGAACCCCGCCGTTGCGCCCAGCACCAGCACCACCGCCACGGCGATGGGCCAGGGCAGCCCGAGCATGGTCTGCAGGCTGATCGCCAGAATGTGCCACAGGACAATCCCGTAACCGACCGTCAGGTCAATCCGCCCGGCGGCCATCGGGATCATCGCACCAAGGGACAGCAAGGCGATGATCGCCTTATCCGAGATGATGGCGCGCAGGTTCAGCATCGTCGGGAAGGTGTTCGGCAGCAGCACGGAAAACAGCCCGATCAGGAATATCGTCAGGATCACCAGACCGTAGACCGGCAGAAATCGGGTGATGCGTTTGCCCATGGGCAGGCCTTTCAGATCGGCCTTGGTGGGTTCCAGTGCGCTGGATTCAAGCGATTGCATCGACTGCGTCCTCTGTTTTCGAGATGTTTCCGGCGGAGGCGGATTGGATCAGGTTTTCCGTGGTCAGCCGGGTGCCACTCAACTCTTCGACGATGGCACCCTGACTGAAGACAATGGCGCGGTGGCAGACGGTCGCGATCTCTTCGAAATCGGTCGAGACGACGAGGATGCCAACACCATCGGCCAAAGCGCGGTTCAAAAGCGCGTAGATTTCGGATTTGGCGCCGACATCGACACCTGCCGTCGGGTCTTCACACATCAGCAATTTGCGTTTGGTGGCCAGCCACCTGCCGATCACCACCTTTTGCTGGTTACCGCCCGAGAGCGCCTCGATCGCCAGGGTCGGATCATTGGGCGACAGGCCCAGTTCAGCGCCGATGATCGCCGCCTGATCCGCCTCGGTCTTGGGCGACAGCATATTCAGCAGTTTGCGCCCGATCCCCTCGGGGTTGAGAAAAGTGTTCTCCCGGATCGTCAGGCTCATGGCAACGGATTCCTCAGTCCGGTCCTTTGCCACCAGCCCGACACCGGAGTGCAACGCCTTTTGCGGGCTGGAGACATCCGGGGTCTCGCCGTTCAGCGTGACCTGCCCCGAAAAATCCTCCAGACCAAAAAGCGCGCGGGAAATCGCCTCGTGCCCTGCCCCGCGCAAGCCGACAAACCCGACAACCTCGTTGCGGCGCAATTCGAAATCCAGCGGGCCGACACCGGCGACACGGAAGTCTTTCAACGTCAGGATAGGCGCGCCCGGCGCCTCCGCACCCTTCACCGTTTCGCGCGTCTTGCGCCCGACGATCTTCTGCACCAGCTCTTCCGGGGTCGTATGCGCGATGCTGCGCAGACCCACCATCGCCCCGTCGCGCAGCACGGCCACACGGTCGGCAATCTGGAAAATCTCGTCGAGACGGTGGCTGACATAGATCATGCCGACCCCACGGTCCCGCAAAGGACGCAGGGCGCGGAAAAGCCGCTCAACCTCATCCGCTGGCAAAGACGCCGTGGGCTCATCCAGCACCAGAAATTCGCTGTCCACCGCCAGCGCCCGGGCAATCGCCACCAGTGACTTTTCCGTCCGGGTCAGGTCCTCGACCCGCGTGGTCGGATCGAAATCGCAATCCACCTTCTTGAGCGCCTCGACCGCGAAACGCTCCACATCGTCCCATTTGATCAGGCCGTTCTTGCGCGAGAAACCGAGCGCAAGCGAGATATTCTCCGCCACGGTCATCCATTCGATCAGGCCAAGATCCTGGTGAATGAAGGCAACCTTCTGGCGCTCTCCGAAACCGGCTGTCTTGTGCTGGTAAGCAGTGCCATCGATCATCACGCGTCCGGCGTCCGGCGTGTGGATGCCGCCGAGGACTTTGATCAGGGTCGACTTGCCCGCGCCGTTTTCGCCCAGCAGGGCAACGATCTCGCCACGCGCAACGGAAAGCGACACATCCTTGAGCGCATAGGTCCCGCCAAAATGCTTGTCGATACTATCGAAAAACAAACCTGACTGCAGGTTTTGCATTTGGCTCCTCCCAAGCTCGGACCTCAACTCCCCCGTTGAGTTACCCGTAACATTTCGTTAGCATCCATGAGGAATGCAGCCTCTGTCAACCTTTAAGTTACCCGTAACATAAACGCGTCCGAATGGATAAAAAGAACAACAAAAACAATAAGGTGAGCCTCAGTCAGGTGGCTGAGGCCGCAGGCGTGTCCAAGATGACGGCGAGTCGCGTGTTGCGGGGCGAGGGGGGGTATTCGGAAAAGACGCGCGTCAAAGTGATGGCGCAGGTCGACCAGCTTGGATACCTGCCGAATCGCCTGGCGACCGTCTTTGCCGGTGACAAGAACTCGACCTTCATCGGGGTCTCCATTCCGGACCTCGGGAACGAGGTATTTTCCCAGGTGCTGGAAGGCATCGACCGCAAGCTCGGCACCTTCGGGCATCAATCCGTTCTGGGGCTTACACAGCACACGCTGCAGGAGGAGGAGGACTGGATCAAGACCGTCCTCTCCTGGCAGCCCGCGGGCCTGATCCTGACCGGGCGGTACCACTCGGCGCGCGCCGCCGACATGCTGCGCAATGCCGGTATTCCCATCGTCGAAATCTGGGATCTGAACTCCAGCCCGCTCGATATGAGCGTCGGCATCAACCACTTTGACAGCGGCTTTGACATGGGGCGGTATCTGGTGGGATGCGGGTATCGGAAGATCGGATATGTGGGCACATCGCACGATACGGCGAATGCGGCCACGACCCGGCTGGACGGTTTCTGCAAGGCCGTGGAAGGCGGGGGTGGAGAGGTCACCCGGCAGCTCTGCCTGCACGATACCGCAACCTACTATCCGGGCTACTACGGGACAGAGCAGCTACTCGCCTCCGCCAAGGATATCGAATGCATCTTTTACCAGAACGACTCCATGGCGTTTGGGGGTCTGCAATACTGCAGTGCCAAGGGGTTGGAGGTGCCCAGAGATATCGGAATTGCCGGCTGGGGAGACCTGCCCGTCGCCTCCGTCCTGTCAAAGCGGCTTACCTCGATGCATGTGTCGCACCTGAAACTGGGTCAGGCCGCTGCAGAAATGATGATGGCGCGCCTGTCCGATGAACCGGTGCCATCCTGTCGCGATATCGGTTTTCGCCTGATCCCCGGCTCCACGGTGCGGACCGCGCACAAAAGCTAGCTGGTCTCGCCCGGCACCAGCTGGGAGCCGACGTCGATGATCCGCGTCTCAAGCGGCTGCTCCGCGTCCACGACATCATGCAGCAATGAGACCACCTGCTCCCCGATCTTCCGGGCGTGCACGTTGACGGTCGTGATCCTAGGATGCGCAACCTCCGCCACTTCAAACCGGCCAAAGCCGGTGATCGCCAGATCGCCGGGCACATCTATTCCCTGCCTCTGGCACGCGCTCAGACAGCCGAAAGCCACCGGATCAGACACACAGACCAGCGCGTCATACTTGCGCAGATCCGCACCGATCTCGGCGACCGCGCGGGCGCCATGGCGCATGGACACCGGTGCAGGGCCCGCGTCAATCATCGATACCTCGGGCAGGCCCAAAGCGGCGGCCGTATCCACGACCCCTTGTCGGCGTGCCGCCCCGCGCATGTCCGCGCCGCTGGAAGCCCCGACGAAAGCCAGCTTGCGCCGCCCGGTGTCTGCCAGATGCCGCACGACATGCGCCATGGCTTCGGCATTCGAGAACCCGACGACATGCCCCAAGGGCTCCGACGGCAGATCCCACATCTCGATCACCGGCAAGCCCCGCGCCAGGACCAGATCGCGCGTGGTCTGCGTGTGGTAACCGCCGGTCAGAACCAGTGCCTCGGGATTGCGGGTGAGAAGCTGACGCACCAGCTCCTCCTCCTTGCCCGCGCGATAGTTCGTACTGGCCAGCAGAAGCTGACTACCCGACCCGCTCAACCCATCCGACAACGCGCGAAAGGTCTCTGCGAAATTCGCATTGTTGATCGACGGCAGGGTTACCGCAACAAACCCGCTGCGCTGGGTGCGAAACGCCTGCGCGGTCGTGTCGTAGATGTAGCCCAGATCATTCGCCGTCTGGCGGATCAGCGCCCGCGTTTCGGCATTGACCGTCCGATCATCGCGCAGCGCACGCGACACTGTCATCGGCGACATGCCGACCTTGCGCGCCACGTCCCGCATGGTGATGCGCGCATTCATTGGCCGTCAGGCCCGGTATTCATGGCGTTCGGTGACATGGTGATGAATACGCCCGTCAAAGAATTCCTCTACGATCTGACCCGTGACGTCTTTAGACTGAAATCGCGCGGGGCTGTCCAGCGCCGCCGTCATCGCCGCGGCGTCAGGGTAGCTGATGGCGAGGATCAGCGGAAACTCGGGCGCGCCCTCGTCCCGGTAATCACTGAACATCACCCGCACATCACTGTTCCCCGGGAATTGGGTCCACAAGGGGACAAGACGCTCTTTGACGGCGGCGCGGAACGCCTCCGTCTTGCCGGGTTTCACCGCTCCTTCAAACAACGCAAATCGCGTAATCATGCCTCTGGCTCCTCTTTTGCCCCTTTGAAAAACTCCATCACGGCGGCCTGGTCTTCGCCACCCCACCCGGCCGCAGTCAACATGCGATGGATCTCGGCGCAAAGCGCCGTCATCGGCATCGACGTCCCGGTCTGCCGCGCCAGATCATTCACCGCGTTCAGGTCCTTGACCATATTATCGATCCGGCCCGTGCGCCGGTAATCCTTGGTGGCAAAGCGCGGCAGGTATTCCTGCAAGAGCGCGCTGTCCGCGCGTCCGCCCTTCAGCGCTTGCGGTATTTTCTCCGCGTCGACACCGGCATCCAGCGCCAGTTGCGTGGCCTCGGCCACCGCGAGAAAGCCAAGACCGCAGAGCACCTGATTGATCAGCTTGGTTGTCTGCCCCGCCCCGGACGGTCCCATATGGGTGTAGTTCGAGGCGACATGTTTCAACGCCTGATGCGCCCGTTCAACATCGCTCGCCTCCCCCCCGGCCATCAGCGTCAGCTCGCCGATCAGCGCCTTGGGCGCACCGCCCGACAGCGGGCTATCGACCCAGGCCAGACCACGCTCGGCTGCCATCTTGGCAAAATTCCGCGTGGCATCCGGTTCAATCGATGACATGTCGATGATCACCGTGCCCTCCTGGGCACCCTCGACGATCCCGTCCTTGCCAAACGCCGCCAGCCCCACGATGCGCGAGGCGTTCAGACTGGTGATCACAAAATCCACATCCCGTGACGCCTCTGCCGCAGAGGCCGCGGCAACCGCCCCCTTCGCCACCAGCGCCGCAACCTTTTCGGTGTCGAGGTCAAAGACGTTCAGGCGATTGCCCGTCTCCAACAGCCGGGTGCCAATGGCCCCGCCCATGGCCCCTGCCCCGATGAGGGCAATCTTTTCGCTCATATCATGGTTCCTCTGACATAACTTTCCGACTGTGCGACTACATCCCGATAGGGGCGCGCGATGTCGATTTCCCTGCCCCACTCCCCTGCTTCCAGGTGCTCCAACGTGGCAAACTGACTGTCGAGCAGGCTGGTCGGCATAAAATGGTCCGCGCGGGATGACACGCGCCTGGCCAGCACCTCTGGTGACGCGTCCAGATGCAGGAAATGCACGGGCTCAGGCACCTCCGCCCGGATCATGTCGCGGTACTTCTTTTTCAGCGCGGAACAGCCAATCACCACCCGCCCGTCGTGATCGGCCAACCGGCGCCCGACCTCGGCAAGCCAAGGTGCCCGGTCCGCGTCATCCAACGGTTTCCCGTGCGACATCTTGCGGATGTTCGCACTCGGGTGCAGATCATCTCCATCGATGAAGTCCATCTGACACAGCGCTGACAGCGCCATCCCGATGGAAGACTTGCCGCACCCCGAAACACCCATGAGCACATAGCACCGCATCAAAGGGACGCCGTGATGCCGCCGTCGACATAAAGCGTATGCCCGTTGACGAAACTCGAGGCGGGTGCCGAGAGGAAAATGCACGCGCCCACGAGCTCTTCCACCTTGCCCCAGCGCCCTGCGGGTGTGCGGTTTTCCAGCCACGCGGAAAACGCAGGATCCGCCACCAGGGCCGCATTCAATGGCGTGTCAAAATATCCCGGCGCAATCGCATTGCACTGCAGCCCGTGTTTGGCCCAATCGGTCGCCATCCCTTTGGTCAGGTTCCCCACCGCGCCTTTTGTGGCCGTGTAAGGTGCGATGCCCGGACGGGCCAGGGCGGTTTGAACCGAGGCGATGTTGATGATCTTGCCTTTGCCCCGCCCGATCATATGGCGCGCGACCGCTTGGCCTACATGAAAGACACTTGCGATATTGGTCTGCAGCAGCTTTTCAAAAGCATCCGCCGGGAAGTTTTCCAGCTCCGCGCGGTGCTGCATGCCGGCATTGTTCACCAACACGTCAAGCGCCCCAATGTCTGCCTCAAACCCATCGATGGCGGCGCGTACGGCGGTATGGTCGGTGGCATCAAAGGCAAGCGTATGGACCGTGGCGCCCTCGCCGCGCAGTATTTCCGCAGCCTTATCCAACTTCGCAGTGTCGCGACCGTTCAGCACAATCTCGGCACCAGCCTCCGCCAGTCCGCGGGCCAGCGCAAAGCCGATCCCTTGAGACGAGCCGGTAATCACCGCTCTGCTGCCGTTCAGTGAAAACAAATCGGTCATGAATTCTCCCCCTGCGGCAGATATGACGTATGCCAGACGCTTGTTACCGATAACATGTTACCGATAACAAGTTCTGTCAACGATTTTATTGTATGGCGTTCAACTGACGCCAAAGTCCCAGACTCTGCGCGGCGCTTCGAGGGGACCGCAGGTTCAGGAATTGGCTGGAAAGAGCCTGAAGCAAGACCGGTCGCGCAGTTACCTTCGAGCTTCCTATCGGTACGGGCACGCGTCACCGCGCGGGAGACACCGTCAATGCAACCAGCCCATTGCGTTCAGGCGGCGGATGTTTCTCCAGGGCGCTCGGCATTTATCGTCTCCAATGCCTGCGCCGCGGGCATTGGTTTGCCAATCAGGAAGCCCTGATATTGATCGCATGCAAACTCATCCAGCATTTCGGTCTGAGCTTCGTTTTCAACCCCTTCCACCGTGACCTGCATGCCCATTTTATGGCCAAGGGTGACGATGGTTTCGATGATTTCGCGATATCGCAGGTTGTCGAACTCGAATCCTTCCAGAAACACCCGGTCGATCTTCAGCTTGTCGAAGTCGTATTTCCACAGATACCCCAAACTTGAATACCCGGTCCCGAAATCATCCATCGCGATGGAAATACCCATGCGCTTCAGCCCGACCAGTTGCGCGGACACCCGCTCCTCATCGGCCATCAGAAGGTTTTCGGTGACCTCAAGCTCAAGACGGCCGGCCGGGAATGCCAGCTCGGTCAGAAGCGCCTCTATCTCTGAGACCAGATCACCCTTCTGGAACTGCGCTGGCGACAGGTTGACCGACAGAAAGATATCATCCGGCCAGGTTTTTGCCGTTTCAATCGCCTGCCTCAGCGTGCGCATCCCCAGAGCCTGGATCATCCCGGTTTCCTCAGCAATCGGGATGAACTCCGTTGGAGAGATCGGCGCCCCATCGGCGCCATTCAGACGCAACAGGGCCTCAAACCCGATGATTGATCCATCACTTGGTTTTGACAGCGGTTGGAAGTGAACTTCAAACTCATTCCTGTCGAACGCCTGCCGCATCCGCGCTTCGACCTCACACCGGCGCAGCAGGGCCGTATCCAGGGCCTTGAAGTAAACCTGCATTTTGTTTCGCCCAGTCGATTTGGCATGGTAAAGCGCCAAGTCAGCGGCATGCAACGCTTCCGGCCCGCTTTCATCCGGATCTGCAAGATGAGCACCAATGCTCAGGCTCCCCTGAATGGTCTTGCCCTTGTATTCAAAGGGTTGGTTGGCCGCGTGCATCATCTTCTGACCCACCCGTTCCAGCAGATCGAGACAGGCATCGGGAAAGCAGACAACAAACTCATCGCCCCCCATACGCCCTACCAGGTCGGTTTCCCGCACACTGGCGATCAGGATGGAGGCGATGTGTTTGAGATAGGCATCTCCAAACTCATGCCCGTGGGTGTCGTTGACGGTCTTGAATTTATCAATATCCAGAAAGAACACACCGATCTGTGTGTCTTGCCCACGATCCGCAAAGCGTTTCTTGGCTTCCGTGCTCATGGTGTGACGGTTCAGGGCCCCGGTCAGCGCGTCATACCGCGACAGCTGGCGGACGTCTTCGCCGCGGGCAAAAGCCTGCTCGCGCTTCATCACGAAGGCAACCGACGGCACAACATAGATCACCGCACAAACGACCGGCAGCAACAACCCGATCCAGTCCAGGAAGCTGTGGTAGAAAGTAGCGATCTCGGATTTGTCCAGATAGACCTGAACGGCGCCGATAACCCTGCCGTCCTGCCCTTTTGCGGGTACAAAGGCATCGACGAAAACGGATTGGTCGCCGGCGGGGCTCATGCGTTGCAGCACCTGCACATTCGACGTGCCGGACGTCACCACCTCCTGTGCTGTTTGGTTGACCGGGCGGTCCGCGCCCGGATCAGGGGCACCGTAATCCGAGGAGTAGACCATCCGGCCCTTCGTGTCATAGACGATGAACGCGTAGACCTTGCCGTACTTAATAGCCGCATCGATCACGGCCTTCTGATCCTCGGTCAGCATCCCGGAGCTCAGCGCCCCGTCGGACGCCAGCAGATTCGCGTTAAGCTCCCTGGCCCATGTCATGGCGTCCATGTCCGCGTGGCTTTTGATCGCCTGATTGATCGCCCTGTCGATCAGCAGATGAACCCCGAAAACAATGGCGCAGACAAACCCGACCAATGCGGCCAACGAAAACATGGACTTTCTCAGAAATGAACCTGGTCCAGCTTCTACGGACGGAGTTTCAGCAGCCATATCAAAGCTCTCGAATGCGTGATCACATCCATTTCTGGCGCAGGTCGGTTAAGAAGCGGTACGCAGATCTCCGGAATGCACTTCGATTTTTAGCCACAGTTTAGACAATACCCTGTCGCGCCCCGTTACCGCGCGCGTCCGTGTGTCACGACGGGGTCGGATGCCCGTCAAATTGTTTGGCGTTGTCGCAGATATCGTACCAGGACGGCTTTTCCGACACGAACTCGTGAAACCGGTTTGTCACCGCCAGATCGCCATCCAGCGCATTTGCCGCAATCGGGAAACTGTCATCCTCGGACAGGATTTCACCCAAGGAGGTACCACAGGTTTTGCAGAAGCATCTGTTGTATTTATAGGGTTCGACAGGTTGGAAAACGGCGATGTGTTCCTTGCCCTGAACCCATTTCAAATCGTCTTTCTTGATGAAAACGATCACGCTCGCCCCCAGCTTGCGACACCTCGAACAATGGCAGGTGCCCATCATCGAGGGCTCGGCCAAAAGCTCGAACTTCACCGCCCCACAGCAACAGCTTCCCTTGATCATCGGTGCACCTCTCCCTGTAAAACACGTCGCTTTAAAACAGAACATTACAGGAACATTAATAATTGAACAAGGATGCATTTGCCTGCAATCCGGTCCTGGCCATGGGACCGACCGATGCGATTGCCCGCAGCAAGAGGGCACCATAGACGCCGCTTGTCTTCGGCGTCGACAAAAGAAAAAGACGAGGGCCAGACACAGCTCCACCGCTCCGGCCCGTGCTGATCACAGCCACCCCAGCCGTGTCTACATGCGCCCATCTGTCTGCCTCCGACCCTTGGCCAAGGCTTTTGAAACACCACGACTGGCCGTCGTGCAAAAGGTCGGCGGGTCTGCTGCCATAGGGCGCGTTACGCAGCGCTGTGCCGGAGGGCCGCGCGGTGCTGAACCGCTTTAGCGACCAGAATCCCGCAGACAAGCGCCGCGACGAAGACAAACACTTCAATCCTGGCGGTCCCAAGCGCTGGCAGCGCACCACCCGGACAAAAACCCGCGATCCCCCAGCCGACGCCAAAGACCGCGGAGCCAAGCAACAGGCGCGCGTCCAGATCCGCCCGTTTGGGGAGCTGAAAAGCGGGGGCCAGCAGCGGTGCGGACCGCCGCAGCACCAGCCGGTACCCGATGAAAGTGACGATCAGCGCGCCGCCCATGACAAAGGCAAGGCTCGGGTCCCAGATCCCGGCAACGTCAAAGAAATTCGTGACTTTGGCAGGGTTCGCCATGCCCGAGATGGCAATGCCGATCCCAAAGATCAGACCCACACCGTAGCTTGCCAGCAGCCTCATCCCCTATCCTCCAATCCCATGTCGAATGATGAAAACGGTCACACCGGTGGCGACCATGAAGGTTACCGTTGCTGCAATCGACCGGGGCGACAGCCGCGCCATACCGCAGACCCCGTGCCCGGACGTGCAGCCCGCGCCATAGGTGACGCCGACCCCAACCAGAAAGCCGCCGATGATCAGCATGAGCAGGCTCACCGGCACCTGCACCGCCGGCATCTGCCCGGTCAGCGCAAAGACAAAAATCGGCCCGCTGATCATGCCGAGGATCAAGGCGGCGCGCCACGACCAGTCCGGCCACCCTTGCGGCACGATCAGGCCCGTCAGAACACCCGTGGCCCCCATGATGCGGCCCATCAGACCCATGAGCAGCACGGCCGCCGTGCCAATCAGCACGCCGCCTGCAAGCGATTGTATGGGGGTGAACTCTGTTTCGATCAGCATTCGGAGCGGCTCCGTGTTTCGATGGGTCCTGCGACGGGGGTCGCGCAGATGTTGAGAGCATTTTACCCAGCCGCCGCCCGGATCTCAGTGACATTGTCACCGACAGCCTACCCTATCCGTGGTTTTCCACCAGATTTTCCAGCGCGGGTCTGTCGCATATCGTGACCTTGCCACGCGATTGCTGCACCCAGCCGCGCCGCTGGAATTCCTGTAGCTGCCGCGACACCACCTCGCGGGCGGTGCCAAGCTCCACCGAGAGTTTCTGGTGCGTGGTCGCAATCGCGCCCGCCGCATCCGCCAGCGCGAGGAGACGCTGACCAAGGCGCACATCCATCCGCTGGAACGCCACCTCGTCCACCATCAGGAACAAATCGGTGATCCGCTTGGCGAAGGCTGCAAAGACAAACTCGCGAAAGGCTTTCGACCGGCTCACGAGGTCGTCAAACACCCGGCGTGGCACAGCCACCGCCCGTACCGCGGTCTCCGCAATTCCTTCGGCGGAATAATCCTCATAGGCCAGCAGACAGGCCGTGGTCAGCACGCAGCTCTCACCTGCATGGATCCGGTAGAGCACGATCTCGCGGCCCGTGTCGGAGACTTGCTGCACCCGCACCGTGCCCTCCAGCAGGAACAGCATGTTTTCGGGCGACTTGCCGGGTCCGAAGATGACCGTTTTGGGCGGCACCTCTACAAGGCCGCTTTGCGACAGCAGCAACTCCTTGGTATCCGGCGCAAGGCGGGAGAGGCCGGGAAACCGCTCGACCCAGGGTGTGCCCTGGCCGGTCATCGGGCACGACCTGCATCGGCCCTGCCCCGGGCCCTTGGCCTATGATGTCTGTTGCCGGTCCGTGTCATGATGCACCATCCATGAATGCCGCATCTTTGACAGGCTAAGCCGTTTGTTTCAACGTGTCCCGAGGGCGCAGGCGCCTAGCAATCCGAACAGGTCTTGAGACCGACGAGGCGGTAGATCGGGCAGAAGTTCACAAAGGCGGTGGCCACGAACACAAGACCGACCCAGCCCCAGAGCCCGATGGTCCCCATGAGCGCCAGAACCACCAGTGCCGCACCACCGACAAGGCGGATCACACGATCTGCTGTCCCGAGATTTCTTGAGAGTTGCATTGGATATCTCCTTCACTTGACTATTCGCTCTATCCCACAGACAGGCGGCAGGCTTCGGTGACATAGTCACCGACCTCTCATCACGAAACCGGCACCACCGCACCACCGGATGTGCGAAAAACAGACGGCCGTTGAAGCCACCTGCTCCGGCAGGATCAAACGCAACCGCTCACGCGGGGCGGTCATTGAGGCTGCTGTTGCTTTTCACCCGGTCCGCTCTTGCGGTATTGCGACGGGGTCATGTCGACCTCGTCCCGAAAGGCGCGGTAAAACACCGACCGCGAGTTGAAGCCGACGTCGTAAGTGATCGCGAGGATGGAATCATCGGTTGATCGCAGCTGCGCCTTTGCGGCTTCAACCCGGTGCTTGTTCACATAGTCGAAAAAACTGCGCCCCAGCTCTTCATTCAGCGCCTGCGAGACATAGTGTCGCTTGGCCCCGACCTTGTCGGCAAGATCCCACAGGGACAGATCCGGGTTCTGATAGAGCTGATCACGAGTCATCGCCGTCTCGATCCGGGCAGCAATCCGGGCAAGTGTCCTCGGATCAAGCCCGGATTTGCCGTATTTCCTGAATTCCGCCTGAGGGGTAGTGCGCGTTTCGGCGGCGCGGGCAGGGCTGCGTATGCCGGGCTGCTGGCGGGTACCCCAGATCGCGATCGCCCACAAAAGTGCGATCTGCGCAAAGGCACTGACGTAGAATGACCCTTCGGAGGCAACAAACCACGTCCAGCCACCGATTGCCTCCGCGAGGATGCCCAACAGGTTGAAGGTCCAGAACAGCGTAACGGCCCCGGTCAGGCACCAAATCCATCGAAGCTCCCGCCCGAGCGTGCTGGCGTAGAGATCCTTCAACCGCGTCCTGTAGATGAGCAGACGCCGGAGTGTCAGACCGGCGTAGGCAGGAAGGAGTGCGTAGAAAAGAATGGTCGCGGCCCAGAGACAGGCAACTGCCGCGCCCTGCAGGCTTTGCGCGCGCGCACCAAGAACAGGATGACCAAGGGCAATCTGTTGCGCCAACACAAAGAGATATACCGCACAGGCAAAGACAACCGGCAAGAGGTGCCATCTCAGCCGAAGTGGCACTTTCACCACGGTCGGATCAAATGTGAGCCGCCGGACGTAGAGCCAGAGCAGGAAGGGCTGAACCATGCTCATCGGCACCTCGATCAGTTCCAGCGCAATCTCCAGGACCGAGATGCCATCCCCGGGCAGAAGATGCTCCGCCGGAAGGGCCAGAAGCCGAAACACGTTCGACAGAAAGAACAGCCCCAGCGGCAGGCGGGTCCGCCGGAAGGGGCCCGGCAAAAGCAGCAGATGCGCGCAGAACGCCGATATCATCAGCAGCCCGACAGACAGCGCGAGACGCCAGGTCTCCAGATCGGATATGCCCTGAGTTGGGTCCATGTCACTCTCATCTTTCGGCGCGGTGGTTTCCGGGGACCTTGCGCCCCCGGAAAACGGCCTGGTGATGCCCCGGTCGTTCAGGGCTCAGAAAACGAAGGCGTCTTCGGTCAATTCGCAGGGCGATGCAAGAAAGAGGTCAATCTCGCTCTCTCCGTAGGAAATCTGCACAAAGCCGCGCCCGCGCGCGTCGATGGTCAGATCGTCAAACGCCAAGCCAGTTGCTGAGAAGTCCAGGACGTCCTCTTCCGGGTTGAAGCCAAAAATGCGGTCCTGCCCGGCGTCCGACTGGAAGACGAAAACATCCGCCCCCTGCCCGCCCCAGAGAAGATCGTTGCCGCGCCCGCCGTCCAGCGTGTCATCGCCCGCCCCGCCGCGCAGGTGGTCGCGATCCGCCCCGCCGGTCAGCAGATCGTCACCCGCACCCCCGGACAGCTGATCACGCCCGGTGCCGCCATCCAGGCGGTCGTCGCCGTCATCGCCGCGCAACAGATCGTTGCCAGCGCCACCTGAAAGCATGTCGTTGCCCTCACCGCCCTTCAGAAGGTCGCGACCCTCACCCCCGTCGAGACTGTCATCCCCCGCGCGTCCCAGCAGATAGTCTCGGCCCTCACCGCCCGATATCCGATCATCGCCGAAACCGCCTTTCAGATAGTCGTTGCCCTCCAATCCCAGCAGCTGGTTGTCCGCGTTGGCAGCATCCTCTGCGCTGCGCAGAACATCGAAATAATCCCGCCCGCCAGAGCCCACCCACAGGGTGGAGCCATCCTCGAAACTGATCCTGCCGGTGTCGAAGTCTTCCAATGCGCCCTCGAAGGCGAGCTTTGCGCCATCCAGCTCCAGAACTGTTTGGGGGTGACCGGTGACATCGACCCCCTCGCTCAGGGATACCTCGGCAGCCGATCCGGCGATCTCGAAGGTGTCCGCCTCCGGGTCGAAGTGTGCCCAGTGGTCATCCTTGAAGATGGCGGCAAAGGCCTGCACGAAAAGGTCAATCGGTTCGGCATTGGAATGGGTGGCCGCAACGGAGATGATCGTCCCGCTTTCGACATGCAGGAACGTCGCGGTGTTTGTGCCCAGCGTCCCGCCCTGAAAGCCGATCAGTTGCTGCCCGAAGACGATCCCGGAGGAGAGCCCATAGCTTTCACCGTTCAGGTCCGGTGTGCCATCCGGCGCGCGGAAATCGAGTATTTCGGCGAGCTGCTCCGGTGGCAGCAAGGTCTTGGACACCAGCAGCGCATCGAGAAACCGGATCATGTCGCCGGTCGTCGACACCACGCCCCCCGCCGCGCCAAAATGCATCGGCACGTCGGTGACCTCGATGTCCCGACCCAGACCGAGATCGGTGTAGGAGTGCAGCATCGTCTCGGACCCGTTGTGCGGGCCGAGGCTGCTGTTGGTCATTCCGGATGGCGCGAAAATCTGTGCATCCAGCACGGCCCCGAATTCCTGCCCGGTCACCGATTCCACCAGCTTCTGCAACAGCAGGAAGTTCGTGTTGGAGTATTCATAGGCCTGCCCGGGCGCGAAAGACCGCGGATGGTCCGACGTCAATTGCAGCAACGCATCGGGAAGCAGAGGGCGTGTCGGATCCGCCAGGAGAATCTCGATGAAAGCCGGAAGCCCCTCCTCCCCCGGTATCGTGTCGAAATCCGGGATGCCGGAGCGGTTGGCCAGCAGCTGGCGCACGGTGACGGTCTCGATGTTTGCGATGCCTTCCAGCCCAGCAATATCCATCTGATCGCTCAGCGGGGCGTCGAAATCGATCCGCCCCTCGGCGACAAGGTTCAGAACGACAACGCCGGTCATCATCTTGGTCTGGGAGCCAACCTGAAACTGGTGATCCGTGGTGGCGGCTTCGCCCGTGCTTTCGTCTGCGGTGCCGCGGGCGGTGGCAACGGACACCCCGCCGCGCGCAATCTCCATCACGACGGCGGGCGCGGGTGATGTTGCAAAGAAGGTGTCAATCGCTTTGTCCGGTGCCGTCTGCAGGGCGGATGGATCGAATGTCGACATTATGGGGTCCTTTTGTCCGTGTCTCGGGTCGAGTGGTTTCACTGACCCTGATGTGACACGACCGACGCCAGGGGGCGTCCGGGGCGACCGGGCAGGACAAAAATCAGCGTAGAACGCAGACGCCGAGGCGGAACGGGTTTGGGAAAGGGGCGATCAGACCTCTACAGTCTCGCTGAGGCCGTCGCATGTGGCAGAGCGGCTTTCAGACAACCCACTCAAAGACATACGCGGCCCCCAGCGACCCGAGGATTGCCAGCACCAGATAAAGAAAGAACGGTTTCGGCTTCAGAACCGGCGCGATCGCCATGGCGCCCCAGATGCTGACCACCCCGCCCGAGATCAGGAATGCCATCGCCGCCCCTTGCGACATGCCGTTGTCGATCAGACCACGGGTCAGGGGCAGGGCCGCGTAGCCGTCGATATAGGCGGGCGCGCCGACAAACACCGCCGCCGGGATTGCCCACCACTGATCCTCGCCGACATAGGCGGCAAGCGACCCCGGGGTGAGCGCTGCGTTGAGGGCGTATTCTGCCGCGAAGGCGGGGATCAGGCAGATCAGGATCAGACGCGATGTCGCGCGGAACTGGGCCCCGAACGCCGCCCGGCGGTCCGCTGTCTTCCAGACCTGCGGCGCGAACGGGCGGTCGTCGCCACAGCGGGACCGGGCCAGGCTTTGCGCAATCCCCCGGCTGCGCAATGCGGATTGTGCCCAAGCGCGCCCGGAAAAAAGCGCCGTGACACCGCCGCCGAAGACCCCGATGCCAAAGGCCGCCACGGTCTTGCCGATTGCGAAACTCATCCCGAGTGTTGCCGCTGTGGTCGCCAGCATGGCCGGGTCGGTGATCGGAGAGGACAGCCAGAACGCCATGATCGGGGCCAGCGGCACGCCCGCCGCCAGCAACCCCACCATCATTGGCAGCACGGTGACACCGCAGACCGGCGTGATGGCCCCGATCAGCGATGCGGCCATCACCGCCCGGAGCATTCTGGCCTCAAAGACGCCCGCGATCCGCGTGTCTGCGCCGCTCGCGATGATCCATGCCGCCAGAAAGATGCCCGGAATGACGATGGGGGCGACGGACAAGAGCCCCCAGAACACAAAGGCTGCGGCCCCCAGCGCGTGGCCCGGCCACAGAAGACTTGCGCCCCCTGCCAGCGCAGCCCCAAAGAGCAGGATGCCCTGCCGGCGCGTGAATTTCCGGGTTGGTATCGATTGGTCGATCATCGGCGTCTCCTTTGAGGCCGTAGACTAAATCCACCGAATAGCATATATGAAACGCATAGTTTTGATATCACCTATCGGAAAATCGAATGGAAAATCTGGATAGCGATCTCCTTCGGACCTTTGTCGCCGTCGCCCGGGCCGGGAGCGTGACCGAGGGTGCCGCGCGCATTCACCGGTCGCAGTCGGCCACGAGCATCCAGGTCAAGCGGCTGGAGCAGATCCTCGGCCACCCGGTGTTCGAACGGCACGGCCGGGGTGTCGTGCCCACCGAGGTCGGCAAGACCCTGCTGCCGATTGCCATAGATGTCGCCGCGCGCCTTGATGCCACCCTGCAACGGATTGCAAAAGGGCCGGTCGAAGGCAAGATCAGGCTGGGCGTGCCCGATGATCATGGGCGCGAGAGGCTCGCCCGCATTGTCGCGGATTTCAGTCGTGCCCAGCCCGGTGTCGAACTGGATGTCGTCTGCGCGATGAGCTCCGCCTTCCCCGAGGCCCTGCGGAAAGGTGCGCTCGATCTGGCGGTCTATGAGGTTGAAGCGCAGGCTGCGGGAGAGGAATTGCTGATGGAGGACCCGACGTGCTGGGTATCCTCCGCCACACGCGATCACGCCACCACCGATCCGCTGCCGGTTGCCCTCTTCGACAATGAGTGCTGGTGGCGCGACGCCGCCATCGCCTCGCTGGAGGCACAGGGGAAGCCCTACCGCGTTGTCTATTCCAGCCAGAGCGTTTCAGGCGTCATTGCCGCGGTCGAAGCCGGGATCGCGGTGGGTCTGCTCGGACGGTCGTCGCTCGCCCCGGGCCTGGTCGACATCAGCAACGGGATGGCCTTCGGACCGACACCGGTGTCGAAGCTTGTTCTGTCCAAGGCGACCTCCCCGGAGAACGCGGCCCTTGAGGCCATGTGCACCGCCATTCGCGCCGCGTTTCCCGCGCAGGGGTCGTGACGCACCGTCCCGTGCTCTCTACCTGCGCGCCCGACGCTCCCACCGACCCTTTTCTCATTGCCTGCGCGCCGCCCATGTCCTGATCGGGAGAAGCGTCGCGACTTGCAATTTCCATGCCTGAACCGCGAGCGTTCCTGTCCCAGTCTTGGCGGTCTTCGATCTTCTCAGGACGGCGACGCAGTCCAGAAATGGACAGGTCCCGGACCTCTCAGGTCACCTTTTTGGCCGCCGTATACGTCGGATCATCCCACAGCCTGTTGTCCAGCACGTCGGAGAGGATCTCCACCGCCGCGGTCACATCGGACGCATCCAGATAGAGCGGCGTGAAGCCGAACCGCATCACATCGGGCGCGCGGAAATCGCCGATCACGCCGCGATCAATCAGCGCCTGCATGGCGGCATAGCCGTGCTCGAACGCGAAAGACACCTGCGAGCCGCGCCGCGCGCCCTCGCGCGGGCTGATCAGGCTCAATGCCGGGCAGCGGTCTTCCACCTCTGCGATGAACTGCTCCGAAAGCGCCAGAGAGGCGGCGCGGATGTCCGCCATCTCCACGTCTTCCCAAAGCCGCAGTGCCTCTTCCAAAGCGGTCATCTGCAGCACCGGCGGTGTGCCCACGCGCATCCGTTCAATCGAGGGCGCGGGCGTGTAGGTCACATCAAATGCGAAGGGCGCGCTATGCCCCAGCCAGCCCGACAGCGCTGGCTCCGCTTGCTCTGTCAAATCCGGCCGCACGTAGATGAACGCCGGCGCGCCGGGACCGCCGTTGAGATATTTATAGGTGCAACCAACCGCGAATTCGCACCCTGCCTCGGTAACGTCAACCTCCAACGCGCCCGCGCTGTGCGCCAAATCCCAGATCATCACCGCGCCCGCGGCCTGCGCCTTTTTGGTGATGGCCGCCATGTCGTGTTTGCGCCCGGTGCGGTAATCCACCTCCGTCAGCATGACCACCGCGACATCGCTGGTCACGGCGTCCGCGACATCCTCAGGCGCCACTTTGCGCAGCTCGTACCCGGCGTCCTTCAGCCGGATGAGCCCTTCGGCCATGTAAAGATCGGTGGGAAAGTTGCCGGTGTCCGACAGGATCACCCGGCGGTCCGGACGCATCGCCAGCGCGGCAGACAGGGCCTGGAACACCTTGATCGAGAGCGTGTCACCCATGACGACGCTGCCTGCGGGCGCGCCGATAAAACGCCCCACCATGTCGCCCACGCGCGCCGGTTGGTCCATCCAACCACAGCCGTTCCAGCCGCGGATCAACGCCTGCCCCCACTCGTCAGTAACCGCCTGCTGCACCTTCTCCGCGACCCCTTTGGGCAGCGGCCCCAGCGAGTTTCCGTCGAGGTAAATCACGCCCTCGGGCATCTCGAACAGGTGCTTTTTCGGCAAACTCATCACAATCCTCCGCGCAGGTGCCACAGCTCGGGGAATAACTCCACTTCGAGCATGCGGCGCAAGTATTTCACGCCACTGGTACCGCCGGTGCCGCGTTTGAACCCGATGATCCGTTCCACCGTGGTCACGTGGTTGAACCGCCAGCGCCGGAAGTAATCTTCGAGATCAACCAGTTTTTCCGCCAGATCATAAAGCGTCCAATGCGCATGTGGATCCCTGTAGACCGTTGTCCAGGCATCCATGACCGCCGGGTCCGGCGCATGCGGCGTGTCCATGTGGAAAATCGCCGGGTCAAAGGTCGCGCCCACCTCCTTTTCCAACAGCCGCAGCGCCACATGGTAAAGCGAGGGCTGCGTCAGCTCATAGTCCAGCATCCGGTGCAGTTCCGTGCGATGCTCATGCACCTTCATCATCGCGCGGTTGCGGTTGCCGAGGATGAACTCGATCAGCCGGTATTGATGCGACTGGAACCCCGAGGATTGACCCAGATCCTCGCGAAAGGCGGTGTAATCGCTCGGCGTCATGGTGCGCAGCACATCCCACGCGTTGTTGAGCTGCTCAAAGATGCGCGCGACCCGCGACAGCATCTTGAAAACCTCCTGTGTCCTGCCCTGCAGCATCAGCGCACGCGCGGAACTCAATTCATGCAAGACCAGCCGCATCCACAGCTCCGACGTCTGGTGCTGCACGATGAACAGCATCTCGTCATGGGCATTGGACAGCGGCCTGGCCGCCCCGAGAATGCCGTCCATCCCCAGATAATCGCCATAGCTCATGTCCTTGGAAAAGGACATCTTGGCACCATCGTCTTCCGGATCATAGGCATCGGTCATCTGCGGGCCTTTCCTCTGCGCGGGGTGATGAACATGGGCCTCCTGTTCGCCAAATTCCTATGGTCGCGCCGCTTTTATTTCAAGCTTAAAATTTCAGACTTGAAATAGTCTGACCCCCCGCCTACCCTACCAGCAATCGGATTTCTGCAAAGGGGATGCTCATGCGTGTCGCATGTCTCGGCGGTGGGCCTGCGGGTCTCTACTTCGCGATATCGCTGAAACTGCGCCAACCGGACGCGGATGTCACTGTTTTTGAGCGCAACAAGCCCGATGATACCTTTGGCTGGGGCGTGGTGCTGTCGGACGAAACCCTCGACAACCTGATGCAGAACGACCCCACCAGCGCAAAGGCGATCCGCGATCACTTTGCCTATTGGGACGATATCGCGGTCTTCTACCGGGGCAGCAAACAGCTCTCCACCGGGCACGGGTTCTGCGGGATCGGGCGCAAGCGCCTGCTGCTTCTGCTGCAGGCGCGCGCCCGGGAGCTTGGCGTGACCCTTGTCTTCGAACACAGCATCGACAGCGTTGCGGAATTTGCCAAAGGCTACGATCTGGTGGTGGCCTCCGACGGGCTGAACTCCATCGCGCGCAGCGAGTTTGCCGATCACTTCAAGCCGAACATCGAGATGCGCGCCTGCAAGTTTGTCTGGCTAGGCACCCGTCAGAAATTCGACGATGCCTTCACCTTCATCTTCGAAGAGACCGACAAAGGGTGGCTCTGGGCACACGCCTACCAGTTCGATGCAGATACGGCGACCTTCATTGTCGAGACAGATGAAGACACGTGGAACGCCTATGGTTTTGGCGAGATGAGCCAGCAGGAAAGCATCGCGGTCTGTGAAGAGGTCTTCAAAGACCACCTGGACGGCCATGCGCTGATGACCAACGCGAACCATATCCGCGGCTCGGCCTGGATCAACTTTCCCCGGGTGCTCTGCGAAAACTGGAGCCATGAGAACGTCGTGCTGATGGGCGACGCCTCGGCCTCGGCGCATTTCTCCATCGGGTCGGGCTCGAAACTGGCGCTGGAAAGCGCCATTGCGCTGGCCGACTACGTCACCACCAAGAACACGCTGGCCGAGGCCTTTGCCCTTTATCAGGAGGAACGCAGGGTTCAGGTCCTTCGCCTGCAATCGGCGGCGCGCAATTCGCTGGAGTGGTTCGAAGAGGTGCAGCGTTACCTCGGCCTCGACCCGGTGCAGTTCAACTATTCCCTGCTCACCCGCAGCCAGCGGATCAGCCACGAAAACCTGCGCCTGCGCGATCCGGAGTGGCTCGAAAGCGCCGAACGCTGGTTCCAGACCCAGGCCGGCGGGCCGGAGACTCCGGTGCGCGCGCCGATGTTCGCGCCTTTCAAGCTGCGCGACATGGCGCTGGAAAACCGCGTCGTCGTCTCGCCAATGGCGCAATACAAGGCCGCCGAGGGCTGTCCGACCGACTGGCATTTCGTGCACTATGCCGAGCGCGCCAAGGGCGGGGCCGGGCTGATCTATACGGAAATGACCTGTACCTCGGCCAAGGGCCGGATCACCCCCGGCTGCCCCGGTCTCTACGCCCCCGACCATGAAACCGCATGGCGGCGTCTGACGGATTTCGTGCACGCGGAAACGAGGGCCAAGATCTGCTGCCAGATTGGCCATTCGGGCCGCAAGGGCTCCACCAATGTGGCGTGGCAAGGCATGGACAGGCCACTGGCGCGTGACAATTGGGGGTTGATCTCCGCCTCGGCGATCCCCTGGTCGGCGGAGAACGCCGTGCCCCGCGCCATGACACGCGATGACATGGACGCGGTAAAGGCGGAATTCGTCGCGGCGGCGGAAATGGCCGACCGCGCGGGCTTTGACATGATCGAACTGCACGCGGCCCATGGGTATCTGATCTCGTCGTTTATCTCGCCCCTGTCGAACAGGCGCGACGACGACTATGGCGGCCCCCTCGACAATCGCCTGCGCTATCCGCTGGAGGTTTTTGACGCCATGCGCGCCGTTTGGCCAGCGGCCAAGCCGATGTCGGTACGCATCTCCGCCAGTGACTGGGCGGGCGCGGACGGGGTCACGCCCGAAGAGGCCGTCGAGATCGCCAAGGCCTTTTCCGCCGCAGGCGCCGACATCATCGACGTTTCCGCCGGGCAGACCTCGACGCAGGCCAAGCCTGTCTACGGGCGCATGTTCCAGACGCCGTTTTCCGACCGTATCCGCAATGAGGCCAACATCGCCACCATGGCCGTTGGCAATATCTACGAGCCCGATCACGTCAATTCGATCCTGATGGCGGGCCGCGCCGACCTGGTCTGCCTCGCCCGCCCGCATCTTGCCGATCCCTATTGGACGCTGCACGCGGGCGCAGAAATCGGCGACCGGGCACAGCCCTGGCCCCTGCCCTATGAGGCGGGCCGCGACCAACTCTGGCGCCTCGCGGACCGCGAAGCGGAAATGGGAGGGGCGGTATGAGACGGGTTCTGGTCACGGGCGGCGGGTCGGGCATCGGACGGGGCATTGCCCGCGCCTTCGCCGATGCAGGCGATCACGTCACCATCGCGGGCCGCCGCGCGGAGGCCCTGCACGACACCGACGCAGGCCGCGGCATGACCTGCGTGCCAGCGGACATCACCGATGAGGCCGCCGTCGACGCGCTCTTTGCACAGCCCTTTGATGTGGTGATCGCCAATGTGGGCAGCGGACGCGCAGCACCACTGACCGAGGTGAGCCTTGAGGAATGGAATACCACTTTGGCGACCAACCTCACCGGCACCTTCCTAACCTTCCGCGCTGCCCTGCGCGACATGGCCGACGGCGGGCGGCTCATTGCCATTGCCTCAACGCAAGCGCTGAAAGGCGGGGGCCGGATCGCCGCCTATGCGGCCTCGAAACACGGGGTGCTGGGCCTCGTACGGTCGGTGGCGCATGAGGTCGCGCGCAAGGGGATCACCTGCAATGCGATCTGTCCGGGGTTTGTCGACACGCCCATGGCCGAGGCCGCCGTGAACAGTGTGATGCAGGGCCGCGACCTTGATGAGGAGGCCGCCCGCAAAATGGTCGTCTCCAACAACCCCATCGGACGGCTGATCACCACCGACGAAGTCGCCTCTGCCGCGCTTTACCTTGCCTCTCCCGGGGCCGCGATGGTCAATGGCCACGCCCTGGCCCTGTCCGGGGGCGAGATATGAAACCGCAAGATCAATCCTCCGCCGATCCCGCCTCCAAGGAGCATCTGCGCCTCTGGCTGCGGCTGCTGAAAATCAACCGTCTGGTCGAGGCCGAATTGCGCGAACGCCTGCGCCTGAGCTTCGGCACCACCCTGCCCCGCTTCGACGTCATGTCGGCGCTCTACCGCAATCCCAAGGGCATGAAGATGAGCGAGCTGTCGCGGCTCCTGATGGTCTCCAACGGCAATGTGACCGGCATCGTCGACCGGCTGACCGAAGACGGGTTCATGCTGCGCGAGGCGGTGCCCGGCGACCGGCGTGCCGCGCGCGTGCGCCTGACCCGGAACGGCATTGCCGAGTTCGAACGACAGGCTGCGGCTCATGAAGAGTGGGTCAGCGACCTTCTGGGCGGGTTGGACCCGGACGACACCCGCCGCATGGCGGATGATCTGGGCACCGCCCTGACGCTTGACAGAAAGGACGCCGACGATGCGTAACCCGCCACAGCATTTCCACTGCACCATCAGCGACCGCATCGCCACCATCGCCCTCGACCGGCCAGAGCGGAAAAACCCGCTGACCTTCGACAGCTATGCGGAGTTGCGCGACTGGTTCCGCGATCTGGTCTATGCGGAGGATGTGGATGCGGTGATCTTTGCCTCCTCGGGCGGCAATTTCAGTTCCGGCGGTGACGTGCACGACATCATCGGTCCGCTGACCCGGATGACCATGAAGGAGTTGCTCACCTTCACCCGTATGACCGGCGATCTGGTCAAAGCGATGATCAATTGCGGCAAACCGGTGATCGCCGCCATCGATGGCATCTGCGTCGGCGCGGGCGCGATCATCGCCATGGCATCCGATATGCGCATCGCCACGCCCGAGGCGAAAACCGCCTTTCTCTTTACGCGCGTGGGCCTTGCCGGCTGCGACATGGGCGCGTGTGCGATACTGCCCCGGATCATCGGGCAAGGCCGCGCAGCGGAATTGCTCTACACGGGCCGGTCGATGAGCGCCGAGGAAGGCCACGCCTGGGGCTTCCACAACCGTCTCGTGCCCGCCGAAGACCTCACCACCGAAGCCCGCAGCCTTGCCGAACGGATCGTTGCAGGCCCGAATTTCGCGCATATGATGACCAAGACGATGCTGGCGCAGGAATGGTCCATGTCGATCGAACAGGCCGTCGAGGCCGAAGCGCAGGCGCAGGCGATCTGCATGCAGACCGGCGATTTCGAACGCGCCTATACCGCTTTCGTGGCCAAGGAAAAACCGGTGTTCGAGGGGGATTGATGGCAGACAAGAGCTTTCTCGACTGGCCCTTCTTCGACGGCAAGCACCGCGCCCTCGCCGCGTGGATCGACGACTGGGCAGCGCGGGCCACACGGCAAATCGACCACGCCGACACCGATGCCGCCTGCCGCGCGCTGGTCGCGGCGATGGGACAGGAAACATTCCTCGAACACGCCGCCCCGCAAGGCCCCGCCTTCGATGTGCGCGCGCTCTGCCTGATCCGGGAAACCCTGGCGCGCCACGACGGGCTCGCGGATTTCGCCTTTGCCATGCAGGGTCTCGGAACGGGCGCGCTCACGCTCTTTGGCACCCATGCGCAAAAGGAGGCCTGGCTGCCCAAGGTGCGCCGCGGCGAGGCCATCGCCGCCTTTGCGCTGACCGAACCACAGTCGGGCTCGGACGTGGCCAATGCCACCATGACGGCCACACGCGACGGCGACAGCTACATCCTGAACGGTGAAAAGACATGGATTTCCAACGGCGGGATCGCCGATGTCTACACGGTCTTTGCCCGCACCGGTGACGGCCCCGGCGCGCGCGGGCTTTCGGCTTTCGTCGTACCCGCAGACCTGCCCGGGTTCGAGGTGACCGAGCGACTGGAGGTGATCGCCCCGCACCCTCTCGCGACCCTGCGCTTCTCCGATGTCCGCCTCCCCGCCTCTGCCCGCATCGGCGACAGCGGCGCGGGGTTCAAGATTGCCATGTCGGTGCTCGATGTCTTCCGCTCCACCGTGGCGGCGGCGGCCCTGGGCTTTGCCCGCCGCGCGCTGGACGAAAGCCTGACCCGCATCCAGACCCGCAAGGTGCAAGGCGCGCCGCTGGCCGATCTGCAGATCGTGCAGGGCCATATCGCGGATATGGCGCTCGACATCGACGCCAGCGCCCTGCTGATCTACCGCGCGGCCTGGGCCAAGGACAGTGGCGCACCGCGCGTCACCCGCGAGGCGGCAATGGCCAAGCTCTTCAGCACCGATCAGGCTCAGAAAGTCATCGACACCGCGGTACAGCTGCACGGCGGCGACGGCGTGCGCAAGGGTCAGAAGGTCGAAGAGCTTTACCGCGATATCCGCGCCCTGCGCATCTACGAGGGCGCCTCGGACGTGCAGCGCGTGATCATCGCGCGTCAAACCATGGGCACGTAACCCATTCACTCGAAAGGAAATATACCATGACCGATCTTGAAAAAGGCATCACCAAAAACGGCGCGGGCCTTGACGGCACCGAATGGAACATCCTCGGTCAGGCCTATTTCCCCAAGGCGATCTGCGACACCACCTTTGCCTTCGAGACCAATTCGAACCCGGGCGATTTCGTGCCCGTACACATCCACCCGACGCAGGACGAATTCATCCTCGTGCAGGAAGGCGAGCTTGATCTGAAGCTCGACGGGGTCTGGTCCAAGGCCTATCCCGGTGATGTGGTCCGCATGCCCAAGGGCATTCCGCACGGCTATTTCAACAAGTCCGACAAACCCTGCCGCGCGCTCTTCTGGGTCTCGCCTATGGGCAAGCTCAAGGACCTCTTCGACCAGCTGCACAACCTCTCCGACCCCGAGGAAGCCGCGCGCATCTCTGCCGAACATGACGTCGATTTCCTGCCGCCCGAAGCCAACGCGTGAACCATGCTGGGGCCTTCCGCACATACCGACACCTTCGCCCGGGACAACCTGCCGCCCTCCGACGCGCAGCCCGAGTTCCTGCTGGAGGGGTTCGATTATCCCGACCGGCTGAACGCCGCGGTGGAACTGACCGATGCGGTGGTCGCCCGGGGCATGGGGGACAACACGGCGCTGATCGGCAACGGGCGGCGGCGCACCTATAAGGAGCTCAGCGACTGGACCAACCGGCTGGCCCACGCGCTGGTCGAGGACCTTAAGATCAAACCCGGCAACCGCGTGCTGATCCGCTCTGCCAACAATCCCGCGATGGTGGCCTGCTGGCTGGCTGCGACAAAGGCGGGCGCGGTGGTGGTCAACACCATGCCGATGCTGCGCGCGGGCGAACTTGCCCAGATCGTCGACAAGGCAGAGATCACCCACGCGCTCTGCGACACCCGTCTGATGGACGAGATGGTGGCCTGCGCCAAGGGATCGAGGTTCCTGAAATCCGTGGTGGGCTTCGACGGCACCTCCAACCACGATGCGGAACTCGACCGGCTGGCACTTGAAAAACCAGTGCAGTTCGACGCGGTCGAGACCGGGCGGGATGATGTGGCGCTTTTGGGTTTCACCTCCGGCACAACCGGCGATCCCAAGGCCACGATGCATTTCCACCGCGATCTGCTGATCATCGCGGACGGCTACGCGCGCGAGGTTCTGGGCGTGGTACCAGAGGATATCTTTGTCGGCTCCCCGCCCCTGGCCTTCACCTTCGGGCTCGGGGGCCTGGCAATCTTTCCCCTACGCTTTGGCGCGGCGGCAACCCTGCTCGAAACCGCCTCCCCGCCGAACATGATCGACATCATCGAGAAATACCGCGCCACGGTCTGTTTCACCGCACCCACCGCCTACCGCGCGATGATGCGCGCCATGGAGGACGGCGCCGACCTGTCGAGCCTGCGCGCCGCCGTCTCCGCCGGTGAGACCCTGCCCGGCCCGGTCTACGAGGAATGGAGGACCAAGACTGGCAAACCCATGCTCGACGGGATCGGTGCGACCGAGATGCTGCACATCTTCATCTCCAACCGCTTCGACGACCACAAACCGGCCTGCACGGGGAAACCCGTCACCGGCTACCAGGTCCGCCTGATCGATGAGAACGGCACCCCCGTGCCGACCGGCACGCCGGGACGTCTGGCCGTGAAAGGACCGACGGGATGCCGGTACCTCGCGGACGAACGCCAGTCCCTCTACGTGCAGGACGGGTGGAACGTCACCGGCGATACCTTCGTGATGGACGCGGACGGCTACCTGCATTTCGCCGCGCGGAATGACGATATGATCGTCTCCTCCGGCTATAACATCGCGGGGCCGGAGGTGGAGGCCGCCCTTCTGTCCCATGACACGGTGGTGGAATGCGGCGTGATCGGTGTGCCCGACCCAGAGCGCGGGCATATCGTCGAGGCGCATGTCGTACTGGCCGACGGCGTGGCGGCGGATCAGACCACCGCAGAGGCGCTGCAGGAGCATGTCAAGGCAACCATCGCGCCCTATAAGTACCCAAGATCCGTCCGGTTTATCACAGCCTTGCCCAAGACGCAGACCGGCAAGATACAGCGGTTCCGGCTGAAAGAGGACCCTTAGGTGACCCGACATTTCAATTTTTCAAATAAGAAGAGACACCATGCCACACCGCATCATTGATCCCGACGGGTGGGCGCCTGCAAAGGGCTATGCCAATGGTGTCCTGACCGATGATGGCCACCTCTTTGTCGGCGGCCAGATCGGGTGGAACGCCGCGCAGAGGTTCGAGACACATGACTTCATCGGGCAGATGACCCAGGCCCTGCGCAACATCCTGCAGGTTGTCGAAGAGGCCGGCGGCGCGGCGGCCGACATCACCCGGCTTACGTGGTATGTGACTGATAAAAAAGAGTATCTTTCGCGACAAAGCGAAGTAGGTGCAGCCTATCGCAGCGTGTTGGGGCGCCATTTCCCGGCCATGACCATGGTTGTCGTTGCCGATCTGATCGAAGATGAGGCGCTGGTCGAGATCGAAGCAACGGCAGTTCTGTCCCCCTGACCGCCACCGGATTATAGGCAGCTCACTCAGACCCATCTGGCGGGGTGTGACCTCCTTTTCAGGCGCGGCGACCGACCCAAGCGGCCTGTCTTCCATATTTTGAAAACTGAGCGGGCAGGCGGACGCCGGATGCTTGCCCCGACCCACTCCGCAGACACCACCCATCTACGGCCTTTTGCCCCCCTCCATTGGCCTTTCGAACGCACGAACGGGCCACCGCGAGGGGACAAAGAACCTGCATCCGCAGCGCGCCGCCGGGTCGATTTTTAAATCCAATGATGTCCGAATGACCGCCGATCGCGCGGCGGCGTGCAATCAGCCAAGCCAATGTCTTTGCGAATATGCGCAGACATATCAAGAAGCCGGTCATCACATTCAAAAAGTCGCTGATTCCGCTTTTCCAAACGGCGCATACTCTGTAAAAAACCTATCTTTTTCAGTAGTTTTTGATATATTCGCATACAAGCACCATGGATTCTGAATTGCACTGAGTCGCGGCACCAGCATGCCCTTTCACCCGGCGCATTCCCAACAAATCCAGGCGCTATAGGTATAAATGAGTTTTATGGATGACCCGAACACCCCTCCCCCCGCTAGCCGCGGTGCGCGTTTTTGAAGCGGCGGCGCGTTACGGCAATTTCACCGCCGCCGCTTCCGAGCTTGGGATGACGCAGGCGGCGGTCAGTTATCAGATCAAGGTTCTCGAAGATCGCGTCGGGGCCTCGCTTTTCCACCGCCAGCCGCGCGGGGTGCAGGTGACCGACGTTGGTGCCCGGTTTTCGGACCGGATGACCGCCTCGCTGGACATGATCGCCGACGCCTACGCCGAAGCAAAAGGCACAACCCAGGGCATGTTGGCCGTCAGCGTCATTCCGACCTTTGCAACCAATTTTCTGGCCCGGCGGCTGGGCCGCTTTCAATTGGCCAACCCCGACATCGCGGTCCGCATCGAAGTCAGCGAAGCGCTGGTCGATTTCAACGCGAGCGGTTTCGATCTAGGGATTCGCGGCGGTCGGGGAGACTGGCCCGGTCTCACCTGTCACAAGATCATGAAAACCGCCTTCACCCCGATGCTCAGCCCGGCGCTGGCCGCGTCCATTGGCGGGGTTTCGCGCCCGGAAGATCTTTTGAAACTGCCGATCCTCGCGCTATCCGATCCATGGTGGCGGATCTGGTTCGAGGCGGCGGGCGTCAAGGCCGCCGATGTGCCGGACAGCAGCGCGCAGAATTTCGGATCTCAGGTGATCGAAGCCAATGCGGCGATTGCCGGGCACGGTGTCGTCATGCTGACCCCGGCCTTTTTTCAGGATGAAATTGAGCTGGGCTTGCTGACGCAACCCTTCGATCTGACCTGCGATGACGGCAGCGCCTATTGGTTGACCTATCCCGAAAGCCGACGGAATGCGCCAAAGATCCGCAGTTTCCGCAAGTGGCTGGAAGGTGAAATGGCGACCTTCGACAGCTGAAACCTGAAAGAGATGAAAATAAGCGCCGCGCGAAAAGATCGCGCGGCGCTTTTTGGTTGGCGTGCGGGGGGGCGCCGCGTTCCAACCGATCCCCGGTAAAGAAGACTGACACAGAGACACAAGGCAGAGAGATCTGGGCCAGTACCGGAGAAATCTCAGAAGACGAAGTTATCCGACAGTTCCATCGACAGGGTCCCCCATGGCAAGGGACCATCCCCCTCCTCGCCGAACTCGAGGATCGAGCCATCCTCCACCTTGGCGGCAAAGGCATCGGTATCCACATTGCGGAATCTGGCAATCCATTGAAACCCTTCCTCGGCCGTCTCGGCGGCAAGGAATGTGTCCGGCCCATAGCCGACAACAGTGAGCAGATCAGACAGCTCGGTTCTGTGGGTCAGACCTTGCTGTGCGAAGAAGCCATCTTCGAAGTCCAGCCTATCGGTGCCCAGCTCGAAATCAAAGATATCCGCATAGCCGACACCGGCTCCGGCTTTCCAGTGAAAGGTGTCCGCGCCCAGACCGCCGCGCACCTCATTGTAGCCGTCGCCGCCAGACAACACATCGTCGCCCTGGCCGCCGTTCAACTCGTCATCATCGTCGCCGCCGTCCAACGTATCTTCGCCATAACCACCGTTCAGGGTGTCTTCGCCTTCGCGACCGACGAGTTTGTCGTTGCCGCCCTCGCCATCGGCCACGTCGTTGCCCGAACCGCCATCAATATAGTCATTGCCGGTGCGGCCTCTGATCTCGTCATGGTGATTGCCGCCAAAGATCGTATCGTTGCCGATGCCGCCATCGACCGTGTCATTGCCACTGCCCGCGTCGATGGTGTCATTGCCGTCACCACCTTCGATACTATCGTTGCCGCTGGCCCCTTCAATATCATCGTGGCCATCGCCACCTTCGAGGGTATCCCAGCCCGCACCACCGTCGATGTCGTCATTGCCGTCACCGCCATAGATCATGTCATGGGCACTATCCCCAAACAGCGTGTCATTGCCTTCGCCGCCGCTGATGGTGTCGTTGCCGGACCCGCCATAGGCCAGGTCGTGCCCATCGCCACCCGAGACATAGTCGTTTTCGCTGTAGCCATTCAGGGTGTCGTTCCCGTCGTTGCCATAGATGGTGTCGTCCCCTTCGAGACCGTGCACATCGTCATTGCCCGATCCCGTCATCAACAGGTTACCATCCGCATCACCGACAACTGTTGCGTTGCTGTCGCCAAGCACGATGACGTTCTGGATGTCAGACAGGGAATCATGGCCGAGGGCACCGTTGCTGGACCCGATGAAAAGCTGCACGATGATGTCACCGGCCACGCCACTGGTGTCATAGATGGCGGTGTTGATGCCCGAACCGCCGTCGAGCGTATCGTCGCCCAGACCGCCTTCCATCCAGTCATTGCCGCTGTTGCCGCGCAGCAGGTCATCGCCCTCGCCGCCGTCCATGTCATCGTTGCCGCTGCCGCCATACATGCGGTCATCGCCATGCCCGCCTTCCATGGTGTCATTGTTGGCGCCGCCGGACATGGTGTCGTTGTCGCCACCGCCCGACATCAGATCATTGCCGGCGTTCCCCATCAGGGAATCGTCACCCGCCGATCCGCTTATGGTGTCGTCTCCGTCCCCGCCGCGGACCGTGTCATCACCAGCTTCGCCGTTCAACCTGTCGTCCCCGCCGCGCCCTTCGATGACATCATCGCCATCGGACCCGTAGATCCTGTTCTGGACATCATTCCCAAGCAGCGTGTCATTCCCCAGGCCACCCTCCACGTTCTCGATGGAATAGTACCGTTCCTGTGCGACGTAAGGCGTAGGATCGAAGTGACTGGTGACCGGGTTGTACACATGGGCGATCAGGCCGTGGATTCCTCCGACGCCGCTGGACAAATCCACGCTGACATCATGCGTGGTCCAGTTGTAGTTGATCCGGTCGGTGCCGGATCCGCCGTCGTAATGATGTGTAAAGCCGTAGCGGGTCCCGTTGGCTAGACTGAATTCATAGTTGAACTCGTCGTCGCCGCCGTGTCCATAAAACCAGCCGTTCGGAGGGCCTTCGAACCAGTTGGGCAGATTATGAATGAAGATCCAGTCTCTTAAATCAGACCCGTGAAAAGGCATTGGGGCAGGCACGTTGTTTCTCCTCGACGCTTTACCGATTAAATCACTTGTTCAAATGAGCCGGACCATACCGGCCGGGCTTTCGCTGTCTGACGAGATACTCACAGATCTGTGAGCGCAGAACCCGCAGCGCTGCAAGCAGGTCATGCACGGGTGCAGGATCTCGCCTTACGTCAATAAATTCCATTTGATTTCAGACTTCTAGGTATTGCGCCAGCCAGGTGCACCCATCTGCCGGGCCGTCACCATGTCCTGTCGTCGCCGCGCCGTGTTCCGCCCCATGCATTTTTGCCGGACCCTTATGCAGATCTGCAGGTTGTTCGACGCAGGTGCAAAATCTAGAGTTCAGCACCGGGCGGAGAGGCCAGCGTGTTCATCCCGGCGGCCACGTGGCATGCCAGGATCGACCCGCATATGAATAAAAAGGGGGAGCATGTTCAATGGACCTGACCCAGGACGACATCGACATTATCCGCGCCTCCTACATGCAGCTGTCCTCCGATCTCCAGCGGTCGGGGGACGTGTTCTACGAGGCGCTGTTCGACATTGCCCCCGACACGCGGGAGCTGTTTCTGGCCGACATGTCCTCGCAGGCGATGAAGCTGATGAGCACCATCGGGCTGGTGGTGTCGCAACTGCAGAACTCCGAGGCGCTGGAACCTGTCGTCAAGGATCTGGCGCTGCGGCATCTGGCCTACGGTGTGGAAGAGCAGCACTACGGTCAGGTGCGCGAGGCACTGTTCAGAATGCTCGGCATCGTGCTCGACAGCGCCTATTCCGATGAGGCCCGCATCGCCTGGGGCAAGGCGTATGACGGTCTGGCCGATGTGATGGTGCGGGTCGCCTACCCCGAACGCAAGGGAAAGCAGTCACGCGCCATCACGTGACCCGCCCGCTGTCGGTGTCGCGGCGCGTCAGAACGGCACACACCGCGCCCCTGAGAGGCCAGAGCGGGCTTCTCAGACCCCCCCGCCCACTGCCGCTGCCTTAACAGTGCGATTTTTGCCAGCGGTCACCCCGTGCCCTCTCCGTCGACCGCCCCGGACAGGCGCGCAAGACTATCCGCCGTCCGCGGCATGCGGGCAAGGCTCGCCTCGATGCGCGCGACCCACTTTGGCCCGCGCGCCCGCGCCGCCAGATACGCATCGCTGAGCTCATCCGGGCGCAGTTCAAGCAGCGCGTCGATGAGATAGGCCGCCTGGGCCCGATCCTTTGCGGATTTCTGCGCGTCCGGCCCCCCTGCCCTGCGATCCGCCACGATCAGCTTGTGGATCGCAAACCGTTCCGGCCGCGGGATCTGGACAAGCACGCCCGAGCGGTAAAGCGCGACCGCCGGAATGGGATCGTGCAAAAGGTAGTCCAGATGCCGCAGCGCAATGGCGCTGACGCCGAGGGCCGGCAGATCCCGCACGCCCTCATCGCGATGCGCAGGCATCAGGAATTCCACCAGCGTCTCCCCCCCACCCTGCGACCAGCGCCAGGTCCGTGCGTTATCCAGCGACGGGACTGGCTCAAAGGCCAGGGATTTGAACACCTCCACCAAAGGCGTCTCCACCACATCATCCACGGCAAAAGACAGCCGCTCGAAACTGCCGATGTCGATGTCGCCGGTCTGCGCCAAGTGATCGACCCCCAGCTGCACGCCCAGCTCCCCTTCGTAGTGCCGAAAGGCAACCGTGCCGACCAGCGTCCCGCCCAGCCGGAAGACACCCGTCCGGGCGAAGGCGTTGAGCAGGCTGCCGGTCCGCTGATCGGTGGAGGTATAGCCCTCGGCGCGCAGCAGACGCACCAACCGGGTCCGCGCGCGCCGCCGCGCCTCCGCGTCTGCCTTGAGTTCTTTCGCCTGCGCGAGCCGCGCCCGCAGATCCTCGCTGTCCGGGCCGATGTACTTCTGCCCCATCTTGGCCCCGATACGGTATTTATCGTACCAGAAGACACGGCCCTTGACCGTGACGGCGACCGGCGTTCCGATCAGATCGGAAACAACGTCATCCCGCAGCAGCCGCAGCAGGTCGTGATAGGCCGACATACCAATCTGGGAATGGAACCGCATGCGTTATACCTCAGAAATATGTTTTGATGTATAATATGGCACACATAGCTATACAGCAATAAATATATTTGATGTATACCTCTAGAGGTGTGATACGGCGGCGTTCGCCCCGTTGCCGCAACAGGCTCCCCCAAAAGGACCGGGCCCCGGTCTCCACCTAGATTTCGAAGGCGACCCGGTCGACCGGCCCCAGCTCCTTTTCCACAGCGCCAAGCAATACCGGCATGTGATGCATCTCGACATAGCGCTGGATAAAACCGCTGGGGGCCTTCAGGTGCAACTGACCGCCCTCAAAGGTCAGGAACGTCAAACGCGCAAACCAGGCTTCGTAGAGGTTGGGATGCTCTGCAGCCACAGCTGTCATCGCACGCCCCCAGGGTGATCCCTTCAGCGGGGCGGAAGGCGTGCGCTCCTCATCTCGCAAATACGTCTCTAACTTGATGACTTTCGTCTCTATCTGCCGATAACGGGCCCGCATGCGCTGTTCGAAATCCGAACCCACGCGGGACCAGGACGGCTCCGACAATCGGGCGATCTCGCCATAGTTCAGCCGGTAGGCCCCTACCCTGCCCCGCACACCGCTACGTTTGCAGATCAACACGCCAGCAGACACCAGCCGTTTGATCTCCCGTTTCACCGTACGCTCATTCACCGACCACATCCGCGCCATGTCACGCTGTCCGACGCAGAACTCATCCGCCCGCCAGTTATATCGGGCCGTCACCAGCGCCATCAGCCGCATGAAGGAGGTTTGCAGGGTCGGTGAGCCATTGAGCCCTGCCACCGACAGCGCTGTCAGCAAATCGTATTTCAGTACACCGGCCTCTGGGCCGGTCAATCTCTGCGGTTCCATCGTGGATGGTAATCCTGTTTCATGCCATATGTCTGCCTCACAGATCAGCCTCTTGCGGGTCGATTCTGCTATGACCTCAGAGAACATCAAAATCCCGTCTTCTGTCAACACAAAGCGAATAGCGGGAATTTCTGCGGATTTTCCAAAATCAATTTAAATCAAAGGTATATTGGTTAAGGGTGACAGCCTAGCGTCACCCTATAGGCCCTCTGCTGACACCATATCTACGTATTCAGGTGGGTGGCTGTCCCTAAATAATCGACGCCCCCCGCGTATTGACTGCCTAATACGGAGAATAACCCGAAAAACGCGCGTTTGGCTAAATGAGAAATTTCTTTTTGCTCAATTCCTGAAATCCCGTTATTCGTGGAGGCGCAGGTAAAAACGCGAGAGGCGCCATGAGAAATCACAACGACCTTCTGACCATGAATGAACGCAGCCTCGCTCAGCAGGCCGCCGTTCGGAGGGCAACCTTCTCGCCGGGGGAAGTGAAGGAGCTGCGGCCCTTCTCCATCTGGGAGATCAGCCAGTTCATGTTCGACGTCCCCGCCGACACGTTGCGCAAGAAGCTGGCCGAGGACCCGTCCCTGCCCCAGGGTCTTACGGAAGAGGACGGTCGCCAGCGCTGGTTCTCGCTCGAAGAGATCAATGAGCTGCGCCGGCGGATGCGGTTTCGCGGCCGGTCCTTACAGCCCGAGCGTCCGAAGGGGCGCGCCATGCGGGTGGCGGTCTCGAACTTCAAGGGCGGTGTTGGCAAGACCGTGGTGGCCCAGCATCTGGCGCATGCCGCGGCGCTCGATGGCTACCGCGTGCTCTGCATCGACTTCGACCCCCAGGCCACGCTCACCCACTCCATGGGCATCATCGAGGTCAAGGAGTGGAACACGGTCTGGGGCATCATGTGCCGCGATCTCTGCCGCGAGGCGGACCGGATCATGGAAGGCTACGATGACCCGGACGACTGCCCCTACCCCGCGTCTGATGAGTTGCCGGATGACGTGCGCTCCATCGGGTCGCAGCGGTTCCAGGATTTCATCCAGCCCACCTGCTGGCCAACCATCGATATCATCCCGTCTTGCGCCAATGCCGCTTTCGTGGAATTCGCCAGCGCGCAGTACCGCTCCGTGCACAAGGCGTGGAGCTTTTTTGGCTGCGTTGCGCGCTATCTCGATGAGCTGCCCGATGACCAATACGACATCATCGTTTTCGACTGCCCGCCCGCGATTGGCTACCAGTCCCTGAACGCGGCCTTTGCGGCGGACATCCTCTACATTCCCTCCGGCCCGGGCTATTGGGAATACGACAGCACGACGAGCTATCTGGGCCAGCTCGGCGATGCGATGGCGGATATTTCGGAAGGTTTTCAGGACCTGGCAGCGGACGCGGGGATCACGCTCCCGAAACGCTTTTCCGATATCCGCTTGCTGATGACCCGCTTCGAGGCCGCTAACCCGCTGCACGCGGCAATGATGGAAGCCTTCCAGAATGTCTTCGGCGCGGACGTCTGCGCCAACCCGATCGAAATGACCCGTGCCGTGGAACAATCGGGGCGGTTCCAGATGTCGGTCTACGAGCAGGATTACAGGCAGATGACCCGCGAGACCTGGAAGCGCGCGCGGCAGAGTTTCGACCGCGCCTATGACGAGTTTCTCAAGACGGTCCTGGCGGCCTGGACAGAACATGACAGCCGGAAGGAGGCTGCGGAATGAGCAGTAAGAATAAATTTGGTTTTGCGCCCGTGGAAGCAGATGCCGTTCGTCAGCGACGTGATCGTACACCGGGGCCCATGGGGGCTGCCGTGCGGGACGTGGCCGACAGCCTGCAGGAAACCACGGAGGCGAAGGTGGCGCAGCGCCGTCAGAATGCCGAGGACGCCAAGGCGTTTCGCGCCGCGCAGGATGAGGGCCGGGTTTTGGTCCGGCTCGCGCTGGGTGAGATCTCCACCGATGATCTGCCGCGCGACCGGCTGGAACTTGAGGCGGTCGCGGCCTCCGATGAAATGGAGGAGCTGAAGGCGTCGATCCGCGAGCGGGGCCAAAAGGAGCCGGTCGAAGTCTATGTGGGCCCGGATGGCGGCTATCAGCTCAAGAAGGGCTGGCGGCGTTTCACGGCGCTGTCGCAGCTGCTGAGCGAGACGGGCGAGGAGGCCTTTGCCACCATCGTCGCGCGGGTTGAGCCGGGGCAGGCGGAGCGGATCGCGCGCTATGTCGATATGGTTGAAGAGAACGTGGTGCGCGAAGACCTGACCTTTGCCGAGATGGCGCAGGTGGCGATCACTGCGGCGCAGGACGACGGGATTGAGGAGACGGATCCGGCGGAGCTGGTCAACCGGCTCTATGGCGCGCTGCACAAGACCAAGCGCTCCTATATCCGCAACTTCGTCTTTCTGCTGACGGTGCTGGGCGACGCGGTGCAATGGCCCAAGGACATCGCCCGCAATCTTGGTGTCGATGTGGCGCGGGCGATCAAGTCGCCGGAGCAGGCGGAGGCTTTGCGCAGTCAGTTGCAGGGGTGCTCCTCGGCGGAAGCGCAGAACCGCGTGCTGGCGGCGTTTCTGGATGTTGCGCGGGCCGGGAAAGGCGCGTCCCGGGAGGCGTCGGCGCCTAAGCAGAAGTTCGAGTTTTTCGTGGGCAAGACCAAGGTCACTGCGCGGGAAGGGGAGTGCCGTATCGTGAGCGAGCGGGACTTTGCGACGATCCCCAAGGCGCGTCTGGAGGAGGCGGTGAAAGCCTTTGAAGAGGCGTTGCAGGGTGGGCCGCGTATCCGCTAGAGCGGTGGGTTACCCGTGGGTAACATCCGCGGGTGGGTGCTTTGATGAGGTTCCGGGTTACCCATGGGTAACCCGGGCTCATAATAATAAAACAAATAAAATCAATAAGTTAACTTATTCATCGGCTAGTGTCGCTCACCTTAATGCGTCGGATCGCCAATCTGTGTGAGCCACTCGGAAAAAGCGTGTGCATCTGTGAAGGGGGAGGTGTGTTGCCGCAATCCCGTAGACTGGAGAGATGGGCGTTGCGGCAACAGTTTGGATATCGGTGCCGGTAAGGCACCGCATCAGGGAACCGCAAAAGCGGTCAGGGAGAAAAGTGGGTGTTGTGGGGGCGCCGCACCAAGAAGGTGCCGCGCGCGGATCGTTAGATCAGGGTTTCGCGCTCGTCGTCCTCGCCGGGTCCGTACATGTTGATTTCCATGCCGCAGGCGATTTCGCGCAGTGTTGGTTTTGTCCAGGCCATGAGGGGCTCCTCCAAAGGATGTATCCGTTGCCGCAACCGTGACAGAGCAGAACATGTTGAGCGACTCTTATTTTATGAGAAGGCTGTGACGAGCGGCCCGCCTCAGGGCTCGACCCGGACCGGCAGCTTGCCGGTCAGGCAAAAGCCCCGGTTGCGCAGGGTTTTGATTTCCATGCCGAAATCCGACGTTGCCAGCTTCTTGCGCAGGTAGCCGATGTAGACATCGACCACGTTTTCGTTACCGGAGCCTTCCGCCGCCCAGAGGGTATCGAAAATCTCGTTCCGGGGCACCGGGGCCTCGGGCGATTGCATCAGCAGCGCCAGCAGGTCGAATTCGCGTTCGGTGAGGGTGATCTGATCGGTTGCGTTTTCCAGCCTCCGGTCGGTCACCTGCAGACGGGCCGGTTGCGGCCGCTGGCTGCCAACGCGATGCTCCTGCACCCGCAGCCGGGCGACAAGCTCGTCAAAGCTGAAAGGTTTGACCACATAGTCATCGGCCCCGGCCTCCAGCCCGGCGGTGCGGTGTTCGACCTCCGACAGCGCCGAGAGCATCAGGATCGGCAGCGTGGCCCCGGCGGCACGGGCGCTGCGCACCAGGTCGATACCGCTGTCCGCGCCCAGCATCACATCGACAATGGCGCCGACGTGATGGCCGTTCTGCAGGCGTTCCAGTGCGCGATCAGCGCGGTTTTCCGCCTCCGTTTCATAGCCGTGCAGCGCCAGCCCGCGGGCCAGCGCCGAGGTGATTTCCGGATCGTCGTCGATGATCAGCAACCTGTTCACGGGGCCAAGTCTAATCGGTCTTGCGCGGCAGGCGAACCGCGATTTTCGTCCCGGGTGCATCGCCGAGCGCCGCGCCGTGGGGCAGGGGGCTTTGCAGGGAGATCGCGCCGCCCTGTGCCTCGATCACCCATTTGGCCAGTGCAAGACCGACACCAAAGCCCGCGTTGGCGGTGGCAGAGGTGCCTTGCGCAAAGCGGTCGAAGATCCGCGTCTGATCTTCCGGGGCGACACCGGGGCCGTTGTCGCAGACCGACAGGGTGACGTCGGTGGCCGATGCCTCTGCGGTGATCCGCAGCAGCTTGCCCGCCCGGGCATGGCGGATGGCATTGCGGATCAGGCTGACGATCACCTGCCGCACCCAGTTCGGATCGCAAAGCACCGCGACATCCGGCGGGGCGGGTGTGTCGACCTCCATCCCGGCGCTGTCGATCTCGGATTGGCTTTCGCGCCGTATCTCTCGCATCAGGTCAGGCAGCGAAACCTCTTGTGGGTCAAGGGCCAGCTCGCCGGTGTCGGAGCGCGCCAGCCGCAGCAGATCATCGATGCGCCGGTTCAGGCGCGCGGCGCGGGATTCGATGGTGGCAAAGGCGGCTTTCGGGTCCGGGCTGCCGCGTGTGCCGATCTCCGCCTCCATCAGGATCACGGTGAGCGGGGTGCGCAATTCGTGGCTGATGTCGGCAAAGAAGCGGCGGCGCTTGTCGTCGATCTCGGCCAGTTGCGCGTTGGCGGTGCGCAGCGCTTCGGTGCGGTCGGCGATGGTTTCGTTCAGGCGCGCCCATTCGGCCTGCACCTCCTCCTGCCGGGCGAGCAGGGCGGCGGCCATGCGGTTGGTCTCAGAAGAGAGCTGACCGATCTCATCATTGCGGGTCACCGGCAGACTGACAGTAAAGTCGCCGGTGCCGATCTGATGCGCGGCGGTGCGCAGGCTGTCGAGGCGGGTGAACTGTGGTCGGATCAGCCCGAAGGTGAAGGCGGCCACGGCCAGTAGCGTGGCGGCGACGATGCCAAGGGCCGCACGCGTCAGCCGTTGGCGCAGCGCGTCGATGCCCGACAGGATGTCGTTGCGAAAGAGCACCTCGGTGTTCACCGCCTGGCTGAGCAGCTGGTCGACGCGCGAGGCAAAGCCGTCGAGATGCGCGCGCAGCCGGGCCGCGTCCCCTTCCTCGGCAAGGCCCGTTTCGGCGCTGTCGAGCGCGGCCTGCATCCGCGCGATGCCCAGCGATTGCGTGCCATAGCGGGATTGTTCGTCGAGCCCGAGCGCCTCGGCGGCCTGCACCGCGTCCTCCACATCGGCGTGCAGCTGTTCGAAGGTGCGGCGCATCTGGTCGATCACGGGTGCGAGGCGCGCCATGCGGCTGTCGGTCGGCTGGTCGGTCTGTACCGCCTCGGTGGCCACCACGAGGAAGGTGGAGGCCTGGGTGGAGAGGCTGGCATAGCGCGCGATGCGGTTCTCCGAGGCAAGCGCGGTGTCGAGGCGTTGGGCCACTTCGGCGAGACCCAGAGAGAGGATCAGCGCGGTCAGGATGGTGCCTGCGCCCAGGAGGGCGGCGCCGATGGTCAGCCGCAGCTTGAGCGAGAGCGCGGTCATGCGCGCAGGTCCCGGACGGCAGGCAGATGCGCAAAAATGCTGCACAATCGACGGTATTTGGTCCTGAAACAGGGGGCAGGGGGGGGTGTTAAGGAGTATTTTACCGACTTTAGTCTATGTTTTGGCCGTGCGCACGAGCAGAAAACAAGAACAGGAACACCCGCACCATGATTGAGCTTTTGTTTGTTGCCTGTCTTTCGACAGCCCCGGATGAGTGCCGCGAGCGCAGCCTTGTCTTTACCGATATTTCGCCGATGCAGTGTCTGATGGGGGCGCAGCCGGAGCTGGCCAAGTGGTCGGCAGGCCACCCCAACTTTGAGATCAAGAGCTGGCGCTGCCGCACCGTCACCTTCGCGGAACGGGAGACCTGACGCCACCGGCTCAGCCCTTGCGCTTCATCAGCCCGCGTGCGGGGTCGTAGCCCCAGACGGCGAGCAGGGTGAGCAGGATGGTGCTGAGCACCACCCAGGCCAGGGCGTGCAGGTTGATCTGCAGGTAGAGCAGGAAGCGGATGAGCTCGACCACATGGGTGAAGGGGTTGAGCGCGCAGATGTCGCGCAGAAGCGGGGAGCTTTCGGCCATCTTCCATAAGGGATAGAGGGCCGAGGAGAGGAAGAACATCGGGAAGATGACGAAGTTCATCACGCCGGCGAAGTTCTCCAGCTGCGAGATGAAGCTGGAGAGCACGAGGCCGAGCGCCCCCAGCATCAGACCGCCCAGGATCAGCCCTGGCAGCACCGCGACATAGCCCAGCGTGGGCAGGGTGATCCCGAAAAGCGCGGCAATCCCGAGGAAGGTGTAGACCTGCAGGATCGAGATGGCGGTGGAGCCGAAAAGGCGGCAAAAGAGCAGCCACCAGCGCGGGAAGGGCGAGGTGAGCAGCAGCCGCATGGACCCCATTTCGCGGTCATAGACCAGGCTGAGCGAGCTTTGCATGCCGTTGAACAGCAGCACCATCGCGCAGAGACCGGGCACGATATAGGTCTCGTAGGTGATGTAGGTCTGATAGGGCGGGATGATCGACAGGCCGAGCGCCGCGCGAAAGCCCGCCGCGAAGATCAAGAGCCACACCAGCGGGCGCACAAGCGCGGCGATGAAGCGCTCACGCTGGTGGATGAAGCGCAGGAATTCGCGGCCCACGATGGCGCGGGTGACGCCCCAGAAACCGCTCATGCCGGGGCTCCGGTTTGCGCCAGAAACCAATCTGACAGGGGCATGTCGCCGCGGACATCCCCGGTGGTACCCGCGTGCAGGATCTGCCCCTGATGCAGCACCAGCAGTGCGTCGCTGTCGCGCACCTCGTCGGTGAGATGCGTGGTCCAGAGTACGCAGAGCCCCTGATCGGCCAGATCATGCACATGGGCGGTGATCGCGGCGCGCGCGGCGGCGTCGAGGCCGACGGTCGGCTCGTCCAGCAGCAGCACCTTGGGGTCATGCAACAGGGCGCGGGCCAGCTCCATCCGGCGGCGGTGGCCGCCATTGAGCGCGCGGGCCTTTTCATCGGCGCGTTCCGCCATGTCGAGCCGGTCGAGGGCGGCGTCAATGCGGCCCGGCACCTCGCTGCGCGGCAACCCGTGCAGGGCGGCGAAATAGCTGAGGTTCTGCCGCACGGAGAGGTTCAGATCGAGCGTCGGCTGCTGGAAGACCACGCCGAGGGCGGCGAGCGCCTTGCGCGGGGCACGGCGCAGATCGTGCCCGGCGATGTGAATATCCCCTTTTGGCGCGACCAGCAGGCGGGTGAGCAGCGAGACCAGCGTGGATTTCCCCGCACCGTTTGGCCCCAGCAAGGCGCAGAACCGCCCCGGCGCCACATCGAGCGAAACCGCATCCAGCGCGCGTTTTGGCCCGTAATCAAAGCTCAGGTCGCGGACGCTGAGGCCGCCGGTCATCGCAGTGACCTCGGTTGGATCATTCTGGTCACGCGTCCTCCCGGCTCCGCCCCGTCATGGCCGCAGCTTGCCCCGAAAGCCCGGGCGCGACAAGCGCTGCGGCATAGCCTTTGGTCGCAACAGCAAAGGGCGGTGCGCGCCCATCACGAAGTTGTCATTGCCGGGTTTTTGGCGGATGACATAGCCTTGCCCCATGCCACAGGGAGGCGATATCGTGGAACTCACGCGGCGCGGGATGCTGGTGTCCGGCTCGGCCACGCTTCTGGCGCTTGGCTTTCCGGGGCATCTTGCGGCGGAAGAGATCACCACCGAAGAGGCGATCGCGGCCTTTGCCAAAGGCGCCCCGATCAGCCCCGGTGGCGTGACGCTGACGCTGGAGGCGGTGGCCGAGGATGGTTTCCGGGTGCCGGTCACGGTGGCGGCAGAGGGGGCGGCGGCATTGATGATCGTGGCGCCGGAAAACCCGGTGCCGCCGATTGCGCTGGCCCGGTTCGGCCCGATGGCGGTGGAACAGGAACTTGCGACCCGCATCCGTCTGGCCCGCACGCAGGAGGTCATGGCGCTGGCACGGATGGCCGATGGCACCGTCCGGCAGGTCAGCCAGCATGTCGATGTCGTTGTTGGCGGCTGCGGGGCTTAGGCGTATGGCGACAGGGGTCAAATCACGGGTGAAACTGCCCAAGACGGCAGCCGCTGGAGAGGTGATCACGATCAAGACGCTGATCACGCACCGGATGGAGAGCGGCCAGCGGCGTGACGACGCGGGGGCGGTCATCCCGCGCTCGATCATCCACCGCTTTACCTGCGATTTCGAGGGGGAGCCGGTTGTCGATGTGCAGGTGCATCCCGGCGTTTCGACCAACCCGTTTTTCGCGTTCCGGGCGCGCGTGTCGCGCAGCGGTGTGTTCAGCTTTGCCTGGTATGACGATGATGGGGCGGTCTACACCGACAGCAAAGCCATTGCGGTCACGTGACAGCGGTGGCGCTGCGACGCCGACCAAAGTTTGGCTGGGCCAGCTGCGATCGCCGCGCGATACTGTCTGACATGTTTTGGCGGTTCATCGGGTTGGGCGTGATCGGCGCTCTGAGCGCCGGGGCGGCGGCGGCCTGCACGGCCCCTGAGCCTGGGGCGGGCGATGTGGAGTATGGCGCGTATCTGGCGGGCGAATGTGTGACCTGTCACCGGCCCGTGGGGTCGGCGGCGGGCATCCCCGTGATCACCGGTCTGGCGGCATCTGATTTTGTCGCGGCGCTGCAGGCTTACCGGTGTGGCACCCGGCGGCACGCGGTGATGGAGATGGTGGCCAGGCGTCTGGGGGATGCGGAGATTGCCGCACTGGCGGCGTATTTCGGTAGCCTGGACTGAAATTGGTCTTGGGGAGGGATTGCAATGGGGTTGAACAGACGGGATTTCATCGGCGCTGCAGCATTGGGGGCCTTGTCGGCGCCTTCGGTTTTGGCCGAGGGGCATGGCAAACCGCGGGTGGTGGTGATTGGCGGGGGGGCAGGCGGGGCCACGGCGGCGCGCTACATTGCCAAGGACAGCCAGGGCGGCGTGGAGGTCACGCTGGTGGAGCCGTCGCGGACCTATTTCTCTTGCTTTTTCTCCAACCTCTACATCGGCGGCTTCAAGGAGATCG
>NZ_JADOBQ010000009.1 GCF_015644665.1 Roseobacter sp. MH60115
GTTCTTTGTGTCGCAGCATATGGACGCGCCAAAGCTGCCTTTCATGGCCACAACAGCATTGGTCAAATTGGGCTCACTGCGGAAACAGATCCGTCTGCTGCAAGGAAAACGAGCTTAGCCGGGCCAAGCCTGTCCTGAGGATAATGCGATTTGCTGAGCTCGTATTGTCAGGTTTTGTCAAATGTCAGCTGGGACAGATCAGCGTTTTACGCAATCAGCATGCGTGAGCGCAATGCAGCTATGAAACAAGCCGAAATGCAGCACTTTGTCCCCATAGATCCCCCGAATGGACAAGCTTTGATTTAACCAACAACGGGTGGATAGCGGGGTGGATTGAAACCAGCCTAAAAACGTCAAGTCATTGAAATAAAAAAATATTCTTGAATTTCGTGGTGCACCGGGGAGGAACAACCTAGAACCTTCTGAGTGCGACCAGATCCTGACAGAATTAGAGGAATGGACAAGCATTCTTCGGTCTGAGCCAGAAGTTATCCACAGGCTGGCGGCGTTTGCTGAGGCGGCGGAAGATAATGCAGATCAGATAGACGATGGTCCAGAATTGGTCGCGTCGTTTGAGGAGCCTGCGCCATGACCCGTGTTGCATCGTCAAACGATTCAAACGTCGAGCCTGTGTTTGCAAAGGCATCCTCGGGCAAAACACGCACGGCGTTGTCGCCGCTGACCTTGCGCCTGACACCGGAAGAGCGTGCTCGGCTGGAAGAGTTGGCGGCTGGGATGACGCTTAGCGCCTACGTTCGGGCATGCGTGTTCGCTGAGGATGCCAGGCTGAGAAAGTTCCGGCCTGCCGATATCGTCGAGGAAAAGAAAGCAGCGGCAGAGGCCTTGGCTCTCTTGGGGCAGTCGCGCATTGCGAGCAATCTGAACCAGCTGGCCTATCATGCCAACATCGGTGCACTGATCGTCGGTGAGACTGAGAAAGCCGATATCGCGGAAGCCAACGCGCATCTGTTGGCCATTCGAACGCTGTTGATGGACGCGCTTGGCAAGAAGACCCGCCGCTCTGCGGGCGGGAGGCGCCAAGCGTGATCCTGAAAGGCAATGAACGGGGATATGGCGCACAGCTCGCGCATCACCTCCTGAACCCGCGCGACAATGATCATGTGACAGTGCATGCCATCGACGGGTTTGTTGCCGAGGATCTTTACGGTGCGTTTGCCGAAGCTGAGGCGATCTCAAATGCCACGCGCTGCGACAAATATCTGTTCTCGATGTCACTGAACCCACCACAGTATGCGGAGGTCTCTGTCGAAGACTTTGAAAAGACTATTGCCGAAGCTGAGAAACGCCTGGGCCTTGTCGGTCAGCCCCGCGCGATTGTCCTTCATGAGAAAAACGGACGGCGGCATGCACATGCGGTCTGGTCGCGGATTGATGGACGAGAGCTCAAAGCGATCAATCTGCCGCATTACAAACGCAAGCTTGGGGGGCTCGCAAGAGACCTCTACCGCAGCCATGACTGGGAGATGCCGCAAGGCTTTCTGGATGCGGAGAAACGCCATCCGCTGAACTACACCCGGCAGGAAGCTGGACAGGCGAAACGGGCCAAGCGCGATCCCCATGCCTTGAAAGCCATGTTCCGCGCGTGCTGGGAGACATCAGATTCCAGAGTAGGATTTGAAGCTGCGTTGAAAGAGCAAGGTTTTGCCCTCGCGCGCGGCGACCGGCGCGGGTTCGTTGCCGTTGACGCCAGCGGCAAGGTCTGGTCGCTGTCGCGTTGGTGTGGTGTCAAACCGAAAGAGATGCGCGCGCGGATTGGCTCGGAGATGGACCTGCCATCGATTGAGGGTCTGGCGGGTCGCCTTCATGACATCCCCCGACAACCCATCGAGCCAGCCAAAACTGCCTTTGAAGCACGTCGCGCAAAGCTGGTTGCGGCGCAACGCGCGGAACGCACGGCTCTGTTGAAAGCGCAGGAAGAGCAGCGGCTGGCTGAGCTAAAGACACGGCAAGCGCAATTGCCCACCGGCTTGCGTGGGCTGCTGTCGCGTACAACCGGGCAATATCAAGCGACGCTCACACGCTTTGAACAGGACGCCCAAACCGCTGCGCAGCGGGATCGTGATGCGCGGCAGGCGCTCATTTCCAAACACCTTGTGGAACGACAGGCCCTAACCCGTGACGGTCAATCGCAAGGAGTGTCGCCAGCCTTTCACGCGCAAAGGCAATCCGATCCAAAGCAAGCGTTGGTTCTGCCCGATGAAGGCCTCCCCCATTCCGAAGCGCAGCTGCTCCAGTCACCTGCCCTGGTGCTGAATCATGTCTCGCAAACCAAAGCCGCCTTCAAACGTGTCGATGTGTTGCGCGCGCTGGCAAAACGGATTGATGATCCCATGACACTGCAAAAGACAGCAGATCACGCGATGCAGTCACCGCAACTGGTGCGCCTGGCCAATGATGGATCAACGCCCGTCTTTACGACGATAGATTACCAGCAAGCCGAACACTCACTGGATCGCGCTGCGGCGTCGATGTCAGTCAAAGGCGGCTTTGCCGTCAACACCACGCATATCAAACAAGCGATCACGTCACAGAACGACAAAATGGGCCGCGCCTTTGGCGGCAAGTTGAGTGAGGAACAACAGAGCGCTTTGCGCCATGTCTTGGATGATAAGCAAATGTCGTCCGTCGTTGGGCTTGCGGGCGCTGGCAAAAGCACTCTGCTGGCCACGGCGCAGCAGGCTTGGGCACAGCAAGGCATGACAGTCCACGGTGCAGCACTCGCGGGGAAAGCCACAGAAGAATTGCAAAGTGCGTCCGGGATATCCAGCCGCACATTGGCGTCTTTGGAGATGTCCTGGAAGAATGGATATGAGCCGATTTCCAAAGGCGATGTGCTGGTCGTCGATGAAGCAGGTATGATCGGGACTCGCCAAATGTCCCGCATCATAACGAAAATGAACGAGATCGGTGCAAAGCTGGTTCTGGTGGGCGACCCCGACCAGTTGCAACCGATTGAGGCCGGGACACCGTTCCGACGCGTGGTCAAAGACCACGGGGCAGCGCGCTTGACCGAGATTCACCGGCAGAAAGCAGATTGGCAGAAACAGGCCTCCCGAGGACTCGCGGCGGGTGAATTGACAAAAGCTGTCGACCAATACCGCGAGATGGATGCTGTGACGCAAGTGAATGATCGCGCTGACGCCATCGAAGCCTTGGTCGAAACCTATGCGATGGATGTCGCGGCAAATGGCTCCACCAAATCACGCCTCGCCATTGCCCATAAACGCAAAGATGTGCACGCCCTCAATCAGGCCATTCGTGCGGCGCTGCGATCAGATGAGGATGCGCCGACGGAGGCACTGTTCACGACCGATACTGGCACGCGCGCCTTTGCAGCGGACGACCGCATCGTCTTCACGCGAAACGACAAAGACATCGGCGTAAAGAACGGCATGTTGGGAACGGTCACAACGGTGCAAGATGGTGAGATAGCCGTTGCTCTCGATGGGGACACAGACCGTCGCGTCCATTTCAATCCGCAAGACTTCCGCAGCTTCGATCACGGCTACGCCGTCACCATCCACAAGTCGCAAGGCGCAACGGTCGATCAATCCTACGTCCTTGCCTCCCGGTCAATGGATCGTCACCTCGCCTACGTCGCGATGACCCGCCATCGCGACGACGTGCGGCTGTTCATCAACAACAAAGATCGACCGAGGTGGGCGACAGGTCATCAACGCTACAGCCGCCCGGCAAAAGTGCGCAATCGAGATGGACCGTCGATGGCGTGATCTTGTCACGCCTAGGTGACAGCAGCCGTTCGTGCAGAGCGCAGAGAAAGCTGACAGTAGAGCCCAAACCGTGAAATTGGATCTCATACTGCGAGCGCAAGTAGAGCGACGATCAATGCTCAAACGAAGCATCTTACGCCGCAGTGCAGCCGCAAAAGCAGACAATTATGCATGGCGAACGACGATACCATCAGCAACGATCAAGACGCAGGACAAGTCTCTTGCACCCGGCGAAGGGGAGTCAGCAGCTTTTCTGATCCCGCCTCGACCAAATGGTGCAGTTGATCTTGTATTGAGTGGAGGGCTTCCAAGCGTTGTCTAGCAGTGTAGCGGTCGGTAGAGTTGCATGGAGAGTTTTCATAAACTCTTACTGGAAAGGCTTAAGCAGTGAACGACGACAATAGACATTCGAGTGGGCCCGTTCACAGAACACTGGGTGAACTTGCGGCACGTTGTAAGTCATCCGCACCAACACATAGGCTGCTTCTCGTTGCTCCAGCACGAGAGGATATGGCCGAGCGAATAAGAGGGCGCAGGCCTGAACACATTTCGCAGTTTTATTCGCGAGCACAAATAGACTCCCTCGCGGACGCCTTTACCGCGATCGGGTTCTCTGTTGAAGTTTTTCCAGATGAGAGTTCTTTTTTGAAAACTGCGACCTTGGATCTTGATCGTCACATGATGGCCGACGCGATCGTTTACGCGATTGGGGAATGTGGTTTTGGTCCAGGGCGTAGAGCTCTAATTCCGGCTTTCTGCCAGTTTAACAATATCAAATACATTAATTCAGGGCCAACTGCTAACTGTATTGCTCGAAATAAGTGGTTGGCATACTCAATCCTTACAAAGCATGGTATCAGGATGCCCCGAACGTGGCACTATCGAAGTGGCAATGGGTGGTTTCGACAAAGATTACCGGAAAACAATCTCGAGGTGATCTTGAAGCCGAACTATGAGTCGATGTGCGTCGGCATAGATGAAAATTCAGTTTTTTCTTGGGGCGACAAAGGGTCTGCTTTTGTTGAGGCCTTCGCCAATTCTTTTGATGGAGAGGTAATCGTACAGGAGTTTATCCCAGGCCTAGAGTTGGGTGTACCGGTTATATCAACTGTAAACGACATCCAAGCAATCGGTTGCGTTGGTTACAAACATCGAGAATCTCCTAGTGAGTACTGGTCGAAAGCCAGAACGAACTATGATGAATGTACCGAAGGTGTCGTTCAAAACTATGATCCAAAAATGATCGATAGTGAAACACTGGCGCAAATGCACAGAACAGCAGAAGAAGCGGCGCGGTTGCTCACTTTTGAAGGTTTCTGTAGAATTGACTTCCGGTTAGACGCAGAGTCCAATCCTTTTGTTATCGACACAAACGAGTCTCCGCCTCCGTTGATGCAAAGTGCAGTAGGATCACTCCTTGCTAGGATGGGATTTTCACATGGTGAGTATCTCTCCATGCTAGCAGAGTTAGGTTTAAGGCGTCGCGACTTCGGATAGCCGCTCAACAACGTGTCTATTCTTGCTTGCGGCCTGAGATAGGAAGTCAAATCTATTTTGGTACTCTTCAATTGTTGAACTTGCGATACTCACATAACCAACCATCGATTGCCTTCCAACGAATGTGTAGGGATCATGTAGTACCAGTTTTTCATCGAAGACCGCAAAGTCCAAAGGGTAAGTTGGGTCATCTAGGTCGCCGCGAAAAACTACATCAAGGTTTCTTGAACCGCATTCAATATATCGAATTATTACCGAAGCTGCTTCATGAGCATCTTTCGAGACGATTTCATTTCCGTTGAGCTCTTCGACCAAACAACGAAATTTGTCAGGGAACACAATTATACGGTCAATTCTCACTCCAGACCGCGCTGCTTTTTTGGATGTGGACAAGTAATCATTCAACTGTTCAGAAAAAGTAAGGTTCTCACTCTTTACATCAACAGCAATGATATTTCTGGCTGTTTGAGTCTGTAGTTTACTAAATTTGAACAAATCTATGACATTTAGACTGACGGTATCACCTTCAAGATCGACGAGAAGATTCCGCAAATCTTCTAGTTTCTGTGCTCCAAGTTCTCTGAACGCCGCATTATCGATCTTAAAATACGGGATAACTGCATCCATACTTTTTCGTATTTCGTTGACGATAGTCCAAATCGCCACGTTGATGCTGATACCGAGTACACCAACTACATAGGCCACAGGACGATTTCCTGCGAAAGCAAGTATGATAACCACGGCCAAAAACACTAAAGATAGTGCGATGATCACTACTTCACTTCGGGTTAGGCGGAACGAAAAGTCTTTTTTTGACATAGATTTGTGAGGCAACTAAGCGTAGTTGGAATTGGTGTCGAACCTAAGGCTCAGAAGCCATTCTAGCAACCGCCATCCCAACGAAAATTTGGCCGCAATCCCGGATAGATGTTGCGTCAGTACAGTCCCAAAATCGGATGACGGACTTGTCCGTGCCTGAGTTGTCCGATGAAGCTGCGGCGAAAGTGCGGTTTCAGATTTAGAGAAATCGGCTTCGGTTAACGACCGGATTGACGCCTCGTACTACACCACAGACAAAGGCGTGCTGCTTGCGCGAAGGCGTGCTGCACTAGCAAAGACCAGAATTCAAATGTCGGGAATGTCCCGCACTTCACCCCTTAGTCCCGCCTGTAGCGAATGATCCTTTCCCTTTGATCGCCTAACGATCCGATGCCCCCACTTTTTTGGGGGGAGCATTGATGCGATCCTGAACCGCAGGGTCAGGATCGCAATTTTATTTTCGGCTTGCAAACGTGACCTCACAGGGCAAGTATTATGTCGCTCTGTGAGGTCTGGATCGTCATTCAGCAGCAATAGCGACTTCTGCTTCTGCTGCCTCAGCAACTTCCTCAAACCCGCTGCGCTCGGTATAGCCTTGCTGTGGCACCGCCATGTAGCGCGGTGTCCAATTCTCCACCTTGGCGATACGGGTGCCATCAAGGCAGGCTTTGATGATGGCTTTCTGGGTCTTGGCGGTCGCCGTGACATGCTCTCGTGCGGCACTGTCGCCCGCAATTTCCGCCACCATGCCATTCAGTGCTTCTTTGTCCCGCATCAAGTCAAAGAACGCATCGTCGATTGACCACGCTGCCTGCATGTCGGTGCCAAAGCTCTGCGCCAGCATTTCGACCACGCCTGTTCCAACTGCGAGACTGTCCGCCATCAGACAGGTCAGCACACGCATGACCTCGGTATCCTCCAACGTCATAAGTTTCGTCAGCACTTCGGCAATGGCGGGACGCGCGTTGTAGTCGTTATGTTTGCGCATCAAGGCACCATCCAAGCCCAACAACTCAGCAATGGTATGCTGTTCCACGTCAAATGCCTGCTGCGCGGTATTGGTGGCAAGACTGTCCGTGATCTCAGACTTCGCTGCTTTTTGCGGGTCAGCTTTCACATCCCACAAATCAGACCCCGCAATCATATGCGCCGTGATCAGGCGCAACGCCACATTAGGATGACTGAGCAAATCATTCCGCACGGCGGCATGGCGGTGCAGTTCAAGATAGTTGCCCATGGCTTTGGTGATCTCAGGCCGCACGGTTGTTTGTGCTGTCTCTCCCGCCTTGGCTCTTTCACGCGCTTTGATCTCCTTGCGTGACAATTGCCCTTCGTAGAACGTCACCTCGCCATTATGGGCGATATGCACATAGACCTTACCGCCATTCTCTTTTGGGGTGTCAACGTATTCATAGCTGGGGAAGTATTCACCGACATCAAGAAGGATGACCTCATCCCAACCAGCGTCCAGATAGGTCGCCTTGACCTCGGCAATTGCGACATTCTGCAACGCCCAGAAGGCCTCTGGATCATCGAAGTAGCTGTCTCCACCAAAGAGATCAGAGACGATGTTGCCAGCATAGGCTTCAAGATCAAACAGTGCATTCACGGTTGAGATGTCGGTGCCACCAAACAACCACTGTTTTAACCGATACCCTTGCGGCGCGTGATCTTCCTCGTTGCGGAATAGGTCTAGCCACGCCTTCTGCTGCTTTTTTGTCGCCATGGTCAGCAAGCGCAAGGTTGCAGGTTGAATCTCATCTTTGCGGTAGGCTGTCAGAATGGGACTAAGCAAGTTGCCCAAAGCCAGCCGCTGCTGCACCATGCGTTCTGTCAGGCCAAAGCTATAGGCGATGTCGTCAACAGATTTACCCTGTGCGACCAGCGTGGCAAAGGCCTTGTACTCGTCCACCTCATCCATGGGCGCACGTGCCATGTTTTCCGTCAAGGACGCTTCTATTGCGGTGACATCGTCATCCGCTGACATGACGACACAAGGAACGGGATCAATCTCGGTATCCTCGGCGATCTGACACAATGCATGATAGCGGCGTTGCCCTGCGACCACCTCAAAGACCTCCCCTGCGGGACGCACCAGCAAGGGCTGTAGCAAGCCAATGGTGCGGATGGACTGCACAAGGGCATCCACGTCTTTTGCACCCGTCTTGCGCACGTTGATGTTGGTGGTTGTGAGATTTTCCAATGTAATGTGTTGAATGTTCATGGTCATTTTCCTTTTTTGACTATCGGCACAGGATTGCACCCTGAAACCGCTCAGGCAGAGCGGCTTGGGGCTGCACTCCAGTCATGCGCTGCGGTAAATCAGGGAGGTGCCTGCAATCTCGATCTCGGAGTAATCGAGGCTCAGGTCACGGGCGATGGCGTCATAATCAATGTAGAATTGAAGGCGTTCGGGAATGTCGCCAAACAGACCTTCGTCCACGAACTGCTCGGCAAGCGCGCGCATCGTGTCCAGCTCGTAGATATCGACATCGAAATCGCTCGGCTGGGTGCTGGCATCGAAACTGTAGCCGCACTCACCAACGGCGATGATGACAACGCGTTTGTCGTGGTTTTCCCATTCTTCGACAGCGTCAAAATATTGCGCGATGGTGCTTTGATAGAGGCCAATGGCTTTCGCCAGATCGCAATCAATAGCCTCGCCATCAATGAACTGGATTTCAAATTCCTCGACAGGGTCGCCGTAGTCGTTCCGTAAAGCTGCCGCCTTGGCTTGATATTCCTCGGCTGTTTCAAAGTAGAAACCTGTGGCCGCTAGGTCGTAGGGTTGTGCATGGAGTGTCACCGCCCTCAAGTAGCGAAGCGGTAGGGCATTTTCATTTGTCATCTTGCTTTTCCTTCCTTGGATCAGGGGTTGCGTCTGCAACCCTTGGCCCTCGCCGAGAGTGGGGGTGCAAACGGAAGGAAAAATCGGCGAAAGAGCCTCTTCATTGTTGGGGGCAACCTTTAGGGGGAGCCGACAATGAAAGGGTCTCTTCGATCTGTTTTTGCTGAAGTGCGCTGGTGGGCGAAGCCCCAAGACTTGACCTAAAAAAAACGTGCGCAGCGCAAAACCTGTGCGAGGGATGGACGCCGACTGGCCAAGACTGCACCGCAGGCTTGGTTCACGACAGCCCGGTCCGCCAACGGCGGATGCACCAAAAAAAGAGGCGAGCCAAAGCCCGCCTCTTCCCCACGCAAACTGATTACAGAACTATCCCGCTGGGGATCGCTCAATCATGCCGCCTTCAGCCTGACGATCATCTGACGGCTCGCGCAAAACAAGCCTGCCATCAACGGGCACAGCATCCATGCGCACTTCAAAGCCCTGTCCGTCTTTGTGTGCCCATGCCGCCGCCACACGGCTCCAGGATGATTTCTTGCCATCGCCGATCTGTCTGACGGAATAGCCAATCATATCAGGACGGCGTGCGCGTGTTGGTTCTAAATGCTCGGTGTTCTTGTCTGTGGCACTCATATGATATCCTTACTCAATATTGGTTCAACTTAACGGAACATATAGTGAACAAATACAGCCGATGATTGCAAGAATAATGATGAAAAACATACGCTTGTATGAAACGGAGGCGAAAACCGGACCTTCGCTGCGGAAGCAATATCGACTTGAAGCGGTTTCAACAGCAGATATTGCCAAAGTATGTGGGGAACAGGACCCGTCTAGCGCGTAAGTTGTGTCAATATGGCAATTGCTCACTTGGCTCCCTATACTTCGGAGATTAGGTGAATCAATTGGACCTACTCCAGATTTAAGAGGTGGAAATGGCTGTAGTTCGCCGAAAGTGCTTTATTTCATATCATCATGCAGACCAGGAAGCAGTAGACCAATTTGTTAAAGATTTTGACCACGAACACGATACCTTCATAGCGCGGGGACTGGGAGCAGAAATGCCCGGCGATGTTATTCAAAGTACAAATTCAGACTACATCATGCGTCGCATCAGAGAGAAATTTCTAGGCGGCTCCACGGTCACAATCGTTCTCATGGGACGCTGCACATGGGCGCGTCGATACGTTGATTGGGAACTTCAATCTTCACTAAGGCATGGCGGTAACACTACACCAAACGGATTGTTGGGTATCAAGCTGCCAAGCTTTGGCGGGTTCCCGCCGAGGTTCGACAACAATCTGTCTTCTGACTGGCCTGCTGTCGACTGCTAAGCACGACACACGGAATACCCGCAATCGACAAGCGCATTGGTCAATGCGGTTGAGGCGGCGTTTAATCGGCGCAGCACGCATGCGCATCTCATCAAAAACCCGCGCGAGCGTATGTCAAACAACAGGCAGTGCTGATGGCTTCTCCATCGGCTACTCCAACACCGTCCAACAAGGACATTGTCTCCATCATACTCGCCGAAGATTGGAGCCTTAGCATTCAGGTGTCGGCACTGCCATTGCTCGCAATTGCCCTGCTTGTTCTTTGCGGCTGGGGGGTATTGCGCTGGTGGTTCAGACGAAGGCTCAAAGACTTCGAAATCGATGGGGCGGAACTTGGTTTGGGTGATCAAAAGATTTCCTTCAAACCGAACGATACAGACCGCCAGATTGCCTATTCCATATGGGTTGAACTGAGCACGCGAAAAATCGGTCTGCCTATCGACGCCGAACATGACGTCATCGCCGAAGTATACGATTCTTGGTACGCGTTTTTTGGCGTGACCCGTGAACTGATAAAGGGAGTTCCAGTTTCGAAAGTCAGGGGAAAGAGCACGAGTAAAATCGTCGACCTGTCAGTCGAGGTTCTAAACGAAGGGCTGAGACCTCATTTGACAAAGTGGCAGGCGCGCTTTCGGCACTGGTACGAACAACAGTTGGAAAACAAAACTGATGCTGAACCTCAGTCCGTGCAGCAGAATTTTCCCGCGTATCAAGAATTGGTTGAGGACCTGCTTGAGGTGAACCAGAAGCTCATAGCATATCGTGCGAAGATGAACCAGCTGGTGAGAGATTGACAATTGGCAGAGTATACTACGCGCGACACCTTTTTGCAGTTTCAGCGCGAGCTTAACCTACAAGAGCAAACCAACGTTCGGAAACGAGCGGAGGAACGGACACCTAGTGGCGCTACATTTCTTTCTCATTCGAGCAAAGATAGCGATCTGGTTGTCGGTGCAATCCGCGTTCTAGAAGGGCATGGCGCTACCATATATATGGACAAAAAAGACCCGAAGCTTCCCCCTTATACAAGCAAAGAAACTGCATCGACCTTAAAGTCCAGAATTCAACAGTCTAAGAAGTTTGTCATGCTTGCAAGTGAAAACAGTAAAGAGAGTAAGTGGGTTCCGTGGGAGTTGGGATTAGCAGACGGCTACAAGGGCACAAACAAAATCGCACTCTTTCCGGCTGTCGAAGAAACTTACAAGACCGCGTGGACGTCATGGGAATACCTTGGGCTTTATGATCGCATCGTTTGGGGCAAGTTAGAGGGGCACGACAACAAAGTTTGGATGGTGCTAGATGAGGCAAAGAACACCGCGATAGAACTGTCCAGTTGGCTGAAGAGCTAGGCCAGTTTCTCCGCACGGGCACCAGGCGTTTCAGTCGCCGTGCCGGTTCAACATCTCGTTCTTCTCCCACTCCGCTGCGACTTCTTTGATGGCGGGAATAACCTTGGCGTCGTACAGTGTCTTTTGCTTCGGCGACAGGCTGTAATAACCCATATCAATGACCTGACGGGCCACACCTATGGCCGCGCGGTCTTCCTCTTCATCCAATTCGCCGCTGGCGACTGCCTCTTCCAGAAGCTCGTACAGTTCCACGTCATAGTCGGTGTTTGCCATGTCTGCCTCGTAATCGGTTGGAGGTGGTGAGAGTAACCCGCGTAAGCGGATTTGCCCAGAATATCTGCCAGAGTTGGCCTGTTTAAATCCCACAACCTAGGCGGGGAGGAGGTCCAGGCTGAAAATCTAGACGTACCACGCCGGGGATACGACTCGTGATTGAACTTTGCTTGTGGTAGGCAGCCCACGAAACACAAGATGCGGTGCCACAATGCAGATAATCGCCGATGCAGCTGTTAACGCAGCTCCCAGCTATAACGAAACGGAAATCCGTTTTCACATACTGGACCCACTCATTCGTCATCTTGGGTATCCCGACACGGACGACGTGTATTTGAACCTCGAAGAGAAACTTGATTACCCTTACGTACATGTCGGGCGCAGGTCGAAGAAGGATTTACCGCTAGGCTTTCCCGACTACCGCGCGGGCATCAAGGGCGCGCGTGGGAGCTTTATTGTTGAAGCCAAAGCTGGCTCAATCTCAATTACATCGAAGGAGGTCGAGCAGGCGCATTCATATGCCGCGCACGCGCAAGTCGGGGCTAACTATTTTGTACTTTGTAACGGAAGCGTCTTGCAGGTATTTGAAACGCTGTCCGGTGCGGATGCTGTTCCATTGATCGACGTTCCGATCAACGAAATCAATCAGCGCATCCACCAAATCGAGAACATCCTATCGCCCCATAATTTGGCAAAGAACTGTCATATCTCGCATGATTTGGGATTGAAACTCGCCGATGGGTTAGGATCTTCGGTCGGTATCCGTTCCGGTCGCTATCTCTTGGCAGATTACGCTTACAGGATAGTCGCGGGGGGCCAGGATTGCACGGAAATGGCCAGGCAGAGCGTTCCACAGCTTGCGGAAACGGACAGACAGTTGGAGTTGATGAAAACCGCGTTCGAGCTGAAGGTTTCCGGCGGCGTCGCAGAGCGCGGCGAGAATGGGAGAATTTCAGCCCATGTCCAATTCGAAGGTGCGACCGTCCACAATCACGAAGCCATGGCGATCTTGGGAATAACAGAAGCTTCATTCGCGACGGCTGATCAGTTTATTTCGACGGACCCTGCATCGCCGACTATCTTCGAGTCACTCAAGGACTTTAGTGTATCTCGAGGTACGATGATGCCGGAGCTGTTCGGCGGATCATCGGAAATGGAAGGTGACGTTGTAGGGGACATGTTCATAAAGGCAGCAATGGTGTTGTCAGGCAATAGAATCCTAGGCGAGTACATCAGCTTGTCGAACCACCATTTGACCATTCCCGGCTTTCCCCCAATTCTCTACGAGATGGATTTTTCGGGTACTTTCGAACTAACTCTTGATTGCTGATCACCAACCCGGGCACCGCCTGTTACGACAATCAATCCCCGTAGGCCCTTTACTGGCTTTCGTTCGCCGGGCAACGTTATGTAGTCCGGCAATGTCCGCCATGTGGACTGCAACCGCAAAAACTCCCTTCCTAGGATATCGCTACGAGACCAAAAGCGGCAGGGGCAAAATGCTGGTCCCAGATGCACCTGCCGATGGGATCATCCGCGAAGCCTTCGAAGGATACGCCTCAGGTCGTTTTGCATCCCAGGCGGAAGTGAAGCGCTTCCTGGAGGGGTTCCCTGACTTGCTGAACAAGAGGAAAGGCAAGCTCACGCAGCAACGCGTGACGGATATCCTGACACAACCCGTCTACACCGGGCACATCTGCTCGGAAGTCTATGACCTCAACTGGCTTAGGGCCCAGCACGAACCGTTGGTGTCGCTAGACGTCTTCGACAAAGTCCAGGAGCGCCGCAATGGCACGGCAAAGGCACCTAAACGTAAAAACATCGGCGATCACTTCGCCCTGCGCGGTATCGCGACCTGTGCGTGCTGCACCGTGCCTTTGCGCTCCTCCATCACCAAAGGCAATGGCGGTCAGTATCATTATTACCTGTGCCAGACGAAAGGATGTGACCACTACGGTAAATCGATCAAGCGCGACAAGATAGAGGGTGAGGTTGGCAGCTGATCAAGTCACTGCAACCCACAGCGGGTCTTATGGCTGCTACCAGCGCCATGTTCCGCCATATCTGGCAGGCCAAGCAGGAGCAGGCTCAGGAGGTTCTGCGGGCAACAAAGCGCAAGACTGCATCGCTCGAAAAAGAAATCGACCGATTGCTCGACACGATCAGCGCGGTAAGCAAGCGCTCCGTTATTTCTCGCTGTGAAGAAAAGATCGACATGCTGGAGCGTGAAAAGACCAAACTCACACAGGAAATGGCCAATATAACCAAACCCAAAGGCCGCTTTGAAGAAAAACTAGAACCAGTCCTGACCTTCCTCGCAAACCCCTTTAGAATCTGGGACTTAGGCGACATCACCTTACGCCGACTGGTCCTCAAATTGGCCTTCTCCGACCGCATCCAATACGACCGTTTCGAGGGAGTTAGAACCCTAGAATTAGCGTTTCCGTTCAAAGTGTTAAGGGGGATCGACATGCTCAAATGTCAAAATGGTGCGGATGAGAAGACTCGAACTTCCACGGGTGTTACCCCACAGCGACCTCAACGCTGCGCGTCTACCATTCCGCCACATCCGCACGCTTGGGAACGATTGCGTCTTTAGCCTGCCTACGCCCCCTTGTGAAGAGCCATTTTGACTAAACTTTCCTGCAACGATCGATGCTGGAGCAAAATAGAATTCGCTACGCCACAAGCTGATGGGCTGCCAGAGTGGTGTCGATTGCGCCACTGGTCACACATGACGATTTACCGCCAGAACCGACATCATCAGCACAACGACCATCACACCTCAGGGAAACATCAAGCGCCGCCGACATAAACTGAGCTGGGGATTGCATGTCACGGCACTCCCTTCGCACAGTCTTCAAATCGGATTTGAACTTTTGAATAGCGTGCTGGCGCCGGTGATGCGGAACGTCGAGCTGGATGCGACGGAGGCTGCGAGATTCCAGCAACTGGCGCGCGCAATCCGTTTGTGACCAGGAGCATTTTGGACAAGCCGCAGCAGTTCACGCATGCGCACAACGGTGTCTGATGGAGCGGATCCGCTCAAAGAGCACAGTATACACCGCCCTAAGCACCCAACGCACGCAGGATGCAGGCCGAAAACGCCGCGGCCTGAGCGGGCTTTGCTTCAGTTACTGACTGAGGTAGGGCATGACCATGGTAGAGTGGATTTTGACCGAAGGGCTGACGGACTACCGCGCCGCGGAAGCATGGATGGAAGCGCGTGCGGACGCCATCGCGCGGGGCGAGGCCGCCGAATGCATTTGGCTTGTCGAGCATCCGCCCCTCTATTCAGCCGGAACCAGCGCCAAACCGGAAGATCTGACCGACCCAGATCGCTTCCCCGTCTACCACACACGCCGCGGCGGCCAGTACACCTATCACGGGCCGGGCCAGCGGGTCGCCTATGTAATGCTCGACGTAGGCGCGCGCGGGCGCGATGTTCGCCGTTTTGTCCAGGCCCTCGAAGCATGGGTGATCGCGACGCTTGCGGCATTCAATGTCACCGGTGGCGTCCGCGAAGGGCGCGTCGGCGCGTGGGTCGAGCGACCGGAAAAACCGCGCCAATCGGACGGGACTGTCGCCGAAGACAAAATCGCCGCCATCGGCATCCGGTTGCGGAAATGGATCAGTTTTCACGGAATCTCGATCAATGTAGAGCCTGACTTGAGCCATTTTGACGGGATCGTGCCCTGCGGGATTCGCGAACACGGCGTCACAAGCCTGGTCGATCTCGGACTGCCCGTGGGTTTACCCGATGTGGATATCGCGCTGCGTCACGGTTTTTCGAAGGTTTTCGGAGACACCCCCGTCGATGCGCCGTTCATTCAGGCGACACCGGGTGCGTCGCTCTGATACAGAGGTAACCAGCGGTCGACCTATCCGGCCAGACGCTCCTGATACGCCTCCACAAACCTTACGATGTCATCGCTTTTGACGGGTTTGTTAACAAAGGCGAAGACATTGGGATCCGCCTCCGCGCGATCATGATCAGCGCGCAGAACAGAAGTGGAGAGCATGATGATCAATGTGCTCGCATTGCGTATCTGCTCGGGCAGGGCCGCATAGTTTTCCAAAAATTCAAACCCATCCATGCGCGGCATGTTAATGTCGAGCAGGATCAGTTCCGGCAGCGGATCACCGGCGGCATCCTTTGCGTTAAGGTACTCCAGCGCCGCGACACCATCCGTCACCACGTCGATCTCCTCGATCAACCCGGTGTGCTCGATCAACCGGCCATGCATCAGGTTGGTGACCTTGTCATCATCGACCAGCAGGACCCTTTGGAGAGATGTTACCTGCGTCATGACAGGGCTCCAGGCTCCGGAAAACGCAGTGTGAAACAGCTGCCACGCCCCGGTTTGCTGGTCACATCGATTGATCCGCCAACCCGCTCCAGTATACGGCGGATCGAGTAGAGCGATACGCCCGCACCTTCCGGCGTGTTATGCGCCCGCTTGAAGAGCCCAAAGACCTTGTCCATATCCTTTGACAAATCCAGCCCCGTGCCATTGTCGCGGATGGAAATCTCCACGTTTCCGGAAAGTCGTTCGGACAAAATATTGACACGCGGTCGCCGACCAGATTCGTGATATTTGATCGCATTGCCGATCATCGACTGCAGAATATTCTCCATTTCGCGCGAGACAAACCACACCGTATCCGCGGCAAAATCCGTCTTTATGACAGCGCGCGCCTTGCTGATCTGGAAATGCAGATTGACCAGGGCGCTTTCGGTTACCTCCGCGAGATCCACGCGCTCAAAGTCCGGTATGTTGCCGGAATGCGCCTGGGCAACACAGATCAGCGCATCAAGCTTTTCACTCGCCTGATGACAAACATCCCGCATCCAGCCCAGGGTTTCCACATGTTCCGGCGGCAAAAGCGGTTCAGCCTCGCTTAGCATATGCGTCAGGCTGCTCATGTTGTTGATCGGCCCCTTAAGGTCATGGGTCGCCACGTAGGTCAGATCCTTGAGGTCGCGGTTGATGTCGTTCAACTCCGCCGTACGTTTCGCCATGCAGGTGCCAAGTTCACTGTTGAGCACCTCCAACTCGGCCGTGCGGGCCCTGACCCGCGCCTCAAGATCGTCGTTGATCTCCCTGAGACGGGTTTCCGCAGCTTTCTGCGAGGTGATGTCCAGCGCAATACCGATATGCCGCACCACGTCGCCATCAGCGCTCTTCTCAATTACACTGTCGATGCTGCGCAGCCAGCGGATTTGCCCATCCTTCGCACGCACACGATATTCATGAGACGCCTCGGCCCCGTCCGGTAGCTTGCCAAGCGCTTCAAGATGCCCGAACAGTCCCGGCTGGTCCTCATCCACCACGACAGATGTCAGCAGATTGGTTCCCATTTGAACGACTTCTTCCGGCGAATAGCCCAGAAATTCGGTCACGGAACGGTTCGCATACTCGTTCGACATGGTTTTTTGGTTGAAGATATAGATGACACCCGGCACCAGGTTCGCCATCTTTTCCCAGAATACAAGTTGCCTTGCGTCGGCAAAAACCGGCGTCTTTTCAGCGCGTTGTGGTGATATCACCTGCATTTTTTGACTGACTTCCACTCAGACACCCACCCGTCGGGGAGAAACTCCTGAATGGATCGTGGATCAGGAGTGTTAAGCTGGCGTAAAAATTTCCGGTGATAGATTCAATTGAACACAACCTGTTCAGCAAGAACGGGCCGCGCCGACAACCACCGGATCGGCCACGAAATTTTCTTAGCCTGCGTCAAAGACGGACATTGCTCCTGCGGGCAACTCCCTCTAAAACAGCCGGGACTCTGTCGCCGGGCCCGGGAACGGTCCGGTAACGGCTAACACCAATGCAGGAGGCACGAGCATGGCAGACGCAGCCGTCCATGGCCACGAACACCATGACGAACGCGGGTTTTTCACCCGTTGGTTCATGTCCACAAATCACAAAGATATCGGGATTCTCTACCTGATCGTCTCTGCCCTCGCAGGCTTCATCTCGGTCGCCTTCACCGTCTACATGCGGTTGGAGCTGATGGATCCGGGCGTTCAGTACATGTGTCAGGAGGGCGCGCGCCTCTTCGCCTCTTCGGCGGAGTGTACCCCCAACGGGCACCTGTGGAACGTACTGATCACCGGCCACGGCATCCTGATGATGTTCTTCGTCGTGATCCCGGCCCTTTTTGGCGGCTTTGGCAACTATTTCATGCCCTTGCAGATCGGTGCGCCCGATATGGCCTTCCCGCGTATGAACAACCTCAGCTTCTGGCTCTACGTGGCCGGGACAACGCTGGCGGTCTGCTCGGTGCTCGCACCGGGTGGCAACGACCAGTCGGGTTCGGGCGTGGGCTGGGTGCTCTACCCACCGCTTTCGACGCTTGAGGGCGGCTTCTCGATGGACCTTGCGATCTTCGCGGTGCACGTTTCCGGTGCCTCCTCGATCCTGGGTGCGATCAACATGATCACCACCTTCCTGAACATGCGGGCGCCGGGTATGACGCTCTTCAAGGTGCCGCTGTTCTCCTGGTCGATCTTCGTCACAAGCTGGTTGATCTTGCTGTCCCTGCCCGTTCTGGCGGGTGCCATCACCATGCTGCTGATGGATCGCAACTTCGGCTTCACCTTCTTTGACCCCGCGGGCGGCGGCGACCCGGTGCTCTATCAGCACATCCTGTGGTTCTTCGGTCACCCGGAAGTGTACATCGTGATCCTGCCCGGTTTCGGCATCATCAGCCACGTGATCGCGACCTTCTCGCGCAAGCCGATCTTCGGCTACCTGCCGATGGTCTGGGCGCTAATCGCCATCGGTGCTCTGGGCTTCGTGGTCTGGGCGCACCACATGTACACCGTGGGCATGAGCCTCAACCAGCAGGCCTACTTCATGCTGGCCACGATGGTCATCGCGGTCCCGACAGGCGTGAAAATCTTTAGCTGGATCGCCACGATGTGGGGCGGCTCCGTGGAGTTCAAAACGCCCATGCTCTGGGCCTTTGGCTTCCTCTTTCTCTTCACCGTGGGCGGCGTGACCGGCATCGTCCTCAGCCAGGCTGCCGTGGACCGCTACTACCACGATACTTACTACGTGGTGGCGCACTTCCACTATGTGATGAGCCTCGGTGCGGTCTTCGCTATCTTCTCGGGCATCTATTTCTATTTCCCCAAGATGACCGGCAAGATGTACCCCGAGATTGCAGGCAAGATCCACTTCTGGGCCTTCTTCATCGGGGCCAACCTGACCTTCTTCCCCCAGCACTTCCTGGGCCGTCAGGGCATGCCACGCCGCTACATCGACTACCCGGATGCCTTTGCGTACTGGAACTGGTGGTCGAGCATCGGCGCCTTTATCAGCTTCGCCTCGTTCCTCTTCTTCTTCGGCGTGATGTTCTACGCCCTGCGCAAGGGTAAGCCCGCGACCGAGAACAACCCGTGGAACGAATACGCGGACACGCTGGAATGGACCCTGCCGAGCCCGCCGCCCGAACACACGTTCGAACAGCTGCCAAAGCAGGAAGACTGGGACAAACACCCGGCTCACTGACCGGCGCGTCACACAACCCTTCAAAAGGCCCCGATCAAAGATTGGGGCCTTTTTGCTTATGGAGCTGCGCCATTCCGGCGGGTATACGCTCAAAACCATTCGTGAGCGATTGTGAGCCCCAATACCGGAACATGAGCCGCGGACATGCGTTATCTTCCCCAGATACAGAAAAGGAGAGATTCATGTTCTCGACACGCATGACATCTGCCGCGCTCGCTGCGGCCATCGCATTCGCCCCCGCTGCCCGGGTCGCGGCCGACGGCAAGGACTTCATTGCCGGCGCCATCATCGGCGGCGTTGTCGGATCACAAATCCAGAAGAACGTGGACCGCAATCGCGCCCAGCAACAACCCGTGTATCGAGCCCCGGCACAGCGCAGCACTACGAAACGCACCTACCGGTCATCAATCCCGGCCACACAGGAAGGGCGCCAAATTCAGTCATCGCTGAACTATTTCGGCTTCAATGCGGGAACCGTCGACGGCCAGCTTGGGCGCCAAAGCCGCTCTGCCATCGCTGACTATCAGAGCTACATGGGCTATCAGGCAACCGGCCAGTTGACGACGTTTGAACAGGAGTTGCTCTTGCGCTCCCACAACCGCGCACAAGCCGGTGGCGATCAGACGTTCCGCCAGATCGCAGCCCACCCGGATGGCACACGCGGATTGCTCAAGACCTACCGCTCCGAGATCGCCAATGGCGTGTCGGATACAGGTTACAAGGCGGACACACAGCAACCCGCCTACAATAGCGATATCTGAAAACGGCAGGCCTTGTCTGCCCAGCGCGTCCGCCTGCCCTTGGCGTGAAACGCTAGATCTGGAACCAATGACCGCCGCCGTCGAGCACCGACATGCGGCGGCATTTTTTTTGCACCCCTGCACGTCAGCAACACAGGTTTCGCACGCCCCTATGTCCATGCCTTTCTCAGACTGATCAGGAGGCCGTATACAGGCACCATCCGAGAGACTTGTCACAGCATGAGAGGCCATCTGTCTCATTGCCTCACTTCCGAAGGCTGGCTATCATTTTCCCATGCCCTACCAGTGGACATCCGCCCCCGGGGAAAGCCCGCAGACACTCAAGCTCTGGCCCCACAACTCACTGCCCGCCCGCGGTATGGCGGCATTTGTGCTGGCCACATTCACACTGATCCTGATCCCTACGTTGCCGCTGCTTGGATCGCCCATCCTCTGGGGTCTCCTGCCCTTTCTGCTGGCGGCAGTCTGGGCCATCTACCATGCGTTGCAGCGCAATTACCGGGCACGGCAAATCACCGAAATCCTGACATTGGATGAAGAGGAGGCGCATCTGCTGCGGAAGGAGCCGTCGGGCGCGGTGAGGGAATGGGACTGCAACCGCTACTGGACCACCATCACCAAATACGAATCTGACGGTCCCGTACCGCACTATGTGACCCTCAAAGGGAAAGGCCGCGAGGTGGAGATCGGCGCGTTCCTCAGCGAAGAGGAACGTGTGTCGCTGTATGAGGAGCTACAGATTGCCTGGCGGCGACAGGCCCCCCAGCACGTATAGCATATAGTTGCAAAACCGCCGGGATGGGGCGTTCAGCTTAGGCGCTCTTTTACCTTAGGACCGACAGAGCCAAAATCCATCTGGCCAGTGTATTTCGATTTCAGCACCGCCATCACCTTACCCATGTCGCGAATGCTGTCGGCACCCACTTCCGCAACGGCGGCAGAAACGGCCTTTTCCGCTTCGGCATCAGAGAGTTGCTGCGGCAGGAATTCCTCGATCACGTCGATCTCAGAGCGCTCACGCTCCGCCAGATCGAGCCGTCCGCCTTCCTCGTAGGCACGCGCACTTTCCAGGCGCTGCTTGGACATTTTGCCAAGGATCGCAAGAACCTCCGCCTCGCCCACACCGTCTTCATTGCCTTCCGCCCGCGCGGCGATGTCCTTGTCCTTGATCGCGGCATTGATCAGACGCAGGGTCGACAGCCGATCCGCCGCCTTGTCCTTCATTGCCTGCTTCAATGCGACCGAGACTTTTGCGCGCAATTCCATGGCTGTGTATCCTCTACAACTGGCAGCGTGGGCATCGGCCCACGTGGGAGCGTGTAAGCCTTGGACCTTATCCAAAGCGCTTCGGCGCCGCAATACAATCCGCGACGTCACTTCTTGGACGACACCGTCGGCCATTCCGCCCCATGATGCCCTTGACCCGCCCCGCGCCCGCGTCTAGACATCGCCAGATTTCAAAGCCGCCTGCCCGCCCGAAAGGATCGCCCATGCAGCCTTCTGCGTCCGACCGCCCAACCGCTTGTCTGGCGCTTGCGGATGGCACCGTCTTTTACGGCATGGGCTTTGGCGCCACCGGCCAGACGGTGGCAGAGCTGTGCTTCAACACCGCGATGACCGGGTATCAGGAAATCATGACCGACCCCTCCTACGCGGGCCAGATCGTGACCTTCACCTTCCCGCATGTCGGCAATGTGGGGGTGAACCCCGAAGATGATGAAACCGGCGATCCGGTGGCCGAGGGCATGATCGTGAAATGGATGCCCACCGACCCTTCCAACTGGCGGGCGGTGCAGGATCTGGACGCCTGGCTGTCATCGCGCGGCCGGATCGCGCTCGGCGGGGTGGATACGCGCCGCCTGACCCGCGCCATCCGCCAATCCGGCGCGCCGCATGTGGCCCTCGCCCACGACCCCGAAGGCAATTTCGACGTCGCGGCGCTGGTGGCCGCAGCCCGGGCTTTCACCGGGCTTGAAGGTCTGGACCTCGCCAAGGAAGTGACCTGCGCACAGTCCTATCGCTGGAACGAGATGCGGTGGGCCTGGCCGGAAGGCTACGCGCCGCAAACAGACCCGAAGTACAAGGTTGTGGCGATCGACTACGGCGCAAAACGCAATATCCTGCGCTGTCTTGCCAGTGCAGGCTGCGATGTGACCGTCCTGCCCGCAACTGCCAGCTATGAAGACGTGATGGCCCATCAGCCGGACGGTGTTTTCCTGTCCAATGGTCCCGGCGATCCGGCGGCCACCGGTGCCTACGCGGTCCCGATGATCCAGTCGGTGCTGGACAAGACTGATCTGCCGGTCTTTGGCATCTGCCTCGGCCACCAGATGCTGGCGCTCGCCCTCGGCGCCCAGACGATCAAGATGAACCACGGCCACCACGGCGCCAATCACCCGGTCAAGGATCACGACACCGGCAAGGTCGAAATCACCTCGATGAACCACGGGTTTGCCGTCGATGCCCAGACCCTGCCCGATGGGGTGATCCAAACCCATACATCTCTGTTTGACGGCTCGAACTGCGGCATTCGCGTGGATGGCCGCCCGATCTGGTCGGTGCAGCACCACCCCGAGGCCAGCCCCGGTCCGCAGGACAGCTACTACCTCTTTGAACGCTTTGCGAAAGCCATGGCAAATCGCGCAGCCTGAGCAAAGCCAACACGCGCTCTGGTTGAAAAGTGTTAATTTAACAGATCATTAACCCTGTTCTGACAGCTTGCCCTGCGTTGAGTTTATGCAAGGCATTTCAAGATGAACACCCTGCGGCTGGTTGTGTCCGACCCGGTACCGGACCCGGATCTGGCAACGCCCGCAATTAAGTATGAACCGATTGGCCGAATGCTGGTGGAACGGGGCAAGATCGCGGATACAGACCTCGATCATGCGCTGAAGATTCAGGGGCACATCGATGCGCCGCTGGGCGAAATCATGGTGTCCGAAGGATTGCTCAGCAAGCACGATGTGTTGGGTGCCCTGGCCGAACAGTGTCATGCCCGCGGCGCCGATCTGGATCTGGAGCCGCCCGAGCCCAAGATGGCCGCCTGCCTGCCCGCCGAAGTTTGCCTGCGTCACGGGGTGGTGCCGTGGAAACGCGACGGCTTGCGGATCCTCGTCGCCACCAGCAGCCCTGCGGATTTCTCGGCACTCTGTCAAACCATGAAACGGCGCGGCTTGTCGCTCTTCCCGGTGATCGTCGACGAGCTGCAGATCCAGTTACATCTGAGCCGACTCTACGGCGACGAGCTGGCCCGCAAGGCCGAAGCCCGGGTTCCCGAGGTCGAAAGCTGCCGCACCTGGGGGACACACACGCAGCATCGCGCGCTCTGGGCGTCTGCCGTCTGCAGCGTGCTGGCTGCCCTGCTCCTGCTTGCTCCGGCCTGGACCGTCACAGCCGGGGTGCTGTGGGCCGTGCTGACGCTCGTGATGACGATGGCAATGAAGGGGGCTGCCTTTTTCGCGCAGCTGGCGCAAAAACCTGCCCCGGGGCGGGTCAACTACGATCTCAGCTCTGCAAAGTTTCGCCTGCCGCGCGTCTCTGTCCTGGTGCCCTTGCTCAAGGAAAAGGAAATCGCAGGACAGCTGATTGCGCGGCTCAGCCGTCTGACCTACCCCAAATCGCTTCTGAACGTGGTGCTGGTGCTGGAAGAGGGGGACGAGACGACGCGCGACACCATCGCCCGCACGGAGTTGCCTGACTGGATGAGCGTGATCGAGGTGCCCGGTGTCGGTGGCCTCACCACCAAACCCCGCGCTCTGAACTACGCGCTGGATTTCTGTCGCGGCAGCATCATCGGCGTCTGGGATGCCGAGGACTGGCCCGAAGCGGATCAGATCGAGCGCGTGGTGACGCGGTTCAAGGAAGCCCCCAGGAATGTCGTCTGCCTGCAGGGCGTTCTCGACTACTACAATTCACGCACGAACTGGCTGTCGCGCTGTTTCACCATCGAATACGCGACCTGGTGGCGGGTGATCCTGCCCGGTATCGCCAAACTGGGACTGGTGCTGCCCTTGGGCGGTACCACGCTGTTTTTCCGCCGCGAGGCGTTGGAAGAATTGGGCGGCTGGGATGCGCATAACGTCACCGAAGACGCGGACCTTGGCGTGCGTCTGGCCCGGCGTGGCTATGTCACGGAACTGCTGCCGACCGTCACCCATGAGGAGGCGACCAGCCGCGCCTGGCCCTGGGTGCGGCAGCGCTCACGCTGGCTCAAAGGGTTCATGATCACCTATTTCGTGCACATGCGGCACCCGCGCCAGCTGTTGCGCGATCTTGGCCTCAAACGGTTTCTCGGGCTGCAGACCATCTTCCTTGCGACCTTCTCACAATTTGCCGCCGCCCCGTTGCTGTGGTCCTTCTGGTTGACCCTTTTCGGCGTGACCCATCCAATTGAGTTGACGCTGGGGGTTCAGGTGCTCTGGACCTTTATAGGGATCTTCATCCTGTCCGAAATCCTGAGCCTGACGATGAGCGTCTATGCCGTGTCAGGCCGGGCGCACCGGCATTTGATCGGGTTCGTGCCCACCATGATGTTCTATTTCACGCTGGGCGCCCTGGCCAGCTACAAGGCTCTTCTGGAAATGGTGCGCGACCCGTTCTTCTGGGACAAGACCCAGCACGGCGTCTCTCACCAGGTCGATCTGGGCTAAGCCTCTTCTTCGCGCCGCGCCGCGTCCTGTTTCAGCCGGGTCATGAAGGCGACCGAGATGTGCTCGCGCAGGGCCTGATCGGCCCCCTCGGCATTCTTGGTTTCGATGGCAGTGACGATCGCGTCATGTTCCGCCTGCGCAATCGCCCCGCGCCCGTCCACGGCCAGGGACGTGGTGGCCATCAAGGCCATGGTGCGGTGCACAAGATCCAGCTGCTGCACCAGATAGCGGTTGTGAGAGGCCAGATGGATCTGCTTGTGAAACCGCCGGTTGGCCCGCGCCAGGGCTGCGGGATTGTTGGTCAGCGCGTTGTCGGCCTCGACCATCTCGCGCAGGATGCGCACCTCTTCATCCGTCGCATGCTGGGCGGCAAGACGCGCGGCCAGCCCCTCCAGCTCGCGCCGCACCACGTAAAGCTCGGCCATCTGGTTGTGATCGAGCGAGGCCACGATCAGGCTACGCCCGTCCCGCGACAAGAGCGATTGCGTCTCCAGCCGTTGCAGGGCCTCACGGATCGGGGTGCGGGACACGCCAAACCGCTCCGCCAATTCGCTCTCCACCAGACGGTCACCGGGGCGATAAACGCCCAGATCAATGGCATCGAGGATCATCGAATATGCGTCGGTCTGCTGTGCTTTCTGCAACCCCATGGCGGCGGCCTTTTTCAAAGTCATTTCGCTACACTAACGACCCAGCGCGGTACCGCGCAACCCCACGCCCTTGTGTGCCGGTGCATGAGGTTCTAGGAACGCGTCATGCCCAAAGCAGCCTTCACCGACGTTCAGACATGGGTCTTTGACCTGGACCACACGCTTTACCCGCCCTCGGCGCGGCTCTTCGATCTGATCGAAGTGCGTATGACCGCCTACGTGATGGACGCGCTGAAGGTCGGCCACGACGAGGCGGACCGCCTGCGCAAGCACTATTGGGCGACCCATGGCACCACCTTGGCCGGGCTGATGCGTGAACACGGTGTGGACCCCGGCCCCTACCTCGACGATGTGCATGACATCCCGATGGACAGCCTGACGCCCGATCCGGTTCTGGCCGGGCAGATCAAATCGCTGCCCGGTCGCCGGATCGTCTACACCAACGGCTGCGCGCCCTATGCGGAACGTGTGCTGGAGGCGCGTGGGCTGGGTGGTATCTTTGACGCGATCTACGGGGTCGAACATGCGGATTTTCAACCCAAACCGGATCATGCCGCCTTTGACAAGGTGTTCCGCACCGATGGCCTGATCCCGGAAAATGCTGCGATGTTCGAAGATGATGCACGCAATCTTAAGGTGCCCCATGCCATGGGTCTGCGCACGGTACATGTCGCAGAAACGCACGAGCCGAGCCCGCACATACATTTTCACACCGATGACCTGAGTGGTTTTCTGGCGCGCCTGATCTGAACGGCCTGCGACAATCGGGCCTCTGTGAAACCTGTCCCTGGCGCCTATTTGTCCCCGTAACACCGATCAAGGAGCCTCATATGTCCGCTGCTGCCCACATCCACGCCCTGCCCTTCTGGCAACGGCTGTTTTTCAAAATTCCCGTGCTGGGCTGGGTGGCCCGCGATCTGCTGTTTGGTGACAAGAACAACGTCTGGTTTGCGCTGATTGGTTTTGTCAGCCTCTGGATGAGTTCGGCGCTGACCTTTGGCCTGCCAGGTCTCTATCTGCCAGCGGTCGCCATGGTCCCGGTGATCTTTGTGCTGCTATTGTTGATCACCAAGGGCTGAACCGGCACTGGCCAATGTGGCCACTTGGACATAGTTTGCCACCGTGGGAGTGCGACGCGCATGGCGGATCAACGATGTGACATCTCTATCTCTGGCGGCGGGATCGCCGGGCTGACGGCAGCCGCCGCTTTTGGCACTGCCGGTTTCGACGTTATCTGCATCGATCCTGCCCCGCCTGTGACCGAACGCGCAGCAAAGGGCGCAGACATGCGCACAACCGCGATGCTGCAACCCGCCCGCAGGGTTTTGCAAGCCGCGGGCCTCTGGGAAAAGCTGGAGCCCCATGCCTCCCCCCTTCAGATCATGCGCATCGTCGACGCGGGCGGCGTGGAACCGGAACCGCGGCTGACACGCGACTTCGACGCCGCCGATCTGTCTGACCAACCCTTTGGCTGGAACTTCCCCAACTGGCTGTTGCGTCGGGAGATCATGTCCCGCCTGGACGAACTCCCGAATGTGCGCTTTCACGCAGGGCTTGGGGCCAAGACGCTGTTTACCCGCGAAAGCGAAGCCCGCGTGGGGCTAAGCGACGGATCACGCCTGCGCACCCGACTGGTGATCGCGGCAGATGGGCGGCATTCACCAATGCGGCAGGCCGCCGGGATCGACGTGCGCACCACCCGCTACGGGCAAAAGGCGCTTGCCTTTGCGGTGACCCACCCAATCCCGCATGAGAATGTCTCCACCGAAATTCACCGGACGGGTGGCCCCTTCACGCTGGTGCCGCTGCCGGATCAAGAGGGCGTGCCCTGCTCTGCCGTGGTCTGGATGGATGATGGGCCGTTGTCACAAGCACGCCATGACATGGATGTGGCCGCCTTTGAGGCCGAGATGTCCGACCGCAGCTGCCATCTTTTTGGCCCGTTGACACTGGCCTCGCCGCGCAGCATCTGGCCCATCATCAGCCAACAGGCCACACGCCTGTCCGGCGAGCGTCTGGCGCTGATCGCGGAGGCGGCGCATGTTGTCCCCCCCATCGGCGCGCAGGGGTTGAATATGAGCCTTGCCGATACCGCAACACTGCTGTCCCTCGCGCAGGAACGGCCCGAAGGTCTTGGTGACCGCCGGATGCTGGATGCCTATCACAAGGCCCGCTACAGTGACATTGCGCTGCGGGTTCAGGGGATTGATCTGCTGAACCGTGCCAGCCAGATGCGGGCGCCCCTGCTGCGAGATGCCCGGGCTGCGGGGCTAAATGCGCTTTATTCTCTGGCCCCGGTCCGCAAGACGCTGATGCAGATGGGGCTGGGTGTGAAAGCCGCCAGCGCTCAGAGCACCTGATCGATCACACGTTTCAGGCGACCAAGCGTGCCGTCCACATCATAGAGCTTGTCCAACCCGAAGAGCCCGAGGCGGAAGGTTCTGAAATCCGCAGGCTCATCGCATTGCAGCGGCACCCCGGCGGCAATCTGCATGCCTTCGGCGGCGAATTTCTTGCCGTTCTGGATGTCCGGATCGCCGGTGTAGCTGACCACAACGCCGGGCGCGCCATAGCCATCAGCGGCCACGGACACGATGCCCTTTTCCGCCAGCATTGCATGCACAGAATCCCCCAGCCGCCACTGCGCCTCGCGCAGGCGGTCGAACCCGTAGTCCCTTGTCTCCAGCATCGTGTCGCGGAAGGCGCGCAGCGCATCCGTCGGCATGGTCGCGTGATAGGCGTGGCCACCGTCTTCATAGGCCTTCATGATGCCGTGCCATTTGCCCAGATCGATTGCAAAACTGTCGGATTGGGTGTCGGCCAGACGGGCCTCTGCCCGCGCGGACATCATCACTAGACCCGCAGAGGGGGAGGCCGACCACCCCTTTTGCGGCGCGGAGATCAGCACATCGACACCCAGTTTGCGCATATCCACCCAGGCGCAGCCTGAGGCGATGCAGTCCAACACCATCAGCGCGCCAACCTTATGCGCGGCGGCGGCCATGGCGGCGATGTAGTCATCCGGCAGGATCACACCGGCGCTGGTTTCTACATGTGGGGCAAAAACCACATCCGGTTTCTGCGCGCTAATGGTTTGCACCACCTCCTCGATCGGGGCAGGCGTGAAAGGTGACGGCGTTGCATTGCCGGTCTGACGGGCTTTCAGAACGGTCGTGTTTGCCGTCAGGCCGCCGGTTTCGAAGATCTGGCTCCAGCGATAGGAGAACCAACCGTTACGCACGACCACCACTTCGGCATTGCGGGCAAACTGCCGGGCAACCGCCTCCATGCCGTAAGTACCGCCGCCGGGAATGATCGCAACCGCGTCTGCGGCGTAGACCTCTTTCAACATCGACGAGATATCGTTCATGACCTGTTGGAATGCCGCACTCATGGAATTCAGCGACCGGTCGGTAAAGACCACCGAGAATTCTTCCAATCCCATCGGATCAACCGTGTCGAGCAGTGCAGCCATGATGATATCTCCCTAATCTGGCGTCAGACCTAGCCTGTCGCAGAGGGCTTGGCAAAGTCTACTTGGGTATACAAGCGCGGCCTTCGGACAGGGCCTGCAGCCAATCGGAAACCCGCGACGCCGACCTTAGGCAATCGGGCCCGCGCGCCGCTCTTCGCTGAGCAGCACATTCGCTTCGACCTCCCCCACGCCCGGCAAGGTCATGATCCGCCGCCGCAGCACCCGTTCGAAATCCGGCAGGTCCCGCGCGACAACGCGGAGCCGGTAATCATAGAGGCCAAGGATGTGCTCCACCCGCTGCACTTCGGGAATGGCGCTGACGGCGCGCTCGAAATCCTCAAGACTCACTCTGCCCTTTGTCGCCAGTTTCACGCCCAGAAACACCGTGACGCCAAACCCAAGCTTTTCCGCGTTCAGCCGAAGCCGCCGTCCCCTCAAGATACCGGCCGTCTCCAGCTTTCGGATACGGCGCCAGGTTGCCGGTTGCGACAGGCCCAGCCTGCGCCCCAAGGAACCTGCACTTTGTGTTGCATCCCGCGCCAGGGCGCGCAGCAAGGCCCGGTCCAGATCATCCAGATCGATCATAGCGGCAGCGCCTCTTCATCCTTGATCTGCGCGATCTGCATCAACGCCTCGATATCGGCGATGTGTGGCAAGGTCAGAACGCGGCGACGATAGATGTCCTGATAATGCGGCATGTCGCGGGCGATGATGTTCAGCCGCACGTCCACCCGGCCCAGGAAGGTCTGGATTTCGGTAACCTCGGGCACCGCGCGCGCGGCTTCAATGAAGTCGTCAAAGGCGCGGGCTTGCGTCTTGTCCAGCGTGATACGCAGCGAGACCTCAACCGCATATCCTAGCGCGGCCCAGTCGATCACGGCGCTGATGCCTTCAATCACGCCGATCTCCTGCATCCGGGTCAGGCGCCGGGCCGCTTTGCCGGAAGTAATCCCAACCCGCTCGGCCAACTCGGCGGGGCTGAGGCTGGCATCGGACTGCCAGTGGCGCAAGAGCCGTCTGTCCACATCGTCAAGCATGATTTTTACGAAACTTCATCTTTCAAAGAATGAGTTTTCCAAAAAAAGATGAAAATCATCGCTCCTGAATAGCTGTTTCCCTGCACCTCGGCCAGTACAGTGCGCGGCAGGACAAATCAACTCAAAGGACCGCCGATATGCGCGTTTTTTATGATCGCGATTGCGATGTGAACCTGATCAAGGACATGAAAGTGGCCATTCTGGGCTACGGCAGCCAGGGCCACGCGCATGCGCTGAACCTGCGCGACAGCGGCGCGAAGAACCTCGTCGTGGCCCTGCGCGAAGGCTCGCCCTCCGCCGCCAAAGCCGAAGGCGAGGGACTGAAGGTCATGGGCGTCGCCGAAGCCGCCGCCTGGGCCGACCTGATCATGTTCACCATGCCCGACGAACTGCAAGCCGAGACCTACAAGAAATACGTGCATGACAACATCCGCGAAGGTGCAGCAATCGCCTTCGCGCACGGCCTGAACGTGCACTTCGGCCTGATCGAGCCCAAAGAAGGCATCGACGTTGTGATGATGGCCCCCAAAGGCCCCGGCCACACCGTGCGCGGCGAATACACCAAAGGCGGCGGCGTGCCCTGCCTGGTTGCCGTGGACAAGGACAGCTCTGGCAAGGCGTTGGAAATCGGCCTCTCCTACTGCTCCGCCATCGGCGGCGGTCGCTCCGGCATTATTGAGACCAACTTCCGCGAGGAATGCGAAACCGACCTCTTTGGCGAACAGGCCGTGCTGTGCGGTGGCCTCGTGGAACTGATCCGCATGGGTTTCGAGACACTGGTCGAGGCGGGCTATGCCCCCGAAATGGCCTATTTCGAGTGCCTGCACGAGGTGAAGCTGATCGTCGACCTGATCTATGAAGGCGGTATCGCCAACATGAACTATTCGATCTCCAACACCGCCGAGTACGGTGAATATGTCTCCGGCCCGCGCGTCCTGCCCTATGACGAAACCAAGGCGCGGATGAAAGCGATCCTGACCGACATCCAGACCGGTAAATTCGTACGCGACTTCATGCAGGAAAACGCCGTGGGTCAGCCGTTCTTTAAAGGCACACGTCGCATCAACGACGAGCACCAGATCGAAGCCACCGGTGAAACCCTGCGCGGCATGATGCCCTGGATTTCTGCCGGTAAAATGGTCGACAAGGCCAAGAACTGATCCTTCGATCCGGATCGAAGCATACTCAGATCCAAATGCGCTAGCTTGAACGGGGCGGAGAATTTCGCCCCGTTTTTTTAGGAATACCCTTATGACCGCGCGCCCCGACATCACACTCAAAAGCTGGCTGATGGTCGGCATCCTTGGGTTCACCTGGGGGGGCACGTTTCTGGTGACTGAGATCGCGCTGGAAGGGATGACACCCTTCTGGCTCGCAGCGGGGCGTATCGGCTTTGCCGCCCTGCTCATGACCGCCATCTGGGCAAGCTTGGGTTTTCGCCTCTTCGACACCCCGGCGACACGCGGCGATTGGGCGGCGGCAACGGTCATCGGAGGGCTTAGCTCTGCGGTGCCCTTCATGCTCCTGGCCTGGGGCCAGCAATTCGTAACCTCCGGGTTTGCGGGGGTGTCCATGGCTGCGGTCGCCCTGATCGTCCTGCCGCTGGCGCATTTTCTGGTGCCCGGTGAAGCGCTCACCTTGCGCAAGAGTCTGGGCTTCGTCATCGGATTCGTCGGTGTCTGCGTGCTGATTGGCGCGCAGGCCTTCGAGACGACGGGCGCGTCAATGGAACCGGCAGGCAGGATGGCCTGCATCGGGGCGGCGTCCTGCTATGCCGTATCTTCAATCTTGATGCGCCGTTTGCCGCCAGTGGACACCATCGGACTGTCGACGGTGCTCTTGTTGATCGGCGCCACGATCGTCTTGCCGATGGCCTGGATTGTGGAGGGGCCACCCCCCTTGCCGGATCGCAAGACGATCATCGTCGTCGTTTTGCTGGGTCTCATCCCGACCGCAGCGGCAAATTTGCTGCGCGTGCTCGTGGTGCGCGGGGCGGGACCGGTGTTCATGTCACTGACCAACTACCAAGTCCCCATCTGGTCCGTGGTTCTCGGCGCCCTGATCCTGGGCGAACCATTGCCACCGTCGCTGCTGTGGGCCCTTGTGCTCATCCTGGCTGGCGTTGGATTGAGCCAATACGGCGCGCTCAAACGGCTTTTTACAAAAAACTAGGGCCTTCGCTAGACAGAGACGGCGTCTGCCACGGCCTCGACCACACGGTCAACGGCGCGCTCCATCAGATCCGCGTCCTCATGTTCTGCCATGACCCGCACCAGGGGTTCCGTGCCCGATTTCCGGATCAACAAGCGCCCCCGCCCGGCCAAATCGGCCTCAGCCTGGGTGATTGCTGCTTTTACATTCTCAACTTCAAGCGGGGTTTGACCCACAGAAAACCGCACGTTCTTAAGTAATTGCGGGATCGGCTCAAAGTTATCCAGAAGCGCGCTGGCAGGCTGTCCGGAGCGCATCATTTCGCCCAGAAACTGCAGGCCAGCCATCAGGCCATCGCCTGTGGTGGCATAATCCGACATCACGATATGCCCGGATTGCTCGCCACCGAGGTTAAAACCGCCCGTGCGCATGCGCTCTACCACGTAGCGGTCCCCGACCGCCGTGCGTTCCAGCCGCAGCCCCTTGTCGGTCAAAAAATGCTCCAGCCCAAGGTTGGACATGACGGTTGCGACCAGGGCGTCATTGGCCAATCGGCCTTCAGCCGCCCATCGTGACGCCATAAGCGCCATGAATTGATCGCCGTCCCCCACCTTGCCACGCTCATCGAGCAGGATAACTCGATCCGCATCGCCGTCCAGGCAAATGCCGACATCCGCGCCATGCGCCACAACCGTTTCTGCAGCCATCTGCGGATGTGTAGAGCCACAGCCATCGTTGATGTTGTGCCCATTGGGCGCCACACCCACCGGAATGACGGTTGCTCCCAGCTCCCACAGGGCTTCCGGTGCGACGCGATATGCGGCGCCATTGGCGCAGTCTACAACAACTTTAAGACCATCCAGTAACTGCTGGCGAGGAAAAGAAGATTTTACACGCTCGATATAGCGGAAACGCCCGTCGTCGATCCGCTTTGCGCGCCCGATATCGGAGGCTTCCGCAGAATTGACACCATCGGCGATAATGCCCTCGATCTCCGCCTCCATCTGATCGGACAGTTTGTAGCCGTCGGGTCCAAAGAACTTGATCCCGTTGTCGATGGCCGGGTTGTGGCTCGCAGAAATCATCACCCCGAGGTCCGCCCGCATGGAGCGCGTCAAAAGACCAACAGCCGGCGTTGGCACCGGCCCCAGCAGCAAGACATTCATCCCGGTTGAGGTCAGACCCGCCGTCAGCGCATTTTCGAACATATAGCCCGACAGCCGCGTGTCCTTGCCGATCACCACCCGGTGAACGCTCGATCCATCCCGGCTGAAATAGCGCCCGACAGCGGCCCCAATGCGTAGGGCCATCTCCGCCGTCATCGGATGCGTGTTGGCGGTGCCGCGCACCCCGTCTGTTCCAAAGAGTTTATCCATGCACGCAACCTGCCACGCTCGCGCGCCAGAGTGCAATGGCCTGAACGGTCTCCGGCACGTCATGAACGCGCACAATTTGTGTCCCATGTTTCAACGCCGCGAGCGCAACCGCCAGCGACCCGGGCATCCGGTCCCCTGCCGCCTCCGCCTTGCCAATCGTGCCAATGAACCGTTTGCGCGAGGCCCCCAGCAAAATCGGCACGCCCAGCCCGTGAAAGAGCGATAGCCGCGCCAGCAAGGTCAGATTGTGATCAAGCGTCTTACCAAAGCCGATGCCCGGGTCCGCGATGATCTGCGACCGTTGGACCCCTGCCCGCACCAGCTTTGTAATCTGATCATCGAGGAAGTCATAAACGTCCAGCAGTACATTGTCGTACTGCGGGTCTTTCTGCATGGTGGCCGGGTCGCCCTGTGCGTGCATCACGCAAACGGGCGCGCCGCGTTCCGCGCAGAGTGGTGCAAGGCCTGCGTCAAAGGTAAAACCGGACACATCATTGACCAACGTGGCGCCGGCCTCCAGCGCGGCGGCGGCCACGGCAGCCTTTCGGGTGTCGATCGAAATCACCTGTGACACACCCGCTGCGCGGATGGCTTCAATGGCTGGCGCGGTGCGCGCGATCTCTTCCTCTTCGGACACAAAGGCGGCGCCCGGCCGAGTGGATTCGCCGCCGACATCCAGAATATCGGCCGCTGCCATCGACAAGGCACCGGCACGGGCGGCCGCGACGGAGGCGTGTTTGCCGCCATCGGAAAAGCTGTCCGGTGTGGTGTTGAGAATGCCCATGACGCGCGGGCGGTTCATGGTCAGCCCGGCAACAGGCGCGCGCGGCGCGGTCAGAGCATCAAGGGCGGTTACGTCCATATCGCGTGCAGGCACGATGCGGGGCGCAGCACTGCGTGAGAGCACTTCGACGTCGGTGAACCATCCCCACCCCCCGGCCAGCTCAAGAGCAGTTGAAGGTCGCGCTGTATCTATCTGAAAAATAGGTCGAAAATACTCTTTCATAGTTCAAAGCGTAGCTTGCAGTGCAGAGATGGCACGCAGGGGAACGGACGCCTCCTGCGGCAGCTCCGCACCAATCACGATCATCTCGCCCGCATCGAAGGTCGCCGCGAACCATGCGGCCAGCGCCACCGCGTCGCGCGGCTGAGCGGAGGGGCCATCTACCGCATCCAACACGATTTTCGACGGCGCCCAAACGCAAGTTTGTCCATTGCGCATCGCCCAATCGAGTTCTGTCCGGGTATCTACGACCACGCAGCGGTCATCCTTCGAGGCCAGCACCCAGGCGTTCTGCTCGATGGCGAGCAGATCGATCCGACGCTGCGCCATCTTGTGCCCAATCTGCGGAGCGGCGGTGTCCGACGCGCCGACGCAAAAGATCAGGGGTTTGCCGCAGGCCTCCAGTTGATCGATCCAGCCTTTCAGATGTTCCGATGCGATGGCGTCATTGCTGAGATACACCAGTTCCGGTTGCGGGGCGGGCCCTTCTTCGACACGCGCCGGAGCCGTTTCCTGCCGCGCCCGCACGATTTCGACCCCAAGTGCGCCGGACCCGCGATCCAGCTTTTCGATCCGCACAAACGCGCGCATGGCCTGCGGTTCCAGCAGGATACGTTCTGCCACCCGCTCGGCCAGCGTTTCCAGCAGGTTGAGCCGCTCGTCCGACAACTCGAATGCAATCGCTTCGGTCACCTTGTCATAGCTGAGAATGCGGTCCACATCGTCGTCGATAGGCGCATCCAAGGGCTGCACCTCGACTACGACATTGAAACAGATGCGCTGTGTCACGCCCCGTTCGGCCTGAAAAGCGCCGATTTCAACCTCGACGATGTAGTCGCGCAGAGAAATACGGTCCAGCGGGCCGGCATCCGCGGTCGCCTCCGACCGTTCGGAAGGATGCGCAAAGGCAAGTCTAATCTCGGAACTCATCTGACGGGCTTTCTGTTACATTTGAGCAGCCGTCACGATAGACGACGCCTGCCCTTTAACAGTCTTCAGAACGGCGCGCCAAGACCCGAAAACGTCACTTGCTCGCCGTGCGCCAGGTGTGCCGGTAAAAGACGTGATCACCGATCGCCGCAGTCTTTGTATAGACACGGCTCCAGCGCGGGTTCACGGCTGTCGTGTGATAATGCGTGGCACCTTCGGTCAGCTCGGGTGCGGCGCCGTCCAAAGCAGCGCGCGCCACTTTTGACACGCGTTCATATGCGCGCGGCTCGGAAATGACCTCTTTGTGGCCGTCACAGGTATAGGTGAACTGACACTGATACTTTTTGCCCGTACCCTGATTGATCACACCGCAAGCCGAGCTTGGAAAACGGTCCGACTGCACCCGATTGAGGATCACCTCGGCCACGGCAAACTGACCTTTGACCGTCTCGCCCCGTGCCTCGAAATAAAGCGCCTCGGCCAGACATTGCAATTCGTCACCGCCTCGCGCCTTGGGCTGTGCATCAACCCAGTTCTTCGAGAATTCCAGCGGATCCGGTTTTTTCGTGTTCAGAGTGGTTTCCTGCATCCGGCGCACAGTCACGGCCTGCAGGTCAGCTTCAGAAGTTTTGTCAGATCGGTCACCCTGACGAGCCAGGCTCGGATCGGCCACGAAAAAGCCCAAAAGCAACCCTAATGACAACGATAAAATCGTTTTGCAGATAACACGCACGACGCGTCCCCCAACGGCAATTCAATGGCCGTGCTCTACAGATAATAAAAGTTGACGTAAAGTTTACGTTCGTAAAGATGGTTAACGTCGGCACGCAACCGCTCAAAATACCGCCCCAAAATACACAATATATAGCGGTCAAAGAGTTCAGAACACTATATATTGTCTGATATCGCAAGCTGTGCGGCAGCTAGTCGCGCCACTGGCACACGGAACGGCGAACAGGAAACATAATCAAATCCCGCATCTCGGCAGAAGGCAATTGATTCGGGGTTACCCCCGTGCTCCCCGCAAATCGAGAGCGTAACATCAGGTTGTGCTGCCCGCCCTCTTTCTGCCCCAAGTTTGAGCAACTCGCCCACGCCTTCGGTATCCAGCACATGGAACGGGTCCTCCGGAAAGACCCCCTGCTGCACATAATCCGACATGAAACGCCCCGCGTCGTCGCGCGACAACCCATAGGCCATCTGGGTCAGGTCATTCGTACCGAAACTCAGAAAGGCACAATGCGGCGCAATATCTGCGGTGCGCAGCGCGGCGCGTGGCGTTTCGACCATAACCCCGAGGCGATAGTCGAAATCCCGGTCCGCTTCATTGCGCACAGCTGCCGCCACCGCGTCGATGAAGGTCTTGACCAGTTCCACCTCCCGCCGTGCCGACACCAGCGGGATCATGATCTCCGGCACCACCACCGACCCTTCGACGCTGGCGGCAATGGTCGCTTCAAAAATCGCGCGGGCCTGCATTTCGTAGATTTCCGGCACCGTCACGCCGAGCCGCACGCCCCGCAGCCCGAGCATCGGGTTGTACTCCGACATCGCCTCGATGCGCTGCGTCACATGCGACAGCGGCAGATCGAGCGCTTCGGCCAATTCACGCTGACCGGCGCGATCCGTCGGAAGGAATTCGTGCAAGGGCGGGTCGAACAGCCGGATACACACCGGTTGCCCCTTCATGATCCGGAAGAGTTGTGTGAAATCGTCCCGCTGCATGGGCAACAGGCGCTCCAGCACCGCGCGGCGATCTTCGGAGGTCTCCGCAAAAATCATCTCGCGCATGACCGTCAGCCGCCCCGGTTCAAAAAACATATGTTCGGTGCGACACAAACCGATGCCCTGTGCATTGAAGTTCCGGGCGGTCTGCGCGTCGGCAGGCGTGTCTGCATTGGCCCGAATGCCGATATCGCAGAAGGACGACGCCCAATCCATCAGCTTTTGAAAGCTCTCATCAAGTGCCGCCTCGCGCATCTCGGGCGCGCCGGCCAGCACCTCGCCGCTGGAGCCGTCAACAGTGATGATCTCACCGGCATTGAACACGCGACCATCCTTGGTGATCAGCTGCTTCTTGCCGCGATTGAACCGCATATTGGAGGCGCCCACCACGCAGGGCAGCCCAATACCGCGCCCGATCACGGCGGCGTGGCTGGTGATCCCGCCCCGTTCCGTCAGGACGGCGTGGGCAGCGTGCATCCCGCGAATGTCTTCGGGCGAGGTTTCCCGCCGCACCAGAATGCACGGGTCTCCCCGCGCCGCACTGGCCTGCGCATCTGCGGCGGTAAAGACGATCTGTCCGGTGGCGGCCCCCGGGCTCGCCGCAATGCCCCGCCCGATCACGTCGCGTTTCGCCAGCGGGCTGACCTGCCGGTGCAGCAATTCCGACAGCGTGCGGGGCTGTACCCGCATCAGGGCCTCGGCCTGTGGGATGATCTTGTCTTCGGCCAGTTGCACCGCAATCCGCACGGCGGCCTGGCTGGACCGTGCCACGCGCACCCCGTCGAGGATAAAGAGCTGGCCGTTTTCGATCACGAATTCCACCTGCATCTCTTCGCGCAGCTTGTGGCGCATCAGGGCCGCATGGGTTTTCAGCGCGGCAAAGGCGTCGGGCGCCAGTTCTTCCAGCGACGGCCCCCGCGGATCGCGCCCCAGGTAAAGCGCCGCTGCATCACCCTCCAGCGCATCGCGGCCCTGGCTCTGGCTCAGGTAGCGACCTGTGATCTGCGGCAGCCCCGTCTCGCTATCGACCAGCTGCAGCACGCCGGAGCCGCATTCCCCCTGCCCCAGCCCCAGCGCCATTTCCTGCACAACAAGGCCCAGCCCGGCATCCGCCGGCGCGCCCTTCGCCTGGCGCAACAGGCGCGCCGACGTCCCATCCCACGCCCGCGCCATGGATTTGAGCACCGCCGCAAGCTGCTCTGCCGGATTCTCGGGGAACGGCTCTTCCAATTCGGCCTCATAGGCACGCAAGGACTCCGTCAGCCCCTCACACCCTTCGCCCTGCACATCTTCAAAGACATCCGGGTCGAGCCGCGCCACATCCACCGCGTAATTCTGCACAAACCGCGTATAAATCGCCCGCGCGGCATCCTTACCCAACCGGCCCTTGAGCGCGTCGAACCGGGCACCATTCATGCCGATGTTGAGCATCGCGCCGGGCCCGCCCCAATCGGGATCCTCCGACGAGGGGCGCACGCAGAGCAGGGCACCTTCGGGGAATTGCGACACAATCGCCGTGATGTCCGGCAGCTCACCCCGCGCGATCCGCTGCACCGCATCAAACGAGAGTGCGACGGTGCGCGGCACCGGCAGATCAAGTCGCACCAACCGCTGCAGACATTTCGCGCGCCCGCCATGCGTATTATTCGCGATGGGCGCTTTTGCCGTGACAAGCGTGGTGTTCGGATTATTCTGCACTGCAGCACCCTCATTGTTCCGGTGCAGCATAGGCCGTAATGATCGGCTGGCAAGGCTTTCTGCGCGCCGTTGGACGGGCCCAGTCTCAGCCCTCGATGCGCGTCAGATCGGCGACGGATGTGCAGAGTTTCGTGATCCGGCTCAGCAGGTTCAGCCGGTTGCGCCGCACCGTGGCGTTATCGGCATTGATCATCACCGCCTCGAAAAACGCATCAATCGGGCCGCGCAGTCCCGCAAGTGCGGTCATGGCCGTGGCAAAATCCTGCTGTTGCAGCGCCGGTTCGATCTGTGCCTCGGCCTGGTCCAAAGCGGCAAAGAGCGCGCGTTCTTCGTCGGTCTCTGCGAACTTGACATCGGCGCCGTAGGAATACTCCACCCCATCCGCCGCTTCGGCCTGCGTCAGGATATTGTTGGCCCGCTTGAAGCCCTGAATGAGGTTTTCCCCATCCTCGGTTTTGAGCGCGTCCGACAGCGCCCGCGCGCGCTTCACCAGCAAGGTCAGATCGTCATTCCCCTCCATCGCGATACAGGCGTCGATGATGTCATGGCGGATGCCTTGGTCGCGCAGGTAGACTTTGAGGCGGTCATGGAGGAAGGTAAGTAACTCATCCTCGTGTGACACGAATTTTTGAACGTCAAAAGCTGCTATATGTTCCATGAATGCCCGCCGACTAGCGTCACGCTCTTTCTGAGACGTATGCTTTTCACGAAGCGCAGCTTGGAGTTCATAGAATTCATCAAGTGACTTAGCTCCAACACGTTTCATAGCGTCAATATCAGCCTGCCATTCAGGATCTTCCCACTCCTTTTTCAAATGAGAGAAATGCTCATCAATAGATTGGGAGAAGAGCTTCAAGAGTTTCAAACTGAGCCTGTTATCCAACACTAACCGAATGCCACCCAAAGCCGCCCTTCTCAGCGCGAAAGGGTCCTTACTCCCAGTCGGTTTCTCGTCAATCGCCCAAAAGCCCGTCAGCGTATCGATCTTATCCGCAAGCGCCACGGCCACCGAAACCGGAGCGGTCGGCACATCATCAGACGGCCCCAGCGGCGAATAGTGTTCCTCGGCCGCGGCCGCAATCGCAGCCTCTTCACCCGCCGCTGCAATGTAATAACGCCCCATAAGCCCTTGAAGTTCTGGGAATTCGTAAACCATTTCGGAACTCAAATCGGCCTTCGCCAGCCGTGCCGCGCGTTCGGCTTGATCAGCATCCGCCCCCACCATCGGGGCCAGTTCGCGCGCCAGCGCGGCGATGCGGTCGATCCGCTCCGCTTGCGTGCCGAGCTTGGCGTGAAAGGTCACGTTTTTCAGCTGCTCCAGCCACGGTTCCATCCCCGCCTTGGCCACGCGCAGGTCGTTCTCCCAGAAGAACTTCGCATCCGCCAACCGGGCCGAGAGCACCTTTTCGTTGCCCGCCAGAATGGTCGCGCCATTGTCCGCCGTCTCGCGGTTGGCCACGGTGATGAAACGCTCGATCCGCCCGGTTTTCGGGTTGCGGACGGAGAAGAACTTCTGATGTTCTTTCATCGAGGTCTGCAGCACCTCTGGCGGCAGGTCCAGAAAGTCATCGGCGATCCGGCCCATCAACACCACGGGCCATTCGACCAACCCGCTGACCTCTGCCAAAAGTCCCTTGTCCTCGACCACCTCCAGACCGCTGGCAAAGGCCATATTGGTGGCGTCATGCCAGATTGCATCCGCGCGTTCAGCGGGGTCGAGCACGACGTAGGCACGCTTGAGCTTTGCCGTGTAGTCATCGAAAGTCACGACGGAAAACCGGTCAGGCGACATGAACCGATGCCCCGCGGTTCGATCCCCCGCAACGATCCCCTCGATCTCCAGCGGCACCACCTCTGCCCCGGCCTCGTCGCTCAGGATGCAGAGGATGGAATGCAGGGGGCGCACCCACCGCAAAGCGCCCGCGCCCCAGCGCATGGACTTCGGCCAGGGAAAGGTACGGATCGTCTTTTCCAACACTTCCGCGACGATCTCCGCCGCGGGCTGCCCCCGTTTCTCGATACGCGCAAACAGCACGGGGCCTTTGGGTGTCTCACGCTCTTCCAACTGGTCGCGTGTCAGCCCGGCACCGCGCAGGAAGCCTTCGATCGCCTTTTCGGGGGCATCGGCGCGCGGGCCCTTACGCTCCTCGACCGTTGTCGGGCTGTTGGCCAGCACGCCGTCGATGGTCAGCGCCAGACGACGCGGCGTCGAAAACTCCGCCGCCGACGCATAGGTCAGACCCGCCTCGACCATGCCATCCGTGACCAGCTTTTTCAGATCCTGCGCGGCGCGACGCTGCATGCGCGCGGGAATTTCCTCGGAGAAGAGTTCGATCAACAGGTCGGGCATCAGTTTTCATCCAGTCTGGGGCATTCCTCGCCCACAATCGTTCCGTCGTAGGCTTTTTCGCCACAATCGTTCAGCTCGTGCCAGATATAGCCGCGCCCGTCATCGGTGATCACCACGATGCGGTCCACGCCAAAGGCCACGTTTTTCTGACCCAGGAAAGGCAAGGCCGTCCCCGCCGTAAGCTCGGCAGCAATGGCGGCGGCATCAAAGCAATCAAACCAGGGCGGTGCGTTGCGCGGGGTGGCGCGCGCCAATCCCACATAGGTTTCGGTCAACATCGGCAGGCTTGAGGGCGTCTGGAAACAGGCCCGGAACCGGATCGGCGAGCTGTCGGCATCAATCGCCTGAATCGCCTCTGCCCGAATGGGTTCCGGCTGATCCGAGGTCAGCGAGACCAGCTGCACCTGCGGCAGTTCGGCAGAGGCTTCTTCGTAGAACCCATAGATTTGCAGGTAGTAGAGCGCGGCTCCCGCCACCAGCGCAGAGATCACGATGACGCTGCCGACGATTTTGCCATTCATGCAGCGCTATCCGGTTGCCAGCCGCCGGAGCGGGTCTGCACGAAGGCATCGGCGCACATCTTTGAGAGCGCCCGCACCCGCCCGATATAGGCCTGCCGTTCGGTCACCGAGATCACGCCGCGCGCATCGAGCAGGTTGAACAGATGGCTGGCCTTGATGCATTGGTCATAGGCCGGATGCACCATGATGATGCGCTTACCGGTCTTGGGATCGTCATAGGGCGCATCGAGGATTTCGCGGCAGTGCGTCTCTGCCTCGTCGAAGTGACGCAGCAGCACGTCTGTATCCGCAACGTCGAAATTCCAGCGCGCGTATTCCTCTTCGGTCTGCTTGAACACATCGCCATAGCTGAGCGGGATCGGTGAAACTTCTCTGCCGTCAGCGCCCCTGCGGAGCGACGGATCGTTGAAGGGCATGTCCATCACATGATCAACGCCCAGCACATACATCGCCAGCCGTTCCAGACCATAGGTCAGCTCGCCCGACACGGGGTGGCAGTCATGCCCACCAACCTGTTGGAAATAGGTGAACTGGCTCACCTCCATCCCATCGCACCAGACCTCCCAGCCCAAGCCCCAGGCGCCCAGTGTCGGGCTTTCCCAGTCATCTTCGACAAAACGGATGTCATGCAGCGCCATATCGATGCCGATAGCCTCCAGCGAGCCGAGGTAGAGATCCTGCAGATCGGGCGGGCTGGGTTTGATCAGCACCTGGTATTGATAGTAGTGCTGCAGCCGGTTCGGGTTCTCGCCATAGCGCCCGTCTGTCGGGCGGCGCGACGGCTGCACGTAGGCCGCAGCCCAGGGTTGCTTGCCCAACGAGCGCAGGGTCGTCGCGGGGTGAAAGGTTCCTGCGCCCACTTCCATGTCATAGGGTTGCAGCACCGCACAGCCCTTGGCCGCCCAGTAATTCTGGAGCCGCAGGATGATTTCCTGAAAGGATTTCGGCGCAGTTGTCGTATCGGACATGGGGGTGGTGCCTCGGGCTGGTCTTGCGCGCCTTTCCTACGTGTGTGTGCCGGGTGCGTCAATCGCGCCACGGCTGATATTTTGAGCCTTCATCATATGGTAAACAGAGCGTTTTCCTGATTATGTATGCCGGATTTCCAAAGCCCAGAGGTGAGCGGTCAAATGATGCGGTTTTTAATGGTATGTGTGGCGCTTTTTGCCACGGTCGGACAGGGCGCAGACGCGCAGTCTGCGGATGCGGTGGTCTGGGTGCAGATCGAAGCACAACCGAACCTGCAGGACGGGCTTGAGCGGGCGGAGGATTACGCCCGCAGGCTCGAAGATGTGAACGGCTTTGCCCTGGGGGGCGGGTGGTTCGGCATCGTGCTGGGCCCCTATACCACCGAAGATGCACAGCAGGTTTTGCGTGTTTACCGTGCCGAAGGGCTGATCCCGCGCGACAGCTACATCGCCTTCAGTACGTCGTTGCGTCAGCAGTTCTACCCGCAGGGTGCGGATTTGTTGCGGCGCGGCGCGCTGACATCCCCGGCACCGCAACAAACCCCTGAGATCACCGCAGAGGAACAACCTGCCCCGACCGAAGAAACGCCAGAAGTGCTGGAGCAGGTCATTGCCGTGCCCGATGAGACACCTGCCGAGGCCCGCCGCAGCGAACGGACCCTTACTGCCGAGGAACGCCGCGGCCTGCAAATCGCGCTGCAATGGGCCGGGTTTTACGACGCCGCGATTGATGGCGCTTTTGGCCGGGGCACGCGCAGTTCGATGGCCGCTTGGCAGAGTGCCAACGGGTTCGAGGACACCGGCATTTTGACAACGGCGCAGCGCGCGGCGCTGCTCGGACAGTACAACGCTGTGCTCGAAGGATTGGATCTGCAGCGCGTGACAGACAGCAAAACCGGGATCGAACTGGTGCTGCCGACGGCGCTTGTCGCACTGGATCGTTATGAGCCCCCCTTTGCTCAGTTCAACGCAAAGGATGACGGGGTCGCGCGGGTTCTGCTGATCAGCCAGGCAGGCGATCGAAACACGCTCACCGGCCTCTACCAGATCATGCAGACGCTGGAGATCGTGCCGCTGGAGGGCGAACGCTCTCTGGACCGCGACAGCTTTATGCTCATCGGACGGAACGACGAAATCGTCAGCGAAACGCGTGCGCGCCTGGAAGGCGGGCAGATCAAGGGCTTCACGCTGATCTGGCCTGCGGGCGACGAGGAACGGCGGACGCGCGTTCTGGCCGAGATGCAGGCGAGCTTTACCCGGCTGCCCGGTGTGCTGGATGCGGCAGCAGGCGATGCAGCGGGCCAGCAGATCGATCTGATCGCGGGCCTGCAAATTCGTAAACCGCGCCTGTCCCGGTCCGGATTTTACGTGGATGGGCGTGGCGCGGTGGCCACCACATCCGATGCGGTGCAAAGCTGCACGCGGATCACGCTGGATGAGGAAATCGAGGCCGAACTGAGTACGGTGGACGCCGGATTGGGCATCGCCATCCTGAAACCCGCCCAGACGCTTGCCCCGCCGCAGGTCGCGCAGTTCAGCGCGATCCCACCGCGGCTTCAATCCGACGTGGCCGTGGCAGGGTATTCTTATGAAGGCATCTTGGAAGCGCCCAGCATGACCTTTGGCACACTGGCCGATCTGAAGGGGCTGCGCGGCGAGCAGGACCTGAGCCGTCTCAGCCTGACAAGTCTGCCCGGCGATGCCGGTGGCCCGGTCTTTGACGCCAATGGGAACGTGCTGGGCATGCTGCTGCCGCGTGGCGGTGGCGAACGGCAATTGCCCAAGGAAGTGACCTTTGCCCTCGCAGGGTCCGCCATCGCGCAGGTGATGGAAAAGGCGGGTCTGGTGCCGGGCGCGCTGAGCGGCACGGAAACGCTGGCGCCAGAGGACATCACCACCCGTGCCGTGGGCATGACCGTGCTGGTCAGTTGCTGGGAATAAGCACAAAATCGTCTCAAATCCGCCCTAAAGAAAGGGTCATCTCACGCCCATCCTTTGCGATGCGTTAATCCCCGAACGCCATTCTCTGCTCGCGTGGGGGCGCATCGTATTTAGCTACGAGCATGGAGTGAGTTGAGATGCTTAAACACGTTATGGCGCTGGCCCTTGGCTCGGTGCTGATGCTGCCGGCTTCCGCTGAAGGAACCGCGGCTGGTTCAACCAAAGCGACGCTGGTGACCCACACGTCGCCGATGATGCCGCCTGCAAACTATCGCGGGCAATGGTGGACGTCGCCGGACAACTGCCAGTATTCCCGTGCGGGCCGTCCGGGCGAAACCGTATGGTATCTGATCGTGAATACCGCGCATGAGGGTTGCGCACGGCGCCTCATTCAACGCGCCTATTCCGACTATCAATAACCGGCCAGATCCGGCGCGATGTAGATCAGCGTCGGGCCCTGCGCCGCAAAAGCCTCAGTCACGGCATTCTGAAGAGCCTCAAGGCTTTTCGGAGCCGCCGAGCGGGCCCCAAAGGCCTCCGCCAGCTTACAGAAATCCGGGTTCTGGGCGACAACTGCGTTCGGTGCGATCTGCGCACGGACCATGCTGTCCTCGATCTCTTTCAGCTTGCCGTTGTCCCACAGGATGATCGGCAACGACAGGCCAAGCTCAACCGCGACACCCAGTTCCTGCATCGTGTAGTGGAAGCCATAGTCGCCAATAATCGCCATCGTCGGCAATCCCCGCCGGGCCACGGCCCCGCCAATCGCCGCAGGCGTTGCATAGCCCAGCGTGCCAAATCCGTAAGGATGGTGCCAGTGACCGGGACGGTCCATGTCCCAGACCTCCTTGGCCACATAGGCAAACTGGGTCATGTCGGAATAGATCATCGTGTCCACAGGTACGACGTCGCGCAGTGCATCACAGATGGGCACGATGCCGGGGCGCTCCGCATCTGTTTCCCCCCGCCAACGGGCGCGAGTGCTGGCAATGTCCTCCGCGCGCCATGCCGTCTTTGCCGTCTCCGTCTCCAGCGTCGCCGCAAGCGCGGTCAGCCAGACACGGGCATCTGCCTGATGGACTTCATCCGCCGCACGTGCGCGCGCGAGCACCTGCGGATCAAGATTGACGTAGATGGCCGGACAGGCATGGCCGGGCTCCGCGCGCCACAGGTCCACTTCGGCCAGATCTGTCCCGACAAAGATCGCAAGATCGGCTTGGGCAAAGACGTCAGCACTGCCCGGGCGCGCCAGGGACGCCCCGAAATGCAGTGGATCGTCGGGCGCGACGATCCCGCGCCCGGCATAGCTGGTAAAGGATGCAGCTTTCGACCTCTCAAGAACCGCGCGCGCCGGGCCACCTTGGCCACCAGCCGAAACGGCACCGCCTCCAAAGACAAACAGGGGACGTTGCGCGTTTTTGATGTGCTGTGCAGCCGCCGCCACCGCGTCCTGATGGACGGCAGGCTGGCGCATGGCCGGTGCCGCAGCGGGCGCAGGATCGGCCTCTGCGACAAGCTGTGCAATCGGTACCTGGATGTGCTTTGGCAGAGGGCTTTGCGCCTGAAACTCCGCAAAGGCGCGCGCCACCAGCGCATAGGCGGCATCCGCAGACTGCGCCTCCTCGGACCAGTCACAGACGGTTTCTGCCGCCGCGCGCTGGTCTTTCATCTGGTGCAGCTGGCCCTTGCGATCCGCGACCTCATCAAGGCAACTGGATATGACCAGCATCGGGACGGAATCCGAATAGGCCTGCCCCATCGGCGTCATGATATTGCACAGACCCGGCCCGGTGATCACATAGGCCACCCCGGGCTTGCCGGTCGCCCGCGCATAGCCATCCGCCATGAAACCCGCCCCCTGTTCATGACGCGCCAGCACATGGGTGATCCCCGCCTCTTCGATGCCCCGGTACATTTCCTGATTGTGCACACCAGGAATGCCAAAGATCACATCGACCCCACGGTCCTTGAGCATGTGCGAAATCTGCGCGCCCAGCGGCCTTTGCATATCAGTCTCTCCAGAAGCTAACGGTCAGGATGGCGTAAACCGCCAGAAGTTCGAGGCGTCCCAGCAGCATGGCCAGAGACAACAGCCATTTGGCGGTATCGTTCAGGCCGGAAAAATTGCCCGCCGGGCCGATCCTGTCCCCAAGGCCGGGGCCGACGTTGGAGAGGGCCGTGGCGGCTCCGGAGAGCGATGTGATGAAATCGAGACCGGTCAGGCTGAGCGCGACGGCGAGAAGCCCCAGCGTCACCACGAAGAACATGAAAAAGGAGATCACCGAACTCAGGACATCCTCGCTCACCGGGCGCTTGTCATAGCGCACGACAAAGACACCATTGGGCGAGCGGATGCGCCGCAACTGCATCTTGATGGAGGCAAAGAGCAGTTGGTAGCGAAAGACCTTGATCGAACAGGTGGTGGAGCCCGCACAGCCCCCGATCAAACCGATGAAAAAGAACATCGAGATCGGCAAGGCGCCCCAGGTCATGTAGTTGGCGGAGGCATAGCCGGTGCCCGTCATGATCGAGGTCACGTTGAACAGCGCCTCACGGGATGACTTGCCCCAGTCTTGCGGGAACAGCTGGAACAGAACGGTCGCCATGATGGCCACGATGACGAAGAGTGTCAGGACAAAGACGCGTATCTGGCTGTCCCGCCAGAGCGGGGCGGACTGCCCATTGATCAGCTGCACGTAGCGCACGAATGGCAGGGCTGCGAGGATCATGAAAAACGACGCCGCGATCTCAAGGTTGCCTTTGAAGACCCCGAAGGAGGCATCGTAATTTGCGAACCCGCCGGTGGATACCGTGGTCAGCGCATGCACGGTCGCGTCAAAAGCGTTCATCCCGAGAATAAGGTAACTGAGCGCGCAGGCCATGGTCAGGCCCAGATAGATGGATGAAATCTGGCTGGCGATCTGCCCGGCGCGCGGCAGGATTTTTCCCATGGTATCAAAGGATTCGGATTTGAAAATCTGCATGCCGCCGACACGCAGCTCGGGCAGGAACACCATCGCCACAACGATGATCCCGATGCCCCCCAGCCACTGCAAGATGCCACGCCAGAGCAGCAGCCCCTTGGGTAGGTCCTGCAGGCCGGAAAAAACTGTGGAGCCCGTCGTGGTCAGCCCCGACATCGCCTCGAAAAATGCATCGACAAAGCGGGCCTCGGTTGCGCCGAAGACAAAGGGCAAGGCGCCAAAAAGCGGCAGGGCCACCCAGACGCCCGTGGTGAGCAGGAAGGTCTGCTGGATCGTGAGGCCCTCTTTGACGCCATTGGCGCAGGCCAGCGCGATCAACCCGCCCGCCAGCATGGTAATCAGTGCCGACTGGATGAAAACCGGCCAATGATCGCGGCCTTCCGCGATATCGACCAGCATCGGCAGCAACATCGCCGCGCCCAGCACGGCAACCAGCAATCCGATCACATATCCAACAGGGCGCACGTCCAACATGCGCGCAGGGTTGGCTGCGCGCAGCGGCAGTGTCAAGCGGATGCGATACGCACCCTCGCGTCAGATGTAATAGAGGTCGTGAAAGACGTGGTGAACGATATCGTCACGCTTAATGTTCATCGCCGCCAGCTCTTCATCGGATTTCGCCTGCAGCGCCTGCACCTTGTTGACGCGCGCGGTGTAAGAGCTCGACACGATCATCGCTGTGCCGACGGAGGACAGGAAACCGCGCACTGCGCCGTAGATACCGTGGAGTGCACGACCGAAACCGCTGTCGATGTGAGTAGATTGATACGCCATTGGAGATCCTTACTTAGTGTTAAATCTCCTCCCGTTGCGACTAACATAAGGGGTTGCTTCTCAAATGAGAATTGCAACTTCTGCATAGCCGCTATCGGATTATGCCGCGCCGCAGCAAAAAGCCGCACCCGAGAAGGGCGCGGCTTTACCGGTTCTTAAGAATTACATCAACCGACGTGGAACAGCGTGTTGAAAAGCTTTGGATCAAGGCTTTCGGCAGCGAAGGTGTCGCCTTCCACCAGAATGCTGACCGCGTCGTGGCTGTGCAGGCTTTCCTGATGGCTGGCGATGATCCTGAAATCACCGACCCGCACGTCGGCCTGCATCTGTTCGCAGAACAGCCGCGCCGCATCTTCGACAAAGATCGGGTTGGCCGCGTTCAGCTCGGCAAAGGCCTGTTCGTCCTCACGCTTGACCATGACCTGCGTTTCCGTGGGCACGGCGCGGCGGCAGGCTTCGATCAGATCCTCGAACCACAGACATCCCGCGTTTTCATCGATCTCCACCGACACGCGCGCGACAGAGCGTTGCGAGTGTGGCGTGGCCAGCTGCCCGCGGGTGGCACGCGCATGTTCTGACAACTCCAGGGAACAGGGGCAGGTCGACGAATAGACATAGTCGAGGTGCATGATCTTCTTGCGCACGCCGCCCTGCTCCACCAGTTCCAGCGCGATATCGTAATACTGATAGCCCGACAGACCGGAGCGCAGGCTGTCGACTTTCATCGGAAAGCTGAACCGCATCTGGATGCGTGCGTCAAAACTCTCCAGGTCGGTGATATAGTCGTCCAGCGCACCCTCGATCACCTCAAAACTGAAGGTCTCTTCAGCGTGTTTGTAGAACGACCGCATGATCCGGGACATGTTGATGCCCTTTTTGTCGGCCTCAAGGCTGACAGAACCGGTTACCGATGTCTCCAGCGTCAGATCGCCATTGTCCCGGGTGTGAAACCGGATGGGCAGCCGGAAATTCGAAATGCCCACATGCTGGATCTGCTGTTTCGCGCCACGAATGAGGCTGGACGGCCCGTTCTGCAAATCGGGCAGCGTGGATTTATAGCCGTCATCGGTTGCAAAATCTTCGGGGTAGTCCCGTGAGAACGCCGGATAGGCGACCGTGTCGCTGCCCGGAATCAGCCGCGCAACTGACGGGTCCAATTCGAGAATTTCAGTGGTCGTCGCGCCTTTTGCCCAGTTTCGGAGGATGGCGAGTGCTGTTTCTGCTTCCTCGCGATCCGGTGTGGCATCAAGTACGGGTGTGTGGATGTTCATCGCTATGTCCCTCATGACGGCGTCTGGCTTAAAGATAGGGCGCGCAGGCGGCCCGGCCAACTCTCCTCACAAATACGTCAGGATCAAGCAACAAGATCAGTTTTCACACAAAATTCCTGACAAGGGGAAAATTTGGCGTGCGTTGTCAGTTTCGTCAGGCCTTCTCCAGCGCTTGCAGAATGTCAGCCACCAGGTCCTCGGGGTCCTCGATGCCAACACTGATACGCACCAGACCGTCCGTGATCCCCAAGGCATCCTTCTGATCCTGCGGCAGACGCTGGTGGGTCGTGGTGGCCGGGTGGGTCATGATGGTTTTTGCATCCCCCAGATTGTTGGAGATCACACCAACCTCGATCGCGTTCAGAAAGCGAAAGGCCGCCTCCTTGCCCGCGTCCAGATCGATCGACAACACCGTGCCGCCCTGCCCCATCTGGCGCTGCACCAAGTCATGCTGCGCGTGGCTGTTATGGCCGGGGTAGATCACCCGCGAGAGTTTTGCGTGACCCTGCAATGCCTCGGCGATGGTGGTTGCATTGGTGGTCTGGGCGCGGACCCGTAGATCGAGCGTCTCCAATCCTTTAAGCATCACCCAGGCGGTGAAGGGGCTCATCGATCCGCCCGTGTGCTTCATGTAAGGCTCAACGGTCTTGCGGATGAACTCCTGCGTGCCAAGGATCACGCCCCCCAGCGCGCGACCCTGCCCGTCAATGTGTTTGGTCGCAGAGTAGATCACCACGTCTGCACCCTGTGCCACGGCGTCTGACCAGACGGGCGTCGCAAAAACGTTATCCACCAGTACCTTGGCGCCTTTTGCGTGGGCAAGTGCGGCGACACCGGCGATATCCACAACCTGCAGCGTTGGGTTCGAAATGGATTCGAAAAACACCGCTGCGGTGTCGTCCCGAATGGCCGCTTCCCACGCCGCGAGATCGGTGCCATCGACAAAACTCACCTCGACACCAAAGCGGCTCAGCACCTCTTCGAGGACATAGAGACAGGACCCGAACAAGGCGCGGGCGGACACGACATGATCACCGGCCTTGAGCATCGATGTCAGCGCGCCGGACACCGCCGCCATGCCCGAGGCGGTTGCAAACGCGTCTTCCGCCCCCTCCAGCGCGGCAATGCGTTCTTCGAACATCGCAACTGTCGGATTGCCGTAGCGGGCGTAGATAAACTCATCCGGTCCGGCTTCGAGAAACCGCGCCTCGGCGGCCTCGGCCGTGTCGTAGACAAACCCCTGTGTGAGAAAAATGGCCTCGGATACTTCGCCATATTGGCTGCGGCGCGTGCCACTGTGGACGGCGCGGGAGCGTGGTTTCAAATCACGTGTCATGTCTTCATCTCCAGCCCTCATAGGGCACAAAAAAACCCCAGACGCGGTCAACGCGACGGGGTTTCCTCATCGGTGACCTTTTAGCGGAATGTTTAAAGTGGCCCGCAATCCGGTAACAAATCGCCACGCGGGCACAGCTAGAACAAAGGGTGTTGCGCGTCAACACCGTCACGGTGCTGTAACAGTAAATTCATGCCCCTGTCGTATGCATTTGAGATAGCTCAACCACAACATCTTGTAGAAGGGGCAGGCCATGCCGTTGCTCAGGATCAACGCCCGTGACGGGATGCTGACACTGCACCGTGGGGCGACACCGGTACCTGACGCAGTCCGGGCGACACGCGCCGCACCCGGCCCCGCGATCATCATGATCCATGGGTACAAATACGCCCCTGAGAGTATAAACCATTGTCCTCATAAGAAAATATTTCGTGACAGCGCGCACGGTTGGCCCGCGTCGCTGGGATACAATACCGGCTTGCCAGAGGAGGGTCTGGGCATTGCCTTTGGCTGGTACGCACGCGGCCCGCTTGCGCAGGTGCACCGCCGGGCGGCAGATCTGGGGCGGGCCCTTGCACAACTGGTGGAGGCTCTGAAAAGCGCAGCCCCCAAGAGGCCCGTTCACATCATCGCGCATTCCATGGGCGTCGAAATCGCGCTGTCCGCGCTTGGGCACCTACCGTCGCAGGCCGTTCAGCGCATGGTGCTGCTGACGGGTGCAAGTTTTACCAGCCATGCGGAGGCAATGCTGCGCACGCAGGCCGGGCGCTCGGCGGAAGTCTTCAACATCACAAGCCGGGAAAACGATCTTTTTGATCTGGCGTTCGAACGTATGGTTGCCGCGCCGGGCGGACAAGATCGGGCCATCGGCCTCGGCATCGATCTGCCAAATGTCGTCAACCTGCAACTCGACTGCCCGGACACGCTGTCATGTCTCGCGACCCTGGGACTGCCCCTCGCGCCGCCGGAACGGCGCGTGTGCCACTGGTCCAGCTACAGGCGCCCGGGCGTAATGGCGCTCTATGCCCGGCTTCTGCGCGATCCCCACGGCCTGCCGCAGACACAGCTGGCCAAGCTCTTGCCGGACACGCCGGAACCCAGGTGGTCACGCCTTGTCAGACCGTCCGCGCAGGCCCTGCCCAACGGCTTCGGCGCGAGCGCCCTTGCGGCAGCGGCTCAGGTTTTGCGCACCAGAATCGGGTTGTTTCAGACCGCCTCGACCGGCGTCAAACCCAAAGAACCTGCGTACTGAACGCCTGAAGACCACAGGGATGTCGCGCCACAGCGCCGCCTCACGCCCGCGCGTAATTTGCAACGCCACGCTGCAAATCCTGCACTTTGGCGCACAAGGTGATGATTTTCTTTGCTTAAACGCGGGATTTTGGCGCAAACTCGCCAAACGTTTCTGAGGGCTGCCGAAATTGACCGTAAATGAGTGGATGTATTCGCCAGGAATACTCGTCTATCTGGCGGGCGCGCTTTATGTGGCCGGGCTCGTCACCATCAACCAGATCGTGCTGCGCCTTTTAATCCTGACCGGCACCTCCGTGTACATTCTGTACTATGCCACCGTCGCCGCCACACCCCTGTGGGAGGCGATTTATGTCAGCGTGATGATTGGTACCGCGAACCTGATCGGCCTCTCCAGCCTGCTCGCGCGCAGATCGCGGTTGGCGGTCCCGCGGGCGCATGCGGATATCTACCGCGATTTCCCGCCCCTGCCACCAGGAGATTTCCGCAGTCTGATGAAGCTGGCAAATCGGTACAAGGTCGATGATGAACGGCAGGTGACCACCGAGGGAACAGCCGGTTCGCGGCTTTACTATGTTATCTCCGGCGCGACGCGGGTGCAGAAAGGCGATAACGAGTTCATAATGCCGCCCCAGTTCTTTCTGGGCGAGATTGCTTTTCTCATCGGGCAACCCAGTTCGGCCTCCACCTGGTTGGAGCCGGGTGCAGAGGTGCTGGAATGGCGCTTTGAGGATCTGCGCCAGAAATGCAAACGCAGCTCGCGGTTTCGCCTTGCCCTGGAGGCGGCGATTTCGGTCGATCTGGCCCGCAAGGTCGCACGCGCCATCGGCCCCAACTCGGTGCGCCCTCGCCCGCCGGTCAAGTCAATGGTGGCTGATGAGTTGATGTTTAGCTAGGGTCTTCGCTTTCATCCGTGATCAGATAGCTTTGCAGCGTGGTGAACTGCCACATCAGAAAAGCCATCAATGCCACCGGGAACCCAAAGGTTTCGATCTTGACCCAGGCATCCGTGGACATTGTGCGCCAGACGATTTCATTGGCCACGGCAAGGGCGGCAAATGCCGCACAGAGCCTGCGGGTCAGGATCATCCAACCTTCCTCCCGCATCGGCATCATCTCGTTCATCACATAGGCCAGATAGGATTGCCCCCGCAGCAGCCCGATGCCCAGCAGCGCGGCAAACAGCCCATAGACAATCGTGGTCTTCATCTTGAAGAACCGCTCGTCGTTGAACCAGGCGGTCAGCCCGCCAAAAAAGATCACCATGACAGCCGTAAAGACCTGCATCCGGCTCAGCTGTCCGGTCAACCGCCAGAGGATTGCCATGGCCACCAGCAGGATCGGCACAAAGACCAGGGCGGCCACGATGAAGCCTGTGTACTCGGTGCCGCCGATCACGAAGGTGTCTTCCTTGATCCGCAGGTAGATCAGGAAAAACAGGATTGTCGGCCCCAGTTCGAGCACCTGTTTCACAATCGGGTTCACCGGTTTCGCGTCTGCCATCAACTCTTCCTATCCACCCATCTCAACTATCACAGCCCCTAGCGCAATCAATGCCATCAGGGCAATCCGTCGCGGGCCGACGGTTTCTTTCAGAAACAGCCATCCGATCACGGCCGCGAAAACAGTCGAGGTTTCGCGCAGCACGGCCGCCTCGCCCACCTTGTCGAGCCGCGTGGCCATCATGACAGCGCCAAAGCTGAGCGGTGCAACCAACCCGCCAACCAAGCCGCGCGCCATCAGCGGGCCCAAGGTGGGCCGATCAGTCATGCGGACCCAGCGCAGGGCGGCGATAAAGGGCATGAAAAACCCGTCGATCATGAAAAACCAAGCCAGGAAGGTAAAAGGGTTCGCCGTTGCGCGGATGCCGTAAGCGTCATAGGTCGTATAGAGAGCCACAAAGAGACCGGTCAGGACCGCCAGCCCAAGCGCCGCGTTCAGCGTCTCCCGCTCTGACACCAGGAACACCATGTTGTAGATCGCGAGACCAAAGATCCCGGCCAGCAAAACCGCCACGCCGATCCATTGAACGCCCGTGAAGGTTTCACCAAAGATCAGATAGGCGCCGATCACCGTAAAAAGCGGCCCGGTGCCACGCACAACCGGGTAGACGACCGTATAGGCCCCCTTGGTATAGGCCCAGGCCTGCAAGAGTTTATAGATCACATGGATTACCCAGACGGCGGCAAAGATCGGCCACATATGCGCTTCCGGCCACGGCACAACGAAGAGGGCAAAGGGCACCGCCATGGCCATGTAGCAAAAATCAATGGCGCCGCGGGTCAGCCAGGGATCATGTCGGCCCTTTTGCAGCGCGCCAAAGACCGCGTGCAAAAAGGCCGCCATCAAGGCAAGCCCTAGCGCCACCTGATGACCTGTTTCGGTCCCTTCGATTGAAATCAGCCAGTCCGTCACCCTGCGCCCCTGCCAATCGGTGGCCTGAAGCCCACCTTACCTGCTGGTTTAGAGGGTCGTGACAGGCAGGTAGGGTGGGCTTCAGCCCACCGTTGCTTCGTGATCATGCGCGCTCAAGACCCATCAAGGCATCGGCAAAGTCTTCCGGATCAAAGGCATCCAGATCGTCGATCTGCTCTCCTACGCCGATCGCATGGATCGGCAGGCCGAACTTGTCTGCCAGTGCCACCAGCACGCCACCCTTTGCGGTGCCGTCCAGCTTCGTCATCACCAGGCCCGAAACGTCCGAGATATCGCGGAACACCTTCACCTGATTGAGCGCGTTCTGGCCGGTGGTGGCATCCAGCACCAGAAGCGTGTTGTGCGGTGCGGACTCGTCTTTCTTGCGGATCACCCGCACGATCTTGGCCAGCTCTTCCATCAGATCCGTGCGGTTCTGCAAACGGCCCGCCGTGTCGATCAGCAGCAAGTCCGCGCCATCGGCCTGCGCCTGGGTCATTGCGTCAAACGCCAGGCTGGCCGGATCAGAGCCTTCGGGCGCCGTGAGCACAGGCACGCCAGCGCGCTCCCCCCAGACCTGCAACTGTTCGACCGCCGCCGCGCGGAACGTGTCACCCGCCGCAATCACGACCTTCTTGCCTGCCGCGCGGAATTGGCTGGCCAGTTTCCCAATCGTAGTGGTTTTGCCGGACCCGTTGACGCCAACCACCAAAACCACCTGCGGTGTACGGGGATAAAGAGGCAGAGGTTTGGCCACCGGGTCCATGATCCGGGCAATCTCCGCCGCCATAAGCTCCTTGATTTCCTGAACCGACAGTTTCCGGCCCAAGTGCCCCTCTGCCATGTTCGCCACAACCCGCAGCGCCGTATCCACGCCCATATCGGCGGTGATCAGCAGTTCTTCCAGCTGCTCCAGCATCGCGTCATCCAGCGTGCGGCGCACCACGGTTTTGTCGCTAGAACGGCCCATCAACCGACCAAGAAGGCCCGGCCTTTTGCTATCCTCTGGTTGCGCCGTTTGCGTCAGCGCCTCGGCGACCGGCGCGGGATTGCGCGGCAGAACCGTCGGTTCGGGTTCGGGTTCGGGTTCGGGTTCGGGTTCGGGTTCGGGTTCGGGTTCGGGTTCGGGTTCGGGTTCGGGTTCGGGTTCGGGTTCGGGTTCGGGTTGAAAATCTTCCACAGTAGGGCGTGGGTCAACAGCTTCCTGTACCTCTTCGGATGTGGCTTCTGTCAAGGCTGGCTCTGCTTCAAGCGGCGCAGACACCACCTCATCGGATACAACGGTCTCGTCGGCTGCTACCTCTACCTGCGCGTCGATTGGCTGCGGTGCTTCTGTGGGACGTTCGGGGCTTTCCTGGACGGGCTGCGCCTCCGGCACGTCGGGTGCGACGGCCTCTTCAACGCCACCCTCTTCGACAATCGCCTCAAGCCCCTCGTCGATCTTGGACGATGACTTGAACAACCGATCCTTCAGCTTCTTGAAAAACGCCATGCCTGCCCCCGTAGCCTATGCCCTCATCTAAGGGGATTTTCAGCGGAGGGAAAGAGCCGCGCCCGGTCTCAGATTTCGTCCTGGAAATGCTTCATGACCAGTCGGATGGGGTTCGGCGCCGCCTGCCCCAGCCCGCAGATGGAGGCATCCACCATGGCCGTGCTCAACTCTTCCAGCAGATCCTGATCCCAACTGTCGTGCTGCATCAGTTTCACCGCCTTTTCGCAGCCCACCCGACAGGGGGTGCACTGACCACAGCTTTCGTCCTCGAAGAAGCGCAGCATGTTCAACGCCGCAGCCCGCGCCGAATCGTGATCGGATAGAACAACCACGGCAGCGGACCCGATAAAGCTCCCCAAAGGCTGCAAGGTGTCGAAATCCAACGGCACGTCATTGATGGAGGCTGGCAACAATCCAGAGGACGGCCCGCCCGGCTGGTAGGCTTTGAAGACATGGCCCTCTGCCATGCCGCCAGCGGCCTCGATAATGTCGGTGATCGTCGATCCGGCAGGCAGCAGGTAGACGCCCGGCGCGGCAACCCGGCCCGAAACGGAATAGCTGCGCAGGCCTTTGCGGCCGTTTTTCTCCGTCGCGCTCAGCACCTCTGGCCCCTCACGGCAGATGCGCGCGACCCAATGCAAGGTTTCCACATTGTGCACCAGCGTCGGGCGGCCAAAGATGCCGACCTGCGCGACAAACGGCGGGCGATGCCGCGGCATGCCGCGCTTGCCTTCGATGCTTTCGATCATCGCGCTCTCTTCGCCACAAATATAGGCCCCGGCGCCCCGGCGCAGATCGATGTAGCCGGGCTCCACGATACCGGCCTCTTCCAACGCCTTGATCTCGCGGCGCAATATCTCCAGAACAGCGGGGTATTCATCCCGCATGTAGATAAAGGCCGTCTCTGCCTCAACCGCCCAAGCGGCGATCAGCATACCTTCAAGAAAAAGATGAGGAACGCGCTCTAAGTAGTAGCGATCCTTGAATGTTCCAGGCTCACCCTCGTCACCGTTCACGGCCAGATAGCGCGGCCCCTCGTTGGCCCGTACAAAGCCCCACTTCTTGCCGGACGGGAAGCCAGCACCACCCAACCCACGCAGGCCGGAGGTCATAACCTTGTCCTGAACCGCTTCCCAATCGCCTTGCGTCCGCAAGTCTTTGAGCGCGGCATAGCCGCCTTCGGCCACATAGGCTGCATAGTCCTGATAGGCAGGCACATGGGCGTGGGTGTCCCCGGCCGCAATCGCTGCCTGAACCTTGTCAGGCGTCGCGTGGTCGATATGGGCATGCCCCAGTTCCAGCACCGGGGCCGTGTCACAGCGCCCCATGCAGGGCGCCCGCAAAACCCGCACCTCAGCCGGATCGAGTCCGTCTTCCAGTGCCGCTTTCAGCGCCTGCGCGCCCGCAAGTTCGCACGACAGGGAATCACACACCCGGATCGTCAGCGCGGGGGGCGGCACCTCTCCCTCCTTCACCACATCGAAATGGGCGTAGAAGGTGGCCACCTCATAGATCTCGGCCATCGACATGCGCATTTCTTCCGCCAGGGCGCGCAGATGCGCCGCCGACAGATGGCCATAGTGGTCCTGAATCTTATGCAGATGTTCGATCAGCAGATCGGCGCGGCGCGGCGCATCGCCCAACAGCACCTTGACCTCATCCCACGCCTGGTCCTGCAACTGACGGCCCTTGGTGTGACGGCGGCCCTTGCCCTTGCCCGATTTCCACACCCCTTTCTTGGGGGATTTATCTGCCGTATCCAGTGCCATAGGTCATCGTCTCCGTGCCCCGGGTATCCCCGGCGCGATTGCAAAAGCGTCACGTTGCGCGGACTCTATCAGCCCGATTTGCCACAAGATACTGCCAAACCCACCGCCAGTGAGGACCAGAAACGACACTCTGTGTCTGATCAGAAACTTCTGCGCCCGACCGGAACTGCGCTGACGCTTGGAGCATGAGCGATATCAAGGTACACAGATGTGCAAGATGACCGCGCGCTTTTCTTCCCTTGGTTTTGCCTGCGCCAGCCTTGGCCCGGCGAGCATTCTGGCCCTGGGCGCTATTCTGGGCGCCGGTTGGCCCTATGCGGGCTTGCTCTGCATGACCCTTTTCGTGCTGCTTATGGACAAAACACAGGTGGGCCGGATGGCCAGCGCGGATCAGGCGACCTGGTTGCCGCGCGTCATTGGCGTGGCACATTTCGTTCTGCTGGGCCTCGGCCTCTGGGCAGTGGGCGCGGCGGATCACCTCGACACCGGCCAGAAAATCGCGCTTGTCGCCGGGTTGGGTCTCTATTTCGGGCAGGTGTCAAACGCCTGCGCACATGAGCTCATTCACCGCAGCGACCGCAACATGCGCGCGCTGGGGACAGCGATCTATTGTTCCCTGCTCAACGGCCAGCACGTCTCGGCGCATATGCTCGTGCATCACGTGCATGCGGGCACGGCGCGAGACCCGAATTCGGCGCCTCTGGGCCGGGGCTTCTGGCGGTTCTTTGGTCGCGCGGTGATTGATGAGTTTGTCGCCGGCCTGCAGGCCGAAAACCGACGCAGGCAGGCTATCCACCCCTACACTGTCTATCTTGGGGGCGCGGCCGTATCACTGCTTGCGGCGTTCCTGCTCGGCGGCGGTCTGGCCGTCGTCGGTCTCCTCATCCTCGCGCTGCATGCGCAGATGCAATTGATGCTTTCGGATTATCTGCAACACTACGGGCTGCGCCGGGCGGTTGACGCATCGGGCCGGGTGGAGCCGATGCGCGCCCATCACAGCTGGAACGCGCCGCGCGGTTTCTCGGCTGCATTGATGCTGAACGCGCCGCTGCATTCCGACCATCATATGAATCCGTCGCGCCCCTTTCCGGAGCTGCGGTTTGAGGCGAACGCGATGCCCACCCTGCCGCGCTCCATGCCGGTCATGGGCGCGCTGGCGCTGGTTCCGCCGCTCTGGCGCCGCGTGATGGACCCCCGTGCGCGCAAGTATCAGTTAGTGGCGCAGGCGCATCACGGCAACGTCATGCCGAAAACAACCCAGCAGGCTGGCTCCCAAGCGTCAGGTCTGCCAGAATAAACTGATGATCCCTTTGTCGAAAATCGCTGCGCTGACTGTGACGATCCTAAGCCTGATGTTGGGTCCCGGCCACGCGCAACCCCCGATGAACGCACAGGAATTTGATGAGTATACGCGCGGAAAAACCCTCTTTTACGGGGAAAACGGCGTGGCCTATGGGGCCGAGGAATACCTCGATAACCGTCGGGTAATCTGGTCCTTTCTGGACGGGGAATGCAAATCCGGCACCTGGTACGAGCAGGCCGATCAGATTTGTTTTATCTACGAGGACAACCCCAATCCGCAATGCTGGACCTTCCACACCGAAGAGGGCCGGCTGGTCGCACGCTTCCAGAACGCCCCCGGGATGACGGAGCTCTATGAAGCCGGGGATTTCGACGAGGAGATGGTCTGCCTGGGCCCCCGGATCGGCGTATGAGCCGCGTCTAGAACAGTGATCCCTGTTTCGGGGGTTTCGCGGGCGCCTTGCGCGGGGTCGGCTTGCCGCCAACCGTGACACGACCGTCGGCAAACTGAATTTCCAGCGCAGCGGCGGATTTCGCCGTCTTGCTGTCCGTCACCACGGCACCGTTGCTGCGTACCACGGCAAAGCCACGCTCAAGTGTCGCCTCATACCCCAGGGTTCGGCGCAACCGTTCCACCGCATCGATCCGGCTGCGCCATGTTGCGATGTTGCGCTGACCGGCATCCGAGAGACGGGTGACCAGACGGGCGAAGTCCCGCGCTTTCCTGTCCCGGTCCTGTTGCAGCGTTGCCGGGCGGAAACGCCGGGCCTGTGCCGCCAGCTGTTCCTCCTTGACCGCCATCGCGCGGCGCAGCGCCGGGGCAAGCCGCCCGGACAGTTCGCGCAGGCGTCTCTGTTCGACTGAAACACCGCGAGACAGGGTTGCGGGCCGCAGGGACCCGCTCATGTCCGCCAGCCGCAGCTTGCGTTTCTGCACGCCGGAGATCAGCGCGGGACCAAGACGCCCGCCGATCATATCGAGCCGCTGGCGGGGCGCCTCCAGCAGGCTTTCCGCGCGCGGCAGCGCCCGCGCCATGTCACGCAGACGCTGATCGCGACGTGTCAGCCCCTGGCTCAGCGCCTGCCGCATGCGTGCGTCCTGACCATCCAGCCAGGCCATCAATTCATGGCGCACCGGCACCGCCAGTTCCGCCGCCGCCGTCGGGGTCGGCGCGCGTTTGTCCGATACGAAATCGATCAGCGTCGTATCCGTCTCATGCCCCACCGCCGAGATCAGCGGGATGTCAGAGGCCGCCGCCGCCCGCGCCACGCTTTCCTCGTTGAACCCCCAGAGGTCTTCGACAGAGCCGCCCCCCCGCGCCACGATCAGCAAATCGGGCCGGGGCAGCGCACCGCCCGGTGTCATGGCGTTGAACCCTTCAATCGCGCGGGTCACTTCAGGTGCACATTTCTCACCCTGCACGGCCACCGGCCAGATCAGCACCTTGCGAGGAAACCTGTCGCGCAGACGGTGCAGGATGTCGCGGATCACGGCACCGGAAGGCGAGGTGACCACGCCGATGACCTCCGGCAGGTAAGGCAAGGTGCGCTTGCGGGCCGGATCAAACAGCCCTTCCGCCTCCAGCATCTTCTTGCGCTTTTCCAGCAGCGCCATCAGCGCGCCCATGCCCGCCGGTTTGATGTCTTCGATGACAATCTGATACTTCGACTGCCCGCCAAAGGTGGTCACCCGGCCCGTGGCGACAACCTCCATCCCTTCTTCGGGCTGGGTTTGCAGACGGGCGGAGACGCCTTTCCAGATCACACCGGAAATCACCGCACGGTCATCTTTCAGGTCAAGGTAGATGTGGCCTGAGCGCGGGCGCGACACGCGGCCCACTTCCCCCTTGATGCGCACGTGACCAAACTCGCCCTCAATCACGCGTTTGATCGCGCCAGAGAGCTCGGTCACGGTGAATTCGGGGCTGTTGAGCCCGTCGTCGGGGGCGTCGATCAGATCCATGAAACCTCTGGTGTTGTAACGCGGGTGCGCGCAGCTTAGAACGCCGGGAACCCGAGGCCAAGCAGATCAGGAGCCCCTATGAACATTCTCATCCTTGGCAGCGGCGGTCGCGAACACAGTCTCGCCTGGGCCGTCATGCAGAACCCCAAATGCGACAAGCTGATCGTGGCACCGGGCAATGCCGGGATCGCGGAGATCGCGGATTGTGCCAGCCTGGACATCGAAGATGGCGGCGCGGTCGTGGGGTTTGCCGAGGAAAATGCGATTGATTTCGTGATCGTCGGCCCCGAGGCACCGCTCGCCGCAGGCGTGTCTGATCGTCTGCGCGATGCGGGAATTTCGGTCTTTGGTCCCAGTGGTGCGGCGGCGCGGCTGGAGGCCTCCAAGGCCTTTACCAAGCAGATATGCGACGCCGCAGGCGCCCCTACCGCCGCCTATGGTCACTTCACCGATGCCGATGCCGCCAAGGCCTATGTGACGGCGCAGGGCGCGCCCATCGTGATCAAGGCCGACGGTCTGGCCGCCGGCAAGGGCGTGATCATCGCGGAGACCGAGGCGCTAGCGCTGGCTGCGGTGGATGACATGTTCTCCGGCGCCTTTGGCGATGCGGGCGCGGAAGTGGTGATCGAAGAGTTCATGACCGGCGAGGAGGCCTCGTTCTTCGTGCTCTGCGACGGCGAAACCGTCCTGCCCATCGGCACGGCGCAGGATCACAAGCGGGTTGGCGAAGGCGACACTGGGCCAAACACCGGCGGCATGGGCGCCTATTCCCCCGCCCCTGTGATGACCGAGGCCGTGACCCGCAAGGCGCTGGACGAGATCGTGCGCCCCACTATGGCGGAAATGGTCCGTCAGGGCACGCCTTACCAGGGCGTTCTGTTTGTCGGCCTGATGATCCAGGACGGACAACCGCGCCTGGTGGAGTACAACGTGCGCTTTGGCGACCCCGAATGCCAGGTGCTGATGATGCGGCTGGGCGCGCAGGTGCTGGATCTGTTGCAGGCCTGTGCCGAGGGCCGGCTGGCCGAGGCACAGGTCAACTGGGCGGCGGATCACGCCATGACGGTAGTGCTGGCGGCAAACGGGTATCCGGGAAGCTACGAAAAAGGTTCCGCCATTCATGGTCTAGAAGACGTGCCGGAAGACAGCAGCCACATGGTGTTCCATGCAGGCACCGGGCGGGCGGCTGGCAAATTCACGGCCCAGGGGGGACGTGTGTTGGCCGTGACGGCCCGTGCAGGTACCCTGCAGGACGCCCGTGACACGGCATACCAGATGGTGGATCAGATCGACTGGCCCGAAGGCTTTTGTCGCCGTGATATCGGCTGGCGCGCATTGCAGTCCGACTGAGACCGCGCCTCACGCACACCCACAGAGCTACGGCGCGCAGGCCATGGCGCGGGCAAAACCCGGCCTGCTGGTATCGCTGCCGAGGGTTTTCGTCGTGAATGCCCCATCCATATAGGAGACCGAAACCAGCCGGGACCAATTTGCCGTGGCAAGGATCATCTCCGGCACGCCAGCGCAGGTCCGGATGCCGCCCGCAATATCCGCCTCGCCGATGCGGTGGTTCGTGACGCCTGGCAGTGCCGCAAGCTCCGATAGCCTGCCATTTTCGTACCGCCACAGGCGCAGGGTCTTGGCCAAATGCGGGCGATCCACATAGGCAATCTCCATCCCGCCATCCCCATCCAGATCCGCAGCCCCCACTGGCGCCAGCCAGCGGAAACGCGTTCCGATGTGAGGGGTCGACGTGATCCGGCCGTCGGCACCATAAACCGCCAGACGCGCACCTTTCGTCTGGCTGCTCTCAACGGCAATGACTTCCGCCGCACCGTCAAAGTCGAGATCGACAAGCCGCGGCGCGGTGTCCTCAAAGACGAGATCATCCGGTAGAGAGAACCGGCGCTCCGTCCCATCGGCATAGCGCAGAACAAGGCTGGTGTGTTCGATGGCATCGCCAAGAACGGCATGTGCATAACGTGTCGTTGGACCCGCATAGCTGGCTGCGATGATTACCGGCTCAGCCGCAACCGCCTGCCCCCCTGCCACCAGGCACAAGGCCAGCCGCGCGCGGCGGACGAAAGGGTGCCACCCGCGCGCGGGCAGACGCCGCGCCCTGGCCCGCATCAGATCTGTTTTTCAGGCATCTGCACAACGAGACCGTCCAGCGCATCGGTCACCTTGATCTGACAGGTCAGGCGCGATCGGGCTGGATCAGGCTCATAGGCGAAATCGAGCATGTCTTCTTCCATGTCTTCCTTCGCAGGCAGCTTATCGGTCCAGGCCGGGTCCACATAGACGTGGCAGGTGGAACAGGCACAGGCCCCGCCGCAGTCGGCTTCGATGCCGGGGATGTTATTGTCCCGCGCACCTTCCATCACGGTAAGGCCATTGGCGACCTCCACCACATGCTCGGTGCCGCCGTGTTCGATATAGGTGATCTTGGCCACGTGTGTCGTTCCCTTCCTGATCCGTTTCCGCCTGTCTACCGGGGCGATATAGGGCGCGCCAGCCTCTTTTGCGACCCCGAAGGAACAGGCTTGCGACATCTCCAACTTGTTCTATATTTGTTCCCATGCGTGTGATGACTGCCCTCCCTGCTGACCGGCAACCGCAGACTGCGAAAGGGCACTGGCCCCGCCCGCCCGCCTGTCTGGTGGCCGCGGATCTGCATCTGCCGCCGGTCAATGCGCGCATCACGGTGGCCGGTCTGGTGATCCTGCGCCAACGCCCGGGCACCGCCAAGGGCGTGATCTTCATCACCCTCGAAGATGAAACCGGGGTGGTGAACGTGATCATCTGGCGGCATATCTACGAGAAATTCCGCCGCGCCGTGATCGCGGGCCGCCTGCTGCGCATCACCGGCAGGCTCCAGCGCGCCCATGCGGTCACCCATGTGCTGGCCGAAGATGTGGAGGATATCTCTCCCCTGCTGGACTCACTGGTAAACCCGGAAAGCTGAACAAAAAAGAGCGCCCGGGCGGGGCGCTCTCCAGCCGTTCTATGCAAAGGGTTACTCTGCCAGAGACAGGGCCACAAACCGCGGATCGCCTGCGCGCCGTACCAGCAGCAGAAGCGATTTGCGTCCCGCTTCTTCGGCCGCTGCCACACGCTGCTCCAGCTCGGCGATGCTGGTGACCTTCTCTTGTCCGGCCTCCGTGATGATATCCCCTGCCCGCAGACCTTTTTCGAAGGCCTCGGAGGTTTCATCAACCCCTGTCACGGCAAGACCCTGCATGTTCGCATCGGCACCAAGCTCTTCGCGCAGGGCGTCCGTCAGCGTTGTCAGGGTCAGCCCCAGCAGGTCCTTTGTAACCGGGTCATCGCTCTCTTCCTCCGGTCCCGCAGCCACAGCAGGCACGGCACCTTCGGCTTCCTCACGACGGCCCAGGGTCACACGCAAGGTCATCGATTTGCCTTCCCGCATCACCGTCACGCGCACGGTTTCGCCCACCGGGCTGTTGCCCACCTGGCGAACCAAAGCGCGCGTGTCCTCCACGGTCGTGCCCGCAAAGCTGATGATCACGTCGCCAGCTTCCATGCCCGCCTCGCTTGCCGGGCCTTCGGGCACATCCGTGACCAGGGCACCGGAGGCGGTTTCAAGCCCCATGGCTTCAGCCACGTCCTCTGTCACATCCTGAATGCGCACACCCAGCCAGCCGCGACGGGTTTCGCCAAACTCCTTGAGCTGATCCACCACGCGGGTCACCACGTTGGAGGCCATCGAAAACCCGATCCCGATGGAGCCGCCATTGGGCGACAGGATCGCGGTGTTCACGCCGATCACCTCGCCCTCCATGTTGAAGAGCGGTCCACCCGAGTTGCCCCGGTTGATCGCCGCATCCGTCTGAATGTAGTCATCATAGGTCCCGCTCAGCGCGCGATTGCGGGCCGAAACGATGCCAGCGCTGACCGAGAAGCCTTGGCCCAGCGGGTTACCCATCGCCACGACCCAGTCGCCGACCCGCGCCAGATCGCTGTCGGCAAAGCTCACAAAGGGCAGCGGACCATCCGCCTCCACTTTCAGCAGGGCAATATCTGTATTCGGATCGGTGCCGATCACTTCGGCTTTCATCAATTCACCATCGCCGGGGTAGAATTCGATCATGATCTCATCCGCCCCCTCGATCACGTGGTTGTTCGTCACCACGTAACCGTCTTCTGATATCACAAACCCAGACCCAAGCGCGGAGGAGCGGCGTGGCCGATTGCCATCACCTTGATTGTTGCGATCCTGAAATTCGCGGAAGAAATCCTCAAAGGGTGATCCCTCGGGCACGATGCCCTGCGGGCCGGTGCGCCCCGCCACGACCGTCGATGTCGTGATGTTCACTACAGAGGGGCTGATTTTTTCCGCCAGCGGGGCCAGGCTTTGCTGCTGCGCGAGGGCGCTCAGCGGCTGAACCAGCATGAATGCCAGTGTCAGAACCGCCAAGAGCAACAGGCGCATCTGGACGGGGATGAGGCTGATGTTGGACATGGATACTGCCTTGGGCTGCATGCGTCGTCTCCTGAAATCTCTTGTTTCGGGCTCAAATGCCCTCTTGCTCGTTATCTTTCGTGAATGCTCACAGACTGCATTTAGGGTGACCTTCGTGCAACATCAAAGATGTATCACTCTGTCACAGTTTCAACAGTGCGTTACCAAAGTGTGAAGGCAAAGGCCGTTCCCGCCGGATGCGCAACACTCAGCCGATGCTGGCACCCAGCTGCCAGGCGAACCAGACTAGGATCAGCCCGCTGACCACGATCAGCAGCCCCAACTGGCGCACCGCAGCCTCGGGCAAAGCCCGCAGGGCTTCCAGCATCCGCTCAATAAGCGAAGGGGCCAGCGCATAGGCCAGCCCCTCGATAATCATCACAAGCCCGAGAGCCAGCAGCAGCGTGCTCACCGACGCTCACCTTCTTCCGACCGCAGCCCCTGATCGGAGCGCAGGTAGTTGAAGAATTCGCTGTCCGGCGACAGAACCATCGTCGAGTTGGTCCCCCGCAGCGACCGCTCATAGGCCGTCAGCGACCGGTAGAATTCAAAGAATTCCGGGTCCGCGCCAAAGGCCTGTGCAAAAATCGCGTTGCGTTCCGCGTCGGCCTGACCGCGAATGATGTCCGCTTCCCGCGTTGCATCCGATGTCACCTCGACAACAGTCCGGTCTGCAAGAGCCCGCACCCGCTGCGCGGCCTCTTCACCGCGCGCAATCTCGTCGGCGGCTTCCCGTTCCCGTTCGGCCCGCATCCGCGCGAATGTCGCATCGAGGTTCTGCTCCGGCAGGTTGGTCTGTTTGAGACGCACGTCGACCACTTCGAGGCCCAGCGGCAGCGCACGCAGCCGCGCCTGTTCGGTGATCCGCGCCATCAATTGCGCCCGATCCGCCGACAGGATGGTGTTCGACGTGACCCCGTCGGAGCCCAGCACACGGCGAATGGTCGGGTTCAGGATACGTTCCAGCAAGCCCTCTGCCGCCTGCAACCCATTGGCACCCGCTGCCTGTCGAAACTGAACGACATCAGAAATCCGATAGCGCGCAAAAGCGTCCACCACGAGCCGCCGGTCATCCGACGGCGTCACCTCTGTCACATCCGTATCCAGCGACAGGATGCGGTCGTCATAGCGGACCACCTCCTGAATGAACGGGATCTTGAACGCGATACCGGGGTCTTCCTTGACCGATTTGATCTGACCAAACTGCAGGACCAGCGCCTTTTCACGCTCGTCCACGATAAAGACAGAACTCAGAACGCCCACAAGGGCGATTACAACGATTGGGATCAGAAAATTGCCAGCTCGCATCAGTTGGTTCCTCCCGCAGCAGCGCCACGGCGCAATTCATTCAGAGGCAGATAAGGCACGACACCCTGCCCGCCATTGCCGCCGAGATCGTTTTCGAGAATGATCTTGTCAACATCGCCAAAGACACGCTCCATCGTTTCCAGATAGAGCCGCTTGCGGGTCACCTCCGGCGCCTTGGCGTATTCCTCAAGCACCGAGGTAAAGCGCGCGGCTTCACCTTCGGCCTCATTGACCTGCTGAGCACGGTAGGCTTCGGCCTGTTCCAGCTGGCTCGCGGCTTCACCACGGGCGCCCGCAGTCACGCGGTTGGCATAGGCATCCGCCTGACGCTCCAGCCGGTCACGCTCCTGCTCTGCCGCCTGAACCTCGCGGAAACTGTCGATCACCTCGCGGGGCGGGTCGGCCTTGTCGAGGTTGAGACGCACGATATTCACGCCGCTGTCATAGGCATCCAGCGTGCCCTGAATGAGTTGCTCGGCCTCATCGGCAATGATGCCCCGGTCGCGGTTGAGGATCGGCGCCAGTTGGTTGCGCGCAATCACCTCGCGCATGGCCGATTCCGACACGGCGCGAATGGTCTCACGCGCATCGGCCAGATTGAACAGGTACTTGGCCGGATCGCTGATGTTCCAGACCACCTGGAAATCGATGTCGATGATGTTCTCATCCGTCGTCAGCATCAGGCCGCTGTCGACGCGAGACCCGATATCTTCGGTCTGTTCACGCGTCACGGGCAGCACTTCCGCCGTGACCAAGGGCCAGGGCGCAAAATTCAGACCCGGGTTACCGGTCGAGGAATACTCACCCAGAAACAGTTCCACCGACTGCTCATCCGGTGCAACGGTGTAGAAGCTGGCCAGGCCCCAGGCCACGATCGCGGCCACGACACCGATGCCGATTGTGCCACGTGTCAGCGCAGGGCCACCGCCGCCGCCGCCGTTTCCGCCGGTGCCGCCACCGCCGCCTTTGCCGCCCATCAGGACGCGCAGACGCTCCTGACCCTTTTTCACCAGCTCGTCGATTTCCGGGATTTGTGGCCCCTCACCGCCTGGTCCGCGTGGACCACCGCCATTGTTCCCGCGGTTTGGCCTGCGCGGCCCATCATCATCGGAGTTTCCACCGCCGCCCCCCCAGGGGCCGCCATTATTCCCAGCCATTCAGTCTCTTTCCCTCCTAAATCGCGTGCAGATGCGATTAAATTCAAGCCATAGGTACGTAAGAATATGCGGAATTCAAGCCGTCCGCATCGGTGTTCGCATCGTGACAATCTCTTCCGACATCGTGGGGTGTACCGCCACCGTCCTGTCGAAATCTTCTTTGGTCGCACCCATTTTAACGGCGATGCCTGCCAGTTGGATCATTTCACCCGCGCCGGGTGCGACGATGTGGCAACCCAGCACCTTGCGCGTTGCCTTGGACACCACCAGCTTCATCAACACCCGATCCGGCCGCCCGGCAAAAGCCGTCTGCATCGGGCGGAATGATGTGCAGTATACCTCAATCGCCTCCTGATCGCGCGCATCTTCTTCGCTGAGGCCGACAGTACCCATTTCGGGCTGCGTAAAGATGGCCGAGGGGATCAAATCATGATCAACCGGCGTGGGGTTGCCTTTGAACACCGTCTCGACAAAAGCCATGCCTTCGCGGATGGCCACCGGCGTCAGATTGACCCGGTCCGTCACGTCGCCAATGGCATAGATGGAGGGTACGGCGGTTTGGCTATAGTCATCTACCTCGATCTGACCGCGGCGGCCGAGTTTCACGCCGACCTCTTCCAGGCCCATGTCCTTGGTGTTGGGATCCCGCCCGGTGGCAAACAGCACCATGTCAAAGACACGCTCGCCCCCGTTTGTGGATTTCACCCAGATCGGGCCGTCGGAAGCCTCCGCTTTGGCCTGCATCTCCTGCACTTGCTGGGCAGAGGCGCCCATCGCCGCATCCGATGCGGTGCCTGCGTGGCTCATGGAACGGTCGGCACTGGCAGGTGCCATTTCGACGATGTTGGTCCCGACACGCAGATCGATGCCGCGTTCGCGCATGGATTCTGCCACCAGCCCGCGCGCCTCTTCGTCGAAACCGCGCAGGATCTGCGCCCCGCGATAATACTGCGTCACCTCGACGCCCAACCCGTTCATGATGCCGGCAAATTCACAGGCGATGTATCCCCCCCCCACGATCAGCAGCGATTTGGGCAGGCTTTCCAGATGAAAGATGTCGTCTGATACGATGCCCAGATGCGCATTCGGCGTGTCCGGTCGGACGGGATGCCCGCCGGTGGCAATCAGGATGTGCTTGGCGCTTTTGGTTTCTCCAGTGGAGAGTTTCACCTCATGCCGTCCGGCCAAGGAGGCACGTGCATCGAAAGTATCGACGCCAGAGCCCTTGAGCAGATTGCGATAGACCTGCTCCAGCCGGTCCAGCTCCTCGTTCAGACGGCTCCGAAAGGAGTGCCAGTCGAAGGGTCCCTGCGTGAGATCCCACCCGTAAGAGGCCGCATCCTCGACCACGCCCGCGTATTCGCTGGCAAAAACCATCAGCTTCTTCGGGACGCAGCCCCGGATCACGCAGGTGCCGCCATAGCGGTCATCCTCTGCCAGGGCGACTTTCGCGCCTGCCTCTCCGGCTGCGACACGCGCGGCGCGCACGCCCCCCGAACCGCCACCGATCACAAAGAGATCGTAGTCAAAATCGCTCATCGCGGGGGCCTTTCCGGGTCTTTGGGTATTGGAGGTCTATATATATGCCTGTGACGCGGTATTACCACATCACGTCGCTGTTAGTCTGGCCTTAGCCGTCAGTCGGACAGATCCGCAAAAAGATTGTCACTCTCCACGAAATCCAGCTTGCCGGTTTCAACCGTGCCTTCGTTGATGTCGCGCACCTCGACCCTGCCATCGCCAAATCCGATGATCACCCGGTCACAGATGTCGATGAAGAGGCCGTTCTCCACCACGCCCGGCATCTGGTTGAGCACCAGCGCCAGCTGTCGCGCATTGCCGATACGTTTCACATGCAGGTCGAGGATGTGGTTGCCTTCATCGGTGAGAAACGGTTTCTGGCCGTCCATGCGCAGCGTGGTCTCGCGGCCCAGCACGTCCATCGACACCAGTGTTTCCTCGACCAGCGCCTGCGTGGTCTGCCAGCCGAAGGGGATGACTTCGATGGGCAGGGGGAAGGCGCCCAACGTCTCCACTTCCTTGCCCGCGTCCGCAATCACCACCATCTGGTCGGACGCCGTGGCCACGATCTTTTCCTGCAACAGGGCGCCGCCACCGCCCTTGATCAAATTCAGCTGCCCGTCAAATTCGTCCGCCCCGTCGATGGTGATGTCCAGCCACTTGGCTTCATCGAGAGAGATCACCTCGATGCCCACCTCGCGCGCCAGATCCGCGGTGCGCGTGGAGGTCGGCACCGCCTTGATGCTCAGCCCATCGTCGCGCACCATTTCGCCCAGGCAGCGCACCAGCCAGGCAGCGGTCGATCCGGTCCCCAGCCCCACCCGCATGCCGGTTTCCACCAGTTGCGCGGCGCGCTTTGCCGCGACGAATTTGGCCTTGTCGATGGGAGAGAGGTCTGAGGACATGAGCAGATTCCTTCGCGCTGAGATGACCGCCTTATAGGAAACAAGTACCGCGGGCGCGAGACCCGAATTGATGTCAGCACGGCGGAAGAGGCAATCGGACGGTCTGCGCCATCCCGTCGAATGCCAATTACATGAGACTTGCGACCGCGCAGCGACGGATCGCGCTTGAATACAGGCGTTCATCGGCTTACCTTGAAAGTGTCGAAATGGAGATTTCATGGCCCGGTAATGTGGGGAGGCAAAAGTCCTCCCGATGCAAGATCAGCACGCGAAGCGCGACGCCCATGTCACATGAGCGCGCCCGTTGAATTGCGACATACATTCTACCGAAATCTGCGCCCGGGTGCGCCCCGCGGCACTGACATGAAAGTCTGACCCCCATGACACGGGACTATTCCAAATTCTTTCCGCCAAATCTAAAGGGTGGCACACCGAAACCATCACTCTCCACCCGCGACAGCCTCGGCTGGCAGCCGTTTTTCGCACAGCAGATCAGCATTGAAGAACTGACTGAGACACCGCCTGTCCGCGTCATCGAAGTGCACCGCAATGGCCTGCATGTCGTGGGCGACGGGGTGGATACAACCATACCGCCCCTGCCCGAGCTCACGGTGGGCGACTGGCTGCTGTTTGACGCACTGACCCCACAGCACAGCCGACCGCTGGACCGCAAGAGCCTGATCAAAAGGCGCGCGCCCGGCACAGACCGGCACACCCAGCTGATCGCCGCCAACATCGACACCGGGTTCATCGTGTCCTCGTGCAACCAGGATTTCAACATCGCGCGGCTGGAACGCTATGTTGCCCTGGCCTTCGAGGCCGAGATTGCGCCGGTCATCATTCTGACCAAGGCTGATCTCTGTGCCGATACCAGCGTCTATGTCGATGCCGCCCGCGCCATTTCCGAGATGGTGCCGGTGCTGACGCTGGATGCCCGCGGCGACGCCCCGCGCGAAAAGCTGGCCCCCTGGTGCAAACGCGGTAAGACCGTCGCCTTTCTGGGCTCCTCCGGGGTTGGGAAATCGACGCTCACCAATGCCCTCTCTGGCGCGCATCTGGCCGAGACCAACACCATTCGCGAGGACGATGCAAAGGGTCGGCACACCACGACGCGGCGCCAGCTGCATGTCGTGCCCTCCGGCTGCATCGTGCTGGACACGCCCGGCATGCGTGAACTGCAATTGACGGATGCCGCGTCCGGGATCAACGATGTCTTTGCGGATCTGCACGCGTTGTCCCAGCGCTGTCGCTTTCGGGATTGCCAGCATGACACCGAACCCGGATGCGCCGTTCTTCAGGCCATTGAGGTGGGTGAGATCGAGGCCGCGCGCCTGACCCGTTGGAAGAAGCTGCAAGCAGAAGAAGCGTTCAATTCCTCCACCCTCGCGGAACGGAAATCGAAGGATAAGCAGCTGGGCAAAACCATACGGTCCATCATGAAACACAAGAAAAAACGGGGCTAACGTCACATCGATCCGTGTTGCCTTTTCAAAGCCCTTCACCAGGCTTTGCAAAGTGACCTATCGGCAAAACCCACGCCGTCACGCCCGAAAAACAATCGCGCGCACTCAAAAGAAATACGCGCCCGATTTTCGGCGGACGGCAGTTTTGATCAGTGTTAGACAACACGCATGCTCTTTGATCTGCCAGACCACGACACGCTTTACCAGGCGCTTCTCGACAGGGATGCCCGCTATGATGGACAGGCCTATGTCTGCGTCGCCACCACGGGTACCTTCTGTCGTCTGACCTGCCCGGCCCGGAAGCCCAAACCTGAAAACTGCGCGTTTCGGGCCACCATCGGCGAGTGTATCGAGGCCGGGTTCCGACCCTGCAAGAGATGCCATCCCCTGCAGGCTGCTGCCCTTGCCGATCCGGCGATTGGCGCGCTGCTTGCCGCGCTGGATGAGCGTCCGGATATTCGCTGGTCCGAACGGCACATCGTGCAATTGGGGTTTGACCTGTCGACCGTGCGGCGCAGCTTCAAGCGTCAGTTTGGCATGACCTTTCTCGAAATGGCGCGGCAACGGCGCCTGCGAGAGGGGTTTGAAACCCTGTCGGGCGGCGGCAAGGTCATCACCGCGCAGCATGAGGCGGGGTTCGAATCTCCCAGCGCCTTTCGCGCGGCCTTTGGGAGGCTCTTGGGCTGCGCGCCGGGCAGCCTGACCCGAGGCGGCCTGCTGCAGGCAAGCTGGATTGGCACGCCGCTTGGCGACATGATTGCGGTCAGCAGTACGACCCATCTGCACCTGCTGGAGTTCGTGGACCGCAAAGCCCTGCCTGCTGAACTGGCGAAACTGCAGAGACATGCAAAGGAACAGGTCGGGATTGGCACCCCACCCCCGACGGAACAGGCGCGCGCGGAGCTGGACACCTTCTTTGCCGGACAATCGGCAGTGTTTCACACACCATTGGCCTTTCACGGCAGCGCGTTCACGCGACGGGTCTGGGAAGAACTCCTGACCATTCCGGCAGGCACCACGCAGAGCTATTCCGAGATCGCGCACCGCATCGGCAGACCGAACGCGACCCGTGCGGTGGCGCGGGCGAACGGTGCCAATCAGATTGCCCTGATGGTCCCCTGCCACCGGGTCCTTGGCGCGGATGGCGCGCTTACGGGCTACGGGGGCGGGCTCTGGCGCAAGCAGCGTCTGATCGAAATCGAACGACACTTCAAATCATGCAACAAGGATACACGACCACATGTCTCAGGTTGAAAAAGCACGTCTGTTCAAAAGCTTGCACATCGCCGGAAAACCCGTCGTCCTCTATAATATCTGGGATGCGGGTGGCGCACGGGCGTTGGACAAGGCAGGGGCAAAGGCCATCGCCACGGGAAGCTGGTCCGTGGCGGCCGCCCATGGGTACAAGGACGGCGAGGCCATGCCGCTCGATTTCGCGCTGATGGTTGTGGCGCGCATTGCGCAGAGCACTGACCTGCCCCTCACGGTTGATTTCGAGGGCGGCTATGCAGCAGAGCCCGACCAGATCGAAAAGAACGTGGGCCGTGTCATCGAGGCGGGAGCTGTCGGGATCAACTTCGAGGATCAGATCGTGAACGGCACGGGTCTTTACGCGATCCCCGACCAGGTTGCGCGCATCAAGGCCGTGCGGCGGGCCGCAGAGACCGCGGGCGTTCCCCTGTTCATCAACGCCCGCACGGATGTCTTCCTCAAGGCCGGAACAGAGGGCGCGCATGCCGATGTCATGGAAGACGCACTGGCGCGGCAAGCCGCCTATACGGAAGCGGGCGCGGACGGGATTTTCGTTCCCGGGCTGACTGATGGCCCCCTGATCCGAAAAATCTGCGAAGCGGGCAGCCTGCCGGTGAACATGATGATGCGCGGAGGTCTGACATCGGTGGCTGACGCGGCAAAACTGGGCGTGTCCCGCGTCAGCTTTGGACCCGGGCCTTATGCAGCGGCCATCGAAGACCTCACTGCGCGGTTCAAGGCGATCTGAACGAGGGAGCGCAGGTTTGCGCTTTCTCGGCCCCGGGGCGTGACAATCGAAGGGCGCGGCATTCCGGCAGTCGCGCCCTTGCTGGGATCATAGGCTGTGACAGCACAGCCCCCCGAAACGGATACTGTCACGGTGACAGGGGCTCCCATGCTGATCGACTGCGGGCGCGGCAGTGGCTCGCATTCTCCAGTCCTTATGAGATCGTGCGGGAAAGCCGCGGTTGTCTCGCAGCACCCTGCGCACTCATAGTCTCATTTTTTCAGTGATTTACCTCTCCGCGCTGGCCGCGAGGATTGAGGAAAACCCGCGTGATCGCCCCGTAAAATTCATCCGCACCACCGCCCGCGATGACCCGATTTCTGCGCATTGAATCAGCACTGCACGCTAGGCGCAGGAAACGGATCGCGCCTGCCCGCACATCCTCTGTATCCGCTGAGCATCCACGAAAAGGAGTGCGAATTCATGGAACTTGACGGAAAAACAATCATCGTGACCGGCGCCAGCAGCGGCATAGGGGCAGCGGCGGCTTTGCTCTTTGCATCCGAAGGCGCGAATGTCGTGCTCGGGGCGCGGCGCAAGGAAGAACTGGACCAACTGGTTGGTCAGATCGTGCAGAGCAATGGCAAGGCGGCCTGTCTGCCCGGCGACGTGACGGATGAAACCTATGCCGGGTCTCTTATGGACTTCGCCCAGGACCGGTTTGGGACGGTGGACGGGGCGTTCAACAATGCGGGCGTGATGGGGGAAATGGGCCCGGTGTCGCAGATGGATAGGGCCAACTGGGACGCGGTCATCGCGGCAAACCTCACCAGCGCCTTTTATGCAGCCAAAGCCCAGATCCCATTCTTCGCAGAAAAACGCAGCGGGGCCATCGTCTTTACCAGCTCATTCGTCGGCTACAGCAACGGCGGCATGCCCGGCATGGCGGCCTATGCGGCATCCAAAGCGGGCATGATCGGCCTGGTACAGGCGCTCGCGGCGGAGCATGCCGGCTACGGTGTGCGGATCAACGCCATTCTGCCCGGCGGCACGAAAACCCCGATGGCAGGGGAGGATCCCAACACCCATGACTTCGTGGCCAACCTGCACCCGATCAAGCGGCTGGCGGACCCGCGGGAAATCGCGCAATCCGCGCTCTACCTGCTGTCGGACAGGGCCAGTTTCGTGACAGGGGCACCCATGATCGTGGATGGCGGCATGTCGGTCCGGCTGCTGTGATCCGCCGCCGCCGGCCGGCAATCGGTCGGCGGCTCCCCCATACTCCGGTTCTTGCGTTTCAAATCTCGAAAAGGAGTCGTTTTCTGCCGCTTTGTCCGCCGTGAATCATATTAGATGCGCGTATGACAACACCTGCCTACATATTGCACTATGCCCCGGACAATGCGTCGCTGGTCATTCGTCTGGCCCTGGAAGAACTGCAGGTGCCCTATCGCACGCATCTGGTGGATCGCAGCATCAAAGCCCAACGCGCGCCGGACTATCTGGCCTTGAACCCCGGCGGGCTGATCCCGGCGCTTGAAACACCCCAGGGCCCGATCTTCGAAACCGCGGCCATTCTGCTCTGGCTTGCGGATCAACATGGGCAGTTGGCCCCCGCCGCCACCGCACCGGCCCCCGCCGCCACCGCACCGGCCCCCGCCGCCACCGCACCGGGCCGCGCGGACACGCTCAAGTGGCTGTTTTACCTCTCTAACACGCTGCACCCCGCCCTGCGCATGCTCTTTTACCCATCGGTCTACATCGGCGCCGGTGATGCGGACCAGCAGCGCCTGCGGGACCAGACGCGTGACAACATCCTGCGCCACCTTGCCCTGCTGGATGCCCATTGGTCGGCGCGCGAGACGCCCTCGATCCTCGATCTCTATCTCGCACCGATGTTGCGCTGGGTGCAGCTCTATCCTCGGGACAGCAATCGCGACTGGTTTGACCTATCCGCCTTCCCTGCCCTACACCGGATGACAATGATGTTGGAGCCGCGCGCAAGTGTGCATGCAGCACAGGCCGCAGAAGGTCTTGGCCCCACCCCCTTTACCGCGCCACAGGTGCCACACCCTCCGGAAGGAAGCGCTCTTTAGATGTTCTTATCGGTTTTCGACATGTTCAAAGTGGGCATCGGCCCGTCGTCTTCGCACACGATGGGCCCGATGGTGGCTGCCGCGCGTTTTCTCGACCTGATGCGCGCCTCTCCTTTTGCCTTTCACGGGCTGCGCGCCTCGTTGCATGGGTCACTGGCCTTCACCGGCGTGGGCCACGCGACAGACCGCGCCACGATCCTGGGGCTGGCCGGTTTCGTGCCGGACACCTACGACCGGGAAAAGGCGGATCAGGTGTTGGAGAAGATCAAGGCGCAGCGTACAATCCACCCTGATGGTCTGGGCGCGCTGTCCTTTGATCCGGCCACCGATCTGATCTTCGACTTCGACACCATTCTGGAAGGTCATGCCAACGGCATGATGCTCATGGCCACGGATGCGCAAGGCGATGTGACATTGCGCGAAACCTACTATTCCATCGGCGGCGGTTTCGTGATGACCGAGGCGGAACTGGCCGCGGGCAAGGACACGGACGAGGGTCCGCCCATCCCCTTCCCTTTCAAAACCGCAGCTCAAATGCTCGAGATGTCCACAGCGTCAGGCCGCTCAATTGCCGAAATGAAACGATCTAACGAATTCGCGCGGGGCGGTGCCGACACCCTGAAAACGGGCACCAAACGGCTTTGGCAGGTGATGAATGATTGCATCGATCGTGGCCTGACAACCGAAGGCATTCTGCCCGGTGGCCTGTCGGTCAAGCGACGCGCCAAGGGCATCCATGACAAGCTCATGCAGGAACGGGGGATGAACCTCACACCGCCGCATACGATCAACGACTGGATGAGCGTCTACGCCATGGCGGTCAACGAAGAGAACGCTGGGGGCGGTCAGGTTGTCACGGCCCCCACCAATGGCGCCGCCGGCGTGCTGCCGGCCACCTTGCGCTATTATCTGGACCACGTGCCCGGCGCGTCCGAGACCCATGTCGAGGATTTCCTGCTGACCGCCGCCGCCATTGGCGGGTTGGTGAAGTACAACGCCTCCATCTCTGGTGCGGAAGCGGGTTGTCAGGCCGAGGTGGGCTCTGCCGCCGCCATGGCCGCCGCCGGTCTCTGTGCGGTGATGGGCGGCACACCCCAGCAGGTGGAGAATGCCGCCGAGATTGCCCTGGAACATCACCTCGGCATGACGTGCGATCCGGTCAAAGGCCTGGTGCAGGTGCCCTGCATCGAGCGCAACGGTCTGGGCGCCATCAAGGCGGTCTCCGCCGCTTCGCTGGCCTTGCGGGGGGATGGCACCCATCTGGTGCCGCTGGACGCCTGCATCGAGACGATGCGGCAGACCGGGGTGGATATGTCCGAGAAATACAAGGAAACATCGCTCGGTGGTTTGGCGGTCAATGTGCCAAACTGCTAAAAGTTGAGCACCCATCCAAGCATTTCTTGCAATGATTGAAGGGCACATCTAGGTTCGGCAAATGAATTTTGACCGCCCCCTTCTTGGTATCATGCTCATGCTGGGATTTTGCATCCTGGCACCGGTGGGCGATGCCATTGCCAAGATCCTTGGAGAGACTGTGCCGGTCGGTCAACTGGTGCTTGTGCGGTTCGCAATCCAAGCCATTGTACTCATTCCCCTTGTGCTGCTGACCGGGCGCAAGTGGCATATGCGCGGTCGCGTTCTCACGCTCACTTTCCTGCGCACGCTCCTTCATATCCTGGGCATTGGCACCATGGTCACCGCCCTGAAGTATCTGCCCTTGGCCGATGCGGTTGCCATTGCATTTGTGATGCCGTTCATCATGCTGATCCTGGGGAAATACTTCTTAAAAGAGGAAGTGGGCGCACGTCGCCTGATGGCTTGCCTTGTCGGCTTTCTCGGGACGCTGCTGGTCGTGCAGCCCAGTTTCCGCGAAGTGGGCTGGCCCGCTTTGCTGCCGGTCGCCGTTGCCCTGAACTTTGCGTTCTTCATGCTCCTGACACGCCAGATCGCCCGCGAGACAGACCCCATCGGGTTGCAGGCGGTCAGCGGTCTCATGGCGGTGGCGGTCATGGTGCCCGCTCTGCTCTGGTTCAAGGACAGCGGCATCTGGAATCTGCAATTGATTGCGGTTGACACCTTTGACTGGACCCTGCTGGTCAGCATCGGACTGCTGGGAACCATCGCGCATCTGCTGATGACCTGGTCGTTGCGCTATGCGCCGTCCACCACGCTCGCGCCGATGCAGTATCTTGAAATCCCCTTCGCCACGGTCATCGGCTTTCTCGTATTTGGCGATCTGCCCAACAACCTCGCGGCGGTGGGCATCCTGATCACGATTGCGGCGGGTCTCTACGTGGTGCTGCGCGAGCGGGCCACCGCGCGGACGCCGGTAGGGCAGCCAAACTCTCCGCAACCGCTGCCATGAAGCGGCGCGGCAGGATGCAGAGCATCGCCGGCTGATCCACCTCGATGCGCACATCCCCCGTCGCCTGATTGGACGTGCCAGAGACCCCATCAGGCGCAAAGGCGAGCCCGTCGATCGGCCATTCCAATCCCGTCGACTGCCCCTTTACAGGTCCCATTGGAAACAATGACACCCGCGTCCCCGCCGCCATCGGCAAATCAAACTGACGCGGGCAGAGAAAAATGATGTCCTCTGCACCCAGCATCAGGCAGGTGACATCCGGGCGCATCACCAATGTGTGCAAGGCCGCCAGTTGGTGATCGATCCGCAAGCCACAAAAGCCGACGGCAATCACCAGCGGCGCCGCGATATAGCGCAGCGCCTTGTCGAAATCCGTGCTCATCTGTTCAGGAATTTTATGTTGTATATCAACGGGAAGCCGGGATCGCGCTTCTGCTGAGATGGAATCCATATCGCCGATGACGGCCGACAATTCTATCCCGGCCGCCAACACCGTATCTGCACCGCTGTCCGCAGCAACACAGGTCGGTGCCAGCGCCAGAGCAGCCTGCAAATCGCCGTCGCCTACTGCGCCTCCGCCCACCAGCGTGACCGGAGTCAATTTATCTATAATTTTAGTATTCACTTAAGTTTAATGTCCTTTTTGGAAACAGAACACAATCTCGCCATAAAATGATACGTTAATGGCCACAGATTCGAGCCGATTTAGACTTTTCAATTATGGTAAACAGTTTGTTGAAGTCACGCTGAGGACGAGCATCCGATGACGAATAGCAGCAAAATTCTGACCGTTTCCTACGGGACTTTTTCCTGCACGCTGGAAGGGTTTGACGATTCCTTCGACACGATGAAGGCGATTGCTGAATATTTCCGCGATCTCGCGTCGGATGACCGCTATTTTGGCGCAGAACCTCCACAGCCGGATGCCGAGATGCTCGCTCGGATTGCAGAACGTGAAGTGGCACGTCGCGTGGAAGCGCGTGAACAGGACGGACGGATTCTCCTCAAAGCTCAGGATGAAACGGTTCAGCCCGAAGAAGACGATGCAGCTGCCGCTCTGGACGTGGAAGACGTAAGCGAGCCGGAAGACGTCAAGGAACCGCTCGCCGACGCAGAGACCGTCAATTCCGAAACAAGTGACACAGAAGAGGTTTCAGAGGCTACGGAAGCAGAAGTTGAGACGGATCAGGAGACGACACCTGTGATCGAAGAGGGTGCTGCACAGGCGGCCCCGGAAGACGATGAACCGGATGTCGCAGAGGTCGAAGCCGCTCTTGAACCCAAGGTGGCAGAGGTCGCGGCGCCCGATGACGCAGTCGATGTGGCACCTGTCGAGGCGACAATACCTGAAGAAGAGCCTGCGGATGTCGATGTTGTGACTGAAGACAGCGCCGAGACTGAAGAACTGCCGGAACAGGACGCCGCTCTGAACGCGGAAGCTTTCTTTGCCAACAGTCCGGCGCCTTCGGATATCGATCCGGAGATGGAAGCCGAGATGACCACGTCATCAGAGTTTTCCGCCTTTGAACCGGTTGCATCTTTCGAGCCTCCGCAAGCGGCCTCCGAAGCGGCAGCCGAGTCCATCGCCGCGAAGCTGCAACGCATTCGCGAGGTGGTCTCTCAACAGGAAGACGAAGCTCCTGCCGAAGAAGAAACAGCCACGTCGGAAGAGTCGATTGATATCCTCGATATGCCTTTCGATCTGGCGATCCAACCGTCAGCGGAAGAAACGGAAGAAGAGACAGACGAGACCAACGAGACACTGACCGCAGCAGCGCAGGACATCGCAGAAGCTTTCGATGTTGATGATCAGATCGCAGCAGAGGCCGCAGAAACGCCTGAGGAGGAAGACGACCTCTCCGCCGTGCTGAGCCGTCTCGAAGCCGATGAGCACGACAGCGCGGACAGCCTGTTGGACACCGATGAAACAGAGGTCGATGCACAGGACGCGGCGGAAAATCTGTTTGGCGACGTGGCAGAAGATCAGGAGGATACGCCAGCCGCCGCACATGACGCAGAAGAGGTGGAGGAGGATCAGCCCGAGACCCGGGAAGTGAAAGGCCGGGTCCTAAAGGTTGATCGGGCCGATCTGGAAGCCGCATTGGAATCCGGTGATCTGGAAGAATTCGATGGTGACGACGCGATCCTGTCCGATCAGCATGAGGCCGCGCGACAGCATGAACTCGATGCGGTGACGGCCGAGAACGACCAGGCAGAGAAGGAAACATCGACGGCGCGCGATGCCCTGCCCGCGATCGATTCCGGGATGTCCGAGGACGTCTCCCGCCTGATGGCCGAAGCGGATCATCAGATGGAAGAGCCCGAAGGCGCAACGCGGCGCAGCGCCTTTGCCCATCTGCGTGCCGCGGTCGCCGCCCGCTTTGCCGATACCTCCATGGCAAAGGAAGAGACCGAGGAAGAAACCACCAAAGCGTATCGCAGTGATCTGGCGCAGGTGGTCAAACCCCGCCGCCCTGTTGCGTCCGGCAGCCGGACCGAACGCCCGGCAGAGCCACGCCCGGCCCCGCTGAAGCTGGTGGCCGAACAACGGATCGACGAAAGCGCAACCAATGCCGACCCCGTGACCCCGCGTCGCGTTGCCGCCACGCTTGAAGACGACCCGGCGTTTGCGGAAGATACCGGTTTTGCGGAATTCGCAGAGCAGATGGGCGCGACCAAGCTGCCAGAGGTGCTGGAAGCCGCTGCGGCCTATCTCTGCTTTGTCGAAGGACACGATCAGTTCTCGCGCCCGCAGCTCATGACCCGCGTACGTCAGGCCGACTGTGGCGATTTCAGCCGCGAAGACGGGCTGCGCTCCTTCGGGCAGCTCTTACGATCCGGCAAGATCGAAAAAATCAAGGGCGGACGCTTTGCGGCGTCCGATGCTATCGGATTTAAACCCGATGAACGCGCCGCAAGCTGATACATCGAAATAAAATGTTGGAAAATGGACCTGCCTGCGGGACGCGCCCAGCGACACCTTAGCTGTCCGGCTTGTCCGGGTCCGCTTGACCGATGCCTTTGAAGATAAACTTGAACGGCAGCGCCCAGACAACGCCCAGAACCAAATAGACCAAGAGTTCCACAAGGATCGACGGGCGATCCAGTGCGTTGATCACCGAGACGGCAACGATGATGTAGAGCGGCAGCCCGACCAACAAGATCAGCAGGGACAGGCGGCGACGGGCTTTGTGGCTGACAGGCATGCGGGTCTCAATCGGCAAATGGGTCCGTGACAAGGATCGTGTCATCGCGTTCCGGTGATGTAGAAAGTAGCGCGACCGGACAGTTGATCAACTCCTCGACCCGCCGCACATATTTGATCGCGTTTGCAGGTAGCTCCGCCCAGCTGCGCGCGCCTTCCGTGGACTCCGACCAACCAGGCATTTCTTCGTAAATCGGGGTGCAGCGCGCCTGATGATCCGCTGCGGTGGGCAGGTAGTCCATGCGGACGCCGTCCAGGTCATATCCAACGCATATCTTCAATGTCTCGAACCCGTCCAGGACGTCCAGCTTGGTGAACGCAATGCCATTCACGCCTGAGGTGGCACAGGTCTGGCGCACCAGCACCGCGTCAAACCAGCCGCACCGCCGCTTGCGCCCCGTGACGGTGCCGAACTCATGCCCGCGTTCGCCCAACCGCTGACCGTCGTCATCGTCCAGTTCCGTCGGGAAAGGCCCCTCGCCCACGCGCGTGGTATAAGCTTTCACGATACCAAGCACGTAGTTGATCGCCCCCGGGCCAATGCCGACGCCGGTCGCGGCCTGTCCCGCGATCACGTTGGAGGACGTCACAAAAGGGTAGGTGCCAAAATCAATGTCGAGCAGAGCGCCCTGCGCCCCTTCAAAAAGGATGCGTTTGCCCGCCTTGCGCTTCTCGTTCAGCACCTTCCACGCTGGCGCCGCATATTGCAGGATCTCGGGTGCGATCTCGCGCATCTGCGCCAGCAGCGCGTCGCGGTCCACGGGCTCTATCCCTAAGCCGCGGCGCAACGGGTCATGGTGTTGCAGGGCCCGGTCCACACGCGCCTCCAGCGTCGCAGGATCCGCGAGATCGGCCACACGCACGGACCGGCGGCCCACCTTATCCTCATAGGCCGGCCCGATGCCGCGCCCTGTGGTACCGATCTTCGTGCCCTTGCTCGCCGCCTCCTCGCGGGCGCGGTCGAGCTCGCCGTGAATCGGCAGGATAAGCGGCGTATTCTCCGCGATCATCAGGGTTTCAGGCGTGATTTCAACGCCTTGCCCTTGGATCGTTTCGATCTCTTTCAGCAGATGCCAGGGGTCCAGCACCACACCATTGCCAATAACGGAGAGCTTGCCGCCGCGCACCACACCGGACGGCAACGCATTCAACTTGTAAACCTTGCCATCGATCACCAGCGTGTGGCCCGCATTGTGACCGCCCTGGAAACGCGCGATCACATCCGCCCGCTCGGAAAGCCAGTCCACGATCTTGCCTTTTCCCTCATCGCCCCATTGCGCGCCGACAACAACGACATTTGCCATGGCTGGTCCCCTTTGGTGTGTTTCAAACCCGCGCCGGTATAGCGGCAGAGCCCAAGGGGCGAAAGGGCAAAAGAGGCGCCCCCGTGGGCCGCCAAACACCTGCATTGATCATGGACTTTGGGCCGTGAGCAGGGATAGTTCTGGGCCAAAGACAACAAGACCGAGGACCAGGCGACGATGGGATTTTTCACCCGATGGTTTTTTGCCTTTGCGCTATTGGCGCTGACCTTCAACCCGACGCAATACAACTACATCAACTGGGTGCGCGACTATGGCCATATGAACCTGTCGATCGCGGTGCTGCTCGCGCTGTTGCTGGCGATCGGCTACATCATCTACCTGCGCGCCACGCTCCGCTCCATCGGGGCGGCGGGCATGATCCTGGTTCTGGCGGTCGTGGGCGCCTTGGTCTGGGTGCTTTACGATCTGGGTATCCTGCGGCTCGACAACTCCAGCCTGAACGTCTGGTTGGGACTTGGGGCGCTCTCGCTGGTGCTGGGCATCGGGCTCAGCTGGAGCCACGTACGCCGCGCGCTGTCTGGGCAGTCGGATGTCGATGACATTGATGACTAGTCAGCGTGCTCCGAGGGCAAAAGCGCCAATGTAAGTGGCGCATGTTAGGTCTCAGCGCTAAACTGATCGGGAAAGGAGATCACCCGATGCCGCGCAGACCAGACAAACCCGAAGATTTTCAGAAGTTCTACTATGCCAAAGTCGGCCTCGGCGAAGGCTGCGGGTGCGCGGAACGGGTCATTGACATGCATGAGTTTGATCGCCTCGCGGGCAAGTCAAAACTGCACCTGCCGCGATTGCCCCAAAAAGGCGCGTGGCGGCGGTTTCTCAACAAGGCAGGGCTGACCTCGCGGCCCAAAACCTGACACCAGGTCCAGCATCTCACCGCTTTTCGGACTTTTCCTATTCCAAGGTCACCGGCGCGCCATGTGGTGTGCTGAGGTAAGCCCGTTCCCAGGCATTTCTCATCTCAGCAACATCCCGGAGATCAGCCAAGTCCTTGCTGGCCAAGAACTGCTCCAACGTCTCCAGCCATGCCGTGAAGTAATCATCCCCGCCATCGAGCTCCTTGCTCAGCCCGTTCTTTTTCAACGTCGCGCCAAAGCAGCTTGCCCACTCCGGCCAGTCAAAATGACCCGCTTCGTTCAGATGCACGGTCAGGGCAAAGACCTGCGCATGCCAGGGTTCGGTGAAAACGGGGTCCGGCGCGTCCGTCATGCCGGGGCCAGATAGCTTTGCCACAGATCAAGAACGACCTCGTCACGAGGATGTTCGGGATGCGCCCAAAGCTCTGACGCCGGGAAGGCCACCGCGTAAAGCGGTTCCGCCGCATCCCCCAGCCGGTGCGCGGAGCTGTCCGGCAGGATGTGCGTGCCATGATACCGCACGACGCGTCCCGTGGCGCCTGCGGCATAGCGGGGCAACCGCGTGTGACCGCCATCGACCAGGGCATTGGCGGCAAGGCGGCGGGTGCGCACGGCATCTCCGGGTTGAAACGCTGGCGCGATATCGCTGGGGCGGTCGGCAGGACCACCCGCGGCCAAAACGGCCGGAACGGCGTCGGCCTTGAGCCTCTTATCCGCGCTCGGGCTCAGCGTGGGCGCTTGGCCGGCCAGTTCCTCGCGGCTCACCAGCTTGGCCTCAACGAGCAGATCCGCCAGGCCAGCCATCCATTTTTCGTAGTAGGAAAACCGCGTGTAATCCATCGGCGCCAGTCGTTCACGCGCATGTCGTGACACGTCGATGTTCCATGCCCCGTGTGCAGCGGACGCCAGGGTGATGGCCAGGGCGCGCTTGTGCCAATCGGCATGGAATACGGTGCCCTCTTCTTCCGGGACCACCGGCCCGTCACCATAGCGCCCGCCCATGTCATGCGGGCGACTCATGGTGCGGACCCCTCAACTGGCAGCGCAAGCCCGGTGCCGATCATGCTGTCGCGGGTGACCAGATCCATCAGCGCCGCCTCGTCCATACCGTCGCTGCCTGCGGGGCGCTCGGGGATCACCAGATACCGCACCTCTGCCGTCGAATCCCAGACCCGAACGGCAGTGTCCTCTGGCAGCGTCACCCCGAAATCGGCCAGCACGGCGCGCGGCTCACGCACGGCGCGGGCGCGGTAGGCATCGGATTTGTACCACCCTGGCGGAATGCCCAGAAGCGGCCACGGGTAACAGCTGCATAGGGTACAGACGACCATATTGTGAACATCAGCTGTGTTCTCCACCGCCACCATATGTTCGCCCTGCCGACCATAATATCCCATCTCGGACACCACCGCCGTTGCATCCTCCAACAGCGCTGTTTTGAAAGCCGGATCGCTCCATGCACGCGCGACGACATGGGCGCCATTGCGCGGACCGATCTTGTTCTCATAGGTGTCGATGATGACGTCTAGGGCGGCAGGATCGATCAGCCCTTTGCGGGTCAAAATCGTCTCCAGCGCCTTGACGCGGAGCGCTGGATCCGGCGGCAACAGGCTATGCGGGTGGTCGGGATCATCATGAGGCATGGCGCGACTTTGGAGCCCTCCTTCGACGTTGTCCAGCGCTTACCCGCCGGACTTATCCACAGGCCGGATTTTCACGGCGATTTTTCCCGCAAAACGTGTTATGCAATTCTTACGAAGTGAGTCTGCAGCGCCTCAATTCCAGGATAACCCTCTTAATCGGTGCGCATTAGAGAACAGCTTCAGCGGACCGTCGCCCGGCGGAATGATCAGGCGGCGGTCTCGGCTTGTGGCGCAGGCGTATTGCCTTGGCAATCCTCCCTTGCGGGTGGGGCCAAACTTGCCTAGATACCCCGAAAGCAAAATCGAAACGCATTGAGTCATTCATGGAAAACGTCGTCCTGATCGTCCACCTCATTCTGGCGCTGAGCCTGATTGCCGTTGTGCTCATGCAGCGCTCCGAAGGCGGTGGGCTGGGCATGGGCGGCGGTGGCGGTGGCGCCATGTCCGGCCGGGCCGCGGCAACGGCGCTTGGCAAAGTGACATGGTTGCTGGCGATCGCCTTCATCTGCACCTCGATCACGCTGACCATCTTTGCCGCCGAAAACGCCTCCGGTTCCTCCGTTGTGGATCGCCTGGGCGTGACCCCACCGGCGCTGAACGAACCCGCCGCACCTGCGGTGCCCGAAGGCGATTTGCTGCTGCCCCCCACGCCGGGTGACAATGCGCCCCTGGTTCCGACCGCCGATTAACGCCTAACTACAACCCCTTGCGGATGCGAGATGTTTTGCAACATCATGTTGCGGCACGTCTTGCCATCTGCGCCCGAATCCTGTTAGCCTTAAGTCCCGTGGACCTGCGACTTTCGCAGCTCGCCTGGATCGGCTTTTCTGACCGTAAAGATGCACGGGAGCATATCAGACCATGGCACGTTATATCTTTATCACCGGTGGTGTGGTGTCCTCCCTCGGCAAGGGGCTGTCCTCTGCCGCGCTGGGGGCTTTGCTGCAGGCGCGGGGCTTTTCGGTGCGGTTGCGCAAGCTTGATCCCTATCTGAACGTCGATCCGGGCACGATGTCGCCCTTTGAGCATGGCGAGGTTTTCGTGACCGACGATGGCGCAGAGACCGACCTCGACCTTGGTCACTATGAGCGCTTTACCGGCGTGCCCGCGCGCAACACCGATTCCGTTTCATCCGGGCGTATCTATTCCACCGTACTGGAAAAGGAACGGCGCGGCGATTATCTAGGCAAGACTATTCAGGTGGTGCCGCATGTCACAAACGAGATCAAAGCCTTCCTGGACGTGGGCGATGACGAAGTTGATTTCATGCTATGCGAGATCGGCGGCACGGTCGGTGACATCGAAGGGCTGCCCTTCTTCGAGGCGATCCGCCAATACGCTCATGACAAACCCCGCGGGCAGTGCATCTTCATGCATCTGACGCTGCTGCCCTATCTCGCGGCCTCGGGCGAGTTGAAAACCAAGCCGACGCAGCACTCGGTGAAAGAATTGCAATCCATCGGCATCGCGCCGGATATTCTGGTCTGCCGCTCTGAACATCCGATCCCCGAAAAGGAACGCGAGAAAATCGCGCTCTTCTGCAACGTGCGCAAGGAGGCCGTGGTGGCCGCCTATGATCTCAAAACGATCTATGACGCGCCGCTGGCCTACCACGAACAGGGGCTGGATCAGGCGGTGCTGGATGCCTTCGACATCTCACCTGCCCCTCGCCCTGATCTGACCGTCTGGCAGGATGTCTCCGACCGGGTGCATAACCCCGAAGGCGAGGTTAAAGTCGCGATTGTCGGCAAATACACGCAGCTTGAAGACGCCTATAAATCCATTGCCGAAGCGCTGAGCCATGGCGGCATGGCCAATCGGGTGAAGGTCAAGGTGGAGTGGGTGGACGCGGAAGTCTTCGACCAGGCCGATGACGTCGCACCGCATCTTGAAGGGTTCCACGCGATCCTCGTCCCGGGCGGTTTCGGAGAACGCGGGACAGAAGGCAAGATCAAGGCGGCGGAATTCGCCCGCACCCGCAAAGTACCTTACCTGGGCATTTGCCTTGGCATGCAGATGGCGGTGATCGAGGCGGCACGCAACGTGGCCGACATCAAGACCGCCGGCTCCGAGGAATTCGACCATGAATCCGGTAAAAAGCGTTTTGAACCAGTGGTGTATCACCTCAAGGAATGGGTGCAGGGCAACGCCAAAGTCAGCCGTAAGGTCGAGGATGACAAGGGCGGCACCATGCGTCTGGGCGCCTATGACGCGGTGCTGACCGATGGGTCAAAGGTGGCCGAGGTTTACGGCACCACCACCATCGACGAAAGGCATCGCCACCGCTACGAGGTGGACATCAAGTACCGCGATAAACTGGAGAACGCGGGCCTGTGCTTCTCCGGTATGTCCCCTGATGGCAAGCTGCCGGAAATCGTGGAATGGCCGGACCACCCTTGGTTCATAGGCGTGCAGTTCCACCCCGAGCTGAAGTCGAAACCTTTCGATCCGCACCCGCTGTTCAAGGATTTCGTGCGCGCTGCCAAGGAAATCTCACGGCTGGTCTGACCGCGACCCGGCCCTCAGATATTGCCGAAATGGTGCAGCACCACGCGCTTGTCGGGCAGCAGCAACAGGATGACCGAGCCGCGCTTGCCACTGTCGTCCATATGCTGGGATTCTATCGTGGCGCGGAAGATACCGGCGGCGCGGCGGTTGTATTCCTGTGCGCCCTGGCAAGTGAAATCATCCACCTTGGTGGCCAGATATGTGAGAACATCATCGCGTGATGCAAAACGGGTCAGCCCGTCCCCGCCCCCACGCGTGGCCAGATGCGCAAAAGAGCGGCCGTGGGTCACATAGCTGCGCGCCGTGATCTTGACTTTCAGATCATCAATCCGCGCGCCCCAATCCCGCTTTTCCTGCTCTGTTTGCTCGCGGGCCGCTTCTTCCTCCCGCGCACGTCGGTCTTCGGGGGATTCGCGCAGCGCCGGTTCCTCTGCCGCAACTTCGCCTTCCGGTTCGACCAGTGCCCCGCCCTTGATCTCGTAAAGCGTGTCCGAGGTCAGTTTGTCGGTCTTGTCGCTATCGGTGACGGCCTGAAAGGCTCCGAAGGCATCGCCGTCGGTGCTCATCGCAATGTCGCGACGGCTGCCATAGACCTTGCCGTTGATCACCACCTTGCGCTGGATCGGCGCAGCAGCGGTGAGCGGCTTGCCAAAGCTCCGGTCCGCCTTGCGCTGCAGCGCCTGCAATCGTTCCACCACCGGGCTGTGTTGCGCAGCGTCCTGCCAACCGGTGGAAGAAGCGGCGTCTTGATGCGAATGGCTCCGCTGAGAAAGTGCCGCCGCTGTCGGGGCCGGTCTGCGCTGTGGTGATGTCAGGGTCATGGGCAGCGGCCTCGTGGTTTGCAAAGACACGCATAAAGTGTAGAGCGCCATCCCGCGTCGCGCAACGTTCTTGACACGTCGGAAAGTGCTGTGACAGGCGGCGCCTGTGTCCGCGCCGCGAACCGAAGCCCCCCTGACAGAATACCGACGTCATGCAAGCGTCCAGATACACGCGCCACGCACGGACACGCCATATCCGCCGATTGTCGATCCGCGGTCATTAGTCGTTGCGCCCACCCGCCAGTCGGCTACACCCAAACGCATGCTCAGCTACCAACATATCTATCACGCGGGCAATCTCGCGGATGTGCACAAGCATGGGCTGCTGGCCTGGATGCTGAACTATCTGACGGCAAAGGACAAACCACTTACCTACATCGAAACCCATGCGGGCCGGGCGCTCTATAATCTGCAGGATGCGGCAGCACTCAAAACCGGTGAAGCAGCCGCTGGCATTGGCAGGGTCGCCTCCTGGTTCGACGATGCACATCCTCTGACCAATGCGCTCAACGCCGTTCGCACCACCCATGGCGCCGACAGTTATGCCGGGTCACCGTTGATCGCAGCGCATGTGTTGCGCCCGGATGATCGGATGCATCTGGCCGAACTGCACCCCGGCGAACACGCGGCCCTGGACTTTGCGCTCTCCAGCTTCCCGGCCAAATGCTACCGGCAAGACGGGTTTGAACTGGCCCATTCGCTGACGCCTCCAACCCCTCGGCGCGGCCTCATGCTGATCGATCCCAGCTATGAGATCAAAACGGATTACGCGGATATTCCACGGCATATTGCGGGTGTCACGCGGGCGTGGAACGTCGGGATCATATGTTTGTGGTACCCGATGCTGACTGCCCAAAGTCACCTGCCGATGCTCACCGCGCTGCACAAGGCACACCCAAGCGCGCTGCGGCACGAGGTCCGGTTTCCGCCCGCGCGCAAAGGCCATGGCATGATCGGGTCGGGCATGTTCGTGATCAACCCACCCTACGGGCTTGAGGCTGAAGCCGCGCGTCTCTCGGACCGCTTTGCCACGCTCACCGCCGATTGATGTCCTGCCCTCTAGGCAGTCCCGCCGCTGCGTGCCAAGATGGGCGTATGCGCTTGAGCCTGACGCTGATCTTCCTGACCTTTGGCCACATGGCGGCAGCCTGTGAAATGCCCATGCGTCTCGTGGAACTCGATGCTTCCGCGCCGGGCCGCACCACGACCTTTAAAGAAACGCGCTCCGACATCGATCCGCAGGGGTCGGCGTGGGACAACATCTCCTTTGGAAAGAACCCGGAACCCAGCTGACCCTATATGTTTGAACGTCTCTTCCCCCGCAGAAAACCCGACCCGAAACCGCTGCCGCAGCCCAATGCCCAACTGGCCCTGGGGGCCTTGCTGGTGCGCGTGGCAATGGCAGATCGCACCTATCAGGCCTCGGAAGTCGGCCAGATTGACAGGATCCTCTCCGCCACCTTCGATCTCAAACCGCTGGAGGCGGCGAAGCTGCGCGCCACCTGCGAGGCGCTGGAGCGCCATGCGCCGGGCACGCCGGAGTTTGCCCAGATATTGCGGGACGAAGTGGCCTATGATGATCGCAAGGCGCTGGCCGATGCCATGTGGTCGGTCGCCCTGGTCGATGGGGAGCGCGACGCGACTGAAGAGGTGCAGCTGATGGCCATCGAAACTGCCCTTGGCCTGACCGATGAAGACATCGCCGCCGCCCGCCAAAATGCCCTGACGCCAAAGTAATATTGGCAGCCGCGCGAAACCTGACTATATCGCGCTTATGTTTGGAGAACTCTTAAAGCGCTTGACGCAGCCCGGTGAAGACGCGCTCCCCGATGAGGATGCGCGGCTGGCCCTGACCGCCCTGCTGGTCCGTATTGCACGGTCCGACAATGATTACAGTGCAGGCGAAAAGGACCGGATCGACCAGATCATCGCACAGCGCTACGGGCTTGGGCCCGGGGCCACCTCTGCCCTGCGTTCCGAGGCGGAGGCGCTTGAAGCCGAAGCCCCCGATACGGTGCGGTTCACCCGGTCCATCAAGGATGCCGTACCCTACGAGGAGCGGCGCGCTGTGGTGCAGGCGCTCTGGCAGGTGGTGTTGGCCGATGGGTCCCGCGCGCAGGAAGAAGATGCGCTTGTGCGTATGGTCACCAATTTCCTGGGGATAAGCGATCGTGATTCCGCTTTGGCACGACAGGCGGTCGACGGCAGCGCATGACCGCCAGCCTGCCCATGTACGATGTGGCAAGCACACAGGCCGCCAATGACCGGCTCTGGACGGAAATTCGCGCATGCTACGGTGCTGGTCCAAGGGCGCTCGACCGCACCACCGATCCGCACAAGACATGGGAAGACCCTGATCTGGTATTGTCGCAGACCTGCGGCCTGCCCTACCGCAGCGCGTTGCACGGGCGCGTGCAGCTGGTCGGCACGCCGGACTATGGCGTACGTGGCTGCCCGCCCGGATATTACAAATCCATCATCGTGGTGCGCAAAGAGGATCCACGCGGCGATCTTGCCGCGTTTGCAGGCACGCGACTGGCGCGCAATGACGTGCGGTCGCAATCCGGCTGGGCCGCAATCGAGGGGCATTTGGTGGAAAACGGCTTCGGTTTCAGTTTCGCGGGCAATACGCTCGATACCGGTAGCCATGCTCTCTCTGCCGAGGCCGTGGCCGAGGGGCGGGCCGATCTTGCATCCCTCGACGCTGTCACCTGGACGTTGATCAAACGCGAAACGTCCCTTGCTCCGCGGCTGCGCGTGTTGCTCTCCACGCGGCCGACACCGGGGCTGCCGCTGATCACGGCGCGGGGACGCGATCCAGACCCGCTTTTCACTGCCGTGCACTCAGCCATCTCAGCGCTCAGCGCCCGTGATCGCGCCCGGCTTTTGCTGAAAGGGATTGTTGCCATTCCGGCGACAGACTACCTAGCCGAACCGCTGCCTCCGGGCTGAAATCCGGCTATCCAGCCCAAAAATGCGCATCCTGACCTAGCGGAAGGCGTTGTTTGCCGCATTCCACGTTGCAAAAGCTGCGATTTTGACCCCTTATACCGCCTTGAATCATTACGAGGCTTTACGTTGACTGCTGCGCAACCGGTTATTGAAATTACCAACCTGCACAAGGCCTACGGTGCGCTGGAAGTGCTCAAGGGTGTTAGCATCACGGCGCAGAAGGGCCACGTGATCTCTCTGATCGGATCGTCTGGGTCCGGCAAGTCCACTTTGCTGCGCTGTTGCAACCTTCTGGAGGACAGCCAGGAGGGTGAGATCAGATTCAAAGGAGAACCTGTCACCTGGAAAGGATCGGGCCATGGACGCCGCCCGGCGGATGCGGCCCAGGTGCTGCGGATGCGCACGAACCTGTCGATGGTGTTCCAGCAGTTCAATCTCTGGGCGCATATGTCGATCCTGCAGAATGTGATGGAAGCGCCGCTGACCGTCCTGCGACGCGACAGAGATGAGGTGGAAAAGGCGGCACGCGGTTATCTGGCAAAGGTCGGCATTGGCGACAAATGTGACGTCTACCCCGCACAGCTGTCCGGCGGCCAGCAGCAGCGCGCAGCCATTGCGCGCGGTCTGTGCATGGAGCCCGAGGCGCTGCTCTTTGACGAACCCACCTCTGCGCTTGATCCGGAGCTGGAGCAGGAAGTGGTCCGGGTGATCAAGGATCTGGCCGCCGAAGGCCGCACCATGATCATCGTGACCCATGATATGAAACTGGCCGCTGATGTGTCGGACCACGTGGTCTTCCTGCATCAGGGGCTGATCGAAGAACAAGGGCCGCCGGAGACGCTCTTTGGCGCGCCCAAATCCGAACGATTGCGCGGGTTCCTATCAGCAACCCACGCGGCGTAACTCAAATAAAAACAAGGGAGTAACAAAATGAAAAACCTTATCCTTACGACTGCTGTGCTGGCTCTTTCGGCTGGCATGGTGATGGCCGACGGCCACGGTAAAACCATCCGTCTGGGCACAGAAGGTGCCTACCCTCCGTACAACTTTCTCAATGACGCTGGCGAGGTTGCAGGCTTCGAGCGCGAACTGGGCGATGAGCTTTGCAAGCGGGCGGAATTGACCTGTGAGTGGGTCACCAATGAATGGGACAGCATCATCCCCAACCTCGTCTCCGGCAACTACGATGTCATCATCGCGGGCATGTCGATCACCGACGAGCGGGACGAGGTGATTGATTTCACACAGAATTACACGCTGCCCGACCCATCGGCCTACATCGCCACATCCGAAGACGCTGATCTGACCGGCGGTGTTGTCGCGGCGCAGACCAACACTATCCAGGCCGCCTTTATCGCGGAAGGTGGCGCGACATTGGTTGAATTCGCAACGCCCGAAGAGACCATCGCCGCCGTCAAGAATGGTGAAGCGGATGCCGTTCTGGCCGACAAGGCTTTCCTTTTGCCCATCGCGGAGGCTGATGCCGACCTGGTTCTGCTGGAGCAGGAAGAGTTGATCGGTGGTGGCATCGGGCTGGGCCTGCGCGAAAGCGATGCCGAATTGAAAGAGAAGTTCAACGCCGCCATCACCACGATGAAGGAAGACGGTTCCCTGAACGAATTGCTCACCAAGTGGGAAATTTTCGGGCAGTTCTGATCTGATGCCAGGGGGCGGCCCGACGCTGCCCCCTGATTTTTCAAGAGGTTATTATTTTCAGTTTTTGTACAGATCCCAGCACCTTGCCGGACTGGCAATGGATGGCGTGCTACCTGACCACGGGCAAGCACATGTCGATCTATACTTCCGTGCTGACGGTTTTGCTGCTGCTGGGGATCACGGCGCCCATCGCGCTGGCGTTCGGGTTTGGCGGTGCCACCGCGGCCCGGTCACAGATTGCGCCGCTGCGGTGGTTCGGAAAAGCCTACATCGCCATCGTCCGCGGCGTCCCTGATATCGCGTTCTTCTTGTTCTTTGTCATTGCGCTGGATCAGGCGGTCGAATACCTGCGTCACAAGGTGCTCTGCCCCGATTGGGAAGGGCCCATTCGGCAGGGCAACGATTTCGTGGTCTGCCAGGCAGCCAAGATGCCGCTGGGCAATGCGCCGCAGTGGGTGCACGAAAGCTATGGGTTTGGCCTCGCCGTTCTGACGTTTGCCATCGTGTTCGGCGCGTTTGCCGCCAATGTTCTGTTCGGAGCGATGCGCGCGGTGCCGCGCGCGCAACTGGAAACAGCCGAAGCCTACGGCATGAGCCAACACCAGACCTTCTGGCGCATCCTTGTGCCGCAGATGTGGGTCTACGCCCTGCCCGGTCTCAGCAACCTCTGGATGGTTTTGATCAAAGCAACGCCGCTGTTGTTCCTGCTCGGCGTCGAAGACATCGTCTATTGGGCCCGCGAACTCGGCGGCACAAAAACGCCCCGCTTTACCGACTATCCGCATGGCGACTGGCGCATGTGGTACTTCCTTGCCCTGCTGGTTTTCTACCTGCTCTTCACCCGCGTCTCGGAAATCGTGCTGGCGCGGATCATGTCGCGCCTGACCCATGGTCAGGCCACGGCAGGCGGCGAAGCTCAACGCAAGGCGACCGCCTGATGTCCTGCTTCCAGACCATCCAGGACTACGGCCTGCGTGCCATTGGCATCGGTGAACGACTACTTCCACGCGAGGATTTCACGCTCTGTCACCAGTTCACCCTGATCGGCTCCGGCATGATCTGGAACATCTACTTCGGCCTGCTGGCCCTCACGCTGGGCTTCTTTCTCGCCACGGCGCTGGCCATGGGCAAGGCGTCATCGCGCACGCTCTTTCGCAAACCCAGCGAGTGGTTCATTTTCCTGTTCAGGGGCTCACCGCTCTTCATCCAGTTCTTCTTCGCTTACTTCCTGTTTTTGAACCTGAAATCGGTCCACCCGTTTTTTGAACCCTTCACCGCGGCATGGCTCGGCGCGCTGGTTGTCTTGTTCTTCAATACCGCCGCCTATTCGGCCGAGATCTTCTATGGGGCCCTGCTGTCGATCCCAAAAGGCGACATCGAAGCTGCGGATGCCTATGGCCTGTCCGGCTGGTCCCGCTTCACACGTGTGATCTGGCCGACGATGCTGCGTCTGGCGTGGCCGGGCTATACCAACGAGGCAATCTTTCTGTTTCACGCCACGGCGCTGGTGTTCTTCTCCGGCTTTCCAGCCTGGCAGCAACGCGGGGATGCGCTCTACTACGCGAGCTACTTTGCCGACAAGACCTTCAACCCATTTGTGCCCTACCCCATTCTGGCCTTCTACTTCATCCTGCTGACCCTGATCGTGATCGCTGTCTTCGGCTTTGTGAACAAACGGCTGAACCGGCATTTGCCGCAAAATACACGGCAGAAAATCAGGTTGCGCCCGAACCTGATCCGGTAGTATCCATAATTTGATCAAATTATCCGTGGCGCTGATCATGGGCCGGTTTGCAGCCGTGTTCGCCAGCCCACCGCATCGGTGACCTATGAAGAACTGGCTCCGCAAGAACCCGCAAGTCCGCACCATTCGTGTGGCTGCTGCCGACCTCAATGGCCAGGCCCGCGGCAAACGTATCCCCTCGCGTTATGCGGACAAGGCGGTGGAGGGCGGCACGCGGTTTCCCATGTCGGTGCTCAACCTCGACATCTGGGGCGAAGACATCGACGACAGCCCACTGGTCTTTGAAAGCGGCGACAAGGACGGCGTCCTGAAGCCGACCGAGCGGGGTTTCATGCCGATGCCCTGGCTTGAGGCGCCAACCGCCCTGCTACCCATCTGGATGTTTCATGAGGATGGCAAGCCCTATGAGGGCGACCCCCGCCACGCCCTGCGCGCCGTGCTGGACCGCTACAAAGCGCGCGGGCTGACGCCCGTCTGTGCCATGGAGCTGGAGTTCTTCCTCATCGACGATTCCGGGCGCAATCTGCAGGTTCCACCCTCTCCACGGTCAGGCAAGCGCCGGGTCGCCGGCGAAATCCTGTCCCTGCGCGCCCTGGACCAGTTCGACACCTTTTTCACCGATCTCTACGACGCCTGCGAAGAGATGGATATCCCCGCCGATACCGCCATCTCAGAGGCCGGTTTGGGCCAGTTCGAGATCAACCTGATGCATTGCGATGATGCGCTGCGGGCGGCTGATGATGCCTGGCTCTTCAAAATGCTGGTCAAGGGGCTGGCGCGGCGTCACGGGTTTGCGGCCAGTTTCATGGCCAAACCTTACGAGGATTATTCCGGCTCTGGCCTGCATGTGCATTTTTCGGTGCTGGACGCCGGCGGGCATAACATCTTTGACAATGGCGGCCCCGAGGGCACGGGTGTTCTGCGCCACGCGGTGGCGGGCTGTCTGGATGCGATGCAAAGCTCAGCCCTGGTATTTGCGCCCCATGCCAACAGCTTTGACCGGATGGTGCCGGGCAATCACGCGCCGACCGGTGTCAGCTGGGCCTATGAGAACCGTACCTCAGCCATTCGCATCCCCTCGGGTCCCCCTGTTGCGCGCCGTATCGAACACCGGGTCGCGGGCGGGGACGTGAACCCTTACCTTATGCTCGCTGCCGTTCTGGGCGCCGCGCTCAACGGGATCGAGGACGCAGAGGACCCGCCCGCCCCCATTACCGGGAATGCCTATGCCGCCGATCTGCCGCAGATCCCAGCCGACTGGCGCTCCGCGATTGATGCCTTTGAGGCGAGCCCGCAGATGAAACGCATCTTTGCGCCGGACCTCATTCGCAACTATGTGCTGACTAAGCGCCAGGAGCTGCACTACATGCAGGAACTCTCGCCCGCTGAGCAAGTTACCATTTACCTCGATACGGTATGAGGCGGTTATGAAAATCGGAATCCTGATCACCGGCCACCCGCCCGATACGATGATGCAGGGGGGGCTCTACGATCAGTATTTCGCCCGCCTGCTGGACGGGCATGGATTTACCTTTGAGGGCTGGGCGGTTTGCGATGGCACCTTTCCCGACGGCGTTGATGCGGCGGATGGCTGGCTGATCACCGGATCGAAACACGGCGCGTATGAGGATCACGATTGGATCCCGCCGCTGGAAGCGTTCATTCGCACCGCACATGCGGCGCGCAAACCGATGATCGGCGTCTGTTTCGGACATCAGATCATCGCCCAGGCCATGGGGGGACGCATCGAGAAATTCGAGGGCGGATGGGCCGTGGGCGCGACCGACTATGTCCTGAACGGCACCACCACGACCATCAATGCCTGGCACCAGGATCAGGTTGTCGCAAAGCCCGAGAGCGCGGAAGTATTTGCCAGCAATGCCTTTTGCCAATACGCGGGCCTGTTCTATGGTGACCTGATGTGGACGATCCAGCCGCACCCCGAATATGACGCGGATTTCATCGACGGGCTGATCAGAACCCGGGGCAAGGGCGTTGTGCCGGACACGTTGCTGGATGAGGCCAGTGCCCGGCTGCAGGCCCCCACCGACCGGATGGATGTGGCCGAGATGATGGCCGCGTTTTTCAAGAAAGAGAGGGCCTGATGGCCGACTGGACGCAAGAACTGCCTGCCGCCGCGCAGATCTATCTCGAAGGGCGTAGGCTGGACGAGGTGGAATGCATCATCTCTGACCTGCCCGGAATTGCCCGAGGCAAGGCGGTGCCCGCCTCGAAATTCGCCCGGCAGGATTACTTCCATTTGCCCGACAGCATCTTCTACCAGACGATCACCGGCGACTGGGGCGAAGCGGCGGGCGAGGACGGATTCATCGAAAAGGATATGATCCTCAAGCCCGATATGACCACGGCCACCGCTGCCCCCTGGACCGGCGACTGGACCCTGCAGGTGATCCATGACGCTTATGACCGGGAGGATGTGCCAGTGCCCTTCAGCCCGCGAAATGTGCTCAAACGGGTCTGCCAGCTTTATCGCGACAAGGGGTGGGAGCCGATCGTGGCCCCGGAGATGGAATTCTTTCTGGTCGCCCGCAACATCGATCCGGCCCACGACATCAAGCCGATGATGGGCCGTTCCGGTCGCCCTGCCGCTGCACGGCAAGCCTATTCGATGACCGCCGTGGACGAATTCGGCCCGGTGATCGATGACATCTATGATTTTGCCGAAGCGCAGGGGTTCGAGATCGACGGCATCACGCAGGAAGGCGGGGCGGGACAACTGGAGATCAACCTCCGCCACGGCGATCCGGTCAAGCTCGCCGACGAGGTGTTTTATTTCAAGCGCCTGATCCGCGAAGCCGCGCTGCGCCACGACTGCTTTGCCACCTTCATGGCCAAGCCGATTGCGGATGAGCCGGGCAGTGCCATGCATATTCACCACTCCGTGCTGGACAGCGAAACCGGGGCCAATGTCTTTTCCGACAAGGACGCGGGCGAGACCGATGCCTTCATGCATTTCATCGCAGGGCTGCAAAACCACATGCCCGCAGCACTGGCGGTGATTGCGCCCTATGTGAACAGCTACCGCCGCTATGTGAAAGACCACGCTGCCCCGATCAACCTCGATTGGGGGCGCGACAACCGCACCACCGGCATTCGCATTCCGCTCTCCGATCCCGATGCACGGCGGGTCGAGAACCGTCTCGCCGGGATGGACTGCAACCCCTACCTCGGGATCGCGGCAAGCCTGGCCTGCGGCTACCTCGGGATGACCCAGGGCAAGATGCCCGCCGCGGAATTCAAAGGGGACGCCTATGACGGCGACGGGGATATTCCGCGCGTCCTGGGGTCTGCCTTGGATTTATTCGAGCAGGCGACAGAGTTACACGAGGTGCTTGGATCGGAGTTTGCACGCGTCTATTCCATCGTGAAACGGGCCGAATATGACGAGTTCCTGCAGGTCATCTCCCCCTGGGAGCGGGAACACCTGCTGATGAACGTCTGATCGCAGGCGCATTTCACGGAGAGGGTGGCCCCTTGAACCTGCTTTACGCAAACGACACACTCGGGACCTACCCTGCCAGCTGGTACGCGGCCAGCACCCCGGCGCCCGCGCCCTTTGACAGTCTCAAGGGCGAGGTCAAGGCAGATGTTTGCGTGGTCGGCGCAGGTTACACCGGGCTGTCAGCCGCGCTGCATCTGGCGCAAGCGGGGCGGCGGATTGTGGTTCTGGAGGCCCATCGTGTGGGGTTTGGGGCCTCCGGGCGCAACGGCGGGCAATTGGGCAGCGGGCAGCGCGTCGATCAGCACGGGTTGGAAAGCATGGTGGGCGATACCCAGGCCCGCGCGCTGTGGGACCTGGGTGAAGAGGCCAAGGCGCTGGTCAAATCACTGATCGCGGATCACAAAATTGACTGCCACCTGAAACCCGGCGTGGCGTGGACAGGCTCCACAAAATCAGACGTTGCGTATTTGCACAAATACGCCGCACTGCTGAATGACAAATATGGATATGACGCGGTCGAAGCGCTGGATGCAGAGGCCTGCCACGCAATCTGCCCCTCGCCGGACTACAAGGGCGGCCTGTTGGATATGGGGGCCGCGCATCTGCACCCGTTAGCCTTTGCCCTTGGTCTAGCGCGTGCGGCGACGGCTGCGGGCGTGACAGTTTACGAACGGTCCTGTGTGCACGGGCTGGAGCACGGGGCGCCGGCAACCCTCCGCACGGATGCCGGACGGGTTGTAGCTGATCACGTGATCCTGGCCTGCAACGGGTATCTGTCATCCCTCGCGCCTTCCGTCTCTGCCCGCGTCATGCCGATCAACAATTTCATCGTGGCCACCGAACCGCTGGAGGATCAGGCGCATCGGGTTCTGGCGCGCGATGTGGCCGTCGCCGACAGCCGGTTTGTGGTCAACTACTTCCGGCTCAGCCATGACGGCCGCCTGCTGTTCGGCGGTGGCGAAAGCTACGGGTACAAATTCCCGCGCGACATCGCCGCAACGGTGCGCAAACCGATGGAAACCGTCTTTCCGCATCTCAAGGGCGTCAAGGTGGATTACGCCTGGGGTGGCACGTTGGGGATCACGATGAAACGCTTTCCCTATCTGGCGCGGGTTGCGCCCAACATTCTGTCGGCCTCCGGATATTCCGGCCATGGCGTCGGGACCGCAACGCACGCAGGCAAGCTGATGGCGCAGGCCATCGAGGGAGAGACGGACGGGTTCGACACGATGCGCACCATCCCCACGCCTGCGTTCCCGGGCGGCGGTGCCTTGCGCACACCGCTGCTGGTGCTGGCCATGAGTTGGTACGCCCTGCGCGACCGGCTTGGTTTCTGACGCGGGGCGCGACGTTACAAACTATTTACTTGGCGTGGTGGATCGGTTGTTTTAGAATTTCCAAAAGTCACATTAAGGAAATCCGAATATGACGCTCCCCGACATGCACACGGCTGAACCCATTCCCGAAGCCGCCCGTGCGGAGATCGAGCGTTTGCTGCAAACCGGGGATCTCTTTCGCTACACTGCCGCCTCAGATGCCCCCGTAGCCCTGCTGGAGGCGGAGTTTGCCGCGCTGATGGGCAGCAAATATGCGCTGGCCGTGTCCTCCTGTTCGGCAGCCCTCTTCCTCTCCCTCAAAGCGTTGGATCTGCCCCGGGGCGCGCGGGTACTGATCCCCGGCTTTACCTTCGCCGCCGTGCCGTCTTCGGTCGTGCATGCGGAGTGCACACCCGTGCTCTGCGAGGTTGGCGACAATTACCGCATCGATCTGGACGACTTCGAAGCAAAGCTGGCAGGCGATATCAAGGCGGTCATCATCAGCCATATGCGCGGTCATACGTCCGACATGGACGCGATCATGAAGCTCTGCACCGCAGCCGATATCCCCGTCATCGAAGATGCTGCACACTCGCTCGGCACGCTCTGGCGCGGGCAAAAGATTGGTACCCTCGGCAAGGTCGGCTGTTTTTCTTTTCAGTCCTACAAGATGGTCAATGCAGGTGAAGGCGGCATTCTGATCACGGATGACGCCGATCTTGTGGCCCGCGCGATCATCATGTCGGGTGCCTATGAGCACAATTGGAAGAAACACCCGGTCCTGCTGGAAGCCTTTTCCCGCCATCAAAACAAACTGCCGCTCTACAATCTGCGGCTGAACAACCTGTCAGCAGCACTGATCCGCCCGCAACTGGATGCCCTGGCGCAGAGGGTGCGGGATGGGCGGCGCAATCACGACTACGTGGCGGACCGGCTGAACCGCTCCCCCTTCATCGACGTGCCTGCGCCGCTGGAGGGCGAAGAGCGCGCGCCCGACAGCATTCAGTTCAACCTGGTCGGACTGGAGGACGCCACCATAGCCGCCTTCGCGCGCAGAGCGGAGGCCGCCGGGGTCAAAGTGCAGGTCTTCGGGCAGAGCGCGGACAATGCGCGGGCCTTCTGGAACTGGCAGTTTATCGAGGATCTGCCCGAGCTGCCGCGCACCCGTGCCATGCTGATGCGGGCCTGCGATGTCCGGTTGCCTGTGCGCCTCTCCCGCGCGGAATTGGATGCGGTCACAGACGTGCTGCTGAACGCCATCGAGACCGTCACGGCAGACGCGCAGCCCGCCGTGGCGTGATGACCGGTTACTTCAACTTGGAAAGTTTGTTCTGAAGCTCTGCCAACTGCTGTTTGATCGCGTCGAGGTCTTCGCCCTTTTCAGGGTCCGTTGACGCGGCCTCCTCGTCCGGCGCCTTCCAGCCGCTGCCGCCGCCCAAGCCCCCGGTCATCGCCTTCATGAAGGCCTGTTGCTGCGCCTGCATCAGTTCGAACCCCGGCATCTTGGCCATTGGGTTCATCGCGCTCATCTTGTCCATCATCTGGCTCTGACCGTCGCGCAGCATCTCAAAGGACGCTTGCAGGAATTGCGGCACGACACTGGCACCCGGTGTCATGTAACTGCGCACCAGATCGTTCAGCACATCCACCGGCAGGACACTTTCCCCGCGGCTTTCATGTTCGGCAATGATTTGAAGCAGGTACTGGCGCGTCAGGTCGTCGCCCGACTTCAGATCGACGATCTGCACCTCCCGGCCCTCGCGGATCAGCGTGGCAATATCGTCCAATGTCACATAGTCGCTGGTTTCGGTATTGTAGAGACGCCGGCTTGCGTATCGCTTGATCAGCAATGGTTTGTCTTTATCCGCCACACGACTTCTCCCTCATCCTGCGCTGCATTGCAGCTTAGGACACAGATTTGTAAAAAGAAAGGGCGGGCTTTTAAAAAGCCCGCCCGCAAAGTTTACGCCATTCAGGGAGGAAGTAGGCGCTAACTGGGATACTAATTACTTCGCAGTTGCTGCTTTTTTGACGGCAGCTGTTGCTTCTTTGGTGGCTTTTTTCACGGCGGCAGACGCGTCTTCGCTCATGTCTTTGCCGGCAGCCATCATCAGTTCAACTGTTTCCATCTGCGCTTTTTTCGCGACTTCAGCGAAAGCGGCCATGTGCTCAGCAGCTGTTTCGGAATATGCGGAGGCGAAATCGGTCATCGCTTTTGCATAATCAACAGGCTCTGCCTTGGCTTTGGACATCTCTGCCAGTTTGGCCAGGGTGTCTTGGGTCCACTTGCTGGAGATCTCGGTGGATTTCTCTGCAGCTGTCAGGGCCACGCCGGACAGTTTTTCGTTCAGGCTTGCTGTTGTCTTGAACGCGTCTTCCATGGCTGCTGTGTCAACCGGGAATGCGCCCATGACGTCTTTGAGCATCGCTGTCATGTCAGGTGTCTTTGTCATTTCAATAATCCTTTGTCGCTTGCGGGATGATCCCCGCGTTTCTGCGTCTGCAACAGGATATACATGCCGCAGCGCAGCATTTCAAGTGTTTTTTCTGCATTGCAGCATTTTTTTGATTTAGCAGAAACCGCTATTGAAATCAGAGGGTTGCCTTCTTGGCCACATAGGTTCCGGGCGCATCACAGAGCACCAGATGGCTCGAATCTCCCGGTATGCGTGCGGGAATCATCTTGCCCGCGCGCTTTTTCAGCCAGCTTTCCCACCGCGGCCACCAGGATCCTTCGTGGAAATCGGCCCCTGCAAGCCAGTCCGTGTAGTCCAGCTTCAGATCAGGGTTGGTATAGTGTCCGTACTTGTTCCGGGTCGGCGGGTTCACAATCCCGGCGATATGGCCCGATTGGGTCATGATGAAGGTCTTATCCTTTGACCCCATCTGCTGAATGCCACGGTAGCTGTCTTTCCAGGCGGCGATGTGATCCGTCTCGCAGGCGATGGCACAGAGCGGGACATCGACATCGCCAAGGGTCAGCTTGTGCCCCAGCAGATCGAACCCGCCCTGCGCCAACTCGTCCCGCTGGCACAACCCGCGCAGATATTGCATCGACATCTTGCCGGGCAGGTTGGCCCCGTCCCCATTCCAATAGAGAAGATCGAAGGCGGGCGGTGTTTCCCCCATCATGTAGCTCTTGATCGCCGGGCCATAGATCAGATCGTTGGAGCGCAGAAAGGAAAACGTCCGCGCCATGATGACCGAAGGCAGCACGCCCTTGTCCTCGATCTCCTCTTCGATGCCGTCGATAAAGTCATTGGTCAGGAAGGGCGCGAATTCGCCCTGATCTGAAAAATCGGTCAGCGCCGTAAAGAAGGTCGCGGATTTGACGGATTTATCGCCCTTCTGCTTTAGCAACGACAGGGTCAGCGCAAGTGTCGTGCCGGCAATACAGTAGCCAATGGCATTGACCTGCTTTTCGCCAGTGATGTCTTTGATTTCCGCAATCGCGGTCAGGTAGCCGTCTTCAATGTAGTCTTCCATCCCGATGTCCCGGTATGTCGGATCGGGGTTGACCCAAGAGACGACAAACACCGTGTGACCCTGATCTACCAGCCATTTCACCAGACTGTTCTGCGCCTTGAGATCAAGGATGTAGAATTTGTTGATCCAGGGCGGGAAGATCACCAGCGGCGTTTTATGGACCTCCTCGGTGGTGGCCGTGTATTGGATCAATTCCATCATCCGGTTGCGAAAGACCACCTTGCCCGGCGTCGTGGCAATGTTGCGTCCCAGCTCAAAGGCGGTCTCATCCGCAAGCTTGACGACCAGCTCACCCTTGTTTGCCTCAAGATCATGGATCAGGTTTTCCAACCCCTGAACCAGGCTCTGCCCCTCTGTCTCCAACGCTTTTTCCAGCGCGTCCGGGTTCGTTGCCAGAAAATTGGTTGGCGACATCAGATCCACGATCTGACGCGCGAAATAGGTCAGCCGGTTTTTCTCCGACGGATCGAGGTCGGTCACATCCTGCACTGCGGTTGTCAGCGCTTCGGCGTTAATGAGGTACTGTTTCTTGACGTAATTGAAGTAGGGATGCGTGTCCCAGAGCGGATTCGCAAAGCGTCTGTCCTTTGGGCCAGGGTCTTCCGGTGCCGTTAATTTACCCTTGGCCAGCTCTTGCTGCGCCTGCACAAATTGTTTCATTGTGTCGGCCCAGTAGGTCATCTGGTGTTCAAAAACCTTCGCGGGATTGTTAACGGCCTCGGCCCAATAGGCCTGTGCCGCGCGGCCGAACAACTCTTGATTCGGCCCATCTAACGCGGGGTTATGGGTCTGACGGTTGGTCAGAACCCGCTGCAATCGTTCCGACAGTTCCTCCACTTTCTGGAGGTTTTCAGTCATCCTCTCAAGTGTTTCACCCGAGGGGATCACGTCGCTGTCGGAATGTGTTGTCATGTTAACCTTTCCCTCGTATGTTTGCAGTTGCAGCATAAAGTCGTTGGCTTCAGGGGGCGAAGCGACTGCGTGTAACCGGTGCGCCCGGATTGTAACAAGGAGACCCCTTATGCGCTATATGGCGACATACGACTTGATGGAAACGATGCGCAACACAAACCAATGGCTCGGCGCGACCGCCCTCGCCATGGCAGCCTACCCTGCTTTCTCCTTGATTCCAAACCCTGCCTTCGCCTGGATGCAGGCCTGGGGTGAGGTGACGGAACGCACCTTTCAGCGCATGATCGTCAAGCCTGACTGGAACATTCCTGCGGTTCCGACAAATGACGGGCAGGACCATCTGGTTACAACCGAGATTGTCGTGAAGCGCGATTTTGGCGATTTGCTGCATTTCGAAGTCCCCGGGCGGGAGACGCCTGATCGCAAGGTGCTGCTGGTGGCACCGATGTCGGGGCACTACGCAACGCTGCTCCGCTCCACCGTGATCAGCCTGCTGCCCGATGCCGATCTCTACATCACCGATTGGCACAATGCGCGGGACATTCCGGTCAGCGCCGGGAAGTTCGACATCGAAGACTATACCCTCTACCTCGTGGATTTCCTGAAAGAGCTTGGCCCCGACACGCATGTGATCGCCGTGTGCCAGCCCGCTCCGCTGACACTGGCCGCCACCGCTTATCTGGCCGAAGAAGACCCCAAGGCACAGCCCCGCAGTCTGACGCTGATCGGCGGACCCATTGATCCGAATGCGACACCCACGGATGTCACGGATTTCGGTCACCGGATGACGATGGGTCAGCTTGAGGAAATGATGATCCAGCGCGTGGGCTTCAAATACCCCGGCGTGGGCCGCATGGTTTATCCCGGCCTCCTGCAGCTCAGCTCCTTCATCTCGATGAACGCCGAGACACATGCAAAGGCCTTCACCGATCAGATCGGGCGCGTGGCGCGGGGCGAAGGCGCGGACCACGACAAGCACAATAAGTTCTACGATGAATATCTGGCGGTCATGGACATGACGGCGGAATTCTACCTGTCGACCGTAGAGCGTATCTTCAAGAACGGCGAGATTGCCAAAAACGAATTCACCGTTGCGGGCAAAGAGGTCGATATCGGCAAGATCACCACGGTAGCCGTCAAGACGGTCGAAGGGTCCAATGACGATATCTCGGCACCCGGCCAATGCATTGCGGCGCTCGACCTCTGTACCGGTCTGCCAGACGACAAGAAAGCCAGCCATGTTGAAGACGGTGCGGGCCACTACGGGATTTTCGCAGGCAAGAGCTGGCGTAGGAACATCCGCCCGCTTGTGCTCGATTTCATCGATGCCAACAGCGGCAAGCCTGCCCGCAAACCGCGCAAGGCTGCAAACAAGAACGCCGCCGCCTGACCCGCAGCGCCTCTAGGCTGAATCGACATTCAGCGCATCCATAGTATTGCTGATGCAATGTGCAGGAAGCTGAGGAAATAGATTGCGCGGCGGTCGAAGCGGGTGGCGATGCGTCGGAAGTGTTTGAGCTTGTTGAAAC